>NZ_JALGBZ010000010.1 GCF_023757625.1 Halomonas sp. S3-1-1
TCACGGCGACCACTTCCGTGGCCACGCCCTGCTCCTTCAGGCGCACCGCCTCTTCCACGGCGATCTCGCAGAAGGGGTTCATGGCCATCTTGACGTTGGTGAGATCCACGTCCGAATGGTCTGCCTTGACGCGAATTTTCACGTTGTAATCGATGACGCGTTTGACCGCGACGAGTATCTTCATGGGATGCTCCTGCCTGGTTTATCGTTCCGCAAAGCAAAACATTATTTCAATTTATAGAAATCAACATTAAAAAAACCCGGCGCAAAAATCAAGCGCGAACCGCACGCTTCAAACGGGCGAACAGGCAAACCAAAGCGCCAGCAGCGGCACGGTGGCGAGCAGAAATCGCCCGTTCCAGCGATAGCCGATGTGTAGTGTGGACACGCCGGTGAAGCGCGAAAGGATGAGCATCGATGCGGTCATCGGTGACGACATCAGCGATAGCGCCCAGCCCACCATGAGCGAAGCGGCAATCAGGACCGGCGGCAGACCGTCGATGCCGAGCGTGGGCAGAAGCCCCGCCAATAGCGTTACCGTGACGATGGGATTCACCCCGAGCTGGGCGAGCCCCAGCACCGTGAGCATGGCCAACACAGCATTCAGTGCTCCCAGAGTATTGAGTATTGAGAGAAGCGGTGCCAGCGACTGGGTATCCACGAGCGCGATACACAGGTGCCCAAGATAGCCCGCCGCGCCGAGCACCACGATCTCGTTGGCGCTAGGCGAGAGAAGCCAGGGAAGCTTGCGATGGGCGGTGGCAATGGCGCCGGGCAGGCCCCCGTAGCCGAGCCGGCGACGCTGCCAAGCAAGCCACAAAAGCGCGCTGGCAGGCGCGCCGATCAGCGTCGCCACCGGCAGGCGAACCCCCAGAAGCAAGGCGATCAATACCACCAGCGCAACCACGGCGGCCAACAGCGCGCTGAATCGGGCCAGCGGCAGCAGTGACGGCGCAACACGCGTGCTATCGGCGGGCGGGTGCGGGCCGGTCAGGTAATCCACCCCCCAACCGACCAGAAAGGTAAGGCCCGCAGCGAAAAACACATAAGGCGCAAGCTCGAGCCAGGTGATCTCGGGGATGCTCGAGAGCACCACCGCCACGCCCATTCCCATGGGCGAAATCAATGGGGCCAAGGCAAACCCGCGCAAAAGTGCCAGCATCATTCGGCGCTGACGCGCCTCACGCACCCAAGCGCGGCCCTGGGCCGCCTCGAGCGTGTTGCTCTTCTCGATCATGGCGGCAAAGAGGTTCAATACCCCGATATTGAGGATGATACCGAACAAAATCGAGCCGAAAGAGAGAATCGGGTAGCGCCGGCCAGGGGGCTGCAGCAGCATGGCTTGTCCGCAGCGACGTACCAGCGGCGAGCCGTAGGCGGGCAGACGCATCATGCCAAGCGCCACCACGAAGGTCGCGAAAAAGGCGAAGCGGCCTCCCGCCTCGAACAAGAGCATCGCGGGAGACGGCAAGATAACGATCGCCAGTATGCTCACCAGGCCCGCCACGGCAAGCAGCCCCCGCGCCATGGCGTTCAGTTGGCCGGACAGCGTGAAGAGGTATGCGACCAGGGCCGCCACACCAACACCCTGGGCCACCACGGAGATTCCCCCACCACTCACCAGATGCAACAGTGTCGCCAGCGTCACCACCAGCAGCAGCGAAACCCGCAGGCGGGCAAGCGTCACTCGCGGTGTCCTTTCAGACGCTCCTTGAGTAGCGAGATGGGCACGCCATCGGGTGATTCGCTGCCGCTCAAGCGCTTGAACGACCCCTCACCCATGGCGATGAGCCTACCCTGCTCGTCGACGACCTCGGCACTGGCCATGTAGATCTTGCGCCCACCGCCGCGCAGCACGCCGACACAGCGCAGCACACCCTGCTTTGCCGGGCCAACGAACGTGGTGCTAAGCGAAACCGTGACGGCGCGGCGAGCATTGCCGGGCACGGGACAAAAAAGCCCGGATAGGCTCAAGGCGTTGTCCAAAAGCGCAGAGAGCACGCCACCGTGAACGTTGCCGCTTCGATTGAGATGCTTCTCCTCAAGGGTCATCTCGATGACGGCGCGGTCGGCACTCCACTCGACCACGCAAAGCCCCAGTAGATCATTGAAGCCGCCCGGCTCGTCTATCGGCACGCCGCTTTGATCATCATCGATTCGACGCATCACTCGCCTCCTGCTGGGCCAGATCACGCAAGCGCCCCTTGAGAATCTTGCCCGTCGCGGTGGAAGGCAACGCCTCCATCGTGACGATTCGGGAGGGCCGCTTATAAGGAGCCAACCGTTCGGCGATGAACGCCTTGAACTCGGCCATGTCGAGCTCAACGCCCTGCTCGCACTGCACGAAGGCGATGACTTCCTCGTTACCCGCCACCTGGCGCCCGACCACGGCACAGAGCGTGATCGCCGGGTGCTCGTTGATCACCGCTTCGACATCCGGCGGATAGATATTGAACCCGGAGCGAATGATGAGCTCTTTGCTGCGCCCGACGATATAAAGCTGGTCATTACGATCGACCCGGGCGATATCGCCGGTGTTGAGCCAGCCATCCGCAGTGAGGCTTTGGCGTGTCGCCTCGGGCTGACGAAAGTAGCCCTTCATGACGTTAGGACCGCGTACCCAGAGCTCGCCCACTTCGTCACCGGCGGTTTCGCCGGTAGCGGTGCTGCCCAGTGGCTCGAGACGATACTCTAAAAGCGGCAGTACCCGACCGACCGTATTGCTTTCGTGGCGATCATCGATACGCGTCTGGCTGATGGTCGGGCTGGCCTCGGTCAGCCCGTAGCCGTTGTGAAGCGTCAGGTTGAAGGCCGCCTCCACCCGGGTCTTGGTATCGCTATCCAAAGGCGATCCGCCGGCGGAGATGTAAATCAGCGCCGGCGCCTTGAGCTCGCAACGCTCGCGCTTGAGGTACTCGAGTGCGCGGGCGTACATCGCCGGCACGCCCTGAAGTACGCTGATCCGCTCTTCATCGAGGGTCTTGAGCAGGTGCGCGGCATCGAAGCGAGGCACCGTATACAGACAGGCGCCGTTATAGAGTGAGCCCATACAGACCGACGACAGGCCAAACACGTGGGACATGGGGAGAACGCCGTAAACCCGCTGCCCCTCGTTCAAGTGACGCATACCGCCGGAAATCGAGGCGATATAGAGAATGCCGCGATGGGTCAGCATCACGCCCTTGGGCGTTCCTGTCGTGCCCGAGGTGTAGATCATCGCGGCCACCTGCTCGGTCCCGCTTTCGCTCACCGGCTCCGGGTCGCTTTCTAGAAGCGCCGAGAGGGCAAGCCCGCCGAGCTGCGGGTGCTGATAGCGATCGGCACCGTGGCGCTCAGCATGGCTGGTGGCATCAATTGATGCCTCGCAGGTATAAATGATGCGTCGGGGCAGGCAGTTGTCGCGAATAAGATCGATTTCCTGCGCCGAGAGCCGCGAGTTGACGATCGCGACCCAGACGTCCATCTCGCTGGCCGCCAAAAGCAGCACCACCAAAGCGCGACCGTTTTCGCTCACCGTCATCAGGCGATCGCCGGGGCGAAACCCGAGCCCTTCGAGCCAGCGTCGCGCGGCGCGTATCTCATCGCCAAGCTCGGCATAGCTCCAGCGGACCCCGCCATCGACGATCGCCGGATGCTCGGCGAGACGCTGGGCGTTTTCCAGTACTCGCGTGCTGAGACGTTCGGGTAGTTGCGCCACCAGCTCGCTTGCAAGCGTGCCGAAGATATCCTCGTCCGGCGCCTGGTAGGGAACCGACAAAGCCATCAGGACGCCTCCCGAACCATGTTACGGGCGATAACCAGCTGCTGGATTTGCGTGGTGCCTTCGTAGATGCGAAACAGTCTGACATCGCGGTAGAAGCGCTCGACGGGGTACTCGGACATGTAGCCCGCACCGCCGTGAACTTGCACCGCGCGATCCGCCACGCGCCCCACCATCTCGGCGCAGAAGAGCTTGCAGCACGACGCCAGGGTCGAGACGTTCTCGCCGTCGTCCTTGCGCCGAGCGGCGTCCATCACCATGGTGCGTCCGGCGTAGGCCTCAGTCTTGCTGTCCGCCAGCATCGCTTGCACCAACTGGTGCTCAGCGAGTGCGGCGCCGAACTGCTGGCGCTCCATGGTGTAGTTGAGCGACTCCTCGACCAGCCGCTCGGCAACGCCCACGCAAACGGCGGAGATATGCAGGCGTCCACGGTCGAGCACCTTCATGGCGGTCTTGAACCCCTGACCTTCCTTGCCGCCGATAATGTTCTCTGCGGGCACCCGGCAGTTGTCGAAGATGATGTCGCAGGTATGAGCCCCCTTCTGGCCCATCTTGCTATCCGCCGGGCCGCGCACGAGCCCAGGGGTATCGCCTTCGACGATGAACGCCGAGATACCGCCGGCGCCCTTATTGTCCGGGTCGGTGCGCGCCATCACGGTAAACAGGTCCGCCTCGGGGCCGTTGGTGATATAGCGCTTGGTGCCGTTAAGAATGTAGTGGTCGCCGTCGCGTACGGCGGTGGTGCGCAGACTCGCCGCGTCGGAGCCGGAATCCGGCTCGGTCAGACAAAACGAGCTTAGAATCTCGCCGGTCGCCAGGCGCGGCACATAGCGAGCCTTTTGCTCCTCGGTGCCGTCGATCAGAATACCCTGAGCGCCGATACCGTTGTTGGTGCCGAAGACCGAGCGAAACGCCGGCGAGGTCTTGCCGATTTCCATGGCGACCAGCGCCTCCTCCTCCATGGTCAGGCCCAGACCACCATACTCTTCGGGGATAGAGAGACCAAAGAGGCCCATCTCCTTCATTTCCGCCAGCAGTTCAGCGGGCACGGCATCGTCCTCGGCCAGTCGCGCTTCGTTGGGAATCAGGCGCTCGCGCACGAAACGGGAGATAGTATCGACTAGTTGATTGATCAATTCGGGGTCGCGAATCATGACGGCTCCAGAGAGTAGAGAGTGGCGTTTGGCTCACCGACGACCCGGGGTGGGTCCATCAGCGGCGTGCAAAGCGGCTTGGCCTTGAAACTTGGTGCGTAAAAACGTAGTGCTTAAAAACTTAATACTTAAAACCTAGTGCTTAAAAACGTAGCGCGTAAAAAGGCTTGAATCTCGAGGGCTGCTGCTCGAACGGCTTTTCTTTTTGAGCCTTGTGTTTTCAAGTAAGCGTTCATCTATCGATAAGCCTTATAAACCTAGCTCATTCTGCACAGCGAAATTTAGGTTCGCACTTATTGTCAAGCACTTTTGCATAGCCTAGGATGGTAGTCAATAATTGGAATCTGGTTTTGCAATGCAAAACAAAGCAACGACACATCATCGATTTGCATAAAGGATTGATTCAATGGCGACGACATCTTCTCCGTTTCGCACCTTGGGAATCGTGGGCACCGGTGCCATGGGGCGCGGTATTGCACAGTTAGCGGCACAGGCAGGTCTGGAAGTAAGGCTCTTCGATGTCAAGGAGGGCGCGGTAGAAGAAGCCAAGGCGTTCATCGAAGGCCTTTGGCAGCGCGGCGTCAAGAAAGAGCGCCTATCAAGCGAAGAGGCGACGGCCTACGGCGAGCGGCTGAAAAAAGCCGACGATCTCCAAGCGCTTGCACCTTGCGACATCGTCGTCGAAGCGATCGTCGAAAGGCTTGATGCAAAACAGTCACTGTTCTCCGAGCTCGAAGGTATCGTCGACACACAGGCAGTACTGGCGACCAATACCTCGTCGCTTTCGGTCACCGCCATCGCTGCGGGCTGCCGTCACCCGGAACGCGTCATCGGTTTTCACTTCTTCAATCCAGCGGTGCTGATGAAAATCGTCGAAGTGATTCCAGGGCTTCGCACCAGCGACGAGGTCACCGAGCGCGTGAGCGCGCTGGGCGAAGCGATGGGCCACTTCACCGCACGGACTACCGACACGCCGGGGTTTTTGGTCAACCACGCTGGGCGCGCCTTCGGCACCGAGGCGCTGCGCATTCTGGGCGAAAGCGTCACCGATGTGGCCACCATCGATCGCATCATGGTCGATCAGGGCGGTTTCCGGATGGGGCCATTCACCCTGCTGGATCTCACGGGCCTCGACGTTTCCCACGCGGTGATGGAGTCCATTTACCACCAGTTCTATGAAGAGCCACGCTTTCGCCCTTCCCCGCTGACACGCCAGCGCCTCGATGCCGGGCTTCTCGGCCGCAAGACCGATGAGGGTTTTTACCGCTACGTGGATGGAAAGCAGCAGATGCCCTCGGAACCCGAGCTTCCAGGGGCCGAGGCGCGACCGGTGTGGGTCAGCCAGGACGACCCGCAAAGTGCGGCGCAGCTTGCCAAACTCGTGCAAGACGCCGGCTGGACACTGGAAACCACGGATGCTCCCTCGTCACAGGCGCTTTGCCTGCTGACCCCGTTTGGCGAAGACACCACGACCTGCGCCCTGCGCCTCGAGCTCGACCCTCGCCGCTGCGTCGCCGTGGATATGCTCGCCGGGCTTGAAAAGCGCCGCAGCCTGATGGTCACGCCGGTCACCCAGGACGACTATCTGCAGGCCGCCGCCGCTCTGCTCAATCACGACGGCACGCCGGTCAGCACCTTTCAGGACAGTAACGGCTTCGTGCTTCAGCGTATCGTGGCCTGCATCGTCAACGTGGGTGCCGAAATCGCCCAGCAAAGCGTCGCCGAGCCGGCCACCATCGACCGCGCCGTGGAACTCGGCCTGGGCTACCCCTTTGGGCCGCTGAAGATGGGGGATCACTACGGGGCGCGACGCATTCTGACCATTCTCGATCGGATGCAGGCGGCCACCGGGGACCCGCGCTACCGCCCAAGCCCGTGGCTGCGTCGTCGCGCCGAGCTCGACATGCCGCTGACCCAAGCCTAATGAAAGCACTCGGCCGAATCCTATTCTGAAACCGATTCGGCCGGCCTATTTGATAAACGCCCATTGACCACAACAAGGAAAACGTCATGACCGATGCTTACATTTTTGATGGTATTCGCACACCGTTTGGCCGCCACGGCGGTAGCCTTTCAGCCATTCGCCCGGACGATCTGCTCGGGCTCACGCTCAAGACGCTCGTCGAGCGCAACGCCTTCAAGCCTGAAAGCTACGAGGACGTGTTGGCCGGTTGTACCAACCAGGCCGGGGAAGATTCGCGCAACGTTGCGCGCCACGCCGCGCTTTTTTCGGGGCTGCCCATTGAGGTGGCGGGGCAGACGGTCAATCGCCTGTGTGGCAGCGGCCTGGCGGCGATGATGGATGCCGCCCGCGCGGCGCGCGTGGGCGAAGGTGAGCTATTTCTAGCCGGCGGCGTGGAGTCGATGTCCCGCGCGCCCTATGTGCTGGGTAAGGCGGAGACCCCCTACGCCCGCAATCAACCGATGTATGACACGGTCATCGGTTCGCGCTTTCCCAACCCGTGGATCGGGCGTGAGTACGGCAATCATAGCATGCCGGAAACTGCCGACAACGTTGCCCGCGACCTGAACATCAGCCGCGAACAGGGCGATGCTTTCGCCGCTCGCTCCCAGGCACGCTACGCCAAGGCGCTAGAACAGGGCTTTTATGAAGGCGAAATCATGGGCGTCGAAGTCCCCCAGGGCCGAAAACAGCCGCCGCTACTGATCGACAAGGATGAACATCCGCGCCCACAGAGCACCGAAGACAAGCTCGCCAAGCTCGGTGCCCTTTTCGAGGATGGCGTGGTCACCGCCGGCAACGCGTCGGGCCTCAATGACGGCGCCGCGGCGCTGATCGTCGGCACCCGCGGCGCAGGCGAGAAAGCCGGCATCGCCCCGAGGGCGCGTATCGTCGCCAGCGCCGTGGCCGGCGTTGCACCGCGCGTGATGGGGTTAGGGCCGGTGCCCGCCTCACAGAAGGCGCTCGCCCGCGCGGGTCTTTCGCTGTCGCAGATGGACGTTATCGAGATCAACGAAGCGTTTGCCGTGCAGGTGCTGGGCTGCCTGCAAGGGCTTGGCCTTTCAAGCGACGACCCGCGTTTGAACATGAACGGCGGCGCCATCGCCATCGGCCACCCGCTCGGCGCGTCCGGTGCGCGTCTGGTTCTGACCGCGTTGCGCCAGTTGGAAGCCACTAAAGGCCGCTACGCGCTGGTGACCATGTGCATCGGCGTGGGCCAGGGCATCGCCACGGTCATCGAGCGCCTCGACGCTTGATCGCTTGCGTTGAAGGGTGTCGCGCTGGCCCCGGTGACATATGCGATAATGAACGCCATTCACCACCGATTGGAAGACCGAATGCAACACACCGATAGCGATGCCCCGGCCTCGCCCGGCAAGGACCGCAATTTCGTCACTGCTCTGGCCCGCGGGCTGGAGCTTTTGCGCGCCTTCGGAACCGGTGAGGAGTATCTGGGCAACGCCGAGCTCTCCAACCGAACCCGCATTCCCCGCCCGACGGTATCCAGGCTCACCTACACGCTGACCCAGCTCGGCTATCTTCAGCATAATACCCATCTGGAGAAGTACCGACTCGGTCCCGGCGTACTGGCGCTGGGCTACCGCTTTCTAGGCAACATGGGGATACGCGAGATCGCTCGCCCTCACTTGCAGAAGTTTGCCGAAGCCACGGACTGCAACGTAAGCCTGGGCGGTGCGGATCGCAGCGACATGGTGTATCTGGAAACCTGCCACGGCAGCGGGCCGTTGATCATTCGACTGGATGTGGGCTCCAGGCTTCCTATCGCCACCTCGGCCATTGGCCGGGCATGGCTGTGTGGCCTAACAGAGAGTAAGCGTGAGCAAGTCCTTCAAGTGCTCGCTCAGCACCATGAGCGTGACTGGCCAGCACTGGAAGCAGGTATTCAGCAAAGTCTGGAAGATTACGCCCAACACGGGTTCTGTTTTTCGGAGCAGGATTGGCAACGTGACATTAGCGCCGTGGCCATGCCGCTCATTCTGGAAGATGGCGCCGAGGTCATGGCAATCAACTGCGGTGGCTCCAGCGTACGCCTGGATCACGATCGACTGGTGCACAACCTTGGGCCGCGCCTCAAGGAGGTAGCCGCGCAAATCAAGCAGGAACTCGCTCCCAAACCTCGCATAGTGCGCTAAGCTTGCGTCCAAAGCTTTTCACTAACGCCCGTTTGAATGCATCATGAAAAGCGCGAGATCGAAAGGACGCGGGAGCGGCAATGCCAACGCAGTGGTTCAAACGCGAAGGAAACACACTTACTCTTCAGGGAGAGTGGACCTTAGAGCACTACGCAACACTTAAAAAAGCGCTCGACGGCCTCGACCCAAAAGCCAACGCCGAGATAAAACTCTTGGGTTTTGAGCGCATTGATACCGCCGGTGCGGCGCTTTTGGTCAATCTTCTGGGCGTCGAGCGCGCCGGTCAGGTCGATGAGTGGGCAAGCGATTTACCCAAGTCGCAGCGCGCGCTGATCATGCGTATTGCCAGCGCCATGGACGTTTCGCTGACCCTCGATACCGACACGCCCAATCGGCTGGTGTCGATGCTGGCGGGTATCGGAGCCCAGGTCGAGGGGCTTTATCGTCAGCAGCGCGAGCTTTTGGGCTTTATCGGCCTGGTGCTGGCAACGGCGCTGCCGATCATGATCAATCCCCGGCGCTGGCGGGTAACCGCCACCGTCGCTCACGTCCAGCAAAGCGGCTTGAATGCCGTGCCCATCGTCATGCTGCTCACCTTCATGGTGGGCGCAGTGGTCGCCTTTCTAGGCGCGACGGTGCTGCAAAGTTTTGGCGCGACCGTTTATACCATCAATCTGGTGGCGTTCTCTTTTTTGCGCGAGTTCGGCGTGCTGCTGGCCGCCATTCTGCTTGCCGGACGCACGGCCAGCGCCTTTACCGCCCAGCTCGGGGCGATGAAATCCAACGAGGAGATCGACGCGCTCAAGGCGCTGGGGCTCGACCCGATCGAGCTTCTGGTGCTGCCGCGGATTCTGGCGATGCTGGTGAGCCTGCCGCTTCTGGCGTTCATCGGCATGCTTAGTGGCCTTCTCGGCGGCGCGGTGGTCTCTGCGGTATCGCTCGACATACCGTTCTACCAGTTCATGAACACACTGCAGGAGAGCGTCTCGCTCAACCATTTTCTGGTCGGGCTGGCCAAGGCGCCGGTGTTCGCCTTCATCATTGCGGTTATCGGCTGTCTCGAGGGGTTCAAGGTCGCTGGAAGCGCTCAGTCCGTTGGCGCGCACACCACCTCGAGCGTCGTGCAGTCGATCTTCATGGTGATTTTGATCGACGCGCTGGCCGCGCTCTTTTTCATGGAGATGGGCTGGTGAGCGGTACAGACGATCAAGAACCGGTCATTCGCGTAAAGGGGCTGGTCAACCGTTTTGGCGACCATACCGTTCATGAGAATCTCGATTTGACCGTCGAAAAAGGCGAGATTCTCGGCGTGGTGGGCGGCTCGGGTACCGGCAAGTCGGTGCTGCTTCGAAGCATCATTGGCTTGCAGCGCCCTAACGAAGGCACCATCGAGGTGCTGGGTACGGATCTTTCAACGCTGGACAACGAGGCGCGCAGCCGGGTCGAGCGCCGCTTCGGCGTGCTGTTTCAACAGGGGGCGCTATTTAGCTCGCTGAACCTTCAGGAGAATATCGCCCTGCCGCTGATCGAGCATATCGGCTTGCCGCGCGAGGACGCCGAGTACCTGGCGCGCATCAAGCTGTCGCTGGTGGGGCTTTCACCAGAGGACGCACTCAAGACGCCGGAGTCGCTTTCCGGGGGCATGATCAAGCGCGCCGCCCTTGCCCGCGCGCTGGCACTGGACCCGGATATCCTGTTTCTTGACGAGCCCACCGCAGGGCTCGACCCCATCGGCGCCGCGGCGTTTGATCATCTGATCAAGACGCTGCGCGATGCGCTCGGTTTCAGCGTGTTTCTGGTGACCCACGATCTGGATACGCTCCATGCGGCCTGCGACCGGGTGGCGGTGCTGTCCCAAAAGCGCGTGCTGGTGGCGGATACGTTGGAAAACGTCGCTCAAACCGACGACGAGTGGGTACAGGAGTACTTCAACGGTCCGCGGGGCCGCGCCGCCGCTTCTTCTTTCGTTCAGGAGTGACACGCTCATGGAAACCCGTGCGCACCACGTTTTAATTGGCCTTTTTACCCTACTGACCGCGGCCGCCGCGCTCGTATTCGCGCTCTGGATGAGTCAGGCGGCCGGTGAACAGGAGTACCGGCCCTACCGCATTCTGTTCGACAGAAGCGTCAGCGGGCTATCCGAAGGAAGCTCGGTGCAGTACAACGGCATCGAGGTCGGCGAGGTCACCAACATGGCGCTCGACCCAACCGACCCGCGCCAGGTGGTGGTTTCGATTCGCGTCGAAAAACAGACGCCGATCAAGATCGATACCCGCGCCAAGCTCTCGATTCCGAGCATCACCGGCAGCATGTCGGTACAGCTTGAAGGCGGCGCGCCGGAAAGCCCGCTTTTGTACGCGCAGTCCCATGACGCGGTGCCGTTCATCCAGGCGGATCCTTCGCCCATTGCCACGTTCATGGAGCAAGGGGAAGAGATGATCGACAACGTCAACGCCATTCTCGAGAACGTGAACCGGTTGTTCAACGACGAGAGCCGCGAGCAGGCGGGCAACATTCTGACCGATATCGCCGAGATCACCGACATGATCGCTTCTCAGCGCGCCGCGCTCGACGAGAACATGGCGCTGTTTGGCGATACCTCCCGCCAGGCCACCGCAACGCTAGAACGCATCGAGGTGCTCAGCGACGAGGCCACTAGGCTTTTGCGCGAGGATGGCCATCAGGTAATGGCGAGCGCGGCTAGCGCCAGCCAGGACGTTGCCCGGGCCGCTCAGCGTATCGAGCAGTTGGTCGACGACAACGCCGCCGCGGTCGAAAGTACCCTCGCCAGCACTCAGGACGTCGCCCCGGCACTCTCGGCGCTGCGCTCGACGCTTACTACGCTTGACCGTATTACCCGCGATCTAGAAGAGAACCCGACCGACTTTTTGCTGGGTCGTGATCGAATAGAGGAGTTTCGCCCATGAAGATTCGCGCAGGCCTTGGCCTTTTCGCGGCCGCGCTGCTGGCGGGCTGTTCGGTGCTGCCGGAAAGCGACCCGGCCACGCTTTACCGCCTGCCGGTCGCCGCCAATCAAACCCCGGCGAGCAACCCCTTGCTCGGCGATAAGCGTCTGGGCGTCGCTGCCCCGGAAGCGGGTCATCTATTCAGCGGCAACCGCATCGTGGTCTACCCGGATCGCAACGTGGTCAACGTCTACGAAGGTGCGCGCTGGCACGAAAACGCGCCGGCGCTGATACAAACCCGCCTGGTCGATGCGCTCTCGCAAAGCGGGCTATTCGAAAGCGTCGGCGTCGACCGGCTGCCGTCTGATCTGCTGCTGGTGAGCGAGCTTAGGCATTTTCAAAGCGAGTATGACCGCACACCGCCGATGGCGCGCATCCAGCTCGACGTTCAGCTCGTCGACGAGCAGCGACGGCCGATCGCCAACGAAACCCTTACCGCAGAATCGCGGGCGGCAAGCGTCGAGATTCCCGATGTCGTCGACGCCTTTGGCGAGGCCAGCGACCGCTTGAGCGCCGCGCTCGTCGAGTGGCTCACCACCCTTTCAAGCGACGCGCTCGCGTCCGCTTCCCAGAATTGAAACCTCAAAGCGCCCGCGGGTTTTTGGGGTAAAAGCGCTCGGGCTGACGCTCGAGGTGAGAAAAAAAGCGGGTATCCTTGTAAGGCATTTTCATGAAGCCGGAGACCCCTAGCCCGTCGATCAGATTGACCGCGTCGAGTATCCGATCCAACAGCGCCGTAAAGGCGCGCTCCTGGTCCGGGTCGAGCAGCCGGTAGTAGCTATGAATTTTTAGGTGCCGTGGATGGGCCTCGAAGATGATCATACCGGTGTGGTGGATCTCGTTGAGCCGTTTGAGCAGCGCCATGATGGTGTCGGGCAGCGCCAAAAGCTCTTCCGGATCGGGGCCGTCCTCGAAGTAGCTGTGCTGGCGGGTACGGTTCTCCTCTGGCGTGGCGCTTAGCTCGAAGCGAATACGGGTGCCTGGCTGACGCTCGAAGGGCTCACCCTCGCTTGCCCGCTCCAGATGCAGCGTCTGGCGGGCGTCGAACAGACAGCTTTTGAACACCCCCTGACGGTGAATGGCCCGGGCCAGGTGCACCATGTTGTTGACGGCCTGAGTGAATGCCGGGCGCCTGGCCGGGTCGTGCAGGTTCAAGGAGGAATCAATATAGACCCCTTCGGCTTCCCAGCGAATGGCGAGCCCACCCACGACCGGGTATCTGCCCAGCCGGCTTACCGAGGCGAGAAACGCCTTTTCGGTCTCACCCATTCCCTGCATGAACTGCTTGTAGTAGCGGTCGAGCTGCACGTCGTTGACGTCATCCAGCGCCGGCTCGACGTTGGCTTCACGCAGAAACGCCTTGCGCGAGCTGTACACCACGGTATCGATCTCGGCGCCAGCCGGGCGTGCCCAGACCGGAATCAGCGCCACCGCGGGCTTTTCAGGCAGATCCACCATCACCGTGCGCGCTATGGCGGGCATGCGCGCGAGAAAGTAGTCACCGGCCTGGCGGCGCGTGGCAGGGTCCGGGTCGAGCATGGCGTCCAGCGTACGGGCGAACTCGACGGGAAGGCCCAGCGAGCTTGCCGGAATGGCGCGGTGGCCGAATCGGCAGGACTGCGCCGAAGCGAGCGCGTAGAGCGTGCCGGCCACGCCCTGCTCATCAAAACGCGGTGACGACAGCGCCCCGCCCAGCTGCTCCTCGCCAATGAAATAGACGTCGCCGAGGCGCGCGTTGGTTTGCTGAAGGTGGTTGGACATTAGCTCCATGACGTTGCTGCCGACCGGCTGCAGATCGCTATCCAACTGGGCGAATACCGACGAGCCCCAGTCGATCAATGCCACTGTCTCACGCGTGGCGTCATACACCAGGTTCGAGGGTTTGATATCGCCATGCACCAGCGGCCGGCCATAGGGGCCGGTCTCCTGGCGCAGCGCCAGCAGAATATCGGCGAGCTGCGCGGCGATTTTTACGACCAACCGGGGCGATAGCCGCCCGTGGCGCAGCGATATCTCCTCCAGATTCAGGCCCGGCGCCCGCTCCATGACCAGAATCGACTGGCCGCGAATGCGCTGATAGCTGACTAGCCGGGGAATGCGCGGATGATATATTTGATCGAGCATGAACGCCTCCTCCTCGAGGCGCTCCTGCAGATGGGTGGGTAGGGTGATACGCGAGAACTTGAACACGTAGTGGCAAAGGGTTGCGCCCTGCTCGGCGCGACCGGCAAAGACGAAGCCGTAGGCGCCCTTGCCGATCAGCTCGATCGCCTCGAACCCAAGCTGGCCGAGCTCGGCTTGGCAAAGCGCCACCCAGTCCTTGAGCTTTCGCGCATCCCGATGGTTGAGAAGATAAACCGACTGCTCTTCGGGAATGTAGAACTGCTGTAGCGCCTTGGGCATCGCTCCCTCGCCGGGCTTTTGCGGTCAGTGGCTAGCGCAGATGCAACAGCATCGACTCCGGCGCCTCCAGAAAGCCCTTCCAGGCGTTGCAAAAACGCGCGATGGTGCCGCCGTCAATGAAGCGGTGATCGCCTGCCCAGGTGACCGTCATGATCGCCCGGCGCGTCACCTCACCCTCCGCATCGAAACGCGGCAGCCACTGGCTTTTGCCGATAGCGACGATCGCCGCCTCCGGGGCGTTGATAATCGGCGCGGCGTAGGTGCCGCCGAGCGCGCCGATGTTCGAGACGGTAATGGTGCCACCCTTGAGATCCGCCTGATCGACACGCCCTTCGCGCGCCGCGATGGTCAGCCGGCCGACCTCTCTGGCAAGCTCCACAAGCGTTAACGCCTCGACCCCTTTGACATTGGGCACCATTAGCCCCGCCTTGCCATCCACCGCCATGCCGATATTGCAGTGCGCGGCGTAGTGAAGGGTTTCTCCCGCCTCGTCGAGCCGAGCGTTGACCAGCGGCTCGGACTCGATAGCCAGCGCCATCGCTTTCATGAAAAAGGGCATCAAAGTCAGGCGCTCGCCACCCGCCTCGACCGCGGGCTTGAGCCGTTCGCGAAGCGCCAAAAGCTCGGTAACGTCGATCTCTTCACCGTAATGAAAGTGGGGAATGGTGCTGACCGAATGCACCATGCGCTTGGCCATCGCGGCGCGCATACCGCGAAGTGGCTCGGTGCGCTCGCCGGTGTTGCTCGCCACCGGTGCCTGGACCGGCTCGCCGCTGGCACTTTCCAGATGCGCCAGCACGTCTTCCTTGAGCACCCGGCCGTCCTTACCGCTGCCCTTGATTTCATCGAGCTTAAGCTCGTGCTCGCGCACCAGCCGGCGCACGGCGGGGCTGGCCGGGGTTTTGCCGTGGCGCTCTTGAGACGACGTATCCGGCGCCTTTTGCGCTTCAAAACTGGAGCCCGATTGAGCGGCCGGCGCTATCGGTCGTGAAGCCGGCTCTTCACCTAGGGATGCCTCGGCCTTGTTCTCGTTCGCTGCGCCAGCGCTTTCCGCATCGGCCTCAGCGTCATCGGTTTGGTAGGCGTATAGCGGCGCGTGCACCTTGGCGATTTCGCCTTTTTGCACGTACAGCCTGGTAACCACGCCCGCCTCGGCGGCAGTGATCTCGACTAGGGCCTTGTCGGTCATCACCTCGACGACCGGCTGGTCCTCTTCGAGCCGGTCGCCCTCCTGGACGCGCCACTCGACCACTTCGCACTCAACGATCCCTTCGCCGATGTCCGGCAGTACAAAATCACTCATGGTTTCTCTCCCGGATTAGAAATCGACGCTTTCACGGATCGCCTCAAAGATCTTGAGGTGATCCGGCAGGTACTCTTTTTCGAGCACCAGCGGAAACGGCGTGTCCAGCCCGGTCACGCGGCGAATGGGGGATTCCAGGTAGAGAAAGCAGCGCTCGGCCACCGTGGCGGCGATCTCGCCGGCGAAGCCGCCGGTCAACGGCGCCTCGTGGCTAATTACCAGCCGTCCGGTTTTGAGCACCGACTCGACCACGGCGTCGCTGTCCCAGGGCGACAGCGTGCGAAGATCGATCACTTCGCAGTCGATTCCCTGCTCCTCGGCAAGCTCGGCGGCCTTGTGAATCACCTCCATCTGCGCGCCCCAGCCGACCAACGTGATATCGCCGCCTTCGCGAGTGATCTCCGCCTGGCCGATGGGGAGTTGGTAGTCCTCCTCCGGCACTTCGCCGGTGGCGGCGCGGTACAGGCGCTTGGGTTCGAGAAACAGCACCGGGTCCGGGTCGCGGATCGCGGCGAGCAACAGCCCCTTGGCCTGGTAGGGGTTTCGCGGGACCACCACCTTGAGCCCCGGCGTATGGGTGAAATAGGCCTCCGGCGACTGCGAGTGGTAGAGCCCGCCGGCGATGCCACCGCCGTAGGGCGTGCGAATGGTCAAGCCGCCGACGTTGAACAGATCGCCGGAGCGGTAGCGGAACTTGGCGGTTTCGTTGACGATTTGATCGAACGCCGGAAAGATATAGTCGGCGAACTGGATTTCGGCCACCGGCACCGAGCCCTGGGCGGCCAGGCCGTTGGCGAAGCCGATGATCCCCTGCTCGACCAGCGGCGTATTGAAGCAGCGCGCCTTGCCGTACTTCTCCTGAAGATGGCTGGTAGCGCGGAAAACGCCGCCAAACACGCCCACGTCCTCGCCAAAGCAGATGACCTTGTCATCCTCGGCCATGGCGATATCCAGCGCCCCGTTGATCGCCTGCAGCAGATTCATTTTAGCCATGGCTACACCTCCTCATCCGTGGACGCGGCGGGCGCGATGTCCAAATCCAAGGATTTGGCGCCTTTCGGGTAGGCCTCAGGGTAGCGGCGAATATGGCGCTTGAGGCCATCAAGCTGGCGCGTCAGTTCCGGGGTCACCTCGGCATAAACATCGGTGATTAGAGAATCCAGCGGCGGCGCGGCACGCTTTTCGGCGCGCTTCAAGGTGTCCAGCACCTCGCGGCGCAGCGACTCCTCGAGCTCGCTCTGCTCATCGTCGCTCCACCACTCCTGACGGGTGAGCCACTTTCTAAAGCGCAGCACCGGGTCCTTGAGCCGCCAGGTCTCCTCTTCGCTCTTGGCGCGGTAGCCCGACGGGTCGTCTGACGACGAGTGGGCCGCGAGACGATAGGACATCGCCTCGATCAACACCGGCTTGTTCTGCTCGACGGCGATGACGCGCGCCCGGCGGGTCGCCTCGAACACCGCCAGCGCGTCGTTGCCATCCACGCGAATGACGTGCATGCGATAGCCCATCGCCCGTGGGGCGATACCGTCGGCGGCGAACTGCTCGACTGCCGGTGTCGAGATGGCGTAGCCGTTGTTGCGACAAAAGAAGATAACCGGCACCTGGTGGACCGAGGCCATGTTGAGCGCGGCGTGAAAGTCGCCTTCAGAGGCCGCGCCTTCGCCAAAAAAGGTCAGCGTGCAGAGCCCGTCTCCGGCGAGTTTCTGGCCATAGGCGTAGCCGGTGGCCTGGGGAATTTGCGTAGCCAAGGGCGATGAAATGGTCATGTAGTGCAGCTTGCGCGAGCCGTAGTGCACCGGCATCTGCCGGCCCTTGCCGTAGTCCAGCTCGTTGCCGAACAGCTGGTTCATGAACTCATCAATGGTGAAGCCGCGATACATCAGCGCGCCCTGCTCGCGGTACTGCGCCATGATCATGTCGCGCTCATCGAGAGCAGCGGTGGCGCCGACGATGGCAGCCTCCTCGCCGGTACACTGCATGTAAAAGCTCAGCCGCCCCTGACGCTGCGCGGCCAACATGCGCTCGTCGAGAAGTCTGGTGGCGAGCATCGCCTTGTACAAGCGCCGGGCGTGGTCACGCTCGAGAGCCGGGGCCGAGGCGCCTTCGTACAGCACCCCTTCCGGGTCGAGCAGGCTAAAGGTCGGTATGGAAAACTCGTCGCCGGTCATGAAACTCGGCTGGTGGTCAAAGCGTGTCATTTTTTATCCTTGTATGCCCCTTTTGAAGGCAGTGTTGTCGGTGCCAACCGTTTTTGCCAGTGGATATAACCGGCAGCGATCAACGCAACACATGAACAGTAACGCAGCGAACCACTTTTAGAGATACGACTTAGGGCGCAGAGCGAAAGCGCGCTCTGAAATGATAACAAGGGGTGGGATTACGCAGCGGAGCGCTTGGCCAGCGCCTGCTGGAAAAGATCGAAAAGACTATCGACGGTGAGTGCCAGCAGCGCGATCAAGAGCGCACCCTGCAGCACGTAGGCCATATTGGAATTGACGATGCCGGAGATGATGGGGTCGCCCAGGTTACTGGCTCCGACCGTCGCTCCCAGCGCAGCGGTGGCGATATTGATCGTGATCGAGGTGCGAATGCCGGCGAGAATCACCGGAGCGGCCAGCGGCAGCTCCACGCGCCAGAGGATTTGGCGCTGGGTCATGCCCATGGCGAGCGCCGCCTCCTTGGTACCGGCGTCCACCCCCTGAAGCCCCGCCAAGGTATTGCGCAAAATGGGCAGAAGCCCGTAGAGCATGAGCGCGACGATGATCGGAAGCGTCCCAAAGCCCAGCACCGGCACCGCCAGCGCCAGTACCGCCACCGGCGGAAACGTCTGGCCAATGGAGGCGAGCTGGCCCGCCAGCGGCAGGAAATCGCGCCCGTACCGACGGGTAACACCGATGCCCGCCAGCACGCCGACCACGATGGTGACCGCCCCGGCCACGCCGACCACCAGCAGATGGCGGCCCAGCAGGTCGAGAAAGCTGGCGCGGCTATAGATGACCTGGCGGGCATCCGGCGCGATCCAGCGAAAAAAGCCGTCGGCATACTGCATGCCGAACACCGCCAGCGCCAGCAGTGCCGCCCAGCCAAGCGGCACCAGCCAGCGGAGTGCAAAACCGGGGCGCAGAGAGACGACACTAGCCTGCACGGTGAACGCCCCGCTCGGTTTGCGCTTCCTTGATCAGCCGGCGAAGCGAGAGCTCGCCAATGGGCACGTCGCTGGCATCGACTACCGTGAGCCGGTCGCAGTGATCGCGCATCATCATCGAAAGCCCTTGGCGCAGGGTGAAGTCGCCGGGAATACGCGAGTGAGCGGGAATGGCCGAGCCCAGTGACGTCATATGGTCTTTTACGCGGGTGAGCGCGGCCTGCTTGAGCCCACGCTCCAGCCCGCCGAGCATCGACTCCACGAAGGCGTCCTCCGGGTGCTGTAAAAGCGCAAGCGGGCTGCCCTGCTGCACGATGCGCCCGTCGCGCATCACCACCAGGTGGTCGGCAAGCTTCAACGCCTCGTCCATGTCGTGAGTGACGAACACCACGGTCTTGTGCAGTTTGGCCTGCAGACGTAAAAGCTCGTCCTGAAGCTTTTCGCGCGTGAGCGGGTCGAGCGCGCCAAACGGCTCGTCCATCAGCAGGATGTCCGGGTCGGCGGCCAACGCCCGGGCAACGCCCACTCGCTGCGCCTGACCGCCGGAGAGTTGGTGCGGGTACTTGTGGGCGAACTCGTCAACGGGCAGCCCGAAAATGCCCATCAGCTCCTCCACCCTCGCGTTGACCTTTTCCGTGGGCCATTTCAACAGCCGCGGCACCAGGCCGATATTTCGCGCCACGCTCCAGTGGGGAAACAGCCCTGTGCTCTGGATGACGTAGCCGATACGCCGCCTTAACTTGACCGGATTGAAGCTTTCGATGGGCTCGCCATCCAGCGTGATTTGGCCGTCGCTGTGAGGGATCAACCGATTGATCATGCGAAGCATGGTCGATTTACCGCAGCCGGAGGTACCTACCAGCGCACAAAACTTCCCGCTGGGGATGCTCAAGGAGATATCGTCGACCGCGGTGGTGTCACCAAAGCGCTTGGAAACGCGGGAGAGCTCGATCATGCCTGTCCTCCGTGACGGGTGAGTTCAGCCAGCGCCCCGAGCCCGGCGTCCATGATCAGCGCCATGATTACGATCGGCAGCGCCCCGAGCAGCACCATGTCCATGGCGGCCTGCCCCAGCCCCTGAAAAATGAACGTCCCCAACCCGCCGGCGCCGATCAGCGCGGCCACTGCGGCAAGCCCCACGGCTTGAACGGTGGTGATACGCACGCCTTCCAGCAGCACCGGCAGCGCCAGCGGAAACCGCACCTGCCAGAACCGTTGGGCCGGGCGCATGCCCATGGCGGTGGCAGCTTCCAGGGTGTCCGGGCGCACCTCGCCCAGCGCAATATAAGTGTTTCGCGCAATCGGCAGCAGGCTATAGGCGATCAGCGCGATCAATGCCGGCGTATTGCCGATGCCGCTCACGCCGAGATCGCGCAAAAAGGCCACGTTGGCACCGAGCCAAGCAAGCGGCGCCAGCAAAAGCCCGAAAAGCGCCAAGCTCGGGACGGTTTGAAAGAAATTCAGCAGCGCAAACCCGACCTTTTCTACCCGGGTGAACCGGCGCATCAAAAGCGCCAGCGTCATGCCCAGCACCAGGCTTACACCCACGGCGCTGGCGACCAGCACCAGATGCTGGGATAGCGCGGCGTAGAACGCGCTCTGGCGCGAATGGAACTCCTGCACCAGCGCCAGCTCGTCGAGCCAGAGCCGGGCGCAGAGCCACCAGACCAGCGCCACGCCCAACAGCAGCGCGGCGGTAGCCAGGCGTTTAAGCCCAAGGCGCAGGCGAAGCTCGACCAGGCACAACAGCAGCACGAACAAAAGCGTCCAGTAGCCCGCGCCGATGCCGAGCCGCGCCTGGGCAAGCGCCGGGTCGATGAGAAAATGGCCGGCGACCATCAGCCCAAAGGGCATCAGCAGCAAAATCAACACCACGAGCAGCAGCATCGCCTGGTAGTTGACCCGCTCGGCCTTGAGCGACAGCGCCGCCAGCGCCAGCAGCAGCAGCGACACCAGCAGCGCCCCCGCCACGCCGAACGCGGCGACTACATCAAACGCGCTGCCGGGCACGATACGGTTGGGCGCGACGCTGACCGTAGAGGTCAGCCAAAGCGCCGCGAGCATGACGATCGAAAGCGTCAGCAGTACCGCGTTGGGCGCAAGCGTGCGCGCCCCGGCCCTGAGCCGGGCCGCTGCCCGTACCGGCATCAATCAGTCGCCCAGGCTATCGAGGTAGTCGCGGGCCACCTGATCCGGCGACAGCCCGTTGACCGCCACATCGGCGTTCAGGCGCTGGAGGGTTTCGAGATCGAGCGTTTCGAACACCGCTTCGAGGCTCTCTTCGATGGCCGGGTAGGTTTCGAGCACGCTTTCGCGCACTAGCGGCGCGGGCTGATAGATCGGCTGAACGCCTTTGGTATCCTCCAGCACGACGAGGTTGAGCGCGTTGAGCCCGCCGTCGGTACCGTAGGTCATCGCCGCGTTGACGCCGCTGGTTTGCTGGGCGGCGGCTCGCATGGTGGCCGCGGTGTTGCCGCCGGAAAGCACCAGCAGCTGGTCGTCGGAAAGCTCGAAGCCGTAGGCGTTCTGAAACGCCGGGAGCGCCTGCTCGGACTCGACGAACTCGGCGCTGGCGGCGAACTTGAACTCACCGCCCTGCTCCAGATACTCGGTCAAATCGTCCAGCGTCTTGAGGCCATTTTCTTCGGCCACATCGCCGCGCACGCTGATCGCCCAGGTGTTATTGGCGCTGGCGGGACGCAGCCACACCAGGCCGTTTTGCGCATCGCGCTCGCGCACGGTTTCAAAGGCCTGATCGGCGTCATTCCAGACCGGGCTGTCGGTCATGTCGAAAAAGAACGCGCCGTTGCCGGTGTACTCCGGGTAGAGGTCGATTTCACCAGCCTCGATGGCGCTTCGCACCACGCTGGTGGCGCCGAGCTGCAGACGGTTTTCCGTCGGAATCCCTTCGCGCTCCAGCGTCTGAATGATCAGCTCGCCAAGCACCGACCCTTCGGTATCGATTTTCGATGCCACGACCACCGGATCATCGGCCTGGGCGGCGCTTGTGGCGAAGGCGAGCGCCAGCGTTGCAAGCGTAGGTTTAACCATGGAGCGCATTGTCATCATCCTTTATTCAATTGGCTCATCAAAGCGTTAAGTATAGGTGGCGCGACGTCAAGCGCCACACCCACCGCCCGCTCTAAAGCGCTTCGACGACCCAAGTCGTGCCCTCGCGGGAGTCCTTGAGCACGATACCGAGTGCTGCCAGCTCGTCGCGAATAGCGTCGGCCCGGGCGAAGTCCTTGTCCATTTTGGCCTGTTTACGCTGCTCGATCTTCGCCTCGATCTCGGCATCGCTGATCGGCGCGCTAGCGGTGCCTTTGAGAAACGCTTGAGGGGCCTGCTGTAAAAGCCCCAGCACGCCGCCCAGGCGAACGAGCTCTGTGGCCAGCGCCGGCGCGAGCGACGGCGCATCGGTTTTGGCGCGGTTCACATCGCGGGCCAGATCGAACAGCACCGCCAGCGCTTCCGGCGTGTTGAAGTCGTCGTCCATCGCCGCCTTAAAACGAGCATCGAACGACGCGTCTTCGATTGGCTGCGACGCGGGCGAATCTTCGACACCGTCAAGGGCGGTGTAGAAGCGAATCAGCGACTTGCGCGCCTCGACCAGCGAGCCCACCGAGTAGTTGATCGGGCTTCGATAGTGGCTCGCCACCAGAAGAAAACGCACCACTTCCGGGTCGTGCTCTTCGAGCACGTCGCGAATGGTAAAGAAGTTACCGAGCGACTTGGACATCTTCTCCTGGTCGACGCGCACCGCCCCGGCGTGCATCCAGGTGTTGACGTAGGTCTGGCCGGTGGCGGCCTCGCTTTGGGCGATCTCGTTTTCGTGGTGCGGGAAGGTCAGGTCAGGGCCGCCGCCGTGAATATCGAACGTGTTGCCCAAACAGCACGTCGACATCGCCGAGCACTCGATGTGCCAGCCAGGCCGGCCGTTACCCCAGGGCGAGTGCCAGTGCGCTTCACCCGGCTTGGCGGCTTTCCAGAGTACGAAATCGAGCGGGTCTTCCTTGTGCGTGTCTACATCGACGCGGGAACCCGCGCGCATGTCGTCGAGCTGGCGGTTGTTGAGCTTGCCGTAGCCGTCGAACTTGCGCACCCGGTAGTAGACATCGCCGTTATCGGCGCGGTAGGCGAAGCCCTTGTCGATCAGCGTCTCGATCATCGCGGTTATGTCGTCGATGTGCCCAGTGGCCCGCGGCTCCCGCGTTGGCGGTAGGACATTCAGGCGCGCCTCGTCCTCGTGCATCGCGGCGATCATGCGCTCGGTGAGCGCGCCAATCGGCTCGTCGTTCTCTTCGGCACGCTTTAAAATCTTGTCGTCGATATCAGTGATGTTGCGCACATAATCGACCTCGAACCCGCGCTCGCGCAGGTAGCGGGTGATCACATCGAACGCCACCATCACCCGGGCGTGGCCCAGGTGGCAGTAGTCGTACACCGTCATGCCGCACACGTACATGCGCACCTTGCCAGGCTCGATCGGCGTAAAGGTTTCCTTGGCGCGGGTAAGCGTGTTGTAAATCTGCATGGCCACCTCAGCCCTTTTTCTGAATTTTCGCCCAGCTATCCTTCAGCCCGACGGTGCGGTTGAAGACGAGCTTGTCCGGCGTCGACAGGTGGCGATCGGCGCAGAAGTAGCCCACCCGCTCGAACTGGTAGCGTGACTCTGGCGCGGCATCCGCGAGGCTCGGCTCGCCGACGGCCTGGCAGACAACCAGCGACTCCGGGTTCAGGTGATCGAGGAAGTCGGCATCCTTGTCACGGTCCGGCTGCTCGACCATGAACAGGTTGTCGTAGAGGCGCACTTCCATGGGCACGCCGTGAACCGCGCTCACCCAGTGGATCACGCCCTTGACCTTGCGCCCTTCCGGGTTCTTGCCGAGAGTATCGAAGTCTACCGAGCAGCGAAGCTCCTTGATCTCACCGGCGTCATCCTTGATCACCTCGTCACAGCAGATCACGTAGCTGTTGCGCAGGCGCACTTCCTTGCGCGGCGCCAAACGGAAGAACTTCTTGGGCGCGTCCTCCATGAAGTCTTCCTGATCGATATAGAGCTCGCGGGTCAGCGGCACGCGGCGAACGGCCATGTCGTCGCGGGCCGGGTGGCCGGGCACTTCGTACACCTCTTCGAAACCCTCGTCGACGTTGGTCAGCACGACCTTGAGCGGCTTCATCACGCACATCGCTCGCGGGGCGTTGTCCTCGAGATCTGAACGGATCGCGTGGGTCAGCATGGCGATATCGACCAGCCCGCCGTCGGCGCGGGTCACGCCGATCATTTCGCAAAACTTGCGAATCGAGGCCGGGGTGTAGCCGCGCCGGCGCATACCCGAGATGGTCGGCATGCGCGGGTCGTCCCAGCCGTCGACGATCTTCTCATCGACCAGCAGCTTTAGTTTGCGCTTGGACGTGAGCGTGTAATTCAGGTTCAAGCGGGCGAACTCGATCTGGCGCGGCTTGCTGGGCACCGGCAGGTTGTTCAGAAACCATTCGTAAAGCGGGCGGTGATCCTCGAACTCCAGGGTACAGATCGAGTGGGTAACGCCTTCGAGCGCATCCGACTGGCCGTGGGTGAAATCGTAGGAGGGGTAGATCTTCCAGGCGTCGCCGGTCTGGTGGTGACTTGCGTGGCGAATGCGGTAAAGAATCGGGTCGCGCAGGTTGATGTTCGGCGACGCCATGTCGATTTTGGCGCGCAGCACCTTCTCGCCTTCACCGAACTCACCTAGGCGCATGCGCTCGAGCAGATCCAGATTCTCCTCGACCCCGCGCTCGCGGTAGGGGCTGGGGCGGCCGGGTTCGGTCAGCGTGCCGCGGTATTCACGTATCTCGTCCGGGTTCAGGTCATCGACGTAGGCCTTGCTTTCGCGCACCAGGTGCTGCGCCCAAGCGTAGAGCTGGTCGAAATAGGTCGACGCAAAGCGCACCTCGCCCGCCCACTCGAACCCCAGCCACTCGACGTCCTCCTTGATGGCGTCGATGTAGGCCTGCTCTTCCTTGGCCGGGTTGGTATCGTCGAACCGCAGATGACAGTCACCACCGAGTTCACGGGCCAACCCGAAGTTGAGACAGATCGACTTGGCATGGCCAATGTGCAAAAAGCCGTTGGGCTCCGGGGGAAAACGCGTCACGATAGTGCTGACCTGCCCGCTTTCGATCTCGTCGCGTACCTGGTTGCGAATGAAGTTCGGCGCTTTGGTGGTCTCGTTGGTCATGGCGGTGTTGATAACCTCACAGTGGATGGCGTGCCGGACGGCAAGCAGTGCGCGTCGTCCCGGAGTAGAACCGTAGCGCTTCGCGGCGCCGGGCAAAACCGCTATTATAACGCGACGCCGATGCACAGCGCCAAGGCGAACGCCTTCATTCAACAGGAATTTAACCATGATCGTATTACAGACCAGCATGGGCGACATCACTGTCGCGCTCAATCACGACAAAGCCCCGAACACCGCGGCGAACTTCGAGCAGTACGTGCGCGACGGCTTCTACGACGGTACGCTGTTTCACCGCGTGATCGACGGCTTCATGGTCCAGGGCGGCGGCTTCGACACCAACTTCGAGCAAAAGCCGACCCGCGCCCCGATCGAAAACGAAGCCGACAACGGCCTCGAAAACACGATCGGGACTCTCGCCATGGCGCGTACCCAGGACCCGCACTCGGCGAGTTCGCAGTTTTTCATCAACGTGGGAAACAACAGCTTTTTGAACCATAGCGGCAAGAATCTGCAGGGCTGGGGCTATGCGGTGTTCGGTGAAGTGGTCGACGGCATGGACGTGGTCAACGCCATCAAGGGCGTTTCCACGACCCGCCGCGGCATGCACGCCGACGTACCCGCCGAGGACGTCATCATCGAGCGCGCTTACGTCAAAGACGAGTGATCACCGGGAGTCCTATGCGCACGCTGCTGGTAGCCGACACGCATTTGAGCGGCGATACCCCCGAGATCAACCGAGGGTTCTTTCGCTATCTTGAACACACCGCCCAAGGGGCCGAGGCGCTCTACATTCTAGGCGACCTGTTCGACGCCTGGATCGGCGACGACACCCTCGACGCTCCTCACCCCAGCGCCCAGGTGGCGAGCGAGGTCGCAACGCGGCTACGCGCGTTGGCCGATGCCGGCACCGCCGTCTATTTCCAGCACGGCAACCGCGACTTCTTGC
Organism: Halomonas sp. S3-1-1; assembly: GCF_023757625.1. Taxonomy (GTDB): domain Bacteria; phylum Pseudomonadota; class Gammaproteobacteria; order Pseudomonadales; family Halomonadaceae; genus Vreelandella. The sequence goes on from NZ_JALGBZ010000010.1 coordinate 26,015, forward strand.
TCGGCGAGCGCTTTTTAAGCGAGTGTGGCGCCACGCTCCTGCCCGAGACCTTCGAGGCCGAGCTGCAGGGCCTGCCCGTCGTGCTGCTGCACGGCGATAGCCTCTGCACCCAGGACGAAAGCTACATGGCGTTTCGCGCCCAGTCGCGAAACCCCGAGTGGCAGGCGCACATTCTCGCCATGCCGCTGGAGGAGCGCCTGGCGCTGGCCAAGAAGCTGCGTCTGGAGTCGGACAGCGCCAATGCCGGCAAGGCGGAGGCGATCATGGATGTCACCCCGTCAGAGGTCACGGCGCTCCTGCGCCAAACCGGCGTGAGCACCATGATTCACGGCCACACCCATCGCCCGATGGTGCACGAGCTGACCGTGGAAGACGTTCCGGCCCAGCGCTTTGTGCTGGGCGACTGGCAGTCGGACCAAGGGTGGGACATCGTGATCGAGGCCTGTGATGGCTTGCCGACCCCGCGGCTTCGCCGCTTTGCGCTTGATGCGCCGCCTGAGCCAAACGCCGGCTGATCGCGACCGGACTGCCACAAAGGGCAGACTATCTGCGGACACAAAAAAGCCGATCCACTGGATCGGCTTTTTCTTTTCGCTTTTATCGCGCCCTCGTGTGATCACGAAAGCGCGTTAAGGCGTCTAACGCTCGATATCGGCGTCGTTTCTGAGCTGCTCGATCAGCCCTTGGACCGCGGCCTGGGCGCGAAGCTGCTCGGAAATGCGGGTAATGAACTCGCTGGCCTGATCGCCTTCGTCGCTTTCGGGCGTGGCCACGCTATCCAGCGCCACTACGCCAACGCTTGCTGGCATCATCACGCTTGCGTAGGTGCTGTCACCTTCGTCCGGTCGCGGCATGCCAAATACGCCATCGACCAGCGTTGCGGGCAGCGTCGTAGGCCCCTGGCGAGAAATATCGCTGGCCTCCTGCCAGTCGATATCGACGGAGTCGCCGGCGCTTAACGCATCGATGAGTCGCTGAGCCTCTTCCTGGAGCGCATCCTGGCGCTGGGCGGCGGCAACGTACCCTTCGATATCGCTGCGCACTTCGCCCAGGGGCAACACTGTCGCGTCGCGGTGGTCCGCCACGCGCAATACCAGACGGCGGTCGTCGTCGAGCACGATGACCTGGCTGTTGTAGCCGTCCTGAAGCACGTCGTCGGTGAAGGCTTCGTCCATGACGCCGGGCTCTGAAAGCACGCCGGTACCGCCATCGCGGGTGATCCAGTCCGTTTGATAAAGCGTCAGGCCTAGATCCTCCGCCACGCTTTGCAGATCGTCGGCGGCGAAGCTTTCGTCGATCAGGCTCTGTACCTGGCGGTTGAAGTCGTCGCTAACCTCATCGAGCGCGGCGGTTTGTTCAAGACTTTCACGCTGCTCCTCGAAGCTCGGCCCTTCGACGCTGGTCACGCGCAGCACGTGGAAGGCGTTGCCCATTTCCACCAGCCCCGAGGTTTCCCCTTCTCCCAGGGCGAACGCGGCGTCATCAAACGCCTCGCCCATGATGCCCGGGGCGACGACACCCAGATCGCCGCCCTGCTCGGCGCTGGCGGTATCGTCGGAGTACTCCAGCGCAACCTCTTCAAAAGATTTACCGCCTTCGACGGCAGCCAACGCCTGCTCGGCGCGCGCCTGGGCCTCTTCACGGCTGCGCTCGTCGCCGAACGTCACCATGATGTGCGATATCTGGCGGTCGCTGGTCTGGCTCTGAACGCGGTAAGCGCGGCGCAGCGCTTCCTCATCGACGTCAACTCCTTCGGCCATCTCCTGGCGGTCGATCACCACGTACTCCACCTGCACCTGCTCTGGCCGCTCGAAGCGCTCCGGATGGGTATCGTAGTAGTCGCTGACCTGCTCGTCGGTGACGTTCGGGTTGAAATCGATATCACCCTGGTCGAGCATCACGTAGCGAAAACTGCGCTGCTGATTTTGCAGCGCGAGGAGTCGCTCGCGCTCGCTGGGCAGCACGAAATCGCTTTGTGCCAAGCCTTGCTGCAGGTAGCTACGCTTGAGATCGTTTCTTAGCTCTTCGCGAAACGCCAGCGGCGTATAGCCTGCACGGCCGAGCTGGTTGCGAAAAATATCCGCGTTGAAGCGGCCCTGCCCGTCCTGAAACTCGGGTAGCGTGACGATGACCTGATCGAGCTGCTCGTCGGACAGATGGAAGCCGCCGTCGTCGGCGTACTGGCCCAGAAGCTCTTGGGTGATCAACTGGTCGAGCACATCGCTTCGAAGCGCGCGCTCTTGCTCCGGCGGCACTTGGCCCGAGCGCATCGCCCGCTGCACCTCGATTTCCACCTGCTGGCGCATGATGGGTTCGCCATTGACGCTTGCCACCTGATTGGGGTCGCGGCCGAACGCGCTGAACAGCGATTCGATGCCAAACAGCGCCATGGCGGCCACCATGAGCCCAATGATGATTTTAGCCCCCCAGCTTCGGGAACCGTTGCGAATACTTTGCAGCATGCTTGCCTCAGATCGTCACAGCCATTTGTCGCGCCCGGTGAGGGCCCTTTAAATAACATGGGCGCATCGCTTTCGCGATGCGCCCATTACGTTACATCAAACGCGGGTCAATCAGTTGACGGCGTCTTTCAACGCTTTACCCGCCTTGAAGTTGGGTACCTTGGCAGCGCTGATCTGGATCGGCTTGCCGGTTTGCGGGTTACGGCCGGTGCGCGCGGCGCGTTCCTTGATGGCGAACGTACCAAAGCCCACCAGTGAAACGCTCTCGCCTTTTTTGAGGCTATCGGTGACAGACTCGACCATGGCATCCAATGCGCGGGTTGCCGCTGCTTTCGGAATATCTGCAGACGCGGCAATAGCTTCAATCAGCTCGGACTTATTCACACTTCACCCCTTAAATGTTTCGAAAAAATGGCTCTGAACGGCGCGGTCACCGGCGGGTACAAGCTCAAAGCATAGCTGCGTTTTATAGCAATGCCTTGAAATACCTGTCAAGCGACCCGGATACGAGCGCCCGCCCCAATGAAGGGCCCGAGCGCTCCTTATACTTGCAAGCCTCTACGGGCTCTAACGCTTAATGCGTACTGGCCGTGGTGCTGCCGGTAAATGACGGATCGGCGCTTTTAAGCGCGGGCGCCCCCGATACCGGCTCCTCGGCCAAGGCTACCGCTAACACGTCATCTATCCACTGTACCGGGCGAATATCAAGCGCTCCCTTGATGTTATCCGGTACTTCCTTGAGATCACGGCGGTTTTCCTCAGGGATTAGGACGGTCTTTATACCACCCCGGCGCGCTGCCAGCAATTTCTCCTTCAACCCACCAATCGGCATCACTTCTCCGCGCAGATTGACCTCGCCGGTCATCGCCACGTCGCAGCGAACCGGACGACCGGTGTAGGCAGAGATCATCGCCGTCACCATGGCAACGCCGGCGCTTGGGCCGTCTTTCGGCGTAGCACCCTCTGGCACGTGGATATGAAGATCTTCGCTCTCAAAGCGCTCTGCGGCGATACCGAAGGTTGCCGCCCGCGCCTTGACCACGGTGTGCGCAGCGCTCACCGACTCCTTCATTACATCGCCCAAGGAGCCGGTCTTGTTGATCCGCCCCTTGCCCGGCGTGACCACGGATTCGATGTTGAGGATTTCGCCGCCCACGGAGGTCCAGGCAAGCCCGGTCACGCGACCCACCTGGTCTTCCTTCTCGGCCAGGCCGTAGCTGTAGCGGCGCACGCCGGCGTAGGTCTCGATGTGCTCGGCCTCCAAAGTGCGCGGCGGCTCCTTGGCCTCTTTGGACGTGCTCACCTCCGCCTCGACGCGCTCACGCAGCACCTTGCGGCACACCTTGGCGATCTGGCGCTCGAGCTCACGCACGCCCGCCTCGCGGGTGTAGTAACGCACCAGCTCCAACAGCGCCTCGTCATCGAGGGCCAGCTCCTCGGCCTTCAAGCCGTTGGCCTTGAGCTGCTTGGGCAGTAGATAGCGCTTGGCGATCGCGAGCTTCTCGTCTTCGGTGTAACCCGGCAGACGAATGATCTCCATCCGATCCAGAAGCGGCCCGGGAATGTTCATCGAGTTCGCGGTGCAGATGAACAGCGTCTCCGAGAGATCGTAGTCGAGCTCGAGATAGTGATCGCTGAAGCTGTTGTTCTGCTCCGGATCCAGCACCTCGAGAAGCGCCGAAGACGGATCGCCGCGATGATCCATCCCTAGTTTATCGACTTCGTCGAGCAGAAACAGCGGGTTTTTCACCTCGGCGCGCGCCATGCGCTGCATCAGCTTACCTGGAAGCGAACCGATGTAGGTGCGCCGATGGCCACGAATCTCGGATTCATCGCGCACTCCGCCGAGCGCCAGACGCACGTACTTACGGTTGGTGGCCCGCGCAATCGATTGACCCAGCGAGGTCTTGCCCACCCCGGGCGGGCCGACCAGACACAGCACCGGCCCTTTCATTTTCTTCACGCGCTTTTGTACCGCCAGGTACTCGAGAATGCGCGCCTTCACCTCTTCAAGACCGTAGTGGTCCTCGTCGAGCACCTCCTGCGCCTTGATCAAGTCGTGCTTGACTCGGGTGCGCTTTTTCCACGGCACGGCGATCAGCCAGTCAAGATAAGAGCGCACCACCGTGGCCTCGGCGGAGTTCGAGGCCATCATCTTGAGCTTATTAAGCTCCTGAGTGGCTTTCTCGGCGGCCTCCTTGGGCATGCCGGCATCCGCAATCGCCTTCTCGTACTTCTCGGCTTCGTTGGGGACGTCGTCGAGCTCGCCCATCTCTTTCTGGATGGCTTTCATCTGCTCGTTGAGGTAGTACTCGCGCTGGGTCTTCTCCATCTGCTCCTTGACCCGGGAGCGGATGCGCTTTTCGACCTGCAGCAGATCGATTTCGGACTCGATCAGCGCCATCAGATGCTCAATGCGATCGCGCACGCGATCCATCTCCAAAAGCTCCTGCTTGTCGCCGATCTTGAGCGACAGGTGGGCGCAAATGGTATCCACCAGACGGCTCGGGTCCTCGATGCCGGAGAGCGAATTGAGCACCTCGTTGGGCACCTTCTTGGAGAGCTTGACGTACTGCTCGAACTGATTGAGCAGCACGCGCACCAACGCCTCCTGCTCGCGCGAGGTCAACGGCTCGCTTTCCCGCGGCGTCAGGTGGGCCTGGGTGTAGCCCGCCTCGTTCTCCTCGATATCGACCACGTCAGCGCGGAAACTGCCTTCGATCAGCACCTTGACGGTGCCGTCGGGCAGTTTTAGAAGCTGCATGATGTCGGCGACGGTGCCCATGCGGTACAAATCGTCGTTGTCCGGCTCGTCCTGGGAGGCTTCGCGCTGGGCGACCAGCAGGACGCGCTTGTCCGCTTCCATGGCTGCTTCCAGCGCATGGATGGATTTTTCCCGCCCCACAAACAGCGGAATCACCATTTGCGGGTATACCACCACGTCGCGCAGCGGCAACATGGGTAAACACTGTGTCTGATCGGCGTTCTGCTGCATCGCAGACGTTCCTCAAATCGGATAGGCGCTCGATAAAGCGTTACCACTTCAAAGCGCCCAACAATATGGAAGACGCGGCCTGGTAACGTCAGCCGCTGGCTCGCTGGGTGATCCGGGTTCGGCCTGGCGCGGCGCGCCGGAAAAGCGGCGCGCGATCAGCGCCGGCTCGACGTTTTGTCGACGACCTTTCTACAACAACAAGGGGTCGCATAGGCGACCCCTTGGCGGTGGTGCAAGCAGAACCTGGATCGTACGCGGCGCGATTAGCCGTCGGTTCCGTCAACGCGCTTCTCTTGCTGATTGGTATAGATCAAAAGCGGCTGGCTCTCGCCTTCGATGACCGACTTATCGATCACCACCTTGCTGACGTCCTCGAGCGAGGGAATCTCGTACATGGTGTCGAGCAGTACCGACTCGAGAATCGAGCGCAGCCCCCGCGCGCCGGTCTTGCGCTCCATGGCCTTGGCGGCTACAGCGCGCAGCGCCTCTTCGCGAAACTCCAGCGTCACGTCTTCCATTTCGAAGAGCTTGGCATACTGCTTGACCAGCGAGTTTTTCGGCTCGGTCAAAATCTGGATCAGCGCATCCTCGTTGAGCTCGGTAAGCGTAGCGATGACCGGAAGACGCCCGACGAACTCGGGAATCAAACCAAACTTGACCAAATCTTCCGGCTCGACCGCAGCCAGAAGCTCGCCCACGCCTTTCGACGCTTCCTTGCTCTTGACGCTTGCGTTAAACCCGATACCGCCTTTCTCGGAGCGGTCGCGAATGACTTTGTCGAGTCCGGCAAAGGCGCCGCCCACGATGAAGAGCATGTTGGCCGTGTTTACCTGCACGAACTCCTGCTGCGGATGCTTGCGCCCGCCCTGGGGCGGCACCGAGGCGGTCGTGCCTTCGATCAGCTTCAAAAGCGCCTGCTGTACGCCTTCGCCGGACACGTCGCGGGTGATCGAGGGGTTGTCCGACTTTCGCGAAATCTTGTCGATTTCGTCGATATAGACGATACCGCGCTCGGCCTTCTCGACATCGTAGTCACACTTTTGCAGAAGCTTCTGAATGATGTTCTCGACATCTTCACCCACGTAGCCTGCTTCGGTCAGCGTGGTGGCATCGGCAATCGTGAACGGCACGTTCAAAAGCCGCGCCATCGTTTCGGCCAGAAGCGTCTTGCCGCTACCGGTCGGACCGATCAGCAGGATGTTGGACTTGCCAAGCTCCACATCGCTTTCGCGCACTTCGGTCTTCAAGCGCTTGTAGTGGTTGTACACCGCAACGGAAAGCACCATTTTCGCGCGGTCTTGCCCAATGACGTAGTCGTCCAGGGTGTAACGAATTTCACGAGGCGTAGGCAGACGCTCTTCATCGCTCTCGGCATCGGCTTCGAGAACTTCCTCGCGAATGATGTCGTTACACAGGTCGACACACTCATCGCAGATATATACGGACGGACCGGCAATCAGTTTACGAACTTCGTTTTGATTCTTGCCACAAAACGAGCAGTAAAGCAGTTTGCCACCTTCGTCCTTGCCTTTGCCGTCGGCCATTGGCGTACCCCTGTCACTGCGGCGGCTCTCGCCGCCGGAAAAGCTCGTTGGAAAAGCGGTAATCCGTTTACGCTATCAGGATGCAGGCCGCTTATCCAGCACTGCGTCGATCAGGCCATACTCCTGAGCCTGGTTGGCGCTCATGAAGTTATCGCGGTCGGTATCGCGAGCGACTTTCTCGATATCCTGGCCCGTGTGATGGGCAAGAATGTGATTGAGTTTTTCGCGAATACCCAGGATTTCCCGCGTATGGATTTCAATGTCCGAGGCCTGACCCTGATAGCCGCCCAGCGGCTGGTGGATCATGACGCGCGAGTTGGGCAAACAGTAACGCTTGCCCGCCGCACCCGCAGTCAAAAGCAGCGCACCCATACTGGCAGCCTGGCCGATACACACGGTCGAGACGTCCGGCTTGATGAACTGCATGGTGTCGTAAATCGACATGCCCGCGGTTACGGACCCACCCGGTGAGTTGATGTACAGGTGGATGTCCTTGTCGGGGTTTTCCGACTCGAGAAAGAGCATTTGCGCCACGACCAGATTGGCCATGTAGTCCTCGACCGGGCCGACGAGAAAAATGACGCGCTCTTTCAAAAGCCGCGAATAGATATCGTAAGCTCGTTCCCCTTTGGCGCTTTGCTCAACCACCATGGGCACTAAACCGCCGGCGTTTTGAATATCAAACTCACTCATACGGGTGATTCCTTGCGTCCGGTAAGGGAGAGGCGCACCGGGGTGCGCCACGAGATTGCCAAGGGTAGGTTAGGCGTTGGACTCTTCGCTCTCTTCCTCGCCCTGCTCCGCCTGCTGCTGAGCCGCAGCCAGCGCCTGCTGGTAGCTCATTTCGACATCCTTGACGTTTGCCTGCTCAAGAAGTTTGTCGACCGCTTTCTCTTCGAGGATGGCGGATTTGACTTGGGTCTTAAGCTCGTCGTTACCCATGTAGTACTCGACCACTTCAGACGGGTCCTGATACTGCTCGGCAAGCTCTTCGACCTTCGCCTTGATTTCGTCGTCAGAGGCGTCGAGCTCGTTGGCTTTGATGACTTCAGCAAGCAGCAAGCCGACCTGAACGCGACCCTTGGCCTGATCAGCGAACAGTTCGTTCGGCAGTTGGCTGACGTCGAAGTCTTCGCCAAGGCCGAACTGCTGAGCGGCCTGACGCTTCATGCCGTCAGTTTCCTGCTGTACCAGCGCGCTGGGAACAGAAATGTCGTTGGCGTTTTTGAGCGCGTCCAGCACCTGCTGCTTGACGCGGTTATCAACCGCCTGGGACGCTTCGCGGGTCATGTTCTTCTTGATTTCGGCGCGGAATTTGGACTCGTCGCCGTCTTCGACACCGAAACGCTCGAAGAACGCGGAATCGACCGCCGGAAGCTCCTGAGCGCTAACCTTGTGAACCGTGACCTTGAAGGTAGCTTCCTGGCCGGCCAGATGCTCGGCCTGATAGTCTTCCGGGAAGGTGACGTTGAGCGTCTTCTCTTCGCCAGCTTTCGCACCGATCAGTTGCTCTTCGAAGCCCGGGATGAAGCTATTGGAGCCGATGACCAGCGAGTGGTTCTCGGCGCTGCCGCCTTCAAACGGCTCGTCGCCCAGGTAGCCCTGGAAATCGATGGTGACCTGATCGCCGTCTTCGGCGGCCTTGTCCACTTCCTGCCACTCGGCATTTTGCTTGCGCAGGGTTTCGATCATCTCGTCGACATCGCTTTCGCTGACTTCAACGACCGGACGCTCCACGTCGGTGCCGTCGATCGAGTTCAGCTCTACCTGCGGATACACTTCCATGATCGCAACGAACTCAAAGTCCTTACCTGCTTCGTTGACCTTCGGCTCGATTTGCGGATACCCGGCGGGGTTCAAACCTTCGTCGGTAATGGCGCGGACGTAGCGCTCGCGCATGACTTCGCCAACCACTTCGCTGCGAACGCTGTCGCCGTAGCGCTGGCGAACGACGTCCATGGGAACCCGGCCCTGGCGGAAACCGTTCAAGCGAACGTTTTTCGCGGTGTCTTTCAAGCGAGCGCTGACGGCCTCGTCGATGTCCGCCGCCGGTACCTGAATGGTGATGCGACGTTCGATGGGGGAGGTCGTCTCGACAGAAACTTGCATGAATTGTCCTCTAGCGGCTGGGCGTTGTAGTGAGTGCGTATCAATAGTTAAAGGGGCGATTTTAAGAACCCCGGCGCAAGCTGGCAAGCGCCGGGGTGCCCAACATGTTCGCAAGATGGGGGCACGCTGCGTAATTACAAGGGAGTTTCATTGAAATTCCGCGCTCCACTGTCAGTTAGTCGTTTTTCGCTGCCAGCCAAGACTCACGGCAAACAGTAAAAGGCCACAGGTCGCGCCATGGGAGATGAACTGCTGCCAGCTTAGCCAGTCGGTCATCAGCAGGTGCCATATCCCCATGACGGCGGCGCCAACAACCAGCGACAGCCCCAGCCGTTTCAAAAGCGACGGCAGACGATTGCGCTCGTCGTTTGAGAGCATGCGCCAGTTAACAATCGCCGCGCCTGCGACTAGAACGATGGCGACCAGCAACAGAGTCAAACGCGTCTCAAAACCGCCGGCCACATAGCGTGGAATCACCGACAGCATGAGTACGCACAGGCCGATCGCCACCCCTACCCGTTCACAGCGTCCCGATTGCATCAGGCGACCTTGAGCGACTGCTCGTCGATCCAGGTTTCGACCCACGGGAGCGCGGCGTCGTCTGCCATGAAGGTTTCCATGGCGTCCACTTCCAGGCGCTCGCCCAGGCGCTTGGCGCCCAGATCCTCGAGCATCGCGTCGAGCGCCCGGCCGGCGCCGCAGAAAGTGTCATCATAAGAGCTGTCGCCCAGCGCGATAAGCCCGTAATTGAGCTCTGTCAGCGCCGGACTTTGATCCTTGAGCTGGCGTACGAAGGGTACGAAATTACCCGGGAAATCGCCGCTGCCGGTGGTGGAGACGCAAAAAAGCGTCAGCGCCTGCTCTTTGACGTCCTCAATGACCGGCTGCTCCTTGATCGCGACCGTATAACCGGCGGCTTCGAACAGCGGCTTGACCTGCTCGGCTACATCAAGCGCTCCGCCGTACATGGTGCCCACCAGAATATTGAGCTGAGGCATTGATGAACTCCTCGATAAACAATTCTCGAAAACCATGCTCGATAAAACATGTTCGAAAAAATCATGTTTGAAAAACAATGAAAGCACGGGTCGGATAGCCTCCGACCAATACCTGATGAATTTGCTCGGATATTAACACGACTTGCCCGTAAAACGCATTCCGGGCGCCTGTGACCCAGACTATTGATGCGGGTCGCGCACAAAAAAAGCGCCCCGGTTAAGAGGCGCCTGGAACGAACAAGGGCGCCGCGCGCGCAATGGCGCAGCGGCTCCGGCGTCGACCCTCAAGCGTCGGTGAAGTGCTCGACCTGCTGCTTGAGCTTCTGACCCGGGCGAAAGGTCACCACGCGGCGAGCGGAAATCGGAATCTCTTCACCGGTTTTCGGGTTTCGACCCGGCCGTTCACGCTTGTCACGCAAATCGAAGTTGCCAAAACCGGAAAGCTTCACCTGCTCGTTTTCCCGCAGGCAGGCACGAATCTCTTCGAAAAACGTCTCTACCATGGCCTTGGCTTCGCGCTTGGACAGCGCAAGCTCGGTGTGTAGATGCTCGGCCAACTCCGCTTTGGTCAACGCCCCCATATCGCTTCTCCTTGTCGCCCACCATTGCCAACGATGTTGCTTGCGACCTTTAAGTGTCAGCCGCGAAGCTGCGCATTCAACGTGGCGCTTGCCTCGGCCACAATCGAATCCACCCGCTGATTGATTTCATCATCATTTAGCGTGCGCGATGGATGCTGCCAGGTCAAGCCCAGGGCGATACTCTTCTGCCCCGGCTCCACTCCTTTACCCGTGTAGACGTCGAAAAGCTTGAGATCCTCGAGATGATCGCCGGCCTGACGGCTCACGCAGTCGAGAAGCGCCTGAACCGGCGTTTGCGCATCAAGGCTGAAGGCGAGATCGCGACGCACTTCCGGGTAGCGCGATAGCGGCGCAAAGGCGGGAATCACGCCTTCGCTCAGCGCATCCAGGCGCACCTCGAACAGTACCGCATCGACCTTGAGTCCAAGCTCAGCGCGCACTTTCGGGTGCAGCGTACCGATCCAGCCGGCGGGCTGGTCGCCGTGGAACAGCTCGGCGCACTGGCCTGGATGTAGTGCCGGATGCTCACCGGGCTCGAATCGCCAGGCGCTGTCGTCGCCCATCGCTAAAAGGCTTTCGAGATCGCCCTTGAGATCGAAGAAATCCACCGCGGTCTTGTCGCTGCTCCAGCCTTCGAGTTCCCGCGGCCCGCAGGCAAGCGCGCCCAGCATCGGGGTTTGGATGAGCGAATCGAGCTCGCCCCGGAAGACCAGCCCGGTTTCGAACAGGCGTACGCGGTGTTGCTGACGATTCAGGTTGTGCGAAAGCGCGCGCACCAGCCCCGGGAAAAGACTTGCGCGCATGACCGAGAGATCCGCCGAGATCGGGTTGGCCAGCACCGGCGAGACCGCTTCGGGCAGAAGCGTCTTTTGAAGCTCCGGCGCGACGAAGCTGTAGGTGATCGCCTCCTGATAGCCGCGCGCGACCATCTGGTTTTTAAGCGCCGACTGGGTCAGTCGAGCCTCGTTGGCCGGGCGCAGTGCTAAACGCGCCGCCGGGCGGCGAACCGGCAGGTTGTTATAGCCGTGGATGCGGGCGATCTCTTCGATCAAATCCTCTTCGATCGCGATATCGAAACGCCAGCTCGGTACCGCTACCTGCCACTCGCCGTTGGCATACGAGCTTGTAAGCCCGAGACGGTCGAGAATATCGCTGACTTCGTCAGACGCAAGCGCCTTGGAGAGCGCTTGCTCAAGACGAGCCTCGCGCAGCGTAATACGTCGCGCTTGTGGTAGCCCGGCCTCGCTTTGGGTTTCGCAGACCGGCCCCGCCTGGCCACCGCAGATATCGATCAAAAGCCGGGTAGCGCGCTCGATCGCCTGAGCGGTCAGCGACGGGTCGACGCCGCGCTCGAAACGGTGAGAAGCATCGGTATGAAGCCCGTAGGAGCGCGCCTGCCCTGCGACCGCCAACTGCGTGAAGTAGGCGGCCTCGAGAAACAGCGTGCGCGTGGTGGCGCTAACGCCGGAGGACTCACCGCCCATGACGCCGGCCATGGCCAGCGGACCGGTACCGTCGGCGATGACCAACGTATCCGGGCGCAGCGCGATGTCCTGTCCGTCGAGCAGCGTCAGCCGCTCGCCCTCTTGGGCCATGCGCACCTGAATGCCCTCGCTCAGGTTATCCAGATCGAAGGCGTGAAGCGGCTGGCCGAGTTCGAGCATGACGTAATTGGTGACGTCGACCGCCGGGTCGATGCTGCGCACGCCGCTGCGGCGCAGGCGCTCGACCATCCAAAGCGGCGTCGGGCGCGTATGGTCGACGCCGTCGATCACCCGCGATACGTAGCGCGGGCACTGCTCGACGGCGCTAACGCTGACCGGGAAGCGCTGTTCGCTGCTCGGCGCCACCGGGTCGGCACCGGGCGCCTGGACCGGCAGACGGTTGAGTACGCCGACTTCCCGGGCCATGCCCTTGACGCTCAGGCAGTCGCCCCGGTTAGGGGTCAGGTCCACCTCGATGGTCGCGTCATCGAGCATCAGGTAGTCACGCACGCTGTCGCCGATCGGGGCGTCTTTTGGCAGTACGAAAATGCCCTCTGAGGTCTCTTCCTCGAGGCCAAGCTCCGAGGCGGAGCAGATCATGCCGAAGGACTCGACGCCGCGAAGCTTCGCTTTTTTGATCTTGAAATCGCCGGGCAGCAAACCGCCTACCTGGGCGAAGGGCACGCGCTGGCCGACGGCCACGTTGCGCGCCCCGCAGACCACCTGTACCTCGCCGGTGCCGTCGTTGACGCGGCAAACGTTGAGCTTGTCGGCGTCCGGGTGCGGCTCCTTGGCGATGACCTCGGCGACCACCACGCCTTCAAAGGCGGGTGCGACGGGCTCAACGGCGTCGACTTCGAGGCCCGCCATGGTGATCTGGTCGGCAAGCGCCTGGGTGTCCAACTGCGGCGATACCCACTCACGCAGCCACTGTTCTGAAAATTTCATGCTCGTTCCTGTGTCTGGCGGCGTGGTTAGGCAAACTGACGTAAAAAGCGCAGGTCGTTTTCGAAAAACAGGCGCAGGTCGTTGACGCCGTAGCGCAGCATCGCCAGGCGCTCGGCGCCCATGCCGAAGGCGAAACCGGTGTAGCGCTCGGTATCGATACCGGAGTGCTTGAAGACCTCAGGGTGCACCATGCCGCAGCCCATCACCTCGAGCCAGCCGCTGTGCGAGCAGACCCGACAGCCGTCGCCGCTACACATCACGCACTGAATATCTACCTCGGCAGAGGGTTCGGTGAACGGGAAATAGGAGGGGCGAAAGCGCACGTCCAGATCGTCGCGCTCGAAAAACGCCTGCAAAAAGTCTTCGATGGTGCCCTTGAGATCGGCAAAGCTTACGCCTTCGTCGACCAGCAGCCCCTCGACCTGGTGAAACATCGGCGTGTGAGTGAGGTCGGAGTCGCTGCGATAGACCCGTCCGGGGCAAACGATGCGAATCGGCGGTTCGCTCTCTTTCATCGTGCGCACCTGGACCGGCGAGGTGTGGGTACGCAGAAGCCGCGTGGCGTCGAAATAGAAGGTGTCCGCCATGCCGCGCGCCGGGTGATGCGCGGGAATGTTGAGCGCTTCGAAGTTGTGGTAGTCGTCTTCGATTTCAGGCCCCACTGCTACGTCATAGCCGATACGGGTGAACAGGCTCTCGATACGCTCCAGTGTACGCGTGACCGGATGTAGCCCGCCCGGCGCCTGAGCGCGCCCCGGAAGCGTCACGTCGATCTTTTCCGCCGCCAGGCGAGCGTTGAGCGCTTCACTCTCCAGCGCCGAACGCTTGGCGTCGATTTCGCCCGCTAACGTCTGCTTCGCCTGGTTGATACGCTCGCCCGCCGCCGGGCGCTCCTCGGCGCTGAGCTTACCCAGCCCTTTCAAAAGCGCGGTGACCTCGCCCTTCTTGCCCAGGTAGCGAACTCGTAATTCGTCCAGCTCAGCGACGCTCTGCGCGGCCTTGATCGCGTCGCGCGCCTCTGATACCAGCGTAGGCAGGTGGTCCATCCATTAAACTCCGAATTAAGCGGTTTTCATCCAATAAGGCGTCGCCATAACGGGGCCTTACTTGCCATTTTTTAATGGCAAAAAAACAGGGGAAGAGCGGCTGCTCTTCCCCTGCACGGGTCATAGGGACATGACCCTGGTTTCAAGCCAAAGCGGGCCTAAAACCTTATTGGGCAGCCTTGGCTTTTTCCACGATGGCAGCAAACGCTGCTTTTTCGTGAACCGCCAGATCCGCCAGTACCTTACGGTCGATTTCGATGCCAGCTTTCTTCAAGCCACCAACGAAACGGCTGTAGGACATGCCGTTGATGCGGGCACCGGCGTTGATACGCTGGATCCACAGGGCACGGAACTGACGCTTGCGGTTACGACGATCGCGGTACGCGTACTGGCCGGCCTTGATGACGGCCTGCTTGGCAACGCGGAAAACGCGCGAACGAGCACCGTAGTAGCCTTTGGCCTGCTTCAGTACTTTCTTATGACGACGACGGGCGACAACGCCACGCTTGACTCGAGTCATGACACACTCCTGACTTTAAAAAATTCGAAAAACGACTTACAGATTCGGCAGCATGCGCTGGATCAGCGGCTTGTCAGCCGAGTGAATCTGCTTCATACCGCGAAGCTGACGCTTACGCTTGGTCGATTTCTTGGTCAGGATGTGGCTACGGAAAGACTGCTTGTGCTTGAAGCCGTTAGCCGTCTTCTTGAAGCGCTTGGCAGCGCCGCTGTTGCTTTTGATTTTCGGCATGAGAAAAACTCCGCTCGATGTTTTTTAGAAAACCCAAGGCCGGTCAGCGCCAGGCGCTGACCCGTTAAATTCGCCGTTGGATCACTTCTTCTTGGGGGCAAGAATCATGATCATCTGGCGGCCTTCCATTTTCGGGAAGGATTCCACCGTACCGATCTCTTCGAGGTCAGCAGCGACCCGCTCCATCAGCTTGCGGCCGATGTCCTGGTGCGCCATTTCGCGACCGCGAAAACGCAAAGTGACCTTGCCTTTGTCACCACCTTCAAGAAAGCGAATCAGGTTTTTAAGCTTGACCTGATAATCGCCTTCGTCGGTGCCGGGCCGGAATTTAACTTCCTTGACCTGGATTTGCTTTTGCTTTTTCTTCTGAACCGCTTTTTGTTTCTTCGTTTCAAAAACAAATTTGCCGTAATCCATAATCTTGCAGACGATAGGATCGGCATTCGAAATTTGCACGAGGTCCAAACCGGCAGCTTCAGCCCGTTCCAACGCTTCGGTGGTGGGCACAACACCCAACTGCTCACCTTCTGCATCGATCAAACGGACTTCTTCTTCGGTAATACGCTCGTTCATTGGTGGGCGTTTGTCTGCTGGACGCCCGCGCGGGTTGCTTCGCTTGATTGCTCTGTCTCCTTAGGCAATTGACGATGTCGCCAGGGCTGCTCTCTCGGCACTTGCGCGTTCGATGAAGTCATCGACGGTCATGGTGCCGAGGTTTTCGCCGCTGCGAGTTCGCACGGCCACTGAGTCAGCTTCGACTTCCTTATCTCCGACCACAAGAAGATAGGGAATTTTCTGTAACGTATGCTCACGGATTTTAAAGCCGATCTTCTCGTTCCTCAAGTCTGCCTTGACGCGAAGACCGCTTTTTTGCAAGCGTTTCTCCAATTCCAGCGCATAATCACGCTGCGAATCGGTGATATTCATGATCACCACTTGCTCGGGTGCCAGCCATAATGGCATAGCGCCGGCATAATGTTCAATCAGGATACCGATGAAGCGCTCCATGGAGCCGACGATCGCCCGGTGCAGCATGACCGGCGCCTTGCGCTCGCCGCCTTCGGTCACGTACTGCGCGCCAAGGCGTTCGGGCATCATGAAATCAACCTGCATGGTGCCGACCTGCCATTCGCGGCCCAAGCAGTCCTTCATGTGATACTCGATCTTGGGGCCATAGAACGCGCCTTCGCCGGGAAGTTCCTGCCACTCGACGTCGCAGGCCTTTAAAGCACCGCGCAGCGCGTCTTCGGCACGGTCCCACACCTCGTCGCTACCGATGCGTTTTTCCGGGCGCAGCGCGATCTTGATCGCGATATCCTCGAAACCGAAGTCCTGGTACACCTTCAGCGCCTGACGGTGAAAGCTCGTGACTTCCGGCTCGACCTGCTCTTCGGTGCAGAAGACATGGCCATCGTCCTGGGTAAAGGCTCGCACGCGCATGATGCCGTGCAGCGCGCCGGAGGGCTCGTTGCGGTGACAGCCGCCGAACTCGCCAAAGCGCACCGGAAGCTCGCGGTAGCTTCGAAGGCCCGAGTTGAACACCTGGACGTGGCCCGGGCAGTTCATCGGCTTAAGCGCGTACTCGTGCTTTTCCGATTCGGTGAAGAACATGCCATCGGCGTAGTTGTCCCAGTGGCCGGACTTTTTCCACAGCGACACGTCCATGACCTGCGGGCAGCGAATCTCCTGGTAGCCGCCCTCTTTATAGACGCCGCGCATGTACTGCTCGACCTGCTGCCACAGCGCCCAGCCGTTGGGGTGCCAGAACACCATGCCCGGCGCCTCTTCCTGCATGTGGAAGAGATCGAGCTTGCGCGCCAGCTTGCGGTGGTCGCGCTTTTCCGCCTCTTCCAAGCGCTTCAAGTACGCTTTGAGCTGCTTTTTGTCGCCCCAGGCCGTGCCGTAGATGCGCGTGAGCATGGCGTTGGAGGCGTCTGCACGCCAGTAGGCACCGGCCAGCTTGGTCAGTTTGAACGCTTTTAGATGACGCGTGTTGGGCACGTGCGGGCCCCGGCACATGTCCGTGTACTCTTCGTGGTGGTACAGGCGGATGGCCGCGCCGTCCGGGATCTCGCGCACGATCTCCTGCTTGTAGGGCTCGTCGCGAGCAACGAAGGTTGCCAGCGCCTGGTCACGGTCGACGTATTCGCGAACGACATCGTACTCGGTGTCGATCAGCGCCTGCATGCGCTTCTCGATCGCGTCCAGATCGTCCGGCGTGACCGAGCGGCCAAAGTCGATATCGTAATAAAAGCCGTTTTCGATCACCGGGCCGATCGCCATTTTGGCGTCGGGGTAGAGCTGCTTTACCGCATGCCCAATCAGGTGCGCGCTGGAGTGGCGAATGATGTCGACGCCTTCCGGGTCGCGGGCGGTGATGATCGCGACCTCGGCGTCGTGCTCGATCATGTCGGCCGCATCGACCAGCACACCGTCGATCTTTCCGGCCACGCACGCCTTGGCCAAACCAGGGCCAATGGACTCGGCGAAAGCCATGATGGAAAGCGGTTCGTCAAACGTACGTTGGCTGCCGTCGGGCAGTGTAACTATGGGCATTCGGGTGTTCCTTGAGCGCAGTGGTGATCCATACCAGGGATCACATATCGCTATCAATGGCTTGAGGGTTCGTTTCAAACGCAAAAGCGCCTGCCCACTGACGGGCAGGCGCGTAGACTAGCAGACTTTCAAGCCACGAGACACCGGCGCCCGGCTTGCCCCGCAGGGCCAAAACCAGTGTCAAGAACGCTTCAGCCGCAGTGCGCCAGCGCCAGAACGTGCTCACGAGTCAGCGGTGCGAGCGCAAGTGCCTGGGCGCTGTGCGGCGTGACCCACACCGCCTCGGCGATCTCCGCCGCCGCCTCGACGTGCTCATCAAGGTCCAGACGAAAAAGCTCGGTATCGATCAGCGTATCCGGCTCGTTGGCGGCCTCGATTTTGAGGCGCGCCATGTACTCGAGACGCTCAGACGCCACGACGACGCCAAGCTCCTCTTCGAGCTCGCGAACCAGCGCCTGGCGGGCGGGCTCGTTGGGTTCGATCTTACCGCCGGGCTGCATGAAGAAGCGGCTCCCCCGCTTTCGCACCAGCAAAAGCTCGCCCACGGCGTTGATGACCAGCGCCGCGGCGATGTGCAGCGTATGTGCGGGCGCCCCGGTGGGCGCTCCCGCTGAAACGACGCTATCGCTCATGCGACGGCCTCAAAACGCCCAGTCGTCGTCTTCGGTGGCGACCGCCTTGCCGATCACGTAGGACGAGCCGGAGCCCGAGAAGAAGTCGTGGTTCTCATCGGCGCTGGGCGATAGTGCGGCCATGATGGTCGGGTCCACGTCGGTCACGCTGCTCGGAAAGAGCGGCTCGAAGCCCAGGTTCATCAGCGCCTTGTTGGCGTTGTAGTGCAAAAACTTCTTCACGTCCTCGGTCAGGCCGACCGCGTCGTAGAGCGACTCGGTGTAGCGCACCTCATTGTCGTAAAGCTCCAAAAGCAGCTCGTAGGCGTAATCCTTGACCGCCTGCTGGCGCTCCGGAGTGGCCTCGTTGAGGGCCTGCTGGAACTTATAACCGATATAGTAGCCGTGCACTGCCTCATCGCGAATGATCAAACGGATCAGATCCGCCGTGTTGGTGAGCTTGGCGTGGCTCGACCAGTACATGGGCAGGTAGAAGCCGGAGTAGAACAGAAACGACTCCAGGAAGACGCTGGCGACCTTGCGCATCAAGGGGTCGTCTGCACGATAGCGCTCGAGAATCAGCTCGGACTTTGCCTGGAGCATCGGGTTCTCTTCGCTCCAGCGAAAGGCGTCGTCAACGTCGCGCGTGGTACAGAGCGTCGAGAAGATCGAGCTATAGGAGCGCGCGTGTACCGACTCCATGAAGGCGATGTTGGTGTACACCGCCTCTTCGTGCGGCGTGCGCGCGTCCTCCATCAGCGTTGGCGCACCGATGCTGCCCTGGATGGTATCCAGAAGCGTCAGACCCGTGAAGACGCGGATGGTCAGCTGTTTTTCCTGCTGAGTCAGCGTGTTCCAGGACTGAATATCGTTGGACAGCGGCACTTTTTCCGGCAGCCAGAAGTTGCTCGTCAGACGGTTCCAGACCTCCAGGTCCTTGTCGTCCTGCAGCCGGTTCCAGTTAACGGCGTCGACCCGTGATAGGCGTTGCATGGTGTTCATTGTGCGGTCTCTTTCGTTACGTGGTTACAGCGTGCAGGAAACACAGCCTTCAACTTCGGTGCCTTCCAGCGCGCTTTGACGCAGACGAATGTAGTAAAGCGTTTTAATGCCCTTGCGCCACGCGTGGATCTGCGCCTTGTTGATGTCGCGCGTCGTGGCGGTATCCGGGAAGAACAGCGTCAGCGACAGGCCCTGATCGACGTGTTTGGACGCCTCGGCGTAGGTGTCGATGATCTTCTCGGGGCCGATCTCGTAGGCGTCCTGGAAGTAGTCGAAGTTCTCTTCGTTCAAGAAAGGCGCCGGGTAGTAGACGCGGCCGAGCTTGCCTTCCTTGCGAATCTCGATCTTCGCCGCCACCGGGTGAATGCTCGAGGTGGAGTGGTTGATATACGAGATCGAACCGGTCGGCGGTACGGCCTGCAGGTTACGGTTGTAAAGGCCGTGAGCCATGACCGACTTTTTCAACTGCTCCCAGTCGCCCTGGGTCGGAAGCGCGATGCCGCTGCGCTCGAAGAGTCCGCGCACCTTTTCGGTCTTCGGCAGCCACGCATCATCAGTGTACTTGTCGAAGAAGGTGCCCGAAGCGTAGGTGGAGTCGGCAAAGCCCGCGAAGGTGTCGCCATGCTCGATCGCCAGCTGATTCGACGCGCGAATGGCGTGAAACGCTACGCAGTAGAAGTAGAGATTGGTGAAATCCAGCCCCTCTTCCGAGCCGTAATAGATGTGCTCGCGAGCCAAAAAGCCGTGCAGGTTCATCTGGCCAAGGCCGATGGCGCGTGACTTGGCGTTTCCTTCGGCGATCGAGGGCACGCTCTTTAGGTTGCTCATCTCGGAGACGGCGGTCAGGCCACGAATGGCGATGTCTACGCTGGTGCCGATATCGCCGGAATCCATCACCTTGGCGATGTTCATCGAGCCCAAGTTGCAGGAGATGTCCTGACCGATCTTGCTGTAGTTCAGGCTTTCATCATACTCGGTCGGCGTGTTGACCTGCAGAATCTCCGAGCACAGGTTGCTCATGTTGATGCGCCCGGCGATCGGATTGGCCCGGTTCACCGTGTCTTCGAACATTATGTAGGGGTAGCCGGACTCGAACTGAAGCTCAGCAAGCGTCTGGAAGAAGGCGCGCGCGTTGATCTTCTGCTTGCGAATGCGCGCGTCCGCGACCATCTCGTGGTAGTGCTCGCTGACGCTGATATCGCCAAACGGCTTGCCGTAGACCCGCTCCACATCATAAGGCGAGAACAGATACATGTCGTCGTTGCGCTTGGCGAGCTCAAACGTGATATCCGGAATGGTCACGCCAAGCGAGAGCGTCTTGATACGGATTTTCTCGTCGGCATTTTCGCGCTTGGTATCCAGAAAGCGCAGAATATCCGGGTGGTGGGCGTTCAAGTAGACCGCCCCCGCGCCCTGGCGCGCGCCGAGCTGGTTGGCGTAGGAGAAGGCATCTTCCAAAAGCTTCATGATCGGAATGATGCCGGAGGACTGGTTCTCGATGCGCTTGATCGGTGCGCCGGACTCACGAATGTTGCTCAGCAAGAACGCCACGCCGCCGCCGCGCTTGGAGAGCTGCAACGCCGAGTTGATCGAGCGGCCGATCGACTCCATGTTGTCTTCGATACGCAGCAAAAAGCACGATACCAGCTCACCGCGCTGCTGCTTGCCGCAGTTCAAAAACGTCGGTGTGGCCGGCTGGAAGCGCCCGCTGATGATCTCGTCGACCAGCGATTTGGCAAGCTGCTCGTCACCGCGGGCAAGCGTTAGCGCCACCATGCATACGCGGTCTTCGTAACGCTCGAGATAGCGCTTGCCATCGAAGGTTTTCAGCGTATAGCTGGTGTAGTACTTGAACGCGCCCAGAAAGCTTGGGAAACGAAATTTGTAGGCGTAGGCCTGCTCGAACAGCGCCTTGACGAAAGCCGGCGCGTACTGGTTGAGCACTTCGGCTTCGTAGTAGCCCTCTTCTACCAGGTAGTCGAGCTTCTCTTCCAGCGAGTGGAAAAAAACCGTGTTTTGATTGACGTGCTGCAGAAAGTACTGGCGCGCCGCCTCGCGGTCCTTGTCGAGCTGAAGCTCGCCGTTGGCACCGTAAAGATTCAGCATCGCGTTCAGCGCGTGATAGTCCAGCGTACGCGTCTGGCTCGCTTCTGCCGCCGGTTTTTTCGTTTCAGGCACGTTGGTAGTGGCTACGTTTGTCGTTTCCAAAACTCTTCTACTCCTTTGCGAACCCTGGCGACGTCATCGTCAGTGCCCAAAAGCTCAAATCGATAAAGCAGCGGCACTTGGCACTTCTGAGCGACGATGCGCCCCGCCAGCCCGTAAGCCTCGCCAAAATTGGTATTGCCAGCGGCAATGACGCCTCGGATGAGGCGCCGGTTATGCTCATCGTTCAAAAAGCGGATCACCGGACCCGGTACCGCCCCTTGCGTACCGCCCCCACCATACGTTGGGGTAATGAGCACGTAAGGCGTGTCGATATGAGGGACCGGGTCGTTGCGGTTGATCGGCAGCCGGTGCGCCGTCAGTCCCAGCTTTTCCACGAAACGATGGGTGTTGCCTGACCGGGTGGAAAAATACACCAGCGTGCCAGCCAACGGTGCGTGAGCGTCCGTCAGCATGGCACGAAATTAAGCCAGTGCCTGGATGCGATCCGGACGAAAGCCCGACCAGTGATCGTCACCGGCCACGACCACGGGCAGCTGGCGATAGCCCAGCGCCTCGACTTCCTGCTGGGCGCCATCTTCGGCGGTGATATCGATCACGGTGTACTCGATTCCCTGCTTGTCCATCGCGCGGTAAGTGGCGGTGCACTGAACGCAGGCGGGCTTGCTGTAAATCTGGATGGCCATGGCTATTTTTTCCTTTTCATAGCGGCGTTTTTGGGCTAGAGCACCGGTTGTGCCCGACCCCCTCTAAACAGACTACGCATACTATATATAGACCACCACAAAATCAATTCAAGCATATATGGTATTTTTTAATCCACAGGTTATTGACAAAGTGTACCCAGCGCAGCGGCGCGGCCCACCCGTGAAAGGCTTTGAAAAAAAGCGAATTGCAAGCGCGATATCTATCGATTAAAGCCGTTTTTAGCCCCATTTACGGCCGGGTTTTAGAAGGTTATCCACTTCGATTTTTGGCGATAAAAAAGCTGTGCCTGGGTCAAAAGCGAGCCGGAAAAAAGCGCAAATATTCGCGTGGTGGCATGCTGAGCCAAATGCCAACAATGGACGTTCAAAAACCGTGGAGATGAAGGAGGCAGCAAGGCGGCAAAAGAGAACGTTTCAGGAGGCGATGCGAATGGGGCCTGCGCATAAGACGCGCAGCAAAAAGCCCGACCGGAGCCGGGCTTTCGACAAGGCGCTCAAGGCGCCTTGCTAATCGGTCAACGTCTTAGGCAATAGCGGCCTGGTAGCGACGCTCGACTTCGTCCCAGTTGACGACTTCAAAGAAGGCGGCAATGTAGTCCGGGCGCTTGTTCTGATACTTCAGGTAGTAGGCGTGCTCCCACACGTCCAGACCCAGAATCGGCGTGTTGCCGTCCATCAAGGGGCTGTTCTGGTTCAGCGTATTCTCGACGACCAGCTTTTTCTGAGGCGTTACGGAGAGCCACGCCCAGCCGCTGCCGAAACGACCGGTAGCGGCCTTTTTGAACTCTTCCTTGAAGGTGTCGAAGCCACCCAATTCGCTGTCGATTGCCTTGGCAACGTCACCCTTGGGCTGGCCGCCGCCATTGGGCGACATCATTTGCCAGAACATGGAGTGGTTGACGTGACCGCCGCCGTTGTTGATCACGGCCTGACGCTTCTCTTCCGGCACGCGGTCCAGATTGGATACAAGCTCTTCGATCGACAGATCTTCAAGGCCGGTGCCTTCGAGCGTGCTGTTCAGGTTGGTCACGTAGGTATTGTGGTGACGCGAATGGTGGATTTCCATCGTCATCGCATCGATGTTCGGCTCGAGTGCGTCGTAGGCGTACGGCAGTTCGGGTAGTGTATGTGCCATGTCATCATCTCCTTGAGTGACTTTCGATGTTCACTGAGTAGGTGTGGTCACGCCCTACTCTTTTCAACCGCTTGAGCGGAATTTTCCTCGAAACGCAAACGTGCATTGGCGCTGCGCGCCCTAGCACTTTAGCTAACAATCAGCGCTTTATCTAATTGGCGCGCAACAAAAAGCCGGCTGACAAGCAACCGGCTTTAGGTCATCCGCCTGCAGGCGGATAGCACGTCTACGCTATCAGAGCTTGCTCTCGAGTTCCGGCAGCAGCTCGAACAGATCCCCCACCAGGCCGTAATCCGCTACCTGGAAGATCGGCGCTTCCTCGTCCTTGTTGATCGCCACGATCACCTTCGAGTCCTTCATCCCCGCCAGGTGCTGGATCGCGCCACTGATGCCCACCGCGATGTACAGATCCGGGGCCACGATCTTGCCGGTCTGACCCACCTGCATGTCGTTGGGTACGAACCCCGCGTCCACCGCCGCCCGCGAGGCGCCGACCGCCGCACCCAGCTTGTCGGCGATGCCGTCGAGCAGCTTGAAGTTCTCGCCGTTGCCCATGCCGCGGCCGCCGGAGATCACGACCTTCGCGCCCCCCAGCTCCGGGCGGTCGGACTGCGCGAGCTCTTCATTGACGAACTGCGACTGGTCGTTGTCGACCACGGTGTCGAGGGCCTCGATCGAAGCGGCGTTGTCGCTGCCCACGGCGTCAAACGCCGTGGTGCGCACGGTCATCACCTTGAGCGCGTCGTCGCTTTTCACCGTGGCGATGGCGTTGCCGGCGTAGATCGGCCGCTTGAAGGTGTCCGGGCCGTCGACCGCGACGATCTCGGAGAGCTGGCTGACGTCCCTGAGCGCGGCGACCCGCGGCAGCACATTCTTGCCCGTGGTCGAGGCGCTGGTGAGAATATGGGTGTAGTCGTCGGCCAGCGCCACGATCAGGGCACTCAGCGGCTCGGCGAGCTGGTGGGCGTAGACGGCGTTATCCGCCAGCCGAA
>NZ_JALGBZ010000011.1 GCF_023757625.1 Halomonas sp. S3-1-1
ATTCGAAAAAGCCCCGAGCACATTGTGTTCGGGGCTTTTTTTTTTATGCATGGAAAAAAGCAAGGAAAAGGCCCGGCAGGCAGGGTGCCTGCCGCCCCACCCAAGCGACGCGGTGCGCCGCGTCGCTGGCTGACGCCTGCTCCTACGGGGCAATCGCGCCCCGATCTACTGTAGGAGTCCTATTCATCGGGCGATGGCGGCGCACAGCCGCCCGGGGCGGGCGAGGCCCTTGACTCCGGCCTACTCCTTGAGGACATGCATGTCCCTATGTCCCTATGTCCCTATGTCCCCATGTCTGCATGCCGCTGCCTGGCGTTTTATGTCAGAATGCCTTCCTCAAGGAGGATTGCCATGACACACATGCGCTGGGAGCAACTGCTCTCGCCCCGCCGTTTGCACGACAAGCGCTCGACCACCGGTCGTGAAATGGGGCGCACCCCGTTTCACAAGGATCATGACCGCATCGTCTTCTCCGGCTCGTTTCGTCGTCTGGGTCGCAAGACCCAAGTGCATCCGCTCACCGAGAACGACCATATTCATACCCGGCTGACCCACTCGCTGGAAGTGGGCTGTGTCGGCCGCTCGCTCGGTATGATCGTCGGCGAGCTATTGAGCGACCAGCTGCCCGAGTGGATTACCCCGGCAGATCTGGGCGTGATCGTGCAAACCGCCTGTTTGGGCCACGATATCGGCAATCCTCCTTTTGGTCATGCCGGCGAGTACGCTATTCGCGACTGGTTTCGCCGCGCCCAGGGAAGTGGGCTGCTCGACGGGCTTTCCGAGGCAGAGTGTGAGGACTTGCTCACCTTCGAGGGCAACGCTCAGGGCTTTCGCGTCATTACCCAGATCGAATACAACCAGTTCAACGGCGGCATGCGCCTTTCGGCGGCCACGCTCGGCACGCTGCTCAAGTACCCCTGGACCGTGCGCTACGGCGGCCGCATGGGCAAGTTCGGCTGCTACCAGTCCGAGCAGGCACTACTCAGCGAGGTAGCCGAGGCGGTGGGGCTTTTGCCCCAGGGCGAACAGCGCTGGTGTCGCCATCCGCTGGCCTGGCTGGTCGAGGCCGCCGACGATATCTGCTACGCGCTGCTCGACCTGGAAGATGGCCTTGAGATGGGCATCCTGCGCTACGAAGAGGTGGTGGAAATTCTGCGCCAGATCGCCGGCGAGTTTCCGCCGGAGTATGAGGAGATGCTCAGTCGCAACGTCTCGCAGCGCCGGCGCATTGCGCTCTTGCGTGGGGCGGCCATGGAGCGTGCGGTCAACGAAGTGGCGTCGGTGTTCGTGCAAAACGAGCAGGCGCTATTGAGCGGCACGCTGGTTGAGGATTTGTTAGAGCTTTGTCACCCGGACTTGGGGTGGGGAGTGCAGGCGGCCAAGCAACTGGCCCGGGAGCGTATTTTTCAAAACGAACGTAAGGCAAAACTCGAGATTGGCGCCTATACGACGCTGGGCATCTTGCTGGAAGCGTTCATCGGCGCCGCCCATGAGCTTCACCATACCGGCCAAAGCTCGTTCAAGCATCAGCGTGTGTTGGCCCTGATCGGTGAAAACACGCCGCTGCCTTCCTGGTCGCTGTACGACAGCTACCGACGCATGCTCGATTTCATTGGCGGGATGACCGACCACTACGCGGTGGACCTGGCTCAGGAGATGGGCGGTCGATTACGCGGTGACTAAACCGACGCCTTTTGTAGATGCGGCGGCTCGGTCATGCGCGAGCGCTCCAGCAGTACGTGGATGATTTTGTCGTGAAGCGCGTCGGACAATAGCGCCGGCGTAAGCTCGGTGAGTTCACGCGCAAGCTGCTCGCCGCTGACGACCAGCACGTCCGGTGCCGCTTCGGAGGTATCGATGGTCCAGCCCGGCAGCGCCAGTACGCCGTGCACCTTGACCGGCACGCCGCAGCGCTGCTCTAGCCAATCGGAAAGCCAGGCAACGCTCTGACGGGTCTTGAGCAGCGGGCGGCGCTCCTGCCAATGGGGAAAGCGTAGCCGCTCGGGCTCGACCGCGACTTCGTTGAGCTCTTTACCATCGGGGCCAAGCGCCAGCGTACGCGCTCGGGTTTCGACTGCGAACACGCCGTGCGGCGTTACCACCACGTGGTCGATGGTGAAGCTATCGGTGGGAACGTCGTGAAATACGTAGTAGGGATGCGCCTCGGGGCGAATCAGCCGCTCGAGCTCCTGGCCTACCGCCAGCTCGCAGGCAAGGCCGAGTTTGAGTCGGCGAATACGTTGGTAGTCGCGAATCAGCAGCAGTGAAAACGCCACCACCAGCAGCGTGCTCACCAGGCCGTAAAGCGCCCACTCTCCCCACTCCTGATGCTCCACGAACAGCATGCGGCCCATTCCGTAAACCAGCGGCGCGAGGCTAACGATGGGACCAAGCGCGCCGTTGAGAAACAAATTGGAGTAGGCACGTTCGAGGCGGGCGCGAAGACCCTGGCCGGGCTCGCGAAGCGGAGCATCGAAGGGGGAGCTTACGCGCGCATCGTGAAGGCTGCGCAGCGCAAGGACGACGCTGGCCATGGCCGCCATCGGAAACAAGAAAATCAGCGGTAGCAGATACTCCAGCCAGACCATTGCAGTGCCTTACCCGTATGCAGAATCGCTCTGCGGTGCGCGCCGGGCAGTCTAGCCGCCCGCCAGTTTGACCTTATAACCCATCGCTTCGAGCGCCGCTTTGAGCGTTTCACGGTGGTCGCCCTGAATTTCGACGATGCCATCCTTGACGGCCCCACCAGTACCGCAGCGCTTCTTGAGCGTTTTCGCAAGCGTCTTGAGCTCATCGCCGGCCAGCGGAATACCGCTGAGAGTGGTCACGCCCTTACCCTTGCGCCCGCTGGTTTCGCGGCGAATGCGTACGATACCGTCGAGCGAGGCGAGCCTTGCCTGCTCGCTTTGCTCGTCGCAGACGCAGTCATCGACCCGTGCGCGGCAATCGGGGCAGGTTCTGCCCTGTTCGGTTGAGTAGACAAGTCCACCCAACTGATCACGTAATGAGGCCATACCGTGTTTCCGTTAACCCTTTGTCTGAAAAGTGTGGGGCGATGGCGGCGCTTTCGCGTCCGGTGATCAGCCGCCTCACGACGCTGGTCAACTGCGTCATGCTGTCGATGCTGATCGCCCCGTCCGGCGTGGTTTCCGAGTCGGGAAAGCGGTTGAGATGAATCACCGTCATGCCTGCCTTGAGCGCGGCGCGAACGCCGACCAGCGCATCGTCGATGGCGATGCAGTCGCGCGCGCCAAAGCCCATGATACTGGCTGCGTGAAGATGGAGACAGGGCTCGGGCTTCCAGCAGTTGGCCGTGTAGCCGCTGAAGAAGCGTTTCCCGAAATAGGTGGCAAGCTGCGTTGCTTTCAATGCCGCCTGAATCTTGCTTTCCGGACCATTGGAGACCACAGCGCTTGGAAAGCGGCGAAGCGTTTCGAGGGTATCGACAACCCCGGGCAGGGTTTTGAGTTCGCGGGTCAGGCGCTTGGCGAGATTGTCGCGCATGGTGCGCTCGGCGCTTTCAAGGCGCTGCGGGTCGACCTCACCAAAGCGAGCCTGAAGCTCGGCGACGATCGTGCGAAACCGGGCGCCGCGAAACTCGCCCATGTAATCCTGTCGCTGGAAAGGCAGTCCGACGCCGGTCAGCGCCGTGGCCATCTCGTCGGCCAGAAGGGGTTCGCTATCAACCAGAGTGCCATCACAATCGAACAACAAAAGTGGGAGCGGCATCGTTGATCCTTGCAGCGCCTGCTGCGTGTAGTGATTAAAAAGTAGACGATCGTCCTATTGAACGAGATTTACGGACCTTTGTGAACACTGTTTTATAATTTTTTACAAAACAAAAAATGCCCGAGAGGCCCTTTTGAGGGCGCTCGGGCGAAAAATGTTCCAAAAAAGTGAGATAAAACCTTTACCTGGCGCAGCGACGCCGCCAGTCGGGCTTTCTTAAAAAAGATTAACGCTAAGGCGGGATTAACGCGAAAGCCTGCGCGAGTTATCGCGGCTGCGGCGGTGATACGGGGACATCGTTTTCTGACTGGTGACCCACCACGGCGCATAGTGACCGTTCATGGCGCCGAAAAAGGCCTTTTGCATCGCCATGCCCGCCTCGACACTCGCTTCCATTTTCTCGGTCACCATGCGCTGATTCTCGAGCATCATGCCGGGGCTAAAAAACGGCTGGGTCTGCCACAGATGCTGACGCTGAGCGATCGTCGACAGCGAGGTGCTCCAAAGCTCCAGCGCCATCATGGTGGCACTGTAGATCCCCATCATGGGAACGAAGGGGGCGCTGAACGGCTTGGCGGAGTGCTTCATGGCGTTTACCTTCAGTTGATGAAACAGTATCGATACGGTGATGGCGCCATACTACGCTGATGCTGCGCTGCAACAAGCGTTTTCGGGAAGCCCGGCAATAAAAAAAGGCGGCCAGAGCCGCCTTTCTCGGTTCATGAACGCAAGGTGTTTACTTCACCTTCGGGTCCAGTTCACCGCGAGCGTAGCGCTCGAACATCTCTTCCAGATTGATAGGTTTGATCTTGCTGGCATTGCCGGCGGTGCCGAACGCCTCGTAGCGGGCGATACATAGATCGCGCATGGAGGATACGGTTTCCTTGAGGAATTTACGCGGGTCGAACTCGGACGGGTTCTGGGCCAAAAAGCGGCGTACCGCGCCGGTGGATGCCAGGCGCAGGTCGGTGTCGATGTTGACCTTGCGCACGCCGTGCTTGATGCCTTCGACGATCTCTTCGACCGGCACACCGTAGGTTTCCGGAATCTCGCCGCCGTACTGGTTGATGATCTCGAGCCACTCCTGGGGGACCGAGGAGGAGCCGTGCATGACCAGGTGGGTATCCGGGATGCGCGCGTGGATCTCCTTGATACGCTGGATCGAGAGCGTATCGCCGGTGGGCGGCTGGGTGAACTTGTAGGCACCGTGGCTGGTGCCGATGGCAATCGCCAGCGCGTCGACGTGGGTGGCCTTGACGAATTCGGCGGCCTCTTCCGGGTCGGTCAGAAGCTGCTCCATGTCGAGCTTGCCTTCGGCGCCGATGCCATCCTCTTCGCCGGCCATACCGGTTTCGAGGCTTCCCAGGCAGCCAAGTTCGCCTTCGACGGAGACGCCACAGGCGTGGGCCATTTCCACCGTGCGGCGGGTGACGTCGACGTTGTAGTCGTAGTCCATGGGCGTCTTGCCATCTTCACCCAAGGAGCCGTCCATCATCACCGAGGAGAAGCCGAGCTGGATCGAGCGCTGGCACACCGCGGGGCTGGTGCCGTGGTCCTGGTGCATGACCACCGGGATGTGCGGGAACTCTTCCACCGCGGCCAGAATCAGGTGGCGCAGAAACGGCGCGCCGGCGTATTTGCGCGCGCCAGCCGAGGCCTGCACGATCACCGGCGAGTCGGTCTTGTCGGCGGCTTCCATGATGGCGCGCATCTGCTCGAGGTTGTTAACGTTGAAAGCCGGGATGCCGTAGCCGTGTTCGGCGGCGTGGTCGAGCATCTGGCGCATGCTGATTAAAGCCATGAAGTCACCTTACTGGTTGTCGGTCTTGAGGGTCGGTAGTGGTAACGGGTTACGCGCCGCGGGCAGCGGCTTCGAGAGCAGTCACGGCGGGAAGCGCCTTGCCCTCGACGTACTCCAAAAACGCGCCGCCGCCGGTGGAAATATAGGAGACGCGGTCGCTAATGGCGTACTTGTCGATCGCGGCCAGGGTGTCGCCGCCGCCAGCGATCGAAAACGCCGCGCTTTCAGCGATGGCTTTCGAGAGCGCCTCGGTGCCCTTGCCGAACTGATCGATCTCGAACACGCCCACCGGGCCGTTCCATAAAATCGTGCCGGCGTCTTTCAAAAGCCCGGCCAGGCGGCCGGCGGTGTCCGGGCCGATATCGAGGATCATTTCATCATCCGCCACCTGATCGACCGGCTTGACCGTCGCTTTCGCGGATTCGGAAAACTCGGTGGCCACGACCACGTCGGTGGGTAGCGGAATGTTGACCGTCGCCATCAGCGTTTTGGCCTGATCGACCAGGTCCGCCTCGAAAAGCGATTTGCCTACATTATAACCCGCTGCGGCGATGAAGGTGTTGGCGATGCCGCCGCCGACGATGAGCTGATCGCACTTCTCACTGAGCGCGTTGAGCACGTCGAGCTTGGTCGATACCTTCGAGCCGCCGACGATCGCCGCCATCGGCCGTTTCGGCGTGGCGAGCGCCTTCTCGAGCGCTTCGAGCTCGCCGGCCAGCAGCGGGCCGGCGCAGGCGATGGGCGCAAAGCGCGCTACGCCGTGGGTCGAGGCCTGGGCGCGGTGGGCGGTGCCAAAGGCGTCCATCACGAAGATGTCGCAAAGCGCGGCGTAGCGCTTGGCCAGCGCCTCGTCGTCCTTTTTCTCGCCGCTGTTGAAGCGTACGTTCTCGAGCAGCACGACGTCGCCGTCGTCGAGTTCCGGCGCCTTATCGAGATAGTCGGTGGCCAGCGTAACCGGCTGGCCCAGAAGCTCGGCAAGATGCTCGGCGACCGGCGCCAGCGAGAACTCATCGGCTGGTTCGCCTTCGGTGGGGCGGCCGAGGTGGCTCATCAGCAGCACTTTCGCGCCAGCGTCCCTGGCCGCCTGAATGGTCGGCAGGGCGGCGCGCAGACGCGCGTCGCTGGTGACGCGGCCATGCTTGATCGGTACGTTCAGATCCTCGCGGATCAGCACGCGCTGACCCTTCAGCGAGTGCTCGGACATCGTTTGCACGTTCATCCAGACGGCTTCCTTGTGGTTGGGCGGTGATACGTCAGTGGCTTGAAGGCGGCGCGAGCGACGCCAGGCGTCGGCTGATATCCAGCATACGGTTGGCAAACCCCCACTCGTTGTCGAACCAGCAGAGCAGTTTGATGAGCCGCTTGCCGGCGACCCGGGTCTGGGTGGCGTCCAGAATGCCCGAGTGCGGGTCATGATTGAAGTCGACCGAGGCCATTGGTGCCTCGGTGTAGTCCAGCACGCCCAGAAGGCGCGTGCGGCACACTTCTTTCAACAGCGCGTTGACCTCTTGGGCGTCGGTATCGCGGCGCACGGTGAGCGCGGCGTCCATGGCCGAAACGTTAATGGTCGGCACGCGCACGTGCAAGCACTCGAAGCGCCCCTTGAGCCCCGGCATCAGCCGGCTGATACCCACGGCCAGGCCGGTGTCCACCGGCACGATGGAGTGCATCGCCGAGCGCGTCAGACGCAGGTCGGTTTGATGATAGGCATCGATCACCGGCTGGTCGTTCATCGCCGAGTGAATGGTGGTGGTCACGCCGTGCTCGAGCCCTAGCGCCTCGTCGAGCACCGTGAGAAGCGGCACCAGGCAGTTGGTCGTGCACGACGCCGCCGACAAAATGCGCTGCTCGGCCGACAGCGTTTGTTCGTTGATGCCCCAGACGATAGTAGCGTCGACGTCGGACTCCGCCGGCTGGGAGAACAAAAGCCGCTTGGCGCCGGCCTCGAGATGCTGTTCGGCGGTGGCGCGGTCCTTGAAGCTGCCCGAGCACTCCAGCACCAGGTCGATCTCAAGCGCCCGCCAGGGCAGGCGGGTCGGGTCGGCCTCGCTGAGCACCTGGATGCGCCGCCCGCCGACGATCAGCGCTTCGCGGTCGCTCTCCACCGCGACGGGAAAACGGCCGTGGGTGGTGTCGAAGCGGGTGAGATAGGCAATCGTATCCAGATCCGACAGCTCGTTGATCGCGACGATCTCGATATCGGGGTCGTTGCGCTCGATGAGCGCGCGCAGCACGCACTGGCCGATGCGGCCATAGCCGTTGATGGCGATACGAAATGTAGGCGTGGACTCGGCCATAAACGGCAGCTCTTTAACGAACGGTGGCGGCCAGGCGGCCGTAAACTCGCGTGATTTTAGCGTATTTCATGGCCCACCTCCTACCAGGTGCCAGGCCAGCGGCAGCAAAAGCGCGGTGAAAATGCCCGTAAGGCTCATGCCGAGCGACGCAAAAGCGCCGGCGGCGGGGCTGATTTCGAACGCCCTCACGGTGCCGATCGCGTGGCCGTTGAGCCCGAGGGTAAAGCCGATGACGCGCTCGTCCTCGATCTTCAAAAGCTTCGCCGCCGGGCCGGTAAATGCTGCCGTGGCCACCCCGGTCACCAGCAGTGCGCCGAGCATCAGCGCCACCGACCCGCCAATTTGCTCGGTGATGCCGATGGCAATCGGCGCGGTGACCGATTTGGCGGCAAGCGAGGCGAGAATGTCTGGCGGCGCGCCCAAAAGCCAAGCGATGCCCAGCGCATAGCAGGCGGCCAGGCTTGCGGCGATGGGCAAGCAAACGGCCAGCTCGCGCCACAGTGCGCGGATGTGTGGCAGCTGCTGATAAAGCGGCATGCCGAGGGCCACCGTGGCCGGGCCCAGCAGCAAGGTTAGCCACACCGCCCCTTCGCGATAGCGCGGGTAGGGCAGCCCGATCAGGGCAAGCGCGGCGGCGAGCATGAGCGCGGCGATCAGCACCGCTGGAAGCCAGGCGGGCCGTTTAAGGCGAACGAACAGGGCGTTGGCGACGATGAACGCCGCGAGCGTCAGAGCGACGGCGAACAGCGGTGACGCGGCGAGCGTGTCGAGCAAACCGTCAGCGTTCAAGGCGACCTTCCCTCATGACCTGTCCATCAGACGTTTGAGCAGCCACAGGGTGCTCGCCACGCTTGCGAGCGTGCCGAGCACCAGCGCGACAAGAATCACCGGCCACTGGCCCTGAAGTTCGTCGATGATGAAGAACACCCCGACCACGCCTGGCATGATCAGCATCGCCAGCAGCGCGATCAGCGGCTGGGCCGCGGCGGCCACAGGGGCCGGTACGCGGCGAAGAAGAATCAGCGTGGCGGTGAGTAACAGCATTCCCACCACGCCGGAAGAGACGGGCAGATCGGAGAGGCGAACCACCGCCTCTCCGATCAGGTAGTAGCCGACCAGCCACAAAAAACCGGTTAGTGCAGGCATTCGGGCGGCGGCTCCTTGCTGCGCGCGCCGGGATCAACCCAGCAGTTCACGGGCCTGGTCGACGATGTTGTCCACGGTGAAGCCGAAGTGCTTGAACAGATCACCGGCCGGGGCGGACTCACCGAAGGTGGTCATGCCGATCACGCGGCCGTCGAGCCCCACGTACTTG
The DNA here is from genome assembly GCF_023757625.1 of Halomonas sp. S3-1-1. Classification (GTDB taxonomy): domain Bacteria; phylum Pseudomonadota; class Gammaproteobacteria; order Pseudomonadales; family Halomonadaceae; genus Vreelandella. Next base: position 9,143 of record NZ_JALGBZ010000011.1, read on the forward strand.
TACCAGTAGTCGGCGTGGGCGGCTTCGATCGCGATGCGATGGGTCACCGCGCGCGGCAGTACGCGCTCTTTGTACTCGGCGTCCTGCTCGTCGAAGCGGTCGGTCGAGGGCATCGACACCACGCGCACGGCGCGGCCCTGGCCTTCGAGCGCGGCGGCAGCGTCCATGGCCAGCGCCACTTCAGAGCCGGTCGCGATCAGAATCAGCTCCGGCGTGCCTTCGGCATCCTTCAACACGTAGCCGCCGCGCTGAATCTCGGAAAGCTGCGTCTTGCTGCGCGCCTGGTGCGGCAGGTTCTGGCGCGAGAGCACCAGCGCCGTGGGCCCTGAGCGGCGCTTGAGCGCGGCGTCCCAGGAAGCCATGGTCTCGACCGCGTCACAAGGTCGCCAGGTCGCCAGGTTCGGCGTGGTGCGAAGGTTCGTGAGTTGCTCGATCGGCTGGTGGGTCGGGCCGTCTTCGCCCAGACCGATGGAGTCGTGGGTGAAAACGTAGATCGCCTGGTTACCGATTAGGGCGGCCATGCGTACGGCGTTGCGCATGTACTCCATGAAGATCAAAAACGTTGCGCCGTAGGGCACGAAGCCGCCGTGCAGCGCGATGCCGTTCATTACCGCACCCATGCCGAACTCGCGAACGCCGTAGTGCAGGTAGCTGCCGCTCGGGTCTTCCGCGGTGATCGCTTGGGTGCCTTCCCAGTAGGTCAGGTTCGACGGGGCCAGGTCGGCGCTGCCGCCCAGAAGCTCCGGCATCTGCGGGCCGATGGCGTTGAGCGCGGCAAGCGATGCCTTGCGCGAGGCGATGCTTTCGCCTTTCTCCTGAGCCTTTTCGATCAGCGCTTCGGTGCCGAGTTCGGCGGGCAGCTCGCCCTTCATGCGGCGCTTGAACTCGCGGGCGAGTTCCGGGTGGGCCTCAGCGTAGCGCGTGAAGCGCTCGTTCCAGGCGTCCTGCTGCTTTTTACCTGCCTCACGGGCGTCCCAGGCGGTGTAGATCGGCTCGGGGATGTAAAACGGCGCGTGCTCCCAGCCGAGCTGCTTGCGCGTTGCCGCTACTTCGTCGTCGCCGAGCGCGGCGCCGTGGGACTCTTCTTTGCCCTGCTTGTTGGGCGCGCCGAAGCCAATGATGGTCTTGCAGATGATCAAACTCGGCTTGTCGCTTTGCTTGGCGAGCTCGATGGCGGCCTTGATCTCTTCCGGCTTGTGGCCATCGACGTTGGGCACCACGTGCCAGCCGTAGGACTCGAAGCGCTTGGCGGTGTCGTCGGTGAACCAGCCCTCGACTTCGCCGTCGATGGAGATGCCGTTGTCGTCATACAGCGCGATCAGCTTACCGAGCTGCTGAGTGCCGGCAAACGACGCCGCTTCGTGAGAGACACCTTCCATCAAACAGCCGTCGCCGAGGAAGCACCAGGTGTGGTGGTCTACCACGGTGTGGCCCGGGCGGTTGAACTGCGCGGCCAGCGTGCGCTCGGCCAAGGCAAAGCCCACGGCGTTGGCAAAGCCTTGCCCCAGCGGGCCCGTGGTGGTCTCGATCCCCGGCGCGTAACCGAATTCCGGGTGGCCGGCGGTGGGCGAGTGGAGCTTACGAAACGACTGCAGATGCTCGAGGCTGACGTCGTAACCGGTGAGGTGCAACAGCGAGTAGAGCAGCATCGAGCCGTGCCCGTTGGAGAGCACGAAGCGGTCGCGGTCGGCCCACTTCGGATCCTCGGGATTGTGCTTGAGGTAGTCGTTCCACAGCACCTCGGCGATATCCGCCATTCCCATGGGGGCGCCGGGATGGCCGGAATTGGCCTTCTGGACGGCATCCATGGAAAGGGCGCGAATGGCGTTGGCCAGCTCAAAACGGGACGGCATGGGGGGCTCCTCGCCTGAAGACGGAAAACAGGGATCAGAAAACACCGATATAACAGCGACAATACCGATGCGAAAACCAGAAAGGGGGCTATTGTCGCTGACTTCAAGGGCCTCGGCAAATTATAGGCGCGCCTTATGGGAACGCGCCCTGCTTGCGTGTAAACTCCACCGTTTGCGGCGGCGTCGCCGCGTGACCACTCCGGCAGGGTGCCTCCTGCCGCGATTTTTTTGATGCTGTCAGCCGGCAGCCGTCGTACGAGGGCCGAGCGCGTAATGAGCGAATATTCCCTGTTTACCTCCGAATCCGTTTCCGAGGGACATCCCGATAAAATTGCCGACCAGATTTCCGATGCGGTGCTGGATGCGATCATCGCCCGGGACAAGCAGGCGCGCGTGGCCTGCGAAACCCTGGTGAAGACCGGCGTGGCGATCATCGCCGGCGAGATCACCACCTCCGCCTGGGTGGATCTGGAAACCCTGGTGCGCGACGTGATCACCGAGATCGGCTATACCTCGTCGCAAGTGGGCTTCGACGGCGCGACCTGCGGCGTGGTGAACCTGATCGGCAAGCAGAGCGTGGAAATCGCCCAAGGCGTCGATCGCACCAAGCCCGAAGATCAGGGCGCCGGCGACCAAGGGCTGATGTTCGGCTACGCCACCAACGAAACCGACTCCTACATGCCGGCGCCGATCCACTACTCGCATCGCCTGGTGGAGCGTCAGGCGGAGCTGCGTAAAAACGGCATGCTGCCGTGGCTGCGCCCGGACGCCAAGAGCCAAGTGACCTTCCGCTACGATGCGCAGGGTCAGCCCTGCGGTGTCGACGCGGTGGTGCTCTCCACCCAGCACGACCCGGAGATCGCCCAGGAAGACCTGCGCCACATGGTGCTGCGCGAGATCATCGAAGACGTGCTGCCCGCCGAGTGGCTCGACGAGAACACCCAGTACCACATCAACCCGACGGGCAAGTTCGTCATCGGTGGCCCGGTGGGCGACTGCGGCTTGACCGGGCGCAAGATCATCGTCGACACCTACGGCGGCATGGCCCGCCACGGCGGCGGCGCGTTCTCGGGTAAGGACCCGTCGAAAGTCGACCGCAGCGCGGCCTACGCCGGCCGCTACGTGGCCAAGAACGTGGTCGCGGCGGGTTTGGCCGACAAGTGCGAAATCCAGGTGTCCTACGCTATCGGTGTGGCCGAGCCCACCTCGGTGTCTATTGATACCTTCGGCACCGGCAAGGTCGACGACGCCCGCATCGTCGAGCTGGTCCGCGAGCACTTCGATCTGCGCCCCTACGCGATCACCAAAATGCTCGATTTGCTGCACCCGATGTACCAGCTCACCGCCGCCTACGGCCACTTCGGCCGCGAGCCCTTCGAGCACAGTTATCAGTGGGTGGACGACAAGGGTGAAACCCGTGTCGAAACCTTCACCGCCTTCCCCTGGGAGAAGATCGACAAGGCGGACGCGCTGAAAAGCGCCGCCGGCCTCTAGGCTCGCTCCGCGTTCGATCCAGCGCCCTCGGCTTTGCCGGGGGCGTTTTTTTATGGGCGAAAGTACCGCGGCTGCCCTAGGCTGGTGATGAATAGTTAGCCTCGGGGCCGAGCCATGACGAGCACAAGGCGCACGCTTTTCTCCCTGTTGACGCTAGCCGCGTTAGCCCTGCTGGCGTTTGGCGCGCGCGCCGACGACTGCCCACCCTGGCCCGATGAGCGTCTTGCGCTCGAAACCCAGGCGTTGGCCGAGCAGATCGTGCTGTGGGATTTGAGCTACCACGGCGAGGGTGTGGCGCTGGTCAGCGATACCCTGTACGACCAGGCGGCGGCGCGTTTGGCGCAGTGGCAGCGCTGTCTTGGGCAAACGCCGCAGCACCGGCCGCTCGAAAACGTTCTGGACGCCGAGGCGTCCCGCGCTGTGTCTACTCGCACTGTTTCCACGACCACAACGTCCACTCGCACTGCCTCTACGCCCGCCGCGTCGGCTTCTTCTGCGCGTACCACTTCCACCCGCGCCCATCCGGCGGCGCAGACCGGGCTCGAGAAAACCGACGAAGCGGGCGTGCGCCGCTTCACTACTCGCCGCGATAATCTTTGGATTCAGCCCAAGGTCGACGGCGTAGCGGTTACGCTCGAGTACGAAGCCGGCGAGCTGATCGAGGCGGTCAGCCGCGGCGACGGCGAGCGTGGCCAGAACTGGACGCCGCGCGCGCTGGAACTGCCCGCGGTACCCAACCGGCTACCAGAGGCCATCGACGCGATTTTTCAGGGCGAGCTTTACTGGCGCCTTAACGATCACGTACAGGCTAGAGCGCCGGAGAGCGGCGCCCGGGGGCGCGTCGCCGGCGTCATGGCGCAGCGCGCGCCGAGCGCGGAGACGCTCGACCGTATCGGGCTCTTCGTTTGGGACTGGCCGGACGGCCCGACGGACATGGCCACTCGGCTTGGCGAGCTTCAAGCGCTCGGCTTCGACACCGCGGCCTACACTCACCGCCTTGATGAGCAGTACGACGCTGCCTACTGGCGTGATACCTGGTTCAACGCGCCGCTGCCCTTCGCCACCGACGGCGTGGTGATCAAGCAAGCCGAGCGCCCCGGCATCCGGCGCTGGTCGAGCGCGCCGCCGAGCTGGGCAGTGGCGTGGAAGTACCCGCCGAGCCAGGCGCTGGCGCAGGTGCGCGGCGTCGAGTTTCGCATTGGCCGCACCGGGCGGGTAACGCCGCTTCTGCACCTCTACCCCGTCGAGCTTGACGGACGGCGCGTTACGCGGGTGTCGCTGGGCTCGCTCGATCGCTGGCGCGAGTGGGACGTGCGCCCCGGTGACCAGGTCGCCGTCGAGCTTGCCGGGCTCACCATTCCCCAGGCGCGCGAGGTGGTCTGGCACACCCGCGAGCGCGCCGAGCTCACCCCGCCCGAGCCCGAGCGCTACCATCTCTTGAGCTGTTTTTCGCTGACGCCGGGCTGTTTCGATCAGCTGCTGGCGCGGCTGACCTATCTGGGCGAGCGGCTCAACATGCGCGGGGTGGGCGAGGGCACTTGGCGCGCACTGCTGGAGGCGGGGGCGGTGAGTGACCTGCTGGGCTGGCAGCGGCTAAGCCGCGAAGAACTCATACAGGTCTCCGGTATCGGGGAGGCGCGCGCCGAGGCGCTTTCGGGCGCGTTCGGCCAAGCGCGCGGCGCCTCCTTCGCGACGTGGTTGGACGCTTTAGGCGTGCCGCCGGGGGCGGACGCGCGCCTGCAGGATTGGGAAACGCTCAAGGCGTTGAGTGCCGACGAGTGGCAGGCCCGGCCCGGTGTCGGCCCCGTACGCGGCGAGGCGCTGGCAGCGTTTTTCAGCCACCCCGAGCTTGCGCGCATGGCGACTCAGCTGCGCGCCTTCGGCGTAGCGGGTTTTTGAGCGGCGGCTTTCCAGGCACTTTTCAGACAGAGCCTAGCCAAGCCCGGTGAGTGACAGCATCACGCCCAGATAAAGCGGTATCAAAAGCGGCGCCAGCAGCGTACTGGTCAGCACCGCCAGCGCCCCCTTTTGCGGCTCGATCCCAAGCTCCATCGCCACCACCACCACGTTGGAGGCCATGGGCACTACGCTCAATAGCAACAGCGCCAGCGCCAGCGTCGGCGAAAGCCCTAGCCACGCATCGAGCACCAGCACCCCAATGAGCATCAGCGCCGGCCACAGCACGTAGCGAAGCCCCAGGCACGCGAGCACGAAACGGGTATCCCAGGCCGCAAGTCGCGCTTGGCTCAATGTCATGCCGATGATCATCATGCCGAGCAGCGTGTAGCTTGCCGGGAACACAGAAAGCGACTCCATTACCGGCGCGGGCAGGCGTATCGAGAGCGCGCCGAGCAGCAGCGCCAGGGCGAAGGCGTAGAGAAGCGGAAGGCGGCTGATTTTGATGAGGCTCTGGCGCACCGAGAACTGGCCGCGCGCACTCAGGTAAAAGCCCACGGTGAACTCGTAAAGGTTGATGCCCAGCATGCAGAAGAGATAGAGCGTCACTCCTTCTGGCGGTAGCAAAATCAACGCGATGGGCAGGCCGAAGTAGCCGGTATTGCCGGTGCCCGAGGAGAACGCCAAAAGCGCCGCTTCATGGGCGCCGAAAACGCGCCGTCCCAGCGCGTTGACCGCCAGCGCTAGAGTGCTGGTGAACAGAAAAAGCGCCAGCGTCAGCGTCAAATACTCGGCGGTCGGGTCACCGTTCATTAGCGCGCGAAATACGGTGAACGGCGCGATCACATAGACCAGCAGCGTAGCGATGGGCTGCGGATTCACCTTGAGCCGTTTGGCCGCGACGAAACCGAGTGCCACGAAGCTCAAAAGCGTTAGCAAAGGGCCCGCAAGCGTTGCAAAAGAGAGGTCCATGAGGGTTTCCAAAGGTTAAAGGCCGCGACTATGAATCAAATTAACGTAGCGCCGTGGAATCTTTCATTAGCCGCGCCCCGGCCCAACGGCGACAATAGGCCACATTATCACCTTTAAAGCTCCCGCGAGGCCCGTTATGAGCAGCCACGAACATCCGTTAGGTATCAGCTTCGAATTCTTTCCGCCGAGCACCGAGGCCGGGCGCGAGAAGCTGATTCATGTGCGCGATGCGCTGGCCGCCACCAACCCGCGCTTTTTCTCGGTCACCTACGGCGCCGGCGGCTCCACCCAGGCCCGCACCCAGGACATCGTTCGCCGGGTGAGCGAAAGCGGCATCACCACCGCGCCGCACCTCTCCTGCATCGGTAGTGAAAAGGCGCAGCTGCGCGATCTGCTGGCGCAGTACCGCGAAGAGGGCGTGGAGAGCCTGGTGGCGCTGCGCGGCGATCTACCCTCGGGCATGGCGAGCATCGGTGAACTGCGCTACGCCAACGAGCTGGTCGAGTTCATCCGCGCGGAAACCGGCGATCACTTCAACCTCGCCGTGGCCGCCTACCCGGAGTCCCACCCCCAGGCCGCCAACCTCGAGCGCGACGTGGAGAACTTCGCTCGCAAGATGAACGCCGGCGCCGACATGGCGATCACCCAGTACTTCTTCACCGCCGATGCCTACTTCCATTTCGTCGAGCGCGCCCGCGCCCACGGCGTCACCCAGCCGATCATCCCGGGTATCATGCCGATCACCAACTACACCAAGCTGGCCCGCTTTTCCGATGCCTGCGGCGCCGAGATCCCACGCTGGATTCGCAAACAGCTCGAATCTTATGGTGACGATCACGAATCGATTGCGGCCTTCGGCACCGACGTCGTCAGCCGGCTCTGCCAGCGCCTTCTCGACGGCGGCGCGCCGGGGCTGCATTTCTACACCTTGAACCAGTCCGCCCCGGTGCTAAAGGTCGTGGATAATCTGGTGGGCTGAGTCAGTTGCCTGATAAAAAAACGCCCGCTCAAGATGCCTTGAGCGGGCGTTTGGGTTTTATACGGTAAAGGTTACGAGATTGTGGGCGAAGGCGTGTTGGCGCGCTGCTTACGCTGCATCACGAACAGCGCCGCGCCAATGGCTAGTCCCAACGCGTCGGTGTAAATGCCGCCGTAGATCAAAAAGATCGCCCCGATCAGCATTACCACCCGCGTGACACCGTTGACCGGCCCGAAGAACCACTTCTGCACCATGCCCGAGAGCAGCACGATACCGAGGGTCGCGGTCACTCCGACACGCAGGATCTGAAGCGCCGAGCCCTCCATCAGCATCGCTGGGCTGTAGAAGAACATGAACGGCACGATAAACGCCGCCAGCCCGATCTTGAACGACGCCACGGAGGTGCCCATCGGGTTATCCCCCGAGATGCCCGCCGCCGCATAGGAGGCCAGCGCCACCGGCGGCGTGATCGCCGAAACCACTGCGAAGTAGAACACGAAGAAGTGCGCTACCAGCGGCTGGATGCCGATATTGATCAAGCCGGGAGCGACCACGGACGCCGCGACCGCGTAGGCGGCGGTAGTCGGCATGCCCATGCCCAGCAAAATGCTGATCAGCATGGCGAACACCAGCGCCAAAAGCTGGCTGACGCCGGCAAGCCCCAACAAGAGCGAGGAGAAGCGCGCGCCGACGCCGGTCAGCGAAATGACGCCGACGATCAGCCCGGCGCAGGCGCACACGGCGATGATCTGGATCGACATGGTGCCGGCGAGCTGGAGAGCCTTGAGGATCGCCTTGACGCCCATCTTGTGAGGCGAGATCCAGCTCACCACCGCCGCCGACGCCGTGGCCAGCGTCCCCGCGCGGATGACCGAGTAGCCCATGAACAGCGCGCTGATCAAAATGATGATCGGCGCGAACAGATAGACCTGCTTTACCAGACGCGAGAAGCGCGGAATTTCGTCCTTGCGCATGCCGCGCATGCCCTTGCGCGCCGCCTCGAAATCCACCATGAAGTAGATCGAGGCGAAGTAGAGAATGGCCGGGATCAGCGCGGCGAGGGCGATCTCGGTATAGGGAATGCCCGTCACCTCCGCCATGATGAAGGCGCCCGCGCCCATGATCGGCGGCATGATCTGCCCGCCGGTGGAGGCCGCCGCCTCGATGGCGCCGGCGCTGCGCGCCGGGTAGCCCACTTTCTTCATCAGCGGAATAGTCAGCGAGCCCGTGGATACCACGTTACCCGCCGAGGTGCCGTTGATCATGCCCATCAGGCCCGAGGCGAAAATCGAGACCTTGGCAGGGCCGCCGCGTGCGCGCCCGGCGGCGGCAAAGGCGAAGTTGACGAAGTAATCGCCCACTTTCGAGGCCTGCAAAAATGCCGCGAAGATGATGAACAGAATGATGTAAGTCGAGGAGACCGCGGTGGTTGGCCCGAGAATCCCGGCGTCGGTGTAGACCTGGCTAAAAAAGCGCTGCACCGAGAGACCCGGATAGCCCAGAAAGCCCGGCAGATACGGCCCGGCGAAGACGTAGACCAGGAAGATGGCGGAGATCACCACCAGCGCCAGACCCGCCACACGCCGGGTCAGCTCCAGAATCAAAAGCGAGCCGGCGATCGCCGCCCAGGAGATACCGATCGGCGCAAAGGAGGTGCCGGTCGAGGCGCGCATTGGCGAGTTGTACATTAAAAGCAAATAGCCGGCGCTTGCCAGCGCGCACACCATCAATACCAGGTCCGCCGGGTTGAAGCGATGACGCTCCAGGCGAAAACCCCAGGAGAGCACGATGGCGACAGCGGTGGTCGCCATCAGCGGATAGCCAAAGTGCCAGTTCTCCACGGCGGGGTCGATGCGCATGGCGCCGCTGTTTAGGGTCTGCTGCATCAACACTACCTGCACCAGCGTATAGGCCGCCGGAATCAGCAGCGCGAACCCCAGAGCCTTGAGCCAGGCAGGCGAGGCGGCGGTATCAGCATCGGCAAAGCGTGCGCCAGCGAAAAGCCCATACCCAAGAATCAGGGCACCGGCGATGTGGATGATGCGAAACGACCAGGTTTCGATCGGGTAGACGTTCAGCGAGAACAGGTGAAAGCCCGAGTAGAGAATCGCAAGCGTGGCGAACAGGAGAAACTGCCAGCCGGTAAAGACGCGCCGGTTGGCTTCGACCACTTCCTCGTCGACGCCATCGGCGATCGTCGCGCTCGAGGCCGCGGAGACGTGACCTTCATCCTTGACGTCATGTGGGGGGGAGTCGGCGTTATGACTCATGCAAGGTCACCTTCGGTAATCGGTAAAAGGGGATAGACAAAACGGCCCCGCGCGGCGGCGCCGGCGGGGCAAAAAGCGAGCGGACCGGCTTACTTGATCAGGCTATCGTCGATCTCATAGCCGTTCTCTTCGAACCAGCGCGCCGCACCCGGGTGGAAGGGCAGCACGGTGTTGTGCACGACGTTTTCCGGCACGGTGGTTTCGGCGCTACGGTGAATCGAGCGCATGCGGTCGTTGTTCTCCATGGTGACCTTGGTGACTTCATAGATGAAGTCCTCGGGCAGGTCGCAGCCCGCCATGGCGAAGTTCCACATGGAAACGACCGGGGAGTCCTCCTCGAGTGTGGTGTAGGTGCTCGCCGGAATGTCGTACTCCGCTACCGGGTAGTTTTCGAGCACAGTAGCGCGCTCTTCGTCGGTGAAGGAGATGATGTTGACGTCGGTCTGCACCTCAAGCTGGCTGACCGCCGGAATCGGGATGCCTGCGGCGAAGGCGATGACGTCCAGCAGGCCGTCCTGGAGCTGGCCGCCGAGATCCGACCAGCCGCCGTTACGGCGCTCGAAGTTCACGCCCAGGGTTTCGAGCATCGCCGGGAAGTAGGTGTCCGAGGTGGATGCCGCCGGGCCGAAGCCGATGCGCGCGCCGTCGGGAATGTCGGAGATCGACTCGATACCGGAGCTTGAAAGCGCGGTGATCGAGAACGGTGTCTCGTACATCGGGAACAGCGCGCAGACGTTGTCCATTTTGAGCCCCGGCGCCAGCGGGCTTTCGCCGTTCACCGCGTCGGCCGCCGGGCCCATGGTCGTCAGGCCAAAGGCCATGTCGCCGGAGTGCACCAGCGCCAGGTTTTGGGTCGGGCCGCCGGTCACTTCGCCGCCGCCGGAAAGGCCCAGCTCGTCGGCGATGAAGTTGGCCCAGCCGGAGCCGTAGACGAAGTAGGTACCGCCCTGACTTGCGGTACCGACGGTGAAGTTGTCCGGCCAGCCGGCGCGGTCTTCTTCGGCGTTGGCGCTACCGGCGGCGGCAACGAGAGTGGCGCTTGCGAGCATAAGAGCGGTTTTGGGCATGAATTGGCGCATGGCGAGAATTCCTTGGCTGTTATTGAAGTTTCTTGTGAAGCTGCTTTTTAAATAAGGCGGCAGTACCGCGTTTAAACAGCCTGTTTAGAGCGATCCTCGTGCCAGATGGCATGACTTTATTTATTTTCAACGAGTTACGACGTTTTTCTGCAACTTTGGTCGAAATTAAAAAAGCGGGAAGTGGCTGGATGTTCGCACAGACGCCAGGTTCAGGCGTGCGAAAAGCCGCACACTCAAGCGAGGTGCGGCGATCAGGGGATGGGTCGTAAAAGCGCTGTCAGGAAAAGCCCTGTTAGAAACGGTCCTGTTAGAAAAACCTGTTAGGCCAAATTCTGTTGAAGAAAGAAGGCGTGGTTCAGGAGTTGCCCTTGGGATCGAGAATCCGCACCGGCTGAACGTCTTGGCTTTTTTGCTCCTCGCGTACCTGGTTGACCCGGGTGGTCAGCTCCGAGGAGTTTTCGTCTTCAATGGGAAGCTGCTCGAAAAAATCGCAGTTCACACACTCGCGGTAGCGAATGCCGTTTTGCTCCCAGGCGCGGATGCGGTCCATGGCCGCACAGCGCGGGCATGTGACCCCGGCGATAAAGCGTTTCACACTCGACATGGTTTCTCCCGAGCGCGGCGGCCCGCCGCGCTCTTTGGTCGTTAAAGTGGTACGTCAGGCGGCGCGGATACCGCTGTGGCGCAGAAGCGGCTCGACGCTCGGCTCGCGCCCGCGAAACGCCTCGAACAGCTCGGCGGCATCCGCCGCACCGCCTTGTTCGAGAATCTGCTGGCGAAAGCGCGTGCCGGTGGCCGAATCGAAAATGCCCGCTTCCTCGAACGCACTCCAGGCGTCCGCCGAGAGCACTTCCGCCCACTTGTAGCTGTAGTAGCCCGCCGCGTAGCCGCCGGCGAAAATGTGGCTGAAGCTGTTCTGAAAACGGTTGAAGTCGACCGTGGGTACGACCGAGGTTTGGCGGCGCACGTCATCCAGCAGCGCCTGCACGTCATCCGCGCTCGGCGCTTCGAGCTCGTGATGCAGGCGCAGGTCGAACAGCGAGAACTCGAGCTGGCGCATCATGCCCATGGCGGACTGGAAGTTTTTCGCCGCCAGCAGACGCTCGAACAGCGCCTCGGGCAGCGGCTCGCCGCTCTCGACATGGCCGGAAAGCAGGTCGATGCCTTCGCGCTCCCAGCAGTAATTTTCCATGAACTGGCTGGGCAGCTCCACCGCATCCCAAGCCACGCCGTTGATGCCGGAAATATCGGCGATCGACTGGCGGGTGAGCATGTGGTGCAGGCCGTGGCCAAACTCGTGAAAGAGCGTGGTGACTTCGTCGTGGGTTAAAAGCGCAGGTTTATCGCCGACCGGGGCGGTAAAGTTGCAGGTCAAAAATGCCACCGGCAGCTGCAGACCGTGTTCGCCTTCGCGACGCACGCGGCAGTCGGCCATCCAGGCACCGCCGCGCTTACCTTCACGGGCGTAGAGATCGAGATAGAAGCCGGCGATCGGCGCGCCGTGTTCCAGAATGTTGAAAAAGCGCACGTCCGGATGGTATCGCGGCGCCTTCGTGTCTTCCTCGACCTGCAGGCCGTAAAGGCGCTCGAGCACCTGAAAGAGCCCGTCGACTACACGCGGAGCAGGGAAGTAGGGGCGAAGCTGCTCCTGGTTGATCGAGTAGCGCGCCTCGCGAAGCTTTTCGCTGACGTAGCCGACATCCCAGGGCTTCAAGGTATCGATACCGAGCTCCTCGCGGGCGAAACGGCCAAGTTCCTCGAACTCCTCTTCGGCCTGGGGCTTGGCACGGCGGGCCAGATCGTTGAGAAACGCCTCTACCTGGACCGGCGAATCCGCCATTTTGGTCGCCAGCGACAGGTCGGCATAGGTATCGAAACCGAGCAGATGCGCCAGCTCCTGGCGCAGAGCGAGAATTTCCTCGATCAGCGCGGCGTTATCGAAGCGACCCGCATTCGGGCCCTGGTTCGAGGCGCGGGTGACGAAGGCGGTGTAGACCTCTTCGCGCAGCTCGCGGCGGTCGGCGTAGCTGACCACCGGAAAAAAGCTCGGGAAATCGAGGGTGATGCGGTAGCCCTCGACGCCCTTCGCCTCGGCGATGGCCTTTAGCGTCTCGCGGGCGCTTTCCGGCACGCCGGACAGCTCATCAACGCTTTCGATATCCTTGTGCCAAGCCTGAGTAGCGTCCAGCACGTGGTTCGAGTACTGGTTGGAAAGCTGTGAGAGCCGCGCCTGGATCTCGCCGTAGCGCGCCTTCTTATCCGCGGGCAGATCGACGCCTGCCAAGCGGAAATCGCGCAGGGCGTTATCCACGGTGCGCTGTTGGCCGGCATCGAGGTTCGACCAGGTGGGCTCTTGCTTTAGCGCTTGCCAGGCGTGGAAGAGGCCTTCGTGCTGGCCTACCCACGTACCAAAGGCGGAGAGCTTTTCGATGCATGCCTCATAGGCCTCTCGAAGTTCCGGCGAGTTCATGGTGCTGTTGAGCTGGCTGACCGGCGACCACGCGCGGGAAAGGCGGTCGTTGACCTCTTCCAGAGGGGCCGCGAAGTTCGCCCAGGTCGGCGGCGTGTGACGTGCCTGGTCGACGAGGGACTCGATGGCCGCCCGGCTTTCGTCCAGAAGCGTGTCGATCGCCGGGACCACGTGCTCGGCGCGAATATCGGCGAAAGGGGGAAGCTTTTGTGTCTCAAGCAGGGGATTTTGGGACATGGACACCTCGTTGAAAATAAAAGGGCGCGATCACAAAGCGATCATGACACAGTGCGGGCGATGCCCCGCGCTTTCAATGGCAGCGGCGCTATTAAGCGGCGAGTACGCGGGCGTTTGAAAAGCGCGCGAGGCGCTTCACGACGGGCCCAAGGGCCATTGGCCTTTGCCCGGGCGCCTGCTAGGCTTGCCGGCTTTCGATACCACCTTCATACCCATTTTTTCGAGTCCACCAGGAGCAGGTGATGAACGACACGCTAGAGCGCTGGGGATCCAAACGCGCGTTTATCCTCGCGATGACCGGGGCGGCGGTTGGGCTTGGCAATATCTGGCGCTTTCCCTATATCGCCGGCGAGAACGGCGGCGCGGCGTTTTTGCTGCTTTATATCGTCTTCGTGCTGCTGCTGGGTATTCCGGTGATGATGGCGGAAATTCTGATCGGCCGTGCCGGGCGCCAAAGCCCGATGCGCTCGCTGGCCACGCTCGCCAAGGCAAGCCAGGCGAGCCCGCACTGGCGCTATCTGGGACTGTTTGGCGCTTTAACCGTGTTCTGCATTCTATCGTTTTACTCGGTGGTGTCCGGCTGGTCGATCGAATTTCTGGTGGCTTCGATCAACGGTACCTTCGAGGGTCAATCGCCGCAGGCGATTGGCGCCGGCTTCGAGGCCTTTCTGGCCAACCCCTGGCTTTTGGTCTTCAACCATTCGCTGTTTCTGTTCATCACCATGACCGTGGTCGCCGCCGGTGTTGCCAAGGGCCTTGAGCGGCTGAACAATTTTCTGATGCCGCTTTTGTATCTGTTGTTGTTGGTACTGGCGGGTTACGGGGCGAGCACGGACGGTTTTGGCCCGGCGCTGCGCTGGCTCTTTTTGCCCTCTTTTGAAGCGATCACCCCGACGGTGGTGTTCCACGCCATGGGGCACGCCTTCTTCACTCTGGCGGTGGGCGCCTGTGCGCTGATGGCCTACGGCGCTTACATGCCCGAAGAGCAAAGCCTGACCCGGGCGGCCTTTGCGGTGGCGCTGCTCGATATTTGCGTCGCGCTGCTCGCCGGCATCGCGATCTTCGCGGTCGTCTTCGCCCAGGGGCTCGACCCGACCCTGGGGCCAGGGCTGATGTTCGTCACCCTACCCATCGCCTTCGCCGAGCTGCCTTTTGGCAGCCTTTGGCTCAGCGGCTTTTTCCTGCTGTTGCTGCTGGCGACCTGGACGTCGGCGATCAATCTGGCCGAGCCGATGGTCGCAACCCTTACCGGCATGGGCTGGCGGCGCGGTATCAGCACGGCGGCGGTTGCACTAAGCGTTTGGCTTCTTGGCGTGCTGGCCGCGCTCTCCTTCTCCACGCTTGGCGAGTTTCGCCCGCTCTGGGGGCGCAACGTGTTCGAGCTTCTAAGCTCGATTCCGCCGGACGTTTTTTTGCCGCTGGGCGGGCTATTGATCGCCATCTTCGCGGCCTGGGTGCTGCCGGCGTCCCTGGCGGCCGAGTCGCTGAGAGCGGGCAGTCGTGGCTACCGGCTCTGGCGTGCTACGCTTCGCTATATATCGATTCCGTTAACATTGGTAGTGCTGGTAGGCGGCGTACTGGCGCTGGGTTGACTCGTCACCTGAAAGGAGCACATATGAGCAAGGCGTTGAGAGCGTTCAAGGGGCAGAGCCCGCGTTTGGGCGAGCGGGTATTCATCGATCCGGCAAGTGTCGTGATCGGCGACGTCGTGCTGGGTGACGACTGCTCGGTCTGGCCGATGACGGTGATTCGTGGCGATATGCACCGTATCCGTATCGGCGCGCGGGTTAGCGTTCAGGATGGCAGCGTGCTGCACATCACCCATGCCAGCGACTTCAACCCGGACGGCTTTGCGCTCACCGTTGGCGACGACGTGACCATCGGCCATAAGGCGCTGCTGCACGGCGCCACGCTCGGCAGCCGCATTCTGGTAGGCATGGGCGCGATCGTCATGGACGGCGTGGTGGTCGAGGACGACGTGATCATTGCCGCCGGCGCCGTCGTAACGCCAGGCAAGACGCTCGAAAGCGGCTACGTTTACGGCGGCAACCCGGCGAAGGCGCTGCGCCCGCTAAAGGAGAAGGAGCGCGCGTTTTTCACTTACACCGCAGGCAATTACGTGAAGCTAAAAGATCAGTTTTTGGCCGAGCCGGATAATGAATCCGTCTAAACGGTTGCCCTGACACTCTTTTTTCTATTCTCATCGTGTCGCGCGGGTCTATAATCTGTTAATTTATACAGTTTTATAGGGTGCCGCGGTATGGCGAATTTTCGCACGCACATTACGGTGGCGGCGGCGGGCGGCACGCTTTTGGCGTACGGGGGCTACCACGCCCAGTGGTGGTCGCCTTCCCAGGCGCTTTTGATGATCGCGCTGGTCGCCTTCGGCGGCATTTTGCCGGATATCGACGCCGACCGTTCCAAGTCCATCCGTTTGATTTTCAACCTGCTTTCGGTGCCCTCGCTGGTGCTCGGCGTGCTGCTTTTGCAGCCGTGGCTGGCGCCGGGCATGCTGCTCGTCGCCTGCGGCGGCATCTATTTTGGCGTGCGCTATATGGCGAGCATCCTGTTTTCCAAATTCACAGTACACCGCGGTATCTGGCACTCGCTAATGGCCGCAGCGCTCTGTGCCGGCGCGACCGCGGCGCTCAGCTTTCATGCGCTGATGCAGCCGCCCTGGATTGCCTGGTCCCACGGGGCCTCGGTGCTGCTGGGGTTTCTCATTCACCTGGGGCTCGACGAGCTTTTTAGCGTCGACCTGGAAGGGGCACGGCTCAAGCGCTCTTTTGGCACCGCGCTGAAACTCGGCGACAGCCGCCGGCCGGTCTCGAATCTACTGATGCTGATCGCGCTATTGACCCTGATGCCCTGGGTGCCGCCTTGGGGGGTGCTGGGCGAGCTTTTGCATCAGGGCTCGCTTTTGTGGCGGTAATCCTCAGCGCTCAGACCGTGCTTTTTCAGCTTGTCATAGAAGGTCTTGCGCGGCAGGCCCAGGTGCGTACACACGTCGATCACGCGGCCCTGGTGGCGGGCCAGGGACTGGCTGATCAGGCTTTTCTCGAACAGCTCGACCTGGCGAGGTAGCGTAGGCTCTTCGACGCTGGAGGTTTCGCCGGCGAGCAGCACATCGAGGCGGTAGTCGAAGGCCGCGCCGAGCAGTACGTAGCGCTCGGCCAGGTTTCTAAGCTCGCGCACATTGCCCGGCCAGTCGTGGGCAAGCAGTGTGGCCACAGCGTGGTTATCCAGCGTCGGCGCTTCCAGGCCGCTTCTGTTGGCGGCGACCACGGCGAAGTGCTGGAACAGAAGCGGGATGTCTTCACGGCGCTCGCGCAGAGCGGGCAGCGGCAGCGTCACCACGTTGAGCCGATAGTAGAGATCCTCGCGAAAGCGGCCCTCGTCGGCGGCGACCTTGAGATCCACCTTGGTCGCGGCAATGACCCGGATATCCAGAGCCACCGTCTCGTTGGCGCCCAAACGCTCGACGCTGCGCTCCTGCAATACGCGTAGAAGCTTCACCTGCAGCGCTGGCGGCATGGATTCGATTTCATCCAAAAACACCGTGCCGCCGTTGGCGTGCTCGAACTTGCCAATCCGGCGCTCCACCGCGCCGGTGAAGGCGCCTTTTTCATGGCCGAAAAGCTCGGATTCGATGGTGTGCTCCGGTACCGCCCCGCAGTTGATCGCCATGAACGGACTGGAGCGCCGGGCGCTGCGTTCGTGGATCGCCCGGGCGACCAAATCCTTGCCGGTCCCGGTTTCGCCCAGCAGCAGTACGTCGGCTTCGACCTGGCTGATGCGCTGGATCATCGCTGCCAGGTGCGAGATCACCGGAGTGCGGCCGACCAGGCGCGGGCCGAGCGCGGCCTGCTGTGCCTCGAGCTCTGCCTTGAGGTGGGTATTCTCCAGACTCAGCTGGCGCTTTTCGATACCGCGGCGGACCACGTCGACGAGCTGCTCGCCAGCGAAGGGTTTCTCCAAAAAGTCCCAGGCGCCGGCGCGCATGGCCTCCACGGCGGTGGAAATATCACCGTGACCCGTGATCAGAATGATTGGCAGCGTCGGGTCGCGCTTTTTTAGCGCATGTAGAAGTGCCATACCGTCCATGCCTGGCATGCGCATGTCGCTGACGATGACGCCGGGAAAGTGCGTCGGCAGTTCGGCCAGCGCCTGCTCGGCAGAGGCGAAGCAGTGCGGGGTGTAGCCGGCGAGTTCCAGCGTTTGGCTGGCCGTGATGCGCAGATGCGCCTCATCGTCGATGACGATCACGGGCAGCGTCTCGGGCTCATGCATGGCGGCTCTCCAACGGTTGAGCGGGCGGTTCGACGGGCGGCTCACTCGCGGCCAGTGTCAGGGTAAAACGCGCGCCGTGGTCGGTATTGCTGGCCACGAGGCTGCCGCCCAGGTCCGTCATGATACGCGAAGAGATCGAAAGGCCGAGACCCAGCCCGTTACCCGGCGCCCGGGTGGTGAAAAAGGGCTCGAAGATGCGCGTTAGGTGCTCTTCGTCGATCCCCGGGCCGTTATCCTCGACACGAATATGCACGGCATCGCCTTCACGCTCGGCGCCGAGTGTCAGCCTGGGCGCTGGCTGGCCGCTAGTGGCTTGCAGGGCGTTGCCAATCAGGTTCACCAGCACCTGCTCCAAACGGACCAGGTCGCCCATCACCCAGAGAGGTTCGGCGGGCATCGTCTGGATCACCTCGGCGTGGCTTTCGCGCAGGCGGTTTTGAAACAGGCGAAGCGCGTACTCGGCGCAGGTTTGAACGGCGATGCTTTCATGGTGCTCGCTGCTCTTGCGCGAGAACTGTCGCAACTGAGCGCTAATATCCGCCATGCGCTCGGTCAGCTCGACGATCTGACCAAGGTTGGCGTCGGCCTGCTCGATGCGGGCAAGC
The DNA here is from genome assembly GCF_023757625.1 of Halomonas sp. S3-1-1. Taxonomy (GTDB): domain Bacteria; phylum Pseudomonadota; class Gammaproteobacteria; order Pseudomonadales; family Halomonadaceae; genus Vreelandella. The sequence continues at coordinate 27,288 of NZ_JALGBZ010000011.1, forward strand.
TCGATGAAGCGCCGGGCGTTTTCGGCGTAGGCGCGAATCGCCGCCAGCGGCTGATTGAGCTCGTGGTTGATACCGGCCGCCAGTTGGCCCAAAACGGCCAGCTTTGCGGCCTGTACCAGCTCGTCCTGAGTCTGGCGTAGGCTCGCTTCAGCGCGCAGGCGTTCGTCGATCTCGCTGGAGAGGCGCTGGTTGCTGGCCACCAGGTCGCGAGTACGCCGCGCTACGCTGACTTCGAGCTCGTCGCGCACCCGGGCAAGCGTCTGGCGCTCACGCTCGGCGAACGCCTCGCGCTCCCGGCGTAGCCGCCAGCGCTGCCAGCCCACGCCGCCGCCAAGTACCAGCAATCCATACAGCCCGCCCGCCATCAGTGCGGCGATCCACTGCGCGCTGGCAACCGGCGTTAGCGGTTTGAGGATATGCATCTGCCAACCGAACTCGGCGATGGTATGGGTCAGGCTCAGGTAGTGTTCGCCCGTCAGCGGCCCTTGCTCGAAGCTGACTTGCCGGCCATTGGCGTTATCGTCAGCGTCCACGCGAATGCCGGAGTAGTTCAATGGCTCCATGGCGTAGCGCCGGGTACGTCTTAGCATGTCACGCTCGGTGACATCGAGCGGATAGAGCGCGCTCATGCGAAGCTCCGGGCGGCTGGCCATGAAGATAATGTCGTCGCCGTCAGTGACGAAAAGCTCGGCGTCCTGCTCCGCCCAGCTCTGCTCGACCTCGTCGAGCAGTACTTTGATCACGATCACTCCATCCGGCGTGGCGTCCGGGGCGGTATCGTCCAGCCAGACCGGGGCTGAAAAGAAGTAGCCTCGCTCGAGCGACTGGGTGCCCAGCCCGAAAAAACGCCCGGGTTGGCCGTTCATGGCTTGGGTGTAGTAGCTACGAAACGAATAGTTGTGGCCGATGAAGGTGTTGGGGCGGTGCCAGTTGCTGGCGGCCAGGGCGGTGCCTTCCCGGTCCAGCAGATAGACGTCGGACACCCCCGCGGTAAAGCGAAACCGATCCAGCAGCATGTTGAGTGGCATGGGGTTTTGGCTTTGCGGCGAGGCGAGAAAGCGGCGCACGGCTTCACGAGTGGCCAGCATGGGAGGCAAATAGTCAAAGCGCAGCAGATAGCCCTTGAGATTGGCCGCCGACAGCCGCAGCTCGTTTTCGGCGTCCTCCCCCAGCTCACCGAGCGCGCGCACCCGGGCAAACTCGGCGGCCTGCCACATACCAGCCACCAGCCCCATTATGAGCGCCAGGACCCAAAGCAGACGTCCGCGGCTCGAGGGAATAAGCGGTGAGAGGATCATAAGTCTCGCCTTTAACGGGATAGCGCCAAGGTTATGGGGTTTACCCAAGGCGCTCAATACCAAAAAGGTGGATACCTTTTTGGTAGTGGAAATAGGGGGCTGGAGCCGTTTTTACCTGCATTTGAAAAACCGCTTGCACTCGCCCGGCCAAATCCGTAAAGTACGCATCCGCTGCCGGGGACGGACAACGTTTCAGGCGGTAAATGAAGGTGAAAACCTTAGGTTTGTCAGGAAGTTAGCGCAGTTTTAATCGCTTGCTTCACGCGCTGAAATCAGCGGTTGACAAACATCAGGAAATGCGTAGAATACGCCTTCCTCGCAACGGCAACCGGCTCAGGTCAT
>NZ_JALGBZ010000012.1 GCF_023757625.1 Halomonas sp. S3-1-1
GCGGTAATAGCGGTAATAGCGGTAATAGCGGTAATAGCGGTAATAGCGGTAATAGCGGTAATAGCGGTAATAGCGGTAATAGCGGTAATAGCGGTAATAGCGGTAATAGCGGTAATAGCGGTAATAGCGGTAATAGCGGTAATAGCGGTAATAGCGGTAATAGCGGTAATAGCGGTAATAGCGGTAATAGCGGTAATAGCGGTAATAGCGGTAATAGCGGTAATAGCGGTAATAGCGGTAATAGCGGTAATAGCGGCAATAGCGGCAATAGCGCCAATAGCTCCAATAGTGGCAATAGTGAGAATACCGGCAATAGCGGGAATAACAGCAACACCGGGAATAACGCCGGTAGCGGCAACACCGGAAATAACAGTAACACCGGGAACAACGGCAACAGCGGAAACAACGGCAACAGCGGAAACAGCGGAAACAACGGCAACAGCGGCAACAACGGCAATAGCGGAAACAACGGCAATAGCGGAAACAACGGCAACAACGGCAACAACGGCAACAACGGCAACAACGGCAACAACGGCAACAACGGCAACAACGGCAACAACGGCAACAACGGCAACAACGGCAACAACGGCAACAACGGCAACAACGGCAATAGCGGAAACAATGGCAATGGCAATGGCAATGGCAATCGAGGTAATACCTATGGACTTCAAAGAGGTAAAAGCGGCACGCTAGAAGAACCACATGCGATGTCTGATACGGCCTTTACTGACTGGGTGGATGCCGTCCCTTCCAGTGAAAATGCACTTTTCAATCGATCCAACGATGACGATATCCAGGAACTTTATCATCAGGACATTTCACCCACCGAGCAAGGCACTTATGCGATAGATGGAGGCGATATTATTTGGGGCTACTGGAAGAGTGGTACCCATTTTTCAAGTGATTCGAACACAGAAAATTCACTTGATGAGTCCCTCGTATTTATAATGGTTTCCGATGAGCTTTCCGACTCTCTGACCGAATCACTTAGTCAATCAGCACTGGATGCCTTACGCGATCAGCTCGAAACGGGAGTAACGTTCAATTGGATCAATGGCACTGGCTTAATACCGAATGATGGGGGAGAAATTATTCCTCTTCTTCCCGAAAGCTCTATCACGCTTTCCAATAGTGAAGGCGTTCAGGTCGAAATTCTTCTTGAGGATTTCGGTAAGCTGATCGGTAGCAACAGCTCCGATACCTTCTCACTCGACGGCATCAACCTGATTCATGAAGCATGTAACAGCAACCGGTGTTTCGAGAGCGGAGAATTCAACGGCCGCTATATTGGTGAAGAAGCCGCCGCTATCATGAGTTTAATCGAAGCACAGGGAGCGCTAACCGGCGACTACAGCGGTACCGGTATTTTTGTGCGGATGACTCCCTGAACCTACTACTCATTATTTGTCAGTGTGCATCCAAACGCCGTCCCAATTTTGTGGGGGCGGCGTTTTCAGAAAATATTCACTACGTGCGAGATATATTTGTGTTGTCAGATCCTCTTCCCCCAATTCTTTGAAGGCTTGCGCAGCAGATTCGAAATTCGCTGCCTGATAATGATCGAGCGCTGTTTCGAATGCAGCGTGCCAAGTGCAACGCTCTTGCGATAGCGTACTCCAGCGTCCCAAGGGTTCCAAAATCCATAAAGGGGCTCGGCGCCCTTTTACTCGTACTTGGTCTAAACGCCTGTAGCACCAATCCGGCGCCTGCTTCGCGGTGGCTTCGCTAACGATCAAACTCACCCCATAAACCTTAGTCAACCCTTCCAAACGAGAACCCAGGTTCACGTTATCACCCATGACGGTGTACGCCATGCGAAAACCGGATCCCATATTTCCCACGCTCATTGGGCCGGAGTTAAGCCCCACCCCCATCGCCAATGTCGGTTTACCCTCGGCGACAAATTCGCGGTTGATTCTTTCAAGCGCCGCCAGCATTTCAAAAGATGCCTCGATCGCATGATCGGCATGCTTCATATCACGTAGTGGAGCTCCCCAGAAGGCCATGACAGCATCTCCCATGTACTTATCAATAGTTCCCTTGTGTTGATGGATTGCACCTGTCAAGGGTGTCAAAAGACGGTTCATCACACGGGTTAGCTCAGAGGGTGAAAGTAACTCCGAAAAAGCAGTGAAATCACGCACATCGGAAAACAGTACGGTCAGTTCGCGTTCCTCGCCTTCGAGGCCAAAGCTCTCACCACTTTCAACCATGCTTTTGACCAGTTGAGGCGGAACGTATTGTCCAAACCATTCGGCGACCCAGCGCTTTTGCTGTGTTTCGCGCAGCAAATTCATCGACAAATGCCAAAGCGTTTGCGCCAATAACAAAACGACCAAGCCAGCCACGGGTAAAACCCACCCCTGATGCCAGGCCCATACATTGCCCCCTACCGTTGCTAGAAGCAGCGTGCCGCTAACCGCCATGAGCAGTGGCGCGTTCAGTCGTGGGAAAATCACTACGATGATCAAACCCAAAGCACATAGATTCACCAAGTCAAAGCCCTGTATCCAAGGCGGTTGAGCCTTAAAACTCTGATGTAGCATGCCTGCTAGCAGTCCCAGATTTATTTCAGGGCCAGGATAAACCGCTCCTACCGGGGTCGACCTAAGATCCATTAGCCCAGGGGCTGACGCGCCCAGTATGAGAATTTTTCCCTTCAATGACCCAGGCTCGATGCGCCCCTCCAGAATATCGGCGGCTGAAATGTACTCGAAGTGACCTCGCGGTCCATACCAAGGAACCAAGGCACTCCCATCGGCATCGACGGGAATTTGGAATCCCCCAACATCCAGCGCTTCCAGCTGGTCAACTCCGGAACCTTGGCCAATCACGGGGTCGATTTGCGGCTGGCCCAACAAGGCGAGCAACATAGCGAGCGGCAATCCAGGATATAGCTCTCCATGCCAACGCTGCAGCATGGGAACGCGTCGAAAAACGCCGTCTGCATCGACCAGAGGATTATCGAAAAACCCAGCGCTTAGCGCACCGTTTTGTAAAATTGCTAGATTCGCGGTGTAGCGCTGAGGCTCAGGTAAAGGGAGCAAAGTGTCGGTTGTGAGATGAGCCTGCTCGGGCAGTTGACCTAGTACAGGAGGATCGCCTGCTTGAACACTCGATTGAAAATAGTACCCCAATACTACCGGGTAATTAGATAGCGTGTTGGCCAGCACCTGATCGCCATCAGTTGGGGGCGGTAGAGAAGCAAGCGAGGGATACTCCTCTACCAAATTTTCCCAGTGCCTTTGCCAATGAGAGGCTTCTGGTTCCGCAAAAACGATATCCACACCCAATAAATCGGCGTCATAGGTGGTAAAAAGCGACTCTATCAACGCCGCAACGGTCGTTCTTGGCCAAGGCCACTGACCTATCTCGAAAAGGCTCCGCTCGTCGATGTCGATAATCGCCAGCGAAGAATCAGGTTGTCCATCAAGCGTACTTCGCACTCGCCAATCGTATGCCTGCCACTCCAATCGTTGTAGCCCAGGCACATCGATCCATTCAGCACGATCCATCACCAGTAGAGCAGTAAGCAGCAGGCTTACAATGCATTGCAGCCACCACCAAAAAGATCGGATACCAGTATTTGCCTGTCTAATTTTTTCTTTTGCCACACGAGGCACTCTTATTAAGTAAGGTTAAAAATCAGCCTAAGATAGGCTAAAAGTTTTACGAAAGGTACTTGTGCCTAACAGCGTACGAAGCGGCAAAGAGGCTCGTTGATAAAAACCCGTCCCGTTAGCTTTAAGCTGTTCGATATATTCAAACAGGCTCTTCAAGGTACCGAATGCGTTTTCTGAATAGCCGTCCAAACCATAGATTTCCTCGAGTTCATGACTCGGCCACACGAGTGAGATTAATCGTGCGATATCATCCTATTCAAACACTTTTCGAAGCCGCTAAAGCGGTCGATAAACAATTACTTCACGGTTTCTTTTCGGCTTTTGGTACTTGTGGTTAACTATCGACTTAACGAGGAGCGAGCCGGCAAATTATCGTGAACATCATTTATCGAAAGCGCCGGGACTTGAAGCCTTAGCATAAGCACTTTAACCAAATTTGTGCTGATGTCTTGCCAATAGATCGAAGCGTGACGGCGGGAAAGAGCGACCATGATATCCGGTTGCGCTTGAGCATTGCATTACAGGATAGCGATTCAGCCTGCCCGTTGCCAAATGGAGGACGTTGCCCGCCACCTCTTTGACAAAGCATGGACTGGGGTATGGTTCAGCTAAATTATAAGCACAAAAAAGCCGCTGAAATCAGCGGCTTAATCTATGTTCTTGGCGGAGGGGGAGGGATTCGAACCCTCGAAGCCTTTCGACTTACACACTTTCCAGGCGTGCTCCTTCGACCACTCGGACACCCCTCCGCATTTTGACTGTCAGTAAGGCGTTGCCTTTCCCAACAGAACGGCGCGTATTTTATGGGTTAAGGTATTAAATAGCAAGTCTTTTCCTTACTCAGCTCAAAACGGCATAGGTGCCGAGGGCCTCCAGGCAGAGCACGTCGTGACAATAAAGCTCCTGCACCAGTGTGATACGGCCCTTCCCGCGGGTTTCGAGGCGGCTTGCGAGCTCGTTCGGGCCTTGAGGGGCTTCGGGCTTGCATATCAACCGATAGTCGTGGGTCACCGGTGCTAGAAAGCGCTGGGAAGCATCCGCGATCACAACGTCACGCGCCAAGCCGTGCTGGCGAAGCCAGAGCGTGGTCCAGCACCAGCCTAGAAGTGTGGTCTGAGCGGTCAGGGCACCGCCAAAGCCAGTGCCCTTATCGTTGAGCGAGGGCTTAAGTGCCAGTTCCCAGACCAAATGGTCGTTGTTGTGACTCATCTTTTTGAGGCCCAGCGCCGCCGCCATGGGGATGGCTTCCATCAGCCAGCGCTGAAAAGCGTCCAGATCCTCCCGGCCCTCTTCAGGAAGTGGCAACCGAGGGTACGCCGTGCCGGGCTCGCGAGACTTGACCATGTGCACTCCTCAAGATGTCAGGGTTAGTTCCAGCGCTCGACGAAGCCGCTAGAATCGTGGTGTGCTAATGGTTTGTGGCGACCACCCAAACTACCTAGATAGATAAACGCTACGACTTCGTCGTCCTCTTCGAGGCTCAGCCCCTTACGCACCACCGGATCGAACGCGTACTTACCGCTTCGCCACATCGCACCTAGGCCCAGCGCGTGAGCTGCGAGCAAGATGCCGTGGGCGGCGCAGCCGGCGGAGATGACCTGCTCTATCTTGGGCACCTTGGGGAGTTCCGGCGTGACGCGAGCGATCACCGCAATGATCATCGGCGCGCGAAGCGGCTTTTGGCGGGCAGCGTTCAGTGTGTCGTCGCTGGCGCTGGGATCTTCCTGAAACTCCGCCTCGGCAAAAAGCTCGCCCAAACGCTCGCGCCCTTCCCCGCTGAACTCGATGAAACGCCAGGGGTGCAGCTCCTTGTGGTCCGGGGCGCGTAGCGCCGCCTGGTAGAGAGCTTCGAGCTGCTCGGCGCTGGGCGCGGGCTCGGTGAGCTTGCCCATGGAGCTACGTTCGTGAAGAAGCGTCAGTGCATCCATTTCGGTCGTCCTGGCCTGTGGTGAGCGCTCTACTTTAGCGCACTGGGTTACTGTCTTGCCAGACGCAGCGACCCCGGCGACGCCATTCCCCTGGTGGCCCGCCAGGGGCTGATATCGAGCCCACCGCGGCGCACGTAGCGCGCCAGCACCAGAAGCTCGGAAGGGGCTGCGCGCTGCATCACATCCGTGAAGATGTGCTCGACGCAGTGCTCGTGAAAATCCTGATGCTGGCGAAAGCCGATCAAATAGCGCAGAAGACCTTCGCGGTCGATCTTCGGCCCTTTATAACGAATCATAACGCTGCCCCAGTCCGGCTGGCCGGTGACCGGGCAGTTGGATTTCAACAGGTGCGAGTAGAGCGTCTCCTCGACGACCTCGCCACCGGCGCTTAGATGATCCGCGCTCGGGGTGTAGTCGTCGATGGCGATATCAAGCGGGTCTAGGCATTCGCCGGGCAGGCGCACCGGGTCGAGGGCGGCATCGTCTACGTCGAAAAGTTCGACACCGACCGCGGCGCCAGCCACACGGGAGAGATCCTCTTTCAGCACGCCGATCACCGCCTCCGTGCTTTCGAAGCACGTCTGGTTGAAGCTGTTGAGGTAGAGCTTCCAGGATTTGGACTCGATCAGATTGGGCGAGCTGGCCGGCAGCGTGAACCGCGCCACGGCGACGACGGGCTTGCCGCGGCCGTTGAGCCAAGACACCTCGAAGGCGTGCCACTCGTCCTCGCCGATGAAGGGCAGCGCGCCCTCCTCGATGCCCAGCGGGGCCCGGTTGGCGGCGCGGGCGATGGGAAAGAGCAGCGCCGCGTCGTACTGCTCCGGGTAGGCGGAATCGCGCCCCAAGGGCGCGTGTTCCAGAGTATCGGGGCGGTGTGCCATGACGGCCTCCTTAGCTTCGAATGCCGTGACCGCGCTCGAGCATGGTCAGTGCGACGGCGAACAGCACGACTATGAACGCGAATACGGCGGCCAGCGCCCAGACCACGGGAATGTCCGACACGCCCAGAAAGCCGTAGCGGAACACGTTCACCATGTAGAGAATCGGGTTAAGCATCGACACGCCCTGCCAGAAGTCCGGCAGCATCGAGATCGAGTAGAACACCCCGCCCAAATAAGTCAGCGGCGTCAGCACGAAGGTCGGCACGATCGAGATGTCGTCGAACTTGTTGGCCAGCAGCGCGTTGATGAAGCCGCCGATGGAGAACAGTGCCGAGGTCAGCACCACGACCAGCAGGGTCAAAAATGGGTGCTCCAACGAGAGCCGGGTAAAGAATAGCGAGACGACCGTGACGATAAGCCCCACGCCCAGCCCACGCGCCATACCGCCCAGAATGAAGCCTGACAGGATAACCCAGTTGGGCATCGGCGAGACCATCATCTCCTCTACCGAGCGCTGGAACTTGTTGGAGAAAAAGCTCGAGGCGACGTTGGAGTAGCTATTGGTGATCACCGACATCATGATCAGGCCGGGGACGATGAAGTCCATGTAGCTGAAGCCGTCCATCGCGCCGATGCGCGAGCCGATTAGGTTGCCGAAGATGATGAAGTACATCGCCATGGTGATCGACGGCGGCAACAGCGTCTGCGGCCAGATCCGCGTGAAGCGCTTGATCTCCTTGATCACCAGCGTCCAAAGCGCCACCAGGGTTTGCATTGCGTTCATGCGTGGGCCTCCTTGGCGCTCGGCTCGTCGATGGATTTCTGGCCCTGCTCGACCATGGACACGAACATCTCCTCGAGCCGGTTGGCGCGGTTGCGCATCGACACCACCTTTATCCCTTGCGCGCTCAGCGCCTCGAACACGGTGTTGAGCTCCTGGCCCCGCTCGATCGCCAGTGAAAGCTGAGACGGCTCGATCTGCTGGATCGCGAAGCCCTCTATTTCGGGCACGGCGGTGACAGGCTCGGCCAAATCGAGCAGGAAGGTTTCGATGTCGAGCTCGGCGAGCAGCTCACGCACGCTGGTGTTACGCACGATATCGCCGTTATTGATGATGGCGATATTGCGACACAGGCTCTCCGCCTCTTCCAGGTAGTGGGTGGTCAAAATGATGGTGGTGCCTTCGTCGCGATTGAGGCGACGCATGTACTCCCACATGCTGCGTCTGAGCTCGATATCCACGCCGGCGGTCGGCTCGTCGAGAATCAAGAGCCTGGGGCGGTGCATCAGGGCGCGGGCGATCATCAGGCGCCGCTTCATGCCGCCGGAGAGCATGCGCGCGCTGCCATTACGCTTGTCCCAAAGGCCAAGGTCGGTGAGAAGCTGCTTCGCCCGGGGAAGCGCCTCGCTTCGCTTCATGCCGTAGTAGCCCGCTTGGGCCATCACGATATCCAGCACTTTCTCGAACTGGCTGAAGTTGAACTCCTGAGGCACCACGCCAAGCTGGTATTTGGCCTTCGCGAAGTCCTTGTCGATATCGATACCAAAGATGGAGACCTTGCCTTCGGTTTTTTGCACCAGTGAGCACACCACGCCCAGGGTGGTCGACTTGCCCGCCCCGTTAGGCCCCAAAAGCGCAAAAAAATCGCCCTGCTGGACGTCGAGATCGATACCCTTCAGGGCGTGAAAGCCGTTGCCATACACCTTGGTGAGGCCACGGATAGACAATGCCGGTTCGGCCATGAACATGTCCTGTCAGCAAAAGAGGATAAACAGTATAGAACGCCCATAGATGGGGGCAGCCGGGATCGTTTTCAAGCTAACGGCTGGGCGCGGCTGAAAATCGGAAACGGCAAAACCGTCGCTACCGTGTAATAGCGAACCGATTGAACAACAGAAAGGAAAAATTGGAGCGGGAAAAGAGATTTGATCGGACTGGCGTACCAGCTCTCGACCTGCCTTTCTAAACCAACACCCTTAATTGGAGCGGGAAAAGAGATTCGAACTCTCGACCCTCGCCTTGGCAAGGCGATGCTCTACCACTGAGCTATTCCCGCTTAATACTGGAAGGCGGCGAAATTGGCGTCCCATAGGGGGTTCGAACCCCTGTTACCGCCGTGAAAGGGCGGTGTCCTGGACCACTAGACGAATGGGACACATAAGCAAATAAATGCTTGGAGCGGGAAAAGAGATTCGAACTCTCGACCCTCGCCTTGGCAAGGCGATGCTCTACCACTGAGCTATTCCCGCTTATCAATTTTCGCGTTCGGAGTGGCGTCCCATAGGGGGTTCGAACCCCTGTTACCGCCGTGAAAGGGCGGTGTCCTGGACCACTAGACGAATGGGACACTGCTGCACCTAAGTGCTTTGGAGCGGGAAAAGAGATTCGAACTCTCGACCCTCGCCTTGGCAAGGCGATGCTCTACCACTGAGCTATTCCCGCACTCCGATACCTTGACGATGAAGTGGCGTCCCATAGGGGGTTCGAACCCCTGTTACCGCCGTGAAAGGGCGGTGTCCTGGACCACTAGACGAATGGGACGTTTCATTGCCTCGTCGAGGTGGCGCGTATATTACTCAGAGGGCCTTTTGATGTCAAGCCACTGATTTTCAGTTTGTGGTTTTACCCACACTCGGCCCGAATACCGGCTCAACGTACAGCGGCGGCGCCCTTCTTCTCATTCTCTTGGCGGGCGCTGCTTTTATCGCTAGCGGCTGACCGCTCATCGTGCGCTGGTTGGGTAAAGCCGCGCTTATCGCCTAAACTGAACCTCATGCCGTCACCGGTAGTCTTAACGATACCTATCGCATTGAAGAGCCAACTCTTTACTGACAAACGCCATCAAGGAGGCGCCCATGGCCAAGATCGAAAAAACGCCGGAGCAGTGGCGCAGCGAGCTAAGCGACGAACAGTACCGCGTGGCACGGGAAAAAGGCACCGAGCGCCCGTTCACCGGCGACTATCAGGTCAGCGATGAACAAGGCATCTATCACTGCGTCTGCTGCCACGCCCCGCTGTTTGAGAACGAGCACAAGTTCGAGGCCGGCTGCGGCTGGCCAAGCTTTGACCGGCCGCTTGGCAGCCATAGCGTGGAGGAGCACAGCGATACGAGCCACGGCATGACCCGTACCGAGGTCGTCTGCTCGCACTGCGACGCGCATTTGGGCCACGTCTTCCCGGATGGGCCGCGAGAAACCACGGGGCTTCGTTACTGCATCAACTCGGTGTCGCTGGAGTTTCACCCCGACGAGTAACGCGCACCTGGTTTTCCAGAGCATCTGCGTTTGCGAAGCGCCCACGGGCTGGCATTCTGATAGAATGGCAGCCCATTTTTTTGCCCTTTGATTGCGCTTTCAGGAGAGTCCCATGCTCGGCTGGTTTCCCGGACACATGAACAAGGCCCGCCGCCAGATCAAGGAGGCGCTGCCGGAAATCGACGTGGTCATCGAGGTACTCGATGGGCGTCTGCCCTACTCCAGCGCCAACCCGATGCTGGCCGAGCTGACCCGCCACAAACCGGTGCTGAAGATTCTGACCCGGGCGGATCTGGCCGACCCGGCGCGCACCAGCGAGTGGGTCGCCCATTTTGACGCCCAAACCGACACCCGGGCGCTGGCGGTCACCACCACCCAAAGCCGCGAGCTCAAAAAAATCCCCAAACTCTGCCACGAGCTTGCCGGCGCGGTGCGGGCGGATCGCGACGTGCGCGTGATGGTGATGGGCATCCCCAACGTGGGTAAATCCACGCTGATCAACGGCCTGGCCGGGCGCAAGATCGCCAAAACAGGCAACGAACCGGCAGTCACCAAGCGCCAACAAAAGGTGCGCATCGACGGGCGCGTAGCGCTGATCGACACGCCCGGTGTGCTGTGGCCCAAGATCGAGGATCAGGCGAGTGCCTACCGGCTGGCCGCCAGCGGCGCCATTCGCGACACCGCCATCGAGTACGTGGACGTGGCGATCGTCGCCTGCGCCGAGCTTGCCAAGCGCTATCCCGAGGCGCTCAAGAGCCGCTACAAGCTAGAGGCGTTGCCGATTTATGAGGCCCTCCAAACGCCTCAGAACGTGGACGCCGACGGCCCGACGCGCCCGGACTTTCTCGCTCTGGCCGGGTTCGACGGCCACGCAATCCTTAAGGAGATCGCCGCCAAGCGCGGCGGGCTGCGCCCCGGCGGCGAGGTGGACTGGCACCGCGGCTCCGAGGTACTGCTGCACGAGCTTCGCGACGGCAAGCTCGGGCGCATTACGCTGGAAACGCCCGATGACATTCCCGCCCCGGCGGAAGATATCGCAGCTGATGATACTCACGCCGATAACGCCGAATTGGGCGCAGACAGCGATAGCCCTCACGCGCATAATGACCCGTGACTTCATCGACCGACCCCGTTGACCAATAACCCGACCAACCAAGGTACTCTGGGACACTTCATGGACACGATGCACCCCGTAGACTCATCGCTTACAGAGCCTCAGCCGCTCAAGAAATCGCACAAGCTGCACAACGTCTGCTACGACATTCGCGGCCCCGTTCTCGAGCACGCCAAACGGCTGGAGGACGAAGGTCAACGCATCCTGAAGCTCAACATCGGCAACCCCGCCCCCTTCGGGTTCGAAGCACCCGAGGAAATCCTTCAGGACGTGATGCGCAACCTGCCCACCGCTCAGGGCTACTGTGACTCCAAAGGGCTCTACTCGGCGCGCAAGGCGATCATGCAGGAGTGTCAGCGCAAGAACATTCCCGGCGTGGGCATCGAAGATATCTACATCGGCAACGGCGTTTCCGAGCTGATCGTGATGTGCATGCAGGCGCTGTTGAACGACGGCGACGAGGTGCTGATTCCTGCCCCGGACTACCCGCTCTGGACCGCTGCGGCGCACCTTTCCGGCGGCCACGGCGTTCACTACCGCTGCGACGAGCAGGCCGGCTGGGCGCCAGACATCGCCGACATTCGTGCGAAAGTCACCAGCCGCACCCGGGCAATCGTGCTGATCAATCCCAACAACCCGACCGGCGCAGTCTATCCGCCGGAAGTAGTCGAAGCGGTACTCAAGGTCGCCCGAGAGCACCAACTGGTGGTGTTTTCCGATGAGATCTACGACAAGATTCTTTATGACGGCGTCGAGCACACCGCGACCGGGGCGCTGGCCGATGACGATCAGCTCGTGATTACCATGAATGGGCTCTCCAAGAGCTACCGTTGCGCCGGCTTTCGCTCCGGCTGGATGACCATTTCCGGCACGCTGGCCAAAAAGCGCGCGCGGGACTACATCCAGGGCCTGACCATGCTCGCCTCGATGCGCCTATGCGCCAACGTGCCCGCCCAGCACGCCATTCAAACGGCGCTAGGCGGGTATCAGTCGATCAACGACCTTATCCTGCCCGGTGGACGGCTTCTAGCCCAGCGCGATGTCACCGTGGAGAAGCTCAACGCCATTCCCGGCGTATCCTGCGTAACACCCAAGGGTGCGCTCTACGCCTTTCCGCGGCTAGACCCCAAGGTGTACAACATTCAGGACGATCAACAGCTGGTACTGGACCTACTGCTTCAAGAGAAGATCCTGTTGGTCCAGGGCAGCGCCTTCAACGCTCCGGACACCAATCATGTACGTATCGTTACGCTCCCTTGGGCGGATCAGCTCGGCGACGCGCTCGATCGGTTCGCCAACTTTTTATCACGCTACCGTCAGTGAAAGCGTGAAACTGCCGAGTAATAATCAACTCTAATCGCTGAACTCAACCCGTTTGAAATGCTTAAAGGGAGACCACCACGATGATGCGTATTCTGCTGTTTCTGGCCACTAACCTTGCGGTGGTGCTGGTAGCAAGCTTTACGCTGCGCCTGTTTGGCGTGGAAGGCTATTTACGAAGCCAAGGCATCAACTTCACCGGCCTTTTGCTGTTCTGCTTCATCATCGGTATGGCGGGGTCGATGATCTCGCTGTTCATGTCGAAATGGCTGGCCAAGCGCTCCACCGGCACCGTGCTGATCGAAGCGCCCTCCAACTCCACCGAGCAGTGGCTGGTGGACACCGTCGCCGAGCTTTCTCGGGATGCGGGCATCAAAACGCCGGAAGTGGGTATCTTCCCGGCGCAGCAGTCCAACGCCTTCGCCACCGGCTGGAATAAAAACGATGCGCTGGTGGCGGTGTCAGCGGGGTTACTCAACCGCATGCGCCCGGACGAGGTGCGGGCGGTGCTGGCCCACGAAATCGGCCACGTTGCCAATGGTGATATGGTCACGCTGGCGCTGATCCAGGGCGTGGTCAACACCTTCGTCATGTTCTTCGCCCGCGCTGTGGCGCACCTACTCGACGGTTTCCTGAAAAGCCGCGGCAGTGAAGGCGGGCTCGGGTTCATGGGCTACTTTGCGGTGGTCATGGTGGCGGAGATCGTATTTGGTATCGTTGCCTCGGCGATCGTCGCCTGGTTTTCGCGCTTTCGTGAATACCGCGCCGACGAAGCCGGCGCCAGGCTTGCGGGCACCAACGCCATGGTCAACGCTTTGGCACGTTTGAAAGCCGAAACCGAGATGCCGGATCAAATGCCGGACACCATGCGCGCCATGGCGATCACCAAAGGCCAGACCCGTTCGCTTCTGGAAAAGCTCTTTGCCAGCCACCCGCCGCTGGACGAGCGCATTCGCGCGTTGAAAGAAGCCGCCTACCGTCAATAAGCGCTTGCTACGCGATCGCGAGGCGCCTCAAGCCAGCTGGTTCGGCTTAAGGCGCCTCGCTTTTTTATGCCTGCCACACACCTAGACAACTAGGGTATATAGCGCCGAGCGCACGCACCCTCGTCCGGCCGCCTTGGCCTCGTAGAGTAACTGGTCGGCCGCTTTGATCAGCACGGATGGGTCGTCGCCGGCCACCCAGCGCGTGCTGGCCACGCCCAGGCTGATCGTCACCATCGGCGCCACATCCGAGGCGCCATGGGGCAGCGCCAACGCTCGAACGGCGGTTTCAAGCTCGAGCGCCTTGCGCGTAGCGTCGAATAGATCGGTACTCGGCAGCAGGCAGATGAACTCCTCGCCGCCATAGCGCGCGACCAGATCCCGGGGGCGATGGATATGCCGCTTGAGCAAGTCGGCGATGGCCTTCAGGCACTCGTCGCCACTCACATGGCCGTAGTGATCGTTATAGCGCTTGAAGAAATCGATATCGAGAAACAACATCGAAAGCGAGAGCTGGTCCTGACGACAGCGCTGCCACTCCTGGTCCAAACGTTCGTTGAAGTAGCGCCGGTTGGCAACGCCAGTGAGCCCATCCTTGAGCGCCAGTTCGTGAAGGCGCTGATGCTCCTGCTCGCGGCGGCGCAACACCGCCGTGGAAATCTGCAGCGCGGCTGAACGCAGCCGATCGGCGCTCTCTTCGAGCATACCCGGGTGAAGGCGCGGCGCTGGCTCGTGGGTACGGGCGATACGAATGACATGACCATTGACGCCAAGTGACTGGGTGACCGTCAGCGAGCGCCGGCTATTGATGTAATCGAATGCCGGCGGCAACGCCTGCGCATCCAGCCAAGAGAGATCCAGCGCCCGTTCAGGTAACAGGCAAGCGTCGAGGATCGCCGCGGCGCTGATGCCCTGGTAAAGAAGCGTCGCGGCATCAGCGAATTCCTCGGCAAACCCCTCATCCCAGTCAATAAGGTGCTGCTGGGCGTCGAAGACGGCCATACTTTGAACGGACGTTGGATCTCTATTCATGCAGGGCGCCGGCGTGCAGCCGTTCGAGCGCCAGAGCCGTACCCTCCACGCGCGCGCGAATCTTGGCCAGCGCGGTTTCCCGCGAGGTGGAAATATCGTCGCAAAACGGTGAAAAACCGCAGTCGTCGGTGGTGCCCAGCTGCTCGAGCGGGATGAAGCGAGCCGCCTGCAGCACGCGCTCACACACCTCTTCGGGGGTTTCGATACGCGGGTCGTTGACGTCGATTACGCCGATGAAGGCGCGCTGCCAGGGTTTTAGATAGCGTGCGACGATCTTGAGCTCGCGCTCCGGGTCCGCTTCGCAGGCCATGGCGATATAGAAGTTTCCGGCCTTGAGCTCGAACAAGCTCGGTAAAAGCTCTGCGTAGTCGACATCGGCGCTATGGGTAGCATCGTGGTCGGCGCCTGGGCAAGTGTGAACGCCGATGCGCTGGCGCTCCTCCTCGGTGAACCTTGCCAATACTCGGTTGTTGAGTTCGATGAAGCTGTCGAGCACGCTGCCACTGGGGTCGAGCTTGAGCGCCAGCCGCCCCTCTGTGAAGTCGATCTGCACCTTGTCGGCCCCCGCCGCGAAGCAGCCGCGAATCTCCTTTTCCTGCTCGTCGATCAGATCCTCGAGAAACTGGTCACGGCTGTAGCCCTCGATAGGCTCGGAGGGATAGAAAAGGCTCACCGCCGAGGCCGAGATGATCGCCTGCTTCATGGGCAGTTTCGTGTAGTCCCTCGCTTTGGCGAGAGTATCGGCGGCGGAAAGCGCGTAGCGAAACGGGCCTGACACCAGCCGCGGCAGGCGGCGCACGTGGCCATCGTTGAAAGGAATTTCGAGACCGTCCGTGGCGAAGTTGTGACCGCCCTCGACCAGATAGGTGGCAAAGCCATGGGTCTTGCGCTGCTCGCCATCGGTGATGATCGGCGAGCCGGTGGCCTCCAGCTCGCTCATGGACTTCTTCACCGCCTCATCATACAGCGCATCCATGGCTGCCCAATCGAGCTGTCCGGCGCTGTACTGGCGCTGCGCCTCCATCAGCTTTTCCAAGCGGGGAAGGCTTCCGATGGCCTCGGTCGGCAGGAGCGTGGTGCGTTTATCCATGGCGTGCGGTCCTCGTCGGGTCGTTTATTCGATATAAAACATCCTGCCGGGCCCAGGCAAGCTTTATCGGTTGCCCTCGCCTACTGCCGAGCTTACTCGACGCATCGGGCGTTGAAGCCTGCCGCTGACAGCGCCGGTTCGAGCGAATGCGCATCGCCAGACAAGTAAACTTCAAGGGTGGCGAACTCGCGGCGCAGCGGATAGTTCGTTCGGCAGTGGTCGAAACCGGCAGCCGGTCCGCGTTGGCGGCATTCTCGTTTGAGCGCCTGCCCATCGCGACGCACGTCATACACCGCTCTCATACATAAACGTAGCGCATCCTCGATAGGCAGCGCACTTTGGAATTGCAGCGCTCTCAACGCAGGCTTCGGGCAAATGCTGGAAAACGAAGGGCCATCCGGCATTTTGAGCGCTTGTGTTAGCGCCTGTTGGATCATGAAGGTGCCGCGCAGCTTGCCATCCAGGCTGTGCCCGGCAATGTGAGGTGTGCCAAGTGCGCCGCGCTCGAGCAGGCCAGCGTCGATACCGGGTTCGCTCTCCCAGACGTCCAGCACCGCCTCGAGATCACCGCGCGCCGTCAGGCGCTCATCCAGCGCTTGGCCATCCACACAGTCGCCGCGCCCGGCGTTGATCAGCACCGTATGCGGCTTGAGCGCCGCGAGCCGCTCGGCGTTTAGTAGATGGTGGGTTGCATGCTCGCCTTCGCGCACCAGCGGCGTGTGCAGGCAGAGCACGTCGCAGCGCGCGATCAGCTCATCGAGTTCAACGAAGTAAGCCCTCCCCTCACGCTCGGCTCGCGGCGGGTCGCACACCAGCACCGCCACACCCAACGCTTGTAGGCGCGCCACGAGCCGCCCCCCCACGTTGCCCGCGCCCACGACCCCAACGGTGCGCTCGAACAGCGACCAGCCGCCATGCTCGGACAAGGTCAAAAGGCTTATCAGCACGTAGTCCACCACCGCCTCGGCGTTACAGCCAGGGGCGCTGGCAAAGCCGATGCCGCGCTCGCTCAAGAAATCAAGATCGACGTGATCCACGCCGATGGTGCAGCTTCCCACGAAGCGCACCGGGCTCTTTTCAAGCAGCAACGCATCGACCTGAGTGACCGAGCGTACGATCAGTGCATCGGCATCGCTTACGTCCTGGGCGCTGATCTCACGGCCTGGGCGGCGCAGGATATCGCCCAAGTGGCCAAAGCAGGTGTCGGCGGCGGGAATGTTGGCATCGATGACGAGTTTCATAGGCGTTTCAATATCCGGGCTTTACAATAGGTTGGAGGCGCGCGCGAGGCGTGACAAGAAGGATTCAAGGAGAACAGGCGTTGAGGAGACCATAGTGATCGTACGCTGGGAAACCGACCATGACTATGTGCTGGTGCACATTCACCAGGACATGTTCGGCGACTGGATCTTCAGCCGCGCCTGGGGGCAGATAGGCACCCAGTTCGGCGGGCTGAAGCATCAGTTGGCCGATACCCGCGAACAGGCGCAGATGTGGCTCGAGGACGAGGCCACCATTCAGGCCTCGCGCGGGTTCGATAAAGTGCTGGAAGCCGACGACCACGCCCCGGAAGCTCAGGACGCGATGCGTCAGCTATCGCTGTTGGACGCCCTCTAGTTCGTTTTAGCCTTTGTGGCGCAGCGTGAATACGTGGTGCAGGTTCGTTCGCCGCTGAAAGTCCGGGTCGAAGGTTTTCGCAGTGATCTCGTCCACCTCGAAGCGCTCAGCGAGCGCTTCGTCGAGCTTGAAGCGCCGCTGATTGTTGGAGAACACCAGCGTGCCGCCGGGGGCCAGGCGTGCCATGGCCAGCTCGATCAGGCGCGGGTGATCGCGCTGAACGTCCAGCGTGTCGCGCATCTTCTTCGAGTTGGAGAAGGTCGGCGGGTCCATAAAAATCAGGTCGAACTGGGTGTCGGCGCGCTCGAGCCAGCGAAAGCAATCCTCGCGCACCACCCGGTGGCGGCGCTGGTCGAGATCGTTGAGCGCAAAATTGTCCTTCGCCCATTCCAGGTACGTGTTGGACATGTCCACACTGACGCTGTCGCTCGCCCCGCCCAAGGCGGCCTGCACCGTGGCGGTCGCGGTGTAGCAAAACAGGTTCAAAAAACGCTTGCCCTTGGCCATCTCGCCGAGCATGCGCCGCACCGGGCGGTGATCCAGAAAAAGCCCGGTGTCCAAGTAGTCGCGCAGGTTGACCCATAGCCGGGCACTGCCCTCACGCACCTCGAAACGCTCACCGCTGGCACCGCGTTTTTGGTACTGGGCGCTGCCGGCCTGGCGCTCGCGGCGCTTGATGTAGATGGCGCTTGAATGCACGCCCAGCGCTTCGGGCAGCACTTCGAGCGCATCGAACAGGCGTTTTTGCGCCTGGGCGGCGTTGACCGACTTTGGCGCGGCGTACTCCTGCACGTGCACCTTGTCGCCATAGCGGTCGACGGCCAGCGCGAACTCCGGCATGTCCGCATCGTAAACGCGGTAGCAGGTCTCCCCGCTCTGCTTGAGCCACTTCTTCAAGCGCTTCTGATTTTTGGCCAGCCGGTTGGCGAACATGCGGGCATTCTCCGAGACCTGGCGCTCGCCGCTCGCCTTTGGCGCTGCGGGCTGGCTTTCCCCTTCCTCGATACGCTCATCGGCGGAGCTGACCGTCGGCGCTTCATCGATCGCCATCAGCAGCAGCTTGGCGTCGAGCGCGGCGTTTTTCAGCGCGTACTGCTTGTGAGCACGAAGCCCCAGCCGATGGCCCAAATCCGGGTTGCCGGTAAACACCGCCAGCGTCCAGCCGGGAAAGAGCGTGCGCGCCTTGTCACCAAGCGTGGCGTACAGGCCAACCAGCTCGGGAAGCTCACCCAGGCGCTCGCCGTAAGGCGGGTTGGTGATGATCAGGCCTTGGGATTCGCGGAGCGACTCGGGCCGGGTGAGCTGCGACAAGCTCTGCCCTGCAAGCTCGATCAGCGCAGGCACACCGGCGCGCATGGCGTTAGCCCGGGCCGAGGCGACCGCCGCCGGGCTCTGATCGAAGCCGTAAAGCGTGGTCTTGCAGCGCTTGCGCCCGATCGAGGCACGCGCCTGAGCTTCGCGCTTGAGCTCCTGCCAAATAGCGGCGTCGTGACCGGCCCAGCCTTCGAAGCCGAAAAGCGGGCGGTGCAAATTGGGGGCCTGGTCGGCGGCCATCAGCGCGGCCTCGATCAAGAGCGTGCCCGAGCCGCACAGCGGGTCGATCAGCGCCTCACCCTGTTTGGCGCGCGCGGGCCAGCCCGCTCTCACCAACAGCGCGGCGGCCAGGTTCTCCTTGAGCGGCGCGTGGCCGACCTCCTTGCGATAGCCGCGCCGGTGCAGGCTGTCGCCGGAAAGATCGATACCCAAGGTCAAATTCGCCCGGTGCAGGTGGGCATAGAGGCGCAGATCCGGGGTTTTGGTGTCGATGTCCGGACGCGGCAAACCCGCCAGCGCCAGCGAATCCACCACCGCGTCCTTGACCGTTTGCGCGCCAAAGCGGGTGTGGCGAATCTGCTCGCTGCGCCCGTGAAAATCGACCGCTAGGGTGTTACCGGCCACGACGTGCGCCGGCCAGCTTACGCTGAGTGCGGCGTTGTAAAGCTCGGCGGCGCTCTCCACCATCGTCGTGCGCTTGATCACGAGCACGATCCGGTTGGCCAGCCGCGACCAGAGGCAGGCGCGGTAAGCGGTTTCGAGATCGGCGCTGAAGTAGACCCCGGCCACCGTGGCCTTGTCCGGGTGGGCGCCCAGCATTGATAGCTCATCGAGCAGAAGGCTTTCGATGCCTCTGGGGCAGGTGGCTAAAAACTCTAGCGAGGCGTTCTGGCTGGGCTCGGTCATAAGCATCGGCGCGCGTAACCGCGCGTAATTCCTGTATATGGCAAATGTATTTACGTTCGATGACAATTTGGGGGTCGACAAGGGCCCATATCATGGGCTAACAATAAGAGAGTAGCTACTAAAACGCATGCGTACATTGTCAGGGTTTGACGCCGAACGACCAACTTTTGCGTCGACGCAAATCCTTGGCTTGTCGAGTTTGTTCAGGGTCGTTATGCACGTGAGTGCCCAACCCGTGGCCCGGAACCCACTCGCTCTTGAAGTAAGCTCCGAGGCTGCTTCCGGCTTTTTTCTTCGCGCCGGTTAGCCGCTTCATACCAAAGGCTTTCATAAAAGAGGTCAGCCAATGAAACGACAAAAGCGTGATCGCTTCCAGCGGGCATACGTGCACGGTTACAAAGCGGGTGTTACGGGTCGCTCTCGTGACGATTGCCCAAGCCAGGACATCAATTTACGCGAGTACTGGATGAGCGGTTGGCGTGAAGGTCGCGGAGACCAGTGGGACGGCATGACGGGCGTCTCCGGTATCCATAAAAACCCGATGGTCATGACCTGACCCGAACGTTTTTTCAAACGAACCTTCAAAACCAGATTTGACCTACCAAGCCCGCCTTCAACAAGCGGGCTTTTTCGTGCCTCAACGTCGGCCTTTACCCCTTCACAAGCGCTTTAGCGCAGCTGCTCACGAGTTTGGGGCCTTCGTAAATGAGCCCGGAGTAGAGCTGCACGAGATCCGCGCCGGCGGCGAGCTTTTCCTGGGCTTTTTTAGGGCTGTCGATGCCGCCGACCCCGATGATGGGCACGTCCGGCAAGTGTGCACGCAGCGCACGAATGACTCGGTTCGAGGGTTCGAACACCGGCCGCCCCGAGAGCCCGCCCGCCTCCTCGGCGTGAGCATGCCCCTTCACCGCGCTGCGCTCGACGGTGGTATTGGTCGCAATGACGCCGTCGAAAGCGTTACGCGTAATACTTTGAGCGACCAGCGCGATCTCATCGTCGCTCATGTCCGGGGCGATCTTGATCAGAAGCGGCACCCGGCGCCCGGTTTGCGCGTCCAGCTCGCTTGCCCGTTCGCGTAAGGGCCCGAGCAGCGCATCGAGCTGGTCGCCAAACTGCAGCGTGCGAAGCCCCGGCGTGTTGGGTGACGAGACGTTCACCGTCACATAGTCCGCCACGCCGTGCACTGCCTCGAGACACGCCAGATAGTCGCCCAGCGCTCCGTCTACCGAGGTCGTGAGGTTCTTGCCGATATTGATGCCGACCAGCCCCGCGTAGCGGCGCTTTTTGACCTGCTCGACCAGGTGCAGCACGCCCTTGTTGTTGAACCCGAAGCGGTTGATGATCGCGCCGTGTTTGGCCAAACGAAACAGCCGCGGTTTGTCGTTACCCGGCTGGGGCTTTGGCGTCACCGTACCCACCTCGACGAAGCCAAAGCCGAGCGCGCCCAGTGCGTCCAGATGATCGGCGTTTTTATCAAGCCCGGCGGCCAGCCCCACGCGGTTGGCAAATTTGAGCCCCATCAGCTCTATCGGGTCGCTCACCGCGCGACCAAAAAGCCGCTCGACGCCGCCCGCTTGATAAAGCTTGTCCAGCGCGGTGAGGGTAAGACCATGCGCGGTTTCAGGGTCGAGGCGAAACAGCAGCGAGCGAGTGAGCTGATACATCGAAGTCTCCGGGCAGTCATCGGGGGTGGCGATAGAGTGGGCGACAGAATCGGGCGAGGAGTATACCGCAATGCGATGGGCGCCGCAGACAAGCGCAGAAGCAATCCATCAAAACACGGCCTCTGCTCACAAAAAAGCGCGCCCCCCCAAGCGGGGCGCGCCGGGGGAAGCCAGCGGGGGGGCGACCCATAGCGCCCGCGTTAGGGCCGCGCGGCGAGTTGGCGCCCCGCCCCCCCCCACAGCGCACAAACCCCCCCCGGGCGGCCCCGCCC
>NZ_JALGBZ010000013.1 GCF_023757625.1 Halomonas sp. S3-1-1
GTCTTCGTATGTGGGGCAGGCAAGAATCACACTGATTTTAAACTGAAGAGTTTGATCATGGCTCAGATTGAACGCTGGCGGCAGGCTTAACACATGCAAGTCGAGCGGTAACAGGTCCAGCTTGCTGGACGCTGACGAGCGGCGGACGGGTGAGTAATGCATGGGAATCCACCCGGTAGTGGGGGATAACCTGGGGAAACCCAGGCTAATACCGCATACGTCCTACGGGAGAAAGGGGGCTTCGGCTCCCGCTATCGGACGAGCCCATGTCGGATTAGTTAGTTGGTGAGGTAACGGCTCACCAAGACCGCGATCCGTAGCTGGTCTGAGAGGATGATCAGCCACATCGGGACTGAGACACGGCCCGAACTCCTACGGGAGGCAGCAGTGGGGAATATTGGACAATGGGGGCAACCCTGATCCAGCCATGCCGCGTGTGTGAAGAAGGCCCTCGGGTTGTAAAGCACTTTCAGCGAGGAAGAACGCCTGACGGTTAATACCCGTCAGGAAAGACATCACTCGCAGAAGAAGCACCGGCTAACTCCGTGCCAGCAGCCGCGGTAATACGGAGGGTGCAAGCGTTAATCGGAATTACTGGGCGTAAAGCGCGCGTAGGTGGCTTGACAAGCCGGTTGTGAAAGCCCCGGGCTCAACCTGGGAACGGCATCCGGAACTGTCAGGCTAGAGTGCAGGAGAGGAAGGTGGAATTCCCGGTGTAGCGGTGAAATGCGTAGAGATCGGGAGGAATACCAGTGGCGAAGGCGGCCTTCTGGACTGACACTGACACTGAGGTGCGAAAGCGTGGGTAGCAAACAGGATTAGATACCCTGGTAGTCCACGCCGTAAACGATGTCGACCAGCCGTTGGGTGCCTTGTGCACCTTGTGGCGAAGTTAACGCGATAAGTCGACCGCCTGGGGAGTACGGCCGCAAGGTTAAAACTCAAATGAATTGACGGGGGCCCGCACAAGCGGTGGAGCATGTGGTTTAATTCGATGCAACGCGAAGAACCTTACCTGCTCTTGACATCCTGCGAACCCGGAAGAGATTCCGGGGTGCCTTCGGGAACGCAGAGACAGGTGCTGCATGGCTGTCGTCAGCTCGTGTTGTGAAATGTTGGGTTAAGTCCCGTAACGAGCGCAACCCTTGTCCCTATTTGCCAGCGCGTAATGGCGGGAACTCTAGGGAGACTGCCGGTGACAAACCGGAGGAAGGTGGGGACGACGTCAAGTCATCATGGCCCTTACGAGCAGGGCTACACACGTGCTACAATGGCCGGTACAAAGGGCTGCGAACTCGCGAGAGTAAGCGAATCCCGAAAAGCCGGTCTCAGTCCGGATCGGAGTCTGCAACTCGACTCCGTGAAGTCGGAATCGCTAGTAATCGTGGATCAGAATGCCACGGTGAATACGTTCCCGGGCCTTGTACACACCGCCCGTCACACCATGGGAGTGGACTGCACCAGAAGTGGTTAGCTTAACCTTCGGGAAAGCGATCACCACGGTGTGGTTCATGACTGGGGTGAAGTCGTAACAAGGTAGCCGTAGGGGAACCTGCGGCTGGATCACCTCCTTAAACGATGCGTCAT
>NZ_JALGBZ010000014.1 GCF_023757625.1 Halomonas sp. S3-1-1
GCAATTGTTTTGTGATACGTCTCAAGCGTATCCGGCAATCGTTGTCATTGCGGGCCCGGACTCCTTCGGGTTATAGGGTCAAGCAATGAAGCGCACACGGTGGATGCCTAGGCAGCCAGAGGCGATGAAAGACGTGGTAGCCTGCGATAAGGTTCGGTGAGGTGGCAAACGACCTGTGACCCGAACATCTCTGAATGGGGAAACCCACTGACCACAAGGTCAGTATCGTATCCTGAATACATAGGGGTACGAGGCGAACCGGGGGAACTGAAACATCTAAGTACCCCGAGGAAAAGAAATCAACCGAGATTCCCCCAGTAGCGGCGAGCGAACGGGGACCAGCCCTTAAGTTGTGCAATCGATAGGCGAACAGTCTGGGAAGTCTGACCATAGCGGGTGATAGTCCCGTAGCCGAAATCCGAGCACAGTGAAATCGAGTAGGTCGGGGCACGAGAAACCCTGATTGAAGACGGGGGGACCATCCTCCAAGGCTAAATACTCCTGGCTGACCGATAGTGAACCAGTACCGTGAGGGAAAGGCGAAAAGAACCCCGGCGAGGGGAGTGAAATAGATCCTGAAACCGTGTGCGTACAAGCAGTGGGAGCAGACTTGTTCTGTGACTGCGTACCTTTTGTATAATGGGTCAGCGACTTATATTCAGTGGCGAGCTTAACCGAATAGGGGAGGCGTAGAGAAATCGAGTCTTAACTGGGCGACCAGTCGCTGGATATAGACCCGAAACCGGGCGATCTATCCATGAGCAGGGTGAAGGTTGAGTAACATCAACTGGAGGCCCGAACCAGGATCTGTTGAAAAAGATTTGGATGACTTGTGGATCGGAGTGAAAGGCTAATCAAGCCCGGAGATAGCTGGTTCTCCTCGAAAGCTATTTAGGTAGCGCCTCACGTATCACCACCGGGGGTAGAGCACTGTTTCGGCTAGGGGGTCATCCCGACTTACCAACCCGAGGCAAACTCCGAATACCGGTGAGTGCAGCGTGGGAGACACACGGCGGGTGCTAACGTCCGTCGTGAAAAGGGAAACAACCCGGACCGTCAGCTAAGGTCCCCAAATCCTGGTTAAGTGGGAAACGATGTGGGAAGGCTCAGACAGCCAGGAGGTTGGCTTAGAAGCAGCCATCCTTTAAAGAAAGCGTAATAGCTCACTGGTCGAGTCGGCCTGCGCGGAAGATGTAACGGGGCTAAACCAGGTACCGAAGCTACGGGTTCATCCTCTGGATGAGCGGTAGAGGAGCGTCGTGTACGCCGATGAAGGTGGATTGAGAAGTCTGCTGGAGGTATCACGAGTGCGAATGCTGACATGAGTAACGATAAGGGGAGTGAAAAACTCCCCCGCCGGAAGACCAAGGGTTTCTGTTCGATGCTAATCAGAGCAGAGTGAGTCGGCCCCTAAGGCGAGGCCGAAAGGCGTAGTCGATGGGAAACGGGTCAATATTCCCGTACCGGACATGATTGCGATGGGGGGACGGAGAAGGCTAGGTGAGCCAGGCGCTGGTTGTCCTGGTGAAAGCAGGTAGGCTGAACGCTCAGGTAAATCCGGGTGTTCAAGGCCGAGA
>NZ_JALGBZ010000016.1 GCF_023757625.1 Halomonas sp. S3-1-1
GACCATTCGGACGTGGATCTCACCAACGTCAAGATGGCCATGAACCCCTTCTGCGAGATCGCCGTGGAAGAGGCGGTGCGCCTGAAGGAGCAGGGCGTGGCCACGGAAGTGGTCGCCGTGAGCATTGGCCCGAAAGCCGCCCAGGAGCAGCTGCGCACCGCGCTGGCGCTCGGTGCCGACCGCGCCATCCAGATCGAGACCGACCAGCGCGTCGAGTCGCTGGCGGTGGCGAAACTGCTGGCAAAGGTGGTCGAACAGGAGCAGCCGGGGCTGGTAATTCTCGGCAAGCAGGCGATCGACACCGACAACAACCAGACCGGCCAGATGCTCGCGGCGCTTGCGAACCTGCCCCAGGCGACCTTCGCCTCGAAGGTCGCCGTCGACGGCGACAAGGTCAGCGTCACCCGCGAGATCGACGGCGGCCTGCAGACCCTGTCGCTGTCGCTTCCGGCGATCGTCACCACCGATCTGCGCCTCAACGAGCCGCGTTACGCCAAGCTTCCCGACATCATGAAGGCCAAGAAAAAGCCGATGGACGTCAAGACCCCGGCAGACTACGGCGTCGAGGTGGGATCAAAAGTGAACCTGGTGAAAGTCGAAACGCCGGCGGAGCGCAAGGGCGGGGTGAAAGTGGCCTCGGTCGACGAGCTGGTCGACAAGCTCAAGAACGAAGCGAAGGTGCTTTGATCACTCCACCGTCCGACTGCCTCTTTCACCGTTATTCCAGGGAGTACACTCCATGAGCATTCTGGTACTGGCCGATCTCCACGACGGCCACCTGCTTGACGCCACCGCCCACGTGGTGGCCGCCGCCCGCGAGATCGGCGGCGATATCGATGTATTGATCGCCGGCGAAGGCGTTCAGGCCGCCGCCGATCAGGCCGCGAAGCTCGACGGCGTCACCCGGGTTCGGCTGGCGGATAACGCCGTCTACGCCCACCAGCTCGCCGAGCCGCTGAGTGCCCTGATCGTGGCGCTGGCCGACGACTACACCCATATTCTCACCAGCGCCTCGACCACGGGCAAGAA
>NZ_JALGBZ010000001.1 GCF_023757625.1 Halomonas sp. S3-1-1
AGCGAGACCAGCTGGTTGATAGGCACGGTGTGGACGCACCGCAAGGTGTTGAGCTAACGTGTACTAATGGCCCGTGAGGCTTGACCCTATAACACCCAAGGGGTTCGGCCCGCAGTGACAACGACGCCCGAGAGGGCCCGGATACGCCAGAGACGATCACAAGACCGTCAGCATGATAGACATTGCCAGTTACGCCTGACGACCATGGCTTGCGTGAACCACCCGATCCCTTGCCGAACTCGGAAGTGAAACCGCAACGCGCCGATGGTAGTGTGGGGTCTCCCCATGCGAGAGTAGGTTATCGT
This sequence comes from Halomonas sp. S3-1-1, assembly GCF_023757625.1. Lineage (GTDB taxonomy): Bacteria > Pseudomonadota > Gammaproteobacteria > Pseudomonadales > Halomonadaceae > Vreelandella. Next base: position 306 of record NZ_JALGBZ010000001.1, read on the forward strand.
CAGGCACCCATTCGAAAAAGCCCCGAGCACATTGTGTTCGGGGCTTTTTTTTTTATGCATGGAAAAAAGCAAGGAAAAGGCCCGGCAGGCAGGGTGCCTGCCGCCCCACCCAAGCGACGCGGTGCGCCGCATCGCTGGCTGACGCCTGCTCCTACAAGACAATCGCGCCCCGATCCACTGCAGGAGCCCGATTCATCGGGCGATGGCGGCATCAGCCGCCCGGGTGGGATTGGCTGCCACCGTGCCTGCTGTCCACCCAAGCGACGCGGTGCGCCGCATCGCTGGCTGACGCCTGCTCCTGCGGAGACGGGGCACAGCATGTACGCTTAGAGTCCTGACGTTAATTTACCTCCACTACCACTCGATGGGTTCTCCGGCCCAATCCCAAAAGCTGCCGGTATCTTCGGGTGTGCGCTGATCGATGACCTTTAAAAGGCTTTCGGCAACGAAGGTGGGCGTAAAGAGCTTATCCTGGGGAACACGCGCCTGAAACGGCTCGGAAAGCGACGTATCGGTCGTACCCGGATGCAGGCATAGAACGATGGCCTGCTTGTTGAGTCGGCCCAGTTCGATGGAGGCGGTTTTCATCAGCATGTTGTGCGCGGCCTTGCTGGCACGATAGCTGTACCAGCCGCCGAAGCCGTTATCGCCAATCGAGCCGACTCGCGCCGAAAGGCTGGCCACGATGGTAGGGTGTGAACCCTTGAGTGAGTCGTTGAGTACCAACAATAATCGTAGCGGAGTCGCGGCGTTTACGTGCATGACGTGAGCGAAAGCATCGACATCGAACTGCTCCAACCGCTTTTCCGGCTGAACGCCGTGCTCGTCATCGTGCAGTATGCCAACCGTATTGAAGAGAAGATGAAGCGGACGCCCTTCTGTCTCGGCGGCCAGCGCATCGAGTCCGGATTGCGTCGTGATATCCGCGGCAAGTGAGGTAACGCGCGCATCGTCTAAAGCGATATCGCGACGGCTAACGGCAATGACCCTGCCGATATGGGTCGAATCGAGAAGCGCTTTGATCATGGCATGACCAATCCCACCATTGGCGCCGGTGACGACCGCGGTAAACTTTTCGGGTAGATGGTCGAGCATTCGACACTTCCTTGTAGAACATGAGTATTCTTATTGAAGCGTCTTGTACAGGATTTGTCTATTTATGGGCGCGTAGAAGAGGATGGCTTGCAAACAGAAGCGTAGAAGAAGCGTCAGGCAGAGGTATTGAGGCGGCTCGACTGTGCCTGATTGCGTCCGTTGGGCTGATAAAGCGTTTTCTCGGCAATTTGCTGAATATAGTTCAACATATCCTGGTTGTGTTTCATGCGCACCGAGAGCATTTGCCCCGTCAGCGCGTTCATGCGGCCAGCGCGCTCGCTTTTATCCAAAAAGCGCTCCCAGTTTTCCTGACAGCCGGCATCCGACGCGGCCTTGAAGGCACCGTTGGCATCATCATCGTAGCCCAAACGATTCTGAGTAGTGCGCCGTAAGGTTTCCATTCGCTCCAACGCGCCCAACACCGTTTGCTTGGTCTCGGCGAGCGTGGCGAGAGCCTCACCGTCGATATCCCCTTGTGTCAGCAACTGCTGCTCTTTGGCGAGTAGCTCAAGGAGTTCGTCCAAACGCTGATGCTGGTCGAAAAGCAAACGGGAAAGACTCATAAGCGATTACTCTTTGAGCTGAGCGATCAGGCCATCGGCGATACGGTCGGCGCGAATTTCGAGACGCCCTTCGCGAATAGCGTCGCGAATTTCATCCACTCGAGCCATATCGATGTCCTGGGAGTCGTCCATGTGCATCTGGCTCAAGCGCGTGGACTCGCGAGTGGTACTGCCTTCTGGCGATGACTGTGTGCCGCCGACTTTTTGCGTATCGTCACGCTGTTGCGTCTGATTAGTGCGCAGCAGCGGATTCAGGTTATCAATTTTCACGTTGTGTGACCCTCATCGTCAACGTTGAAGCGCTCTAAACGCCATGGTTTTATGCCGTTATAAAGAGTATCGGCGCTCTTTGAGAGGACTTTAGACGTTGACTCAAAAATCTACGGTGACAGTGCCATCGCCGGTAATACGGGCGGTCACGAGTTCACGCGTATCAAAGCGCACGCGTATCCGTGCATTCAAGGCGCCGCCTTCGAGCGCCTCGCCTTCACGTGAAATACGAAACCCCGAGCCTTGAGCTATGACCGTTACGCGCTCGCCGCGTTCCACCATTTCCGGTGCCTTGAGAGCGTGCGCCTGAAAGGCGTCGCCGCTGCGGATAGGGCGCTGAGTTACCATGCCAATAATAGCATTTTCGTCGGTCAATGCGTTGCCTGCAAGATCTCCGAGGCTGCCCTGGCGCTGTGTCACCATGGCGGGCGTAATTATCGTATTGCGCGCGATATCCTGAGAGGCCACCGTGTAGCTTCCCATGACGTCTACCTGAGCCTGCATGTAGCGCACCTGTCGGCGCGCTTCGCCGCAGCGTACGCCTACCGATACGCGCCCTAAAGGCGCTTGGCTTGCATTGGGCAGAAAGGGCTCTGGCGCAACGCAGGTCGCCAAATGAGGCGAGGGCGGGGCAACCTCGATCACCACTTCCTGACCAAGCGATTGCGCCTGCTGATAGAGAAAGTTCTGCACCGTTTCGACCAGCGTTTGGTCCTCCGCTCTGGCTGATACTCCCCAAGCCATGGAAAGAACGACAGTCAAGCAAAGCGCTAGCGCACGAACCCAATTGGGGCGCACCTGAAACAGCGAATAGGGCATGTAAGTTATCGCTTGAGCAAAAGAGTGGTTGGAACTTTAAACATTAACCAGTGAGCAAAAGCTTAATGCAATAGCTCATAGTGAATAATGCGAAATGATGGGTTAAAAGGCACTTGTTCCATGCTTTAGGCTGATGTGGCCTTCCCTATTATGCATCCTCAGAAATGCCCGGATTATCTTTGCCTCGCCAATGGGGGATGCATGTTCGATCAGCTGGAGTCTGCCTTCAACTTTCATCAGCGCGCGCTTGGCCTTCGTCAAGCGCGCCACGATGTGCTGGCGGCCAACATCGCCAACGCCGACACGCCCAACTTCAAGGCGCGTGATATCGACTTCGCCAGCGAGCTTAAAAAGGCCGTTAGCGCTGGAGCACCCGCCCAACAAGGCGGCGGGGTATCGCTTGCACGTACCTCCGAGCGCCATATCGAATCGCAGGGGCGCGCTTGGCAGAGTACCAGTACGGACCTTCTTTACCGGGTGCCCGACCAGCCGAGCCTCGATGGCAATACCGTCGATATGGACCGGGAGCGTTCACAGTTCACCGACAACGCCCTTCGCTATCAGGCGGGGCTGACGATCATGAACCGCCGCATTCAGGGCCTCAAAAACGCGATGCAGCCGGAATAATCCGGCGCAAGGAGAGATAACCCACGATGTCGATGTTCTCAGCCTTTGATATCGCAAGCTCAGCGCTTAGCGCCCAGGCCCAGCGGATGAACGTAACCGCCAGCAACATGGCCAACGCCGACAGTATCGCCGGCCCGGACGGTGAAACCTACCGCGCCAAGCAGGTGATGTTCGAAACCCAAGCCCAAAACAACCGTTATGGTGTGGGCGGTGTACGCGTCACCGAGGTCGTCGAAGACGAGTCGCCGCTGCGCCTTGAGTACATGCCCGGTCATCCGGCGGCGGATGAGGAGGGCTATGTGGCCAAGCCCAACGTCGAGCCGGTTCACGAAATGGTCAACATGATCTCCGCTTCGCGCTCGTATCAGGCCAATGTCGAGGTCTTCAATACGACCAAACAGATGATGATTCAGACACTCTCGCTCGGTGAGGGCTAAACATGAATATCGATTCAAGCGTGATCAATAGCATCAATGGCGCTAACGGCAGCGGCAGGCCCAATCTCTCCGCCAGCCAGTCCCAGGAAATGCGCGATAGCTTCATGACGCTGTTGATTACTCAGCTGCAAAATCAGGACCCGATGAATCCAATGGATAACTCGGAGATGACGTCCCAGCTGGCTCAGATCAATACCGTCAGCGGGATAGAGCAGCTCAACGATACGTTGAACGGCATTACCCAGCAGATGGATGCCGGGCGCGCACTTCAGGCGGCAGGGCTGATCGACAAAGCGGTGCTGGTGCCTGGCAATAACGTCATGGTCAGCTCCGATACGGAAAACGGCAGCTACGCCACACCGTTTGGGATCGAGCTCGATAAACCCGCCGAGCAGGTGGTGGCCACCGTCACCGGCCAGTCTGGCGAGGTCGTTTACACCCGCGAGCTGGGTCCGGTGAAGGCAGGCGTCGAGTCCTTTAGTTGGGGTGGGCTGACCAACGAGGGCGTGGCGGTACCGGCGGGCGCCTACAAGGTGAATTTCAGAGCGACCGATGCCGAAGGCGAGCTTCTCGAGTCGCGTGCGCTGAACTATGCGCTGGTGCAAGGCGTATCGCCCGGTAATGGCGGCAGTGACGTTCGCCTGGATCTTGGCGCTATTTATGGCCAGGTAGGACTCGACCAGATCAAACAGATTCTTTGATCGTTCGCTCAATACTTATATTAGCAGGAGAGCATCATGAGCTTTTCTCAAGCACTTAGCGGTTTGAACGCGCAGCGCGAAAAGCTGGGCGCTATTGGTAACAATATCGCCAACTCGCAAACCGTAGGGTTCAAGAGTTCCAGCGTACAATTTGCCGATGTCTACGCGCAATCGCGTATTGGACTTGGGGTACGTACGGCGGGAGTCTTACAGGATTTTAGCCAAGGTAGTGTCGAATCTTCTTCACGCAACATGGACTTGGCGATTTCCGGCGAAGGGTTTTTTCGCTTCCAACAGCCCAGTGGTGATGTTGGCTACTCGCGCAACGGACAGCTTACCATGACGCCTACAGGCGAACTGGTAAATGCTCAAGGCGCGCAGATCATGGGCTACCCCGCAGACGCCTTGGGCAATGTCCTTGCCGGCGGCAACGTGGCGCCTCTGAGCGTGGACCCGGGTGATTTGGAAGCGAGTGCCACCAGCGAGCTTGGCTTGACACTGAACTTGAATAGTGGCCAGCCAGTTATCGGTGGCGCCGGACCGACTGAGCAAGAGCTAATTGACGGTATTGGTGCTGATAGCTACACCTTCTCCTCCAACCCAACGGTTTTCGACTCGCAGGGCAACGCACGTAATTTGACACTTTACTTCACTAAGACCGATGCCAATGAATGGAGGGTGGATGGCCGCTTATCCGGTGGCCCCGGCGGTGCTCAAACCTATGGATTGCCCAACCTGACAACACTTACATTCAATGAGAACGGTACGCTTGTCGGTGGTGGCGACGCGGGTTTGACTATCAATAATGGAGAGTTCGACGGCAACAATTTGGCGAACCTGGACATTGACCTCGCCTTTGCCGGTACTACCCAGTTTGCTAATACGTCGACAGTGAATGACATTACTCAAAATGGCTACACCTCGGGTTCTCTAGTGGGCATTAGCATCCAGCAGGACGGTACTGTGATGCGCAATTACTCCAATGAACAGTCGCGTGCGGCAGGCCAGATTTCGCTGGTAAGTTTCCGTAATCCGGAAGGCTTGCAGCCGATAGGTGACAACCTTTGGAGTGCGACATCCTCATCAGGCCAAGAGCTCGTTGGCGCACCTGGCACGGGCCTTCGTGGTTTGATTCAACCCGGTGCCACTGAAAACTCTAACGTCGATTTGGCTCAGGAGCTGGTCGATATGATCGTTGCCCAGCGCGCCTACCAGGCGAACTCGCAGACCATCAGTACCCAGGATGAGCTCCTGCAGACCATTATCAACTTGTAATAGTGGGGCCGACTAGAGAGGAGTAGCGCGTGGATAGAATGCTGTATACCGCCATGAGCGGTGCCAAGAACGCGATGGATCAGCAGTCGGTAGTGAGCAACAACCTCTCCAACGTGTCGACGGCGGGGTTTCGCGCTCAGCTGCAGGCGGCGCGCTCGGTGCCCGTACTGGGCGCGGGCGCGCTCGAAACGCGCGTCTCGGCGGTGACCACCACGCCGGGCAGCGACTTTTCTCAAGGGCCTATCGAGCAGACCGGTCGCGGGCTGGACGTGGCCATGCAGGACGGTGCCTGGCTTGCGGTGCTGGCCGACGACGGTACCGAGGCCTACACCCGGCGCGGTGATCTTCAGGTGGATAGCGACGGTGTGCTGCTCAACATGGGTCGCCCGGTGGTGGGCGACGGCGGGCCGATCGCGCTGCCCCAGGGCGCGCAGATCTCCATCGGCGCTGACGGCACCATTAGTGCCATTCCCCAAGGGGAAGGGCCAAATGCGCTGGTCGATGTAGGACGCATCAAGCTGGTGACGCCGGACGAGCCGACGCTAACCCGCGGTGACGACGGCCTATTTCGTGCTCCGCTCAATGAAGAGGGTGTGCCCGGCGTGCTGCCTGGCGACGAGACCGCACGCTTGGTGAGCGGCGCGCTCGAGGGCAGTAACGTCAGCGCGGTGGACGCCATGGTGACGATGATCGATGTACAGCGTCGCTACGACATGCAGATGCGCGTGCTCAGCAATGCCGACGAGAACGCCCAGCGCGCCAACAGCATGCTTTCACTTCAGGGCTGACCCCAACCGCCCGATTAAAGGACAAACCTCATGATCAAATCGTTGTGGACGGCAAAGACGGGGCTCGAGTCGCAGCAGACCAAGCTCGACGTGATCTCCAACAACCTGGCCAACGTGAGCACCAACGGCTTCAAGCGTTCGCGCCCGGTATTCGAGGATTTGCTGTACCAAAACATGCGCCAGCCCGGCGCTCAGAACAATATTCAGGATCGACTGCCCTCGGGTATGCAGGTGGGTACCGGCGTGCGCGCCGTGGCCACCGAGCGCTTGCATACTCAGGGCGGGCTGGAGCGCACCGATAACTCGCGCGACTTGGCCATCAGCGGCGACGGCTTTTTTCAGGTGCTGCTACCCGACGGTACGATCGGGTATACCCGCGATGGCGGCTTTCAGCTCAACGAAAACGGCCAGATGGTGACCGCCAACGGCTATCCGCTGGAACCGGCGATCTTCGTGCCACCCAATGCCCTGTCGATCGGTATCGGCGAAGACGGCACGGTGAGCGTACGTCAGCCCGGGGTCGCCCAGGATGCGGATATCGGCCAGATTACCGTAGCTTCCTTCATCAACCCGACGGGGCTCGAGAGCATCGGTGGCAACCTTTATTTGGAAACCGGGGCGTCCGGCGCGCCGAACCAGGATATTCCCGGCAACAACGGCGCCGGCCGGCTCTTCCAAGGCTACGTGGAGACCTCCAACGTCAACGTAGTGGAGGAGATGGTCAATATGATCCAGACCCAGCGCGCCTACGAAATCAACAGCCGTGCGGTCTCCACCAGCGACGAAATGCTGGCGCGGTTGAGCCAGCTGTAATCGCAGGAGTTCGGTCTTGAACACAGGGCGTTCGATGCACAAACAAACCGCGCTTTTTCGCCGTTTTGCGCAGCTAGCCGTGGCGCTGTTGATTCTTCTAATCGCCGGGTGCGCGCAGATTCCGCGTGCGTCGGTGGTCGGCGAGCAGGAGCAGATCAACATCATCGACCGGCCGCCGGCGGTGGCCAACGGCTCGATCTATCAATCGCGCCGCGGCTACCACCCGCTGTTCGAGGACCGCCGCCCGCGGGCGATTGGCGACATTTTGACCATCGTGCTCAACGAGCAGGTCAGCGCGAGCCAGAACTCGCAGTCGAGTGCCAACCGCAGCGGCTCTGGCTCGCTCGATATCGCCCAGATTCCCGAGATCATCGACTTTCTGGAAGATTACGGCTTCGATGTTGCTGGCGACAACGTCTTTGCCGGCAGCGGCACCACCCAGGCCAACAACACCATGACCGGCACGATCACCGTCTCGGTATTGGAAGTGCTCAACAACGGCTATCTTCGCGTGCGCGGTGAAAAGCAGATCGCGATCAACCAAGGGACTGAATTCATTCGCTTCTCCGGCGTGGTCAATCCGCAAACGGTGACGGCGGCCAATACCGTTCCCTCCAATCAGGTCGCCGATGCGCGCATCGAGTACGTAGGCGATGGCTACATCAACGAAGCGCAGCACATGGGCTGGCTGCAGCGCTTTTTCCTCAACGTGTCGCCGTTCTAGGCGCTCGAGAAGAGAGTGATGATGACTTCATTGAACCTCAAGAGCCGGATTCAGACCGTTGTGCTGGTCGCGTTTTGCTTGCTGGCAGGCAGCGCCCAAGCTGAAAGCGTGCGCGATCTGGCCAACTTTGCCGGCGTGCGCGACAACCAGCTCGTAGGTTACGGCCTGGTGGTCGGCCTCGACAGCACTGGTGACCAAACGACCCAGGCACCGTTCACGAGCCAGAGCCTGACCAATATGCTCTCGCAGCTTGGCGTCAGCGTACCGCCGGGCACCAATTTGCAGCTGCGTAACGTTGCCGCCGTCATGGTGACGGCGGATCTGCCGCCGTTTGCCCGGCCGGGGCAGCGTCTCGATATCGTCGTCTCCTCGATTGCCAACGCTCGGAGCCTGCGCGGCGGTACGCTGCTGATGACCCCGCTCAAGGGCGCCGACGGCGACACCTACGCCATCGCCCAAGGCAATATGCTGGTCGGGGGCGCCGGCGCCCAGGCTGGCGGTAGCAGCGTGCAGATCAACCAGCAGGCCGCTGGGCGTATTCCGGGCGGAGCACTGGTAGAGCGTGAGGTCGCGCTCAATTTGGGCGGCAACGGTGGTTTGCTCGAGCTTCAGCTGAATCAGGCGGATTTTGGCACCGCTCAGCGGATGGTGAGCGCGATCAACAGCGAATTCGGGCAATCGGTCGCCTACGCGCGTAATGGCGGTGTCATCGCTCTCGACGGGCCGATGGATGCGAACCAGCGGGTCAGCTTCATGGCGCGGGTCGAAAACGTCCAGCTCACTCCGATGGAGGCCCCGGCGCGCGTGGTGCTCAATTCGCGTACCGGCTCCGTGGTCATGAACAGCGCCGTCACGCTACGCCAGGCCGCGGTCGCCCACGGCAACCTGTCGATCGTCATCGATAGCCAGTTCGGCGTCAGCCAGCCGGCGCCGTTGGGCCAGGGCGAAACCGTGGTGGTGCCCGATGCCGATATCGACATCAATCAGCGCGAGGCTTTCCTGCAGATCGTCGAAGGCGCTCAGCTCAACGAGGTGGTCAACGCCTTGAACGCACTGGGCGCCACGCCCCAGGATTTGATGTCGATTCTCGAAGCGCTGAAAGCGTCCGGGTCGCTGCGCGCTGAGCTCGAGGTGATTTGATGAGCATGACCAGCATGTCCAACCAGCTCGCCTTTGACATGAGCGGCTTTCAGCGCTTGCAGCACAACGCCCGCGTTGATCCGGAGGCCGGCGCTCAGGGCGCTGCCCAGCAGTTCGAGGCGCTGTTCGTGCAGATGATGATGAAGAGCATGCGCGACGCGACCCCCTCTAGCGGATTATTGAACAGCAGCGCCGGCGACACCTACCAGCAGATGCTGGATCAGCAGTGGTCCCAGGTGATCGCCGAGAAGGGCGTAGGGCTTGCCGACGTGCTGGTCGAGCAGCTCACGCGCCAGGGGGCGATCAAGGGTAGCGCGCAAAACGACGATGAGATTCAGGCGCTGATTGCCGGCATTCCCCGCGGCACGCCGCGAGTACTCGACGACCCGTTACAGCCCCCGGGGCCCGGTAGTCAGGAGAGCGGGCGTTTCCTTAGAGAGCTCGAAGCGATCCGCCAGGGCCGAGCCGCATCGGAGCAGAATAGCGTTGAACACACGCAGACGCCGGCTGCCCTCGCCGCCGCGCCCCTCATCAATCCCAACGCACCGGATCACGTGAAGCGGTTTATGGCCACGCTTGCTGGCCCTGCCCAGGCAGCCAGCCAAGCAAGTGGCGTGCCCGCCGAGCTGATTTTGGCCCAAGCGGCGCTGGAGACCGGCTGGGGACGACACGAAATCGCCACCCACGAAGGTCGGAATAGCCATAACCTTTTTGGCATTAAAGCGGGCAGCCATTGGCAGGGCGACACTACTGACATCACGACTCATGAGTATCTGAACGGTCAGCGTACCCAAATGGTGGATACTTTTAGGGTCTATGACTCCTTCGAACACGCCTTCACCGACTACGCCAACCTGATCGGTCAGAACCCGCGCTACGCCGGGGTAGTCGAGGCGCAAAACGCCGAGCAGGCCGCGCGCGCGTTGCAAAGCGGCGGCTACGCGACCGACCCGCGCTATGCTGAGAAGCTCGTCGCCATCATGAAGACCATGGGGCCGCTACCGGCCGGCCAGGAGTTTTTGGCTGATGCGCGCTAACGCCGTTAAAGCTTTTTAACGAGCCGCCGATAATAAAAGCATCGGCTTGAGGACTGAACCATGAGCATGTTTTCAACGGGCCTTAGTGGCCTGAACGCGGCGCAAAACGCGCTGAGCGCGACCAGCAACAACATCAGCAACCTGTTTACGCCCGGCTATAACCGCGAACTGCCCAAACTAAGTGAAGCGGGCGTAGGCGGCGGCGTGCGCGTGGATGCTATCGAGCGTCAGTTTAATACCTACGTGGCTAACCAGCTCAACAACGCCAAAACACAGTCGAGCGCGCTGGAAACCTACAACAACCAGATCACCCAGATCGACAATTTGTTGGCGGATCGTGAGGCAGGGCTTTCGCCGCTCATCCAGGACTTCTTTTCCTCGCTGGACGCGCTGGCAAGCTCACCCTCGGACCCGGCGGCTCGTCAGGGTGTGCTCGGCGCGGCGGACACGCTAAGCGCACAGCTTCGCTCTTTCGACGGCTATCTGCAGGACATGCAGAACAACGTCAATAGCCAGATTCGTGACGAAGTCACTCAGATCAATAACACCCTCGGACAAATCGCCGATTTCAACCGTGAAATCTCCCTGGCCCGTGCGCGTACCGGCGAGGCGCCCAATGGTCTGCTCAATCAGCGCGACCAATTGGTCTCCGAACTCAATGAGCGCATGGACCTGCGCCTAAACGTTCAGGACGGCAAGACGTATAACGTCAGCCTGCCCAACGGCCAGCCGCTGGTCACCGGTACATCGAGTTTCAAACTGGAAGCTGTGCAAGCCGACAATGATCCTCAGCGCACCGTGGTGGGATATCGCGATGGAGGTAACAATCTCATCAAGCTCGACGAGTCCACCATTAAGGGCGGCTCACTGGGCGGGTTGATGAGCTTCCGCGCCGAAACGCTGGATAAGACCCAGAACCAGATCGGCCAGTTGGCAGTGTCGTTATCGGTCGCTTTCAACGAACAGCACAAGCAAGGCATCGATCTTAATGGCGAAGACGGTCAGGACTTTTTCAACATCGGCCAACCGCAGGCGTACAGCTATCCCAACAACGGCGCCGAGGTGACGTCCATCGCCTTTGATGTTGAGGCTATTGATGAGCTTCGTGCAACGGATTATACCGTCAGATTTGGCGACAGCGGCGAGCCTAGCGTTACCCGTAAGGACAATGGCCAAGCGGTCGATGTGAGTGAAGGTTGGGATAGCGCCACGAACACGCTCGCCTTCGGCGGCGTACGAATGGAGTTTAGTGCCCAGCCCGCTAACGGCGACCGTTTCGACGTTCAGCCGGTTCGCCGCGCCGGGGCCGGTATGGAAACCGCCTTCAATGATCTGGATAAAATTGCGGCGGGTGAAGAAGCCGCGACCGGCGACAACCGCAACGCGCGCAAACTGCAGGACCTGCAGGGAGAAAATATCGTGGGTGGGCGCGCCTCCCTGAGCGGCGCCTACGGGGCGCTGGTGTCGGATGTTGGTAACCGCACCAATATTACTCAGGTGAATCTTGAAGCTCGTCAAGGGCTTACAGAACAGCTTCGCGCCGTGCAGCAATCCGAATCTGGCGTCAATCTGGACGAAGAAGCGGCCAACCTGATTCGCTATCAGCAGTATTATGCGGCCAACGCGCGCGTGATCGACACGGCGGGCAGCCTGCTGGACACTATCTTGAATCTGCGTAGTTAAGGGAGGCATCTACCATGCGTATCAGTAGCGTCACCATGTACGAGCAGAGCTCTGCGTCCATCAATCGTCAGCAGGGCGACTTATTAAAGATTGGCCAACAGCTCTCCAGCGGTCGAAAGGTAGTCAACCCTTCGGACAACCCTCAGGCTGCCTCGCAGGCGGTAGGGGTTTCCCAATCCATGGCGATGTCCGAACAGTACGGCAACTCGCGTGTATCGGCGCGCACGTCTCTCGCGCAGAGCGAGAGCGTACTGAACAGCGTCAGCGATTCTATCACCAGCGCCAAAACGCTGCTGATCCAGGCCTCCAGCGATACGCTCAGCAACGCCGATCGCGAGTCAATTGCTAGTGAGCTAAAAGGTGTCTATCAGACTCTGATTGGTCAGGCCAACACCGCCGACGGCAACGGCCGCTATCTATTTGGTGGTCAAATCGATAACGCGCCGCCCTATGTAGCCAACGAGCAGGGCGCCATGAAATATAACGGCAGTGACATGGTGCGTGAGCAGCGTATCGATAGTTCTCGCAACATGCCGGTGGCCGAAAGCGGTCGCGCGATTTTCCAGAAGGTCCCCAGCGGCGCAGGCTATATCGGTGAAGCAGTGCGTTCAGACGGCGTACGTAACGCCGGTAGCGTGATTCTTAGCGGCCCGCAGGTAAGCGATGTCAATGGTGAAGGCTATGGCGACGATTATCGAATCACTTTCGGGGGGGATACCGAAACGCCGACGCTAAGCGTTCAGCGGCTGACCCAGGACCAAGGCTGGCAGCCGGTCCCTGATATGACAGACATTGCCTACACTGGCGGTGACGCGCCTCAACGTCTCGTGTTCGGCGGGCTTAGCGTGTCGCTAAGCGGTGCCTCCGAGGCGGCTGACGAAGTCAACATCAGTCAGGCCAAAAACGCTCAGCGCGAGCCCGATCTGTTCAAGGCCATGGAGGAAGCTATTCGCGTGCTCGAAAACCCGGCATCAAGCGATGTCGAAAAGGCCGACCTTCGCAATACGCTGAATACTTCAATGCGCGATTTGGACAACGCGCTGGACAACGTGCTGACCGTACGCGCTTCGGCAGGCGCCAGACTTAACGAGCTGGACGTGATCGACTCCATCGCCAGCAACCGCATGATGAGCTATACCCAAACGATGTCTGATCTTGTCGATCTGGACTATGTAGAAGCTATCTCCGAGTACAGCTTACGCCAAGTTGGCATGCAGGCCTCTCAGCAAACCTTCATGAACATGAAAGGCATGTCGCTGTTCGACTACATGTAAGCCGTCCAGCCCCTTTTTTTCATTACCATTTGGCCACCGCTTGCGGTGGCCTTTTTTATGGCGAACTCAATTATCCGCCATCGTTTCGATCAGGCTTTGCATAAAGCCAAGTCCTTGGCTAAAAAGCGGCTGCAAGAAGCGCCCGATATCAGTGACCAGCACCATTAAGAGCACCAGCCCGACGGTCAGTGAGGCGGGAAAGCCGATGTTGAACACGGTGAGCTGAGGTGCCGAGCGATTCAAAATGCCTAACGACAGGCTAATGATGAGAAGCGAGGCGACCAGCGGCAGGGCCAGCAAAAGCCCGGAGGCAAAGATGGTGCCGGCGTAGCGGGCCAGCAGCTCGAAGGCGTTGGGATTGATGCCGGTGAACCCCACCGGCAGGGTTTGAAAGCTCATGACCAGGGTTTCCATCACCATTAGATGGCCGTTGAGCGCGAGAAACATCAACAGCGTGATCATGTAGAGAATGCGCGAAAGCACCATGATGTTGGTGCCGCTGGAAGGGTCGAAAAAGCTGGCGAAGGCAAGCCCCATCTGCAGGCCGATGAACTCGCCTGCCGCCTGCACTACGGCAAAAACGATGTGCATAACAAGCCCGATGGCCAATCCGATCAGAAGCTGTTCGACCATGATGCCAAGGCTCGCCCAGGAGAGCATGGGCACCGTCGGCATGACGGGTAAAATCGGCGCGATGGCCACCACGATGAGAACCGCCAGCCCCACCTTGGCCTGATTGGGAATGCTCGAGTGCCCCCAAAGCGGCGCTACTGCCATGAAAGCGGTAATGCGCACGAAGGGCCAGAAAAACGCCACTAGCCAGGTTTGAAGCTGGTCGAAGGTGACCTCGACCACGCTACATCACCATTTGCGGAATATTGACGAATAGTCGGTGGGTGAAGTCGGTAATCAGGCCGATCAGCCAGGGGCCGGCGAGCACCAGCACGGCGAAGACCGCCAGAATCTTGGGAATGAAGGTCAGCGTCATCTCGTTGATCTGAGTCGCCGCTTGGAAAAGGCTCACGATCAAACCGGTGAATAGCGCCGCCAGCAGTACCGGCGCGCCCATGAACAGGGTCAGACGCATGCCCTGGTAGGCGATGCTCATTACGGTCTCGGGGGTCATGATCGCTCCTGTCGCCGAGGGTTACTCAGACGGCCTATAGCATGTAGAAGCTTTCGGCCAGTGAGCCGATCAAAAGCTGCCAGCCGTCGACCAGCACGAACAGCATCAGCTTGAAGGGCAGCGAAATGGTCACCGGCGGTACCATCATCATCCCCAGCGCCATGAGCGTGCTGGCGACCACCAAATCGATGATCAAAAACGGAATGAAGATGGTAAAGCCAATCTGAAACGCGGTCTTGAGTTCGCTGGTGACAAACGAGGGCAACAGCACGCGCATCGGCAGATCCTCCGGACCCTGCATCGGGCCGATGTCCGCCAAGCGCGCGAACATGGCCAGATCCGGCTCGCGGGTTTGCGCCAGCATGAACTCACGAAACGGGATCTGAGCGCGTACCAGAAACTCCTCGAAGTTGATCGTCTCGTTTGATAGCGGCTGCCAGGCGGTCTCGTAGACCTGGGAGATCACCGGCGACATGATGAAAAACGTCATGAACAGCGCAATCCCCAGCAGTACCTGGTTGGGCGGCGTGGCCTGGGTGCCCATGGCCGTTCTCAAAAGGCTGAGCACGATGATGATGCGCGTAAAGCTAGTCATCATCAAAAGCATCGCGGGTAAAAACGCCAGCGAGCTCAATAGCAGCAGCGTTTGTAGCGACAGGGACCACTGCTGGCCGCCGCCTTCCATTGGCTGCGATATGAGCCCGGGTGGCAGCTGCTGCGCTTGGGCCGGTGCAATCAGGCCGATAAATACCAGCGCCACCAGCGTCAGTAGAACAAGTGTCGAAGGCAACCGCTCGCGAAAGGGGAGCCGATAGCAGGGCATGGCATCTCTCATGACGATGAAGGAGGCTCGGAAGTAGGGGCCGAGCGTTTCGACAGCGCCTTCGCCAGGCGTTTCGAGAAGCCAACGGAGACGCTTACTTCGGGGGTTGGGCGGTCGAGCGGGGCAGCGCGCTCGTGCAGCTTGGTAATTCGCCCACCGCCCACGCCCACCACCAGCCAGGTATCCTCGAGCTCCACCACCACGATACGCTCGCGCGCGCCTACTGCGGTGGAGCCGACCACCTTGAGGTGCGCGCCGCTATCGAAGCGCTTTTGCTGAACGCGCTTTAAAAGCGCCGTGCAGAGTAAAATGATGGCGATGACCAGCGCTAACGCCGCGGCGGTCTTGCCCAGGGTGGCCATGCCCATCAAGGCATCCGAGCCCAGCGCGTCGATCGAGCCGGTCTGGTTAGTGGAAGCGGCGACACTCATCGGTTGAGCTTATGGATGCGCTCGGAGGGCGTGATAATCTCGGTAATACGAATACCGTACTTGTCTTCCACCACGACGACCTCGCCCTGGGCGATCAGGTAGCCGTTGATCAGAATGTCCATCGGCTCGCCGGCAAGCCCTTCGAGCTCGATGACCGACCCTTGGGCAAGCTCAAGGAGCTGCTTGATGGTCAGCTTTGCGCGGCCGAGCTCGACGGTGAGCTTGACCGGAATGTCCATGATCATTTCCAGGTCGCGCGAGACATTACCACCACTTTCACTGCTGAGCGGACGGAAAATATCGTCGCTCGCCGCTTTGGTAGGAGGCGGCGTGGGCGCCGGCGTTTCGTCGGCATCTGCCTGCTCGGAGGCTTCCTGTTCGGCCATGGCCGCCGCCCAAGGGTCGTCGTCACCGGCGGTATCGCTTTCGGTGTCCTGCTCCGACATGGCGCTTGCCCAGTCGTCATCGGATACGGATTGATCAGGCTTTTTGGGATCACTCATGCGTTGTTTCCTTGGCTTGGCGTCGCGGCGGGCTCTTGACGAAGTCCGGGGACGATGCGCTGTTCATGGCGCCGTGGTCGATCACCTGGAGCACGCGCAGCGCACGGTGCTGCTGTTGACTGCCGTACTCACACTCCATGACCGGTACGCCGTCGACGCTGGCGGTCACGATGGAGGGTATCTCCATGGGCAGCACGTCGCCTTTTTTCAGCCCCATGACCTGCGCAATGCGGCTAGGAATTCGGGCAAACTCGGCGATCAGCTCCACTTCCGACTGGCGAAGCTCCGTGGCCATACGTCGCGTCCAGGTACCGTCCTGGTCGTGATTACTGTCGTTGATCGGATTGGCGAGCAGATCCCGCAGCGGCTCGATCATGGCGTAGGGCATGCAGATCTGAAAGCTGCTGGAGAGGTTACCCACCTCGATATTGAATTTGGTATTCACCACAATCTCGTTGGGCGAGTTGGTGATGTTGGCGAACTTGGCCTGCACTTCCGAGCGTAGAAAGTTGACCTCCAGCGGATAGACGACCTTCCAGGCCTCCTGGTAGGCGTCGATCGCCAAATTGAGCAGGCGTTGAATAATACGCTGCTCGGTGTTGGTGAACTCGCGGCCATCGGACTTGGTCACGAAGCGCCCGTCGCCACCGAACAGGTTATCCACCACCATGAACACCAGGTTGGGTGGAAAGACCACCAGCGCTGAGCCGCGCAGCGGTCTCATCGAAACGATGTTCAAGTTGGTGGGCACCGGCACGTTACGTGAAAACTCGCTAAAGCTTTGGTAGCGCACCGACTCCACCGTGATATCGGCGCTGCGGCGAATCAGGTTGAACAGCCCGTTTCTGAAATAGCGAGCGAAGCGTTCGTTGATGAAGTCCAGCGCATGCAAGCGCTCGCGAATTACCCGATGCTGAGTCGCCGGGTCGTACGGGCGAATACGTTCATTGCCCGTAGCGGCGGACGAGGAAGCGCTCGAGGGCTCGTCGTCTCCGCTGACCCCTTTCAACAAGGCGTCGATTTCTTCCTGGGACAGTAGATCGTCCTGTGACATGAACGGCTCCCGCGCCCGAGGTTATTGCACGATGAAATCGGTGAACAGCACTTCCTGAAGATCCAGCGGCGGCTGATTTTCAGTGAGCGGAACGCTGAGCCGGCTGATGATGGCTTGGGCGAGCGCTTCCTTTCCTTCGGTCGAGGTCAGCTCGCTGGCCTGTTTGCCGGAGAGCAGAATCAAAAGGCGGCTGCGAATCTGGGGCATGTGCTCTTCAATGATCGTCTTGCTTTGCTCGCCGCCGACGCGCAGCGTAATGCCAGTGTATAAAAGACGCGAGCCGTAGCGGTCATCGGCCAGGTTCACGGTGAACGGCTCGATGCGCGTAAAGACCGGCGGCTCGGGCTCGGCAACGGTTTCAGCTTGGGCCGATTCACCGTCATTTGAGTGGCCCAGCACCATGTAGACCGCGGCCGCGGCTCCCAGCACCGACAAAACGACCAGTACGATCATGATATAAAGCAGTTTTTTCGATCCACCGCTTGCTTCTGCCATTTGCTGTTCCCATGGTCCTTACGCATGACGAATGCCATGCATTATGCCTAATGAGCAGGCCGATTAATAAATGAACAGGCTCATCAGGCGAGCCTATCTTTTGGCTTAGCTTTTAAGGCGTCGGGTTGAAAAGATCGGGTCTTGAGCGCTAGGCGTAAAGATCGACCCGCCCATCGAGGGTGAGGCGCACCGGCGTGCTTACGCCGATTTCCACCCCCTCGCCCATGTCATCGGCCGCGCCACCGCCGCCTTGAGCACCGGCGCCGTTTGCCTGGGCAAAGCCCTGCTCTTTTGGCTGGCCGTGCTCGCCAACCGAGGTTTCACCCAGCGCGATGCCCTGTTCGGCAAGCGCCTCGCGCAGCTGGGGGATCGCCTGCTCAACGATTTGACGTACCTGAGCGTGGGCGGAGAAGAACTGCGCCTGGGTGTGCTGCTCGCCCATCTTCAGCGTGATCGTCAGCGGGCCAAGCTCGGCCGGATGCAGCTCGAGCTTCACCTGCTGCTCGCCGCCGCGTTGGGTCAACTGAATGAGCTGCTGGCCAAGCTTTTCGGCAAAGGCGGGGTTGGTCACCGGCGTGGCGCCGGCAACGGGACTAGCTGCCGTCGGGGCGGGCGGTGCGCCGGTCAGCACTTGCTCGACGCCGGTCGGGCTGGCTGATGCAAGCGCTCCCTGCATCGCACTGGCGCTGGCGCTAGTGGGCAGCGGTGCTGTGTCGGCATCGAGCGCGGCCGTGTCCAACGGGGCCGCTGCGTTATAAAGCGACGTTAGCGGCTGGGCGCTCCAGGTGGGGCGCGCATCGACGGTGGATCCCGTCCAGGGTTTGGCGCTGGCCTCATTACCCGCCTGAAGGGCGTTGACCGCGCTTAATACGCGCGCGGCGGCATCGCTCAGCGCTGGCGTCGCACTGGTGGTCGCTGTCTCGGTCAGGCTGGCCGCCGGGGAGGCCATTTTAGGCGTATCGGTAAACGCGGCCACCAGCGCCAGGCGCGCCTGGACCTCGTCCAGCGTGCCGGCAGACACTTGGCGCTGCGCGTTCTGTACCGGTGCAGCGTCGCTATCCTGAGCCGGCACGGTCACATCGGCGGCGCTGAGTACCTGAGCAAAAATATCGTCGCGAGCTTCTTGCGTGAGTCCCTTGCTGGAGAGCGCCTGTTCGGTGGCGCTGAACAGTGCACCGAGCTCGGCGTCATCGAGAGTTTCAATGTCAGCGCCGAGTGCGGTCAGCGCGTTCCGAAAGGCCTCGACTGTCCGAACCCCGGATAGCTCAAAGAAGCTATTCAGCGATAGCTGTGTATCCTCATCAACGATTTCATTGCTAGCTCGATTTGCACTCTCGGTAGTGTTTTGCAGTACCTGGTCCTTTAGCCCGGTACTCGGAATATCCGTAGATGCGACTGTGTCGTTTAGTAATTGAGCAAAAATATCGACGCGAGCTCCTTGCGAGAGCCTTTCATTGGAGAGCGCTCGTTCGGTGGCGCTGAACAGTGCGCCGAGCTCAGCGTCATCAAGCGCTTCAACATCAGCGCCGAGCGCGGCCAGCGCATCTCGAAAGGCGTCGAGCGAGTCGGACGACGGTGTGTCGAGATTTTCCGCTGAACTGCCCGTGCGGGTATCGAAGGCTTGGCGCAGCACCGACTGAAAGCCCTCCGGCGTTCCCGGAAGACCCTGAGACGCTTGAGCGCTTGGCAGCGCAGAGAGTGCGCCGCGCATGCCTTGGGTGGTTTGAAGCAGTAACGACATGGTCATGGCGGTTAACTCCTCGGTATTACTGCAAAGGGCGACTGCGAACGTTTATTGAGAGCCATCCGGCGAGCGTCGTGCGGTCTGGGACGTCACGAACTCATCGTTGGCTTTTTGATCGGCGCGCTCCTGGCGGCGGTGCTCTTCGAGCGAGCGCCTGGAGGCCAGCGTGTCGTAGGAGGAGAGCTTGCGCTGCTCCTGCTGCCAGTGCTGCTGGCTCTGCTGGACGCGCTTTTGCTGCGCGGTCAGCGCCTGTCGGGCGCGGCTGAGCGCGGCGTCCAGCGAGGCCAGAAACTGCTGGTAGTTAAACATGGTGGCCGGGTCAATACCGTCGCGCATGGCGGTTTGTAGGCGCTCTGCGTACTCAGCGCGGTAGCGGCTGAGCGAGTCGAGCTGTGCCTGGGTCTGGTGCTGGCTCTGGCGCTCTTCAGCCAAAAGTTTACCGGCTTGGTCGCGGGCGTCTCGCGCCAGATCCGTGAGAATATCGAGCTGGGAATGCTGCATATTAGCCTCCTACTACCTGCGCCAACGCTTGGCGTGACTCTTCAAGCGTGGCGCGTTCGTCGATACGCTGCTGCAAAAAACGCTCCAGTTCTGGAAAAAGATTCACCGCCTCGTCCAGTCGAGGGTCGTGCCCTGGGCTGTAAGCCCCCACGCTGATCAAATCGCGGTTGCGCTGATAGCGTGAAAACAGCTGCTTGAACGTGCGCGCCCGGCTGATCTGCTCGTCGGTCGCCACCGCGTTCATCGCCCGGCTAATCGAGGCTTCGATGTCGATCGCCGGGTAGTGGCCCGCTTCCGCCAGGCTCCGCGACAGCACGATGTGGCCGTCCAGAATCGCCCGGGCGGAGTCGGCGATCGGGTCCTGCTGATCGTCGCCTTCGGTCAATACCGTGTAGAACGCCGTGATCGAGCCGCCGCCGCGCTCAGCGTTACCAGCGCGCTCGACAAGCCCGGGGAGCTTGGCGAACACCGACGGCGGATAGCCCTTGGTCGCCGGCGGCTCGCCGATGGCCAGCGCAATCTCGCGCTGTGCCATGGCGTAACGCGTCAATGAATCCATGATTAACAGCACGTTACGTCCGCTGTCGCGAAAGCCTTCCGCCAAGCGTGTGGCGTAGGCCGCGCCCTGCAAGCGCTGCAGCGGCGAGGTATCTGCCGGTGCGGCGACGACCACCGAACGGCGCCGGCCTTCCGGGCCAAGAATGTTGTCGATAAAATCCTGTACTTCGCGGCCCCGTTCGCCGATCAGGCCGACTACGATGACGTCGGCTTGGGTGTAGCGAGCCATCATGCCCAGTAGCACCGACTTGCCTACGCCGGAGCCGGCGAACAGCCCCATGCGCTGCCCCTTGCCAACGCTCAACAGCGCGTTGATCGCACGGATACCGACGTCGATCGGCGTGTCGATCGGCGCCCGTGACAGCGGATTGAGCGGCGCGGTATGAAGCGTCGCCCGGGGCACCTCTTCGGTGCCTTCGCGGTCATCCAGCGGGTTGCCGTTGCCGTCGAGCACGCGACCCAGAAGCTCCTCGCCGATGGGAAAGCGCCGGGCGCTGTGGCCGACACCATCGGATAGCGGCGATACCCGCGCGCCGGGCATCAGCCCGGAAATTTGCTCCAGCGGCATCAGAAAGAGCTTGTCGCCGGAAAAGCCGACGACTTCGGCCTCGGCGTGAAGCGCGCTTTCGCCCAGGCGGCCGTCGGCGCCAGGCAGTTCGATTCGACAGGCGCTGCCCACGGCGACCTGCAAGCCCACGACCTCGATGACCATACCGGTGGCGCGCACGACCCGGCCGCTGCGGCGGTAGTTGGGCAGTTGACCCACGCGTTGGCCGGTGCGGCTAAGCGCCTTGCGCCAGCGCTGGGTGTGGCTCATCGAGGCGCTATTCATGCGTTGTCCTGGCTCGGGGTGTCGGGCTTATGGCGCTTGCGCATCTGAGCGGCCACGGCCTGCCAGCGGCTCTCAAAAGTGGCATCGAGTTCGCCCTGGGCGCTGGTCACCCGGCAGCCGCCGCGGGCGAGCTGATCATCGGGCTGTAGTGCCCAGCCCGCCGCGCTGAGTTCGTCGCCCAGATGCTCTTCGACCAGCATATGATCCTCCGGGTTGAGCCACAGCCGCTGCTGACCATTGAGCGGCGGCTCGGTATGTAAAAGCTCGCGTACCAGCTTGAGCACCTGCTCGGGCCGATCATTGAGCGTGTCGAGCGCGAGCTGGCGGCCGACCAGCATGGCGAGTTCGACCAGGTCGTCGGCGATGGTGTCATCGAGGCGCGAAAGGGCGCTTTCAAACTGTTTGCCGAGTGCCTCCATCGGGGCCACGACCTGATGTATCTGCTCTTCAAGCGTCTTTTGCGCCTGCTCGCCCGCCTCTTTCATGCCCTGCTCGAAGCCCTCGGTGTGGCCTTTGGCAAACCCCGCCTCAAAGCCCTGCTGCTCGGCGTCCTTACGCACCCGGGCGTAAATTTCGTCGCGCTCCTGCTGCTCGCGCAGACGCGCCTGCTCGGCGGCCTTTTGCGCGGCGGCCACCCGGCGCTGGTGCGGGCTGGGCGCTCCGCTCTCATTATCGGCACCGAAGGCGTCGTGCTTTAATTCGTCCATCTGCCAGCGCTGCCACTGGCCGTGACGGTCGAACTCGCTGGTGGACGAATTAGACATACTCGTCGTCTCCGCCGGCCAGGACTATCTCGCCGGAGTCGGCCAAGCGGCGTACCACCTGCAAAATGGCTTTCTGCTCGGTTTCGACCTGCGAGACCCGGATCGGGCCGCGCGCTTCCATGTCCTCGCGCACCAAGTCCGCGGCGCGCTGAGACATGTTGCGCAGGAACTTGTCCACCAGCGCCTCTGGCGCGCCCTTGAGGGCGACGACCAGCGAGTTGGTTTCGACCTCCTGAAGGACCATCTGGATCGCGCGGCTGTCCAGGTCGAGCAGGTTCTCGAACAGGAACATTTCGTCGATGATCTTCTGAGCCAGGTCCTCGTTGTGGGCGCGCACGGTATCGATGGCGCCCTCTTCCTGAGAGGAGTTCATCAGGTTGAGGATCTCGGCGGCGGTTCTCACGCCGCCCATCTTGCTGCGCTTGAGGTTCTGGCCGTCCAGCATGCTGGTCAGTACTTCGGTCAGCTCCTGAAGGGCGGCGGGCTGCACGCCGCTGAAGGTGGCGATACGCAGCACTACGTCGTTGCGCAGCTTTTCTTCGAACAGCTCGAGAATGTTGGCGGCCTGGTGGCGCTCCAGATGAATCAGGATGGTGGCGATGATCTGCGGGTGCTCGTCTCGGATCAGCTCGGAGACCATCGAGGCTTCCATCAGATTCAGCGAATCGATACCGGAGTTGCTGCCGGTGCTCTCAAGGATGTCCTCGATCAAACTCGATGCGCGTTCGCTGCCCAGCGCCTTGGTCAACACCGAGCGGATGTGGTCGCTGGAGTTCAAATTGAGCGCCACGAAATCGTCGGTTTCACGCTGGAAGGCATCGAGCACGGCCTTCATGTCCTCGTGCGATATTTGATCGAGTTTGGCCATCTCGAGGCTGATCGCCTGCACCTCCGCGGCGTTCAGATACTTGAACACCTCGGCGGCGCTGTCCTCGTCCAGCGTCAAAAGAAGGATGGCGCTTTTACGGGCGCCGCTCATCTGTGCGATGGCGCTACTCATTGGCATTCATCCAGCTGCGAATAATCATGGCGACCATACGGGGGTCGTCCTTGGCCATATCCTGCAGATCCTTGAGGTTGTTCTCGTACAGCGAGGTTTTGCGCTGGCGCTTGGGCCGCTCGCCGTAGGTATCGCTGTCACCCGAGGCCTCGCCGTCGGCCTCGCTTTCGCTCTCATCGTCGTCTCCAACGCTTACGCGGAAGGTACCGTTTTGCGCACCAGATGCTTCGGCGGGCACCTGGGTATAGCGCTTGATCAGCGGGCGCAGGATCAGCAGATAGAGCAGTAGCGCAACGATGAATACCATCAGGTAGCGGCCCAGCGTCGATGCCAGCGCCAGCGTCTCGGGGCGCTGCCACCAGGCGATATCCTCTTCGACGTCGCTGGCGGCGCGCACGAACGGCGTATTGACCACTTCGATCTGGTCGCCGCGCGCTGCGGAGAAGCCCATTGCCTGCTGGATTAGCCGCTCGATCTGGGCGACCTCGTCTGGTGACAGGGCGATTTGCTCGGTCTCACCGTCGCCATTCACGACGCTTTTAAAATCGACCACCACTGCAGCGGAGAGGCGCTGTACCTGGCCCAGGCGCTGCTGAACGTGCTCGATGCTGCGATCCACTTCGTAGTTAACGACATCGTCCTGGCGCAGATTGGATAGCGGCGGATCTTCTTCGGTGTTCTGACCATCGCCGCCGCCATCTTCGCCTTCATCAGGCTGGTTGATCAGCGAGGCCGCTACCCCCGGCGGGGTGTTGCTTAGCGCGCCGGGGATGCCGTTGGCGAGCGGGTTTTCTCCATCAAAAGAGAGGCTTAGCTGGCGGCTTCTGACCGCGGCTTCGTTCGGTGGTTGGTTCGGACCGTAGCGCTCGGAGGTTTGTTCGCGGCGTGAAAAGTCGACCTGTGCGGCAACCTGTGCGCGCACGTTGCCGCTACCCAGAATGGGCGTCAGGATGTTTTCGATGCGCTGCTGATAGGAGCGCTCGACTTCGGCGATGTACTCAAGCTGAGAGCCGTCCAGATCGTTGCCCTGGGATACTTGGGCTGATAGCAGGCGTCCGCTCTGATCGACCACGGTCACATCCTGGGCGGCGAGCTCGGGCACGCTGCTTGAAACCATGTGCACGATGGCGCTGACTTGGCCCTCGCCGAGCACGCGGCCGGGCATCAGCGTCAACACCACCGACGCCTTGGCGGGCTCGCGATCGCGAATGAATACCGATGGCTTGGCCAGGGAGAGATGCACGCGCACGCGCTCGACCGGCCCCAGGGACTCGATGGAGCGAGCAAGCTCGCCTTCCAAGCCACGCTGGAAGTTGACCTGCTCGGCAAACTGGCTGATGCCAAATGCCTGGTTGTCCATGAGCTCAAGGCCCAGGTTACCGCCGCGGGGAAGCCCCTGTTCGGCCAACTGAAGGCGCAGAGTATGCACTTGGTCGGCGGGCACCAGCAGGGCTTGGCCGCTATCGCTGAAGCGGTAAGGAACGGCGCGGCTATCGAGTTCGGCAATGACGCGTCCGCCGTCGGCTTCATCGAGATTGCTGTAGAGCACCCGGTATTCGGGACTTCCCGCCCACATGAACAGCGCAGCGACCAAGGCGATTGATGCCGCCCCGGCCACAAGAAGTACCACTAGCGGGCTGGCGCGCATTTGCTGCTTGAGACGCGCGAGCGTGCTGTTATCTTTAGCACTCTCTGCCGCCGTACCGCGAGCGGTGTTGGAGGAAGAGTTGGTTTGACGGCCTGCCGTAGCGCCGGTTTCGCTCATGAAAGCCTCCAAAAGGCTGAGCAAAACAGGTCACGGTCAGGGCGCATCATCAATGAAGGCATGGGCAATATCCGTCAATCGCGGTGAGTCGTGAACAGACGTCCAAATCGATGAAATGATGCGGAACTTTGATTTGCGCCATTATGCTTAGGCGGGTCGAGCATGAACGAAGGAAAAGCTCAGCTTTTCTTACTTATTTGTTCGTATGAGTAATCTGCTGCTGATGATAGGGTGACGGTATTACTTTAACCGGCTTCTCAATGAGGTATGCGTATGAGCTCACCTGCCATTCAGTCGGCGCTACAGCAGATGCATGGGCTGGCTTCTCAAGCCGCGGCGCCCTTGAAAAACGATCCGACAGCTTTAGGAGCCAGCGGTGTTGGGCAAAGCGGTTTCGGCAGCGAACTGCAGGCGTCGATTAGGCGTATCAATGAGTTACAGCAAAGCGCCAACACCAAAGCGATGGCATTCCAGGCCGGTGAACCGAATCTCGAGCTTAACGACGTCATGGTCGATATGCAAAAGGCGAGCGTCGCCTTTCAAATGGGAATGCAGGTGCGTAACCGCATGGTCAGCGCCTACCGCGATGTCATGAACATGCAGGTATAGCGCGTACCAGAGGAGCTGCCTTTTTGATCCTGTTTAAAAACTGTCTCAAAAACAGTTTTTAAATACAGCCGCTCAGGCCGGTGTAAATGACGTGTTCAAGCGCCTGTTCGGCTGTCTCTTTCAATGCCTCGATTTACGCCTCGAGCGAAATCAATCCCCCCTGCATTTCCTCGATGTGTCTAAAAACGGCCAGCACTTCCTCATTGGGAATCTGACGAATCACATCCCCTGTTTCGCGATCGATCACTCTCGTGATGAGCCGCGTTGGCTCCTCGCTAAGTTCGAACTCCAGCCCGCGCTGGCGCATCATTTCATTGATACGCGCCATCGGCTCCTCGATCTCCTCGCGGGAAGGCAGCGAGCTGGCGGCGGCGGGTGCCATCGAGAGCCCTTCCACGATCTGCTGACGTTGAGGGAGTGAGTTGTAAGGCGTTGTGCCGATATTGGAGGCGGTTAGGGAACTATCCAGTGGTAAAGAGTCCATACGTAGATCCTTTTGTTGGGCTGTCAGGCGCGAAAAGTCCGCTTTCATCAAACCGAAGCCCAGCCACATACGCACGGGCCTCGACAGTAGCTATCGGCCATCTGCTGCATCACTTTAGCGTTTGTAAGTGATCAACTTTAGCAATTACTTGAATGCCTAAAATAGCCATGAGCGCTGCGCCATATAAGGCAATAGCGCTTGATAACCTTTGATATGCTAGCCGCATTGAGACCGGCGCCAACCGCTTGCGCCGACCGCGACGAGGTGGGTCATGGAAGTTGAGCAGGACGGGTTTGAAAGCGTCGACGACCAATCGGCGATGGGCGCTTTGCTGGATACAATGATCGAAACCGGAGGGGTGTCGATCTGTCTGTCGACCCCGGAGGCAGACCCCGAGCCGATCGTGTTAATGGAGCAGTATCCCGGCGAGGCGCTGGTCATGGACCTGTCAGCGGTGAGCCATCTTCTGCATCAGCTACAGGCCGGCGACTCCTTTTTTCTGCGCGGGCAGTCTCAGGGAAAGGTCATTCGCACCACGCCTTTAACGCTAATCGAAACCCGCCACTCTGGCGGGCGCTTTCTTTGTACCAGCGGCTATCCCGACGCGCTTTGGGTGCTCCAGCGGCGTGAATCGTTTCGCGCGCAGTTGCGTCTGGGGATGTCGGTCGCGGTGCGGGTGGTCGATGAGCGGGGCGATAGCGTTCGAGGTGAGCTTCGCGATTTGTCGCAAAGCGGCTGCCAGGTCGAGCTTCCGCTTAGTGCTAGTGGCCTTTTAACTCAATCCAGCTCGCCGCTGCGTTTGGAATTCACCTTTCCCGACGGCACGCACTTCGCGGTCGATGCCGAAGCGCGTCACCAGCAAACCGATGCCGAGCACCATCTGCTGCGCGTGGGCTTCGAGTTGGTTGACCATACCGTCGATCAGTCGCGCAAGATCTGGTATTTCGTCTGCGAAATCGAGCGCGAAGCTACGCGCTATGACAAGGAGTCCGAGGTCGCCACGCGCCAATCGTCGCCGCTGTTTACTGCTCAGGGAATGGACAAGAGCGAGCAGGACCAGGTCGGTCGGCGTGATCTCAAGCACTACGCCACGCCCGCTGCCCGGCGGCTGGTTAAGGTGGCGGCGTATCTGGACGCCCAGCTTCTGCTGCTAACCCAGGGCAGTGATATCGACTCGCGCCAGCTGTCACTCAACGCCGATCGCATCATTAGCCTGCATGAGGAGGACCGCCAAGCGCTTTTGTTCGCCTCTCGCTGTCTGTCGCTTGAGCCGGTACTCGTGCGTCACGGTATCGCGGTAGCGATCCATCTGCTCGATTGGATCGGAGGCGATCTACCGGTGGATGTGCGTAAGGCCCTGGTGGCAAGCGCGCTGGTGCACGATCTTGGCAAGGCGTTGATCCCGCAGGTAGTGTATACGGCGCCCCATTTCGAGGCGTCGCATCTCAAGGCGTTGAGCGAGCACCCGGGGCTTTTGCTCGAGCGCCTCAAGAGCTGTCAATGGCTCTCGCAAAGCGTGGCGCACTCCGTCATCAAGGGTATCAACGAGCGTATGGATGGCAGTGGCTACCCGGATCGGCTGGGCGGTGTCGAGCTCGGCGAGCTTGCGCGCGCCTGTGCGATCATCGACGTGGTCGAGGCGATGCGCCGCGACCGACCTGACCGGCCCGCCAAAACGACTCAGGAGATCTACCGCTATCTGCTGAGTCACCCGGAGCAGTTCGATGCGCGCTGGGTCAAGCGCTGCATCGACCATTTTAAGGCGCTTCCTGTAGGGGCGCTGGTGCGTTTTTCGAGCGAGCAGCTTGGCTGGATCGTACGCCTTGACGACCAGGGAGCGCCTGCCGAGGTCGTGCTGACCGAGCAGGCCGTTGCGCCGTTGAGAGGGACGCTCAAATACAGCGTTGCCGGCGATGTCGCTGAGCGACTGGGAACGCCGAAGCGCGAGTTGGCGGTTTCTACCTGACGCGCCGCATTTGCGCTTAAAAAGGACGCTAACGATTAAAGTCACCGTTGACGGCGCCGATAGGTAAGGGTAGGCCGATAGCCTTTAAAAGTGCATTGAGCGCATCGCTGGCGGCGGCCATTTTTTCAATAAAGGAGCACACTTATGACATATTCTCGCAGCGGCGGCGCCTACGGCCGGGGAGCGAATGCCTACGCTCGCGTCGGCGTGGAGAGTGGCGTCATGTCTGCCGACCCGCACCAGCTCATTGTCATGCTGTTTGATGGCGCTCAAGCATCGATTCGCGCCGCACGCATCCACATGCAGGCGGGTAACGTTAACGAAAAAGGCCGCGCGATTTCGAAAGCGCTGGATATCGTCAATAACGGTTTGGCCGCCGCGCTCGATCAGGACAAGGGCGGCGAAATCGCAGAGCGGCTGGGGTCGCTTTACGACTATATTGCGCGTCTGCTGCTGACCGCTAATTTGCGCAATGACGAAGAAAGCCTGAACCAGGCGGAGCGCCTTTTAGAGGATGTCGCTTCGGCGTGGCGTGAAATCGGCCAACAACAAAGTGCGTGAGGCTCCCATGTCTGCTTTCGATGCGGCATCCGCCGATAGCCAGCAACTTCTGCTCGACACCTACACCAAGCTTTTGACCCGCGCTGCTCAAATGCAGGCGCTGGCAAGCAGCGAGCAGTGGGCGGAGCTTATCGAAGAGCGTACCCACTACGTCGTGCTGGTCGACAAACTGCGCAAGCTCGACGAGCGCGTCATGCTCGACGATGCCGGAAAGGCACGCAAAGCCGAGCTTCTCGAGCGCATACTCGAACACGATGTCGAGATTCGTCGGCGGTTGGTGACTCGGCGCGACGAACTTGGAAAGCTTATTGGCGTGTCGCAAAAACAGCGTGATTTGCACCGCGCCTACGCCCCTCAGCAAGGTAGCTCTTATCAGGATGAGCCCTCGCCGTGAGCGGCATCACGCCGTTGATCGATACGCTGATGCACCAGGTGCTGGGGCGTCAGGGCGAGTCATCGCTGCAGCGTTCGATTAATGCACCCGTTCAGCCGGTCACTCACGGCGATGGGCCCCGTGCGCTTTCGCGCGATGCTAGTCTCGACGGTCGTCCTCCCGCGCAGCCACTGATCGACGAACTCCGCCGCTTGCCTCCGTCGCTCGATCAGCGCGGTCGAGGGGCAGTCGATGCCCGCGGCGACGCGCCGCCTGGCTCCACGCAAACGCATTTTAGCCCTGCTGCGCGCAGTATCGCCGATGTGCTGCTGCGTTTTCCCGCCCCGCCCGCCGCGCTGCGGCCCGCCGCCCCCCTGATGCAACCCAATGAGCCGGTCAGCGTCGATACGCTTTCCAATCGCTTGAGCGCCAGTATCCGCGACAGCGGCCTTTTCTATGAGGCCCATCTAAAGCGCTGGTTTCAGGGCGATGTGCCCCGTTTGCAGTTAATGCGCGAGCCACAGATGCAGCTTGCCAGGCCCCAGGCCGCCGGCCAGGCACCCGCCATGGGGGCCTTTACCGGCCCCAGCGCTCAGTTCTCGACCCCCGGCGCCATTTTACCCAACACACCGTTGATGTTAGTACATGCACCCGCTCAAGAGGGCGGTCTGTCGCTGAGCGCCGCATCGCCTTTGGTAACGCCAGCTCGTCAAGCGTTTGCCGTGCCGGGCGAGATGCCGTTGCCTGCCAGCTCCAGCCAGACCGGCGCCTCGCCCAGCGGTATTCAGTCCGGTGTTTATGAGCGGCCGACAACAAGTCTGGCATCGACACCAGCACCGCTGACTGGCGGGGCGCTGGGAAATGGCACAACGGCTCAGGATGTCGAAGGGCTTCGCGATACTGACACCGCTTCCACGTTCAAGCGCGAGATCGTTCACGAAAGTCTCCAGCCGCTGGTACGTCAGCAGTTGGAGATGCTGGCGACGCCAGCCTTACGCTGGGAGGGGGACGTCTGGGCGGGCATCTTCATGGCACTGGTCATCAAGCTGCCCGGTAGCGGCCAGTTCGGCGAGTCCGGCGGCGAAGAGGGAGAGGCCGATCAGCGGTGGCATTCGCAAATGCACCTTGATGTCCCCGCGGTTGGCGCCTTCGACGTCGCCCTCACCCTCGTTCAATCCACCCTGGGGGTCGATGTGACCGCCCAGAATGTGGAGACTCATCAGCGTCTGACGCCCGCCGTGGAGGACCTCCGTACCCGTCTTGGTGCGCTCGACTTCCAGCATGTGCGCGTAACGCTTAAAGCAATGGCGGACGAGCTCTAATGGACGCCTCGAACGAGCGTCGCCGCCAGGCGGTCGCGCTTGCTTATCAGGATGGCGAACAGGCGCCGCGCGTCGTTGCCAAGGGCTACGGTGAGCTTGCCGAGCGGATCATGGCCGAAGCCGAGCGCCAGGGTATTTATGTTCATGATGCTCCTGAACTCGTCGCGCTTTTAATGCAACTCAACCTGGACAGCGAAATTCCTGCTAGCCTATATCAAGTGGTCGCCGAACTGCTGGTATGGGTATTCGAGCTCTCGGAGAGTGAGCCAACTCATATAGAAAGGCGCAAGTAGCCAATACCGACGTTGTGTGTAACCATGACAATGGTCAAACAACCGCAATGTTTTTACGTCAGTATTACAATTCTTTATCGCCTAGACGTTCGATGGAACATTATGAGTCAAACAAGCCTCTTCGATGAAATTCAGGAAATTAACCTCACGTACCTGTTGTTGGCCCAGAGGCTTTTGAGCGAAGACCGTGAGGCGGCGATGTTGCGTTTGAAGGTAGACAACGAGCTTGCCGATCTGCTCGTCTCCATGAACGCGCGTCAGTTATCCAGACTCGCCCGCACCAATCAACTGGTGTGTCGGTTCAGCCAAATAAGCGCGGGTCAATTGCGCCAGGTGATGGAAAACCCAAGGGATCAGGGTCTTTCAGGTCTTCATGCGTCGCTATTGATGGCCAGCGAGCCGTTCGATTCGCTGCCTGAGGGGGAGAACGAGTGAGCCAAAAAAGCCTCGTTGATGAAATGCATCAAGTGCAGTTGGCGATCGAGCTCATCGAGCTTGGCGCCCGCCTGCAGGTGCTGGAAACGGAGACTGAGCTCAGCCGCACGCGACTCATTAAACTGTACAAGGAAGTGCGTGGCGTCTCGCCGCCCAAGGGCATGCTTCCCTTTTCGACGGACTGGTTCGTAACTTGGCTTCCCAACGTTCATTCGTCGCTTTTCTATAATATTTATAAAAGCCTAAGGCAAAATACTGACTGTGAGCGGATCGATGCCTTCGTCAAGGCGTATCGTATTTATGAAGAGCAGATCAAACTCGAAAATGTCGACCCTGTGCTGGGTTTAACTCGTGCCTGGACGCTGGTGCGCTTTTTCGAGAGTGACCTTTTACAGCTCACCGCCTGTACCCGCTGCGAGGGCTATTTCGTCGCCCACGCCCATAGCCCCACCCGCGACTACGTGTGCGGTATTTGCCAGCCGCCGTCACGCGCTGGAAAGACGCGTAAATCCCTATCCTGAGTTGTCCACCACGCCTTTTATGTTTCTCTTTACCGCGCCCTGTCCGGTTTTAATCCTGGGATAAAGGTAAAAGGCGGCGGTACTTTATCATTAAGAATCGCCATTGCCCGGGTATGATAGCCCTAAGCGTTGCTTAGGCGAGAAGCAATTACGTTCATCATCGATGACGATAACTTCTCGAGTTACTCACTGTTATCGCAAGGAATGTGCGCGTGCTGATTCCCTTAGGTTATCTGGTGGTACTGCTGTCGGTATTCGGCGGGTATATGTTGGCGGGGGGAAGCCTTGGACCGATTTATCAGCCTCTCGAGCTATTAATTATCGGGGGGGCTGGCGTGGGCGCGTTCATTGCGGCCAATAACGGTAAAGCGATCAAGGCGACTTTCAAAGTGCTGCCCCGGCTCAAGCGGGCCAAAAAGTATAACAAGGCGCTCTATATGGAGCTCATGGCGCTTCAGTTCAAGATTCTGTCGAAGATACGTCGTGAAGGGATGCTCGGCATCGAGCGCGATATCGACACGCCCGCAGAGAGTCCGCTGTTTCAAGAACACCCCACGGTGCTTGCCGACCCGCACATCATGAACTTTCTGACCGACTATCTGCGCCTGATGGTCAGCGGTGGCATGGAGCCCATGGAAATCGACGAGCTAATGCTGCACGAAATCGAAGTGTTCGAGCAGGAAATGCACGTGCCGATCGATGCGATCAACAAGGTGGGCGACGCCATGCCCGCCTTCGGTATCGTGGCCGCGGTCATGGGCGTAGTGAAGGCGTTGACCTACGCCGATGCGAGCCCCGACGAAATGGGCGAAATGATCGCCCACGCGCTAGTCGGTACCTTCCTGGGCATTTTGCTGGGTTACGGCTTCATTAGCCCCATCGCCAGCTACGCCGACCGCCAGGCCCGCGAGGCCGAGAAAATGCTTCAGTGTATCCGCGTGACGCTGTTGGCAAGCCTGCACGGCTACGCCCCGCAGCTGGCCGTGGAGTTTGGCCGTAAAGCGCTGCACACCGCCGAGCGCCCAAGCTTTAGCGAGCTTGAAGAGTACGTTCGCGATGCCAAAAAGGGTGGCGCTGCATGAGTAAAGGGGCCGACAAGCGCCCGATCGTCATCCGGCGCAAGAAAGTGGTTCACGCCCACCACGGCGGCGCGTGGAAGATCGCGTTGGCAGACTTCATGACCGCGCTGATGGCGCTTTTTTTGGTGCTCTGGATTTTGAGCGTGGCAAGTGACGAGCAGCGCCAAGGGGTGGCCGAATACTTTAGCGCGCCGCTTGCCACCGCGATCACCGGTGGCGATCGCTCCGGCAGCACCAACGTCATTCCCGGCGGCGGCCCTGACCCCACGCATACCGACGGTGAGCGTGCCCGAATCGATACGCTCCAGCGCACCCGTCCCAGCAGCCAGGAGCGGCGCTTTTTCGAGGAGCTGCAGGCGCGTATAGAGCGCGCGATCGAGCAGGACCCGGAGCTTCGCCAGCTGCGCTCCCAAATGCGCTTCGACCTGACCCGCGAAGGGCTTCGCATCCAGCTTTTGGATACCGACCAGCGGCCGATGTTCGAGCTCGGCAGCGACCAGGTCGCCTCCTACATGCGAAGTCTTCTACGTACCATGGCGCCGCTTTTGAACGAACTGCCCAACGAACTCAGCATCAGCGGCCACACCGACAGCGTGCCCTACGCCGGCGGCTACCGGGGCTACAGCAACTGGGAGCTCTCCAACGACCGTGCCAACGCCTCGCGCCGCGAGCTCGTTGCGGGTGGGCTCGACCCGGACCAGCTTCTACGCGTCTCTGGCTTCGCTGACCGCGTGCTGCTGCCGGAAACCGAATCCGTCGATCCGCGTAACCGTCGGATTGAGCTGGTCGTGCTGCTGCCCGAAATCGCCGAGGCGATCCGTAACCCGAGCATTTTGAGTCAGGGCGATCCGGTGTCGGACGAAAATAGCCTCGAAGAGACTTTAGAAAATCTGCCGCAGGCCGATACAGCCCAATAAGCAAGGCTTGTCATAACAACTATGACGCTAATGTGGAGCAGTGCATGGATATAGCGGATTTTTTTGACACCTTTTTCGAAGAGGCGGAAGAGCTCCTTGCGGATATGGAACAGCACTTGCTGGAGCTGGATGTCGATGATCCAGATAGCGAGCAGCTAAACGCCATCTTCCGCGCCGCCCATTCGATCAAGGGCGGAGCGGGCACGTTCGGCTTCAGCGTGTTGCAGAAAACCACGCACATTCTGGAAAACCTGCTGGACAGCGCGCGTAAGGGAGAGCTTTCGCTGCGAGCCGACCTCGTCGATACGTTTTTAGAGGCCAAGGACATTATGCACGAACAGCTCAACGCCTACCGCAGTGAGTCGGAACCCGATCAGCAGGCCTTCGAGCGTATTTGCCACACGCTTCAACAAATCGCGCTCGAGGAGATTGGTGAACCGCTGGCGATCGCTCCGGTCGCCGCTTCCGAGCCCCGCCCCGAAGCTTCTCCCGAGCCCGCAGTAGCAACGAGCGAGCCGGCCGCGAGTGGTCAGCTTCTCGTTGCGCTGTTGAACGTCAAGGAAAAGGATCGCACGCTGCTGGTCGAAGAGCTCGAGCAGCTCGGCGAGATCCAGAGCCAGTCCGGCGACGAGCAGCGCTTCGAGGTCGTGATGACGGCAAGCGTCAGCGCCGACGACATCGAGGCGGTGATGTGCTTCATCATCGAGCCCGAGCAGATCAGCATCAGCGCTGCACCCTCCAGTGCGTCCACCCCGGACAGCGCCGCCACCCCGGCGACGCCCCCGGCACCCACGCCGTCTGCACCTACTGAAAAGCCCGCCGCCCCGCCAGCGCCCGCCGCCAGCAAGCCGTCGGCGCCGAAAAGTGCCGGCGAAAAAGGCGGTGAGAAGGCGGGTGAGAAGGGCGGCAAGAAAGGCGCATCGGAGTCGAGCTCGATTCGCGTATCGGTAGACAAGGTCGACCAGATCATCAATTTGGTGGGCGAGCTGATCATCACCCAGTCCATGCTCGATCAGACGGTGAGCGATTTAAGCGACCAATCGGCGTCAAGTGGCTCGCTGCAAAACGGCATGAGCCTTCTGCAGCGCAACGCCCGAGACCTGCAGGAAGCGGTGATGTCGATTCGCATGATTCCCATGGAGTTCGTCTTCAGCCGTTTCCCGCGCGTGGTGCGCGATACCGCCGGCAAGCTGGGTAAAGAGATCGAGCTGATCACCGAGGGCAAATCCACCGAACTCGACAAGAGTTTGGTCGAGCGGATCACCGACCCGCTGACCCACTTGGTGCGTAACAGCCTCGATCACGGCATCGAAATGCCCGACAAGCGCGAAGCGTTGGGCAAGTCCCGCCAAGGCAAGCTGACGCTAGCCGCGCGTCATCAGGGCGGTAACATTCTGATCGAAGTGAAGGATGACGGTGCCGGCATGGACCGCGAGCGGCTGCTCGCCAAGGCGCGGGAAAACGGCCTGAATGTCTCCGACACCATGTCGGATGAAGAAGTGTATCAGCTCATTTTCGCACCGGGTTTCTCCACCGCCGCTGAGGTAACCGACGTGTCCGGGCGCGGCGTCGGCATGGACGTGGTCAAGCGTAATATTCAAGGCATGGGCGGACGTGTCGAGATCCAATCGAAGCTTGGCGAGGGCACCAACACGCGGATCGTGCTGCCATTGACGCTAGCCATCCTGGACGGCATGTCGATCAAGGTGGGTAGTGAAACCTTTATTTTGCCGCTTTCCACGGTGCTCGAGTCGCTTCAGCCCGCGAAAGGTGACATGTACGCCATGGCCGGTGACGACGTCGTCCTCAAGGTGCGCGACGAGTACCTGCCGGTGATCGCTATTCACGAAGCGCTCGACGTGGCAGACGCCATCACTGACCCGACCCGTAGTATCGCCGTGATCGTACAGGGCGAAGGCCGGCGCTATGCGCTGCTGGTCGACGAGTTGGTCGGACAGCAGCAGGTGGTGGTCAAGAATCTAGAAGACAACTACCGCAAAGTACCTGGTGTTTCCGCTGCCACGATCCTGGGCGACGGAAGCGTCGCGCTGATTCTGGACATTACCGGGCTGCATCGACTGTGCCGTGCCAAGAAGGAAGCGGGAAAATCCGCTTACGCCCAATACCTCTCGTATGACAAGGAGATCGAACTGTCATGACCCAAGCCAATAGTGATGCGGTACTGTCCGCCGCCGAAGCGGACAACAGCGAATTTCTGGTGTTCTCGCTAGGCGAGGAAGAGTACGCCATCGACATCCTGAAGGTTCAGGAGATCCGCGGTTACGAAAACGTCACCCGTATCGCCAACGCGCCGGACTTCATCAAGGGCGTAACCAATTTGCGCGGTGTGATCGTGCCGATCGTCGATCTGCGCATCAAGTTCCACCTCGATAACGTCGAGTACGGCGGCCAGACGGTGGTCATCGTCGTCAACGTGGCCGACCGCGTGGTGGGCATCGTGGTGGACGGCGTGTCGGACGTGATGACGCTGACGCCGGATCAGATCAAGCCGGCACCGGAGTTCGGCGTCACGCTCTCCTCGGACTTTTTGAGTGGGCTTGGCAGCCTCGAGGATCGTATGCTGGTGCTGGTGGACATCGACAAGCTGTTGACCAGCGAAGAGATGGCGCTGGTCGATACTACCCGTCACGCCTGATAGCCGCCGGCGCGATAGCGCTCGGTCACGACCTGGACTTTGAAAGCGCCGATGCGGCGAGTGCCGCGGGCGTAAAAGGGGCGATTGTTGATGCACACCCTGTTGAGCAACATGACCGTTCGACTGAGCTGGACGCTGGTTCTGGTCACCTTTTCCGGTCTGACCGTCGCCGCCTGCGCCACCGGGCTTTACGCGCTGGATAAAAGCGGCGCACTCGTGGCCAGCGCGGCCGATGGCGCCGCTCAGCAGCGTTTCGACACCTTCGCCGACCTTGCGCGCTGGGCGCTGATCGCCATTTTGGTGATCACAGCGCTGACCGTGGCGGTCGTAGCCTGGGGCGTGAGCGCGAACGTGTTGCGCCCGCTGAGCCGTCTGGTGGGCTACTTCGAGCGTATGGCCGATGGCGATTTGAACCAGTCGATCACCGCGCCCGGCAACAACGAAATCGGGCGGCTCTACCTCGCCATGGCGGCGATGCAGGGGGCGCTTTCGCAGACCGTTGGGGTGGTACGCCAAAGCGGAACTCTGATTTTCGAGCGCGCCCACGATATCGCCAGCAGCAACGGTGACCTGTCTGCGCGCACCGAGCAGCAAGCCTCGTCGCTCGAGGAGACCGCCTCCAGTATGGAGGAGCTCGCTTCCACGGTAAACCACAACGCGGACAACGCGCGCCAGGCTAGTCGGTTGGCCAGCGATGCCACCCTCACCGCGCGTCAAAGCGGCGAGGAAGTGAGCCGGATCGTCGAGACCATGGAAGAGATTAGCTCGAGCTCGCACCGGGTAGCCGACATCATCACGCTCATCGATACCATCGCGTTTCAAACCAACATTCTGGCGCTCAACGCCTCTGTCGAAGCGGCGCGTGCCGGCGAGCATGGCCGTGGTTTCGCCGTGGTCGCCCAAGAGGTCCGTAGCCTGGCCAGCCGCTCCGCCTCCGCCGCCCAGGAGATCCGCACTCTCATCGATACCTCGCTTGCCAAGGTGGATAGCGGCACGGCGCGGGTCAACCAGGCCGGTGAGACTATGCAAGGGTTGGTCAGCGCGGTGCAGCGGGTTAGCGACATCATGGACGAAATCGCATCGGCTTCTTCTGAACAGAGCAACGGGATCGGCCAAGTGAACCAGGCGGTGACCCAAATGGATGATGTCGTGCAGCAAAACGCGCGGCTCGTTCAGCAGGCCGCCGAACGCGCAAGGGAGCTGGAAGGCGATGCGGCACGACTGCGTGACGCGGTCGTGCGTTTCAAGGTTGCCGAGGGGGGGGGCCATGGCGCCGCGCCGATAGCGAAGCCTGCGCTGCCCGCTGCGCCCGTCGTGCGGGCAAAGCCGGTACGCTCGGCGCCGGCCGTCGAAGAGTGGGAGGCGTTTTAAACCGGCATCGTTCTGGTCGTTAACAGTACCCCGGGAGAACGCGGTTTAGCCGTGCTCACTATCGGGATCATTTTCAAAAAAAGAACAAGGTAGAGCATGCGCAATAATCAGCCCGTCACGCAGCGCGAAGTCGAACTGGGAAGCGACGATTTTCTGGTCTCGCGAACGGACCTTGAAGGCAACATCACTTATGCCAATCCGGCGTTTGTCGAGATCAGCGGCTATACGCGCGATGAATTGATCGGGGCGCCGCACAACATTATTCGCCACCCGGATATGCCGCCGGCGGCGTTCAAGGATTTGTGGCAGACCGCCAGGGCGCAAAAGACCTGGCGTGGGCTGGTCAAAAATCGCTGCAAAAACGGCGATCACTACTGGGTCGAAGCCAGCGTCACCCCGATTATCGAAAATGATGACGTTGTGGGTTACACCTCCGTGCGTGTACAGGCGAGCCGCAAGGCGATCGATCACGCCCAACACGTTTACGCTGAGGTGAGCGCCGGGCGTGGCAAGGCGATTTATCTCGACAAGGGTCGTATTCGCCGGCGCGGCGCGCTGCAGCGGCTAAAACGCCTCCGCTTGGCAACCATCCGGGCGAAACTCGTCGGCATGATCGTAATTGGCAGTACGCTTTTGCTGCTTAGCGGCGGACTCGGGCTTTTCGGTATCAACGCTGCTGGTGATCGGTTGACGCAGCTTCATGAGAACGGATTGCGTGACGTCATCCGTTTGCAGCAGATCGATCAAGGTATCGCGCTGACGCGCCAGTCGCTGGTCCAGTCTAACCGGATGGAGCTGGTCGATCGTCGCTTCGACATCGGGGATGAGATCGCTCAGCGAGCTGAGGAGATCAGTGCGACCTGGCAGGCCTTTTTCGATCGAGAGGCGAACGCGATCGGGCTTGCGGCCGAGTTCGATGCGCAGTTGCAAACGTTTGTCGACGGCGGCGTGGCGAGCGCCGTTAGGGTACTGCAGTCCGACGATGCGCTGGACGTGTTTACCCAGCTGGGCGATATCACCACGCAAATCAACGAAGAAGGGCGGGCGCTGTCGCTGATGGTGAACGAGCTGATCGGCCAGGAGCAGCGCGCCGCCGAGGCGATGGCCGCGGAAGGAGAACAGGCCCAAGTGAGCATGCTGGCCACTCAGGCCGTCGTCATGGTGGTTGGGCTGCTCGCACTGATTCTGCTGGGCGTGATGATTCTGCGTTCGATCATCAGGCCGCTCA
Organism: Halomonas sp. S3-1-1; assembly: GCF_023757625.1. Taxonomy (GTDB): domain Bacteria; phylum Pseudomonadota; class Gammaproteobacteria; order Pseudomonadales; family Halomonadaceae; genus Vreelandella. The sequence goes on from NZ_JALGBZ010000001.1 coordinate 38,963, forward strand.
ACGACGCCTCGCGCTTCACCCTGCAAATCGCTGGCGGCAATCTCGCGGCCCGCGCGCCCTCGACGCGTCGCGATGAGATCGGCCACCTGCTGGGTTCGCTGAACACCATGCGCAAGAGCCTTGGCAGCATCATCGGTGACGTCAAGGACGGGATTGAAGTGGTCACACCGGCGGCGCGCAATATCGCCAGCGGCAACGAAGAGCTTTCGGCGCGTACCGAGCAGCAGGCGGCGTCGCTTGCTCAAACCGCCTCCAGCATGGAGCAGATGACCGCGACGGTACGTCAAAATAGCGATAACGCTCAAAAAGCGCGCCGTTTGGCCGATAACAATGCTGAGCGGGTTAGTCAAACCGGCGACCTGATGACCGAGCTTGTTAGCAACATGCAGCGCATTACACAAAGTTCACAAAAGATGACCGATATTATCGATGTCATCGACGGCATCGCGTTTCAGACCAATATTCTGGCGCTGAATGCCTCCGTCGAGGCGGCGCGGGCTGGCGAACACGGTCGCGGTTTCGCTGTGGTGGCAGAAGAGGTGAGAAATCTTGCCGGTCGCTCCGCCGCCGCCGCTCAGGAAATTCGCGGTTTGATCGACAGCTCGCATCAGGATGTCACCACCGGCGCCACGCTGGTCGAGCAGGCCGAGGGGGCGATCAGCGAGGTGGTCGACGCTGCTCGCAGCGTAACCGACATCATGCACCAGATTTCGTCGGCATCAGAAGAGCAGAGCAGCGGCATTAGTGAGGTCAACCAGTCGGTGACCGAAATGGATCAGGCCACGCAGCAAAACGCCGTGCGTGTGCAGCAAACGGCGCAGGCCGCCCTTGCGCTGGAGCACCAGGCAAGCCTTCTGTCGATGTCGGTCGAAGCGTTTCGACTGCAGCGGCAAACCCAACAAGCCCACGCGAGCGCGACTTATAAAATGCCTTCGCCGACGCTTTCCACCGGGAAGTCATCTTCCCTACCGCCGGCTGCCAGCCCCGCTAAACGGCAGATCGCGGTTGCAGAGGAGTGGCAGGAATTTTGAACGAATCACGCGTTGAGTCGGGAGAAAAAAGCACCTGGACAACGGGCAGTCAAGTCGAGCGTGATCTGATTCTCACGGACGCCGACTTCTTGCGCGTTAGGGAGCTGATCTATCAGCGGGCCGGTATCGTGCTGGCCGAACATAAGCGGGAGATGGTTTATAGCCGCCTGGCGCGGCGATTACGCCACCACGGCCTAACGCGCTTTACCGACTATTTGACGCGGCTCGAGCGCCAGCCGGACGCGAGCGAGTGGGAAGCGTTCACCAATTCGCTCACCACCAACCTGACCGCGTTCTTTCGCGAGGCGCACCATTTTCCGCTGCTGGCCCAGCACCTGAAGGACCGCACCGGCTCTATCACTATCTGGTGCGCGGCGGCGTCCACCGGTGAGGAGCCTTACTCGATCGCCATGACGCTTCTGGAGGTGCTCGGCTCGCGCGTGTCGAACGCAAAGGTGATCGCCACGGATATCGACACCGACGCGCTGGCGAAGGCGCGAGCGGGTATCTACCCCCAGGAGCAGGTGCGCAAGCTCGACGAAGCGCGTGTGAAGCGTTTTTTCCAGAAGGGAACGGGCAATCACGAGGGCCTTGCCCGGGTGCGCCCGGAAGTGGCGGCGCTGGTGGAGTTTCAGTCGCTCAATTTGCTGGCGCCGTCCTGGTCGGTGAAGGGCCCCTTTGATGCCATATTTTGCCGCAACATAATGATTTATTTCGATAAAGAAACGCAGTCCAAAATTTTATCGCGCTTCGCCCCGGTAATGAAAAGCGATGGTTTGCTGTTTGCCGGCCACTCGGAGAATTTTTCCTACATCAGCGACGCCTTCAAGCTGCGTGGCCAAACGGTCTACACCAAGGCCGTACGGTGAGCGCCGCGCCGTGGCTCTGCTTGAAAGGCGTGTAGCGATGAATTCACTAACAGGAGGCGGACCTTGAGTACTGCCAAAATCAAAGTGCTGTGCGTCGACGACTCGGCGCTGATTCGTGATCTGCTCACCACGATCATCAACGAGCAGCCGGATATGCAAGTGGTCGCCACCGCCCCGGACCCGCTAGTGGCTCGTGATTTGATCAAGCAGCACAACCCGGACGTGCTGACCCTCGATGTTGAAATGCCGCGCATGGACGGGCTCGATTTTCTCGACCGGCTAATGCGCCTGCGCCCGATGCCGGTGCTGATGGTGTCGTCGCTGACCCAAAGCGGCTCGGAGATCACCCTGCGTGCGCTGGAGCTCGGCGCGCTGGATTTCGTTGCCAAGCCGAGCATCGGGGTGCGCAGCGGCATGATGGACTACGCCAACGAAATCGCCGAAAAAATCCGCGCCGCCGCGCGCTCTCGCCCGCGTCAGGCGCGCAAGACCACGTCGGCGCCGGCGGCGCTTAGCGCGCCGATGATCACCAGCGAAAAACTGATCATCATCGGCGCATCGACCGGCGGCACCGAAGCGATTCGCGCCGTGCTCGAGCCGCTGCCCGCTAACACGCCGGCTATCATGATCACCCAGCACATGCCCGGCGGCTTTACCAAGTCGTTTGCCGAGCGCCTGAACCGGCTGTGCCGTATCACAGTAAAGGAGGCCTCTGAAGGTGAGCGCGTGCTCCCAGGGCACGCCTATATCGCCCCCGGCGGCCAGCATTTGGAACTGGCCCGCAGTGGCGCCAACTACGTCGTGCGCCTGCACGAGGGTGAACCGGTCAACCGGCACCGCCCCTCGGTCGACGTACTGTTTGATTCCGCCTCGAAGTATGCCGGCAAGAACGCCATTGGCGTCATTCTGACCGGCATGGGTAAGGACGGAGCGACGGGGCTTTTGAAGATGCGCCAAGCCGGCGCGCCAACGATCGCCCAAAACGAGCAGAGCTGCGTGGTGTTCGGTATGCCCCGCGAAGCGATTGCCGTAGGCGGCGCCACCGAAGTGCTGGCGCTGGATGACATTCCTGAGCGTTTGATGGCGCTGGTCGCTGCATCGGGCCGCGCGCAACGCGTTTAAATCAACGTAGCTACTTATAGGGATCACGCAATGGGACGGTTCGCTCGTAACGTCAGTATCCACACAGCGGTCTTAGCGGCATTGGTGAGCTTCATCGTTTTGATCCTGGCGCTGATTGCGCTCAACATCATGACGGATCGGTCCACCGAAAATAACGTCAATACGCTTAACCGTATCAGTCGCGATCAGCTCAATGAGCTTAACCGTGGCGATTCTTTGCTCAATCAGGCGCTGGTAGAAATGGAGCGTGCTGCCAGTTATATCATGGTGGGCCGCAGCAATTTGGCCGAAGAATCGATTACGTTAGCAGCGGATCGCATCGAACGAGCCGAGGAGCGTTTTGAACACTTCATCGCGACTCCGCGCACCCCCCAAGGCGAAGTGCTGGCTATCCCGATGATTGAAGACTACCAGCAGATCATGCCACTCATCAGACAGCAGCTGGAGAGTCTTGAGGACCGGGATACGGTGGCGTTCGATCAGCTACGTAGTGACATGAAAAGTGCACTTTTGGAGATGGCGGAGAGTGTCACAGCGTTCACACGCTATGGATTTAGCCGGGTGGATGGCATTCAGGAAGATCTTCAATCGCAACGCTCTTTTTTCAATATGCTTTACGTGGGGGCCTTGGTCGTTACGATTCTAGTTGCATTGGCTGTATATCTGGGGCTGCGCCGGATCGTTACGGCGCCGCTCAACGATGCGGTGCGCCGGCTCAACAAGATCGCCGAAGCGGATCTTACCGAGCCACTGCCGCCCTCGAGCAACAATGAAATCGGTCGTCTGTTCGCGGCCATGGGCATCATGCAGCAAAACCTGACCGGACTGGTCGAACGCGTACGCGGCGGTAGTAGCGAGATCCACCACGGCACCCGGGAAATTAGCCAGGGTAACACCGAGCTCTCCTCGCGCACCGAGCAGCAGGCGGCCTCCATCGAGGAGACCGCGGCGAGCATGGAAGAGATGACCGCCACCGTGAAGCAGAACGCGGACAACGCGCGCCAGGCCAGCACCCTGGCCGGTGAAGCGTCCACTACGGCGGAGCAGGGTGGTCAGGTCGTCGAGCAGGTGGTTCAAACCATGCACGGCATTTCGCAAAGCTCGCAAAAGGTGGCGGACATCACCAGCGTGATCGACTCGATCGCCTTTCAAACCAACATTCTGGCGCTAAACGCGTCGGTCGAAGCGGCGCGGGCCGGTGAGCAGGGCCGCGGCTTCGCCGTGGTCGCCGGTGAAGTGCGCAATCTGGCGAGCCGCAGTGCCGACGCCGCCAAGGAGATCAAGACGCTGATCGACAGCTCCGTCAAACAGATCAGCGAAGGCTCGACCCTGGTCGAGCAGGCAGGCTCCACCATGACCGACGTCGTCAGCGCGGTGCGCCGGGTCGCGGACATCATGGACGAAATTTCTGCCGCCTCTCAGGAGCAGAGCGACGGTATCGAGCAGGTCAGCCAGGCGGTTGGCCAGATGGACGAAGTCACCCAGCAAAACGCGGCGCTGGTGCAGCAGGCCGCCGCCGCAGCGGCCTCGCTCGAGGAGCAGGCCAGCCGCCTCGAAGAGGCGGTCGCGGTATTCAAGGTGCTGGACGGCGGGCGCGGCTACGCATCGGCTTCCACCGCCAGTGCGCGCCCCAAGCCGGCCGCAGCACCTCAGCCCGTCCAGCAAATCGCTCAACGACCCGAGACCGCGCGAGCGCGTGTAAGCCAAGTCGAAGAGTGGGAATCCTTTTAATTTAACGCCCCCGACACTGGTCGGGGGCCAATGCCCCCTATAGAGAGAGAACGAGCAATGGCCGATAAGAACATGAGCTTTCTGGTCGTGGACGATTTTCCGACCATGCGTCGCATCGTGCGGAGTTTGTTGAAAGAGCTGGGCTTTACCAATGTCGATGAAGCTGAGGACGGTCAGGACGCCCTCAACAAGCTGCGCGCGGGTAGCTTTGAGTTCGTCGTCTCTGACTGGAATATGCCGAATCTGGACGGACTCGAGATGCTCAAGGAAATTCGCCAGGATGCGGCGCTCAAGGAATTGCCGGTATTGATGGTGACCGCCGAAGCGAAAAAGGAAAATATCATCGCTGCTGCTCAAGCCGGTGCCAACGGCTATGTCGTCAAGCCGTTCACCGCTGCGACCCTCGAGGAAAAACTTAACAAAATCTTTGAAAAGATGGGCAAATAAAGTGACCGGGCTTCGCGCTTGGCTCACGAGGAGAGCACCATGAGTCAGAATGAGCAGGCAGGCGACAAAGCGCTGCCCGAAGACGCCGATGATTTGATTCTCCGGATTGGTAAGCTGACCCGCATGCTGCGAGACAACATGCGCGAGCTCGGTTTGGACAAGGAGATCGAGAGAGCGGCGGTGGCCATTCCCGACGCCCGTGACCGGCTGCACTACGTTGCCACCATGACCGAGCAGGCCGCCGACCGCGCACTCAACGCCATCGACCGCGCGCAGCCCTTGCAGGACGAGCTCTCGGAACGGGCGGAGGCGCTCGACAAACGCTGGGCCGCCTGGTTCGAAGAGCCCAAAGAGCTCGATGAGGCGAAGGAACTGGTCAAACAGACCCGCGGCTACTTGAGTGAGGTGCCCGCGATGACCGCGGCTACCAACAAGGAGCTTCTGGATATCATGATGGCCCAGGATTTCCAGGATCTGACCGGTCAGGTCATCAAGAAGATGATGGATGTGATCCGCGAAATCGAGCACCAGCTTGTCCAGGTACTGATCGATAGCGTTCCCGGCGCAGAGGCGCGCGAAAGCATGCAGCGCAAGGCCCAGGATCAGTGGGAAAGCGAGAGCGTACGGCGCAAGGAAGATCTGCTAAACGGTCCGCAGATCAAGGATAACGCGCCGGATATCGTGACAGACCAGGATCAGGTGGACGACTTATTGGACGAATTAGGCTTTTAATACCTTGTTATTGAGACATTGTTAAACGTCTCATCTGGCACACTAGGCACCTTACTCAGCCGTCCTTCGGGGCGGCTGACTTTTGGTGCGCCGTCCAGGATGAGCCGGATGACTCATGGCAGACAACGATAGCGATCAGGAAAAAACCGAAGAGGCCACGCCCAGGCGAAAGGAAAAAGCCCGTGAAGAGGGGCAGGTTCCCCGCTCGCGCGAGCTCACGACTTTTCTACTGCTGATGGCCGGTGTCATCGGGCTTTGGGGCATGGGGCAGATGCTCTACGACCAGCTCGGCATGGTAATGGAGCGGGCGTTTTTGTTCGACCGCCATCAGGCCTTCGACCCAATGCCTATGCTGACCAACGCGCTCGATCTCGGCGAGCGCACGCTGATCGCGATGATCCCACTGTTCGTGCTTCTCGGCGCCGTGGCGCTGGTGGCGCCGGCGCTGCTGGGCGGCTGGCTGGTCTCAGCCAAGTCGATGCAGCCCAAGTTCTCCAAGCTCAACCCGATTTCGGGCGTCAAACGCATCTTCTCGAGCCAGGCGCTGATCGAGCTTGCCAAGGCAATCGCCAAATCGACTCTGGTCGGCGGCATCGCCAGCGCCTTTATCTATTTCAACATCGACCGACTTTTGGGTTTAGCCGATCAGCCGGTGCAGCAAGCCTTGGCGAGTGCTCTGAACCTGGCAGCGTTGGCGGCGGCGCTGGCGATTGCATCGCTAGTGGTGGTGATTCTGATCGACGTGCCTTTTCAGCTTTGGAGCAATGCCAAGAAGCTGCGCATGAGCCAGGAAGAGGTCAAGCGCGAGCACAAGGAGTCCGAGGGCGACCCGCACGTTAAAGGGCGCATTCGTCAGCAGCAGCAGGCCATGGCGCGCGGGCGCATGATGAGCAAGGTGCCCGAGGCCGACGTTATCATCACTAACCCCACGCACTACGCCGTTGCGCTCTCCTATCAGGAAGGGCAGATGGGCGCGCCGCGTGTGGTGGCCAAGGGCGCCGACGCGGTAGCCGCGCGTATTCGCGATATCGCCCAGGAGGCTAACGTGCCAAGGCTGGAGGCAGCGCCGCTGGCACGGGCGCTCTATCACCACGTCGACCTCGACGCCGAAGTGCCGGCGGAACTTTACACCGCCGTGGCCGAGGTCATGGCCTGGGCGTACCGCTTGAAGAGCGTAGCGCAAGACGGTGGCGAAACGCCGCCGACCCCCGATAACTTACCGGTTCCCGACGAGATGACCTATCCCGCCTGCGGTCCCGGTGCTTTTGAGGCACGTTCATGAAGGCTTTTAGCCAGTTGATCAGTCGACGCAATCCCTTTGGCGATGTGCCGATCAAGCTGTTGGCCGGCCCGCTGCTGATCCTCATGATCCTTGGCATGATGATCGTGCCGCTGCCGCCTTTCGCGCTGGATCTGTTGTTCACCTTCAACATTGCGCTGGCCATCATGGTGCTGTTGGTGAGCATGTTTGCCGAAAAGCCGCTCGACTTCGCCGCGTTTCCAGCGGTGCTTTTGTTCACCACGCTGCTTCGGCTATCGCTGAATGTCGCCTCGACCCGCGTGGTGTTGATGGAGGGCCATCAGGGCGGCGCCTCGGCAGGCAAGGTGATCGAAGCCTTCGGCACGTTTTTGGTCGGCGGCAACTTCGCCGTGGGCCTGGTAGTATTTCTGATTCTGGTCATCATCAACTTCATGGTTATCACCAAGGGTGCTGGGCGTATCGCCGAGGTTGGCGCGCGCTTCACCCTGGACGCCATGCCCGGCAAACAGATGGCGATCGATGCCGACCTGAACGCGGGTTTGATCGGCGAGGAGGACGCCAAGAAGCGTCGCGCTGAAGTCGCCCAGGAAGCCGACTTCTACGGTTCCATGGATGGTGCCAGTAAATTCGTGCGCGGCGACGCCATGGCGGGGCTGGTCATCATGGTAGTCAACATCATCGGCGGGCTGGTCATCGGCATGATGCAGCACGGCATGGGCTTCGCCGACGCCGGGCGTACCTATACGCTTTTGACCATCGGCGACGGTTTGGTCGCACAGATTCCAGCACTGGTGATCTCCACTGCCGCCGGTGTGACGGTCTCGCGGGTCAACACCGAGCAGGACGTGGGCCAGCAGATGCTCAGTCAGCTCTTCGTCAATCCACAGGTGATGATTCTCGCCGCCGCGGTGATGGGGCTTCTGGGCATGGTGCCGGGTATGCCTAACCTGGTGTTCTTGATCTTCACCGCGCTGCTCGGCGGGCTCGCCTGGTATCTCAAGCGTCACCAGGAAAAGGTGCTGGTGCGCGAAGACATGGTTGATGTGCCGGTGTCGGTGCAGGAAACCCCGGAGGCGAGCTGGGAGGACGTGCAGTTGGTCGATACTCTGGGTCTCGAGGTTGGTCACCGCTTGATTCCGCTGGTCGACTCGCGCCAGAAGGGCGAGCTTTTGGCGCGCATCAAGAGCGTGCGCAAGAAGTTTGCCCAGGAGGTCGGTTTTCTGCCGCCGGTGGTGCACATTCGCGACAACCTCGAGCTTTCGTCGAATGCCTATGTGCTGTCGCTTAAGGGCGCCGAGATCGGCCGCGCCGAGGCGCAGCCGGGCAAGTGGCTGGCGATCAACCCAGGCCAAGTCTCTGGCGAGCTCGCCGGCACCCCTACCGAGGATCCGGCCTTTGGCCTGCCGGCGGTGTGGATCGATGCCAGCCAGCGCGAACACGCCCAGGTATTCGGCTATACGGTGGTCGACGCCAGCACCGTGATCGCCACGCACTTGAACCATCTTTTACACCGCCACTCGCCGGAAATGCTCGGCCGTCAGGAGGTGCAGAAGCTGCTCGACAAGCTCGGCGACGAGCAGAAATCCCTGGTCGAGGAGGTCGTGCCCAAGGCGATCTCGCTCACCGCGCTCCAGCGCATCCTGCAGAACCTGCTCGAAGAGGACGTCTCGATTCGCGACATGCGTACGATTCTGGATACCCTGGCCGACGTCGCCGGCCAGCAGAAGGACGTGGGCGAGCTGACCGCCCAGGTGCGCATTAGCCTGGGCCGTTCGATTACCCAGCAGTGGTTCGCAGGCCAGGAGGCGCTTCATGTGATCGGCCTGGACGCCCAGCTCGAGCAGGTCTTGATACAGGCCATGAACGGCAACGGCGCCATGGAACCGGGGCTTGCCGATACGCTGATGAACCAGACCCAGCAGGCGCTGGAGCGCCAGGAAGCCAGCGGCGAGCCGCCGGTGCTGGTGGTTCAGCACTCGCTGCGTCCGATCGTTGCGCGCTTTTTGCGCCGTCGGTTACGCCACCTGGTGGTCATGTCCCAGGCCGAAATTCCCGACGACCGCACGCTGAGAATCACCACGCTGGTAGGCGGGGCGCGATGAGACGAGACGGGCGCGCTTTGACTAACGAAGGGGGAGACCCATGAGCGTAAGACGCTTTATCGGTGCCAACAGCCGCGATGTCATGCGCCAGGTACGCGCGGCGCTGGGCGACGAGGCGCTGATCGTCGCCAACCGGCGCACGGATACCGGCGTGGAAATTCTGGCCATGGCCGAGGACGCCGCGCTGGATCACGCCGTACCGACGGCGCCTCAACCGGCCATCGAGCCATATAAGGAAACCCCCGCCGACGTCGACCGCCCCTACGCGCGCGTTGCCGCGGCGCTCGAGGCGTCGCCTCCCGCCGCGCCGGCAAGCGCGAGCCAGCCTTTCGAAGCGGTCAGCGAGCGTCTTTTGCAGGAAATGCAGGACATGCGCGCGCTGCTCGCCCGCACCCACGTGGCGAGCGCGCCGGCGCCGTCGACCGCGCAAACGCTCAACACCCTGCTCGCCCGGGTAGGCTTTGGCAACGAGCTTTGCGAAGAAGTCAGCGCGGCGCTGCCCGACTCCCTCAGCGCGCTGTCGCCCCAGGACGAACGAGTCCTCGAGTGGCTGCATCGCCAGCTCATCGCGCGGCTCAAGGTGCAAAAAAGCGAAGAGGCGTTTTTCGACCAGACCGGCATCGTGGCGCTGGTCGGCCCGACCGGCGTGGGTAAGACCACCACCACCGCCAAGCTCGCCGCGCGCTTCGTCATGCGCCACGGCACTCGGCCGGTGGCGCTGGTCACCACCGACAGCTTTCGTATCGGCGCCCACGAGCAGCTGCGTATCTACGCCCGCCTGCTCGACACGCCCATGTACGCCCTCGACCACGAACAGCCGATCGACGACCTGCTCGGGCGCCTTGGCGGCAAGCAGTGGGTGATTATCGACACCGTCGGCATGAGCCAGCGCGACCAGCGCGTCATCACCCAGATCGACCAGCTTCAGGGCGGCGGCTCGAAGGTGCGCCTGGTGCTGGTGCTTAACGCCGCCAGCCAGCCGGAAACCCTGGAAGAGGTGGTGCTGCGCTACCGCCAGGCGGCACGAGCGGCGGGCGCGGAGCTCGACGACTGCATCATTACCAAACAGGACGAGGCGGGCCGGCTGGCGCCGCTTCTGGATATCGTCATGCGCTTTGGCCTGCGCGTGCTGTTCTGCTCCAACGGCCAGCGCGTGCCGGAGGACATGCAACTTGCCGATCCAACGGCGCTGGTGGATCAGGCGCTGACCCACGCCATGACCGACGCGCACGCAAGCGAGCCCGCCCGCCCGGCCTGGTCGAGCGAGGCGCTGGCGCCGCGCTGGTCGCGGGAGGTGCTGGGCCAGGGGCGGCGCCTTAGCCTGCTGATGGCGAGCCTTCGTGAGCGCGTGGCCGGCTTTTCGCTGCTGGAAGCGAGCTGGGATATCGCCGCGCTGCCCGGCGTACTCCATGACCAGCGTTTGGCGGCGCTTGCCGACCGCAGCCAGGAGCAGCGCGCGCTGGGGGTGGTGTGGTCGCCGCGGCGTGCCGAGCGCGGCATGGAGTGGTCGATGCCGGATCTGAATCTCGATGCTGACGGCCGCCTCTGCGCGCTGACGCTTTTGCAGCACCGCCAGAGCGCCGGATGGAAGGCGCGCATCGACGCGCAGCGCCAGGCAGCGGTGCATCTGCTGCCCACTTTGGTTGAGGGCGACACGCTGGACGCGCTGGAAGCCGAGTGCTTGACCTGGGTCAGCCGGGTCAGCGCCAGTCAGCGGGTATACTGGCAAGGCGAGCGCTACGCCATGACCGCACTGTTCGACGAGGCGACCCCGGGCCACCACGTGCCCGTGCGCTTTCGCGGCCAGTCGCTCGCGCTCTACAGCGCCCACGCCGAGGTCACCGACGCCGCGGGCCGGACGCTGCTCGCCTGGAGCGGCGAGCTGCGCGACCCGGAAACCTCCCGGCGGGTCGCCAAACGCTACTGGCTCACGCCGGCGCGGCTGGGGAGCGAGGCGCTGTCACTTTTGATCACCCAGCTGCAAGGTGAAGGCACGATCGCGCTGACCAAGCGCGTTTGGCGCGCGCTCAAGGAGTCGGACGGCGGCGAGGTCAGCGCCGAGTTACGGCTCTTGATGGCCAGCGGCGTGGCGTGCGTAGCCGCTCACCTGGACAGCGCCGACGACGAAGAGGCCAAAGCGTTGCAGCAGGATTTGCTGCGCCTTCTGGGTAGCCCGCGTAAGCGCCGCGATAGCGCGCTGGCGGACGCGCTGATGCACCTTCTGATGACCCGCGACGCGATCCGCCAGTTTGGCAGCGTCAGCCGTGAGGCCTTTGCATGAGCGGCCAGGACCAGGCCGCAGGGCTGCGCCAGTGGGCGAATTTGCGCACCGGCCAGTCGGTAGGCTCGCAAGACGACAACGCGCAGCAAGTGCATACGTTGGAAGCGCACGAGGATGACGCGCACGCTGTTGATGCGCCCGTCGCGGACGCGCACGTCGCCAACGCGCATGTCGCCAAAATCCCACTCGTCGTCGTCGGGCTTGGATCGAAGCAGCGCGAGCCGGTGATCGCGCGCCTCGACGAGTGGGCGCGGCTCGGCCGGCGCTGGGCAGCGACGTCAGAGAGCTGGGAGGTCGTGCCGGTGGACGCCGATGCGCCGCTCCAGGCGCTCTGCGCGCGCTACTCACGCTGGGCGCTGTGGGTGCGAAGCGACGCCGAGGCGTTCGCCGCCATGTACCGCACGCTGCGGCTGGTCAGTGAGCATCAGGGGCCCAAGCGACTGTTGGCGCTGCACGAGCCAAACCTGCCCCGCGCCGGGCTGCTCGAGAACCTGCACGCCGCGGCGGCGACGTATTTGGGAATCGAACTGCTGCTTTTAGCCAGGTAGGCCATACTGATTGAGCCACTATAGTTAGGTTATGCTAATGAGAAACGTCATTCTCGCAGCACTGAGTGGGGTGGTCGCCGGCGGGATTTCGCTGTCGGCTCTGGCGGGGGGAGGCAGTTGGAGCATCGACGCGACCGGGCTGATGGTCGCCATGAGCGACCGGGCAAGCGTCAGCCAGGCGCTCGCGCCGCCGCCCAGCCCCGAGATTCATCAGGGGCGCATCGAGCGCGTCAACTGGCGCTTTGAAGCGCCGCCCGGGGCCGATATTCTCGCCTGGCTTTGCCACCCGGAGCGTTGCGTCGCCCTCGACGGCCAGCGCGGCAGCGCCACCGGCCTTGCCGGGCTCGGCGCCGGCGCGCCGCTCGCGTTTCGTTTCGCCTTGGGGCGCGGTCAGCCGCCGGTGAGGGTGAAAGGGCTTCAAGTGATTGTGAACTATCAGTGACCAGCGATTAGCCAGGGGCACGCCGATGTATACAGCAAAGGGAAGAATCCAACACAGCGAGATGGTCAACCAGCACATGCCGCTGGTGCGTCGCCAGGCGCTGGCGTTGCAAGTTCGTTTGCCGGCCAGCATCGAGCTCGACGATCTGATCCAGGCCGGCATGGTGGGGCTACTGGAGGCGCTCGGGCGTTTTGATGCCGCCCAGGGGGCGAGCTTCGCCACCTTCGCCAGCCAACGAATTCGCGGCGCAATGGTCGACGAGCTGCGCACCCGGGACTGGCTGCCGCGCAGCGTGCGCCGCTCCGCCCGGGCCATGGACGAGTCCGTGCGCCGGCTGGAGCAAAGCCTTGGCCGCGCCCCGGAAGAGAGCGAGATCGCCCGCGATCTGGACATCCCGATCGACGAGTACCAGCAGCTTCTCGCAGACACCAACAGCGGCCACCTGCTGCCCTTCGAGGAGCTTCTGGAGGAGGGCGGCGAGCCGGTTCAGGAGTCGCTGAACGCGCCTTTCGAGGAGCTTCTGGACGGCCAGCAGCGCGAAACCCTGATCGCCGCAATCGAAGCGCTGCCGGAGCGCGAAAAGCTGTTGATGGCGCTCTACTACCAGGAAGAGCTCAACCTCAAGGAGGTGGGCGCCGTGCTGGGCGTCACCGAGTCGCGCGTGTCGCAGCTACACAGTCAGGCCATTAGCCGCTTGCGGGCGCGCCTGCACGAGCCAGACTGAGACACTTTCACCCTTACAACCAACCGGCGAGGAGCCGTCGATGAACCCCTCTACCCTGATCGGAATAGGCGCCAGCATTCTCTTGCTGGTGAGCGTGCTGTTCTTTACCGCGGAGTCCCCGGAAAGCTTCATCAACCTGCCCGGGCTTGCCATTGTCATCACCGGCACGCTGGCGGCCACGTTCATCAGCTATCCGCTCAAGGAGGTGGTGCGCGTGGTCCGTCTGGTGGGGCTGGTGTTTCGCCGCGAGAATACCTATGTGCGCGACGACATCGACGAGCTGGTCTCCATGGCCAGGCTCTGGTTCAAGGGCGACGTGCGCGCGGTGGAGCGCGAGCTCGAACACACCCGTAACCCGTTTTTGCGTACCGGTATTCAGCTCGTCATCGCCAATACTAAGGAGGACGAGATCTTTGACATGCTGCGCTGGCGCATCGCCAGGCTCAAGGCGCGCGAGCACGCCGAGGCGCAGATCTTTCGCACCATGGCGACCTACGCCCCGGCGTTTGGCATGATCGGCACGCTCGTCGGGCTGGTCAACATGCTCGAAGTGATGGATGCGGGGGATCTCGAGGTGATCGGCCCGCGCATGGCGGTGGCGCTCTTGACCACCTTCTACGGCATCCTGCTGGCCAACCTAGTGTTCAAGCCGGTGGCGGTGAAGCTCGAGCGGCGCACCGAGGAGCGTTTGATCACCATGAATATGGTGCTCGAAGGCATTTCGCTGATCACCAAGCGCCGGCTGCCGTCGTTCATCGAGGAGACGCTGAACTCGTTCGTGGCCAACTATCACGACGAGATCAACGACCCGCACGTGAAGCCGCGCCCGGGCAGCGGCGTCGCGGCGAAAGGGTAGCGTCATGCTGAATCGCGACGCCCGTCACGCGCTGGAATCGCCCTTCACCGGCGATGACGGTGAGGAGGGGTGGCTGACCAGCTACCTCGATGTGCTGACACTTCTAATCACGCTGTTTGTGCTGCTGCTGGCGCTGACGCCGGCGGGCAGTGGCGGCGAGGCGACGGACGAAGGCCACGGGCTCACACCGCTCTCCTCCGGCCTTCTGCCGCGCGATAGCGGCTTGTCGCCGGCAATGGCGGCGCTCGACATCCAGGGCGTGAGCGTAAGCCAGGGGCGCGAAGGCGTGACCCTGCGCATCGACGACAGTCTGCTGTTCGACAGCGGCGCTGCCGAGCTGACCGCCCAGGGCGAAGGCGTGCTCGAGCGATTGAGCGAGGTGATCGACACCTTCGAGGGCGAGGTGTCGGTTGAAGGGCACACCGATAACGTGCCGATTTCGACCGCGGCGTTCGCCTCCAACTGGGAGCTCTCGACCGGGCGGGCGATCGCGGTGGTGCGCCATCTCGAGCAGGAGGGCGTGGCACGACAGCGCCTGCGCGCCGTGGGCTACGCCGACACGCGCCCGCTTGCAGAAAACGACACGCTCGAGGGCCGCGCCGCCAACCGCCGCGTCGAGTTCGTGCTGCGAACTCTCGCCCCGGAATCGGCGGCGCTGACGCTTTAAGCCCCGGCGCAGCGCCGCTGCATTGCCTGAATGGCCTGCCCGGCGCCGTCGAGATCAAACGTCATGGTCCAGGGCGCGGCATCGCCCTGCTCGAAGCCGATGAAGAGCTGCTCGCCTTCATTCATGCGCGCCAGCAGCGCGTCGAGCTCGCCAAGGTAGAAGTGGCTGTAGAAACCGTCATCCCCCTGTTCGACGATGAACTCCGCCATGGTTTCCATGATCGGCGTCTGGTCGACGCGCAGCCGCGCCGGGACCAGGTTCACCGCGCGGCTCTCGGGCTGCGCCTCATCCAAAGTCACGCGCAGTTCGAGCCAGGGCAGATGGCACACACCTTCGGTGGCGTTCACGCTCAAAATGGCGTCCGAATAGCTTTCGGCCTCCAGCGCGCGAAAGTGGCGCTGGCCGGCATCGGTGGTAGTTGCGGCGTACCAGGCGCCGAAGGCCGTTTCGTCGCTGACCGGGTAGCGTGCCGCTTGGGCGGCGGTGGCAAGCGTTAAGAGCCCGGCGGTGCCGAGCGCGGCCGCAGCAAAAGTGTGAGGCTTCATGGGACGGTACGCCGAGTATGGATGTCGAGAAAGGATACGCATTACTCCGTCTGGCCGAGCAGCGGCCGCACGTTGTCGCTTAAGTAGCAGTCGTCGAACTCGCCTTCGGCGGCCAGCGCCGCCAAATCCGGAATGTTAATGTGATGGCGGTCGCGATAAATGAGCCCCGCCTCGCTAAGCGCGGTGAAGGTGCGGCTGACGTGCACCGGGCTCAGTCCCAGCACGTCGGCGAGCTGCTCTTGGGAGAGCGGCAGGCGAAACTGCCCGGTCAAATCCGGGTTGGTCTGGCTCAGTCGCACGTACATCTCGTGGATGAAGTGAGCCATTTTCTGGCGCGCGGTGCGCCGGGCCAGGTTCACCAGCCGCTCGGTCAGAAGCGACTGCTGGCGGCTGCTGATGGCGAACATGACCGAGGTCAGCGGCAGCGACGCGCTGAACAAATCGATCATGCGCCTGTGCGGGAAGCGGCATACGACGCTATCGGTGATGAAGCGCACGTTTTCCAGCCGCTGGGAGAAGGCGAATTCGCGCAGGCCGATGATGTCGCCGGGCAGGTAGACCTCCATGATGTGACGGTCGCCGTTTTCCAAATGGCGGTAGGAGTAGGCCCAGCCGCTTCGCAGCGTACAAAACTCCTGGGCGGGGTCCTTCATCTCCCATAGAAGCGACCCCGCCTTTTGATCGATCGGGCTCTCTTCGAGCGAATCAAGCAGCTGCTCTTCGTCTTTCGACAACGAGTAATAATGGTTGAAGTGGCGAACAATACAGCTCTTTTCCTGACTCATGCTCGGTGTCTCCTTCTCTTGATTCGCGTGCCCGGGGCGCGCCACCGCCTCTCAGAGTTAGCGGTGACGGCCAAAAAGGGACGATACGGCGGCTTGCCTTCTATTGCCTTATCGTTTTTTTATTTTTTCACTTCTTTTTTTGCAATAGCGGCGCCAAAAATTGCCCGGTGTGGGAGCCTTTTTGCTTCACCAGCTGCTCCGGGGTGCCCTCGGCGATGATCCGCCCGCCGCCCGAGCCGCCTTCCGGGCCCAAATCGACGATCCAGTCCGCGGTCTTGATTACGTCGAGGTTGTGCTCGATCACCACGATCGTGTTGCCGTGATCGCGCAGGCGGTGGAGCACCGTCAGAAGCTGGCGGATATCCTCGAAATGCAGGCCCGTGGTCGGCTCGTCCAGAATGTAGAGCGTCTGGCCGGTGTCGCGCTTGGCAAGCTCCCGGGCGAGTTTGACCCGCTGCGCCTCGCCGCCGGAGAGCGTGGTCGCGCTCTGGCCCAGGCGAATGTAGGAAAGCCCGACGTCCAAAAGCGTCTGCAGGCGCCGCGCGATGGCCGGCACCGGGCTGAAGAACTCGAGGCCCTCTTCGACGGTCATTTCCAGCACGTCGTGGATGTTCTTGCCCTTGTAGTGGATGTCCAGGGTTTCGCGGTTGTAGCGCTTGCCCTTGCAGACGTCGCAGGGCACGTAGATGTCCGGCAGAAAGTGCATCTCCACCTTGATCATGCCCTCGCCCTGGCACGCCTCGCAGCGCCCGCCCTTGACGTTGAAGCTGAATCGGCCGGGCTTATAGCCGCGCGAGCGCGCCTCCTGGGTGCCGGCGAACAGCTCGCGAATTGGGGTGAAAATGCCGGTGTAGGTCGCCGGGTTCGAGCGCGGCGTACGCCCGATCGGGCTCTGGTCGATATCGATGACCTTGTCGAGCTGGTCGAGCCCTTCGATGGCGGCGTAAGGCGCCGGCGTCAGCGTCGAGGCGCGGTTCAGGTCGCGGGCGGCAATCGGCATCAGGGTGCCGTTGATCAGCGTCGACTTGCCTGAGCCGGACACGCCAGTGATGGCGATGAACAGCCCCAGCGGCAGTTTGAGCGTGACGTTTTGCAGGTTATTGCCCGTCGCTCCGCGCACCACCAGTTCCTTCTCCGGGTTGCCGGGAATGCGGTACGGCGGCACGGCGATTTCGCGGGTGCCGCACAGGTACTGCCCAGTCAGGGAGTCCGGGTTGTCCATGATGTCCTGGGGCGTGCCCTGGGCGACGATTTCGCCGCCGTGAACACCGGCGCCGGGGCCGATATCGAGCACGTGGTCGGCGGCGCGGATCGCATCCTCGTCGTGCTCGACGACGATCACGGTATTGCCCAGGTCGCGCAGCCGCTCCAGCGTTTTCAAAAGCCGATCGTTGTCGCGCTGGTGCAGGCCGATCGAGGGCTCGTCGAGAATGTACATCACCCCGACCAGCCCGGCACCGATCTGGCTCGCCAAACGGATACGCTGGGCCTCGCCGCCGGAGAGCGTATCGGCGCTGCGCTCCAGATTGAGGTAGTCGAGCCCGACATTGACTAGAAACTCCAGGCGCGAGTGGATTTCGTTGACGATCTTGTCGGCGATCTCGCCCTTGCGCCCGGGCAGCGCCAGCTTGGCAAAGTAGTCCCAGGCCTCGCCGATTGGCGTGCGCACGATATCGGCGATATTGCGATCGTCGACGAACACGTGGCGCGACTCCTTACGCAGGCGCGTGCCGTTACACGAGGTGCAGGGCTTCATGGCGATGTACTTGGCCAAGTCGTCGCGCACCATGTTCGATTCGGTTTCGCGGTAGCGGCGCTGCATGTTGGGCAACACGCCTTCGAACGCGTGCTCGCGGGTCACCTTGCGGCCGCGGTCGCTGACGTAGCTAAACGGCACCGGTTCGCTTCCGCTGCCGTTGAGAATGACGTCGCGCTGGTGTTTGGAGAGTTCATTCCAGGGCGTTTCGAGGGCGAAATCGAAGTGGCTAGCCAGCGCCTGAAGCTGGGTGAAATAGTAGATATTGCGCCGGTCCCAGCCCTTGATCACGCCTTCGGCCAAGGAGAGCTCGTCGTGGCTGATCAGCTTCTCCGGGTCGAAGTACTGCTGAATGCCGAGACCGTCGCAGGTGGGGCAGGCGCCGGCGGGGTTGTTGAAGGAGAACATGCGTGGCTCGAGCTCGGAGAGCGAGTAGCCGCACACCGGGCAGGCGAAGCGCGAGGAGAACGCCAGGTCTTCCCGGTCGCCGTCCATAAAGTGGATCATCGCCGTGCCGTCGGCCAGGTTCAGCGCGGTCTCGAAGGACTCTGCCAGACGCTGGGCGATATCATCGCGCACCTTGAAGCGGTCCACGACCACGCTGATGTCGTGCTTTTTACGCTTGTCGAGCGGGGCGATGTCGTCGAGCTCGAGAATCTGGCCGTCGATCTGCACGCGCACGAAACCCTGGGCGCGAAGCTCGGCCAGAAGCTGCAGATGCTCGCCCTTGCGGCCCTTCACCACCGGGGCGAGCAGCATCAGTTTGGTGCCTTCCTCCAGGTTCATCACCTGGTCGACCATCTGCGAGATGGTCTGCGCTTCCAGGTCTTCGCCGTGCTCCGGGCAGCGCGGCGTGCCGGCGCGGGCGAACAGCAGGCGCAGATAGTCGTAGATCTCGGTGATCGTGCCGACGGTGGAGCGCGGGTTGTGAGAGGTCGACTTCTGCTCGATGGAAATGGCCGGGGAGAGCCCCTCAATGTGGTCGACATCGGGCTTTTCCATCATGGAAAGAAACTGGCGCGCGTAGGTAGAGAGCGACTCCACGTAGCGGCGCTGCCCTTCGGCGTACAGCGTATCGAATGCAAGCGAGGATTTTCCCGAACCGGAAAGGCCGGTAATCACGATCAGCTTGTCGCGCGGCAGCTCCACATCGATCTGCTTGAGGTTGTGAGTGCGTGCACCTCTGACCAGAATGCTGTCCATCAACACCTCGAATCGCGTGGCAAAAGCGTAATTATACGTTTGCCTGGCCCATTACGGCAAAGCGGGGGAGGTGGTTTGTCGCAAGGCGAGCGTTTCCAGCGCCGACGCGAAGCGCTAGAATGGAGGGCTTTTCCAAACCGGCATTTCGCCGCCGGTCGTCTCGAAGGCGCGCGTTTTCAAGGCGCCTCGCCGGGCACGCCTCGTTCACCTGGTACTACTTCAAAGGGCACTATGCGCAACCTCTCCACACTGCTGCTGGCTTCCGAGCGCCGCGCAATCAGTGGGCTGGCCGGGCTCTATGCGTCCCGCATGCTCGGGCTTTTCATGGTGCTGCCGGTGCTGGCGCTCTATGCCGACACGCTGTCCGGCGCCACGCCGTTTCTGGTCGGCGTGGCGCTGGGGGTCTACGGGCTCACCCAGGCCACGCTGCAAATCCCTTTCGGGCTGCTGTCGGACCGCTTCGGGCGCAAGCGCATCATCGCCCTCGGGCTTTTGATCTTTGCGCTCGGCAGTATGGTGGCGGCCAGCGCCGACTCCATCGGTGGCATCATCGCCGGCCGGGCGCTGCAGGGTGCCGGCGCCGTGGCGGCGGCGATCATGGCGCTGTTGGCGGATCAAACCCGCGAGCAGGTGCGCACCGCCGCCATGGCCACGATCGGGCTATCGATCGGGGTGTCGTTTGCCATCGCCATGGTGCTCGGCCCCTGGCTTGCAAGCCAGGCCGGGCTTGCCGGGGTATTCTGGGTCACGGCGGCGCTGACGCTGCTCGGGCTATTCGTGCTATGGCGCTGGGTGCCGCCGGCGCCGCGCCGACTGCGCCACAAGGACGTGGGCATGGACCGCGCCCAGTTCAAGAGCGTGGCGACCCGGTGGGATTTGTGGCGCTTGAACGCGTCGATCTTCTCGCTGCACCTGATCCTGATGGCGATATTCGTCGCGATCCCGTTTCGCCTCGTCGAGGCGGGTGTGGCCATCGAGTACCACGGGCTGGCGTACCTGTCGATCATGGCGCTATCGTTCGTGGCCATGGTGCCGCTGATGATCCTGGCCGAGAAGCGCCAGCAGATCAAAGCGGTGTGCCTGGTGGCGATCGGCGCGATCGGGCTGAGCCTGGTGGCGCTTGCGCTGCCGGTCTCCCACGGCCATGCGCTGTTCGCCGGGCTCTTCGTCTATTTCACCGGCTTCAATTTGCTCGAGGCAACGCTGCCGTCGATGCTAAGCAAGCTCGCCCCGGCCGGCGCCAAGGGCACCGCCATGGGCGTGTACTCCACCAGCCAGTTTCTCGGCGCCTTTCTGGGCGGCACCCTGGGCGGGGCGCTCTCCAGCGCCTTTGGTCTGGACGCGGTGTTCGTGGGCTGCGCGGTGCTGGCGCTTGGCTGGTGGCTGTTCATGTGGCGCCTGCCCTCGCCGCCGCCGCTTTCAAGCGAAGTGGTGGCGCTGGGCGACACCCATCCGGACACGCTGGAGCTTTTGATGCAGCGCCTCGCCGATGTGGTCGGCGTAGAGGACGTGATGGTGGTGCCGGAGGAGCGATTGATGTATCTCAAGGTCAACCGCAAGGCGCTCGATCGCGGGGCGCTGGACAAGCTGATTCCCACGGACAAACCCTGATCGGCACGCACAAACAGTGACATCGTCGCGGCGGGATTGGTGATACCCTTAACGCCTGCGAGTACAACGCGCGATCGCCGACGGGCGGTCGACGGATACGAGAAGCGATTTACCAGTACGGACTTACCAGCACAGACTTATCAGATAGGAGCGAGCCATGGCGCGCGGGATTAACAAAGTCATTTTGATCGGTAACCTGGGCCAAGACCCGGAAGTACGTTTTACGCCGTCAGGCACGGCGGTGGCGAACCTGAATCTGGCGACCTCGGACACCTGGACCGACCGTCAAAGCGGCCAGCGCCAGGAGCGCACCGAATGGCACCGCATCGTGCTGTTCAATAAGACCGCCGAGATCGCTCAGCAGTACCTGAAAAAAGGCTCCAAGGTGTACGTCGAAGGGCGTCTGCAAACTCGCAAGTGGCAGGACCAGAACGGCCAGGACCGCTACAGCACCGAGATCGTGGCCAACGACATGCAGATGCTCGATAGCCGCGGCGGCGATTTCCAAGGCGGCGGTGCGCCGCAGCAGAACTATCAAAATAGCGCCCCGCAGGGTGGCCAGAGCTATCCCGGCAATCAGCCCAACAACCAGCCCAGCCATCAGAGCGCGCCGCCCCAAGGCAATCAGTATGGCGGCGGTCAGCAGAGTGCTCCCCAGCAGGGCGGGCAGGGCGCCCCCAACCGCGGTCAAAGCGCGCCGAACGATCAAAATGGCCGTTTCGGCGCGCCGGACCCGGGTAACTTCGACGATTTCGACGACGAAATCCCGTTCTGAACCCCGGCGATCGGATGATCCGCGTTTGGCGCAGTGAGAGAGGAGAGCGTCTGCCTTGAAGCTTTTGATACTGGATGCCGGGCACTGCTTGAGCCTGGCGCTGGCCCGTGAGGCCAGCCGCCGGGCGGATACCGAGCTGGTCATCGAGCAGGGCATGGGCGTGGACGCCCAGGAGCTGGGGGCGATTGCGCCCCATGCGGTGATCATTCCGCCGCTGGCCGAGCCTCACACCATGCCACCGGCCGATGTGAAGGCCTACGCCGATGCGGTCGATGCGTGTATGGAGGCGTGCAAGGCGCACGGCGTGGCGCTGGTCTGGTGCGTCTCGGATCAGCTCTACGACGAGGGCTTCGAGATTCCGATCGACGAGCACGTGGTGCCCGCGCCGCGGGACGAAAGCCTGCGGCGGCTGGTCGCTACCGGCAATCGGATTCGCGCCGAGTATCACCGTCATTTGATCGTGCGGCTGGGGCCGCTGTTCGCGCTCGACGGCAGCCACGCCTGGCTTGGCGACATCATCGATAGACTGGTGGCGGGCCAAAGCGTGCGCGCCGCCGAAGACGTGATTTGCTGCCCGACCTCGGCGGACTCCGTCGCCATGGCGCTAATCGGCATGCTCGCTCAGCAGGGCTGCGGCGCCGAGGCCTGGGGGGCGTACCACCTAGCGGGGATCGAGCCGGTCAGCGCGTTCACCTTTACCTCGATGGTGCGCACGCAGCTCGTCACGCACCTGGAAGGGCGCGGCGAGGCGGTGGCGCTGGGCGAGGTCACGGCGCTGAATCATCACCACGACGCCAAGCTTAGACGTGTGCTCAACTGCCGCCGGGTGCTGGACGTGTTCGGCGTTCATCAAAAGCCCTGGCGGCTGGAAGTCGGTCGAATGCTGGACGCCTGGTGTCTGACCCGCGACCAGAGCCGCCCGGAGCAGGGCGCTGAACAAGGCCCCGAACAAGGAGAGTCGGCTTGACCAACGTGTTGCGCAGCCTGGTCTTTTATCTGGGCTACTTTACGGTGATGCTCGCCTGCGGCGTGCTGTTTTTACCGCTCACCCCGTTTCTGCCGCTTTCCTGGCGCTACCGGCTGCTCAATCTGTACAACTACTTCGTCATCTTCTGGTTTCAGTTTGTGTGCGATGTGCGCTATGACATCCAAGGGCGCGAACATATTCCCGACGGGCCCTGCGTCATTCAGGCCAACCACCAGAGCGAATGGGAAACCGTGTTTCTGCAGGTGATGAAGCCGCCGGTCTGCACCGTGCTCAAGCAGGAGCTTTTGCGTATCCCGATATTTGGCTGGGCGCTGCGCCTGTTACGCCCGATCGGGCTCGACCGCTCCAAACCCGCGCGGGCGATGAAGCAGGTGCTGACCCAAGGCGTGGCGCGGCTGCAGGGCGGGCTGTCGGTATTGATCTTCCCCGAGGGTACCCGGGTCGACCCGGGGCGGCGCAAGCGCTACAACAAAAGCGGCACGGTGGTGGCGTGCCGGGCCGGCGTGCCGGTGCTGCCGGTGGCGCACAACGCCGGCGAGCGCTGGCCCGGGCGCCACTGGGTCAAACAGCCCGGCGAGCTGCGGGTACGCATCGGCGAGCCGATCGAAACCGCTGGCCGCACCCCGGACGAGGTGCTCGTCGAGGTGGAGCGCTGGATCGAGTCCACCCTCGAGGAAATTTCTGACGTGCCCCGCGGCGAACCCGTGGCCATGAGCGTCGCGCCTCGGGCTCGGTAAACGCCGGCGATGGGGGCGCGTCGGATAGCCCGTCGCGAGGGCGCTGTGAATACTTCTCTGTACGCTACTTTCGCCTTCCCTGGCGAAAGACCCTCGCGACGGGCTACCCGCCGCCTTACTCGCAAGCTATCCCAATAAAAAAAACGGCGCCCGAGGGCGCCGTTTTTCATTACTGCGTATCACTACTAGTCGGCGTAGCGCTGGAACACCAGACAGGCGTTGGTGCCGCCAAAGCCGAAGCTGTTGGAGAGCGCCCGCTCGATGGTGACGTTATCGCGCCGCTGGGTGACGATGTCGAAGCCGTCGGCCTGCTCGTCGAGCTTGGTGACGTTGGCGGAGGCGGCGACGAAGCCGTGCTGCATCATCAAAAGCGAGTAGATCGCTTCCTGCACGCCGGTCGCGCCCAGCGAGTGGCCGGTCAGCGACTTGGTCGAGCTCATCGCCGGCGTCGAGTCGCCGAAAACTTCGCGAATCGCTTTCAGCTCGGCGACATCGCCGACCGGCGTCGAGGTGCCGTGGGTATTGATGTAGTCGATATCGCCATCCACCGTGGCCATCGCTTGGCGCATGCAGCGCGTGGCGCCTTCACCGGAAGGGGCGACCATATCGACGCCGTCGGACGTGGCGCCGTAGCCCACGACTTCACCGTAGATCTTCGCGCCGCGCGCCTTGGCGTGCTCGAGCTCCTCGAGCACCACCATGCCGCCGCCGCCGGCGATGACGAAGCCGTCGCGGGTCTGGTCATAGGGCCGCGAGGCGGTTTCCGGGGTGTCGTTGTAGTGGGTCGAGAGTGCCCCCATGGCGTCGAACAGGCACGACAGCGTCCAGTGCTCCTCTTCACCGCCGCCGGCGAACACGACATCCTGCTTGCCCAGCTGGATCTGCTCCATGGCGCTGCCGATGCAGTGCGCCGAAGTCGCACAGGCCGAGGAGATCGAGTAGTTCACGCCCTTGATCTGAAAGGGCGTGGCCAGGCACGCGGAGACGGTGCTGCCCATGGTGCGGGTGACACGGTACGGCCCGACGCGGCGCAGCCCCTTGTCGCGCAGCACATCGGCGGCTTCGACCTGGTTGGCGCTGGAGGCGCCGCCGGAGCCGGCGATCAGCCCGGTACGCTCGTTGGAGACCTGCTCCGGCGTGAGCCCCGCGTCCTCGATGGCCTGCGCCATCGACACGTAGGCGTAGGCCGCGGCATCGCCCATGAAGCGCAGAAGCTTACGGTCGATCAGCGCTTCGAGATCGATATGTACGCTTCCGGCCACGTGGCTACGAAAACCGCGCTCGGCATACTCCTCTTTAAAGCGAATGCCGCTGCGCCCGTTTTTTAGCGCGTCCAGAACCTGGTGCTGGTCATTGCCCAAACAAGATACGATGCCCAGGCCGGTGACTACCACTCGTCGCATGGGAGCCTCCTGTTAAAAATTCGCAGTGGAGGTGAATAGGCCAACGCGCAAGTCGTTCGCCTGGTAGATGTCGCGTCCGTCCACGGACACCGTGCCATCGGCGATGCCGAGAATCAGCCTGCGCGTGATGACCCGCTTGATATTGATACGGTACGTGACCAGTTTCGCATCGGGCAGGATCTGCCCACTAAACTTCACTTCGCCGCAGCCCAGCGCCCGACCGCGCCCGGGATGACCCAGCCAGCCCAGATGAAAGCCGACCAGCTGCCACATGGCGTCGAGCCCCAGACAGCCCGGCATGACCGGATCACCCGGGAAGTGGCAGTCGAAAAACCAGAGATCCGGGGTGATGTCGAGCTCGGCGATCAGCTCGCCCTTGCCATGCTCACCGCCTTCTTCGTGAATGTGCGTGATGCGGTCGAGCATCAGCATGTTGGGTGCCGGCAACTGCGCATTGCCGGGGCCGAACAGCTCGCCGCGCGAGCACGCCAGCAGTTCTTCGCGATCAAAGGAATGTTGCTTGGTCACTGAATCGTTCCGAGGTTCAAGGTGGACGTTGGCCGTCCGTCGCACCGGCGTTACGCGCCGGGGTCGCCACGAACGGCTGGCAAGGCCACGCCTAGTCTACTTCCGGAAACCGCTGAATGCACGCCATCGTCGATCTATCGTTGAGTTGGCGCGGGGTTAGCGCGCGCTCAAAGCGCCTTGAACGCCTCCAGTGCCCGCTGGCGCGCCGCCTTGTGATCGACGATCGGCTCGGGGTAGTCGAGCTTCGTCAGCATGTCGTTTGGCGGGGCGTGACGCGCCTTGGCGGGCAGCTCGGAAAGTTCCGGTAGCCACTCGGCGATGAACTCGCCGTCCGGGTCGAAGCGTGTGGATTGGGTGGTGGGGTTGAAGATACGAAAGTAGGGCGCGGCGTCGGTGCCGGTGGAGGCCGCCCACTGCCAGCCGCCGTTGTTGGAGCAGAACTCGCCATCCACCAGGTGTTCGAGGAAAAACCGCTCGCCCCGGCGCCAGTCAATCAATAGATGCTTGCTCAGAAACATCGCGGTGACCATGCGCAGGCGGTTGTGCATCCAGCCGGTATTGACCAGTTGGCGCATGGCGGCATCGACGATCGGGTAGCCGGTGCGCCCTTCACACCAGGCCTTGAAGCCCTCGTCATCGTCACGCCACTCAAGCGCTTTGGTGTGTTCCTGAAACGGCTCGTGGCGCGACACCCGGGGGAAGCCGAAGGCCACGTGCTGGTAGAACTCGCGCCACACCAGCTCGTTGACCCAAGTGGTCAGGCCCTTGTCGCCGTCGGCGAGGTGGCCGCTGTTGTGGCTCATGACCGCCTGCATGCACTGACGGTACGACAGCACGCCGAGGGCGAGGTAGGGCGAGAGCTCGCTGGTGCCGGCGACGGCGGGGAAGTCGCGCTGCTCGTTGTAGCGCTTGGCGCGCTTTTGCAAAAAGCGCGCGAGCGCGTCGCTCGCCGCGTCTTCGCCGGCAGGCCATGCCTTCTGGTTCACCGGCGTTTGGTCGAGCTCGGGCAGCGCCGCAATGGCGTTGTTGCCAATCGAAAGTTCGGCCTGCTTTTTCGGCGCGTCCAGCACGTGCAGCTGCGAATCCTTTAAATGCTTGTGCCAAGCCTTCGAGAACGGTGTGAACACGCTGTAGTACTCGTTCTTGCCGGTCAACAGCGTGCCCGGCGCAAACGCGACGGCGTCGTGATAGCCGTGGGCGGGAATGCCTTCGTGCTTGAACGCCTCGAGCACCTGGGCGTCGCGGCGATGCTCGTTGAGCGGGTACTGGCGATTGAAGTGCAGCCGCTCGATACCGTGCTCGCGCGCGATCTCCAAAAGCGCCTCGGCCGCTTGGTCGTAGCGGCCGATATCGCGGTGCAGAAGCGGAATGTTGAGTGCGTTCAGGCTCTCTTTCAGCGCGCGAACGCTTCTGTGCCAAAAGTCGATCTTGTTGGCGCCGTGGCCGTGTTCGCGCCACTGCTCGACGCTGCGCAAAAACACGGCCACCACCGGGCCCTTTTCGGCGGCGGCCGCTAGTGCCGAGTGATCGAAGGTGCGAAGGTCGGTTCGAAACCAGACAAGCTGAAGCGCCATGACTCCCTCCCTGGAGTGTCAAAAACGCCGGCGATAAGAAGCCGGCGTCGATAGAGTAGTGAACCCCTTAAATGAGTGAACCCGGCGCCGGCGCGTTACAGGATGCCGGATTCGCGCAGCAACGGGCGCAGCCGGGCGATCGCCTGGGGCAGGTCGTCGCCGAGCATGTGGACATCGCTGTCGCGCAGATCGGCATCGCGCTGGCGGGCGACTTCGCCGCACACGCCAATCGGTACGCCAAGCGCCGTCGCGGCGCGCGGCAGTGCCTGGCGAATGAAGTCATCGCTTTCGCGCTGGCCGCTGGTCAGAAGCACCATCGAACAGTGCAACCGTGCCACTGCCTGGGGCAGGTCCTCGAGCGCAAGCGAGTGGTCGAGAAGCTGGACACGGTAGCCCTGTTCGCTCGCCATCAGGGCCGTCATCAACACCCACAGCGGGCCCGGGTCGTCGGGCATGGCATTGAGCAGAATCAGCGGGCCGCGGGTGGCCTGGTTGGCGTAGTGCAGGCGAATGCCAACCTGGCTGCGCAAAAACGCCTCCAGCGAGCGGCGCACCAGATCATCGGGTTCGATTGCCCACTTCGCTTCCAGCGTCGAGATTACCGGCTGCCACAGCTCGTTGACCGCAGTGCTCAGCGGATAGAGCGCCAGGCTCTGCTGATAGAGCGACTCGAGCTTGGTCAGGTCGATCGCCTCAATGGTGGCCAGAAGCTGCTGGCGTTGACTCGCCCAGTCGCCGGCGTCCGGCGCCGGGGCCTCGACGGTTTCCGGCTGGTCGAGCAGATCCGCCACCTGGCTGACCGGCACCCCGCGATTGAGCCACTGCAAGATCCGCTCGATGCGGATGATGTCATCCTGGGCGTAAAGCCTGTGGCCCTTGGGCGTGCGCTGCGGGCAGATCAGTCCGTAGCGGCGCTCCCAGGCGCGCAGGGTGACCGAGTTCACCCCCGTCAATCGGGAAACTTCCCGAATCGGGTAAAGTGGCGTATCGGGTGGGTGGGTCGCCTTCTTGCTCATGGGCGCCATTGCCTCTTGGTTGCCTCGGGCCAGTGCCCCAGGGATCTTTCATGAATGGCGGCGGCGCGCAGCCATCATTACGCTGCTCGCCGTCTGGTATAACGTTCAAAGCTTTTTTTGGTAGCGTACTTTGTACAACTTTTTGACGTTGGGTACAACCTTGCGCAGGCTAACGTTATACGGCCGTTTGATTTTGGTAACTCTCTGGTAGCTCTAACAATGCATTTCCAAGCTCCCGCCCGGAGAGCCAGGCATCCTCGACGCGGCTGCCGCGAAAGCTTTCGCCACACAGGGCAAGGCCCTGTTCGCTGTACAAGTATGACTCGCTGCCGGGTGCGTTTGCCTGGGCGTAGCGCCAGCGGTGGGCGCCCAGCTCGACGATGTCTGGCAGCAGGAGGTTACGCGGCAGCAGCGAACGAAAGGCGGCGTAAAGCGCACAGGCGACTTCGTCCGCCGGGCGCTCGAGCATTTGCTCGCTCCAGTCGAGCTGGGCGAGCAGGCTAAGGCTTTCCGGCTGGTGCCCGCGGCCGGGCTTGGTGTGATTGCGCGATACCAGCCGAAGCGCCGGGTGACGCGCGTGCAGCGTGTCCCAGCGAGTAACGTTTTCGATTGGCGGCAGCGGCGTTTCAAATACCACGTAGCCGGCCCAGCAGCTTCGCTGGGCGCGCGCGCTGCACGCCCTGGCAAGCGTCAAATCCCACTCGCCCATCAGCGCCTCGGCCTGGGGCGGCGGGGCAGTGATCACGACCGTATCGAAGGCGCCAAGCGGCTGATGTTGATCGCCGCAAAGCGCCCAGTCGCGCTCGCCGCCGGTTAGCTTTGTCAGCGTCTGAACGCGGGTGTCGAAGCGGGTCTTTACGTGTTCAAAGCGAGTAAGGCGGTTGGTGAGTTCGCGGGTAATCGCGCTCATGCGTGGGGCGCCGGCGTAGCGGCGCTGGTCGTCGTCGAGCTTCGCCCAGCCGGCGTCGCTGACCTCGAAACTGGCGCCGGGCCAGCGGGCGACCACGCCCTGGTTTTCGAGTGATTCGATCAACTGCGAAAACCGCGAGTCGCGCACGGTGAAACTCTGAGCGCCGAGATCCAGCGTGGCGGTGGGGCGGCGTTTGCTTGCCATGCGCCCGCCCGGGCCGCGTGCCTTATCGAATAGGGTCACGTGAATACCCTGTTCGGCCAGCGTTTGAGCGCAGGCGAGACCTGACATGCCGGCGCCGATTACGGCAACGCGTTCAGGGCGAGCAGCTCGGCGCGCTTTTTCGGGCATAAGTCCTCGCGTGAATGGATGACACTCAATATACTTATCGTACCATTTTAGTACAGCATTTGTGCAACTAATCGCCTGCGGGCTGAAGGAGGTTCTCGATGCGAATACTCGTAACCGGCGGCACGGGCTTTGTCGGCAAGCGTCTGTGTGAAAAGCTGATCGACGGTGGCCACCAGGTCGACGTCGTTTCACGCTCGCCCTCCCAAGCGGCTCGCGGGCTGCCCCGGGCGTGCAACACTGGAAAGAGCGCCATGGCGTTCATCGACACCCCGCCGGACGCCATCGTCAATCTGGCCGGCGAGCCGATTGCCGGTAAGCGCTGGAGCGATGCGCAGAAAAAACGTCTGATCAGCTCGCGGGTCGAGGCCACTACGGCGCTGGTCGAGTTCTGCAAGGCGCTGAAAAAAGCCGGCAAGCCGCTGCCTGCGGTGATGGTCAGCGGCTCGGCCATGGGGTATTACGGCGATCAGGGCCAGAAAAAGGTAGACGAAGAGACTCCGCCTCACCCCGAGTTCGCCCATCGACTGTGCGCCCAGTGGGAGGCCGCCGCCGAGCCCATCAAGGCGCTCGGCGTGCGGCTGGCGATTGTGCGCATCGGTTTGGTGCTCGGTGAAGGCGGCGGTACGCTCGCTAAAATGCTGCCGCCGTTCAAGCTGGGTCTGGGCGGGCGCTTTGGCGACGGGCGTCAGTTCATGCCCTGGGTGCACCGGGAAGACCTCGTCGAGGCGATCCTGTACCTGATCAACAAGTCCGGGCTAGAAGGGCCGTTCAACGCCGGCGCTCCGCACCCGGTCACCAATAGGGAGTTCACCCAAACCCTGGCGCGGCACCTCCACCGCCCGGCGATTTTCCCGGTGCCCGCCTTCGTGCTGAAAGCGGGGCTCGGAGAGATGTCGCGGCTCTTGCTCACCGGGGCCGATATGCGCCCGGAGCGCCTGCACGCGGCGGGCTTCAACTTCGGCTATCCGACCCTCGACAAGGCGCTTGACGACATTCTTGGCGACGACTGATCGACCTCACCTTCACTTTTCACTCCTTGCCTGTGGCGCCTGGCATCAACGTTAAGCGTTGGGGTCGACGGTGATCACCACCCGCACCGCGTCCAGGCGCAGGCGGGTGGCGTCGATCGCCTCCATTAGCGCGCCGCGCTCGCGCTCGAGCGCCGCTAGCTCCTCGTCACGCACCGCCGGGTTGTGCTTTGCAAGCGAGCGCAGTCGGTCGAGCTCACCGTCGAGCTGAGCGCGCATCTTTTCGCGCGCCTGCTCTAGTAGCCCCGGCAACGCTTTTTCCGCTTCCTCCTCGCCTTGACTCAACAGCGTGCGCAGCTCGCTCACCCGGCTCTTGATCAGGTCGCGGGCCATCGACTTGTTGACCTTCTGGACGTTTTTTGAGAGCCCGGTGAAGGAGATGTTGGCGGTCAGATTGGCGCCGGATTCGTCCATCAGCACGCGCACCGCCGTGGGCGGCAAAAAGCGGTTGAGGTGCAGCGCTTTCGGCGCCGGGCAGTGGGTGCAGAACACCAGCTCCGCCATCAGCCGCCCGCTCGGAATAGACGGGTGGCGCAGCAGCGCAAGCGCGGTGTTGCCCATGGTGCCGTCGATCACCCGGCCCATCATTTCGCGCACCAGGGGGTGCTCCCAGCCAAGCCGGTGCACGTCGTCGCGGGCCAGCGCCACGTCGCGGCGGTAGGTGGCGGAAAAGCCCTCCTCGCCTTTCACCAGCCCCGGCAGGCCGTCGAGCATGTGTGAACCCGGCGCGAGATAGATCAGGTCGTTACCGATCTCCTGGCTGTCGACACCGAACACGTCCAGCGCCCGCTCGACATAGCGCGGCAGGGCGGTATCCTCGTCGAGCTCGCGCACCGCCTCGACCACCTGCTCGGCGCGCTCACTCCGGCAGGCGTTGAGCTCCAGTAAGCGATTACGCCCGGCTTCGCGCTCGGCCATTTTCTCGGTGAAGAAGGCGCGCGTGTCAGCGATGATCTCGTCGAGCGCTTCGTCGTCCAAAAGCGCGTCGGCCAGCGCGTCGCCGAAGGTCTCGAACAGCTCGCTTCCGACGCCGTGGGGGGCAGCGAAGGCGCTCATGCCTTCGTGGTACCAGCGCAAAAGCCGCTCGCCGGGCGAGGCGCTAAAGGCGGGTACGTGCAGCTCGATGGCGTGGCGCTGGCCGATCCGGTCGAGGCGCCCGATACGCTGTTCGAGCTGGTCCGGGTGCTGGGGCATGTCGAACATCACCAGATGCCGGCAGAACTGGAAGTTGCGCCCCTCGGAGCCGATCTCCGAGCACACCAGCACTTGGCAGCCCTCTTCTTCATCGGCGAAGGCCGCTGCGGCGCGGTCGCGCTCGATCAGCGAGAGATCCTCGTGGAACACCGGTGCCTGGTAGCCGCCAAGCACGCGCAGCGCCTCGGAAAGGCCTTCGGCAGTTTCGCGGTGGTGCGCGATCACCAGCACCTTGTCGCCGGCAAGGCCGTCATCATTGGTATCGGCGAGCTTCTCGAGTAGCCAGTTCACCCGCGGGTCGATCTGCCACCAGGGCTCGCCGTTGAGCGGATCATCCGAGAGCGCGCGGTAGGTGGCGTCCGGGTAGATCAGCACGTCCGGGTGATCCATTCCGGTTTCGATCAAAAGCTCGTCGAAGTAGTCCTCGTCGCGCTCGACCCGGCGCAGCACGCGTCGATAGGCCGAGGGCAGCTCCAGCGTGCTCTGGTGCAGGCGCCGCTCGGGAAAGCCGCCCACGTGGCGGCGGCTGTTGCGAAACATCACCCGGCCGGTGCCGTGACGATCGAGTAGCGCGTCGCGAAGCCGGGTTTTGGCCTTCGCCTTATCGTCGTCGCTGGCGCTTTCGCTGCACAGCGTGTCCAGCAGCGCTTGGCCGTCGGCGTCATCGACCACCGCCGCCACCCGCTCGCGCTCAGACGGCAGCGCGTCGAGCGCTTCGATGGCACCGGCCACCTCGACGTAGTGCTCCTCCTCCTGCTTGAAGCGCGCGATATCGTGATAGCGCTCCGGGTCCAACAGGCGCAGGCGGGCGAAGTGGCTCTCCAGACCCATCTGCTCGGGCGTTGCGGTCAACAGTAGAAGGCCGGGGATTTGGCCAGCGAGCTGCTCGACGCAGCGATAACCCGGGCCGCTTTCGCCGTCGGCGTGCCAATCCAGGTGGTGCGCTTCATCGACGATCAACAGATCGAAGTCGCTCTCGAGCGCCTGGGCCTGGCGCGCTTCGTTGGCGAATAGCCACCCCTGGCTTGCCAGAATCAGCTGGGCGCTCTCGAACGGGTTGGCGCCGGCCTGGGCCTGGCTTTGGGTTTCATCGAGCAGCGTGACGCTTAACGAGAAGCGGCGCAGAAGCTCCACCAGCCACTGGTGGGTGAGGCTATCGGGCACCAGCACCAGTGCGCGGGAAACGCGCCCGGCCAATAGTAGCCGGTGCAGAATCAACCCGGCCTCGATGGTCTTGCCAAGGCCCACCTCGTCGGCGAGCAGTACCCGCGGGGCGTGGCGGCGCGCGACTTCGTCGGCGATATAGAGCTGGTGAGGGATCAGGTCGATGCGCGGACCGCTAAAGCCGAGCGCTTCGTGCTGCTCGATGCGCTGGTGGTGGTGCAGCGTGCGAAAGCGCAGGTCGAACCAGTCGTTGCGATCCACCTGGCCGGTCAAAAGACGGTCGCGGGCCTGGTTGAACTGCATGGTGTCGGCCAGGCGCGTTTCGGGAAGCTCGCGGGCGACGCCGTCGTCGTCCAGGCCCTGGTAGATGATCAACCCCTGACGCTCGCTGCTTTCGCTGACGGTGATCTGCCAGCCGTCGGCGGCGATCACCCGGTCACCGCTGCCGAACACCACGCGGGTCAGCGGTGCCTGACGGGTGTTGTAGGTGCGGGTTTCCTGACTGGCACTGAACAAGATGGTCACGCTGCGGGCGTCGCAGTTGAGTACGGTGCCCAGCCCAAGCTCGGCCTCACCGTCGCTGATAAAGCGCTGGCCGGGGGTAAAATCGCTCATGATGCCTCAAGGAAGTTCAAAACGGGGCGAGCCGCCTGCGTTCAGGCGGCGATAGGGCGGGGGATTCTAACGCAAAGGCGGGGCGGTATTAAGCGCCGAGTCGCTTAATTATCGAGCCAGCGTTCGAGCTGCGAGCGGGTCAGCTCGCCGACGTGGACTTCCTGAGTGCGGCCATCGGCGT
This sequence comes from Halomonas sp. S3-1-1, assembly GCF_023757625.1. Classification (GTDB taxonomy): domain Bacteria; phylum Pseudomonadota; class Gammaproteobacteria; order Pseudomonadales; family Halomonadaceae; genus Vreelandella. The sequence goes on from NZ_JALGBZ010000001.1 coordinate 72,140, forward strand.
CGAACAGCACGGTGGTGGGTAGGCCCGGGGCGTCAAAACGCGCCATCAGGGTCTGGCTCGGGTCGCGCAGCGCCACCTCGAAGGAGAGCGCCTGATCATCGAGATAGCGCACCACCGGCAGCAGGTCCTCGCCCTGATTGACGATGACGACGCTCACTCCCTCCAGGCCGTCGGCCTGCTCGAGAAGCGGCATTTCGCGCCGGCACGGCGGGCACCAGGTCGCCCACAGGTTGACGATCAGTCGGTCGCCGCGCGCGGCCAGGTCCGGCAGGTAAACCGGTTCGCCGTCGAGGTTTTCAAGCGTCACCTCCGGCAGCGCGCTCACCGCAAAGCGCTGCTCGTCCACGCTCACCATGACCGCGACCAGCCAAAGCGCCGAGCTGAGAATCAGCAGGATAACGGCGATGCCTAGCGCCTTCAGGTTTTTACGCAGCGACCAGGCGCACCACAAAAGCCCGACCATCAAACCGCCCAGCGGATGATAGCCCGGCTGCCAGAGCTTGAGCGCTTCGAATGGGGTATCGGCGAAGCTTCCCATATTGAGCAGCACGTAGCCCACCCGCGCGCCCACCAGCCAGCAAAGGATTAGCCCGCTGAACCAGCGGCTTTTTTGCCGCGCATTAAGCGGCAGGCAGTAGTGGCTCGTCAGCAGCAGCAGAAGCGCGGCGCCCAGGGCGAACAGGCGAGGCAGCGAAAGAAGGAGCGGGCCGAGGGCAATCGCGTTCATGGTTTTTCCGTTGAGCAGTTACACTGGGGCACCATATCATGCACGCCACTGTTTACGGAGAACTCCATGACCTCGTCCGGCATCGACGTACTGCGAGCGCTGGCGATCGGCTCCCAGGCGCTGGGGCTTGCGCTGATCATCGCGCTGGAAACTGTGATGGGCAATGCCGCCCGTCCTTGGCAGGGCGTGGTGCTCGCCATCATGCTCGTCACCGCGCTGCTGATTGCGCTGGCCAGGCTCTACCGGCGCAACCGCCAGCGCAAGGAGGCGGATGCGCGCCGCGCGCGCCTTGAGGCGGGCACCGACGATGGCTAGCCGCCGGCCGTGGCTGGCCGCGCTGTTGGTGGCGACGCTGGCGCTTGCCGGCTGCGTCGACGAGGACGTTCCCCGCGAGGCGCAGGTAGCGATCGACCGCGCCCAGGTTGAGGATACCTGGCTTGGCGAGCGGGTCGCCCGCGCGCTGGAGGGGCAGAGCGCGCCGGACGGCTTTGCGCTTCTGGCCAACGGCCAGCAGGCGTTCGAGACCCGGATGGAACTCATCCACCGCGCCGAGCGCTCGCTGGATATCCAGACCTACCTGTTCGGCGACGGCCAGACCACGCGGCTGGTCATGGAGGAGTTGATCGAGGCCGCCGAGCGCGGCGTGCGGGTGCGCCTGCTGCTCGACGACATGGGCGCCATCGGCCAGGGCGAGCGGCTGGCGGCGCTGTCGAGCCACCCTGGTATCGAGGTGCGGGTATTCAACCCGGTGGCCTTTGGCCGCGGCCATCTCGCCACCCGCGTGCTGGCCTCGTTCACCGCGCCCAAAACCCAGCACCGGCGCATGCACAACAAGCTCTGGCTCGCCGACAACACCGTTGGCATCGTCGGCGGGCGCAATCTGGGCGATGAATACTTCGATGCCAACGAGTCGCTCAATTTCGCCGACCTGGACCTGGTCACGATCGGTGAGGTCGTGCCCGAGCTTTCGCAAAGCTTCGACGACTACTGGAATCACGATCTCGCCCAGCCGATCGCCCGCTACCATTCGGTCGAGGCGAACGCCTGGCAGCCCTTCGCTGATGAGCTCGACCGCTGGCTCGACGATAACGCCGAGGCCGACTACCTCGTTCGGCTGCGCGAGTCGCCTTCCGAGGCGCCGCCCTGGCGTACGCTTTTCTGGGGCAGCGCCCAGGCGTTTTGGGACAGTCCGGACAAGATCCACTCCGACGGCGCACCCCACTGGCAGGCCACGCTTCTAGGCGAGCTTTTACGCAACGCCGAGAGCCGAGAGCGGCTGGTGATGATCTCGGCCTACTTCGTCCCCACTCAAGCCGGCGTCGAGCGGCTGGAGGCGCTGGCAGCCCAGGGCGTGGCCATCGACATCATCACCAACTCGCTCGAATCCACCGACGCGGCGGTGGTGCACGGCGCCTATATGCCTTGGCGGGCGCGGCTCATCGAGAGTGGCGTGCGCCTTTATGAGCTGCGCCCGGAGCAGGAGGCGAGCGATGACGACGCCATCGAGGAGATGCGCGTACCCGGCGCCTCCACCTCGGCGCTGCACATCAAGGCGCTGGGCTTCGATGATCAGGTGTTCATCGGCTCGTTCAACGTCGACCCGCGCTCGGTGTTCTGGAATACCGAGGTGGGCGTGCTGGTCGAAAGCGACGGGCTACGCGAGGCGTTTGAGGCGCTGGTCGAAGTCGGCCAGCGGCCAACGATCAGCTACCACGTTACCCTCGAAGACGGCGTGCTGGGGTGGGAGTATGAGCACGAAAGCGAACGCCGGCGCGTGGTCGAGGAGCCCGGCAGCTGGTGGCGTCATGTCAACGCCTGGTTTAGCCAAACCGTTCATCTGGAACCCTTGCTGTAGCGCGCGCTGCGTTAAGAAGCGTTAGAAAAGAGGCTTGTATTTTCGTCCCGGCAGTTTCAAATTGATACCAGCGCTAGCGACAGCCTGCGCGACTCAAATACCGGGAGCGACGAATAACATGATCAAAAAACGCACACTCGTGGCCGCCATCGCGGCTTCCTCTCTTGCCTTGACCGCCACCGCCCAGGCCGAAGTTAAAATCGGCTTTCTGGGGGGCTTTACCGGCGGTATCGAAAGCCTGACGCCGCCGATCTTCGAAGGCGCACAGCTGGCCGTGGCCCAGATCAACGAGCAGGGCGGCATTCTGGACGGTGAAACGCTCTCCATGCCGTCTGGCGACACCACCTGTTCTGACGCCTCGGCGGCCTCCAACGCCGCCGACCGCATGGTCAACTCCGAAAACGTCACGGCGATCGTCGGCGCGCTTTGCACCGGCGCGACCATTGCCGCGGCCAACAACGCCGCGATTCCCGGCGGCGTGGTGATGGTGTCACCGGCCTCCACCGCGCCGGCGGTCACCGAGCTCGACGACAACGACCTGGTCTTCCGTACCGTGCCTTCGGACGCCTTCCAGGGCGAAATGCTCGCCAAGCTGCTGCTCGAAAAGGGCATCGACGTCGTGGCGGTCACCTTCGTCAATAACGACTACGGCCAAGGGCTGTCCGACGCTTTCAGCGCGGCGTTCGAAGCCGGCGGCGGCGAGATCACCGACAACCTCGCCCACGAGGACAACCGCGCCGACTACCGTTCGGAACTCGGTTCACTCTCCGCCGGTGGTGCCGAGACGCTGGTCGTGCTGGCCTACGCCGACACCTCTGGTCAGACCGTACTGCGCCAGGCTTATGAAAGCGGCATGTTCACCCAGTACGTGGGCGCCGACGGCATGGTCGGCGATAGCCTGGTCGAGGCGATCGGCGCCGACGTGCTCGACGGCATGATCGCCACGCGCCCGGGCAGCCCGGACCTCCCCGGCACCGACATCTTCGAAAGCGCCGCGAATGATGCCGGCTTCGACCCCAGCGCCGTGTTTGCCGCTCAAGCCTATGACGCCGCCTTCCTGCTGGCGCTGGCCATCGAGCAAAACGGCAGTGCCGAGCGCGAAGGCCTGGCTGAGGCGCTGCGCAGCGTGTCGAGCGAGCCCGGCGAGGTGATTCTGCCCGGCGAGTGGGAGAAGGCCGTGGCGCTGATTGCCGAGGGCACCGAGATCAACTACGAAGGCGCCTCCGGCTCGCATGAGTTCGACGACAACGGCGACGTGCCCGGCGTGGTCGTCGAGATGGCGGTAGAAGACGGCAGCTTCGTAACCAAGGGCCAGCTCGATTTGTAAGCCGTAAAGCGTAGAACCCGCGTAAAAAAACGCCCCGGGCCGAAAGCCCGGGGCGTTTTTCGTAGTGACCGGCGTTTAGCCGTGGATCTTGATGTTCTCCGGTAACAGCCCCTTGGGCGCGAAGCGCAGCACGATCGTAATCAGCATGCCGATCACCAGTACACGGGCCTGCAGCGCGCGGCTGTCCAGGTTGTTGGGCATCTCCCAGCCGGCGCCTTCGCCGATGCTCGTCACCAGATCCATGACGTAAAGCGCCAGTGGCTCGGACATGATCCAGATAATGTACACCGCCACGGCGCCGAAGATCGTGCCCAGGTTGTTGCCGGGCCCGCCGAGAATCACCATCACCAGCACCAGAAAGGTGTGATTGAGCGGCAGATACCCCTGGGGGTCGAAGAGGCTGTTGAAGGTGCCCAGCACGCCGCCGCCCAGGCCCATCAAAATGCACCCCAGCACGAAGATCTCGAGGCGTCGCCGATTGATATCCTTGCCCATGGCCGCCGCCGAGACTTCGTTGTCGCGAATGGCACGGATCATCCGCCCCCAGGGGGCGTGGTAGGCGCGGTGCAGCAAAAAGAAGATGGCCGCGATGATTACCGCGGTTAGCGACAGGTAGATCGCCCGCGACAGCGTAAAGCCGAGCTCGGCAGGCCCGGGCGTCGGCCAGGGCAGCGGCGACACCGTGGCGGTGCCGCGGGTCAGCCAGTCGGAGTTTTTCAGAAACGCCTTGATGATCTCGGCGATACCGAGGGTGGCGATCGCCAGGTAGTCGCTTCGAAGCCCCAAACAAATATGGCCAATGAAGTAGCCCACGCCGCCGGCCAGCGCCCCGCCGACGATCCAGCCGACCCAGGGCGGCAGCCCAAAGCCGCCGACGAAGCCCGCGCGGCTTTGAATCTCGCCGGTCACCTCGCGAAGCAGGCTGATCACGGTGAGATAGAGCACCACCGCCAGCACCACGGTGACCACGGTGCGCAGCCGTTTGGGCATGCCGAAGCGGTCGAGCCGGCTCACGCCGACCACCACCAGCACCGCGGCGATGCCATAAAGCAGCACGCGGCCGAGCTCCAAGGGAAGCTCCGTGCCCCAGAAGGCGTCGTTGACCGGCACGCTAAAGAGCATGGCGCTAAAGCCGCCAAGGGCCACGAAGCCCATGACGCCGGCGTTGAACTGCCCGGCGTAGCCCCACTGAATGGTCAGGCCGAGGGCCAGAATGGCGTAGCAGGCCGCCTCGACCAGCATGCGCGTGCTGTAGGCCGCGCCCATCAGCGCGTAGACGCCGAGCACCGCAACCAAAAGCGCGGCGAACAGCACCACCTCGCGCAGCGGGAAGCGCCGCGTGACGGTGGCATCGCGGGGCGTATAGGAAGAGGTTTTATCGTTCATTAGATCACCTTGCCCTTGAAGAGCCCCGTGGGGCGCCAGATCAGAATCGCCACGAGAATGAAAAACGGCACCACGATCTTGTACTCGGTACCCACGAAGGCCAGATTCGACGGAAGCTCGAGCCACTCGGGCAAGTGCTCCTGGAACGGGCGCAGCAGCACGTTCCAGTTGAACACTGCCAGGGTCTCGGCGAAGCCCACCACGAAGCCGCCGGCGATCGCCCCGTAGGGGTGGCCGACGCCGCCGACGATGGCGGCGGCAAAGATCGGCAGCAGCAGAAAGAAGCTCAGATCCGGCTTGAAGGTGACGTCAAGCGACAACAGCGTGCCGGCAATGGCGGCGAGCCCGCCGGCGATCACCCAGGTGACGGCGACGATGGTGTTGGTGTTGATGCCCGAGGCCTGGGCGAGCTCCGGGTTGTCCGACATGGCGCGCATCGCCTTGCCCAGCCGCGAGCGGTTCAAGAACACCGCCAGCGCCACGACCGCCACCACCGTAATCACGAACAGATAGAGCTGCGGCTCGGTCACCACGATCGGCGCTCGGGCGCCCTCGAAAGGTAGCCCCAGGCGGAAGATCTCCTTGCGGTCATCGACGTAGAGGCTCTGGCCGCCGGTGCCGGCGAACAGGCGAATCAACCCCTGCAGCATCAGCGTCACCCCGAGTGAGCCGATGACCATGACGATGGGCTTGACCCCGTGAGCGCGCAGCGGCTTGTAGAACGCCTTGTCGATGCCGACGGCGAGCAGGGCGGTCAGCGCCATGGCCAGCGGCAGCATGATCAGCGCGGTAGGCACGCCGATGCTGGCGCCCGCGGCGGGAAAGGCCGACGCGAGCAGCAGCACCATGAAGGCGCCGAAGGTCATCATGTCGGCGTGGGCGAAATGGGCGAAGCGCATGATGCTGAAAATCAGCGTCACGCCGATCGCCCCGATGGCGTAGATCGAGCCGGTAACGCTGCCGGCGATCAGGACGTTATTGATGAAAAAGACCAGTTCGTTCACGAGTATCTCCCCCGGGCTAGCCGCCCAAAAAGCTCTTGGCGACATCCGGGTCGGCGAGCAGCGCCGCTCCCGTATCGGTAAAGCGGTTCTGGCCGGCGGCCAGCACGAAGCCCTTGTCGGCGATGGCGAGCGCCTGCTTGGCGTTCTGCTCGACCATCAAAATGCCGACGCCGGCGGCGTTGATCTTCTTCACCCGGTCGAAGATCTCGTTCATGTAGAGCGGCGAGAGCCCGGCGGTGGGTTCATCGAGCAGCAAAAGCGTCGGCTCGGCCATCAGCGCGCGGCCCATGGCGACCATCTGGCGCTGACCGCCGGAGAGCTCGCCGGCACTCTGGCGGCGCTTCTCCTTGAGCGGCGGAAAGAACTCATACACCTGCTCGAGCATGCGCTTGACGTTGTGCGGCTTCAAATACGCGCCCATCTCCAGGTTCTCCTGCACCGAGAGGCTCGGGAAGACGTTCTTCTCCTGGGGGACGAAACCCATGCCGCGCTTGACCAACTGGTTCGGTGCCAGGTTCTGAATCGGCTCGCCGCCCAGCAGGATCTCGCCCTGATTGACGTTCAAAAGGCCGAACACCGCCTTCAGCATGGTGGACTTGCCGGCACCGTTGGGGCCGACGATCACGCCGACCTCATCGGCGTAGAGGGTCATGTCGACCCCGTTCAAAATGTTCATGCTGCCGTAGCCGCCGTGCACGTCGCGCGCGTCCAGAAGCGGCGCGGCGCTGACAGCCGGCGAGGGGGGTGACGCATCGTTGGACATGATCGAAAAGTCTCGAAAGAGTGTGTTGTTGTTGGCACCGCGCTAAGCGGCATCGCTGCCGAAATAGGCCTCGATCACCTCGGGGTTTTGCTGGATCTCCTCGATCGAACCCTCGACCATGACGCTGCCCTGGGCCAGCACGATGACCGGGTCGCACAGGCGGCTGATCATTTCCATGTCGTGCTCGATGACCAAAAAGGTGTAGCCCATTTCGCGATTCAGCCGCTCGATATTGCCCATCAGATCGCCCAGCAGCGTGCGGTTGACCCCGGCGGCGATTTCGTCGAGCAGCACCACTTTCGCGTCGGTCATCATGGTGCGACCAAGCTCCAGAAGCTTCTTCTGCCCGCCGGAAAGATTGCCCGCCAGCTCGTTTCGCACGTGGTGCAGGCCCACGAACTCGATCACCTCCAGCGCGCGGCGGCGCACCTCGTCCTCCTCGCGGCGTACGAGCCCCGGCTTGAACCAGGTATTGAACAGGCGCTCGCCGGCCTGGCGCGGCGGCACCATCATCAGGTTCTCGAGCGCGCTCATCTGGCTGAACTCGTGGGCGATCTGGAAGGTGCGCAGTAATCCCTTGTGAAAGCGGGCATCGGCGGGAAGCCGGGTGATCTCTTCGCCGTCGAGCAGGATATGGCCGCTGTCCGGGACGAGAGAGCCGGCGATCAGGTTGAAAAGCGTCGATTTGCCTGCCCCGTTGGGGCCGATCATGCCGGTGATGGAGCCTTTCTCGACCTTGATCGAGCAGTCGTTAATGACGTGTAGCCCGCCGAAGGCCTTGTTGACGTGTTGTACTTCGATAATCGGGGTCATGGTGTCCTCTTGCCAGGGAAGGCAGCTGCCCGGCCATCGCCCGGCCCTCAAAAGGGCGGCGCCGGCGCGGCGACACGGCTCATGTGCGGGAGCGTCCCTGTGGGTGTCGGCTCGGATCACGATCCAAACACCTGTATGAATTGTAGGATAGCCGCGTTCTTGGGCGCGGTTCGAGATCTACTTTGCGACAGAACGGAGCCGCTTTCCAGCCCCCTTGCGTTTAGGCTGCGTTAACCAGCGCGTTAAATGCGCGCGAGCATAAGCGCCGGGCACAAAAAAGCCCGCGCGGTGGCGGGCTTTCGGGGCGAGCGGCGGGCTTATTTCTTGCCGGCGCGCTTACGCTCGTTTTCGGTCAGGTGCTTCTTGCGTAGACGAATGTGCGACGGGGTCACTTCCACCAGCTCGTCGGAGTCGAGGAATTCGATCGCCTGCTCCAGAGTGAACTTGATCGGCGGCGTCAGCACGATGTTTTCATCGTTACCGGTGGAGCGCATGTTGTCGAGCTTCTTACCCTTGGTCGGGTTCACGACCATGTCGTTGGCACGGTTGTTGATACCGATCAGCATGCCTTCGTACACTTCGGTGGCGTGATCGATGATCAGCTTGCCGCGCTCCTGCAGGGTGTAAAGCGCATAGGAAAGCGCCTTACCGCCGACCATGGAAACCAGCACGCCGTTGCGACGCTCGATAGAGGCGTCGGGCTTGAGCGGGCCATAGTGATCGAAGCGGCTGGTCAGGATGCCGGTGCCGGAAGTCAGCGTGAGGAACTGGCCACGGAAACCGATCAAGCCGCGCGCTGGGATGATGAAGTCCAGGCGCACGCGGCCCTTGCCATCCGGGTTCATGTTGGAGAGCTCGCCCTTGCGGTAGCCGAGCTCTTCCATGATCGCGCCCTGGTGCTGCTCTTCGCAGTCGATGATGACTTCTTCGTAGGGCTCCTGCTTCTCGCCGTCGATCTCCTTGATGATGACCTCGGGGCGGCCAACGGCCAGCTCGAAGCCTTCACGGCGCATGGACTCGATCAGTACCGACAGGTGCAGCTCACCACGACCGGAGACCTTGAACTTCTCCGGGGTTTCGCCCTGCTCGACACGCAGCGCCACGTTGTGGATCAGCTCCTGCTCGAGGCGGTCACGAATGTTACGGCTGGTGACGTACTTGCCATCTTTACCCGCAAACGGCGAGTCGTTGACCTGGAAGGTCATGGAGACGGTCGGCTCGTCGACGGTCAGCGGCGGCAGCGCTTCGACGGTGTTGACGTCGCACAGCGTATCGGAGATCGCCAGATTTTCGATACCGGTGACACAAACGATGTCGCCGGCGGTGGCTTCGTCGGTCTGCACGCGCTCGAGACCCATGTGGGTCATCACCTGGCCGATCTTGCCCTTACGGGTATTGCCTTCCTTGGTGATCACGCTGATCTGCTGGCCTGGCTTGACGCTACCACGCTTGATGCGGCCAAGACCGATGACGCCGACGTAGCTGTTGTAGTCGAGTGCGGAGATCTGCATCTGGAACGGGCCGTCGATTTCGACTTTGGGCGGCTCGACGATGTTGACGATCGACTTGAACATCGGGTCCATGCTCTCTTCGAGCGCGTCCGGTTCCATGCCAGCGATGCCGTTGAGCGCTGAGCAGTAGATGATCGGGAAGTCGAGCTGCTCGTCAGAAGCGCCGAGGTTGTCGAACAGATCGAAGATCTGGTCGATGACCCAGTCCGGGCGCGCGCCGGGGCGGTCGATCTTGTTGACCACGACGATCGGCTTCAGGCCCTGGGCGAAGGCCTTCTGAGTCACGAAGCGGGTTTGCGGCATTGGGCCGTCGACGGCGTCGACCAGCAGCAAGACCGAGTCCACCATCGACATGACGCGCTCGACTTCGCCACCGAAGTCGGCGTGCCCGGGGGTGTCGACGATGTTGATGTGGTAGTCCGTACCCTTGTCATCCTGCCACTTGATAGCGGTGTTCTTGGCCAGGATGGTGATACCGCGCTCCTTCTCCTGGTCGTTCGAATCCATGATACGCTCCTGGCCTTCGGCCTTACGATCAAGCGTACCGGATTGACTCAACAGCTTGTCGACCAGGGTAGTCTTACCGTGGTCAACGTGGGCGATAATGGCAATGTTACGAAGATTCTCGATCACGACGCGATCCTGCTGGAAAAATAGGGCGGCATTATAGGGTCTGGGGTGGGGCGACTACCAGCGCTGTCTTAAATAAAGAAGCAAGTCAATAACCCAATGGCGGCAGTTTTCGCCGCTTGGGCGCATCCGGTAAGATAGGCGTTTTCCCAACTGGGGCAAGGACATGACCATCGGCAACCTGATGCGTTTGTTAAGCGATGGCGACGTCCATTCCGGCGAGGCGCTCGGCCAGGCGCTGGGCGTTTCCCGCGCCGCGGTGTGGAAACAGCTCAAAAAGCTCGATGCCATGGGTGTGGAGCTGGTCGCGGTGAAAGGCCGCGGGTACCGCCTGGCCCAGCCGCTTGAGCCGCTGGACGGCAAGCGGGTCGTATCGGAGCTTCCCGCCGAGGCGCGCCATCTGCTGACGCGGCTGTTCGTGGAGGACCAACTCCCCTCGAGCAACGAGTATCTGCGCGCGCGCTTCGATCAGGGCGCCGGCCACGGCGAGGTGTGCCTGGTCGAGCTGCAAACCGCCGGGCGCGGGCGGCGTGGGCGGGTGTGGTCCACGCCCTGGGGGCAGAGCCTGATGCTCTCGCTCGGCTGGCGCTTCGAGGCCGGCGTGGCCTCTCTCGAAGGGCTGAGCCTGGCGGTGGGCGTGGTGGTGGCCCAGGTGCTCGAGCGCCATGGGGTGGCGCCAAAGCTCAAGTGGCCCAACGACGTGTTGCTTTCTGACAAGAACGGCGAGCTCGGTAAGCTCGCCGGTATCCTGATCGAGGTGACCGGCGACGCCGCCGGCCCCTGCGAGGCAGTAATCGGTATGGGCATGAATCTCTTTTTGCCCCAGAGCCTGCGTGAGTCGATCGACCAGCCGGTGGCCGCCCTTTTCGATGAGGTGGCCGCGCTTTCGCGCAATCAGCTCGCCGCCGAGGTGATCGCAGAGCTTCTGGCCATGCTCGCCGGCTTCGAGGAGCGCGGCTTTGGCGTCTGGCGCGACGAGTGGAACGCGCGCCACGCCTACAAGGGGCTCAATGTGCGCGTCATTCAGGGCGCCCGGGAAAGCGAAGCGGTCGCCGGCGACGTCGACGGCAGCGGCAATCTCTGGGTGAGCGAAAACGGCCAGACGCGACGTTTGTCCGGCGGTGAGATCAGCGTACGCAGGCGCTTATGATTCTGGATCTTGATATCGGTAATACGCTCTCCAAGTGGCGCCTGAAAGATGCCGCGAGCAGCGAGATACGCTCGCGCGGGGCGGTATGGACGCGGGAAGAGTGGCGCCCTGGCGCTGACATCCCGGATCTCGACGTGGTCGAGGCGGTGCGTATTTCAAGCGTCGCCCGCGCCGCGGTACTCGACGACACGGTCAAGCTGTTGCGCCGCCAGGTGCGCCACGTCTTCGTCGCCAAATCGCTGCCCGAATCGCTTGGGGTGATCAACGGCTACGACGAGCCGGGCAAGCTCGGGGTGGACCGCTGGATGGGGGCGCTGGCGGGCTACCAGCTCGCCGGCGGCTGCTGCGCGGTGGACTGCGGTAGCGCCATTACCGTCGACTTCGTGCTTCCCGGCGGCACGCACTTGGGCGGCTTCATCATTCCCGGACTCAGGCTGATGAAGGAGAGTCTGCAGCTTGGCACGCGCAACGTGGCGATCGACCCGGACAGCGAAGCCGAGGCGCTGCTGGAGCCTGGCCGGCGCACGGTGGACGCGGTTAATCACGGCATCTATATGGCGGCGGTCAGCGCGATCAACCGGGTGTACAGCGAGGTGTGCGACCAGCAGGGCGTCACGCTGCCGATGCTATTGACCGGCGGCGACGCGCGGGTGATCTCCCGCGGAGTGCGTGTACCCCACGCGGTGTGGCCGGATATGGTATATGGCGGGCTGGAGGCGAGTTTTCCGCTCACCTTTGCCGAGCGCGCGGGGCGCATGGCAGGCGCCCCGCGAGTGCCCGAGCCGGTGGCGCTGGAAAAAATTCGCGCAGCGCTTGCTTTTTCCATGCTGCTTTGACAGAATGCAGCGCGTTCCAAGGCAGTGCGGCCCGTGAAAGCGGTGTGCGCTGAGTCAAAAGCTTTGATAAATTAAGTAACTATCTGGCTTGACACTGTTTTGGAGGCTGGCATAATGTGCCGCCACAGCTGGAGAGGTTCCCGAGTGGCCAAAGGGAGCAGACTGTAAATCTGCCGCGAAAGCTTCGAAGGTTCGAATCCTTCCCTCTCCACCAGTTTTACGGCAGCGTTGGTTTTTGCTGCTGGAGTTGAAAGCCGCAAGGCGTGTTTTTCGGTTGAGCTTGCCGGTTTTTGATTCATGTTTGATCAAGCGGGCGTAGTTCAATGGTAGAACCTCAGCCTTCCAAGCTGATGGTGCGGGTTCGATTCCCGCCGCCCGCTCCAGTCAAGCGTTTGTGGATTTGTAGCGTAAGTTAAGCTCATGTAGCTCAGGGGTAGAGCACACCCTTGGTAAGGGTGAGGTCGACGGTTCAATTCCGTCCATGAGCTCCATATTTCGAAAAAAGCGGGCATTGCTCGCTTTTTTTGTCTTGTCGCCGCGCGATGCGGTAGACGATGTGTAAGGGTTGTCAAGATGGCGGTTCTTCGCTATCATGTCGCCCGCTGTAGCGCAGGTGTGCAAACGCACACGATGATACAGGCCAGTGGCTCAATTGGCAGAGCAGCGGTCTCCAAAACCGCAGGTTGGGGGTTCGAGTCCCTCCTGGCCTGCCAACCTTCCCCAGGTTGGTATGTCTTTTTCAAGAATTCCAAGTCGCTTGCTGCACCCTGAGGAGTCTCGTTTTCATGAAGCCTAGTTCCGTAAAACCTGGCGCCGAGGTGCAACAATCACGTCACGATGGCCTCAAGTGGGTAGCCGTCGCGGCGCTGCTTGTCGTTGCCGTTGTGGGTAACACGTATTTTGCCGATGTCGCCTTGCTCTACCGGGTGTTAGGCGTTGTGCTTTTGTGTGTCGGTGCCGGTCTCATCGCGCTGACCACGACCAAGGGTCGCGCTCTGGTCGAGCTTGCGGTTAGCGCCAAGAAAGAGATTCAACGGGTCGTTTGGCCCACGCGCGCCGAAACCATTCAGACCACCGCCATCGTGCTGGTGGCCGTCATGGTGGTCGGCCTGATGCTCTGGTTGATCGACACGCTTCTTGGCTGGGCAATGTCCGGCGTCATTGGTTAGGAGTTTTCATGTCCAAACGTTGGTATGTCGTCCACGCCTATTCCGGCTTTGAAAAGCACGTGATGCGCTCGCTCATCGAGCGAGTGAAGATGTATGGCATGGAAGACCGCTTCGGCGAAATTTTAGTGCCAACGGAAGAAGTGGTCGAAATGCGCGACGGCAAGCGCCGCAAGAGTGAGCGTAAATTCTATCCGGGCTACGTGCTGGTCGAGATGGAAATGGTCGACGAAACCTGGCACCTGGTCAACGAGACGCCCCGCGTAATGGGCTTCATCGGTGGCACCAAGGAGAAACCGGCGCCGATCACCACCCGCGAAGCGGACGCTATTCTTCATCGCGTCAAGGATGGCACCGACAAACCGCGGCCTAAGACCATGTTCGAGCCGGGCCAGTCAGTGCGTGTCACCGACGGGCCGTTCGCCGACTTCAACGGTGTCGTCGAAGAAGTAAACTACGAAAAGAGCCGCTTGCAGGTCAGCGTGCTGATCTTTGGCCGTGCCACGCCGGTAGAGCTTGAGTTCTCCCAGGTCGAGAAGGACTGAGTCAAGAAAGACCCGGTCGAGAGCGAGCGAGCCGGAAAAGAGCAGGGCAGGATAGGCCGTTCGAACGAAACCGCGCAGTAAAACGATTTTCATGTAAAGCGGCATTGGCCGTTTTACGTACACCGGGGAGCCGTCAGGCGTTATCACCCAACTGGAGTAATCACCATGGCCAAGAAAGTACAGGCTTATATCAAACTGCAGGTCGCTGCAGGTAAAGCCAATCCGAGTCCGCCCGTCGGCCCCGCGCTGGGTCAGCACGGCGTCAATATCATGGAATTCTGCAAGGCGTTCAACGCTGCAACCCAGGATATTGAAGCCGGTCTGCCGACGCCTGTCGTGATCACCGTTTATTCCGACCGTAGCTTCACGTTCGTCACCAAAACCGCGCCTGCTGCCGTGCTGCTGAAAAAAGCCGCTGGCATCAAGTCCGGTTCTGGCGTACCGAACAAGCAAAAAGTCGGTACCGTGACCCGCGAGCAGCTCGAAGAGATCGCCCGCACTAAAGAGCCGGACATGACGGCCGCCGATCTTGACGCCGCCGTACGCACGATCGCTGGTAGCGCTCGTAGCATGGGCCTAAACGTGGAGGGTCTCTGATCATGGCTAAACTGTCCAAGCGCGCGCAGAACATTCGCGCCAAAGTAGACACCAAGAAAGCGTACTCTCTGGAAGAAGCGGTCAACCTGCTCTCCGAGCTCTCCACCGTGAAGTTCAAGGAGTCCGTGGACGTGGCGATCAACCTGGGCGTTGATCCGCGTAAATCCGACCAGGTCGTTCGTGGCGCTACCGTCATGCCTAACGGTACTGGCAAGGACGTACGCGTTGCTGTCTTCACCCAGGGTGCCAACGCCGACGCCGCTAAAGAAGCCGGCGCCGACATCGTGGGCATGGACGAGCTGGCTGAGCAGGTCAAAAAGGGCGTGATGGACTTTGACGTCGTCATCGCCTCGCCGGACGCCATGCGCGTTGTGGGCCAGCTGGGTCAGATCCTCGGCCCGCGCGGCCTGATGCCGAACCCGAAAGTCGGTACCGTGACGCCGGACGTCGCTACCGCGGTGAAAAACGCCAAGGCCGGTCAGGTACGTTTCCGTACCGACAAAAACGGTATTATCCACACCACGCTGGGTAAAATCGATTTTGAAGCGAGCGCCGTTGCCGGCAACCTGGAAGCGCTAGTCGCTGACCTGAAGCGTCTCAAGCCGAGCACGTCCAAGGGTATCTACTTTAAGAAAATGACACTGTCCACTACCATGGGCCCGGGTATCACCATCGACCACTCCGCCTACGTCTAAACGTCGTCGGAACTCGATGGAGGCGCGCCGGGCACTGCCCGGCGCGCCTGACAGAAGTAAGGCAAGAACTTTGCGGTCCTCCACGCATGCGTGGAGCGCCGTCAAAGACCGCAGGTGCCAGCCGAGGCAACGTCTCGATGGCTTAATCGCTCAAAGCGCCTGCGCAGATGGTGTGGCCGCCAGTTGGTTGATGCTTTTAAGCAGCGCTTGTCTGGTGAGCACCATCCCTACGGCTTTCGGGGAGCGGTTGGCTCCGAAAGAGATGGTAACCACCGGGCCTTGAAGGTCCGGCACGAAGGAGTGATCACTGTGCCACTAGCACTTGAAGGCAAGAAAGCGATTGTTGCCGAGGTGAGTGAAGCGGCCAAGGACGCACTCTCCGTCGTAGTTGCCGATTCTCGCGGCGTGACGGTTGGCAAAATGACCGACCTGCGCAAGCAAGCGCGCGAGAATGGCGTCCAGATTCGTGTTGTCCGCAACACCCTGGCACGCCGCGCCCTCGAGGGCACTCAGTGGGAGTGTCTGACCGAGAGCTTCGTTGGCCCGACTCTGTTGGCTTTCTCCACCGATCATCCGGGCGCTGCCGCTCGTTTGTTCAAGGAGTTTGCCAAGGCCGAGCAGAACTTCGAAGTAAAAGCGCTGGCCTACGAAGGTGAGCTGATTCCGGCTGCCGACATCGACCGTCTGGCAACCCTGCCGACTTACGACGAGGCTATCGCCAAGTTGATGTCGGTCATGAAAGAAGCCTCCGCTGGCAAGCTGGTTCGTACCCTGGCCGCCCTGCGCGACCAGAAGCAGGAAGCCGAAGCGGCGTAAACCGCTTCCCCTGCTGGCAGCGTGAAAGCGCTGTTAGAGCCGAGCAACGAATCCCGAGTCGCAAGACTCCCGCAAAGTTAGGAATGAAACAATGGCACTGTCCAAAGACGATATCATCAATGCTGTAGCCGACATGTCCGTAATGGAAGTTGTCGAGCTGATCGAAGCAATGGAAGAGAAATTCGGCGTATCTGCAGCCGCTGCTGTTGTCGCTGGCCCGGGCGCTGGTGGCGACGCCGCTGCCGCTGAAGAGCAGACCGAGTTCGACCTAGTTCTGACTTCTGCTGGCGACAAGAAAGTCAACGTCATCAAGGCCGTTCGCGAAATCACCGGTCTTGGCCTGAAAGAAGCCAAGGGTGCCGTCGACGGCGCGCCGGCTACGCTGAAAGAAGGCATGTCCAAGGACGACGCAGAAGCTGCGAAGACCAAGCTGGAAGAAGCAGGCGCATCCGTCGAGCTCAAGTAATTCTTGTGCCGGTGGCTTTACGCGCGGCGTAAGCTTCCACGGCTGGCGGCGGGCCCTCCCGCTGCCGGCCTTTTTCTGTTGTAACTGGCATCAAACGCGTTGCCGTGTTATGCAGAAAGGCTGCCAATAGGGCAGCCACACAGTAAGACCGGTGTTTGGTATCGTCGTTAAAGGGTTTTATACCCGAATGAGCGTCGGATAACACTGTTATCTATCAAGATTTTTGACGGCGAGCTACCGATTTAGGAGCTTGCTGTCTGCGTCTGAAACGCCCGCGGGGCAGATGACCACGCATCGGCCACCCATGGTGAACAAGCTGGGGAATACAGATGGCTTACTCATATACTGAGAAAAAACGCATCCGCAAGGATTTCGGCAAACTGCCCCAAGTGATGGATGTGCCTTACTTGCTGGCGATCCAGCTTGATTCCTACTACGACTTTCTCCAGCAGGACCGTTCGCCTGACGAGCGTCACGAGGTCGGTCTGCATGCGGCGTTTAAGTCCGTCTTTCCGATCGAGAGCTTTTCCGGCAACGCCGCGCTCGAGTATGTCAGCTACCGCTTCGGCACGCCGGCGTTCGACGTAAAAGAGTGCCAGCTGCGCGGTGTCACCTACTCGGCACCGCTGCGCGTGAAGGTTCGCTTGATCATTTATGATCGCGACTCTTCCAATAAAGCCATTAAAGATATCAAAGAGCAAGAAGTCTACATGGGGGAAATTCCCCTGATGACTGAGAACGGTACCTTCGTCATCAACGGTACCGAGCGGGTAATCGTTTCCCAGCTCCACCGCTCACCCGGTGTGTTCTTCGATCACGACAAGGGCAAGAGCCACTCGTCCGGCAAGCTTTTGTACTCTGCTCGCGTGATTCCTTACCGCGGCTCTTGGCTCGACTTCGAATTCGACCCGAAAGACAACGTGTTCGTGCGTATCGACCGTCGCCGCAAACTGCCGGCCTCGGTGCTGATGCGTGCGCTGGGTATGAGCACCGAAGAGATCCTCGACGAATTCTTCGAGACCAGCAAGTTCCACATCGAGAAGTCCGGCTTCTCTGTGGAGCTCGTGCCGTCGCGCCTGCGCGGTGACACCGCCACCTTCGACATCAAGGATGGCAACGGCGAGCTGATCGTCGAGGAAGGCCGTCGTATCACCCAGAAGCACATCCGCCAGCTGGAAAAGGCCGGACTCGAGCGTCTGGAAGTGCCGATGGAGTACCTGTTCGGCAAGACTCTGGCCAAGGATCAGATCGACGCCAAGACCGGCGAGTTGATCGTCAACTGCAACACCGAGATCACCCCGGAAGTGCTCGAGCGCATGGCCCAAGGCGGCATCACGCAAATCGAGACGCTTTACACCAACGATCTCGACTGCGGTTCGTTCATCTCCGACACCCTGAAGCTCGACACCACCGGGTCGCAGCTCGAGGCGCTCGTCGAGATCTATCGTATGATGCGCCCCGGCGAGCCGCCCACCAAGGAAGCCGCCGAGACGCTGTTCCACAACCTGTTCTTCACCGAAGATCGCTACGATCTCTCCGGTGTGGGCCGGATGAAGTTCAACCGTCGCCTGCGTCGTGAATCCGACACTGGCTCCGGCGTGCTGGATCGCACCGACATCCTCGACGTGCTGCGCGAGCTGATCAACATACGTAACGGCTTCGGCGACGTCGATGACATCGACCACTTGGGTAACCGCCGTATTCGCTGCGTCGGCGAAATGGCCGAGAACCAGTTCCGTGTAGGCCTGGTGCGCGTTGAGCGCGCGGTGAAAGAGCGTCTGTCCATGGCCGAAAGCGAAGGCCTGATGCCGCAGGATCTTATCAACGCCAAGCCGGTCGCGGCGGCGGTGAAAGAGTTCTTCGGTTCCAGCCAGCTTTCCCAGTTCATGGACCAGAACAACCCGCTGTCCGAGGTCACGCACAAGCGTCGTGTCTCCGCGCTAGGCCCGGGCGGTCTGACCCGCGAGCGCGCCGGCTTCGAGGTGCGCGACGTACACGCCACGCACTACGGCCGTCTGTGCCCGATCGAAACGCCGGAAGGCCCGAACATCGGTCTGATCAACTCGCTGGCGACCTACAGCCACACCAACAGCTACGGTTTCCTCGAGACGCCGTACCGCAAGGTGAACGCGGGTCAGGTCACCGACGATATCGTTCACCTCTCGGCGATCGAAGAGGGTGACTTCGTCATCGCTCAGGCCTCGGCGGCGGTCAACGAAGCCGGCCAGCTCTCTGATGATCTGGTGCAGGTGCGTCACCGTGGCGAGACCACGTTCATGCGTCCCGAGCAGGTCACGCTGATGGACGTGTCGCCGCGTCAGGTCGTCTCCGTGGCTGCGGCGCTGATTCCGTTCCTCGAGCACGATGACGCCAACCGCGCATTGATGGGCGCGAACATGCAGCGTCAGGCGGTGCCGACGCTGCGCGCCGACAAGCCGCTCGTGGGTACCGGTATGGAGCGTTTCGTGGCGCGCGACTCCGGCGTGTGCGCCGTGGCGCGCCGCGGCGGCGTAATCGACTCCGTCGACGCGCGTCGCGTGGTAGTACGGGTCAACGAAGATGAGATCATCGGCGGTGAAGCCGGGGTCGACATCTACAACCTGACCAAGTACACCCGTTCGAACCAGAACACCTGCATGAACCAGCGCCCGATCGTGCGCCCCGGCGACAACGTCGCCCGCGGCGACATCCTCGCCGACGGCCCGTCCGTCGACATGGGTGATCTGGCACTCGGTCAGAACATGCGCATCGCGTTCATGCCCTGGAACGGTTACAACTTCGAGGACTCCATCCTGCTCTCCGAGCGGGCGGTTCAGGAAGACCGTTTCACTACGATCCACATCCAGGAGCTGACCTGCGTGTCCCGCGACACCAAGCTCGGCCCGGAAGAGATCACCTCGGACATTCCCAACGTCGGCGAGTCGGCGCTGGGCAAACTGGACGAGGCGGGTGTCGTCTACATCGGTGCCGAAGTCGGCCCCGGCGACATTCTGGTCGGTAAGGTCACGCCGAAGGGCGAAACCCAGCTGACGCCGGAAGAGAAGCTCTTGCGTGCCATCTTCGGTGAGAAGGCAAGCGACGTTAAAGATACGTCGCTGCGTGCGCCGACCGGCATGAAGGGTACGGTCATCGACGTGCAGGTCTTCACCCGCGACGGTGTCGAGAAGGACTCCCGCGCGCTCTCCATCGAGCAGATGCAGCTCGACGAAGTCCGCAAGGATCTTCAGGAGACCTACCGGATCGCCGAAGACGCCACGTTCGAGCGTCTCAAGCGCACCCTGGACGGTCAGGCGGTCAACGGCGGCCCGCAGCTCAAGAAGGGCGACGTGCTCGACGAAGCCTACCTGGAAGAGCTTCCGCGTCAGCAGTGGTTCAAGCTGCGCATGCAGGACGAGTCGTTCAACGAACTGCTCGCCCAAGCTGACGAACAGCTCGAAAACCGTCGTAAAGAGATGGACGAGCGTTTCGAAGACAAGAAGCGCAAGCTCACTCAGGGCGACGACCTCGCACCGGGCGTGCTTAAAATCGTCAAGGTCTACATGGCGGTCAAGCGTCGCATCCAGCCGGGCGACAAGATGGCCGGCCGTCACGGTAACAAGGGTGTCATCTCGGCGATCATGCCGATCGAGGACATGCCGTTCGACGATAAGGGCGAGCCGGTCGACGTGGTGCTCAACCCCTTGGGTGTTCCGTCGCGTATGAACGTGGGTCAGATCCTCGAAACCCACTTGGGCATGGCCGCTCGTGGTTTGGGTGTGAAGATCGACGCCATGCTGCGCGACGCCCGTGGCCAGCAGCTGGCGGAAATCCGCGACTTCCTCGGTCAGGTGTACAACACCCCGGGTACGCGCCTTGAAGACATCGATTCGCTCAGCGACGACGAAGTCATTGCGCTGGCGAAGAACCTCAAGGGCGGTGTGCCGATGGCCACGCCGGTGTTCGACGGTGCCAAGGAGCACGAGATCAAGCACCTGCTGAAGCTTGCGGACATTCCCGAGTCCGGCCAGATGAAGCTGTACGACGGGCGTACCGGCGACATGTTCGATCGCCCGGTAACCGTGGGCTACATGTACATGCTGAAGCTCAACCACCTGGTCGACGACAAGATGCACGCCCGTTCTACCGGCTCGTACTCGCTGGTGACCCAGCAGCCGCTGGGCGGTAAGGCGCAGTTCGGTGGCCAGCGCTTCGGTGAAATGGAAGTGTGGGCGCTGGAAGCCTACGGCGCGGCGTACACGCTACAAGAGATGCTCACCGTCAAGTCGGACGACGTCGAAGGCCGCACCAAGATGTACAAGAACATCGTGGATGGCGACCACACCATGCAGGCAGGCATGCCGGAGTCCTTCAACGTACTGGTGAAGGAAATCCGCTCGCTGGGCATCGATATCGAGTTAGAGAGCTAGGAGCTGTCCAATGAAAGATTTGGTGAAAGTACTCAAATCGCAGTCTCAGTCCGAAGAGTTTGATGCGATCAAGATTACCCTTGCGTCGCCGGACATGATTCGCTCCTGGTCGTTTGGCGAGGTGAAAAAGCCCGAGACCATCAACTACCGGACGTTCAAGCCCGAGCGTGATGGTCTGTTCTGCGCCAAGATCTTTGGCCCAGTGAAGGACTACGAGTGCCTGTGCGGCAAGTACAAGCGCATGAAGCACCGCGGCATCATCTGCGAGAAGTGCGGTGTCGAAGTGACCAAGGCCGCCGTGCGCCGTGAGCGCATGGGCCACATCGAGCTTGCGAGCCCGGTGGCCCACATCTGGTTCTTGAAATCGCTGCCTTCACGCATCGGCATGTTCCTGGACATGACGCTGCGTGACATCGAGCGCGTGCTCTACTTCGAATCGTTTGTGGTGATCGACCCGGGCATGACTACGCTCGAGCGTGGTCAGCTCTTGAACGACGAGCAGTATTTTGAGGCCCTTGAAGAGTTCGGCGACGACTTCGATGCCCGCATGGGCGCCGAAGCAGTGCAGGAGCTTCTGAAAGACATCGATCTGGAAGAAGAGATCAACACGCTGCGCGAAGAGATTCCGCAGACCAACTCCGAAACCAAGATCAAGAAGCTCTCCAAGCGCTTGAAGCTTCTGGAAGCGTTCTACCACTCCGGCAACGCGCCGGCGTGGATGGTCATGGAAGTGCTGCCAGTGCTGCCGCCGGATTTGCGCCCGCTCGTCCCGCTGGACGGCGGCCGCTTCGCGACGTCGGATTTGAACGACCTGTATCGCCGCGTGATCAACCGCAACAACCGCCTGAAGCGTCTGCTCGATCTGAACGCGCCGGACATCATCGTGCGCAACGAAAAGCGTATGCTTCAGGAGGCGGTCGACGCGCTGCTGGATAACGGCCGCCGCGGCCGTGCGATCACCGGCTCCAACAAGCGCCCGCTGAAATCCCTGGCTGACATGATCAAGGGTAAGCAGGGCCGTTTCCGTCAGAACTTGCTGGGCAAACGCGTCGACTACTCCGGTCGTTCGGTCATCACCGTCGGCCCGACCCTGCGTCTGCACCAGTGCGGTCTGCCGAAGAAAATGGCGCTCGAACTGTTCAAGCCGTTCATCTACTCGAAGCTTCAGTCGCTGGGGCACGCCTCCACGATCAAGGCCGCGAAGAAGATGGTCGAGCGCGAGCTACCGGAAGTGTGGGATATCCTTGCCGACGTCATCCGCGAGCACCCGGTACTCTTGAACCGCGCACCGACCCTGCACCGCCTCGGTATCCAGGCGTTCGAGCCGCTGTTGATCGAAGGTAAAGCGATCCAGCTGCACCCGCTGGTGTGTGCGGCCTACAACGCCGACTTCGACGGCGACCAGATGGCGGTCCACGTACCGCTGACCCTGGAAGCCCAGCTCGAAGCCCGTGCGCTGATGATGGCCACCAACAACGTGCTGTCACCGGCCAACGGCGAGCCGATCATCGTACCGTCTCAGGACGTGGTACTGGGTCTTTACTACATGACCCGCGAGAAGATCAACGCCAAGGGCGAGGGCATGGTGTTCTCTGGCCTGAACGAGGTCGAGCGCGCCTTCGGTACGCAAACCGTTTCCTTGCATGCCCGCATCAAGGTGCGACTCGATGAAGTCGTGATCGACGAAGAGACCGGCGAGCGCAGCGACAAGCGCTCCATTTACGACACCACCGTCGGTCGTGCGCTGCTGTTCCGCATTCTGCCGGAAGGCGTGCCGTTTGAGCTCATCGACAAGCCGATGAAGAAGAAGGCGATCTCCGGGCTGATCAACGAGGTGTATCGCCGCTCCGGGCTCAAGCCCACGGTGATCTTCGCTGACCAGCTGATGTACACCGGTTTCCGCCTGGCGACCTGGTCCGGCGCCTCCATCGGCGTCAACGACTTCGTCATTCCGGACGCCAAGACCGAGATCGTCGACGCGGCGGAAGCCGAAGTCAAAGAGATCGAAGACCAGTTCTCCTCCGGTCTTGTGACCGCGGGTGAAAAGTACAACAAGGTCATCGACATCTGGTCCAAGGCCAACGATAAAGTGGCCAAGGCGATGATGACCGGTATCTCGAAAGAGACCGTGATCGACCGTGATGGCAACGAAGTCGAGCAGGACTCGTTCAACAGCGTCTTCATCATGGCCGACTCCGGCGCCCGAGGTAGTGCGGCCCAGATCCGTCAGCTCGCCGGTATGCGCGGACTGATGGCCAAGCCGGACGGCTCGATCATCGAAACGCCGATCGTCGCCAACTTCCGTGAAGGTCTGAACGTACTTCAGTACTTCATCTCGACCCACGGTGCACGTAAAGGTCTGGCGGATACGGCCCTGAAAACGGCCAACTCCGGTTACCTGACGCGTCGTCTGGTCGACGTGGCCCAGGATCTGGTCATCACCGAGACCGATTGCGGCACCGAGAACGGCCTGACGCTGCACCCGATCATCGAGGGTGGCGACATCATCGTACCGCTGTCTCAGCGTGTACTCGGCCGCGTCGTGGCGCTGGACGTCATCGACCCGAGCACCGAGGAAGTGTTGATCGCGCGTAACACGCTGCTCGACGAGAAGTGGTGCGCGGCGCTTGACACCATGGGCGTCGACGAAATCGTGGTGCGCTCGACCATTACCTGTGACACGCCGCACGGTGTTTGCTCGTCCTGCTACGGGCGCGATCTGGCCCGCGGTCACCAGGTCAACATCGGTGAGTCCGTGGGCGTCATCGCCGCGCAGTCCATCGGTGAGCCGGGTACCCAGCTGACCATGCGTACGTTCCACATCGGCGGCGCGGCCTCGCGCTCCTCGGCGGTGGACAGCGTTCAGGTCAAGCACGGCGGTAAGGTACGTCTGCACAACATCAAGCACGTCGAGCGCGCCGACGGCAAACTGGTCGTGGTGTCACGCTCCAGCGCCCTGGCCGTCGCCGACGACCACGGCCGTGAGCGCGAGTACTACAAGCTGCCCTACGGTGCCGAACTGTCGGTACGCGACGGCGACGTCGTCGATGCCGGTGCGACCGTGGCCAAGTGGGACCCGCACACGCATCCGATCGTGGCCGAGGTGGAAGGTAAAGCGCAGTTCATCGACCTTGACGAGGGTGTCACCATGCACCGCTCCGTCGATGAGATGACCGGCCTCTCTTCCATCGAGGTAATCGAGTCCGCGGCGCGCCCGATGGCTGGCCGCGACAAGCGCCCAATGGTCATGCTGCAGGACGCCGCCGGTGAGTACGTGTCGGTCTCCGGTTCCAACACGCCGGTACAGTACCTGCTGCCGGGTAACTCGATCATCTCCGTCGACGATGGTACCGCCATCGGCGTGGGTGAGGTCGTCGCCCGTATTCCGGTCGAGGCGTCCGGTAACAAGGACATCACCGGTGGTCTGCCGCGCGTGGCGGATCTGTTCGAGGCGCGCAAACCCAAGGAATCGTCGATTCTTGCCGAGATCAGCGGCGTGGTGAGCTTCGGTAAGGAGACCAAGGGCAAGCGTCGTCTGACGATCACCCCGGAATCTGGCGATCCCTTCGAGGCGCTGATTCCCAAGTGGCGCCAGATCGCTGTGTTCGAAGGCGAGACCGTCGAGAAGGGCGAGGTCATCTCCGATGGCCCGAGCAACCCGCACGACATTCTGCGTCTTCTGGGCGTGGCGGAGCTGGCCAAGTACATCACCGCCGAGGTGCAGGACGTTTACCGTCTGCAAGGCGTTGGCATCAACGACAAGCACATTGAAGTCATCGTGCGTCAGATGCTGCGCAAGGTCGAAATCACCGATTCCGGTGACTCCGACTTCATCACCGGTGACCAGGCAGAGCTTGTGCGCGTACTCGAGCAGAACGAGCGTCTCGAGAAAGAAGGCAAGTTCCCGGCCAAGTACACGCGTCTGCTGTTGGGTATCACCAAGGCGAGCCTGGCGACCGAGTCGTTCATTTCGGCGGCCTCGTTCCAGGAGACCACGCGGGTACTGACCGAAGCGGCAGTCACCGGCAAGCGTGACTACTTGCGCGGTTTGAAAGAAAACGTCGTGGTGGGACGTCTGATTCCGGCTGGTACCGGTTTGACTCACCACGCCGAGCGTCGTCGCAAGCGCGAAGACGTCGAGCGTCTGTTCAACCCCTCGGCGACCGAGGTCGAACAGGAGCTGGGTGCTCAGCTCACCGCTCTCGACACCGACGACGAGCTGTAATCAGCTCGAAGGTTTCGAGTCACGCGGTTGAGTGATTCACCAGGCGGCTGGTCCCAGGGGCGCGGTTCCGCCGGCAAAACGCCGGCGGGGCTTGACGAAACCCGGGGTGAGCCATTAGAATGCGCAGCCTTTAACAGTGGGGTGGGTGCGCCCGCACCGCTAAAAAGGCCAAGGCAACCATTGGAGTCAGCTAAACACCATGGCAACGATTAATCAGCTAGTGCGCAAGCCGCGCAAGCGCCCCGTCACGAAAAGTGACGTGCCCGCGCTTCAGGCCTGCCCGCAAAAGCGCGGCGTTTGTACCCGCGTTTACACCACCACCCCGAAGAAGCCGAACTCGGCCCTGCGTAAGGTTTGCCGTGTGCGCCTGACCAACGGGTTCGAAGTCTCTTCCTACATCGGTGGTGAAGGTCACAACCTGCAGGAACACTCCGTTGTTCTGATCCGTGGCGGTCGTGTAAAAGACTTGCCCGGTGTGCGTTATCACACCGTTCGCGGCGCGCTCGACACCTCCGGCGTACAGAACCGTCGTCAGGGTCGTTCCAAATACGGTACCAAGAAGCCGAAGTCCTAAGACTCACGGTCTCTTTAATACGAATTTGCTGGTCTGATAAGAGTAAGGTCGGGCAACGCCATAAGGCGACCGTAAGCCCCGGGTTTACCTGAAGGATCCTTAATTGAGGGCTTATCATGCCTAGAAGAAGAGTTGTAGCCAAACGCGAAATCCTGCCGGATCCGAAGTTCGGAAGTGACCGCTTGGCGAAGTTCATGAACCACCTGATGGTCAGCGGCAAAAAGTCCGTAGCTGAGCGCATCGTATACGGTGCGTTGGACAGGGTTGCCGAGCGTAGTAATGAAGAGCCGCTGGAAATCTTCGACAAAGCGCTGGAAACCATTCAGCCGATGGTCGAAGTGAAATCGCGCCGCGTTGGCGGTGCGACCTATCAGGTGCCGGTTGAAGTTCGTCCGTCTCGCCGCCAGGCGCTGGCTATGCGCTGGCTGGTAGACGCTGCGCGTCGCCGCGGTGAAAAAACGATGGTTCAGCGCCTTGCAGGCGAAATGCTGGACGCCGCCGAAGGCAAGGGCTCCGCTGTCAAGAAGCGTGAAGACGTGCATCGTATGGCTGAAGCCAACAAGGCCTTCTCTCACTATCGTTTCTAAGCTCGGCGTTGCTGAGTGGGTTTCTTTTAACCCGTTGCGTGCGTCGCGCTCGAGCCTCGCCGCAACCCACCGCCGCTATCCGCTGATGGCGGCGGTGGCATAAAAGAAGTCGCAGGATCCAATAGCATCGCCAACTAACGGGAGTTTCACCGTGGCACGCAAGACTCCACTAAAGCGTTATCGCAATATCGGTATCGTCGCTCACGTTGACGCGGGTAAAACCACGACAACTGAGCGCGTACTGTTTTACACCGGCCTTTCCCACAAAGTGGGCGAAGTGCACGACGGTGCGGCGACCATGGACTGGATGGAGCAGGAGCAGGAGCGTGGTATCACTATCACCTCAGCTGCGACCACCTGTTTCTGGCAGGGCATGAACAAGCAGTTCGACGAGCACCGCATTAACATCATCGACACCCCCGGACACGTTGACTTCACCATCGAAGTCGAGCGTTCTCTGCGTGTTCTCGATGGTGCGGTCGTCGTTCTGTGTGGCTCCTCCGGTGTTCAGCCGCAGACCGAAACCGTATGGCGTCAGGCCAATAAGTACGAAGTTCCGCGCATGGTGTTCGTCAACAAGATGGACCGTACCGGCGCTGACTTCTTCATGGTCGTCGACCAGTTGAAAGATCGTCTGGGCGCCAACGCCGTGCCGATCCAGATCAACTGGGGCACCGAGGAAGACTTCAAGGGCGTTATCGACCTGCTGCAGATGAAAGCGATTCTGTGGGACGAGGCGAGCCTTGGCATGAACTACGACCTCGTGGACATTCCGGACGAGCTCAAGGAGACCGCCGAGAAGTACCGCGAAGAGATGGTCGAGTGTGCTGCGGAAGCGTCTGAAGAGCTGATGGATAAGTACCTCGAAGAGGGTGACTTGACCATCGAAGAGATCAAGGCCGGCCTTCGTGCGCGTACCCTCGCCAACGAAGTCGTCCTGGTCACCTGTGGCTCTGCGTTCAAGAACAAGGGCGTACAGGCGGTTCTCGACGGCGTTATCGAATACATGCCGTCTCCGACCGAAGTTAAAGCGATCGAAGGTGAGCTGGACGATAAAGACGGTACCATCGCCACTCGCGAAGCCGACGACAACCAGCCCTTCGCGGCGCTGGCGTTCAAGATCGCGACCGACCCCTTCGTCGGTACCCTGACCTTCATCCGCGTCTACTCGGGCGTTCTGAAGTCTGGCGATGGTGTGTACAACTCCGTCAAGGGCAAGAAAGAGCGTGTGGGTCGTATCGTTCAGATGCACTCCAACTCGCGTGAAGAGATCAAGGAAATCCTGGCTGGCGATATCGCCGCCTGTATCGGTCTGAAGGACGTCACCACCGGTGACACCCTGTGCGACATCGATAACAAGATTATCCTTGAGCGCATGGAGTTCCCGGATCCGGTTATCTCGGTCGCGGTCGAGCCGAAGTCGAAAGCCGACCAGGAAAAAATGGGCGTGGCACTGGGCAAACTGGCCCAGGAAGATCCCTCTTTCCAGGTGAAAACCGACGAAGAGACCGGCCAGACCATCATTTCCGGTATGGGTGAGCTTCACCTGGACATCATCGTTGACCGCATGCGTCGCGAGTTCAAGGTTGATGCCAATATCGGTAAGCCGCAGGTCGCCTACCGCGAAACCATTCGCGGCAGCGTCGAGCAGGAAGGCAAGTTCGTACGTCAGTCCGGTGGTCGTGGTCAGTTCGGTCACGTTTACCTGCGTATCGAGCCGCTGACCGCTGAAGAGAAGGGTGAAGGCGAAGACGAAATCTTCTTCAAGTTCAACTCTGAAATCGTGGGCGGCGTGGTTCCGAAGGAATACGTGCCGGCGGTAGAAAAGGGTGCTTACGAGCAGCTGAAAAACGGTGTCATCGCGGGTTACCCGATGATCGACGTTAAAGTAACGCTGTACGATGGTTCCTACCACGACGTGGACTCGAACGAGACCGCGTTCAAGATTGCTTCTTCCATGGCCGTGAAAGAAGGTGCCAGGAAGGCCAAGGCCGTGCTGCTGGAGCCGGTGATGAAGGTCGAGGTCGTGACTCCCGAAGACTTTATGGGTGACGTCATGGGCGACCTGAACCGTCGTCGCGGCTTGGTGCAGGGCATGGATGACTCCTCTGCAGGTAAGGTCATCCGTGCAACGGTGCCGCTGGGTGAGATGTTCGGTTATGCAACCGATCTACGCTCTCAGACCCAGGGCCGTGCGAGCTACTCCATGGAGTTCGCGAAGTACGATGAGGCGCCCTCCAGCGTCGTTGAAGCCGTCATCAACCAAAACGGTTAACCGTTAGCTAACGTAAAGAGGTTATAGCAGTGGCTAAGGAAAAATTCGAACGTTCCAAACCGCATATCAACGTCGGCACCATCGGTCACGTCGACCACGGTAAAACGACTCTGACCGCGGCCCTGACTCGCGTGTCTGCCGAAGTATTCGGTGGCGACTGGCGTGAATTCGATACCATCGATAACGCTCCGGAAGAGCGCGAGCGCGGTATCACCATCGCAACGTCTCACGTTGAGTACCAGTCTGAAGTGCGTCACTACGCACACGTTGACTGCCCGGGACACGCTGACTACGTCAAGAACATGATCACCGGTGCTGCGCAGATGGACGGCGCGATCCTGGTATGTTCTGCCGCTGACGGCCCGATGCCGCAAACCCGCGAGCACATCCTGCTGTCTCGTCAGGTTGGCGTTCCGTTCATCGTTGTCTTCCTGAACAAGGCAGACATGGTCGATGACGAAGAGCTCCTCGAGCTGGTCGAAATGGAAGTTCGTGAACTTCTGTCTCAGTACGACTTCCCGGGCGACGACACGCCGATCATCACTGGCTCCGCTCTGATGGCGCTGGAAGGCAAGGACGACAACGGCATGGGTACTACCGCCGTTGCCAACCTGATCAAGGCGCTGGATGACTACATCCCTGAGCCGGAGCGTGCGATCGACCAGCCGTTCCTGATGCCGATCGAAGACGTATTCTCTATCTCTGGCCGCGGTACTGTTGTTACCGGTCGTGTAGAGCGCGGTATCGTTAAAGCTGGCGAAGAAGTTGAAATCGTCGGTATGAAGGACACCACCAAGACCACCGTTACCGGTGTCGAAATGTTCCGTAAGCTGCTCGACGAAGGTCGTGCAGGTGAGAACGTTGGTGCCCTTCTGCGTGGTACCAAGCGTGATGACGTCGAGCGTGGTCAGGTTCTGGCCAAGCCGGGCACCATCAAGCCGCACACCGTCTTCGAAGCCGAAGTCTACGTTCTGTCCAAGGAAGAGGGTGGTCGTCACACGCCGTTCTTCAAGGGCTACCGTCCGCAGTTCTACTTCCGTACCACCGACGTAACCGGTACTTGTGAACTGCCGGAAGGCGTTGAAATGGTTATGCCGGGCGACAACATCCAAATGGTTGTTACCCTGATCGCGCCGATCGCCATGGAAGACGGCCTGCGCTTCGCGATTCGCGAAGGCGGCCGTACCGTTGGTGCTGGCGTTGTAGCCAAAATCGTTCAGTAAGTTAGTCGCTGAATGACGAAGGGGGCTCCAAGGAGCCCCCTTTTCTGCGCATCATGAGCAAATGTTTGACACGTGCTTTTGACGTGCATATAATGCGCATCCTTTGAATGCGTGGGTAGACGGCTCGCGCCGTCGACATCCATTGGAGTTTAGGGCAAATGCAGAACCAAAAGATTCGCATTCGGTTGAAAGCGTTCGACCATCGCCTGATCGATCAGTCCACAGCGGAAATCGTTGAAACCGCTAAGCGTACTGGTGCTCAGGTTCGTGGACCGATCCCGCTGCCGACCAACCGCGAGCGCTACACCATCCTGATTTCTCCGCACGTCAATAAGGACGCGCGCGATCAGTATGAGATTCGTACGCACAAGCGTGTGCTCGATATCGTCGAGCCGACCGAGAAAACCGTTGATGCGCTGATGAAGCTCGACCTCGCCGCTGGCGTAGACGTGCAAATCAAGCTCGACTAATCACACTAGACACTTGCGGCCCAGCGTTCATTAACGTTTTTTGATCAGCAGCCGCCGCGTCGTGAGACGCCACACAATGTGCTAGTGGAATGCTCTGGAAAGGGCAGCCATAGCGGGTGATAGCCCCGTACACTATAGGAGACTGAGTATGACTATCGGTTTAGTCGGTAAAAAGGCCGGGATGACCCGTGTCTTTACCGAAGACGGCTCGTCCGTTCCCGTAACCGTTATTGAAGTGGATCCTAACCGTGTCACGCGCGTTAAAACCGTCGAATCCGACGGCTACGCAGCGGTACAGGTCACCACAGGCTCTCGCAAAGCCAAGCACCTAACCAAAGCGCAAGCTGGACAGTTTGCCAAGGCGGGTGTTGAGGCTGGTCGTTCACTGATGGAATTCCGTCTTGCAGAAGGCGAAGAAGCTCCTGAAGTGGGTGGCGAACTCACCGTATCCCTCTTCGAAGCTGGTCAAATGATCGACGTGACCGGCACCTCCAAGGGTAAAGGCTTCCAGGGTGCTGTTAAGCGCTGGAACTTCCGTACCCAAGACAACAGCCATGGTAACTCCCTGTCGCACCGCGCGCCGGGTTCTATCGGCATGTGTCAGACCCCGGGTCGCGTATTCAAAGGCAAGAAAATGGCCGGTCAGATGGGCAACGTCCGCTGCACCGTGCAAAGCCTTGAAATCGTCCGTGTCGATGCCGAGCGTAACCTGCTGCTAATCAAGGGTGCTGTTCCGGGTGCAACCGGTAGCGACGTCATCGTTCGCAGCGCCGTGAAAGCTGGCTGAAGGGGATAATTACCAATGAATCTGAATCTTGCTGCAGGCACGGGTACCGTTGAAGTAGCCGACGCCACTTTTGGCAAAGAATTCAACGAAGCGCTCGTTCACCAGGTCGTCACCGCCTATTTGGCCGGTGCGCGCCAGGGTACTCGCGCTCAAAAGAACCGTTCTGAAGTTCGCGGTGGTGGTAAGAAGCCGTGGCGTCAGAAGGGCACTGGTCGCGCACGTGCCGGAACCATCCGCTCGCCGCTATGGCGCAGCGGCGGCGTAACCTTCGCGGCTCGCCCGCAGGATCACTCCCAGAAGGTTAACCGCAAGATGTACCGTGCGGCGATGCGCTCCATTCTGTCCGAGCTCGTTCGTCAGGAACGTCTGGTGGCGGTTGAAGAGTTCACCGTGGACGCGCCCAAGACCAAGCAGGTCGCTGCCAAGCTGAAAGAGCTCAACCTTGAGAAAGTGTTGATCGTCACCGAAGAGATCGACGAGACGCTCTATCTGGCCGCTCGCAACCTTCCCCACGTCAACGTGGTGGATGTCGCGGCAGCCGATCCGGTGAGCCTGGTGGCCTTCGATAAGGTCCTGATCACCGTCTCCGCCCTGCGTAAATTCGAGGAGAAGCTGGCATGAACCAGGAACGCGTATTCAAGGTTCTGCTTGGACCGCACGTGACCGAAAAGGCCGCGATGGCCGCCGAGCGCAACCAGTACGTCTTCAAGGTAGCGAGTGACGCTACCAAGCCCGAGATCAAGAAAGCCGTCGAAGCACTGTTCGGCAAGAAGGTCGGCAGCGTTCAGACACTGAACGTCAAGGGCAAGACCAAGCGTACTGCTCATGGCGTTGGCCTGCGTAAGGGTTACCGCAAAGCGTATGTGACCCTGGCTGCGGGTGAAACGCTCGAAGACTTCTCTGGCGCCGAATAAGGGCAGGAGTACGGATAATGGCAATCGTCAAGACCAAACCCACATCCGCCGGTCGTCGCCACGTCGTCAAGATCGTTGGTGAGGAACTGTACAAGGGCCGTGCTTACGCGCCGCTTTTGGAAAAACAGTCCAAGTCCGGTGGCCGTAACAACTACGGTCGCATCACCACCCGCCACGTGGGCGGTGGTCACCGTCAGCACTACCGTCTGATCGACTTCAAGCGCACCAAGGATGGCATTCCGGCCACCGTTGAGCGCCTCGAGCACGATCCGAACCGCAGCGCGCACATTGCGCTGCTGAAGTACGCCGATGGCGAACGTCGTTACATCATCGCACCGAAAGGTGTCAGCGCGGGTGACGTGCTGGAATCCGGTGTCAACGCCGCCATCAAGAAAGGCAATGCCTTGCCGCTGCGCAACATCCCGCTGGGTTCGACCGTTCACGCGATCGAGCTGAAGCCGGGTAAAGGCGCGCAGATTGCTCGCAGTGCCGGTACTAGCGCACAGCTGGTTGCGCGTGAAGGCAACTACGCCACCTTGCGTCTTCGCTCTGGCGAAATGCGCAAGATCCTGGCCGAGTGCCGCGCGACTCTGGGCGAAGTGAGCAACTCCGAGCACAGCCTGCGTCAACTTGGCAAGGCCGGTGCGAAGCGCTGGAGAGGCGTGCGCCCGACTGTTCGCGGTGTCGCGATGAACCCGGTGGATCACCCGCACGGTGGTGGTGAAGGCCGCACCAGCGGTGGCCGTCATCCGGTATCCCCGTGGGGTATGCCGACCAAGGGTCATAAGACGCGTAAGAACAAGCGCACCGACAAGCTGATCATCCGTCGTCGTAACAAGACGCGTTGATCGAAATTGCCAAGACATTAAGAGGTAACGGCTGTGCCACGTTCACTAAAGAAAGGTCCCTTCATTGACCTTCATCTTTTGAAGAAGGTTGAGGCTGCAGTGGAAAAGAACGACCGCAAACCGATCAAGACCTGGTCGCGTCGTTCGATGATTCTGCCCAACATGGTAGGTCTCACCATCGCAGTCCATAACGGACGCCAGCATGTCCCGGTGCACGTCTCCGAGGAAATGGTGGGTCATAAACTGGGCGAATTCGCTGCCACTCGCACGTATCGCGGGCATGTGGCGGACAAGAAAGCCAAACGGTAAGCCAGAGAGGATTGAGAGATGGAAGTCACAGCTAAGCTGCGTGGCGCTCGTTTATCCGCCCAGAAGGCCCGTTTGGTGGCTGACCAGGTGCGCGGTAAACCGGTCGCCGAAGCTATTGACCTGCTGACCTTCTCACCGAAGAAGGCTGCCAAACTGGTCAAGAAAACGCTTCAGTCCGCCATCGCGAATGCGGAAGAAAATAACGGCATGGACATCGACGAGCTGCGTGTCTCGACCATCTGCGTCGATGAGGGCATGACGCTCAAGCGTATCAAGCCGCGCGCCAAAGGCCGCGCAGATCGTATCTTGAAGCGCACCTGCCACATCACCGTCAAGGTAGCCGAGAAGTAGGAGTCGACCAGATGGGTCAGAAAGTCAATCCAATAGGCATTCGACTGGGCATTGTCAAAGACCATGCTTCTGTCTGGTATGCCGAGCGCGGCGCTTACGCCGATAAGCTCAACAACGATCTCGCAGTGCGCAGCTTCCTGGAAGAGCGCCTGAAAAACGCCTCCGTGAGCCATATTCACATCGAGCGCCCTGCGAACAATGCCCGCATTACCATTCACACTGCCCGTCCGGGTATCGTGATTGGCAAGAAAGGTGAAGACGTCGACCGCCTGCGTCGCGACCTCACCGAGATGATGGGCGTTCCGGTTCACGTGAACATCGAAGAAGTTCGCAAGCCGGAACTCGACGCCAAGCTCGTCGCCGCGAACGTTGCGGGTCAGCTGGAGCGTCGCGTGATGTTCCGTCGTGCGATGAAGCGCGCGGTACAAAACGCAATGCGTTTGGGCGCTGGCGGTATCAAGATCCAGCTGTCCGGTCGTCTGGGTGGCGCCGAAATCGCCCGTACCGAATGGTACCGTGAAGGTCGCGTTCCGCTGCATACCCTGCGTGCGGACATTGACTACGCCACCTTCGAAGCTCACACCACCTACGGCGTCATCGGCGTCAAAGTGTGGATCTTCAAGGGCGAAATCCTCGGCGGTATCGAGGAAGTACGTGCCAAGGCTAAGCAGCAACAGCCTTCCGGCAACGCGCCCAAGAAGAAAGGTTCCAGGTAAGGGGAGAGCGAGTCGATGTTACAGCCCAAGCGTATGAAATTCCGCAAGATGCAGAAAGGCCGCAACCGTGGTCTGGCGCATCGCGGAAGCAAGATCAGCTTCGGGGAGTACGGCCTGAAAGCTACCGGTCGCGGCCGCATCACGGCCCGTCAGATCGAAGCTGGCCGTCGTGCGATCACACGTCACGTCAAGCGTGGCGGTAAGATCTGGATCCGCGTATTCCCGGACAAGCCGATCTCCAAGAAACCACTCGAAGTTCGTATGGGTAAAGGTAAGGGTTCCGTTGAGTACTGGGTAGCCCAGATCCAGCCGGGTCGGGTCCTGTATGAAATTGAAGGCGTATCTGAAGAGCTGGCCCGTGAAGCGTTTGACCTGGCCGCACAGAAGATGCCCTTGTCCACCACCTTTGCAAAACGGACGGTGATGTGATGAAAGCCCAAGAAATTCGTGAAAAGTCCGCAGGAGAGCTCCAAGAGCAGCTCCTCGAGCTCCTCCGCGAGCAGTTTAACCTGCGCATGCAGAAGGCCTCCGGCCAACTGAGCCAGACTCATCTGCTCAAGCAGGTCCGTCGGGATATCGCCCGCGTGAAGACTTTGCTCAACGAGAAGGCAGGTGATTGAGATGGCCGAAGAGAAAAAAGCCCGTACGCTCACCGGTAAGGTGGTGAGCGACAAGATGGAGAAATCCATCGTCGTCATGATCGAGCGTCGTGAGCGTCACCCGATCTACGGAAAATACGTTAAGCGCTCCACCAAGCTGCACGCCCATGATGAGGCGAACCAGGCGAAGGCAGGCGACACGGTTTCCATTCAGGAGTGCCGTCCGCTTTCCAAGAAGAAAGCCTGGACGCTGGTCGAGGTGGTCGAGCAGGCCAAGGGTTAATTCCCTCGGTCTTCCAACCAGTGCAGTCAGATTAGGTTTGGAGAAAACCGATGATTCAGACTCAGACAATGCTGGATGTCGCCGACAACAGCGGAGCGCGCCGGGTGCAGTGCATCAAGGTGCTAGGCGGTTCACACCGTCGCTACGCTCGCGTAGGTGATGTCATCAAGGTAACGGTGAAAGAAGCCATTCCGCGGGGCAAGGTCAAAAAAGGCCAGGTCCTGAAAGCGGTGGTCGTTCGCACCCGTAGCGGTGTCCGTCGTAACGACGGGTCGCTTATTCGTTTCGATGGAAATGCGGCGGTTTTGTTGAACAACACCAACGAACAGCCGATCGGCACCCGTATTTTCGGTCCGGTCACTCGTGAGCTGCGTAATGAGCGGTTCATGAAGATCATTTCCTTAGCGCCTGAAGTGCTGTAAGGAGCGAGGCGAATATGCAAAAGATCAAACGTGACGATGAAGTCATCGTCATCGCCGGGAAGGATAAAGGCAAGCGCGGCACTGTTAAGCGGGTAATGGAAAACCGCTTCGTGGTGTCCGGTGTGAACATGATTAAGCGTCACACCAAAGCCAATCCCATGGCGGGAAATCAGGGCGGTATCGTCGAGCGTGAGGCTCCGATTCACGCGTCCAACGTAGCCATCTTCAATTCGGAGACCGGTAAGGCGGATCGCGTCGGCTTCCAGGTGAAGGAAGACGGTACCAAGGTACGTATCTACAAGTCGACGCAGACGCAGATCGACGCCTAACGCGAGTCGGGTAGCACAATGGCGAACTTGAAAGAACGTTATCAAAACGAGGTGGTGGCTCAACTCAAAGAGCAGTTTAGCTACGCCAACGTAATGCAGGTACCCCGGATCACGAAAGTGACTCTGAACATGGGTATCGGCGAAGCGGTCAGCGATAAAAAGCTGATCGACAATGCCGTCGGCGATCTGGAGAAGCTTTCCGGTCAAAAGCCGCTGGTGACCAAGGCACGTAAGTCCATCGCGGGCTTCAAGGTGCGCGAAGGCTGGCCAATCGGTATCAAGGTAACGCTGCGCGCTGAGCGCATGTGGGACTTTTTGGACCGTCTGGTGAACATCGCGATTCCTCGCGTGCGTGACTTCCGTGGTCTCAACCCGAAGTCCTTCGACGGTCGTGGCAACTACTCCATGGGTGTGCGTGAGCAGATCATCTTCCCGGAGATCGAGTATGATAAAATCGATCGTATCCGCGGGTTGGACGTCACCATCACCACTACCGCCAACACCGACGAGGAAGGTCGTGCGCTGCTAGCTGCACTGAACTTCCCGTTCAAGAAATAAGGGTTGGATCATGGCTAAGAAAAGCATGGTAGAGCGTGAACAAAAGCGTGCAGAGCTGGTCGAGAAGTACGCGGCCAAGCGCGCTGAGCTCAAGAAGATCATCTCGGACGTGAACACGACCGATGAAGACCGCTTCGAGGCGACGCTGAAACTGCAGCAACTGCCGCGTGACTCGAGCCCGGTGCGTCGGACAAACCGCTGCCGCATCACTGGCCGTCCGCACGGTTTTTACAACAAGTTCGGCCTTGGCCGTAACAAGCTGCGTGAAGCCGCCATGCGTGGCGACGTCCCTGGACTCAAAAAGTCCAGCTGGTAACGCCACGTAGATTCATCAGGAGCGCACATTAAATGAGCATGCAAGATACTCTGGCGGATATGTTTACCCGTATCCGTAATGCGCAGATGGCCACCAAGGAGACGGCAGTCATGCCGTCTTCCAAGTTGAAAGTGGAAGTGGCCCGCGTGCTAAAAGAAGAAGGCTACATCGCCGACTTCACGGTTGCTGAAGGCGTCAAGCCCGAGCTCACCGTTACCCTGAAATACTTCGAGGGTAAGCCGGTCATCGAGCACATTCAGCGGGTTTCCAAGCCGTCTCTGCGTCAATACAAGGGTAAGAGCAATCTGCCCAAGGTCGCCGATGGTCTGGGTATCGCGATTGTCACCACCTCTAATGGTGTCATGACCGATCGTGCCGCGCGCCAGGCTGGCGTCGGTGGCGAAGTCATCTGCACCGTATTCTAGGAGGCTGGAATGTCCCGCATAGCGAAATATCCGGTTAAAGTGCCTGCCGGCGTTGACGTTAAAATCAACGACGATCAGCTGACCGCCAAAGGTGGTTTGGGCACGCTGTCCATGCCGATTCACCAGGACGTGGTGGTCGGTCAGGAAGACGGCCAGCTGACCTTCGCCCCGAGCGAATCTGCCAAGAGCTGGGCAATGGCCGGTACTACCCGCGCCTTGGTTCAGAACCTGGTCACGGGCGTATCCGAGGGTTTTACACGAACTCTCGAAATTGTTGGCGTCGGTTATCGCGCGCAAGCGAAAGGCCAGACGCTCAATCTTTCACTGGGCTTCTCGCACCCGGTCGACTACGAACTGCCTGAAGGTGTTACAGCGGAAACGCCGAAAAACACCACTATCGTGCTGAAAAGCGCGGACAAGCAGAAGCTCGGTCAGTGCGCCGCGGAAATCCGCGCCTTCCGTCCGCCCGAGCCGTACAAAGGCAAGGGTGTTCGTTATGGCGACGAGCAGGTCCGCCGTAAAGAAGCCAAGAAGAAGTAAGGCAGGGTTATGAACGCGAAGAAAGAATCTCGTCTCCGTCGTGCCCGCCGCGCTCGCGCCAAGATCCGCGAGCTGGGCGTGTATCGCCTGTGCGTCAACCGTACCCCGCGTCACATCTATGCGCAGATTATCTCGCCGGATGGTGGCAAAGTGTTGGCCAGCGCTTCCACGCTGGACAAGGCTCTGCGCGAGGGTGCGACCGGTAACTCGGACGCCGCCTCCAAGGTGGGCGCTCTGATCGCCGAACGCGCTAAAGAAGCAGGCATCACCCAGGTGGCCTTCGATCGTGCTGGCTTTAAATATCACGGTCGCGTCAAGGCTCTGGCCGACGCCGCTCGTGAAGGCGGCCTGGAATTCTAAAGGGTTTTTACGATGGCGAAGAACGAACAGCAAAGCGGTGATCTGCAAGAGAAATTGGTGCAGGTCAACCGCGTCGCCAAGGTGGTCAAGGGTGGTCGTATTTTCGGCTTCACCGCGCTGACCGTCGTTGGTGATGGTAAAGGTCGTGTCGGTTTCGGTCGTGGCAAGGCGCGTGAAGTGCCGGTCGCGATTCAGAAGGCGATGGATCAGGCGCGTCGCAACATGGTCAAGGTCAACCTGGCAGGCCAAACGCTGCAGTACCCGGTCAAGGCCCGTCACGGTGCCTCCAAGGTGTACATGCAGCCGGCTTCCGAAGGTACCGGCATCATCGCCGGTGGCGCCATGCGCTCCGTACTGGAGCTTGCCGGTGTCCACGACGTACTGGCCAAGTGCTACGGTTCCACCAACCCGGTAAACGTGGTGCGTGCGACCGTTAACGGTCTCGCCTCCATGCAATCACCGGACGACGTGGCCGCCAAGCGCGGTCTGTCTGTCGAAGCGATTACGGGGTAAGACACCATGGCAGCTTTGATCAAGGTTACCCAGGTCCGCAGCACCATCGGCGTTTTGCCCAAGCATAAGGCGACCATGAAAGGTCTGGGCCTGCGTCGCATCGGTCATACGGTTGAACTGGAAGACACCCCGGCCGTACGCGGCATGATCCACAAGGTGACCTACCTTGTGCGCGTTGAGGGAGAGTAATCCATGAAACTTAATACCTTAAGCCCGGCTCCGGGCTCAAAACACGCTGAAAAGCGCGTGGGTCGTGGTATCGGTTCCGGTCTGGGTAAGACCGGTGGCCGTGGCCACAAAGGTCAGAAATCGCGCAGTGGCGGCAGCGTCAAGCCCGGTTTCGAAGGCGGTCAGATGCCGCTGCAGCGCCGTCTGCCGAAGTTCGGCTTCACGTCGGCGAAGTCGCTGGTCTCTGAAGAAGTACGCCTGGCCGAGCTTGCCAAGGTCGCGGGTGACGAAGTCACTCTCGAGACTTTGAAGCAGGCCAACGTGCTGAAGGACTCGACGCAGTTTGCGAAGATCATCCTTTCCGGCGATTTGAACAAGGCGGTTACCGTTCGCGGTCTCAAGGTCACCAAGGGTGCCCGTGACGCGATCGCAGCCGCTGGCGGCAAGGTAGAGGACTAAATGGCCAAGTCAGGAAACATGCCGGCGACGGGCAGCGGTCTGAGTGAACTGTGGGCGCGTTTGCGCTTCGTGCTCCTCGCCATCGTGGTGTACCGTATCGGTGCCCATATCCCCGTTCCCGGTATCAATCCTGACCAGCTTGCTGCCTTGTTTAGGGAGCAGCAGGGCACCATCCTGGGCATGTTCAACATGTTCTCGGGTGGTGCGCTGGAGCGCATGAGTGTTCTCGCCTTGGGCATCATGCCCTACATCTCGGCGTCGATCATCATGCAGCTCATGACCGCGGTCTCCCCTCAGCTTGAGCAGCTCAAGAAAGAGGGCGAGTCCGGCCGCCGAAAGATCAGTCAGTACACCCGCTACGGCACGGTGATACTGGCGTTTGTCCAGGCCACCGGTATGTCCGTGGGCCTGGCTAGCCAAGGCATCGCTTACAGCGCTGACTTTAGCTTCTACTTCACCGCCGTGGTGACCTTCGTCTCCGGTGCGGTGTTTATGATGTGGCTAGGTGAGCAGATCACCGAGAAGGGGATCGGCAACGGTATTTCGCTGCTGATCTTCGCCGGGATCGTCGCCGGGCTACCCAGCGCCGTGGGTCAGGCTTTCGAGCTTGCCCGCAACGAAGGGGCCTGGAATGTTCTTCCGCTGTTAGCGCTGTCAGTGCTAGGGATCGCCACCGTGGCGTTCGTGGTGTTCATTGAGCGCGGTCAACGCCGCCTCAAGGTGAACTACCCGCGGCGTCAGGTTGGTAACAAGATGTATGCGGGTCAAAGCAGCTATCTGCCCCTGAAGGTGAACATGGCCGGGGTCATCCCGGCGATCTTCGCCTCCAGTATCCTCCTCTTTCCGGCGTCGATCGGTCAGTGGGTGGGTGCTGGAGAAGGGATGGAGTGGCTGCAGCGAGCCTCGCAGGCGCTCGGCCCCGGCCAGCCGCTCTACATCTTGCTTTTTGCGGCGGCAGTGGTATTCTTCTGCTTCTTTTACACAGCGCTGGTCTTCAACCCCAAGGATGTGGCTGACAATCTGAAAAAGTCAGGCGCGTTTTTGCCGGGTATTCGCCCCGGCGAGCAGACCGCTCGCTATATCGACAAGGTGATGACACGTCTCACGTTGTTCGGTGCCCTGTATATCACTGCAGTTTCCCTGATGCCCCAGTTCCTGATCGTTGCATGGAACGTTCCGTTCTTCTTTGGCGGTACGTCTCTTCTGATCGTGGTAGTGGTCATCATGGACTTCATGGCCCAGGTGCAGTCGCATCTCATGTCGCATCAATATGACTCGGTGATGAAGAAGTCCAACCTGAAAGGCTACGGTAGCGGCGGTATAGCGCGTTAAGCGCTGCCTCCCAAATGTCTGGCCAACACGTGTGTGGGCCAGGCGCCGGGCGTGCCGCGAGCCGTTTTTGGAGAAAGAACGATGAAAGTTCGAGCTTCCGTAAAGAAGATGTGCCGTAACTGCAAAATCATTCGTCGCAATGGCGCCGTGCGCGTTATTTGCACCGAACCGCGGCACAAGCAGCGTCAGGGCTAATACCCCCGCGCTGTATTAAAGCGGGCGCCGGCATACCCCTTGCCTTCGGGCAATGAAAGGGGTATGCTGTTGCGCCTTTTAAAGATGAACAAACGAGCAAGCCGCTCAAATTTCGGAGTAAGCTGATGGCCCGTATTGCAGGCGTCAATATCCCGGACAACAAGCATGCGGCGATCTCGCTGACCTATATCTTCGGGATTGGCCGTACCCGCGCCGCTCACATCTGTGACGCTGCCGGCATCGCCCATAATGCCAAGATCCAGGACCTGTCTGCTGAAGAAGTCGACACCCTGCGTTCTGAAGTTGGCAAATACACCGTAGAAGGCGACCTTCGTCGTGATGTCACGCTTAACATTAAGCGTCTCATGGACTTGGGTTGCTACCGTGGTCTGCGTCATCGTCGTAGTCTTCCGCTGCGTGGTCAGCGGACCAAGACTAATGCGCGTACCCGTAAGGGCCCGCGTAAGCCGATCCGCAAATAACACGCAGGCTCTCTTATAGATAGAGAGTCAGCGTTAAGACAGGAATAGACATCAACATGGCTAACCCGCGTAGTAACCGTAAAAAGGTTAAAAAGCAGGTAGTGGATGCGGTTGCGCATATCCACGCTTCTTTTAACAACACGATCGTGACGATCACAGACCGCCAGGGCAATGCTCTTTCCTGGGCAACTGCCGGTGGTTCGGGTTTTCGTGGTTCTCGCAAGAGCACCCCGTTCGCTGCTCAAGTGGCAAGTGAACGTGCAGCAACTGCTGCAGCCGAGTATGGTGTGAAAAACGTAGACGTGCTGGTCAAGGGCCCCGGTCCCGGCCGTGAATCCGCCGTGCGTGCACTCAACGCCGCCGGCTTCCGCGTGCAAAGCATCGTAGACGCGACGCCCATTCCCCATAATGGCTGCCGTCCGCCTAAGAAACGCCGCGTTTAAGGAGAAAGATTCATGGCTCGTTATATTGGACCGAAGTGCAAACTTTCTCGTCGTGAAGGTACCGACCTCTTTCTGAAGAGCGGCGTTACCCCCTTCGAGAAAAAGTGTAAATCCGAGCAGATCCCGGGTGTACACGGCCAGCGTCGTCAGCGTCTTTCCGACTACGGCTTGCAGCTTCGCGAGAAGCAGAAAGTACGCCGTATGTATGGCGTACTCGAAAAGCAGTTCCGCAACTACTACAAGGAAGCCGCTCGCCTGAAAGGCGCGACCGGTGAAGTCCTTCTGCAGTTGCTCGAATCCCGACTGGACAACGTCGTCTACCGCATGGGCTTTGGCTCGACTCGCTCTGAAGCGCGTCAGCTGGTGAGCCACAAGGCGATCGCCGTTAACGGTCGTAGCGTCAACGTGGCTTCCTACAAAGTGAAGCCGGGTGACGTCATCACCGTCCGTGAAAAGGCGAAGAACCAGGCCCGTATTCAAAACGCGTTGACCATTGCGGCCAACCGTGGCGACATCGCCTGGATCGATATCGACGCCAAGAAGATGGAAGGCACTTTCAAGGCTCTGCCTGAACGCGGTGACCTGACTGCCGACATCAACGAAAACCTGATCGTCGAGCTGTACTCCAAGTAAGCCGTTTGCTTGGCAAATCTGCTTCTTGAAGCCCGGGCGGGCGGTTATCCGCTTCGCCCGGATGCTCTTGAGTACACGCTCTAGAGTACTCAGTATCCGT
Organism: Halomonas sp. S3-1-1; assembly: GCF_023757625.1. Lineage (GTDB taxonomy): Bacteria > Pseudomonadota > Gammaproteobacteria > Pseudomonadales > Halomonadaceae > Vreelandella. The sequence goes on from NZ_JALGBZ010000001.1 coordinate 114,269, forward strand.
TTGGCAGCCTGAAAGGTGTTCATATGCAGCGTTCAGTGACAGAGTTTCTTCGCCCGCGCGATATCAAGGTCGAAGAAATCAGCGCACATCATGCCAGAATCGTTCTCGAACCGTTCGAGCGCGGCTTTGGCCACACCCTGGGGAATGCACTGCGTCGCATTCTGCTTTCGTCCATGCCCGGCGCCGCCGTGGTAGAGGCAGAGATCGCAGGTGTCGAGCACGAATACAGTGCCCTCGAAGGGGTGCAGGAAGATGTCATTGAGATCCTCCTGAACTTGAAAGATGTTGCGATCAAGATGCACAGCCGCGATGAGGCGGTGCTCTCGCTGAACAAGCAGGGCCCGGCCGTCGTCACCGCTGGCGACATTGCGCTTGATCATAGCGTCGAAATCGTCAACCCGGATCACGTCATTGCTCACGTCAATGAAGGTGCCGAGCTGAAAATTCAGCTCAAGGTGGCGCTGGGTCGTGGTTACGAACCGGCTGACGCTCGTGGCTCCGATGAAGAGACCCGCGCGATCGGTCGCCTGCAGCTGGATGCCACCTTCAGCCCTGTCCGCCGCGTTTCCTACTCGGTCGAAGCCGCTCGTGTCGAGCAGCGCACCGACCTCGATAAGCTGATTATCGATCTGGAAACCGACGGTACTCTGGATCCGGAAGAGGCTATCCGCCGCAGTGCGACCATCCTGCAAGAGCAGCTGGCCGCCTTCGTCGACCTGGAAGCCGATAAGGAACAGGAAGTCGAAGAGGAAGAGGATCATATTGATCCAATCCTGTTGCGCCCCGTAGACGATCTTGAGTTGACCGTTCGCAGCGCGAACTGCCTGAAAGCCGAGAATATTTACTACATCGGTGATCTGATTCAGCGCACGGAAGTGGAGCTGTTGAAGACCCCGAACCTCGGTAAGAAGTCCTTGAATGAAATCAAGGATGTTTTGGCAGCGCGCGGTCTTTCCCTTGGCATGCGGCTGGAGAACTGGCCACCCGCGAGCCTGAAGGACGACAAGGCCTCCGCGTAAGCGTCGACTTGAGTCCCAGTTTGGTAAGGAATCACAACCATGCGTCATCGTAAGAGTGGTCGTCAATTAAACCGCAATAGCTCGCACCGCCATGCCATGTTCAAGAACATGTCCGTGTCGCTGGTCGAGCACGAAGTAATCAAGACAACCCTGCCCAAGGCCAAAGAGCTGCGTCGCGTCATCGAGCCGCTGATCACTCTGGCCAAGCAGGATAGCGTCGCGAACCGTCGTCTGGCGTTTGCCCGCACCCGTTCCAAGGACGCGGTCGGCAAACTGTTCAACGAACTGGGCCCGCGTTACGCCGAGCGTCCGGGTGGCTACATCCGTATTCTCAAGTGTGGCTTCCGTCCCGGTGACAACGCGCCCATGGCGTACGTTGAGCTGGTCGACCGCCCGGCGATCGAAGACGCCGCCGCGGAAGAGTAAGACGCCCATACAGGCAACGCCGCGTTTGAGAGCCGGACGTCAAGGCAATCCTTGACGCACTGGCTTTCAAGACACAGCGAAAACCGACCCTCCGGGGTCGGTTTTTTTATGTCTGCACGTGGGAAAACGTGTTTTTCCGGCTTTAGAAGGCGTTTACTGCGGCCCCCGACGTGCTAACCTGAGCGCCTGGGGCGAAGGCCGCGTAAGGTGGTTTCTGGACAACTCAAGGCGATTGAAAGGGGCAAGTATGGCAGCGAGGGACGTGACTTCACACACCGCCCTGCGGTGGTGGCTTGTGTGCGCCGTGACCATCATGGTGCTGGTACTGGGAAGCAGTGCACAGGCCGACGGCAATCCCCGCTACGCGGGCATCGTGGTCGATCTGGAAAACGGCGAAGTGCTTTACTCGGAAAATGCCGATGCCCCGCGCTATCCCGCCTCACTCACCAAGATGATGACCATTTACCTGGCGCTGGAAGCGGTCGAACGCGGTGAGCTGAGCTTCAGCCAGCCGCTGGCGGTTTCCGCCCAGGCCTCCGCCATGCCCGCCACCAAGCTTTGGCTCTCGGCCGGCAGCACCATCGACCTGGACACGGCCATTCGTGCTCTGACCGTGCGCTCGGCCAATGACGTGGCCGTAGTGGTGGCCGAGGCGCTCGGCGGCAGCGAGCAGCGCTTTGCCAGCCTGATGACGGCCAAGGCGCGCGAGCTTGGCATGAATAACACCACCTTTCGTAACGCCTCGGGCCTGCCGGACAGCGGCCAGATCACGACCGCCCGCGATATGTTGATCCTTTCGACCCGCGTGATGCAGGACTTTCCCCAGTACTACCACTATTTCGGCCTGCAGGAGTTCAGCTACAAGGGGACACGCCATACCAGCCATAACCGGCTGGTGCGCGACTACCCCGGCGCCGACGGGCTGAAAACCGGCTTCATTCGCGCTTCCGGCTTTAACGTGGCGACCACCGCCGTGCACGATGGCCGCCGGATGATCGCCGTGGTGATGGGCGGTTTCAGCTCCTCGTCTCGCGATGAGCACATGGCGGATCTGCTCGATCGCAGCTTCGCCCGCGCCCGGCTGCGCGACAATACCAGCTGGATGGCCGATACCAATTTCTCGCGCGAGTTCATGACCTTTGGCCAGGCGCCGGTGCCCTTGAGTTCCCCGCCGCCGAGCACGCCGCCTTCGCCGATTCTGGCCAACATCGATACCACCACGATGTCACCTTCGGCTACCGCTGGGGCCAACAGGGCGCCTACCGCGGCACCGGTTGCCCAACCCGCCCGTCCCTCGCCGGAAGCCGCACCGCGCGACCCGCTACGCGCGCTGATCAACGAGCAGCAGGGCATCAGCGCCCCGGCACTGGCCGTGGCGGGAAGCGGCGGCTGGGGTATCCAGGTCGGCGCGTTCAGCCAGGCAAGCCATGCCGAGCAGCTCGCTCGTCAGGCCGCCCAACATCTGCCTAATAACGTCGGCGGGCGCGTCGCGGTGGATACCATCGACGGCCAAACGCCGGTGTTTCGCGCTCGCGTGGTCGCGCTCGACGAAGCGCGCGCCATCGCTGCTTGCCAGACGCTCCACGCCCGCGGCATGGACTGCATGGTGGTCAACGCGAGCCTTTAGAACGGTTAGAAAAGTGGCCCCGCTGACGTTGGTCGGCGGGGCCTTTTTTGTTGGCGCGGCCAGAACCGCGTGGGAGGGGAAATCGCCGTGTCGACGTCGCTGAAAGGGATATTGAGCATGTGTCTCGGGGTGCTATTTCTGGCACTCGGCGACGCCGTCTCCAAATGGCTGGGCGAGACCCACTCACCGTTTCAGATCATCTTTTTTCGCACGCTGGTATCACTGCCGCTCATCGCGCTGCTCGCCCATTTCGCCGGCGGGCTAAGAAAGCTCGCCACGCGCCGCCCGGGGGTGCATCTGCTGCGCGGGCTGTTCCACACCGCCACCATGACCTGTTTCATCATCGGCCTGATTCTCATGCCGCTGGCGGAAGCCACGGCGATTGCTTTTGTCGCGCCGCTGTTCGTCACGCTCTTGTCGGTGCCACTGTTGGGCGAGCGCATCGACCTCCCGGTGCTCGCCGCATCGCTACTGGGCTTTGCCGGCGTGCTGGTCGTGGTGCGTCCTGGCGGCGACGCCTTCCACCTCGGCGCGTTGGTATTGATCGGTGCCGCGCTGTTCTACGCTCTGACGATGATCACCGCGCGGCGCTATGGCTCGCGGGAGTCCTTTTGGGCGCTGGTGTTCTACATGACGCTGGTACCGATGGTGCTCACCGGCGCCACGGTGCCCTTTGTATGGACGACGCCGGAGCCGCTTCACTGGCTGGGCTTTTTGGCCTCCGGCGTGTTGGGGGTCGCGGCGACCGCGTTCATTACGCTGGCGTTTCGGAGTGCCCCGGCGGCGATTGCCGCCCCCTTCGACTATACGGCGCTTTTGTGGGCGGTGCTGCTGGGGTGGTGGTTCTGGGGCGAGCTTCCGGATCGCTGGGTATGGATCGGCAGCGCGCTGATCATGGCGAGCGGGCTCTGGATCGCTTATCACGACCGTCGGACGACGCTTAAGCGCCGTCCGACGGCGTGAGCCCTATCATGAAATGGGACGAAGAAGGTTTGCTCAAAACCTGACGGCGATTGGGGCGAGCGTTTAGTCGAAGGCGTAAACGTCCATCGCTAGCACGCCGTGCTCCACGCTGTGGTGAAGCTGCTTGGCATCGCCGCCGGCCCCCATGGCCACCAGCAGGGGAAGGAAATGTTCCGGTGTGGGGTGATTGCGCTGCGCTTGCGGGGCGCTTTGCCACGCCAGCAGCGCGTCGCGATTGTTCGCTTCGAACTGGGTGTTCACCCAGTCGGAAAACTCGCCCACCCAAGGCGGCATCTTGCTGCCCATCGGCAGAGTTTCGTACAGATTGTGAGTCAGACTGCCCGAGCCCACGATCAATACGCCCTCGTCGCGCAGCGGGGCGAGCTGTTCACCCAGCGATGTCAGCTTTTCGCTCGACCAGCGAAGCGGCAGCGACATCGAGACGACCGGAACGTCGGCGTTGGGGAACATCAGTGACAGCGGCACCCAGGCGCCGTGATCCAAGCCCCGATCGACGATATCCGCACCCAGTAGGTCACCCAGCCGCCTGGCCAGTGCCGGCTCGCCCGGGGCAGGATACTGGCAATCGAACAGCTCGCGAGGAAAGCCGCCGAAGTCGTGAATGGTTTCCGGCCAGGCACTCTGGCTGACCTTGAGCGTTAGACTTTCCCAGTGGGCGGAGATGACGATGACCGCTTTGGGCGTCAGGGTTTGCCCTAGCCCGCGCAGAAAGCGGTGCGCGGGCGTGGCGTTAAGCGCAAGCATCGGAGAGCCGTGGGAAATAAACAGGCTAGGTAGCATGGTCGATCTCCTTTAAAAGGCCCCATCAACGTTGGGGCCTAACACATGGACGTCGTGAAATGACATGGACGTCGTGAAGTGATTAGCGAGTGCTTTCGGTCAGGCTGAAGCGTCCGCCCCCCAGCCCTGCCTGTACCAGCAGCGCGACGGCCCAGAAGACCGGGAATTCCCAGCCGCCGCTGGCGTTGGAGAACATCCAGCCGTTACCCAGGTGAACCGAGGCCGCCCCCAGCAGCAGCGGAATCATTGCCAGGCTCACCCAGCGGGTATAAACGCCGAGGATCAGCGCCAGGCCGCCGCCGATTTCACCAGCGATGGTGAGGTAGGCCAGAAAGCCGGGCAGCCCCAGCGATTCGAAGTAGGCCACCGTGCCGGGAAGGGTGAATACCAGCACTTTCAAAAGGCCGTGGGCCAGCGCCATGACGCCGAGCGATACGCGCAGCAGCGTCGTGGCGTAGGGTTGGAAGGTATTGGTGGCTGTCGGTTGAGCGGTGTTCATGAGTGTCTCTCCAAAGGGGCAGGAAGTTGCCGATGGAGATACTTTAGCGCGGTCGAAATAGAAGATAATCTGCGCGTTTTTCACTTCACTGTTGCGTCATTCGCGATAATCCCATGGCCTCTTCCCAGCAGGGCGGGTCGCCCCAGGCCTGCTGCAGCCGGGCGACGAAGCGCTCGACCTTGGCCGGCAGATAGCGCCTTGCCATATAAAGGGCGTGAATATCGAGCGTGACCGGCGGTTGGTCGGTCAGAAGCGGTACCAGCCGGCCCGCCAGAATGCTCTCGGTGACCAGAAAGCTTGGCTGCTGGGCGATACCGAGCCCGGCCTCTGCCATGTGGGTCAGGACGTCGCCGTTGTTGCTTTCAAGCGGGCCCTGCGGGGTCAGCGTGGTCGCGTTACCCAGTACCCAGTCGGCGCTGGCCTGGCCGCTTCGATAGCGAAGGCAGTGGTGATTTGCCAGATCTGCTAGGCTTTCAGGCGTGCCCCAGCGCTCGATATAGTCCGGCGAGGCGCAAAACAGCATCCGACACCGGGTGAGGCGCCGCGCGATCAGGTTCGAATCCGCCAGCTGGCCGATGCGGATCGCCACGTCGTACCCCTCTTCGATGAGATCCACCCGGCGGTCGTTGAGATCCAGACGCACCTCGAGCTCGGGATGTTCGGTCATGAAGTTCGCCACCAGCGGCGCCAGATAGCGCACGCCGAAGCTCATCGGCGCGTTGATGCGCATTTCACCGCGCACTGCTTGGGTGGTGCTGCCCACGTCGCTTGCCGCGTCATCCAGCGCGCGCAGTATCGATTGGGCGTGGGCCAGGTAGCGCTCGCCTTCCGGCGTCAGGTGAATGCGGCGGGTGGTGCGCTGCAGAAGCCGTACGCCGAGCGTCTCTTCCAGCGCCATCACCTGACGCGAGAGCCGGGTACGGGAGAGATCCAGCGCCTCGGCGGCGCGGGTGTAGCTGCCAAGCTCCGCCACCTTCACAAAGGCGCTGATATGCTCGAGCTGATGCTTCACCGCTTGAACGCCGTCGCGGCAAGGCAAGGGTCCTGCGTGCCGCAAATCGCGGAGATCACCGCCAATCCGTTGGCGCCGGCGGCGAGCACGTCGTCAACGTGTTCCGCCTTGAGCCCGCCGATCGCCACCGTCGGCAGGCGGCTGGCGCGGGCAAGTTCTGCCAGCCCATTCCAGCCCAGCGGCGCGGCGTGATCGCTCTTGCTGGCGGTGGCAAACACTGGGCCGAGGCCGAAGTAGCTTAGCGCTTCGAGCGGCGCGCGCTCGAGCTCCGCGAGGGTGTTGATCGAAAGCCCGATGATCGCCTCAGGGCCCAGCATCTGGCGGGCCTCTAGCGCGGCGGCGTCGCTTTGGCCCACGTGCAGGCCGTCGGCGCCGCTTTCGAGCGCTACGGTAAGTCGGTCGTTGATGATCAGCGGCACGCCGGTGCCGGCCAGCAGCGCCTTCAGGCGCTTGGCCTCATCGATCATGGCGGCGTCACTGGCGTGCTTGTCGCGAAGCTGCACCACGCTCACCCCGCCACGCACCGCGGCCTCGACGGTACGCTCGAGCCCGTAGTCACGACAAAGCACGGCGTCGGTCACCAGATAAAGCGAAAGATCGAGCGTCACGGTTGGCCTCCTCCGCTGTCCTTGAGCGTCACGCACATCGATGTCGCTTGGGAGAGCGCCTCTGGCGTGAGCCGGTAGAGCGCGTCGATCAGCTCGACCTGAAAGCTGCCCGGACCTCGAGCCCGCTCGCCGGCCTCTCGCCCGGCCTCGGCGAAGGCGGCAAGGGCTGCCGTGCTCGCCTCGAACGCGGCGTTTGGGCTGGCCGCGAGGAAACCTGCCACGATGGCGCTCAGCCCGCAGCCCAGGGTGGTAACGCGCGGCATCAGGGCGTGGCCGCCATCGACATGGAGCAGGCGCGACCCGTCGGTGACCACATCACGCTCGCCGGTCATCGCCACCACGCAGCGCTGGCGTTTGGCGAGCGCCACGGCGGCCGCCTCAGTGTCGTGAGCAGTGGGGGCGGCGTCCACGCCGCGCCCCTGGCTTTCGAGCCCGGCAAGCGCCAGTACTTCCGAGGCGTTGGCGCGAATCACCGTGGGCTCGAGTGCCAGCAACTGCTCGCAAAGCGCGCGGCGGTAGGCGGTCGCGCCCACCGCGACCGGGTCCAGCACCCAAGGGATGGAACGGCGTCTCGCCACGTCGGCGCAGGCCAGCATCGCCTCGGCCCAGCTCGGTGAAATGGTGCCGATGTTGATCGACAGCGCCCCGGCAAGTTCGGTGAACGCTGGCGCCTCTTCGATCGCGTGTAGCATCGCCGGCGACGCGCCAACGGCCAGCACCAGGTTCGCGCTGGAGTTCATGGCGACAAAGTTGGTCATGCAGTGAACGAGCGGGGTACTTTCGCGCAGCGCGCCAAGGTAGTTACCAAGAGGGGGTAGGGTCATCACATCCTCCCGGCGAGAGAGGTGGTGCGGGCACCACGACTCCCTACGCCGGTACTATCCGGTTCAGGTTCAAAGGGTGCATCTCAGCCCAAACGGGCGCCCCTGTCGTGAGTGCTACTATCCGGATACGGCGGCGGCTTGTAAAGCCACCGAGTTTGGTTAGAGCGGTTAGTGTACCGCGTCCATGGCGTGCTGCTGGAGTGTGACCAGCGGAATGATATCGAGCGTCTTCTGGTTGGTGCCGGAAAGAATCACCGGCGGCGCCAGGCCCACTTCCGATGCCTCCAGCCAGCGCTTAGCGCACAGGCACCAGCGATCACCGGGTGCGAGTCCTGGAAAGCCGAACTCCGGGCGCGGCGTCACCAGGTCGTTACCCTGGGCCTGGGAAAAAGCGAGAAACTCTTCGGTGACGATGGCGCACACGGAGTGCACGCCGGCATCGTCAGGGCCGACACGGCAAAAACCGTCGCGATAGAAACCGGTTTTAGGGCTGTGGCAGCAGGGCGTCAAAGGCTCACCTAAAACGTTACGGTCACGAGACATGATGCCTCCGGAAGCCGGGGCTGGAATTATCGAGCCACCGACCTCATTGTTAAGTATGGATGTGGTTGATAGGGGTGAATGCGCGTCATACCTGTATCAAGTAGAGTACATACTTGTACACGGCATCGGTTTCGTCAAAGTTTATCGGCCCTCAAGGAGCATTTCATGAGTTTTAAAGGTGAGCAGCATCCCGGCGTGGTCGCCGCCCCGGCCAACACCCAGGGGTTTCGTTTGAACCACACCATGCTGCGCGTCAAGGACCCGGAAACGGCGCTGGCGTTCTACTCACGCGTGTTCGGCATGCGCGTGCTGCGCCGGCTCGATTTCGAGGAGATGCAGTTTTCGCTCTACTTTCTCGCCAACGTTGAGCAGGGCGAGCAGATCCCGGAGGATACCCGCGAGCGCACCGCCTGGACCTTCGCGCAAAAAGGGTTGCTGGAGCTGACCCACAACTGGGGCACAGAAGAGCAGGCGGATTTCGCCTACCACGACGGCAACGCCGAGCCCCAAGGGTTCGGGCATATCTGCTTTAGCGTGCCGGATCTCAACGCCGCCCAGGCCTGGTTCGATGTGTGCGAGGTCACCTTCGTCAAGCGCGCCGATCAGGGCAAAATGAAGGACGTAATCTTCGTCAAGGACCCGGACGGCTACTGGATCGAGGTGGTACAGGCCGATCTGATGGCCGGTATGGGCGACTAAGGTGGCGCACCTGCTGTTTCGCCTGCGCCACGTCACCGATGAAGAGGCGCTGGAGGTGCGAGAGCTGCTACAAAAGCACGGCTTCGACGTTTACGAGACCAATGCCGGCTTTTTCCGCCTCGGGGTCGATGCGATCTGGCTGCGCGATGCGAGCCAGCGCAAGGCCGCCGAGGCGACACTGGCCGAGTATCAGCAACAGTGCCAGCAGCGCGAGCGCGAGGCATTCGAGCGTGCCAAAGCCCGAGGCGAGGCGCCCACGCTCTGGCGGCGCTTTCTGGCCCACCCGATTCAGGTGGTGCTGACTATCGTCGCAGTGCTGCTGATTGCGCTGCTGACCCTGCTGCCGTTTGTAGGGCTTGGTGCGCCTTGAGCACTACGCCGCGGAGAGATGCCCGCGCTTGAGATAGAGCCGAACGCCGCTGGCGCCGGCTTCGAGCGTGGGCAGGGCGCCATAAGGGTAGCGACACCAGCTCCCCGTCGGGTACTCGGTGTCGCCTTCCCACAGCGAGCCTTCCAGCACGAAAATCTCGAGCCCCTTGCTGAGCTGCGGGTAGCGGGACACGACGCCCGCGTCCCACTTCTCCAGGCTCACCCGCTCCTGGCCGTGGGTGTGCAGCATCTTGTAGGCCACGCCTTCGCGCTGGTCCGGCTGCCAGGGCAGGCGGTGAGCGGGCACCGCGATCTTGAGCGTATCGGTATGCTCGAACTGGTGGAGCTTGACCAGAATCAGCGCGCCCTCTTCGCCGATTTTCGGCGCGTGGTCGGTACCGATCGGGTTGCGCAGGTAGCTGCCCGCCGGGTAGCGGCCATGTTCGTCGCCAAACACGCCTTCCAGCACCAGAATTTCCTCACCGCCGCCGTGCACGTGGCGCTCGAACTGGCTATGAGGTGCGTAGCGCACCAGGCTCGTGGCCCGGGCGACCTCATCACCGATACGATCCAGCATCATGCGCTGTACCCCGGCGCTGGGGGAGTCGACCCAGGCATACGCCGTAGGTGTCACACAGGCAAATTGAGAGAAATCGGCGTTCAGACGCATGGAAAAACTCTTTACAGGGGCAGGAGGCGTCAGTCTCCTCATACCCCGGCCAAAATGCAACGCCCCAGCGCATGGACGAGCGTGCAGGGGGCGACAATCCGGCTGCTGGGAGGGGATCACGAAAAGACCGCCATAAGGCGGTCGAAAGGGGGCAACTGGCGCGAGAGATTAAGCGATGGCTTTTTCTTCATGGTTTTGCAAACGGTAGGTGCATGCATTGAAGTGCACCATCGGCTCTTTTTCCTTCACGGTCGATTTGCGAATCTTGCCAACGAATAGGCGATGGGTGCCCAAAATAGTTGTGTTGACGATGTCGCACTCGATACTGGCCAAGGCGTCGGTCAGCACCGGCGGGCGTTCGCTTCCCAACTGCCAGTCGCCGTGTTTAAAGCGCGCCGGACCCTGCTGTTCGGACAGGAAGGAGGCCATCAATGAGGTGTGACAAGACCCCAATACATTAGCAACGAAGGTGCCGTTGGCCAGCAGGTGCTCCATCATCGAGGAGTTCTCGTGGACGAAGAAGCCGATCAGCGGGGGCTCGGCAGAGATCGACGTCAGACTCGAGACGATCATGCCTGCTACGTCATCACCACGGCCGGTCGAGATGGCGCTAACGCCGGCCGGAAGTGCACGCATGGCCGCCTTGAACTCGTCCTGGGTCACGACCTCGTCAGAATCGCTGTAAACCAGGTGGGCGCGGACGTTGCCTTCCGCGTTGACCCAGTCGTGCTCGTCGGCGTAGGCCAGCATTTTAGCAAAGCCGGCTTCCCAAGCGGGTTCGCCCCCGTGGTCGGACATAAACCGCATGACGGAAGGGGAGAGCCAGATGTGATCGTCTTCCCCCCAAGTGCCGATTCGAGCCACCGCCTGATGGAGCTGCTCTTCTGGCTGCGGGTCGATGAGCACGTCGAGCTGGCGAAAATTATTAGGCTCCAGCAGGGTAACGGCACCGAGATTGGTAAGGTGAATACGCATGATCTAGCCCTCCGCAAGGATGCTTAAGCGACGGTTGTCTGTTCGTTTCGTTCCAGCTCTTTGCGCACTGCGGGAATGATGTGCTCGCCCCACACCTCGATCTGCTTGAGCATGGTCTTCTGATCGCAGTCACCCAGCTGGGTTTGCAGCGCGAAGTGCTTGGGCTTGAGAATGGTCACTTCCTCGAGCAGTTTGTCGATGACCTGATTGACCGAGCCGACGGGCAGGTTTTTGCGCATCTGGTCGAAGCTCAGATCGGTTTCCGACGGTACTTCCTTGATCATGTAGCCGTCATCGGATTGGGCGCGGCGGTATTTCAGGCTCTCGGAAATACGGCGCTGGAAACGCGCGTTGCTCAGGTAGGCTTCGATGTCGGCGTTGTTGTCGGAGGCGAAGCCGCAGCGCAGAAAGCCGAACTTGACGTCGTCGTCCAGATCCTTGTTCTCTTTTTCGGCGATGCCCTCGAGCTTGCTGCGCAATCCCTGGATGGCGTCGGTGCCGTTGAGCAGCGACGTCGTGAACAGGTTATGACCTTCTCGTACCGCGCGGCCCAGGGTGTTGGGGTTGCCCGAGGTGATCCACAGCGGCGGCATCGGATCCTGCTTACAGCGTACTGCAATCGAGCTCGGCGGAATCTTCAAAAATTCGCCTTCGTACTCGAAGATATCCTGCGTCAGACCCTTGGGAATGATGTCCAGGAATTCGTTGTAGATCTTGCCGGCATCCTCGAGCTCGACATCGAAACGCTCGAACTCGAACTGCTGATACCCGGAGCCGATGCCCAGTTCCAGCCGGCCGTTGGAAACCGAGTCAACGAAGCCTACCTCGGCCAGAAAGCGCGACGGATGATAAAGCGGGAGGATGCAGACGGCAGAGCCCAACCGAATCCGCTCGGTCTTCGCCGCGCAGTGGGCGATAGTCATCAGCGGCGAGGGTGAAAGTGAGTAGTTGTTGAAATGGTGCTCTGCATACCAGGCCGTGTTGAAGCCGGCCTGTTCCGCGGCGACCGTCTGCTCAACGGAGTTCTGAATCACCTCATGGGAGGTCTGGTGATAGCCACGCTGTTGTGCGAGTAGAAAAACGCCAAATTCCATGGTGTGTTAACCTATTTGTTATATGCATGAACCTGGAATCGTAAGGGCTCTCGCCGGTACTTTAGAATATCGATAAAGATTGTTTCTGTTTTGCGTTTTTTGGAGTAATCATGGATCGTTTGCGAGCGATGGAGCTTTTCCTTTCAATTTCTCGAACGCACAGCTTCACAGAAACTGCCCGTCTTTTCGGGGTGTCGGCCACCTCGGTCTCGCGCATGATCACCAATTTCGAGAGCAGTCTGGGCGTGACGCTTCTGCAGCGCTCTACTCGGCAAGTCGTGCTGACGGAAGCCGGCAAGGAGTACGCTCAGCAGCTCGACGGGCTGCTCTGGATGCTGGAGGAGGCGCAAAACAGTATCACCGCCATCAGCTCGTCACCTCGCGGGGTACTGAAGGTGCATTCCCGCACGATGTTCGGCATCGGCGTACTGACGCCATTGATCGCCAGGTTTCGAAGTGAATACCCGGACATCACGGTCGAGCTGACGTTGGGCGAGGCTAAAATCGATCTTCGCGAGCAGCAGATCGATATCGATTTTCGGGTCTCGCCGCCAGCGGAGGCCAGCGTCAAGCGGCGAATCCTGTTCATCAGTCAGCAGCATCTGGTGGCCTCACCCGCCTATCTCGAAAGTCGCCATCTCGACCACAAGGCGCCTCTGGAAAGGCCCGAGCAGATAACGGACCATCAGTGTCTGGTCTATCGTTTGCCTGGGCATCGCCACACCTGGCACTTCAAAAAAGGCGATTACAACGAAGAGATCGAGATATCGCCGCGCTACCTGATCAACAACGGTATCGCCCTGCGCGAGCTGGCGGTGAGAGGAGAGGGGGTGGCGCTACTCGAGGACTATACGGTCTATAACGATATCGAGAGCGGCAGGCTCGTGCGCCTGCTGCCCGATTATCAGGTCACGAACACGGATTTCGACAAGGGCATCTACGCCACGATTCTGGATACGCCGGTCATTCCCAAGAAAACACGCTTGTTTCTCGATTTCGTCGCTTCGAAGGTTTCCACCAAGGATGGCCGCTTTTCGCTGATTCGCCGCGAAAAGCAGTAGCGCGTCAAAGATCGATGCGACACCTCGGGCGCGGAAGGCCGGTAAAACCTACTCCTTTTATCTGCAGTACCTTGCCATCCAGCGGGCCATCGGCCGTTATACGTTCGCTGTTGCGGATGGAGGTCACGAACAGATCATCGCCATCGGGCCCGCCGAAACAGAGTGAAGAGGGGTGTGACACGGGCAGGTCGATTCGGTGGCTGACGTCGCCTCGGTGATCGAAGCGCACGACCGACCCGGCACGTACCAGGGCGCTCCAGAGCCCGCCTTGGCTATCGAAGCAGCAGCCGTCGGGCGCTGAGCCCAGCGTATCGGTGTCAACGAACAGGCGCTGATCAGTCAATTCAAACCGGTCGCTGACGGCAAAGCTATCGATGCGTCGACAGGCGCTGTCAGCGATGTAAAGACGCTGATCGAACGGGCCAAGGTTCGGGCCGTTGGCAACGCCACAGGCGTGACCGACCTTCGAGAACGTGCCATCGCAGTCAAGACGGAAGATCCCGCCTTTGGGAGGTTCGTGTTCTTTACGATGAATGTGCATCGTGCCCACCAGAAAACCGCCGTCGTCCAAGGCAACGCCATCGTTGAACCGCAGGTGTTCATGGCTTTCGGGTAGCTTTGCCAACGTTTTCAAACCACCCGACGCTCGTTCGAGAAGCACAAGCTGCTCCTTCAGCGCCACCAGAAGCTTGCCGTCTTCATTGATCGCGAAGGCGCCCGCGGGTGCGGGAACCGACCAGGACGTGCACGTGTCCGCGCATGTGTCGATTTCGAAGATGCGCCCCTTTCGGCAGTCCATCATCCACAGATGCTGCGATCGGGCGTCCCAGATCGGGCACTCGCCCAGATCCGCCGATACACATTCGAAAGCTTTAATCTCAAGCGTGTGGGTCATGTTGTTCATCTGGCAATAAAGTGGCGCCCCTCTGAGTCGTGGCGCCACACCCCCGATCGCTTGGCTTAATTGAGAACGATGTTGTTCGTTTCGATGATGCTGCCCCAGGTCTGACGATCCGTTTCCAGCTGATTCGCCATGCCTTCCGAGCCCTCTGCGCTAAGGTTATTGCCCTGGTTTTCGATGAGCGTTGCGAACTCTTCGGAATGGGCCGCCTCGACGGCCGCCTCGGCCAGCTCGTCGACGACATCCTGCGGCGTGCCGCTGGGTGCTAAAAAGCCGCCCCAGTAAGAGAGCACTAGCTCAGGATAGCCAAGCTCCACAACGCTTGGCGTATCCGGAAAACGCTCGTCGCGCTCGCTGGTGCTCAACGCCAACATTTTCACCTCACCGCTCTTTTCGTACTCCTGAATACCTTGAGGCGCCGAGAACGTCAGCTCGGCCTGGCCTGCGATCAGATCGATGATCGAAGCAGGCATACCGTTATAGGCCACTCCTACTCCTTCGATACCGAGTTCTTCCATCAGCAGGCGCCCGTACAGGTCGGTCGCACTACCCGGCCCCATCGTGCCGTAGCGAATGGGCGAATTTGACGCGTTGGCGTACTCCACTAGCTCATCAATGCTCTCGATACCCGCAACGGTCGGCACCGTTATACTCATGGGGCCACTGAAGAGCAGCGATACGGGTTCGAAACTATCGAAGCTGTAGGGCAGCGCAGGGCGCAGCATGATGTTGAGCGATATCGGGCCCGTGCCGCCCATCAGTAGGGTGGTGCCGTCAGGGTCGGCGTTGGCGACGTAAGTGGCGGCAATGATGCCGTTGCCACCGGGCTTGTTCTCGACGAGCACTTGGCGATCAAGGCTTTCGGACATCCCGGTGGCCAGTGTGCGGGCGTACGCATCATAAGATCCGCCGGCTGTGTAGGGCACGATGATGCGAATGGAGTCGTCGTCGGCGTGAGCGGTAGATACGAATAGGGCTGGCAGTGTGGCGATCGTCATCGTGGCGGCGATGCTACCCAAAAACGTTTTGCCGATGGTTTTTATCATGAAAATTCTCCTGGCATTGGCGTCTTGTTTTTTTTGGAAAAGGGGGCCTCCGCGCCCGGTCGAGGCGGTGACGTTTGCAGTGTAACGTACTGAATCGAGCTGGATTGCTGGCGCCGCATGCAGAACTGTATTAACCAAATCGTTCACTATCAGGCGCTTAGTGCACTATTTTGATGCCCAGCCAATATTTAAAAAATAATTTTAATATCAATATCTTGATATTTGTAACTTAATTTTAACTCGCGCAATTTTCGAAAAATCGATCACTTCCACGACGGTCGTGCACGCTGCTGGTGCGGTTGTACCGGTACCAAAGAAACGTACTAGTATCCGGAGCTATTAGAGACGGGTAAGCAGCCTCTATCCGACAAATATAAAAAGCTGGCCTCTGTCAAAGCTGTGTAGCCCTTACCGTCACGATGCGATATCTGACCCGCGGTTTATCCAGCGCTTTGACCTCAGGTGGCCAGTGTCATCAGGAGGAAATGCCATGGTGGAAGAAGTAGTTAAATTAGAGGTGGTTGATCGCGTCGCAGTGGTGACGATGGACCGTCAACCGGTCAATGCCCTCAGCCGCGAAATGCGCCGACAGATCGTTGCCACCTTTGATGAAATATCGGCTCGTGACGACATTCGGTGTGCGGTTCTCACCGGCGCCGGCCGCGTATTCTGTGCCGGCGCCGACCTCAAGGAGCGTCCGGACCAGGACATTCCCGGCGACTTTCTCGAGCACAACCGCATCACTCGCGAAACGACCAATGCCATCCGCGAATGCTCAAAGCCCGTCGTTGCTGCCGTCAACGGCACCGCCCTGGGTGCTGGCATGGGGTTGATGGCGGCCTGCGATATCCTTTACGCCTCCGATAACGCCACCTTCGGTATGCCCGAGATCAACGTTGGGCTTGCCGGCGGCGCGGCCATGCTGCGCACGCTGTTCGGACGCTCGACCATGCGACGTATGTTCTTTACCGGCCAGCGACTGACCGCTCAAGAGCTGATGCGTAAGGGTGTCATCGAAGACGCTCTGCCCGCTGACGAGCTGTTACCAGTGGTCATGGAACTTGCCAAAGAGATCGCCTCCAAGGCGCCGCTGGCCACTATCTACGCCAAGCGCGCCGCCAATATGGTGGAGCTCATGCCGCAACGGGATGCGTATCGCTTCGAGCAGGACTTCACCATGGCGCTGGCCAGGACCGACGATGCCCGTGAAGCGCGCATGGCCTTTCTGGAAAAGCGTGAACCCGTCTTCAAAGGACGCTGATCGCCATGTCGAATACTTCCCTGCAAACGCCCGGCATGGGCATCGAATCGTTTTTCAACGCGCGCGGCATCGCCATCGTCGGTGCCAGTAACGATATCAACAAGATCGGCGGGCGCCCCGTCCATCTGCTCAGCAAGTACGGCTATGACGGGGCCATTTACCCGGTCAACCCCGGGCGCAGCCAGGTTCAGGGGCTGCCCGCCTATCCCTCTTTAAAAGAACTGCCCGGTGTGCCGGAGCTTGCCGTTCTCGCCGTTTCCTCGGAGCACACGCTGGCGGCGCTCGAGGAGTGTGCCGCTGTCGGCGTGCGCGCCGTCGTGGTGCTGTCCGCGGGGTTCGCGGAAAAGGACGACGCAGGGGCGGCGCTGCAGGAAAGGCTCACTACCCTTGCTCGTGAAAACGGCATCCGTTTGCTGGGGCCTAACTGTCTGGGGGTGGTCAACGTGGTCGACCGGGTCATCGGCTCGTTCACCATCGTACTGGAAGAGAACATGCCGCTGCCGGGCAATGTGGGCATCGTTTCCCAATCCGGAAACGTCGGCAGCTTTCTCATGCAGAACGTGTCGCGCCGGGGGTTGGGCGTCAGCCGTTTCATGGCCACCGGCAACGAGGCGGACGTCGACGTGGCCGACGGCATCGCGGCGCTTGCCCAGGACGACGTCACTCAGATCATCCTCTGCTGCATGGAGACCTGCCGCGATGCCGGCCGGCTAACCGAGGCGCTGGACATGGCTCGCCGTCAAGGCAAGCCCGTCATCGTCTTGAAGATCGGCTCGACCGATGTCGGCCAAGCCGCCGCCGCCTCGCATACCGGAGCGCTGGCCGGCTCGGACAGCGTCATCGACGCCGTTTTTCGCCGTCACGGCGTCGTCAGGGTGCACTCGATCGAGGCGCTGCTCGACATGGGCCAATCGGCGTCGCTGCTGGGTACCGCGCGCTTGCCCAAGGGGCCGCGAGTAACGCTGGTCGCTGCCTCGGGCGGCTTTGGCATCATGATGGCGGATGCGGCGACGAAGGCGGGCTTGGCCTTGCCGGCGCTGAGCGAGACCACTCGGGCGCGCATCCAGGAGGCCGTACCCATGGCCGGCACCCATAACCCCGTGGATGCTTCGGCCCAGATGTCGAGCGACCCCGCCATTCTCTTCAAGATGCTCTCGGCGCTGCTTGAAGAACCCAATACCGACGCCACGCTGCTGTTTTTATCGCTGTCGCTCTACAACCGCCGGCTACGTGGCATCTACATGGACGCGCTCAAGCAGATCCGCGAGGCCCACCCCGACAAGCTGCTGATGGTGGTAAGTGAAGGTCCGAGCGACGCGGTGGCCGAGGTCAACGCGCTGGGCATTCCGGTCTTTGGCACGATCGATGCGGCGGCAAGCGGCATCGACGGCCTGGTGCGCTTGTCTCGGGTGGCCGAACTGTCGGCGCCGCCGGTCTATGACGGCCCCATCGAGCCTGTCGATCCGGCCGTGTTCAGAAACGAGGCAGAAGCGAAGAAAGCGCTGAGCCAGCTGGGTATCCCGGTGCTCGAGGAGAAGATAGCGACTTCCTGTGAGCAAGCAGTGGAGCTTGCCCGTGGTATGGGCCTGCCCGTAGTGCTCAAGATCATATCGCCGGACATTACCCACAAGACCGAGGCCGGCGGCGTGGCGCTCGATCTTGCCTCCGAGCAGGCGGTACGCGATGCGTATGCCCAGATGCTCGAGAGCGCGCGCGCTTACGCCCCTTCCGCGCAGATCGACGGCGTGCTGGTGACACCCATGGCCAAACCGGGCATGGAGTTGATCATGGGTGTGTCGAAAGACCCCGTTTTCGGCCCGGTGGTGATGGTCGGAACCGGCGGCGTGTTCGCTGAAATCCTCCAGGATGTCGCGGTTCAGGTGGCCCCGGTCTCGTTCGATGAGGCCCGGAGTATGATTCGCTCTCTCAAGCTCTATCCCATCCTGGATGGAGCGCGCGGCAAGCCCAAGGCCGATGTCGATGCTGTCGCCCAAGCGCTTGTGGTGTTGTCGGAGTTTGCCTGCCGGCACGAAGAAACGGTTGCCGAAATCGATATCAATCCTGTCCTCGTGTATCCCCAAGGCGCCGGCATCATCGCGCTGGATACGCTGATGGTACCGGCACAATCACAACGTTAGCCATCTGGAGTCAGTGATGAGTTTCAATACGGATGTGGTCATTCCCGACCCCGCTACCGGGCAGGGAGTCTATCGCCAGCACGCCCGCGAATGGTTGCAGGCGAACCTGCCCGATCACATGCGCAGCGATAGCCTGAACTATCGCACGCCGACCCTTCAGGAAAGTGTCGATTGGGAAACCGCGCTCTACAAGGCAGGGCTTGCGGGGATGACCTGGCCCAAGGAGTACGGTGGCTACGGCTTGAGCCTGCGCGAGCATCTAGCCGTCAACAAGGAGATCGGGGCGCTGCCCATGCCCGAAAGCGTGGGATCGATCGGCAAGGAACTGGCCGGCCCGATCATCATGGCGGTAGGCACCGAAGAGCAGAAGCGCGAGTTTTTGCCGGCAATACTCTCCATGCGCGAACACTGGTGCCAAGGGTTCTCGGAGCCTGAAGCGGGATCGGACCTTGCCAGCCTTCGTACCCGCGCGGTTCAGGAGGGTGATCGCTGGGTCATCAACGGTCAGAAGATATGGACCAGCGGCGCCGCCAAGGCACGCTACTGCCTGCTGCTGACGCGCACCGGCACCGTCGCCGATCGGCATCGCGGCCTGTTGATGTTTGCCGTACCGATGGATACGCCGGGAATCCGGGTCGTGCCGATCAAGTCGATCGACGGTAAGGAATCCTTTGCCGAAGTGTTTTTCGACAACGTCACCGTGCCCGACACCGCCCGGCTCGGAGCGCCGAATGAAGGCTGGAACGCGGCGATCCGCGTGCTCTCCATCGAGCGGGCCACCAACCGCATGTACCGGCCCTGGCGTTTCGAAGGCGAGCTCAAGCAACTGGTTCGCGCCTGCAAGTCCGATCCCGAACTCTCGAAGCTTCTTCAGGAGAGCTACTACCAAAGGCGGATTGGCCAAATCGCCTGCGAAGTTGATGGTTTAAAAGGACTTATTGAAAAAGTCGTCGATCAACTGATGGCGGGCGAAACCATCGGGGCGCAAGGGTCGCTTAATAAACTGTACTGGTCGGAATGCCACCAGGCATTCGCCGGCCTGGCGATGGAGATGGTCTCCCTCGTGCACGAAGGATCCAGCGAGCTTGCAAAAAGAGCCAAGGCGCATTTCACCAACGCTTATCTTTTCGCCCGGGCGGAAACACTCTACGCCGGCGTTACCGAAGTGCAGCTGGACATCATCGCGCAGCGAATCATGAACTTGCCCAAGGAGTCCCAGTCATGAGCATGGACGAGGATCTACGCCCGGAAGAGTTTGCTGAAGCGGCTTCTGCCGCCGTGGGCGATGTCATCGGCCGCGAGTTTGCCGAGGTGGCCAGCACGCTTGGTGGGGCGGGTTTGTTGGGCGTTTGCGCCGCTGAAGAGGATGGCGGCATGGGGCTGCCCATCGCCTTCGCTGTGCCCATCTGCCAGGTCGCGGGCCGTTTGCGCCTGCGCTTTCCCGTCGTCGAGCAGGCGCTGGTGGCCAAGGCACTGGCCGGCACCCCGCAGGCGGCAGAGCTGATCAATGGCGAGCGCACGGCCACCATCGCGTGGCACGCGGAGCACCAGGGCATGGCTGGTCACGCGCCTTACGCGGCAGACTGTGATTGGATCCTGGTGCCGGATGGCGACGGCGCGGCCCTGGTGGCGCGTGACGCGGTAACGCTGACACCGCACGCCGAACTCGACCCGGAATCGCCCTATTACAGCGTGTCGCTCGAGAGCGCACCGATTCTCCAGCGCATCTCGGTACAGCGCTATCAGGCGCTTCGCGAAGAGGCCTATCTGCTGACCGGCGCTTATCTCAACGGCGCCGCCCAAGGGGCGCTCGAGTATACCGCCGACTACCTGGCCGGGCGGGTCCAGTTCGGCCGACCGCTGACCGCGAAACAGGCGGTACGCCACCATCTGGCGCGGATGAAGCTGCTCAACGAAGTCTCGTTGTGCGCCATTGCCCGAGCGGTCGAGACCGATGAGTTCGACGCGACTCGCAGCTACAAGACGGCCTGGGCCGGGGCGCTTACCAATGCCCTGTTCGTCATCGAAAAGGCGATTCATCTCAACGGCGGCATGGGCTTCACCTGGGAGGTGCCGTTGCATTATGCCCTGCGTGACGCGCGGCGCATCGAGGCGGCGCTGCAAGGTAGCGCCACCATTAATGCGATCGGCCAGAATTTCATCGACGCCGCTTGAAGGAGAACAACATGGACATGAACATGGATAACCGCGCAGTGCTGGTAACCGGCGCCGGCAACGGTATCGGTCGCGAAACCGCGCTGCAGATGGCGGCGCTGGGGGCGGTCGTGGGTGTTAACGACCTGAAGGAAGAGTTTGTCGAAGCCACCGTCAAAGCGATCACCGAGGCCGGCGGTCGCGCCTTTGGCGTTGTCGAGAACGTTTCGACCCAGGAGGGTATCCAGGCCGCCGTGCAGCGAGTCAAGGCGCATTGCGGGCGCTTCGACGTGCTGGTCAATAACGCCGCGTGGGTGCGCTATCAGGCCATTCCCGACATTCGCCCGGACACCGTCGATCGCATGGTCGATGTGGGTTTCAAGGGGGTGATTTGGGGCATCCAGGCTGCCTCCGAGGCCATGGACACCGAACGAGGCGGTGCCATCATCAACGTCGCCTCCACTGCGGCGCTGCGCTCGACCCTCAACTCGGTAGTTTACTCGGGCATCAAATCGGGGGTGCTCGGTATCACGCGGGCGGCCGCAGCGGAGCTCGGCAGTCAGAACATTCGCGTTAATGCCGTCTGCCCCTCGGCGGTGCCCACGGAAGGCACTCAGCGCAACCGCAACGCCGAGCGCGATGCCGCGCGTGCCGCCAAAACCCCTCTCGGCCGGCTAGGGACGGTGACCGACATCGCCAACACGATCTGCTTTCTGGCCAGCGACAGGGCGGGCTTCATGTCCGCACAGGCGCTGGTTGTGGACGGCGGCGTGACCTTCACAAACCTTTGACGTCTACGGGGACTTCGATGACGACTGTCTTGATCACAGGCGCCGCGGCGGGTATCGGTGAAGCGACTGCCCGCCTTTTCGCGGCGAAGGGCTGGCGCTGCTTGCTGGTCGATCGGGCGGGTGATCGGCTTGAGCAACTAATCCGTGAACTGCCTGCAGGCAGCACGGGTGCGCACCAGGCCCTCGTCATCGATCTTACCGACAAGGCCGACATCGGGCGTCTGGCCGACCTCGATCTTACTCTCGACGTGGTCATCAACAACGCTGGGATATCAAGCGACCGACCGGATGCCCTGGTCCACCAGCCGTGGGAGGCGCTGCGCCCAGTCGAGGAGTTGAACCTGCTCGCTCCGATGAGCGTCGTCGAGGCGCTGGATGCCTCGCTGGCCGCCGATGCCCGCGTTATTCACATCGCCTCGGGGGCCGGGCTTCGGGCGCTGCCCCAGCGTGGCCTCTACAGCGCCAGCAAGGCGGGCGTCATTGCGCTAGCCAACGCCCAGGCACACGAGGCGCCAAGGCGGTCAACCTACGCGCTGTGCCCCGGCTTCGTGCGTACGGCACTGGTAGAGGGGCTGCTCGAGCAGGGACGTCTCAAGCTTGAGGACGCCATCGGCAAGATCCCTATGGCTTACATGGGGCGCCCCGAAGATATCGCACAGGGGCTGTTTTTTCTGGCCACGCTGACGAAAGCTCGTCTGGAAGCTCCGGCGCTGGTGATCGACGGAGGCTCGTCGGTGTTTGGTGGCGGCCAACGCCTCAACGACACGGCGGCCACGCCGGTGGACATGGATGCCGAGTGCGATTTTCGGCTCGTCGGCGAGAGCGAAGCGACGGGGGCGCTCGGGCCCACCCCGTCGGCGCCGGTGGGCTACACCGCGGTGATCGACTTCACCGCCCGGCACGTTGCTGCAGAGCACCTGCTGGAAAGCCTTCACCGCATTGCGCGGGCGTTCACCGCCGCGCACACGGCGCCTGCCAGCCTCACGGTGGTCCTGCCGTTCGTCGACGCCGAGCGCTCCGCCCCCGAGCAGGCCTTCGCGGCGGCGGCATCGATGCTCGTTGCCACGCTCGCCTGCGAGCTGGGGCCTGTCGGCTATCGGGTCAATGCCGTGACATGTGCACCGGATATGGATCCGGACGCTCTTTGTCAGATCTTGCGCTATGTCTCGGGCCCCACGGGACGGTTTCTCGCCGGCCAGACCCTGCGCTTCACGAACCGACACTAGATCCAAAATGACTTCATACAACGACAATAAGGCCCCCGCTGACATCAAGGCGATGTTTATCCAGCGACGTGGCTACTGGCGCCCCTGGACCCAGACCCTGCTGGAAGAGCATCCAGCGTTTCTGGAGGCCTATGCACGCTATGCAAGCTATCCCGCCAGTGCTGGCCCGCTCGACGCGCGCATGGTCGAGCTGATCTACGTCGCGCTGGACGCCTCGGCGACCCATCTGTTCGAAGCTGGCGTCCAGACGCACCTCGAACTGGCTCGCCAAGCTGGTGCCACTACCGGCGACGTTCTGGATGTGCTGCATCTGGTGGCACTTCAAGGCGTGAACCGCGTCTATGAAGCCATCGCGATTCTGGAAAGCGAGCTCGGTCAAGGGGCATCGTTTGAGCGCGGCGCGACGAGCCGTAATGCCGAATTGCCCGAAGCGTTGAGGCTTGAAGTGGAACGGCATTTTCCCGGCAGTGCCGAGGAGCTTGGCGCGCTGGCGCGCTTCGATGCCGACTACTTGCGCCAGGTAATAGCGTTCATGGATGTTAGCGCGCCAGGCAGCCGGCTGGTTGAAAAAGACAAGCGTCTTGTCGAGGCCGCCTTGCACTCGAGTTTCACGGGCTTCGACGAAAAGGCATTGCGGCGCTCCATCCGCGCGGCAGTGAGGGCTGACGCCACGGCCGATGAAATCGCCCAGGCTATTCAGCTCGGGTCTCACCTGTCCGTCCATGGAACAGCACTAGGGGTGAAGTGCCTCGGTGCCGACAAGAACAATCGAACGCACGCCACTTGATGAGGTGTAAAATGCTATCAAGAGCTTTAACCAAAAACGTCCCCGACATGATAGGCGCCTTGTTCACGATCGCCGTGGGTGTCTTTGTGCTGTCCGAATCATCGAACTATCGATTTGGCAGTCTCAGCAGCATGGGGCCTGGCTACTTTCCCCAGATTCTCGCGTGGCTACTGGTGGCGATGGGTGTCTTCCTGTTCGTCATCACCTTTATAAGTAAACCTTCGGATTCCAGGCTTCATCTTCCTGATGTCATCCCCGTTTTGGTCATCGGCGCCTCGATTCTATCCTTCGGGCTTTTGATCGAAGCGGCAGGCATGGGGCCGGCCATTTTTGCATCGGTCTTCATCTCGACCTTCGCCTCGACGAACATCAATATTCTTCGTTCGCTGCTGCTGGCGTTACTGACCACGCTCGCCTGTGTCGTGGTCTTTGTTTATCTGCTGGGGCTGCCCGTTGAGGTGTTAGCACTATGAATACGTCACAACTGGATAACATTCTGCTGGGGTTTTCTGTTGCCCTTTCCGTAGAAGGAATTTTCTACTGTGCAGCCGGTGTGCTGCTTGGCACGATCGTAGGCGTGCTTCCGGGCTTGGGTACCATGGCGACGCTGGCCGTGCTGATGCCGATCACGTTTCATATCGAGCCCTCCTACTCTATCATCATGCTCGCGGGCATTTACTACGGCGCCGCCTATGGCGGCTCGACCGCGTCGATTCTCATGAATCTGCCGGGTACCGTCACGAGCGTGGTGACCGGGCTCGACGGCTTCCCCATGGCGCAGAACGGCAAGGCGGGGCTGGCGCTGTTCATCACCGCGATCGCCTCCTTCATGGGCTCCATGATCGGCGCCTTGCTGCTGGCGCTGTTTACCATTCCTCTGGCGGCGGTGGCGAAGAGTTTCGGCCCGCAAGAGTATTTCATGCTCATGGTATTCGGTCTGATCGCCGCGTCCCTGTTCTCGACCGGGCGTCCCGTCAAGTCGTTGATCACCGTAACGCTCGGCGTGGCGTTTGGTCTGGTCGGGTTGGATTTGAATAGTGGGGCGGCCAGGTTCACGTTTGGTATGCCGGAGCTTTACGACGGCCTTTCTCTAGTGGCCGTAGCGCTGGGGCTCTTTGGTTTGCCGGAGATCATCGCTACCGCAAAACGCGGGCCACTGGGCAACATGCGTGACAACGATGTCTCGTTCAAGGCGATGATGCCGACGCGTTCGGAGCTCAAGGAAGCGACCTTCCCCTCGCTTAGGGGGACCGGGGTCGGCGCCTTTTTCGGCGCGCTTCCCGGCACTGGCGGCACCATTGCCACCTTCCTCTCCTACGCGCTCGAAAAGCGCCTTTCCAAAACGCCGGAGAAGTTCGGAAAAGGGGCGATCGCGGGCGTTGCCGCGCCGGAAAGCGCTAACAACGCGGCGATCCAGACCGCCTTCATTCCCACCATGAGCTTAGGCATTCCTGGGGATGCGGTGATGGCACTGATGCTGGGGGTGCTGATGGTGCACGGCGTCATTCCAGGGCCTGGCGTGATCAACGATCACCCCGACATCTTTTGGGGGCTGGTGGCCTCGTTCATCGTGGGCAATATCCTGCTGGTGATCCTCAATATCCCGCTGGTCGGGCTGTGGGTTCGGCTGCTGCGTATACCGTATCACCTCCTCTTTCCCGTCATGGTGGCCTGCGTTTGCATCGGCGTGTACTCGGTCCAGAACTCGGTGCTCGATATTTATGTCCTGATGGGCTTCGGTGCGCTGGGCATCATCCTGAAGTCGCTGAAGTTCGACAGTGCACCGCTGCTACTGGGTTTCATTCTGGGGCCGATGATGGAAGAGCACTTCCGGCGCGCGATGGTGATAACCCAGGGCGATTTCTCGACGTTCATCAACCGTCCAGTATCAGCCTCCTTAATGGCCATTTTGATGCTACTGCTGGTCGGGGCAGCCCTGAAGCTTGCCTATCTCAGCGCAAAGAGAAAAGGGTTCTTCAAAGCGGCAACAGGCAAGGTACGTAGTTGATACGTATGCGGTGCTGTAGACGCTATGTTTGAACAATCGCGGCCTTCTTTGGTCCGCCATAAAGCATCTGGATTTTGGCCGCCGTGTTATGGGTTTTAACCGTGAGCTGGACAGGATCATCCTCCAGCTCACCGGGCTCATGCCAACTTTTGCGTTGATGATAAATAACGAGAGGTAGGTGCGCTGTCATTGACAAGTCTCAATGACTCTACCGTGACGCGCACACTGTTTTGAATTTACGTTAAATAAAAAAAAGGCTCATAAGCAACGTATGCTTAATTACATCTCATTAAATAATAGTGTCTTTATAAAGCATATGAAGATCGCTGCGAATGAATATGTAGAACGATTCTTGAATGCCTGGTTTGAGTTTTTAAGATATGAGTTCGTTAAAAGACATCATATTTCTGCACGGTGGCAACCTAAATATCTTGGTTCATAACGTTAAGTATAAAGATATTCCTTGATCAAATATTTTTTTGAACGTTCTGGTTAAAATCAGAGCCTGTTGGCGCCTGCAATAAATTCAACTGCCTAATAACAACGGACCAATGTGTCCTGCAAGTTTCAGCGCACGCTGGAAATGAGTGCCACTCATTAGTGGCGAATGTAGATCTAATGCAAACGGCATGAGTCAAGACGAGCTTTTAACGTCCTGGCTATGGGTCAACCGTGCATTAAACAAGGGTGCTACTTCGGAGCATAAAAACGACAATGAAAAATAGTCTTAAAACTGCAGTGCTGGTTTCAGCGACGGCTCTCTCCTCTTATTCCGCCAGTCAGACTTACGCGTATGAATTCGAAGTGGGTGAAACGACAGCCAGCATATATGGTTATGCCAAGCTGGATATCATCTATGACGTAGACGATGAGTTGGGGCTTACCTCTTTAAGAGGCAAAGCCGCGCGTCTGGATATCGACAAGGATGAAGGCTCGGATGGCCATTTCTCCATGCAGGCTATCGAAAGCCGGATCGGTTTCAAGACGTCGTCTCCGGTACAAGGCAGCGATTTGATTACGGTGGTTGAAGGCGATTTTTATGGGGACAATGGTAATGGAGGGTTCAGGCTCCGGCACGCTTACGGTGAATGGAACGATATTCTGGCAGGCCAAACCTGGACGAACTTTGGTAGTGGATTATCGGCCACTCCTCTTATCGATTTTGCAGGTACCTCCGGCCGTGCGCTTACACACCGCCAGCCTCAGTTGAGATATACGCAGGATAATTTTTCCTTTTCCATCGAAGACCCTGATGACAAGGGGGGAGTGGTAGATGACGCTGGAGCAAAAAGCAGCCTCCCTGACATGATCGTTCGATATACGGATCGCTCGGAGTTCTTCAACTATTCATTGGCGGCCGTTGGACGTTACCTCGAGTACGATAACGCTGGTTTAACAACGCCTGCTTCAAGCGACAGTGCTTTTGGCTGGGGAACCACCTTTGAAACGGCCGTGAATTTTACGCCAGATTTGACGGTCAGGGCGGGTGTCACCTATGGCGATGGTATCGGTGGTTATACCAGTGGAAACACCTCGCCTATCCCCGGATATGTCGACGAAAATGGCTCTCTCCAGACGGTTCGCACGGTAGGCGCAAGCCTTGGGGCGAGTCTGACAGTCGGCCCGGGCGCCATCAATGCGGCCTATTCGCGCGTGGAAAACGACTTCGAAGACAACCCGGACTATGTCGTAACCAACGAAAATACGACCGAGGCTTGGCTCAACTATATTTGGGCGCCGGCTGGGCGTATTCAATACGGTGTCGAAGCCGGTTGGCACCAGCGTGAGCAGGTGGATGGCAATAAGGGAGACGCGTTACGCCTTCAGGGCATGGTCAAATATAGCTTTTGATTCATAGTTACGCCTATTACGACAAGGTCTTAACAGCCTGATAAACATGACCTGATGAAACTCGATCATTGCCTTGTTCATTAACAAGGCTTTTTTTATTTTTAGGCGTGAGAACAACAAGGCTGGGAATGTCGGCGTATCGATCCGGGGGGGTAAACGTTACAAGACGCGGTAGAAAATACATCCGTTTCATGTATCTCACGAGCTCGCAACCATCGACTTTTGTATGAAGCAGCTGTGTAGATGCGTCAGAAAAAAGCGATACCCTCATCACCTGGCGGTAAAGGTCATGAGGGTATTTTCGAATCGGGCTTAAGCCAGTGCCGTTGGTTTAACCGGCGAGCTTAATGGCTCGCCGGTTTGCGTTTTCAAAACACGGGTATGGTCAGCGGCATTCGTTTTTAGTGGCTGTGCTCGTGCTCGTGCTCGTGCTCGTGCTCGTGCTCGTGCTCGTGCTCATGAGCATGGTCGTGGCTGTGATCATGGGCCTGCTCGGCATCACCCGCTTGAGCCAAAGCGTCGTGCAGCAGCTCGGCGTTGTGGCGCATCATGCCAAGGTAGGTGCTGGCCGGGCCCTCGCTTGCCAGCGCGTCGGCGTAGAGCGTGCCCTTGATCTCAAGGCCGGTCTCTTCGGCGAGCTGCTCGATGACCGAGGGGTTGGTCATGTTCTCGTGAAACAGCGCCTGCACGTTTTCGTCGTTGATCACGTCGACCAGTGACGCCATGCTGGCGCCGCTCGGTTCGACTTCCGTCGACAGCCCATAGGGCGACAAAAAGCGTACGCCGTAGGCGTTGGCGAAGTAGCCAAAGGAGTCGTGGCCAGTGATCACGGTGGCGGATCTGGGCACGTTCTCGAGCAGCGTACGAAGCTCACCGTCGAGCTCGGCCATCTCTTCCAGGTAGCGCTCGGCGTTGGCGCGGTAGTCATCGGCGTTCGCTTCGTCGGCGTCGATCAGGCCATCACGAATGTTGGTGACATAGACCTCGGCCTGGGTCATGTCCTGCCACGCGTGCGGGTCCTGATCGCCGTGTACGTGGTCATGCTCGCGGGCCTCGTCGCTGTCGCTATCGTTGGCGTGTTCGTGGCTGTGATCGTGGGCCTCGTCGCTGCCGTGAGCGTGTTCGTGCCTGTGATCGTGAGCCTCGTCGCTGTCGTGAGCATGCTCGTCGCTATGACCGTGGTCATGGCCGTGATCGTGCGGGTGGTAATCCAGCGCTTCGATACCGTCGGTGGCGGTGACCAGTTGGCCCTGGTAGTCGCTGGCGTCCAGCAGGCGATCCATCCAGCCTTCGAGCAGCAGGCCGTTGAACACGACCAGATCCGCCTCGGCCAGCGCCCGGGCATCGCCCGGGCGCGGCGAGTAAACGTGGGTATCACCGTCCGGGCCGACCAGCGAGTTCACCTCGACGTGCTCGCCGCCGACGTTTTCGACCATGTCGGCCAGAATGGAGAAGCTCGTGACCACCTGAACGCGCTCGGCGGCCATGGCGGCGGGCAGTGCCAGCAGCGTGGATACGCCGACCAGCAGCGGGGTGAAACGTAGTGACATGACGACTCCAGATGCGTGATTGATGAAGTGACGAATCCTGGCGCTAAGGCAGCTCGGACGCCGCCTCGAGCGGCGCCGTTTTACGCCGCAGCCTGGCGGCCAGGCTGTGGTAGCGGCCAAACAGTGCCGAGAAGAAGTACGCTGAGCCTGCCAGCAAAATGATGCTCGGTCCCGATGGAATATCCAGGTGATAGGAGAGCAAAAGCCCGCCGGTACTGGCGAGCATGGCCAGCACCACCGCGATGCCCATCAGCCCTTCCAGCCGCTTGCTCCAAAAGCGCGCGGCGGTGGCAGGCAGCATCATTAGGCCCACCGCCATCAGCGTGCCCAGGGTCTGAAAACCGGCGGTGAGGTTGAGCACCAAAAGCCCCAGAAATACGCTGTGCACCCAGCCGTTTCGTCGGCTTTGGCCGCGCAGAAAGAGCGGGTCCAGGCACTCGACCACCAGCGCGCGAAAAATCCAGGCCAGCGTTACAACGATCAGCGTGCTGATACCGGCGATCAGCAGAAGGGCCGTCGAGTTGATCGCCAGAATCGAGCCGAACAGCACGTGGGTAAGATCCACGCTGCTGCCGCCAATCGAGATCAGCATGACCCCGGCGGCCAGCGAAATAATGAAGAAGCTCGCCATGGCGGCGTCCTCGCGCTGGCCGCCCATTTTCGATACCGCCCCGGCCAACAGCGCCACCATTAGCCCAAACAGCACGCCACCGATGCTCATCACCGGCAGCGAAAAACCGGCCAGCAGAAAGCCGAGTGCCACGCCGGGCAGAATGGCGTGGGCCATGGCGTCGCCGATTAGGCTCATGCCGCGCAGCACCAGAAACACGCCTAGCGGCGGCGCGGCGATCGAAAGTGCCAGCCCGCCCACGACCGCGCGGCGCATGAAGCCGTAGTCGAATGGGGCGATCAGCCAGGCATTAAGCAGTTCCAGCATGCTGACCTCCTGCAACGAAGGGCACGATATGAGCGGGCAGGGGCGGCTCGCCAAGCGCTTCCGGCGCCACCCAGCGGCCGTGCCCTTGGCTGATGATCAGCACTTCGTCGGCCAAGCGCTTGAGGTGATCCATATCGTGCAGTACGACGATCAGCGTGACGCCGCTTTCTGCCATTTGACGGAAAATCGTGATCAGAATATCGACCGTCTCGCGGTCCACGTTGGCAAACGGTTCGTCGAGCAGCAAAAGCTCCGCTTCCTGCATTAGCGTGCGGCCAATCAACGCGCGCTGGCGCTGGCCGCCGGAAAGCTCCCCCAGCGGCCGGTGAGCCAGGTGTGAAATACCGAGCCGCCCCATGATGTCGCGCCCCTTGCGGTAGTGGGCCGCGCAGTAGCCCTTGAGCGCACCGTGACTCGGCCAGGTGCCGGTCATCACCAGCTCCTCGACGCTCATCGGAAAGGTCAGATCGAGCGCCAGCTGCTGAGGGAGCCAGGCGCGCCGCTCGGGAGCGATATCGCACTGCACGTGGCCGGACACCGGGCGCAGCTCGCCCATGATGGCCTGAATCAGCGTGCTCTTGCCCGCCCCGTTAGCGCCGACCAGCGCGGTGATCGCGCCGGGCAGAAAATCGCCGTGTAAATTCTCGAGCACCATGCGCCGGCCCTGGGCCAGGTGCAGGTCGTCAAGCTTTAACCGCGTGTGATCGCGATGGCTCATTGCGCCCACCCGCCGGCCCAGAAAACCAGCAGCCACAGCGCCAACAGCGGTACGGCGACCAGCAACAGGCGTTTAGTGGCGGATAACGACATCAGTGAGAAGTGGCAGGGCCCTTCGCGATTGTGGCGGTGCGGGTGGTGGCTCAACGTCTCTCTCCTCGGCGACAAATTAGGTTATAACATAACATTAAGAAATGCCAAAAAATTGCCGAGTATTTTACTCGCTTGCCGGGGCGTGGCAATCACTGCGTGCTTCAAACGATAGTCGAGCGACGGTGCGTTATAGACCGCACAGATGGGGGCTAGCGGGGGCGCGTCAGACGAACGAGATAATAGCGCTTTAGGACCCTCACCATCGAAAAGCCGATCGGCACTGCGCCACAGACGCTTTACAGGCAGTGGCGCTGCGCTAATAGCAACAAGTGCAGATCCTGGGCGTCCCCTTTCAGCGAGGCGACAGTGGATGAGGTGGGCCGACGCCGTTTATCCAGGCGCTCGAAAATCTAGTAGCGCCAGGTCGCGCCGACCTGATTCGGCGCCAGCGTAATGGCGTACTCGCCTTCCAACGTGATCGGGCCCATCGACACCCGCGCCGGCTGAAAGCGATTGATTGCGGAAGACGCCTGGTTCGGCTGGGTCCAGATCTGCAGCTCGTTGACCAGCATGCCGGTGGCAAAGTTGAGTGCGGCATCGTCACCGCGCCCATCGGCGGCAATGACCCCGGCCGCTATCCCGTTGACCACCAGCGACCCCGTCCGCGCATGCCAGCCGCGTCGCTCACGTTCGGCCTGGGCAAGCTCCAGCCCCAGCGCCTGCACGCCGCTCAAGTCACCGCTCGCCTTCAAGCGCTCGTAGCGCTCAAGCGCCGCCGGGTGCGGCTGGCGATCGGTGAACATGCCGCCCAGCGCCAGCGCAGATTTCACCGCCCCCACCCGCGCATCGAACCGGTCGTCGGAATCGCTCGCCTCGCTCGACTGGTAAACGTTCACCGCCAGGCTCGTGGCGTAGATGCCGCTCCACCCCCACTGCCACAGGTTGGCTTGACGCGCACCGTTTTCGAACACGTCGTCATAGGCCGACCAATCACCGGAAGACTGCGCAAAAGCGGGAAGAGTGAACGCGCACGCAAACGCGCAGAGCCAGAGACGTAGCCGCATGATCGAAAACCTTTAGGAAGGAAAAGTCACGCTAAGCGTAGCACGCCCTACCCAATGCGAAGGTTGAAACGCCTCTTTTCCAGGTTCGATCTCAGGTCGATTAGAAAAGTGTGCCGATGTTTACATCGTTGGGAGAGCATTCGCGGTTCGTCAGGGTTACTCAAGAGATCGAAGCGAAGCAGATGGGGAGACTCGAAGTTACACAACGAATGTGGAAGAGGAGGGAAGGTCGGTGGGCAATCGCTCCATCGCTTGGCGCATCGGGCCAAGGCGATGGAGCGTATCAATCGTTTAGTGACGCAGTGATCTTATTTCTCGTCTTCGTCCCAGTGCTCCATCGCGCGCTTGTCATCCGGCAGGCGGACGATGTCGTCGATGTTGAGTTTGCCGTGGGCTTTGGTGCGGTGGCCGTGGGCGTCGAGGATGGCGGCGACGCTGCCAACGCTGACCCCTTCGTCCTCCCGGTAGGTTTCCACTTTCACCCGCACTATGCGGTTTTGGTAGCGGGCAGAGAGGATGTCGCCGCGGCGGGGGGCGTCATGGTCCGGGTCGTTCTTGAAGTACTCCGATACGCTGGCGCGGCCGGGATCGTCCCATTCGATGTGTTGATGCATTCTGCGTGTCCTTTTGCCGAGTGAATGATGAGCTTAGTGTAGTTTGTAATGTCGGCAATCGGCCACCTGCGGCCTTTTTCATGAGAGGCCGGGTGGAATCGCGGTATCCAAAGATGGCGGAACGCATCATTTTTAAGCGTCAAAGCTTTTGATGGTTCCAATCTGGCTATTGCTGCAATGCTAGCGCACCATTTTGGTTCAGTTTTTAGCCGATTGATCGTTTGTGGTGCGTTTTTCAGCGTGTGGGCGTAGGTTGGAAACGATACAAACACATTATGAATGGCAGGTGCACGGCGAATAAATTGAAAATACTTTTCAAAACAGTGTCTTGTTAAAGGGCATGCCATATTGGTGCAAAGTTGGCACGCTACATGCTTATTAAATGGCAACGGCTGGCGTCGTAGGCAAACGCTTTAGGGCGTGCTACAACGAGAGCCGGTTTACCTTGAATCGCTGGTGACAGGGCGGGAGTCAACGCCGCCCTCATGCGAACAAACAACGAAGGCGTGGCTTACGCACGTTGCGTACGACGGCTTTGTTCAACAATACGTTTAATCGATCGCTTACAGTACACGCTTTAAGCCACGCTCATACCGGAGACGGAGAACAGTATGTCAGCCAAGACGCTCGCGCTAATCGAAGAAAATGAAGTCAAGTGGGTAGACCTGCGTTTCACCGATACGCGCGGTAAAGAGCAGCACGTCACCGTACCGGCACGGGACGTCGACGAAGAGTTTTTCGAAAACGGCCAAATGTTCGATGGCTCCTCCATCGAAGGCTGGAAGGGCATCAACGAATCCGACATGATTCTGCGTCCCGAAGACGGCACTGCCTTCCTCGACCCCTTCACCGAAGACGCGACCATCATCCTGCGTTGCGACATCATCGAGCCGGCCACCATGCAGGGCTACGATCGCGACCCGCGCTCCATCGCCAAGCGCGCTGAAGCCTACCTCGAGTCCACTGGCCTGGGCGACACTGCCTTCTTCGGCCCGGAACCCGAGTTCTTCATCTTCGATCAGGTGCACTGGAAAACCGATATCCAGGGCTCCATGTTCAAGATCAGCTCTGAAGAGGGCGCCTGGGCGACCGATAGCGACGTCGAAGGCGGCAACCTTGGCCACCGTCCGCGCGTTAAAGGCGGCTATTTCCCGGTGCCCCCGGTCGACAGCTTCCACGACATTCGTGGCGCGATGTGTAACACCCTGGAAGCGATCGGCCAGTCCGTCGAAGTGCATCACCACGAAGTAGCGAACGCCGGCCAGAACGAAATCGGCGTGAAGTTCAACACGCTGGTGAAGAAGGCCGACGAAGTTCAGGAAATGAAGTACGTGATCCACAACGTGGCGCACGCCTACGGCAAGACCGCCACCTTCATGCCGAAGCCGCTGGTTGGCGATAACGGTTCGGGCATGCACGTGCACCAGTCGTTCTGGAAAGATGGTGAAAACCAGTTCGCCGGCGACGAGTACGCGGGTCTTTCTGAAATGGCGCTTTACTACATCGGCGGTGTGATCAAGCACGCTCGCGCCCTGAACGCCTTCACCAACGCCTCGACCAACTCCTACAAGCGTCTGGTGCCGGGTTTCGAAGCGCCGGTCATGCTCGCCTACAGCGCGCGTAACCGCTCCGCCTCTATCCGCATTCCGTACACCGCGAGCCCGAAAGGCAAGCGTGTCGAAACCCGCTTCCCCGACCCGACCGCCAACCCGTACCTGGCGTTCGCGGCGATGCTGATGGCGGGTATCGACGGCATCAAGAACAAGATCCACCCGGGCGATGCGATGGACAAGAACCTGTACGACCTGCCGCCGGAAGAAGGTAAGGCCGTACCGACCGTCGCCTCCAGCCTGGATCAGGCGCTGGAAGCGCTCGACGCCGACCGCGCGTTCCTGACCGAAGGTGGCGTGTTCACCGACGATATGATCGATGCCTACATCGAGCTCAAGATGGAAGAAGTCACGCGCATGCGCATGGCGACCCACCCGATCGAGTTCGACATGTACTACAGCTGCTAAGCAGCGGCCTACCTCACCTTCGAGGTGTATTGGCTCCAAACCCCGCCTCGGCGGGGTTTTTTTATGGGGAATCGCCATGCAAGCGATAATCAATCGGTATGGACGTCGGGCCAAAGCGCCGCTGCTCTGCGCCTTGGCAGGGAGCCTGGCGCTGTGGCTGGCGCACAGCCCCGCCCAAGCGCAAACGGTGTATCGCGTGGTCGACGAGAGCGGCCGGGTGACCTACACCGACAACCCGGACAGCGGCGGCGAAGCCGTGACGCTGGCGCCGCTGCCGAGCGTGCAAGCCGCGCCGCCGCCCACAGCGCCACGCAGTCAGGCGCGGCCCGGCCAGCCCTTCATGCCTTACGATCGGTTCGCGATCGAAAGCCCGGCGCCCGGTACACGCCTCGATGACACGATGACGCCGGTAGACGTGCGCGTTCAGCCGCCGCTGCGCGAGGATCACCAGATCCGGCTGCTGGTGAACGGCGAGATCAGCCAGTCGGCGCTGCACAGCGATGCCTTCTGGCTGACTGGGCTCACTCAGGGCTCGCATCGGCTGGAAGCCGAGCTGCTCGACAGCCAGGGGCGGGTACAGCACCGCACCGAAGCGGTGAGTATCCTGGTTGCTCCGCGATAATATGAACTAAAATAGTGCATCGTCGGCGTACGCATTTCGCACCGCGTTGCAATGGCGCATGGTTTTGCGCCGCCTTGATGCGATAAACCCGTTAGGGGCGCGCTCAATGTGCGATTGGCGCGCTTTTTGCAGTTTCTCTGCATGCGCTTGCGACCCAACGATCGAACCTCGCAGCGTCACGCGACTTACCCAAGGCCCTTCAGGACACGCCATGTATCAGCGTTTACTCGAACATCTCACCACCGCCGTGCTGCTGCTGGATGGTGAACTGCGCGTTGGCTGGATGAATCCCGCCGCCGAAGCGCTTCTGGCCGTGAGTATCAGCCGCGTGAAGGGCATGAGTCTGGATACCCTTTTAGGCTGCGGTGAAAGCGTCGATAGCGTGCTGGCCAAGGCGCGCGATGCCTTTCATCCCTATACCCAGCGCGAGGCGCGCATTACGCCGCTCAACGGCGAGCCGCTCACGGTGGACTATACGGTCACGCCGCTTTCGGCGGATGAGCTACTGCTGGAAGTCGAACCCCGCGATCGCCTGATGCAGATTTCCCGCGAGGAGGCGCTGACCACCCGCCAAGAGACCATCAAGGTGCTGGCACGCGGCCTGGCCCACGAGGTGAAAAACCCGCTGGGCGGGATTCGCGGCGCCGCCCAGTTGCTGGAGCGCGACCTGGATGATCCGGCGCTTCGTGAGTACACCCGTATCATCGTCGAAGAGGTCGACCGCCTAAAAGACCTGGTGGATTCGATGCTCGGCCCGAACCGTATGCCTCGCCACGAGCCGGTCAATATCCACAAGATTCTGGAGCGCGTGCGGGCGTTGCTGCTGGCCGAACACCCCACGATTACCATTACCCGCGACTACGACCCGAGCCTGCCTGAGCTTTCCGGCGACGAGTCGCAGATGATTCAGGCGGTGCTGAACGTGGCGCGCAACGCCGTGCAGGCGATGACCGAAGCCCAGGTCGAGGCGCCGGAGCTGGTGCTGCGCACCCGCGCCAAGCGCCAGTTCACTCTGGGCGCTGAGCGCCACCGGCTGGTCAGCGAGGTCGGCCTGATCGACAACGGCCCCGGCATCCCCGACGCCCTGCGCGCCACGCTGTTCTACCCCATGGTCTCCGGGCGCGCCGAAGGCAGCGGCCTGGGCCTCTCGATCGCTCAGTCGATTCTGCATCAGCATCACGGATTGATCGAATGCGACTCACACCCGGGACGGACTGAATTTCGTCTTTTAATTCCGCTGGTTAATCATCTTACCGGAGACGCGTCATGACTGAGACGACACACGCCGATGTTTCACGGGTCATCATCGTCGACGACGACCGCGCCATTCGCTGGGTGCTGGAGCGCGCCCTAGCGCAG
Source organism: Halomonas sp. S3-1-1 (assembly GCF_023757625.1). Classification (GTDB taxonomy): domain Bacteria; phylum Pseudomonadota; class Gammaproteobacteria; order Pseudomonadales; family Halomonadaceae; genus Vreelandella. The sequence goes on from NZ_JALGBZ010000001.1 coordinate 150,596, forward strand.
CCGGACCTGGACGTTGAGTGTATCGAACGCGCCGACACCGCCCTTGAGCGGCTTTTAAGCGACCCGCCGGACGTGCTGGTCACCGATATCCGCATGCCGGGCATCGACGGGCTGGATTTGATGTCGCGCGTACGTGAGGCCCATCCGGATTTGCCGGTCATCGTCATGACCGCCCACTCGGATCTCGATAGCGCCGTGGCCTCCTACCAGGGCGGGGCGTTCGAGTACCTGCCCAAGCCTTTCGATGTGGACGAGGCGCTGGCGCTGGTGCGCCGCGCCGTGGCCCACGCTCGTGAGCGCCAGCGCCCGGTGAGCGTGCCGGAGGGCCTCAACGCCGAGATCATCGGCGAAGCGCCCGCCATGCAGGAGGTGTTTCGCGCCATCGGCCGGCTATCGCACTCGCATATTACCGTGCTTATCAACGGCGAATCCGGCACCGGCAAGGAGCGGGTCGCCCAGGCGCTTCACCAGCACAGCCCGCGCGCCGGCAAGCCGTTCATCGCGCTGAACATGGCGGCGATTCCCAAGGACCTGATCGAATCCGAGCTGTTCGGTCACGAAAAGGGCGCCTTTACTGGCGCCGGCGCCCAGCGTCAGGGGCGCTTCGAGCAGGCCAACGGCGGCACGCTGTTTCTCGACGAGATCGGCGACATGCCGGCGGAGACCCAGACGCGGCTTCTGCGCGTGCTGGCCGACGGTGAGTTCTACCGCGTGGGCGGCCACACCTCGGTGAAGGTGGATGTGCGCATCATCGCCGCGACGCACCAGAACCTGGAGTCGCTGGTCGACGAAGGGCGCTTTCGCGAGGATCTGTTTCACCGCCTGAACGTCATCCGCGTGCACCTGCCAAGGCTCGCCGAGCGCCGCGAAGACATCCCCAGGCTTACGCGGCACTTTCTCGCCGAGGCTGCCAAGGAACTCTCCACGGATATCAAGGTGCTGACCACGGACGCCGAAACGCACCTGACCAAACTGGATTGGCCGGGTAACGTGCGCCAGCTCGAGAATATCTGCCGGTGGCTAACGGTCATGGCCTCGGGCCGCGAAATCCTGATCGAGGATTTACCGCCGGAACTTCGCACCGTGGGCGCGTCATCGGCCGGTGCGCAGGGCGACTGGCGCAGCGCGTTTCGCGGCTGGGCGGATCACGCGCTGGCCGAAGGTCATACGCACCTGCTGGAGGAGGCGGTGCCGGATTTCGAGCGGATCCTGATCGAAACCGCGCTCAAGCATACCGGCGGGCGCAAGGGCGAAGCCGCCGAGCTTTTGGGGTGGGGGCGCAATACGCTTACTCGCAAGCTGAAAACGCTGCTGCCGGCGCTGGCCGACGAGGCCTGAAGCGAGCCATTGGGCACGCCGTCAGGCTAGGCAACGAGTGCGATGGGGCGGGCTTACGCTGTTTGGCAAAGCGCCAAAAACTGCTCGAAATCGCGCAGAATCAGCGGAAGGCTCGCGTGCAGGCGGTGGTCGTCGTCCACCATGCGCAGCGACAGCCGCTGGCGGCGTGCGTGCTCGATGACCGGCTCGCAAGGCACCACGTCATCACGCCAGCCGTGAATGATGTGGGTGTGGCGGGCGCCAAGCGTTAGCGTGGTTTCTGGGTAGTCCGGCATGCCGAGCGCCGGCGCCAGTAAAAAGCACCCAAGCACCGGATGGCGCTGGCTGACGGCAGCGCTCAAAAAACCGCCCAAACTCGACCCGGCCATGATGCAGTGAGCCGGATCGTCGCCGCGGGTTTCAAGTGTTGCCAGCAGGTGGGCGAAGCGCGCCTGATGGCTTGGCTGGTCGCGGTAGTCCATCACGACCGCCTCGCAATCCTCACAGGCTTCTACCACGCGCTTGAGCGCCTGCACCTTCAGTGCCTCGGGCCCGCTTTCGAGCCCGTGGGACAGATAGACATGAGTCAGCATCACTCTTCCGCCGCGTCCTGAACGACCTTGCCTCCCTGCTCGATATCGCGGCCCATTCCCTGGAACGTATTGCAGCCGCTTACCATCAGAAGCGTCATCAATAGCGCAAGACCCGAAGCGATAGAGCGTTTCATTGGCGTATACCCGTGGTGAGAGATCATCGTTGAGTGAGAAACCGTCGTTGAGTAAGAAGCCCTTGTTGGCAGGCGCGAAACCCAGGGCGATGACAGCCGCATGTGTTGGCTGCCTTGGCTAACTTTAACCAGCAATGTGTCCTTTGGTAAGCAAAATTTGCCGCGTCAATGCCTCGAAAAGCGCCGTTAAAAGTGGTGCTTTTCGGGTCTCGCCAGTGAAGCCAAGGGATGACTCGTGAGCGTACTGGCGACGTTAAGATCACGTCAGAACCCGAATAAATTGTGCTGACCCCGAATAAAGTGAAAAGCGCCGCGCGGCACTGAGCCAACTTGTCGTATCAAATCGTCGTTATTGTCGCATGTGTCACATCGACACAGATTAAAAGCCGTAATAGACACTATCGAATCGGAAAATGAAGTGTCGTTATATATTTCAATTATTTGATATATAGGGATTTTAGTGTCTGCCAAGCATTGTTGGCCCGCTCCCTGCAGTATTAGGGCAAGAGCCACCGCAATGAGTTCGTGAAGCTTAATCGGTTTGAGCAGGCTACAGAAGAGACAGGATGGCATGGAGCCAAAGGGAAATGGATTTTTACGGACACTAGCCTGCTCACTCTTATCGGCGCAAGGTGGCGCCGACATCACGGCCAGGGAGCGGCGGCGATGCAAACTGGCCATTTCGTTTTTACGAGATGGCTTTTTTGCGTCTTTAGGAAAGTGCTAATGACCTGATACTTAAGCGTATTTGTTCATCGAGTGGCGGTAGTGAAGCCTCTGTATAAAATTTTATACGGATGCATATCCCGTTTTGGTCTATCCTCAGGGATAAACCAACCTAGCGGCTAGAAAACGTCAACGTTCAGCTGCCTACTCAGGGACAAGCGTCATGGCAATGGCTCTCATGTTCGTCATGTTTATATTGTTTTTAGGGTTTTCCGGAGTGGGTGTTTACGTCATGGTCAAGACCTCTTCCAGAACTGCCCAGGAAAAGCTCGACGACCTTCCGCCAGATCTCAAGTAAGCCTGCATTCTCTTTTATTCTTAACTACCCGCTTTCAACGACCGGCGCCCGCTATTGCGGGCGCCGGTCGTTTCGTTGGGCGCGTTTCAGCGCTGATCGCCTTGCCAGCGGCCCTTGCCGCGATCGGGCACCATGCGCCCGAAGTACAAGAGCCCAAACGCCAGCCAGCCAAGCGTTAGCACGGTAGTGAGAATCAAAACGGCGAGCGCGCCAAACTCGGCGATCAACGGCAGGGCGGCGGCGGTGAAAAGCCCGCCACCGACGATTGGCTCGAACATCAGCTGCTTGTAGCCAAAGCTTTCGAAGGCGCCGGACTCGTTTTTCGGATCGGCCATGCGCATGAGCAGAAGCCCCGTCACCGTGACCCCCATGGACTGGCCGAAGTCGCCGATGCCACGCTCGAACCAGTGATGGGGAATGATGCGCGGCGCCAGCACGATCAGTACGAAAAGCCCCCAGGCGATGCCGGCAAAGGCCAGCAGCAAAAAGGGAATCAGGTACTCGCTGAGCGTGGTCAGCGAAAGCGTGGCGAGCGCGGCCACGATGGTGAAATCAAGCGCGGTACCCGCGATGCGCGACATGGTGCGGGTAGAAACATGGCGCTCCAGATTAAAGCGCATGACGATCAGCTGTACGATCACCCCGCCGATCATGGCGATGGGAAACAGCGGTACGTGGGCGAGAATTTCGAGTCCGCCGTTTCGCGCCCAGGTCACCTGCTCGATCCATTGAAGCCCGGACAGCAGCAGCCAGCCGATCACGATCGCTACACCGACCAGCCCGATATGCAGGCTCAGTGGGTCAGTGGTGCCGGCTTCCTGAGTCAGGTCCTTTTTGAATTCGCTGAACTCACCGGCCGACGGGCGCTCCTCGTCGCGCAGGGTTTCGTCCGGCGCTCCCTCTTCTTGCTGCTTTTCCGGCGTCACGACCCCGCGGCGCGCGGCGATGTTGATCATGAGCGTGCCGATCAGCACGCCGGAGACGATCCCGACCGTGGCAAGTCCGAGCGCGAGATCCGCGCCCTCTTCGAAACCCAGCTCCGCGAAGGTGTCGCCCATGCCGGCGGCGGTGCCGTGGCCGCCCTCGAAGCCGATTTCGATCAGCGCTCCGGCCATGGGGTTCATGCCAAACACCGGCGCCAGTACCAAAAGCGCAAGCGACAGCCCCACCACGTACTGCCCCCAGGCCATGGTCTGGCCCACCACGACCTGCGGGCCGGCGCGCATCCAGATCGTTTTAATGCCGGGAATGGTCTTGCCGATGAACAGCGCCGCGAACACCACGTTGATCAAAAGCCCGGGCAGCGATGCCCAACTCTCCTGCACGTAGGCGGGAAAAAGCCCCGCGCTCTCGTCGAACACCTCGGGCATGAAACGGCCGAGCACGTCCGGGCCCATCAGCAGTAGCAGCAGGCCAGCGATCACGGAGCTTGGCAGGAAAAGGCGTCTGAGCCAGCCGATTTTCAGACGAAGGGCATTGCTGAGTAGAAGGGCCAGGCCAATGAGGACCAGCGCAACGAAGAGGTCACCGACGGTCATGGTCATGTCATCACTCCCTGATGAGCAGGATAGGCGCCGACGTCGCTAAAGAATACGTAGGCACCCCGAGTGAGTTAACCGTAGTGGTTTTTTAATCAAAGCGCTATCAAGGCACCAGATAAAGGCTGAGCAGCGCAAAGCCGTAGCCGATCAGCGCCCCCGCCAGCACATCGCTTGCGTAGTGAAGCCCAAGCCCTACCCGCGAAATCGCGATCAGCGCGCTTAGCGGCAGCACGATGACCAAAAGCCAAGGCGTATGGGCGGCGACCATCACGCTGAACATCACCGCGTGCATGGTGTGCCCGCTTGGAAAACTGTAGCGGTCGCGGGCAGGCTCGCCGCAGTGAACGCCGCCCAGATAGGTAATGAACGGGCGCTCGCGGCAAAGCCGAGTCTTGATCAGCCGGTAGACCGTCAGCGCCAGCAGCGCGATGGCGCTGTACTGCAGCATCCGCCGGCTGCCGTTCGGAGTGAGCCATGGCTGGGCGGCAATGAGCGCCACCCATACCGGCCAGTCACCCAGCCGGCTAGCGGTTTGCAGTACGCGCCGCCACACCGGATTCAGCGAAAGCCGGGTGACGCGCTGGCAAAAGCGCCACTCCCACGTATCAAGACGATCGAATGCGACAAGCGGGCGAGAGCGCATGATGGGCCTCCTGGGCGGTATGCAGATAACGCTTGAACTGTTCGGCGATGCCGCTCCAGCCGTGCTCCAGTACGCTGAGCCGGGCCGCTCGGCCAAGGCGCGCGTAGTCCGCCGGATGCTGGCAGAGTTCGGCGGCGGCCTGATGAAACCCCTTGGGGTCGTCGGGGGCAATGCTCAGGCCGTTATGGCCGTGCTGAATCAGCTCGGCGCTGGCGGCGTGGTCGAAGGCCACCACCGCCAGGCCGCTGGCCATTGCCTCGGTGATGACGTTGCCCCAGGTTTCGGAAAGCGAGGGAAACACGAAGATATCGGCGCTGGCGTAGTGGCGGGCAAGACTCGGCTGATCAAGAAAACCGGTGAAGTGGGCCTGGGGCAGCGCTTTTTGCAATTGCGCTCTGGCCGGGCCGTCGCCAACGATCACCTGCGCCATGTCCGGGCGCACCTCGCGCATGGCCTGGAAGGTCTCGACCAGCTGCGTCAGGTTTTTCTCCGCCGCCAGCCGCCCGGCGTAGAGCGCCACGCTCTGGTGCTCGGTTACGCCCCACTGATCGCGCAGGGCGTCGTCGCGGTGGGACGGCGAGAAGTGCTCACCGTCGATCCCGCGGGAGAGCACGCTGACATCGCGAATGCCCGCCCCGCGCAGGGTGCGGGCCTGGGCGTGAGTAGGCACCAGCGTCAGCGCGCAGCCGTTGTGGAAGTGGCGCAAATAGCGAAGGGTCGCCGCACTCAGCCAGCCGATGCCGTAGTCGTGGCAGTAGTGGTCGAAGTTGGTGTGCCAGCCCGCCACGCAAACGATACCGAGCTTGCGCGCCGCCCGGCGTGCGGCCAGCCCTAGCGGGCCTTGGGTTGCAAGGTAAACGGCATCCGGCGGATTCGTTTGCCAAAAGCGCGTGAGCATCCCAGGCGTTGCCAGGCCCACCTGAACCTCGGCGTAACCGGGTAGCGGCAGCCGGTAGACCTGAAGCTCTTCCCCGGGTGTCGAGCGCGGCTTATGGGAGCGCGGGGCGGGTCGCACTACATCGACCTGAACGTCCAAGCGGTCGAGCTCGCAGGCCAGGCGGTTGAGCGTATGGGCCACGCCGTTGATATCCGGTGCCCAGGTTTCACTCACTATACAAAGCCGCATCGCCATCGTCCCTTGCCCAAGGTGTGAGCCAAGTGTGGCAAGAGACGATGACAGCGGCAGGACAATCGAGTGAACAACTCGTGACAGACAGGCGCTGCGTGCCTAAAGCGCCATTAAAGCGCGGGTGTTGGTGCGGCGCCGAAGACGGTCATGAAGTGCAGAACGGTGATGACAACGCCGAAGACCCCGACCAGCCAGACCCCGGCGACTCCCCCCGGGGCGATAAATCCTGCCTTGGCGTCAGGGCGCTGGCGCGATTTCCAGATCAGCAGGGCCGGGATGATGCACGTCCAGAAGGCGGCGGCGGCGCCGGCATAGCCGATCGCCAGTACGAAGCCGAAGGGCACGAAAAGCGAGGCGAGCAGTGGCGGCACAAAGGTCACGATCGAGGTTTTGGCGCGCCCGGATCGATCATCGGAGAAGCCGAGCAGGTCGGCCATGAAATCGAAAAGCCCCAGCCCGACCCCGATGAAGGAGGAGAAGATGGCCGCCGCCGAGAAGACGCTGAGCATCTTCAGCGCCAGAGGCGTCGTGCCGATGTCGGCAAGGGTGGCGAGCAGCACATCCACATTGCCGCCTTCGGCCAGCACCGGGGCGAACGCCGGGCGGGGAACGTTGCCGAAGACGCTGGCCATCCAGATCAGATAGAAGACCAGCGCGACCAGCGTGCCGCCGAGAATTGCCTTCTGGGCCTGGGTCTCGCCGCCGTAGTATTTGCGCAGTGAGAAGACCGACATGTGGTAGCCGAAGGAGGTCAGCGCCACCGGCAGTAGGGCGAGGGCGTAGGGAAACCAGCCGAGCTGGCGGTCGATATCCACGAAGGCTAGCGACAGGTCGATATGCGAGAAGAGGCTGAAAATGCCGCCTGCGAAGCTTGCGATCATAAAGACGACCAGCACGACCGAGACCCGGTCGACGGCCCGCGTGGAGTGGAAGACGGCGTAGGCGAAAATCGCCACGAACGCGATCGAGGCCGAGTGACGGCCAAGGGGCGTGATCCCGGCAAGGATCAGCCCGGCACTGGTGATGTAGGCGTAAAGAAGGATCGCGCCCACGAAGTAAACGGCCAGGTTATTGATGCCATTGACGTGTTTTCCCAGAAGGTCCCGGGTGATGGTGCTGAAGGAGGCCTCTATATCGTAGTGCTTGAGCACTTCCAACAGCAGCCAGCCGGACATCGTCATGACCAGCATGGTCAGCAGCAAGGCCAGCGTGGACCAGAGCAGCCAACCGCCGGCGCCCGCGGTTGGAAGCCCCAGTATGCCCGCGCCAACACAGACACCGGCGATGATGCTAATGCCGCCCAGCAGGGTAGGCTTTTTTGTCATTGGAGTCGTCCTTAAGAGGGCCGACGAGCCCCCGGTGCGTCGGGGGCATGGCCAGTCCGTTGTATTGCCGCCCTGGTGTCATCGAGTACTAATGTCATCGAGTACAAGCGTCATCGAACGCCAGGGCGTTGTCTATGGCGATGAAAGTGGTTAGAGATCGGCTCTCACCGACCACAGCTCCGGGAAGAACTGCAGCTCCAGCGCTTTCTTGAGATAACCCACGCCCGAGGTGCCGCCGGTGCCGGTGCGCTGGCCGATGATGCGCTCCACCGTTTTCATGTGGCTGAAGCGCCACTTGTGGAAATTGTATTCGGTATCGATCAGCTTCTCGGCGAGTTCGTAGAGATCCCAGTGCCGCTCCGAGTGGCGGTAGATGGTCGACCAGGCGGCCTCGACTTCGGGCGAGGCGACATAAGGCGTCGACCAGTCGCGCGCAAGCGTTGACGCCGGCAGCTCGAAGCCGCGCCGCGCCAGCAACTGCAGGCAGACATCATAGAGGCTGGGAGCCGCCAGCACGTCTTGCAGGCGCTGGTAGTGGGTAGGGTGGCGGCGGTGCGCCTCGGCCAAACGGGGGTGCTTGTTGCCGAGCAGAAACTCAAGCTCGCGGTACTGGTACGACTGAAATCCCGAACTCTGACCGAGGCTATCGCGAAAGGCGAGATAGTCCGAAGGCGTCATGGTGGCGAGCACTTCCCAGGCGTTGATCATCTGCGCCTGGATACGCGCTACCCGGGTGAGCATCTTGAATGCCGGGCGCAGCTCATCGGTCTCGATCGCCCGGGCCGCCGCGTGGGCCTCGTGCAGGCACTGCTTCAGCCACAGCTCCGAGACCTGGTGAATGATCACGAACAGCATCTCGTCGTGCTGATCGCTGATCGGGTTCTGACAGGTGAGCAGCGGCGCCAGATCCAGGTATTCGCCGTAGCTCATGGGCTGATCCCAATGCACCTGCTGCTCGTTGTCCAGATCGACGGCGCCGCGATCAGAAGGGGTCGGAGTGTCGTCATGCATGGGGGGTATCTCCCGTGTCTTGATCGAGCGTCGCCTCGGCGTGCTCGAGAATGTCGAAATGATCGCGCTGCGCCAACAGGGTGACCGTGGCCGGTACGCCATCGTGGCGGGCCTTCGTCGCCAGCGCCTCGCCCTGCTGCTGAAACACCGGCGGGTCCTGCTCGCCGTGGATCAGCTCCAGCGCCGGTAGCCCGGTCAGCGGCTGGCACAAGGGGCTCAGTTGAGCCGCGCGGGCGTCGTCCAGGTCGAGCGGCTGGGCGATCGAGGTGCCGAGCAGCGGGCGCAGGTCGTAGACGCCGCTGATCAGCCACAAGCCTTTGATCGCCTGGCGGCACGCTGGCGCAAGGCAGCTCATTAGCGCCAGGTGCGCACCGGCGCTGTGGCCGCCCAGGCGTACCCGGTCGCCCAGATCGAGCGTCTCGCGCTGATCGAGCAGGTAGCGCACCCCGTTGATGCACTCTTCGATCTGCGTCTCCAGGGAGGCGTTTGGGGCCAGCGGGTAGTTCAGCGAGGCAAAGGCCCAGCCGCGCGCCAGCCAGCGCTCTGCCATGAAGTCGGTGGCGGTGGCGTCGAGCGCCTGCCAGTAGCCGCCGTGGAGAAAGATCATCAGCGGCCAGGGGCCGTCGCCCGTTGGCCGATGCAGGTGCAGCCAGGCGTGGTCAGCGTCGCCATAGGTCAGGCGCAGCGGCGGGCGCATCTCGCGAAGCGCTCGGCCCTGTTCCGCCTGGTGCGCCAAGCTCGCATCGGCATCGCGCGCCCACTGGCTGGGCGAGTGGGCATGTTCGCGCGCGTCGAGATCCTGCCCTTCAAGAGCCTGTCCTTCAAGGCCCTGCCCGTCGAAACCCTGCCCGTCCGGCATCAGGTCACCTCCGTGCGGGTCTGAAAGCGCGGGTCGCGATACTCGCCGCCCTCGACGACCTCGCGGAACTGCTCGGCCGCGTGCCAGACATCGGCATGGCTGAGATAGAGCGGCGTGAAACCGAAACGCATCAACCCAGGCTCGCGGTAGTCGCCGATCACACCGCGTTTGATCAAGGCCTGCACGATGGCGTAGCCGTGCTCACGCTGCACCAGGCCCACCTGGCTGCCGCGCTGTTCCGGGGCGGGCGTGATGTCCTCGATGCCGTTGGCATCAAAAAGGTCGGCGAGGCAGGCGCGGAAGAGGTCGGTCAGCGCCAGACTCTTGGCGCGCAGCGCCGTCATGTCCACGCCTTGCCATAGCGTCAGCGAGGCTTCGAGCGGGGCGTAGGCCAGTGCCGAATGAGTACCGGTACGAAAACGCGTCATCCCCGAGGCGGGCGCGTAGTCGGCCTCAAACGCGAAGGGCTTGGCATGGCCGTGCCAGCCCGACAGCGGCTGCCATCCGGCCTGCTGGCAATCGCTGCGCACATAGAGAAACCCCGGCGCGCCCGGGCCGCCGTTGAGGTACTTGTAGGTGCAGCCGACGGCGTAACGAGCGCCGCTGCCGGCGAGATCGACCGCTAAAGCGCCCGCCGAGTGGGCCAGGTCCCAGATCACTTCGGCACCCTTTGCGTGAACGCGACGAGTGACATCCGCCATGTCGCGCAGCTGGCCGGTGCGGTAGTTGACCTGGCTCAGCACCACCACTGCCACCTGATCGTTCAGGTGCTCCTCAAGCGGCGCGCCTTCGGGCAGCACGCCATGCTCGAAGCCGGCGCTGCGGCAGAATCCCTCGGCGATGTAGCCATCGGCGGGAAAGTTGCCGCCTTCGCTGAGGATGACCGGCCGAGCGCGCCCCTGGCGTTCGGTGATGTAGCCAAGCAGCTTGAACAGGTTGAGGGTGATGGTGTCGCTGACCAGCACCTCACCCTTGCCGGCGCCGATCAGCGGTGCCAGCAGATCGCCCAGGCGCTCGGGGGCATCGAACCAGCCCTCGTTCCAGCCACCGACCAGCGAGTCGCGCCACTGGTCCCGCGCCTTGTCGAGTGCCTGGCGGGCAGCTTGCGGCTGCGCTCCCAGCGAGTTGCCGTCGAGATAGAGCATGCCCTCGGGCAAAGCGAAGTGGGCCTTGAAATCGGCGAGCGTGTCCTGGTCGTCCAGCTTTTGAGCGTCGGTGAGCGTCGGGCGCATCGGCTTATCCTGTCGTGTCGAAAATTCACCCCTAGTGTAAGACGACCGGAGCGCTGCCGATTTGCGTTGTTTTGCGTAATATTGGCAAATAGTGAAAGGCAGACGAGTTTTAACGTGGAGATATGCAAAATGTATGCACTGGACGCCTTCGATCGCCGTTTGCTGCACACTCTGCAGCGTGCGCCCCGCCAGACGCTGACGGAGCTGGCCGAGCGCGTCAACCTCTCCCCCAGCCAGTGCTCGCGACGCATTGCCCGGCTGGAGGCGAACGGGATCATTCAGGGCCACGCCTTGCGGCTGGCGCCACAGGCGCTGGGGCTCATGGTGACGGCGTTCATCACGGTATCGATGGAGAAGTCACGGCTGGAAGCACCGCGTGAGACGATCGCCTCGCTGCTGGCCTGCGACGAAGTGATCGATTGCCACTCGACCACCGGTAGCCATGATTTCATCCTCAAGGTGAAGGTGGCGGATCTCGCCGAGCTTTCCCACTTTCTGTCGTCGGTGGTGAGCCCGATTCCGGGGGTGCGCGACGTGGCCACTCAGGTGGCGCTGGAGTGCTTCAAGGAAGCCGGCCCGCTCAAGGTCATGTACTGAACATGGCCGACACGCAACAGCGTGCAAGACACGCCTTACGCGTTAAATATTTAATTCGTATTAAAAAAATAACATATTAGATAATTTTGATTTTTATTCTCTCATCCATGAAACGTTAAGATTTATGTCATAAAACCTGGTTAGGGTTTCCATCGCCAAGGGACAGGCCGTTGATCGAGTGGCGGATTCACTGCGCTGGCCACGCGCTTATTTTTAAAAGATCAGGCAGCACGACGGCTGCTCACTGCAATGGGAACCTTCATGTTTAAGAAAACGCTACTGGCCCTGACGCTGGGTGGTTTGTTCGCAGGCGCCACCGCCCAGGCCGCCACGGTTTACGACGAAGACGGAACGAAGGTCGATCTGTACGGCCGCATCGCCATGGGGTTCGAAGGCGGTGGTGTAGGTGACGGCGTGGACAACGGCGCGGAGTTTCGTGATTACAGCTCGCGCCTTGGCTTCAAGCTGAGCCAGCAAATCACCCGCGACTTGACCGCCTTTGGCCGCCTGGAGTGGCGCTTCAACGGTGACGAGCGCAGCCGCCCCGGCTTCAAGGAAGTACGCAAGAGCTACATCGGTATCGAGAGCGACACCTTCGGTACGTTTACCGCGGGTAACTTCGACAGCTTCTACGACAACTTCGTCATGGGCGTCTTCGATGTTTACGTCGCCGAAGGCTATGAGTTCGCTGGCGGCGGCCTGCAAGCCCGCGGCGACTCCATCGGCTACCAGTCGCCGGATATCAACGGCTTCCAGGCCGTACTCGCGGTCAAGCACTTTTCTGAGCGCGGCCTGACCGTCGACGAGCAAACCGATGTAGGCAGCGGCTTCTCGTCTCAAGGCGGCATCGGCTATCAGGCAGGCCCCCTGGGCCTAGCGTTGGGCTTCGTGGATGACGACGTTCGCGGTGGCGGCAACAACCAGATGCGTTTCGGCGCCACGGCGGCGTTCGATGCGACTGAAGAGTTCCAACTGCGCGCAGGCTTCGAAACCCGCGACGATAGCGATGTTTACGGCGGTGGGTTCGACCGCTACGGCCTCGGGGCCACCTACGCCGTCGGTGCGACCGCCTTCTACGGCGATGTCTACCATATCGATTCCGACGATGTCGACGACACGCGCAATGCCTGGGCGCTGGGCACGCTGCACAACCTGACCGACAATTTCGACCTCTTCGCCGAGCTCTACGACGGCGACCGCGATTCGCTCGGCAATGTCGACGACGAGGACCTCTACTACGCCCTGGGCGCCCGCTACTACTTCTAACCTGCGTTTAAACCAGAGACGGCTCTTTTAACGACGGCGCCATCCAGCGCCGTCTCCGAGCCGTACTGCGTCGCCCGCCGGGCGTTTTCACGCGAGGTAGCGTGCCGGTCTTGCTGGCACTGCGCTGATCGATCCTTTTGGCCGGTACGAGACGTTCGTACCGGCCTTTTTGGCTCAGCGCTCGTCGTCGCGCTGATCGATGGTCTTTCGATAGCCGTCGATAAACGGCTGCTCGGCCTTGTCGATTCTATCCATGTTGGCGACCACGCGGTGCCAGTAGGGGTACTGCGGCGCCGGGCGGGTCGCCGCCTCAATGCGCTCGATCTCCTCCTGCGTCAGCGTCATTTCGGCGGCGGCCAGGTCGTCCTTCAGGTGCTCTTCGCTGCGCGCGCCGACGATCAAGGAGGTCACGCCGGGGCGGTCCTTCAGCCAGGCCAGGCACGTGCGCGGAATCGAGGCGTTATGCGATTGGCTGATCTCGGCGAGCAGCTCGATGATGTCGTAGGCGCGCTCCATGTCGTGGACGTAGGGCTCCGGCCAGCCGTTGCCCTGGCGGGTACCTTCCGGTGCCTTCTGGCCGCGGCGCACCTTGCCGTTGAACAGCCCCTCGCCCAGCGGCCCCCACACCAGCGTGCCGACGTTCTGGTCGATGGCCAGCGGCATCAGCTCATACTCCGCCTCGCGGGATTCCGGCGTGTAGTAGATCTGCTGGCTGATTGGGCCGGGCACGCGGTTGAGCTCGGCCTTACCGAGGGTCTTCATCATCTGCCAGCCGGTGAAGTTCGAGGTGCCGTGGTAGCGGATCTTGCCGCTCTGAATCAGATGATCCAGCGCGTAGAGCATCTCCTCGACCGGCGTTACGCCGTCCCAGTTGTGGATCTGGTAAAGGTCGATGTGGTCAGTCCCCAGGCGCTTCAAACTCGCCTCGCAGGCCTGAATCAGGTGATAGCGCGAAAAGCCGCTGTGATTGGGGTTATCCCCTAGCGGGCTTCGCGCCTTGGAGGCGAGGATAACGTCCTGGCGCTTGTCGCCCAGCGCCTTGCCGACGATCTCCTCGGTCTCGCCCATTGAGTAGAGATCGGCGGTATCGATCATGTTCACACCGGCATCGAGGGCCAGGTCGATCTGACGTTTGGCGCCGGCGACATCGACGCTCGCCGCCTTCTCGAAGCCGCCGCTGCCGCCAAAGGGCACGGTACCAAGCACGATTTCCGACACCAGCAGGCCGGAGTTTCCCAACGGGCGATATTTCATTTCGCAGCATCCTTGTTGAACGAAAGTGTGAGCCTCTACCGTGAGGCCAAGCCGTAAGCCTGGGAGATGCGCGGGCGTTGTCAAGGTGATGCCTGGTTCGATGACCGCGTTGGCGGCCAGAGCATCGCTCGATAAACGCTCGACAGCGTGTCGACAAGAGGGCTCATAAAAGTGTTATTACTGGTCAAGGCGACTTCAAGACAACATCGATAAACGCTTCCAATGAAAACACCTACAACCTTACAAGGAGTTGGCATGCTCGTTTCCCGCACTGCGTTACCCGCTGGCGTCGTCCTGCTTGCGCTGGCGCCCGCTGCCCTGGCCGCCCCCTTTACGCTGACGATCTACCACACCAACGACCTGCACGGGCGCACCGACCAGTACCCGCAGCTGGTCAGCGCCCTGGAGCAGGCGCGCAGCGAGTACGGCGAAGGGCTGTTGCTCGACGCCGGCGATATTTTCTCCGGCACGCTCTACTTCAACGCGTTCAAGGGGCTGGACGCCGTCGAGTTCATGAATGCGATGGGAGTGGACGCCTTCGTTCCCGGCAACCACGAGTTCGACCTGAACGACCCGGAAAACGGCCACCAGGCGCTGGCGGCGCTGTTCGAGGCCGCGGAGTTTCCCATTCTGGGTGCCAACCTTAACTTCACCGGCGCGCCGGAGTTTAGCGAGCTGCTGGGTGAATCGATCAGCGCCGAGCCGCAGCCGGGGCATCTTTATGACGGCGTGATCCTCGAGCAGGGCGGTGAGCGCATTGGCGTGTTCGGGCTGAGCACTCAGTCGAGCGAGAGCGTCTCGAGCCCGGGTAACGTCACTATTGGCGACTACCGCGCGGCGGCCGAGGCGATGGTCGAGGCGTTCGAAACCCAGGGCGTGAACAAGGTCGTCGCGCTAACGCATCTGGGGTATGACAGCGACCCGGCGGTGGGCAACGACCGGCTGCTCGCCCAGCACGTCGAGGGGATCGACGTGATCATCGGCGGGCACAGTCACACCCGGCTCGAGTCGCCCGTGACCGTGGCCGAGAACGACCGGGGCGAGGTGAAAGCGCCTACGGTCATCGGTCAGGCGAACGAGTACGGCCAGTACCTGGGCGTGATGCAGGTCACCTTCGATGATGACGGCGTGGTGACGGAGGCCAGCGGCGAGCTGCTGGCGGCAGAGGACTTCGAGCCGGACCCGGATGCCGACGCGATGCTCGCGCCTTATACCGCTCAAATCGAGGAGCTGCGCGACGCCGAGGTGGGCGTCACGCTCGACGAGACCTTGCCCAACCCACGCCACGGAAACGGCGACGAACAGAGCGTGCGTGCCAATGAAACCGCGCTGGGTAACCTAATCGCGGATGGCCAGCTTGCCGCCGCGCGCCGGGTGAACCCGGAGACCGTGCTGGCGTTGCAAAACGGCGGCGGCGTGCGCGAGCCGATTCCACAAGGCCCCGTGACCGTGGGTGAGCTGATCGCCGTGCAGCCCTTCGGCAATCGCCTGACGCTGATGGACCTGACCGGCGCCGAGCTTTTGGACACTTTCGAGATCGCTCTGGCCGGCGCTCCGGAGGAGAGCGGTGCGTTTTTGCAAATCTCCCAGGGCACCGAGGTGGTGTATGACAGCTCCGAGCCTGCCGGCGAGCGCGTGGTGAGCCTGAAGGTGACCGAGAACGGCGCGCTCACCGATATCGACCCGGCGCGCACCTACGTGGTCGCCACCAACAACTTCACCGCCGCCGGTGGCGATAGCCACACCGCGCTTGAAGGCGCGCAT
This sequence comes from Halomonas sp. S3-1-1, assembly GCF_023757625.1. Lineage (GTDB taxonomy): Bacteria > Pseudomonadota > Gammaproteobacteria > Pseudomonadales > Halomonadaceae > Vreelandella. Next base: position 166,285 of record NZ_JALGBZ010000001.1, read on the forward strand.
GAGGATGATCGTAGCCACATCGTCGGCAATACCGACTGGGAAATGCTGCGCGACTACCTGGTGGAGCAGGGTGAGATCGCGCCCCGAGTGGAAGGGCGCATCGTCGATGTGGCAGGGGAGTGAGAGTGAGTGAGCGAGTAAGCGCTTACTTGCTCGTCAGCCGGTGCGCTGACCGCTTTCACGGTTGAACGGGTGTAGAGCGCTGCGGGCGATATAAAAGCGCAGCGTCTCGCCCTCGTTTACCGGTGGCTCTCCGCCGCCGGTGCGGATCACCGTGGGCTGCTCGCTGCCCGCCAAGCGCACGTACAGGTGGCTTTCGGCACCGGCGGCCTCGAAAAGCTCCAGGGTGGAATCGACCACCAGGTGCGGGGCGCTGGGCGCACTCAGGTGCATGTCGTCCGGGCGGATGCCGACGATATCGGTGCCGGCGGGCAGGTCGTCGAGCAGGTTGTCGGCGCTTCGCGTGGCCAGATACTCGACGGGCAGCATGTTCATCGCCGGCGAGCCGATGAAGCCGGCCACGAACATGCTCGCCGGGCGATTGAAGATCTCCATCGGCGTGCCCACCTGTTCGATCTTTCCGGCGTTCAAAACGACCAGCCGGTCGCCCAGGGTCATGGCTTCCAGCTGGTCGTGGGTGACGTAGAGGCTGGTGGTCTTGAGTCGGCGCTGTAACTGTTTGATCTCGACGCGCATCTGTACGCGTAGCTTGGCGTCCAGATTCGATAGCGGCTCGTCGAACAAAAACGCCGCCGGCTCACGCACCAGTGCCCGGCCCATGGCCACCCGCTGGCGCTGGCCGCCGGAGAGGTTGCGCGGCTTGCGCTGAAGGTACTCCTCTATCTCGAGCATCTTCGCGGCCTTGCGCACCCGCTCCTCGATCGCGGGCTTTTTGAAGCCGCGGTTTTTCAGCCCGTAGGCGAGGTTGTTGTACACCGTCATGTGCGGGTAGAGCGCGTAGTTTTGAAACACCATGGCGATGTCGCGTTCGGCGGGCTCTAGCTTGTTGACCACCCGGTCACCGATCTTGAGTGTGCCTTCAGAAATCGTCTCGAGCCCCGCTACCATGCGTAAAAGCGTGGATTTACCGCAGCCCGACGGACCCACCAGCACCACGAACTCGCCGTCTTCGATGGCAAGGTCGATGCCTTTGACGGCCTGCACGCCGCCGGCGTAGGTCTTCTTGATTCCTTCCAGGGTGATACTGGCCATGCTATTTCTCCGTCTCGGTCAGGCCTTTCACGAACAGTTTCTGCATCAACAGCACCACCATCACCGGCGGCACCATGGCCAGCATCACGGTGGCCATGATCAAATTCCACGCCGGTACCCGATCGGACGAGGCCATCAGGCGTTTGATCCCCAGCACGACGGTATAGAAATCCTCGTCGGTGGTGACCAGCAGCGGCCACAGGTACTGCACCCAGCCGTAGATGAACATGATCACGAACAGCGCGGCGATATTGGTGATCGATACCGGCAGCAGAATGTCCTTGAAGAACTTCATCGGCCCGGCGCCGTCGACACGGCTCGCCTCCATCAGCTCCTCGGGCACGGTCATGAAGAACTGGCGAAACAGAAACGTCGCCGTGGCCGAGGCGATCAGCGGCAGCGTCAGCCCGGCGTAAGAGTTGAGCATGCCAAGATTTGCGACCACCGCGTAGGTGGGGATGATGCGTACCTCCACCGGCAGCATCAGCGTGATGAAGATGATCCAGAACGCCAGCAGGCGAAAGCGAAAGCGAAAGTAGACGATGGCGAACGCCGAGAGAATCGAGATCGCGATCTTGCCGATGGCAATCGTCAGCGCCATGATCGTCGAGTTGCTCAGCATCAGCCAAAGCGGCGGGGCGCCGGCGACCTGCCAGCCGGAGCCGAGCATCTGTGAGTAGGTGTCCCACAGATTGTCGCCGGGCGTGAGCGGCAGCACCCCGCGCACGAAGGCGCCGGGTTCGTGGGTCGAGGCGATGAACGCCACGTACACCGGAAACGCCACGACCAGCACGCCGAGAATCAACACCGCGTGGGTCAGAATATTCAGGAAGGGTCTGTTTTCGACCATTGTTAAGACCTTTGCGCTAGTAGTTGACCCGGCGTTCCACGTAACGGAACTGGATGAAGGTCAGAAGAATCACGATGCCCATCAACAGCACCGACTGGGCCGACGACGAGCCAATGTTGAGCCCCGCCACGCCGTCGGTATAGACCTTGTAGACCAGCGTCATGGTCGCCTGGCCCGGCCCGCCGCCGGTGGTGGCGTCGATCACCCCGAAGGTGTCGAACATCACGTAGTTGATGTTGATGATCAGCAAAAAGAAGGTGGTCGGCGACAGCAGCGGAAAGACGATGCTCCAAAAGCGCTTGAAGGGCGTGGCGCCGTCGATGGCGGCAGCCTCGATCAGCGATTTGGGCACCGACTGAAGCCCGGCCAGAAAGAACAGGAAGTTGTAGGAGATCTGCTTCCAAGCCGCCGCGATGGTGATCAGTATCATCGCCTGGCTGCCGGAGACCCGGTGATTCCAGTTAATGTCGAACCAGTCGAGCACGTGGGGCAGAAGCCCAATGGTCGGGTTGAACAGAAACCACCACAGCACCCCGGCCACCACCGGCGCCACCGCGTAGGGCCAGACCAGCAGCGTGGTGTAGAACTTCGCGCTTCTCAGCACCCGGTTGACACACACCGCCAGCAACAGCGCCAACCCCATGGAGAGCACCGTGACCGAGACGGCAAAGATCGCCGTGCGCCCCAGAGCGTTCAAGTAGCTTGGATCACTCAGAATGCGTGCGTAGTTCGAAAGGCCCACGAAGGTGGTCTTGAAGCCGAAGGCGTCGGTGCGCTCGAAGCTCGACTTCACCGCCTGGCTCGCCGGCCAGATGAAGAACACCAGCGTGATAATGAGCTGCGGCGCCAACAGGCAGTAGGGAAGCCACCGGTTCTGATAGGTGGAGCGTTTGGTCTGCATGATGAATCCTGTATTACGAGCGCCCGGAAAAGCCGTCCCGTGAGCCCCACCTTGAAAGTGAAAGGCAGGCCCAGGGGAAGGCTCTCACGACGAACCCCGGCGTAAGGGCCGGGGTTCGTGAGACGATCAAGCGTTAGTTATTGGCCGACTCGAAATCGCGCAGGATCTGGTTGCCGCGCTCTACCGCGTCATCCAGCGCTTCCTGGCCGGTCTTGTCGCCCGCCAGCACCGCCTGGAACTCTTCGTCGAGCACCATGCGCACCTGCGGGTAGTTGCCAAAGCGCAGGCCTTTGGAGTTCTCGGTGGGCTCGTTCAGGTTGATCTGCTCGATGGCGAGATCCGCACCCGGGTTCTCCTCGTAGTAGCCCTGCTCCTGGCTCAGCTCATAAGCGGCGGTGGTGATCGGCAGATAGCCGGTGCCCTGGTGCCACTCGGCCTGTACTTCAGGAAGCGACAGGTACTCCAAAAACTCCGCGACGCCGGCGTACTCGTCGTCTTCATGACCGGAGAGCACCCACAGCGTCGCGCCGCCGATGATCGAGTTCTGCGGGGCGCCCTCGACGTCATCGTAATAGGGCAGCATGCCGAAACCGACTTCGAAATCGGAGTTGGCCAGCACGTCGGCGCGCGAGGCCGAGGAGTTCATGTACATCGCGCAGTCGCCGGCGTAGAACGAGGGCGCAGCGTCCGGGCCGTTGGCGGGGCCGGCGTAGCTGTAGACGCCGCTGTCGCTCCACTCCTTCAGCTGGTCCCAGAAGCGCGCCTGCACCTCGCCGTTGAAGACGAACTCGGTGTCCATGCCGCCAAAGCCGTTCTCTTTGGTGCCGATCGGCTGGTTGTGCAGCGCCGAGAAGTTCTCGAGGCCGATCCAGTTGGCCGCGTAAGCCATGGTGAAACCACACGATGCCGCGCCTTCGTCGACGATCTGTTGACCCATCTCGCCCATTTCCGCCCAAGTGGTCGGCGGGGTTTCCGGATCGAGTCCGGCGGCCTCGAAGGCGTCCTTGTTGTAGTAGAGGATCGGCGTCGAGGAGTTGAACGGCATCGAGAGCATGTTGCCGTCGGTGTCGGTGTAGTAGCCGGTCACCACGGGCAGATAGTTGTCCGCATCGAAGTCGTTGCCGTGCGCTTCCATCAGCTCGAAGACGGGGTAGATGGCGCCCTGGGCGGCCATCATGGTGCCGGTGCCGACTTCATAGATCTGTACCAGGTGCGGCTGTTCGCCGGCGCGGAAGGCGGCGATGGTGTTGACCATGGTCGCTTCGTACTCGCCCCGGTAGGAGGGCGTGACCTGGTACTCATCCTGTGTGGCGTTGAAGTCCTCGGCCAGCGCGCTTAGGCGCTCGCCGAGCTCGCCGCCCATGGAGTGCCACCATGTGATCTCGGTGGCGGCCTGGGCGGACATGCTCAGGGTGGCCGCGGCGATACCGACGGATAACGCGCGTAACGTGAAACGAGACATACATCACTCCTTGTAGGCCCGGGCAGGGCCGGGCGGCGCAGTACGTTTATTGAGCTTGTGGGGTGCACTGAACAGTAGTGAGTCTATATGACAAATTGATGAACGATAACCGGACAAAGGTTCAAGGCTCATGCCACTTTGGCAGTAGGCGAGCGCGGTGGGCAGTGCTAGGGTGGGGCAACGCGCTTAACCCGAGACACGTCATGACGAATGCAGAATCGCTTCTTTCCCAACTCATCGCCTTTGATACCACCTCCCGCGGCTCCAACCTGGCGCTGATCGAATTCGTCGAAGGTTATCTGGCCGAGTACGGCGTCGCCTCCGAGCGGGTGATGAGCCCCTGTTATACCAAGGCGAATCTGATCGCGCGCATCGGCCCGGACGCGCCGGGTGGGGTGATGCTGTCGGGCCATACCGACGTAGTGCCGGTCGAGGGCCAGCCTTGGTCGACGGATCCGTTCACGCTTCACGACGGCGGCGACGGCCGGCTTTACGGTCGCGGAAGCTGTGACATGAAGGGCTTTATCGCCTGCGCGCTGGCCATGGTGCCCGCGTGGGTAAAAGCACCGCTTGCTCAGCCCATCTACTTTGGCTTCTCTTATGACGAGGAGATCGGCTGCGTCGGCGCGCCGGACCTGATCAAGCGCTTTTACGAGCACTACTCCACCACCGCCCATGTCATCGTCGGTGAGCCGACCCTGATGCAGCCGGTGGTTGCACAAAAAGGCGCGACCAACCTGCGCACCACCGTGACCGGGGTCGAGGCGCACAGCAGTCAGGTCAGTCAGGGCACCTCGGCGATCCACGTGGCCGCGCGGCTGGTGAGTTTCATCGAGGACACCATGGCGGCACTGGTGGAAGAGGGCCGGGTGGACGACGCCTTCAACGTACCCCACACCAGCCTGCACGTGGGCAGAATAAAGGGCGGCACGGCGATCAACATCATGGCTCGCGAATGCACCTTCGAGTGGGAGATCCGCCACCTGCCGACCGAGACTTTCGACGAGGTGTTTGCCCGGTTCACGCAGTACGCCGATTCGCTCAAGGCAGAGCTCGCCGCGCGCGGCAAGCAGGTTGTGATCGACACCGAGGCGCTCAACGTCACCGTGCCGGGACTTGCCGATCGCGACAACGCCGCCGTGCTGCGTTTGGCCAAGGATCACCTGCCCGATGAGTGCTGTAACCACGCGGTGGCCTACGCCACCGAGGCCGGGCAGTTCCAGGGCCAGGGGCTTCAAACGATCATCCTCGGCCCCGGCAGCATCGCCCAGGCCCACCAGCCCGACGAGTACATCGAGAAAAGCGAGCTTGAGGCGTGCGTCGAATTCATGACCAGAATGGGGCAGGCGTTAGAGGCGCCATTCGAGGGGTAGATGAAAGTGGTTTTGATGGGGAGGCAGACAGGCCGGTGCTGTGCCGGGCAGCCCTACACGAGGGCGCTGTGAATACCTCCCTGTACGCTACTTTCGCCATCCTTGGCGAAAGACCCTCGTTACGGGCTGCCCGGCACGGCTGACAAGGTGGATTGGCCATGGGCCACCAACGAAAACACCCGCCATGAGCGGGTGTTTTGGGTATCGCCAAACGTTTCTGTCAGGGCGAGGAGTGCTCTTCGAAAAGCTCTGCCTTGGCGTCGCGCATGACCTCCTCGCAGGCCTGCTGATGGGCAAGCTGGGTAATCAGACCCTGGGTGACTTCGAAGCCTTTCATCAGGCAGGTATCCACCTCGGCGAGGCTAATGGCCGGCGTTACGTGACAGTCGATTCTGACCGTACGGCCTCCGCCCTGAAGGCGGTCGGCGAAGCGCCGCAGTCGCCAGGCAAGTCGTTCTTTCCATCGGGCCGCGTCTACCGCGCCCTCGTTTACGCTAAACGTGCACTGCCATTCCGGTCTGTATACCTTCATGCGAACCTCCGCTGCGTCTGGAAAGATAGTTGGGTCGTGTGTCGTACTCCGTCTTTTTGGCAATGTGACTCTGCTACTATACCCACATTGACCGCGACCGATACAGGAAAAAGGCCCGATGCACCTGCGTTAATGGGGCCACCGTTATGACTTCCAGTTTGATGACACCCTGCCCCTGTGGCAGTGGCGCTGTGTACCAAACGTGCTGCGGCGTCTACCACCAGGGCGTGGCCGCCCCCACGCCCGAAGCGCTGATGCGCTCGCGCTATAGCGCCTTCGCACTCGATCTTGTCGATTATCTGAAAGCCACCTGGCACTCCAGCACCCGGCCTAAAACGCTTGCGCCGGACCCGGCCACGCAGTGGAAGCGCCTTTCTATCGAGTGCGCGCCCACACCTGAAGGCGAGCAGGGCACCGTTCACTTCAAGGCGTTCTTTTGGGAAGGCGGCTGGCACGTGCTGGAGGAGGTCTCGCGCTTCGTATTCGAGGCCGGGCGCTGGTACTACGTCGACGGCGACCCTCGCCTCGAGACACTCAAGCCCGGGCGCAACGAGCGTTGCCCGTGTGGGAGCGGGCGCAAACTCAAGGCGTGCTGCGGTGGCTAACGGCGAAGGCGCACGGGCGCCGTGGTATCTTTACCTGCTGGAGTGCCGGCGCGGCACCTACGCCGGCATCACCAACGACCTAACCAAACGCTACCGGGCCCACTGCCAGGGCAAGGGGGCGCGCTATACCCGCGCCAACCCGCCCCAGGCGCTGCTGGGCGCTCAGCCGTTTGAGAGCCGCGCCGAGGCCAGCCGCGCCGAGTACCGCCTGAAGCAGCAAACGCCCACCGAGAAGCGCCGCTGGGCGGCCCGCTGGCCCTGCTGCGCGCCCGACGACTGCCCATGACTTTCAAGGAGCCACCGCCATGAAGACGTTTTTCTCCGATCAGAGCTTTCGCCGCCAGGCGGCCACCGAGCTTCACGGCAGCACGCTGGTAGCGCCCTATGAGACGCCCCGACGCATGGAGATCGTACTCGAGGCGCTCGCGCGCGCCGGGCTCGAGGTGCAGACGCCCGGCGAGTACGGCCTGGCGCCGGTGGAGGCGGTACACGACGCGGGCTATATCGACTTCATCACCCACTTCTGGCCGCGCTGGCAGGCCGAAGGTCACCCGGGAGAGGCCATCCCCAGCATCTGGCCAGCGCGCACGCTGCGCGCCGACCGTATCCCCCGCTCGCTGGAAGGCCAGCTTGGCTACTACGCCCTGGCCGCGGAAACCTCGCTGTGCGAAGGCACTTTCGAGGCCGCGCTTGCCAGCAAGGACACGGCGCTGGCGGCGCTGGAATACACCCTTGAAACCGGTGAGCCGAGCTTTGGGCTGTGCCGTCCGCCGGGCCACCACGCGGCGACGGATCAGTTCGGCGGCTATTGCTTTTTCAACAACGCCGCCATCGCTGCCCAGCGCGCGCTGGATAACGGCCATCAGCGCGTGGCGGTGCTCGATGTCGACTTCCACCACGGCAACGGCACCCAGCAGATCTTCTATCGCCGCTCGGACGTCTTTTTCGCCTCGCTGCACGGCGACCCGGACGTCACCTTTCCCTACTACTCGGGCTACGCGGACGAAACCGGCGAAGGCGAGGGCGAGGGCTTTACCGCCAACTACCCGATGGCGCCGGGCACGGCGGTCAGCACCTGGATGACGGCGCTCGACGACGCGCTTGCAAGGATCATTCGCGCCGAGTGCGAGCTGTTGGTCGTCTCGCTCGGGGTAGATATCTTCGAGAACGACCCCATCAGCACCTTCACCTTCAAGCGCGACGACTTCGCAGCGCTTGGCAAGCGCTTGGCCCAGGCGGGGCTGCCCTGCGTTTTATTGATGGAAGGGGGCTACGCGGTGGACGACATCGGGGCCAATGTGGTAAGCGTACTGCAGGGTTTCGAGTCATAAGCCTCGAAACGCGGCGCGATGGATGACAGCGCGCGCCAATTCGGGCAGTCTAGCGCCCTTTTCAGCCCGTTTGGTGGCAAGGAGTTAACGCGTGGCAGTGTATGGCGGCATTCAGGCACACGAGGTGGAGCGCTGGCTCAACGCCCTGGTCAATGCTGCCTTCGACCGGCGCTGCCCGCTTTCCAAAGTGCACGGCGGCACGGCGCGGGCTCGTACCGCCCGCCAGGATCTGCTGTGCCTGGCCCAAACCTTTCGCGGTGAACAGGGCTCGAGCGACGCCGTCGCCGATAGCCTCAGCCGCTGGTGCCAGCACTATCTAACCGAAACCGAGTGGTACGTGCTGGTCAGCGGCAAAAAGCCCCGCGCGGCTGCCCCGGCTCCTGCCGTACCGGCTCAAGACGAAAGCGCCTCCGCCGAGGCCATCGAGGCGCTGCTGCAGCACAAGGTCGGCTAAGCGAGCGCTTAACGACGCCGCCGGCGCGCTGCTACAATGGATGAATGAACAGTGCCCTCTCCGTGCCCGCCACGGCCTCCCTGGATGATCCCCTCTACTACCTGACGAACTTTCGTTATGTGCTCGCGTGGGTGAACGATTGCCACCACGATCTGCTGGGCGAACCCGAACGCGTATTTCTGAGCGCTTTCGAGACGCTGCCGCAACCCTCTCAGGCGCTGCTGGCGCGCATGGTGATGCGCAAGGGCGAACTCTTTAGAACCGGCAAGCTCGTCTATGGCGAAATTGGTGACACCCATCAGGCGTTGGCGCCGCTGGTGGAGGCCGGACTGGTCGAGTTCGATCCGGCGCTCACCGCCGCCGAGCTTTGCCATCACCTGCGTTTGGTCGAGCTCAAAAAGGCCCTGGCGTTTGAGATCCGCGCCGCGGGCCTGGGCGCCTCGCCGGCCAAAAAAGCGCTGCTGGAGCACCTCGTGCCAACGCTTTCGGCGGTCAAGCCCTTGAGCGAGTGGTGGCCGGAGGCACCGGATACGCTGGTGCGTCTAAGCGTCATGGAAACCTGCGACCGGCTGCGGCTGATGTTCTTTGGCAACTTGCGCCAGGACTGGGCGGAGTTCGTGCTCACCGAGCTTGGCCGGCAGCGCTTCGAGCCGGTGGCGCTCTCGCCCGACGCCCGCGCGTTTGCCCACCGCGACGAGGTCACCACCTATTTACACCTTCACCGGCTGCGCGAGCGCCTGAGTGACGGCGAGCCGCCGGCCGCGCTTTTCGAAGAGGTGCCGGAGGCCGGCGACAGCCGCTGGCTTGGTGCCCGACGAAGCCGGCTGCTGGTGAGCATGGGCCGCGAGGCCGAGCGCGGCGGCGACGAGGCGCTTTCACTCACGCTTTATCAGGCGGCCACCGGCAGCGACGCCCGCATTCGACAGCTTCGCCTGCTGGAGCGGCGCGGCGAAGACCGCCGCGCGTTGGAGCTCGCCCGCGCCGCGCTCGAAGACGGCCCGCGCGAAAGCGAGCGCCAAGCGCTGGAGCGCCTGATTCCGCGGCTGGAAAGACGCTTGGGCGGCCCGCCGGTCAAGCGCGGGCAGGATGCCTCGGTGGCCATAAAAACCCTGACGCTTTTGGGACCGCGGCCCGTCGAGCGCGCGGTGGCCGAGCACCTGGCCACGCCTAGGGCGCCGGTGTTTTATGTCGAGAACAGCCTGATCACCGGGCTTTTTGGTCTGCTGCTGTGGCCGGCGCTCTTTAAGCCGCTGCCCGGCGCCTTCTTCCACCCGTTTCACAGCGCCCCGGCGGATCTTTACCGCGAGGACTTCGTCGAGGCGCGCCGCGAGGAGATCGACGCCTGCTTGGCGCGCCTGGACGATGGCCGCCACGTTCAAGGCATTCGCGACGTTTTCGCCGACAAGCACGGCACCGCCTCGGCGTTCATCCACTGGCCGGCGCTCGACGAGACGCTGCTGGAAACGGCGCTGGCGTGTATTCCCGGCCACCATCTGCGCGCGCTGTTCGAGCGGCTGCTGGAGGATCTCAAGCACAATCGGGCGGGTTTTCCCGATTTGATCCAGTTCTTCCCCGAGGCCGAAGGCGACGTACGCTATCGCATGATCGAGGTGAAAGGGCCCGGCGACCGGCTGCAGGATAACCAGCGCCGCTGGCTCGCCCATTTCGAGCGCCACGGTATCCCCGTCGAGGTGTGCCACGTGCGCTGGCAGGCCACCTCTTGAGCGAGTACAGGGTCGCGGCGCGCGCGCTTTGTGAATTCACCGCGCGCCGGGGCGATCTCGACTACCGCTTCACCCCGGCGCCCAGCGCCCAGGAGGGCATCGCCGGCCATACGCTGGTCGCAAGCCGCCGCGGCGAGGGCTACATTGCCGAGCTTCCACTTGCCGCCACCGTCGAAGGCCTGCGCGTGTCCGGCCGGGCGGACGGCTATGACCCGAACGCCAACTGCCTGGAAGAGGTGAAGACTCACCGCGGCGATCTTTCGCGCATGGCGGACAACCAGCGCGCGCTGCATTGGGCCCAGGTGAAGGTGTACGGGGCGCTTTTGTGCGCCGAGCGTGAGCTTTCCCGGGTGACACTGGCGCTGGTGTATTTCGAGATCAGTAGCCAGCGTGAGACCCGGCTGAGCCAGGAATTCGACGCCTTTGAGCTCCAGACGTTCTTTCGTGATCAGTGCCGGCGCTTTCTCGCTTGGGCGAAGCAGGAAGCCGCCCACGTCGAGGTTCGAGACGAACGCCTGGGCGCGCTTACCTTTCCCCACGCGAACTTTCGCCCGGGCCAGCGCGCGCTGGCCGAAAATGTGTTCAAGGCAGTGAGCACCGAGCGCTGCCTGCTCGCCCAGGCGCCTACCGGCATCGGTAAGACGCTGGCCACGCTCTTTCCCATGCTCACCGCCATGCCGCGAAAGCGCTTGGACCGGGTGGCGTTTCTGACCATGAAAACCCCCGGCCGGCGGCTGGCGCTGGACGCCCTTCAGACCCTACAGGGCGCAGGCGCAACGCCGCTTCGCGTGGTCGAACTGGTCGCGCGCACCAAGGCCTGCGAGTTCCCGGAGCGCGCTTGCCACGGCGAAGCGTGCCCGCTGGCGGCGGGCTTTTATGATCGCTTACCAGAGGCGCGCGCGGCCTGCGTCGAGCGCGGCTTTCTCGACCGCGAAGGGCTCAGGCAGGTAGCGCTTGCACACGACGTCTGCCCCTATTATCTGGGCCAGGAGATGGCGCGCTGGGCAGATGTGGTGGTGGGCGATGTGAACCACTGGTTCGACACCCACGCGCTGCTCCACGGCCTGGCGGCGGCGGGCGACTGGCGAGTGGGGGTACTGGTTGACGAAGCGCACAATCTGGTCGAGCGCGCCCGGGGCATGTACAGCGCCGAGGTGTCGCAACAGCGCTTCAACCAGGCGAAAAAGGGCGCTCCGGCGGCGCTGAAAAAGCCGCTGGACCAGTTGGGTCGCCAGTGGAAGGCGCTGTCAGACGGCGGTGAGGCCGTGACTGAGCGCTATCGGCTGCTGGAGGAGCTGCCCGGCAAGCTCGTCGGCGCGCTCTACAAGGTGGCAAGCGCCATCACCGAGTATCTGGGCGAGCACCCGGAGGCGGCAAGCCTCGCGCTTCAGGAGCTTCTGTTCGAGGCGCTGGGGTTTTGCCGGTTGGCGGAGTCCTTTGGTAAGCACTCGCTTTGCGACGTCACCCGTCTGGGGCGCGGGCGCGCGGTGCTCGGCATTCGCAACGTCATTCCGGCAGACTTTCTCGCCCCGCGCATCGAGCGCGCCCAGAGCCTGGTGCTCTTTTCCGCGACGCTCACGCCGCCGCGCTACTACCGCGACCTGCTGGGCCTGCCTTTGGACAGCGTCTGGCGCGAGATCGACTCACCTTTCGCCGCGCACCAGCTCAGCGTCAGGCTCGCGCGCCACATCTCGACGCGCTACCGCGACCGGGAAGCCTCTGTTACGCCCATCGTTGCCACCATCGCCGAGCAGTATCGGGAGATGCCCGGCCACTATCTGGCGTTTTTCAGCAGCTTCGCCTATCTCGACGCGGTGTTCGAGCGCTTTACCCGCGACTGGCCGGAAATTCCCGCCTTTGCCCAGACCCGCGGCATGGCGGAAGACGCGCGCGAAGCGTTTCTGGCACGCTTCACTCCCGGCGGGCGCGGCGTGGGCTTTGCGGTGCTGGGCGGCGCCTTCGGCGAAGGCGTGGATTTGCCCGGCGACCGGCTGATCGGCGCATTTATCGCAACGCTTGGCCTACCCCCGTTCAACGCCTACAACGAAGCGCTGAAGGCGCGCCTGCACGAGCGCTTCGGCGAAGGCGAGGCCTACACCTACCGCATTCCCGGCATGATCAAGGTGGTACAGGCCGCCGGCCGAGTGATCCGCGGCCCCGACGATGAAGGCGTGGTGGTGCTGATGGACGACCGCTTCGACCAGAGCGCCGTGCGCGGGCTGCTACCGAGCTGGTGGGCGCTGTAGTCTCGGCACAAAGCTCACGTCGCCAGCGCCGAGAACGCCAGCCCCATCACGCTGACCGCAATCAGCACCACCCCCAGCACGCGAAAGAAGAGCACCGTGTCAGCCTTTTGCAGGTAGCGGTGGGCGCGCTGGCCGAGCAGGTGGCCGGCAAAGGCGCAGGGCAGAAGCCAGAGCTGGTGAATGAGCTGAAGATCGACGCCGGCGACGATGAACGACACCATCTTGATCACCACGAGGATGAACCAGAGCACGAACATGGTATCGCGCAGCTGCTCCTTCGCCACGTGGGCGGCGAATACGGCCACGATCAAGGGCGCCCCGATCAGCGAGGTGCCGCTGACGTAGCCGCCCAGGCCCAGCAGCACGACATCGACGTAGCGGTGCTGGCTCTTGAACGGTTTGTTCAGCACGTAACCGATGGCGTAGATGAGCACGATGGCGAAGATGATATTGGTCATGATCATGGGGGGCAGCGTCAAAAGCCCGACCACGCCGACCAGCTTCGGCACGATCATGATCTTCAGCGCCTTTTTGAGATAGCGCCAGTCGATGTTGCTTTGAACGGCGCTCTTTGTGTCCGCCTTGATCTGGCGATTGCCTTGCCAGGCGATCCAGCTCGAGAAGATCAAAAGATGAATGGCGATGATCGGCAGAAACACCAGCGGGTCGTTATGCACCAGCAGCAGAAACGGCAGGGCGAGCACCGCGCCGCCAAAGCCCAGGCTCGTACGCACGAAGCCGCTCCAGGCAAAAATCAGCCCGATGAGCGCGTACTGGTACCACAAAAGATCCGCCATTCGTCGGCTTCCCTGATCGAACAAACGTTAAAGAGCGCCGCCGCCGGGTCCTTTTTCCCCGGCGGCGGCTATGCTGAATTCAAGCCTACCAGGAAATGGCCCCCAAGCGGCACTCCCAAGCACTCTTTCAACACAACGGAACGTGTTTCCCCATGCCAACATCGAAAAAACCGATCAGCTTTTTCGTGCACCATCAGGGGCGCGGTCACGCCCGCCGCGCCATGGCGATCATCCGCCACTTCGCGCTTGATCGCCCGGTCAGCGTCCTGACCGCCGACCCCAGCCTGTTCGACGGCTTCGAGCGCGACATCGACGTGGTGGCGCTGCCGGACATGATCGGCGCCGCGGTGCCGACCCAAGCGCTTTACGAGCAGCCGACGCCGTCGGTGATGCACTGCGTGCCGATGGGCGTGGTCGAAATGCGCCAGACCATGCGGGCCGTGCTCGATCATCTCGATGACATCGATGCGGGGCTGTTCGTCATCGACGTCTCCGCCGAGCTGGCGCTTTTATCGCGCATTGCCAGCGTCCCGGCGGTGAGTATTCGTATGCACGGCGACCGTAACGACCCGGGCCATTTGGGCGCTTACGAGGCGAGCGTGGCCATGCTCGCGCCGTTCGATGAGCGCCTGGAACAGGCCGATTACCCCGCGCACCTGCGCGCGAAAACCTTTTACAGCGGCGGCCTGTGTACTACCACGGCCCGCGTACCCAGCCGCGAAGAGGCGCGCGCGCGGCTAGGGCTCGACCCGGACCGCGAGATCGTCGTTGCGTTGACCGGCGGCGGCGGGGCGGGCACGCCCTACGCGCCGCTCACCGTGGCCGCCCGCGCCGCGCCGGAAACACTCTTTATCACCATCGGCCCGCTGCACCTGGAAGGGCATGAAACCGACTTCGCCAATTTGATCAACGTCGGCTGGGTCGAGAACGTGGTGGAGTATCTCGCCGCCAGCGACATCGTGCTCGCCTCCGCCGGCGACAACACGGTGCATGAAATCGCGATGCTCAGGCGGCCTTACATAGTGGCCCCAGAGTGGCGCTACTTCGGCGAGCAGGTGCGCAAGGCCGAGCGGCTGGCGGCGCTGGGCGCGGCGGTGAACATGCCGGTATGGCCCGGCGATTTCGCTGGCTGGCAGGCGGTGCTCGCAAAGGCGAGGGGCCTAGACGTCGAGCGCCTTGCTCCGCTGTTTGACGAAACCGCCGCCCGCCGCGCCGCCGAGTGGCTGGAGGCGTGCGTTGACCGGCTCTGGGAAGGCGCACCGACGGTGCCGACGCTCGAACGGGTTCGCGCCTGACGCGCGTTTAGCCCGCGCTAGCCAAAGCGCGCACTTTCGGGCAGGCGCGCGCGCTCGATATCATCGACGCTTGGGTAGCGCACCACGTCGATGTCAGACGCATCGGGCGACCAGCGAATCGCGCCGGCCTCACGAAACTGGTTCAGCCAGTACTCCATGCACCAGCGCCCCCAGCGGGCGTGAAAGCGCCGGGCGTTGTCGATGATCGCCTCGAAATGCGGCCAGGGCGGCGCGTATACGGCGTGGTGCTGGTGCCAGGCCATCGCCCCGCCGACCCAGTAAAGCGCCACGCCGGCGCTTTCGAGCCGCCAGGCGTAGTCGGTCTCCTCGCCGCCGTAGCCCACATACCCTTCGTCCATGCCGCCGGCGCGCAGGTGATCCGCCTTCATCAGTGCAAACGAGAGCCCCCATAAATGGCCGTGATCCGGCTCCGGGCGTATCTCGTGCTCGTCGATAGTTGGCCGCGCCGGGTGGCGCTCGCCCCGGGCGGCAAGCGCCGTAAAATCGAGCGCGCCGTTTGGGCGGCGCACCACCGCGCCGGCGGCCAGGTAGTGCACCTCGCCGATATAGAGCGCGGCGCGCTCCACCAACGCCTGGCGATAGCGCGCGACGAGCGTGGGCGAGGCGATGCAGTCCACGTCGAGAAACACCAGGGCCTCATTGGAGGCCGCCTCGACCGCGGCGTTGCGGGCGCGGGCAAGCGGCAGCGCCTCGCCCTCGACGAACACGTGGCGCACGGGAAAGCCGACCTCGGGCAGGAGCGCGTGCGCCTCTGGCTGCATCCAGGCGATGATCAGCTCGTCCGGCGGGCGGGTCTGGGCGTCGAGACTTAGCATCAGGTTGATCAGATGCTCGCGGCGCCCGCGCACCAGCGTCAGGGCGCTAATGTTCAAGATGCTAACGTTCATGAAGCGATACCGCTGAGCGGCCTGAACCGCGGGCGGCTTTGAAAGTGCTTTACGCCTTCGATCACGCCCTGGGCATGGGGCGCGCGGGCGATGTAGACGTGGCCCATGCCCGGCGCTTGGGCGAGGCCGTCGCTGTAGTTGGCCACCAGGATCGAACAGGGGGAGGCGCGCAGCATGTCCAGGTCGTTGCCGGAGTCGCCGGCGACATAAAGCGCCGCCTCGTCGACGCCCAGGTGCGCGCGCACGTGGGCGACCGCCCGCCCCTTGGAGGCGGCCTCGGGCAGGATATCGACGTAGCGGCCGTGGCTGTGGATCACGGTGCAGCGAAGCCCTTGCTGCTGCAGATGTTGGGTCAGGCGCTGGGCGATATCGGCGCTGTCGTCGCTTAAAAAGCTCAGCTTGTGGCGGCGCTGCTCGAGCGGGCCTTGGGGCATGAGGTCTTTGACGTCCTCGAGTGCTTTGATCAGCGCCTCGCGCTGCCAGTGGCGGTCGATCGCCTCGCGCCAGGTCGTGTCTTCGCGGTAGGTGACGCCATTGGCTTCCAGGTAGTGGATCTCGGTGCCCACCGAGGAGATGATCAACTGCGGGTAAGGGATGCCCGCCTGGGCGAGGATCATGAGCGCGCTGTGAAAGCTTCGCCCGGTGGCAACGCCAAAGCCGAGCGTTGGCTGGCCCGCGAACCAGCGGTTGAAGGCGCTCACGCCGGCGATCGAGCCGGTCAGGGTGTTGTCGATATCGCAGATCAAAAGCGCGTCGATGGCGTCGAGCGCCGGGCGCGCGGCCGGTGCGGTCAGGCGCGTTAACAGGTCGTGGTAGCGCTCGGTGTGGCGCTGCCAGTCGAAGGCCTTGACCGCCTGGCGGCCGTTGTCCGCCATTTGGCGCCAGCGCGCCGGGTCGTTGAACAGCGCCAGCGCCTCGCGGCCGATATCCTCGGCCCGGCGCGGGTTGACCAGCACGCCGTTGCCGCACTGCTCGATGATATCGTTTGGCCCGCCGCTGTCGGTGGCGATCAGCGGAAGTCCCGCGGCGGCGGCTTCCAGCAGGGTAAGCCCGAAGGGCTCGTTGAGCGCCGGGTTGACGAAAATGCCGCCGCGCTCGCGGGCCCAGGCGTAGAGTGCTTTGATGTCGTCCGGGGCGTGGTGCTTGGGGTAGGCGACGTGGCCGTACAGGTCGAAATCGTCGATCAGCGTCAACAGGTCGTGCAGGTTGCCGGCGATCTCCGGCTCCAGGGTGTCGATGTGATCGCGCACGCCGGCGACGATCACCAAATTCGCCTTTTCCCTGAGCGCGGCGTTGTCGCCGAAGGCGCGCACCAGGGTGGCAAGATTCTTGCGCGTGACCGGCCGGGCGATGGCGATCAGCGCCGGCTTGTCCGGGTCGATCAGAAAGGGCGCGAGCATCGCCTCCACCGCCGGGGTCGAACGGGCGCTTTCGAAATCGCCCAGGTGGCTGCCCGGGGCGATCACGCGGATGTTGCCCGGCGCGTAGCCGTCGTAGTCGGCGTACTGGTTTTCGGCCTCGTCGCGGGAGCTTGCAACAATCAGCGTCGCCTCTCGAATCGCGCGCTCCTCAAAAGCGATACGCCGCGAAAGCGCTTGCAGGGTCTCATCGTCAAGCGTCTCGCCTTCGTACTCCAAGCACTTTCGCTTGCTGCGCCCAAGCGAGTGAGCGGTGAATACAAACGCAATGCCGCGACGCGCCTGCACTTCGGCGGCGACCTCGCCGGCGTCGGCGTAGTGGGCGTGAAGGATCGCGGGCTTTTGGGGCAGCGCATCGAGCCAGGTAACGAAGGCGTCGGTAAAGGAGGGCAGCTCCTGCCAGAGCGCCTCCTTGGAAAGATAGTCGGGGCATGCACTTGGCAGGCGAATCAGCTCGATGTTAGGGCCGACCTGCTCCGCGCCGGGGCCGTAGTCGATGTCGCTAAACTGGCATTGAAAGGCGCGGGTGACTAACGTTAGTCGCGTAACGGCTGGATCCAGCGCCGAGGCTTCGACCAGTTCCAGCAGGTAGCGAATGTGCCCACCGGTGTCTGCGGTAATGCCGTATTCGACATCGTGACCGCGAAGGCAGCCCTGCAAGGCAATATGTACGATATGCATGTCGTGAATTCCCTTTCACTCAAGGCCTCACCGCGCCATGACCATTGAAAAGCGTATACGCATTGCCCAAGTCGCTCCAGTGATCTTTCCCTCGCCGCCCCCAGGCAGCGGCGGGACTGAACGCATTGTGGCGGACTTGACCGAGGCGCTCTTTAACCTTGGTTACGATGTCGCCTTAATTGGCCCGTCGGACTGCCAAACCCCGGCGCGCTCGAGGCGCGGGTGTTGGAAGCGCTGCGCGTGCATCTCGACGAGTTCGACGTGATCCACTGCCACGGCGAGTTTGCCCACGCCGCGCTTTTGGGCCGCCGCCGCGCCCACAGCGTGACCACCGTGCACTGGCGGGTGGACGAGCTCGACCGGCAGCTGTTCTTCGATGGTTTTCCGGATCTGCCGGTAGCGGCGATCTCCCACGCTCAGGCGCGTGCCGTCCCTCGGTCGAACCTGGCCGGCGTCGTTCACCACGGCTTGAACGCCGAGCGCTTCACGCTGGGGGCGGGCGACGGCGGGTATCTGGCGTTCATCGGCCGCATGACCGACCAGAAACGCCCGGACCGCGCCATCGAAGTGGCACGCAAAACCGGCTACCCCTTGAAACTTGCCGGCGGCGTGGACGTGGGCAACCCGGGCTGGTTCGACGCCCACGTGGCTGGCCACCTCGATGAATCCATCGTTCATGTGGGCACGGTCGACGATACGCAAAAGCAGGCGCTTTTGGGCGGTGCGGCGGCGCTACTATTTCCCATCGACTGGCCAGAGCCCTTTGGGCTGGTGATGATCGAGGCGATGGCCTGCGGCACCCCGGTCATCGCTTGGCGCAACGGCAGTGTGGAGGAGGTGGTCGAGCATGGCGTGACCGGTTTTATCGTGGAGACGATCGGTGAGGCGGCGGCCGCAGTGGCGCGGCTGGCCGAGCTCGATCGTGCCCGCATCCGCGAGCGCTTTCTGGCGCGCTTCACCGCCGAGCGCATGGCGCGCGACTACGTCGCGCTCTATGAGCGGCTGCTGGCGCTAGAGGGAGGCGTCGGCTTTCAGAAGCGTTCTGCCCAGCACCGCCACAATGAGGGCCAGGCTCAGACATAAAAGCCCCATCGCGATATACACGTCGCGCAGCGACTCGAGCCCCTGCAGCACCCAGGAAACCACGATGGGCGAGATGAACTGGCCAAAGAAGAACGCCGAGGTGAACCCGCCGAACACGCGAGCGCGCGCCCGCTCCGGCGCAATGCGCATCAGCCAGGTCGTGGTGTTGGGCATGAACAAGCCAAGGCCGAGCCCCGCCACCGCCGCGCCCACCACCGCCATGGCGTACCCTTGGGCGGCGCCGGTGATGAATAGCCCGAGCGCGGCGATGAAAAAGCCCAGCACGTAGATCGTCATCACCGAGAAAAACATCTTCACGCGGCCGTAGTAAAAGCTCACCAGGCTTGCGCTCAGCGCCGCCATGGAGAGCGCCGCGCCGATGGCCAGGCCGCTGTCGATGCCCTGGCTTGTGAGCAGAAACGGCAGCTGCGCGGGGAACATGTAGAACATCATCATGCTGATCATGGCGATCAGATAGGCAAGCCCGGTACGCCAAAGATCCAGCCGTACCGCCGGCGCCTGAGACGCGGCGCTGTCGCTCGTCGTCCGGTGCGGCTCGCGCAGCACCATCAGCGCGTAGGGCAGCAGCAGCACGCCGGTGAGATACAACAAAAACGGCCCCCGCCAGCTCCAGTCCGACAATAGCCCGCCCAGGTTGATGAAGATCACCCCGCCCAGCGCCATGGAGCTACTTTGAAGCCCGAGAAAGCGCACCCGCTCGGCGCCGCTGAAGTAATCGCCCACCAGCGTCGTGCTGATGCTCAAGATACCCGCCACCGCCACGCCCATTAGTGCTCTAGATGCCAGCAGCAGGTTCACGCTATCGATTAAAAAGCCCGAGGCGCCGGCCAGCCCGTAAATCGAGAGCATCAGTATGAGCAGCGGCTTACGCCCGAAGCGGTCGGCCAGATAGCCCATCAGCGGGCTGAACAGCGTGATCATCAGTGCCGGCAGCGTCAAAATCAGCTGGATCAGTACCTGGGGGGCGTCGGCGTAGAAGCGGCCGATGCCGGGTAGCGCCGGTGAGATGATCGCGCCGGACATCACGGTCATGGTGCTGGCGAACAGTAGTACCGCCTTGGTATGTGTCGCGTGGTGAATGATGGCTCTCCGTTTTCGATCGATAGCGATCGACTAGAGTAGCACATCTGTTAGCAGGCTATTTTTACAGCGTGGCTCTTTTAAAACCTCGCCTCTTTCAAAACCCAGCCCCGAGGATCAGTTGGAGGGCGACCGTGATCATCATCAGCGCCACCCCTACATCGATCAGCCGCCATACGACGGGGCGGGTGAGCCAGGGCGCGAGTTTTGCGCCCGCCAGCGCCAAGGCGGCGAACCAGAGCGTCGAGGCGCACATCGCCCCCAGCGTAAAGGCGCCGGGCACGCTTTGCTGCGCGCCGAGCGAGCCCAGCAGTACGACGGTATCGAGATAGACGTGTGGGTTGAGCAGCGTGATCGCAAGCGTCATCGCCAGCACCTGGGCCCGGGAGCGGCGGGCGCCGCGCTCGAGTCGCAGCGCGTCGTTACCGGCGGCGCGTTTGAGCGCAAGCAGGGCGTAGCCAAGTAAAAACGCCGCCCCGCCCCAGCGCGCGACCGCCAATAGCAGCGGGCTTTGGGACAGCAGCGCGCTCAGGCCGAACACCCCCGCCGCGATCAACAGCGCATCGCACAGAATGCACACCAGCGCCACGCTCAGGTGGTGTTCGCGGCGCAGGCTTTGCGACAGCACGAACGCGTTTTGCGAGCCGATGGCCACGATCAGCCCCAGCCCGATCAATACACCGTTGGCATAGCTCTGCCCCATGATGACTATCCTCGTAAGCTATTGAAGTTACCGCGCCATGTGCAGGCGAGCGAAAGGTGAAAGCAGTGTGCGGCGACTTCGGGTATAAATAAAACGCATAATAGTAATGACGCATTAGGAGAACTGATTGCTCGACTACAAGCTGTTAGCCGCGCTCGCCGCGGTGGTGGAGCAGGGCGGCTTCGAGCGCGGCGCCCGGGCACTTGGGTTGACCCAGTCGGCGGTTTCACAGCGCATCAAGCTGATGGAGGCGCGCCTGGGCCAACCGGTATTGATGCGCGTAACGCCGCCGATGCCGACGGCAACGGGCCGGCGGCTTCTCAACCACATGCAGCAGGTGCGCCTGCTCGAGCGCGACCTGCAGGCCCGCGTACCCGCCGTTCATGACGGCGCGCCCCAGCGGCTTCGCATCGCGCTCAACGCCGACAGCCTAGCGACCTGGTGGGCCGAGGCGGCCGGTGACTTCTTCATCCGCCGCGAGGTGCTGATGGAGCTGATCATCGAGGACCAGGACGTGGGCCTCAAGCGCATGCGTGATGGCGAGGTGGCGGGCTGCGTGTGCGCCGCCGAGCGCCCGGTCGCCGGCGCGAAAAGTATCGCCCTCGGGGCGATGCGCTACTGCGGCGTGGCAGCACCCTCGTTTATCGAGCGCCACTTCGCCGATGGTTTCGACGGTAAGCGGCTAAGCCAAACCCCGGCCATCGTGTTCGGCACCGACGACCGCCTGCAGCACCGCTTCGCTCAGCAGTTGGGCGCTCGCGACCCGCTCATCCATCATCTTTGCCCTTCGGCGGAGGGCTTCGTGAAACTGCTCGAAAGCGGGCTTGGTTGGGGGCTCGTGCCGCGCCTTCAGGTCGAGGCCGCGCTCGAGCAGGGCACGCTTTTGGAGCTTGCCCCCGCGCACCCGGTCGACGTAGCGCTTTACTGGCACTACTGGCGCCAGGGCGGTGAGCTTCTTGGTGATCTGACACGTCATCTTCGCCAGCGTGCGGGCGGCTGGCTGGTGGCGCCGGCGGGCGCGTGACGGGGTTGGTCCAGGCGTTGACTGGCCGAGCCGGGCCGCGGGTCTTATCATAAGCGTTTGAACGCTGACCGATCCTTTGACTGCGAGTACCCATGACCCCCTCCAAAACGCCCTTTATCGTGGTACTGAGCCTGGCCATGACGATCATGCTGGCCCCGTTCTCCATGGATACCTACCTGCCGGCGTTTCCGGCGATCGGCGAGTCGCTCGGCGTATCCCAGCAGGCGGTGTCGCTGAGCGTTTCGGTGTACGTGTTCATGATGGCGGTAGGCCAACTGATCGGCGGGGCGCTGTCGGATCGTTTCGGGCGTCAGCGGGTGCTGATGAGCGGGCTGGCGATCTTTGCCGTGGCGAGCGTGGTCATCGGCACCGCTGAATCGCTCGACGTGCTGCTGGGCGGGCGGGCCGTGCAGGCTTTTGGTGCCGGCTGGACGCTGGTCTCGGTGCCGGCGCTGGTGCGCGACCGGGTGGCCGGGCGCGACGCCGCCAAGCTTTTCTCGATGATGGGCTTCATCATCGTGCTGGCGCCGGGCATCGCGCCGAGCGTGGGCAGCGCGATCCTGGCGCTCGGCTCCTGGCACTACATCTTTTTCGCCTTGGCGCTCTATGCGGTGGCGCTGGTGCCGCTGTTGATCAAGGTGCTGTTCACCGGCACCGGCAAGGTGTCGCGAATGAAAGGCGCCGAAATGAGCTTGCTGGCGCGCTACAAGCTGGTGCTGTCGACCAAGCCGGCGCTGCCGTTCATCGCCTGGCAGGCCGGCTCGTTCTCGGTGATGATGATGTTCATCACCTACGCCTCCTACATCTATCAGGGCTATTTCGAGCTCGATGCCTCGACGTTCTCGCTGCTGTTCGGTGCCAATATCGTCGCCATGTTCGTGTTCAACGTGCTCAACCGGGTGCTCTTGTCGCGCCTTCCGTCGCTGCGCATTCTGCAGCTGGCCACCACCTGTCAGGCGGTGGGCATGGTGGCGCTGCTGGTGGTGACGTTTATGGGTGCGCCGATTTACGCCTTCGTGCCGGCGATGATGCTGACTATCGGCGCCGTGGGCGCGATCTCGCCGAACATTCAGGCCTGCTATCTGGAGTTTTTCCCCACCAGCGGCGGCACCGCCGCCGCGCTTTTGGGCGCGGCCCAGTTCGGCATCGCCGGTATTTTGAGCGGGCTGTCGACGGTGCTGCCCCACACACTGGGGGCGGTAGTGCTCGCCATGGCCGGCTGCGGCGCGGTGGCCTACGCGATGCTCGCACGCTCGCTGATCAAGGGGCGCGCGGCGGTCGAAGCGAGGTGAGGGAGCGGCACGATTAACGCAATAAAAAAGCGCCGTGGCGATCGCCACGGCGCTTTGTTTTGCAGCCGTTACCGGCTGGATCAGAACAGCGCGCGTACGCAGAAGTACAAAAGCGACGGGGCGAGCAGGGCGCCAAGGCCGGTGTAGAAGGTCGCGGTCATCGCCCCATAAGGCACCAGTTTCGGGTCGGTGGCGGCCAGGCCCGCGGCCACGCCGCTGGTGGTGCCCATCAGCCCGCCGAAAATCATCGCCGAGCGCGGGTTATCAAGGCCGATATGGCGCGCGGCGATCGGCGTGAGCACCATCACCAGAATCGACTTGAACAGGCCCGCGGCGATGGAGAGCGCGATGACTTCCGACGAAGCGCCAATGGAAGCTCCGGCGATCGGGCCGACGATGTAGGTCACCGTGCCGGCGCCGATGGTGGTCAGGTTGGCCGGGTCGCGGTAGCCAAAGGCGTAGGCGATGGCCACCCCGGCGATGAACGACACGATCACGCCGAGAAAGAGCGCCAGAATGCCGCTGATGCCGGCCTGGCGAATCTCCTGAAAGCGCACGCCGTAAGC
The DNA here is from genome assembly GCF_023757625.1 of Halomonas sp. S3-1-1. Classification (GTDB taxonomy): domain Bacteria; phylum Pseudomonadota; class Gammaproteobacteria; order Pseudomonadales; family Halomonadaceae; genus Vreelandella. Next base: position 189,843 of record NZ_JALGBZ010000001.1, read on the forward strand.
GGTGGCGATGATCGCCAGATCGCGCAGCATGCCGCCGCCCATCAGGCCAAGACCGGCGAACAGGCTGATATCCGCTAGGCCCTTGCTGCCGCCGGTGTAAATGCCGCCGACGTAGGCGAGTGCCAGGCCCACCATGATCGCGATGGCGGAGCCGTGAACCCGGCCTTTGGTCAGCTTGTCGCTAACCAGGTACGACACGTACATGGCCGCGCCTACCAGGGCAAAGGCGGCGATCAGGTGCTGCTTTTCGAGCTGCGTGAGTAGTGAATCGAGCATGAGGGCAACTCCTTAGCGGGCGTGGTGGGAGCGCGAGGTGGTTTTCGAGCGCGTGTCGTCAGTGGCGCGCGAGGCGACCTGATTGACCGGCGTCTCGTCGACCGGGGCCTCGGGGCTCGGTTTTGGCTGGCCCAGACGCGTCAGCGCCGGGACCAGCGCAAAGCTTGCGCCTACCGCCACAAGGGCTGCCAGCAGGGCGATCAGGCCGCCATCGATGGCCGCGGCCACGTTTTGGCTAGCCGCCATCGCGACCACGATGGGGATGTACATCCCGTTCCAGAAGGTGATGCCGCTTTCGGTGCTGGGAGGCATCTTCTTCTTGTCGATCAGATAGCCGCCCAGAAAGATCAGCAGCAGCATGGCGATACCCACGCCGCCCACGTTGGATTCCACGCCGAGCAGCATGCCCAGCACGTCACCCGCCCACAGGCCGAACAGCATGCAGCCGGCCAGTAGCGCGACTCCGTAAATGACCATGGCGATGTCCTTTTAATTGTCGTTGTTGTTTGAGGGGCGCGTTGAGTAGGTGGTGGGCGCCCCGTCGATGGATTTAGTCAGGGAATGAATGGAATCAGGCGCTGGTGGCGGTGCGTCCGGCGCTGAAGGTGTTGGCGTGGGCGTCGCGCAGCTGGTTTTTCTGCACCTTGCCCATTACGTTGCGCGGGAGTGCCTCCGCGAAAAATACCCGCTTGGGCTGCTTGTAGCGGGCGAGCTCGCCCTTGAGCGCCTCGAGCACCTGCTCCTCGCTCACCGCACCGGGTGCTTTCGGTACCACCACGGCCACCACGCCTTCGCCTAGATCCGCATGGTGCACGCCGATCACGGCGGACTCCTCGACGCCTTCCATATCGTCGATGATCTGTTCTATCTCCTTGGGGTAGACGTTGTAGCCGCCGGAGATCACCAGATCCTTGTCGCGGCCGACGATATTGAGATAGCCCTTGTCGTCGATCAGGCCCAGATCGCCGGTGATGAAGTAGCCGTCTTCACGAAACTCTGCCTTGGTCTTCTCCGGCATGCGCCAGTAGCCCTGGAACACGTTGGGCCCGGTCAGTTCGACCAGACCGGTCTCGCCCTGGGCCAGCTCGGCGCCGGTTTCGCGGTCGGTGATGCGCACGGTGACGCCGGGCAGCGGCATACCCACCGTACCCGGACGGCGCTCGCCGTCGTACGGGTTGGAGGTGTTCATGTTGGTTTCGGTCATGCCGTAGCGCTCGAGAATGGCGTGGCCGGTGCGCGCGCTGAAATCCTCATGGGTTTCGGCCAAAAGCGGCGCCGAGCCCGAGATGAACAGGCGCATGTTGGCGACCACGTCGCGATTCAAACGCGGGCTCGCCAGTAGGCGCGTGTAGAAGGTCGGCACGCCCATCAGGACCGTCGAGTCCGGCATCAAATCGAGCAGTTCGTCGACATCGAGCTTGGGCAAAAATGTCATCGAGGCGCCGTTGATCAGCGTCACGTTGCAGGCCACGAACAGCCCGTGGGTGTGAAAGATCGGCAGCGCGTGGATCAGGTGATCGTTTTCGCTGTAGTGCCAGGCCTTCGTCAGCGCCTGGCTGTTGGAGGCCAGGTTCTGGTGGCTCAGCATCGCGCCCTTGGAGCGCCCGGTGGTGCCGGAGGTGTAGAGAATCGCCGCCAGATCATCGGCGCCGACTTCGCTGACCGTGGTGGTTTCTCCCGCATTGGCGGCCTGGTCCATCAGCGTGCCATCGGCTTTGGTACCCAAGCTCTCGACGCGGCCCACGCCGGCTTTTTCGGCGATCTCGCGGGCGTTTTCCAGCACCTCGGGGCGGCAGACGAACAGGCGCGGCTCGGCGTCACCCAAAAAGTAGTCGATCTCGCTGTCGGTGTAGGCCACGTTGAGCGGCAGATAGACCGCGCCGACCTGCAGGCAGGCGAGATAGAGCATGACGATTTCCGGGCTCTTGTCGACCTGAACGGCGACCCGGTCGCCGGGCTCGACGCCGAGCTCCAGCAGCACGCTCGCCAAGCGCCGGCTCAGGCTCAGAACGTCCTTGTAGTGGTAGCGCTGGCCGTCGAGCGTGTCCATCAGCACCTTGTCCGGGGCGCGCTCGAAGTGCGGGTAAAAGTGCAGATAAAGATTGTGATTCATAAAGGACTCCATGTTTTTGTCGTCAGCCGTGATCGGGGGCGTTACGCCTTGGCCGGTGTTTTCGTCTCGAAATACTGGCTCGCCTGATTGGCCTGACGGCGAATGTCGCTGGCGCACACCACCGTGTGGTTGACGCTGTACGCCTCGTGGTTCTGTTCGATACGGTTGAGTTGGTAGAGATAGTTCACCATTAAACCGTGGGCCTGCTTGAGGCCTTTTGATGACGTATCCGCCCGCCAGTTCAGCCGATGCAGGCTTGCGCCATTGCCCAGGTGAAAGCGCGCCACCGGGTTCAGGGGCTGGCCGCTTTTGTGCTTCACGTCGACCAGGTAGTGCGAGGCCAGACGCATGAACTCCTTGTGGGCGGCGGAGGAGAGCTCCTCGCTTTCGTGGGTGTCGAGGTAGGCGGTGAGCTCCTCGGACAGCGCCGCTTCCTTGCGCGCCTCGTCGAGCCAGTCGGCGAAACCCGGCACCGGCGAGAGGGTGACGAAGTTCTTGATCTGCGGAAGCTCGCGGCTCAGCTCCTGAACCACCTGCTTGATCAGGAAGTTGCCGAAGGACACGCCCTTGAGGCCGGCCTGGCAGTTGCTGATGCTGTAGAACACCGCGGTGTCGGCGTCTTCCAGCGGTAGCTCCTCGCCGTGCTCGAGAATGCGCTGGACGTTGCCGGGAATGCCGTCGCAAAGTGCCACTTCCACGAAGATCAGCGGCTCGTCGCCGGTGGCCGGGTGGAAAAAGGCGTAGCAGCGGCGATCGTCCGGGTCGAGCCGGCGGCGCAGGTCGTGCCAATCGCCGATTTCGTGCACCGCTTCGTAGCGGATGATCTTCTCCAGCACCGCCGCCGGGGTATTCCAGTCGATGCTTTCGAGCATCAAAAAGCCGCGGTTGAACCAGGAGTTGAACAGGTGCGCGAAGTCGCTATCGAGTGCCGAGAGTTCCGGCGATTGGCGCAGGAACTTGAGCAGATCCGCGCGCATGTTGACCAGATCGAACGTGCCACCGGGGCACAGATTCAAGCGGCGCAACAGCGTTTGGCGGCGGGGTTCGCAGGCGTTGAACAGCTTCTCGAGCGAGGCGTTATCTTCGCGCTCGCGGTACACCGCGTAAGCCGTATGAATATCGGCGGGCTCGGCGGCGTAGTCGTCGGCCAGAAGCTGGAAAAATGCCAGCTTCTCCTCGTCGTCGAGCGCGCGATAGTGGGCCAGCGCCTGCTGGGCCATCAGAATTTGCGAGGCTTCACCGGTGCGACCCATTAGGCCCTTGCAGGCCGCTTTCAGGGCAGTAAAGTGATTTTCACTGTCCTTGTCGGTGCCCAGAGCGCTACTGAGCTGCCGGGTACGCGAGCTGATATTGGTGAGCAGCCCCTGAAGAAACGTCATATTCATGTTCATGCGCATCAGCCTTTGAGTTTGTCGGGTGGGCAGTCTGCCGGTGACGATGCCAACGCTTTATCATTGTCTCTTAGCGTGGTAAGTATTAAACAGCGCGTCATGTTGTATATAACAAATATAGGTAAAGAATTTATGAGTCAAGGAAGCGGGGGGTAGACTTATGGCGAAGGTATCCCAGGCGCAGCGGCTGCGTGATCTTCTCGAGGACGCGATCATCGCCGGGCGATTTACTCCGGGTGAGCGGCTCGACCCGGACGCGTTGGCGCTGGAGTACGCGTGTTCGCGCACGCCAATCCGCGAGGCGATCCAGCAGCTTGCGATGTCCGGCATGGTGCAGGTAGTGCCCAAGCGCGGCACCTTCGTGACGCGGTTGGGCATTTCCGATCTGGTCGAGCGCTTCGAGGTGATGGCGGAGCTGGAGGGGCTTTGCGGGCGCCTGGCCGCCCGGCGCATTAACGACGACGAACGCGCCGCGCTGATTGATGCGCTAAAGGCGTGCCGTGCCCGCGCCGAGGAGCACGATGCCAACGGCTACTACTACGACAACAGCGTCTTTCACCACTGCATTTACGCGGCGAGCCATAACCACTTCCTCGCCCAGGAAGCCGCTCGCCTGCACGCGCTGCTGCAGCCCTACCGGCGGCTGCAGCTTCAGGTGCGAATGCGCGTCGAAAGCTCGCTGGCCGAGCACGAAGCGATCGTTGCCGCCATCGAGGCCGGGGATGGCCCCCGCGCCGAGCAGCTTCTGCGCGAGCACGTCATGGTGCAGGGCGAGCGCTTCAACGACCTGGTGGCGTCGATGCACGCGCTGGAAGGTGGTTGATCGCCAAACGCCGCCCATCAAAAAGGGCCACCCGCCTTGATGCCGGGTGGCCCTTGTCGGTGAGCGCTGCTTCTTAGCTGCTCACGCCCTGCTCGCTGGCATCGTCGGCGCCTTCCTCGATCAGTTCGTCGGCGTCCTCTTGAGCCTCTTGTGGGGCATCCGGCGGTGCCTGATCCTTGGCGGCGGCAGTCAATGTCGTCGTGATGGCGAAGTGATCCGACCCTTCGATGGTGACGCGGTCGAGCTCGACGAGCTCAAAGCCGTCGGAGACGAACATGTGGTCGATCGGGTAGCGCCACAACGGGTACTCGGTGTGGTACGTGCTCAAAAGCCCTCTTCCCCGGCGCGGATCCTCGAGTTCACTCAGGCTCTTGAACAGCTTCGTCGTATTGGACCAGGCGGCATCGTTGAAGTCTCCGGTAACGATCCAGCGGTTGTCCGCGTCCTCGGCCACGCGTTCGGCCACCAGCATCAGCTCGGCATCGCGCTCCCGGCTGTCCCGGCGCTCCGTTTCACCGCCGTCGTTGGGTGTGCGCTCTTTAAGCCCCGGCGGCACCGGGTGAATGCCCGCGTAGCGCACGGGCCCGATGCCCGGCACCGCGAGCGTTGCAAAGATCGACGCACGGCGCTCGGACACCAAATGCTCGACCCGGGCGTCCTGGAGAGGGATGCGCGACCAGACCACGATGCCGAGCCCCTCGCCGCGCACGTCTCCCTCACGGTATTCGTAAATCTCATCCAGCGGTGCCAGGCCCGCCTCCCAGCCGCTATCGACTTCGATGAGCAGCACGACGTCCGGGTCCTCGCGCTTTATCACCTCCAGCGCCTCGGCGTAACGGTCATTGGTGAAGTCGAGGTTGGCGGTCATGATTTTGAGCGTGGACTGATTCGCCAGCGTTTGCGCATCGGCCTCGGCCACCTCATCAGGCCACACCGGCGTAAAGGGCAGAATATGGGAGCCCTGCCATGCCCCCGTTGCCAATAGCGCCACCAGCAGTAGTGCGTGCTCTTTTCGCGCTCGGCCGATCCAGGCGTGCAGCGTCAACAGCAAAAGCGTGACTGCAATGACCAGGCTCAACTGCAGCCGGGGAAACTCCCACAGTCGGATGGCCCAGTGGCCGCTGGGAATTTCGGGAAGCAGGCTGACTACGATCAAGGCGAGGGTCAGTAGACGAACGGTCCAGAGAAGAAGTTTTGATAACATCGCGTGCTCGAACAGGGCGTGGCGGCGTATGGGGTGTCCCCGGCGAAGAGCAATCGTACAGTATTTGAAAGTCAGTCGCGTGACAGGCAGGCAAAAAAAAGGCCACATGCTTTTAAAGCTATGTGGCCATTTTTTTAACAATTTCTGGTCGGAATAGCAGGATTCGAACCTACGACCTCTGCCTCCCGAAGGCAGCGCTCTACCAAGCTGAGCTATATTCCGGCGCTCAATAACGGGGATGAATCTTACGCCTGCGCCCCGGGTTTTTCAAGAGGTAATTCAAAAATAGTCGTCACTGTCCGGCGCGAATCAGGACTGGCGCTCGATCGCCATGCGGGCGAGCTTGGCCATGCTGTCGCGATACGCGCTTTCGGGCAGTTTTTCGAGCTCGGCGAGCGCGCGCTCGACCATCTCCACCGCGCGCTCACGGGTGTACTCGAGCGCGCCGGTGCGGTGCACGATCGCCAGCACGTCGTCGAGCTGCTCGAGCCCGCCCTTGCGGATCGCCTGGCGAATCAGCTTGGCCTCTTCGGGCGTGCCGCGCTCCATGGCGTTGATCAGCGGCAGCGTCGGCTTGCCTTCGGCCAGGTCGTCGCCGACGTTTTTGCCCATTTCATCGGCATCGCCCTGGTAGTCGAGCAGGTCGTCGATCAGCTGGAAGGCGAGCCCCAGGTAGCGGCCGTAGTGCTGAAGCGCGCGCTCCTGCTCCGGGGTGGCCTCGGCGAGCACCGCGCCGCTGTGGGAGGCCGCCTCGAACAGCATCGCGGTCTTGCCCTGGATGGTTTCGAAGTAGGCTTCTTCGGACAGGCTCGGGTTGCCGATGTTGGTGAGCTGCAATACTTCGCCTTCGGCGATGATGCAGGTTGCGCTCGACAGGATCGCCATGATGCGCATCGAGCCGACGCTAACCATCATCTGAAACGAGCGCGAGTAGAGAAAGTCTCCCACCAATACCGACGGCGCGTTGCCCCAAGCGTCGTTGGCGGTTTTCTTGCCGCGGCGCAGGTGCGAGTCGTCGACCACATCGTCGTGCAGCAGGGTCGAGGTGTGCATGAACTCGATCAGGGTGGCGAGCGTTACGTGCTTGTCGCCTTCATAGCCCAGCGCGCGGGCGGCCAGCAGCACCAGTAATGGGCGCATGCGCTTGCCGCCGCTTTCGATGATGTACTGGCCGATGGTTTCGACCAACGGGACGTTGGAGTTGAGCTGCTCGACAATGGTTCGGTTAACGGCCTCGAAATCGCCCGCCACCACGGCGTGCAGCGGTGAAGGCGTGGGGCTGACAGGCGTTTGGGGAGAGACGTTAGTCATGAAATTAGGGTCATCGCGGCAGGTGAAAAGCGGCTATTACCGCCCTGAGTGGGGATTATGCTATGGGGCCGCCTGTAAGGCGTCAAGGCGAAGCCGCCGGCGAGCCGCTGGCGAGCCGCGCCGCGCCAATTGACACGCCCCTGGGGGCTTGTGGTAAAGCTCGATCATCGCTATAATCCGCGACCCACTCATCATGCTCCCTGTCAGATGGCTGCCGAAAGGGGCGCCACTCGCCGCAGGTCTTAAGAGCACGACGCGAAAGCGCGTAGGTGATGAGCGCTGGCTTAAAGGTGCCAGCTTCAACGACGAGTCCGGAGAGCGACATGTACGCAATTATCAAAAGCGGTGGCAAACAGTACCGCGTTCAGGAAGGCCAGACCCTCAAGCTCGAGAAAATCGAAGTCGCTACCGGCGAATCGATCGATTTCGAAGAAGTGCTGATGGTCGCAGACGGCGACGATTTCAACATCGGTGCACCGATGATCAGCGGCGCGAAAGTCTCCGCTGAAATCGTTTCCCACGGCCGTGGTGAAAAAGTGAACATCATCAAGTTCCGTCGCCGTAAGCACAGCATGAAGCGTCAGGGCCACCGTCAGTGGTTCACCGAAGTTAAAATTACCGGAATTTCCGTTTAACACGGTCTATTCCCCTAATTAGGAGGCTATTTCGATGGCACATAAAAAGGCAGCCGGCTCCACGCGTAACGGTCGTGATTCCGAATCCAAACGCCTTGGTGTAAAACTCTTCGGTGGCCAAGCGGCGACCGCGGGTAACATCATCGTTCGTCAGCGCGGCACCCGCTTTCACGCCGGCACCGGCGTTGGCATCGGTCGTGACCACACGCTGTTCGCTCTGAACGACGGTAAAGTGCAGTTCCAGACCAAGGGCCCGCACAACCGTAAATTCGTGAGCATCGTTTCCGAGTAAGCGCTTAGCCGCTTGGACGAGTGAACGAAAGAAAAGCCCCGCATTGGCGGGGCTTTTTTGTCTGTTAACCCCCAGGCCTGCGGGCGGGGGAGAAAAGGGCGGCGAAAGCGGCCGGGAGAATTCAATGCAGTTCGTCGATGAGGCCTCGATCATTGTCGAGGCAGGCAAGGGCGGCAACGGCTGTCTGAGCTTTCGCCGCGAAAAATACGTGCCCAAGGGCGGCCCCGACGGCGGCGACGGCGGCCACGGCGGCAGCGTCTACCTGATCGGTGACGATGCCCTGAACACCTTGATCGACTTCAAATACCAGCGCTTTTACAAGGCCGAAAACGGCCAGGGCGGCATGGGCCGCCAGATGAGCGGCAAGGCCGGTGAAGATCTGCACGTCAAGGTGCCGGTCGGCACCACGGTGATCGACGAGGACACCCTCGAGGTGATCGCCGACGTCACCGAGATTGGCGAAGTCGTGCTGGTCGCCGAGGGCGGGCGCCGGGGGCTGGGTAATATCCACTTCAAATCCTCGACCAACCGCGCGCCGCGGCGCACCACCCCGGGCACCGAAGGCGACCGGCGCAACCTGCGCCTGGAAATGAAGGTGATGGCGGACGTAGGTCTGCTCGGCATGCCCAACGCGGGTAAATCCACGCTGATCCGTTCGGTGTCGGCGGCCAAGCCGAAGGTGGCGAACTACCCCTTCACTACCCTGGTGCCGAACCTGGGCGTGGTGAAGCTCGGCATGCACGAGCACTTCGTGATGGCGGACGTGCCCGGGCTGATTGAAGGCGCCTCCGACGGCGCTGGACTTGGGCTGCGCTTTTTGAAGCACCTGACCCGGACCCGGCTCTTGTTCCACGTCGTGGATATCGCGCCGTTTGATGAGTCCGACCCGGTCGATGCGGCGAAGGCGATCGTGCGCGAGCTTGGCGAGTTTTCGCCGGCGCTCTCCGAGCGCCCGCGCTGGCTGGTGCTCAACAAGTTCGATCTGCTGCCCGAAGAGGAGCGCGAAGCGCGCGCCCAGGCCGTGATCGAGGCGCTCGATTGGGACGGCCCGGTGTTTCAGATCTCGGCGATTTCGAGTGAAGGCACCGAGAAGCTGGTGCAGGCGGCGCATCGCTGGCTTACTGACCAGCAGCGCTTGGAGAACGAGGACGAAGAGGCCTTCGAGCGCGAGCAAGAGATGCGCCGGCGCATGGAGGAAGAGTCCGTCGCCCGCACCGAGGCGCGCCTGAGCCATAACCGCAAGAAGCGCGACGCCGACGATGACGACGACTTCGACGACGATGATTACGATGTCGACGTCGAGTACGCGCCCTGAACCGGTGAGGCGAGTAGCGCCCGCGGGCTCGGAGCAGCCCGCGGTGTTGGCATCGGCGTTGAACGCGTTATCGGCATTGAGATTATTGAGCTTATAAAGTGGCGGGCAGGAGAGAGGCGGCATGGAACATCGTGAGCAGTGGCCGGGCCGGGAGGTACTGACGGGCGCGCGCCGCGTGGTGGTGAAAATCGGCAGCGCTCTGATCACCGACGACGGGCGGGGCCTCGATGACGTGGCCATCGGCGCTTGGGTCGATCAGATCGCCGCGCTCCACGCTCGCGGCATCGAGGTCGTGCTGGTCTCTTCCGGCGCGGTGGCGGCGGGCATGGTGCGCCTTGGCTGGCAGGCTCGGCCGAGCGCGGTGCACGAACTCCAGGCCGCCGCCGCCGTGGGCCAGAACGGCCTGACCCAGTGCTACGAGCAGCACTTCGCCCGCCACGCCATGCTCACCGCCCAGATTCTACTGACCCACGACGATCTCTCCGATCGCAAGCGCTATCTTAATGCGCTGTCGGCGCTGCGCACGCTGGTCGAAATGCGCGTGGTGCCGGTGGTCAACGAAAACGACACCGTGGTCACCGACGAGATCCGCTTTGGCGACAACGACACCTTGGGCGCTTTAGTGGCAAACCTGCTGGAGGCCGACGCGCTAGTGCTGCTCACCGACCAGGAAGGGCTGTTCGACGCGGATCCGCGCCACGACCCTAGCGCCACCCTGATCAGCGAAGGCCGGGCCGACGATCCGAAGCTTGCCGCCGTGGCGGGCAGCGGCGGGGCGCTTGGGCGGGGCGGCATGAGCACCAAGGTACGCGCTGCCAAGCTCGCCGCGCGCTCCGGGGCGCTGACGATCATCGCCAGCGGCCGCCAGCCCGAGGTGATTACGCGCATCATGGCCGGCGAAGCGCTGGGCACGCTGCTCAAACCCGACCAGGCGCCGATGGCGGCGCGCAAGCGCTGGCTCGCTGGCCAGCTCCAGGTGCGCGGCACGCTCACCCTCGATGCCGGCGCGGTGAACGTGCTGCGCGAAAAGGGCTCGAGCCTTCTGCCGGTAGGCGTGCGTCAGGTGCAGGGCAGCTTCAAGCGCGGCGATATGGTGCTCTGCGTGGACGAGCAGGGTGAGCGCGTCGCCAAGGGCCTGATCAACTACGGCGCCGACGAAGCGCGCCGGCTGGCCGGCAAGCCAAGCCACCAGATCGAGGCGATCCTCGGCTTCGTCGAAGCTCACGAGCTGATACACCGCGATAACCTGGTCATCGTCTAGCCTCAAGCGCGCGTTTCGATCGGCAGCGGCACCTCCCGCGGCCAGGCGTCGGGCACGATGAACACGCGCTCGCTCGCGCCGTCGTTGGCTTTTAACATCACCTGCTGGGGGCCGAAGCGCTCGATACACGCCTCGATCTGCGGCCACAGCGCCGCCGGCGGGTGAAACGCCGTCTCGACCGGCGGCGCCATCCAGAACGGCTTGGAAAGCCAAGCCAGCCGCACTTCTCCCGCGCTCTCCAAAAGCGCCGCCCACTCCTTTCGATGACACCACCGCCCACGCTCGTGCTGCGCGGTGGCGCCTCGTGGCGGGGGAAGCGCCCCGTGAAACGGGTAGAACAGCACCCCGGGCATGGCCACCTGATGAGTGATCTCGCCGATCTCGCCCGGGCAGTCGCGCGGGGTGAGCCAATGGCGCAGCGTATTGCGCGCAAGCGGGGTGACGGAAAGCGGCAGCTGGTGGGCGTGCAGGTGCGCGCACTTGCGCGCCAGGCTGTCGAGCCCGCCGGTGCCGATCCAGCGGTTGGGGCTTTCCGGCGCGTCCGGGCCTTCATCAAGCCCTAGATAGAACTTGATCGCCACTTCCAAGTGTATGGGGGCGGGGTTGGCTTGCGTGCGGTAGAGCATGTCCAGCTCGCCCAGGGTCTGGCGGCGCTCGCGAATGGCAACGTTGTGCGCCAAAAGCCGGGTATTAGGGCTTTGGCCGAGCAGCAGATGCCAAAGCGCCTCGTGGTAGTGGCCCATCCGCCTCACCCGCTTTTTCGACAGCGCCTGAATCGCCGGCCGCTGGCGCAAAAGCCAGCCCTGCTCGCCGTGCGCAAGCCCCAGCGCCGCGCGGCTCGGCCGGCCCGGGTAGCCCTTGAGCTCGACGATGTCCTGGGCGTCCAGAAGCCACGCCAGATCGCGCGCAATGGCGTCTTCGAGCGGGGCACTGAGCGCATCGAGAGGGCTTTGTGGCGGCATGTCGGCGTTCCGGCGGCGTCTGCACGTTAGCGGTGAAATCGAAAAACGGCTGCTACGCTTAAGGGCGGTTAGCGATCTCAACGGTCCATCGATGCAAAGGAGTGTATTTATGGCTCATTCGAAAAATAGCGGTAAAAGCAGCGCCAAGCGTAGCCGCAAGGGTAAAAAGCAGGCGCCGTCCAAAAGTGCCGAGTCCAAAAACGCGGCCTCTGCCCACTCTGATGTTGAAGCCCAGGCACTGACGCCGCAAACCGGCGCGGCGCTTTTCGACGACGCCCGCTCGCGCCTGGAAGAGGTGTTCGAGGCGCTGGATATTCACCACGACGCCCGCGCACGGCTGATGCAGCCGGCGATGTCGCTGCAGGTCAGTATTCCGGTGCGCATGGACGACGGCCGCCTGCAAGCGTTTCCCGCCTGGAGGGTGCAGTACGATATCTCCCTGGGGCCGGCCAAGGGCGGGGTGCGCTTTCACCCAAAGGCCAACCAGCACGAGGTCACCACGCTCAGCTTCTGGATGGCGGTGAAGTGCGCGGTGGCCGGGCTTCCGTTTGGTGGCGGCAAGGGCGGCGTTCAGGTCGATGCCAAGGCGCTTTCGTCGCTTGAGCGCGAGCGCCTGGCGCGGGGCTACATTCGCGCGATCGCCGATGTGGTGGGTCCGGATCGCGACATTCCCGCGCCGGACATGAACACCGACGCCGAAGTGATGGGCTGGATGATCGACGAGTACGAGAACATCGTGCGCCGCCGGGCGCCGTCGGCGATCACGGGCAAGCCGCTGTCGCTTGGTGGCTCGCCGGGCCGGGTCGAGGCCACCGGCCGCGGCGCGCTGAAGGTGCTGGATCTCTGGGCGCAGCAAGCATCGCGCAAGCCCGAGGACACCACCGTGGCGGTGCAAGGCTTTGGCAACGCGGCGTACCACTTCGCCCGCTTGGCCAGCGAGCGCGGCTATCAGGTGGTGGCGGTCTCCGACTCCAGCGGCGGCATCTACAAACAAAAAGGGCTCGATATCGACGCGGCCAAAAAGGCCAAGGAGAAGCATGGCGAGCTCGCCAAGTGCCGCCAGGGTGAGAGCCTCAAGGGTGAGGAGCTGTTGGCGCTCGAGGTCGACGTGCTGGCGCTGGCCGCCATGGAAAACCAGGTCACTGGCGATAACGTCGGCGACATTCGCGCCGGGATGATTCTCGAGATCGCCAACGGCCCGGTCACCAGCGACGCCGACCGCGCGCTGGAAAGCCGCGGAGTAGACGTGCTGCCGGACGTGCTGGCCAACACCGGGGGGGTGATCGTGAGCTACTTCGAGTGGCTACAAAACCGCGCGGGCCAGGCTTGGAGCGAAGAGGAGGTCAACCAGCGGTTGGACGAGATCCTCGACGATCAGGCCAATCGGGTACTCAAGCGCGCCCGCGACGAAAAGATCACCTACCGTCAGGCCGCGTATCGTCAGGGCGTCGAGCGCATCGCCGAGGCGATCATGGCGCGCGGCAACTGCCAGGACTGCCGCTAACCTGCGTCAGGGGCGGGCTTTTGCTTGCCCCTGGCAGGCGTTAGTTATTAGTCGCGGTCGATCTCGACCACATCAAAAGAGCCCTGACGCACGCTGATCTCGATGTCGCGGCCGTCGTCGGACTCGCCTTCGATATCGATGATGCCGCTGCGGCTGATATCGATTTCCTCGAACGCGGTCATGCCTTCCTGGCGGGCCATCTCGAACGCCTGGCGGATATCGTCCTCGCTCATGCCCCAGGCGCCGCTGACCAGCCGCTCGCGCTCTTCACTCAGGCTTTCGCCGCTATCGAGCGAGAACTCGACGTCGGCGAACCACTCCTCGTCGAGCCAGCCTTCGGCTTCGATACGGCGGCCGTCATCGACGCTAAGCTCTTCGAGATGGGTGAAGCCGTAGTTGGCGGTATAGTTCAGCACCTCATCCAGCCGCTCGAGTGGCAGGCGGTCGGCTTGGGCGGCGGTGGTGGCAACGAGCAGCAGGGCAGAGGCTGGCAATAGCACTGCTTTTTTCATCGGTGTCATGTCACACTCCCTTTCCAGTATAAAAACCTCGCAGGCTAGAAACCTCGCGGGACGAGCATTCAGCGTTCTCGCCAAGCCTTGCGAGGTGAGACAGGCCCTTTATAGCAGCGGCGCTCTTTCGCTAACCTGAAGGCGGCGTTCATGAAGCGTTCATCTCGAGTTTGGCATCCTGAGCCCATGAAACGATGTTCGTGGTTCTATCCAGCCTCCTTTTGCGCCGCGCTGCTGGTCGTGGCGACGTTTGCGTGGGCGAGCGCGGCCGACGCCGAGCCGCAATGGCGAGCGCTTCACGGCCAAGTACAGCGCGGCGAAACGGTGGGGCTGGAGTCGCTTCTGGACTGGCTGGAGGCGCGCTTCGAGGGTGAGGTGATCGAAATCGAAATGGAGCGCGACGACGGCGAGATCGAGTACGAAATCAAGATGCTCGGCCCCCAAGGCCAGGTGGTTGAGTTCGAGTTCGACGGCAGAAGCGGCCAGCTAATGAAAATCGAAGGCGTGCGGATCAACGAGATGCGCCGCGACGACGTCAAGGATGACCTGCGATGAAGTGTTTATTGGTGGAAGACGACCAGGCGCTGGCCAGTGAGTTGGCCCAGGCGCTCAAGGATGGCGATTGGCTGGTGGAAGTCGCCGATACCGGTCAACAGGCGGATTTCCTGGTGCGCACCGAAGCTTATGACGCGCTGATTCTCGATGTCGGCCTGCCCGACGGCGACGGCACGCGCTGGCTAGGCGCTTGGCGCGACGACGGCATCGACCTGCCGGTGCTGATCCTCACCGCCCGCGAGCGCTGGGCGGACAAGGCCGCGGGCTTCTCCGCCGGCGCCGACGATTACGTCACCAAGCCTTTTGAGTCCGCCGAGGTGCTCTTTCGCCTGCGCGCGATCTTGCGCCGCACCCACGGCCATGCCCACCCGGTGATTCGCTTGGGCGAGCTGAGTCTGGACACCCACACCCAGCACGTGAGCCTCGCCGGGCGCCCGGTCAGTCTCACCGCTCAGGAGACGCGGCTTCTAAGCTATTTGATGCACGCCGCCCCGCGCGTGGTCAGCCGCGCCGAGCTCGCCGAGCACGTGTACGATCGCGACCAGGAGCCGGACTCCAACGTGATCGACGTGCAGATCAGCCGGCTGCGCCGCAAGCTCGGCGCCTGGCGCTTCGTTACCCTGAGAGGCCAAGGGTATCGCCTGCTGGCCGAGGCGCCGGATGCCTAACCGCCGCGCGCGCCTTCAAGCCAGGCTAAGCCAGCGCTGGGCGCGCCGCTCGATCGCCACCCGGCTGCTGCTCGCCGCACTCTTGCTCGTGGGCCTGGCGCTGCCGCTGGCCGGGGCCTGGCTTGCGCACTACTACAAACGCGCCGCGGTCGACGCCTTTGACGAGCGGCTGGAGGCAACGCTGAACGTGGTGATCGCCGGCGTCACCTTCGACGCCGTCGCCAATACGCTTGATTACCCCAGCGCGCTGGGCGATGCGCGCTTCGATCAGGTCTTTTCCGGCTGGTACTGGCAGATCACCGACCAGAGCGAGCACCGCCTCGCCTCGCGCTCGCTGTGGGATCAGCGCCTGCCGGTCACCGATAGTCGGCGGGCCAGCGCGCGCAGCCTGAAAGGCCCGCGTGGCCAGCCGCTTCGCGTGGTCGAGCGCGACATCTACCTCGCACCGCTCGAGGCGCCGCTGCACGTCAGCGTCGCCGCCGATGAAAGCGCTCTTCAGGCGGAGATTCTCGGTTTTCAGCGGCTTCTGTGGCTGGGCGTGCTGGCGCTGTCGGTGCTGCTGCTGGGCGTGCTGGCGCTGCAGGTGCGTTTCGGACTGGCGCCACTTCGGCGTATGAACGCCAACCTGCGCGAGGTCGAAAAGGGCGCGGCGAGCCGCATGAATACCCGACTGCCCGAGGAGCTTGCCACGCTGGCCACGTCGATGAACGCGGTGCTCGCCCGCGACCAGCGTCTGATCGAGCGCGGCCGCCACACCGCCGGCAATCTCGCCCACGCGCTGAAAACGCCGCTGAGCGTCATGCGCCTTCAGCTTAGCCAGCTGCCCGAGGCGCAGCGCGAGCGCTTCGACGTCGAGCTTTCCCGCATCGACAGCGCCGTGCGCCACCACCTGGCCCGGGCGAGCGCCGCCGGCGACGGCCTGCACCTGGCGCCGATCGCGCTGGAAGAGGCGCTGGCCGGGCTGATCGAGGGGCTTGGCCGGCTGGCGGGGCGGCGCCAGGTCGTGCTGGAAACCCGCTGGCAGGCGCGCCCTCATGTGCGTATGGACCGGCAGGACGTGCAGGAAGTGGTGGGCAATCTATTGGATAACGCCCTGCGCTGGGCCGAAAGCCGCGTGACGCTGCGTGTTCAGAGCCAGGGCGAGACCCTTCATCTGAGCGTGGACGACGACGGCCCGGGCATGGACGAAGCGCAGTGCCGAGCGGCGCTCGAGCGCGGCAAGCGCCTCGACGAGCAGCGTTCGAACAGCGGCCTCGGGCTCTCCATCGTGGCGGATCTGGTGGCGCTCTATCAGGGCACGCTGGCGCTCACCCGCGCCCAGGCCGGCGGGCTGCAGGTGGCCGTGACGCTGCCGGTGGTGGCCCGTGGCTGAGCGTACCGAGCACGATATTTCTGACGTGCTGGTCGGCCCGCTGCTGCGCCGGCTGAGCCCCACGCGGCTGACGCTGTGGCTGGTGAGCTCGCGCCCGCTCGAGATGACCCTGATGCTTTTCCCTGACCAGCCGCGCGAGCGCGCTTTGGATGTGAGCGCGGCGCACACGCGCCTGCCCATCGGCCGCCACGCGCACATCTGCCTGATCGATGTAACGCTCGAGTCGCCGCTGCCGTGTGACGAGCGCATCGACTACGACCTTCGCGTAAAAACGCCGAATGGTACGGAGCGCGGCATTGCCGAGTGGGCGCCCTGGCTTTGCCATGACGGCCAGGCGTTTCCCGCCTTCGTGCTCGCCTCGCGCCACCACCGCTTGATGCATGGCTCGTGCCGCAAGCCCCACCACGAAAGCCCGGATGGGCTGGTGCGCGGCGACGCTTGGCTTGCCAAGCGCCAGGGCGAGGCCGAAGAGTGGCCGGCGTGGCTTTTGATGACCGGCGACCAGGTATACGTCGACGACGTGGCGGGGCCGACGCTGCGCGCTATTCACGCGCTGATCGACCGGCTCGGGCTTTTCGACGAGCGCCTCGAGGGCGCCACGGTCGAGGATAGCCAAGCACTCTACGCCGCACCGCAAACCTACTACCAGCGCGATCAGTTGCTGCCGGACGTGACCAGCAACGCCGCGCTTCGCGAGCGCTTTTTCGGCGGGGTGAAAAAGCCGGTGTTCACCTCGGCGAACGCCTCGAACCACCTGATGACGCTGGCCGAAATGCTCGCCATGTACTGCTTGGCGTGGTCGCCGACCCCCTGGACGCTGATCGACCCGACCGAGCC
Organism: Halomonas sp. S3-1-1; assembly: GCF_023757625.1. Taxonomy (GTDB): domain Bacteria; phylum Pseudomonadota; class Gammaproteobacteria; order Pseudomonadales; family Halomonadaceae; genus Vreelandella. The sequence continues at coordinate 206,874 of NZ_JALGBZ010000001.1, forward strand.
CGCCCTCGAGCCGAAGGATCAGGCCACCTACCGTCAGGAGCAGGCGACGATGAGGGACTTCGTCGAAGGCCTACCGCAGTGTGCGCGGCTGTTGGCGCATCTGCCGAGCCTGATGATCTTCGACGATCATGACGTGACCGACGACTGGAATCTAACGGCGGACTGGGAGCGCTGCGCCTACGGGCACCCGTTCTCGAAGCGCATCATCGGCAACGCCCTGATCGCCTACCTGCTCTGCCAAGGGTGGGGGAACGACCCGGACAAGCTCGCCCCGCTGATCAGTGAGGCCGGCGCGCTGCTGGCATCCGCCGATGACACGCTCGAGGCGCCGCGTCAGGATCGCTTCATTGCCACGCTTTTGCGCTTTCAGGGCTGGGAGTTTAACGTGCCCGGTAAGCCTGCGCTGCTCGTGCTCGATACCCGCACTCGGCGCTGGCGCAGCGAGCGAAGCCCCAGGCGCCCCTCCGGGCTGATGGACTGGGAGGCGCTGATGGAGATGCAGCAGCAGCTTCTCGAGTGCCAAAGCGCAGTGATCGTCTCGCCCGCGCCGATGTTCGGGGTCAAGCTGATCGAAGGCGTGCAGAAGCTTTTCACCTTGGCAGGCAAGCCGCTGGTGGTTGACGCCGAAAACTGGATGGCCCACCGCGGGGCGGCCAACGTGCTGCTGCAGATCTGGCGCCACTCGAAAACGCCGGGCAACTACGTGATTTTGTCCGGCGACGTGCACTATTCTTTCGCCTATGACGTTTTCGTGCGCCGCCGCGAGCGCCCTCCGCACCTGTGGCAAATCACTTCCAGCGGCATCAAGAACACCTTCCCCAAACAGCTTTTGAACGTGTTCGATCGGCTCAATCGCTGGCTCTACGCGCCCTGGTCGCCGCTGAACTGGTTCACCAAACGGCGCAAGTTCGACGTCGTTCCGCGTGACCCGGTCGGCGCCAGTGCCGGCGAGCGTCTCTACAACGCTAGCGGGCTGGGGCTGGTGACGCTGGACCGCCAAGGCCGGCCGATGGATATTCGCCAGCTCGACGCCCGCGGTGGGGAAGTGCGCTTTCCGCCGCCCAAAAAGCCGACCTGACCACCGAGCTGTCATAAAAATGTCACCGCCATGACGCAGGATTTTGCGGATCGAATCTCATCCAAAAGGACCAGGGCTCAATGAGGTTTATCCGTACATCCCGTTCATAAGGCCTTTGGCATGACCGCGCAAGACGCTCAGTGGCTACATCTCATTCTCGAACGCGAAGACCTGAGCGTTCTTTTTCAACCCATCATGGACGCGAGCCAGCAGGCGATCTTTGGCTATGAGGCGCTGGTGCGCGGGCCAGAAGCGTCGCCGTTGCACTCGCCGCTGCGCCTGTTCGACGTGGCGACCCAGGCCGGGCTTCTGGTCGAACTCGATCTCTTGTGCCGACGTTTGGCGATTACCCGCTTTGCCGAGCTCGAACTTCCAGGCTTTCTGTTTCTCAACGTCATGCCGCTGACCATCGTCGAGCGTGACTTCCAGGAGGGGCTGACCCTTGGGTTCGTGCGCGAAAGCGCGCTGCCGCCGGAGCGGGTGGTGATCGAGCTCACCGAGCACGTGCCGATCCACGACTACGAGCTGATGCGCCAGGCGGTGGATCACTACCGCGACATGGGCTTTCAGGTGGCCCTCGACGACCTGGGCGCCGGGCACTCGAGCCTTCGCCACTGGGCGGAGCTGCGCCCGGATTTCGTCAAGCTTGACCGCCACTTCATCGCCGGAATCGACCAGGAGCCGGCCAAGCGCGAGTTTCTGCGCTCGATTCTGGACGTGGCGCGAAGCCTCGACTGCAAGTTGATCGCCGAGGGTATCGAAACCGCCGCCGAGCATCTGTGTCTTTGGGAGCTCGACCGCGGGCTCTCGCTCTTGCAGGGATTTTACTTTGCACGACCCAGCGCCACGCCGCCGCTTTCCCTTCATATGCAGCTACCCGCTGCCGGGCAGGCCAGTAGCGCCGGGCGTACCGCTCGCGCCATTTCGCGCCCGATCGATACCGTCGCGCCGCAGGATTCGGTGCTGGCGCTGGCCGAGCGTTTTCGTAACGTTCCCACGCTTCGCTGCGTGGCGGTGATCGACGGTGACCGACCGGTGGCGGTGGTGCGGCGAAGCGCCTTTTTGACCCTGTTTACCAACCCGTACAGCCACGCGCTCTACGCCAAGCGCCGGGTGATGGACGTGGCCGATACCCGTGCGCTGATCAGCGAGGCGGATACGCCGCTCGAGACGCTGAGCCAGGCGCTGACCGACCGTCACGACATCGACCAGGAAGATTTCGTGATCGTCGACCAGGGACGCTATCTGGGGATGGGCAGCATCGTCGATCTGCTGCGCGAGATCACCGCTATCCAGGTGCGCCAGGCGCGCCACGCCAACCCGCTCACCGGGCTCCCCGGCAACATTCTGATCAACGAGACGTTGAGTCAGGCGCTCGAGGCGCAAACGCCCTTCGCCGCCGCCTACGTCGATCTGGACAACTTCAAGGCATTCAACGACGCCTACGGCTATGCCCGGGGCGATCAGGTGATCATTGCGCTGTCCCGGCTTTTGCAGGCGCAGGTGGACAGCGCTGGCGGCTTCATCGGCCATATCGGCGGCGATGACTTCATGATGCTGCTGCCCATCGAGCACTGGGAGAGCGTGTGCCGCCAGATTCTCGACTCCTTTGGCGTGATGGCGCCGCAGTTCTATACCGAGAGCGATCGACAGCAGGGCGGGGTGCGGGTCGAAAACCGGCGGGGGGAGGCGGATTTTTTTCCCTGCGTGAGCGTGTCGATCGCCGTTCAGCCGGTGCTGGAGTCGACGCGCTATAAGGCGCTCGAAATCGCAGCCAGGCTTTCCGAGCTCAAGCACCAGGCGAAGAAGATTCCCGGTAACAGCCTGTTCGTCGAACGCCGTGAGACCCACGGCTAAGTGTCATTTTGGTGTCATGTCAGTGTCGCGGGGCTGTCATCCGGCGCTGCCATGATAACGGCACTTCGAATAACGCTTAGGGGTTCACGATGACGCTCTCTTTTACCCGCACGCTTCTCAGCGCCGCTATCACGGGTGCTTTCGCGCTGACCACGCTTGGCGCCGCCGCCGATCTCTCCTCGCGCTACACTGATGACGATGGCGACATGGTCGCTGACGTGCCAAGCGACGAGTCCCAGTGGGTGGATCCGGACACGCTGGTCTTCGCCTATACGCCGGTGGAAGACCCGGCGGTGTACGCCGAGGTGTGGGCGGACTTTCTCGAGCACTTGAGCGAGGCCACTGGTAAGCAGGTGCAGTTCTTCCCGGTGCAGTCCAACGCCGCCCAGCAGGAGGCGCTGCGCGCCGGGCGTTTGCATATCGCCGGCTTCAACACCGGCGGCGTGCCGGTGGCGGTGAACTGCGGCGGGTTCCGTCCGTTCGCCATGATGGCCGCCGACGACGGCAGCTTCGGCTACGAGATGGAGATCATCACCTACCCGGGCAGCGGCATCGACTCCGTCGAGGATTTGGAAGGGCGCCAGCTGGCGTTCACTTCGGAAACCTCCAACTCCGGTTTCCGCGCACCCTCGGCGCTTCTGCGCTCCGAGTACGGGATGGAGGCGGGCGAGGACTTCGAAACCGCCTTCTCCGGCTCCCACGACAACTCGATTCTGGGCGTGGTCAACCAGGATTACGACGCCGCGGCGATCGCCAACTCGGTGGCTACGCGCATGATCGCCCGGGGCGTGGTCAACGAAGGCGATTTCGACGTCATCTATACCTCGCAAACCTTCCCGACCACCGGCTATGGCCTGGCGCACAACCTCAAACCCGAGCTTGCCCAGCAGATTCAGGACGCCTTTTTCAGCTATGACTGGGAAGGCACGCCGCTTGCGGCGGAGTTCGAAAACTCCGGCGAGGCGCAGTTCATCCCCATCACCTACGCCGATCACTGGTCGGTGATTCGCACCATCGCTGACGCCAACGACGTCACCTACGACTGCGACTGACCCCCGCGTTTTTCGAGACTTTTCGGCCGGAAGCAGCGCTTCCGGCCGACCGCCGTATTGACGAGGTACTTCCATGCTCACACTCGCAGGCGTTGGCAAACGCTACCCCACCGGCGATCGCGCGCTAAGCGATATCGAGCTGACCCTTCCCAAAGGGCAGGTGCTGGCGCTGATCGGCCCGTCGGGCGCGGGCAAGAGCACGTTGATTCGCTGCGTGAACCGGCTAGTGGAGCCGACTCAGGGCAGTATCCGATTGGGGGATCACGAACTGACCACGCTTTCCGGCGCCGGGCTCAGGCGGGCGCGGCGCTCGATGGGCATGATCTTTCAGGAGTACGCGCTGGTCGACCGGCTCACGGTAATGGAGAACGTGCTCTCCGGGCGGCTGGGTTACGTCGGCTTCTGGCGAAGCTTTCTGCGCCGCTACCCTACGGATGCGGTACGTGAAGCGTTTCGCCTGCTCGAGCGGGTGGGACTCGCGCATGCCATCGACAAGCGCGCCGATGCGCTTTCCGGTGGCCAGCGCCAGCGGGTGGGCATCGCCCGGGCGCTGCTGCAGAGCCCAAGGCTTTTACTGGTCGACGAGCCCACGGCGAGCCTCGACCCGAAAACTTCGCGCCAGATCATGCGCCTGATTCGCGAGCTCTGCGCCGAGCGCGAGCTGGCCGCGATCATCAATATTCACGATGTGGCACTGGCTCAGCAGTTCGCCGACCGCATCGTTGGGCTCAACGCCGGGCGCATCGTCTTCGATGGCGCCCCGGGGGAGCTCACCGCCGAGACGCTCACCACCATCTACGGCGAGGAGGAGTGGGATACCCGTGACGGTGAACCGGAGGAGCATGAAGCGCCAGGCGCCGCGCCGCGGGCTGAGTCACCGACCCTGCGCGTGGCTACCTCATGAGGGCGGATAACCAGGCGCGGCTGAGCGCGGCGCGGCGCGGGCAGTGGCGAAAACCCGTCTTCATCGAGCGTCAATGGCTTCGCGTGGCGCTTGGCGTCGGCGCGCTAGCGTATCTCGCGCTGGCGCTCGGCTCCGTAGAGGTGAACTGGGCGCGGGTCGCCGAAGGGGCCGGGCGCGGGCTCAACTTTTTGGCGGCCTTTACTCACCCGGATTTTGTAAGCCGCCAGGGCGACATCCTCGCCGGTCTTTTGGAAAGTTTGACCATGACGCTCACCTCCACGGTGATCGGCGTGCTGCTCGCCATTCCCGTAGGGCTCGGGGCGGCGCGCAACGTGGCGCCGCTGCCGGTCTACGCGCTGTGCCGAGCGATCATCGCGGTGTCGCGTACCTTTCAGGAAATCATCATCGCGATTTTGTTCGTGGTGATGTTTGGCTTCGGGCCGCTGGCCGGCATGCTCACCCTGGCCTTCGCCACCGTCGGCTTCATGGCCAAGCTTTTGGCCGAGGACATCGAGGATCTGGACGCGCGCCAAGTCGAGGCGGTGCGCGCCACTGGCGCCGGCTGGTGGCAGGTGATGAACCACGCCGTCCAGCCCCAAGTGATGCCGCGGCTGATCGGGCTCTCCATGTACCGCCTCGACATCAACTTTCGTGAGTCGTCGGTGATTGGCATCGTCGGCGCCGGCGGCATCGGCGCTACGCTGAACACCTCGCTCAGCCGCTACGAGTACAGCACCTCGGCGGCGATTTTGTTGATCATCATCGCGATCGTGCTGGCCAGCGAATACGCCTCCAGCCACGTACGCCGCTTCACCCAATAGGCAGGAATCCCTGATGCCCGTTTCGACCTCGATTGATGGTTTGCCGCTGTGGCAGCGGCGCACCAGCCGCGCCCAGTGGCTGCGCTTTGGCGGCTGGCTCGCGGGCACGTGCCTGTTTCTGCTGTGCTGGAAAGTGATCTCGGACAACACCATGTGGGTGTTCGCCCTGGACGCCGGGCGCCAGGGAAGTGACCTCATAAGCCGGATGCTGCCGCCGCGCTGGGAATACGCGTCCAACCTGTGGCAGCCGATGTGGGACACGCTCAACATTGCGACCCTGGGCACGGCGCTGGGAATCCTGATGGCCTTTCCCGTGGCGTTTCTTGCCGCGCGCAACACCACGCCTCACCCGCTGGTGCGAAGCCTGGCGCTGACCGTCATCGTCTCGTCGCGCTCGATCAATTCGCTGATCTGGGCGATGCTGCTGGTCACCATCGTCGGCCCCGGCGTGCTCGCCGGTATCATCGCCATCGCGCTGCGCTCGATCGGCTTCGTCGGCAAGCTTTTGTATGAAGCGATTGAGGAGATTCACCCAACGCCGGTCGAGGCGATCAGCGCCACCGGCGCGAGCCGCCTGCAGGTAATGAACTACGGCGTGCTGCCGCAAATCCTGCCGGCGTTTGCCGGGATCAGCGTCTACCGCTGGGACATCAATATCCGCGAGTCGACGGTGCTGGGGCTGGTCGGCGCCGGCGGCATCGGGCTTGCGCTCAACGCCTCGATCAACAGCCTCGCCTGGAGTCAGGTCAGCGTCATCTTCGCGATGATTTTCGCAACCGTATTGATCTCCGAGTGGATCTCGGCGCGTGTGCGCCACGCCATGATCTGAGGCTCACCAGGTAGATGTGGCAACCGGGCGAGCCTTGAGCCATGATAAAACCTCATTGACGCCACCGGCTGAGCGCACCATGTCGACACCGTTTTTTTGTCCCGCTTCTCGTTCGTCTTTTGATTTTGTTTTGCCTCGCGCCTGCCGGCGACTGGGAGCGCTGCTGGCGCTTTTTCTGCTCGCGGGCTGTGCCAGCAAGGAGATTGCCACCGCCCCGACGCCGACCATGGCGGGCATATCGATGGAGCGCGCGCTGATTCTCTCCCACGCCCAGCAGGCGATCGGTACGCCGTATCGCTTCGGCGGCAATACGCCCAAGGGGCTCGACTGCTCGGGGCTGGTCGAGATGACTTACCGCGCCGCCGGCTTCAAAGTGCCGCGCACCGCCGATCAGCAGTACCGGGCGCTGCCCGGCACCCCTGAGCCGCGCCCGGGGGACCTGCTCTTTTTCGGCAGCGGCGCCAAGGCCACCCACGTGGGCATCTACCGCGGCAACCGCCAGATGATCCATGCCCCGGGCAGCGGCCGCCAGGTGGTCAGCGTACCGCTGGATATCGACTACTGGGAGCAGCGCTACTTGGGCGCGGCGTCGTTGGCGCCATGAGCGCGTATGAAAAAAGATGAGAAGTTTCGTTTAAGTACGCCCATTAAGTGTTAATAATGGTAGCCTGTTAAGCGTGATGAATGTAGTCATCCGCGAGCGTCTTATCCTTCCGCGTGACGAGTGCCTCGCTGGTTAAACCGCTGAATTGGCAGGCTTGCCCGCGATGCATGGCTCACTCCCCGATCTGCTTAAGGAGCAGTCATTGGCTCAGCAACAATTTGATGCCGCGCTGTCGTTGCGAGGTAACGCGCCGCTCTCGGTCGTGCCCTCCAGCGCCTCGTATTCGCTCTGCGAAGCGGCGTTCTATTGTGCCAATGAAGCGATTATTGTCACCGATGCTGAGAACCTCGTCGTCGACGTCAACCCGGCCTTTTGCGAGCTGACCGGGCTTGGCCTGGACCAAGTGGCCGGTAAATCCCCCCAGTCGTTCAGCATTCTGGCGCTGGAGGACAGCCGGGCCTCGCGGTTGCTGCACGACGAAGTGCTGTTTCGTGACCGCGGCAAGAGCCAGGTGAGCTACCGGGGCCACGACGGCAAGCCTTATCCGGCGATGATGTCGACCAACCGGGTACGCAATGAGCAGGGTGGGGTGGCCTATCACGTCATCGTGCTGTCGGATCTGTCGGCCATTCCCGCCCACGCGCGCCATCTCGACCGCGAAATCAGCTTCGACTCGCTCACCGGCTTACCCAATCTACACCTTTTGACACAGCTCATTCAGGAGTCCATACAGCACGCTGACGCCAGGGGCCTACCGCTGGCGGTGTGCTCGCTCGATATCGACTATTTTCAGACCCTCAACGAGCGGCTGGGCCCCAAACGCGGTGATACCATTCTGGCGGCGTTTTCCCAGCGCGTGAGCCACCTGCTGGTCGGGGATGACGTGCTCGCCCGGGTCGGCGGCGACGAATTCGTGCTGCTCTTACACCATGGGGTGGACGAGGCGTACTTTGAAGCGCTGCTGGACTCGATTCGCCAACCGCTGATGCTCGACGGCCAGAGTATCTATCTCACGGTGAGTCTGGGCGTGACGCTCTATCCCAAAGATTATGCTCAGGGGGACATGCTGCTGCGCCACGCCAACCAGGCGATGTATCGCGCAAAGCAGCGCGGCCGAGATACTTATCATTTCTTCGACTCGGATCAGGACCGTCAACTGCGCCTGCGCCAGGAAAAACGACAGCGCTTTTCCGATGCACTCAGCGATGACGAGTTGCGCCTTTTCTATCAGCCACAAATCGACATGCGCACCGGCGAGGTCGTCGGGCTCGAGGCACTGATTCGCTGGCAGCATCCGGAGGAAGGGCTGCTGGCTCCGGCGGCGTTTTTACCGGTCATCGAAGGAACTCCGCTCGAGGTCGAGCTTGGCGAGTGGGTGATCAACGAAGCGCTGCGCCAGCTCACGGACTGGCAAGCTCAGGACGCTGCGCTTACGGTCAGTGTAAACATCAGCCCCGCCCACCTTCTGGTCAAGGATTTCAGTCATCGCCTTGGCGAGCATTTAGCACGCTACTCAAGCGTAAGCCCCTCGCTTTTGAAACTCGAAGTGCTCGAAAGTGCCGCCATTCACGATATCCAGTCGGCGCTGGTCAATATGGCGTGCTGTCAAACCCTGGGCGTGGGCTTTGCCATCGACGATTTCGGCACCGGCTTTTCATCGCTGACCCACCTGCGCCAGCTACCGGTGAATTTGATCAAGATCGATCAGAGCTTCGTGCGCGACATGCTGGTCGACCACGACGATATGGCGATCGTCGAGAGCGTGATCTACATGGCCAACCGGTTCAAAAAGCCGATGCTGGCCGAAGGTGTGGAAACGTTGGCCCACGCGAGCGCACTAGTGGCGCTTGGCTGCTATCTGGCTCAAGGCTATGGCATTGCGCGCCCCATGCCCGCCGAACAGGTGCTCGACTGGATCGAGCGCTGGCCCGAGCGGCTCGAGTGGCAATCCATTAAGCCGCTTTCGAAAGGGCTTTTGTAAGTTCAGCGCTTGTTCATCTTAATCCATTCATCCTCTTGGCCCCTTGAATGTTTTTCGTACTGCTATCATGCCTTCCATCGACGTCGTTTTGAGTTTGACCTCGCGCGAGTGCCTGGCGTACTACGAAGGGCGCTATCGCAACGTGCGCGCCCGGAGCGTCGACGGCCGCTGGGTCGTCTTTCCCGCCGAGGCGCTTCGCCGGGTGGTTGATCAGGACGGCGTTCACGGCGTGTTTCGACTCACGTTTACCGGTGAGGGCCGCTTTAGCCGCATCGATTTCCTCCAAGGATAATCCGCCATGTCCGCCTCCAACCCCGCACCGAGCCTGAGCGAGCTGGTGCTACGCATTATTCCTAACCTCAACCAGGCCGAAACCCTGGTGCTCAATACGCTCGAGAGCCTGATCGAAAGCGCCAGCGACCCGCTCGAGGTGCTTCGGCGCAAGGAGCAAAAACAGCAGTTCACTCTCGAAATATACCGGCTGCGCTTGGGGCTGGAGGGGGTGCTGGAGCGTTATCGCGACGAGGTCAACGCGCTGATCGACAATGAAAACCACCGCTCGCCGCCGCTTTCGCTCAAACCCGGCGAGGAGGCCGTCATCCAGGGCGCTATCGCCATTTACGATCACGTGCGCGCCTTCCAGCGTGGCGAGCGCGCCACGCCCACGCCTCGTTAATTTCCCCTGAATGGCCGTTTCTGGCACCGATATTGCGTCTATAATGCAGGGCTCGCCCAGGGCTTACCCGCCCCGGCGAGCGACAGCGGCCTACCCGGTTTCGCTGTGACTCACTTTGGAGATGACCCATGTCGACCTTACCCGTGACGATGATGGTGGCCCGCCGCGTGGCCAACGGCCGCTATCAGGACTTTCAGCGCTGGCTCAACGAAGGCCGCGACCTGGCGGCGGATTTTCCCGGCTACCTGGGCTCCGGCGTGCTGGCACCGCCCCACGGAGACGACGAGTATCAGATCGTGTTTCGCTTCAATGATCAGCAGATGCTCAATGTCTGGCAGCACTCCGCGTCCCGCGAAGGCTGGCTCAAGCGTGGCCAAGGGCTTTTCGACTCCCCGATCGAGCAGCGTGCCACGGGCCTGGGCGCCTGGTTTCACATGGACGGCGTCGAGCCGACCCCGCGCTGGAAGCAGGCGGTGGCGGTGTGGCTGGCATTTTTTCCCATTTCCCTCATGTTTCAGTGGCTGTTTGGCGCGCTGTTAGCCGACTGGGCGCTCGTGCCGCGCGTGCTGGTGAGCACGCTGGCGCTCACGCCGATCATGGTGTTCATCTTCATTCCGCTGTCGACCCGGCTACTGGCGCCTTGGCTTCAGGGCCGGTGGTCGCCACGTGAACAGCTCGGGCGCTGGTGGCAAAGCCACCGCTCCCAGGCCAGGCTGTAAGAGCGTTACATCCACTACTACCAGGGAAGGGCCATGATTCACGTACACCATCTCGAGAAATCGCGCTCGCACCGGGTTATCTGGCTTTTGGAGCTTCTGGAGCTCGAGTACGAGATCCACGTTTACAAACGTAACGACAAGACCATGCAGGCGCCGAAAGCGCTCAAGGAAGTGCATCCGCTGGGCAAGTCGCCGGTGATCGTCGACGGTGAGCTGACCATCGCCGAGTCCGGCGCGATCATCGATTACCTCGTCGAGCGCTACGGGCAGGGGCGCTTCAAGCCCGAGCCCGAGAACGTCGAGGCGTGGGTGGACTACCGCTACTGGCTACACTACGCCGAAGGCTCACTGATGCCGCTTCTGCTCATGAGCCTGGTATTTAGCCACATTCCCAAGCAGTCGCCGGCGCTGGTGCGCCCCGTGGCCAAGGGGATTAGCTCGACGATCCGCGAGCGCTTTCTCGACCCGCAGCTCGATCAACACATGGCGTTCATCGAAGCGCACCTGCGAGCGAAGGAGAACTTTGGCGGCGCCTGGCCAAGCGGGGCGGATGTGCAGATGAGCTTTCCGATGCTGGCGCTCAAGGGCACACGCTCGCTTGGCAATTATCCAGCCATCGCGGGGTTCACCCAGCGTTTGGAGAGCGACCCCGCCTGGCAGCGGGTGATCGAGCGCGCCGGGCCGCTGGATATCCTCGAGCGCTAAAGAAGATGCCCGGCGCGCCCCGCGCCGGGCAAACCGCTAGCCAAAGCTTGCCGCGTTGAGCCACAGATGCACCAGGATGCTGGCCACGTATCCAAGCAGGATCACCGGGGTCCAGCGAAGGTGACCCATGAAGGTATAAGAGCCACGCGCTTGACCCATGACGGCTACCCCCGCCGCCGAGCCGATCGATAGAAGACTCCCACCGACGCCCGCGGTAAGCGTGATCAAAAGCCACTGCCCGTCGGACATCGCCGGATGCATGGTCAGTACGGCGAACATCACTGGAATGTTGTCCACCACCGCGGACACCACGCCGAGCACTACATTGGCCCAGGTCGGGTTCCAGCCGCTATAGAGCGCCTCGGATAGCAGCCCCAGGTACCCCATGAACCCAAGCCCGCCGACGCACATCACCACCCCATAGAAAAACAGCAGCGTGTCCCACTCGGCGCGCGCTACGCGGTTGAAAACATCGAAGGGCACCACGCTACCCAGCTGCGCGAGCTTTTTATTGTCGCCCTCGCGGCTATAGATTTCGCGCTTGCGCGCAAGCGAGCGCGGCAGGCTCTTGCGCAGGTAGAAGCCGAAAAACTGCAGGTAGCCAAGCCCGGTCATCATGCCCAGCACAGGCGGCAGATCCAGCAGCGTATGGCACAACACTGCGGTGGTGATCGTCAGCAGAAACAGCGCGATGATGCGCCGCGCGCCGCGCTTCATGATGACCTCTTCGTAGACGCTGGCGGGCTTTTGATCCTTGATGACAAGACTCATGATCGTCGCCGGCAGTAAGAAGTTGACCAGCGCCGGCACGAACAGGATGAAGAACTCCTGAAACGGTATGATGCCCGCCTGCCACACCATGAGCGTGGTGATGTCGCCAAAGGGGCTGAACGCCCCGCCGGCGTTGGCGGCGATCACGATATTGATACACGCCAGATTGATGAAGCGCTTATCGCCTTCGGCGACCTTGGTGATCACCGCGCACATCAAAAGCGCCGTGGTCAGGTTGTCGGCGATCGGCGAGAGGATGAAGGCGAGCCCGCCGGTCAGCCAAAATAGCGTGCGATAGTTGAAGCCCTTGCGCAGCATCCAGCTTCGCAGCGCATCGAACACTCGGCGCTCTTCCATGGCGTTGATATAGGTCATCGCCACAAGCAAAAACAGCATCAGTTCGGTGAACTCCAAAAGCGTCATCCGAAACGCGTATTCGGAAGTCTCCGAGAGCCCGTTTTGAACGTACACCCAGCCGATGAGTCCCCAGATGATGCCCGCCGCTACCAGCACCGGTTTGGACTTGCGCATGTGAATTTTTTCTTCGGCCATGACCAGCGCGTAGGCCAGCACGAACACGCCAAGCGCCAACAAGCCGACCCCGGTAGTGGTCAAATCGAGCTCGCCGGTGACGGCCAGCGCCGGCGTAGCAAAGCAGGCAGCAATGGCTACCCACAAAAAAAGCCAGCGGCGCGAGGTTCGCGGCTGGCAGTCGTGCCGAGTCAGCGTAAGCATAGGCGTTTCCCTTACTGTTATTGGAATGGGGTTTATTGGAATAGGCGTTATTGGAACAGGAAGAATCTCATCGAGTTTAGCAATTCGGGTTTTTCCCCAATACGGAATAAAACCGAACGAAGCGATGGCCTGTTTGATTCGATACGTCTTTTTTTCGCAAATTAACCGTTTCGCTAATAGCCATAAAGCAATGCTCATGGCATATCGACTGGATGAGCCAATTCCGAGATCGAGCCGTCGATCACCGCGCTGCGGCGCCTTGAGCGGCGCCATGACGCGGCTGGCTGCCGTAAGGCCTAGGACGTGCTATGTTGATGGCGCCACGGCCACGGATTGGCCGATAACGCATTTGACCGAGTGCCGACGCCATGAAGGATTCCGCTTTACACCCCGTTCGCCGTAAGCTGAACCGCTTTGCTGCGTTGCTGGTAGCGAGTGCTCTATCGTCTGGCGCCTACGCGCAAACGCTCATCACTTTTAAGTCCTCGTCAGTGGGCACCGCTTATTATCAGATGGGGATCGAGCTTTCCGAGGTGATTAGCGCCGCCACCGAAGAGGATTTCGTGTTAAGCCTCGAGGAGAGCCGCGGGTCGGTCGAAAACGTCATGGAAGTCGCGGCGCGCCAGGGGAACTACGTTCTCACTACGCCTCCGGGCGTCATCGAGCAGGCGCTTGCCGGTGAAGGCCCTTTCGCCCAGCAGCAAAGCCCGCGCTTTGACGACATTCGCGGGCTATTCCCGATTCCGCCGATGACCATGCACTTCGTGCTGGCGGGAGATCATGCTCCCACGGCCATCGAGTCGCTCGCCGGCAAGTACGTGCTGGTTGGAAGCGGCACCTTTAGCGCCCGAGAGGCGCAGCGCTATTTCGAGCTGTTCGGGCTCACCGGCGATATTCGCCTGGCGGACGCCGCGCTGGACAACGGCCCGCAGGCATTGATGGACGGCAAGATCGACGCCTTCGTCACCGCCAGCACCTTTCCAACACCGAACGTGACCGAAGTGGCCACCAGCGTGCCGATCACGCTGTTGTCGTTGACCGAGGAGCAGATCGCGCAAACCGGCGAGCTTGCCCAGGTGATTCCCGGCGGCACTTATCCGGGCGTCGATGAGGACGTTCATACCACGTCGCTTCCGGTGCTGGCCTACACCACGACACAGATGGACGACGATACCGCCTATCGCCTCACCAGGGCGTTCTGGGAAAGTCGCGAAGCCCTGATCCAGCGGGCCGTCTGGTGGGGTGCCGTCACCCCGGATCAGCTGCAGGGCCTGGCCGCGCCGCTACACCCCGGCGCGCTGCGCTACTACGACGAGGCCGGTATCGAAATCGACGATACGCTGCGCTAACGTGCCGGGCCAGATCCTTTTCTAGGCAAACAGGGTGAAGCTTGCCGCAATGAACGCCGCGTACCCCGTAAGCAGCAGGGCGCCTTCACCGCGCGAAAGGCGAAGACCGGTATAAAGAAAGCCGAGCAGCACGATGGCCGAGGCAAGCATTACCCATTGATCGAAAAGCGCCATGCGCTCGACCAGCACCAGCGGCTGAAGAAAGGCGGAGACGCCGAGAATGCCAAGCAGGTTGAAGATATTGCTGCCCAGAATGTTGCCGACCGCTACATCGGCGTGGCGGCGAAGGGCGGCCACCAGCGATACCGCAAGCTCCGGTAGCGACGTACCGACCGCCACGATGGTCAGCCCGATCACCGCCTCGGAAAGCCCCATTGCCTGGGCGATCCCGACCGCACCATAGAGCAGCAGCTGCGAGCCACCAATCAACAGCGCCAGCCCACCCAGAAGCCCAACCACAATCCAAAGGGTGGTGGTCGGACGCCTGGCCGGTGCCTCCACCAGCACGTTGGCGGGCTCTGGCGCCTCGACCGCCCGGCGCTCGCTCAGGTATGCCCAAGTGAGATAGCCCAAAAGCCCCGCCAATAAAAGCCCCGCGTCGGCTCGGCCGAGTTCGCCGCTAGCGCCCAGCACAATGAAAAGCGCCGTTGCCGCCAGCATGACCAGCCCGTCGCGCTTGAGCGCCTCTCGCCGGGTAGTCAGCGGGTAGATCAGCGCGCAGAGCCCGAGGATCAGCAGGATATTACCGATATTGCTGCCCACCACGTTGCCGATGGCGATATCCGGCTTTTGATCGAGAGCGGCGTTGATCGACACCACCAGCTCCGGCGCCGAGGTGCCAAAGCCAACAATGACAAGCCCGGTGAACAGCGCCGATACCCCCAAGCGCTCGGCACCTGCCACCGCGCTTCGCACCAACGCTTCGCCGCCCAACGTTAACAGCGCGATGCCTCCCAGGAGGCTCAACAAGTACAGCATGCTCACTCCCTTTTCGGGCTTCAGGGCCCGTCGTTATGCTTAACCTAGTCTGCAAGGCGCTGTCGTTCCACGATTAAAAGGGGAGCTTTAGTACGACGGCTAAAAAAACGCCCGGTCATGGCTGGCGAGCTTTTCAATTAATTGATATGTTATATCGTATTATTTATGGAAAGCCGCTTCAACCCGCTGTATAAACCCGTTCAAACAAGGAGAGTACATGACTCTTTCAACCCGCAAGGCGCTCGGCGCCTTGGCCGTTGGTTCGCTGATGATCAGCGGCCTGCAAAGCGTTTACGCCCAGCAGGACGACCACGATCATGAGCACGGACACTCGCACGATCATTCTCATGAGCATGAGCACGACAATGGACACGAGCACGCTCATGATCACGGTCACGACGATTCCCACGACCACTCTCATGATCATTCCCATAACCATGACAGCGATATTTACGCCGGCTACTTCGACGACGACCAGATCGAAGATCGCCGGTTAAGCGATTGGGAAGGCGATTGGCAGTCCGTTTATCCCTATCTGCAGGATGGCTCGCTTGAGCCGGTCTTCGAGAAGAAAGCGGAAAACGGTGACAAGAGTGCCGAGGAGTATGCCGAGTACTACGAGGTGGGCTACGAAACCGACGTCGATCGCATCGTGATCGATGGCAACCGCGTCACGTTTTACGAGGACGGAGAAGAGCGTAGCGCCGAGTATGAGTACGATGGCTACGAAATCCTCGATTACGAAGCCGGCAACCGCGGCGTTCGTTTCATCTTCGAAACCGAAGAGAGCGATACCGACATGCCGCACTACATCCAGTTCTCGGATCACGACATCTACCCGACCGACGCGCACCATTTTCACCTGTACTGGGGCGACGATCGCGAAGCGCTGCTGGAAGAGGTCACCAACTGGCCGACTTACTATCCGAGCGAACTCGATAGCGACGGTATCGTGGAAGAGATGCTGGCGCACTGATCACACCGCACTCCATTCGTTTTATCACCACGCCCCCGGTCCTTGGACCGGGGGCGTTTTTTATGGCGATTGGGCAACCCTTAAGCGTTAGGGGTGTCTGATTCGTGCGTTTAGCCAGTATGCGACAAAAAATACTTAATTTATCAAATGTTTGTCTTGAATGCCGAGTTCAATAAGCTTTTTTGCATGTAATGGAATGCGTTTGTTAATGCAGGATATCCATGTTATTGGTAAAAAAGTGTATCATAATGTAAACGAAACGGGCTGTGATGATGGCCTGAAACCACGACCCCTTGTTCAAAACGAGCAAGCGAGCGTAAAGGGCGCTGCCTAACCTGATCGATGATCGACCGGACGAGAACACGATGTCGGAACCTCTGGTAATGCCAGTGCCTCCTGTAAAAGAGTGCAGCCTTCAAGCCGTTGCGGTACTTGGATTCAGTGCTGATGGTTCAGCGCTTACCGTTTTGAACGCCAGCGACGAATACTTACACTTTTGGGGAGGCGAGCGCGACCAGTGGCTGGGGGCGTCGCCCAAACTCGTGGGCTGCGATATCGAGAATCGAAGGCTTCTGCGCAAACTCTGCCGAGCGCTGGTCAAGGGCGAGATGAGCGACGGTTACTCGCTTTCCGGGCTCGATAAAAGCAGTTGGCCGCTCAGTGCACATCAAGCGCCCATGCTCATCGAATGGCGTGTAACGGCGATGACCATGCCCGGCTACGCCCAACGCGTACTGGTGCTGGTGCAGCGCGACATCTCCAAACGGGTCGAGAAAGAAGCCGAACTCGAGCGCTTGGCCACCACCGATATGCTGACCGGGCTCTATAACCGCGCTCGCTTCGATCGACTTCTCAGAACCGAGCTTCGCCGGCGCCACCGCTATGTGCGGCCCTTTTCGCTGATCATGCTGGATATCGATTTCTTCAAGAAGATCAACGACAACCACGGCCACGACGTGGGTGATCAGGTGCTGGCAAAGCTTGGTCAGCTGCTGATACAGAACCTGCGTAAGGTCGATTACTGCGCCCGCTGGGGCGGCGAGGAGTTCATGATTCTGGCGCCGGAGACTTCTCTCGAGCAGGCGGTCCAGCTGGCCGAGAAAATACGCTGCTGCGTGCGCCAGACGCGCTTCCCCGAGGCGGGGCAGGTGACCGTTAGCCTCGGCGTGGTCGAAGCGCGGCTGAACGAAACGCAAAAGAGTGTAATGAAGCGCGTCGATGACGCCCTCTACACTGCCAAGGAGCAGGGGCGCGATCGCGTCAGCTACTAAGCAACGGCTTCAGGCCGGGTCGCGGTCCACGTTGAAGGGCGACCAGGCCTGACGCACCGGCATGATCTCCAGGCGGTTGATATTGATATGCGCCGGGAGCGTGGCCAGATAAAAGAGCTGCTCGGCGATGTCTTCGGCCTGCAGCGGCGTGGTGCCGCGGTAAAGGGCATCGGAGGCGGCTTGGTCGCCCTTGGTACGCACCAGCGTGAACTCGGTTTCCGCCATGCCCGGCGCAAGATCGGTTACGCGCACGCCAGTGCCCTGCAGGTCGCAGCGCAGGTTATAGCCGAACTGCTGCACGAACGCCTTTGACGCCCCGTAAACGTGCCCACCCGGATACGGCCACTGGCCGGCCACCGATCCCAGGTTCAAAATGCTCGCGCCCGCGCCATGCTTGATCAAAAGCGGCAGAGCAGCGTGGGTGACGTTCACAAGCCCGGTGATGTTGGTATCGATCATGGTGTGCCAATCCTTGAGATCGACTTTCTGCGCCGGCTCCGGCGCCAGCGCTAAACCGGCATTGTTGATCAGGCAGGTCAGCGGTAAAAACGCCTGTGGCAGCTCACTCAGCGCCCTGGTCACCGCGTCGCTATCGCGCACGTCCAGCGTTAGCGTCAGCACCTCGACCTGATCGGAAAGCTCGCGCTCGAGCGCTTTCAGGCGCTCTTCGCGACGCCCGGTCAAAATCAACGACCAGCCGGCTTTGGCAAAACGGTAGGCGGCAGCGCGGCCGAATCCGGACGTGGCGCCGGTGATTAATACGCTAGGCATCAAAGACTCTCCTTCAGGATATGAACGTGATAGCGCTTTAATGTAGCCGGTTTCGCGCGCGCTTGTGAAGGTTTAACCCAACTGACGCCGCCATCGGTTCTCGATGGTATCCAGCGCTGCGGGGCCGTACGGCACTGTGCGTTGGCCGCTGTAATGCCCCCAGAGCTGGTCGCCCAAGTCGAAGTGCCACCACTCGCTCGGCAGGTTGGTGAAGCCTTGGGCGCGCATGGCGTGGTAGAGCAGCCGGCGGTTGTCCCGAGCACGGCGCTCGCGCTCGTTGAGCTCATTGCGCTCGAAATACGCGGTGTTCGAGGCAGGCACGGCCTCATCGAACAGCGTACCCATATCCAGCGGAGCACCGATGTTATCGCACAATGTAACATCCACGGCACCGCCGGTAAGATGAGGGCTAGGGGCGGCCTGTTCGATACTGGGCACCGAGACGAATTCGCGGGTACGCTCCAACAGCGCGTCGCCATCGAGTTCCGGGTAGCGGTGAGCGATCGCCTCCTGCAGCGTTTCGAACAGATACTGCTGTACCCGCCAAGGGCGCCAACCGTCAAGCACGATCATTCCAGTCCCTTTTGGCAGGCTTCGAGCCGCCGTCACCAGCGCGCGGTAGACTCCTTCGCGTACGAAACAGTCGTCCACCGCGCCGGGGATGCCTAAGCGTGAATAGGCCGGAAATACGCGAATGGGCGCTGGGGCGAGGCTCAGCGGTAGCAGGCGTTCGCCGTTATCCACGATGGCCAAGTCGTTGACCCGAGGCCAGTCCGGTGCTGGGTCACTCGGTACGACAGGGAGAGTCGCATGAGAAAGAGGCATCAATTCATCCAAGAGCATTAGGTAACCAGAGAGTCAGACCAGGGAACACGATCAGCAGTACCAGTACGAAGACGGCCAGCAGTACGAACGGCCAGATGGTTTTAAACAAGGACACGATTTCCAGCCGACTGACCGCGGCAGCGACAAACACGCACGCACCCAGCGGCGGGGTGATCAGCGCAATGGTGATGTTGAGCGTGATGATCACGCCCAGATGCACCGAGTCGATGCCTGCCATCATGGCGACCGGAGCAAAGATCGGCGTGAGTAGCATCAGCGCCGACACCTCTTCCATGAACATGCCAGTTACGAAGGTGATGGCGCTGAGTAGCAGCAAAATGATGATCGGGTTGTCCACGTAGGGCGAGAGTAGTTCGACGAATTGAGTCGGCACTTGGGCGTAGGAGAGCAGCCAACTGATAATGGATGAGGCCGCCATTATTAGAAAGATCGCTGAGGTGAGCCGAGCGGTATCTTTGATGGCCTGCCAGCAGTGGCGCAATCTGAGCCCTCCCAGCACCACACCGCAAAGCGCCACATAGAGTGCAGTAAGGGCGCCGGACTCGGTCGGCGTGACAAAGCCCAGTACGATGCCGGCGACGATGATGAATGGCGCGACGAGCGCGGGCGTGGCGGCCATGAAGGCGCTGCCAACTTCCTGGGCCGACGGCAAGCGCCCGCTTTTGGGTAGCCGATGGCGCCAGGCGTACCAGGCGTTCATGCCCATGAAAGCCAGGCCCAAAATGATGCCGGGAACGACGCCGGCCAGAAACAGATCGCCCACCGAGGTGTTGGTCAGCGAGGCGTAGAGAATCATGAAAATACTGGGCGGAATGATCGGTCCGATCAGCGAACTTCCCGCGGTAAGGCCGGCAGCGAAGGCGCGCGAGTAGCCCTCTTTCTCCATTGCGGGCACCAGCAGTGACCCTAGCGCCGAGGTATCCGCCACTGCCGAGCCATTTACGCCGGCAAAGAAAACGCTCGATACCACGTTGACGTGCCCCATGCCACCGCGTAGGTGGCCGACGATCAGCCGTGCGAACCCCATCAGCCGCTCGGTCAGTCCGCTCGCGTTCATCAGGTTACCGGCCAGGATGAAAAGCGGAATCGCCATCAGCGAAAAAACATCGATGCCACCGAAAAACTGCTGGGGCATCATGCGCATGATCATGGACGGATCGACGAAGAGAAACCCCATCAGCGCCGTAACCAGCAGTGAAAGGAACAGAGGCAGCCCCAGCAGAACGTGGATCAAAAAGACCGCCAGCATGGTCAGAATCATTTTTCGTCCTCCACCGTCTTGAGCGGGGCGGGCCCATAAAGTAGTACGTGCCAAGCCAGTAGCGCGAAACCAATGGCCAGCGAAAAAAGCGGAATCGAGCGGCTGATGCCCAGCCCCGACGTCTTGAACAGCCCGATCGAGGGTGACACAGCGTAGCGATAGCTGATCCAAGCCCCGCCAAGAGCGATGGCCAGTGTGATCAACCACTGATAGACATTCAAAAGTCGCGCTAGCGACGCCGGTAAGCGGCGCTCCAAAAGGGCAACGCGCATGTGGCCGCCTTCCGACCACACCGCGCCTGCGGCGAGCATCACCGTGGCGATAATCAAAAAGCGCGCCAGCTCATCGGTCCAGATTGGTGCGCCACCCAGCGCGTAGCGGGTGAGCACGCCGTAGAGAATCACCAACACGTTGATTGCAAGAAGCCCGCCCGACAGTACGAGTGAAACCGAGCGGCTTACGTCGAGCAGGCGAGGGCGAAACGAAGTAGCCATATAATCGCTCCAGCGTACAAGCAGCAAAGGGGCTAGCTGTAGCTAGCCCCGTTATCAGGAAGGAGGGACAGTTTACTGGGTGAGCGCGCTTTCGCCTGCATCGTCGAGTGCCATGTTGATCCAGCGCTGGTCGATGCCACGTTCTTCGAGCCACTCGAGGTAAGCTGGCTGGCCGATGGCTCTAAAGGCTTCCAGCTCTTCGCTGCTCGGGCGAATGATTTCCATGCCCTCGTCTTCGAGATAGGTAATACGCGACTCGACCTGCGCTTCGTTAGCTTCGCGGGCGAGTTGGTTGGCTTCGGTCACGGCTTCCATGAAGGCTTCACGCAGATCGTCGTCCCAGCCGGCGATCATTTCACTGTTGCCTACCAAAAACTGATCCGAATACTGGATGTTGGCCAAGGTCAGGTAATTCTGTACTTCATAAAGACTCGCCAGAATGATGTACATCGGCGGATTCATTTGACCGTTGGCGATACCGGTACGCAGCGCCATATAAGTCTCGGTCCAAGGAATCGGAGTGCCAGAGGCGCCAAAGGATTCGTAAAGAGCTACCTGGCTTGGGTCCATGGCGCGAAAGCGCAAGCCCTCGAAGTCGCTTGGCTGGCGGATTGGACGCTCGTTGTTGGTAAACGCCAAAAAGCCGCCTTCCTCAACTACGGCTAGCATGTCCACACCGGCGCGCTCGCTCAGTTCATCGCTGAAGGCCTGCCAGTAGCTGCCTTCATCGAAGAAGTTGCGCGCGGCGTCGAAGTCCTCAAATAAAAACGGAATGGCGCTGACGAAGAGTTCGTCAGCCAGCGGTGAGACGCCAGCGAAGGACGCGATGTTGAGCATGGGCGTATTCATGGTCTGCTCCATACGCTCTTCTTCACTGCCCAGCATGCTGTTGGCGAACAAGCGCAGCTCAATCTCGTGATCGGTACGCTCTTCCACGAGCTCTTTCAGGTTGGTAGCGAATACGTGAACCGCGTTCTTTTCCGGGTCCGGTGCGCCGTTGTAGCTCAGGTTGATGGTGGTAGCAGCCAGCGCGGTGTTGGTCATGGCTATTGAGCCTAGCAGGCACGCAGCTCCAAGACGTGAAAGATTAAAACGTAACATCAAGAGTCTCCTTGTTTCCTGTAAGAGAACAGGTATGAACACCTGCTTATCGTTATTGAAGGCTTTACTCGATGAGACTATGCATTGAAGTGTTGACTATGCAATACCCAAAGCGTTGCTTTTATATCAACAGGCGGGGCGCATTAGCGGAAAAGAACCGCATGCCCTGATGAAGATGATGCAAGCAGGTACTAGCGGCTACAGTTAGGTCATGACTACGGAGGCTTACGATCTGAGCTCGGGCGTCATTCATCAACGCGTACTGCATGGGAAGGGTGGTGATTTCGCCACGTCGAATTTCGTCCTCCACGGTCAATTCCGGCATGAAAGTGACACCAATGCCTGAGCGCACGAAATTTTTCAGTACTGCCACCGAGTTGGTGTAAAGACGCGCCTCGAGATGAATGCGCTCGTGGTGTTCGACCATGTTGACCATTTGGCGCATTCCAAAGGGGTTGTCCATTAAGCCCAGCGGCCAGCAGCGCAGGTCATCTAGTCCAATGGCCCGCTCCAGTTGGCAAAGCGGATGGTTCGGCGGCACGATCAGGTCGAGAGGTTGGCGCGTTTCCACATGGCAGTAAAGCGCTGGATCCACGGGCGGGGCGTATAAAAGCGCCAAGTCTACTTCATAATCTTTCAATAGAGACATGGCCTCGTTCACCCCAGCCATACGGATATTTACGTTGATACCCTCGAAGGCGGTCATGAACTCCCCCAGCGGCCGGGCGATCAAATCCGCGATGAACCCCTCGCCTACAGCGATGCGCACGTTGCCCCGTGAAAGCCCTTGCAACGCGTTGATTTCGGAGAGCACAGCCTCCTCTTGAGCACGCTGTGTATTGAAATGCTGCGCTAACAAAATGCCCGCTTGAGTGGCGCGCATACCGCTGCCCACTCGTTCGCAGAGCTTACTGCCCAGCGACTCTTCCAGCATTTTGATTTGGCGGCTCAGCGCCGAGGGGTCGACGTCCAGATGCGCCGCCGCTCGACGTAAAGAACCTCTACGAATGACTTCATTGAGATAAACGAGTGCGCGCTGATTGAGCATCGAGAGCCGTTGTAAGCGTGGTGGAAATGAGCTGAGCGGAAAGCCGTTTCAGAAGTGCCAAAGGCTACCACACTTCCTCATTCGAGGCCTTTGAGCGCGCCTTATCGCCGGCGATCTCAGGACGATGAGGTTACGTGTGGTGGTATGGCATCGCCTTGTAGCTGTTCTTGCAGGCACTCCAGCAGCAAATCGCGGCTCTGATGTGGGGTATCGCCTCTCCAAATGCAGTGGGATTGATGGCGTCGCGGGGAGTCGACCAGAGGAACGAAACGAACGTTGGAAAAGCCCGCCTTGGCCAGCGAGGTGGGCACCAGGGAAACGCCCATTTCGTTGGCCACCAGCGCCAGTACCGTCAGCCAGTGAGCCGCCTCGTGGCAGATATCCGGCTCGACATCCTCGTGGTGAAACAGGCTGATGATGCGGTCGTAATAGTGCGGCGCCAGCGACCGGCCAAACAGCACCACTTCCTCATTGGCCAGCTCCTTGATGGAAATGAAACTGCGCACCGCCAGCGGATGATTGGCTGGCAGGCAGCAGATGAACGACTCGCCGGAGAGCCCCATAGAGTCGATTCCCTCGGGTAGGGGCATCGAATGGATGAAGCCCAGGTCGAGCTTCTCCTGAGCGACGGCCTCGACCTGCTCGGCCGAATTGCGCTCGATCAGTTGAATGTCGATGCCTGGATATCGGGCCTTGAGCGCTCTGGTGAGTTCGGGAACGCCGCGAAACAACATGGTCGGGGTGAAGCCTACTCGCACCAGCCCCGAGGCGCTTGCCGCAATACGCTGGACGAGCGTCTGGGACTCCTTGAGCTGGCTCAGGATACGCCGTGCCTGATGTTGAAACGCCTCGCCCGCCGGCGTGAGCGACACCCGCTTGCTGTTGCGCTCAAGAAGCCGTGCATCGAGCTCGGCTTCGAGCTGACGCAGGCTGGCACTCAACGGCGGCTGAGAAATGTGCAGACGCTGTGCCGCCCGGCCGAAGTGCAGCTCTTCCGAGAGCACGAGAAAGTAGCGCAGTTGGCGAAAGGTGAGTGCCATCGTGAAGGCTCCAAAAGGTTTTTTCGGATGTGATCATACATAAAAGTGTATCGATGAATCCTAAAACTGTATTGGAAAAGGGTAATTGGCCCGCTTAGTGTGACGATAAATTATATAATAAGTCCAAGAGGTATATGGTTTGAGTACGCTGATTCATCGCAATATCCCCGATGCTTGGGGACAGAATCTCTACCGCAATGATCCCGCGCTTACTTGGCTTTTAAACATCTATCTGCCTTCCAACCGTTGGCGCACCACTCCGAAACCTCTGATGCTTCGGTGGTGCTTTTGGAAGCGTTGCGATAAGCAACGAACAGGTAATCAACCGCGCGACATTAAACGAGCCAATACGGCAGAGGGAGGTAACCCATGGCCGAGCTGATGGGCGCCCTCGGCGACATCAAGGTGATCGACCTGAGCCGCGTGCTCGGCGGTCCTTACTGCACCCAGGTACTGGGAGATTACGGTGCCGACGTAATCAAGATCGAACCTCCCAGCGGCGACGAGACGCGCGGTTGGGGCCCTCCTTTCGAAGGAGATGCAGCGTCCTACTTTCATGGCCTCAATCGCAGCAAGCGCGGTATGGCGCTGGATCTTCGCCAGCCCGAGGGCCAGACCTTACTACTGCAATTGCTGGAAAATGCCGATGTGCTGGTCGAGAATTTCAAGCCTGGCACGCTCGAGAAGTGGGGGCTGGATTACGCAACGTTGAGCGAGCGCTTCCCCCGGCTGATCCATTGCCGCATCAGTGGTTTCGGCGCGGATGGTCCGATGGGCAGTCTGCCGGGATACGACGCTATCATCCAGGCCATGGCCGGACTGATGAGCGTCAATGGTGAAAAAGTAGGCGAGCCGCTGCGTGTGGGACTGCCGGTGGTGGATATCGTTACCGGGCTCAATGCCGTGATCGGTATTGCGCTGGCGCTGCATGAGCGAACGCGCAGCGGCAAAGGGCAGTTCGTTGAAGCGGCGCTTTATGACTCCGGCCTCTCCTTGATGCACCCCCACTTCCCGAACGTGTTCTACGGCGGGCCTCAGCCGCGGCGCACCGGCAACGAGCATCCCAATATCGCGCCTTACGAGGTCTACCGTACCGCTACGCAGTCCGTCTTTCTCGCGGTGGGCAACAACGCGCAGTTTGCGCGCCTGTGTCATAAGCTCGGCTGCTCTCAACTGCTGGAAGACGAGCGCTTCGCCAGCAATGGCGCGCGTCTTGGCCATCGTGAAGCGCTTCGCGAGGCGCTGGAAGCCGCCATGGCCAACCGAGACGGAACGGAACTCGCCGAGCAACTGATGCACGAGGGCGTGCCCTGCGGGCCAGTACTAACTACTTCCGAGGCGCTCGCGCATCCGCATACTCGCCACCGTGACATGGTGATCGAGATTGGCGCCTACAAGGGCACCGGCTCGCCCATCAAACTGGCGCGCACCCCTTCGCGCTACGATACACCGCCGCCGAGATTCGGCGAGCATACCGATGCCATTCTCAAGGAGGTCGGCCTGACCCAGAATCAGATTAAAGCGCTAAGAGACAAGGGCGTTCTGCCTTAATGGATTAGGCAAACAAATCACTTTCATTTTTTAATAAGTACGCATGGTCATCATTAATGATTTGAAACTGGAGGGGCGAGGACCACAAAGTTTTATCTTGTAAGCGTAGGGTGTCTGTCCAGTTGACTAACGCTCGCCGAGCCACATCTGGAGCAAGCGAATTGGCACCCATGAACGCTTTGCCCCCTGGCGCCTTTTCATCGACAATGCGTTACTTCCTTTGATAATGGACAGGACGCATGCAAGCAAACGGATTTTTCGATGAGGTAGGGGAAACCATCGGCGAGGCGATTCGCGTGGTGGTGGAGTTTTTGCTGAGTATTTTTGGCAACTTCTTTGGCGCGTTCGGCGATTTCATCGACGGTCTGACGCGCTCGCTGGGCATCAACGACTCCTTTTTCAGCATTGCCGTGCTGATCATTGGGCTGTTGATTCTGTGGGGCGGCATCAAGTCGTTTTTGCGCGGGTCGATCATCGGCGGGATTATTCAGACCTTCATCGCGCTGTTCATTCTTTCCTGGTTGATGATGTAACGCCCAGCGGTTGAATGAAATTCATCGTCGTATGACGCATTAACATTTGCTTATTTGGTGCGTTTTGAGATCATTTGCACTCATTTGGTGCCTGAGTGAGTGCGATGAAAACCTATCTTGGCAAAATGCGCGGTGAGCCCTTCAAGCGCGCGCGGGTTGGCTGGCAGGATGCGCTCTGGTCCTGGGTCGGCGCGTTTTCCGGTATGGCGCTGATCTGCTGGCTTAGCGCCCACTGGCTTGGCCAACAGTTGCTCATCGTCGGCTCCTTCGGCGCCACCTCGGTCCTGATCTACGCCGCCCCGGAAAGCCCGTTCGCCCAGCCCAGCCACGTGCTGTTCGGAAGTGTGCTGTCCGCTGCGGTGGGCGTGGCCTGCTATCAGCTCTTGGGCGCCACGCCGTTTTCCATGGCACTGGCGGTGTCGCTCTCCATTCTAGTGATGCAATTGACCCACACAGTCCATCCGCCGGGCGCGGCGGCGGCGCTGATCGCCGTCGGCGGCGGGTCGAGCGTTCACGCGCTTGGCTGGTGGTATCCGCTCGCGCCGATCGGCATGGGCTGTGTGGTCATGCTGGTAGTGGCGGTGCTGGTCAACAACCTGGCGCGCCACCGCCGCTACCCGCGTTACTGGTAAGGTCAGAGGCGCTCGAGCTCTGCTTGTAGCGCGAAAATGTGCGCATCGTCCACCTCTAACTCGCGAAGCGCTTGGGCCAGGTTCATCAGGTAGTCACGGTTGGGCCCGCTCGGGCCCACGGCTTCGTGAATATGGCGCGCCATGGTCTCGAGCGGTGCGGGGCCTAAAAATACCGGATTATCCTCGGTCGCCATGTAGACCAGACCCTGTACCTGACGGCCATCGCTGAGATGGAGCGGGGTGATCTCGCGCAGGTAGCCGTTTTTCTCGCGATGATCCAGCGGGGCGAGCGTTTCCTCGCTGATGCGATACGCCATGCCGTGACACACCGCGCCTTTTACGGGGATCAGCGTGGCGACCCGCCCTGGCGCCTCCGGGGTGCCACGGTGGTCGTGAGAGCCTTGCCAGAAGCGCCGCTCCCAGCCGGTGATATAAGCGCTTTGCCGCTCCAGAAAGGGAAAGTCCGCCTTCCAGATCAGCGAGCCGTAGCCGAACAGCCAGATATCGCCGTTATCATCGAACGGTCGGCGGCTTTGATTGACGGCGGTGGTATCGATCAACATGCAGTCGCCAATAAGTGGTTAAAAGGCCATGGTAACATGGCGACAAACGCTCTTTGGGAGGCTTTCATGCGCGCGATTTTTCTGGTCGATAACGGCTCGCTCAAACCCGCCGCCGTGTTCAATCTTCGCCGCGTCGCGGCGGCGCTGAGCGACGCGCTGGGCGAGCCGGTCGCGCCGGCATCGCTATTGCACTCGAACAAGATTCCCGCCGAGCAGCTTGGCGGCGAGCCCGCCCGCACCCTGGGCCCCGCCGCCGAACACCGCGCCGGTGAAGGCGCGCGCGAGATCATCGTCATCCCGTTTTTCTTCGGCGAAAGCCGCGCGCTAACCGACTACCTGCCCAAGCGCATGCGTGAGCTTCAGGAGCGCTTTCCCGAGGTACGCGTGCGTGTGGCGATGCCGCTGGTCGACGAGTACGGCGACAACGACCTGCGCCTGGCTCGCCTTCTGGCCGATAACGTCATGGAGGTGATGCCGGAAGGCGCGCCGCCGCGGGTGGCGCTGGTGGATCACGGCAGTCCGATCTTCGAGGTTACCGCGGTGCGCAACCGTTTGGCGGGGCAGCTAAGCGCGCTTCTGGATGAGCGCGCCGCCTGTGTCGCGCCCGCCTCCATGGAGCGCCGCGACGGCGACGAGTATCGCTTCAACGAGCCGCTTTTAGAGCGGCTGCTGGATCGCCCGGACTTCAGCGACGGCCCGTTAGTGGTGGCGCTACTGTTTCTGTCGCCGGGGCGTCACGCCGGTGAAGGCGGCGATATCGCCGAGATCTGCCGCGAGGCCCAAACACGCCACCCCGGTCTTCAAGTAACGTGCACCCGGCTTGTCGGCGAGCACGAAGGCATCGTCGATATTCTGCGCACGCGGGTTCAGCAAGTGGTCAACAACGAAAGACTTCTCCTGGCTATGCCGGAGCCTGACATCAGGCGTTGACGCACCACGTATCGCGTAACGCCTTGGCTCGGTCGAGGCGCCTAGCGGTCACGTGCGCATCAGCCACTCGTGGTCAGGGTCATTATGAAACTTCCAGGCGCGCTTGGGGCCTGCCATCACGTTCAAGTAGTAAAGCGAATAACCGTGGGGAGCGCCGACTGGGTGATAGCCCTTGGGCACCAGGACGCAGTTGCCATTTTCCACCGCCATGGTTTCATCAAGAGAGCGGTCATCGGTATAGACGCGCTGAAAGGCGAATCCCTGTGGGGGATCGATGCGGTGGTAGTAGGTCTCCTCGAGCAGTGACTCGTGAGGCAAGTTATCCACATCGTGTTTGTGAGGAGGGTAACTCGACCAGTTGCCCGCAGGGGTAAATACCTCGACCACCAGCAGGCTGTCGGCGGGCTCGCTCTCTGGAAGAATATCGTGTACGTGGCGAATGTTGCTGCCCTGACCACGTGTGCTTTGCTTGATGTCGCCCGGCGCGATGTGACGCGGTGAGTGATTGCCATGGCCGGGAGCCGCGCATACCGCGAACTCCAGATCGGTCGTGGCTTCGATGGAGTAGCTCACTTCGTTGGGCAGATAGACGGCGTGAGGCGGAATCTGCTCAAAAATGTCCATCCGCTCGCCGATATCGTCGAAGCGCTGTTCGCCGCAGGTGACATTGGCGCGCCCGGTGAGTAGCACGAGGCAGACTTCCTGATCGGCCGTGCTCGCCTCGATCCGTGCGCCTTGCGTCAGCTGATGGACGCGAAAACCGATATATTTCCAGCCGGCCGAGGCGGGGGTAACGTTGATGATCGTGCCCTGTTCGTCAGGGGTGCCAGGGCGTACCAACAGTGAAGCCATATGACATTGCTCCTTTTTAATAGTGTCTCTTTGCTCGATCATGAGCCGTTTTGACGTACTGGTGGGCCGATCAATCAAGCATCGAGAAGGATCTTGCGTCCTTCACGCATCGAGCGTTCCGCCGCTTCGGCCAAGCGTAGCGCCTCCAGCCCGTCCTGAGCACCGGCCAGAGGTGCGCGCCGCGCTTTCCACGCAGTAACGAAATCATCGATTTCCAACCGGTAGGCCTGCGCGTAACGCTCCAGGAAAAACCATTTCGGTTTTTCTTCGGTTTGACCTGACGTGCCGGTAAAACGTAGTCGCGTATCGCTCTCGTTCTGGGCCTGCACCATACCGTCGCTTCCAAAGGCTTCGATACGTTGATCGTAACCGTAGCAGGCGCGTCGCGAGTTACTGATCTGACAGAGCTTTCCACTGGCGGTCGTCAGTGTGACCATCGCGGTATCGACATCACCTGCCTCACCGATGGCCGGGTCGATCACGCAGCTCCCCACGGCAAAAATGCTTTCGATCGGCTCATCGAGCAGCCAGCGTGCCATATCCAGATCATGAATCATCATGTCGCGGAAAAGCCCGCCGGATGCACCGACGTACTCGGCAGGCGGCGGAGAGGGATCGCGACTGATAATGGTCAAAGTCTCGAGCGCGCCGATACGGCCTTCGGTAATGGCTTCTTTCAGGGCGGTAAACTGAGGGTCGTGGCGTCGATTGAAGCCCAGAGCGCACGTTACCGGATGTTCGCTAAGCACTTGCAGCGCATCTCGGGTGCGCGCTAAATCCAGCGCGATGGGCTTCTCGCAGAGAATCGCCTTACCCGCACGTGCTGCTCTTTCCAGGTAATCCGCGTGGGTCGGTGTACTGGAGGCGATCAAAACGGCATCGATGGTATCGTCTGCAAAAATGTCGTCGGCGTCGACCGCGCGGCTGTCGTACTGCTTGGCTAGCGCCTGCGCGGCAGACGGATCAAAATCTGCCACCGCCGCAAGCGTTACCTCGGGGTGTGAATGGATGGCTTGGGCATGCACCTTGCCGATGCGGCCAGCGCCAATCAGTGCGATTCTCATAATCTCTCCTGTGTTGTTCTTGGCTTTCAGGTATGGCTTGGGCGTCAGCGACTGTTTTATTCATCGTCTTTAGGATCGTTGGCCTTCTCGGCTTCACGCGCTTTGTCCTGGCGCACTCCCAGCGAAATCGCAAGGGCCTGGGTGAGACAAAGCGATGCGGTTAGGCCGCGAAAGCTTTTCACTTCCGCTTCTTGTACGACAAACACTACGTTTGCCAATCGCGCGAGGGGGCTAAGGCTTGAGTCGGTAATCACCACGATGGGCAGGCCACGTTGTTTGGCGTCTTCGCAGGCTTTCTGCGCTTCTTCGGCATAGGGCGAGAAGCTAATAGCGAGAAGGGCATCGTGCTTGCTCATCGCACGTAACTGCTCGCTATACATTCCCCCCAAGCCGCTTACCAGTAAGGCCGGCTTGTCCACATGGGCCAGGGCGTAGGTCATGTAACTTGCGACAACAAAGCTACGCCGGGCGCCCATTACGTGAATGGCATAGGCTTTTTCAAAAATATCCAGCGCTTCTTCCAGTGTGACCGGGTCGATACGGCCCGGCAACTGCTCTAGAACATCGCGATTGGCATCCGCAAATTCCCATAAAAGCTGAGTGCTGTCCGGCGTTTCCCCGGTGGCACTACGTGCTGCTCGGATGCGCTCGGTGTAATTAGGCAGCTCGTTGACAAGTCGATTGCGAAACAGCTGCTGCATCTCGGAAAAACCCTTGAACCCCAAGCTGTTAGCCAAGCGAATTAGCGTGGATGGCGTAACGTCAGCCTGTTCAGCAATTTTAGCCACCGTGGCCAGTGCCACTTCCTGAGGATTGTCGAGCATGAAGCGAGCGGTCTGCTGAAGACGTTTGCTCAACGAACGGTACTCGGTGGCAAGCAGTGCTTCCAGTTCACGGTAATTCTGCGGCGGCTGCGGCATGCATATTCCTCAGCGTTAAATCGTTAATCACTCACTAATCACCGACAAGCAGCGAGTTCTTGTGAAGTCTAATCGAATGAAACAAATATTCCATTTATACCAAAGTTTAGAATAAATAATTTGCAATATCTTCTTTTCAAAATCTATAGTTCATGGCGCCAAGGCAGTTATTGCTACTTTCCCAACCAATAATGATAAGAGGAATTTCTCATGGCACGTCTATCCCAATGGCTTTTGGCCTCAGCGGCCACCACGGCTCTTTTGGCAGGCATCAGTCAGGCTCAAGCTGAGGAGCAGGCTCAAACAGAAAATCGCTTTGTCATGGTGACCCATGGTGTTCCCTCAGACCCTTTCTGGTCGGTGGTAAAAAACGGTGCTGAGGCCGCTGCGCAAACGGTCGGCGCCAGCCTTGAGTACCGTGCACCTTCCACGTTCGATATGGCTCAAATGCAGCAGCTGGTAGAAGCCGCCGTCGCATCAAGCCCAGACGGGTTGATCTTGTCGTTTACCGATGAGGATGCGCTGGGCAGCACTGTTCAAAGCGCGGTCGATAACGGCATTCCGGTCATTACGATCAACTCCGGTGGCGATGTGGCGCGTAACTATGGCGCACGCTTGCACGTCGGCCAAAGTGAATACGAGGCGGGCAAACAGGCCGCCGAGCGCATGCAGGAAATGGGCGTTGAAAAAGGGGTGTGCGTCAACCACGAGCAGGGTAATCAGGGGCTGGATCAGCGCTGCGATGGCTTTGTCGATGGTTTTGAAGGCAACGCTGAGCAGTTAGCGACAACGTACGATCCGACGAATATCCGCAATGCTATTGTTGCTTATCTGAATCAAAACGATGATGTTCGCGGCGTTCTCACGCTGGGTGCGCTTGCGGCTGAGCCCATGATTAGTGCCATGCGCGAACAAGGGGCAACCGATATGTTCACCCTGGGCACGTTTGATCTTTCGCCAGGCATTCTTGAAGCGCTTGACGCCGGTGATCTGGACTTTGCAATCGACCAGCAGCAGTACATGCAAGGTTATCTGCCCGTCATGTTCCTTGATCAGTTCGTCAAAAACGGCCTCCTGCCCGCAGGCGATGTGGCCACAGGCCCAGGCTTTGTGACGCAAGAAAACGCCGCGCAGGTCATTGAGCTGAGCAGCCAAGG
The DNA here is from genome assembly GCF_023757625.1 of Halomonas sp. S3-1-1. GTDB lineage: Bacteria > Pseudomonadota > Gammaproteobacteria > Pseudomonadales > Halomonadaceae > Vreelandella. Next base: position 238,943 of record NZ_JALGBZ010000001.1, read on the forward strand.
CATTCGCTGAGTCTTACCTGTACATAAGGCTCGGCGGTGCCGAGCCTTGGGAGTCGATCGCCATGAATTCCAACGAAATTAAACAGCCCACTGAACCAGCACCCGCCCCCCAGGACGAGCGTATCCAAAGAGTGTCATTTTGGAAGAAAGCGCTAAATAGACCTGAGCTCGGTGCCTTGGCAGGAGCTGTCCTCGTTCTCGCTTTCTTTATAGTGGCTTCGAGTGGTACCGGCATGTTCACGCCAGCGGGGATCATCAATTTTCTCGAGGTAGCCGCACAGCTCGGCATCATTGCCACCGCTGCAGCGCTTTTGATGATTGGCGGTGAATTCGATCTGTCGATTGGCTCGATGATTGGCCTGGCGGGCATCTTGATCGCCATTCCGGCGGTGGAGTATGGCTGGCCACTGTGGGCCGCCATCCTGCTGGCGTTCACCTGTGCAGGCATCGTTGGGTGGATCAACGGCAACTTGGTGAATCGTACGGGCCTGCCCTCTTTCATCGTAACGCTGGGGTTTTTGTTCATCCTGCGTGGGCTGGCGATTGGCGTTAGCCGCTTGCTCACCGGGCGTACTCAGGTGGGCGGTATCCATGATCATATTCCGGGTGACTGGTTCGCCGCGCTTTTCTCTGGTGAGGTCGCGACGGGGGTGTTCAGTTGGATGGCCACCAATGGCTGGATTGCGACCAACTTTGCGGGCAACCCTGTCGTCTCGGGAATCCCCGTTTCCATTGTCTGGTGGCTGGGTTTAACCGCCTTGGCCACTTGGGTGCTGCTATGTACCCCTTATGGTAACTGGATCTTCGCCAGTGGCGGTGATGCCAACGCGGCGCGCAACTCGGGTGTGCCTGTCCACAGGGTCAAGATTTCACTTTTCATGTTTACCGCGTTCTCCGCCACCATTTTCGCCTGCATTCAAGTCATGGATACCGGCTCGGCAGACACTATTCGCGGATTGCTCAAAGAGCTCGAAGCGATTATCGCCGTGGTGATCGGTGGGGCCCTGTTGACCGGTGGCTACGGCTCTGCGGTCGGGGCGGCGCTGGGGGCACTGATCTTTGGCATGGTGCAGATGGGCATCTTCTATACCGGGGTCAACACCGACTGGTTCCAAGTGTTTCTGGGCGTCATGCTGCTGGTCGCCGTGCTGTTCAATAACTACATGCGCAAGAAAGCAATGGAGGCCAAGTAACATGACAACCCGTACTCCAATGATTGAAATGCGCAGTGTCAGCAAACATTTCGGCAGCGTCATCGCCTTGAGCGATATTTCGATGCAGGTCTATTCCGGCGAGGTGATGTGCCTGCTGGGAGACAATGGGGCCGGTAAGTCCACGCTGATTAAAACCCTTTCAGGCGTTCACCAGCCCACACACGGTGACATGTTGCTGGGCGGTGAATCCGTGAGATTCAAATCGCCCGCCTACGCGCTGGATGCGGGGATTGCCACCGTCTTTCAGGATTTGGCGATGGTCCCGCTGATGTCGATTACCCGCAACTTTTTCATGGGGCGTGAACCCACCGTGGGCTGGGGACCCTTGAAGCGTATCGACTGGAAGTATGCCGATCGAATCGCCAAAGAGGAAATGGCGAAAATCGGTATCGATGTACGCGACCCAAGCCAGCCTGTCGGCACGCTCTCCGGTGGCGAACGCCAGTGTGTTGCGATTGCGCGTGCGGTTTACTTTGGTGCCAAGGTGCTGATTCTGGATGAGCCCACGTCAGCGCTTGGAGTTAAACAGGCCTCGGTGGTCTTGCGTTATATCGCTAAAGCCCGTGCCGATGGTTTGGCCGTCATTTTTATTACTCACAACGTTCATCACGCTTATCCGGTGGCCGATGCGTTCACGCTTTTATCGCGTGGCGGAAGCCTGGGCTCTTTCCGTAAAGAGGATATCACCCGCGAAGAAGTGCTCAACATGATGGCCGGCGGCGCTGAGTTGGAGAACCTGGATGCGGAGCTTGCCGAGTTTCAAAGAGATGATCGTGAAAAAAAAGCCAAAGCGAGAAGTACGGATGACCCCGTCGAAGAGCACCTGGTCAACGGCCATTAAGGAGCTTTGATGAACATATCCGCCTCTTCGTCTCCGTTTACCCTCGCCGTCTGTGCCGAAATGGTGTTTTGCGACCTGCCCATGAGCGAACGCATCAAGCGCATCGATGCGCTGGGTTTTCAGGTGGAAATATGGGATTGGACCAAACACGACATAGACGCGCTGGTCGAGAGCGGTGCCACGTTCTCCTCCATGACCGGCTATGTCACCGGTACTCTGGCGGATTCTCATGGTGCTGACGAGCTGCTGAACACGGCCCTTCAGTCAATCGAGGTCGCGAAGCGTCTCGGCATTCCCCGTCTTAACCTCCATGGCACAGGGCTTGATGGCCAGGGCCTTCCGATGACACCTTGCCAATCGCCGACTGGCGCTATGTGGCTCAAAGCGCGGGATACGCTGAATCGGCTGGCGGAGTTGGGCGAACACCACGGCGTCACGTTCGTGCTGGAGAATCTTAATACCGAGGTGGACCATCCTGGCGTGCCGTTTGCCCGGTTGGCCGATGTATTGGCGCTCGTCGAAAGTGTGAATCGCCCAGGTCTTCGCATCATGCTGGATGTGTATCACGCCCAAATTGGTGAAGGCAATCTCATTGAGTTGATACGTCGCTGCGCTCCTTTCATTGGCGAAGTGCAGGTAGCCGATGTGCCTGGGCGGTGTGAACCCGGCACCGGCGAAATCAACTATCCGGCCATTGCCCGAGCACTTCACGACATAGGCTACCGCGGCACGGTGGGGCTGGAGGGCTGGGCATCGATGGACGATGAGCGTGCGCTCAACCGGTTCCGTACAGCCTTTTCACTGTAAATGTCAGTGTATGCCTGACAGGTCAGTCGCTGTTTTCGCCGTCCAAGGCCTTTTTTAAATACCCGATACCCAATATTCAGTACGACTGCGTGTGACGTAGGGAGACTTTTATGCCGAATAATAATAGACAACACCCACCGCTTGATCTGATTTGCCTGGGACGCGTGGCCGTTGACCTTTACGCTGAACAAATTGGTAGCCGTCTTGAGGATGTGGCGAGTTTTGCCAAGTACCTGGGTGGCAGCTCCGGCAATGTCGCTTACGGCACGGCACGGCTGGGATTGAAGTCCGCCATGCTGTCACGGGTAGGCAACGAACAGATGGGCCACTTTGTACGCGAGGAGCTGTCTCGCGTTGGGGTAGACACCACCGCGTTACAAACGGACAACGAACGACATACGGGGCTTGTGTTGCTTGCCTTGAAGGATCGCGAAAGCTTTCCGCTGCTGTTCTATCGGCGAGACTGTGCCGACATGGCGATCGATGCTGATGCCATTGACCCTGATTTCATTGCGCGAGCCAAGGCGCTTGCGATTACCGGCACCCATCTTTCAACCGACACCACCCGCAAGGCCTGCCGTAAAGCGCTGGATGCCGCGGCCAGCGCACAGGTCAAGCGTGTACTGGATATCGACTATCGCCCTGTACTCTGGGGGCTGACCAATCCCGGCGACGGTGAAACCCGCTTTATCGCCGATGAAACAGTGACCCACGACCTGCAGCAGTGGCTGCCGGATTTCGACTTGATCGTGGGTACCGAAGAGGAGTTTCACATCGCAGGCGGCAGCACGGACACGCTGGAGGCGCTTCGCAACGTTCGTCACATCAGTGCCGCCACGCTGGTGTGCAAACTGGGGCCGCTGGGCTGCGTGGTGTTTGAGAGTGACATACCCGCACGCATTGAAGACGGCATTCTTATCGAGGGCGTTCAGGTAGAGGTGCTTAACGTTTTGGGCGCGGGCGATGCCTTCATGAGCGGCCTGCTGCGTGGCTGGCTGCGCGATGAGCCCTGGCGGACCAGCGCTCAGTATGCCAATGCGTGTGGTGCGCTGGTGGTTTCACGCCATGGCTGCGCGCCGGCCATGCCGACCGAGGTCGAATTGCTGGATTACCTGGCACGCCGCCATGATGTTCCTCGGCCGGACAGGGATAAACAGCTGAATCATTTGCACCGTGTCACAACGCGTGTACCCGCGCAGTGGCCAGAAGTGCTGGGGTTGGCGTTTGACCATCGCCGTCAGCTCACCGACATGGCGCGCGATGAACGGGCGGATCCACGCCAATTACCCACACTCAAAAAGCTGCTCGTAACGGCCGCCGAAAAGGGCGCAACCCGGGAGGGGCTGAGGACGCCAGCCATTCTGGTTGACGATGTGCTGGGCCAGGATGCTCTTAACCAGGCAAGTGGGCAGGGCTGGTGGATTGGACGCCCGGTGGAATTACCCGGATCGCGCCCACTTCGCTTTCAGCACGGCGACGATTTGGGGTCCTGCCTTCGCCACTGGCCGCGCGAGCAGATCATCAAGTGCCTCGTTTTCTATCATCCGGACGATGAGATAGCGCTGCGCCTGGAGCAGGAGGAGCGGCTGCGCCAGCTTTACCAATCCGCCTGTTCTCAGGGGCTGGAGCTATTGATCGAGGTGATTCCGCCTGCCGATATGGCGCGCGACGACACGACACTGTCGCGTAGCTTGCAGCGACTTTATAACCTGGGCATCAAACCCGATTGGTGGAAACTGCCCATGATGTCCGATGCCGCCTGGCAGGCCGTCGGCGACATCATCGAGCGTGAAGACGCCTACTGTCGGGGTATCGTTTTGCTGGGCCTGGATGCCCCCATGGCCGACATGAAACATGGCTTCGAAGAAGCGGCCAAGCACCCATGCTGCAAGGGCTTTACGGTGGGTCGCACGCTGTTTGCCAGTGCAAGCCGTGAGTGGTTGGCAGGTCGCATCGATGATGCTCATCTCGTGGAGCAGGTGGCCAGCAACTATGCCGAATTGATTCGAGCGTGGCGGCAATTGAGAAACAGCCAGTCGCAAACCGCGTCACATGCGCAGGAGGCGTGACATGAGCACTATCCGACTCACTATGGCCCAAGCGCTGGTCAAGTATCTAGCGGCCCAGCGTATCGAAATCGACGGCATTGATGTGCCACTGTTTGAAGGGGTATTCGCGATTTTTGGCCATGGCAACGTGGCCGGCCTGGGCGAGGCGCTTTACCAGGTCAAGGAAACGCTACCTACCTATCGTGGCCATAATGAGCAAACCATGACCCATGCGGCGATTGCCTTTGCCAAAGCCAACGGGCGAAAACGGCTGATGGCCGCTACCAGCTCCATTGGCCCTGGGGCCACCAATATGGTGACAGCGGCCGCCCTCGCGCATGCCAACCGGCTACCTGTCTTGTTGTTACCGGGCGATACGTTTGCCACGCGCGCACCGGACCCGGTACTACAGCAGGTCGAGCATTTTGGCGATCCTACGATCAGCGTCAACGACTGCTTCCGCCCCGTATCACGCTATTTTGATCGCATCAGCCGCCCTGAGCAGCTGCTCACCAGCCTGCCTCAAGCGATGGCCACACTGCTTGATCCAGAGCACTGCGGTCCGGCAACCCTTGCTCTCCCTCAGGACGTGCAGACATTCGCTTATGATTACCCGGAGGCTTTTTTTACGCCCAGGGTGCACCGTATTCGCCGCCCGCTACCCACGCCGGACGAATTACACCAAGCCGTTGCCGCCCTCAAACAGGCAAAACGACCGTTGATCGTTGCCGGAGGCGGGGTGCACTACGCGGATGCCTGCCAAACGCTGGCAAATTTTGCACGCGCGCACGGCATACCCGTTGCCGAGTCCCAGGCGGGAAAAGGCGCGTTGGCCGATAGCCACCCCTGTGCCGTAGGCGCCATCGGCGTTACAGGTAGCGCCGCCGCCAACCGCCTGGCGGAGCAGGCGGACGTCATCCTCGCGATCGGAACGCGCCTGCAGGATTTCACGACGGGCTCGCGGGCGCTGTTCGAAAGTAGCGAGAAAACGCTGATAGCCCTGAACGTTGGCCGTTTCGATAGCCTCAAGCATCACGCCATACCCTTGATCTGCGATGCACGCGTTGGCCTGCAACAGTTAAGCGATGCGTTGACCGACTGGAGTGCCTCACAGAACTGGCAGGCCGAGACACAAACACTGAAGCAGGAGTGGGAGCACGTCGTTAAACGCGTCACGGCCGACCAAGGCCTTCTGTTGCCTACCGATGCCCAGGTCATCGGTGCCGTCAATCGCCAGGCGGGAAGTGACGCCACCGTCGTGTGTGCCGCCGGTGGCTTGCCGGGCGAGCTGCACAAGCTGTGGCAGTGTTCAGGCCCGGATAGCTATCACGTAGAGTACGGTTTCTCCTGCATGGGGTATGAGATTGCCGGTGGCCTGGGCGTCAAGATGGCCAAGCCCGAGCGCGAAGTGATCGTCATGGTCGGTGACGGCAGCTATCTGATGCATAACTCGGAGCTCGCTACGTCAATCATGCTGGGCCATAAGCTGATCGTCGTTGTGCTGGATAATCGCGGCTATGGCTGTATCAATCGCCTTCAGCACGCAACGGGCGGTGCCGGTTTCAACAACCTGCTTGAGGATTGTCACAGTATCGAGACGGGTGCGCCCAAAACCGATTTTGCCGCACATGCTCAGTCGCTTGGGTGTCAGGCGGAATCGGTCACCGGTATTGCTGAGCTTGAGCAGGCGCTTGTGCGCGCCCGTCGGGCGAGCGCTACCTACGTGATTGCTTTGGACACGGACCCGCTCCCCAGCACCGAAGAAGGGGGCGCCTGGTGGGAAGTGGCCGTACCCGAGGTGTCTTCCCGGGAGCAGGTCACCAAGGCTTATCAAGGCTACCGCGATGCCAAGCGTCGTCAAGCGCGCTGAGTCGCCTGTTTAACCATCCAATAATCATAAGGAGCACGCCATGCCAACCGTTACGCTGGGCATCAATCCGCTTACCTGGACCAACGACGATTTACCCAGCCTGGGTGCCTTGACGCCGCTGGAAACGTGTTTGCAGGAGGGTCGTGAAGCGGGCTTTACCGGGTTTGAGTTAGGCAACAAGTTCCCGCGCACACCGGATGCCTTGAATAAGGTGTTGAGCGATCATGGACTTACGCTGGTATCAGGCTGGTACTCCGCCCATCTACTGGAGAGAAGCCCCGAAGAGGAGATCGCGGCCATACAGGATCATTTGAACCTGCTCAAACAGTGTGGGGCCAGCGTAATGGTCTTTTGCGAGGTGTCTCGGTGTGTGCACGGCGACCAGCAGCGGCCTCTTTCTCAGCGGCCCCATCTCTCTGAAGCGGATTGGCAACGCTTAACTAGCGGGCTGGAGGTGGTGGGCGATTATCTCAAGTCGCAAGGCATTCAACTGGTGTATCACCACCATTTAGGCACGGTGATTGAAAGCCAGGCGGACGTCGAGCGACTGATGGATAGCACACGCGACAGCGTGGGGTTACTGCTCGATTTTGGGCATTTGCGCGGCGCAGGCGGTGACCCGCTCACCATCGCCAAGCGTTACAGCACGCGAATTCACCATGTGCATTGCAAGGATCTGCGCTTCCCGGTGCTTGAGAGTGTACGCAACCGCGATAAAAGCTTTTTAAACGGCGTGCTGGACGGCCTCTTTACCGTGCCAGGCGATGGCGATGTGGATTTCTTACCGGCGCTAACGCATCTCTGCGAGCAGGGGTATCAAGGCTGGCTCGTTGTCGAGGCCGAACAGGACCCCGAAGTCGCCCATCCACTCACCTATGCCCGTTTGGGGTATCGCAATCTGCGCCGCCTTGCCGAGCAGGCAGGCTTCGATGTTGCCCAGACCCCCCATTAGGCAGCGCCAGCACTATTCGTTAATCAGGAGTTTGCATGAAAACGTTACCCCATTATCTTAACGGCCAGCTTACGTCTGACATCAGCGAGCGCTACGCGCCGGTGTACAACCCGGCGACCGGCGAACAAAGCGCTCAGGTGATGCTGGCGAGCGCTGATGAGACCCGTGAAGCTGTACGCATTGCAGATGAAGCCTTTATCGGCTGGGCAAAAACCTCACCGCTCAAACGCGCGCGTATTCTCTTCAAATTCAAGGCCCTGGTTGAAGAGCATGCCGATGAACTGGCACGGCTGATTTCCAGCGAACACGGAAAGGTATTTTCTGATGCCAAGGGGGAAGTGACGCGTGGGCTGGAAGTCGTTGAGTTCGCCTGCGGTATTCCGCATCTGCAAAAAGGTGAGCACTCCATGAATGTGGGCACCGGGGTGGATAGCTACTCGATGATGCAGCCGCTGGGCGTCTGTGCGGGTATCTCGCCGTTCAACTTTCCCGCCATGGTGCCCATGTGGATGTTTCCCATTGCGTTGGCCTGCGGCAACACTTTTGTCATGAAACCGTCGGAGAAAGATCCTTCCACGCCGCTGCGTTTGGCCGAGCTGTTGAGCGAGGCGGGGCTGCCAGCGGGCGTGTTTAACGTCGTCAATGGCGATAAGGAAGCCGTCGATGTCCTGCTCACGGATGAGCGTGTTCAGGCGGTGAGTTTTGTCGGTTCAACGCCGATTGCCGAATACATCTACGCGACGGCATCGGCCCATGGCAAGCGTGTTCAGGCGCTGGGCGGGGCTAAAAACCATATGGTGATCATGCCCGATGCGGATCTTGATCAGGCCGTCAGCGCGCTCATGGGCGCCGCCTACGGGTCAGCGGGCGAGCGCTGCATGGCTATTTCCGTCGCGGTTCCGGTGGGCGAGAACACGGCTAACCGGCTGAGAGAAAAGCTGGTTGCCGAACTGGCGAATCTGACCGTAGGACCCGGTTTGGTCGACGGCCCCGACAACGATATGGGGCCGCTCATCACTGGCGAGCATCGCGACAAGGTTGCGGGGTATATCCAGGCCGGCGTTGATGAAGGCGCGGAGCTCGTCGTCGATGGTCGCCAGGCCGCGATCGAAGGAGCAGGAGAGGGCTACTTCATTGGGGGAACACTCTTTGACCATGTAACGCCCGCCATGCGCATCCATTCAGAAGAGATATTTGGGCCCGTTTTATCCATTGCGCGCGCCGCCAGTTTTGACGATGCGGTGACGATGATCAATTCCCATGAATACGGCAATGGAACGGCCATTTTCACCCGTGATGGCGATGCCGCGCGCCAATTCTGCGAACAGATCCAGGTCGGGATGGTCGGCGTCAATGTACCGATTCCCGTTCCCATGGCGTTTCATAGTTTTGGGGGCTGGAAGCGTTCGCTGTTTGGCCCCTTGCACATGCACGGTCCCGACGGCGTGCGCTTCAATACGCGTATGAAAACGATCACTCAGCGCTGGCCCGATGGTATTCGTGAAGAGTCCAACCACTTTTCGATGCCCACCATGTAAGGCCTGGTGAAGGGCGAGGCAAACGCCGGGCGCTGCCCGGCGTTTGCTTATGGCATGCCTTGTTTCAAGGCTTCGTTGACAGGAATCATTACAATGAAAACGCTTACGATTGGTTTGATTGGAACGGGGTTCATGGGTAAAGCGCATTCCATTGCGTTCAATGCAGCCCCCAGCGTTTTTGATCTTCCGGCACAACCTGTGTGTGAGCTGCTGGCGGATGTAAACCTCGAGGTGGCAAAAAGCCGAGCGAAGGCCTGGGGGTTTACTCGTGCCACGGACGACTGGCGCGCCCTGGTGTCAGACAGTGAGTTAGATGTGGTGGATATTTGCGCGCCCAACTTTCTGCACAAGGAGATGGCGCTAGCCGCCATTGCAGCGGGTAAGCATGTGTATGCTGAAAAGCCGTTGGCGCTCAGCACCGCCGACGCGCAAGAGATGGCCACGGCTGCCCAGCAGGCCGGGGTAAAAACGCTGGTCGGCTTCAACTACATTCGTAACTCCGCCACACAGCTAGCGCGTGACATGGTGGCCAGTGGCGAGATTGGCGAGTTGATCCATTTTCGCGGACGGCACAATGAAGATTACCTGCTTGATCCCCAAAAACCTCACGATTGGCATACAAAGCGGGCCACGGCAGGTGCTGGTGCTTTAGGGGATGTGGGGTCGCACATTCTCAATATGGCCGAATTCTTGACCGGGCAGCGCATTACCTCGGTGTGCGGTCAGCTGCAGACGGTGATTGCCACGCGGGCCACGGCGGATGGTAGCGGCAGGGCAGCGGTAGAAAACGATGACCAGGCCCAGGCAATGCTGCGCTTTGGCAATGGTTTGATCGGCAATATCGAGACATCGCGCGTGGCGGCGGGTAGAAAGATGGGGCTGGCTTATACGCTAACGGGGACTAAAGGCGCGATCATCTTCGACCAGGAGCGCATGAGCGAGCTGCAGCTATATCGCCACGAAGCCGATAGCGGCCGGCGTGGGTTTACGACGCTGCTAACCGGCCCCGAACACCCTGACTATGCGGCCTTCAGCCCCGCTCCTGGCCATGGCCTGGGTTATAACGATCAAAAGATCATCGAAGTGCGCGATCTGGTAGAGGGAATTATTAACCATCGTCCGCTGTATCCTGACTTTCAAGAGGCCGTGCGTGTTAATCGATTGATTGATGCCATCGAGGCTTCGCACAGAGCGGGGCAGTGGGTTGAGGTCTAATGATGGGTGAATGCTTGCCCAAGAGCGCGTAGAATCGCGGGCCTTTAAGCGCTATCTCTACGCCAACCAGGGTCCTCATCTTGATCGCCACCGCCAATATCACCATGCAGTTTGGGGCCAAGCCCCTGTTCGAGAACGTCTCGGTCAAATTCAACAACGGCAACCGCTACGGCTTGATCGGCGCTAACGGCTGCGGCAAGTCGACCTTCATGAAGATTCTTGGCGGTGAGCTGGAGCCCTCGGCCGGCCAGGTGATGCTCGATAGCAGCACCCGGCTAGGTAAGCTGCGCCAGGACCAGTTCGCGTTTGAAAATGAGCGCGTGATCGACACCGTCGTCATGGGCAACGCCGAGCTTTGGAAAGTCGCCGCCGAGCGTGAGCGCATCTACTCGATGGCCGAGATGAGCGAAGAGGACGGCATGGCCGTAGCGGATCTCGAGGTGCGCTTCGCCGAGCTCGACGGCTACACCGCCGAAGCGCGCGCCGGCGAGCTGCTGCTGGGCCTGGGGATTCCGCTGGAGCAGCATTTTGGCCCGATGAGTGAGGTCGCGCCGGGCTGGAAACTGCGCGTGCTGCTCGCCCAGGCGCTGTTTTCCGACCCGGACGTGCTCTTGCTCGACGAGCCGACCAACCACCTGGACATCAACACCATTCGCTGGCTCGAGGACATTCTGAAAGCGCGCAGCAGCACCATGGTGATCATCTCTCACGACCGCCACTTTTTGAACAGCGTCTGCACCCACATGGCGGATCTGGACTACGGCGAGATCACGCTGTTCCCGGGTAACTACGACGACTACATGACCGCCGCCACCGCGGCGCGTGAGCGCCAGCACGCGGACAACGCCAAGAAGAAGGCGCAGATCGCCGAGCTTCAGCAGTTCGTCAGCCGCTTCTCCGCGAACGCCTCCAAGGCGAAGCAGGCGACGTCCCGTGCGCGCCAGATCGACAAGATCAAGCTCGAGGATATCAAGCCCTCGAGCCGGGTCAGCCCGTTCATCCGCTTCGATCAGAACAAGAAGATTCACCGTAATGCGCTTGCCGTCGAGGCGATCACCAAGGGCTATGAAGGCAACAAGCCGCTGTTCGAGCGCTTCTCGATGGGTGTGGAGGCCGGTGAGCGGATCGCGATCATCGGCCCCAACGGCATCGGCAAAACGACGCTGTTGAGGACGCTGGCCGGCGATTTCGCGCCAGACAGCGGCGAAGTGAAGTGGACCGATGCCGCCGAGCTTGGCGTGTTCGCTCAGGATCATGCGGCGGACTTCGCCGAAGATGCCACGCTGTTCGAATGGATGGGGCAGTGGACGCAAGGCGGGGAGCAGGTCGTACGCGGCGCGCTCGGGCGGATGCTGTTTTCAAGCGATGATATCAATAAATCGGTGAAGGTGATCTCCGGTGGCGAGCAGGGCCGGATGCTGTTTGGTAAGTTAACGCTAACCAACCCCAACGTGCTGCTGATGGACGAGCCCACCAACCACCTCGATATGGAATCGATCGAGGCGCTCAACCTGGCGCTCGAGAACTACCCGGGCACGCTCGTATTCGTCAGCCACGACCGCGAGTTCGTCTCAAGCCTTGCCACCCGTATCATCGACATGCAGCCGGACGGCATCGTCGATTTCAGCGGCAGCTACGACGACTACCTGCGAAGCCAAGGCCTGGTGGCTTAACGATCGACCGGTGTGGTAATTGGGCGGTTCAGCCGAGAATGGTCTGGTAGGTGACCTCGGACACCGGGTTCTGCTCGCTATCGAGAATCTGGCCGCGGAAGGTGTCGTTCATCTCCTTGGCCAGCGCCACGTAGACGTGCATCTGCTGGTTGCGGCGCCGATGCAGCGGCGGCTTGACCAGCAGGCTTACGCCGCGCACGGTACCGTTGCTTTCACCGCTGAGCAGGTCCGCCATTTCCCCCGGCGGGTAGGCGTTGGCAATGACGATCGGGTTGGAGCGTTTGTGCCCGTCGATCAAAAACACCTTTTTTAGACTATCGAAGCGTGCGTTCTTGCCCCGTAACCACTCGGTGAGGCGCTCGTCGGTGGTGGCATCCGGGTGGGCGAAGATCACGAATAGCGAGTGCTGGCGGGTGCGCGGGGTGGCGGCTTTGGGTACGCTCGGCATTGTTTCCGAAATCTCGGATGATCGCGCGGGCTTGGGGGGCGGCGCTACGCGGCGCGCCTTGAAGGGGCGCTTCGTTGAGTTCTTTAGATACCAGAAGATCGCAATTGCCAGCACGCCCAGCAGCAGCGAAAAACCCGCCAATAAAAAGGGAAGGGAACTACTGTCCATTTTGTCACCCCGAGCCTGATCAGAACATTAGGGACGTCGTCACCCGATCCGTGTCGGGACGTCTTACCCAATAGTACCGATAAAGTAGGTGAAAATGACCGTTTTGACATGTGCTAGCGTACAAAAAAAGCACCACGAGCGTGGTGCTTTTGATCAATCAAACGTGGATTAAAAAGGTTAATAACCTGTTTTAAAACAGCGCTTATTGCTGGTGGTCGTAACCGTTGTCCAAAAACGGATAGTCGGTATAGCCTTTTTCATCGCCGCCGTAGAAAGTGTCGTGATCCGGCTCGTTGAGCGCGGCGTTCTGACGGAAGCGCTCAACCAGATCCGGGTTGGCGATATAGGGGCGGCCGTACGCGATGAAGTCGCTGTTACCGCTTTTAACCATCGCCTCGCCTTTCTCGGCGTCGTAGTGGCCGCAGTAGATGATGCTGCCGTTGAAGCGCTCGCGCATCCGCTCGCGGAAACCGTCCGGGAAGGTGTTGTCGCCGCCGGCCCAGTTCGGCTCGTTGAGGTGGATATAGGCGATCTCGCGCTTGGCAAGCTCGTCGGCGAGATACAGCGCCATCTCTTCGGGCTCATCATCGGTCAAGCCGAAAATCTCGATGAAGGGCGTCAGGCGAATGCCCACACGGTCGGCGCCGTACACCTCGATCACCGCATCAACCACTTCGAGCGGGAAGCGCGCGCGGTTCTCGATCGAGCCGCCGTAGCGATCAGAACGCTTATTGGTGCCGGTGGCCAAAAACTGGTTGAGCAGGTAGGCGTTGGCCGCGTGGACTTCCACCATATCGAAACCAGCGTTTTTGGCGCGCTGGGCTGCCTGGCGGTAATCCTCGACGATGCCCGGGATCTCGTCGGTTTCCAGCGCCCGCGGCGTGCTGGCCGGGTGCTGACCGGCGCTACCGTCTTCGAATTCGACAAAGGCCTGGGCGCCTTCACCCTTGAGGGCGCTCGGGGCGACCGGCTTCTGGCCGTCCGGCTGAACCATTTCGTGGGAAACGCGCCCAACGTGCCAGAGCTGCAGCGCGATGCGCCCGCCCTTGGCATGCACGGCGTCGACCACGCCTTTCCAGCCGGCCTGCTGCTCGTCGGTCCAGATGCCCGGGGTATAAACGTAGCCGCGAGCGGTCGGCGAGATGTTGGTCGCCTCTGAGATGATCAGCCCGGCACCGGCGCGCTGGCCATAGTAGGCGCGCTGCAATTCGCCGGGCACGCTGTCCGGGGTGCGTGCGCGGGTCAGCGGCGCCATGATCACGCGGTTGGGAAGCGTCAGGCTGCCAAGCTGGGTCGGGGCGAGAAGCGTTTCGAACGCCATGAGCAAACTCCTTCTTGCGGATAAATAAGTCAGACCACCAACAATAGACCAGTTTACTATTATTCGCCAGCGGACCGAGAAATCGGCCCGCCGACATCACTCAATAGCCTACAACGTGGCCCAGCACCAACCCCGCGAAGCTTAAAAGATAGACCATCGCCATGAAGGGGAGGATGGCCTTGAGCCACTGCTCGTAGCTAACACGCCCCAGCGCGATCATCGCCAGCATTCCGCCGGAGGTGGGAATGATTAGGTTGGTCAGCCCGTCGCCGACCTGAAAGGCGGTGATCATGAGCTGGCGGCTGATGCCGACCAGATCCGCCAGCGGAATCAGAATCGGCATGGTCACCAGCGCCTGGCCGGAGCCCGAGGGCACGAACAGGTTGATCACGCCCTGGAGGACGCTTGCAAGGATGGCCGTGAGTGCGGCGGGTACGCCGCTCAAAAGCCCGCTCAGCCCATAGACGATGGTGTCGATGATCGACGCCTCGTTGAGGATGACCTGAATCGACGCCGCGAGGCCAATGACCATCGCCCCAGCGGTGACGCTCGAGGCGCCTTCGATCAAGCGCGCAACGATGCCGTTGGGCGAGAGCCCGTTCAGCGCACCGATCACGATCGCCATTAACAAAAACATGGCGGCGATTTCATTGATGTACCAGCCGCGGGTGAACACGCCGTAAAGCATGACCGCAAGCCCGCCGACGAAAGCCGCAAGCGTCGCCAGGTTACGCTGGCTCAGCGTGTACTCGTTCAAGGGGCGGCTCATGCCCGCGGCGTCCGGCGACTCCTTGAACGGCATGGGCACCACGCGTTTGCAGATGTAGAGTGCCAATAGGCTGAGCGAGCACAGCAGCAAAAGCGTGCGAAGCCAGGCGCCGGAAAAGGTGGGAAGCTCGGCGATGCCCTGAGCCACGCCCACGGTATAGGGGTTGATCGGTGACAGCGCAAACCCTACGCCGATACCGCCTACCGCCATGGTGGTGCCGACCAGGCTCGAACAGCCGATGGCGCTGGCGATCAGCACTGCAATCGGCACCAGGGCAATATTGTTTTCATAGCCCACGGCGACGCCGAAAAAGCCGTAGATGAAGGTGCCCACGGTAATGATCAGGTTGCGCCGTTGAACGCCGACCTTGTTCACCGCCACGCCGATAGCGTTTTCCAGCGCCCCGGTCTTTTGCAGGATATGAAAGAGCCCGCCGGCGATGAACACGATGAACAGGTACTGCGAGGCGTTGATCAGCCCTTGAGGAATCGCCACGAAGATATCGAAAGGGGCGATCGCGGCGACATCCTCCAAATAGCGAAACGATTCCGGCACCACCAGGGTACGCCCGGCCTCGGTTACGCGTTCGAACTCCCCGGCGGGAATGATGAAGGTCAGCAGGTAGGTCGCGACCAGAATCATGAAGATCAGGACCATGGGATCCGGCACCGTGCGGTACCAGCGGGTTGGCGTATCAGGAGTGGGAGCGGGCGTCATGAGGGGCCTTTTCGCGGGTGTCGTGTAAGGCGGCCGATCGACTCGGGCGCCGGGCGAAGAAGGCGTATCTTACCAGTGGCCGCTAGCGTGGAATCAAGACGACCAGAACCAGCGCTTTTTAGGCGCCGGCGCCGCCGCGCTCAAAAGCGCCGCGTTAAGGGTGAGGACGATGGCGCCGAGCTGGCGATGACAAAACGCGCTGCTCAAGACGCCGGGGCACTGTTTGAGCAGCAGCTCGCACTGGTTGGAGGCAAGGCAGAGTTTCGCGTGAGCATCAAAAGGCAAAACGGAGGTGGCCTCTTCGCTCACGCGGGCAAGCTCACCGGCGAGCATCGAAAGCGTGCCGGTATCGAGCCAGCAGGGCAGCGGGTCCTCCAGGCGCGGGGCGATCGAGTGCTGCATCGCTTCAAAAGAAGTGCGCAGAAACAAAACGCTCTGGCGAAGCTGGCGCTGATCCTTGGGTACACTCCACCGTTTCATGCGGGATCTCCTAAGAGAGGTTTGTTTAATTAAAAATGTTTCTCATTTGTATTTGTTCGCGAAGATAGCGTGCACCCGCCGCCGTGTCAATCACGGGGCGGGCGCGTCATGCGCCGCTTCAAGCCGTCAGCAGATAGATGCCCTGAATTAAATAGAACGCGCCGATGGCGGTCACGATCCAGCGCGTCCAGGCGCGGAAGTTGGCGTCAGTCAAGCGGTGCAGAATGCGTGTGCCGGTTTGGGTGCCTAAAAGCGCAAAGGGGGCGGCCAGCGCCACCATGGCCCAGTCGCCGGCGCCGAGGGCGAGCGCCGAGCCGAGGTAAAACAGAATCTTGATGCTGTGCGCGACGACCTGAATCATCGCCTTGGTGGCGACCACCTGGCGGCGGTCCATGTTCGAGCGCACGAAGAAAATGTCGATCAAGGGCCCGGAAACGCCGGCGGCGATGGTGAGCCCGCCGGAGGCCAGCCCGCACGCGAGCGCGTGGCTTGCGCGGTTGGCGTTGAGCGCGAACCAGCGCTTGGGTAGCCAGACCAGAACCGGTAAAAGCCCGATTAAAATCGACACCGTGGCGGCGTCGGGGCTGTAGTCGAATAAAAGCAGCAGCCCCGCCGCGCCGGCCACGCCGCCGGCCATCAGCGCCACTACTCGCCAGCTAATGAAGCGCCGGGAAAGCCACGCGCGCGAGGCGTTGGCGGTGAGCTGAATCACCCCGTGCACCGCCATGGCGGAGGCCGCGGGAAAGATCAGTAGCAAAAACCAGAGCAGTACCAGCCCGCCGGCCATGCCGAAGATGCCGGACAGCAGCGAGGTAAAAAAGACCACGCCGACGAAGAGGGCGCCGATCAAAACGGCCATGCAGACTCCTTAGCGGCAAAAAGGCCATACCTGGTAGAACTTGCGGCACTGAAACTCCGCCTCGCAGGCGTTGAGCTGGGATTGATAGCGCCCCGCGCGGCTCGCGACCTGGCGCCCGGCGCGCAGCACGTGGGGTTTGTTGCGATAGGTGCCGCGCTGATAGCCGCCGGCGCCTTCGTGGTAGGCGTAGTAAAGATGCTCCGGGTTTTGCAGCGAGATGCCGGTCTGCGCGCGAGTGCGCGCGTTGTACCAGCCGATGAAATCGGTGGCATGCTTCATGTGGGTACGCCGGGCAAAGAGGCTGCCCGCCTGATCGCGGTACTCGCCCCACACCGGGTCCTGGGCCTGGGCGTAGCCTTTGGCCGACGAGGGTCGGGGGCCGGGAATGAAGCCGAGATAGTACTTGCGGTCCGGGCGCACGTGGCTTCGAAACGAGGACTCCTGCTGAATGAAGGACATTTGCGTGGCGATTGGCGTGCCCCACTGATTTTCCGAGTCGCGGGCGTAGTCGTACCAGCTTGGCTGCTCGCGGAAAATCTCGCATACGTTGCTTTGATCCTGCGGGGGGCTTGGGGCGAACGCCGCACAGCCTGACAGCGTAAGCAGCGCACACAGCGCCCAAAGGTGGCGTGCGTAAGCAGCGGTCGATCCGCGTAAATGACGCATGGCGTCTCCTGTTCGATCCCTGGTGTTATCGTTTCTCTGGCGCGTTGGCCTGGCGCAGCAGCGCGGCCAGGTGGTGGCGCAGGCGCTGCACTTCGCGGCTCAGCGTATCGCCGGAGAGCATGCCCACCCCCATCACCAGCCCCGAGCGGTCATCTTGTGGCGCACACACCGGGCTAAGCGGGCGCACGATGAGGTGCTCTTTCAAAAGCGCCTGGGCGATGGCTACGTCGTCCACCCCAGGCTCGAACTCTACGCACAGGCTGATGGTGCTGCTTGGCGGTGAAACGCGCTTGACCCGCGGTAGCCGCTTAAGCTGGTCGTGCAGCACCTGTTGGCGGCCCAGGTAGTCGCGCTGAATGCGCCGGCACCAGCTGTCCAAATCGCCGTCGAACATGAACTGGGCGAGCACCGCCTGGTCGAGCATGCGGCCTTCGCGAAAAAGCTCGCTTCTCAGCCGGTTCATTGGCTCTGCCAAGTGATGCGGCACCACCAGATAGCCCAAGCGCAGGCCGGGAAACATCATCTTGGAAAACGAGCCTACCAGCAAATGGCGCGACGAGCCGGGTTCGAACAGAAGCTCGGTGTGATCATCTTTGGTGAACTCGTAGTCGTCCTCCACCACGTAGGCGGGCTTAAGCGCTTGGCAAAACGCGCGCTTGTGCCGGGCGCTGGCGGGCATGCTCAGCGGGTAGTGGTGCGAGCCGGTCAGGTACGCCAGCGCCACCGGCTCGCCCGGCGGCTGTAAACGATAGCCGTCGTTTGGGTGCCAGGCGCGCATGTCGACGGTAAGCCCGGCGGCGGTGAAAATATTGCGCGCGCCCCAGTAGCAGGGTGACTCCATCGCGACGGTGTCGCCCACGTCGGTCAGCGCCATGGCGCAAAGCTCGATGCCGTTGTGGGTGCCGTCGGTGATGATGATCTGGTCCACGTCGCAGTCGATGTTGCGCCAGCGCGCGAGAAAATCGCGAATGGCGCGTTTGAGCGGCCCATACCCGCCGGTGGAGTAGGAGAGCAGCAGCGCGTTTTGCGCCACCGTGACGCTGGTATAGAGCTGGCGCCAGCGGCGCATGGGAAAGCGGGCGATGTCGGGAATGCCGGGCATGAAGGCGCCGCTTTGAATGCGGCTCGACCCCGGCGCGCCGAGCACCTGGCGGGCGCGTCGGGAGAGCGGCGCGGACAGCGGGTTTAAGGCCGGCGCCGATGGCGGCTTGCGCACCCAGGTGCCCTGGCCGTGGGCGGTCTTCAATAACGCTTCGCCGCGCAGCGTCTCCATCGCTTGGGCCATGGTTTGGCGCGCGCAGCCGGCGGCCTCAGCCAGCGCTCGGTGCGAGGGCAAGCGGCTGCCCTGGCTCCAGCGCTGGGTAATGGCCAAACGCAGCGCCTGCTCGATACGCACCTGCTTGTTGAGCCGCCCGGGCTGGGCCTGATAGAGCTCGGAAAACTGTTCGAGCATCTCGCTTACGCTCATTGACGTTCCTTCAACGCTTTTATCCAGCGCGTTATCTCACTCATAAATCAGAACGTTACCATACGTTCGCTAAAAGTGGTCTAGTCAAACCACACAATGGTCCATTCGCTTGGGTGGTTTTGCCTGCTAGCGTGTACTAAAGAGCGCTCTATCGCCGAAGGGGCGAGCGCCCTGCCATAACAATGCGCCACGCTTACACAACAACCAATCACTCTTGGGAAGATACCATCATGACGACATCGACTCCTGAACAGGCAAAGCTTGTTCGCGTGTTGGCACGTGGGGACGTGCTGGCGCTGGCCTTCGGGGCCATGATCGGGTGGGGCTGGATCGTACTGACCGGCACCGCCATTCAATCCGCCGGTAGTCTCGGCGCCATTCTGGCTTTCATCGTGGGCGGCATTGCGATTCTGCTGGTGGGGCTAACCTATGCCGAGCTCGCCTCGGCGATGCCGAAAGTCGGCGGCGAACACGTTTACAGCTACCGGGCACTGGGCCACGGCGCCTCGTTTCTATGTACCTGGGCGATCATTCTGGGCTATTTGAGCGTGGTGGCGTTCGAAGCCGTGGCGCTGCCGACGGTGGTCGAGTATATCGCGCCCAATTACGCGGTAGGGCATCTTTGGACCATTGCCGGTTGGGAAGTGAAGGCGACCTGGGTGGCGGTCGGCGTGGGCGGCTCGCTGATCATGATGATGGTCAACTACTTCGGCGTGACTACCGCTGCACTTTTGCAGAAAGTCGTCACCGGGCTGATTCTGGTGGTGGGCGTGATGTTCATCACAGGGGCCTTGTTCGAGGGTAACACCGCGAACATGACGCCGCTTTTCGCCTCCGGCGAGGCGGGCATGGCCGCGGGCATGATGGCCGTGCTGGTCATGGTGCCGTTTCTGTTCGTCGGCTTCGACGTCATTCCTCAGGCCGCCGAAGAGATCAACCTGCCCTACAAGGCGATCGGCAAGGTGCTGATGCTCTCGGTCATCCTGGCGGTAGCCTGGTACTCGCTGATCATTCTAGGCACCAGCCTGATGCTCGATAGCGCTGCACTTGAAGCGGCGAGTTTGACCGTGCCAGAAGCCATGGGCGTGCTGTTCAACGCTGACTGGGCGAGCAACCTGATGGTGCTGGCCGGTATCGCGGGCATCATCACCAGCTGGAACGCCTTTTATATCGGCGGCTCGCGGGCGATCTACGCGTTGGCCTCCGCCGGCATGCTGCCGCAAACCTTTGCCAAGCTGCACCCGCGCTACAAGACGCCGACCAACGCCGTGTTTCTGATGGGCTTTCTCTCCTGCATCGCGCCGTTTTTCGGCCGCCCGGCGCTGGTGTGGATCGTCGACGCCGGTGGCCTGGGCATCGTCATCGCTTACTTGTTCGTCGCGGTCTCCTTCATCGTGCTGCGCGTGCGCGAGCCGGACATGCCGCGCCCGTTTCGCGTGAGCTTTGGCATGCCCTGCGGCGTGGCGGCGGTGCTGATGTCGCTCGGCATGGCGTTTCTCTACCTGCCGGGCAGCCCCGCCGCGCTCACCGGCGCCGAGTGGATCATTTTCGCTGGCTGGTCGCTGATAGGACTGGTTCTTTACGTCTATTCGCTGCGCACCTATGGGCGCGCCTACAGCGACCGCCACATGCTGGACGACTTGTAACGTTTCATTCATTCAGGAGCACTTTATGAGCTTTATCGATCAATGGCTGAACGACAGCGTACCGGCGCTCATCGGCGGGCAGTGGCGCAAGGGTCAAACGACGTTCGCCGTCGACAACCCGGCCACCGGTGAGACCATCGCCCATGTCGCCGAGCTTGGCGGTAGCGACACCGAAGAGGCCGTCGCGGCAGCGTATGAGGCCGGCCCCGCCTGGCGCACAACCCCGGTCAAGGAGCGCGCGAAAATCCTGCGTCGCTGGTTCGAGCTGATCATCGAACACACCGACGACCTGGCCCGGCTGATGACCCTGGAACAGGGCAAGCCGCTGGCCGAGGCGAAAGGCGAAGTGGGTTACGGCGCCTCGTTCATCGAGTTCTTCGCCGAGGAAGCCAAGCGCATGGCCGGCGAAACCCTGCCCAGCCACGGTGCCGACAAGCGCCTGATGGTGCTGCGCGAGCCGGTCGGCGTGGTGGCCGCCATCACGCCCTGGAACTTCCCGCTGGCGATGATTACCCGCAAGTGCGCCCCGGCGCTGGCCTCCGGCTGCACCGTGGTGATCAAGCCCGCCGAAGCCACGCCGCTGACGGCACTGGCGGCGGCGTATCTCGGCCGCGAGGCGGGCCTGCCGGAAGGCACCATCAACGTGGTCACTGCCTCCAAACCCGCCGAGGTAGGCGAAGTACTGACCACCGATTCCCGCGTGCGCAAGGTGTCGTTCACCGGCTCCACGCCGGTCGGCAAGCGTTTGCTTGCCCAGTGTGCCAGCACGGTGAAGAAAACCGCCATGGAGCTGGGTGGCAACGCGCCGTTCATCGTCTTCGATGACGCGGATCTCGACGCTGCGGTCGACGGCGCAATCGCCTCGAAATTCCGCAACGCCGGCCAGACCTGTGTGTGCACCAACCGCTTTCTGGTCCAGGACGGCGTCTACGATGCCTTCGTCGAAAAGCTCGCCGCGCGCGTTCAGGAGCTGAAGGTCGGTGACGGCCTGAAGGAGGGAAGCACCATCGGCCCGCTGATCAACCAGGCGGCGGTCGACAAGGTGCAGCGCCACGTCAGCGACGCCCAGCAA
Source organism: Halomonas sp. S3-1-1 (assembly GCF_023757625.1). Classification (GTDB taxonomy): domain Bacteria; phylum Pseudomonadota; class Gammaproteobacteria; order Pseudomonadales; family Halomonadaceae; genus Vreelandella. Next base: position 260,715 of record NZ_JALGBZ010000001.1, read on the forward strand.
AAAGGTGCCCGCGTGGTATGCGGCGGAAGCGTCAGTGACGCCGGCGAGCGTTTCTACACGCCCACGGTGCTGGCGGACGTGACCACCGAGATGGCCGTGGCGTTTGAGGAGACCTTCGGCCCGGTCGCGCCGGTATTCCGCTTTAAGCGCGATGAAGAGGCGATTCAGATGGCCAACGACACGCCGTTTGGCTTGGCTGCCTACTTCTACGCCACCGATTACCGCCGCGTCTGGCACGTCACCGAGGCGCTCGAATACGGCATGGTCGGCGTCAACGAAGGCCTCATTTCCACCGAGCTTGCGCCCTTTGGCGGCGTGAAAGAGTCGGGGCTGGGGCGTGAAGGCTCGCACCACGGGCTCGATGAATTTACCGAACTGAAATACGTCTGTGTCGGCGGTCTATAAGAGGAGTTGAAATGACGAACCACGAGTTGAACGAGCTGAAAAACCGTTTTGTCGCCAAGGGCGCCGCGACCCCGACCGCTCAGTTCGCCGAGCGCGCCGAAAACGCGGAAATCTGGGACGCCGACGGCCAGCGCTGGATCGACTTCGCTGGCGGCATCGGCGTGCTGAACCTGGGCCACCGCCACCCGAAAATCGTCGCCGCAGTGGAAGCGCAGCTCAAGAAGGTGATGCACACCAGCGCCGCGGTGATCTCCTACGCGCCCTACGTACAGCTGTGCCAGAAGCTTTGCGAGCTGACCCCGGTACGCGGCCCTGAGCGCAAGGCGATGCTGGTCAACACCGGCGCCGAGGCGCTGGAAAACGCGGTGAAGATCGCTCGCGCCGCCACCGGCCGCACCGGCATCATCACCTTTGACGGCGCCTTTCACGGGCGCACCATGATGACGCTGGCCATGACCGGCAAGGTGCTGCCCTACAAGAACGACTTCGGCCCGATGCCGGGCGATGTCTTCCGCGCGCCGTTCCCGAACCCGATCCACGGCATCAGCGAAGAGGCCTCCCTGGAAGCGCTTCGCACGCTGTTCAAGACCGATATTGCACCGCACCGCACCGCGGCTATCGTGATCGAGCCGGTGCAGGGCGAAGGTGGTTTCTACATCGCCTCCCCTGAGTACCTGCAAGCGCTTCGCGCGCTGTGCGACGAGCACGGCATTTTGTTGATCGCCGACGAAGTGCAGTCCGGCTTTGCGCGTACCGGCAAACTGTTTGCACTCGAACATAGCGGTGTCGAGGCGGACCTTCTGACCACCGCCAAGAGCCTAGCCAACGGCATGCCGCTCTCTGCGGTCGTGGGCTCGGCGGACGTCATGGACGCCTCTGGTCCCAATTCGCTCGGCGGTACCTACAGCGGAAACCCCTTGGCCTGCGCGGCGGCGCTGGCGGTGATCGAGACGATCGAGGAAGAGAACATCCTCGCGCGCAGCGAGCAGATGGGCCGCATGCTCGCCGAGCGCTTTGCGGTGTGGGAAGCGCGCTTCGAGCACGTGGCCCACGGCCGCCAGCTCGGCGCGATGGCCGCGTTCGAGCTGGTGGGCGCCGACGGCAAGCCCGACCCGGCCGCCACCGCCACGCTCTGCGCCAAGGCGCGTGAGCAGGGTCTGATCCTGCTCTCCTGCGGTTTCTACGGCAACAGCATCCGCATTTTGGTGCCGCTGACGGTATCGAGTGAGGTGCTGGAAGAGGGGCTCTCCATTATCGAGGCCTCGCTGGAGACGCTGGGCTAAGCCACGAGCGTTTTAACTGAGCCCGCCCTCGCGACAGGCACTCGCCTGTCGCGAGGGCGGGCTTTTTTATTGCGTTGAAATCGATGACGTCAGCTGAGCGAAGAACGGCATTAACAGCGCGAACAGCTCTGCCTGGGAGGAAATGCGGCACTTGGCATAGAGCTGACGGCGAAACACCTTGACCGTTTGCAGGCTGACATCGAGATGCAGGCTGATGGAAAGTGAAGAGTGGCCGCGCAGGATGAAAAGTGCCACTTCCGCTTGGCGAGGGCTCAGTTGGATGCCGCGCTGCCGGTCAAGCGCTTCTCGCAGGCGTTTTTCGAGCGGCAAGGGGCGGGCGTTTTGGGCGCTTTCCGGTCGATAGTGCTGCCAATGGCGGCTGAGAAGCCCGGCCAGAGTGAGTTCGTGGCGGCCGAGAGCGGTTAGTTCTGCCTGGCTAAACGGCTGATTGCTCGAGCGATCCTTTCCAAAGCAGGCGTTTAGCGTCACGCCATTTTCAAGCTGCGCGAAAATCGCAATTTCATCGAGTAGCGTCGTTTGACGGTAGTAGTGCTCGTAATAATGCGTGCGCCAGAAACGATCCGGCGCCACGTCGGCCAGGCGGCGAATACCCTGTACGCCGCCTTTGAGATGCTCACGGTAGAACGGATCCAGCAGGTAAGCGCCTTCCAGATAGTGACTGTCCATCTGTTGATAGACCACCGGATCGACGCACTCCCGGTACAGCACCTCGGGGCGCCGCTCTCCCTGGTAGGCGATGATGATCAGGTTATCGAACGCCACCAGCTGCTTGACCCAGCCAGAAAAGTGGCTCGGAAAATCCGGGGCGGACAGCGCCATGATCGTATCGGCCAGTTGCTTGTCGCGTTTGCTCTGCGTCACTCGCTCCCCATCACTGTTTCCATGCCTCTGTTCCCATACCACCCTGGGGTTATATACGTGGCGGTGCGCTGTCCCTACCTTCTTTATCGGGTGCGGTACGAGGCCGTTTCATCTGGCAGGGGAGCCAGGCAGACGGCCATTGCGTGCCAAGCCCTAATGATACCAAGTCAGGCAAGCCAAAGCGGATGACCTGGCAACAACGTCGTGACGACCGGTCGCAAGACGCGCCGGTGCGGTGAACGATGCCTTTAGGAGACACATCATGATAGATAATAATATCAAGCTGGAAAGAACGTTATCGCTCAAGGCGGTGGTGCTATTTGGGCTTGCTTACATGACACCCTTGATCGTGCTGGGTACGTTCGGTGTCATTGCCAGTACCAGCCAAGGGGCGGTGCCCACCGCTTATTTAATCACCACCGTTGCCATGCTGTTCACTGCCTACAGTTACGGCATCATGGCGCGCGCCTATCCAATATCCGGGTCGGCCTATACCTATACACGCAAGGCCATCGATTCCCGCGTCGGTTTCATGGTGGGCTGGAGCGTACTGCTGGATTATTTCTTTTTGCCCATGGTGATCTGGCTGATCGGTGCGGCCTATCTCAATGCGCGCTTTCCCGAGATCCCCAGCTGGCTCTTTTTGCTGGGCTTCATTGGAATCACCACGAGCCTGAACGTTTACGGGATCAAAATGGCGTCCAGGGTGAACTCGCTGTTGATGGTCTTTCAAATATTGGTGATCGTCTTCTTCGTGCTGCTGTCGGTGCGCCACGTCGTCTCTTCCGGCGGTACGAGTTCGCTGTTCAGTATGGGGCCTTTTGTGGGCGACAACGCCGGCTTTACGGCGATCGCCGCCGGCGCTGCCGTGGCGGCCTACTCCTTTTTAGGCTTCGATGCCGTCACGACGCTCACCGAGGAGACCATCGAGCCCAAGCGCAACATTCCACTCGCCATCATGCTAACGGCGCTGATCGGCGGCGGTATCTACGTGCTGGTGGGCTATACCACCCAGCTCGTGCACCCCGGTAGTGAGTTCATCAATGCCGATTCCGCTGCTTTCGAGATCGCCACGATGATCGGGGCAGATCTGTTCGGGGCCGCGTTTTTGGCCGGGCTGGTCGTGGCCCAGTTCACCTCGGGCCTTGCCGCTCAGGCCAGCGCTTCGCGGCTTTTGTATGCCATGGGCCGCGATGCCGTTTTGCCTCGGCGACTGTTCGGTGCGCTCCATGCCCACTTTCGTACGCCGGTGTTCAATATCGCGCTGACGGGCGCCATCGGTGTCGTTGCGCTGTTTCTCGACGTACTCTCGGCCGCTTCCTTCATCAATTTCGGCGCGTTCATCGCCTTCATCATGGTCAATCTGTCGGTGATCTTCATGGTGAACCGGGACGCTGACGCCAAGCGCCGCTACGGTGTCGTCAAGGGCATGCTGATCCCTCTGGTGGGTGCCGGGGTCAACCTGTGGCTGATGAGCCAGCTGGACAGCAATGCCTTCGTGTTGGGCGCCATCTGGTTGGCCATCGGGTTGGTTCAGTTGATCTATCTGACCCGAGGCTTTCGACAGCCGCCTCCCGAGGTAGACTTCGATGATTCGGATGACTTGTCACACACCGAGACATCAAACGCTCGCTAAGGAGGCACCCCATGGCCCGATACTTGCCGATACTGATGATGCAGGAGGTCGCTCGCCTGCACGACAGTGACGCCGAGCTACAGGCGTTCGAAGCCGAAATCGCCGCGCAGCTCAGCGATTTCGGCGCGGACTTCGAACAGCCCAGAATGGTCGTTTATCCCGAAATGCACCTATGCAGCGCCTCGGGCACGCCCGAGCAGCGCAAGAGGCAGCTGGAAGCCGCGGCGGAGCCGATCGATGGCCCCCGCGATCGGCATCTGTCTCGCATCGCGCGCCATCTGGGTATCTGGCTGTTGCCCGGCACGGTGTGTGAGTGCGGCAGCGACGGTTACCTCTACAACACGGCGCCGGTCTACTCGCCCGAAGGCGAGCGCGTTGCCGCCTATCGCAAGTGCTTTCCCTGGCGCCCTTACGAGCCCTACCGGCCCGGGGATCGCCTGGAGGTGTTCGACGTGCCGGGCATCGGCCGTGTGGGGCTGGCCATCTGTTACGATATCTGGTTTCCCGAAACGGTACGCCAGCTTGCATGGCAGGGGGCCGATGTCATCATCAACCAGGTCGCCACGACCACCTGCGACCGGGCTCAGGAACAGATCCTCGTGCAGGCCAACGCCATCTTCAACCAGGTTTACATGGTGAGCGTCAATGCGGCGACGCCTTCCGGTGAAGGGCAAAGCCTGGTCGTGGATCCGGAAGGCCGTATTCGAGCACGTATGCCCGGCGCCACGGCGGGAACGTTGACCGATGTGCTCAATCTAGACGAGGTCGACCGAGTGCGAACCTTCGGAACAGCGGGCTTGAACCGTATGTGGTCTCAATTCCGAGGCGATGATCCGGTGCTCGAACTGCCAATGTACGAAGGCCGTTTGGACCCCTACAAGTGGGCACATCGCTCGTAACGTCTTTGTGAAAGGTGGGCTTGAGCCCATCGTGGCGGTATCGATAGCCCGCCCTCATCGTAAGCGTTTGCTTGCGGTGGGGGGCGGGCCTCGCTTTTTAAGGTTATATTAGTGCTCCTGAAAATGACGCCCAGCCGGGCGTCATTTTATGGGATCGTCACCGTTTTAAATCCCCTGGAGCCCCGATGAGCCTGTTTTCTCTGGTGAGCATTCTGATCACGCTCGCCGCCGTGTCGAGCTACTTCAACTATCGCTATATCAAGCTGCCGACGACGATTGGCGTCATGCTGGTCGCGCTACTTGGCTCGCTCGCGCTGATTCTGATCAGCCCTTATAACGACGGCCTGCGCGATGAGGCCACCGCCCTGGTGGCGCGCATCGACTTCGACCAGGTGGTGCTGCACGGGCTGCTCGCGTTTTTGCTGTTCGCCGCCGCTATTCACGTCAAGTTCGACCACCTGGGCCGGGAGTGGCTGCCGATCGGACTGCTCGCGGTCGTGGGCACCTTGATGTCCACGTTCATCGTGGGAACGCTTGCCTGGTGGATACTCGGCTGGATGGGGCTCGGTATTCCCTTCATGCACGCGCTGCTGTTCGGCGCGCTGATCTCGCCAACCGACCCCATCGCGGTAGTCGCGATCATGAAATCCGTCGGTGTCTCGCAGCAGCTCGAAAGCCAGATCAGCGGAGAGTCGCTGTTCAACGACGGCCTGGGCGTGGTGGTGTTCATGGTGCTGCTACAGCTCGCGGGGCTCGACGGGGCTGAGCACGGCTCGAACTTAGGCGCCTCCATCGACGCGGCGGCCGTCGGCCTGCTGCTGCTCAAGGAGGTCGGCGGGGCGCTGCTGCTGGCGTGCGCCGTGGGCTATACCACTCACCAGATGCTCAAGCGCGTCGATAACTATCAGGTCGAGGTGCTGATGACCCTGGCCATCGCCATGGGGCTTTACGCCCTGGCGGATGCGCTGCACCTGTCCGCGCCCATTGCCGTCGTGATCGCGGGGCTGTTCGTGGGCAACCACGGGCGGCAGTTCGCGATGTCGGACAAAACCCGCGAAAACGTCGATACCTTCTGGGAGCTCATCGACGAGATTCTCAACGTGGTGCTGTTCTTTTTGATTGGCCTGGAGCTTTTGATTCTGCCCATCGAGCGCGCCTGGCTTTTGGCCGGCGCACTGATGATTCCTGTCGTGGTCGGCGCGCGCGGGTTCTGCGTCTCCTTGATCATGGGCTTACTCAAGCGGGTCAGAGAGCAGTCGCCGGGGACTATCCGGATTCTCACCTGGGGCGGGCTGCGCGGCGGCATCTCGGTGGCCATGGCGCTGTCGCTACCCGAAGGCGATCTGAGAAACCTGGTGCTGACGCTCACCTACTGCGTGGTGGTGTTCTCGATCGTGGTGCAGGGGCTGACCATGGGCAAAGTGATCCGCTGGAGCAGCGGTAGCAGCAAGGACGCTTGATGCAGGGGCTGGCATCGCCTGGGCGGACTTCTATACTGAGCGCACACCCCCATTGAAAGGATGCGCGCCATGACGTCCGAGAAACTTCCCTCCGGTGCCGGTGACGTGGCCGGCGAATACCCCGAGGTGTGGAGCGCCTACGCCGCACTCGGCAAGGCGTGTTCGGAAGCGGGGCCTTTGGAGGCCCGCCAGCGCCGGCTGGTCAAGCTGGCGCTGGCCATCGATAACCGCTCCGAAGGCGCGGTGCACTCCCACGTGCGCCGTGGGCTCGAGGAGGGCATCAGCGCCGAGGAACTCAAGCAGGTGGCGATGCTGGCGGTGCCGACCATCGGCTTTCCCGCCGCCGTCGCGGCGCTGACCTGGATCACCGATATCACCGACGCGGACTGATTCGCCGCTAGCCCAGCATGTTCAGGTACTGGCGAACCACCACGGCGTTGTTGGTGCGCGTCTCTTTCGAGGCGAACACCAGCGTCACCGTTTCCCCTTTTGCGCGTTGGGCCAGCGGCCTGAGCGTTTCCCGATGCTCGGTCAGCTCGTTGAGGTAGCGCTTTCGAAACTCCCCCCAACCGAGCGAGCCGTCGTGAAACGCCTCGCGCAGCTCACGGCTGGGGGCGATCTCCTTGGGCCATTCGTCGATGTGGGCGTGCTCCTTTTTGACGCCGCGTGGCCAGAGGCCGTCCACCAGCACGCGGTAGCCATCCTCTTTCGCCGGCGCGTCGAACGCGCGTTTCAATGCGATCCTTGCCATGTTGCCTCCCTTTATGGATAAAGGCTGATTACCCGCCCGCCCTAGGCGGCCACCAGCGGCCTGGCCGGGCCGAAGTGCTCGAAGTGGCGGTGGCTATCATCAATGCCCAGCCCCGCCAGCGCGGTGTCCACGGCGGCCATGAAGCCTTGCGGGCCGACGAAGTAGCAGCGCGCCTTGGGCCCCGGCAGGTAGCGGGCCAGCAGGTCATGATCGATTCGGCCGATGTGCTCAACCCCTTCACCGTGTTCGTGCACGTTGACCACCGTCAGCTGCTCCGGGTAGTCGCGCTTGAGCGCTTTGACGTCATCGCTAAACGCGTGGTGGTCGCGGTCGATCGCGGCGTGCAGATACACCACCCGGCGGCCCTGGCTCAGCGCCTGGCGGGCGATGGGGAGGAGCGGCGTCTGGCCGACGCCGCCGCTGGCCAGCAGCAGCGGCTCGTTTCCTTCGACGAGCGTCAGGTCGCCGGCCGGCGGCAAAAGCTCCAGCGTGTCGCCCACCTCTAACACGTCGTGGAAGTGGCGGCTGACGCGGCCCTGCTCCTCACGTTTGATGGAGATCCGGTAGCTACGGCCGTTGGGCAGGTCGGACAGGCTGTAATGGCGATAAACCGGCTCGCCGTCGATCATCACGCGCACGCCAATGTACTGGCCGGGCTCATGAGCAGCCACGGGGCCGCCATCCTCGGGCTCGAAAACGAACGACCGGATGACCGAACTCTCCTGATGGGTGCGGGCGATTTTGAAGCGCCGCGCACCGCGCCAGCCGCCGGGGCGGCTTTCGAACTCGCGGTAGCGCTGATCTTCCAGGTCGATCAGCAGTGCGGCCAGCTCGCCGTAGAGCGCGCCCCAGGCATCGGCGATCTCCGGGGTCAGCGCGTCTCCCAGCACTTCGCCGATCGCTGCCATCAGGCACTCGCCGACGATCGGGTAGTGCTCGGGCAAAATGTTCAGCGAGACGTGCTTGCTAACCACGATATCCAGCGCGGCCCGCGCCTTGGCCGGGTTGCCTCGAAGCTGAACGTAGGCGAGCACCGCGACGGCCAGCGCCCGCGGCTGGCTGCCGTTTTGCTGGTGCACCTCGTTGAATAGCACCTTGACCTCGGGATAGCGCTCGAACATCAGCGGGTAGAACCGGCTGGTGATGGCGTTGAGATGTTCGGCAACGACGGGGGCGGTGGCTTCGATCAGCGCTTCCTGCTCGTGGCTCAACATGGCGTGCTCCTTATAAGATGTATTTAAAATATATCTTATAAGGCGTGCCAAAAAAGCTCAACGCAAGACGCCCGCCGTCTCTTGATCCAGATCAAAAGAGGGCGCATTAGTGAAAGTGTGGGTTCAAACGTGGGTGGCGGGGATGCGTAAGAGCCCGGCGAGCTCCGGTACGTGGCCGTCCAGCACATCGGCCAAGGTGTAGCGGTCGAGCACGGCGAGAAAGGCGGCGAGCGCCTCGCCCAGAATCGGCCTAAGCCGGCACGCCGGGGTGATCGTACAGCCGTTGCCCTGTTGAAAGCACTCGACCAGCCCCATGTCCTGCTCGGTGTCGCGAACAAGCGCGCCAAGCCCAATGGTGGCCGGGTCCTGGGCCAGCAACAGGCCGCCGTTTTTACCGCGAATCGCGGTGACGTAGCCTTTCTGGGCCAGTTCGTGAACTACCTTCATCAGGTGATTTCGCGAGATGTCGAAGGCCTCGGCGATTTCACCGATCGTCGCGCGCGCCTCACCCTTGACGGCCAGATAGATCAACACGCGAATCGAGTAGTCGGTGAACCGGGTTAGCTGCATGGTGGGTGCCTGGCGTTCGAGCCTCGAAAAGCGCTTTGAAGGAGCGCGGCTCGGGGTAGGGGATAAAAGATAGGGAAATGCGGCTAGCGTAATGAGTTGCCCCCGCCGTCGTCAAACGGCGGGGGCGTTACCCTTACGGCCTCTTGCCGGCGTTTAATCCAGCATCTCGGGCTCGCTGGCATCGGCCGGGGTCAGCAGATAGTAGAGAGCGGGCACGACGAACAGCGCCAGCAAGGTGGCCGAGATCAGCCCGAAGATGATCACCAGCGTCAGCGGCCGGTAGCTTTCGCTGCTGATGGCCAGCGGCACCAGTCCGACAATGGTGGTCACGGCGGTGGTCAAGAGCGGGCGTAGCCGCCGTGCTGCGCCGGCGGAGGCCGCCTCGCCAACACTCATGCCCTCCTTCAAGAAGCCGTTCATGGTGTCCACCATGATGATGCCGTTATTGATCGCGATCCCGATCAGCGATACCAGCCCGATCATGGCGAAAAACGAAAACGCGATCCCGAATGCCCAGAAACCCAGCGCCGTGCCGATGATCGCCAGCGGCATGGTGGCGAAAATGATCAGCGCCTGGCGGAAGCTGCTGAACACGATGACCAGCACGCCGACCACCAGCACGATGGCGACCAGCATGGCGATGCCTACCGAGCCTAGCGTATCGGCCGTTTCGGCGGATTCGCCGCCTACCGCGATGCGATAGCCGGCGGGCCAGTCCTGCTGCAGTTCGTCAAGGCGCGGTGAAATCTCGTTCATGATCTCGGTGACCGTGCGCCCCTGGTTCTTGGCCAGCACGGTCAGCGCGCGCTCGCCATCGACGTGGGAAATGGCCATCGCGCCTTCCGACTGTGTCGGGCTCAACAGCTGGAACATGGTGATGGAGCCGCCGTCCGGCAGGTAAGCGCGCACCCGCGAGAACTCCTCGACCGTGTTCGGCCCGCCGGCTTCGCCGGGCTGGCTTGGCCACTCCATGCCCAAGCGAATATCGAGATCGTCGGTGTCACCTGAGCTTGCGAAGTTGCCAATGATATCGGAGCTATAGGCGATGCGTATCTGGGAGGCGAGCTCGTCGTAGGACATGCCGAAAAAGCTCAAGGCGTCACGATTGGGCCGCAGCGCGAGCTGAGGCAGCGGAGCGCCCAGGTTGTCGCGCACGTCCACCACGTTCGGGGTCGAGGCAAGCACTTGCTGCACCTGCTGCGACAGCTCCTTCAGGGTGTCCATGTTGCCGCCCAATAGCTGAATCTCGATGGGATCCCCGGGCGAAGGCCCGCTGCTTTCCGGCACCACCAGAAGGTCGGCACCGGCGACGTTTTGCGCAAGATACGCGGACAGCTCCTCGCGCAGCGACTCCGCGATCACGTAGGAGTCCTCATCGCGGGCATCGCGCGAGGTGAACATCGCCGAGAAGCCGATAAAGTTCTCGGCATCGCTTGGCTGTAGCGAGCCGCTGCCGGCGAACGGACTTTTGAGCCCCACCAGCTTGCTGATGCTCGCAAAATAAGGCTTGTCGCGCAGGATCTCGCCGACCTGGTCGGCAACCTGTTGGGAGGTCTCCAGCGGCGCGGTGGGGGGAAGCTCGATATTGATCCCGAGGCGCTCGCCGTCCGCTGGCGGAAAGAGCTCGAGGCGCGTTTGGGTAAACGCGAACAGCGAGATCACGAACAGTACGACCGCGCCCAACACCCAAAGCCAGGCGCGGCCGCGGCTCGCCACGATATAGCGGCCGTTAAAGCGCTCCACGCCGTCGACCGAGCGCTGGGTCACCCGATCCGCCAAGCCGGGCTTTTCCTCGCCTTCGGCCCGGCGCTGCTTGCCTAAGAGCACCCGCGAGAGCGGCACCGCACAAAGCATCGCCACGACGAAAGAGAGCACCAGGCAGATGATGATCGTCGCCGGCAAAATGCGGACAAACGCGCCCATGGTGCCGCCAATCGACATCAAGGGCGCCATGGCCAGAAGCGTGGTTACCTGCGCGGCAAAGACCGGAATCGCATAGCGTTTGACGGTCGCCAGCACGGCCTGGCCGAAGGTATGGCCGTTGCGGTAAATCTCGTCGTGCAGGCCCTCCATCAAAATGATGAAGACATCGATGATCATGACCAGCGCGATCACCATGCCGATGATCACCAGTTCGTTGAGCGAGTACCCCAATGCCCAGATGACCAGCAGCACACCGGCAAAGGTGACGGGCACGGCAAGCCCCGAGACGATCGCCTCGCGCCAGGAGATGGTAATGAACAAAATGGCAAAGACGACCAGCATGGTCTGCAGGGCGCTGACAAAGACTTCGGTCAGCGAATCCCAAATCTGCACGGCGTCGTCCTGAAGCACCGAGTAGTCCACCTGGGCAGGCCAGGTGCTGGCCGCTTGCTGCTCGGCCAGGGCTTGGCGAATGCGCTCCACCACTTGCACCGTATCGGCGCCGGGCGTTTTGGTGATCGAGATCTCGAGTGACGACTCATAGTCGCCGCCGCGCTCGCTGAAAAACGCCCGCGACTGCTCGGTTTCCTGCATGCGCTTGACGGTAGCGACTTCGCCCAGGGTCAGCGCGCGCGAGCTCTGGTTGTTTTCCAGGCGCGATACGGGCAGCGCGCGCAGGTCGTCGATATCGGAAAAGCGCCCCTCGAGGCGCACTACCGCGCCCATGTTCTGGCTACGCACCTCGCCAAACGGCTGCTCGATATTGGCCTGCTGCACGGCGTCGCGAATGGTGGTGGGCGAGAGCCCCAGCGCCAACAGTCGCTGCGGGTCGATGAGAATCTGCACGATCTCCTCGCGCTCGCCACCGATATTGACCTCGTTGATGCCCTGCACGCGCTCCAGTGCGTCGCGAATCTGGCGGGCGGTCTGGTTGAGCGTGGCGGAGCCGGCGCTACCGTGCAGCGCCAGGGTCAGGATCGGGCGGTCGTCCACCGAACTCTGGCTGATGTTGGGGCTTTCGACCTCGGAGGGAAAACCGGACTCCGCATCGGCCACGGCGGCACGCAGCCGCGTCATGGCGTCCGTCGTGTCGGTGGACGCATCGAACTCGACCGAAATGACCGACAGCGAATCGAACGAGGCGCTATTGACCGTGTTCACGCCGCTGAGCGTGGTGATTTCGTCCTCGATCAGGTCGGTAATCTGCTCTTCCACCGAGCGCGGGTCGGCCCCGGACCAGACCGTGGTGATACTCGCCTGAGGAATGTCGAGGGCGGGCAAGGCCTCCTTGACCAGCGTAGAGTAGGCAAACAGCCCACCCAGCAGCATCGTGATGGTGAGCAGAATGCCAAAGATCGGCTTGAGAAAGAAAAAGCGCATCAGCCGGTGGGCGTTGCGTACCTCGTCGGTTTCGCGGCGCGCTGGCGGCGTTTGCCTTGTTGTGACGTCCGCACTCATGACTGGCCCCCGATGAGCGTGACGCGGTCACCATCGTTTAACCGGGTGCGCCCCTCGGTGACCACCTGCTCGCCGGCAGTGAGCCCTTCCAGCACTTCGCGGCGCTCGCCGGCCTGCTGGCCGAGCTGGACGCTGCGCTCTTCCACCCGACCACTCGTTTCGTCGTACACGAACACGAAGGCCTGATCGTTTAAGAAGCGCAGCGCATTGAACGGCACGCTCAGCGCCTCGGTTTTCTCGGGCTCGGCCATCCACACCGCCACGAAGGCGCCGTCCTGCAGGCGCGGGTGCTCGCTGGTAGTACGAATGATGACCTCGAAGGTGCGCGACTGCGGGTCGACGGACGGGCTGATCGCATGGATTTCGCCTATCTCGCTCTCGCCGAGCGTTTCAGGGTCGAGGCTATCGGCCTTCTGCGGTGGCCGCCCGCCAATAACGGCGCGCGCGCCGACCTCGACACGATTGAAGTTGTACGACGGCAGGTCCACCCGTACCTCAAAACGCGACGGGTCGATGACCAGCGCCGGCACCGTTTGAAGCGCTCCCTGCTCGGTCGAGGAGTCCACGGTGTTGGGCATGAAATAGCGGCCCTGCTCAATGTTGAGGCGCGCCAGCACGCCGTCGATGGGCGACACCAGCCGTGATTCCTCGAGCATGACCTCGGCCTGGGCGATCTCGGCCCGGGCGCTGTCGCGGGTGGCCAGCGCCTGCTGCACTTCGACGCGCGCCTCGTCCAGCTCCTGGGCGGAGGCGGAGCGCTGATTGACCAGCGTCTGGTAACGATCCTGAGTGACCCGCGCCAGCGAAAGACTGGCCTCGGCTTCCTCCAGCGAGGCGCGCGCGGAGGCCAGTTCCGCCTCCAAACGTCCGGGGGCCTGGTGGGCAATCAGCTGACCCTCGCTCACCGGCACGCCCACCCGCAGGTCCTGATCGACGAAGGTCACCTTGCCTTGCTCGGTGAAGGTCAGGTATTCCCGGCGCAGGGAGCGGGCCGTGCCCTGGCTGTAGGTCCAGCCTTGCAGCGCGAGGACCTCGGCGGGTTCGACGCGGACACTGACCGCGGGCGCCTGCTGGATCGCCTCCTCGTCGGCGGGCGGTGTGCTCTCGTCGTCGCTACCGCACGCACTGAGTAGCAGGCACGCCAGCGCCCAGGCGATGGTTTTCATATTCATAACGCAGAGGTTCCTGTTACGGAGGGGGTTAACGCCGAGACGGCATCGAAGCCGCCTCCCAGGGCAAGGTGCAGGGCGATACGGTTTTCCAGACGGTCGTAGCGCGCGGTGATCGTGGCGCTGCGGCTATCCAGCGCCCGCTGATAGCTCTCCAGCACATTCAAAAAGGGCTCGATGCCTTGAAAGTAGCGGTTGAAGGAGACGCGCACCGACTCTTCGGCGGCCTCGGCCGCGGCCTCGCTTTCGGCCACGCGCTGGGCGAGCAGGCCATCGACCGCCAGCGCTGTCTCGACTTCCGACAGCGCGGTGAGGGCGGTGTCGACGTAGGCGTAGAACGCATCGTCGCGTTGGCCGCCGGCGACATCCGCCTGGGCGCGCAGCCGCCCGCCCTGAAACACCGGCTGCACCAGGTTACCGGCGATCGTCCAGAGCAGCGAGCCGCTGCTGAAAAGCTCCGACAGCTCGCTTGCCGTGGAGCCGGCGCTGCCGGTCAGGGAAATCGACGGCAGAAACGAGCGCTCCGCCGCGGTCAGCCGGTAATCCGCCGCTCGCAGCGCCCACTCGGCGCTGCGCACGTCCGGGCGGCGTTCGAGCAGTTCCGCAGGCACGCCCGCCGAGGGCAGCGGCGAAAGCGCGGGCAGCTCGCTTTTGGTGATCAGCGCCCCGGCCGGGTACTGGCCCATCAGCGTTTCCAACTGGCGGGTGGTACGCTCCAGGTTCTCCCGGCGCTGCTCGAGCCCGGCTCTGGCCGAGGCCAGGTTGGCGGTGGCGAGCGTCAAGTCGGTGGGCGAGACGACCCCGGCGTTGGCGCGGTTCTCGACCTGGCGGGCGAACTCCTCCAGCGCCTCGACGGTATCCTCGGAAAGCTCGACCTGGGCGCGAGCCTGCACCACGCCGAGATAGAGCGACACGACGTCGGCGGCCAGCGATTGATGCATGGCGCGCAGCTGCTCGCTGGCGGCAAGATAATCCGCCTGCCCGGCGGCGGAGAGCGACGACAGCCGCCCCCACAGATCGACTTCCCAGCTTACGTCGAGCGTAGCGTTATGGCTGTTGGTGATGCTGTCCCCACCGCCCTGCGCGCCCGGGCGGCGCTGGCGGGAGCTGTTGAGCCCGGTGCTGACCTGTGGAAAAAGATCCGCCCGGTCGCCGCGCGACTGCGCCTCGGCAATGCGCGCCTGCGCAATGGCCTGGGCGAGGCCCGGGTTGTCGTCCAAGGCGTTTCTAACGAAGGCGTTGAGCTCCTCGTCCTGAAACGTTTGCCACCAGCGGTCGTCGATAAACACCTGCTGACCGGTCGAGGCCAGAAAGGCGCCGGGCAGCTCGACCGGTGGCGGCGGCGAGGGCGGCGTTGGCGTGGTCGCGCAGGCACTCAAAAGCGCCCCCAGCGCGGCGAGAGGTAACAGGTGGCCAAATCCGTTCAAGAGTCGTGGCATGATCTCAATCCGTTGAAAAGGGTCTTAATCCGCTGAAAGAAGTCGCAGCATCACGTCGCGGTGGCTTGCCTTGATGGCCGCGATGCGCTCGGCGGCGATGTCGCCGCCAATGATCATTTGCCAGAACAGGGCCAGCACCGACGGCGAAAACGCCAGCGTGATCTGATCCGGCGTCAGGGCGGCCTTCGGGGCGTAGCGGTTCAGGTGGTCGGCCAGCGCCTGCTGACGCTTTTCGAGATAGGGCCGGTAGCACTGCTCGTACCACTGCCGGATACGCTGCGGGTCACGGCCGCTTTCGATGATCAAAAGCCGCACGATGGTGAGCCGGCGCGTCGACGAGCCGTCGCCGTAGAGCATATCCAGAAAGCCATCGACCGCGTCTTCCAGACTCTCTGCATGGCGCAAAAAGCCGCTCTCGCCGCTCTCCACGGGCAGCATGATCGCCTCCAGCAGCGCCTCGAACAGCGCCTCCTTACTGGCAAAGTGGGCGTAAAACCCCGCCTTGGTAAGCCCCGCTTTAAGCGCGATGGCCTCGACCGTGGCGCCTTCGAAGCCCACTTTTGCGAACGCGTCGAGCGCGGCATCCAGAATATACTGGCGACGAATGTCGGGGGGCAGGCGCGTGCGCTTGCGTGGTGACGCCAGCGGCGTCTTGGCGGAGTGCTTCATGGGTCGAACCCCATAGTGAGCGGCAAAAGGAAGCGATTATACCTTAACGACCATTTGGTCGTTAAACGATTGCTCGATCATGGATTTGGGCCTAGAGTTCGTTCTGACTTCGAACCGCTCAGGATCTGGAACATGCTGCATTCAAACGATTATCGCCGCCCGCTGATGCTGTCGCTTGCCATCGCAAGCGCTTCGCTGTGCTCCACGGCATGGGCGCAATGGGAGGGCACGCTGGGGGCCGGTGCGATCTATACCCCGGACTACCTGGGCAGTGACGACTACGAATGGAATCCCTTACCGGTGGTGGAAGCGACCTACAACGACACGCTGTTCGTAAGCGTTCGCGACGGGATCGGCTGGAACGTCATCAATCAGGACAACGTCAAGGTGGCGCCCTTCATCGGCTACACCTTCGGCCGCGATGATAGCGGCGATTTGAGCCGCTTCGACGAGGTCGACGGCGGCGCGACGGCGGGGCTTCGTATCAGCTACCGCGACGCGGGCTGGCGCTATACCGGCTCGGCGGAAACCCCCTTTACCGGTGATATCGACGGCTACCGCCTTGCTTTCAAAGCCCAGCATGTCACGCGCCTTGGCGAACGCATGGTCATGACGCTCGGCCCTGAAGTGGCGTATACCAGCGATAAGTGGACCGACGCCATGTTTGGCGTCTCGCCCGGCGACAGCGTGCGCTCAGGTCTTGCGGCCTACGAGCCCGACGACGGCGCTTTCGCACTAGGCGCCAATGCGTCGCTGAGTTACTACCTGACAGAGCAGTGGTCGGTTACTGGCCTTCTTGGGGTGGCCAAGCTCACCGGCGACGCCAGCGACAGCCCGATCGTCGACGATGCGGGCAGCGACGTGCAGTGGCGTACCGGTGCCTTTATCAACTATCACTTCTAAAAACCTTTGACGCCCTGTTAGCGGCAATTCAATCGCTTTCAACTTCCGACTCGCCACCGTCAAACAGCGAAAGCTGCTGACGGTGGGCGGGTTTTATCGTTTTACGCCGGGCGTTTGGGCGGCGGTGACTGGCCAGACGCGCCATCAATTCTTGGCTGATGGCTTTGGCCTCTGGCGTGCGGCTCGCCTCGAAAATCAGCGTTTTCCAGTGGCGGGCCTCGGCCTCGAAATCATGAGGTAGCGGGTAGTGCTCGCCGGGAATGAACGCGTAGCGCGTTTGCAGGCTTTCCGGCAGCGCCCAGGGTTTGGCCCGCCACTCGACGGGCAGCGCGGTTAACTCCGGCACCCAGCGGGCGACGAATTCACCGCTCGGGTCGTTGTCCTCGGCCTGCTTGATCGGGTTGTAGATGCGAAGCGTATTGAAGCCGGTGGCGCCCGACTGCATCTGAATCTGCGGGTAGTGGATGCCGGGCTCGAAATCGGTAAACAGCCGCGCCAGGTGAAGCCCGGGCTCACGCCAGTGAAGGCCGAGGCCAAAGGTAGCAAACGAGATCAGCATCGCGCGCATGCGAAAGTTGATCCAGCCGGTATGAATCAGGCAGCGCATACAGGCATCCACCAGCGGCACGCCGGTCTGGCCGCGCTTCCAGGCCAGCAGCCGCGGGTGCTCCGGGTCGCGTTCGCGCAGCCCCTTGAGCGCCGGGTGCAGGGTTTTATCTTCGATGCTCGGTTCGCTTTCGAGCTTTTGAATGAAGTGGCAGTGCCAGTGCAGCCGCGAGGCGAGCGCTCGTAACGAATGCGCCCAGCGGGTTTTCTCGGCGTGCTTTTCGCGCTGGTGGCGAAGCGAGCGCACCACCTCACGCATCGAAAGCGTACCCCAAACCAGGTGGGGCGAAAGCCTCGAGCCGTGTACCTCGGCCCGCAAGGGCTTTGAGATCGAACCCCGGTAGCGCTCGCCGCGTTGGGTAAGAAAACCGTACCAGAGCGCGCGCCCGGCGCGACGCCCGCCGCGCTGGCGCTCGGGGCAGGGCGTGGTGTCGACACCCAGCGTGAGCCCATGCAGTTCGTCCACCGGCCGATGATGAAACGCCTCCCAGCCGGGGGCCGGGCGGGCATTGGCAGGCGTCTTGAAGGGCGCGGCCTGCATTAGCGCTTCCCACTGTTCCTCCCAGGCGCTTTGATCGACGCGGCTTTTCAGCCTGCGCACCACGCCCACCTGGCGGTGTTCGTGCCACGTCACGCCTTCGGCGCGGCACCACGCGAGCACCGCCACGTCGCGCGCGTAGCTCCAGGCGTTACCGGTTTCTTCATGAGAGTAGAGCGTCAGCGCCCCGTAGTGCGCCTTCAGCGCGGCGAGCAGCGCGAGCACGTCGCCTTCCCAAATACACAGCGGCAGTCCTCGCTCGCTTAGCGCTGCCTGTAAATCGACCAGCGAGTCGGCGGCGAACTGCCAGTGGCGGAGCGCACTGTCCGGCGCCTGCCACTGGCCAGGCTCGATGGCGAACACCGGCAGCACCAGGCCCGCCTCGGCGGCAAGGGTCAGCGGCGCGTGGTCGTGAACGCGCAGATCACGCTTGAACCACACCACGTGAATACCGGCAGTGGCCATGGGTCTCCTTGGGCTATCCGTGCCCGGGTCGTAGCGTTACCATCAAGCGTTGGTCACAATCCCCCAAGGAGCAAGCCCATGTACATCGCCATGAACCGTTTTCGTATCGCCCCGGGCCGGGAAGAGGATTTTCTCGAGGTATGGCGCAACCGCGACTCGCACCTCGACGAGGTACCCGGCTTCAAGGAATTCAGGATGCTCCAGGGCGACAAGCAGGAGGACCACACCGTGTTTATCTCGCACAGCATCTGGGAATCTGAGGACGCCTTCCGTGCCTGGACGCAGTCCGACGCGTTTCGCAAGGCGCATGCCAATGCCAAGTCGCCGGAGGGGATTTATCTGGGGCCGCCGAAGTTTGAAGGGTATGAGGTGGTGCTTTAACGACTCGCTCTGGAACCACGTGTTTGATGCTGCCGCTTTTGAGCGGCAGTTTTGTGTTGGGCCTGCTTGGAAAAGCTGGCGAGTGCGGGCCTACGACCTATGGTTGACGATTGTCATCGCATTTATGCGTGGCCGAAGGTAAGTTTGTGGGTAGGGTATGATTGAATCGAGTAAAACGAGCGGGCACGCGAATAATGGATAGACGGCCTGTAAATTGATCGGCGCTAGAGTGATCAGTAGGTTACGGGCTGCAAGCGGGCTGCATAACCTCAATAAACGCGCCGGCGCGATTATTGAGGTTATGTGGATGGGCGAATAATCACTGTTATAAATTGAGGTAGTCCAATGACGGGCCTCGTATCCAGAATCCACCAGGGGCGATATGACTCCGAAAAAGAGCTTTTACGTCTCCGTGACAATGCCTTCAAGAGAGACAGGGTTGATGTCCTAGATGCGGTTCATCAACGGTTGAAGAAAAAATATCCCCTCATTTACCAGAGGCTAGTTGGCCCTCTCACCGATAGAACTCGAGATAAAAAGTTCAAATGCTATTGCAACAACCCGAAGAGTCTCAGCGAGATCTATCTGGATATCATGGCGGGCCACGTTCATTATCATTCCTTGATCTGCGACGATTGTTGGCAAGAAGATCTAACTAAAACGTGGGGCTACTACGGTTGGGCGAGCAAGCTAATTCCGCAAGAGGTGTGGCATGTACTCTGCGAAGAACGGGCGTACGACAAGTACGTTGAGTAATTTATAACAAGGCGCAGCAGTTCGCGGCCGATGGCCGCCGGACGACCTTTCCGTGTCTCCTTTGTCGCCACTCAAAGGTCGCCGCTGTGCTCAGCGTTATGCATTATGGAGTATTCTATGAGTACCAATAAATCTGAAACCCAAATTTATGCTACATATGATGAGTTTTGTAAGGCAAGGGGACTGGCTTTACCACATAGAGTGGAATTCAATAGATCAAAAGTAAAACAAGACGAACTAAAGGTCATAAAAGAATACTTCACCAACTTGTGCTTAGATTTAACTGTATATAGTGACCTCTTCACATATCAAAAATCGATTGATGTATTAAACGAATTCAATTCTTTAGTTTTTGGCAGAATACAAAAGGCATATATTGAAAAGCTCTGCCTTAGTCTTGCTTGTTTGTTGGATCCTGCCCAAACAGGAAGGAACAATGAAAACTTGTCATTAGCAAGAATTATAGCTCAATGTGAATGTCCTGAATTAGATGATAAATATTCAGAGTTGCTTAAGCTCTACGAGTTAACAGGCATTAAAAGCTGGCGTAGCAAATTATTAGCTCACAATGATTTAAATACTTTAATGGGTAGGAAAAAAATTAGATTTGAAATTTAGGAGAAATGACGTAGAAAATATTATTGAATTAATACAAGAGATTTTTGATGATATCTCAGGTTCTACTGCTCAAACTGATATCAGAATTGCATTGCCATTTGATCAAGATGTTAGTCAGTTTTTGAATAAGTTAAAACTTTCATCTAGAAATGCATAGCAAGGTATCCAAGCAGAACAAAAAAACAGTTGATTAAGTTTCGCTTCGCTACATATTTTAACCCAGTATTTTTTCCGCTTAATGCGACGTTAAGTATTCGAGGAAACAATGAGAACACATCAATATCAAAGAAAAAATAGGTTTAATGGAGCTGTATATCACTTTTTCGAGTTGAGCAACGCTGTTCGGGTTATTAGGGTTTTGAATAATGAAGAGTTCGAGCATACTTTCTCGAAGGGAGACTTTGTTCAAGGAAGAACTCTGAAGAAATTTGATTTTGACACGGCTATAGAAAAAGGTCATGCCGTTTATGTGACTAGCGAAGAGTTTCCATCTTCAAATGCTCAAAGTTTAGCTGCTCAAGTTGATTTCATTTACGGTAATAGTGTCGAAGAAAAGTCATCTTTAGAGTCTGATATAGATGAAATTCTTTCAAACCCAATGATCGAGGTTACCGAGAAAGAAAGTTTAATAAAGTCTAGGATAGGTCAGGGTGCTTTTCGTCAAAAACTAATTAATATGTGGGGTGGATGTGCTGTTACTGGTTGTGAGGTTAAAGAGCTACTTGTAGCGAGTCACATTATTCCATGGAGTGCCTCTGAAGCTAATAGATTAAATCCTTACAATGGATTTCTTTTGGTTGCACACTTAGATAAAGCATTTGATTCAGGGCTTATTAGTTTTGATTCAGAAGGTTGTATTATGATATCTTCAGAGTTTAAAGGCTGTAACTTACTTGGAATACATCCTGATTTGTTTATTAACTTGAAACCTGAGCATGAGGAATTTCTTAAATATCATAGATTTAATGTATACAGAAATAAATAAAAACGCTATATATCGATTCGTGATGTTGGCGGTTTTTATTTTTATTTAGCGTTTTCGGTGTGATGATTGAGTTTCGTGGCCAGTGTTGTTAATCACTTAAGCGGGCGTTGTGAGTCATTCAATATCGAGTATAGAAATGAACGATAGAATTAAAAAAAATTGATACACCAGAGAAGTGCGAAATATTTGCCAAGAACTGCATTGAGCGTGGCCATGAAGATTTGGCGCAAGAGGCCAAAGAACGAGCTGTTCAGCTCCGAGCTAAAGCTTACGGAGCAAAATCTGATGCCGAGCGTAAAGCCCTCGAAGCTGTTTACGCATACGAAGAGGTATTAAGTGCGAGGAATGGAAGGAAAACTCGTGCCGGTCGTACATGGCAAATGATAACCCGCCATGGAATTATTGGTGCGGTAGAAAGAGCCGTAAATCGACCTACAGAGACACAAGGTTATACCGCCCTCGTTGAAATGGGTCTTGAAGATTATGCATTTGAAAATGTCATTCTTCGTCACACTGATCTTTTTAGTGATCAGGCGGTAAAAGTTTCAAGAGAACGTATAGAACAGTGGAAAAACTCATAACATGCAAAGGCAGTATCGCCTTTCGGACTGGACGTGCTAACGCGCGCCGCTGCTTTGGACGCTAGACCATATAGAGAAACCAATGAACATCGAAGCCTGGTTGGCATTTACTGCCATTGCATCCGTAGCGACTATAGTGCCTGGGCCGGCGATGCTGCTGGTCGCTACACATAGCTTGAAGTACGGAATTCTTCAATCATTAAAAACGATCCTGGGTAACGTTACGGGGCTGGCCATCCTATCGAGCATCTCCGTTACGGGCTTGAGCGCGGTAATTCTGTACTCTTCGAGCGCTTTTCTGGCGGTTAAAATAGTGGGAGCGCTCTACCTCGCCTACCTTGGCATCAAAATTTGGCGCAATGGCGTCTCGCCCATTAAGGTCGAAGAGGCTGATTCAAATAAGCGTGGTGGGCTCTTGTATCTGCAAGGTATCGCGGTGTCGCTTTCAAACCCAAAAGCTATCGCGTTTACAACGGCGCTCTTTCCTCAATTTATCGAGCCGGGCCACCGCGTGCTTTTTCAGTTTTCAATATTGTTGGGAACGTTTATGGCGTTATCATTTTCCTGCTTATGTGTCTGCTCGATACTGGCACGCAAAGCCTCCCTTGGCGTTTCAGGAAAGTTGCCGCTTAATTTGGGTAAAGTGTTTGGTGGCAGTTTGATTGGCGCGGGTGGTTTACTGATGTTTGCAAAAAACTGAGCTTAACAAGCATCGACAGGGCGATAGCCAACACTAGCTGTCTTTTTATCACGAGAGCGATTAATGGCGCCTCCTGAACGCCTTTAGTGTAAAGCCTGGAAGTGCCTACGAATTCCGGGGCCATGCAGTCAACCAACTTGGCCGGGTACCGCTGATGCAGCGGGCGGGGTATATTAACCCGGCTATGGGGCTGCTCGTGGCGCGAATCATCCAGTCGCGGGTCGTTTGGGTGTGAATCATTGAAAGAAAGAGGAATTGGTTTTGAAATTAGTTAAAAGCTTGCTCGTGGGGCTTCTGCTGCTGGGGTGCTCATCCTTTGCAAGCGCGTCGGATTACTACGTCGATATCACCAACGATACCGGCTACACCATTTTGTACATGTACGTCAGCCCGGCGAAAGCCGAAACCTGGGAGGAAGACGTGCTGGGCAGCAGTGTATTTAGAAGCGGTGAGACCCAGCGCGTCACGCTAACCAACTACGACAGCCCCATATTCGATATTCGCCTGGTGGACGAAGACAAGGACAGCTACACCTTCTGGGATGTGGATGTCTCGCAGCGCGATATCGTGGTCACGCTGGGTGATCTGGATTAAAGCACGGGCGCGGCGTGATGATTACGCCGCCTCGCGCGAACAGCTCGATGATCCATCCAAAGCATTGACCCCCTAAGCGCAAAGTGTAGCCGCTATCGCCACGTTAAAATGTCACCACGCAAAACGGCTTGCCTTCTCACCGGAGGCAAGCCGTTGTCATTTGCTACAGACTGCGGCGCTCAAAGTGGCCTTATCCCTAAAAAACTAACCCACTACTCAGCCACCCGCTATACCCCAACTCAAAAGCTTCGTCTGGCTCAAAATGCTGGTGGCCAAAATGACCGCGCTGGGGCTGACGCCCAAGGTGAGCTACGGCCTCTCGGAAATGGCCAGCCAGGTATGCACCGGCCTGCCCGGCGCCCCCGGCGTGGTCGGCAAGCCACTCTCCGGGCGCGAGGTGCGCATCCACAACGGCGAGATCCAGGTGCGCGGCGAAACGCTCTTCGAGGGCTACCTGCGCGACGGAAAGCTCGACCCCGCACTCGATAGCGAAGGCTGGTTCGCCACCAGAGACAAGGGCCACGTCACCGAACAAGACGAGCTGGTTGTTGAAGGACGGTTGGACAAAGCCTTTATCTCCGGCGGCGAAAACATCCAGCCCGAAGCCATCGAACAACGCCTGGTCAACCACCCCGGCATCGCCCAGGCGCTGGTGGTACCCGTGCCCCACCCGGAATGGGGCGAACGCCCGGTGGCCTTCATCGACTACCACGCGGAGGCAGTGGCCGAAGCCGAACTAAACGCCTGGGTTCGCGAGACGCTGCCCGGTTTCATGGTGCCGGATGCTTGGTTTGTCTGGCCCGAGGGGGTGGGGTTCAAGCCCTCGCGGCGGATGTTTGCGGCGAAGGCCTGCGACTTATGTAGGGCGGATGTCATCAAACTTACGCGTGACCTAAGGTAAGTTTGTGGATAGGGTGTGATTAAATTGGGCAAAGCGAGCGGGCACGAGAATAATGGATAGGCTACATGAAAATTTATCGAATAAATATAGATCAGTAGGTTAGGAGCTACATGGGGCTTCATGACACCAATAAACGCGCCGTCGCGTTTATTGGTGTTATATGATTGGGCATATAATCACTGTTAAGCTTAGCTACCAGCACTAACGGTGTTCTTCTAATTAAGAGAATATGGAGATGTGATGTTCGCAAGTATCAAGGCTCAACAGTTCGCGGAATTCTATGTCCGAGTATATGAGCAACCTGTATTAGGGCTCGATAATGCCGATGTTTATGAATTGGTCAAATCGTCAGTACCAAATGATATAATTAAGAACGTGAATCATCGGCCTGTGGCTATATATAGGCATGTCGCGCTAGACAAAAATGGGATCGGCTATCTGTTCGATTTTGATGCTAAACAGGCTGACGGTTGCTTAGGCCCTTGCGAACTTATTCTAGACAGTGAAAAAACTTAACATAAAGCTGCAATTGACCACCCAATGCGCTGCCGCGCTTCGGGTTCCCTTCGCGGGTTACGACCGCGAAGGCGGCAACTGAACTTGGGCGTTAGGCTCAAAAAGCAGATAAGAGTCAAAATGAATATTGATAATCTCATGTCAGGCATGTCAACCCCCAGAATATCTGACCCCACCGCGCCGCGAAGGGAGTTAAATATTGAGAAAGAAGACGAGCAGATAATAGAAAGTGCTATCGAAAAACTAGATAGGTCAAACCTCAAGACCGAAGATCTTTATGATGTTTTCAGTGATTGGCAGACGAAGAAGACGCTAACGTCTAAACGAATATTTTTTTCGACTTCAATTCTTGTGGTTGCGGCAGCTTGGATTGGTATCGACTATACAGAGTTGTCCTTTTTTGGCTTGGAAGTCGCTAATGGATCTCCTGAAAGATTCATAATCTTTGTCCTTGTATCCATCTTTGCTAGCGGAATCTTATACGAATTATCAAGAAGGATAGATTCAACTGTTAGGAGTGCGAGAATTAAACATGTCAACGGTGATTTAAATAGCTTGGTACAGCCTGTGAAGGCTGTTGATAAAGTTATGGAAAGCAATAACATCGATGATTTCGTTGATTTATACTTTGATTTTCGGTCCCCGTTGAATTCATCGCAGCATGATGCTATTGATGTATATCGAGCCGTCAAGTTTTACAATAGCAATCTTTCAAGAGCAGGGGTTGGCTTGGGTCTTGTAACGTTGGTAGAACAGCTAATAGTTTACTCAATTGCAGCTATTGCTATTTTCTCTTTGGTTCAGCAGCTTGTGTTATAAAGAAAACTAACAGGCGCATGTTGCTGACCTGGTTTTCCGCTCCGTTCCAAATCAGTCGAGAATGCGGGCGTTATATATCTTGGGTGATACATGAGACTTGAAGAAGAATTTAGTGAGTTGCAAAAGCTATTTGCTCAAAGAGACCTGTTAATTGAGCCACGAAAATTATCAGGAAGCGGTTTCATGGAAATTCTCTTGGCAAAAAGAAAGGACATGAAAATTAAAATATATCAAGAAAAAGGGCATCGTCTACCACATATTCACATCGACTATGGGAAGCAGCGGCACGCAGCTAGCTATGCCATAGAAACAGGCGAAAGAATCGAAGGTAAGTTATCTAAGCAATATGATAGCGATGTTTCTAGTTGGTTGGATCGGAATCGAGGTAAGGTTCTAGAAATCTGGAATGCTTTGCAAGCGAGTACACAGCACGAACCACTATTAGCGCAGTTGACTGGTGATGTTTAATAAGTCAATTAACTGCGAGCCTTGGGCGCCGGGCACGCTTAAATGCTCTGGTTGTTAAGTTGTTAAGTTGTTAAGTTGTTAAGTTGTTAAACGTTTAGAGGACTCATGGAAGTATCAAACCCAGATGTTTCAGGTGCAATGAAAAATTGGGGTTCAGATGATTAGCTCCCGCAGAGCACCTGTGCTCGAAATATATCAACAAGTCAGAAATAGGTTTGGTCCTGAGTTTGAGTGTGAAACTCCAAAGGGGATTTTTGGTGAAGAGACGTAAAAAAATAAAACAAGGTTGGCGGTCTCAAGTTTCAAGCGCAACACTATTGAAGAGTGCTCGGGCCTGCGACCGATTTCTTGAGCACCTCGGCGTAAACTTCCAATGGCGTGCGCCAGTCCAGTGTCTGGCGAGGCCGCGTGTTGAGTGAGTAGGCTATCTCGTCGAGTTCATCCTGGCTGTAGACCGATAGGTCTGTGCCCTTCGGCAGGTACTGCCGCAACAGACCGTTGGTGTTCTCATTGGAGCCCCGCTGCCACGGGCTATGCGGATCAGCGAAGTAAATCGCCGTACCGGTCTTTTGCGTGATACCGGCATGCCTGACCATCTCTCTGCCCTGATTGTAGGTCATGGACAAACGCAGAGACCGCGGCACTTCATTGAGCTTGTCACTGAAGCCGACAACTGCCGCCGTGGCCGTAGTGCCATCGACTTTCGCCAACAGGACCAGGCGTGTGGTGCGCTCCACTAGCGTGCCGATAGCAGACCGATTGTTAGCGCCAATGATGAGATCGCCCTCCCAGTGATCGGGCATCAGGCGATCTTCGATCTCAGGCGGCCGCACGTGGATGCTGACCAGGTCGGGGATCTATTGTCGTCGATCCTTACCACGGCTGCGTGGCCGACTCTTGCTGTTCCCCTGACGTAAGCAGGCGATGAGCTCCTTCTTGAGGCTGCCGCGAGGCATCACATGGAGCGCGTTGTAAATGGCCTCATGCGAGACCTGACGACGTGAATCATTGGGAGACATAAGCTTCACTGTGCGGCCTATCTGTTGCGGTGACCAGTCTTGCGCAGTAGATAGACCACTACCTCGAAGCGCTCCCCACCGGGATGCAGTTTGGGACGTCGGCGTGGTCGGTGTCGTGTCAGACTGGCCCTATAGCCTGCCAGGCTGGCATCATAGTCTTTGACCGTGTGGCTAGCGATTTCTCGCGATACGGTACTCGGCGCATGGCCCAAACGAGTGGCGATGGCTCGAATCGAATGAGTCGCTCTCATCATCATGATGGAGGCTCGGTCTTCAGCAGAGAGATGGCGATAGCATTGAGTCATAGCAACATCGTACCTGAGGGGGCATGTGTTCCACTTACTCATTTAGACCGCCCTCCAGGCGGCACCAACCTCGGCAAAACCCCCTCCAACACCCGCGCCACATGTAGCACCTTCATATCCTGATATTTCCCCGCGACCAGATGCAGCCCCACCGGCAGCCCCTGATCATCCAGCCCACAGGGCAGCGAGGCGGCGGGTTGCTGGGTGAGGTTGAAGGGGTAGCTGAACGGGGTCCAGTCCATCCAGTCTTTATACTGGCCGCCGGGCGGCACGTTGTAGCCCGCCTCGAAGGGCGAAATGGGCACCGTCGGGGTGACGAGCAGATCGAATCGCTCGTGGAAGGCAGCCATGTGGGCGGTCAGCTCGCTGCGCGCGCGGCGGGCGGCGAGGTACTGCGGGAGCGAAACGTCCTGTCCGCGCCGGGCGATATCGAGAAAGCCGGGGTCGAGTGCCGCCTGCCGCGCTTCGCTCAGCTTTTCCAGCGCCTGGGTGGCGCCGGCGAACCAGAGCGTGTTGAAGGTCTCAAGCGGGTTGGTAAAGCCCGGGTCGATGCGCTCGACCGTGGCGCCCAGCGCCTCCAGGTGTGCAACGGCTTCTTCCACCCGCCGGGCGATGTCCGGAGCGACGTCCACGTAACCCAGGTTGGCGCTGAAGGCGATGCGGTAGCCGCGCAGGTCCGCTGGCGGTAGGGCGAGCCAGTCCGGCCCCTGCGGGTTGCCCGCGTAGCCGTCGCGGCTGTCGGGCTTTGCCATCACGCTTAACATCAGGGCGCTGTCGGCGGCGGTGCGGGTCATGGGGCCCAGGTGTGAAAGGGTGCTCATGGCGCTGGCGGGCCACTGGGGCACCCAGCCAAAGGTTGGCTTGATGCCGAAGATGCCGGTAAAACTGCACGGAATACGAATCGAGCCGCCCGCGTCGCTGCCCTGGTGAAGAAGCCCCAGGTTCAGCGCCGCCGCCGCGCCTGCGCCGCCTGATGAACCACCGGGCGTTAGCTGCGTGTTCCACGGGTTGCGGGTGATGCCGTGCAGCGGGTTGTCGGTCACGCCTTTCCAGCCGAACTCCGGCGAGGTGGTCTTGCCGATCACGATGGCGCCCGCCTCGCGCAGGTGGCGGCTGATGGGGGCATCCACCTCCCAAGGGCCTTCGGCTGAGGTGGTGGTCGAGCCCATGCGGGTGGGAAGCCCGCGGGTCAGGGTCAGGTCCTTGATCGTCACCGGTACGCCATCCAGCGGGCCGCAGGGCGTACCCTGCTGCCAGCGCCGGTGGGAAGCCTGGGCGAGCTCCCGTGCTTGCGCCGCGTTGACCACGCTGAAGGCGTTGACGCGCGGGTTGTGGCGTTCGATACGCGAAAGGCAGTCATCGACCAGTGCTTCGGGGCTGAGCGAGCCTTCCTTGAAACGCGCAAGCGCCTCGACGGCAGTCAGGGTCTCGAAGGTTTCGGCAGATGGGCTGGTCATCACGCGTCTCCCTCGACCGTTCCCGCCGCGTCCAGCACCGCGTGGAGCAGCACGTTGGCACCTGCGTGAACGTGTTCGGGCTCGGCGCTTTCGGCTTCGTTGTGGCTGATGCCGTCCTTGCAGGGAATGAAGATCATCGCCGCCGGTGCCACCCGGCCGATGAAGATGGCGTCGTGGCCTGCGCCGCTGATGATCTCCTGATGAGAATGGCCCATCGCTTCCGCTCCTCGGCGCACGCGCTCGACACAGGCCTTATCGAAGTACTCCGGCGCGAAGGTAGCGGTGGGGGTCAGTTCCCACTCTAGGCCGTGGCGCTCGCTGATCTCCTCGACCGCTCCGGCTACCTCGCGGCTCATCGCCTCCAGCGCCTCTGACTCCCAGTGGCGCATGTCCAGGGTCATCTTCACCTGGCCGGGGATGACGTTGCGCGAGCCCGGGTGCAGCGCCATGTACCCCACGGTGCCCCGGCCGTGGGGCGCGTGGCTATGGGCAATGCGGTTGAGCGCGTGGGTGACTTCCGCCGCGCCCATCATGGCGTCGCGGCGCAGATGCATCGGCGTGGGGCCGGCGTGGGCCTCGAGCCCGGTCAGGGTCAAATCGAACCATTTCTGGCCGAGCGCACCAATCACCACGCCGATGGTGGTCTCGGTCTCTTCCAGTATCGGGCCCTGCTCGATATGCGGCTCGAAGTAGGCCGCGATCTCGCCCGGTGAGACGTCGTCCTGGCCGCGATAGCCGATGGCGTCCAACGCCTCGCCCGCCGTGACACCCTCATGGTCGGCGCGGGCCATCATCTCGTCGAAGCCGAGTTCGCCGGTGAAGATGCCGGAGCCCATCATGCAGGGCGCAAAGCGGCAGCCCTCTTCGTTGGTCCAGGCGGCAATCTCCACCGGCGCGCGGGTGCGAATGTCGTGCTGATTGAGCGTGCGCACGACCTCGAGCCCCGCCAGCACGCCAAAGGCGCCGTCATACTTGCCGCCGGTTGGTTGGCTATCCAGGTGGCTGCCCATCATGACGGCCTTCGCTTGTGTATCGCTGCCCGGGCGGCGGGCGAAGATGTTCCCCACCCGATCAATGCGAATCGAGCAGCCCTCGGCCCGGCACCACTGGATGAACAGGTCGCGGCCCTGGCGGTCCAGGTCGGTCAGCGCCTGACGGTTGACGCCGCCCTTGGGGGTGGCGCCAAGCTTGGCCATTTCCATCATCGAGGCCCAGAGGCGGTCGCTGTCGGTGGTCATTTGGGTGGTTGGTTGAACGGTCGATTGAGTGGTCATGATGGTTACCTCGCGGAATCAAGCGGTGGGGGTGGCAGGTCGTGCAGTCGGGAGCGCGGGGGGGCGGTGTCCACGGGGCCGGTGAGCATCTGCTCGGCCATTTCCGTTTCCAAGGCGCTCATGTGCTGTTCGGCATCCGCCATGTGCTCGGCCATCAGCCGACGCACTTGGGGCGTGTCTTCGCGGCGGTAGGCCTCGATCAGCCGACGGTGGTAGTCGTGGTTGGCCTGGTCGAACTGCTTGCGCTCGGGGATGTAGGCCTTCTTGATGACGACCAGATCGCGCAGCATGTCGTTGAGAAACCGGCACATGAAGGCCAGCAGCGGGTTCGGGCAGGCCTTGGCCAGAAGCTGGTGAAACTCGAGCTCCAGAAAGCGCTGGTGGCGATGATCCTCGTCGTTGTCGCAGCAGGCGCAGGCGCTCATGTTGGCTTCCAGCAAGTCGAAATCTGCCTCGCCAAGGCGCCCGACCACGGAGGCGGCAAGCTCCACCTCCAGCAGTTTGCGAAGCTGATACACCTGGTGGGCATCCAGCGTTTGAAAGTGCAGAAAGTTGCGCAGCATCCGGCTGGCGGGCTCCATGCCCGGCTGATTGATCACCGCACCGCCCTTCGGGCCGGTCTTCAGCGTGATCAGCCCTTCCACTTCGAGTATCTTGAGCGCTTCGCGGATGGTGCCCTTGGCGCTTTCGTAAAGCGCCATCAGGGCCTTTTCGTTGGGCAGCCGGTCGCCCTCCTTGAGGCCCTCGGCGGCGATCCAGCGCTTGATATCGTCGCTGATCAGCTCGGCCAGCTTCGGGCGCCGGGGGGCGTGAGTGAACGAGGCTGCCATCGCTAGACGCTCTTGCCGGCAGAGGCGCGGTGAGGTGCCGAACTCGCGCGCTCGGGGTGGTACTCGGCGTCGTACTCGCCGCGGGCACGCTCGAAGCGCTCCACCACGTCGCGGTCACGCCGCGTAAGCGCCATGCTCAAGCCCACGAAAAGCGCCACGTTGAGCAACAGCCCCCAGACGCCAGCGTGAAAGCCAAAGGGGGCGGCCAGCGGGCCGAAAGTCATCAGCAGCACGCAGGCAACCCCGCCAAGTAGCCCGACCAGCGCGGCGGTGGGGTGAGCCCTTTTCCAGGTGATCGCGCCGACGGTTGGGACGATGAGCTGGGCGGTGCCGGCCAAAGCCGCAATGCCGATGGTCACCAGCACCCCGGGCACGGCGAGTGCCATGATGTAGGCCGTCAACGAAAACCCGACCAGCGAGTAGCGGCCGATGGTCACGATACGCGCCTGGCTCGCGTCACGGTTCACGTAGCGCTTGTAGATATCCATGGTGACGATGGTCGAGACCGCGTGGATCTGCGAATTGGCGGTCGACATCGCCGCCGAGGCGCCGGCGGCCATGATCAGCGAGGCGAGCAGGTAAGGCGCATACTCCATCAGCATGATCGGCAGGATCTGATCCGGGTTATCCACACCCGGCTCCAGCAGCACGCCTGAATAACCCGAGAGCACCGAGCCCACGTAGGCAAACGCCGCCAAACCGAGCAGAAACGGCATCAGGTTGAACAGCTTGCCGTGCTTGACCGAGTACATGCGCAGCCAGATCTGCGGGCCCATGAAGGCACCGATGGCCGTGACCACGAACAGCGAGAACCACATGGGGTAGCCCATGGTGCCGTTGGGCCCGGGTAGGGTCAGGTGCTCTGGCGAGCTTTGCTGCAACTGGCTGAACAGCGCGACCGGGCCGCCGACCTGCGTTGAGATGTAGTAACCCGCGTACATCATGCCGAAGAAGAGCAGGGCCCCGTAAATGACATCGGTCCAGGCGATGGCACGAATACCGCCGATCCACACGTAGATAATGATGATGAAATAGAACAGCAGCGCCGCCAGCCAGAAAGGAATCAGCCCGTTGGAGGCCACTTCGATGAGGTAGGCACCACCGGTCAGCTGGATTTGCAGATAGGGCACGGTGAAGATCAGCGTAATGGCCGCCACGGTGAGGCGAAGCGCCTCGCTGTTGTAGAAGTCGCCCATCAGATCCGACGGGGTCAGATAGTCAAAGCGTTTACCCAGAAACCAGACCCGCTTGCCGACCCAGTAGTACATGAAACCGAACAGCAGGTTCCAGGCAAGCGCGGTGAGAAAGACCGGCCCGTTGGTATAGAACGTGGCGTTGGAGCCGAGAAACGCGAAGGCGCTCCACCAGGTCGCCGCCACGGTGAAGAAGACCGCGATGCTGCCCATCGCGCGCCCTTGCACGAAAAAGTCCTCGCTGGTGGCCTGGGACTGCCGGGCCGAGACGACGCCCACGATCAACGGAATGATCATGAACGCGGCGATGATCAATAGGCTGCCGCTCATGATGTCTCTCCCGCTGGCTCTTTTGGCTGGTTGGGTGACGCCGACTCGCTACCCCAGTTGGTGAGATAGGCCGCCAGGAACAGCGCGGTCAGCACGAACCACCAAAAGAGATTCCACGCGAGCAGGAAGGGGGCGCCCAGAATCATGGGCTCGATGCGATTGGCCAGCAGGATGAGCGGGCTCTCCAGCATGACAAAACTGATGATGATACCGGCGTAGAGCACCAGCTTGGGTCGGGGCAGGTTTTTCATAAGTCACTCGGCTCGTTGATTTATGTTTGAAAGTGCGAGCTTTTTTTAATCTACAAGCAGGTGTTGAAACTTCGAGGAAGTTATCACCACGAACTTGCTGAAGGGCGTGTCTCATTTTTTATATTTATTCGTATAAATATTATCTTTAGGGCGTTTGAGGTTCAGGGTCAAGGCCGCTCAAGGCTAAAAGACCACTATTTGCGTATGAATTCACTAACGTGAACTAAAGAAAAATGATGTTTTATTGACGTAGCGGGCGGCGCATTCTGATCGGGTATCCAACACTTTGGAGCCTGAATCATGACGGATCTTTCGACCGGCGCTTCGCCGCTGAGCGTGGAGGCTGAGGGCCCGAGCGCCAAGCTCAACCACCACTACTGGATGCCTTACAGCGGCAACCGCGATTTTCGCGCGAACCCGCGGATCATCACCGGCGCCGAAGGGCGCTATTACATCGACGACCAGGGGCGCAAGCTTTTCGATTCGCTCTCGGGGCTCTGGACCTGCGGGGCCGGGCACAACCGCGAAGAGATCCAGAAGGCGGTTTCGAAGCAGCTCGGCTCGCTCGACTTTGCGCCGGGCTTTCAGATCGGCCATCCGCTAGCGTTCGAACTTGCCGAGAAGATCGCAAGCCTCACGCCCGAAGGGCTCGATCACGTGTTCTTCACCAACTCCGGGTCGGACGCGGCGGACACTTCGATCAAGATGGCCAAGGCCTACTGGCGCCTAAAGGGGAGACCTGAGAAGACGCGCCTGATCGGTCGGGCCAAGGGGTATCACGGCGTCAATATCGGCGGCACGAGCCTGGGCGGCATCGGCGGTAACCGAAAGCATTATGGGCAGCTGATGGATGTCACCCATCTGCCGCACACGCTGCAGGCGGGGCACGCGTTTACCCGCGGCCAGGCCGAGACCGGCGCTGAGCTGGCCGATGCGCTGCTCGACCAGATCGCCCTGCACGACGCCTCGAACATCGCGGCGGTGATCGTCGAGCCGATGTCCGGCTCCGCCGGCGTCATCGTGCCGCCGAAAGGGTATCTGGATCGGCTGCGTAAAATCTGTACCGAGCACGATATTTTGCTGATTTTCGATGAGGTGATCACTGCCTTCGGGCGCAGCGGGGCGCGTACCGGCGCCGAGGCGTTTGGCGTCACGCCGGACATCATGAACGTAGCCAAGCAGGTGACCAACGGCGCCGTACCCATGGGCGCGGTGATCGCAAGCCACGAGATCTTCGATACCTTCATGCACGGTGGTGGCCCGGCCCATGCCATCGAGTTTCCCCACGGCTACACCTACAGCGCCCACCCGGTGGCCTGCGCGGCGGGGCTGGCGTCCCTCGGGATGCTCGAACGCGAGGACTTCCCGGCCCAGGTGCGCAGCATTGCCCCGGCCTTCGAGGAAAAACTTCACGCCCTGAAGGGCCGCCCTCATGTGGTGGATATTCGCAACTATGGGCTGGCCGGCGCCCTGCAGCTGGCCCCGCGCGATGGCGACCCGACCATCCGCCCGCGGGATGCGCACCTGGCGCTGTGGGAGGCGGGCTTCTACGTGCGCTTTGGCGGCGACACGCTGCAGTTCGGCCCGCCTTTCGGCACCACCGAGGCCGAACTCGAGCGGCTCTTTGATGCCGTTGCCACCACCCTGGACGCTCTGGCTTAACCAATTGGAGAACACACGATGGATTTAGTGGCCCACCTGATCAACGGCGAATCCGTTAACAGCGCGTCGACGTTTGACGTCACCAACCCCTCCACCGGCGAGGTGATTCGCCAAGTGGCGGAGGGTCGCCGCGAGGACGTCGACCGCGCCATCGCTGCTGCCCAAGCCGCGTTCCCCGCCTGGCGCGATACGCCGCCGGCCAAGCGCGCCCAGTTCATGTACCGTTTCAAGCAGCTTTTGGAAGACAATGCGGAGCGTTTGGTGAAGCTGGTCAGCGAAGAGCACGGCAAGACGCCGGAAGACGCCCTCGGCGAGCTCAAGCGCGGCATCGAGAACGTTGAATACGCCTGCGGCGTGCCGGAGCTCTTGAAGGGCGAGTACTCCCACAACGTCGGTCCGGGCATCGATGCGTGGTCGAACTTTCAGCCGCTGGGCGTGGTAGCGGGCATCACGCCGTTCAACTTCCCCGCCATGGTGCCGCTGTGGATGTATCCCATGGCGATCGCCTGCGGCAACACCTTCGTGCTCAAGCCGTCGGAAAAGGACCCAAGCGCGGCGCACGCCGTGGCGGCGCTGCTGAAAGAGGCCGGCCTACCGGACGGCGTGATGAACGTGGTGCACGGCGGGCGCGAGGCGGTCGAAACGCTGCTGGATGCCAAGGCGATCAAGGCGATCTCGTTCGTCGGCTCGACCCCGGTGGCCGAGGCGATCTACAGCCGCGGCACGGCGAACGGCAAGCGCGTCCAGGCCTTGGGCGGGGCCAAGAACCACGCCGTGGTGCTGCCGGATGCGGACCTTGAAAACGCCGCCAACACGCTGATGGGCGCGGCGTTTGGCAGCTGCGGCGAGCGCTGCATGGCGATCTCGGTCGCGGTGTGTGTGGGCGATGAAACCGCCGACCGGCTAGTCGAGACGATGCTGCCTAAAATCGCCGAGCTCAAGGTCGGCCCCGGCACCGATAAAGGCCTGGACATGGGCCCGCTGGTCACCGCTGAGCACCGCGACAAGGTGCTCAGCTACATCGCAGACGGCGAAAACGCCGGAGCCAAACTGGTTGCCGACGGTCGCGAGCTGTCAGTAAAAGGCCATGAAAACGGCTACTTCGTCGGCGGCTGCCTGTTCGATCACGTCACCGCCGACATGCGCATCTACCAGGAAGAGATCTTCGGCCCGGTGCTGTGCGTGGTGCGCGTGGGCAGCCTCGATGATGCCATGCAACTGATCAACGACCACGAGTACGGCAACGGCACGTGCCTGTTCACCCGCGACGGCGAGGCCGCCCGGCGCTTCACCGACGGCATCGAGGTCGGCATGGTCGGCGTCAACGTGCCGCTGCCGGTACCGGTGGCCTACCACAGCTTCGGCGGCTGGAAGCGCTCGCTGTTCGGCGACCTGCACGCCTACGGGCCGGATTCCGTGCGCTTTTACACCCGGCGCAAGGCGGTCTCTCAGCGCTGGCCCTCCGTGTCTGAGGCGACCCGCGCCGAGTTCTCCTTTCCTGCCAACCAGAGTTGACGTCCTCGTCCAACCAGGACATCGTCTTAGCACCGCCTTCGGGCGGTGCTTTTTTTGGCCGTCCTTTTGCGCACCGAGCGCTGGTGGCCGTTCGTTTTTCATCGTTTCGCGTCAGAGGGCAGAGCCACGCGTGCCAAGAACCCAGGAAGAGATTCGCCAGACCAACGTCAAGAACATCCTTCAGGCCGCCGAACAGCTGTTTGCCGAAAAAGGCTATGCGGGAGCCTCGATGGGCGAGATCGCCGCGCTGGCCGGGCTGCCCAAGTCCAACGTGCACTACTACTTCTCGACCAAAAAAGCGCTTTATCAGGAAGTGCTGCTGTCGCTTCTGGAATTGTGGAAACAGGATGCGCTCTGCTTCGAGCTTTATGACGACCCGCGCGTGGTGCTCTCGACCTACATTCGCGCCAAGATGAACCACTCGCGCTACCGCGCCCACGGCTCGAAGATCTGGGCCATGGAAGTCATGCAGGGCGCGCCCATACTCGGCAAGCGCCTGCGCGAGAACCTCTTCGACTGGGCCAAGCTGAAAGAGGCCAAGATCCGCGAGTGGGTGAAGACGAATCAGATCGCCTCGGTGGAGCCGTCGCACCTGCTCTATATGATCTGGGCCTCGACCCAGCACTACGCGGATTTCGACTACCAGATCGGCCTGCTCAACGACGACCAACCGCTGGATGACCTGCAGTTCGAAAAGGCGGTGCAGACGGTCACCTCGGTGATTTTGCGCGGGATTGGGCTGACCACATGATTCATTCGAAGCAAAAGAAGGTAACCGGCATACACGAGTAAATTATGGCATTTATGGAGGACCATCAAGCTAACCCTAGAATCTTATAATTGAGAAAAGCGCTATCTTTAATGCTTGTAAGCTGTTTATTGTTATAGGTAAAAATAAAACACTAGAACAATGGTATCGGTGATGGTTTCTCCGGGGTTCGCTAAAATATACATTGGATAGCGGACGATATTGCGAATAGAGGAATAATGAGTGTTTCTAGCATTGAACGATAGCGAGCATGGCGAGCGAACTGAAAAGGGTGGCCTATCCAGCGTGGCCTATGAAGCTATCATGCGCATGATTCTCGCGCGCGAGCTCTCGGGTGGCGATATTATCCAGGAGAGACGCTTGGCGGATGAGTTGGATATGTCACGCACACCTGTACGTGAGGCGTTGCGACGACTGGAAGCGGAAGGGTGGCTAATAAGGCTGAATGCGCGCACGATTGGCGTTAAAAAGATCGCGATCAATGAATATGTAGCAGCACTGCAGGTTAGAGAGCTATTGGAGCCCGAAGCGGCTTCCTTGGCGGCGACCAAGTTCGGTACACCGATGATCACCGAGTGGGCAAAAAAGCTCGATGCTATCAGGCACTCGAAACAGGCCGGTCTCAAGCAACAATGGGAATTCGACCAAACACTTCATATGGGCATTGCGCAGGCAACGGGAAATGAGGTGTTGTTCAAAATTATATCGGAACTCAGGAAAACGACTCAGATTTTTGAGAACCAGACCCTGCCAGCTCGTTCTTTCCCAGGCTACGATGCTCACTTGGCGATCATTGAGGCCATCGTGACGGGTGATTCTGATAAGGCGCGACAAGCGATGCAGCTTCATTTACGTGAAACCAGGAAGAATATATTCGAAGCAATCTAATTTCACTTTATATTTGAGGCTCAAATTTGGTGCGTTATACCTTTGTTTAGTAGGCCGTTGCACTACCCAATTCAAAGCCTTGGAAGGCTAAATAACTTTCTGATCGTTAATTAAACGTATTTGTGCACAAGATCTGTGCAAATTAATTCTTAAAGCCACTTTTTGATGCAATGGAGTAAATATCTCTTGTAAGAATCAAAGGTTGACAGCTGGTATACCACTGGTCTACAAATGAATAATAACTTCAAAGAGGAACAATTATGAAAAACTCTATAGCGTTTGGAATTGCTTTGTTTACTGTGACTTGCTCAACTCTTTCCTGGGCTGAGACCTTGACGCTAACGGCGGGTCATTCGGCCAACCTTAGTGAGCCCTATCAGAAAGGGTTGGAGAAGTTCGCCGAGGTTGTCGAGCGGGAAACCAATGGTGATGTCACTGTGCAAATATTCCCCAATAACCAGTTGGGTAATGAGCGTGAGATGATTGAAGGTGTTCTCATGAACACGCTTGATATCGCTGTACCTACCAATGGTGTACTGACCAACTTTGTCTCTGAACTGTCACTTTTCGATCTACCGTTTCTGTTTGACGACCGTCAGCATATGTACGAGGTATTGGACGGTGAAGTAGGGAACCGTTTGGCCTCATCAATGCAGGAAAATGGCTTTCGTCTACTGGGTTTTTACGAGGCAGGGGTTCGCCATATCGTGACCCAAGCGCCGGTCAACAGTATCGAAGATCTGGACCGCCAGAGCATTCGGACCATGCAGATTCCGGCGCATGTGGCCGCATTCAACGAGTTCGGTGCTAATGCGACACCACTGGCCTACAGCGAACTCTATGCCGCGCTGGAATCGGGCGTAGTAGACGGCGCCGAAGCGGCTTTTACCAACTATCAGGCACAGCGCTTTTATGAAGTGGCCCCGTATCTTGCTGAAGTGAGCTGGAC
This sequence comes from Halomonas sp. S3-1-1, assembly GCF_023757625.1. Lineage (GTDB taxonomy): Bacteria > Pseudomonadota > Gammaproteobacteria > Pseudomonadales > Halomonadaceae > Vreelandella. Next base: position 298,746 of record NZ_JALGBZ010000001.1, read on the forward strand.
AACACTAGTGGCGGACCTCGTGATGTCTGAACAGCGCTTCCAGAGTTTGCCTGAAAACGTGCAGCAAGCCTTGTTAGTAGCTGGTCAAGAGTCTGCAGAGTATGAGCGCCAGGTATATGCGGATATGGATGCGCGTATTCGCGAGGAGCTTTTGAGCGCGGGTGTCGAGTTCACTCAGCCCGACTTGGCACCTTTCCGCGAGAGATCTCAAGCGGTCTATGACGAGTTTGTCGATACGGACCAAAAACAAGAACTCTTGGATGAAATCGAGCAATTACGTTAACCCATAAAGGGCTATTCATTATTCGTTTGAATAGCCCTGCGTATCGGGAATGAATTATGACCCCCATAGTGCAATGGGCAGAGCGTCTGCTCCAGTGTGTCCGGCTATTGATATCGACGTGTGTCATCGTTTTATTTGCCTATATGGTCATTGCGATATTAACGCTTGTAGCGGGCCGATATATTTTCGACTTTTCCATCGCAGGTGCGGCGGAATCGGCTACTTTCGCTCAGATATGGGTCATCTTTTTGGCCGCCGGACTGGCCATGCGTGAACGGCTTCACATCGGCGTCGATATTTTATACGAAGCCTTGCCGGACATTCTCAAGCGCGTTACCGCGCTATTGATACTGGTGCTGGGAAGTTGGTTCTTGTGGTTAGCCATTTTAGGTAGTCAGCGGCTATTGCAAATCGGCCAAATGCAAACTTCTTCGGCGCTAGGGATCCCCATGTGGATTCCCTATCTTTCTCTGCCTGTAGGGCTTGGCTATTTCTTCCTCGAGTTCTTGATCGCCTATTTAAAGAAAATTTTCTTCAAAACATCAATCGATAATGCTGAGAAAGATAAAGAGGGCGCCACGTCATGATAACGGTCATTTTGTTATTCCTGGTGCTTTTGATCCTGGGCGCTCCCATTGTTTTCACCATGGGGGTATCCGCTAGTTTGGTGTTGATGGGAGAGGGAATTCCCAGCAGTATAATTTCACAGCGCCTGTTCGCTGGGCTGGATAGTTTTACCATCATGGCAATTCCCTTTTTCGTTCTGTCTGGGCTGTTGATGGAGCGGGGCGGCATTGCTAAACGTATGATCGACTTCGCGACCGCCCTGGTGGGCTGGATTCGTGGCTCTCTGCTGCTGGTTTCCGTCGTCTCTGGTACAGGACTTGCTGCCGTCTCGGGATCAGGGTCTGCCGATACGGCCGCGACTGCGTCACTCATGCTGCCCGAAATGAGAAAACGCCGTTACGATATCGATTTCGCTGCCGGATTGATGGCGGCGGCGGGCTCTCTCGGACCGGTTATACCGCCCTCTATCATGATGATCGTTCTGGCATCGGTGGGTAACGTTTCCGTAGGCGATATGTTCATCGCAGGCGTAGTACCTGGCTTTCTAATGGCTCTCGGTCTATTGCTGGCGGGCTATTTCCATGCTCGTCGTCACGGCGGCGTTTATAGCCAAGTACAGCCTTTCTCTCTTCGCGAACTGGGTAGCACAGCGCTTAAGGCCATTCCGGCGTTTCTGATGCCGTTGATCATCATCGGCGGGATCATTGGTGGCGTCTTTACTCCGACTGAAGCGGCCTCGGTGGCCGTGGCGACGGGGCTGCTGGTAGGGCTTCTGATCTATCGTGAGTTGAAGCTGCGCGATTTGCCCGGACTGATATTGCGGGCAGCCAGCATCTCTGCGTCCGTGATGATGATTATCGCCGTGGCCAACATCTTTTCCTGGCTGGTGGCTCGGGAGGGTGTGCCTCAACTACTAGTAGAGTTTCTGCAGTCCGTCTCTGATAACCCTCTGATCTTTCTGGCCATGCTCAATGTCGGTCTGATCTTTATCGGAATGTTCATGGAAAGTATTGCCGCGATACTGATTTTGGTACCGGTACTCATGCCGGTGGCTCAGAGCTATGGCATCGACCCACTGCATTTAGGGATCGTCATCATCATCAACCTTTCTATCGGAATGGTCACGCCTCCCTATGGCATTACGTTATTCGTGGCTAGCAGTATCGCCCAGCGTCCAATCATGCGTGTGGCTTCAAAGATCATTCTGCCGCTGAGCTTCATGATCGCCGTGCTCCTACTAGTGACCTATGTGCCTTATATCGTAACCGCCTTACCTGATTTCTTTAGAACCCGTTAACGTTGAGCCGGAGATCCAAATGTCGCAGTTCGCTGGTACTTATAGTGTGCTTATCACACCGTTCGATAACGATTTGAATGTAGATGTCGAAAGATTACGCTCGTTTATTGATTGGCAAATCGAGCAGGGTATCCATGGCTTAATTCCTCTCGGTAGTACCGGGGAGTTTCTCTCGATGACGGATGAAGAGCGCCGCTTGGTGGCCAAGACCGTCATCGATCAGACCGCTGGCCGCGTGCCGGTACTGGTGGGCACCGGGGCGGAAAACACGAATGATGTTGTTCGTTATAGCCGCGAGGCCGAAGAGCTGGGTGCCGATGGCTTGATGATTATCCCGCCTTTCTATAGCTGTCCGACGGAAGACGAGCTTTACCATCATTACAAGCAGGTGTCGGATGCCGTTTCTCTGCCGATCATGATCTACAACAACCCCAACGCGGCGAATGTGGATATGCAGCCTGAAACGGTTGCCCGACTCGCCGAGATCGAGAACGTGTCATATATCAAGGAGTCCACGCTCGAGATAACTCGAGTGCGCGACATCCTAAGACTCTGCGGTGACAAGATCGGCGTGTTCGGCGGCGTGCTGGGCTTCGAGTCTTACGTGGAAGGCGCGATCGGCTGGGTAGCGGTGGGCTCCAATGTGATGCCTGCCGAATTCGCTGACCTTTATACGGCAACAGTCGTGGAAAAGGATCTGGATCGCGCCCGGGAGGTGTACCACCGTATCCTTCCCGTTATCGATTTCGTCTTTGGCCATCGCTATGTATCGGGTACCAAGGCGTTACTTGAGTCGATGGGCAAAAGCGTTGGTCACCCTCGCCCGCCACGGCTTCCTTCGCCCGCCGAAGACAAGGCGTGGGCAGATCGCATCGTTAGCACTCTTTCGCTGAAGTAGGGACTGATATGGACGCGCTGGGACGAAAGGTCGTTAAGAAGGCACCAGAGGTTACCTTCACATTCGAAGGTGAACAGCTAAGTGCTCTGGAGGGCCAGAGCCTGGCTTCGGCACTCGTGGGTACCGGCCATTTGTCTCAGCGCGAGGGTCGCTTGGGTGGTAAGCACGGTCACTACTGCGGTATGGGGGCGTGTTTCGAGTGCCTGGTCAACGTGGACGGGCGTCATGGCGTGCGTGCGTGCATGACACCGGTTCAGCAAGGGCTGGTGGTCAAGCATCATCCCTACAAAAGCCCCTTGGCTTACGAGCCAGCCGAGCCGGCATCCTTCAAAACTTCGCACGAGCGCGTGACGACCGATGTGCTGGTCATCGGCGCAGGCCCCGCCGGTCTGCAAGCGGCGCTCTCGGCCCGACAGACCAGCGCAGATGTTCTTTTGATCGATGAGCGCGCAAGCCTTGGTGGCCAGTATTTCAAGCAGCTCTCATCGGCCTATACAACGGCAAAAGGCATCGCACCCGATAAACAAATGCAGGCAGGTCGCTCGCTGATAGAGACGCTAGTAAAGGCTGATGTAAAGCCTTGGCATAACACGCTCGTTTGGGGCGCGTTTCGAGAGCATCCCGACCAGATAAAGATCGGCGTTGAACGAGAAGGTGTCGCTATGATTATCGAGCCCCGGGCCGTTGTTATAGCGACCGGTGCCACTGAACGGCCATATCCTGTGCCTGGCTGGACACTGCCCGGCGTCATGACCACGGGAGGGTTGCAAACCCTGCTGCGTTCCTACCGAACGGCGCCCCCTGGGCCCGTGCTGATCGCTGGTAACGGTCCGCTTAATCTGCAGGTCGCTGCAGAGTTGGTTTCTGCCGGGGTCGAGGTGGCGGGCGTGGTGGAAAGTGCTAGCCTCACTTCCCTAACCGCGCTTGCTCAAACGGGTCAAGCGACGCGTCACGCGCCCGCGTTGATAGGTGCTGGGCTTGGCTACCTGCTGACGCTCAAACGAGCCCGTGTCCCCATCTTCGACGGCTACACGGTCGCGGCGATCGAAGGGGATGGCGGGGTCGAAAGCGTGGTTATAGCCCCCGTCACCTCGACGGGGGAGCTTGGCGAATCGACCCGACGCCTTCAGGTGAAAGCGATAGGTCTTGGATACGGTTTTCAACCGCAGGCCGAAATTGGTCGGCTGATGGGTGTCGAGCATTTCTATGCGCCCGCCATGGCCTCTGTTACCAAAGTGCTTTCGGCAGATAGGGCGGAAGACGGTAGCTGCAATGTACCCGGCGTTTTCATCGCCGGTGAGGCGGGTGGCTTTGGTGGTGCTCAGTTGGCGCTTGCCCAAGGCGCACTGGCGGGAGCTGCCGCCGCCAAACACTGTGGCTATAAGGTGAGCGCAGACCTTGCGAGCTGGCATGCGCAACAGCGAAAGCATCGACGTTTTCAAAAAGCACTTTGGAGTGCCTTTGCCTCTCCCTTGAAGCCGTTGGCGGGGCTTACCGACGAGACGGTCGTTTGTCGCTGCGAAGGTATTACGGCCGGCGATATTCTTGCCGGGCGCGAAGCCTGTAGTGATGTGGCCTCTATCAAGCGCCAGACTCGAGCCGGCATGGGGCGTTGCCAAGGGCGGTACTGCGCCGCGACGGTCAGTCTTCTTATCGCCAGCGATAGACAAGGTAGCCAATTCGACCTGCCGGCTCCGCAGAATCCAATCAAGCCTGTTGCCATTGGTGCTCTGGCCATCGAGAAGGGCGAGTGGGCCGGACACCGACGCGTAGAGACGCCGAGTGCATCGGGTCATCATGAGATTGACACCTCACAGCCGGCCATCGAGGTCGATGTACTGGTGATCGGTGCTGGTGTGGCGGGAAGTTCAACCGCGATGTCCCTTGCCCGTCAGGGCGTTGAGGTAGCGGTGCTGGATCGCGGATTGCCTAATGGCGAAGCCTCGGGCGGTAACGCGGGCAGTCTGCACGTTCAATTGCTGTCGTTCGATTTCGGGACAAAGGCCGAAGGCGGCGGCGGGCCTGCCGCCAGCACGCTACCACTGCAACAGGCGAGTGCCTCGCTTTGGGAAACGTTGGCCGGTGAGCTCGACGAGGACATCGAATTCAAACGCAGCGGCGGCCTCATGGTGGCGGAAAACGAAACACAGCTGCGTTTTCTGGAACGTAAAGCGGCGCTCGAACGCTCGCTGGGTATCGATACCCGGATCATTGAGCGTGCTGATGTCGAGCGCAAACTGCCCGCTATTTCAGAGGCCGTGATCGGTGGTGCGTGGTGCGCTGAGGAGGGCAAGATCAATCCTTTGTTGGCGACACCGGCTCTGGTCCGGGCGGCAACTTTGGCCGGAGCGCACTTTTACACCGGCGAGGCGGTACAGACGATTGAGCGAGTCAACGGGAAATGGCAGATCGGAACCCAAAGCGGGCGTATCTATCGCGCTTCTCGGGTTGTCAATGCGGCCGGTGCTTGGGCGGGCGACATAGGCAAGTTGGCGGGAATAAACGTTCCGGTACATGCGGCGCCTTTGCAAATGATTGTCACCGAAGCGGCGGAGCCGGTCGTGGATGTGCTTCTTGCACACGCCGACCGACACCTAACGCTCAAGCAGGCGGCGAACGGCAATGTCATTATCGGCGGCGGCTGGCCTGCGGGTCTCAGCATTCCTTTTGGATATCAGCGTCCGTTGCTCGATAGTATCGAAGGCAACTTGTGGGTGGCGCGACACGTGCTCCCGGCCTTGGACCAGTTGCGTGTACTGCGTAGCTGGGCGGCGATCAATATCAATATCGATGGTGCACCGATTCTGGGAGAGGCACCCCAACTTCCCGGTTTTTACAATGCAGTGACGTCCAATGGTTTTACTTTGGGGCCACTGGTGGGTCAGATCACGGCGGATATGATCACGCGTGGAAAAAGCGATTGGAATCTCGCGCCTTTTTCTTTGGAGCGCTTTGAAGGGAAGAATATCTCGTGACGGCAGTAATTGCTGCCACGCAGCGCCCGCTTCGTGGCATTGCATGCATGCTGGCGGCCGCGGCACTGTTCGTTGCGATGGACTCGTTAGCCAAATACTTGGGTGATCGCTACTCCCCTGTACAGCTGGCGTGGTCACGCTACAGCGTACATTTGGTCGTACTGGTGCTGTTGCTTGCCTTGATGGGGCGACTTAACCGTACCGATCTTGCAAGTCAGGCACCTTGGGGGCAGTTAGGGCGAGGACTACTGCTGCTCGGTGCTACGATATTTGCCTATCTGTCTGTTCGTGTGCTGCCGCTTACGCAAGTCTATGTCGTCAATTTCAGTTCGCCGCTAATCGTCACGCTATTGGCGATACCGCTTTTGAACGAACGCGTTGGCTTTAAACGAATTCTGGCGGTTGTGGGTGGATTTTCGGGCGTGTTGATCGCCGTTCAACCCGACGTGGGTGGTTTAAGCAGTGAGCTTTTACTACCCGTAGCCATGGCTTTCTGCTTTGCGCTTTATCAATTGGCGACACGGTATTTTGCCGCCCAGGATTCAGCACTGATCTCTCTGCTTTATACCGCCGCTGCCGGAGGCGTCGTATGCACACTGGCGGTGCCTTTTTTTTGGGTGCCCATTCAGCATCAGGATATCGCTTTGTTCATCCTGATCGGAGTGCTAGGGGCATTAAGTCATTTTGCGTTGATCGAAGCCATGCGCTCGGCGTCAGCGTCGCTGGTCTCTCCCTTTTTATATTCGCAGCTAATATGGGCCACTTTCATTGGCTACTGGTTTTTCGGCGACTATCCCACAAAAGCCACGTTTATTGGGGCGGGGATCGTCGCCTTGGCAGGCGGTTATCTCATTATCAACGAGCGTCATTGACACTAAACGAAGAGGAAATTTGCATGAGCGAGCAATCCAAAACAGTACGTATGTTCGTCAATGGACAGGCAATGTCGGGTGGCAGCATCAATTTTGCGTTAAAGGATGCGAAGTTTCTTGGAGCTATCAGTACCGCTGCCAAGTACCGCTTTTACTCTGTACGTGATGAGTTTCCGGGCCTATGGTCTGTCGAGCAAGGTGGACAATCGATTCCGGGGGAGCTTTACGAAGTGACTTACGCACAACTTCGGGATTCATTACTCCCTAACGAACCCTCCGAACTGGAGCTGGGAGTTATCGAAATGGAAGACGGTAGTGGTTCGTTGAGCATGAAGATGCGAGCTGAGGAAATCGATGCTGAAGGCGTGGTGGATATTACCGATGAGGGTGGATGGCTGAAGTACCTTGCCCGAAAGGCATAACGGTTCGTTGACCGAGTAGCGATAGGACACTCACTGGCTCAAAGCGCTTATTTCACTAGTAAAGGCACTTTTTCATGACTGGATTCGATTTGATCATCCGTAACGGAACCGTGGTCACCGCAAGCGATACCATGCGCTGTGATGTGGGGATTCGAAACGGCAAGATAGTGGCTTTAGCGGAGTCGTTGGATTCGGCCGAGCGCGAAATCGATGCGACCGGTTTGCTGGTCATGCCAGGCGGTATCGACAGCCACGTTCATCTGGCTCAACCGACAAGTGATGGCAGCGTCATGGCGGACGATTTCGAGTCTGGAACCCGTTCGGCGGCCTGTGGTGGTAATACGACGGTCATCGCCTTCTCGCTTCAAGAGCGGGGAGCATCACTGCTTGAGTCGGTCAAGGCGCACCATCAGCGTGCGGCGGACAAGTGCTATATCGACTATGCGCTGCACGCCATCATTACCGACCCGACCGTTCAGGCGCTCGAGCAGGATTTACCCCAAGTAGTTCAAGAGGGAGTCTCGTCGGTCAAGATTTTCATGACTTACCAGGATATGGCGTTGAACGATGCCGAGATATTCAAGGTCATGGAGGCAACGCGGCGTGAAGGTGCGCTGACCATGGTTCACGCGGAGAATTTCGACGCGATCCAACAGATGACCGAGCGTCTTGAAAAAGCTGGCCAGAACGGCCCGCGCGGCCATGCCGAATCTCGACCTATCGTGGTCGAACGCGAAGCGACCCATCGCGCGATCAGTTTTGCCGAACTTGTGGATGTCCCTCTGTTCGTCGTTCACGTTTCCGGTGGGGATGTGATCGAGCAGATTGAGTGGGCCAAGCGTCGTGGCCTGCCCATCTACGCCGAAACGTGTCCGCAGTATCTCACGCTAACCGCAGACGATCTTGATAAAGCCAACATGGAAGGGAGCAAGTACGTATGCAGCCCGCCGCCCCGAGACAAGGCTAATCAAAAAGCTTGTTGGGATGCGCTATCCAGAGACGTTTTTTCGACTTTCACGTCAGATCACTGCCCGTTCATCTATGAAAGCGAGACCGGCAAAAAAAAGGCGGGCTCGGATGCCAGCTTCAAATATGTGCCCAACGGGATTCCCGGCGTTGAAACGCGTCTCCCAATACTCTTTGGCAAAGGTGTCAGCGAAGGGCGTATCAGCCTGAACCAATTTGTTGCCTTGTCGGCGACGAATCATGCCAAGGTGTATGGAATGTATCCCCGCAAGGGCACCATCGCCATCGGATCGGACGCTGATATTGCACTCTGGGATCCTGAGAAGCGCATCACGCTCTCGCAATCCATGCTTAACCATAACTGTGACTACACACCTTACGAGGGCATGGAGCTGAAAGGCTATCCCGTCACCGTAATTTCTAATGGTGAGATAGTTGCAGAAAATGGCCGCCCGGTGGGTAGCGCTGGTAAAGGTACGTTTATCCCCCGAGGTGTATCGAGCCTGATTCCTGATCGAAGCAAATCCTGATGTTGGCAACATGGTCTGTGGCGCGAAGCGCTGACTCATTTAGTCTACGCTAAAGAGCGTTCAGCCCCGCCGGCCACGCGGCGGGGCGCTTGATTGGCAAGGATGTCCATGAGTGTTTCCTCCGCGGCAGCGCCGCATCGCATCGCTATCTTTCTCGGCGCCGCCCTGGCGTTTCTGACCACCATGATGGGCACCACGCTGCCTACGCCGCTCTACCCCATGTATCAGCAGACGATGGGCTTTTCGCAACTGATGGTCACGGTGATTTTCGCCGTCTACGCGGCGGGGGTGATCGCGGCGCTGCTGATCGCCGGGCGCTGGTCGGATCAGTTGGGGCGGCGGCCGATGCTTTTGGCGGGGCTGGCGCTGTCGGCGATCAGCGATGTGGTCTTTTTGCAGGCTGACGGCGTGGGGGCGCTGCTGGCGGGGCGCGTGTTGTCCGGGCTGTCGGCGGGTATCTTCACCGCAACGGCTACGCTTGCGGTGATGGAGCTGACCCCGCCGGGCTGGCAGCGCGCCGGCACGCTGGTGGCCACCGCCGCCAACATGGGCGGGCTGGGGCTCGGGCCCATGGTGGCCGGGTCGCAGGCCTCCCTTTTCGCCGCGCCAATGGTCGTGCCGTTCGGCGCTCATTTCGTGCTGGTGCTGGTGGCCGTTGCCTGTATCTGGCGCGCGCCGGAAACGGTCGAGCGCCCGGCGCGGCCTCGGCTAAGCGTGCAAAAGCCCGGCGTTCCGGCGGCGGTGCGTCCGGTGTTCATTCCGGCGGCCATCGCTGCCTTTGCCGGCTTCATGGTGTGCGGCTTTTATACCGCCGCTTCGCCGGCGTTTCTCGGCCAGGTGCTGGACTATACCCATCCGGCGTTGGTGGGGCTCGTGGCGGGGCTGGTGTTCATCGCCTCCACAGTGGGTCAAATGATGCAGGGGCGCCTGCCCGAAACGTCGCGCCTGCCCAGCGGCTGCGCGGTGCTGCTGGCCGGCGTGCTGATCGTGGCCTGGGGCATGGTCGAGGAACAGCTCGCCGGGTTCATGCTGGGGGCGGTGGTCGCCGGTATCGGCCAAGGCATCGCCTTTCGCGCCGGGCTCGGCGCAGTCTCGGCGGCCAGCACCTCGAAGGATCGCTCAGCGGTGGTCTCCACCTTTTTCGTCATCGCTTATGTGGCGATCTCGCTGCCGGTGGTGGGCATCGGGCTCATGAGTAGCGTGGCCAGCCTGAAGGTCACGGCGCTAACGTTCGACCTGGCCGTAGCGGCGCTTTGCTGCGTGTCGCTAGCGCTGCTGTATCGTCGCAAGCCGGCCTGAGACGTTGGCTGAAAAAGAAAGCAGCGTGTCGGGGCCAGCGGCTTATTCAACGTAGATCTCGCCTTTGCCTACCCGCACCGCGCGGCCGCCGACGCTAATCAGTTCGCCGGCCATGGCGGTTTCGATCACGCTGGGCCGGCCCATCTCCACGCCCTGATGAATGATGCACTGTCGTGTCTCGCTTCGGCGTGCCAGGTAGCCGGTGAGCGCCGCGGCGGCGCTGCCGGTGGCGGCGTCTTCGCACAAGCCGTGTTCGCGGCAGAACATGCGGGTTTGAAGCCTGGCGCTATCGCCGCTCGAGGCCTCGAGAGCGTAGAGGTAGATCTGTTCGGCGCCGCTGGGCGTCACCAGGCGGCCCCAGTCGGCAGCCGAGAGGTGCAGCTGTGCCAGCGCCTCCGGCGTTGCCAGTTCGATCAAATGATACGCCAGCCCACAGGAGGCGAGCACCGGCGTGCCGACGACCTGGTGCGCGTCGAGCCCCAGAAGCGCCGCCGCCGCGGGGCCATCCAGCGGGCTTTCGCTCACGCAGGCGGGGCGGGCGGTGGTAAAGGTCGCCTTGCCGTCTTCGAGTTCGACGACGAGCTCGCCCACCGGCGGCTCGAGCACCAGCGGATGCTTGCCATCAAACAGCCCTAGCTCGTTCAGAAGCCAAGCGGTCCCCACGGTCGGGTGGCCGGCGAACGCAAGCTCCTCGGCCGGCGTGAAGATGCGCATGGGGTAGTGATTCGCCGCGCTTGCCGCCCCCAGAAAGACCGTCTCCGCCAGGTTGAGTTCGCGGGCGACTCTTTGCATGGACGCGGTGTCGAGCGCGTCGGCTTCGAGAAACACTGCCAACTGATTGCCGGCGAAGCGCGTATCGGTGAACACGTCGAGAAGATGGTAGGTCGCGGTTTTCATGGTGACTCCTTGGCGAGCGGGTTGAGAAAAGGGTCAGAAGCGCCGGCGGCTCTCTCGATTTACCTGGGCGCGGCTGATGCCGACATCCTTTAAAAGCCGGTCGTCGAGAGCCAGCAGTTGGCGGCGGCTGCGCCGTCGCTCGAAGTAGCGGTACAGGCGGGCGCGAAAGCGAGCAAGCGTGAAGCGGGGCATGGGCGTTCTCCAGTGGATGACCCCTTCAGATTACCCAGCGCAATCGCCGCCATACAGATATAGAAATAACTGTTTTAACCATACAGGTGGGTGTTATTTTAGCGCTGTACGGTCGTTTTGACGATCAACTGTAAGGTGCCATCGAGGGAAACGCCGTGACACGCTATGAACGAGTCGCCGCTGTATTGCGTGAGCGCATCGAGCACGGTCTTTATGGCCCGGGTGACCGGCTGCCTTCGATTCGCGCCGTGTGCCAGGAGATGGCGGTGGGAATCTCGACCGCCCAGGAAGCGTATCGCCAGCTGATGGACGCCGCACTCATCGAGTCGCGCCCCAAATCCGGCTACTTCGTGCTGGCGGGGCACGCCCCCAGGGTGCTGCCCTCGGTGTCGCGCCCGGCCCAGCGGCCGGTGGACGTCTCCCAGTGGAATCAGGTGCTGGAGCTCGTGGCCACCCAAAATGAGGACGACCGGCTGCTGCTGGGCCGGGGTGTCCCCAATCTCGACTACGCTACGCTCAAGCCGCTGTCGAAAATTCTGGGCGGGCTGCACCGCACGGCCGAACTCAGCGGTTTCAACTACGATAAACTCATCGGAAGTCTGGAGCTTCGCCAGCAGGTGGCCAAGCTGGCGGTCGCCTCCAACTGCCTGCTGCACCCGGACGATATTTTGATCACCACGGGCTGCCAGGAGGCGCTTTCCATCGCGCTTCGCACCCTGACCCAGCCCGGCGACGTGGTAGCGGTGGATTCCCCCAGCTTTTACGGCACTATGCAGATTCTTAAGGCCGGCAGCCTGAAAGCGCTCGAGATTCCCACCGACCCGCAAACCGGCATCAGCCTGGAAGCGCTGGAGCTGGCGCTGGAGCAGTGGCCGATTCGCGCGATACAGATCACTCCCACCTTCAACAACCCGCTGGGCTACACCATGCCCGCCGAGCGAAAGCGCGCGTTGGTACAGCTTGCTCAGCGCTTTGATGTGGCGATCATCGAAGACGATATCTACGGCGATCTGGCGTTTTCCCAGCCCCGCCCACCGACCGTGAAGTCTTTCGATACCGACGGCCGAGTGCTGCTGTGCAGCGGTTTTTCCAAGACCCTTTGTCCCGGGCTCCGAGTCGGTTGGCTGGCGCCGGGGCGCTATCGCGATCAGGCACTGCACATGAAGTACGTTTCCACCGGCGCCTCGGCGACGCTTCCGCAGCTGGCGGTGGCGGCCTTTATCGCCAAAGGGCATTTCGATCGCCACCTGCGCTCGGTCATCCGCCAGTATCAGCGCCAGCGCGACGTGATGATTGACTGGGTGCAGCGCTACTTTCCGGCAGGCACCGGCATTAGCTACCCCCAGGGCGGCTTTCTGCTCTGGGTGGAACTGCCCGCCGCGGTGGACTGCGTGCGCCTCAACGAGCGCCTGGCCGAGCACCACCTGCACGTGGCCCCGGGGTCGCTGTTTTCCGCCTCCGGCAAGTTTCGTCAGTGTTTGCGGCTGAACTACGCCTTTACCCTGACGCCGGATATCGAAGCGGCGGTGCGTACGGTGGGGGCGTTAGCGAAGGTAATGGTGGACGAGATGCGGGCGCCACTGGGCTGAGGGAGCCTTTAGGCGATGCAAATGACTGATCGATATCATCATGCGTTGACGCATTGGAAGTCGGCAATGGCCGGCGCTTTTTTAGCACGCTACAGGAGAAAGCCATGAAGTTACGCACGTTAAGCGGGTGGGTCGTTGTGGCCTTGAGTCTTGGCATCGGCGCCGTCAATGCGCAAGAGCCCCTTGATGAGGCAAACGTGTTACCCGATGACATCGCGGCCATGGTGAGCGATACCTGCGCGCCGCCGGTCGATGACGGGCGTCGTCTTTCGTCGGCGCACTACGCGGTGGAAGGCGACACGAGCGGAGATTTATGGCTCGCCGTGTGCATTGCCGGCGCCTATCAAACCAGCTATGAAGCGATCTATCAGGCTGAGGATACCGCGCCGCGCAAGCTGCTTTTCGCCCAGTGGCGCAATGGCAGCTGGACGGGGACCGATCTGCTTTATAACCCGAGCTACGACCCACACACCGGTGTGCTGACCGACCAGTACAAGGATCGCGGCGCCGGCGGCTGTGGCGGCGAGCGCACTTGGCAGTGGGAGAACGGCGATTTCCGCCTCATCGAGTATCGCGCGGCAGAGGCGTGCAGCGAAGAGAACCTCGAACTTCCCATCATCTTCGAAGCCGAGTGAGGATCACCGTTCTATCGATGAGCGTAAATCGATGAGAGTAAGGTGCAAGCTGCGCGGTGCAAGCGGTGGGAGGGCTTGATGTACCCCCTCACGTAATACGATAAACTCCTTGTTTTTTAGAATCTGCTTAATAAGGAGAAACGGTGAAAAAACTACCTGTCGTCACTCGACTCTACGCGTGGGGGGGAGTGACCTTCTTTAGCTGGATGCTGTATCTATACGTTCATGAACATCATCCGTCGGCAGAAGGCCTGGCGCGGACGAGCTTTCTGGGGTGGCGATTCGATACGGGAGCGTTGCTGACTCTTGTTACGTGCGTTTTTATCGCAACCCTGCTGATGGGAGTAGTGGCCTACTTCATCGAAAAACGATTGGGTCGCATTTGGGGCAGATTTCTTGCGGTGATTCCTGTAGCGGGTATCGGGCTGGCCGCGTACTACAGCCCCTATGCCCTGGAGGAGAGATCGCCGTATGTACCTCATTTTGCCAAGGACTCCACCGTCGACTATCCCCTGAAAAATCAGTATATCTATCCCCCTAATAGTCAGGAGCATCATGCAATGGCTCCTTTACCATTGCTGGTGATGTATGAGAAAAGCTTTACGAACATGGGCGACAAAGTGATGTGCCCCGCGTGGCTTTACGAACGAAAAGGCCCCGTCTTCGTCAAGAGCTACTACACCTATGACCCTGACGAGTATTCCTGGTCTTATGATACCGACGTCAGCGTGTACGAAGCACCGGAGACGAAAGCAAGCGCCTGTGATCAGATACGAAACGAGCTATTCACCAAGTACGATTGGGAGGAGGTCAGCGAGTCGGAACAGCTCGAGCTTGCCAGAATTAATGAAATTTTTAGAGATCTCGGTAGGTTTTCTACAAAACGCGTTTACCGCCCGCGCCAAGCGCGTTAAAGAGGCGCTCGGAGGCCACTCGTCCAAGAGGAATAAGGTCATCAGTCTCTCGAAGTATTCGCCGCTTTTCCATTTCTGAAAAACGGCTTTGAACGTCTGGCGCTACAGGTACGGCGGCTTTATTGCCAGAATGCGCTCTCCACTCCAAAGGAGAACGACATGGCAGCTTATTATCTTTGTGCGCGTATTCGGGCGACCGACCCCGAGCGGTTGAGCGAGACCCGGGAGAGGCTTTCCCAGTTGGAGGCGGTGACCCAAACGGAGCCCGCCTGCCATCAGTTTCAGGTGCTGGAAGACACGGCGCGAGCCGGGGATTTTCTGCTTTGGGAGTGTTGGGAAGGCAAGGCGGGGCTCGAGGCACACTATGACGCCCCGCACACCCAGGCGCTGCTGGCGGAAAAGCTCACCGAGATCGTCGAGATCACGGAGCTGGGCCGGCCGGGCGCTTAAAGCGTCAGGTTATCCGGGCGCACGTTCAGCTGCTCCAGCCGCTTTTTCAAAAGCCCGGGAAAGCGCGTGTACCAGGTCTGGTTGAGCGGCGAGGGGTGGGGCAGCGGGTGCAGGGTGAAGGTGCGCGACTCGCCCCGCGCGTCTTCGAGCGTGACATCGATCGAGTTCGTAAAACGCTCGTCGCTTTTCCAGAACGCCTCCAGCCGGTCGCGCTCCGCCTTCGGGCGGTCGATGCCGAACCATAAAAACGCTTCACGCCCCAGGGTGATCAGGTGCTGGCCGTCCCAGCGCGAGATCAGCACCTCATTCATCACATCATGAAAGTGGCGCTTGACCTTCATCGACCACGCCTTGTTGCCAACCGGCTTGTAAGGCACGGTGTTGATCCAGAAAAAGTGCTCGCCCACCGCTTGTGAGGCCTCGAAATCCGGCAGCTCGTCGCCGTAAAGGTGGCGGTAGAGCGCCTTCCTCACCAACTGGCCGCCGGCGCCGATGAAGGGTGCCTGATAGCGAACTTCCTCCCGGCCCGGGTCGCGGCCGAAAAAGCCGATGCGCAGATTAGCTTTGCCAAGGCCGATGATCGGCTCCAGCGGGTCGCGCTCGAAGCGCGCGTACACATCAAGATCGATACCGTCGATCTCGGCGGCAAGCGCTCTAAAGCGCTCGCGCTGCTTGGCGGTCAGCGGCATCCTTGCCTCCTTTCAAACGGCGTCCTGGGTCAGGTAATCTCAGAACCAAATCAGACGAACCACTCCTGAGCGGTGCGCCAGACGCACATGCCCACGAAGTAGATCGAGGCCACGGCCAAACCCAAAAGCGCCCAGCCAGCGTGCACGGGGCTTGTGAGAATTAATGAGGTGGCACACACGCACCACATCAGCGTGACGGCGATATTGAACGGCATGAAGCGGCGCACCCGGAAGGGGTGGAGGAACTTCATTTTGGTGACGGTGAGAATGGCCAGGAAGATGATGGCCGCAAAGGTGAGCCAGGGCGGGAAATCGAGGATGAAAAAGTAGGCCGCCGCGATGTTCCACGCCGCCGGGAAGCCGACGAAGTAGTTGTCCTGGCTTTTCATGTCGACGTTGCAAAAGCAGAACATCGACGACAGCAATATGGTGAACACCGCCAAAAGCTCGAAGCCCGCCGGTAAATTGACGAAGTAGTAGATGAACAGCGCCGGGATGAACGCCCAGGTCAGGTAGTCGATGACCATATCGAGCGTGGAGCCGTCGAAGTGAGGCAGAATGGTTTTGACCTCGTACTTGCGCGCTAGGGTGCCGTCGAAGCCGTCGATCATCATCGCCGCGCCCAGCCACAAAAGGCAGGCCACCGGGTTATCGTCGATCAGGGCCAAAAGCGCCATGGTACCCAGCAGCACACCGCTGGCAGTGAGCACGTGCACACTCCAGGCCTTGTATCGTGAAGCGTGAGACGGTGGGTGTGAAGAGAGCGGTTGAGCCACGATAACCCCATTGGGAACGCCGGGTTCCCTTGCTGTATTGGTGTATAGACAAGCGTGCGAGACGCTACACTACTATAACAGGTCACGTGGCGTAAGCAGTCAGCCAGGCTCCTTTCAGCATGGCCGCTCCCGCGCGAATCCGCTAGCCGGGCGTGCGCTCTTTCGCGTGAGCGTGCCCCGCTGCTCCTTTTGGGTCCTTTGGCAAGACCTGCCTTTCGGCTTTTGAATGCTTTAGATCGAGCCACGCGGTCGTAAGCCAGCGCCCGGCGCGAAGAATCGCGTCTTCGTTCGCGCCGGCGTAACCCAGCACCAATCCGGCGCGCATAGGGGCCTTCAGGTAATAGCGCGAAAGCGGTGACAGCGTCACGCCGGCCTGGCTTGCTTTTGCCATCAGCGCCTCCTCCTCGGCAACGGATTCGAGCTCGGCGACCAGGTGCATGCCCGCGTGGCCCGAAGAGAGCGTCAGCCCCTCGGCCACCGCCGGGGCCAGCGCCCGTCGCAGGCAGGCCTGGCGCTGGCGGTAACTTGTGCGCATGCGCGCGATATGGCGGGAAAAATCCCCGCGCAGGATGAACTCCGCTAGCGCCGCCTGAATGGGGTAGTGGCCTTCGCGGTGTAGCCTGGCTTGAGCCAGGCGAAAAGCGGGCGCCAGCGCCTCGGGCAGCACGATATAGCCCAGTCTCAGCGCAGGGTAGAGCACCTTGCTGAAGGTGCCGATATAGATCACCCGCGCCTGATCGTCGGGGCCTGCCGCCAGCCCTTGCAGCGACGGCGCCGGCGGGATGTCGTAGCGAAACTCGCTGTCGTAGTCGTCCTCGATCACCCAGGCGCCGTGCGCCGCCGCCTGCTCCAGAAGCGCCAGGCGCTTGGGCACCGGCATGGTGACCCCGCTTGGGTACTGGTGCGACGGGGTGACGTAGATCAGCGTCGGTGAGGCGCTCCCCGCCGGGCGGCGTGCCGGATTGATGCCCTCGTCGTCCACGGGCACGGGCACCACGTCGAGTCCGGCGGCCAGAAAGCTGGTCTGGACACCACCGTAGCCTGGCTCCTCCATCCACACGCTGTCACCGCGGTCGGTCAGAAGCTGTGCGACCAGCTCGAAGGCCTGCTGCGCGCCCTGGGTGATCACGATCTGCTCCGGGCGGCAACGCACCGCCCGTGACAGCGTCAGGTAATCGCACAGCGCTTCCCGCAGTGCCAAAAGCCCGCCTTGGGTCTGGTAGGCGAGCCACTGCTCTTCGGCTTGGCGGTAGTGGCGGCGCAGCAGGCGCTGCCACTGGGCATGAGGAAAGAGATCCAGCCCCGGCACGCCGGGGGCGAACGCCAGGTGGCGCTCGCTCAGCGTGCCGCAACGCTCCAACAGCGCCTCGCCGCGGGCGGAAACGCGCCCCGGCGCCGCCATCGGCGCGGCGGGCAGTGATGTGAGGGGCGAAAGGTCGGCAACGAAGAGCCCGGCGCCTTGTTTCGGTTCCACCAGCCCTTCGGCGATCAGCCGCTCGGTGGCGGCCAGCACCGTGTTGCGCCCAATAGAGAGCCCGCGGGCCAAACGCCGTGACGAGGGCAGCCGGCTGCCGGCGGATAGCTCGCCACGCTGAATCCAGTCGCGAAGCAGCTGGTAAAGCTGGCGAGCCAGCGGCGTGTCGGTACGCGGCGCCAGGCGCAGCGCTAGGGCGTCGATAATCCAATCCGTCGAAGTCGCGCGTTGGGTCACTGGTTCCCTCGTAACGGCTAAAAGTGGCTCTTATGTGGGAGCCACTATAGCGCGAGACTGAGTGGCCCGATACGAGATCAAAACGCGTTCAATGGAGCCAGCGATGCACACGAGAGCCGCCGTACTCAACGACCTGCCCACCCTGACGGCCCTGCTGGACGGTTACCGCCAGTTCTATGGCCAACAAAGCGATGTGGCCGCCGCCCGCCACTTTCTCGAGCAGCGCTTCGGGTTGGGGGATTCGTTTATTCTGGTCAGCGAAGACGATAAAGGCGACATGACCGGTTTCGTGCAGCTTTATCCCGGGCTCTCCACCGTGGGGCTCAACAGCCGCTGGACACTGAACGACCTGTTCGTGGCGCCCCAAGCGCGGGGCCAAGGCGCCGGGCGCGCGCTGATGAACGCGGCAAGCGCGCTTGCCCGCGAGCACGGCGTGCCACGGCTGGTGCTGATGACCCAGGTAGAGAACAGCGCCGCTCAGCGGCTCTACGAGTCATTGGGATGGCAGCGCAACACCGCGTTTTATAGTTATTTGTTGGATGTCGCATAGCTGGATATGGCATGACTGGATGTGACATGGCCGGATGTAACATGGCCGGATATCGCATCGTCAGATATCGAATAAAGGAGCAACCTGATGTCTTCCACCCCTTCCGCGGTTCTCGCGTTTCCACCGGCGGTGCCTGATGCCATGGCGCAAGCGATGTACGACAAACTTTGCCATCACACCGACGCCTGGGATTTGGCCCAGGACCTGGCCGCCGGTGTGGAGGCGATCGTGGTGATCGACACGCGAAGCCAGGCGCACTACCGGACGGGCCATATACCCGGCGCGGTGAGCCTGCCACACCGTGAGATGACGCCCGCGCGGCTTGCCACCCTGGACCCCGAAAAGGTATACGTCACCTACTGCGACGGCATCGGCTGCAACGGCTCGACCAAAGGGGCGTGGAAACTCGCCCAGGCGGGCTTCAAGGTGAAGGAGCTGCTGGGCGGGCTGGATTTCTGGCGCCGGGACGAACACCCGGTGCAGACGGGAGACGAGCGCGGCTCGCTTTCAGGCGAGGCCCGCTCACTCTGCGGCTGCTAGTTCACCTTCCATTTGATCAAACCCGGCATCGCGCCGGGTTTGATCGTAGGGCCAGGTTAAGCCTTAAGCCTCGCTTAGCTTGCGCGCGCGGTGCAGGTTCTCGATCGTATTCAGGCAGGCGCTGGCGGCTTCACGGCCCTTGGTCACGAAGTGATCGAAGTAGAAGTCGTGATGGGTCGTGTGCTCATGGAAGTGGTGCGGTGTCAGCACCACCGACAAAATCGGCACGCCGGTGTCGAGCTGGACGCGCATCATGCCGTCGATCACCGCGTGGGCGACGAAGTCGTGGCGGTAGATGCCGCCGTCGACCACAAAACCCGCGCCAACGATGGCACCAAAGCGCCCGCTCTCGGCCAGCACCTTGGCCTGTAGCGGAATTTCATAAGCGCCGGAAACGGTAAAGACATCGACCTGGTCAGCGCTGAGGCCGTTTTTCTCTACTTCCTCGATGAAGGCGCTGTACGCCTGGCCGACGATGTCGCCGTGCCAGTGGCCCTGAATGAAGGCGATACGCTGGGAGGTGGTATGGCGGGAAAGCTCTAACGGAAAGGTCTGATTCATGGTCATTCTCACGATAATGGGTGCCAGAATCAGGGCATGCGGCGCGGCGCCATGCACGCGCGGGGTTGCCCAATGCGCGTGCGACACGGCCGTTCTCTTTCATCCGGACTATCACCGTCGGCTTCGGAGTCTCACCGAATCTGCTGACCTCCAGCTACCTGGAGCGCTCGCGGGCTCGTGCCGTCAAAGGCCATCACCGCCGGTGGGGACTTTCACCCCGCCCTGAGAACATTGACTGACGAAGCGCAACGCTTCTGTCAGCCCGGTTATCTTACGTGGCCTGGCGAAAGACCGCTAGAGGGCGTGTCGCTGGCCGCCCACAGGATTTGGGCCTCCAGGCCGTGAGGCGAGCGGTTTTCCAGTACCAGCGTGGCCTGCTGGCGCTTGGCCAACTCGGTGACGATGGATAACCCCAGGCCGCTACCGGTCGTGCTCTGGTCGGCGGCGCGCCGAAAGCGTTCGGTTACCTTGCCCAGCAGCGCCTCGGGCAGGCCCGGGCCGGTATCGCGCACGAACAGTTTGGCCGACGTGCCTTTGCGCGCCAGCACGATATCGATGCGCCCGCCTTCCGGGGTGTAGCGAATGGCGTTATCCAGCAAGTTGCGAAACAGGATGCCGACATTGATCTCGTCGGCCATGACGTCAAGCCGGTTCAGGCCTGTCAGCGTCAGCGTTTGATGCCGCGCATGAGCCAGTGGCCACATCTCTGCTACTAACTCGGCGACGACGGGATAAACGTCGATAGTGGTAGGGCATGTCGACGAGGACTGATCCAGACGTGCCAGCACCAGCAGCTGTTCGACGACGCGCTGAAGGCGCTCCACGCCAGTGTAGGCCTTGCCAAGCGAGAGGGTCTCACCTGCCTGGGCATTATCGAGATGGATTCGCAGGGCGGCCAGGGGCGTACGCATTTCGTGGGCGGCGTCGGCGGTAAAGCGCCGTTCGCGCTCAAGCGTTTTTTCGAGCCGGTCGATAAAGCCGTTCAGGGATTGGTAGAGTTCGTCGAGTTCATCAGGCACGGCGCCGTCCAGTCGGCGCAGATCGTTGGCGCCGCGGCTTTTGACCTGGGCGGAGAGCGTGCTGATGGGCGCAAGCCCCCGGCGTATGATACGGCCCATCAACCAGAGCAGCAGCGGTAAAAGCAGCAGCAGGGGAATCAGGTTATTCCACGTTATGCGCTCGACTAACGCGGTATGGAAGCGGCTGCGTAGCCCCATGCTGATCCAGCGATCGCTTCGAGCATCGAACATGCTGAAAACGCGCCAGCGTTTGCCATCGAACGTCTCCCAGCGAAACCCCTCTTGCTGGGGGGCGGGAAATGGGCCGGGGCTGTTCCAGGGGCCGCCCAGTAACACGGGCGCGCGCTGTCGATCCCAAAAGCCCAGTACGAGCTTGCGCTCTTCTTCGTGGTAGAGCCTAGCGGGAACGCCGTCACGGTTGTTGGGGGCGGCAGGAGGCAATGGCTGGCCGTTACGATAGACCAGCGCAGGGTCACCTGGCAGGCTCATGTACGCGGCCAGTTGTAAGAGATCGTCCTGGGTCGGCTGACGGGAAAGCTGGCCGGCAACGAGGCGGCTATGAATGCTGAGCTGGGTATCCAGGATTTCTTCCAGCTCGTGGTCGGTGATCAGGTAAGCCGCTAGGGCGGCGAGACTGATGGCGGCGATGATCGTCAGCGCCAGCGTACGAATGAGATAGCGACGAATGGATCTCATGCGGCGCTACTGTCGAGGCGGTAACCGATGCCGCGAATGTTGACGATCAGGGGTTTGGAAAGCTTCTTGCGCAAATGGTAGATATGCACCTCCACCGCGTTGGATTCGACCTCTTCGCCCCAGCCGTAAAGAAGGTTTTCCAACCGCGGGCGCGACATGACCTTGTCAGCATGGCGCGCCAGCTCCAGCAGCAGAGCAAATTCGCGGCGGCCCAACTTGATCTCTTCGCCTTGCCAGTGCAGACGATGATTGGCTTCATCGAGACACAGCCCCCCGATGCTAAGAAGTTGCGATGCCCGCCCCTCCGAGCGGCGCGTGATGACTCGTAGTCGTGCCAGAAGCTCTTTCAAGTCAAACGGCTTGAGCACGTAGTCATCCGCCCCGGCATCCAGACCCAGAATGCGATCTTCGATGGCATCGCGCGCCGTCAGAATCAAAACCGGCAGCGTCGAACGCTGGCGCAGCATTTGTAACACCTGTATGCCATCCATATCCGGCAGTCCCAGATCCAGAATGACCGTGCTAAAGGCCTCCTGATGCGCCGCGGCGAGCGCCTCGCGTCCTTTCAGGAACCACTCTACGGTATACCCCTCACGTTCGAGAGCCGTCTTGATGCCATCCCCCAGCAACGGGTCGTCTTCGATCAGCAGCGCGCGCATGGCAAACCTCGGGTAATCACGAATAGCCCGTAGTGTGACGATCAATACTTAAGCTTTTCTTAATTGGCGCGCTTTGCTGACGTGCTCGCACCGTGTCGTCGAGTCGAGCGCTTCATTCTTTTTTAAGTCAGCAGGAGCAGACTCTGCCAGGCAGGCGAGGGTAGAGCGTTGCCTGCGTTTAAAGACCTGCCACTGACCCGCTGTCGTTATTCATCGGAGACTGTCACGTGCTGCTATCACGCATTAGAACGAACCCTTTTTTGAAAACCCAAGCGCGTCGAGTGGAGAAGCGTTTCAAACAACTGCTTCTGCTGGCGTTACAGCGAATGATCCGGGTCGCGCCGATAGAAAAAATTGAAGATATCGCAGAGATCAACACCATCCTGCTGATTCGTCCCAACTTCCGGCTTGGCAATACACTCATGAGTGCGCCCGTCATTGATGCTTTTCGCGAGCGCTTTCCCGAGGCGACCATCGATTATCTGACAACTGACTCGGCGCTGCCCTTGCTGCAACACCGCCCGGCGGATCATTTTTACATGCTGTCAAGAAAGGCGATTCTGCGTCCCTGGCAAGCCGTTGCTCTGCTGCGGTGCCTGCGCGCAAAACGCTACGACCTCGCCGTTCAAGTGAGCGGCGGCTCGACGACAGGGCTGGTGGTCACCCAGTTGATCAAGGCGCGCTACACGATGGGGGCGCGAAAGCGTCACGCACGCTGGTACAACCTGGAGACGCAAGGGCGCGCCTTGCACAACTATGACGCCATCGTCGATCTAACGCGCCCATTGGGCGTGGCCTGTCGCAACCGCCCGCTGCTCGAGCTAACGCCGTGGGAGCGTTTAGAGGGTGAGGCCAGGCTGGCCGCGATGTGGACGGCGCAACGCCCAACCGCGCAGGGCCCTGTGGCCATCTTCGTCGGTGGACATGCGGACAAGCGCTGGCCGCTCTCCTTTTGGAAAGAAGTTCTGGCTGCGCTGGAGGCGAGCCAGATTCATCACGTCGTTTTCCTAGGGCCGGAGGAGTTTCGCCTGTCACGCCCACTGCAGGAGCAACTATCGAAATCACGCTACGCCGCGCTTTGCCAGCCGCTACCCGTTCGGCAATTTGCCTCGGTACTCAGTGGTGCCCGTTTGCTGGTCACGCCGGATTCCGGGCCTATGCACCTGGCCGCCGCCCTTGGCATTCCAACCGTTTCGCTGATTCGACAACGCTGTTCTCTGGCGTTCGTGCCGCGTGAGCCTTTCGACATCATGCTGTGGCAGCCCAGCGTTTTGCAGGTCATTAACGCCATTTACGCCTCGATGGGGCAGGGGTACGCCAAGGCGGCATGACCGCTGGCAACGATGCGACGAGACCAGATAAAGAGAGGGCACTGAACATGAAAGCCAACGTTTTATCCAACGCTTACCCGTGTGCCGATAGCGGTACTTTTTGGCCGGCAGGCGGGCGCATTCTCGGTGTTACGGCCGCATTTTTACTGGCCCTGCCCTGGCTTTTGGCCTTGGGAGACGTGGAAGCGTGGTTGGCGCTCGCGGGTGTTGCCGCCGGCGGGGCCGCGCAGTGGCTTGGCAAGGCCACAATGACGTTTACGGACGCCAGTACGTGCATGGATGCCTCGTTTCTGACGCATTTGGAGGCCCTGGGCGCGGCGTGCGTGGGCACTTTACTACTGCTTTATGTACTGGCGTAAGAAAAGCCGGTGGGGAAGCGCTTTACGCCTTGCCACCGGGTCAATTCGCAGCGAGTGCTGTCAGGAAGGATGAGCGCATATGCTCGACCCGTCGTGCTCGGGGGCTATAACGGTGTTGCCGCCTTTTGACGGCAACACCGCCAGCGTTCAGAAAGCAGTAGGGGCGGCGCAGATATTGACCCACTCACCACGAACCAGCTCCGCCAGGCGTGACGGGGCGATACGTACCGCACTGTTCGGCGAGCCCGCCGCCGGCAGCACCTCATCAAAGCGCTTGAGCGAATCATCGCAGTAAACCGGCAGATCAGTGGCCAGACCAAAGGGGCAGACGCCGCCTACCGGGTGGCTGGTCAGCTCCATCACCGTTGCTTCGTTGAGCATTTTTGCCTTGCCGTCGAAGCGCTCGCGAATCTTTGTGTTATCCAGGCGCACGTCGCCGGCGGCGACCACTAGGAAGGGCTGCTCGCCCACCTTCAGCGCCAGCGTCTTGGCGATCTGGCCAGGCTCGACGCCGTGGGCCTTCGCGGCCAGCTCGACGGTCGCGGTGCTCTGTTCGAGTTCGATGATTTCCAGGTCCGGGGCGTGCTCGGCCAGAAACCCGCGCGCGGTATCAATGCTCATAAAACGGCTCCTTGTCGTGAACCGTTTCAGGTTAAACCGCTTTTTGAATCTCGGCCAATTCGGGGAAGGATGACGATGTTTCACGGCTCACGGCGTCGTCGCTGTGCTCTTTCTCTATGCTCTTTCTTTATGCCCTGTCGCTTTAACGGTCTGCGCGGTTACAGCGCCAATTGTTAAAAAAGATGAACTCAATGTTTCGGGTTGAAGGGGAGTTGTAACATTAAAAAGCCCAAAGGAAGTATTAAGGGCGGTCAAGGGGAGAGGGAGTTAATTCCCCTTAATTAAACTAAAAAAAGCGGGAGTATGCATACTCTTGCAGCGAGGCTCGCACGCATGAACCGTGTACTTGGTAATTTATCCGTAAAAACTGGATTGACGTTGGTGTTAGCGATCTTTGCGCTGTTGATCGCGCTGATCGCATTTCTGGGGTATCGAGCGGGAGAGGAGGGTAAAACGTCGCTTGCCATGGTCGACCGTTCGGCCGATCAAATGCGGGCGGTCAATTTAGTGCGATTGGCGGTAGCGGACGCTCAGTTTTTCTACCTGAATAGCTACGTTGCATTGAGCGAGGGCAATGGCTCGGTCGCGCGCGATTACCTGGCGAAAGCGCAGGAGAAGCAGACCCAGTCCCAGAACATATTTTCGAATTTCGATACGGTGAATATTCAAACGCCGCTCATGGGAACGCTGGCGTCCAGTTTCCAGAGTCTGGTCGAGCAGGGGTTGTCGGCTCAGCAATCGTTGCTATCGGCGGGCGATCTGCAGGGGTTTCGTAACGCCAGAGCCGCTGGCAGCGATTTGAATCAGCGCTTTATCGAATCGGCCTCTGCTTATAACGACTACATGTCCGAACGTAACAGCCAGGAAGTAGCCGAGTTTGAAAGCGTCATGCAGCGCCAGGGCTACATCTATATCGCCGTGTTGGCGTTGGCCGCGCTCATCGTCTTTTTGGTACGTACTGCCATGGTGAGCGCCATCGTCAAACCGCTGAACGGCGCCGTCGGGCACTTCGAGCGAATCGCGCAGAACGATCTCTCGGGCACGGTCGATAACCGCGGCCGTAATGAGATCGGCAAGCTCTATAGCGCCATGCAGCACATGCAGAGTAACCTGGCCAAAACGGTGTCGGCGGTGCGCGATAGCAGCGGCTCGATCCATATCGGGGCGCGGGAAATTGCCAGCGGTAACGTGGATCTCTCCTCGCGTACCGAGCAGCAGGCATCGTCTCTTCAGGAAACCGCGACCAGCATGGAGCAGTTGACCGCGACCGTTAAGCAAAACGCCGATAACGCTCGTCAGGCAAGCAAGCTCGCCAGCGACGCCTCGCGCATCGCCGGTAGCGGCGGTGAGGCGGTCGATCAGGTCACGACCACCATGCAGGGGATCTCCCAAAGCTCACAAAAAGTGTCGGACATCATTGCAGTTATCGATTCGATCGCCTTTCAGACCAATATCCTGGCGCTCAACGCCTCGGTGGAAGCGGCGCGCGCTGGCGAGCAGGGGCGCGGCTTTGCGGTGGTGGCCAGCGAAGTGCGCAATCTGGCCAGCCGAAGTGCCGATGCAGCCAAGGAGATCAAGGCGCTGATCGAGGCCTCGAGCGCTCAGGTGAAAGAGGGCTCGGTGCTGGTGGAAAACGCCGGTGAAACCATGCGCGAGGTGGTAGCCTCGGTACGTCGCGTGAACGACATCATGGATGAAATTTCGGCGGCCTCCCAGGAGCAGAGCGCCGGCATCGAGCAGGTCAACCAGGCGGTCGCTCAGATGGATGAAGTGACTCAGCAAAACGCCGCGCTGGTGCAGGAGGCCTCCTCGGCGGCAAGCTCGCTGGAAGAGCAGGCGGCGCGGCTGGAAAGCGTCGTCTCGGTCTTTCGCCTGGCACAGGGAGAGCGCCTTTCGCAGCCGGCCTTGATCGAGCCGCCGAAGCCCTCGCTGAAGCCTTCGTTTCAACCAAAGCTTGCGCGCCCGGCCACGCCTGCCCCGATGGCGGCCAGCGCCAACGCCAGTTGGGAAGCGTTCTAGGCGTCTCTAATCAGTTGCGATGCCGTTCATGCCGACGCCCCCTTTTCGCGAGGGGGCGTCGTTTAAAGAGCGCTTGCGTCTTTTAGCCGATCCAGGGCGGGGTAACGATTTTCGCCGGCTCGCGCTGCATGATGGTCTCGCCGTGGCGCACCGAGAGCAGCACGTCGCCCTGATTGCGCAGCACGCTGTAGTCGTCTTCGCCCTCGAGCAGATTAAAACTGGCCGGTTTGCCCACCTCGATGCCGTAGCGATCTTCGATATTGAGCGTGCGCGCGCTGTTGTCGGTCACGAGTGACAGCGCCTTGCTGAAATCCTTGTAGCCCATCATCTGGCAGATGTGCAGGCCGAAATCGAGCGTGCGCAAAAGTTTGCCGTTACCCAGCGAATACCAAGGGTCGAAGATCGAGTCCTCGGCGAAGCAGACGTTGATGCCCGCCGCGTCGAGCTCCTTGACCCGCGTGACGCCACGGCGCTTGGGATAGGTGTCGAAGCGCCCCTGCAAGTGAATACTTTCGGTGGGGCAGGCAATGAAATTGATGTTCGACTGCTTGAGCAGCCGGAAAAGCTTGGAGCAGTAAGCGTTGTCGTAGGAGTGCATCGCCACTGTGTGGCTGGCGGTAACGCGGGCGCCCAAGTCGTTGAACAGCGCCTCGCAGGCCAGCACTTCGAGAAAGCGCGAGTTGGGGTCGTCGATCTCGTCGCAGTGCACGTCCACCAGCCGGTCGTATTTCATGGCAAGCTCGATCACCCGCTTCATCGAGGCCACGCCAAGCTCCCGGGTGTACTCGAAGTGGGGAATGCCGCCCACCGCGTCGGCGCCGATCTCCAGCGCCTCTTCCATCAGCCGGTCGCCGCCCGGGTAGGAGAGCAGGCCGTCCTGGGGGAAGGCGACCACCTGGATGTCGATCTTGTCCTTGAACTCGTCGCGCAGTGCGCAAAGCGTCTTGAGGCCGACCAGGCTCGGGTCGCTGGTGTCCGCGTGGGTGCGCACGAACTGCACGCCGTTACCGATCAGCAGGTTGAGCGTTTTGATGACGCGCTGGCGGATGTCTGCTTCCGACAGCATTGGCTTGCGCTCGCCCCAGCGCTCGATGCCCTCGAACAGCGTGCCGCTTTCATTCCAGGCGGGTTCGCCGGCGGTCAGCGCCGCGTCCAAGTGGATATGCGGCTCGATGAACGGCGCGCAGGCAAGCTTGCCTCCGGCGTCGAGCTGGTCGGCCGAGGCCTCAATGGGGCCGGTCTGGGTCTCGATGGCGGTGAACACGCCGTTGTCGATCTTGAGCTCGAAAAGCTCGGAACGTTGGCGCAGGCGGGCGTTGACGATATGCATTCAGTGGCTCGCAGAGTGTTCGGCAGAAGAGGAGAGGCGGTCGGCCGGTACCGGTTGGCCCACGCGCAGCAGTAGGGCATAGCTTAGCGCGGCCACCAGCACGCCGACCAGCGGTGGCAGCAGCGGCGAGAAGTAGGCCGCCGCGGCGCCAATGGCGTAAGCAGTGAGGCCGCGATGATCGAAAGCGGGCAGGTTGGCATCAATCAGGGCCGGGTAGCGGCCCCGGTGTTTGAGCCAGAAATCCGCCATGATCACCCCGCCCATCGGTGGAATGAAGGTGCCCAGCAGCACCAGAAACGGAATCAGGTAGTTGTACATGCCGCCGACCGCCAGCACGGTGCCGATCGCCGCGCCCGCCACGGTCACCGTGCGCCGCCGGTCGGTGCGGATCAAATTGCACCCGGCCACGGCGAAGTTGTAGATGGTGTTGTCCTGGGTGGTCCAGATATTGAGAAACAGCATCAGCACCGCAATCGACACGAACCCCTGGGCGATCAGCACGTCGACGATGTCCGCCTGCTGGTAGATCATCGCGCCGAGCGCGCCGGTCAGTACCATCAAACCGTTGCCGACCATGAAGGCCGCAAGCGTGGCGATCACCGCGATGCGCGGGCTTTTGGCGAATCGGCTCCAGTTGGTCGCCTGGGTGCCGCCGCTGATGAAGGTGCCGATGATGACCGTCACGGCGGCGGCCATGTTCATGCTCTCGGTGGGCACCAACCGGGCGAGCCCTGCGGTGCCGCCGACATCGACCAGCCCCGTGATTAGGCTCAGCAAGATGAAGAGCATCATGGCCGGGACGGCGAAGCGCGACAGCCAGTCCATGCCGCGATAGCCGATCATCGCGGTGATGCAGAAACCGAACCCGAAAAGCACCATTAAGGGGATTTCCATCCACGTTTGCATCCCGGTGGTGCGTACCAGCACCACGGCGATGGTGGCGGTGCCCCAGGCGTACCAGCCGATCTGAGTGAAGCCGAGGATGAAATCCGAGAGCTTGCTGCCCTTTTCGCCAAAACAGAAGCGCCCCATGAGCACGGCGTTGAGCCCGCTCTTGCAGGCAATGTAGCCAAGCGCGGCGGCGTAGGCGCCGAGCAGCAGATTGCCGAGCAGCACGATCCACAAAAGCTTGCCGATGGGAAAGGCCTGACCCAGCGAGCCGCCGGCCCACATGGTCGCGGTGAAGAAGGTGAACCCCAGTAATACGACGGACGTAGAGAGGAGTCCCTTGCGGGCGCTGGCGGGCACCTCGCTCAGCGGATAGTCGGACGTTTGCATGCTCAAGGCCTCGTGACGGCGCATCGCGCGCGTTGCTGTAAACACGTTAATAAAGCAATAAACAGGCCAGTTGAGCGTTTTCTAATAAGCCGCAAGATGGCCGGTTCCGGTCGCACGGGGTGGGGCGGGGCAAAAAAACGCCCCCTCGCAGGGAGGGGGCGGGGTCGTTCAAGGCGCTGCGGCAGACCTGGCTATCAGGCCTCGGGCTCGGTGCCCAGCGCGCTCACCACTTCGTCGATCTGAAGCGAGAGGCTCTGCAGGCCGCCGCCGGAGAGATACCAAAGCGCCGGCGAAAGCACGGCGACCTCGGCATTGGCGGCGCCGGCCTCTTCGAGCTGCTGGCGCAGTTCGTCGGCGTCGAGCGGCTGTTGGCCGATGGCGGCGCTGCGGTCAATGACCAGCACGCGCTCCGGGTCGATCTCGGCGATCGCCTCTGGCGAGAGGCGTGTAAAGCTGCGCTCGCCGAAGGTTTCGGTCTCGACGCTTTCCGGCATTTCCTGCTTCTCGACGCCCAGCACGTCATGAACGACCGGGTGCTCGTTGAGCGAGTAGTTGCCGTCGTTGTGAGTCACGACCAGTGTGCGCGGGGCATCCGCGAGCGCTTCGCGCTGGGTCTCGATTTCATTGTGCAGCGTTTCGAGGGCGTCTTCGGCCTCGCTCTCAAGGCCTGCATGTTCGGCCAACGTGCGCACGTTATCATCAAACGCCGCGAGGTAGTCGTCGCCGGTCAGGCCCGCATCGAACAGCGGCGCGATCGCCTCTAACGCTTCCTTGTGTTCGTTTTGACGGCCGGTATAAACGATCAGCGTCGGCTCGCTCTCGGCCAGCGCGTCGAGATCCGGCGTTTTCAGACCGCCGAGATCGGCGTAGTCGCCCTCTTCCAGGCTCGATAGATAGTTGGGCGTGGCCTGTTTGGGATAGCCGACCACCTGATCGCTTGCGCCCAGCGCGACCAGCGTATCCAGGCTTCCCAGATCGAACAGCGCGAAGCGCTCTTCGGCGTGGGCACCGGCGCTGAAGGCCAGAAGTGAGGAAGTGACGAGCACTGATTTCATGCCGGTTTTCTTCATGCCATTCCTTTATGAGAAAGTGTTTTATATGAGATTTATTATCATATTAGTAATAGTTAGGCTTTGTCACTCTTTTTAAAACATCAGTTTCTAAAACATGAGTTTTTTTAGAACATGCGTTTTTCAAAACAGCGGCTCTCGAAAAGAGCGGCAGCGATCGCCGGATAAATTGATATGTTATATTATATTTATTTAACGCGGTGCTTGCCGTCATAATGACTGCAGCCGCAACAGAGCAGGGAGAACCTGGGTGGCATCGGTACTTTTCGAACATATTGAAGCGCTTCAAGGCGAGCGCGAGTGGGGCGACTTTCTGGATGCCGGCACAGGCGTCAACTCGATCAACTGGGTGAGCGGGCTCGACACAACGCGCTGGACGGCGGTGACCGGCGCCGGCGGCATGGCCCACAGCGTCGAGCGCGCCGTTCAGGGCAAAAAGCGTGAGCAGGACCGGCTGGTGCTGGGCAACTGGCAAGACCCGCGCTTTCTCGCCGATGAGCGCTTCGACACCGTGCTGGCGGACTACCTGCTCGGCGCCATCGACGGCTTCGCCCCTTACTGGCAGGACGAGCTTTTCCCGCGGCTCTGCGCGCTAACCAAAAAGCGGCTGTACCTGGTCGGTCTCGAGCCCTACGTGCCGTTCGATGCCACCACCGCGTCGGGCAAACTGGTGGTGGAGATCGGTCGGCTGCGCGACGCCTGCCTGCTGATGGCCGGCGAGCGCACCTACCGCGAGTACCCGAGCGCTTGGGTCGAACGCCAGCTCGACCGGGCTGGTTTCGAGGTCGTCGAGACCAAGCGCTTCCCGATCCGCTACGGCAAGAAGTTCGTCGAGGGCCAGATGAAAATGTGCCGCCAGCGCATGGCGACGATCGCCGACCGCTACCTGGCCCGGGCGATGCTCAAGCACGTCGAGGATCTGGAGCGCCGGGTGCTTGTGCACATCGAGATCGACGGCGGACTTAGCCACGGCGCGGACTACGTGATGGTGGCCGAGCCGAAAAAAAGCGCCCCGCAGGGCGCTTGAAGCGTTTCACGTTTAGCCTGCGGCCTTGAAGGGGTTGCGCGGATCGTTGTCCCAGGCCAGAAAGTCCTTGCCGGTTTCCTGGGGCACCATGGTGATGCAGTTCTCCACCGGGCAGGTGATCTGGCAGAGATTGCAGCCCACGCACTCCTCGTCGATCACTTCATAGCGCCGTCCACCGTCTTCCTCACTGAGCTTGGCGATCGACTGGTGCGAGGTGTCTTCGCAGGCGATATAGCAGCGCCCGCACTCGATGCACAGGTCCTGATCGATATGGGCAATCGTCTTGAAGTTGATGTCCAGGTGTTTCCAGTCGGTGGTCTGCGGGATCGCCTTGCGCGAGAACGCCTCGATCGACGCATAGCCTTTCTCCGCCATCCAGCGCGACAGCCCGTCCTTCATCTCCTCGACGATGCGAAAGCCGTTGAGCATCGCCGCGGTGCAGACCTGCACGCTGCCCGCGCCGAGGGCGATGAACTCCGCGGCGTCGCGCCAGCTCGAGATGCCGCCGATGCCGGAAATGGGCAGCGTCGGAGTGGCCGGATCGCGGGCGATCTCGGCCACCATGTTCATGGCGATGGGCTTGACGGCGCTGCCGCAGTAGCCGCCGTGGGTACTCTGGTGGCCCACGGTGGGCTTGGCGACCATGTTGTCCAGATCGATGCTGGTGATCGAGTTGATGGTATTGATCAGCGACACCGCATCGGCGCCGCCGCGAAGTGCCGCCTGAGCGCCCACGCGAATATCGGTGATGTTGGGCGTCAGCTTTACGATCACCGGTTTGGAGTAGTACTTCTTGCACCAGGCGGTAACCTGCTCGATTAGCTCAGGGTTCTGGCCCACCGCCGCGCCCATGCCGCGTTCCGGCATGCCGTGGGGGCAGCCAAGATTCAGCTCGATGCCGTCGGCGCCGGTGGCCTCGACCCGCGGCAGAATGTAGGCCCAGGATTCTTCCACGCAGGGCACCATGATCGAGACGATCAGCGCCCGGTCCGGCCAGTCCTTCTTCACCTGGGTGATTTCCGCCAGGTTCACCTCCAGCGAGCGGTCGGTGATCAGCTCGATGTTGTTGAAGCCGATGACCTCGCGGTTCTTGCCGTAATGGGCGGAGTAGCGCGACGAGACGTTCACCGCCGGCGGCTCCTCGCCAAGGGTCTTCCAGACCACGCCGCCCCAGCCGGCTTCAAACGCGCGTACCACGTTGTAGGCCTTGTCGGTGGGCGGCGCCGAAGCGAGCCAGAAGGGGTTGGGCGCCTTGATACCGGCAAAGTTGACCGACAGGTCGACACCGTTGACGACGCTGTCGCCGCTGTTGGCTTTATCGGGGAATGGGAGTGTGTTCATGCTGCCTCCTGACGCGCGATCAGCGCCTGGTGAATGGCGTGGGCGGCAAGCTTGCCGTGCTGCACGGCCTGCACGGTCAGATCCTGCCCCGGCACCACGCAGTCGCCCCCGGCGTAGACGCCGGCCATCGAGGTCTGAAAGTGGTCGTCGATGCGGATGCGCTCGCCGTCGCGGGCAAGCTCGGCGGCGGTGGCGTCCGCAAGGCTCTGGCTCTCGAAGCCCTGACCGATGGCCTTGAAGATGGCGTCCGCCGGGATATCGACGTGTTCCCCGGTCAGCGCCAAGCCGCCTTCCTCGGCGCGGGTTCTGGCGAAGCGCATGCCCGACACGCGCCCCTGATCGTCGAGCAGCACTTGATCCGGCTGCGCCCAGGTCAGCATGCGCACGCCGTTGGCCTTGGCGATCTCCTGCTCGTGGTGGGTAGCAGACATCGCCTCCAACCCGCGTCGGTAGACCAGCGTGACCTCGGTGGCACCCAAGCGCGCCATTTGGGTGGCCATGTCGATCGCCGTGTTGCCAGCGCCGATCACGATGCAGCGCCGGGCGACGGGCAGCTGTCCCAGATCGTTGGTCTGGCGCAGCAGCTTGATGTAGTCGACGGCGGCGAGCGACCCCGTGGCGTCTTCGTCACCGAGCATCAGCGCCCGGCTGGCGCCGAGGCCCAGGCCCAGAAACACGCTGTCGAAGCGCTGGTTTAGCGCATCAAGCGTGACGTTCTCGCCCAGGCGCTGGCCGTACTCGATGTCGATGCCGCCAACCTCGAGCAGAAACTCCACCTCGCGGCGGGCGAAGTCGTCGGTCATCTTGTAGCGGGCGATGCCGTACTCGTTGAGCCCGCCGGGCTTCTGTTCGGCCTCGAAAATGGTCACCCGATGACCCAGCAGCGCGAGCCGGTGCGCGCAGGAGAGCCCGGCGGGGCCGGCACCCACCACCGCGATATGACGCCCGGTGCTGGCAGCCCGCTTGAACGGGTGGCCGTCAAACTGCATGTGATCGGTGGCGTGGCGCTGCAAGAGGCCGATGAGCACCGGCTGGCACTCGGCGTCGTGATTACGCACGCAGCTTTGCTCGCAGAGAATCTCGGTGGGGCACACCCGGGCGCAGCTGCCGCCCAGGATGTTGGCTTCCAGAATCGTCTGCGCCGCGCCGTTGACGTTGCCCTCATTGATCTGGCGAATGAAGCTCGGCACGTCGATATCCGACGGGCACGCCTCGACGCAGGGCGCATCGAAGCAGTAGAGGCAGCGCTGGCTCTCGATGATCGCCTGGCGCTGGGTGAGCGGTGGATGAAGGTCGCTGAAATTGCCGCTAAGCGTGGGGCCGTCGTAGGTGCCGACCTCTTGCGCGCTGGGCAGGTAGTCGAGTGGATGGGTCACGGTCATCTCTCCCGATACGTGTGTATCGATCGCTTTTATATCGCTGTTTTTATCAATCGATTTTATATCGATCGTCGTTATATCGATGGGCGCTGTCTCAGCGACTTACCGCCTTGGGGGCGCTTTGCTCGGCGCGCTTTTTGAGCTGCTCGAAGATGCCCGGATAGGCGGGGCGCTCGAGATAGCGTCCGGCGCCGCGCTCGGCGTGCAGCTCCTTGGCGTTGCGCCATACCCACTTGCCCTGGCTGATGGTGTGGCGGGCGATACCGCGCACCGTTTTGCCCTCAAAAATATTGAAGTCGACGTTCTGGTGGTGGGTCTTGGCGGAGATGGTGCGCGTGCCGTTGGGGTCCCAGACGACGATATCGGCGTCGGCACCGACCTGAATCGCCCCCTTGCGTGGGTAGAGGTTGAAGATCTCGGCGGTGTTGGTGGAGGTCAGGGCGACGAACTGCTGCGGCGAGAGCTTGCCGGTGTTCACCCCTTCGTCCCACAGCACGGCCATGCGGTCCTCGACCCCGGCGGTGCCGTTGGGGATCTTGGTGAAGTCCTCACGGCCGTTGGCCTTCTGTTCTTCACAGAAGCAGCAGTGGTCGGTGGCGGTGGTCTGCAGGGTGCCCGCCTGCAGGGCGTGCCAGAGCGCTTCCTGGTGGCCTTTCGGGCGAAAGGGCGGGCTCATCACGTGCGCCGCGGCCGTGGCCCAGTCCGGGTTCTGGTAGACGCTGTCATCGATCATCAGATGGCCGGCGAGCGCCTCGCCGAACACCGCGTGGCCCTGTTGGCGGGCGTAGGCGATCTCGTCCACCGCATCCTTGGTGGATACGTGCACCAGATACACCGGGGCGCCCAGGGTGCTGGCGATACGAATCGCGCGGCTGGCCGCTTCCCCTTCCACCTGGGGTGGGCGCGACAGCGGGTGAGCTTCCGGGCCGGTGATGCCCTGGGCGAGCAGCTTCTGCTGCATGTGGTAGACCAGCTCGCCGTTTTCGGCGTGCACGGTGGGCACCGCGCCCAGCTCCAGGCAGCGTGAAAAGCTCTCCACCAGAATGTCGTCGGTGGCCATGATCGCGCCCTTGTAGGCCATGAAGTGCTTGAAGCTGTTGACGCCGTGCTCGTGTACCAAGGTGCCCATCTCCTCCTTGACGCTGTCGTCCCACCAGGTGATGGCAACGTGAAAGGCGAAGTCGGTGGCGGCTTTCTCGGCCCAGCCCTGCCAGGTCTCGAAGGCCTCCAACAGCGACTGACCCGGGCTCGGGATGACGAAGTCGATGATCGTGGTGGTACCGCCGGCCATCGCCGCGGCGGTGCCGGTGTAGAAGTCTTCGCTGGCCACCGCGCCCATGAAGGGCATCTGCATGTGGGTGTGGGGGTCGATGCCACCGGGCATGACGAGCTGATCCGTGGCGTCGACGATCTCGCAGCCCTCGGGGGTGTCCAGATTCATGCCGATGGCTTCGATCTTGCCATCGACGCAGAGCACGTCGGCGCGGTAGGTGTCGGCGTGGGTGACGACGGTGCCGCCCTTGATGAGTAGGCTCATGGGGTGTCTCCTGCTGTTCCAGTCGCTTGGTTATTCGCCGTCGGTCAGGCGGGTATAGGTCTCGGGGCGGCGGTCGCGGAAGAACTGCCAGTTGTTGCGGGCTTCGCGCACCGCGTCGAGGTCGATTTCGTGCACCAGCAGCTCGTCCTCGGTGGCACTGGCCTGGGCTTCGATCTTGCCGCGCGGGTTGACGATGTAGCTCGAGCCGTAGAAGTCGCCGATGTTCCAGGGCGCCTCGGTGCCGACCCGGTTGATGGCGGCGATGAAGCAGCCGTTGGCGGCGGCGGAGGCGGGCTGTTCAAGCTCCCAGAGATACTGCGAAAGCCCGGCGACGGTGGCGGAGGGGTTGAAGATCACGTCGGCGCCATTGAGCGCCAGCGCCCGCCAGCCTTCAGGGAAGTGACGGTCATAGCAGATATACACGCCGATCTTGCCATAGGCGGTGTCGAACACCGGCCAGTTGGACTGGCCGGGCTTGAAGAAGAACTTCTCCCAGAACCCGGCGACTTGGGGAATGTGGGTCTTGTGGTACTTGCCCAAGTAGCTGCCGTCGGCGTCGAACACCGCCGCGGTGTTGTAGTAGATTCCGGTCTCGGTCTCTTCATACACCGGCACGATGATCACCATGCGGTGCTCGGCGGCGAGCTTCTGCATCATCTGGCAGGTGGGGCCTTCGGGAACCTTTTCGGCCGCGGCGTACCACTTCTCGTCCTGGCTGGGGCAGAAGTACGGCTGGTTGAACACTTCCTGAAAGCAGAGGACTTGCACGCCTTGACTCGCTGCCTGCTCGATCATCGGTAAGTGCGCTTCGTTCATGACGTCACGAATCTGCGCGGGGTCCTGATCGGTACTGGCCTTCAATCCCATCTGGATCAAGCCGATCTTCATCTTTTGCATCTCGAGGCCCTCTCTTTGCTTGCACACACCGTCGCCCTATTGGGCGCGATGACGGTTATCGTTATTGATGATCAAGGCGTGCTGCAAGATTCACTCGCTTGGCAGCGAGGAGTTTTTTGTAGTGGTTGTAAAGCTGTCTATGTTGGCAGCTTTTTTGAGATTAGTGCGAAACGCGGGCGGCTTTCAAGGTTTTTGTGACGTGATTTTAAAGAGCTTCTTAACGCTATGATTTTATTGTTTTTTAGTGATTTATTAATTGCCTTTCGTCACTTTTTTGAGTGCCGGATAACCATGATATTTAGATTTATTTTTAATATAATCAATGATTTATTATTTATGTTGTTTTTTCGTTTTTATTTAAAGAGACTTTTTGGTGCGTTTTTAAGGCTAAGTGCGCTATTTTGGCAATGGCCTTAAAAAGACGATTGTCCAATAACAACAATTCCGAGACTGGTATGAGATTACATGTCGAAAAGGTCAGCTTTAATTCAATAGTTTATGCGCTTTAAACCAGGTGTAGGCATGCTTATTGCTGGGATTAGCGCTGACTCGATTTAAAGCCTGACGCAATAACGATAATCGACAGTGGCTCTGCTGAGGAGAACTCCATGACTGTTACAACATCTCGTATGGTAGATCGAGAGGGGTTGATAGAACTCGAGGTGAACGACGACGTTCGCCAAAGCCCTCGCTTCAACGAGGATATTGCGCCGACCAAAGCAAGCGAACGCACCTGGAGCAAGTGGAACATCGCCGCGCTCTGGGTTGGCATGTCGATCTGTGTTCCCACCTATACGCTGGGCGGCGTGCTAACCGCTTACTTCGGGCTGAGCGTGGGCGAGGCGCTTTTCACCATTCTCATCGCCAACGTCATCCTGCTGCTGCCCCTTACCCTAAACGCCTTTCCCGGCACCAAATTCGGCATTCCCTTTCCTATCGTATTGCGCTCCTGTTTCGGCATTCTGGGCTCGAACGTGCCTTGTTTAGTGCGGGCGCTGGTGGGCTGCGGCTGGTTCGGTATCCAGACCATGTTCGGTGGGCTGGCGATCCATCTGCTGCTGTCGGCGCTGTTTCCCGCCTGGGCGGCGTTGGGCGGCGTTGGTGAAGTGATCGGCTTTTTCGTCTTCGGCGCCATGAACCTCTACGTGGTGATTCGCGGCGCAGAGTCGATCAAGTGGATGGAAACGCTGGCCGCGCCGCTGCTGTTGGCAGTGGGCGTGGGGCTGATGGTCTGGGCCTGGCCGCACATGTCGATGACCGAGCTACTCGCCCAGCCGCCTTCGCGCCCTGAAGGCGCGCCGGTTTACGGCTACTTCTTCGCCGGCTTGACCGCCATGGTGGGATTCTGGGCAACGCTTTCGCTGAACATTCCCGATTTCAGCCGCTTCGCCAAAAGCCAGAAGGATCAGATCGTCGGCCAGATCATGGGGCTTCCGCTCACCATGTTCTTCTTTGCCTCGCTTGGCGTGGTGATGACGGCGGCCTCGGAAACCCTGGTGGGCCAGACCGTGGCGGATCCGGTGCGTCTGATCGGCTTCATCGACAGCCCGTTCTGGGTCATTCTGGCGATGCTGTTGATCATCGTCGCGACGATTTCCACCAACACTGCTTCGAACATCGTCTCGCCCACTAACGACTTTCAAAACATCGCCCCGAAACTGATCAACCAGACCCGTGGGGTGCTGATGACGGGGCTGGTCGGCGTGCTACTGATGGGCTACGACCTGCTGCAAAAGGCGGGAGTGATCGCCCAGGGTGTCTCGCTCGAGCAGATGTATTCGAACTGGCTGCTGGGCTATTCGAGCCTGTTGGGGCCGATCGCGGGGGTCATGGCGGTGGATTATTTTCTGATCAAGAAGCAGTCGCTGGACGTGCCGAGTCTTTACATGGACGGTCACACCTACCCGGCGGTGAACGTCGCCGGCTTCATCGCTTTTGGGGTGCCCGTGGCGCTGACGCTGGTATCGCTGCTAACGGGAACCATGAACTGGTTCTACGACTACGGCTGGTTCACCGGCTCGATCCTGGGAGCGCTCGTTTACTTCGTGGCAAGCACGCTGATGGGGCACGAAAAGTCGCATCGAACGGCCACGGCGGATGTATCTTAAGCGCCATCGTGGCACGACGCTTGCGTGACTCAAGATGGATACGGTTCGGCGACAGTATCAAACCCTCCGCCGGGCCCCGCCCCGCTGACCAGCGCCAAAAACGCATCCACCACGCGATTGGGGCGCCGGTCGCGGCGCGTGATGAGCACAAACGGTATGTGATAGCTTCGCCGCTTGGCATGTAGCGGGCGCATTTTGCCTGCCTCGACCCACTGCGCCGCGACATGCTCGGGCAAAAAGCCGATGTAACGCCCGGTCAGAATGAGAAACGCGGCCCCTTCGCGGTCCGACGCCGAGGCGCGCAGCGTCAGAGCGTCGTGGGCCTGGCGCGCTTTGACCGGCAACGGATAGCGCGGCGCCACCGCCGGCGCTTGGGTGATCTGCGCCCAGGCAGAGGCGGGTGCATCGAAAAGCGGGTGGCCGGCGCCGCAGTAAAGGTAGGAGGGCTCATCGTAGAGCCAGAGCGTTTCAAGGCTGGCGGGCAGGTTGACGTTGGGCACCACGCCGACGTGCAGATGGCCGTCCATGACTTGGCGAATCACCGCGTCGGATGGGTCCATCTGGATATTGACGCTGATATCGTGGCTTTTCGAGGCGAGCTCGCCAAGCGCATCGGTGACGTTCATGGCGGGCAGCGTTACCAGATTGTCGGTGATGCCGATATTGAGCTCGCCCTTGAGCGTGCGGTGCAGTGCGTTTACGCCGCTTTTGAAGGTTTCCAGCGCTGCCAATAGCGTAAGCCCCGCTTCATAAAGCTCCTTCCCCTCTTCTGTGAGGCTGAAACCGCCACGGCCGCGCTGACAAAGCGACAGGCCCACGCGCTTTTCCAAATCGCTCATGTGTTGGCTGATCGCCGAGCGGCTGATGCCCAGCGTCGTTTCTGCGGCGGTAAAACCACCACACTCGACGACGGTATTGAACACACGGATCAAACGAATTTCGTAGTCGCTCATCTGCCCAAGCGATACCATGAGGCTCTCCTGTTCCAGGAAACGATCTTTTCGGGCAGATCGTTTACAATGGCGCCGGTGTCTAAATAACCTATCGTATCGCTTTGGGTCAGGATCACACACCTTGAACGTCAACATACACTTGCCTGGCGCGTTCGAACGCGGTCTGCCGATTTCATGAAGAAGGCATCCACGTAATGTCTCACTCACTGGATAGCGCGCCTTCGGCTGGCCTCGAACCTCCGGGGCCCACCACCACCGGCCGACGCGCCGTGCTTTGTTATGTAGTGGCGCTGATCGTTATGATCGGTGTGTCCAGCGCGATGATGTACCAGCAGTACCGCCAGGAAATCAGCGCCGCCGAAATGCGTATGGAGGCGCGCGCCAGCGTCGTCGCCCAGTGGACCAGCGGTGTGATGGGGCAAAGCGAGCAGGCGCTTTTCAGCCTCTCGGAGCTGGTGTCGTCGTTCGAAAACGACGAGAGCAGTAACCCCGAGGCTCTCAAACAGGCGATCGATAACCTGACTCGCTACGTTACCTCCGTTGACGAAATGGGGGTGCTCGATGCGACCGGGCGTGTGACTCTTGGTAGCGACCAGCGCTACGAAGGACTCTCTTATCGCGATACCGAGTTCTTCGAAGCATTCAAAAACAGTGATCGCGTGCGCGATGTCACCACGCTGCAGCGCTCGCCGGAAAGTGACGAATTCTATCTCTACAGCGCCCGGCGCCGGGACAACCCGCTTGGCGAGTTTGCTGGTATCGTGGTTTCACGTATTCGTCCGCAAGTGTTTGTCGATGCGCTCTCCCGGGTCGGCGTCAGCGAAGGCGAGAGCATCGCGCTCGTCGACACTGACTGTCAGATCATCGCACGCCATTCCCAGCCGCCGCAGCGCGTCTCGATTGGCCAGCGCTTGGAGATGCCCACCACGTGGACGCCGCTCGCCCCTGAAGAGTACTCGCGCACTTTCGTCCTGAGCTCACCCGTCGATCATCGCGAGCGTCTGCTGCATATGGAGCGCGTCGGCGACTACCCTATCTACGCGGTCGTCGGCGTGGACCGGCAGCATCTTTTGAGCGAGTGGCGCGACCGCGTGGCGCTTTTATGCTTCGTGATGGTGTTGATTGCGCTGCTCGGCGCTTGGGGGCTTCGCCACTATCTCAACCGACTGGCGCTGGCGAGGATTTTGCAAACGCGCGTCGAGGAGCGCGAACTCGCCCGGGCGCACGCCCGGGAACGCGACGTGCGCCTCGATGCGCTGGTCAACTCGCTGCAGGATTTGATTTTCGTTTTCGATGAGCAGGGGCGGTTCAACTATGTCCATGCGATCGACCAAAAGCGGCTACTGATCGAGCCGGAGCTCATCCTGGGGCGCCACTTCGCCGATATACTGCCTAAGGATCTGGCCGACGCCTTCCAGATCATTTTCGATCGCGTCAAACGACTGCGCCGAGCAGAGACCTACGAGTATCCGTTGACCCTTGAAGGCCAACTCGGCCATTTTCACGCCACTATCAGCCCGCTGACGGACGTAAGCGGCCAGTTCAGGGGCGTGTTGTCGGTAGTGCGCGACATCACCGAGGACAAGAATCTGCAGGCGGAGCTCGGAATTGCCGCCGCCGCCTTTCAGACCCACCTGGGCATTCTGATCACCGATCGCAAAGGCTACATTCTCAAGACCAACGACACGTTTAAACGCATCACCGGCTACCGCGAAGAGGAGATGGTCGGTAGAACGCCGCGGATGTTCAGCTCGGGCCAGCACGGCGCGGCGTTCTACCGCGAGCTCTGGCAGCGCGTGCATCAAAGCGGCAACTGGGAAGGCGAGATCTGGAACAAGCGTAAAAACGGCGAGCTCTTTCCGCAGTGGATCACCATCAGTGCCACTTACGACGACACCGGCGCGCTTGGCCATTACGTGGCGACCATCAGCGACATCAGCGAGCGCAAGGCCGCCGAGCAGGAGATCCACCAGCTCGCGTTCTACGACCCGCTTACCGGGCTTAGCAATCGGCGCCTGTTCATGGATCGGCTCGAAAACGCCTTGAAAGAGATCAACCGTCATCAGCGTTTTGGGGCGGTCATGCTCTTCGATATCGATAGCTTCAAGGAGGTCAACGATACCCTGGGGTACCACGCAGGGGATCAGCTGTTGCGCGGCGTGTCGCGGCGCCTGTCGCGAATGCTGCGCGATACCGATACCCTGGCCCGACTTGGCGGTGACGAGTTCGCGGTGTTGGTCGAGGGGGTGGACAGTAGCCTCGCGCAAACGCACCAACTGGCCCGCGGCATCGCGAACAAGCTCATGGACACGCTCAGCGAGCCCATCCGCATCAACGACAGCCTGATCACGGTGACCGCCAGCGTCGGGGCGACCATGATGTCAAACGATCAGCAGAACATGGATGACTATCTGCAACAGGCGGACATGGCGCTTTCCCAGGCCAAGGCAAGCGGGCGCCGGACGCTGCGCTTTTTCACCCCGGACATGCAGGCTGAGCTGTTGGCCCGGGTGCGCCTGGAAGCCGATCTACGCCAAGCGGTGATCTTCAAGCATTGGCATATTTTCTACCAGCCTCAGGTCGACGCTGCGGGCACCCTGACAGGGGTCGAGGCGCTGCTGCGCTGGGATCACGCCGAGCGTGGGATTATCTCGCCGGGCGAGTTCATGCCGCTTCTGGAGTCCACGGGGTTGATCAACGAAGTCGGCGAATGGATTCTGGAGCAGGCCTGCTGGCAGCTCATCGAGTGGGCGCGCGAGCCAATGCTTGCCAAGCTTACGATTTCGATCAACCTGAGCCCGCTTCAGTTTCGCGAGCCCAACTTCGTATCCCGAACCGAGAGCGTGTTCGCTCGCACCCAAGCGCCGCTTGAGCGCTTGAAGTTCGAGGTAACCGAGTCGCTGTTCGTTGAGGCGCCGGAGGATGTACGCAATACCATGCTGCGGCTCAAAGCCCACGGCGTGCGCTTTTCGCTCGACGATTTCGGTACCGGCTATTCATCGCTTTCGTATCTGGCCCAATTGCCGCTGGATCAGCTCAAGATCGACCAGTCCTTCGTGCAGCAGGTGCCGGAAAGCTCTGCCAACGCGGCCATCGTGGAAACCACTATTGCGCTGGCGTCGAGCCTGAGTCTTGACGCCATTGCCGAGGGGGTGGAGACCCTTGAGCAGTACGAGTGGCTGTTGGCCCACGGCTGCCACGCCTTCCAAGGGTATCTGTTTGGCCGTCCCATGCCTGTGCCCGCGCTCGAGGCTATTGCGCTGAGCTCGACAGATCGACCAGACGATCCACAAGCGTAAGGTCGCGTTGCGCAAGCGTGTCGGGAAGAATGACCTCCAGGCGCGAGTCCTGACGCCAAGCGCTCGCCTCGACGCTCAACACGCCGTCGGCGCGGTTGAGCCGCTTCCAGCCACTGTCAGTATGAAACACGCCCTTGGCCCGCGCTGCTTTGGGCAGTTCTGATAGCGTGTGGGCGAGCCGGTCGAGATCGAAGCGCTCGTCAGGATGCCAGCGAAGCCCACTGCTGGCGTAGCCCAGTGCCGAGGCGGTTTCGATACGCGGAGAGCCCAGCGGGGGCGGGGCGTCGAAAAATTGGCCCGCAAGCGTGGGGGAGGCAA
The DNA here is from genome assembly GCF_023757625.1 of Halomonas sp. S3-1-1. Classification (GTDB taxonomy): domain Bacteria; phylum Pseudomonadota; class Gammaproteobacteria; order Pseudomonadales; family Halomonadaceae; genus Vreelandella. The sequence continues at coordinate 341,600 of NZ_JALGBZ010000001.1, forward strand.
CCAGTGCCCGGTGCGCGTCGGGCATGGCCACACTTGATGCGCCCGCCTGGCCGCCTTGAGTGAGAAGCGACAGCGGTAGCGCCCCGCCCGCGCTGTCGTGGACCCACTTGGGCGCGGGCCAGAGCGCCTCGACGAAGGCTCGGCCACGGGCGTTCTGGGACTCAACCGCTTGGTCGGTCAGGGTGAGCACCACCGCGTCCGCCACGGCGAGCTGGTCGTTGAAAGTCTCGTGCTCGCGCACCCGGGGCTCATCGAGTCTTCGCGGGTCGAGGGTGGCGATGATGTCGCGCACCTCCAGTACGCCCTCAAAAGCTTCGCCGCGCAGCAGATCCAGTAGCCCCGCCGGGTGGCCAAGGCCCGAGGGCTCGATGATCACCCGATCTGGCTTGGCGCGGCGGATCAGGTCGGCCAGCGCTGCCCGCAGCACGAAAGCGAGCTGGCAGCACAGACACCCGCCGGGCAAGCCCTTCACCACCACGTCGTCACGGTGCTCGAACATCGCCTGGTCGATGCCGATTTGGCCGAACTCGTTGACCAGCACGGCCCATGTCTCATCCACAGGCTTTTGCCCGATCAGGCTGTGGATAAGCGTGGTCTTTCCGCTGCCAAGAAAGCCGGTCACCACGTGAGTGGGAATGCGCGTCATCGTCACGTATCAACCGCCGGTCATGTTCATGAAGCGCACTACCTGAACGTCGCCGTCGGTGGTGAAGTGGTGACGCTCGGGCTTGAGCGGAAGCGCATTGATGATCGCGCGCTTGAGCGCGTCCATGTCGCCCGGGTAGCGTCGAAGCACCGCGCGCAGATCCACCGAGTGCTCGTTGCCGAGACACAGCAAAAGCCGCCCTTCGACGGTGACGCGCACCCGGTTACAGCTGTCGCAGAAGTTGTGACTGTGCGGCGATATGAAGCCGATGCGGCTGTCGCTGTCACTCATCTTGAAGTAGCGTGACGGGCCCGGTGTGGTCACCGTGCTCGGCATTAGCGAATAGCGCGCCTCGATCAGCGCCTTGACGTCGTCGCTGGAGTAGAAGGTTTCGGCGCGGGAGTGATCCGACACGTCCCCCAGCGGCATCTCCTCGATGAAACTGATATCGAGGCCTTCCCGGCGGGCGAAGTCGACCAAATCCAACACCTCGTCGTCGTTGCGCCCTTTGAGGATTACCGCGTTGAGTTTGATGCGCTCGAAACCGACCTCTTTGGCGGCGCGAATGCCATCGATCACCTTGTCCAGATCGCCCGTGCGGGTCAGCGCCTTGAAGCGCTCGCGGTCGAGCGAGTCGAGGCTTACGTTGAGCCGCTTGAGCCCGCCGTCGAAAAGTCGTTGGGCGTGCTTTCTCAGACTCGCGCCGTTGGTGGTCATGGTGAAGTCACTGAGCCCGGGCAAGGCACCGATCTCGTCGACCAGCTCGCCAATGTTACCGCGCACCAGCGGTTCGCCGCCGGTGAGACGAATCTTCTCGACACCGAGCTCGGTGAAGGCCCGCGCCACGGTGGCGATCTCTTCGAGGGTGAGCACCTGCGCACGTGGGAGAAAGGTCATCTCCTCGCTCATGCAGTACACGCAGCGAAAGTCGCAGCGGTCAGTGACTGAGATACGTACGTAGTTGACTCGGCGGCCAACGCTGTCAATCAGTTGCTCGGTCATGGCCATCTCTCGAAGCGGTGAATGGGGGCAGTGTAGTCGATGACGGCGCGCGAAGCGGCTGGATCGCGACGACCTCGCCGGCGGCGGCGACATCGCGCTCCTCACTAAGCTCGATCAGACAGTTGGCCGCCACCATCGAGGTTAACATACCCGAGCCCTGGGCCTTGAGCGCCCGTACTCGAAGACCGCCCTGTTCATCGCTTTGGTACACTCCACGAAGCAGATCGAGCCGCCCTTTGCGCCCTTCAATCGGCGAGTCGAGCACCGCCGTCAGGCGCGCGGGCGCGGCGGCGGGCTGGCCTTCCAGACGCGCCAGCAGCGGCGCGACGAACTGGTGAAACGTCACCATCGCCGCCACCGGGTTGCCGGGCAGCCCGACGAAGGGCGTTCGGCGCGCGCCAAGCGTGCCGCAGGCCAAAGGCTTTCCCGGTCGCAGCGCCACCCGCCAGAAGCCGAGCGTGCCCAGCCGCTCGAGCGCGGTGCGGGTGAAATCCTTCGTACCTATTGAGACCCCGCCGCTGGTGAGCACCAAATCGCTCTGTTCGGCGGTTTGGTAAAGCGCAGAGGCGATCGCTTCCGGGTCGTCCGGCAGAATGCCAAGATCAATCACGCGCGCACCGTGCTCCTGCAAAAGCCCCTTCAGCGCGAAACGGTTGGCATCATAAATACCCGCCGGCGAGAGCGCCTCGCCGGGCTCGGTGACTTCGTTGCCGGTGGAAAAAAGCGCCACCCTCGGGCGTTTGACCACGCGCACCGTGGCTTGCCCCAGTGAGGCAATCAGCCCAAGGGCGGCGGGAACCAGGCGCGCGCCCGCCGCCAGCACTAGAGCGCCGGCGGCCAGCTCCTCGCCGGCCAGACGAACGTTTTGTCCCTTCACCACGCGCTCGGGGGCTTTGAGCGTCACGGCGCCGTCGCGCTCATCAAGCTCTTCGCTGGCGATGACCGTGTCGGTGCCTGGCGGCAGCGGCGCGCCGGTGGTGATGCGCACGCACTCGAGTTCAGCGAGCGCGCCGTCAAAGTGCTGGCCGGCGAAGGCGCTGCCGGCCAACTGCCAGCGCGCGGTAAGCGCCTCGCGCCAGCCAAGCGCGACGCCGTCCAGCGCCGCGTTGGTATAGCGGGGTACGTCCGTGGGGGCAGTGATCGACTCATTCAGCCGGCGGCCGAGCGCCTGGTCGAGCCGGACCTCCTCGGTGCCCATCGGTCGGGCGGCGAGTGCGGCAAGTGCCTGACGCGCCTGGTCGACGCTCAGCGGCGCGTCGCTTCGATCCGGCGTCATGGCCGCTCCCGTCGGGCGTCCGCGCGGCCAAGCTCCAAACGCTTAAGCTCCGCTTCGCTGTTGAGGTTGACGAACGCCTCTTTCGCGTCCGAGAAATCCACACGCTTAGCCGCGTGGCGCTCGAACCAGCGGCCGAGCTTGCGCTCGCCGCTGGCCAGAAAGGCGCCGAGATCGTCGGCGAGCGCGGTGGCGATCAGCGCCACCGTTGGATGATCGCGCTCGCCGTCGAAGGCGATCGACGCCTGGCCGCCGTCGAGCCCATCGGCCAGTCGTTCGACCAGTGTGGCGGGCAGAAGCGGCGTGTCGCAGGGCACCACGACGAGCCACGGCGTCTTCGCCGCCAGTAGGCCGCTGTAGATGCCCATCAGCGGGCCGGAAAAGCCGGGCCTGGCATCCTCGATCACGCGCGGACCCAAAAGCGCATAGGCGTCCTGATTGCGGTTGGCGCTGACGAGGATTTCGCTCACGCGCCCCTCCAGGCGCTTCAAGGCGTGGGCGAATAGCGGCAGGCCTTCGAAGGGCTCCAAACCCTTGTCGCGCCCGCCCATGCGGCGACCTTCGCCGCCGGCCAAAATCAGTCCGGTCAGTTGCTGTGACGCGATCATGAAAGTGCCCTGCGCGTAGTGAGTGAAGCCGACGACGAACCCCAAAAAGCGTGGCCTTCGATTGTAGGCCCCGCTTGGTCGCAACGTGTTTAGAGTGTGCCATATTCGCAGTGGCGAAAACGTTTTTAAAGCGACTCTTTTGCTATGCTGAGCACCATTCAACCCCGGAGAGCTTTCATGCACGCCTTCAACGATCTGGACCAGACGACCCAAACCGAACTCGAAGCCGCCGCCTTTCGCCGGTTGCTGAACCATCTGGACGCCAACAAGGACGTTCAAAACATCGACCTGATGATTTTGGCGGACTTTTGCCGCAACTGCCTTTCGAAATGGCTAGTCAGCGCTGCCGAAGAGCGCGGCGAACGCCTCGACTACGAGGCCGCCCGCCAGCACGTCTACGGCATGCCTTACAGCGAGTGGAAAGAGCACCACCAGGCAAAGGCCACGCCAGAGCAGCTCGCCGCGCTCGAAGCGCGCCAGGCGAAAAAGAGCCACGAGGAGTAGCGCTTTGGAAACGCAAAACAGCGCTCCAGAGGCAATGGAGGCACTGAACATCGCGGTGCTGACCGTCTCCGATACCCGCACCGAGGAGAGCGACCGCTCCGGGGCGCTTCTGGTCGAGCGGCTGGAGGGTGACGGCCACCGGCTGGTGGAAAAGCGCATCGTGGCCGACGACATGTACCGTATCCGCGCGGTGGTGGCCGAGTGGATCGCAAGTCCTGAGGTGCAGGTGGTGATCACAACCGGCGGCACCGGCTTTACCGGGCGCGACTCCACGCCGGAGGCGGTATCCGTACTGTTCGATAAAGCCATCGAAGGCTTCGGCGAGCGCTTTCGCCAGCTTAGCGGCGACGAAATCGGCAGCTCCACCATCCAGAGCCGTTGCCTTGGGGGGCTGGCCAACGCCACCGTGATCTTCTGCCTGCCAGGCTCTACGGGTGCGTGTCGCACCGGCTGGGATTGCCTTCTGGCCGAGCAGCTCGACAGCCGCCACAAGCCTTGCAACTTCGCTAATCTGGTGATCCCCGGCCGGGGGCAGCATGGCTGAGCTCGCTCCGATCGAACAAGCCCTCGAGGCGCTTCTGAGTGACGTGAGCCCGCTTGGCGCCGAGGACGTAGCGCTCGATGACGCCGCCGAGCGCGTGCTGGCCGCCGCCGTCACCGCCGCGCTCGACGTGCCCGCCCGCGATAACAGCGCCATGGACGGCTACGCCCTACGCGCCGCGGACGCCGGCGGCTGGCTGCCGGTGTCCCAGCGCATCGCCGCGGGCCACCCGGCCGCGCCGCTTGCGCCCGGCACCTGCGCAAGCATCTTCACCGGCGGCGAGCTGCCCGAAGGTGCCGATTGCGTGGTAATGCAGGAGGAGGTCGAACTCGACGGCGAGCGGGCGAACATTCCCGCCGGTATCGCGGTAGGCAACAGCGTACGCCGCCGCGCCCGGGACGTCGCCCAAGGCGAGGTACTGCTCGAGGCAGGCACGCGCTTGAACGCTGCCGCGCTTGGCCACCTGGCGGGGCAGGGCATCGCTCGGGTGAGCGTGCGCCGCCGCCCGCGGGTGGCGCTTTTGTCCACCGGTGACGAGGTCATCGAGCCCGGCACGCCGCTCGCGCCCGGCCAGCTCTACAACAGCAACCGGCCGATGCTCAAGCGGCTGCTGGAGAGCTTCGGCGCCGAGGTCGTGCATGTCGAAAGCGTGCCGGACAGCTTCGATGAGACCCGCGCCTGCCTGACCCGGGTAGCCCAAGGCGCCGATGTGGTCATCACCACCGGCGGGGTGAGTGTGGGTGAGGAGGATCACGTAAAAAAGGCGCTGGAGGCGCTGGGCCAGCTCGATCTTTGGCGTCTGGCCATTCGCCCGGGCAAGCCGCTGGCGCTGGGGCGATTGCCCCGGGGTGATGGAAGCGTAGCGCGCTTTGTCGGGCTGCCGGGCAACCCGGTGTCGGGCTTTGTCGGCGCGTGGCTGTTTCTGCGCCCGCTCATGGGGGCGCTTCTGGGCTGCCCGGCGCTCGCCACGCTTGCCCGGCTGCCGGCGGTGGCGCGCTTTTCGACCGCCACCGGCCCGCGCCAGCACTATATGCGCGTAAGGCTTTTCTTCATCCCCGGCGGCATCGAAGCGGACGCCTTCGAGGACCAGGACTCCTCGGTGCTCTCTTCCTGCGTGGCTGCCGACGCGCTCGCCGTCATCGATCCGCACGCAAGGGTTGAGGCGGGCGATGCCATTACCTGCCTGTGGCTTCAACCTTGATCGGTCTGAATGAGTTAGTCGGGGCTGGGCGGCGCGAAGGGTGAGAGCCTGTCGGCCTCGAGTAGCCAAAGCGCGACGCGGTGGTCATCGAGTGCGACGCCGCAAAGCGCCGGGAGGGTGCTGCGCGCCAGTACCAGCGGCGGCAGCGGATGTAGCGTACCGGCCGGCCACTCGATGAGTTCGACGCGGCCCTCCACGCCGAGCTGCCAGGCGCCTTCGCGATCATTGAGTGTCAGCCAGCGCTTGGGCGCGTGGTGTCCAGAGGCGCCGAGCAGGGTCGCGGCGACCATGTGGCGCTCGGTGTCGATCTCAAGGCGCTGTCGCTCGACGCGGCTGGCCTCGAGTGCGTAGCGGTAGGGGCCAGCGTCGAACGCCACCAGCGCGACTCGTTTCACGTTAGCCCTGACCGGCCTGAAAGGCGGTGAGCAGCGCGTCGGCATCGAGGACGACGATCGCTTCGCTGGCGCTCTGGTGAATGAGCGCGTCGACGAAGGGCTTGAGCGCCGTGTCCAGCGTCTCTGGCGGCGCTTTCAATGCGCTGAGCGCGACGTCGCAGACATCGTCGAGCTGATCGATGCGCACGCCGGTGCGCAGGCCGGCGGCTTCGACGAGCAGCACCCGCCCGACCCCGTCGCTAGGTGTAAGCCCCAAAAGCGCATGAAGCGCGATGACGGATTCGATATGCCCGCGCAGATGAATGACGCCCTCCACACTGCGGGCCACGCCCGGTACGAAGTAGACCGGCGCCTCGCCGCTTAAAATCTCCCGAACGTGGGCGCCGTCGAACGCGAAGCGCTGCCCGGCCAGGCGAAACAGCACGAGCTGGCGGGTCGGCTCCTCTAGGGCCGTCGGCGAAGCATCTACTCGGTTGTCTTCCAGCGCACGGGAAAGGCTCGCGTGTTCGGCGTCACGGCTCGGTGGTGTCGGCGTGGTCACGATCCGTCTCCTGGCTGATGGCGACCCGGTTGCGCCCCTGGTCCTTGGCCTGGTAAAGCGCGCGGTCGGCGCTGACTCGCAGGGCCTCGGTCGAGGGCTGATCGGGGAAAACGCTGATGCCGGCGCTAAAGGTGCAGCTAAAGCGCGCGCTGCCAGCGTAGAACTCGACCCGTTCGAAATCCTCGCGCAGCGAGTCGATAAGGCGAGCGGCACCTTCGGCAGAGACGTCTCTGAGCAGCACGACGAACTCTTCACCGCCGTAGCGGCCGATGATGTCGGACACCCGCAGGCGAGTCTTGAGCATACGTGCCAGCGTAATGATGACCTGGTCGCCGGCCAGGTGGCCGTAGGTGTCGTTGATCTCCTTGAAATGATCGATGTCGATCATCGCCATGGCGTGCTGGCCGTCGTCACGGTAGGCCTGAACCAGGGTACGGCTGATCAGGTCGGTGGTGGTACTGTGATTGTAAAGACCGGTCATGCTGTCCTGGGTCATCAGCGTGCGCAAATGGCGCAGACGCTCAGCGCGTAGTCGCACCGCCGAGACCAGCTCCTCCGGGATGACCGGTTTGGTGATGAAGCCTTCGGCCCCAGCGGCCATGGCGGTGAACTGCTTTTGGCTGTTGGTTTCGCCGGACAGGTAGATGATCGGCAGTCCCACGTACTCCGGCTGCTGACGAACGATGAGGGCGAGCTCTTCCCCGGAGCAAACAGGCATGTACATGTCCACCAGCATCAAGTCCGGGTTGAAGCGTTCGAGCGCCTCGAACGCCTGCGCCGGGTGGTGGGCCTGCTGGGTGATCATGCCCGCGCGCTCGAGTAACGCGGCGTGGTAGGCGGCCGCTTCGGGGTCATCGTCCACCACCAGCACGCGCAGCGGCTCATCGTCCGGCGGCGAGGTCAGCCCGTCCAGCACCAGCATCAAATCCAACGGCTTGACCGGTTTGGTGAAGTAGCCGCTGCATCCGGCCCGAGCGGCGCTCAGCCGGGAATCGAAATCGCCAAAGGCGGAAAGGACGATCGCCGGTAGCCGCTCGCCGGTGAGCTTGTTTAGGCTGGTCAGCGTTTCGGTGCCGGCGGTTTTGCCTTGGGGAAAGTGGACATCCATGATGATGGCGTCCGGCCGGCGTGTCAGTACGGCGTTGAAGAAGGCTTGCGGTTCGTCGAAGTGGACGACGTCGTGACCGAAACAGCGCAGATGATGCACCAGTTGGCTGAGCGAGTCTGGCTCGTCGTCACACAGATAGATTAACCGTCGACGGTACTCGCCCTGACGCGGCGCAGCGATGAAATCGACGACGTTGAACGCGGGGGGCGGCGCTTTGCCGGCTTGGCGCTGCAACTGTGCCCGCTCCTGAGTGAGCCGCATCAGTAACCGCTCGATGGTGCGATCGATCTCTTCGGGCGGCGACGTCGTGAGCATCTCCTCGCCCTGGTGGGCGAGGGCGGCGATCCGTTCGAAGCCTAGCGAGCGTCCAGTGCCTTTCAGGCTATGGAAAAAGCGGTGAAGCTCCGGCGCCAGCCGTGCCCGGGTATCGAGGCAGCTTTGGCTCTGCTGCCATTGGGAAAGGGTGTGCTCCAGCCGCGTGGAGAGCTGCTCGATAAAGCGTTGACGCAGCTCGTCGAGCTTGTCGTGCAGCGTCATGGCAGGAGAGGTCATGAGAATACCTGTAACGTTAGCGACCCGCGGCGGGCGGTGACACGGGACTATCCACTCAGGGCCTGATCGACGGCCTCGCCGAGCGTGAACGCCAGATCCGCCCGCTTTTGCAGGCACGCTCTAAGCCCTGGCGTATTGCCTGGCATGGGGCCCGCATCGTCACCGGTCAGCAAAATGAACGGCAGCGTCACCCCTTGCTCGCAAAGCATCGTGTAAAGCTCCAGGCCGCTCACCAGCGGCATGTTGAGATCGCTGATGATCAAGGCGATTTCCGGTTCGGCCTCTAGCGAGAGCACCGCCTCCATGGCGTTGTGCGCAATGATCGGCACGTGCTGGCGCGAGGCGACAATCGCGGCCGTCAGCTCAGCGGATAAGGCGTCGTCATCGACCACCAGTATACGCATGTTTATCCTCCTGAACGGGAGCCATCAGCCTAACAGGGCCTTTAGGGTATCCACCAGGTGGTTCTGGTCGAAGCTGCCCTTGACGATATAGGCGTCGGCGCCGACGGCCATGCCGCGCTGACGGTCCGCCTCCTTCTCCCGCGAGGTGACGATCACGATCGGCACCTGACGGTAGCGCTCTTGATCGCGCAGCCGGGCCGTTAGTGTGAAGCCATCCATCACCGGCATCTCCACATCCGTGAGTACCGCGTCGAAGGGCTCGGCCAAGGCCTTGTCGAGCCCGTCCTGGCCGTTCTCTGCCAGTATAACGTGGTAGCCCCAGGCTTCGAGTACGTCCTTTTCGATTTCGCGCGTGTTGAGCGAGTCATCGACGATGAGAATGCGAGGCGCGCTCGGGCGTGCAGCGTTCACTACTGGCGCCCGGCCAGCTCCCTTTGTGACGCACGACAACAGAGCGGGCACGTGCAGCAGGCTAACCAGAGCGTTTCCGCCGGCGCTCGCCATGCCCGATACCAGCGGTATCTCACCCAGATGCTCGGGCAGCGGCTTGATGACCATGTCGCGCTCGTCGAGCACCGTATCGATGGTCAGCGCAAGCTTTTGCGTGCCCTGGCAGACGATCATCAAAAGCAGCCGCTCGCCCGACGGCGTCTCGTCGAGTTCCAGCAGCGTGGCCAGTGACACCACGGGAATGAATTCGTCGTTGTGCACCAGGGTGCGCTGGCCCGCCGTATCGATCAACTGCTCGAGGCGAACCTCGGTCAGGCTGCTCACGTAAGGCGCGGTCACCCCCAGGGTCTGCCCGCCCACGCGAAAGAGCAACACGCGCACCAGCGCGAGTGAAAACGGCAGGCGCAGGGTAAAGGTGCAGCCCAGGCCCTGGCGCTGCTCCAAGCGAAGATCGCCGCTGAGCTCGTCCACCACCGTGCGCCGGACGACGTCCATGCCCACCCCGCGCCCGGACATATCGGTGATCATCGAGCGCGTGGAAAAACCGGGGTTGAAGATCAACTCGAGCAGCTGTTGCTCGCTGGCAAGCGTGAGCTGTTCAGCGCTTGCCAGCCCCTTGGCAAGAGCCTGCTGGCGTACCGCATTGAGGTCGATGCCTGCGCCGTCGTCGCCAAGTTCGATCACGACGCCGCTGCCGTCCTGCCACGCCTTGAGCGTCACCCGCCCCTGGGGCGGCTTGCCCGCCCGGCGGCGTGCCTCGGGCGATTCCAGCCCGTGGTCGAGGGCATTGCGCAAAAGATGAATCAGCGGCTCGGAGAGGCGGTCGATCATCTGACGGTCGAGCTCGATGTCACTGCCCGACAGCGTGCAAGTCGCTTCTTTGCCAAGCGTTTGCGCAAGTTCGCGGGTCATTCTAGCGAGAGGGTCGAACACCACTGCCAGTGGCAGCATGCGCAGCTTGAGCGCGCGGTCGTGAAGCTCGCTCATTAGACTGTCCTGGCCTTGGGTGCTCTGCTTGAAGGCGCGATGAAATGTCGTTAGCGGGCGCTGATGTTCGGCCGGCAGGGAAGCACCAAGCGTACGGGCGCGCTCCACCAGCGCATGTTGCTCGTGATGGTTCGATAGCACCTCGCCCATCAGACGAATCAGATCGTCCAGTTGCTCCATGCGCACGCGCACGGTATCGCTCAAGCGAAGCCGGGTGGGTAGCGCCTGAGCGTTAGGTATCGGCTCGGTCGCAGGCATCGAAATGGGCGCGCCGGGGCTGGCGGCGGTAGTTAGTGCCTGATGAAGCGCCGCGTCTGGGGTAGGAAGTGATTCCGGCGGGTGTCCCTCGGCCAGCAGGTCGATCTGGGTATCGAGCAGGTCAGCGGCTTGTTCCAGCAGCGCCAGGGCATCGGCGTCTGGGGCGCGCGTGCCGTCACGCAGCGCACTCAAAAGCTCCTCCAGCGCGTGGGTCAGCGCACTGATGGCCTCTAAGCGGAGCATGCGCGACGATCCCTTCAGCGTATGTACCGCGCGAAACATCGCGTTGATCTCGCCAGCCTCGGCGCCCTGGGCGAGCGCGGTAATGCCCTCGCGCAGGCGCGGCTGGTGATCGCGCGCCTCTTCGACGAAGCGCTGGATAAAGCGGGTGATGTCAATCGCCACGGCGCGCGCTCCTGACGACCTCGTCGAGATGGGACCTGGCTAAAAAGCACGCGTCGCCCGGCGCCAGCGGCGAGCGAATGTCGGCGAGCCCGCCTCTGGAGGCCGGGCTCGCCGACAGCAGGCGCAGCGTGGCCTCGTAACCACGGCGAGGCTGGCCAGGTGAGTGTGAAAGCTCGCCGGCACGAAAAAGCTCTGCTTGGTAAAAATGCGCCGGCCAACACTGCGGCGCCACGTAGAGCGCGCGCTTGAAGTACGCCTGAGCCTTGGCGGGTTTTTGCTGCCAGCGAGCCACCAGCCCGGCCAGTAGCAGCGCATCGACGTTCCAGGGGTGCTCGTCGAGTAGCGCGTCCAAAAGCACCTGCGCTTGGTCGAAGCGATTGTGATCCAAGTGCGCGTGGGCCTGGTGCAGTTGCTGCGCAAGCGCCACCTCGGGCGTTGCGCTCGGCGCTGGGGACGACACATCGGCTTTCGTCGGTGCCCGCGCGCTCGACACGTTATCGCACCTGACAGGCTGCGGCCGCGGCTCGGAAGGTCGTGGGGCCGTCGCGAGGGGGGCGATTGGCTGATCGGCGTGGTGAAAATAAAACACGCCGTCTCGTTCATTGAGCGCGAGCACCCCCAGGTCGTTGCCGAGGGTTTCGGCGACGCCGCACAGCAAAATGCCGCCGGGGGTCAGACGCTCGCCGAGTCGGCGCTGGATGACGGCGCGGGTTGGCTCGTCGAAGTAGATGGAGACGTTGCGAAACAGGATGACATCGAAGGTGTCGCTTTCATCGGCATCGAGCACGTTGAGCACGCGAAAATCGATCCACTCCTTGAACGAGGCATCGATCTCGTAGTGGCCGTTCGAGAAAGTGAAATAGCGCGCCTTGAGCGTTTCAGGCAGGGCGCGAAACGCCATGCCCCTGTAGCACCCGCACCGTGCGCGGGCCAGTGCCTGCTGATCGACGTCGCCTGCCGTGATGTGAAAGAGCGTGCGCGCACGATCGCCGAAACGCTCGGTCAGCAACATGGCCAGGCTATAGGGCTCTTCGCCGGAAGAGCAGCCTGCGCTCAAGATCCGCAAGGGAGGTGCCTTGTCGCCGAGGCGCGCCGGTAGGTAGCGCTCGGCCAGCCAGCCAAGCGCCTTGGGTTCGCGGTAGAAGTAGGTCTCGTTGACGGTCAGCCGACTGATGAAATCGTCGAACAGTGCCGAATTCTGACGCAGCCGTTCGACGAGGGCAGCAGGCTGCGTCTCGCCAGTGGCGTCTCGAAGGGCTTTGACCGCTTGTACCAATCGCGCCTCGTGTAAGCCCTCGAGGTGAAGGCCGTAACGTTCGTGGACCAGCCGCTTGAACGGTGCGTAGGCGCTCATGAGTGTGATGAACCGAAGTGAAAGCTGCCTTGGGTGGTGGCAATGAGAAGTTCGGGCAACTCGTCGAGCGAGGCCACGCGTTGAACGGCACCGGCGTTGATGGCCTGGCGGTTCATGCCGTAGATTACCGAGCTTGCCTCGTCCTGGGCGAGCGTCATGCCGCCCGCCGCGCAGATTGCTCGCATCCCCTGAACGCCATCACTGCCCATACCGGTCAAGATAACACCGATGGCTTTTCTGCCATAGACCGCCGCCGCGCTGGTCAACAGCGCATCGCAGCTTGGGTGATATAGCGCCCCAATGGGACTTTCGACGAGACGAAAGTGGTGATCGAACGTGATCTCGAGATCGCTCTCCGACGGCGCCAGATAGACCGTTGCGGGCGTCAGCGCCTCGCCGTGGCTGGCCACCCGCACCGGCAAGCGGCAAAGCGAGTCGAGCCACTGGGCCATTCCTTCGATGAAACCATGGCTCATGTGCTGGGCGATGACCACGGGCAGCGCGAAGTTGCTGGGCAGCCGGCTCAAAAGCCGCGCCAGCGCCTGAGGGCCGCCGGTGGAGCAGGCGATGGCCACCACGTGGGCGAGCGAGCGGTGCGTGGGCGGAGCCGCCAATGTCTGGTAGGTCTTGAGCGCGCGTGGACGCAGGCGAGTGATCACCGCGACCCCGGCCAGCAGCCTGACCCGCTCTAAAAGCGAGGAGCTTTCGGTGTCGTCCAGGGCCGGTTTGGGCATCACCTCGAGCGCGCCGAGAGCGAGTGCCTGGCCTGCGATGGCCGCCTCGAAGCGGTCGCTGACCACCAGAATCGGTAGCGCCCGGGTGTGCATGATCTCCTCGATCGCCGCGAGCCCCTCCATGACTGGCATCGAGAGATCCATGGTAATGAGCTGCGGAGCGAGGGTGCGGGCAAGCGCGACGGCTTCATGCCCGTTACGCGCTTCGCCTACGATCTGAATGTCCCCCTCGCGCGTGAGAAGATGGCGAAGCACGTCCCGCGCCACGGGGCTATCGTCGGCGATCAAAACGCGTATAACGCTCATGGCGCGGGCCTTGCCATCAGCGCTCGTCCGTAGGCGGCACGTCGAAGGTGAACTCCTTGACCAGCGCGTTGAGCTCGGCAGACATCCGAATCATCTCCTGGCTGATCTCGGTGATATGGCGGACCGACTGGGCGTTGCGGGCGCTGGCGGTATCGATGTCGCGCAGGGCGGTCACTACCTGACTGCTGGCGGTTTTCTGCTGTTGGGTAGAGAGCGATATCTGCTGCGCGGCGCTGCTGGTTTGGCTTGCGGCTTTCAGCACGGCCTCCAGGTCCTGGGCGGTCGTAAGGCTGACCTCAACACCTTTCTCGATCGAGGCCGCGCCTTTTTCCGAGGTCACGACCAGGCGGCTGATAGCGCGCTGAATCTCCTCGGTATGGTCCTCGATTTCCTGAGTGGAGTCGGTGACACTATCGGCGAGCCGGCGGATTTCGCTGGCCACCACGGAAAAGCGCCGCCCGGATTCGCCAGCGCTCGACGCCTCGAGCGCGGCGTTGAAGGCGATCAGCTTGGTTTGCGCGGCCAGGGTGTTGATCAGCTCCATGACTTTGCTGATCTGCTTGGACTTGGCTCCCAGCGCCATGATGTCGGCAAGGCTTTGCTCGCTGTCGCTGCGGATCGCCTGCATGCGTGACTGTAAATGCTCCATCGCGCCGGAGCCCTTGCGGCTACGCTCGAGCGTCTGGTTGGCCACGTCCACCACCGATTGGGAGTGGTCGGCAATCTGCGTCGAGGACGCGGAGAGTTCCTCCATCGTGGAGGTAATTTCCGCCACTGACGAGGCCATCTCCTCGACGGCGGCGGCCATGGTCTGGTCGGTCTCGAATAGGGGATCGCTGCGGGTCACGCCGGATAGCCCTGCGGTTTGCGCCAGCCGGTCAGCCACGTGATTAAGTGCTAAGGCGTTGTCGGAAACGGCGGTCATGGCGCGGCTTAGGCGCGCCAACAGTTCGTTGGTTTGATCGGCCAAGTCACCGAGCTCGGCACGGTCGTCGGTGGCGACCCGGCGGGTCAGATCAAGGCTCAGCGTGATCTCCTTGAGCTGGCGCTGAAAGCGCGTCAGCGGGCGCAAGAGGCTTACGGTAAGCGGATAGAGCACCACCAGGCCGATCAGCAGAATCAAAAGCCCCCACCCGGTCGAAGCCAGAAAACGTAGTTGCGCGGCCCGTATATATTCGCTTTTGGCCACTTCGATCATCAGGTAGCGACCAAGCTCGGGCACCCAGCGCGTCGCCGTCAGGTAAGGCGTGTCGTCGTGCAGGACTTCGTCGACGTGGGTGCCGCTTCTTGGCAGTACCGTCGGCGCGGGGCCGACGGCCGGGTCGCCCCGTGCGCCGCTATCGCTATTGATCATCAGCTCGCCGGCGGCGTTGAGTAACGCCGCATGGCCGGTGGCGCCAAGTGAAAAATCCTCGATGAGCTGCGCCATCTGGGTGAGGTTCAGTGCCGCGCCGGCCACTACCACCGGGCGGGCGTTGGGCGCCAGCGCTTCGCTGCGAAAGTTTAGAAACACGAAGTCGTCGCCCGGAGTGAATGTGTCGCTGTCCAGATTGAGGTTGTAGGGCGCTTCGCTATCGGTGAACTCGTAATACCAGCGGTCGTCGCTGGTGGGGCCCTGAAGCGGACGCTGTAACAGATCGCCGTCGCGGTACTGAAAGTAATAGGCACCTGCCGGCGACTGCACGGCAAAGAAGAGCAGGTCCGCCTCGAGTTGTTCGACCGGGCGCGCAAGATAGCGAGCGATGTTTAGTCGCTCCTCGACCGGCAGCCCGTCGCGTACCCATTGTTCCAGCACGTAGCTATTGGCAATGCCCTCCGATACCGCCAGCGACGGGCTCAAACGCAGCACCAGGCGCGTAGCCAGAGCCTCGACCCGCTCGGGCAACTCCTCGTTGATCAAACGCTCCAACCGCGCTTGGCTTTGGGCGTGAGCCTGAAGATAGAGCGCCAGCAGTAACGTGAGCGTCAGCACCGCCGCAAAAGAGAGAAACTGTCTCAAACTCAGGGGCAGGGATTTCCAGCGTGCCTTCATCCGGGCGGGACTCCAAAAGGGTCGAACGGCGAGCGGTGACCAGATAATTAATAACGTGTGATTAGTTCTATAGTACCGCTAAATGCGCTGAGCGTTACAGTTACTAAGCGCGCTTTAATTGGTCAATTTTGTGAATTAATGTGAAATCCCGAAAAAAACATAAGGCCATAACCTGATTCAATAATTGTACAGTACCCGTGTTGAGAGGATGGACGGATTCACAAGCGAACCGGGCTTTTAAAGCAAAATATCGCTTATTAAATAGCGTTCGGCAGGATTTTTACCGGTGTGGGCAAAGCGTAATTATTTTGACAAAAGTGATACAGGGAAGTAATTTATAGCGGTCAAAATGACATCTTTGCAGAGGAAGCAATCATGTTGTCACTCTCTCACCGGTCGACGTTGAGCGTTCTTCGCTCGGTCGCGGCTCAGCACCACAAGGTAAAGCATACGGACATGCTGCCCTGTGTCGGCACGCCGGAACGCGCCGGTCTGGCCCACGCGGTTGCCCATCTGTTCGGCACCCAAAAGCTGACGCTGGCGGATACCGCGATCACGCTTGATGAGTGGGCCGGCGCCATCGCCGAGCGCGCGGATATCGAGTATTTAAACCTGTTCGATACCTCGCCCAACGCGTTTTGTAACCGCTTGCAGCGCCCATACCGCCACGCGGGTACGGCGCTGGCGCAGGAGGCCCAGTCGCTCAAAGCGTTTTTGGGGCTGTCTGGCTCCAGTGAGCGCACGTTGATCAGTTGGCTCTCACTGCAAACCGTGTCCGGCTTCATGCTCGGCGTGCTGCTGCCCCAAGCGGGGGGCTGGCAAACACGTTCGCTGTTCGAAAGCGCCAGCGCGCTCTGGGAGCTCAATGCCGGTGACGTCGTGGCCACCGATAGCCAGCGCTGGCACCAGCTCGCCCAGCGTCTGCCGTCGCTGCCCGCCGACATTACCGCGATCGCGACTTCGCCGCTGGACGCCGCCACCTGGCAGGCATTGAAGGAGAAAGGGGTAGCGCATATCGTCGAGCTATACAGCGAGCCGGCGCTGGGTGTGATCGCCGCGCGGCGCTCCCAGACAGAGGCGTTCGAGCTTCTGGCGCACTGGCACCCGACCGAAAGCGACGACTACCTTTTGTGCCTGGCCAAAGGCAGCGAGCCACGGGAAGTCAGGCTCGAGGAGCCGGTCGCCTGGACTGGCGCCCGCAACTTCAAGGCGATCGAGTCCGAGCCACTCACTCATCAGGCGCTTTCCCGTTGGGTAAGCTGCTCGGCGATCCCGAGGCCGCTTCAGGACGCGACGGCCGCGTAAGCGATTTCGCTTAAGTTAAATGATCGCGTGGGGCACGAAGCAGGACGAATCCTTGGTAATGCGCCCCACGTCCTCACGAATGCCCATACCGCAGGCGCGATCGCCCACCACCCAGCTGCCCACCAGCGCGTGAAACTGCCCGAAACGCGGCATCGGGTGGTAAGCCTGTCGAATCCAGGGGCTGTCCACGTAAGGCCCCGCCACGTCTTCGAAATCCCCATCATTGGTCTTGAGCTGAACGTTACTCCCCTCACGGGAGAAAAACGGCTTGCGCACCCAGCCAGGCGTTAGCGCTTTCTCGTCCGGTTTTTCAAAGTAGGCGGGCAGCAGGTTGGGATGATCCGGATACTCTTCCCATAAAAGCGGCAGAATCCCCTTATTGGAGAGCACCGCCTTCCAGGGCGGCTCGAACCAGTGGGTGGAAAGCTCGGGGATGAGTTTGCCGAATTCCTCCTGGGCCAGCTCCTCCCAAGGGTAGAGCTTGAACAGCGCCTTGATCGGCGCCTCACTCAGATCCACGAAGTAGTCGCAGCCGGGCTGAACGCCAATATCCTCGGTATGAATGAACGGTGCCTCGAGGCCCGCCTGCACGGCGATATCCTGCAGGTAGTGAACCGTGGCGCGCTCCTCGACGTTGTCCTTGATGCAGGAGAAGTGGAGCGTGTTATCACTCAGGCGTTGGCCGATATGCGCCAGCGCCCCTAAAAGCTTCTCCTGAATCGAGTTGAACTGATCCGCGTGGCGCGGGATCAGCCCCTGCTCGATCGCCTGCTCGAGCCATACCCACTGAAAGATACCCGCTTCATAAAGCGAGGTGGGTGTGTCGTAGTTGAGCTCCAACAGCTTGGCCGGGCCGTCCCCCGAGTAGGCGAAATCCATGCGCCCGTAAAGATGAGGTTGGCCCGCGCGCCAGGAGTCGAAAATGGCGTCCCACATGAACTCCGGAATGCTCAAACGCTGCATCAGGGCGTTGGAGTGACACACCTTGTCGACGAGCGCCATGCACATCTCGTGAAGCTCCTCGGTCGGGGCTTCGATATCGCGCTCTACCTGTTCAAGGGTGAACTGGTAGTAAGCGCTCTCTTTCCAGTAGGGTTCGCCGTCGATGGTATGAAAATGAAACCCCAGCTCTTGGGCCAGGGCTTTCCACTGCGCGCGCTCCTTGATCTCGACTCTGAGCATGAAGGTCAGGAACCCCAACCGCCGCGGGCGGAGGAGCGCGAGCCGAAGCCGCTGCGCTGGGTCGCTTGGCGGTTTTGCATCGCCGAGGTGCGCATGGTTTGCTGGCGCTGATTGACGCGCTGGCTGGCCTGGTTGGTGGCTGCGTTCCAGTTGCCCTGGTTTTGCCGGTTGCGATAGACAGGCTCCTGATAAAGCCCTTGGCTCGTCGCGCCACGGCTGGTGCGGGACATCATGTTGCCCACCATGTAGCCCATCAGCGCCGGCATGAACCAGCCGCCGCCACCGCCACCGCCGCCGGTCGCGGCCTGGGCCTGCTCCTCGGTCGGCGCCACGCAGGCACCTTCGCCGTGTTCGGCTTCGCAGGCCTCGAGCGAGTCAAAGCGCGGCACTTCCTTGATCGAGGCTTCGTAAGACTCCTCGCAGGCGCTTTGGGTATAGACGTTCGCCTCGACGCACTCCTCGACACTCTGGTAGCTGCGCGGGCTGTCGAAACGGACGTCGGTCACTTCCTCGGGCTGGCCACAGCCGGTCAGCGTGAAGGCGCCGGCGCCCATCAGTGCCAAAGAGAGCCGCGCGCTGCGCTTGCGCGAGGGCAGGTGATTGTCGTGCTGGTTCATGAAAGACTCCTTACCACGTCATCGAGGCGGCGTTGAGTAAACCGACCGCAATGCAAATACTGCCGACCAGAATCCCGTAGGCCATGTGGCCTTCGTTGATATGGGTCGAAAGGCTTTCGCCCTGATTCTGAAGAACGACTTTCAAGCCGAAGAACGTCGCCAGCTGTACGCCGAAGGCGATCACACCCCACAGCAAAAAGTCGATGAAGTTGATCGAGTTCGCCATGGCGCTATAAAGCGGCAGGGTAAAGCCGATGATCGAGCCCGCGTAGGCGGTAGCGGCCGCTGCGTTACCCTGACGAATCAGCGCCCACTCCTTGTGCGGTGTGATGCGGCTGTAGCAGTACATAAACGCGCCCAAAAGAATCAGCGCGCCGATTAGATAGCCGAGAAAGTGGGGCAGGCCTTGCAAATAGTTCATGGTCGAGTCTTCCGAGTTGACGAATGAGGTCTGACAGCATAAGACGCCGGGGGTCAAATAGCATCAATGTCTATCGAGGCGACGTCAACGCCCAGATTCTCTACCAGCATGAAACCATCTTCGCCATCGTCCTCGGCGCTCAAAAGCACGTACTCCATGCGCTCGGCGCCTTCGATGGAGCGCTCGTACAGCATGGCGTGGTGCACCACTTGCCTTGTCATGACGCTTTCCTGAGTCATGACCTGCTCCTCGAACTGCACCGGCGGCGACCACTCGCTTTCCGGCTCGCCCCATACGCGGTCGAAGACGCGCTCGCCTTCGTCTGCGGTCGAGGCCACGGTAAGGCGCTTGACGCCGAGCGTGCTCGTCTGGCCCTCATCCGGGTTCAAGAGCGCGTCGAACTCGTCGTTTGAGAGATGGCTCACCCGGTAGAAGTCGAACACCTTGTACTCGATGACCTGCTTGCCCTCGACGTTGGCCTGAAGCCAGGTATCGTTTTCCAGATAAAAGCGCACCAGGTGCGCGCCCTGGCCCAGCTCCACGTGGCCCACGGCGGCGATGTGGTAATCACGCTCGCTTTCCCACTGAAACAGCGTATCCGGGTAGGCGGCGAGCTCGTTGAGCTTCAGCCGCACCCGCCCATCCAGACGCAGCCCGGCGAAGTCGCTCGACGACATGCCGATGGGAAGGCCAGCGGTGAAATCCGATGACGGCGCTTGCGCTTCAAAACGCTCGCGTTGCCCGCCAAGCAGCGCTTTCAGAGTTTTCAGCATTCGGCTCTCCAAGGGATCGGTCGACGCTCGGCGACGGCCTAGCGGCCATCGCCGTGGGCGTTACGGGTTAAAAGGGCTCACTCGGTGGGCGTCTTTTTTGCCCGAATGCGGGCCAATACGTCGTCCGCGCGGCGCTCGTTGGCACCGATACCTGCGGCCTTTAGGCGGCTTTCGAGTTCGCTTCCGCTCTCTTCGGCGCTGAGCTGCTCGGCGGCCTTCATCTGGGCGCTATCCAGCGCCTGGCGCTCGCGGATACGCTCGAGCGACTCCATCGCGCTACCCATGGCGCTGTTTTGGCCGGAGTGGCGAGCGGCCACGGCGGACTGGGCGCGCTGGGCGGACTCCGTCGCCTTGACCACGCTGACCTGCTGCTTGAGCTGGCGCAGCTGGTTTTCGGTGTTGCGAATGGTGTTGCGCAAACTCTCGATGCTGGTATCGAACTCGCCCACGATCTGCTGCTCGGCCTCGAGCGCCTCGGTCAGGGCAACGATGCGCTCGGCTACCTCGACGGCGAGCTGCTCTTCGCCGCGATCCAACGCCGCTTCGGCGCTGTGCTCGAGCTCATCGATCTTCTTTTCGAGGGTGGCGGCCTTGTCGCTATTGATCTGGCGCTGGCCCATCAGGCGGGCAAGCTCGGTTTTCGAAGCTTTCAGGTTCTGCTCGGCGTCGCGAATCTCCTGGTCGAGGATACGCAGGGCCTGGGAGTCGACGACGGCCTGGCCGGTTTCATTGGCCTTGCCGCGCAGCGCGGTCATGATCTTGTTGAGCATAAAAATTCCTCGGGGTTAACGCGGCGAATGGGAAAAATCGGACTGGATAAGGCGCGCCACTTCCATCGCCGCGCTCGCCGTGGCGTGAAGCTCAGCGCAGATGGAGGCGAGTCGCGAGTCGCCGAAAAGCTGGCCATAAGCCACGTAGTAGTCGCGCCCATCCAGGGTGACGATCCCGACGGAGGCCAGCGGCAGCATCACGCCCTGACGCAGCAGCTCTTCGTTTAGCGCGGTCTGGTCCGGCACGCTGTCGACCGGCGTAATGGTGGTCATCGCCACCCATTCGTCGTCGCTTTTGGAAAGCGTGAGCGTCAGGTTGCCGTAGTCGTGCAGCGCAAAAATGAGGGTATCGTTGTCCTCGTCGAGCTCCATATCGGCTCTGGGCCACTCGAGGGAGCCGTCGTGGGCGGCGCTAGCCACGATGCGCTCGTGAAGTTCGGCCGCGGAGGCGGCGGGTGTGTCGGTAAGCGTCGTCACAAGTGATACTCCCTGATAAAAAGCGTCCATGAATAAAAGCGAAGATCGAAAGACAAGGATAGACCCTGACACTCCGATACGGCGCGGGACAAATGAATTAACCTGAAACGTGTCTTTTTAAGACCCGGCACGCCCGTGCGAGTTCTCGCACCCACCGCTTTCGAGGAACGTTCATGACTCATGATACAGCGCACGCCGGTGTTTGGCAGATGCCGCTCGATGACTTTCGCGACGCCCTGGCCCTAAAACCCATGCCGGGCTGCGGCGCCGCGGCCGCCGTCAGCGCAAGCGTTGGCCTGGCCCTGATACTCAAGGGGCTACACCTTGGCCAGCAGCACGCGCAAAGCGATGACCGTCAGGCGTTGATCGACGAGGGGGAAGCGTTAAAACAGGCGCTGTCGCCGCTGGCCGACGAGGACGTGGCCGCGTTCGAGGCGATGATGGCCGCGCTAAAGCGGCCCAAACGCTCATTTGATGAGAAAGCCGCCCGGCGTGAGGCCATCCACGCGGCGGCCAGCCGGGCCGTTCAGGTGCCGCTGGATACAGCTCGGCGCTGCCTGGAGGCGCTGACGCTTGGCCAACAAGCGCTTTCGCACATCGAGCCGCAGTTTGAAAGCGACGCCACCGCCGGCGCCTATCTGCTTCACGCCGCGGTTCAAGGCGTGCTGCTCAACGTCGACGCCAATCTCGACGCGCTGGGCGACGAGCAGGCCAAACGCCGCGCGCGCGCGGCGCAAGCAGCGATTCGCGAGCAATCCCGGACGCTGATCCAGGCGTTCGAGGCGCGCTCATCATGACCGATAGGTGTTCTCGAAGCGCTGGCGCAGCTGGTTTTTCTGCACCTTGCCCATGGTGTTACGCGGAAGCTCATCGACAAAAAACACCCGCTTGGGCTGTTTGTATTTGGCCAGCCGCCCTTGAAGATGCTCGAGAATCGCTTGCTCGTCGGCTTGGGCGCCGGGCTTGAGCACGACCACGGCGGTTACGCCTTCGCCGAAATCCGGGTGGGGCAGGCCGATCACCGCGGATTCGTCGACCGCCTCGAGCTCGTCGATCAGCTGCTCGACCTCCTTGGGGTAGACGTTGTAGCCTCCGGAGATCACCAAATCCTTGTCGCGCCCGACGATATGCACGTAGCCCTGGGTATCGCGCAGGGCCAAGTCGCCGGTGATGAAAAAGCCGTCGTCCAGTAGCTCCTCGCGGGTTTTTTCCGGCATGCGCCAGTAGCCGATGAACACGTTGGGCCCGCGCACCTGAAGGATGCCGATATCGCCGTCCTCGACATCACGGCCAGACTCGCGGTCGATGATACGGATCTCGACCCCGTCCAGCGGCATACCGACCGTGCCCGCGCGACGCTCGCCTTCATAGGGGTTGGAGAGGTTCATGTTGGTTTCGGTCATGCCGTAGCGCTCGAGAATTGCCTGGCCGGTTTTCTCCTCGAAGGCCTGGTGGGTTTCCGCCGTGAGCGGCGCCGAGCCCGAGACGAACAGGCGCATGTTGGCCGTCGCCTCCGGGGTCAGGCGCGCATCCTGAACCAGCCGGGTGTAGAAGGTGGGAACACCCATCATCACGGTGCCCTGCGGTAGCTCCTCGAAGATCACGTCGGCGTCGAATTTGGGCAAAAACAGCATGCGGGCGCCGGCCATCAGCACCACGTTGCAGGCGACGAACAGGCCGTGGGTATGAAAGATGGGCAGCGCGTGAATCAGCCGGTCCTCGGCGCTAAAGTGCCACGCCTTGGCCAGCGTTCTGGCGTTGGAGGCCAGGTTTTGATGGGTCAGCATGGCGCCCTTGGAGCGCCCGGTGGTGCCGGAGGTATAGAGAATGGCGGCCAGATCCCGGGAAGAGAGCTCGGCGATCTCCTCCTGCGGCGTTGCCTGCGCGGCTTTTTCCCACAGCGTGCCGTCGGCACTTTGCCCCAGGGTCTCCACCGCGGGGCAGCCGGTTTTCTCGGCGATCTCGCGCGCCTGCTCCAGCGAGGCCGGCGCGCAGACGAATAGCGCAGGCTCGGCGTCGCTCAGGAAATAGTCGATTTCATCGCCGGTGTAGCCGGTATTGAGCGGCAGGTAGACGCCGCCGATACGCAGGCAGGCAAGATACAGCAGAATCGCCTCGGGGCTTTTCTCGACCTGTACGGCCACGCGGTCGCCTTTCTTAACGCCTAGGGCGACGAGCGCACCGGCCAGGCGCGCGCTTTTATCATACGCGTCACGGTAGGTGTAGCGTCGGCCTTCGCGGGTAGTGATGAACTCGGCTTCGGCACGCGTGCTCATCGTCGCGGCAAAGGTGTCGAACAGGTTGTGGTTCATTTGGAAATCTCTCCCTTGGCCAGTGTTTTTCGCGCCCGGCGGGCCAGATCGCGGACCTCGCTGGTGCAGGCCACGGCCTTTTTAGCGGTGTAGTTTTCGTGATTGCGCTCGATGTCGTCCAGCACGTAGAGGTAGTTGACCATGAGCCCCGCCGCCTGCTGAACACCCTTGGTCGAGGTGTCGCCCAGCCAGTTGATGCGGTGAAGCTCGGCACCGTTGCCCAGATGAAAGCGCGCCACCGGGTTGAGCGGCAGCCCGCCTGGATGTTTGACATCGACCAGGTAGTGGGCCGCCAGCGGCTTGATCACCTCTTTCAAGCGCTCCTCGCGCTCGCTGTCCGCCGGCCAGCCCGGGGTGTCGAGCGTCTTGAGCGCCGCCTGAACCTCTTCCGACCAGTGAGGGCTTTGGCGCTGCTCTGAAAGCCACTGGGTAAAGCCCGGCACCGGCGAGAGCGTGACGAAGTACTTGAGCGAGGGCAGCTCCTGTTTGAGCTCCTGCACGACCTGCTTGATCAAAAAGTTGCCAAACGAAATACCGCGCAGCCCGGTCTGGCAGTTGCTGATGCCGAAAAAGGCAGCGGTATCGGCGTTGTCCGGCTCCTTCAGGCCGCTCTCCTCACCCTTGAGAATCGGCTGGATGCGGTTGGGCAGGCCCTTGTGTAGCGCCACCTCGACGAAGATTAGCGGTTCGTCGCCGATCGCCGGATGAAAGAAGGCGAAGCAGCGCCGGTCGCGCGCATCGAGACGGCGGCGCAGATCGTTCCAGTCCTGAATCTCGTGCACCGCTTCGTAGCGAATGATCTTCTCGAGGATCGAGGCCGGCGTATTCCAGTCGATGCGCTTGAGCATCAAAAAGCCGCGGTTGAACCAGGAGCCGAACAGGTGGGCGAAGTCCTCGTCGATGGGCGCAAGCGCTGGCTGTTCGCGCAAAAGCCCGAGCAGGTCCTCGCGCATCTTGACCAGCTCGAAAGTGCCGTCGCTTGCCAGGTTCAAACGCCGAAAAAGCTCCTGACGCCGGGGCTCGCAGGCCTCGAACAGCGCCTGAAGCGTGAGGTTGTCGCGCTCTTTCGAGTACGCCGCGTAGGCGGTGTCGATCTGCGCCGGGTCGGCGGCGAAATCCGCGGCCAGGCGCTCGAAGAAAGCGGTTTTCTCGTCGGCAGCGAGGCGCTGGTAGAGCGCCAGCGCTCTACTTGCCAGCGCAATACTCGATGCCTCGCCGTCGCTGGCCATCAAGGCGTTACATGCCTTGATCAGCTGGTGATGATCCGGCGTCGCCGCTTCCGGCTGCTTGCGCCGTAACAGCGCGTCACGCTGGGTGATGTTGTTGAAAAGCTCCTGCAGAAACGTCATGTTCATAATGCGCCTCCTCTAGCCCATGATCAGATTGGGCAGCCACAGGGCGATACCGGGGAAGAGGCACAAAAGCAGGATGCCCAGCACCATGCACAGCGCGTAGGGCAGGCTTCCCAGCAGAATGTCGCGCAGCGAAATATCCGGCGCGATGCCCTTGATGATGAACAGGTTCAGACCCACCGGCGGGGTGATCAGGCCGATTTCCAGATTGATGGTCAGGATGACCGCGAACCAGTAGGGGTCGAAGTCGGCGGCCAGAATGATCGGCAGCAGAATCGGCGCGGTCATCACGATCACCGCCACCGGCGGCAAAAAGAAGCCGGCGACAAGCAAAAACAGGTTGATGACGCCCATCAGCACCCAGCGATTGACCTCCAGATTGGCGATCGCCTCGGCCACGGTCTGGGTGATGAACATCGACGAGAGCGCATAGGCGAACACTTCGGCGGTGGCGATCACCAGCATGATCATTACGCTTTCACGCAGCGAGTCGCGCATGATCAGTTTGATCGGCCCCACCTGCCACATGCGGTAGATGATCACCGCCAGGGCCAGACAGAGAAACGCGCCGACGCCAGCGGCCTCCGACGGCGTGGCCACACCGCCGTAAAGCGCGAATAGAATACCCGCGACCACGGCCAGGAAGGGCAGCACCCGTACCAGTGCTTTCAGGTTGGCATCGACATTCTCCTTGACCGTTTGAGTGAGCTTTTCGGCAGACGCCGCCATGGGGTTGTTATATCCGCCGGCCAGCTTGCAGGCGATCATCGTCCACACCATGAACAGCCCGGCCAGCATGAAGCCGGGTACGACGCCGGCAATGAAGAGCCGCCCGATCGAGGTCTCCGTCGAGATGCCATAAATGATCATGGTGACCGAGGGCGGGATCAGAATGCCCAGCGTGCCGCCGGCGGCGATGCAGCCCGCCGCCACGCCGTCTGGGTAGCCGCGCACGCGCATCTCCGGAATACCCATCTTGCCGATCGCCGCGCAGGTGGCCGGCGATGAGCCGGACAGCGCTGCGAAGATCGAACACGCCCCGATATTGGACACCGCGAGCCCGCCGGGCAGCCGACCCATCCAGAGATCGAGCGAGCGATAAAGATCGCGCCCGGTCGGCGAGGAGGCCACCGCCGCGCCCATCAAAATGAACATTGGAATGGCAACGAAGCCGAACTCGGCGATACGGTCGAAAAAGGTTTCACCGAAGTAGGTAAGCTCTGACGGCCCGCGGTCGTAGAGCAGGGCGAGCAGCGACACGCCGCCGAGGGCAAACGCGATCGGCGTGCCGATCGCCATCAGCACAATCAAGCCCACCGCCACCACGATACCCAGCGTAATCGGATCCATGGCTAGCCCTCCCCGCGCAGAATTTCGGCGACGTACTGAAGCGACAGCAATGTCGCGCCCAGCGCCATGGGTAGAAGTGCCGGCCAGAGCGTCGGGTTCCAGACCGAGCCGGTGGTCCAGCCGCCGTGAAACGCCTCGAGCACGTAGACCCAAGCGCCGTAGGCAAGTGCGGCGCAAAAGCCCAGCCCGAAGAGCGCGGCGACCAGCTGCATCGCGCGTTTGATCACGCCCCCGAGGGCGTCGGGCAAAATGGTGATGGCGACGTGGCCGCCGGTCATCAGCACGTAGGGGCTGCCCAGCAGCATGGCGCCGGTCACGGAGAAGATGGTGAACTCGGTTTGCCAACTGGTGCTCATGCCCAGCGCGTAGCGGATGAACACCATTTGGCAGATCGCCAGCACCCCGGCGATGAAAAGCGCGCAGGCGAGATAAGCAAAAAAGCGCGAGAGCATATCCATGGAGCGGATATACCCGCCGATGACCCCGGCGCGCGCGGCGGGGCGTTGCGTCGTTGTAGTCGTCATAAAGGCCTCATCGAGCTAAGCGGGCGATACCCCTGGTTGGCCACTTCCTGCGTACTGACGCGCGAAGTGGCCAAGGGGGAGCGTGAGTAAGGGCTTACTCGACCGCTAATGCCGCATCGATGATGGCTTGGCCGTTGGGAACGTTATCAGCGAAGTTTTTGTAGGAGGTCTCGCGGGCAATATCCAGCCAGGCGTTGTAATCCTCTTCGCTCATGCTGACGACCTCGACCCCGTTCTCCTCATAGACATCGACCATCTGCTGATCGATCGCCGCGGCCTCTTCGGCGAAGAACGCCTCGGCGGCTTCGCCGGCCTCCATCAGCGCGTTCTGCTGGGCCTCATCGAGGCCCTGCCAGACCTGCTCGGAGATCAGAATGGGCTCGTACATGAACCACAGTGCAAAGTCGCCAGGCTGGGTCATGCAGTCGACCTGCTCAAAAAGCCGGTAGGAGATGAACGACATCGAGGAGGTGTTGGCAGCGTCGAGTACGCCGGTCTGCATGGCGGTATAGATCTCGGAGGAGGGCATCGAGGAGATCGAGGCGCCAGCGGCTTCGAGCATCTCTTCAAACGCCGGGCCCGCCGCGCGGATAATCTGGCCGTCGACCGTATCGGGGGACGTAATACACTGCTCGCTGGAGGCAAAGCCGCCGGAGAGCCAGGCGTCCGCCAGCACGCGGGCACCGCCATCGATGATCACGTCCTTGATCATCGTCATGTACTCGGAGTCGTTGAGGCGCTGGGCGTGAGCCTGGTTGCGCACCAGCCCCGGCATCAGCGTCGCCGAAAACTCCGGGTGGCGGCCGCTGGCATAATCCAGCGGAAGGGACGTGATATCGAGGCGGCCGCGGGTAATGGCGCCCCACTGTTCGCGAGCCTTGAACAGCGACTGACCGGGGTAGACTTCGATGGTCAGGCCCACATCGGCGGCGGCCACGTCGCGGGCCATCATCTGGACCATTTCATCGCGAATGTCGCCCTGGCCACCGGGAAACTGGTGCGAGGCGCGTAGAACGGTATCGGCAGAGGCGGCGGATGCGCAGAGCGCAAGGGCGGTCGCCATCGGGAGTACGATGGGTTTCATGAGGCATCTCCAACGTTTGTTTTTGTGTGTTTGGAAGCGCTTTTTAATGTTCATCAGTGAGACTGATATATATTTCAATAGCGTTTCAGTGTGCTAATGTCAAGAAGCATGCATAACAAAAATAAGTAATAAGCACGAGGAAAAGCCATGGTTTCCACCAAGCGCTCCAGCGCTCAGCGACTACGCGACAGTCTCGAAGACGACATCATCAACGGCCGACGAAAACCCGGCGAGCGGCTCGACCCGGAAGCGCTTGGCCGCGCCTTCAACGTATCGCGCACGCCGGTTCGCGAGGCCTTCCAGCACCTGGTGGCGAGCGGGCTGGTCACCGTGTCGCCCAAAAAGGGCACCTTCGTGGCAAGCGTGGGGCTTGACCGGCTCATCGAGATGTTCGAGGTCATGGCAGAGCTCGAAGGCATGTGCGCTCGGCTGGCAGCGCGGCGCATCACCGAGGCGGAGCTCGACGGTCTGCAGGCTGCCCATCGGCGCTGCGAGGCGGCGGCGCTGGCCGGCGATACCGACGAGTACTACTACGAAAACGAGCGCTTCCACGAGTGCATCTACGCCGCCAGCCACAACACCTTTTTGGCCCTCGAGGCGCGCCAGCTCAAGCAGCGGCTCAAGCCCTACCGACGCCTGCAGCTGCAGGTCCGCCAGCGCATGCGCGGCTCTTTGGCCGAGCATCAAACGATCGTCGATGCGATCACCCAAGGCGACGCCGCCCAGGCCGAGCAGGCGCTTTGCGAACACGTATTGATCCAGGGTGAGCGATTCAGCGATTTCGCCGCCAGCGTTCATCGCCTTCAAGCCCAGGTAGGCTCGACCGGCTAGGGGGATGTCCCGATCGGTGGGGTGATGGTCCTTGCCGACATGGCGCCGGCGACGGACACTGGGCCGACCCTCTCGCTTCGGAGACGCCGCGTGACGCGCCCCATCGCTTTCATCGCCTACCCAGACTGTCAGATGCTCGATATCAGCGGGCCCTGGCAGGTCTTTGCCACCGCCAACAAGCTCAGCGGTGAAACGCGCTATCGCTTGAGCCTCGCGGCGAGCGCCCCGGGCTTGATCACCACCAACGGCGGCCTCGCGGTAAAGGCCGACTGCACCGTGAGTGAGCTTTCGCGTCAGCCGCTGGATACGCTGCTCGTCGTCGGCGGCAGCGGCGTGATGCAGGCGCGCTTTGATCCGGCCCTGACGGCGGCGCTTTGCAAGCTGACACCCCAAGTGCGCCGGCTGGGGTCGATCTGCAGCGGGGCGTTTCTGCTCGCCGAGGCGGGGCTTCTGGACGGCTGCCGCGTGACCACCCACTGGCGCCGGGCAGAGCAGCTGGCGCGCGAATACCCGCGCCTTGCCGTCGAGCCCGACGCGCTGTATCTCGAAAGCCGCGGGCGCTACACCAGCGCCGGGGTCACGGCGGGTATCGACCTGGCGCTTTCGCTGGTCGAGGCCGACCAGGGCGCCACGCTTGCCGGGCAGATCGCCCGAGAGCTGGTGATGTTCTTGCATCGGCCCGGCGGGCAGTCGCAGTTCAGCGAAATGCTGCGGGGCCAGAGCCGCGCCGGGCCGCTCAAGCGCCTGTTGGATGTGCTTCACACCGACCCCGGCGGCGCGCACAGCCTCGAAAGTATGGCGGCGGTCATGGCGGTTTCGCCGCGCCACCTCACGCGGCTGTTCAAGCGCCACCTGGCGGTCACTCCCGGCACCTACCTGGCCCGGCTGCGCCTGGAGCAGACGCGCACGGCGCTGCTCGACGCCCCGAACGTCTCGCTCGAGCAGCTGGCGGGGCGCTGGGGGCTTGGCGGCGCCGAGCAGCTGCGCCGGCTCTTTCAACGCCACTACGGCGTGTCGCCGTCCGTTTATCGCCAGCGCTTTCACCATGGGCGCAGCGACCCCCTTCAAGGAGATACCCCATGCCGCTAACGGTCATCCTGCTATCGCTTTGCCAGGCGCTGCTGGTCAGCGGCAACATTTTGTTGATCGCGGTCTCGCCGCTGGTCGGCGCCGCGCTCGCCCCCAGTGCCTCGCTTGCCACGATGCCGGTGGCGAGCCAGTGGCTGGGGCTGATGTGCGCCACCGTGCCCGCCTCCTTGATCATGGGCAGGCTTGGGCGCAAGCGCGGCTTCGTGCTGGGGAATCTGATCGGGCTTCTGGGTACCGGTGTGGCCATGGCGGCGCTTACACTGGGCCGCTTCCCGCTTTTTCTGCTCGCGACCTTTCTGATCGGCGTGGGCATCGGCTTTGGCCAGCTCTACCGCTTTGCCGCGCTGGAGGCCGCCGAGGCGCGCCACCGCGAGCTCGCCCTGGGACTGGTCATGGGCGGCGGGTTACTCGCCGCCTTCGCCGGCCCCTGGCTTGCCCGGTTCAGCCGCGAGCTCTTTGATATACCGTTTCTGGCAAGCTTTGTGGGGCTCGCCGCGCTCTACGTGCTCGCGCTTGGCCTGCTGCTCGTCACCCGGCTGCCGCCGGCATTCAGCGAGGCGCCGACGGGCGGGCAGCGCCCGCTTAGCATGATTCTGCGCCAGCCCGTCTTCGTAGTGGCGGTCGTCTCGGCGATGGTCGGCTACGCGGTGATGAACCTGGCGATGACGGCAACGCCCTTGGCCATGGCCCATGCCGGCCACGGCTTCGATCACGTGGCGATGACCATTCAGTGGCACGTGGTGGCGATGTTCGCGCCGTCGTTTTTCACCGGCCCCTTGATCGCCCGGCTGGGCGCTCGCAGGGTGATCGTCACAGGCTGCCTGCTACTGGCGGCGAGCACGTTGGCCGCCCAGTTCTCGCTGACCGTTGCCGGCTTCAACGTGGCGCTGGTGCTGCTCGGGCTTGGCTGGAACTTTACGTTTTTGCCGGCCACCGGGCTCGTCGGCCAGGCCTACCGCCCCGCGGAAAAGGCGCGGGTACAGGCGGCCAACGAGTTTCTGGTGTTCGGCACCGTGGCGCTGTCGGCGCTTTTAGCCGGGCCGTTGGTGAGCACGCTTGGTTGGGCGGCGCTCAACGCGTGGCTGCTGCCGGTGTCGCTTTTGCCTATCGCCTTGCTGGCGTGGCAAAAATATCGGTAGGATCACGCTTTTGGACAAGGTGCGCGCCACTCATGGCTCAGACGATCGAAAGCCCCTGTATCGGGGTCTGCAAGCTCAAGAGCGGGCTCTGCACCGGCTGCGGGCGCAACATGGACGAGATCAGCCGTTGGCCCTCCATGAAGCGCCCGGAAAAGATGTCAACGCTCAAGCGCGCCGAGCAGCGGCGCAAAAAGCTCGCGCGCTAATATCTTTTCTGGCGAGTCCCTTTCGCGACTAATCCCTCTCCAGACACCAGCCCTCGGTCAGCGTGAGCGCCACTGATTGGCCGGGCGTCAGCGCGCGCGGGTGGTAGGCCATGAGCGCGGTGCCGTCTTGTAGTTGCAGGTGCAGCTCGAAGCGCTCGCCGCGAAACGTTTGATGCTCGAGGCGGGCGCTCAGATCCCGGGCGGTCGGGGCATCGGCTTTGATGCGAACGTGCTCCGGGCGCACCAGCACCGGCTGAGTGCGTGATGCGAGCGGGGCGGTTAGGCCCTGCATCAATGTGGCCTCAGTCAGGCGCTGGCCCGGGGCGCCGTTGGCGATGTAAAGCTCGCTGCCCTGGCCGATGAAGCCCGCGACCCACTGGCTTTTGGGCTCGCGGTAGAGCGTTTCGGGCGTGGCCCACTGAACGAGGCGGCCCTCGCGCATTACCGCGATGCGATCCGCCAGCGCCATCGCCTCGCTCTGGTCGTGGGTCACGTAGACCATGGTGGCCTGGGTGCGGCGGTGAAACGCTTGAAAGCTCTGCTCCATGGCGGCGCGCAGGTGACGGTCCAGGTTCGCCAGCGGCTCGTCGAGCAGCACCACCGCCGGCTCCACCACCAGACAGCGCGCCAGCGCCACCCGCTGGCGCTGGCCGCCGGAAAGCGCTTGGGGCGTGCGGCTGGCATAGCCTTCGAGCTCTACCAGCGCCAGCGCCCGATGAACGCGTTCGCGGTAGGCCGCACCGCGCACCTTTTTGAGCTTCAAGGGGTAGCCGACGTTGTCCGCCACGCTCATGTGCGGCCACAGCGCGTAGGACTGAAACACCATCGCCATGTGGCGCTGCTCCGGCTCGACGTGGTGCGAGGCGCTTGCCAGCAGCGTGTCATTCAGGCGGATCTCGCCCCGGGAGACCGGCTCGAAGCCCGCCAGCATGCGCAGCATCGTGGTCTTGCCGCAGCCGCTGGGGCCTAACAGGGCGACGAACTCGCCGGGCTCAACGGTAAGCGAGAGATCGTCGACGGCGGCGTGCTCGCCAAAGAACTTGCTGACGCCTTCGATACTCAGCGCTGCCATGGCACGACTCCCTTGGGCAAACGAGGCGCCAGCAGGCTCAGGGCCAGCATCAGCGCGGCGACCAGCATGACCACCAGTATTGATACCGCCGAGGCCAGCACGCTTTCGCCGCCTTCATCCAAATTGAAAATCAGCACGCCTAGGGTTTCGTTGCCGGCGCTCCACAAAAGCGCCGAGACCGTGAGCTCGTTCACCGCGAGTAAAAACACCAACAGTCCGCCGGCGAACAGCGCCGGCGCCACCAGCGGCAGCACGATCGTGGCCATTCGCCGCCAGGGCCCGGCGCCGGCGAGCTGGGCGGCCTCCTCCAGCGACGGGTCGAGTTGAGCGAGACTGGCCGCCACCGGTTTCAAACACACCACCAGAAAGCGCGCTAGGTAGGCGATGAAAATCAGCGTCAGCGTGCCGTATAGCGCCACATCGATGATCGGCAGCGGGCGCACGAACAGCAGAATGCAGGCGATGGCAAGCACCACCCCGGGCAGCGCGTAGGGCAGCTCCACCGCGCCGAGCGCCAGGCTCTGAAGCCTGGGCGGCAGCCGGTAAAGGCGGTAGGCCAGCGGCAGGCTCGCGGCCATCAGCAAAAGCGCGGCGCCGCCGGCGAGCCACAGGCTGTTGCTCACCGCTCGCCAGGTCGCGCCCTGGCGGCTCAGTACCTCTTCATAGGCTGCGAGCGTGGCGGTGGCCGCGTTGAGCGGCACGCCCATGGCGGGCACCAGCGAGCTGATCATAAGGGCAGCGAGCGGGGCGACGAGAATCACCAGCAGCACGGCCACCATCAGTGCCGTGACGGGAAGCTTGAGGCGACCAAGTAAAAAGTCGTGGGCGCGGCCGCTGTGGCCGGTCAGCCCAAAGCGGCTGCGGCGCTGATAGCGCTGTTGAAGCGCCACGCCGAGCAGAGCGATAACGCCGATCAACAGCGACAGCGACGCCATTTCCGGCAGCACCCCGGTGCCGAAGCTCGCCATGCGCTGATAGATCAGCGTGGGCAGCACGTAAATCCCGGCGGGAATGCCGAGCATGGCCGGAATGCCGAAGTTACCAAGACTCGAGATGAACGCCATGGCCGCCCCCGCCACCAGAGCGCCGCGCGTCACCGGCAGCACGATATGACCCCATACCTGGGACTGGCGGGCGCCGCTGATACGCGCGGCCTCGATGAGCTCTCGCGGCAACGCCAACAGAGAGGTGCGCAGCGCCAGAAACACCAGCGGCGCCGCCTGAATGCCGAGCAGCAGCGCAATGCCCTCGGCGGAGTAGAGCGGCTGGGGGCTACCGAGCGCCGGCGCGATACCTAAACTTTTGAGTAGCGGGCTCGCTGGGCCGAAGAGCTGCAGCCAGGCAAGGGCCGTCACCTGAGGCGGAATCATCATCGGCAGCATGAAGCAGAATACCAGTGCCGCCTTGGCGCGAATGTCGGTCAGCGTGATCACGAAGGCGAACAGGCTGCCAAGCACGAGCGCGATCAGCGTCCCCAGCCCCGAGGTGTAGATGCTGTACCCGAGCGCCCGCCAGGTGGCGCCACTTTGAAGCACGCGCACAAGCGGCGCGTCGCTGCCAAGGCTTAAATCCCCCAGCGCCTCGAATAGAAGCCGCGCGCTGGGAGCCAGACTCAAGGTAACGATGACGAGCGTCAGGGCCGTTAAAAGCCAGCGCTGCTGGCCACCGGCACCGATCTCGAAGGCCGCCATCAGCCGCCGAACAACTCGCTAAAGCGCGCCTTCAGCGCCTCTTCCTGCTCGAGGGCATGGGCGGTATCCACCGGCATCAGCTCGATGGTATCCCGCGCGGGGAAGCCGTCTGGCGGTGCCACGCCGTCGCGGGCGGGCAGGTAGCCTTGGTCGCTGACCAGCTGCTGGCCGTCTTGCGAGAGCACGAAGTCGACGAACTGCTGGGCGGCGTCGACGTTGTCGGCATCCGCCATGATCGCCACCGGCTCGGTCACTGCGCTCACGCCCTCGTCGGGAAATACGAACTCGACCGGCGAGCCCTTGGCCGCTTCGCGAATCGGCAGAAAATCCACCACGATGCCGTAGGCCTTGGTGCCCGCGGCGATGGCGTTGAACACGCCGCCGTTGCCGCTTTGCGCCTCGACGCGATTGTCGCGAAGCCCCTCGTAATACGCCTCACCCAGCGCGGGGTTGCCGGTGATTGCCGCCATATGGATCAGCGCCGCCCCCGAGTAGAGCGGGCTTGGCATGGCCACCAAGCCTTCGTAATCGGGGTCGAGCAGGTCCTGCCAGCTCGACGGCCGATGTTCGGCGCCGGTGTTATAGACGATGCCGGTGGTGATCAGCTTGGTGCCGTAGTAGTAGCCGTCCGGATCGAAAATGCTCGAATCGAACGCCTCGCGCTCCGGGCTCTGGTAGGGCTGCAGGTGGCCGTCGCGCTTGAGCGACTCCATGGTCATGCTGTCGGCGATCAGGAGCACGTCCGGATTGCTCATGCCGGCGGCAAGCTCCGAGCGCAGTCTCGTCATCAAGCGCGTGGTGCCGTCGCGCACCCACTCCACCTCGATGTCGGGATGGGCGGCCATGAACGCATCGACGGTCTGCTGAGCGTCGCTTTGGGGCTGGCTGGTGTAGAGCGTGAGCGTGTCAGCGGCGCTGGCGCCGGCAAGCGTAAGGGCCGAGAGCGCAACGGCAAGGCAAAGCGGGCGTTTGAGCATGGGGACGTCTCCAGAAAGGTGAGCGTCCATTAGCCTACGAGCGTTGGCTTACACTTCCATGACAGCGCCGCTTGGGTGAACATCTTTGCTTGAAAACGCGCTAAACGCGATACTTGTGCAGCAGATCGAGCGGGATGTGGCAGTAGTCGTTGGGGTTGAGCGTCAAACGGTCCTGATGTTCCGGGTCGCTTTTGACATAGTTGGAAAGCGGCGCCACTTCGACCGCGATTCGGTCGCTATCGTCACGCGCGTGAATATAGGCCCTGGCCGCCTCAAGGTGCGCCGCTTGTCGGCTGTAGACCCCTGTGCGGTATTTTTCACCGACATCTTCCCCCTGGCGGTTAACGCTGTAGGGGTCGATGATTTCAAAGAAGTACCCCATCAGGGCCGAAACGCCCACCTCGCGCGTATCGAACTCGACGCGCACGCACTCGGCGTAGCCGTCGTAGTTCGAGGCGGTGGTCGAAGACGCGCCGTTGGCCCGACCGGCTTCGGTACCCACGACCCCGGGCAGGTGGCGCATGAACTCCTGCACGCCCCACAGGCAGCCGCCGGCAAAAAAGATCTCGTGTATGGCCATCCGTTTTACTCATCATCCAAATGTCGCCCCCTTAAAAACGAGAGAAGAGGGGCGGCGTTGATTTGATTGAGCGTTTTTTATAGAGACTCTTACAGGGCTTATCAAATTCAGAGTCTAACAAACGCGTCAGCGCCCGGGTGTCGCTTGGGGCTTGGCGCTTTGGCGTGGATACCTTTCATACGCAAGGCGCCCGTCGCCCGATGAGCGTCGACAATCCTTTGACGGTAAAGGATGATGTTTTTAAGCACCGTTTAACTGCCAACGACCGCGATTTTGTTATGCTGTCACGAGGTTTGCTTCGGCGTGCTCGGCGCCGGTTTCTTCATTCATGAAAGGACGCTCTTATGTCTCGCCCACCGCTACTGGCCCGTGCGGCCGTTCTGTTTGCGCTGGTGTCGCCGCTGGCCGCCGCCGATACGC
Organism: Halomonas sp. S3-1-1; assembly: GCF_023757625.1. Classification (GTDB taxonomy): domain Bacteria; phylum Pseudomonadota; class Gammaproteobacteria; order Pseudomonadales; family Halomonadaceae; genus Vreelandella. The sequence goes on from NZ_JALGBZ010000001.1 coordinate 377,073, forward strand.
TGGTGTTCACCGCTATTCCCGACGAGGACGAAACGCGCCTGCAGGAGCGTTTTCAGTCGGTGGCGGACTACCTCTCTGATGAGCTCGATGTCGACGTGCGTTTTATTCCCGTGACCTCCTACGCCGCCTCGGTCACCGCGTTTCGCAATAATCAGGTGCAGTTGGCCTGGTTCGGCGGCTTTACCGGCGTACAGGCGCGCGAGCTGGTGCCGGGCTCCCAGGCTATCGCTCAGGGCGTCGAGGACCCGGAGTACAAGAGCTACTTTATCGCCAATGCGTCCACCGGCATCGAGCCGGTCGAGTCCGATACCGCCCCGGAGGCGCTCGAAGGGCTTACCTTTACCTTCGGTTCGCAAAGCTCGACCTCCGGGCGGCTGATGCCGGAGTACTTTCTGACCCGGGATCTGGGTGCCTCGCCGGACGAGCTTTTTTCGCGCGTGGGCTACAGCGGCAACCACAGCCGCACGGTGTCGCTGGTGCAGTCCGGCGCTTATCAAGCGGGCGTGTTGAGCTATACCGCTTGGGAGAACGAGGTCGAACAGGGCAACGTCGACCCGGAGCAGGTGCAGATCGTCTGGGAGTCACCGACCTACCCGGACTACCACTGGACCGTGCGTGGCGACGTCGACGAGCGCTTCGGCGAAGGGTTCACCGAGCGGTTGCAGCAGGCGCTTTTGGACATGGACGACCCGGATCTTCTAGCGAGCTTCCCGCGCTCGGGCTTCATCCCCGCCTCGAACGAGGATTTCCAGCCGATTCATGACGTCGCCGTGTCGCTGGATCTGCTGTAAGGGTGAGCGACTTCGTTTTACAAGACGCCGAGGCGCACTACGGCGCCACGCGGGTGCTCGGGCCGCTTTCGCTGTCGATCGACAAGGGCGAGCACGTAGCGCTCGTTGGCAAGAGCGGGGCGGGCAAGTCCACGCTGCTCTCCTTGATGTATGACCGCTGGCAGAAACAGCCGGTGGCGCTGATGCCCCAGGCGCTGGGGCTGGTGGATACGCTGTCGGTGTTTCACAACGTCTACATGGGGCGGCTCGACCGCCACGCTTGGTGGCGCAACCTGACAACGCTTGCCAAACCCTGGAAGCGCGACATTGATGAGATCGTCGCACTGCTCGATGAGGTGGGTATTGGCGAGAAACGCTGGACCCCCTGCGGTGAGCTCTCCGGCGGCCAGCGCCAGCGCGTGGCGGCGGCCCGGGTGCTCTATCAGCAAGGAGCGCTCTTACTGGCCGACGAGCCGGTCTCAGCGCTCGATGGCCCCCAGGCAAGCAAGATCATGGGCAAGCTGACCCAGGGCTACCCGCGCACGGTGCTGGCGATGCACGATCTGGAGCTGGCGCTTGCGTTCTGCACCCGCATCGTCGGGCTCAAGGATGGCGCCATCGCGCTGGATGCGCCGAGTGAGACGCTCACGACGGCCTCTCTTCAGGATCTCTACTGATGCCGCTCTCCGCCACGACCCGCGTCACGCTCGGGCTCGTTCTGCTGGCGCTGGTGTGCCTGGCGCTTGGCGATTTCGAGATCAGCGCTCACGACCCCTGGCATTCGCTTGGCCATCTCTTTTTAGGCGTGATCCAGCCGGACTTCACCGCCGTGGATTCACTTGGCGAGGCGCTTTTGCGCACCGTGGCGTTTGCCTTCGTGGGCGTCGGGGTCGGGGCGCTGGCCGGGATGCTGCTGGCGCTGGTCTTTCACCGTTGGTGGGTGCGCACCTTCAGCGCCTTCATCCGCGCCATCCACGAACTCTTCTGGGCACTGATCTTTCTGCAAAGCTTCGGCCTGCACCCGCTGACCGGGGTGCTGGCCATTGCCATTCCCTACGCGGGAATCTTTGCCAAGGTCTACGCGGAAATCCTCGATGAAACCGATCCACTGCCCGGTGAGGTGCTGCCGCGCGGGGCCGATCGGGTCTCCAAACTCGTTTACGCGCGCATCAGCCAGGCCTGGCCTCATTTGGTGAGCTACACGGCCTACCGGCTGGAGTGCGGGCTGCGCTCCAGCGCGGTGCTCGGCTTCGTCGGCATGCCGACCATCGGCTATCACCTGATGGCGGCGTTCGCCCAGGGCCACTACCCGACGGTCGGGGCGCTGCTGCTGATGTTCTATCTGCTGATCGGTACGCTACGCCTTTGGGTGCGCCCGAAAATCCTGCCGCTTTATTTGCTTGCAGCGCCTTTCTTGCTGGGCACCGGGCTTCCCATCATGTGGGCGAACGTGACGCGGTTTTTTACCGAGGACATCGTGCCCGCGCCGCTCAGACGAGGGGAGGGGCTTCCCGCAATGTGGGAGTGGTTTACCCGGCTGTTCGTCGACCAGGCGCTGCCGGGCATCTGGAATACGCTGCTGCTCACCCAGATCGCGCTGGTGGCTACCGGAGCGCTGGCGCTGCTACTTTTCCCGCTGATTTCGCGCCACTTCACGGGCCGCTTCGGCGGCGTGGCAGGCCACGTAGTGCTGGTGGTGATGCGCTCGACGCCGGAGTACATGCTCGCGTTCATCCTGCTTCAGCTCTGGGGGCCGTCGATGCTGCCGGCGGTGGTGGCGCTGGCGCTGCACAACGGCGGCATCATCGCGCACCTCATCGGGCGGCGCAGCAACGAGGTGACACTTCGCCAGGATGCCCCGACGGGCGTCGACCGCTACGCCTATGAGATGGTGCCCCGACTTTACGGCCCCTTTCTGGCGCTTTTGTTCTACCGCTGGGAGATCATCATGCGCGAGACGGCGATTCTGGGCATCCTCGGCATCGCCACCCTCGGTTTCTACGTGGACAGTGCGATCCAGGAGATTCGTTTTGACCGCGCGATGGTGCTGATATTGATCACCGCGCTGCTCAACATTGGCGTCGACGTGCTGGCCAGGCGCCTACGCGGGCATTTGCGCCTGCGCCACGGGGTCAACCGCCAGCAGTGCTAGGCGCTCTCTGGCAACGTCGAGTCGCCCGAGCCTTGATCAGGCGTCCTGGTCGGTGTCCGGCAGCCGCCTGAAGTAGATGAAGCGGTGAAGTCGAATGAGCGGGCGGATCAAAAGCTGCACGCTGCCAATCAGAAAAAGCCATACGCCGATGGTCTGTACGCTGCCCTCGAAAAAGAAGCAGACGCTGCCAATCACGAACCAGATACCGATCAGAATATCATTGACGATGCTTAAGGCTTCGTAGCGCTGATGAACGACGAGTTCGCGCTGACCGATGGTAAAAAGCCAGTCGCCACTTTGGGGACGGTGTTGGCGCTGCATGGAAATCTCCTTCATTTAAAAACGAACGTTAATGATAGAACGTGTGTCACATGATGCTATTGCGTGGGCTAGGCGGCGTGTCATTGTCCAAAACGTGCCGTAAAATGTAATAAAAGGTAAAGTGTTACGGGCATGGGAGAGCGTATGGATGACAGGACGTTAGCGAAAGCCGTGGATACGGAACTTTCGCGAAACGAGTTTCGTCTGAACTTTCCTTCTCCGCTTGAAGCGCAGTTCGAAGCCGATACTCAGAGCCGGCGGCGACGCAGCCTGCTGGTTTCGACGCTGATCGCTACCCCCATTTATTTTCTGTTTCTGGCCAACGACTACACGTTTCGCTCCGGCATTTTCGATTTCGTCCTGCTGGTGCGGCTGGGCGCCGTACTGCTGATCGGGGTTCCTGCCTTTTGGATGCTGTATCGGGGGGTAACGCCGTTTTGGCGTGAAACGCTCGTCGCAAATATCGTCGTGGGCGCCATGGTCGCCTCCTGTATCGTGCTACGTGCCTCCCAGGCTCCCTTTTCGTACTACGACGTGTACTGTTTCGGTTTGATTTTGGTGGCCGGCAACACGTTTTTCCCGCTGCGATTTACGTTTGCCTGCGTGACCACGGCGGTATGTATCGCGTTCATGCTGGCGACCCTCGTCGGGTATGAGCCCATGCCGGCAGAGGCCAAGTGGTTAGCGTGCCTGGGAATCTTTTCCACGGCGCTTTTCACGCTGGTCACCTGCTATCGGCTGGAGCGCAACGAACGGCGCGCCTATTTGCTGCTGCTGCGAGAAAGGATTCGCTCCGGCCACTACCGGCAGGATAACGAAAAACTCTCGAAACTTTCGCTGACCGACCCCCTGACCAATATCGGCAATCGACGTCAGTTTGAAGCCGCGCTGGACGCCAGGTGGCAAGAAGCGCTCATCTCTCAGGCGCCGCTGAGTCTCTTGATCATCGACGTGGATCACTTCAAAGCCTACAACGACCATTATGGCCACCCCGAAGGCGATGAGTGCCTGCGACGGATCGCCGCCGCCTTGCAGGCCGAAAGCCGCGAGATCGACCAGGTCGCGCGTATCGGCGGCGAGGAGTTTGCGCTGCTGCTGGCGAACATCTCTTCATACCAGGCGTACCAAACCGCCGAGCGCGTGCGCCGGCGTATCGAAGCGCTACATATTCCCAATCCCGGCGTCGCTGAGTCAGCGATCGTGACGGTCAGCATCGGCGTTGCGGTATCTAGCCAAAGTGAGGTGACGGCGCCAAGCGATCTGCTGACCCTGGCCGACGCCGCGCTCTACCAGGCAAAGCTTGCCGGGCGCAACCGCACCTTCTTGGCCGAAGCGAGTTCCAAACATAGAGTGAATGAGGCGAGCGGGCTTTTGGACACACCATGAATGCCACGCTGTCGATTTGACTTTGCTTTCGCGCCAGGCACAAATAGGCCGATTATTTTCGAAGGAGACGGCTGTGCAGGGCGATCAAAGCGGTAAATCCGACGGTTACGAAGCGCTCGAGGTGGCGACGCTGGGCGCACGGTTAGGGGGCGTCGGCGACGTTGCGCGACGCGTGGGCGGTGACCCCGCTCAGTGGGACGTGCGTGAGGTGGGCGACGGCAACTTGAACCTGGTGTTCATCGTCACCGGCGAGACGGGCAGCGTGGTGGTCAAGCAGGCGCTGCCCTATGTGCGCATGGTCGGCGAGAGCTGGCCGCTGCCGCTTTACCGGGCGCACTTCGAGTACTACGCGCTGGTGCGTCAGGCCAAGCGCGCCCCAGGCGTCGCCCCCGAGGTGTACTACTTCGACAAGGCCCAGGCGCTGATCGTGATGGAGTATTTGCACCCGCACGTCATCCTGCGCCGCAAGCTGATCAAGGGCGAGCGGGTCGAAGGGCTTGGCAAGGTGGTGGGCGAGTTCTGCGCGCGCACCGCCTTTCGCGGCTCGGAGCTTTCGCTCTCGAGCCCGGAAAAGAAAGCCGACGTCGGGCTTTTCTCCGGCAACGTGGCGATTCCCGCCATTACCGAGTCACTGGTGTTCACCGACCCCTATTATGGTGCCGAGATGAATCACCACACGCCCGAGCTTGCCGAGACCGTGGCGGCGCTTCGCGGTAACGCCCTGCTCAAGGCGAAGGCCCAGCGGATGCTTTTGAAGTTCACCGCCAACACCGAAACCATGATCCACGGCGACCTGCACTCCGGCTCGATCATGGCGACCGATGACAGCGTGCGCGTGATCGACCCGGAGTTCTCCCAGTACGGGCCGATGGCGTTTGATCTCGGCATGGCGGTGGCGAACTTTCTGATGGCCTACTTCAGCCAGCCCGCCCACCGGGCGCCGGAAGCACTCGAGGCGTATCAGGCGTGGATTCTCGAGGTGATCGGCGAGTGTTTGAACCGTTTCGATGACGAGTTTCGCCGCCTCTGGCACACCGAGCGCAGCGGCATTCTCTACCCCCGCGCGCTGTTCGAGGACCAGAATCAGGAGAGCGACACCGCCTGCGAAACGCTGCTGTTGGAGCTTCGCGACGACGCGCTGGCCTATTGTGGCATCGAGATGCACCGCCGAGTGCTCTCGCTTGCCCACAACGCGGATTTCGAAGAGATCGAGGACACGGCGCTTCGCGCCAAGCTGGAAACGCGTAATCTCAAGATGGGCGAGGAATTGGTGGTTAACCCTAGCGCGTACCGTAAGGCCCACGCGCTGCTGGCGCTGGCGCGTGCCTACCATCGGTGAGAGGCGAAGACACTAACGATAACGCGGGCCTCGGCCCGCGTTATCGTTTTTGGTCGTTACTGCGCGCCGGTGCCCGGTAGTGGCAGCCAGTCGGCCAGCGCGACATCGGCATGGGCGAACTGCGGCATCTTCTCGGCCAGCGTTTCCATATTAGTGATCGCGTTGTCGTTCAAAAATTCGCGGGTGATCAGCGTGGGCGGCACGACCACCTGTTGGCCCGGGTCTTCGCCGGCCATCAAAAGCGCCAGGGTTCGCAGCGACACTTCGCCGACCACCGTTGGATTGGTGGCGACCGTTGCCGCCCAGGGCGAGCCCGGCTCGCGCATGGCGGCGATGTCCGAAGTGGAGATATCCGCCGAGTAGATCGAGATATCATCGCCCAGCCCCATTTCATCCACAGCGATTTTCACCCCCGCCGCGAACTCGTTGTAGGGCGCGAAGAACACGTCGATCATCGGGTTGGCCTGAATCACCGCGCGGGCCTGGTTGGCGACCGAGTTGGCGATGGGGTTGTCCAGCGTGCCGAAAACGGCGGCCTCGGTGACGCTCGGGTGTTCGGCTTTGAACGCTTCCCAAGCCGCGTTGCGCCGGTCCAGCGGAGCGATGCCTGGCACGTAGACGTAACCCGCTGTGAAGGCGTCGCCGTTGTCCTCGAGGGCCTGGTCGAGTGCGAGTTCGCCGAGCAGGTAGTCGGATTGCTCGATCTGTGGGATGGCCGGGTTGTCGACCTCTACATCAAAGGCGACCACGTCAATGCCCGCCTCGACGGCGCGCGCGGCGGCGGCCTGCATGGATTCCGGCAGGCCGTGCTGGATGATGATCCCGTCCACGCCGAGTGCGATCGCTTGGTCGACCATGTCCGCTTGCAGGGCGGCGTCCTGGCGGCTATCCAGCACGCGCAGGTTCACCCCGAGCGCCTCGGCCTGGGCTTCGACGCCGGACAGATAGGCCTGGAAAAAGTCGCCGGTGGAGATATAGCGAATCAGTGCGATATCGATGTCTTCCGGGGCGTCGAAGGGCGCCGGACGCGGCTCGGCCGAGGCGGTGCCGATACCGGCGGCGAGGGTGGCAGCAGCGGTGAGGTGAAGCGCAAAACGTTTGAGCATGGCGTGTTCCCGTTAGTGTTGTGAGTGGTCTTGATGTTGTGAATGGCCTTGGTGCTGTGAGTAACCTTAGCGCTGTGAGTAGCCTTAGTGGCGTGAAACGGCCCCGCGCCGCGAGGCGAGGTAAAAGGTGAACATCAGCGCGAGCACCAGCACGGCGCCCTTGACGAAATCCTGGGTGTAGTAGGGCGCGTTCATCATCGTCATGCCCTGTAAAAGGATGCCCACGAAGAGGGCGCCCATGGCCGTGCCAAAGGCGTTGGGCCGCGCCGCGCCCAGCACCGCGAAACCGATCAGCGCCGCGGCGACGCTATCGAGCAGCAGGTTGTTGCCGCTGGCGATGTCGCCTCGGCCCAGGCGCGCGGCGAGCAGTACGCCGCCGATGGCCGCGGTGACGCCGGAGATCATGTAAGCCGCGATCTTGTAGCGCTCGACCGGCGCCCCCACCAGCGCGGTGGCGCGCTCGTTGGAGCCGATGGCGTACATCAGCCGCCCGTGGCGGGTGAAGCCTAGAAAGAGCCACACCGCCAGCGCGATCAGCAGAAAAACGACCACCGGTACGGGGATCAGCCGCTCGATCACCAGATCGAAGCGGTGGCGGCCCAGCCACAAAAACGCCTCTGAGAAGATGCCCTGCGCCGTTGAGCCGTCGGTGAGCGTCATGCCGGTAGCGATCGAATTCCCTTGGGTGGGAATACGCTGGAGGCCGATCAAAAGAAACATCATTCCGAGCGTGGCGAGCAGGTCGGGAATGCGGCACTTCACGATCAAAAGCCCGTTGATCAGCCCGACCAGCGCGCCCATCAATAGACACAGCGCCACCGCCACCACGGCGGACTGTTCGAGCACCACCATGACGTAGGCGGCGAGCATCAGCGAGGTGGTGGCCACCGCGCCGATGGAAAGATCGAACCCGCCGACCACGAGCGTGGTGGTCACGCCCAAGGCCAAAATACCGGTAATGGCCACGGACTGCAGCACGAACACCGCCGAGCGCGGGTTGGCGAAGCCGGGCGCGGCCAAGCTGAAGTAGATCACCAGCCCTGCCAGCAGCAGCAAAAAGCCGTAACGAATGGCGAACTCGAGGGCCTGAGCCTTGGCGCTGGCCGTGCTAGCCGTTGCCGGCGGCTTGGGCGACGAGGGTGTCGAGGTCGAGGTTCTGGTTGAGTTGCTCACCGGCAATGGCTCCTTCGTGTAAAACAATGATGCGATCGGCGATTTCGATCGCCTCGTCGATATCGGAAACGAACACTAATGTGGCACGCCCGGGGGCGCTTTCGCGGATATGGCGGCCGATATCCCGACGCGCGCCGATGTCCACGCCCTGAAATGGCTCGTCGAGCAGCAGCACCCGGCAGCGCGTCTGCAGCCAGCGCCCGATCATCACCTTCTGCTGATTGCCACCGGAGAGCGTAGTGATGGGCTCATCCAGCGACTGGCACTTGATACCGAGCGTGTCGACCATCCGTGCGGTGGCGCGCGTTTGGCGGGCGGCGCTCAAAAACGGCCCGTGGGAAAACGCTTTCAGAAAGGGCAGGGTCAGGTTGTCGGTGATGCTGAAATCCTTCACCACGGCGTTGCTGGCCCGGTCCTTGACCGACATGAACACCCCCGCCGCCAGCGCCTCGCGCACGCTGGCGGGGCGGTAAGCGCGGCCATCCAGGCGCATCTGCCCGCTGTGTAGCGGGCGCTGGCCAAACAGGGTCTCGGCCAGTGCTTCCATACCGCTGCCCAGTAGCCCGGTAAAGGCCACCACTTCGCCGTCGCAGGCTTCGACATCGACCGGTGCGGCCTCCGGGGCCAGGCGCACGCCGCTTAGCGACAGCACCGGTGCGCCGGCGGTAACCGGGGTGATCGCGGCGGCGGCCATCGTCTGGCCCAGCATCGCGTGAACCGCGCCGCTGACGTCCAGCGGCGCCTGCTCGAACACGCCAGATACTTGGCCGTCGCGCAGGCAGATGATGCGGTCGGCCAGGCGCTTGATGTCGGACATGCGGTGCGAGATATAGAGAATCGCCACGCCCTGGTCGCGCAGGCGCTCGAGTACCTGGAACAGCCGCTCGGCTTCCCCGGCGGAGAGCGACGAGGTCGGCTCGTCGAGAATCAGCACTTTCGGCGTATGGGCCATCGCCCGGGCAATACCGATCATCTGCCGGTCCGCCACGGTGAGGTCCGCCACCCTGGCGTTGAGATCAAAAGTGAGTCCCATGGTGCGGGCGATCTCTTCGGCTTGCGCATTGAGCGTCCGGCGGCCCACCCACAGGCCGTACTCGCGGGCGGCGAGCCGGTCGAGCATCAGGTTGTCGGCCACGGATAAATCCGGAATGACGCCGTCGTCGATCGACTGATGAACGGTCACCACGCCCCGGTGGATCGCCGCGCGGGCACTCAAGGGGCGGTAGTCGTCGCCGGCCAGAGTCATCTGGCCGGTGCCCGCCGCGTGGTAGCCGCTGATCACTTTCACCAGCGTCGACTTGCCTGCACCGTTGGCGCCCATCAGCACGGTGACCTCTCCGGCCTCCAGGCAAAGGTCCACGCCGCGCAGCACCTCGTTGCTACCGAAGGATTTATGAATCCCCTCGAGATCCAGTACGGTGGGCAAAGGGCGTCTCCTTGTGGTTGGGGAACGAGTCGTTGGGCGCGGGCACGAGCCAATCTCAAGGCGCGAACGTGGGATCGCGCCCGAGTCGAGGGCGAAAAATCATCGTGAAAGGGGCGTGCAAAGTCAACCGCGCGGCGCAGGCCGCGCGGTGAACGGGAGGTTCGCTCTAAAGCTGGTCGAGACGATCGAAACGTCCGGCGATATCGCTCTCGGTCCAGTGCGGCACCCAGCCTTCGACGTTGTCGAAGAAACGCAGCGCGGTGAATTCCGGCGCGGGGCCCATGTCGAACCAGTGCGGGGTGTTGGCCGGCACGCTGATCAGATCCCCCTGGGTGCAGAGCACCTGGTATACCTTGTCGTCGAGATGCAGGCAGAACAGCCCCTGACCCTTGACGAAAAAGCGCACTTCGTCCTCGTGATGACGGTGCTCGTTGAGAAACTTCTGGCGCATCGCGTCCTTCTCCGGATGCGTGGCCACCATGTGCAGCACGTCCACCGTCTGGTAGCCGCCTTCGGCCTTGAGGCGTTCGATGTCCGCTTCATACAGCGCCAGAATCTCCTCCTGGGTGGCGTCATCGGCAATCTCGCCGGGCGTTTCCCAGCGTTCGAACCGCACGCCGACCCGGTCGAGTTCGGCCTTGATCTGCGCGCCGTCCTGGATATCCATCAGCGCGGCCTGCGGGTTCTGGTCGGCAAACACCTTGAGTTGTGACATGGGGCGCTCCTTTGAAATTGGCGTTATCGGTTAAAGGGTAATGTCGTCGAAGCTTGCCACAACGCCGTGCTCGGTGCCCGCCTGCGTGCCTTCGCGCACCAGCTGCAGCGTCTTGACGCCTGCAAGCGCGGCGGCGTCGAGCTCTTCGACCACGTCCGATAGAAACAGGATCGACGCCGGGGCGAGCGCGAGCGCTTCAGCGATGCGCCGGTAGGCATCCGCCTCGCGCTTGTGGCCAATGTGGGTGTCGAAGTGGCCGTCGAACAGCGCCGTGAGATCACCGGCCTCGCTGTGGCCAAACAGCAGCTTCTGCGCCTGCACCGAGCCCGAGGAGTAGACGTAAAGCGCGATGCCCGCATCCTTCCACTGGCGAAGGCGCGGAGCCACATCATCGTACAGATGGCCCTTGAACGCGCCGCGCCCGTAGCCGTCCGCCCAGATCATGCCCTGCAGCGCCTTGAGCGCGGTGACCTTCTGGTCGGTCTCGATCCAGTAGAGCAGCGCCTCGATGACCTCGTCGAGGCTCGCCTCGGGTTTTGCAAGCTCGCGGCGCACGGCGTCGATCTGCTCGGCGACCTCGGGCTGGGCGCTGTGGGTGTTCACGAACTCGGGCAACTGGTCGTGGGCGTAGGGGAACAGCACGTCGTGCACGAAACGGATGTCGGTGGTGGTGCCTTCGACATCCATGACCACGGCGCGGATAGTGGAATTACTCATGAGTAGCGGCTCTCTTCCAGGACACAGGCAAGCAGAAATTCGATCGCTTCCAGATGGCGTCGGCACTCGGCGATGGACGCCCCCACGGCATAGATGCCGTGGCCCTCGACCAGAAAGCCCCAGGGCATCGGCCAACCGGCTTCTACATGACGCGAAAGCTCGGCCATATCCTGAGAATTGGGGACGACCGGCAGCGTGATCGCGGCGGCGTGGGTCGTGTTGCCCGACAGCGCTTTCTGCATCTCGAAGCCTTCGAGCGCAATGCCTTGGGGGAAGCGGCGCGAGAGCACGGTGCTCGCCACGGTGTGAACGTGCAGCACGCAACCGATCGTCGAGTCGAGCCGGTAGAGTGCGGCGTGCAAGTCGCTTTCGGCACTCGGTTTGCCCGTGCCTTCGAGCACGCGGCCGTGCGCGTCGCACAAGAGCAGGTCATCTTCGCGCACGCGGGTCTTGTCGACGCCGGAGGCGGTGACGAGATACCCGCGCTCGGCGCGAACGGAGAAATTGCCGCCGGTGGCCGGGGTCCAGCCGTTGTTGGCGGCCCAGCCGATGGCCGCCAGCAATTCGTCTTTTGAGGTCATGCGCGGTACCGGTCGTTATCCAAAGCGCTTCATTCTATATGATATGCTCCGCGCGTGATAAGCCGCCCTTCAGGAGTTGCCCATGCCCCTCGTTCAATCCCGCAGCCTGCGCGTCGATAGTGAGGCCCTCGAGTACCTGGACCAGACGCGTTTACCCCAGGCGGAGCAGTGGGAGCCCTGCAATACGCCCGAGGCCTGGCAGGCGGCGGTCAAGCGCCTGGCGATTCGCGGCGCTCCCCTGATCGGGCTGAGCGCGGCGTTCGTGCTGGCGCAGTACGCCGCCCGCCACCCGGAAGGCAACTGGCAGGGCGTGAGCGACAACCTTCGCGCCACGCGCCCCACGGCGGTAAACCTGATGTACTGCCTGGACGCCATGGAGGCGTGCTTTAATCAGGGCGCCGAGGCGCTTTGGGCGCGGGCCAACGCGCTGTTCGAGGAAGACCGCGCGCTTTGCCAGGCGATGGCCGAGCGCGGCGCAGATCTGTTGAGCGATGGCGACCGGGTGCTCACCCACTGCAATACGGGGGCACTCGCCACCGCCGGCGTGGGCACGGCGATTGGCGCGTTTTCCGTAGCCAACCGGCGGGGGCTTGGGCTTCATGTCTACGTCAACGAGACCCGGCCGCTTCTACAGGGCGGGCGGCTCACCGCCTGGGAGATGGAAGATCTCGGCATCGACTACCAGCTCATTTGCGACAGCATGGCGGCGAGCCTAATGGCGGCGGGCAAGGTCGACAAAATCATGGTCGGTGCCGATCGCATCTGCGCCAACGGCGACTTCGCCAACAAGGTGGGCACCTACATGCTCGCCGTACTGGCGCACTACCACCAGGTGCCGTTCTATGTCGTCGCTCCCTACACCACGGTGGATGCGGCCTGCGCCACCGGCGCCGAGATTCCCATCGAGCAGCGCGACGGCTCGGAAGTGCGCGGCGTGACCGGCGCCTTCGGCGAGGCGAGCTGGGCACCCAAGGATGCCCCGGTGTGGAACCCGGCGTTCGACGTCACTCCGGCTAAGCTTGTGACCGGTTGGGTGCTGGATACTGGCGTGTTCGACCAAGGCGCCATTGCCCGCGGCGAGCACTGCCGCAAGCGCTAATGGCGCCTCAGCCAGGCGCGTTCATCGCGGCGCGCACGCAGGCCAGTACGTTGTAGTCGACCTGGCCGTCGAGGGCGTCGAACACCGCCCGCATGCCGCCCCCCGCGTGCTCGCGGATCGCGCTCTGAATGCGCTCTAGCGCGCCGGGTTCCAGGGTGATTACCTCATCGAGGGGTAGTGCGCCGCCTTCGATCGCCTCCGCCAAGTGGCGGTAGATGGTATTGACGGTAAAACCGCGCCGGTTCGCGACGTCCTCGACGGTCAGACCCTCCCTTAACATCTCGGCGGACTGCCGAGCGCTGTCACCGACGCTGGCGGGTTGGGCGCTGCCCTTGTGCGCCGCGATCACGGCCAGAATCCCCTCGCCGTAATCCTCGAGCTTGCGCGCGCCGATGCCGGTGACGCCACCCAAGGCGTCCAGGCTTTCCGGGCGGCGCTCGACGAGCTCGTTGAGGGTGGCGTCGTTGAAGATCACGTAAGCCGGCACGCCCTGCTCGTCGGCAAGCGCCTTGCGATGGCCGCGAAGCGCCTCCCATAGCGGGCCGTGGCCTTGGGCGGCAGGTGCGCCTCGGCCGCGGCGCCGGGCAGCGGGCTTGACCGGCTTGCGCAGGGTCAGCGGCTCTTCACCGCGCAGCACGGGCTTGGCTTGGGCGGTCAGATGAATGCCGCCGTGGCCCTCCATGTCCACGCTCAGGTAGCCGCTCGCGATCAGCTGGCGGTAGAGCGCTTTCCACTCGTTGGCAGAGAGCTCGGCGCCGATACCGAAGGTGCTCACCCGGTCGTGGCCAAAGCGCGCGATTCGCTCGTTCGATTTGCCCAGCAGCACGTCGACCAGATAGGTCACGCCGAAGCGCTGCTCGGTGCGAAAGACACACGACAGCGCCTTTTGCGCGGCCACGGTGGCGTCCCAAGTGTCCGGCGGGGTCAGGCAGTTGTCGCAGTTGCCGCAGGGCTTCTCCAGATGGTCGCCGAAGTAGTGCAGAAGCGCCTGGCGGCGGCAGCTGATGATCTCACAAAGCCCCAGCATGGCGTCGAGTTTCTGCTGCTCGATGCGCTTTTGTTGGTCCCCGGCGCTCGAGTCCTGCTGCATCTGACGCAGGGTGATCACGTCCTGCAGCCCGTAGGCCATCCAGGCGTCGGCGGCCAAACCGTCGCGCCCGGCACGGCCGGTCTCCTGGTAGTAGGCCTCGATGCTCTTGGGCAGGTTCAAATGCGCCACGAAGCGCACGTCCGGCTTGTCGATGCCCATGCCGAAGGCGATGGTCGCCACTACGATCACGCCGTCCTCGCGCAGAAAACGGCTCTGGTTCTCCTGGCGCTGCTCCGGGGGCAGCCCGGCGTGGTAGGGAAGGGCGGTCAATCCCTGGCGTTCGAGCCAGGCCGCGGTCTCCTCCACCTTCTTGCGCGACAGGCAGTAAACGATGCCCGCCTCGCCGTCGTGGTTCTCGCGAATGAAGCGCAGCAGCGCCTCTCGCGTGTTGCCCTGATTTTCGGCGATGTGGTAGCGGATATTGGGCCGGTCGAAACCGTTGTTGTAGAGCGCGGCGTTTTGAAGCTGCAGGTGCTCGATGATGTCGCCGCGGGTCGGCACGTCGGCGGTGGCGGTGAGCGCGATGCGCGGGACGCTTGGAAAGCGCTCGTGGAGCTGGGAGAGCTGGCGGTACTCCGGGCGAAAGTCGTGCCCCCACTGGGAAACGCAGTGGGCTTCATCAATAGCAAAGAGCGCAATCGGCGCCTGATCCAGCAGCGCCTGCATGCGCGGGGTGGCCAGGCGCTCCGGGGCGACATAGAGAAGATCGAGCTCGCCGGCCCGAAGCTGGTTTTCCACCGCCATCGCGTCCTGAAAGTCGAGGCTCGAGTTCAGGTACGCCGCGCGCACGCCGTTTTGCACCAGTGCGGCCACCTGATCCTGCATCAGCGCGATCAGAGGCGACACCACGATCGCCGTGCCCTCGCGCAAAAGTGCCGGAATCTGGTAGCAAAGCGACTTGCCGCCGCCGGTGGGCATCAAGACCAGCGCGTCGCCGCCCTGAGTGACGTGCTCGATGATCGCCTGCTGCGGGCCGCGAAACTGATCGAAGCCGAAGACTTCCTGCAACACCGACAGCGCCGGGTGGGGTTCGCCGTGCATCCTCGCTCTCTCCTCGCTCGTTTGCGTTTGCGAGGATTGTCGCACGAAAGCGGGCGCTACCGGATGCCCGCGCGCAGAAACGACTGCACGAACTGGCGCTGAAAGAGCAAAAACGCTACTAAAAGCGGCGCGATGCTCAGAAGCGTGGCCGCGCTGACCGTGGCCCAGTTGACCCCGGTTTCCGGTGCGGAAAAAACGCCCAGACCCACGGTGAGCGGGCGGCTCTCGACCGAGTTGGTCACCACCAGCGGCCACAGGAAGTTGTTCCAGTGGTGGCTGATCGAGACCAGCGCGTAGGCCAGGTACGTCGGCTTGGCCAGCGGCACGTACACCTTCCACAGCACCCCGAGCCAGCTGCAGCCTTCGATGCGCGCGGCGTCCTCGAGCTCGCGTGGGATAGTCTTGAAGGTCTGGCGCAGCAGAAAGATACCGAAGGCGCTGGCCACGTAAGGCAGCCCCATACCGGCGATGGTGTCGATCAAGCCAAGGCCGCTGGCGATACGGTAGTTCTCGACGATCAGCACCTCGGGAAATACGAACAGCTGGATCAGCACCAGCAGAAACAGCGCGTTCTTGCCGGGCACGGGGAAGCGTGCAAACGCAAAGGCCGCCAGCGTGCACACCACAAACTGCGCCGCCACCACGCCGGTGACCAGTAAAAAGGTGTTGAGGTAGTAGCGCGCGAACGGCGCCTGGGCCCAGGCGGTTTTGAAGTTCTCAAGGCTCAATGGCGCGAAGAGCTCGAAGCGCACCATGAACGCCGGCGGGTGAAACGCCGCCCATACCGCGTAGAGCAGCGGAAAGATCCAGACGATGGCCAGAAGCCAGGCGGCCAGAGTGTCCAACGAAAGCGCCGGGACCAGGCGGCGGGGAAGGGCGGCGGCGAGCGTACTCATGGGCATGAAGTCGTCATTTATAGTGGGTTCGGCGGTCGAGAAGCGTGAACTTGAGAGTGGCCACCACGGCGAGCACCAGCAGGATCACCACGGTAATGGTGGCCGCGGTGGTGCGGTCGAAAAACGCGAAGGCGTTCTCGTAGACGTAGTAGAGCAGCAGGTTGGTGGCGTTGTTCGGCCCGCCCTTGGTGAGAATGAACAGGTGATCGACCACGCGCACGGCGTTGATCAGCGCGTTGATCAAAACGAACAGGGTGGTCGGCATCAAAAGCGGAAAGGTCACCCGCCAGAAAAAGCGCGCGCGGCTTGTGCCTTCGAGATCCGCCGCTTCCTTGAGCTCCGGCGGGATCGCCTGCAGCGCCGCCAGATAGAAGATCATGAAAAAGCCGGCCTCCTTCCACACCGACATCACGATGATCGAATAAAGCGCCACGCTCGGGTCGCCCAGCCAGTTCACTCCGGAAAAGCCGAGTGCTGCGAGCAGCGTGTTGAACAGCCCGATCTGCGGGGCGTAGAAGAACATCCAGATATTGGCCGCGGCGATCATCGGCAGGATCGTCGGCGTGAAGTAGGCCATGCGCACAAGCCCGCGGCCGGGAAGTCGCCGGTTGACCAGCAGCGCCATGGCAAGCGACAGCGCGATGGAGACCGGAATGGTGCCGAGCGCATAGATCAGGTTGTTGCGCGCTACCTGCCAGAATTTCGGATCCTCGAACAGGTACCGGTAGTTCTCGAGACCGACGAATGCCGGCGGCGCGCCGCGAAAGCCGGGCAGATAAAGGCTCTGGATCACCGTGGTAATCGTGGGCAGATAGGCGAACAGGCCAAGCAGCAGCGCGGCGGGCAGTAGCAGCAGTGCCCCGTAGAGCTGTAGCTTGCGGTGGGCGGTCAGCGTCATGATGAAGGCTCGCCGGTGAGTGAGCGCCGGGCCAAGGCCCGGCGCCTGAAAGGTCAGGCCGGCTTAGCGGACGTAGCGGCGCAGGATGCGGTCGGCCTCGGCTTGCGCCTGGGTCAGTGCTTCCTCTGGCGTCATCTGACCGGTGAGCGCGGCTTGAACGGCGTTATCGAGCGTGCGGCGAATGCGCCCGCCCTCATAGGTGGCAAGCTCGGCGGTGCCGAATTCCAGCTGATCGCGGGCGACCGCCGCCGGCGGGAAGGCCTCGACGTAGTCGCGCAGCGCCTCGGTCTCGTAGGCGGCGGGGCTCACGCCCATGTAGCCGGTTTCGATCGACCAGTCTGCGGCGCGTTCCGGAGCGGTCATCCAGCGGATGAAGGTCATCGCGGCGCGCTGCTCCTCGTCACTGGTATCGGCAAAGATGTAGAAGTTGCCGCCGCCGGTGGGGCTACCGCGCTGGGTTTTGGCCGGCAGCATCGCCACGCCGAAATCGAAGTCGGCATCGCTCTTCACGGCACTCAGATTGCCGGTGGTATGCCACATCATCGCCGTGGACTGCTCAAGGAAGTTCTGGCGAAGCGTGCCCCACTCGATGGTGCCGCCGGGCATGACGCCGTCTTCGGCCAGCGATACCCAGTACTCCAGCGCCTCGATGGCGGCCGGGTCGTCGAAATAGACCTCGGTGCCGGCGTCGTTCATCAGCCGGTGGCCGTTCTGGTAAGCGAAGGCCTGAAACATCCAGTACGGGTAGCCGGTAGAGGGCACCATGACGCCCCACTGATCGCCGCTGGCTTCGCGCACGGTCTGAGCCATTTCGGCCATTTCGTCCCAGTTCTGGGGTGGGGTGTCCGGGTCGAGCCCGGCGGCTTCAAACGCGTCCTTGTTCCAGAACAGCACGATGGTCGAGCGCTGAAAGGGAATGCCGTAGGTCTTGCCGTCGAGCTGGCCGTTCTCCATCAGTCCGGGGTAGAAGCCATCGAGCCACGCGCGCTCCTCGTCGGTCTCGACCAGGTCGTCGAAGGCGACGATGGCGTCCTGTTCGATCAGCTCGAACAGATCGATGGAAAACATCACCGAAAGCTGCGGGGTATCGCCGGCCTCAATGGCGGACATCGCGCGCACCCGGGTGTCGTCGTAGTTGCCGGCGTAGATGGCTTCGACATCGATCTCCGGGTGTTCGTCCTCGAACTCCTCGACCAGTTCGTCGATTACGTCGGTCAAGGCGCCGCCCACCGACACCGGGTAGTACATCGTAAGATCGACCGCGGCGCTGGCCTGGGTGGCGCTCAAAAGGCCGGCGGCCAACGCGGTAAGGGCAAAGGGAAGACGAGACAACATGACGAACTCCTTTTAGGTGGCGAGAGAGGTGAATCAGTGCTGGAACGAGCCCACCGTCGGCGGACGGGCAACGCTTTTCGGCGCGGCGGCGAAGGCGCGGGGCGTCAGGTGCTCGTGGCGCAGGCCGTCGGCGGCGAACAGGTGCGCCTTGTCCGGCGCCCAGTAGAGCCGGCACGCCGCGCCTTCGAGCGCCGGGCGGCCGTTGACGCGCACGCGAAGGGAGTGGCTGCCCACGCTCACGTGAACGACGGTGTCGGCGCCCAGGTACTCTTCACCGCTGATGCGCGCGGCCACGCCAGGCTCGCTTTCAGCGCGAAGCGTGATGTCCTCGGGGCGAACGCCGAGCTTTCCGCCGGCGGCTTCCAGCGGCGCGACGGGCGTGGTGTCGCCGTCGATCACGGCACCGGCATCACCGGCTATCAATGGCAGTAGATTCATCGCAGGGCTTCCTATGAAACTGGCGGCGAAGGCGCTCGCCGGGCGGTCGTAGAGCTCGCTCGGGGTGGCGTCCTGAACGATGCGGCCGTGCTGCATCAAAATGACCCGGTCGCCCATGCTCATGGCTTCCACCTGATCGTGGGTGACGTAGATCACCGTCATGTCGAGCCGGCGCTGCAGCGCCTTGATCTCGCGGCGCATGTCGGCTCGAAGGCGCGCGTCCAGGTTCGAGAGCGGCTCGTCCATCAGACAGATCGGATGCTCGGAAACGATGGCGCGGGCGAGCGCCACCCGCTGGCGCTGGCCGCCGGACAGATTCGCCGGCTTGCGGTCGAGATAGGGCGACAGATCGACCAATTCCGCCACTTGAGCCAGGCGCTTGTCGCGCTCGAGCCTGGGCACGCGGCGGCTCTTCAGGCCAAAGACGATGTTCTCGGCCACGCTCAGGTGGGGAAACAGCGCGTAGGACTGAAATACCATGGAGAGGCCGCGATCCCCGGGCGGGGCGCGGGTGACGTCGCGCTCACCGATATGAATCGCGCCACGCGTGGCCTCTTCGAGCCCGGCGATCATACGAAGCGTGGTCGATTTACCGCAGCCGGAGGGGCCCAGTAGGATGACGAACTGCCCCGGCGTCACCTCAAACGAGATGTCGTCGACGGCGGCGGTAGCGCCCCACTGCTTGGAGACGCCCGCCAGTTGAATACGCGATTGGCTCATGGCTTTCACCAACGGTGGGTCGTGGCCAATCACTGTGGGTCAAGGAGGTTGCCGTTGTGTGACGCTTGTGTGGCGAAAGCGTGTCAGCGAAGCGTCAGCCCGTGGCGCTTGAGCTTGCGCACCACGCTTGACTGGCTGATCCCCAGGTGCTCGGCGAGGGCGTAGGTGCTGGCGTGCGTGCGACAGCCGCGCTCGAGCAGCTCGCGCTCCAGGCGGGCCAGGTAGGCGGGCAGGGTTTCACCTTCGATAGGCGGTGGCGCGCTGGGCGCCTGTGGCGTGTGAGGGGCGCTGGCGGGCGAAGCGGGGGATTCGAAGCCTTCGATGCGATCGAACGCGCTCGAGAGCCAGGCACGCTCCAGCCAGTTCTCGAGCTCGCGCACGTTGCCGGGCCAGTCGCTGCCCATCAGCGTCGACCAGACGTGGTTGTCGAGAAACTTCTGCCGCCCGTAGTGGGCGTTGAGCCGGGCCAGGCACGCCTCGGCAAGCGCGGGAATGTCTTCGCGACGCTCGCGAAGCGCGGGCAGCGTCACGGGAATCACGTTGAGGCGGTAGTAAAGATCCAGCCGGAAAAGGCCTTCCTGCACGCGCGCCGCCAGGTCCTGATTGGTGGCGACCACCAGGCGGAAATCGACCCGGCGGGGGCGGGTGTCGCCCAGGCGCGTCATCTTGCCGTCCTGGATCACCTTCAAGAGCTTGGTCTGCATCAACAGCGGAAGCTCGCCGATCTCATCGAGAAACAGCGTGCCGCCTTCGGCCTGCTCCAGAAGCCCTGCCTTGCCCTGGCGGGCGGCGCCGCTGAACGCGCCGGGCTGGTAGCCGAACATCTCAGACTCGAACAGGTTCTCCGGAATGGCGCCACAGTTGACCTCGATGAAGGGGCCGCCCGCGCGCTCGCTCCAGCGGTGAAGCTGGCGGGCAAATGCCGTTTTGCCCACGCCGGACTCCCCCAGCATCAGCACGCTAGCCCCGGAAGGCGCCACGCGCTTTAGGAGCCTTGCGACCTCGCGCATCGCGTGGCTTCGCACCTGAAGCTCCTCCAGGGCGCTGTCGAGCGCCGGGTCGTCGGCCACGCTCTGGCCGCGCTTGACGTGCTCGTTGAAGCGCTTTTGCAGCAGCGCGTATTCGTCCTGGAGAAGCTGTAAATCGGTCATGTCCCGCGAGCGGCTGACGATACGCTCGAGCCTGCCGTTCACAAAGACCGGGTGGGCCTCGGCGATCACCCGCCGCCCGGTGCCGGTGACCTGCATCAGCTGCGCCGGGCGGTGGGTGCGCATGACCTCCATGCTGATGGAGGGTTTGAGCACGCCGTCGCGCTCAAGCTCCCTGACGTTGCTGCCCAGAAGCGCCTCGCGTGGCAGCCCATACACCGCCTCCGCGCCGGGGCTGATGTCCAGTATCTCGCCGTCACCACTGACGATGAAGAAGTGGTCGTTGGCGGTCTCCACGATAGTCTTGAGCACGCTGCGATCGATCTCGTCCACGCCGTTTTCCTCGAACCGATAGTGACTCGTCAATGCAAAATCGACTCGATACTACGCGTTTTTGAGTCGGTTTTGCATTAATCGAAGCGCAAGAAGGCCGATTGGCGGGGCGCCGCCCGCCTGGCACGTTAAATGCAGTAGCTGGGTAAACCCCATGATCGGGCTCGGTGTTCATGACGCTGGGCTCGAGAATCGCTACAAGGAAAGGAGAAGCGCAGTGAGTGACTTCAATCAGCCGCTGGGCGGCAACAGCGTGCCGCGCTTTGGCGGGCCGGCGACCATGATGCGCCTGCCCGCTCAAGAGAGCGCGAAGGGGCTCGATGCCGCGTTCATCGGCATTCCCATGGATATCGGCACCTCCAACCGGCCCGGCACGCGCATGGGGCCGCGCCAGATTCGCGACGAGTCGCGCATGCTGCGCCCCTACAACATGGCCACTCGTGCCGCGCCCTTTGAGTCCCTGCAGGTAGCGGACATCGGCGACGTACCGATCAACACCTTCCACCTGCCCAAGAGCGTCGACATCATCACCGCGTTCTTCGACGACGTGTTGAGCCACGACTGCGTGCCGTTGACCCTCGGCGGCGATCACACCATGACGCTGCCGATTCTGCGTGCCATGGCCAAAAAGCACGGCCCGGTGGGCTTGATTCATATCGACGCCCACGCCGACGTCAACGAGCACATGTTCGGCGAGGAGATCGCTCACGGCACCACCTTCCGCCGCGCCCAGGAAGAGGGGCTGTTGGCGAAAGAGAAGGTGGTGCAGATTGGTCTACGGGGCACCGGCTACGCCGCCGAGGACTTCGACTGGTGCCGCGACCAGGGCTTTCGCGTGGTCCAAGCAGAAGCGTGCTGGTACCAGTCGCTGGCGCCGCTGATGGAAGAGGTGCGCGCGCAGATGGGCGATACACCGGTGTACATCAGTTTTGATATCGACGGCCTCGACCCGTCGGTGGCGCCGGGCACCGGTACCGTCGAGATGGGCGGGCTGACCTCCCATCAGGGCCTCGAGATCGTGCGCGGCGCGGCGGGGCTCAACATCGTTGGGGGCGATCTCGTCGAGGTCTCGCCGCCCTATGACACCAGCGGCAATACCGCGCTGATGGGTGCCACGCTGTTGTATGAAATGCTCTGCGTACTGCCGGGAGTGAAGAAAGGAGAGTGATCGCGTTGGGCGCCGTTCGGGCGCCCGTCTGAACGCGATACGGATACTACAAAAAGGAAGGTCGAACCTTTCGTATAAACGCCGCCAGCCCACCTTCGATAATCATTTCCAACAGGTGAACATCATGTCCGACCCTCAAGCGATACGCGATGAGCGCGCGCCCGACGAGGCCATCCCGCGCCGCCATCTGCTCAAGTTCCTGATTCCCTCGATCATCGGGGTGCTGCTGTTTCTGGTGCCGTTTCAAAGCGGTGAGTCGGTCAACATCGGCATGGGGATGATGGCCGATGGCCTGCAGGCGCTACTCGGCGAGGCGCTGCCGCTGATCGCCATGGTGGTGCTGTGCGTGTCGGTCGTCGTCACGCTCTACGTGAAAGCCGCAAAACCCACTTGGGCTCAAGGCGGCCACTTTGGCGACATGTTCCAGGTCGGAATGATCTGGGTGGCGCTGCGCGTGCTGGGCGCCATTTTTGTGGTGATGACCTACTTTCAGGTGGGGCCTGAGTTCGTCACCGCCTCGTTTACCGGCGGTGTCATGCTCAATGACCTGGCGCCGGTGCTGCTGACGTTTTTCTTCTTCGCCGCGATTTTGCTGCCGTTTCTGGTCGAGTTCGGCTTCATGGAATTTATTGGAAGCCTGGTGCGCAAGCCGTTTCGCCTCATCTTCAACCTGCCGGGGCGTAGCGCCATTGATGCCACCGCCTCGTGGATGGGCTCGGGCACCGTGGGCGTGCTGATTACTTCGCAGCAGTACGAGCAGGGTTTCTATAGCGGCCGCGAAGCCTCGGTGATCGCCACCAACTTTTCCGTGGCGTCCATTGCCTTCAGCCTGCTGGTGGTCAACTTCGTCGATTTGAACCACCTGTTCGTGCCGTTCTACTTCACCGTGGTGGTGTCCGGGCTGATCGCCGCGATCGTCGTTTCGCGCATTCCGCCGCTGTCGTTGAAGTCCGACGACTACTACGAGCCGGTTGGCTGTCAGATTCGTGAAGAGAACACCGGCCGCGCCGGGCTTTTCCGCTACAGCCTGCAGCAGGCCACGCGCCGCGCCGCCGGTGCGCCTGGCCCCGCGCAGCTTGCCAAACTGGCGCTGATTAACGTCATCGACATTTTCCTGACGCTGCTACCGCTGGTGTTCGCGATCGGCACCATCGCGCTGATTCTGGCCGAGTTCACGCCGCTCTTTACCTGGCTCTCCTACCCGATGGTGCCGGTGCTGGAGCTTCTGCGTATTCCCGAGGCCCAAGCCGCCGCGCCCGCCACACTGGTCGGCTTTGCCGATATGTTCCTGCCCGCGGTGCTGGCCACCAATATCGACAGCGAGCTCACTCGCTTCGTCATCGCGTGCCTGTCGATGACGCAGTTGGTGTACATGTCCGAAATCGGCGCGCTGCTGCTGAAGTCGAAGATTCCCATCGCGCTCTGGGAACTGGCGGTCGTGTTTCTGCTGCGCACCGTGATTACGCTGCCGATCATCGCATTGATGGCGCACACCCTGTTCTTCTAAGGAAATGCCATGACGGCTCACGATACGATGACCTGCGCTGAGCTTTTGATTCGCCTTCTGCGCGACACCTACGGCGTCGACACGCTCTTCGGCATCCCCGGCGTGCACACGGTCGAGCTCTACCGTGGCCTTGAAAGCGGGGGCGTTCGCCACGTCACCCCGCGCCACGAGCAGGGCGCGGGCTTCATGGCTGACGGCTATGCCCGCGCCAGCGGCAAGCCCGGGGTCTGTTTGATCATCACCGGCCCCGGCATGACCAATATCGCCACCGCCATGGGCCAGGCGCTGGCGGACTCGGTGCCGATGCTGGTGATTTCGAGCGTCAACCGTCGCGATACCCTAGGGCTCGGCCAGGGCCGGCTTCACGAGCTACAAAGCCAGCAGCAGGTGATCAGCGGCGTGGCGCGCTTCAGCCACACGCTGCTCGACGCCGACACGCTGCCTGACGTGCTGGCCCGCGCCTTTGCCGTCTTCAGAGGCGCACGACCGGGCCCGGTGCATATCGAGATCCCCATCGACCTGTTCGACGCGCCGGTCACGCCGCCGCGCTCCTGGAAGGCACCGCGCCTTTACCGCGCGGCGCCGGACCCGGAAGGCCTACGCGAGGCGGCGCGGCTTTTGGAGGCGGCGAAGCGCCCGCTGGTGCTCCTGGGCGGCGGCTGCGAGGACGCCTTCCAGGCCGCTCACTTGCTGGTCGAGCGGCTCGACGCACCGACGGTGACCACCATCAACGCCAAGGGGCTTTTGGGGCGCGACCACCCGCTGGATCTCGGCGCCAATGCCGCACTCCCTGCGGTGCGCCGGCTCGCTTTTGATGCTGACGTGATTCTCGCCGTGGGCACCGAGCTTGGTGAAACCGATTACGACGTGGTGTTCGACGACGGCTTCAAGCTTAATGGTACGCTGATTCGCGTGGACATCGACGCCGAGCAGCTGGCGCGCAATCAGGCCACTACGCTCGGGCTGGTGGGCGATGCCGGGCGAACGCTGGCGCTTCTGGCCGAGTATTTTCCCGAGCCGCTATCCCGGGGCGGCGCCGAGCGGGTCAGTCAGGTGCTGGCGGAACTCGATCAGGAAAACGATCCGGCGTTTTCCACCTTCGTGCCGCTTTACGAGACGCTTGCCGAGCATCTGCCCGAGGCGATTCTGGTGGGCGACTCCACCGCACCGGTTTACGCCGGCAATCATCTGGTCAGTCAGCCGGCGCCTCGGCGCTACTTCAACGCCTCGACCGGCTACGGGACGCTGGGCTACGGGTTGCCCGCCGCGCTCGGTGCCCAGCTTGCTCAGCCGCAGCTTCCCGTGGTGGCGCTGGTCGGCGACGGCGGGGTGATGTTTACGCTCTCGGAGATCGCCACCGCCGTCGAGGAGCAGATCCCGGCCGTCATTTTGCTGTGGCACAACGCGGGGTACGAGGAGATCCGCCGCTACATGGATGACAACGGCGTGGCGCGCCTGGGCGTGGACCTCAAGGCGCCGGACTTTTTGATCCTTGCCGACGGCTTCGGCTGCCCGACCGTTCATATCGAAAGCCCTTCTCAATTGGCGGCGGCGCTTTCCGAGCGCGACGACGCCCGCCCGCTTCTCATCGAAATCGACGCCTCCGCCTGGCAGCGCGGCGTTACCAACAAGGATGCGCCATGAAAATCCTCGATCAGCAGTTCATCGATAACCGCTGGGTGGCCACGAAAGCGACCCGCACACTCGATGTTGTGAACCCCTACCGCGAGGAAGTGATCGCCCGCGTGACCACCGGGGCGCCGGAGGACGTCAACGCCGCCGTCGCGGCGGCCCGCGCCGCCCAGCCTGGCTGGCAGGCGCTGGGTGGCGAGGCGCGAGCGCAGTATCTCGATGGCTTCGCGGATGCCCTAACGGCGCGACGCGAAGCGCTGATCGAGCTGAGTGCCACCAACAACGGCAAGCCGCTGATGGAAGCCGGTATCGACCTGGACGACGCGATCGCCTGCTACCGCTACTACGCCGGCCAAGCGCGAGCGCTGGACACCCGCCAGGGCGAGCGGGTCGAGGTCGAGATGGAAGGCGTCGAGGCGCGGGTTTATCACGACCCTGCCGGGGTCGTCGCGCTGATCACGCCCTGGAACTTTCCGCTGGTCACCAGCGCCTGGAAGCTTGCTCCGGCGCTGGCTGCCGGCTGCACCGTGGTGCTGAAGCCTTCCGAGGTAGTGCCGCTGCCCGAGCAGGCGCTGGCGGAGATCGCACTCGACATCGGCCTGCCCGCGGGGGTGCTGAACCTCTTGAACGGCGATGGTGAGGGCATCGGCGCGCCGCTGGCAAGCCATCCGGGCGTCGACAAGGTGTCGTTCACCGGCAGCAACCGCGTCGGCGAGGCGGTGATGAAGGCCGCCGCCGCCCGCACCGCTGGGGTGTCGCTGGAGCTTGGCGGCAAGTCGCCGATTCTGGTGATGGAGGACGCGGATCCTTCACAGGCCGCCGATTGGGTCATGGCGGGGATCTACTTCAACGCCGGCCAGATCTGCTCGGCGACCTCGCGCCTTTTAGTGCACGAAGACGTGGCCGAGGCGCTTTTTGAGGCGCTTGGCGAGCGTATGGATGCGCTCACGTTAGGCGACCCGCTCAGCGAGGGCACCGACTTGGGCCCGCTCACAAGCGCCAAACAGCAGGACGCCGTCAACGGCTACCTGAAGATCGCCGAACAGGAAGGGCTGACCGCGCTGCGCGATCACACTCACTACACCTTGCCCGAGCAGGGCTACTTCGCCGCCCCGACGCTCTACCTCGACGTGCCGGTAGAAAGCCGTCTGTGGCGTGAGGAGATCTTCGGGCCGGTGCTCTGCGCGCGCAGCGTCCAAAGCGAGGCGGAGGCGATCGCGCTTGCCAACGACAGCGACTTTGGCCTCGCCGCCACGGTGATCAGCGGCGACTTTGATCGCGCCAAGCGCATCGGCCGTGCGCTCAAGGCCGGCAGCATCTGGTACAACAGCGAGCAGCTGGTACTGCCGGAAACCGCTTGGGGCGGCTTCAAGCGCAGCGGCATCGGGCGTGAGCTGGGGCCCTGGGGGCTAAGCGCGTATCTGGAGGTGAAGCACGTGGTGGGGCCGGCTTAACGCGCCGGCATCGGGTAGCGCCGGTCCCATTTTCCTGCCTTGACCACCTGCCCGGGCACGTCGTGACCAACGAGCTCGGGCAGCGTGGCGGCCACTTCCAGCAGGGCATCCAGATCCACGCCGGTGTCCACGCCCATGGCTTCGAACATGTGCACCAGATCCTCGGTGCAGACGTTGCCCGTCGCGCCCGGGGCGAAGGGGCAGCCGCCCAGTCCGCCGAGCGCGGCGTCGAAGCGGGTGATGCCCGCCTGCCAGGCCGCCAGCGCATTGGCCAGGCCCATGCCGCGGGTATTGTGAACGTGCAGCGTGAAGGCGGTGGCCGGCCAGCGAGTGATGACCGCCTCGCACAGCGTTTTGACCTGCACCGGGTTGGCCATGCCGGTGGTGTCGCACAGCGTCACGCCTTCGATCCCCATGTCCACCAACTGTTCGATTAGCATCAGCACGCGCTCCTGCGCCACGACGCCATCGAACGGGCAGCCAAACGTGGTGGAGAGCGAGGCGTTGATGAACACATCATGTTCGCGCGCGGCGTCCACGATCTCACGAAAGCGCTCGAGGGACTGCGCCGGCGTCATGCGCAGGTTGGCCAGGCCGTGGCTGTCGCTTGCCGACATCACCAGGTTGAGTTCGTCCACCTGGCAGGCGAGCGCGCGCTCGGCGCCCTTGAGGTTGGGCACCAGCACGGTGATATCGACCCCTTCCCGGCGCTGAATCCCGGTGACCACGTCAGCCGCGTCCGCCAGGTTGGGAATCGCCTTGGGCGAAGTGAAGGAGGTGGCTTCGATACGCGCAAGGCCGGTCGAGGAGAGCGCGTCGATCCAGCGGATCTTGTCCTCAGCGGGCACGAAGCGTGATTCGATCTGAAGGCCGTCGCGAGGGGCGACCTCGTTGATCTCTACGCGGGCGGGGCAGGGGGATTGCATCAGCATGGAGACGCTCCTTTAAATGATGCCGGCTTGGCGCAGTTTGGCGCGGGTGGCGTGATCGATCTCCAGCTCGTCGAGCACTTCCTCGGTGTGCTGGCCGAGTTTGGGGCCGCCGTTGCCCAGCCGCCCGGGGGTGGCGCTGAGCTTGGGGAGCACGCCGGGCACCTTGAGCGGCTCGCCGCTTTCCCGCGTGAAGGTCTGGATCATTTCGCGGGCAAGATAGTGCGGATCACCCGCGATATCCTTTGCGGTGTAGGGGTAGCCAGCGGGGACGCGGGCCTCGTCCAGCGCCTTCAGGATGACCTCGCGGGCGCGCGTCTGCGTCCAGGCCTCGATGGCGGCATCGATTTTCTCGGCCTGGTGGCTGCGCCCGTCGTTATGGGCAAGGGCGGGGTCACCGGCCAGGTCCTCGCGGCCGATCACGCCCATCAGGCGCTTGAAGATGCTGTCGCCGTTGCCAGCGATCAGCACGAAATCGCCGCCTTCGCAGCGGTAGGCGTTAGAGGGCGTGATGCCGGGCAGGGCGCTGCCGCCGGGCTCGCGTACCTGGCCCGTGGCATCGAACTCGGGCAGCAGGCTCTCCATCATGGCGAACACCGACTCGTACAGCGCTACGTCGATCTCTTGGCCCAGTCCGCTCTTTTGCCGCTCCTGGAGGGCGAGCAGCGTGCCGATCACGGCGTAGAGGGCCGAGAGCGAATCGCCGATGCTCACGCCGACGCGTACCGAGGGTTCACCGGGCTGACCGGTCAGATAGCGTAAGCCTCCCATCGCCTCGCCGATGACGCCGAAGCCGGGCTTGTCGCGGTAGGGGCCGGTCTGGCCGTAGCCGGAGATGTGTACCATGATCAGCGCCGGATTGAGCGCGGAAAGCGCCTCCCAGCCTAGCCCCCAGCCGTGAAGCGTACCCGGACGGAAGTTTTCGACGACCACATCGGCCTCGCGGGCCAGCTGTCGTACCAGCGCCTGGCCCTCTTCGCTGCGCAAATCGAGCGCCACAGAGCGCTTGTTACGGGTCTGAACGTGCCACCAAAGCGAGGTGCCCTCTTCCAGTATTCGCCATTTGCGAAGCGGGTCGCCGGTGCCAGGCGGCTCGATCTTGATCACATCGGCGCCGAATTCACCCAGCAGCTTGGTGGCGAAGGGGCCGGCGATGAGCTGGCCGAGTTCGAGTACCTTGATGCCTTTTAGCGGCAGTTCACGTTCAGGGGCGGGCATGGCGGATACCTCGTGCAGGCGGATCTATTATTGTCGAGCGCCAGAATGCGACAGCCCGCCAAGCGCGACAATTAGGCAATGAATAAGCGGGGGTTCGTCGCCTGCGAAGGTATACGCTAGTATGGCAGTCTCGCTCGACAGGAGCCCTTGCGATGCGTCGGTTCGACTTCACGACCCTAAAACTCTTCATTTCCGTAGCCGACGAAGGGCGGCTCACGGCGGCGGCGGCGCGCGAGCACATGGCGCTGGCGGCGGTGAGCAAGCGTATTAGCGACCTTGAAACGCTGGTGGGCACCACGCTTTTATACCGCAAGCCGCGCGGCGTGGAGCTGACCCCGGCAGGGCAGGCCTTTTTGCACCATGCCCGGCGGATTCTCGACGACATCGAGCGCCTCGAGGCGGAGCTTTGCGAGTACGGCGACGGTGTGAAAGGCCACGTACGCATGCACTCCAACACCTCGGCTATCATCGCCTTTCTTCCCCAGGATTTGAGCACGTTTTCGCAGCGCTACCCGGACATCAAGATCGACCTGCAGGAGCGGGTTAGCAGCGAGATCATCGCCGCCGTACGCGACGGACTGACCGATATTGGCGTGTTCGCCGGCCATGTCGAGGCACCGGATTTGGAGTGTTTGGCGTACCACCAGGATCGACTCATGCTGGTGATGCCCGCCCGGCATCCGCTGGCCAACCGCCAATCCATTACCTTTGCTGATGCGCTCGATTTCGACTTCATCGGCCTGCAGCAGGATGCGTCGCTTCAGATGCTGCTGTCCGAACACTCCCAGCGCGCGGGAGGCGCGCTGCGCATGCGAATTCAGGTGCGCAGTTTCGATGCGATCTGTCGCATGATCCATCACGGCATGGGGGTGGGCATACTGCCCGAACGAACGCTCTACCGCGATTTGAACGATCTCGAGCTTGTGAGCATTCCGCTCGAGGAGCGCTGGGCACGCCGCGAGCTGGTGATCGGTATGCGCCGCTACGCCACGCTGCCTGCAACCGCTCGTCATCTGGTCGATCATCTGATCCAAAGCGCCGCTACCTGAGCCGGGTCCGGGTCGTGGCTTGAAAACCCGGCCTTCCACGGGCAAAAGCCATCACTCACGCTATTCAAACGCATCGCGGGATATCCCTCTTTAGTCTTAAGCGCCCGCACGCTTTGAAATAACCCCGCGCCACATCGGCGTTTGCAACCATCGTATTTGACGAAGTCTTCCTTCACGAACGTCGATTTGAGCCCGCCCCCCTGCTTGTCACAAGATCTAACCAGCACACTTGCTACCCCTCGATACTCAATAACGACAAACGTAGAGAGTGATGACAATGAAAAAATCACTACTGGTCACGCTGGCAGGCTTTGGCATGTTCACGGCTGCGAGTTTCGCGCTGGCCGATACGATCGAAATCCAGGTCAACAACACCATGAGCGAAGGCGGCTCGGAAAGCGCCGCCGTCGAGCGCTTCGCCGAGTACCTGGAAGAGCAGGCGCCGGGTCGCTTCGATGTGCGCCCCTTCCTGGCGGGGTCGCTGGGCGGCGAGGATTCGGTGCTCGAGCTTCTCAACCTGGGCCAAACTCAAATCTCGCTGACCGGGGGCAACTGGCGCCAGCAGTACGCGCCGGAGTATGACGCTATCACCGTGCCGTTTCTGTTCACCACCTGGGACCAGGTGGATGGCTATCTCGAGAGCCCGTCGGGCCAAACCATGGTGGAGCAGGCCGAACAGCGCGGCGGGCTCAAGTTTCTAGGGCTTCAGCACCGCGGACCGCGCCACATGACGGCCAACAAGGAAATCCACACGCCCGAGGACCTCGAGGGCTTTCGTCTACGCCTGCCGTCGCTGCCGATTTGGCTACGGGTATGGGAGGAGATCGGCGCTCAGGTAGTGAACGTGCCCGCCCCGGAAATCTATCTGGCCATGCAAACCGGTCAGGTCGACGGTCACGAGAACTCGCTCTCTTCACCCTACACGCGGCGTCTGTGGGAAGTGCAGGACTACCTGATCATGACCAGCCACGTGCAGTTCCCCTGGAGCTGGGTCGCCAGCTCGCGCTGGTGGGAAGGGCTTTCCGAAGAGGACCAGACGCTGATTCAGGAGGCCGTCGACGTGGCGCGCGAGTACGGTAACGAGCAAGAGCGTGAGCTCGACGACTACTACCTGGAAGCGCTGCAGGAAGAGGGCATGACGGTGATCGAGCCGGATACGGAGGCCTTCCGCGAGGCGGCGATGCCCGCCATCGACGAGGTACTATCGGAAATGGCCGACGGCGTGCGCGAAGACGCGATCAGCGCTAACTCTGACCAGTAACCGTCTGCTCAGTAATCATCTGTTCAATAATCATCAGGTTTGACGGCGCCTTTTCGAGGCGCCGCTCATCGTTTTCATTAAGGAGTTCACCTGTGGATGAAGCACGGGCGCCCGTACACGGGGTCGATCGTTTCGCCTTGACCCTGCTGCGCTGGGTGACACGCGTATGCGACGGGTTGGGCGTCGCGATTCTGGTCGGGATTTTAGGACTGATCGTTTTGGCGGTTTTGGCCCGGGATTTACTGAACTGGGGCATGCCCTGGACCGAGGAGGTGGTATCGCTGATGGCGATCTACGCCGTTAGCTTCGGCTCGATTTCGGCCTGGGTACGAAGTGATCATCTGGTCGTGGATCTGTTCAGCCACCGGCTGGGTGTGATCGGGCGCCAGGTGCAGTACCGGCTGATTGCCGGCGTCTCTACCGGCTTTTTCGTGCTGGCCGCTTGGGGGGCCTGGATCATGGCCGGCGTCAGCGCCAACAACAATACCGTCTCGCTGGGCATCAGCTTTGCCTACCTCTACTACGCGCTGTTCACCGGTTTCGCCGCCATGGCGGTGCTGGCGCTGTGGCAGACGCTGCGAGGCCCGGTCGACTGGCTCATCGAGCCCGCAGAGCAGGAGGCGCTTTCGTGACCGAACTTGCCATTTTTGTGGGTGGGCTGCTGGGGCTGATGATGATCGGCCTGCCCGTGGTGGTCGCCATTGGCGTTACCTCCTTTATCGCGCTGACGGTGACCGGCGCGGGTGGGCTGCCGGTGGAGCTTCTATCGCTTCGCATGGTGCAAACGCTCAACAACTTCACGCTGCTGGCCATACCGCTGTTCATTCTGGCGGCCAACATCATGAACCTGGGCTCGACCACCACGCGTATTTTTGACTTCGCCACGGCGCTGGTGGGCTTTACCCGCGGTGGGCTGGGCCACGCCAACGTAGTGGCGAGTTCCATTTTCGCTACGATGTCCGGCACCGCCGTGGCCGACGCCGCGGGGCTTGGCAGTATCGAAATCAAGGCAATGAAAGAGCGCGGCTATGCGCTCGATTACACCACAGGCATCACCGCGACCTCGAGCGTTGTCGGCCCCATCCTGCCGCCGAGCATCGCTCTGGTGGTGTATGGGTGGCTTGCCAACGTCAGTATCGGCGGGCTATTCATGGCGGGGCTGCTGCCCGGCATTTTGATGGCGGCGTTGCTGATGGGCATGACCGTGGTGCTGGGCGCCACCGGGCGAGTGGTAATGCCGGAGCCGACGCCTTTCGATATCCGTGAGGTAGGCCGCACGGGTAAGCGGGCGGCGCTGCCCTTGCTGATGCCCGCCATTATCGTCGGCGGTATCTGGGGCGGCTTTTTCACGCCGACCGAGGCCGGCGCCATCGCTTCGCTGTACGCGCTGGTGTTGGGCGGGCTGGTGTATCGCGATCTGAGCCTGAAGAGTTTGTACGATGCGTTTCGCCGCACGCTGATGTTTAGCGCGGTGATTCTTTTGATCATTGCCGTCTCGAGCTTCTATGGCTGGATTCTGGTGCGAATGGGCATCCCTCAAGCGCTGGCGGGCCAGGTCGCGAGTCTCGACATGCCCACCTTCGCGCTTTTGATCTGCTTTGCGCTGTTCTTTTTGCTCATCGGCTGCTTCATGTCGGTGATCGAAAGCATTTTGATCTTTACTCCGATCGTGGTGCCCGCCGCGCTGACCGCCGGCCTCGATCCGGTACACTTCGGCATCGTCATGGTCATTACGCTCTCAATCGGCGTCATCACGCCGCCCTTCGGCACGGTGCTGTTCATGATGGTCAGTATCACCAGGCTGCGCT
Organism: Halomonas sp. S3-1-1; assembly: GCF_023757625.1. Classification (GTDB taxonomy): domain Bacteria; phylum Pseudomonadota; class Gammaproteobacteria; order Pseudomonadales; family Halomonadaceae; genus Vreelandella. The sequence continues at coordinate 409,783 of NZ_JALGBZ010000001.1, forward strand.
ACGGCCAAGTGGTCAAGGCGGTCCTGCCGTTTTTGATTCCGGTGATACTCGCGATTTTGCTGTTGATCGCCATTCCAGGGCTCGCGACCTGGCTTCCGGGGGTGATGGGCTACTAAAAGGCCTTAACACCTTTTGGAATGAGGTAAGTAAAACGCCGGCTCCCAAGCCGGCGTTTTGCTAATCCCGATTGACATGACCACCTCGGCCCATGTGCCAACCGTAAACAAAACTATTCTCATTATTTTTTTTTGAGACAGGTTTTGGCACACAGGATTTTTATTTAAGTTTATGATATTTAATGGTTTTAAAGAAGTAGGCGCCAATCTGGTACGCCCGCTGCAGTGAGTGGGCCGAGAGCGCAACGTCAGGAGGACGATTCGCTCTCGTTTCGACTCAGTAAACGTATTAACCGGGCATTTCATCTTTCGCCCACGTTTTAAAAGCAGCAAAGCGAAACGACCAGGAGGTACGATCATGAAGAAGGAATCTCTGAAAAAGCTGGGTATCCTCGGCGTCTCTTTCGGGCTGATGGCAAGCCCGCTGGCCTTTGCCGGTATGGAAGAAGACACTACCGCTCCGCAGGAACCAACGCCGCACGAAGACACCATGCAGGATGGTCAGGGCACCTACCAAAGTTATGAAACGGATCAGCAGCCGGGTGTAACGACCGAGTACGAAGAGGAAGAGCAGGAGTTTACCTACGAGGAAGAAGAGGAAGAGCAGGAGTTTACTTACGAGGAAGAAGAGGAGGAGCAGGAAGAGTGGGGAACCGATACCGAAAAGGAGTCTGACAGCAACTGGTAACCCGTTCTTGATCAAGGAGTAACTGCTCTCTGGTTCACGGACGAGCCACGAAACGCCCCGCCGATTGCGGGGCGTTTTGCGTTTAAAGGGCTTCGCTACCCCTGATTTGAGCGTTGGGCTAAGGTTAACGTTCTCCACTACGGCTTGGGGGCTCGCCTTTAAGCCGCCGACAGGGATGTACGTTACGTGCCGAGTTTTAACGAAGTGCCGGTGTTGCCACGCCTGGATGGGCGGGTCGAAGCGATCGATCTTGCCCGCGGTATCGCCATTGGCCTGATGATTTTGAGCCACACCGTCAGCGGGCTGGTGGGAATTCCCAATGTGCCCGAGTGGGGCATGGTGCCAGTGCATCTGCTCACCAAGTTCTCCTCGTCACTGTTCATTACGGTGTTCGGCATTGCGCTGGCGGTGGCGTTTCTGCCGCGCACTCAAAGCGAGGATTGGCCCAAACGGCGGCTGAAGCTCTGGCTGCGCGCCGTCGAGGTCTGGTTCTGGTACAAGGCGCTGACCATTGTCGAAATGCTGCCCTTCTACGCACCCACCGATATTCTCAACACGCTTTTATACGGCAACTTCGCCATCTGGGTGGAAATCCTCGGCTTCTACGCCATCGCGCTCGTCTGGGTGCCGCTGATACTGCCACTATGGGCCCGTGCGCCGCTCTGGTCGCGGCTGGCGGCGATCGTGGGGCTCGCCACGCTTTCCTCTTGGCTTCAGGGCTTCGATTTCGGCGGTTACGCCATTTTGAAAGCGCTACTGGTCGATCATCCCGACTACTACGCCTGGGGGCAAATCAGCCGTGCGCCGCTCATCCTCATCGGGCTTTTGATCGGCGAGGCGGCGCTTCGCTGCCACGGCGAGCAGCGCGCGCAGCGCCGGCTGGTACTGGCGTTGATCGCGCTCGGCGCGGTGATGGTCAGTGCTTTCTACGCGCTTGCGGCAGCCCAGGGCGATGTGTACGCGGCCATGACGGCGGTGGCCAACAACGTCGGCAAGCACCCTCCAGGGCTTGCCTTCATGCTCTTTAGCCTCGGCGGGGCCTTCATCCTTCTGGGCCTGGCATTGGCCGGCGGTCGCGCCGCCGCCCGGGCACTTTTACCGCTGACCCTTGTCGGAAGCGACGCGCTCAAGGCGTTCATTTTTCATATCGTGATGATCTTTCTAGTGCTGCGCTTTCTGCTGGGCTTGAACGAGACCATCACCTACCCCCAGTCCTTGGGCATCGGCGGGCTTTTGATTCTCGGCACGGCGCTGTGGATCTGGCTCACCCGCTGGATGGCAGCACGCCGGTAAAGGCCGCGTGCTCCAGGGCGACCTGAACGACACAGGCGTAACGCTACAGACGCAATAACACCACAGACGCAATAATACCGAGGTAACGCTTTGCGAGGATTGATACGCACGCTCAACTACGGGCTTTTGCTGGTGACGCTCTCAATAGCGATACCGGTCCAGGCCGACTGGTATTTTGAAGTCGATAAACAAAGTGCCTGGCAGGGAAGTTTAAGCACTCGCCTGGCCGCCATCGAAGACGCTTTTGGCGGGGCGCTGGGCGTCTACGTTCAGGATCTACAAAGCGGCGAAGCGTTCTCCTGGCAGGCGGACACCCCCTGGTATTTGGCGTCGCTGATCAAGGTGCCGGTGGCCGCCGAGGTGCTGGCCCGACGCCAGGCGGGCGAGCTAACGCTGACTGATCGCCTGACGCTTGCCCAAAGCGACTTCGTCGACGGCGCCGGCCCGGTGATTTGGCACGACCCGGGCACGCCAATCTCGATCGAGTATCTGCTCGAACAGATGATCACCGTCAGCGATAACACTGCCACCGACATGCTGATCGACCGCGTCGGGCTCGGCGCCGTTAACGCCCGGGCGGCGCAAATGGTGGCTGTCAGCGGCGGCGACCCGAGCGACGTCGGGCCGATCACGACGCTCAAGGGCGTGCGGCAGGGCGTGTACGGCGAGCTGCACCCCCAGGCGCGCTCGCTTTCCGGTACCGACTTCATCGAGCTTCGCCAGCACCGCGTCAGCCAGCGCCCCGCGGCGCTGGCGCGGCGGCTGGGCGTCCCGCGAGAGAGCCTTCGCCAGCCCGACTACGAAAGCGCCTTCGATGCCTACGAGCGCACCGGCGAAAATACCGCGACGCTGCGCGCCTACGGCGACCTGCTCGCCTCGTTCGAACACGCCGAGCAGGACGATCTCGACGCCACCCAGCGCCAAACGCTGATCGAAGTGATGACGCGTACCCATTCCGGTCAGGCGCGCTTGAAGCGCGGCTTGGGCGAGGACATTACTTTCGCCCACAAAACCGGCACCCAGCACCATCGAAGCTGCGATGCGGGGCTTGCCTATAGCGAGGCGGCCACGCAAACCGCGGGGCCCTGGGTGATCGTTGCCTGCACTCGCGGTGGGCCGCCGCGCGCCGCCCACGAACAGGCCCTGGCCCGCGTGGGTGAAGCGCTCAGAATCACCGGCGCGGTAGGCGCACCCTGAGCCCCCAGGCCGGCGGCGTGCGTGTTAAACTAAGGTTTCTAAACTAGGGCTCCCTTAAACGAATCCATTGGAGGCTTATCATGGCCAGTGCCAGCGCCCGTCATATCCTGGTAGACAGCGAAGAGCAGTGCCTCGCGCTGAAGCAAGAGATCGAAAACGGCCGCGACTTCGCGGACGTGGCAAAAGAGCACTCGAACTGCCCGTCCGGGCGTCAGGGTGGCGAGCTGGGTACCTTCGGCCCAGGCCAGATGGTGCCGGAGTTCGATAAAGTCGTCTTCAACGGCGAACTCAACCAGGTCCACGGCCCGGTCCAGACCCAGTTTGGCTACCACCTGCTCGAAGTTACCAGCCGCAGTTAATCGGCCTGTTGCCGGCCGGCGTGCGGTTGGCGCCGGCCGCTTTGGGCCGCCAGGCACCATGGCCCGCTGCGGTGTGAGGAGCACGCCTTGAACGACCCCATTATCTCGATCGAGGGCTTGAACAAAACCTACGAAGGTGGCTTTCAAGCGCTCAAACACGTGGATCTGACGATCCAGCGTGGCGAAATTTTTGCGCTGCTCGGCCCCAACGGCGCGGGCAAGACCACGCTGATCAGCCTGGTGTGCGGGCTGGTCAATCCTTCTGAAGGCCGCGTGACGGTCGACGGCTTCGATAACGTCAAACAGTACCGCCAGGCGCGCGAGCGTATCGGCCTGGTGCCCCAGGAGCTGACCAACGAAGCGTTCGAAACGGTCTGGAACACGGTGAGTTTCAGCCGCGGCCTGTTCGGCAAAGCGCCAAACCCCGCGCATATCGAAAAGGTGCTCAAATCGCTGGCGCTGTGGGACAAGCGCGACAACCGCCTGATCACGCTCTCCGGCGGCATGAAACGCCGCGTGTTGATCGCCAAAGCGCTCTCCCATGAGCCGCGCATCCTGTTTCTCGACGAGCCCACCGCCGGCGTAGACGTGGCGCTACGCCGTGACATGTGGGAGGTGGTGCGCAAGCTTCGCGACGACGGCGTCACCATCATTCTCACCACCCACTATATCGAAGAGGCCGAAGAGATGGCCGACCGCATCGGCGTGATCAACGGCGGCGAAGTCGTGCTGGTGGAAGAGAAAGCCGCGCTGATGAAAAAGCTCGGCAGCAAGCAGCTTACCCTCGAGCTTCATACGCCGCTTTCGGCGCTGCCGCCGCGCCTGCAGGTCGATACGCTGACGCTTGGTTGCGATGGCCGCTCGCTGGTGTATACCTACGATGGCCACCAGGAAGAAGAGGGCCGCGGCGTGTCAGCGCTTTTAAGCGTGCTCAACGAAGAGCAGATCCTGGTGAAGGATCTGCACACCCGGCAGAGCTCGCTGGAGGATATTTTCGTCGATTTGGTCAAGGAGCGTTCATGAATCTCTACCCCGTCCGTTCGATCTACATGGCGGAGATGGCGCGCACCCGGCGAACGCTTCTGCAAAGCATCGTCTCGCCGGTGATCTCGACCTCGCTCTACTTCGTGGTGTTCGGCGCGGCGATCGGCTCGCGTATCAGCGAAATCAACGGCGTTAGCTACGGGGCCTTCATCGTGCCCGGGCTGATCATGCTGATGCTGCTGACCCAGAGTGTTTCGAACGCCTCCTTCGGGATTTTCTTTCCCAAGTTCTCCGGCAGCATCTACGAAATTCTCTCGGCGCCCATTTCGTATCTGGAAGTGGTAGTGGGCTACGTGGGGGCGGCGGCGTCGAAGTCGATGCTGCTTGGGTTGATCATTCTGGGCACCTCGAGCTTTTTCGTGCCGCTTGAGATCGCCCACCCGTTCTGGATGCTGACGTTTTTGGTGCTGACCGCCGTCACTTTCAGTTTGCTGGGGTTCATCATCGGTATCTGGGCCGACGGCTTCGACAAGCTTCAACTGGTGCCGCTTCTAGTGATCACGCCGCTGACGTTTTTGGGCGGAAGCTTCTACTCCATCGACATGCTGCCGCCGTTTTGGCAGACCGTGACGCTGGCCAACCCGGTGGTGTATCTGGTCAGCGGCTTTCGCTGGAGCTTCTACGGCATCAGCGATGTGAGCCTGGCAGCGAGTGTGGCCATGATCGCGCTCTTTCTCGCCGCGAGCCTGGCCATGGTGGGCTGGATCTTCCATACCGGCTACCGGCTCAAGCCCTGATCCTCTTTTGACTGATCGTTCAACCGCTTAAAAGGCTCTTTTCTCTATGCCGCTTTTGCAAAGCATCGTGCACCGTTTAGACCCTACGCTGGACGGCGAACGCCTGACCGTGACCGCCGCCCCGGGGCCCGCCGACAGTAATGACGACACGATGGCCGCGCTGGTCAGCAAGCTCGCGGACACCTACAACACCAAGGCGAAGGGCTGGGGGCGGTTTGCCAGCGAAGGCGAGCAGGCCGGGCCGCTGGTGGCCTGGCTCGAAGCGTATATGAAAGGCGAGCTGGCGTTCGAAGCCCTGAGCACTCAGTTGACCGAGCGGTTGGCCCGCGAATTACAGGAGGCGCTCTCGGTGGGCGGCTACTTGGTCATCGCTCACCAGCGCCAAGGCGATACCGAAACACTGTTGTTCGCGCTGGTGCATCAGCGTGAAGGCATCGGCATCGGTGAGGCGCACCAAGCGGTGCCTGCCGCCCAACTCAATACCCAGCAGCTTACGCTGGCCGCGCGGGTCAATCTGACCCAGTGGCAACAGGGCGATGGCGCGGGTAGCCAGCAGTACGTCTCGTTTTTGAAAGACCGCGGCGCGAAGAAGCTGGCCGACGGCGTGGCGGCGGTGCTCGGCATGGAAGAGGGCATCGACGCGCCGGCGGAAACCCGCACGCTGCTCAAGGCCTTCAGCGACTATGTCGAGCGCGAAGACCTCGACGAGGAGGCCAGCCGCGAGAAAACCGATACGCTGGTGGACTACGCCCACGAGCAGATGCGCCGCGGCGAGCCGATGACGCTCGAGGAACTCTCGGGGCTGGTCGACGAGCAAGCGCCCAAAGCGTTTTATGAGCATATTCGCAACGCCGACTACGGCCTTTCGCCGGAGATTCCGCCGGACAAGAAGACGCTGAGCCAGTTTCGCCGCTTCACCGGCCGCGCCGGGGGTGTTTCGATCAGCTTCGACTCGCACCTTTTGGGGTCGAGCATCGAGTACGACGAAAGCCAGGACCGGCTGATCATCAAGCAGGTTCCCAAACAGCTCAAGGAGCAGCTCGCCAAGCGCAAGGAGTGACCTTTGTGAGCGGTGGCGGGTCAGTAGAAAGAGCGAGCAGGATCATGACAGACGCGGCAAGCGCTTAAAGGAGACCGCCATGCTGGAGGCAATTCGAGACTTCTTCCACGACGCGCTGGCCGAGCCGGAGCGGCGCGAGAATCACCACCTGACGCTGGAGCTCGCCACGGCGGCGCTGCTGTGCGAGATCGTGCGCGCCGACTACGAGCAAACCCCGGAGGAGCAAGCGGCGCTCAAGCAGATGCTGATGACGCGCTATCGGTTGAACGAGGCGCAGGTGAGTGAGCTAATGGCGCTAGCCGAGGCCCAGGTCAATGAGGCGGTCGATCACTATCAGTTCGTCAGTCTTGTCAAGGAGCACTACGACTACGGCCAGCGTTTCGAGCTGGTGGCGCTGATGTGGCAGCTTGCCTGGGCGGACGGCAGCGTCGACCCGCTCGAGGAGCACCGCATTCGCCGGCTGGCGGATCTTCTGTACGTTAGCCACAGTGATTTCATTCGCGCCAAGCTCCAGGCCAAGGAGCGCTGGCGCCCGCATGAATAACGAAAACGATGCCTCCAGCCTGACCGAGCTTTTGGACGCGCTGGATCAAATGGAAAACGAAAAGAGCCGCGTTAGCGTCGAGGACATCGTCGACGCCGTGGGGCGGCGCTCCTTCGGGCCGATGCTGCTGGTAGCGGGTCTGATCGTGCTGGCGCCGGTGGTCGGCGATATCCCCGGCGTGCCCACGCTGATGGCGGCGCTGGTGCTGCTGACCTCAAGCCAGCTGCTGCTCGGGCGCCGGTCGTTTTGGCTGCCGCGCTGGCTTTTGAACCGCTCGGTGTCGCGCAAGGGGTTCGACAAGGCGCTCAAGTGGATGCGCAGGCCCGGGCGCTGGGTCGATGGGCTAATGGGCGTGCGGCTGGCGTGGATGAGCGGCTATCTGGGCATGCGCGCAACGGCGCTGGCCTGCGTGCTGATCGCACTCGCCATGCCGCCGATGGAGTTCGTCCCCTTTTCCGCCAACGGCGCGGGCCTGGCGCTCACGCTGTTTGGGCTGGGGCTGGTCGCCCGCGACGGGCTGGTACTGGCGCTGGGCTTTCTGATTACCGGCGCCACCTTCACCGCGATTCTCGTTTACCTGCTTTAAGCCGGCGGCTCACTCGCCGTCAACCAGCAGTTTCATCACCAGCCGGTTCAACTGCTGCTGAAACTGCCCGCCGGGAGAAGGCGGGTTGGGGTTGGAGGTGATCACCACTGTCATCGCACGCTCGGGAATCACGAACAGCGCCTGTCCGCCGTAGCCGCGCCCGTAGTAGACCGGCGTATCGCCGAAGGTGGTCACGAACCAGCCGAGCCCGTAGCCATCCCCCGTCCAGGGCGACCGGCCCCGCGGCGTCCAGGAATCCTCCACGTAGCCTTCCGGCAGTACGCGCTCGCCATCGACCACGCCGTCCAAACGGTAAAGCTCGCCGATCTCGACCAGCGCCCGCGGCGAAAGCTGCATATCGTTGCCGCCGAAGTAAACACCCTGTGGGTCCTGGAGCCAGCGGGGAAGGGTGATGTGAAGCGGCTCGGCCAACAGGCGCTGGGCAAGCTCATAGGTGGATTCACCGCTCGAGTAGGTAAGCGCGGCGGACACCAGGTGGCTGGAGCCGGTGGAGTAGAGCATTCGCCCGCCGGGCTCGTCCACGAAGGGGCGAGAAAGGGCGTTTTCCACCCAGTTGGCGCTTGCCACCCAGCCGCTGTAGTTCTCGCCGGAGGTGCGCTCGAGCCCCGCCTGCATGGCCAGCAGGTTCTCCAAAGTAATGTCATTGACGCGTGGGTCCAGCCCCGCCGGCACGCGGCTACCCAATAGCTCGACCAGCGGCTGGTCGAGAGAGTTGATCACCCCGGCGTTAATCGCCGCCCCGGTAATAGCCGCCAGCACCGTTTTGGAAAGCGACTTCACGTTGACCGGCGTGCTCGTTCCCGGCCCGCCCTGGTGAAATTCATGCACCAGATTCCCGTCCACCGCTACCACGACCGTGTGTAGCCGGTCGAGCGCGCCGGCCTGCTCATCGAGGGCGCTAAACGCCGCGGGTGAGGGCGTTTGGGCCAGCACGCCGCCGCTAACGAGCGCTAGCCCCAACACGACCATCAACACCTGAGGGAATAGTCGCATGCGCATGGGCTTTCCTTTTGTCAGTGCCAACGAGGCTTTCAAAAAGCGTAGAGCGTACGCGCGCCAGAAGCACGTAAATTACGCAAAGCGCCCAAAAGCCTGCTAGGATGAGGATGTTGCCTCGATGGGTAAGCAACCCTTTGATTTTCCTAAAACGCAAAAAAGCAAGGAGCGCCGCAATGCGTAACATCATCTATATCGTGGGTCTGGTCGTCGTCGTGCTGTTCATTCTTTCGATGCTTGGCCTTCGTTAATCAACGCGCTGTGCCAAACACAAACGCCCGCAAATGCGGGCGTTTTTGCGTTCAAAAGCCGAATGGCGGCGTCTTAAATCAGGCGCAGTCCGCCGCTCCCTGACCGAACATATCGAACATGATGTCTCGCCCGAGCGCCGTTAGCACGAAGCGCCCTTCACCGTTGGTGGTACCCGCCGCGCCCGCTTCGAGCGTCCGACGACACGCCGACCAGCCGGCATCCTGATCCTCAAGCGCCGCCACCTCGCGCCGAGCCAACCCGCAGCCAGGCAGCGTCACGGTTTCAAGCACATGGCCGTTGACGTACAAAAGTTCCGCCAGTGTGAATAGGCACTGACGCAGCCGAGACGCGTCAACAGGGGCGGCGGGGGTATCACCTTCGCAGGGCATTTGATGCTCCATCGGTTAACGAACAACGTTTCCATAGTGTAATGGAGTTAGCGAATTTAGACCAAGGTCTAAGTTATTGGCGTGTTCAACGCTTGGGTTCGGTACGTATCGCGCTTTGGAGGGCAAGGGCTCGTAGCGCAATAGCGCACGGGGTCATTTCTTTTCAAGCGGCCCGCTTAACCTAAAAAGCGGTAAAGATTACAGAAAATAACCGTTTACTAAGTTAAAAGTGGGATAAAGGCTAAAGACACTGCGCGATTTGCCGATAGTCAATGCATTGACACAGGCAAATTTCAGCTCGCCTAAAGAGCAGGCGATAACATTTAAAGGGGCAGCAATCGATGGCTTCCATATCTTCACTGGGCATTGGCTCGGGGCTCGATCTAAACGGGCTATTGGATCAGCTTCAAACCGCCGAGCGCGCCAAACTCCAGCCCATTGCCGAGCAGGTTCAGTCTGCCAACACCACCGTCTCTGCCTATGGAACACTCAAAAGCGCCGTTTCCACGTTCCAGGATGCCACCCAGGCGTTGAACGATACGGAATCGTTTGAAAGCCTCACGACCAACGTTGAGGGTGACGGTGTCATTGCCATTACCTCCAGCGAAGCACAGGCGGGCCGGTACGACGTAGAGGTCGATCAGTTGGCAACTGCCGGCAGCCTAGTGACAGAACGCTTGGATAGTGCTGACGAAAGCGTTGTCAGCGGTGAGCAAACGCTCAGCTTCGCACTATCTGAAGGAAGCATGTCCGATATCACGATCGCCGATGGCAGTTCGCTTGAAGATATTCGAGACGCCATCAACGACCAGGGTGGTGGTCAGGTGACTGCCTCTATCATCAACGACGGGCAGGGGTATCGGCTTTCGATCATGTCGAGCGAGACCGGCGCCGACGCCAGCATCGAAAGCACTAATTTCTCGAGCATTCTATCGGGTGAGGTGGCTACCTCGGACGTTCAGGTCGTGCAAAGGGGCCAGGACGCGGCGTTCAACGTTAACGGTATCGATATCGTGAGCGCTTCTAATCAGGTCGAAGGCGCCATTCAAGGCATGACGTTGACGCTGACAGAGGCGGGCACGTCGAGCACTATCATGGTCGAACAGGATAACGAAGCGCTGCGTGAGAACGTGGATACCTTCGTGGAAAGCTTCAACACGCTCAAAAGCACCTTGAATACTTTGACCAACTTCGATGTAGAAACGGGGCAGTCGGGCGGCTTGAACGCTGATGCGACCACACGAGCCGTCGAGCGCGAGCTCCGTCAGGCTATTAGCGGTGTGACAGGCGGTGACGGCTTCAGCGTACTGTCCGACATCGGCATTTCATTGCAAACCGACGGTACGCTTGAGGTCGATGATGAAAAGCTGGATAACGTCATTGCCACCCAGCCGGATGCGCTGACTGACTTTTTTGCAGGCAGCAGTGAGGGAAGCGGTATGGCAGGGCAGATCAATACCTCCCTCGAGCGCTTGGTGGGAGATGGCGGCCGTCTCGATACGGCGAAAGCCAACTCTGAAAGCCGAGTCGAATCGCTCAAAGAGCGCTACACCCGCACCGAAGAGCGTATCGATCAGACCGTGGCGCGTTACCGTACTCAGTTTCAGGCAATGGACAGCATGGTGGCACAAATGAATCAGACAGGTGCCTATCTCGAACAGCAGTTGGGCATGCTGGCCCAAACCAACCAGAGCTAAGCCGAACTATTAAAACCCTTAATGCCCGGCCATAGCGCTGGGCATTTTTTTGCGGGTATCTTCTGACGATGCCTAAAGTTCGTTCTCACCCAGCCGATAGACAAGGTAATCAACCCAATCTCTTTGCTACTTATTACTCGAGGATTTAACCCATGGCATCAATCTCCGCGCTTGGTGTAGGTTCCGGGTTGGACTTGAACGGTCTGCTGAATCAGCTTAAGGCCGCAGAGAGTCAAAAGCTTACCCCCGTTTTACAGCAGCAAAGTGCCCAAAAGACAAAAATTTCGGCCTATGGGCGTCTCGAATCGGCGATGGACCGGGTCAATACCTCGGTCAAGGCGCTGAACGACGCATCGACCTTCAAGCAGCAAAAGAGCACGGTAACCGGCAGTGGCGTTTTGGCCACGGCGGGCGAGAAAGCCAACCCCGGGCGTTTTGAAATTAGCGTTTCTCAGTTGGCTCGCGCTGGAAGCGCCGCCTCACAAAGTGTCGCGCTCGACCAGGCCCTTACGACGACAGACACCAAGCTCAAGCTGGATTTCGGTGCGACCTACACTAACGGTGCGTTCGATAGCGGCGCCGCGCCCAAAAGCAGCTACGAAATCGATATCAAGGCGGGCAGCACGCTGGCCGAGGTGCGCGATCAGATCAATGCAGACAAGGAATCGGGCGTTACTGCTTCGCTTGTCAACGACGGCACCGGATATCGCTTGGCGCTCAGCTCGAAGGAAACCGGCCAGGATGCTTCGCTCATAGGGTTTTCCGGTATCGATGGGCTTGCCATGGATACTACGACGGTACGCCCAGGCCAGGACGCTGCGCTCAATGTCAACGGTATCGCGATCACCAGCAAGACCAACCGCGTCGAAGGTGCTATCGAGGGGGTAACGCTTGATGTCACCGCTGTGTCGGAATCCCCCGCCACCTTGGTCATCGAAAGAGACAACGACTCCCTGAAAGAGGCCATCAACAACTTCGTTAGCAACTATAACGAAATGAAATCGACCGTAGGGCGCATGACCAAGTTCAACGGGGAAGGCGAGATTTCTGGCGAGCTGATAGGGGACCGTACGGTACGCACTATCGAAAACCGGTTGAGTCGTGACATTAGCGACAGCCTGGCGGGCGGCGATATCACGCGGCTGTCGGAAATCGGAATCTCTATCGATGAGCGCGGGCGCTTGGAGGTCGACGAAGAAAAGCTTGACGCCGCTGTTGCCAACGACCCTGAAGGTCTGTCAGCCTTCTTCGCCGGCGACAGCAAGGAAGCAGGGTTTGCAGGGCGCCTGAGCGCTACATTGACGACCATTACCTCAGAAGACGGCCTCATTAAAAGCTCGGTCACCAGCGCAGAGCAGCGAATCGAGAGTCTCGATAAGCGCAAGGAGCGCATGGAAGCCAGCATCGAGCGCAACGTGGAGCGCTACCGCAAGCAGTTTGCCCAGCTCGATGGCATGATTGCGCAGATGAACTCCATGAGCAGCTACCTTGGCCAGCAGTTCGATATGCTTAGCTCGATGCAGAAACAGTAAACTTTGCTATCTAACCGAGCTAATGCGCTCTCGTCAGTAACCGCAATTTATCCTGTCAACGGGGCCGAAAGGCCCCGTTCGAGTTTTAAGGCCAGGTTTTTATAAAAAAATTGGTTAAACGGGCTAAAGGATCGCTTCGCTACGCCGTTAATTATAACAACGGCGATGCAAGCGCCGATTTACAGGCCTTTCCCGGGCCGCTAAGCACTGAGGATCACTCCATGTCCGTTATCAATACCAACATCACTTCCATGATCGGCCAGAACAACCTGAGCAAGTCTCAGGGCATGCTGGCTCAGGCGCAAGAGCGCTTGTCTTCTGGCCTGCGCATCAACAGCGCTTCCGACGACGCCGCCGGTCAAGCCATCGCCAACAAGATGACCGCTCAAATCAAGGGCATGGACCAGGCAAGCCGTAACGCCAGCGACGGTATCTCCCTTGTTCAGACCATGGAAGGCGGTCTGGATCAGATCAACGACAACCTGCAGCGTATTCGTGAGCTGGCGGTACAGGGCGCCAACGACACCAACACCGCTGACGACCGCGCCGCGATCACCACCGAGATCAACGAGCGTATCGCCGAGATCGACCGTGTAGCGGGCAGCAACAACTTCAACGGCACCAATCTCCTGGCAAGCGGCTCGAGCACGGCGCTCAATATCCAGGTCGGTTCTAACACCAGCGGCAACGACACCATCACTGTCGATACCTTCGATGCGACCAGTAAAAACCTGGGCGTTAGTGGTTCTGCGGCGGCTCTCTCTGGTGCCGGCGCGACTCACGCCAACTTCCAGACTCTGATCGACAATGTCGATACCGCAGTTAAAACGCTCGACACTCAACGGGCCACCTTGGGTGCCACGCTGAACCGCTTTGATTCAGTGATCGATAACCTGGCGACCACGACCACCAACCTGTCTGAAGCCCGCTCACGCATCGAAGACGCCGACTACGCGAAGGAGGTGTCGAACATGACCCGTGCCAACATCCTGCAACAGGCGGGTACGTCCATGCTGGCCCAGGCGAACCAGACTCCGCAGTCCGTGCTTTCCTTGCTGGGTTAATCGCTCGAGCAGTAGTGATAACCAGTGAAGTGAACGACGGGGCCGAAAGGCCCCGTTTTTCGTTGAGCGCTACTTAAATTTTTATTATGTAAACCGCTTAAAAAGCCTAAAGAAGTGCCGTTAGCAGCCGTTAATTATAATAACGGCGATGCAAGCGCCGATTTAAAGGCCGCTCCTGGGCCAGTAAACACCGAGGATTACCCCATGTCCGTTATCAATACCAACATCACTTCCATGATCGGCCAGAACAACCTGAGCAAGTCTCAGGGCATGCTGGCTCAGGCGCAAGAGCGTCTCTCTTCCGGCCTGCGCATCAACAGCGCCTCTGACGACGCGGCTGGCCAAGCGATTGCCAACAAGATGACCGCTCAGATCAAGGGCATGGACCAGGCAAGCCGTAACGCCAGCGATGGTATCTCGCTCGTTCAAACCATGGAAGGCGGTCTGGACCAGATCAACGACAACCTGCAGCGTATTCGTGAGTTGGCGGTACAAGGTGCCAACGACACCAACACCGCTGACGACCGTACTGCGATCACGACGGAAATTAACGAGCGTTTGGCCGAAATCGACCGTGTCGCGGGCAGCAACAACTTCAACGGCACCAGCTTGCTCAACGCCAGCGGCAGCCTGAGCATCCAGGTTGGCTCCAATACCGATGCCGAAGACGTTATTAGTGTTAAGACCGTTGATGCCACCGTTTCCGGACTAGGCTTGGCAAGCGGCAGTGAAATTACTGGCACCACATTCGTCGCTAGTGGTGGCACCGCAGCGCACAGCAGCTTCCAGAACCTGATCGACTCCGTAGATGCCGCGACCAAGACTCTGGACACCAACCGGGCAACTCTGGGTGCCACGCTGAACCGCTTCGACTCGGTGATCGACAACCTCGCGACCACCTCGACCAACCTGTCCGAAGCACGTTCGCGGATCGAAGACGCCGACTACGCGAAGGAAGTGTCCAACATGACCCGCGCCAACATTCTTCAGCAGGCGGGTACCTCCATGCTGGCCCAGGCGAACCAGACGCCGCAGTCTGTACTGTCTCTACTGGGTTAAGCCTTTCGGCAGTACAATGGAAGCAACCGAACGGGGCCGAAAGGCCCCGTTTTTCGTTTGGCTCGTTTACTGCTGGGCTTGTCTTGCACGTCGCTAGCGCGCGTTATGCAGCGAGCCGACTTGCCTTCTCAGACCAAACGTGGCGAGGGGATAGAGAAAACACTTTCTTAAAAAAACGGCACTTTCTCCTCAAGTAAACGCCTATACGGCCGTTAATTATTATAACGGCGATGCAAGAGCCGATTAGCAGGCCATAGGTCATTTACTTAACGAGGATTATCCCATGTCTGTTATCAACACCAACATCACTTCCATGATCGGCCAGAACAACCTGAGCAAGTCTCAGGGCATGCTGGCTCAGGCGCAAGAGCGCTTGTCTTCTGGTCTGCGCATCAACAGCGCTTCCGACGACGCCGCCGGCCAAGCCATCGCCAACAAGATGACCGCTCAAATCAAGGGCATGGACCAGGCAAGCCGTAACGCCAGCGACGGTATCTCGCTCGTTCAAACCATGGAAGGCGGTCTGGACCAGATCAACGACAACCTGCAGCGTATTCGTGAGTTAGCGGTACAGGGCGCCAACGACACCAACACCGCTGACGACCGTACTGCGATCACGACGGAAATTAACGAGCGTTTGGCCGAAATCGATCGCGTCGCTGGCAGCAACAACTTCAACGGCACCAGCTTGCTCAACGCCAGCGGCAGCCTGAGCATCCAGGTCGGCTCCAATACCGATGCCGAAGACGTTATTAGTGTTAAGACCGTTGATGCCACCGTTTCCGGACTAGGCTTGGCAAGCGGCAGTGAAATTACTGGCACCACATTCGCCGTCAGTGGTGGCACCGCAGCGCACAGCAGTTTCCAGAACCTGATCGACTCTGTCGACGCTGCGACCAAGACTCTGGACACCAACCGGGCAACCCTGGGTGCCACGCTGAACCGCTTCGACTCGGTGATCGACAACTTGGCGACCACCTCGACCAACCTGTCTGAAGCGCGTTCGCGGATCGAAGACGCCGACTACGCGAAGGAAGTATCCAACATGACCCGCGCCAACATTCTTCAGCAGGCGGGTACCTCCATGCTGGCCCAGGCGAACCAGACGCCGCAGTCCGTACTATCACTGCTGGGCTAAACCGCTCATTGATAAAACGAATCAAGCAAATGGACGGGGCCGAACGGCCCCGTTTTTTATGTCTTTATTCCTGGAATTAAATAGGGCGTTCACGCCTAAAGCGCCGTATGGCAAGGGTTTTGACGAGATTGCCTCTTGGTCGGTTCGGCCAGTTTTACTTTCTCTTACATAAAAAAATAACTGATTTTTAAAGGATTTAAATTAGCAGCCGTTACCAGTGTTAGCGACGATACATACGTCGTCAAGTTGGCCCGCTGGCCAGTTATACTTCAAGGAGTAATACTCATGTCTGTAATCAATACGAATATCACCTCCATGATCGGCCAGAACAACCTGAGCTCTTCACAAAGCATGCTGGCTCAGGCGCAAGAACGTCTCTCTTCCGGTTTGCGTATCAACAGCGCTTCCGACGATGCCGCCGGTCAGGCTATCGCTAACAAGATGACCGCCCAAATCGATGGTATGAGCCAAGCCAGCCGTAACGCCAGCGACGGCATTTCCCTGGTACAAACCATGGAGGGTGGCCTCGACCAGGTGAACGATAACCTGCAGCGGATTCGTGAGTTGGCGGTACAGGGGGCTAACGATACCAACACCGAAGAAGATCGTAATGCGATCGAAACTGAAATCAATGAGCGCTTGGCAGAGATTGATCGTGTAGCGGAAAGCAACAACTTCAACGGTACCAACCTATTGAACGCCAGTGGTAGCCTGAGTATTCAGGTTGGTGCAAACACCGACGATGAAGATGTCATCAGTGTTTCTACTGTTGATGCGACGGTAAGTGGGCTAGACCTGACATCAGCCAGTGGCAGCATTGTTGCCGGCACCACTTTTGATGCTACTGGTGGTGGCTCCATCGATGAACACGATGGCTTCCAGAACTTAATCGATGCGGTCGACACGGCTACTGAAACGTTGGACACTAACCGTGCCACCTTGGGCGCCACTCTCAATCGCTTTGACTCGGTAATCGACAATCTGGCGACGACTGAAACCAATCTTTCCGAAGCACGTTCGCGGATCGAAGACGCCGACTATGCGAAGGAAGTATCCAACATGACCCGTGCCAACATCCTGCAACAGGCGGGTACGTCCATGCTGGCTCAGGCCAATCAGACTCCGCAGTCTGTGCTTTCCTTGCTGGGTTAATCGCTCGAGCAGTAGTGATAACCAGTGAAGTGAACGACGGGGCCGAAAGGCCCCGTTTTTCGTTGAGCGCTACTTAAATTTTTATTATGTAAACCGCTTAAAAAGCCTAAAGAAGTGCCGTTAGCAGCCGTTAATTATAATAACGGCGATGCAAGCGCCGATTTAAAGGCCGCTCCTGGGCCAGTAAACACCGAGGATTACCCCATGTCCGTTATCAATACCAACATCACTTCCATGATCGGCCAGAACAACCTGAGCAAGTCTCAGGGCATGCTGGCTCAGGCGCAAGAGCGTCTCTCTTCCGGCCTGCGCATCAACAGCGCCTCTGACGACGCGGCTGGCCAAGCGATTGCCAACAAGATGACCGCTCAGATCAAGGGCATGGACCAGGCAAGCCGTAACGCCAGCGATGGTATCTCGCTCGTTCAAACCATGGAAGGCGGTCTGGACCAGATCAACGACAACCTGCAGCGTATTCGTGAGTTGGCGGTACAAGGTGCCAACGACACCAACACCGACGATGATCGCGCTGCAATCGAGACCGAGATTAACGAGCGATTGGCAGAAATTGACCGTGTGGCTGGTAGCAATAACTTCAACGGAACCAACCTGCTTAACGCCAGCGGCAGCCTGAGCATTCAGGTCGGTTCCAACACTGATGTTGAAGACGTTATCAATGTTAAAACTGTTGACGCTACCGTGTCGGGCCTTGGTTTGACTGGCGCATCGGGTGGCGTTGTCGCAGCGACTACCTTTACGGCTGCTAGTGGAGCCGGTGCCCACACCAGCTTCCAGAGCCTGATCGATGCTGTTGACACTGCTACCAAGACACTGGATACCAATCGCGCTACTCTCGGTGCCACGCTGAACCGCTTCGACTCCGTGATCGACAACCTGGCGACCACCTCGACCAACCTGTCCGAAGCGCGTTCGCGGATCGAAGACGCCGACTACGCGAAGGAAGTGTCCAATATGACCCGTGCCAACATTCTTCAGCAGGCGGGTACCTCCATGCTGGCCCAAGCGAACCAGACGCCGCAGTCTGTACTGTCTCTGCTGGGTTAATCCTTTCGGCGGTACAGTGGATGAATCAACCGAACGGGGCCGAAAGGCCCCGTTTTCTTTTAGGTGGCTCAGTGTCAGCCTTTTTACACGTTTCTTATCAGGCCAGCCCAAAGCCGTGGTGTCGCACATTCGGTATCGATGATTATCTCCTTCGCGGCACCTGTTCCTGAAACAGTCCAAGGAATACCTGCTTAAAAACAGGCGCATTTACCTCTTTGGTGCGCGTGATCGCGAAGTAGACTAGGCGGACTGCCACTTTTTTGCGAGCTGCCTAATGGCCAAGACGACTACCGCCACACCCAAACGAAAACCCCGTTTGTTATGGGCCAATCCGTTCTGTCTGCTGGACACCTCCAGCGGTGCCAGCATGAGCGTTCGTCAGATGTTGCTGCAGTTGGCGGCCAACGGGTACGACGTCAAGGTATTGGGCGCGACGGTATTCGACAACCCCAAGGGAATGAAGCTTCTCAAGGAGCAGTTTGGCGATCTCGATGCCCATCTACATCAGCTGATCGAGGCGGAAGACGGTCCTTTGACACACCAAATGCTGGTGAGCTATAGCCATAACCGCAATCACTTTACGACCCACGAAGAAGGCCTCTGGTATAGCCAATACGTTTATCTGCTGGACTCCTTTAGACCGGATATCGTGTGGTTCTACGGCGGTCAAACCCTCGATATGTTAATTGCCGATGAGGCGCGGGATCGGGGGATAGCCGTCGCCTTTTATCTAGCCAACGGTAACTATAAATCGCCACGCTGGTGTCGGGATGTCGACTTGGTCGTGACCGATAGCCAAGCGACAGCGGATATGTATCGAAAGGCAGTGGGCTTTGCTTCCAAGCCGGTAGGCAAGTTCATTGCCTCGGATCGCTTTGTCGCCCAGCAGCACGACCGCAAACGTCTGCTGTTCGTGAATCCCAGCTGGCAAAAAGGCGCGAGCGTATTTGTGCAGCTCGCCGAAAAACTCGAGCGTGAAAGACCCGATATCGAACTCGAAGTCGTGGAGGCGCGGGCCGATTGGTCGGCGGTTTTACGTGAAACCACTCTACGTATGGGCCAGCAGCGCAGTACGTTGAGTAACGTGACCGTGACGGGCAATACCAGCGATATGCGTGGGCCTTATAGCCGGGCGCGCGTACTAATCGCCCCCAGCCTATGGTGGGAAAGCTCCGGCCGCGTACTGGCCGAAGCCATGCTCAACGGTCTACCGGCGTTGATCACCAACCGAGGGGGCATGCCCGAAATGGTGGGGGACGCGGGCATTGCATTTGATTTTCCGGCCCAGTGCTATGAAGAGCCTTATCAGCACCTACTGGACGAAAAAGAGCTTCAGCCACTTTTCGACGCGGCGGTGGCTTTCGTCGATGACGAGACGCTCTATCAGGAGTACGTGAAGCGTGCTTTTAGGGTCGGTGAAGAGAAACATCATATAAAACGCGCCACCGAACGCCTGCTGAGCGCCCTGGATCCATTGGCGCGGGCGCGTGGGGGTAACACGGATTTTTGGATTGGCCAGAAAAAGCGTCATCGCCAGCGTATTGCAAGCGTTGCCACCCAGCCCGAGCTGAAAGTGGATCGTTCGCTGGAGCAGTTAATCACTAACAAGGTGGACGTAAGCCTCGGTGGAGACTCCTCGGCACCACGCCTGAATCTCTCCGATGACTTCACTTGGCAGTTCAAGGGCAAGATCGTCGTGCTCGACAACCGGGCAAGTTTGATCAAGAGTGGCCTGGCCGATCAGATGGCTAAAACAGGTGCCTTTGGCATCGTGGCCTTTGATCCCGCCAGCGAGATAAAAGAGCCTGGACGGTTCGAAGGCAGCGAGGCAATCCAGCTGTTCCCACATGCCCTTCTGGGCGACGGAAATTCGGCGACGCTCCACGCCTGTATTGCCACCGAGATGACCAGCACGTTGGCACCGCTACCGGCAGACCAGCTACCCGAGCGCTACCATTTGGGGGCTCAGGAGATTGCTGAAATTCCGATTAATACGGTGGCCCTGGATAGCATCACGGGGCTTGAAAGCCTCGACTGGCTCATTCTTGATGAGCTAAGCGATGCAATGGCCGTACTTGAAAATGGCGTCCAGTATCTTGAAGCGACTCTACTGATTCAAACGCGGGTTCCGTTTCAGCTAACCCATGAACGCCAGCCAAGTTTGGCAGAATTGCAGCACTGGGCGAGTCGTCATGGATTCCGCTTCTATCGCTTTCACAACATAGGCCACTACAGCCACTTACCCGAAAAGCTTAATGAGCGTTTGCCCTGTGCCAGCGAGCAAGAGAGTGCCGATGTGCTTTTCCTGCCCAACCACGCACGAATGGCGGCGCTGAGTGATGAGCAGAAAAGAAAATTGGCCTTTATATTAAGCGCCTGTTTCTCTGCACATGACATGGCGTTTGAACTATTGGCCGATGTCAGCCATGACAAGGCGCTGGAATTTCTCGAAGCGCAGCGGTTTATACCGTCTGCAGAACGCGGTAAGGAGCGTAATAAGAAGGACTTGGATTCGCGGAATGGAATGGATAGTTCACAAGCCGCTTTCCTTGGGCACGATGATGACCTTTTAGCCAAAATTGATTGAGATGAGGCACGCCTTGCATGTTTGCTTACGAAAAGTTTGATGTATTCGACGAGATCGTCTCGAGCTTGCCGGAAGGTAGTGCGCTCACCTACTCGCCCTTGATAAGAGAAGGGTTTCAATTTTGCTTGGATGGCGCAGACAAAAGCTGTGACGTTCCGGCCAGTGAGCCGCTGACGTTATCAGGTGTGGATGCAGCTCTCTATCCAGTCAAGCGAGAAATTAAAAAGGTAGGCTACTTTCACGACAAAGGCTTTCTGGACAACATTCTTACAGGGTTCATGGAACAGGATATCGAGATCGCAAAGCTCGACCTCCTCCCTGCGCAACTGAAAAAAGTGCTGAGCACCAAGCAGCGTGAGGAAATCGAGTTTTTTGATCGTCACCTTCAAGCCTCCTTCGGCTGTAGTATTCGCACTAAGCTCGAAGAAAGATTTCATCTCGTCAACGCCATGATTCCCCAGTATTACGACCTGCTCAAGAAATCAGAAGTCGATGCAGTCGTTTTCAGGGTCTACTATGGGCTGAACTACTTTCCCATCATTTTCGCCTGCAAAATGCTTGGAATTACTGTGATTGATGTGCAGCACGGAATTAATGGTTTCAAACACGTCTGCTACTCAAAGTTTAAAAGTAACGAGATCGATAGCCCATTTCTGCCCGATGTCTTTTGGACATGGGGCGATATATCAACACGAATGTTGACTAAAGAAAGCGATATTGAGTCTAGTGCACTTGTGATCGAGGGGGGCGGTCCTACCTATTTGTCTCGTCAGGTCAAACCGGGTAAGAAGATACTATATACCCATCAGCCTCAGTCTAAAGGAATTCCTGTACCCCTCGAAGAGATCAAATATGTCCACGAGCTAAAGCAGCGAGAGGTAGTGGTCAGACCTCATCCGCTACATATTGATGAAGCGCAGGAGGTAATGAGTCTGCTCAGAAGAGAGGGGATTAAAGCCAAGCTAGAAGATCCAAACAAACTCACCATCAACGACTCTCTAAAACAGTCCGGTGTCCATATTACATGGTCTTCTACATGCGCACTGGATGCGCTTAATTTTGGTGTTCCTTCTGTTCACTGCTCCGAACTCATTGATGAAGTAGAGCGTGAATTCACGACGGGGCTGCTTTTCCGTTATTCAGATGTTAGTAAAGAGAGTCTTTTGAAAGATCCTTCCAAAGCAAGGTCCTATAGCTTGGGCTCCAAGGAGCGCGTGGCTCACGGCGTCTCACAGGTATTATCACTACCCGCTGGCCAAGGATAAGATCATGACGGTTGAAAAAAAGATGCTGGTTACGGGCGCCGATGGATTTATCGGCTCACACCTCGTCGAGCTTTTGGTCAAAGAGGGCTATCGCGTCAAGGCATTGGCTCAATACAACTCTTTCAATAGTTGGGGATGGCTCGAGGATACGGATTGTCTTGATCACGTCGAGGTGGTCAGCGGCGATGTACGCGATCCACATTTCTGCAAGCACCTCGCCCAAGGAGTCGACACGGTCTTTCATTTGGCCGCCTTGATCGCCATTCCTTACTCTTATGTTGCGCCCGATAGCTATGTAGAGACCAACGTAAAGGGCACGCTCAACCTGTGCCAAGCGGCTTTGGATAACGGCGTCACGCGTATGATTCACACCTCCACCAGCGAGGTATATGGCACCGCGCAGTATGTGCCAATTGATGAGCGCCATCCACTACAGCCGCAGTCGCCCTATAGTGCCTCCAAGATAGCCGCTGATGCGATGGCCATGAGCTTTTACAATGCGTTCGATTTGCCCGTCACGGTTGCACGTCCTTTTAACACCTACGGTCCGCGGCAGTCGGCCCGAGCCGTCATACCAACAATCATCAGCCAAATAGCCAGCGGCATGAAACAGGTCAAACTTGGCGACGTCTCGCCTACTCGCGACTTCAATTATGTTGAGGATACTTGTCAGGGGTTTCTGGCGCTGGCTAATTGTGATGTATCGATTGGCGAAACGGTGAATATCGCCTCCAATTATGAAATATCGGTCGGGGATACACTAGATACGATACGGGAATTGATGGACAGTGATATAGAGTTCATTATTGACGAGCAGCGCTTACGACCTGAAAAATCCGAGGTTTTTCGCTTATGGGGAGACAATGCGCGGCTTCGCGAATTGACCGGCTTTACTCCGCAATACGGCCTTCGTGAAGGGTTACAGAAAACGATAGACTGGTTTTCTCAACCTCACCAGTTGGCGAAATATAAAGCCAATCTATACAACATCTGAGTTGCGCCATGCTGCCTAAACTGATCGACTTCATTTATGACTATTGCCGTACGGAGTCGTTCAATACTTTATATGAACTCGTATCTCGAAGTAACGAAAAAGCCTATGTGGCCGAAGCGATTGACTCTACTTTTGTCTCCAGCGTCAGACACCATGTTGACAAGCTCGAGCATAATATTACCGCTTATATGGGCAGCCCTAACTCATT
This sequence comes from Halomonas sp. S3-1-1, assembly GCF_023757625.1. Taxonomy (GTDB): domain Bacteria; phylum Pseudomonadota; class Gammaproteobacteria; order Pseudomonadales; family Halomonadaceae; genus Vreelandella. The sequence continues at coordinate 432,826 of NZ_JALGBZ010000001.1, forward strand.
AGCGACGGCTCAAGTGCCTCATCGTTATGTATATACGAACGATGAGCTGGGCTTTAACTACTGCCTGCCCACCCGGAACTCTGCGAGTAGTGATGGTCAGATCGAGCAAATCGAGGAATTTGTTGGAGAGAAGCAGTGCTTTGCAGCGAGCTACGCCGATAATCTAGCCAGTGGTCTTCACATTGTGACCGAGCCGGAAGGGGGGCGTAGCAACTATTGGCTCACTGCGGTGATTTGTAACGGGCAGGTGCAACGCGGCGAATGGTTCGAGGGGGCCAGTGATAAGGGCGTGATGACACGGCCTATCTGGAAATCGATGAGCCGTCTACCCATGTATGCTCATGCGCCCGCTGTCGATATTTGCAATGCAGAGTCGTTAGAGCAGCGAGTAGCCCATTTGCCGAGCGGTCTGCTTCCGTCAGACAGGGGGAAAGATGCGTAACGTCGCGGTTTTTACCGGAACCCGTGCCGAGTACGGCCTGCTGTACTGGTTGATGAAAGGGATCGACGCTCATCCTCGACTATCGTTGCAAGTGATCGTGGCGGCCATGCACCTCTCTCCAGAATTCGGTAAAACATCGAACCTGATCGAATGCGATGGCTTTGGCATTGATGCCAAGGTCGAAATGCTGCTTTCTTCAGATACCGGCGTTGGCGTTGCCAAGTCAATAGGTGTTGGCGTCATCAGTCTGGCAGATGCACTGGATCGCCTGAAGCCTCATGTGATCGTGATTCTGGGCGATCGATTCGAAGCGCTAGCTGCAGCCCAAACGGCACTGATGCTCAAGATTCCCATCTTGCATGTTCATGGCGGCGAGGTGACGGAAGGTGCCTACGACGATGCCATTCGCCATGCGATCACCAAAATGGCGATGATGCATGCTGTGGCAGCCGAACCTTATCGGCAGCGAGTTATCCAGATGGGGGAGGATCCTCAACGTGTCGTGAATACTGGCGCGCTTGGATTGGACCATATCAAACGCTCACCTCGTTTGAGCCGACAAGCGCTTGCCAAAACGCTCAACTTTTCACTTGAACGCCCTTTTTTCCTGGTGACCTATCATCCTGAAACCCTTGCAGACGTGCCGGCGTTGGAGAGTCTTCAAACTATTTTTACAGCACTTGATGAGTGGCCCGATCACCAAGTCATTTTGACCTATCCGAATGCCGATGAGGGGGGCCGGGAGATGATTGGTGCTATTGAGGCATATAGCGCGTGCCAGCCCCAGCGCGTTGTGGCAGTTCCGTCACTGGGATCCCAGCGCTACCATTCCGCGCTGGCCGAGTGCGCTGTCGTTATAGGTAACTCATCAAGCGGTATCATCGAAGCACCTAGCTTTTTTGCGCCCACCGTCAATATCGGTCAGCGGCAAGCCGGTCGTCTGGCCGCTGCGTCCGTGATTCATTGTGAGTCGACATTAACGTCGATTCGATGGGCCATTCAGCACGCGCTGAGCCCTGAGGTTCGCTCCGACACTCAACGTTTTCAAAACCCCTATGGGCAAGGGGATGCAGCCGGTCGCGTTATCGACATGCTGTTATCCATGCCTTTGACCACGATCAAGCGCTTTCATGACTACTTGGGGGAGCCGTATTGATATCCGATAAGGTATTTATCATTGCCGAAGCTGGCGTTAACCATAATGGCGACCGCAAGCTTGCCTTTGATCTCGTAGACGCTGCCGCCGCCTCTGGTGCCGATGCCGTAAAGTTTCAAACCTTTAACGCAAAGCGGCTAGCCGCTGATTCGGCACCCAAAGCTGCTTATCAACAGCAGGCCACCGAAGCCGGCGAGAGCCAGCTTGCCATGCTGCAGGCGTTAGAGCTGCCCCTGGAGTGGCACGAGCCGCTCCAGCGCCATGCGCATCAGCGTGGAATCGAGTTTCTTTCGACCGCCTTTGACCTGCAGAGTCTAGCGTTTCTGGAAACGCTGGGGCTGCCTTTCTACAAGGTTCCCTCGGGGGAGATAACCAATGCACCGCTGCTATGGGCTTTTGCCCATACCAGAAAGCCACTCGTTGTTTCTACAGGCATGGCATCGCTGTCGGAGATTGAGCAGGCATTGGCGATCATCAGTCACGCCATCCGAAGCGACCAGCCGCCTCAGGGGATGGGGGAAGTGTGGCGAAACTGGAGTGAGCAAGCGGCACGCGAAGTGCTATCGGATCGGGTCAGCCTTCTGCACTGCACTTCGCAATACCCGACCCCCATGGCGGAAGTCAATTTAAGAGCTATGGATACGCTTTCCAGCGTGTTTGGTCTGCCGGTGGGTTATTCCGATCATACCCAGGATTTACTGATCCCGATTGCCGCCACCGCTCGAGAGGCCACAATCATCGAAAAGCATTTTACTCTGGATCGCCAGTTGCCAGGACCAGATCACAAAGCGTCCCTGGAACCCGATGAACTCACCCATATGGTCGATGCCATTAGACAGGTAAGTCTCGCGCTGGGCGATGGTTACAAGGCGCCTCAACCAAGCGAATGGCAAACACGCGATGCCGTCCGCCAGCAGTTAGTAGCTCGTCGCTCGATAAAATATGGAGAGACATTCACGCTGGACAACATGACCACCGCCAGGGCTGGTCGAGGCGAGCCTGCCTACCTCTACTGGGATTATCTGGGCAAACAAGCGATCCGCGATTATCGAGAGGGTGAAATGTTGTGAATGCCCCTCCCGTCATTCTTTTGGGAGCCGGAGGTCACGGCAAGGTCGTTCTCGATCTTTTACGACGTATCGGGCGCCCCGTCATCGGCGTGTGCGACCCAATATTTGAACACAAAGCGGGTGGCTTCTGGCGAGGTATTCCAGTATTAGGCGGCGATGGCGACTTGTTATGCCACGCAACTGACACGGTAGAACTTGCCAATGGAGTCGGAAGTTTGCCCGGCCAGTCCACGCGCCACCATCTGCACGAGCGACTCATTGCTCTGGGTTACCGCTTCGCGACCCTGGTTCATCCCTGTTCCGTACTTTCTGAAAGCGTGATTATGGGGCGCGGCGCACAAGTCATGGCCGGATGTGTCATCCAGGCTGACGTGCAAATAGGAGAGGGCACCCTGGTCAATACAGCTGCGCATATCGATCATGACTGTCAGTTGGGTAGGCATGTGCATATCGCCCCCGGCGCTGTGCTATCGGGAGGTATCAGGATCGCGGATAACGTTCATATAGGCCCTAATGCCACGATCATTCAGGGGATCACTATCGGTGCCGGCGCCGTCATCGGCGCGGGGACAACGGTGCTGCACGACCTGCCCGAGTATCATCAACTCATCGGTCAGGCACCGCGTTCGCCAACCCCCTTATGATAAACAATGGATGGAGGCACTGTCGTTAATGAAACAGTGGGAAAAAGCGCTGGTCAGCACCGGCACAAGCTTAAACGACGCGATCAAGGTACTGGATGGCGCCGCCCTGCGTATTGTTCTCGTGGTCGATCAGCAGCGAAAGCTTTTGGGTACACTCACCGATGGCGATCTACGCCGTGCCTTGATCAGTCATCAGCCGCTCGAGTCGGCGGTAGATGATGCCATGAATCCTAATCCCAAGGTGGCAACGCTGAACTGGAGCCGTGAACGGCTACTTCACGTCATGGAGCAAGGGCAGCTTCTGCAGCTGCCGATTGTGGATGATCACCAGCGCCTCATTGGGCTGGAAAGCCTACATGACTTGCTAAACCCCCCAGCTTATAGCAATCCAGTTTTTCTCATGGCGGGCGGATTTGGTACACGTTTACGGCCCTTGACCAACGATTGCCCCAAGCCGATGCTCAAGGTGGGCGACAAACCTATTCTCCAAACAATTGTCGAAAGCTTCATCAAAGCGGGTTTTCACCGTTTTTATATTTCGACCCATTACATGCCCGAAATGATTCGCGCGCATTTCGGGGATGGCCGCTTGTGGGGAGTATCTATTCAATATATACATGAAGAGAGGCCGCTGGGAACGGGAGGCGCTTTGGGACTTTTACCCAAGGCAGAAATAGACCAGCCGCTTTTCATGATGAACGGTGACTTGCTCACCACGCTCAACTTTGAAAGTTTACTCCAGTTTCATCAGGATCATCCCGCCAGTGCGACCATGTGTGTACGGGAATATGAGCATCAGGTTCCCTATGGTGTCATCGAAGGTAAAGGCCATCACATTATCTCCATGGTAGAAAAGCCATTGCAGCGCTTTTTTGTTAATGCGGGCATTTATTTACTTGACCCTGAACTAGTGCAGCGGGCTTTGCCTAATCACCCCATTGATATGCCTACCGTACTTGAAAATGAAATAGCGGCTCAGCGCAACGTCAACATGTTTCCTATTCATGAATACTGGTTAGATATAGGTCGAATGGAGGAGTTTACGCGTGCTCAAAAGGATATAGCCGGTAGCCTGCAATGAGAGAACATATAAAGCGCATTGGTACACTGGCCATCATTCCTGCACGTAAAGATAGTAAGCGGCTACCTCGGAAAAATGTGCTTGCTTTGGCAGGAAAACCGTTAATAAGCTGGTCGATTGATGAGGCTTTGAAAACACACTTGGTGGATCTGGTGGTAGTGACCTCTGATGATGAAGACGTCATTTCGATTGCCAAGGCTTATCAGAGCCCAAAGGTCGCAACTATCCAGCGACCAACAGAACTCGCTACCGATACGGCTAAAAGCATCGACGTTGTTATTCATGCTTTAATAGAGATGGAAGCGCGAGGAGTTTATCCTGAGCGTGTCGTTTTATTGCAACCAACGTCTCCATTAAGGACAGTAAGTGACATCGAAGGCGCCGTTCGGCTGTTTGTCGAGATGCGGGCTACAAATGTCGTATCGGTTTGTGAGGTAGATCACCCCACCGCTTGGTGCGGCAAGGTCGATGAAAGTCTGAGACTTGTGGGAATTGATCTTTCAGTCTCGCGTTCTCAGGAAGCTGAAAAAGAATATCGTTTGAATGGTGCTATATATATCGTGACTCCATACGCTCTCAAGGAGAAGCGCCAGCTGGTGACCGATAGTGCAAAGGTATTTATAATGGATAAAAAGAAGTCGCTGGACATCGACGATATTTTTGACTTTAAACAGTGTGAGTTTTTTTTAAATCATTTATAAAGTGAAGTAAGAAATAGTGTGTTCCAGCACTTTTGCGAGCGCCTTGATCTTCCATATGTTGTTTACGCATTCAGAAAAATAGTGATTGAATAGAAGAGTTTGGCTTGAATTTTAAAACCGCTTTTTAAGTTTGGTCAAACAGCTTTCGATAAATTTTAGGGGAAGCTACTGAGCATCGCTATTTTACGAGTTACAAGAGGGCATGGCATTTTGAGCTTTCCAAAAAATACAGTATTAGCGAATAAGATTAAGTAATTCCAAAACGTTCTGCGATGACTGGTTTGCCTGAGCCAAAAGAGCATCACCAGCTTGTTGTAAAATCTGGCTCTTGACCAAACGGCTGCTTTCTCTCGCATAGTCGGTATCCATGATACGAGATTGGGCGGCATACAGCGTCGTGGTCTGGTTTTCGCTGCCTTCAATCGCACTCTCAAGTCTATTTTGCTTGGCGCCATAATGTCCGCGGTAATCATCTACGGTTTGTAGCGCGGATTGAAGATGTGACAGCGCCTCGCGCGCACCCTCAATCGAGTCCAGTGAAATATCTTCTAGCCCTAGCGAACGGTGGTCGGCAGGGGTCGCCTTGATAGTCACGCTTTCAAGCTCGTTGCCATAAGTTGCGCGCGTGATGATGGTCGTCGGCTGGCTGATAGGCGCTGATGTGGGCTCAGGCTCTACTAACTCGATGGGCATCTCGTCCCAGGTCGCCTTGGCGTAAAATATCCCGCGCCCAACCACCAGTAGCATTAAAGGCTCGGTGGTCTTGTCGATGGTGATAACTTCATCCATCTCCGGTGCGGTGACATTAGAAAGATCGCCGTTATTGAAGTCCTCTCCATCCTCTGGATCAAACGCGCGGTCTCGATCGCCGCTATAAGTAATTCTCATGCCGTTGTAATCAAAATCGACGGGTGGATTGTCGATATCATACTGACCTGTTGCGTCATGAAATACCGAGGCATCGTAAGTAGCCCCCGGCAAGAGACCATTCTCGGTCGTCATCAAACTATTCGCCGAGGCAATGTCATCAATGTTACGCGATGCCCAGACTTCGTCGGTCGGGCTTTCATTCGAACCAATGATCGGCGTACCGACCAGGTGTTTACCGTCCAACGTAAAAAGCTGCAAATCGTCATCGACCTTGAGGGAGTCCATTTCGATACGCACCTGAGTGGCCCCGGCTGGAATATAAGCAAGCGGAACGATGCCGGAGTGGAAATTCTGGATTTCATCGTCCAACTTGGCCGTAATATGCTCAGTATTTCCCAGACGGGCCGGTGCCGGTGCCGGTTTGGACGGCGCCAAAGGCGTTTTGCCAAACGCTTCTGTCGTATTGGCGATACGGTCGATCTCTTCCCGCAGTTGTATGTATTCGCCGTTAATAGCGGCGCGGTCACTTGAGGAAAGCGTTGCTGTCGCGGCCTGGACGGCTAAACGATTGGCGCGATGGAGCAGGTTATTGATGCTATTCAGTCCGCCTTCAGCCGTCTGTATCAGGCTGATACCATCATTCATGCCTCGCTGTGATTGGGCGTTGGCTCTAATACTACTTTCCATTTTGTTGGCGATCGCACGTCCCGCGGCATCATCCTTGGAGCTGTTGATGCGCAAACTGGATGACAGGCGTTGTATTGCTGTTTGAGCAGAATTTCGAGCCGTGACTCGATTGTGCTGTAAAGCAAGACTCGTCATATTGGTGGTGATGCCCATCATGGAGTAGCTGCTCCGATTGCTTCTAATCCTGGATTACGAAACCGCTCTACAGAAACCTGGTGACGTACTGATCGCTTCCCCCATAGTAAGGACGCTCCATGCGATTACGCGTGGAAGCCTTCGCACTCCACTGTACTGTTATTACTGCGTTTTATATCGTTTATTAGCGACAGCATTGCCCTCTAATTTCCCATTTCATGGATTACAGGCGCTTACTAGGAGCCGCTGTGGGCCAGCTCCGGCGTATATTCCTTTTCACCCACCTTGAATCGCCCCACCATTTCCGCCATATCCACCGCTTGGTCATCCAGCGAGCCGCTGGCGGTCGCCACTTCCTCAACCAAGGCTGCATTTTGCTGAGTGACTTCGTCGAGCTGGGCAAGCGCTTGATTGATTTGCTCGATACCCGATGACTGCTCGTTCGAGGCGGCGGATATCTCGGTGACCAGAGACGCCGTGTGCTGGGCGCGTTCGGCGATGGTCGTAAGCGCCTCGCTGGTCGAGTTCACCAGGTTTGAGCCATCTCTAATGCTGTCGACGTTGTTGTCGATTAAAAGCCGGATCTGCTTGGCTTCTTCTGCGCTGCGGCTGGCCAGATTGCGCACTTCCGACGCTACCACCGCAAATCCGCGACCTTGCTCTCCGGCGCGTGCTGCTTCAACGGAGGCATTGAGCGCAAGAATGTTGGTCTGAAACGCGATGTTATCGATTGCCTCGATGATGGTAGTGACTTTCTGGTTCGCCTGATGGATCTGCTCCATGGCCGTACGCGCCTGCTGGGCGACGTGGCTTGTTTCATTGGCCTGGTCGGCCATGTCTTGGGTAGACAGACGCGCCTGCTGAGCAGTATCCGCACTTTGCCTGACGTTGGCGGTGATCTGCTCCATGCTCGAGGCAGTTTGTACCAGCGAAGAAGACTGCTCTTCGGTGCGCTGGGCAAGGTCGGCATTACCCTTGGCGATTTCCTTACTGGCAAGCTCAACGGAAAGCGCACTCTGTTTGATGCTGGCGACCAGCTCTTCGGTTTTGGACGTCGAGTCGTTAAAAGCCAGATAGAGCGTTGAGAGCTCGTCGCTACCCGGCACCGCCAGGCGCTGGGTCAAATCACCGCCGCGATTTTGAATGTTTTCCAGCGCGGCTTGAAGCGGGCGCGTGATGCTGCGCACGATTAAAAACGCCAGCAGCAGGGCCAACAGGGTGGCGGCAAGAAAAGCGACCAGATAGAGGATCAACCCACGGATCGCCTCGCTGTGCAGCTGCTGGGCCGTACCGAGCAGGTGGTTCGAAGCCTGCTGGGCTACTTCGTTGATTTGATCGATGAATTGGGTTTGCTGATCGAACCAGGTCTGGTGATTGACGCCAAAGCCACCGGCCACGCCGCGCTCCATGGCGATCTGGCGCATAGCGGCTAGGCTTTGTGCCAGCGGGCTTTGACGTACCTCGGCCAGCCGCTGCGAAAGCTCTGGCGTTGCGAGCATCTCGAAGCTGCGAAGATAGGCGCTCGAGCGGCCCGCCAGCGAGAGAAAGTTGCTATAAGCAGCGGGAGAGAGCGTATCGGTACTAAAAGCGGTGGTTAGCACCGCGCGCTCGATGCCGGCGAGCTCTTTGACGTTGAGCAGGTGGTAGTTGGCGTTGAGCTGACGAACGATCTCGCCGCGCTCTACGCTGAACGTCAGGCGGCTAACGATATCGATCAACAGCGCGTTGATCCCGGAATAGTAAGCGGTCGACTGGTCGCCGCTCACGCCCAGCCGGTCGACCTGTTGGCGTACGGTGGCGAGTTCGCTTAGCTGCTGCTCGGCTTGTGTCACCTGCGTTTTGAGCGCGGCATCGGCGTCGGTAAAGGTGAAATCGGCCAGATACGTGTCGAGGTGATCGAGCTCCTGGTCGGTTTGGCGACGCTGCTCGGGAAGCTCGACGCGAAAGTTCTGCCCGCCGCTGCCCAGGAAGGCGGCCGACATGCCGCGTTCGCGCTGAAGCTCGTGTACCAGCTCGCCGGCGTGCTGGCTCAGGGTTGTCATTCGTTGCAGCGCGTTCATTCTTGCAGCCGTCTCACTGCGCTCCAAAATGCCGGAGGCCGCCAGCCACACCATCGTGAGCAGCGGTAGAAACAGCACGAGAATGAATTTACGTCCCATGGGGATACGGTGTAATGCCTTGAGCATTTGCCTATCTCTTGCACGGTGGCGGGAGTGGGTATGCCTTTGGAATTAATCGATGTTAATCCAGAAGTTGATTTTTTATCGGCAGGCTATAGGCGAAATTGAGCAAAATAATACAATTTAGATAGAAAGGAATCGATTCAAACGTTTGATTTATCTCGAATCGTGGGCTTGGGAGAAGGCGCAATTGGAGTCGATACGACTAAAGCTCGCCCCAGGTTGAAAAGCGGTTAGACAGCGCTATGTGGCAAGTGACGATTCGGTTGAAAACTTTGCTAACGTAGAGATAAAAAGACATCTTTTCGACAAATGGAAAACCAAACAGTGGCGTGTTTTTTATTTATCAAATATTAATAATAATCGCCGATTTATTTAATCCATGTTGTATCTTTTAATACCGTTTGATGAGTTTTGCCTTATGCAAGTACAAGAGCGCTCAAAATTGGCCCGATTTCTATACGAGCTTTTTTAAATTAACAGGTTGAATAGGCGTAAATAGCAGCTAAATAACGGTAAAAAGCGCTTTGACTGCGGGGTTGATAGGTTAAAGTCGTTGAAATGAGCAAGTTGGCGTTGTGATCATAACGTGCGTTATAGGGTAGTCGTTTACGGGTTGCAAGCCTTTTTATATTGGCTACCTTAACACTACACCTTTATAGCGCTTTTAAAGCGTTATTTATCGATCTGAAGTTTAATCATACAAGGAGTGGATTAGATGACAGTCACCAACACACCGCTTAATGTTGTGACCGCCCATAAACAGTTCAGCGAACTCGGCGATATGCCGTCGACGCAAGCGACCAGCGCGCAGGATCTCTATCCTACACGACTGGCCGAAGCCCCGGCCTCGTTGACCCAGCCCCGACAGGATGCGGTGGTAAAAGGGGGCACGCTCGATGGGCCGCTATCCGAAGCGCAGCTTGAAGAGTTCGAGCAAAAGGGCTTTCTATTTATCCCCAACCTGGTTAGCGGCGATGAGTTGGACGCGCTTTGCGATGACATTACCGAGCTGATGAACCGGGATGAGTTTCGCAACCGCGAGTTCAGCATCACCGAGCCCGAGAGTAACGAAATTCGCTCGCTGTTCGCCGTTCACAAGCTTTCCGAGCGCTTGGGCGCGCTCGCCTCGGACGAACGTGTCGCCGGTGCGGCGCGCCAGATCATCGGCGACGACCCCTACATTCACCAGTCGCGCATCAATTACAAGCCGGGCTTTGCGGGAAAAGGGTTCAACTGGCACTCGGACTTTGAAACCTGGCACGCCGAAGACGGCATGCCGCGGATGGACGCAGTTAGCGCTTCGCTCATTTTGACCGATAACCACGAGTTCAACGGGCCGCTGATGCTGATTCCCGGCTCGCACAAGGAGTTCGTTCCGTGCTTGGGTGAAACGCCAAAGGATAATCATAAAAGCTCGCTGAAAGCCCAGGAAGTGGGCGTGCCGAGCGCCGACGCGCTAAGCGAGCTGGTGGCCAAACACGGCATCGAAGCCCCGAAGGGCAAGGCTGGCGGGCTGCTGCTGTTCGATTGCAACACGCTGCACGCTTCCAACGCGAACCTCTCGCCGGACCCGCGCAGCAACGTGTTCTTCGTGTTCAACCGTTTGGATAACCGCTGCGGCGAACCCTTCGCGGCACCCAAACAGCGCCCCGGCTTTCTCGCCCATGGCCCGGATGCCGACTGGTCGCCGCAGTCGGACTAACCGTTCTACCAGGCCGCTCGCCAAGCGGCCATTTTAAGAAGCGCCGCTCTCATATAGGTAGATAAGAGCGGCATTTTGGCTTTAAAGCGCCACTCGAGGTTTTTGGTAGGCAAGGGGGATGGGCACTCCTTTAATCAAATACCAGGTGCTCGGATATCCGCTATGTTTACTTGTCTTGCTGTTAGGCAAGGCCCGCCTATGCTGAAGTGAACGGCTATTATTTCATTTAAAGGCCCCCTGCTTGGGAAAAAACGAGCGGGTGAACGCCTTGACTATTTCTTATGGAAAAGTGAGGTCGCAGCGTGAAAGCGGAGTCTCTCAAAAGCTGTCGATCGATCGGGCTCAGGGATGAGCGGCCATCCTCTGCCAGAGCAAGGACGTGCTGGCAGCCTCGGTTCAAGACGAGACCGTCGCGGCATTAAGGCAGAGAGAGCCGTGCCATCGTCGGTCGACGAGAGGTCGCCATGGAAAGCAAGCACCTGTTGAGCTGGCTGCGTAACGCGCATGCCATGGAATTAGAGGCCGAGCAGATGCTCGGCGCCCAGGTTCAACGACTCGAACGCTACCCGATTCTGCAACAGCGTATCGAAGAGCATCTTGAAGAGACAAAAGGGCAGATAAAAAAACTCGAACACTGCATGGGGCTTTTGGATACCGATGCCAAGGATTCCAGCGCGCAGCCAGCAGCACCGCACCACACCCTGAGCGCTGCCGTGGATGACGATGACGTTGTCAAAAGCAGTATTGCCGCCTACGCATTCGAGCATTTTGAAATCGCCAGCTACAAAGCGATCATCAAGGCGGCGGATCACGCAAAAGAGGCGGAAATCTCCCAAATTTGCCGCGAAAGTCTCGAGGAAGAAGTGGCCATGGCAACATGGCTCAACAAGCATTTTGATGAAACCACGCGCGTCTTTTTGGAGCGCTCCCAAGACGGCACGCTAAACTCTACCGAGTGATTCGAATTTTAAAACTTACTTTTTTGCTAAACCTCGGTTTTAGGCCGAGGTTTGGCTTTTAATTCGTTTGGTTCAAGTGTCTTTAGTTATTGTGGCTCGTTAAGTTGCCGTTGAGTGGTTTTTAAAGCGCACTTGTTTATTGTTTTGTGCTATTTCGTTGGTCCTGGTAGTTGCTTTTCTACATAAAGATTTTGTTTCAATAACATAAGTTATTATTTTTAATAGCTCTATTCTTTGACAAAGAATTCCCGATGCTCAATTATCATCTGCCTGATTTAAAACGCCTGCATGGGTCTTTGATCACCTTGGATAATTGCCGGTTGTTTAATCCTTGTTAAGTTTATCGGGCGCAAAGGTGTGCGGTTTCCCGTGATGGGCCAGTGTGCTGCTCGCCATGCTTTACCGGACTCGGTTTTACTCGGGCGCGTGAATAATCGCCGTAAAATAGAGCGTCCCGATCTACGCAGGCCTTCGGCAGTGCGCAATAAGTAGAATGTTTATGGATACGATTTAATGGAAGCAGGTAGCTCTACACCGCTACTCGACGATCGCGGTTCCAAGGATAAGCGCATCACGCTCGCTAACACGCTGGGGCTTTACAGCCCTATCGGCGCTTCTTCAAAGAGCCTGTTGGGTAGTATCGGTGTGAAAACCGTCGCACTGCGCAGGCATCAAAAGCTTTTTTTTCTGCAGGAGGGCAAACCCCGTCTTTTTGTCGTGAAGAAAGGCTGGGTGGGCATTTGTCAGTCGGTGAAAAATTACGGCCAGGATATCGGCAACGTCTATATGCCCGGCGATATCGTGGGCCTGCGTGAAAGCTTTTTTAATCATCAGGACGTGGCCATTCTAGCGCTGCAGCACTGCGAGCTCGAAAGAGTCGCGGCCGAAGATATGCATGCGTTGTTCGAGGCGCACGATGATATAAGAAAGGCGATCATTTCTTATGTCATGGTGAACGACAATATCGCCATCGCCCGGCTAAGAAGCTGCACCCACCACAAGGCGGAGGAGCGCGTTGCCCACTACCTGCTGGAAGTCTACGCGCGCTACCGCTTCAAGCAGGATGGCGATGCCGATACCTTCTCGCTGCCCGTGACCCAGGAAGTGATCGGCGAGCTTCTAGGCATGACCAGCGTCCACGTCAGCCGCTGCATGACCGCGCTCGAGCAAAAAAAGCTGATCCGTAAAAGCCGCACCGTCGTCAAGCTGCTCGAGCCTGAGCAATTGAAAGAGCAAACCGGCTTCGACGAGCGCTTGATGTACGGGCACGTCTACATGAGCTGAGCGGCCTGCGAGGCGGCGGATAGCCGTGTGTGGATCGCTGGTAGCCGGCAAAATGGCGGTCAGCAAAAAAGCGGGGCGAGTTGTTGTGCCGGCGCTCGGGTGGGGTAGACTAGTGCGCCTGCCCAGGCACGTATAACGAGAAGGAGAGTACCCGCCATGCGTTTTGTTTCCCGGTTTACCGATGGCCAGGAGTTTCCCCACGCGCTGGGTAAAATCGTGTGCGTTGGCCGCAACTACGCCGACCATGCCAAGGAGCTCGATAACCCGGTTCCCTCCGAGCCGCTCTTGTTCATCAAGCCGGCGACCAGCGCGGTGGACATCACCCAGCCGCTGGAGCCGCCTTTCTCGCGCGGCGAGGTACATTTTGAAACCGAACTGGCGCTGTTGATCGGCGAGCCGCTGACCCACGCGACTCACGAGCAAGCCGAGCGCGCCGTTGTCGGAATTGGCCTGGCGCTCGATCTGACCCTGCGCGACGTGCAGACCAAACTCAAGGAGAAGGGCCACCCTTGGGAGATCGCCAAGGCCTTCGACGGCGCCTGCCCGCTCTCGGCGTTTTTGCCGCTAAGCCAGGTACCCAACTGGAACGCGCTAACGTTTACTCTCGAGATCAACGGCGAGCAGCGCCAGTACGGCGAAGGCGCGGACATGCTGTTCGCAATCCCCACGCTGGTGGCGGAGATGAGCCGCCACTTCACCCTCGAACCGGGCGACGTCGTGCTGACCGGCACGCCGGCTGGCGTCGGCGAGCTGCCCCGCGGCGCTTCACTCAAACTGACGCTGACCGGCGGGCTCGAGGTCAACACCTCCGTCGTCGAGTAACGGCGCAAACGTAAAAAGGGGCCGCCGGCTCAGTGCCGGCGGCCCCTTTTTCATGCCTGCAAATTTAATCAGCGGCGCTACTCGAGGTAGGTGTAGCCCTCCAGCCCCTCGTTGAGGCTCGCCGCAAAGCGCGCCTGCTCCGCCTCGGAAAAGCCGCTTTTAGTCAGTTGGTCGAACAGCTTACGTTGCAACACGCGGGCGTCGAAGTTGACGTAGCCCAGCACGTTGGCCACCGAGTCGCCGGCTTGGGGGTTGGAGAAGACCCACTCGCCGCGCTCGTTGAGCGCAGCATCGACGGAGTCGGTGTCGCCGAACAGGTTGTGTAGGTCGCCGAGAATTTCCTGATAGGCGCCGACGAGGAAAAAGCCCAGCCAGCGCTCGTTGTCGTCCGGCCATTCGGGCAGCGGCAGGGTGCTCTCGACGCCCTGGCCGTCGACGTAGCTATCGATACGCCCGTCGGAGTCGCAGGTGATGTCCTGAATCACCGCGCGGCGGGTGGGTGGGGCGTCGAGGCCGGTCAGCGGCAGCACGGGGAAAATCTGCTCGATGCCCCAAACGTCCGGCACCGACTGAAACAGCGAGAAGTTGACGAACAGCTTGTCGGCGAGCTTTTCGGCCAGCTCGTCGAGAATCTCGCGGTGGGCGCGATTGCGGCTGTCGAGCTGACCTTTTAGCCGCGCGCAGGCGGCCATGTAGAGTCGCTCGCCTTGGGCGCGGGCGTCGATGTTGGAAAGCCCCAGCACGAAGCGCTCGTGCAGCTCGCTCACCGCCTGGAGTACGTCGTGCCACGCCTCGACCAGCACCCGCGGCTCCTGAACTTCCTCGAGCTGGTCGAACACCCGCCACAGCGCCTCGACCTGCGGGTCGTCGGTTTGATCGCGCGCCGGCGGCGTGTCGTCGACGCGCTCCTCGCCGATCACGTTGGTGATCAGTACCGCGTGGTGGGCGGTCAGCGCCCGGCCGGATTCGCTGATCAAGTGCGGCGCGGGCAGATCCGCCTCCTGGCAGAGCTGGGCGAAGGCGTTGACCACGTTGCGGGCGTACTCGCGCATCGAGTAGTTGACCGAGCAGTCGCTTCTCGAGCGCGTGCCTTCGTAGTCGATGCCTAAACCGCCGCCGACATCCACCGTGTCCACCGGCGCGCCGAGGGCCACCAGGTTCTGGTAGAAACGGGCGCACTCGCGAAGCCCGCGCTGGATATCGCGAATGTTGGCGATCTGCGAGCCGAGGTGGAAGTGCACTAGCTGCAGGCTTTCCAGCGCGTTCTGGCTTTTGAGCGTCTCGACCACCTCGAGAATCTGGCTGGCGGTGAGGCCGAACTTTGATTTCTCGCCGCCGGTGTTCTGCCACTTACCCTTGCCCACCGAGGCGAGCCGGGCGCGCAGGCCGATGCGCGGGGTGACCTCAAGCTCGCGCGCCTCCTCGAGGATCATCGAAAGCTCGGAGAGCTTCTCGACCACCAGATACACCTTGTGACCGAGCTTCTCGCCTAAAAGCGCCAGGCGCACGTACTCGCGATCCTTGTAGCCGTTGCACACGATCAAGGACGAGCCGGCATCGGAAAGCGCCAGCACGGCGAGAAGCTCCGGCTTGCTGCCTGCCTCGAGCCCCACGCGGCCGCTGCCGCGCTCGGCGGTGGCCAGTATCTCTTCGACCACGCGGCGCTGCTGGTTCACCTTGATCGGGTAGACCGCGGTGTAGCCGCCAGCGTAATCGGCTTCCTGCATGGCACCGTCGAACGCGCTGCAGAGCTGCTCGACCCGGTCGTGAAGAATGTCGCTGAACCGCACCAGCACCGGCAGGCGTAGCCCCGCGGCCTGAAGCTCGCGGGCCAGCGCGTTGAGCGGCAGCACCGGCCCGTCGATGTCGCTACCCAGCGGCCTGACCAGTGCCTGGCCCTGGTCGTTGACGTCGAAGTAGCCGCTGCCCCACTGGTCGATGTTCCAGGTACGGCGGGCGCGCTGGGCGGCGTTCGGGGCGGTCAGCGATTCACTCATTAAGCAGTCACCTCGGGTAGCGGCAGCGCGCCGTGTGCGATGCGCGCCTTCAAAATGGTGCGAAAACGCTCCGGGTCGTGGGGCGTCAGGTCATGGGCCGGCGGGTCCACGTAAACCACTAACAGCCGCGAAAGCCAGTAGCGAAGGGCCGTCATGCGTAGCATCACCGGCCACAGCGCGCGCTCGTCATCACTGAACGGGCGGCGGGCCAGGTACGCCCCGAGCACGGCGTCGTAGCGCTCACGGTTGAGCGAGCCATCCTCTTCGGTGGCCCAGTCGTTGATCACGATGGCCACGTCGAACAGCAGATCCCCGGTGCAGCCGTTGTAGAGATCTATGATACCGCCAAGCGTATCGCCCTCGAACAGCGTGTTGTCGCGAAACAGATCGCCGTGCAGCGCCCCGGTGGGAAGCTCGTCAAACTGATTGAACGCGGCCTCGAAATCATCGACCTCGTTTTTCATCAGCGTCTGATCTTCCGGGCTCAGGTACCCTAGCACCTTGTGGTGGACCGCCTGCAGCCAGTGAAGATCCCGCGGGTTGGGGCGCTGGCCGGGAAAGTGCTGGGAGACCACGTGAAGCCGCCCCAGCGCATCGCCCAGCGCTTGGCACTGGGCCAGGTTCGGGTGGGCGGGGTGGCTGCCCGGCATGCGCGGAAATAAAAGTGCCGGCTTGCCTGCCAGGCTCTGAAGCGCAACGCCTTCCCGGTCGTGTACCGGGCCGGGGACCGGAATGCGGTGCTCGTCCAGGTAATCCATCAGCTCGACGAAAAACGGCAGCTCCTCGTGCTCGCCCTGCTCGAACAGCGTCAGTACCAGCTCGCGCTGGTCGGTGGTGACGAAAAAGGTCGAGTTTTCCGTGCCGCCGGCCACGCCCTGGAGCGCGGTGAGCCGGCCTGCGTCGAATTTTTCCAGAAAGGTAGCGACCTGCGCGTCGCCAAGCGGGGTGAATACTGCCATCGTTTTCTCGCCCGAATTTTTGAGCGCCCATTGTAGCGAGTCAGCGCGCCACTTGGCAGCGTTAAGACGATTTCCTCGCCGTCTCTGCATTAGCGCAAAGGAGCGCGTATCATAAGGCCATCCGCATTTTGCGACCGCTACTCATCAATAGGGAACCCGGTTATGGCCCGCGCTCCAATCGTGCTCGTCGACGGCTCGTCGTATCTCTACCGCGCCTTTCACGCGCTGCCCCCGCTCAACGCCTCCAATGGCCAGCCCACCGGCGCCGTGAAGGGCGTTATCAACATGCTCAAGCGCCTGATCAAGGACTACCCGAAAAGCCCCATGGCGGTGGTGTTCGACGCCCCGGGCAAGACCTTTCGCGACGACATGTACAGCGAGTACAAGGCGCATCGCCCGCCGATGCCGGACGACCTGCGCGGCCAAATCCAGCCGCTCCACGACTGCGTGCGCGCGTTGGGCCTGCCGCTTCTGTGCATCGAAGGCGTCGAGGCGGACGACGTGATCGGCACGCTCGCCTTTCAAGCGACCAAAGCCGGGCGCGACGCGGTGATTTCCACCGGCGACAAGGACATGGCGCAGCTGGTCAACGGTCACATCACGCTGGTCAACACCATGAAGGACGAGACGCTGGATGAGGCCGGGGTAGAGGCGAAGTTTGGTCTTCCGCCCAGCTTGATCATCGACTATCTGGCGCTGATGGGCGACAAGGTCGATAACATCCCCGGCGTGCCCGGCGTGGGCGAGAAGACCGCAATCGGCCTGTTGCAAGGCATGGAAGGCGGGCTCGACACCATCTACGGTGATCTGGAGAAAGTGACAACCCTGAGCTTTCGCGGCGCCAAAACGCTGCCGAAAAAGCTCGAGGAAAACCGTGAGCAGGCGTATCTGTCGTACCAGCTCGCCACCATCAAGACCGACTGCGAATTGCCGGTGGGCCTCGATGATCTCGAGATCGCCCACCCGGATCGCGAAAAGCTCACCGAGCTCTACCAGGCGCTCGAGTTCAAGCAGTGGCTTGCCGAGCTGCTCGAAGGCCGCGACGAAGGCGTCGACGACGTGGCCGGCGGCGAGCCCGCCCCCAGCGAAGTAGATGAGCCCACGCCCAGCGCGGCGCGGGAAGACCACGTCATCACCGATCAGCAAACCTTCGACGCGTGGCTTAAGCGGCTCGAAAAGGCCGAGCGCTTCTGCTTCGACCTGGAAACCACCAGCCTGAACTACATGGAGGCGGAGATCGTCGGCGTGGGCCTGTGCCTCGAGGCGGGGGAGGCGGCCTACATACCGCTGGCCCACGACTACCTCGACGCCCCGGCCCAGCTCGACCGTAGCGAGGTGCTGGAAGCCCTCAAGCCGATTCTGGAGGGCACGAAAGCGGTCAAGATCGGCCAGAACTTGAAGTACGACATCTCGGTGCTCGCCAACTACGACATCACGGTGGCCGGGCCGCTTGCCGACACTATGCTGGCGTCTTATGTGCTCAACTCCACCGCCACCCGTCACGACATGGACTCATTAGCGCTCAAGTACCTGGGCGAGACAACCATCTCGTTTGAAGAGATCGCCGGCAAGGGCGCCAAGCAGCTCACCTTCAACCAGATCGCCTTGGAGGAGGCCGCGCCCTACGCCTGCGAGGACGTCGACATCACGCTGCGCCTGCACGACACTCTGCGTCCGCTGGTCGAAAAAGAAGGACGTCTTTCTGATGTGCTCGACCACCTAGAGCTGCCGCTGATCAAGGTGATCTCGCGCATCGAGCGCAACGGCGTGGCCATCGACGACGAGCGCCTGCACCAGCAGAGCCAACAGCTCGAGTCGCGCATTCGCGAGCTCGAGAAAAAGGCGTTCGAGCTTGCCGGGCGCGAGTTCAACCTGGGCTCGCCCAAGCAGCTCGGGCAGATTCTGTTTGAAGAGCAGAAAATCCCGGTCATCAAGAAGACACCCAAAGGCGCGCCTTCCACGGCCGAGGCGGTGCTCGAGGAACTGGCGCTGGACTATCCGCTGCCCAAGGTGATCATGGAACACCGCGGGCTTTCCAAGCTCAAATCCACCTACACCGACAAGCTGCCCCGGCTGATCAACAAGGCGAGCAAGCGGGTCCACACCAGCTACCACCAAGCGGTCACCGCCACCGGGCGGCTGTCGTCGAGTGACCCGAACCTGCAGAACATTCCCATCCGAACGGAGGAGGGCCGCAAGATCCGCCAGGCGTTCGTGGCCCGGCCCGGCTACAAGATCGTCGCCGCCGACTACTCGCAGATCGAGCTGCGCATCATGGCGCATCTTTCTGAAGACAAAGGGTTGCTGGAAGCGTTTGCCGAAAATCGCGATATCCACACCGCCACCGCAGCGGAGGTGTTTGGCACCTCGCTTGAAAAAGTCACCAGCGACCAACGCCGCAGCGCCAAGGCGATCAACTTCGGGCTGATCTACGGCATGAGCGCCTGGGGGCTGTCGCGCCAGTTGCATATCGAACGCGGGCAAGCGCAGACCTACATCGACCGCTACTTCGACCGCTACCCGGGCGTGGCGCGCTACATGGAGCGCATTCGCTCTCAGGCCGCCGAAGACGGGTTCGTCGAAACCGTGCTGGGTCGGCGTTTGTACCTGCCGGAGATCCACTCGCAAAACCGTAACCGCCGTCAGGGCGCCGAGCGCACCGCGATCAACGCGCCGATGCAGGGCACCGCCGCCGACATCATCAAGCAGGCGATGATCGACGTCGACGCCTGGCTATCTGAGAGCAAGTTCGACGCGCTGATGGTCATGCAGGTACACGACGAGCTGGTGTTCGAGGTGAAGGTAGAGCAGGTCGAGACCTTCATCGACGAGATCCGAACGCGCATGCAAGGCGCGGCGGAGTTGAAAGTGCCGCTGATCGTCGAGGCGGAAACCGGCGATAACTGGGACGAGGCGCACTGACGTGCCAGGTTCTCGATAAGTGAGGGCAGTAGATTCATAGCGGCGTCGCGCAGCCCTGTGCCAGGGCGCTGTGAACCCTTCCCTGGGCGCTACTTTCGCCATCCCTGGCGAAAGACCCTCGCTACGGGCTGCCCGACGCGCAAGCCTGGTGGCTTTTTGATCGAGGCGTTAGAACCAAAACGGCCCGCCATCAGGCGGGCCGTTTCTTTGGGCTCAAGGCTTAGCGCCAGCCCACGCGATCGAAAATGCGCACCGCTTCCGGGTTGTTTTCGCCTAAAAGGCTCATGTTGATGTCGTCGCGCTTGAACTCGCCCCAGGAGTCGAGCAGCGGGTCCTTGGCCACGTTGTCCACCACAGGGAACTCGTAGTTGCGCTCGGCGAGAATCTCCTGAGCTTCATCGGAGGCCAAAAACTCCAGGAAACGAATGCCGTTTTCCGGGTTCTGGGCGTTATTGACCAGCCCCGCGCCGCCGACGTTGACGTGGGTACCGCGATCATCCTGGTTGGGGAACAGAATCTCCACGCGCTCGGCGGCCTCGCGTTCGGCGTCGTCGTCCGAATTCAGAAGGCGCGCGTAGTAGTAGTGATTCGCCACCGCTACGTCGCACTCGCCGCTGGCCACGCCCAGAATCTGGTCGGTGTCGCCGCCTTCCGGGTCGCGGGCCATGTTGTTCACCACGCCCTGGGCCCAGACTTCGGCCTCTTCCGCGCCGTGGTGCTCGATGAGTGAGGCGAGCAGCGACTGGTTGTAGATGTTGTTCGACGAGCGAATGCACACGCGGCCTTCGAGACCGGGCTCGGCCAGCGCCTCGTAGGTGGCGATCTCGCCTGGATCGACGGTTTCCGGGTTGTAGAAGATCACCCGGGCGCGCTGGCTAAAGCCGAACCACAGGCCGTCGGGGTGGCGCATCGCCTCGGGCAGGCGTTCGTTGAGTACCTCGGAGTCGACGCTTTGGAACAGGCCGTCCTCTTCGGCGCGCCACAGCCGGCCCGCGTCCACGGTCAGCATCACATCGGCGGGGCTGGCGATGCCTTCACGCTGCATGCGTTCCATCAGCTGGTCGGAGTCGCCTTCCAGCACGTTCACCTCGATACCGGTTTCATCGGTAAAGGCCTGATAAAGCACCTCGTCGGAGTCGTAGTGACGAGCCGAGTAGATATTGACCTCGTCGGCCTGGACGCTGGCCGCGGCGCCAGCACCGATCACGGCGGCGGCAAGGGGCATCAAGGTGAGCGTTCTCTTCATCGTTGTTCTCCGGTGGACAAATGGTTAGAGGGCTTATTTTTTGATAATGGTTTTCATTCGCCGACATTGAAACGGTTCCCTGCGCGCGGGTCAAGTCAAATGAAAACGAGACGCATCCGTTGAGGTAAACGGATGAAAGCGCGGCGGATTGAAAATACAATGGCGCTTCTAACCCTGTGGCTTGCCCCTTACCGAGAGAGACCATGACCTCGTCTACCGCCCACACCTTCATTGCGCCGGCGCTCGCGCTTCAGGACATCGAACACGCCTTCGGTGATCACCGCGTCGTCAAGGGCGTCGAGCTGGTGATCAATCCGGGGGAAGTCATGTGTCTGCTGGGGCCTTCCGGCTGCGGTAAAACCACGCTATTGCGCATCGCCGCGGGGCTCGAAGCGGTGCAGAAGGGGCGGGTGAGTCTCGATGGCGAGGCGATCGCCGGGCCCGATTTGGCGCACCGGCCGCCGGAGAAACGAAGCGTTGGGCTGGCGTTTCAGGAGTCGGCGCTGTTTCCACACTTGAGCGTGCTCGATAACGTTACCTTCGGATTGAAGCACCTGCCAAGGCGCGAAAGGGCGCCGCGGGCGCAGTCGCTGCTCGAGCAACTGGGCATGGCGGATCACGCCAGCCGCTACCCGCACATGCTCTCCGGCGGCCAGCAGCAGCGGGTGGCGCTGGCCCGGGCGCTGGCGCCCCGGCCCAACCTGATGCTGCTCGACGAGCCGTTTTCGAGTCTCGACGCCAGGCTTCGCGATCAAATCCGTGACGATACGCTCCACGTGCTCAAGCATCTGGGCACCGCCACGCTGCTGGTCACCCACGACCCGGAAGAGGCGATGTTCATGGCGGATCGCATCGCGCTGATGCGCGACGGCCAGATCGTCCAGACCGGCACGCCCTATGAGCTTTACTGCCTGCCGGTGGACCCGTTCGTAGTGACCTTTTTTGGCGAGGTCAACGAGCTGGAAGGGCGCGTGAAAAACGGCCAGGTCGAGACGCCGGTCGGCGTTTTGAAAGCGGACTGGCTCGACGACGAGACCCCGGTGCAGGTGATGATCCGCCCGGAGGCGCTGCGTCTGAAGCCGCTCGACCTGCCTATGGGGGAACACCGCCACAGTCACGTGGTGATGGCCAAGCTTCTGGGGCGGGCGAGCCTAGTGCATCTCTGCGCCCACGCCCAAAGTGGGGCGGAGTCCCACCTGCATGCCCGGGTGCCCGGGGTTTACCTGCCCGCGCCCGGCCAGCCGATAGAGATCGACCTGGATCACTCCCAGGTCTTCATTTTCCCCCGCCGCGGCGCATCGCCACGCTGAGCAGAATCACCGGCACGATGCCTGCCAGCACGATGGCAAGCGAAGCCGTCGAGGCCTCGGCCAAACGCTCGTCCGAGGCCAGGCTGTGGGCGCGCACCGCCAGGGTGTCGAAGTTGAACGGGCGCAGAATCATCGTCGCCGGCAGCTCCTTCATCACGTCGACGAACACCAGAATGCCCGCCGCCAGAAGGCTCGAGCGCATCAGTGGCGTGTGCACCCGCCGGAGCGTGGCGCCTGCGGTGTGGCCAAGCGTTCGCGAGGCGGCGTCCATGCTCGGCGTCACCTTGCCAAGGCTCGCTTCGACGGCGTTGAACGACACCGCCAGAAAGCGCACCACGTAGGCGTAGATCAAAATGAACGCCGAGCCGCTGAACACGAGCCCCACGATCACCCCATAGCGGGCGTGCAGCCACGTATTGAGCGTGCTGTCGAGCCAGGCGAAGGGAATCAAAATGCCCACCGCCACCACGGAGCCTGGAATCGCGTAGCCCATCGCCGCCACGCGGGTGAACAGCCGGGCCGGGGCGGTGTCATGCAGCCGCACGCTGTAGCTCAGCACCACCGCCAGCCCCACGGCGATCAGCGCCGCGATACCTGCCAGGCTCAGGCTGTTGAAAGCGAAGCGCAGAAAGCGGGTGCCCAACAGCGCATCGCCCTGGGTGAGTGCCAGGTGGAGCAAAATGCCGCCGGGCAGCAGAAAGCCGACGATGATCGGCACCACACACGCAAGCGTGGCCGCCGCCGAGGCGCCGCCGCCCAGCCGATACTCCGGCAGTGGCTGGCGGTGGCCGGCAGCGTGAAAGTAACGCCGCTTGCCGCGCGATACCTGCTCCAGCAGCACCAGCACGATCACGAAGCTCAAAAGACACGCCGCCAGCTGCGCGGCGGCCACCGGCTCGCCGAGCCCGAACCAGGTGCGGTAGATGCCGGTGGTGAAGGTATCCACACCGAAGAACTGCACCGCGCCGAACTCGTTCAACGTTTCCATCAACGCCAGCGACACCCCGCCTACCAGCGCCGGACGTGAAAGCGGCAGCGCCACGCTGAAAAAGAGCCGCCAAGGCCCGCGCCCTAGGGTGCGGCCCACGTCCAGCATACCCGCCGACTGCTCCAGAAACGAGGCGCGGGCCAGCAGGTACACATACGGGTAGAGCACGAAGGTGATCAGCGTGGTCGCCCCGCCCAGCGAGCGAACGTTGGGAAAGTAATAGTCGCCGTACTGCCAGTCAAACCACGCCCGCAGCGCGCTCTGAAACGGCCCCGCGACCTGGAAAAAATCCGTATAGGCGTAGGCGATCACGTAGGTCGGCACCGCCAGCGGCAGTAAAAGCGCCCACTCGAAGATTCGCCGGCCGGGGAAGCGGCACATTACCACCAGCCAGGCGCAGCCGGTACCGATGATCAGCGTCCCCAGCCCGATCCCGAGTGTCAGCCACAAGGTATTGATCAGATAGCGCGGAAGCACGGTGCTGGCCAGGTGCCCCCAGATACCGTCGGTCGGCACCAGCACGTGCCCGAGCACGATCAAAATCGGCAGCGCCACCGCCAGGGCCACGCCAAAAAGCGCCAGCGACCAAGGCGACAGGGCGCGAGCGATACGGCCCGCGGCCCGCGGCAAGCGGTGAGGGAGCGTCGACACGAAAGGCCTCCAGGGCGGCGCGGTAGTCCTTGAAATGGAAAAGCTTAAAACGAGAAAAGAGTGCGGCCGAGAATAGTATCACCGCGCGGGAAGCGGCGCAGCTAAGTTAGGGGCGGTGTGACAAGAGAAGAGTGAGCAGCTCGAAAAAGACGCCGCCGCCCGAAGGCGGCGGCAAGTGCTCAATAGCCGACCATCAGCCCCGGCAGGCCCGTGACCAGCACCGGGAAAAACGCCATCAGCACGCAAGCGATCAGAATCAGCGCGCAGAAGGGAATCACCGCCTTGTACAAGTCGACGATCTCTACCCCGGGCGGGGCGACACCCTTGAGATAAAAGAGCGCGTAGCCAAACGGCGGGGTGAGAAACGACGTTTGCAGTACCACCGCGACCATGACCACGAACCAGAGCGGATCGATCCCCATCTGCTGGATGATCGGCAGCATGATGGGAAAGCTCAACAACACGATGCCCGTCCAGTCGAGGAACATCCCCAGCACGAACACCAGCAGGAACATCATGATCAGCGCGCCGGTGTTGCCGCCGGGCATGGCCAGCAGCAGATCCTGGATCACCTGCATGCCGCCGCCCCTTGAGAACACGCCGGTGAAGGCAGTCGCGCCGACCAGCACCAGCATAACCATGGTGGTGGTCTTGCCCGCGTCGATCAGCGTGCGGTAGCAGGTCGAAAGCTTGCGATCACCAAAGATCAAAAACAGGATGAACGCGATCAGAACGCCAATCGCCGAGGCCTCGGTGGCGGTGGCGATGCCGGTGAAAAGCGCCCCTAAAACGCCGAGAATCAGCGCCATCGGCGGCACCACGTACTTGCCGAGCATCTTCAAGAGCTCGCCGGTACTCACCTCCGCGCGCTCCTCTTTTGGCACAGGCGGTCCATAGGAAGGCTTGAAGTGGCAGATCAAGAGCACGTAAAGCGCGTACATCACCCCCAGCATGACGCCGGGCACCATGGCACCTGCGAACAGCGCGCCGACCGAGACCGGCGAATAGCTCGCCATCAAAATCAGCATGATGCTCGGCGGAATCAGAATGCCCAGGCAGCCGCTGGCCATGATGACCCCGGCGCTCAGCTCCTTGTTGTAGCCGTACTTGAGCATCGGTACCAGCGCGATCATGCCCATCACCGCGATCGACGCGCCGACGATGCCGGTGGTCGCCGCCAGCAGCACGGACACGATGACCACAGTTAGCGCCAAGCCCCCGCGCAGGTTAGCAAGGAGCAGGCGCATGGCGTCGAACATACGCTCGGTGACGCCGGAGTCGTTCAAAAACCTGGCCATCAGCACGAATAGCGGAATCGCTACCAGCACGTAGTTGTCCATGGCGTTGCCGAAGATGTTGTTGATCAAGGTGCCCAGCACTCGCTCGCCAGGGCCCAGAAAGGCGCCGATCACCGCCACGCCGCCGAGTACGAAGGCGAGCGGATGGCCCATGAACAGCCCGACCAGCAGGCCACCGAACATCGCCAGCGCCAATAGCTCAGGACTCAAGTTCATGGGAGCGCTCCTCTCGCAGGGCAATCACGGCGCGCAGCACGATCGCAATCGCCTGCAGTAGAATCAGCGCGGCGGCAACGACGATCACACCCTTGATGGGGTAGACCGGCAGCGCCACCATGCCGTACGTCGTTTCGCCCCGGCTGAAGGCGCGATCAAAAAACAGCCAGCCGTATTTCAGCATCATCCAGATGAAAGGCACGAAAAAGATCAGATAGCCCAAAAGCGTGAGCACCGCCTGGCGCTTTAGTGACAAAAGGCGCTTGAGCACGTCGACCTCGACGTGGGCGTGGTGTTTGAGCCCGTAAGCGGCCATCAGCATGAAATGGGCGCCGAACAGCATCTTGGTCACATCGAAGGCCCAGTCGCTGGGCCGCCCGAGAAAAAAGCGCGAAGCGATATCGTAAAGCACGATCAGAGTCATCACGGCGATCAGCGGCGCGATCAGGCGCCCGAACAGCTCGTTGATGGCGTCGATCGCTCTGGCAATGGCATTCATGGACGCCCTCCGCAGTCAACTAAAAGCCCCGGCTTGGCCGGGGCGGTAAACGCGCCTTACAGGCAGGCTTCGATCTCTTCCAGTGACGGCAGGTTGTCCATGGTGCGGCTCATGTTGAAGGGGTAGGAAACGTCGCGCCAGGTGGCGTAATCCTGAAGGTAGGCGACCATCGATTGATACACCTTGGCGTGGTCCGGGTTCTCGCAGGCGCCCTGGACGATCACATCGTTGGTGACCTGCTGGATCTGCGCCAGGTCCTCGTCGGAGAACTGGTTGATGGTGACGCCATCCTCGACGAACTTGCGGGTCGCCTCGTTGGATTCACGCTCGGACCAGGCCAGCGACCAGGCCATGGTGGCGTCGGCGGCGATGCGAAGCTTCTGCTGGGTATCCTCGTCGAGCGCGTTCCAGGCGTCCATGTTGATCATCACGCCGAACACGCTGGCGGACTGGTGCCAGCCGGGCGTGGCCCAGTTGTCGGCTACCTCGGCGAAGCCGGCCTTATAGTCGACGCCGGGGGTGGAGAACTCGCCGGCGTCGATCACGCCGCGCTCAATCGCCTGGTACACCTCGCCGCCGGCCAGCGTCACCTGGGAGCCGCCCAGCTGCTCGAGTACGCGGCCCTGGTCACGCCCGGAAAGGCGCAGGCGCTTGCCTTCAAGATCCGCGATGCTCGCGATCGGCGTGCGGCCCATGAAGCCGGACTCGTTGTTGGTAATGCCGTAGGGCAGGTACATCATGTTGAACTGGCCGTAGATCTCCTCGTACATCTCGCGCCCGCCCCACTGCTGGATCCAGTTCAGGTAGTCCACGCCGTTGAACAGGCTCGTAGTGGTGGCCAGCGGTGAGAATGCCGGGTTGAGCCCCGCCCAGTAGCCGGGCCAGTCGCCGGAGGCTTCGATACTGCCGGTTTCGGTGGCGTCGAACACTTCGGTGCCGGGCATCAGGGTGCCGCCGGCGCGAAAGTTGATTTGAAGCTCGTCGCCGGCCAACTGGTTGACCAGCTCCACCCAGTGGCGGTCGATCTGAATCAGATCCAGGTTGTCCGGCCAGGTAGACGTCATGGTCCACTGCTCCTGAGCCTGAGCGGTGGAGGCGAGCAGCATGCCCGTGGCAAGGGCGGTCAGGGTAAAGCGAGAGGCAAGTTTCATGATGTGTTCCCTGTTAGCGTGTGGTGTTGTTGATATTGGCAAACGGTCAGGAAAGCGAGCGCAGGTTTACGTATACGTAAATTTGGGTGCGCCACAGCGATAAGCTAGCATACTCACCGAGCCCGCGCGCCATAGCCGATGGTGGTAGACAGCCCGCGCTTTGACGTTTATCAAGGAACTCGTTTATACCTCTGAAACAGCGGCTTGGAATCAATCAAACGTCACTCGACCCAGTGAGCCGATAGTGCAAATCCTAAAATCGTTGAAAGATCGCTTAATTTACTTTGGGCGGCGGTCGTTGGCTGCTCTCTTAAGAGAACCGCTGTGAGCGAGCCGCTCGAGCGTCATATCAAATCGCTGGTCGCCCACTCGCACCGTCTGGAGCGGCGCCGCTGGCGCCAGCTGGTATGGCTCGAAGGCGAGCCCACGGAGTGCCGCCAGACGGCGCTGGCGCTTTGGCAGGCTCGGGCCTGGCGCACGCCGCTTTGGGTCGCGGATTTTAGGGAGGCGCCGGTCGAGGCGCTGTCGAACAAAAAGGCGCGTCGCCGGCTTGGCGGCGAGCACCAGCTGGTTGTCCTTGACGTAAGCGGAAGCCAGGGGTTGGATCCGGATATTCTGGGCGTGCTGACGGGGACGCTGAGCGCTGGCGGTCTCTGCGTGCTGATCACGCCCGCCGGGTGGGGCCGCGCGCCGGACCCGGACTACGCCCGCCTGAGCGACTATCCCCACGTTTGGACATCGCTCACCGCGCGCTATCTCGAGCGCCTGGCCGGAATATTAAACGCCTCGCAGGACATCGTTCGCTTGCAGCCCGGCGGCAGGCTTTCGCTTGCCAGGCTCAAAGCCAGCCCCGCGCGCGCATCCGTCACTCAGGATGTGGAGTGTCGCACCGATGACCAGGCGCAGGTGGTCGATCAGCTCATTCGTTTGAGGCGCCGCCGGCCGCTGGTGATCACCGCCGACCGCGGGCGGGGCAAGAGTGCGGCGCTCGGCATTGCCTGCGCGCGGCTTTTGAAAAGCGGCGTGAGCGAGGTCGTCGTCACCGCGCCGTCGCGTGAGGCGATTCAAAGCCTCACGGAGCGCCTGGAGGCGCTCTGCCCGCAAGGCGCGTGGCGCTCGCCGGACCACTTTGCGCTGCCCGGCGGCCAGGCGCTGCGCTACTATTCGCCCGCCGCGCTCGACGCGCAGGTGCAGGCGGGCCACTTGGGCGGCGACGGCGCGTATCTGTTGGTCGACGAAGCGGCGGCGCTTCCCGCCGCGCTGCTCGCCCGCTGGCTCGACGCCTTTCCGCGCGTGGCTTTCGCCACCACCGTGCATGGCTACGAAGGCTCTGGGCGCGGCTTCGCGCTGCGCTTTCGCGACGTGCTCGACCGCCGCACGCCGCTTTGGCGCGCCGCCAGGCTGCAAACGCCGGTGCGCTGGGCGCCAGGTGATCCGCTGGAGGCGGCAATAAAGCGGCTACTGCTGCTCGACGCGCCGCTGCCTACCGCCGAGCCCGCGGGCGCGTTGGTCGCGCGCCCGCTTTCGCCGGCGTCGCTGGCCGCCACCCCGGCACGCCTCGAGAAGCTTTTCGGGCTGCTGGTGCAGTCGCACTACCGCACCGCGCCGTCGGATCTTCGCCAGCTGATGGACGGCCCTAGAGTTGGATTTCGCGTGATCGATGAAAACGAGCCCCAAGCCGTGCTGGTCACGTTCGAGGAGGGCGGCTTCGACGCCCCACTTGCCGACGACGTGGCCCGGGGTGAGCGCCGCCCGCGCGGGCATCTGTTGGCCCAGTCGCTGGCCGCCCACGCCGGCAACCGCGCCGCGCTCGAAGCTCGCTGGCGCCGTGTAGCGAGGGTGGCCACTCATCCCGAGCGTCGCCGCGAAGGGCTCGGGCGCGCGCTGATCGAGGCCGATGTGTTTGATGCCCAAGCGCAGGGCATTGGGCTCTACGGCGCTACCTTTGGCGCCGAGGCCTCGCTTTTGCGTTTCTGGCGAGCGCTCGGATTCGCGCCGGTGCGCCTGGGCGTCACCCAGGAAGCCTCTACCGGCGAGTACGCGGTGATGGTCGCCCGCGCGCTAAACGCCCAGGGTGAAGCGGTGCTGGAATCACTCAGAGCGGGCTTCGAGGCGAGCCTTTCGAGCCTTCTGGCTTTCGAGCTGGCCGCGCTGCCCGCCAGCGTCTTCACGCAGCTTTTGAGCGACGCCGCGCCGGCGCTTAACGCGCGCGAGCAGCAGGACGTGCGGGACGTCGCCTACGCGCACCGCGACCCGGCGCTCGCCCGGGCCTCGCTCCAGGCGCTGGCGCGGTGGGCGAGCGCGGAGATCGAGCGCATCAATTGCGTCGAGGAGTCGCTTCGTTCGAGCCTCGAAACCCTGGCCGCTTGGGCGTTTCAGAACCGCGCGGCCGCGCGCGCGCCGCGGGAGGCGAGCCAGCGGCTGCGCCAGGCGGTGCGGGCGCTGTGTGAGGCCACTCTTTCGCCGGGCGAGCCGCAGCGGTAGAGTAGGGCGGTTACGGATCAAAAAGAGCTCACATGAACGCACACCTGGACGCGCTGGAACCCACGCTGGTATGGCGCCACTTTCGTACGCTGTGTAATACGCCCAGACCCTCCGGCCGCGAAGCCGCGCTGGTCGCGAAGCTCGAAACCTGGGCCGAGGCGCTCGGTCTGACCCACGACCGCGACGATTTCGGCAACCTGCGCATCAAAAAGCCGGCGAGCCCCGGGTGTGAAAGCGCCCCCGGCGTGATCCTTCAGGGCCATCTGGACATGGTCGCCCAGGCCAACGCCGACACGCCTCACGATTTCGAAAGCGACCCGATCCGCACCTACGTCGAAGATGGCTGGCTGCACGCCGACGGCACGACGCTCGGCGCGGACAACGGCCTCGGCGTGGCGGCGATTCTGGCGGTGCTCGAAGACGACACTCTCACCCACGGCCCGCTGGAGGCGCTCTTTACCCTGGAGGAGGAGACCTCCATGGGCGGGGCGCTGAATCTGGCCGAGAACTGGCTGGAAGGGTCGCTTTTGCTCAACCTGGACAGCGAAGAGCGCGGCGAGGCCTACATCGGCTGCGCTGGCGGCGCCGACGTCATTGTCGATGCGCGCCTGCCGGGCAAGGCGCTGGCCGAGAGTGAGGCGGTGATCGAGCTGGCGCTCACCGGGCTCAAGGGCGGCCACTCGGGAATCGATATCCACAAGCCTCTGGGCAACGCCAACCGCCTGCTGGTGCGGGCACTGCGGGCTCTCGATGTGCTCGATGCGCGCCTGATCGATTACAAAGGCGGCACGCTGCGAAACGCCATTCCCCGCGAAGCCTTCGCCTCGCTTGCGCTACCTGCCGATGAGGTCGACACCGCTTTCGACAAGATCGCAAGGCTCGAAGCCGTGCTGCGGGCAGAGCTTGGCAGCGGCGACCCGAACGTGTCGCTCAAGGCGCGCCGTGTCGAGGCCGCGTTGGAGGCGGAGCCCTTGACCCATGATGCCAGCGCCATGCTGATTTCGGCGCTTTACGCCGCACCCTGCGGTGTCGAGCGCATGAGCGCCGACGTCGAAGGCGTGGTCGAAACCTCGAACAATCTGGGCGTGTTGAGCCTCGATCAGGGTCGGCTGCACCTGTGCGCTTTAGTCCGCTCGCTGCACGACAGCGCCGCGGAGGCGCTGGCCGACCGCTTTAGCGCCCTGTTTGGTTTGATGGGCGCGCGGGTCAAGGTGGAAAACGGCTACCCGGGCTGGGCGCCGAACCCGCAAAGCGCTTTGCTTGCGACCTTCAAGGCGCGCCATCAGGCGGTGCTGGGCAGTGAGCCCGCAGTGAAGGTGATTCACGCCGGGCTCGAGTGCGGCATTCTTGGCTCCAAATACCCGTCGCTCGACATGATCTCCTTCGGCCCGCTGATTCGCGGCGCCCACTCGCCGGACGAGCGGGTCGAGCTTGCCTCCGTGACGGAGTTCTGGACGATGCTGCGCGCGCTGATCGAGACGCTGGCAAAATCCCGGTGAAACGCAAGCGCCCACCGCCCCGAAGGGCGGCGGGCGCTTTGGAGTGACACCGTGCTTAGCGGTTGGTCAACTGGTCGGAGTAGCCGTAAGTCGACATGCGGCGCACGCCGGTTTCGGTCACCAGCACCTGCTCCTCAAGCTTGACGCCCTCGCCGCCGTCGCGGTGGCCGCAGAAGGACTCGACGCACAGGGTCATGCCCGGTTGGATGATGCCGTCGTAACCGACTTCGTTCCAGTCCATGCTGTGGGAAATGATCGGCCACTCGCCGGTCATGCCGCAGCCGTGGACTACGGCCAAGTAGCGGTTCTCCCGGTAGCCTTCCGGAATCTTCCACGCCTTTTCCGAGTATTCGCGAAACGACATGCCCGGACGCATCAGGGCGATGTTGGTCTCGA
The DNA here is from genome assembly GCF_023757625.1 of Halomonas sp. S3-1-1. Lineage (GTDB taxonomy): Bacteria > Pseudomonadota > Gammaproteobacteria > Pseudomonadales > Halomonadaceae > Vreelandella. The sequence goes on from NZ_JALGBZ010000001.1 coordinate 464,178, forward strand.
TCTCATCGCGGGAGAGCGAGTAGAGCTCTTTCTGCTTGGCGCTGGGGTTGGCATCTTCACCGCCGACAAAGAATGTGCGCGAGAAGTCGGTGTAGTAACCGTAGACGCCGACGGTATCGGTATCGAAGGCGACAAGCTCACCGGCGGCAAGCTTCTTGGCCGACGTCTCTTGGAACCACGGGTTGGTCCGGTCGCCTGAGTTCAAGAGTCTAGTTTCCATGTACTCGCCCCCGGTCTCAATGACCTTCTGCTGGAAGATCGACCACAGGGCGTTTTCGCTCAGCCCAGGCTCGATGGCGCGCTCCATCACAATCATGGCCTGCTCGGTCAGCTCAACGGACTTGGCGATCATCGTTAGCTCATCGAAGCTCTTGATCGACTTGGCGATCTCCACTGGACGTGAGGCGTCGCTCAGTGTGTAGCCCTGCTCGGCCAGCGCACCTACGATTTCCGTTGGCGCGCTCTCGATTCCGATACGCTTGCCCCCCGAAGCGGAGCGACGCATGACGTCGTCGATCTCGGCGACAAAGTTGCAGACGTGGCGCGACGAGTGCGGGCCACTATGCAGCGGCATGATAGGTGACGCGCCGTGGATCTCGTCGATCGTCGGCATGTTTTGGGCGAGGTGGCCGCAGGAGCGGTACTCGAACAGGGCCACCGGGCCCTCCGCGGGCACCACCAGGTAGCGCGCTGGGTTACGCTGGGAGTAGACCTGCATGTTGCGCACGTTGCACGCGTAGCGGATGTTTATCGGGTCGAAGAGCACCACTGCGTTCAGGTCGTGCTCCTTGATTTGTTGGCGCAGGCGGCCCAAACGGTAAAGTGCGACGCGACGCTCCAGCGCTTGATCGATCGGAGTGTCCTTGAGATCTACAGTGTCGTAGTTGAGCGCCGAGTGAGGCTGCGCTGGAGTTGAGTAGGTCGTTGTCATGCGATTAACCTGCCAGTGAATCGTCGCGATGCGCGTTTTCGGCATCGATGTGGGCTTGGGTAACGCGACCGTAGACGTCTTTGGTGCGCTTGACGCGACCGATCATGCCCGGCTCCTTGGCGTAGCCCAGCAGGGTGCAGAGACGCTGGCCCCGTGCGGGAGCGACGCGGTGCATCGAGTATCGGCCCTTGAACAGCTGAAGATCGCCGGTTTCGAGCGTCAGCGCCTTGACCCTGGAGTGGTCGCCGTCGAGCACCCTCTTCACCTCTTCGAAATTCTCGTTGCCCGGCGTGCGGATATCCGGCACGTATTCGAAGTCGCCTCCAGATTCGGGGCGGCGCGTCATCAGGCTGACGATGAATTCGTTTGTATCGAAGTGCCATGGCAGCGTCGTGTTCTCGGGCATTACGTTAATCACCAGCCCGGCGATCGGATCGGCATACTCATGAATGCGCTCTTCTTGCAGGCAGTCGGCGATGAACTGCTTGAAGACCGGATTGCTGTAGAGACGCTGAACGAGCTTGTCCTCGTCGATCAGGTCCTTGGCTACGAAGCCGTTGCTGAACGCTTGAAAACGACGCATCGGATGATCTTCCGGGTAGCTGTCGTCATCGGCGGTGGCATAGGGCGTGACTCGGTTGCTGTGGTAGTGCGCCTTGGGCGCTACTTCCTCGCTCTCTTCGCGCAGACGATCAATCAGATCGCTGCGGATGAAGCTCGCGAAGTGGGCGCAGCCGTCGTCATCAAGCTGCTGGCGAATCTGCTCGACACACTCGCGGTACTTATCGGAATCAGGAGCATTGAGCGGATAGCGCTCCAAGTTGACGATCTCTTCGAGGGTGGCCATGTCCTGTGTCGTCTGCTGCTGTGAGCTCATATCGATATCTCCTTGAATGATAGCTTCATGCTACTGAAGCTTTGCTGAATTAATAATGAAAATTCGGCCCGTACGGGTGACGTAAAACTTATACGTCGTCGCGTTCGGCGCTGGAGGTCTCCATGGGCGAGGGCAGAATATCGCTTTTAATTTGCGGTAGCAGGGTAGGCCAGCAGGCGATGCGCACCAGCGAGGCGGCGGCGCACATGACGATCAGAAGTCCAATGAACCCTCCCACTGTAGAGATCATCTTGAGCGCCTCCAAGCCGCCGCTGACGGTCAGTACCAGAGTGATAATGGAGATGATCGCGCCCCAGACCAGCTTGATGTAGTAGGGAGATGAGTTCACCTCGCTGTTAGCGTTACCGTTGCAGCACATGCCGGAAATGGCGTCGATAGTGGAGTCGGCGGCGGTCACGTAGGAGACCAGTGACAGGCCCAGGAATAGTGCCACGAAGAGCATGGCCATCGGCAGTTGCTCCAGCAGCACCCAGATTACGTCGCCTGGGCCGCTATTTTGCAACGCTTGGCTCAGGATATTGGCGCTATTGAGCTCGGTGAATACCGACAAACCGCCGAAGGTGGCGCACCACACTAGCACGAACGAAGCCGGAAAAATGAAGTTGAACAGCAGGAACTCGCGCACCGAATAGCCGCGGGAGATTTTGCCCAGAAACATGCTGGTGACTGGCGCCCAAGCGAACCAGTTAGCCCAGAAGAACAGCGTCCAAGCCCGTGGCCAGCCGTTTTCGTTGATTGTGCCGGTATTGAGGCTGTTCTTGATGAAGCCGGACAGGTAGCGCCCCAGCGCGTCGATACCGCCGTTAGTGATAAAGGAGGTTGGGCCGAAAATCAGCACCAGCGCCGCCATGACCACCAGCGCGCGGGCGTTCCAGCTCGAGAGAAAGCGAATTCCTTTGAGTAGGCCCGTGGCCGCAGAGAGCGCCGAGGCGAGCATGACGATCATGCAAAGCGCGCCGATCAGCGTATCGGTGACCTCGATGCCAAACAGGCGATTGATGCCGCCGCCCAGCATCATGGCGCCGGTACCTAATGAGGCGACCATGCCGGCTACCAAGGCAATCAGCGCCAGCGCATCAACAATCTGGCGCGTGATCGGGCCCATGTTGATCGGTAGAGCCGCCGTCATGGCCGATGAAATGCTGAACTTCATGCCTAGGTTATAGTGGGCTATCGCAAACATGAGCGCGGGCACGGTGTAGATAGCGTAGGTGGTAAAGGACCAGTGCATGTAGAGTGAAGCGATGCCGTTTACCCCGCTTTCGGTCGAAAACGCCTCAACGTCCATCGTTGAGGGCGGCGCGGACATGAAGAAGATCGGCTCCGCGGCAGCAAAAAAAAGTAGCCCAATGGCTACCGAACTGCACAGCGTGATGGAACACCATTGCCACTTGGACAATATGGGCTTTGCGCTCTTGCCCCCGATACGCAGTCTGGCGATCGGCGAGAACAGCGTGCCCGCCGCAACGAGCACCAAGGCAAAAGCGGATAGCGCATAGAGCCAGCTGAACTGGTCCATCAGAAATTCATGGACAGCGCGGGTTAGCTTTAAAAGAAAAGCGCTGTTTACTAGGGCGAGAATCGTCATTCCCCCCAGTAGCGCCAGCGAGGGGTAAAACGTGGCTCTTCGTAGAGAAACGTTGCTCATTCACGGACTCCGTTATGCTTGATTGTTAGGCACTCTTCATGGCGTTTTGAAATACGGTCTTCAGTTCGGGCAACTGCTCTTGTACGTTCTCTTTATTGAGGTAAGCGAGATACCATGTGACGGGAATTTTCACGCCATTGAGCGGAAGCGCCTTGAGCTTTTGCTGCGCTTGGGTCTCGTCGACGATCCAGGAGGACAGAATGCTCACACCACGCTGTGTGGTCGCGATGACGTCCAGAATCGTGCGCACGGACTCGATGATCTGAATTGACTCCGGCGCTTGGCGCTCAGGATGAAAAAACAGGTCGAACTCGTAGCCGGGTTCTCGGGCTGCACTGAACGTCAGATAGGGCTCGCGTGAGATTTCCTCGGCGCTGACGACGTTGCGGCAGGCTAGCGGATGCGTCGCCGGCACCACCGCCTTGAGTTCGTCTTCGAACAGACAAACTGTCTCGATGCCTTTCTGTACCGGCGGGTTGGTCGTCAGCATCAGGTCGATCTGCTGATCGAGCAGCGCGCCAAGGATCGTGTGCGTAGAGAATCGGTAGAGCTCGATCGGAGGAAGGTTCTGCTCTAGGCTCGCGCTCAGTATGCTATCCACGATGTCGTGGGCGTCTACTCCCCAGCGCAGAGCTTGGGTATCGCGGCGTGACAGCAGAGATGCCTCGCTCTCGGCTTCCATCAAAATGGGAATGATCTCGCGGCCGGCCTCGAGTAAGCGCTTCCCCGCCGGGGTGAGAAACAGGCGCCGCCCGCGTTTTTCGAACAACGAAACGGCCAATCGCCGCTCCATTTCACGAATCCGGTGCGTGGCGGCCGGCTGGGTCAGGCCGATCGCCGCTGAAGCTGCCTGAAGCGAGCCGTGGCGCTCGACCGCATCAATCAGCACGTAATATTTGATATCGAGCATGGGTCTCGAACCTGGTGAACTCACTAATCCATTAATTTTTCATCTGCAATCATTTCATATTTATAACGGTGTATTATCAAATTAGTATTTGGGGGGATAGGTGTCGGTTTTTTTATATATCGTTCATCAGTAGCGCTGGCGATGGGCGAGCGCGCACACAAAAAACGGCGCCTTGAGCGCCGTTTAGATGTTTCAAAAGTTGTACGTCAAAGGTGGTTTTATATCAATTGCTCAAATAGGCGTTGAGCATCCACACGGTCTTTTCCTGCTCACGGATGTAGTCACCGGCTTGGGAAGCGGTGCCTTCATCGTCGGCGTCAGACGCCAGCGCCAGCACTTCGCGCTGCAGCGCGATCAGCGTCTGGTAGCCGTCGAGCACGCCTTTCACACAGGCCTGGCCGTCGTGGACGTCCTTATCTTCCTTGAGCCGCGAGAGCTTGGCATAGTCGCTGTAGGCGTGCACCGGCTTGTGGCCGAGGGTCAGGATACGCTCGGCGACCTCGTCGACTTTGGTCAGCAGGTCGGTGTAGAACTCCTCGAACTTCTCGTGCAGCTGGAAAAAGTCGTTACCCTTCACGTTCCAGTGGTAGCCGCGCACGTTCATGTAAAAGATCTGGTAGTTGGCCAGCAGGTGGTTTAGCTTCTCGGCGAGCTGGCTGGCGCTATCTTCGTGTAGACCAATGCTGTTGAACTCGGACATCACTACGTCTCCATGTAAGCCGTTAAACGGGTGTCGATTCGTTCAAAAAGGTTAGCGCACGCTGGCGACGCGTTAAAACGAGTTTTGCGTATCGCCTTCATAGCGTAGCGGTATCGCGCGCGGCTACTCTTTGAATGTGCAGGCGAACTCGCGGGTTTTCAACCGCCGCTTGCCGTAAGGCGGCCCTGCCAGAGCCGCACCACGCCTTCACAGCGCGCGCTCAAAAGCTCGGCGGTGCGCGGTAGCGCCTCATCGAGGCTCATCGGGCCGTCGGCCAGCGCGAAGGCGGCGGTGACGCCCTCATCAAAACACGCCTGCCACCCGTCGCCCAAACTTCCCGCCAGCACCACCACGGGTTTGCCCAAACGCTTTGCCGCCCGCGCCACGCCGATCGGCGTTTTGCCGGCCAGGCTTTGGCCATCCAAACGGCCTTCGCCAGTGATGATCAGATCCGCCTGCTCGATCAGCGCGGGCAAATTCGCCTGACGCATGATGATCTCGATGCCGGGCTTGAGCGTCGCGCCGAGAAAGCTCGCGGCGGCAAAGCCCATGCCGCCGGCCGCCCCGGCGCCGGCAAGCTCGCGAAGATCGCCGCCAAGCGCCTGGGCGCTGACGTCGGCAAAGCGCTCAAGCGCGGCGTCGAGCGTCTCTACATCGTCCGGGGTGGCGCCCTTTTGCGGGCCGAACACGGCGCTGGCGCCGCGCTCACCTAAAAGCGGGTTGTCTACGTCCACCGCCGCTTCCACGGCAAGGCTTGCCAGGCGCGGGTCGAGCCCGGAGAGATCCAGCGTTTCGAGCTCGGCTAGCGCCGCCCCACCCGGGGCCAACGCGTTGCCTTCGCGGTCTTTTAGCGTGGCGCCCAGGGCTTGGAGCATGCCGGCGCCGGCGTCGTTGGTGGCGCTACCGCCGAGCAGTAGCAGCGCCTTCTCGGCGCCGGCGTCGAGCGCGGCGCGAAACAGCTCGCCGACGCCGAAGGTGCTGGTGTGCAGGGCGCTGCGCTCGGCGCTCGACAGGTGCTGCAGGCCGCTCGCTTCTGCCAGCTCGATAAATGCGGTACGCTCGCGGGCAAGCCAGCCCCAGCTTGCCAGGCGGGCCCGACCGAGGGCGTCCTGCACCTCGAGCTCGCACCGCTCGGCACCGGTGGCGCTGATCAGCGCCTCAAGGCTTCCCTCACCGCCGTCGGCCAGCGGGCAGGGGTGCACGCTCGCCTCAGCGCACGCCCGCTTGACGCCTTCGGCCATGGCGTGGGCGGCAGCGTTGGCGCCAAGGGCATCCTTGAAACTATCCGGGCAAAGCACGACGTTCATTAACGCGATCTCCATAAAGCCTTATAGTGAATTTATTGTCTGGAAATGATTATCTGGAACCAGCGCTTGGAAATGGGGCTTGAAAACAGGGCTTGTAAATAGGGGTTTGGAACCACCGCTCTGGCAGTGAGCTTAGCGCGGCGCTCCGCCGCATACCAGGCATGGCTCGCCCAGCACAAAAACCGGCGCGGACGCCGAGGGAGCACCGATGAAGTCACGACCGATGATGCTGGTCTTGCTGCTGGCGCTGGCGGGCTGTCAGACGACGCCGGACCGGCTGCCCCGCGCCGAGCCCGCCCCCGCGCCTTCGTGCTACTTTCCCACGAACGGCGTGGCCGGTGAGGAGGTTCTGCGCCAGAGCGTAGCGGTACTCGAAAACTGGGAGTTCGAGCTCGACAATACCGATACCACGCTTGGCCTGATCACTGCGAGCAAGGAGCGCGAGCTGATCGGCTACTATGACCCTTATGACGACTACTACGGCCCCGGCGTGCGCTTCTTTGGTGGCTTGGGCCTTGGCCATCGCTCATCGATAGGGCTCGGGCTCGGCTTTGGCGGGGGCATCGGCCAGCGCCCGGTGGAGAGCGAACGGGTGAGCGTGCTGGTGCAAAACAATCACGTGCGCCTGTCCCGCGATATCCGCCGCTTCGATCACCTGCGCGATCTGCGCGAGTCGCGCAGTGCCAGCGACGACGATTTCTGCCGGCGCTTTCAATCGGCGCTGCCCGCCTTCGACACCGGGAGTCGCTTATGAGGCGTTCATCCAACATTAGAGCGGCGGCGCTGGCGCTCGCCACCGCGCTACTCGCCGGCTGCGCCACTCCTCAGCCGGCGGATCCGCGCGAGCTTCGCTTCAACGCCACGCCAGAGCGCACCTTTCGCGAGGCGGTGGATTTGATGGTGGCCCAGGGCTACGTGATTCGCCACGCGGACTTGGCGCTTGGCCGCGCCGAGGCCTCGCTTGCCCGCTGGCCGGAGTATCGCCTGCTGCTGCGCGTCGAGCCGTTTGGTGCGCCCCAAAGCGCTGCCTTGCAGGGCACTTCGAATCAGACCGCAGCGAGCCAAGCCGCATCGAGCCAAGTGAGCGTCTCGGCGCTGCGCGGCGCTACGCCGCTGGCGCCGTACCTGCTCGACCCCTGGCTCGTCGAACTTCAGCAGCGGCTAGGAGAAGCGCCTTGAACCGTTCTGCGCTAACACGCGCCTTTCTTGCGGCCGGCTCACTTTTGTTGGCCAGCGACGCGCAAGCCCACCCTCACGGCTGGATCGATCTCAGCGTGAACGTCGTGACCGACGCGCAGGGCCGCGTTACGTCGCTCGACCAGATCTGGCGGATGGATCCGTTTTACAGCCTGATCGTGTTCGACGAGCTGCGAAACGTGGCGGACGCCACCTTCGAGGAGGGGCTCGACCAGCTCGGTCAGGACATTCGCGCCAACCTCTCGGCGCAGCACTACTTCACCAGCGTCTGGCTCGACGGCGAGCCCCAGGCGTTGGGCGAGGTGAGCGAGTACACCACTTATCAAAGCAATAACCGCTTGGTGTACATGTTCTCGCTGCCGCTGGCTGAGCCCGTGGCCCTCGACGATGGGCGGCTTGAATACCAGATCTATGACCCGACCTACTACATCGAAGTGGTCCACGAGGAGCAGGACGGCGCCCCTGCCGAAAGCGCGCTGGCGCTTGTTGGCGACGAGACGTCCTGCACGCTGAGTATCACCCCGGCGGACCCGGACCCGGAGCTCGTGCTGCAGGCCGCGCTTCTGGACAAGGGCGAGCAGGGCGAGCCGGAGCTTGGCCGCTACTTCGCCGAAACCGGCCATATCGACTGCACTGAATCCTGATCATGCCTAACACCGCCCGAAACGCCTTCGCCAATAAGCCTCAAGCTTCCAACGCCTCGCCTTCAAGCGCACGCTTGAAAACCGGGCTCAAGGTTGCGCTAGCGATCGCCCTGGTCGGGCTTGCGGCTTGGGCAGTCACGCTCTGGTTTCAAGGCGCGAGTTTTCAGATCCTTGCCTGGCAGCGCGAGCTTCACCGGGCGCTGACGCTCTCCATCACCGAGCTTGCGCGCACGCCGTCGAACTCGGCGTGGCTAACGCTTATGGGAGTGAGCTTCGGCTACGGCGTGTTTCACGCCGCGGGCCCGGGCCACGGCAAGGCGGTGCTGGCGACCTATCTCGCCTCCCATGGCGGCGCGACCCGCCGGGCGCTTGGGCTCTCCTTTGCCGCGTCGCTGCTTCAAGGGGTGACCGCCATCGTTATGGTCGGCGTGCTGGTGTTCGGGCTGGGCTTTCTGACCCGCCAGGCGATGGGGCAGGTGGTGTGGGTCGAGCAGGGCAGCTTTTTGCTGGTGGCGCTTTTGGGCGCCTGGCTCTGCGCTCGCGCGGCGCGCAAGCTGCGCCAGGCCTATCGCTCTGAGGCCCCGATGTTTTTAACGCCAATTTTGACGCCGGTTTCGAAAGGCGTAGGGCTGCTCTCGGCGCCCAGCCACGGCCACTTCCATCAGCATCACCACCATCACGGCGAGCATCATGAACACGGTGCGCACTGCTGCGGCGGCGCCCACCACGTCGAGCCGGATCAGGCGCTTGATTGGCGCACCGCGCTGATGACCGTCGGCGCGATCGGCCTGCGCCCCTGTTCCGGGGCGGTGCTGCTGCTCGGCGCGGCAGGGCTTTTAGGCCAGTTTGGGGTTGGCGTCACCGCGGTGGTCGCCATGTCTGTCGGTACCGGCATCACGGTATCGGCGCTGGCGCTGGCCAGCGTCTTCGCTCGCGGCTGGGCAACCCGGCGGCTGGCGCGTCAGTCGCAAAGCCGCGCGATAGAAAAAATCGCCGCCTGGGCGGCGCTGGCAGGCGGGGCGGTGATCGTGGCGCTGGGCGTGTCGCTGTCGGTCGCGGGCTTCAACCAGCCGGCGAGTTCGCCGCTATTTGGCGAGCCGCCGGCGCGCTCGAGCAGCGCACCGTTCGGTCCTTCGTCGTAAACTCGCCCTAGACGTCGAGCTTGTCCATATGGGCCAGAATCAGCTCGCGGCGCTCGCGTTGAAGCGTCGGGCTGTAGGGCTCTGCCTCACCCTTGCCCCACACCGGCGCCGGCCAGGCGTCGTCTTGCTCGAAGCGCACCACCAGATGCACATGAAGCTGGCTGACGACGTTGCCAAGCGCGGCGACGTTGAGCTTGTCGCCTTGAAAGGCCAGGTGAAGCGCCTGGCCAAGCGCGGTGGTCTCGCGGTGAAGCTGCGTTTGGTCGTCGCTTGAAAGCTCGAATATCTCGCGCACGCCCTGGCGGCGCGGCACCAGAATCACCCAGGGGTAGCGTGCGTCGTTCATCAACAGCGCGCGGCAAAGCGGCAGGTCGGCAAGCGACAGGGTGTCGGCGGCCAGGCGGCTATCCAGCTCGAAAGTGCTCATGGGTGGGGGCTCCGGGATAAAACGTTGACAGTTCAGGGGCGCTGCCATAAAAATCGATGCGTGTGGCAGCGTTAAACGGGCAGAATCGTTAAAACGCTGTTACGCTGACTATACGCCTGCGTGACAGAGACAAGCGAAGGCTTTCCGACCCCGTGAATGTTAAGGAGAACATGATGAAAAAACTACTCGCCGTAAGCTTCATTCTGCTGGTCAGCGCTTCCGCGTTGGCCGGTTGCAACACCATTTCCGGCGCAGGCAAGGACGTGCAAGCGGGCGGCCAGGCCGTGCAGGACGCCGCCGAGTAAGTTCGGTCGGGCGCTACAGGAAGCAGGCGGGAGATTCTCTCGCCTGCTTCTTTCGTTTGGGGCCGCCGTCAAGCGCTGCTTGAACCGGTTAACGGCTCTTTCATCGCGCATTCACAAGGAGTCGTGGCATGCCTACCTTTTATCGCTTCAATCCACATTGTTCTCAAAAACATCGTTTCTTCAAAACCGCTCTGATGGCCACCGGCGCGCTGACCCTCGGTGCGCTCCTGAGCGCCTGCGCGACTCAGACCGGCGTCGCCGAGGCGCCGAGCAGCCCGGACGTTAGCGCGCCGCCGCCGCCTCGGGTCGCCGATAGTGCGCCGGAATCGAGCCGGCAGGGCGCCTGCAACATCGCTTCGCTCGAAGCCGTGGGTGAGCCGCTGACCGAGGCGCGCTCGCGCGAGCTCATGACTCAAAGCGGCGCGCGCGACGTGCGCGTGTTGCCGCCGAATAGCGTCGCGACCATGGACTACCGCGAAGACCGGCTCAATATCGAGCTCGATGAAGACGGGCGCGTCACCGCGCTGCGCTGCGGCTAACGCAGAATCAGCACCACGCAGGCGGCGGTCAACAGCCCCATCGTCACGTTGAACGCCCGCCAGGCGGCGGCGGTCTTGATGAAGCGCCCGATCGCCACGCCAAACACCGCCCATACCAGCAAACATGGCAAGGCGGTGAGTTCGGCCATTCCCACCAGCAGCACCGCGTTGAGCAGCGTCGGGCCGCTGTCCGGCAAAAAACCGGCGATCAATGCAAGCCCCAGCACCCAGGCCTTGGGGTTGGCGAGCTGAAAAAGCGCCGCCTGGCCAAAGGTAAGCGGCTTGCCCCTGGCGCGGGTATCGCTCAAGTTCGGCGGCGGCGCCGTGGCGATTTTATAGGCCAGGTAGAGCAGGTAAGCGCTGCCCGCCCAGCGCAGGCTCCACTGAAGCGCCGGAAAGCGCTCGAATAGCGTGCCCAAACCCAGCGCAATGGCCAGATACAGACAAAAGCAGCCGCCGACGATGCCGCCCATGTGGGGCAACGTGCGGCGCACGCCGAAGTTCGCCCCGGAGGCGGTCAGCATCAGGTTATTCGGCCCCGGCGTTAGCGTCATCGACATCATGAAAAGCGCCACCGGCCCCAGCAGCAGTAGCCATTCACTGACCATGGGATGGCCTACTCATAGCGGTCCTTCCAGTGCTGATGGCGCACCTGCTCCTTGAGCATTTCGATAAGATCGTAAAGCACCTGCTCGGTGACGTGGGCGCTGGTTTCATCCACGGTCAGCCAGCTTTCGAAGCCGCTGTCCGCGGTGCGCTCGATGAAACGGCGAAAATCCGGAGAGTGGATGCCGAGCGCCAGTTCGTCCACCAGCCGCTGGGCGACGCCGCTCAATGAGGCCTGCATGGCGCTGGAGGCGGTTTCGCCCATGGGTAGGCGATTGAGCCGCTGGATCTCCGGGCTATCGTTGAGCGTGCGCGTGATCAAGGCGTCGATGGAGGTCATGATCGACTCGCGATTTCGCTGGTATGCCTTGCCCACGGTGGACTCCAAGCGCTGGGAGATCTCCTTGATGAGTTCGCTCTTGCGCGGCATGATCACCCGGTCGACGAGGCGCTCGGTGAGCGAGTCGGCGGCCAGAATCTGCTGCTGCACGTTGCCCATCAGGCGCAGCGCGATGCGGTCAGAGAGCTCCTCGAGCAGGATATCGTAGTACTTCATGACGAACTTAAAGCTCGACCAGTTGCGCACGTCGATCAGCCCCAGCCGGTGAAGTCGGTTGACCAGCGAGAGCACTCTGAGCGCGCGCAGCCAGCGAAAGCCCGCTAGCGGAATGCAGCCCAGTACGTCGTACCAGTGGATGAACGGATAGAAGAACCAGCGGTGATAGCGTCGTTCGATGATCGCTGCCGCCCACCCCAGCAGCACGTCGATGACGAAAACCGTGACGAACACCAGGTCGATGGCGAAAAAGCGGCTGTGAATCTCGGCGTCGTAAAAGCCGTGAAAGCTCGGCGAGGCGCTCTGAACGAGCTGCTCGAACCAGCCGAGCAGAAACAGCGAATCGAACAGCAGGAGTGCCAGGTTTGCGATCACCGCGGCCAGAATGAAAAAGTCCCAGCCGATGTGCGCATATTCCACGGCGCGGGGTAGTTTGTGGTGGCGCTCTCTGGCCAGCATGGTGACTCCTTTCGGTGGGGGCGAGGCGACGGCGGGCTAGTCGTCCTTGAGGTGCTGCTGGGCGCGCTTCTCTTCCTGCTCGGCCTGCTTTCGAAGCTTCTTGCGCAGCGCCGCCTTCTCGAAGCGCAGCTTCTGAAGCGGCGTATTCAGCGCCAGCGGTGCCACCTGAGCGGGCTGGCCCTGTGGGTCGATCGCGACCATGGTGAGATAACAGCTGTTGGTGTGGCGAATCAACTTTTCGCGGATGTCTTCGGCCACCACCTTAATGCCGATCTCCATCGAGGAGCGGCCCACGTGGTTCACGCTTGCCAAAAAGGTGACCAGCTCGCCGACCATGATCGGCTGCTTGAACAGTACCTGGTCCACGGAAAGGGTGACCACGTAGTGGCCGGAGTAGCGACTGGCGCAGGCGTAGGCTACTTCGTCGAGCTTTTTGAGAATCGCGCCGCCGTGCACCTTGCCGCTGAAGTTGGCCATGTCCGGTGTCATCAATACCGTCATGGAGAGTTCGCGCTGGCCCGGCAGGGCGCTATCAGCGCTTGAAGTGTCCGTCATAAGCTGCTCTTGAAAGCCTGAAAGGGCGACCGCCTCGCGCGGGGCACCCGTGAAGTGAAACCGCCGGCGCTTAAAAGTACACAAGCCCTACGGAAATGATCGCGCCGGTTAAAAATAGCTGAACCAGGCAAAAGCCCATAATGTCCTTGGCCTTGAGCCCGGCGATGGCGAGCACCGGCAGCGCCCAGAACGGCTGCAACAGGTTCGTCCAGGCATCGCCCCAAGCGACCGCCATGGCGATACGCGCCACGTCCGCGCCCAGCGCTTCGGCGGCGGGCAGCATGACCGGCGCCTGCACCGCCCACTGACCGCCCCCGGAAGGCACGAAGATATTGACGATGCCAGCGCTAATGAACGACCAGAACGGCAGCGACGTGGCGCTGGCAAACGAGACCAGCCACTGCGACATGCTTTCGGCCAGCCCCGACTGCACCATGATCGCCATGATGCCGGCGTAGAAGGGGAACTGGATCACGATGCCCGCGCCGCCCTTGATCGCCTCGTTCAGGCTGTTCAACAGGTTACGCGGCGTGCGGTGCAGCACGATTGCGGCGAACAGAAACAGAAAGTTGACCACGTTCAGGTTGAGCCCGCCGCCGCGCAGGAAAAAGTGGTCGAGCAAGAACAAAAGTCCTGGCACGCCCACCAGTAGCGCCAGCCCCATGCTGTTTTCGAGCTTCTCCGCCGGGCGGGTGGCACGCTCGACCGTCTCCGGCTCGTCGTCGAGAAGCGCGCGGTCGACGTAAACGCTCTCCTCCTCCGGCGGCAGCATCAACCGGTTGATCAGCGGGATGGCCACGAACAGGCAGACGACGATGGCGAGATTGAAAAACGCAAAGATCGTCGAGCCGGTGCCGATGACGCCAATCTGGTCGGCGGAGAAGTGGCCTTCGGTCGCGATGGTGAGCGGAATCGAGCCCGCCAGGCCCCCGTGCCACACCACGAAGCCCGAATATGCGCTCGCCACCAGCAGGCGGTAATCGACCCGCACCAGCCGCGCCAGCTCCTTGGCGAACAGCGCCCCGACGACGAGGCCAAAGCCCCAGTTGATCCAGCTCGCGGCCAGCGACACCAGGGTGACGAGAATGATGGCTCCGCCGGCGCTTTTAGCGGTGCCCGCCAGCTTTGCCAGCAGGCGTTTGACCGGCGGCGAGCTTGCCAGCATGAAGCCGGTGACCAGTACCAGCAGCATCTGCATGGAGAAGGTCAAAAGCCCCCAGAAACCGTCGCCCCACATGCGCAGCACCGCCAGCGGCGTCTGGCGCTCCACGGCGATGGCTGCCACGGAGGCGATCAAGGTGAGCAGCAACACGAAAATATAGGGGTCGGGTAGATAGCGCTCGACCAGCTTGACTGCAGGCCTGGCAATAAACCTTAGCATAAGAGGCTCGCTTTATTCGTTATTGGGAGTGCCCGCTCAATATACGAGCCCGGGGTAGTTTTTTCATCCCCGCCGATGGGTTAACCGCTGATGGGCCACCGCCCGCGATCAATACGTTGCCGGGGCGGCGCACCAGCGGCTTCGCCGGTAGCGCACGTAGTAGCCGGCGAGTACCGCGGAGCGGGTGAGCATAAAAAGGGTAAAGGCGAGCCACAGCCCGTGATTGCCAAGGCCCTGGAACAGCCACCAAGCGGGCAGGTAGACGCCGAGCCCGGCGAAGATGCTGTTGCGCATCTCACGCACCGCGGTCGTGCCGATAAATACGCCGTCGAGCAGATAGCTCCACACCGCGATTAGGGGCATGGCGACCATCCAGGGAAGGTACTCGGCGGCGGTGGCGCGTACTTCCACCAGGCCGGTCAACAGTGCGATCAGGGCGTTACCGAACAGCGCAAAGCCGAGCGCGGTGGCCAGCGCCGTGTAGAACGAAAAGCGCGCGGCGGCTTTGACCGTGGCGGCAAAGCCCGCCCAGTCGCGCCGCCCAAACGCGCGGCCGGTCAGCGACTCGGCGGCGTGGGCGAAGCCGTCCAGCGCGTAGCTCGTTAGCATGATGAACTGCAAAAGTACGGCGTTAGCCGCCAGCACCGTATCGCCTTGGCGTGCGCCCTGGGCGGTGAAAAACGCGGTGGCGAACAAAAGCCCGAGGGTGCGCACGAACAGGTGCGCGTTGACGCTGAAAAGCGCCTGGTAGGCGCGAAGCCGCCAGAGCCTTGTGCGCTCGAAGGCGCCGTCCAAAAGCCGCAGCTGGCGAGCCACCAGCCCGGCGCCGAAGACCAGCGCGCTGTAGTCGGCGATGACGCTGGCCAGCGCCACGCCGTTGCTGGTCATGCCAAGGCCCACCACGAAGGCAAGATCGAGGGCGATATTGACGGCGTTGGTCAAAAGCAGCAGGTAGAGCGTGACGCGGGCGTTCTGCTGACCCAGAAACCAGCCCAGAATCGTGTAGTTGGCCAGCACCGCCGGCGCCGACCAGAGCCGAATCTCGGCGTACTCCCGGGCAAGCCGCTGGGCCTCTTTGCTTCCATCGAGCAGCCACAGCCCAAGGTCGATCAGCGGCGAGCTCAAAAGCATCAGCACCGTGCCAATGAAAAGCGCCAGCAAAAGCGACTGCCCCAGCAGGTTTTTGACCTCGCTGGGCGCCTGGCGCCCCACGGCTTGGGCGACCAGGCCGGTAGTGCCCATCCGCAGAAAGCCAAACCCCCAGTAGAGAAAGCCGAACAGCGTAGCGCCCAGGGTCACCGCGGCGAGATAGCGCGAATCCGGCAGGTGGCCGACCACGGCGGTGTCCACCAGCCCCAAAAGCGGGACGGTGACGTTGGAGAGAATGATGGGCCAGGCGAGCGCCCAGATGCGCACGGGCGGGTCAGGCGGCGGTGATGAGGTGATACTTTTTCAACAGCTGCTCTTTGGTTTCCGGGCGGTTCGGGTCGAGCGGAATGCAGTCCACCGGGCAGACCTGCTGGCACTGGGGCTCGTCGAAGTGGCCGACACACTCGGTGCAAAGCCCCGGGTCGATCACGTAGATCTCTTCACCCGGCGAGATCGCATCGTTGGGGCATTCCGGCTCGCAGACGTCGCAGTTGATGCATTCGTCGGTAATCATCAGGGACATGGCTATTACCTCGTGAATGACGGGTTCGCCCGCCGGGGCGTGGGGCTCAGGGAGTGTTGAAGCGCTCGGCCAGCGCCTTTGCGACGTTGGGCGGCACCAGCGCCGACACGTCGCCGCCAAGGCGTGCGATTTCGCGAACGATGGTCGACGAAATATAGGAGTTCTCGACCGCCGGCGTCAAAAACACGCTCTCAAGGTCGGGGTGCTGGGCGCGGTTCATGTTAGCAAGCTGCAGCTCGTACTCAAAGTCAGAGGCGGCGCGAATCCCGCGCAGCAGGATGCGCGCATCGAGATCCGTCATCAGGGTAGTCAAAAGCGACGAGAACCCCACTGCCGACACGTTGGGAAGCGCGTGACAGGTCGACTCCACCAGCGCGATACGCTGCGCAAGCGACAGCGCCGGCTTTTTCCCCGGGCTTTCGGCCACGGCGACCACCACGCGGTCGAACAGGCGCGCGGCGCGCGCGATCAGATCGAAATGGCCGTTGGTGATCGGGTCGAAGGTGCCGGGGTAGACCGCCACCCGGGGTTGCTCGGCGCTCATGATGAGCCCTCCTCGTCGTCGAGCCGGCCGAAGGGGTTGTCCACCGTCAGCGACACCGGCTGGGCGTAGCCTGGAATCTGGATGCGATCAGCGTCGATGCCAAGCTCCGGGCCTTCGAGCACGGCTTCACCGAACTGATAGCGCGGCGCGTATTGGCCGCGGTCGGCTTGGGCCAGGTACGCCTCTGAGCGGGCGCGGACGTCTTCGCGGCGCGCTCGCCACGCCTTCATGGCCTGGCCGCCGTGGCGCTTTTCGAGCAGCCGCTCGGTGACGCTGGGCGAGAGCACAACGCCGGTGGCGTTGTTGCCGCCAAAGCCCTTGGCGTTGATAAAGCTGGCATCCGCTTCAAAGGCGAGCGGCGTTTGGAAAAAGCGCAGCCGCTCGGCGTGGACGTCGCTTGCCACCGCGTCCAGCGTGGGAATGCCGGGCAGCAGGCCGTGCTGAAAGCTGCCCAAGGCGCTGGTCAACTGATCGCCCGCCGCCGAGCCCTGGGAGTGGCCGATGAACGCCTTGATCGCCACCACCGGCCAGGCATCGATACCGTTGGCGCGGGCGATTTCGTGCAGCACGTGGGACTCGGTGGTGCGGTTTTTCGGCGTGCTGGTGCCGTGGGCGTGGACGAACGTGCGCTTTTGCAGCGCCGTTTCGCCGAGCATGTCGCGCACCAGCGCCGCCGCCTTGCCCAGAGTAATGTAGTTGCCGATGCCGGGGGCGGAGATCGAGCGTTTGAAGCCGTCGGCGTTGACGAACACGTCCGGTACCGCGCCGAGGATATCCGCGCCGGTTTCGAGCGCCAGCGCATCGTCCATCAGCATCACAAACTGGCTCGCCTCGGCCATGGTGAAGCCACAGTTTTGCGCGAAGGGGCGGCAGGCGCGCTGGTAGTCCGCGTCGGTCAGAAGCTCGAGGGCGTCGAGCGCTTTCAGGCTCGCATCATCGGCCAGCGCCCCCATGGCGCGAAACCCTTCGATGATCTCCGGGGTGATCGGCGCATCCGCGGTGCCGACCATCACTACCCGGGCGCGGCCTTCGCGAATGTCCCGAAGCCCCAGGCGCAGGTTGTAGAGAAAGCTTGCGCAGGCGCCGAGTGCGGCCCCGGTGCTGCCGACGCTTCCCAACACGTAGGCGTTGAGAAAGTCCGCCGGCATCTGTGCGTAGCCCAGCGGCATCTGCTTGGAGGTGGCGCGGTTGCCGCTCACCAGGCTCTTCATCAGCCCGCCCCAGCCGGCCTCGTCGAGCTGGCCGATGGAGTTGCCGGCATAAACCGCGATCTTGTCCGGGTCCAGTCGCTCGCGCAGGCGCTCCCATTCGAGGCCGCTGGCGCCCAGGCAGTCGCTGGCGGCGAAAATGGCCATCGACAGCCCGCGCGGATGGTGCACGCTGCGATAAAGGCTTGCCGGGTCAAAGCCGGTGGGCAGCTGTGCGGCGGCCACGACCTTGGGCGTCTGGGCATCCGGCAGCAGCGCGTTGAGCGCCCCGGCAGGCACGCTGACCTTTACGTGGCGGGCGTCCTCGGTATCGCTCACTTCCCAGTTGTCCGGCAGCTGCTGTGGCAGCTGGCGCCGGCGCAGTGTGAAATGCAGCGGGGCCTCGAGGGTCATCTCTGCCTGGCGGCTGGCGGGCATGCCGGGGGCGAGAAAGTGCGGGTCTTCGTTGCGCCGGATCAGCGTGTGGTTCAAGACGCGCTTGGAAAATGCCTCGGCGGGCGCCTCGATCGGCTCGCCCTGGTCATTTTGCCAGCCCTGCTCGGTGTGGATCGCCAGGCGCATCAGCGCCGCCAGACTCCCAAGCGTGTGGCGCTTTTGATCAGTAGGTAGCGCATCAAGCACGGTGCGGCGAAAGGCCTGATGGCCCGAGGTTCTGCCAGCAGGATTGATGCCGCCCATGCCGACAATTACCGGTAAGTGTGACAAGCCGGATTCCTCGTGGTGCGATAGTTGGGTAACGTACGCCTCGGCGGGGCGCTTGAAAGGCCCCGGCCGAGTGTCCTGATATTCATGGGCACGATCATAGCACCAGGGGTGCAATGGCGTCATGCCGCGCGCGCCGGAGAACTGGTAGAATCGTGGTTTTTCCATCAGAGGATGGCATGCAGCACGCGTCTCGAGTCGTTACCTCCAACCAGTTTGGGCCGCACCAGGATTTGGCCCGGCGCGTTCAGCGCGCGCTCGCGCATCCGCTCAAAAAGCCCGTGGCGGAACACAGCCGCCAAGCCTTCGAGCGCGCCGAGGCCTGGCGTGCAAATACGGACGCGCCGCTGATTCTCGATGCCGGCTGCGGCGTGGGCCTTTCGACAAGGCGGCTGGCCGAGCGGTTCCCGGAGCACGCGGTGATCGGGGTGGATCGAAGCGAAAGCCGGCTGAGCCGCGAACACGGCGCGCTGCCGGGCAACGCGCTGCTGGTTCGCGCCGATCTCATCGATTTTTGGCGGCTGGCGCTGGCGGCGGGGTGGGCCCTCGAGCGCCACTATCTGCTGTACCCCAATCCGTACCCAAAGGCCGCGCACCTTAAGATGCGCTGGCACGGCCACCCGGTGTTCCCCATCGTGCTGGCACTTGGCGGGCGGCTCGAGGTGCGCTCGAACTGGCAGATCTACATCGAGGAGTTCGCCCAGGCGGTGGCGTTTGCCACCGATCAGCGGGCAGCGGTCGAGTCGCTCACGCCGGGGCCCGATTACCTGACGCCTTTCGAGGCGAAGTACGCCCAGAGCGGCCAGCCGCTTTGGCGCCTGACCTGCGAGCTTCGCGGGCAGCCCTCGGGCGAAGACCCGCTTCACTCGTCATGAGAGCGGGCAAGGGCTGACGCGGCGGATATTTTTTAATTCGAACATGTGGTTTTGAACATATAGCTTTGAATATCCATTTTTGAACATTCATTTTGAATATGCATTAAGGACGGTGAGAGTGAGTCGTTTATCAACGTTTGTTCGGCCGGCGCGGCTGGCCGGGGTGGCGCTGGCCGCGCTGCTGATGAGCCAGCCGCTGTGGGCGGATTTCACCCGGCTTGGCCAGCTCGAAAGCAAGGGCTTTTCGATCAGCGCCGAGGCGCGGCTTTTAGGCCCGGATGCCAACCAGGTGCTGGGGCGCATCAACCCGGAGCGCCAGCTGTCGCCGGCCTCGGTCACCAAGGCCTACATGAGCGCGGCGCTTTTGAGCCGCTTCGGGCCTCAGCACCGCTTTACCACGTCGCTGGTCAGCAGCGCCCCGGTCGAGGCCGGCGTGCTGCGCGGCGATCTGGTGTTCGAAGGCGGCGGTGACCCGGGGCTGACCACCGAGGATCTTTGGCGGCTGGTGCAGCGGCTCACGCTTGCCGGGGTCGAGCAGGTCGACGGGGCGCTGGTGGTCAGCCAGTGGCGCTTTGGTCCGGTCGAGTGCGCCACCACCGACCGCTGCAACGCCCAGAGCCGCGTGACCAACGCCTATAGCGCGCCGCTCACCTCCGCCGGCATCAACTTCGGCGCCTGGTGTGTGAACGTGGCGCCGGCACCTGGCGCCAATGCGCCGGCGCGCGCCTCGCTGTGCGATAGCCCCCAGCCGCTGATCACGATCGACAACCAGGTGCGCACCGTGCCCGCCAACAGCGGCACCGAGCTAAGCGCCGTCCGCATTACCGACGAGCGCGGCGACGTGATGCGCGTGACCGGCCAGATTTCGACCAACGCCGCGGCCCGGGACGTCTACCGCGGCGTCGGCGACCCGGCGGAGCAGACCGCCCAGACGCTTTTGAGCATGCTCGGCCAGGCGGGTATCAGCGTGCGCGACCCTTGGCGGGTCACCTCGGCGCGGCCGAGCGGGACGAGCCGGCTGGCGGCGGTGGACAGCAAGCCGCTTCAGGAGCTTTTGCTGCGCACCATGAACTACTCCAACAACTACATGGCCGACGTGCTGGCGCTCGATCTGGTCGAGACGCCCCAGGCCCAGCTCTACCAGGCCGGCCAAGCGCTGGAGGCCTTCGCCCACTCGATTCCCGGCCACGGCCCGGTGACCCTTGAAAGCGGCAGCGGCCTGACCACCAGCAATCGCACCTCGGCTCACGGCGTCACCGCGATGCTCGAGTCGATGTTCAACGAAAGCGCGCTGTTTCCAAGCTTCGTGGCGGCGTTTCAGTCGCCGGCCAACGGCGTGATGCGCTTCATCCGCCGCGGCCCGCCGGGCTTTCAAAACAACGTGATGCTGAAAACCGGTACGCTCAACGAGCCGTTTGCGGTTCGCGCCGCGGCGGGCTACTTTCGTACGGCCCAAGGGCGCTGGGGGGTATTTAGCGTATTGGTGAATGGCACCGGCACCACGCCTTACTTAAGCTGGTCGGAGGTGCTCGACCCGCTTTCGCTCGACCTGGACGCCATGATCACGGCCAACTAATCCACATTGATGAGAGCGACATGGCGCGATGAAGCCAAGGCATACCGGAATAACCCACCTGATTCACTCCACGCGCTACTCGTGGAAAGGGCTCAAGGCGGCCTTTAAAAACGAAGCCGCCTTTCGCCAGGAGCTGGTCATCTGCACCATCATGCTGCCGCTGGCCTGGTGGCTGGCGGACACGGCGATGGCGTGGCTGATGCTGGTGGGCAGTCTGTTCATGGTGCTGATCGTCGAGCTATTGAACAGCGCCGTGGAGAACGTGGTGGATCGTATTGGCACCGAGCATCATGAGCTTTCCGGCCGGGCGAAGGATATCGGCTCGGCGGCGGTGATGCTCTCGCTGATCATGGCGGGGCTGACCTGGGGCGTGCTGGGGTGGGTGAAGCTGGCCGGGTAGGCGACTACATTTTTAGACGGCACCGACGGGGTCGGTGCCAGCCAGGAGGTGGCTATGCAGTGGAACGCAGCGGTACTCGCGAAGGCGCCCGAGGCGGTCACGCCGATTGCCGAGCAGGCACTCAACAAGCTTGGTGAGGCGCTCGACAAGGCGGACAACGTCGCCTCGATGACCGATAAGCCGCTGCCCTCATCCTTCTTCGCGTCGCTTTCAAACGCGCGGCTGGCCGAGCTCTACCGGGTGCTGACGGTGTCGCACTTCGCCGCGCAAACGCTCAGTCGCTACCCGGGCTGGCTCGAAACGCTGTCAGACAGCGGCGAGCTCGACGCCAAGCCGGACAAGGCGCGCCAGCAGGCCTGGCTGACGGATGCGCTGGCCGGCGCCGAGGATGAGGAGGCCATGCACCGGGTCGTGCGCCGCTTTCGCCGCGCGCGCATGCTGGGCATCATCTGGCGCGATCTCAACCGGGGCGATGGCACCACCATGTGGGACACCGCCCAGGCACTCTCCTGGCTTGCCGAAGTGACGATCGATGCCACCCTGGGCTGGCTTGAAACCTTCTACGCCCCGCGCTGGGGCACGCCGGCGCCGTGTCGCGACGGCCGCCCCCAGCGGCTGGTGGTGCTGGGCATGGGCAAGCTCGGCGCCGGCGAGCTCAATCTTTCTTCCGATATCGACCTGATCTTCGCCTTCGCCGAGAAGGGCGAGACCAGCGGCGGGCGCAAGCCGCTGGCCCATCAGGAGTACTTCACCAAACTTGGCCAGCGCCTTATCGCCGCCCTCGATGCGGTGACCGCCGACGGCTTCGCCTTTCGCGTCGACATGCGCCTGCGCCCGCTCGGCGACGGCGGCCCGCTGGTGGGCAACTTTTCGATGCTCTCGAGCTACTACCAGGACCAGGGGCGCGAGTGGGAGCGCTACGCCATGCTCAAGGCGCGCCCGGTCGGTGGCGACATCGAAGGTGGCCAGGCGCTTTTGATGAGCCTGCGCCCCTTCGTCTACCGGCGCTATCTCGATTTCGGCGCGATCGAATCGCTTCGAGAGCTCAAGTCGATGATCAACCGCGAGGTGAAGCGCAAGGGCATGGAGAGCAACATCAAGCTCGGCCCCGGCGGCATTCGCGAGGTCGAGTTCGTCGTGCAGGCGTTTCAGCTGATTCGCGGCGGCCGCGACACCGAGCTTCAGGTCGCCTCGCTCCGGCGTGCGCTGGCCGAGCTGCCAAAGCTTGAGCTGTTGCCGGACGAGGTCGTCGACGAGCTTTTGGCCGACTACGCCTTTTTGCGCGATGTCGAGCACGCCATCCAGGCGCTCGAC
Source organism: Halomonas sp. S3-1-1 (assembly GCF_023757625.1). GTDB lineage: Bacteria > Pseudomonadota > Gammaproteobacteria > Pseudomonadales > Halomonadaceae > Vreelandella. The sequence continues at coordinate 486,674 of NZ_JALGBZ010000001.1, forward strand.
GATCGTCAGACCCAGACGCTTCCGGAAGACGACGACGAGCGCGTGCGCGTGGCCTACGCTTTGCACATGGACTGGTCCGAGCTTTTAAAGGCGCTCGATGCCGCCCGCGAGCGCGTGCGCCGCCATTTCGACGCGGTGATCGCCGACCCGGAGGAGGAAACCGCCGACCCGGAAGAGGGCAGCATTGGCCTGGAGCAGTGGCGGCTTTTGTGGCGCGATGAGCTGACCGAGGACGAGGCGACGGCGCAGCTCGAAGCCGCAGGCTTTGGGGATCCGGCCGCGGTGTTGAAGCGCTTGAAAAGCTTCTACCACTCCCGTCAGGTGCAGAGCATGCAGCGCATCGGCTTCGAGCGCCTGGACGCGCTGATGCCGCTGCTGCTCGACGCGGTATCCAACCACGACACCCCGGATACGGCGCTTGAGCGGGTGCAGCCCTTGATCGAGTCGGTGTTGCGTCGCACCGCGTACCTGGCGCTTCTGCGCGAAAACTCCCACGCCCTCGAGCATCTGATGCGCCTGTGTGCGCCGAGCCCCTGGATCGCCCAGCACCTGGCTCGCTACCCGATTTTGCTCGATGAGCTCCTGACGCCCCAAACGCTCTACACGCCGGCGGATAAAGACGCCCTGGGCGATGAGCTTCGCCAAACGCTCAACCGCCTGCCGGAGGACGACGAGGAGGCGCAGCTCGAGGCGCTCAGAGTGTTCAAGCACGCCAAGACCCTGCACGTGGCCGCCTCGGACATCGCCGGCACACGCCATTTGATGAAAGTGAGCGACTACCTGACCTACATCGCCGAGGTCATACTCGACGCCGTGCTGGCCATGGCCTGGAAGCACGTGGCGCGCAAGCACGGCGTTCCCGAGGGCGCCAGCGAGTTCGATCCGGCGTTTCTGATCGTCGGCTACGGTAAGCTGGGCGGGATCGAGCTGGGCTACGGCTCTGACCTGGACCTGGTGTTTTTGCACGACAGCGACGGCAAGGGCACGACCAACGGGCCACGCCCGCTCGATACGCCGGTGTTCTATACGCGCCTTGGGCAGCGCATCATCCACCTGCTCACCGCCACCACGCCCGCCGGCAGCCTTTATGAGGTGGATATGCGCCTGCGTCCGTCCGGCAACGCCGGGCTGCTGGTGACCTCACTCAAGGCCTTCGGCGATTACCAGCGCCAGAACGCTTGGACCTGGGAGCACCAAGCGCTGGTGCGCGCCCGCGTGGTGGCGGGTAACGAGGCGCTGGCTGAAAAGTTCGTTGAGCTTCGCGCCGAGCTCATGACCACGCCCCGTGAGCTCGAAGCATTGAAGAACGACGTCATCGGTATGCGTCGCAAAATGCGCGATCACTTGGGCACGCCGCCGGGTAAGGCGCAGGAGACGACGTTCGATCTGAAGCAGGACGCCGGCGGCATGGTGGATATCGAGTTTCTCTGCCAGTACGGCGTGCTCGCGCTCTCCCACAAGACGCCGGCGCTCGCCACCTACCCGGACAATATGCGCATTCTGGAAACGCTTGAGGAGCACGGCTACCTGGGTGAGGAAGAGGCGCTGGCGCTTCGCGAGGCGTACCTGGCTTACCGCAGCCGCACCCACCGCGCGGCGCTGACCGGTGACAAGCCCCTGGGCGATGTCGAGGCGCTGGCGCACCACCGCGACGCGGTTTCCCGCCTCTGGCAGCGTTTTCTGGGCTGATACCATGAAAGAGCGTTTTAAAAAGGCTTCGAGGCGGCGGGCGCGTCGATGACCGGACATATCCTTGCAACGCTTTTGCCGGTGTTTCTAATCGCCGCGGCGGGGGCGCTTTATGGCCGCCTACGCACGACGAACATCGCCACGCTCAATACGCTCAACATGGAGCTGTTCGTACCGCTTCTGGTGTTCGCCGTACTGGCGGACCGCCAGGCGCCGCTGGCTGACTACGCTTGGCTCGGTGGGGCGGCGGCGCTGGTGGTGCTCGGCTCCGGGGCGCTCTTGTGGCCGCTGGCGGGGCGTCTCAAGCTCGACCGCCGGGTGTTTTTGCCGTCGATGATGTTCAACAACTCCGGCAACATGGGGATACCGCTTCTGGTGTTCGCCTTTGGCGAGGCGGCGCTGCCGGCGGCGGTGGTGGTATTCATCGTCGAAATGCTGCTGCACTTCTCGGTGGGCATTTACATGGTCGACGCCCGCGCCTCTATCGCGCGGATGCTGCGCATGCCGATCGTCGCGGCGAGTATCGCGGGCCTTGTGGTCAACGGGGCGGGTATCGACCTTCCGGGCTGGCTGCTGGAAGCGATGCACATGCTGGGCGAGGTGTGTATTCCGCTGATGCTGTTTGCACTCGGCGTTCGCCTGCTGGAGGTGGACTTTGGCGAGTGGCGCACCGGGCTTTTGGGGGCGCTGCTCTGCCCGCTTTCAGGGCTTGTGATCGCGCTTCCACTAATGGCGATGCTGCCGCTCGATTCACTACAGCTAGCAACGCTTCTGGTCTTTGCCGCACTCCCTCCAGCGGTGTTGAACTACTTGGTCGCCGAGCAGTACGACGTCGAACCGCAGCGGGTCGCTTCGCTCGTGTTGATCGGCAACCTCGGGAGCTTGGTCGTAATGCCGCTGGTACTGGGCGCGACGTTTGCCTTTATCCGCGCGCCGATTTAGGACTTCTCCTTTACCTCGAAGCTACCTTCGATGGCGTCCATTTCACGCTCATGGCTGCCTTGGGTAAAACCGCGGCCGCCGCCGATATCCTGGGCGTTGTCCGCGCGCATCTGCTCCATCCGCTTTTTCATTTTATGGCGCATGAACGGCATCAGCGCCCATCCCACCAAAAGAAAGAACAGGCCAAACACCAAACCGACTACCATCAGCGCGCCGAAAGTGAGCCAGACCAGCGTGAGCTTTAACGCGCCCAGCAAGCCGTTGGACGAGGTATTGGCCGCGCGGGCTCGCCACTGGTGGGCTGCCTGCCAAGCCGCATTTTGCGACTCGCGTTGGGTATTGGTCATGAAAAGCCTCCAAAAAGTATGGGCACGCATTGGAACGCCGCTAGCGGCGAGAGTTCCCCCGTGCGCCATCTTGCCCCAGGTGCCTGGTGATCGCCACCGCCTGCTCGAAAGGGGAAGCGTTGAACAGCGGCGGGGCCAAAACGTGATGCCAGCGCCCTTGGCAACTATGCTGAAGCCCACGGTGTGCGACTCGCGCCGTGAGGTTAGATCAATAATACATTCGACATGGGCAGCCGGCAGGGATGGTGAGCTCCAGGCACACAGGGAAACGCTATGGTTCGTAAAGAAGGCAAGCTGGTATTCATCGCCTCTACCGTAATCATCTTTGGGCTGGTCATCGTGGGCGCTTCGTTCCCCGAGCGCTTTGGCAGCGGTGCCGAAGCCGCGCTGGGGGCAGTGACCGAGTATTTGGGGTGGTTCTACCTGCTATCGGTGTTTGGCTTCGTGCTGTTTCTGTTTGGGCTGGCGTTCAGCAAATACGGCAAGGTGCGCTTGGGCCCTCAGGACTCTAAGCCGGACTACACGTTTTTCTCCTGGATCAGCATGCTGCTCGCCGCCGGTTTCGGCGTGGGGCTGGTGTTCTACGGCATGGCCGAGCCGATGAGCCATTTCATCGAGCCGCCTTATGGTGATTTTGAGCCGGAAACCGAAGCCGCGGCGCGCTACGCCATACAGTACAGCTACTTCAACTGGGGCATCCATCAGTGGGCGGCTTTCTCGGTGGTGGGTCTGATCATCGCTTACTTTCAGTTTCGCAAGGGCCAGGCCGGGCTGGTCTCCTCGGTGCTCTCGTCAATCGTGGCGAAGAAGCCCGTCCTTCGCCCCTTCGTTTCCTGGATCGACGTGTTCGCGGTGGTGGCCACGGTGATGGGGGTGGCAACGTCGCTGGGCTTGGGCGTTTTACAGATGAACGGCGGGCTCAACGCGGTGTTTGGCGTACCCGAAGGCACGCTTTGGCAGTTCATCATTTTGGCGGTGATGTTCTGCGCCTACATGCTCTCGACCTGGTCGGGGCTCGACAAGGGCATCAAGCGGCTATCGAATCTGAACCTGGCCATCTGTATCGGTTTAATGCTCTACGTGCTGATCACCGGCCCGACGCTTGCGATTCTGGAAACCATTACGCTGGGCATCGGCGACTACATCCAGAATTTCATCGGCATGAGCCTGCGTATTTCGCCCCATAACCCGAATACTTGGGCGAGCGAGTGGACGATCTTCTACTGGGCCTGGGTCATCGCCTGGTCGCCCTTCGTCGGTACCTTCGTGGCGCGGGTTTCACGTGGGCGCACGATCAAGGAGTACGTATTCGGTGTGCTGATCATGCCGCCGCTGCTTGCGTGCCTGTGGATCGGCGTTTTTGGCGGCGCCGCGCTCACCATGGAGCTCAACGGCGACAACATCGGCCTGGCTGCGGCCACTCAGGAGAACATCACCGTGGCGCTTTTTGAGATGTACGAGCTGATGCCGTTCACCAGCGCTCTCTCGCTGGTCTCGATTCTGCTGATCTTCATCTTTTTGGTGACTTCGGCGGACTCGGCCTCTTACATCGTGGCGCAGATGACCGATAACGGCTCCATCAACCCGCCGCTTTACAAGCGCGTGACCTGGGGGGTACTGATCGCGGCGATCTGTTTGACGCTGATCGCGGCAGGCGGCCTAACCGGGCTTCAGTCCGCGGCGGTACTGGCGGCGCTGCCCTTTACCTTCATTCTCTATTTGATGGTGTACGTACTGGTGCGCGAGCTGCAGGCGGATCGCCGCTCGATGCTGACCCAGCTCTATCGCCGTCACGGCGATACGCCGGTGGGGGCCGACGCCTTCGAAGCCGACGAGCTGAGTGACGCCGAGCGCGAACGCCTGCGCCGGGCGCCGCTCGTGGTCAATCGTCGCATCAAGGGCTAAACTTGACGTATCATTCAACGAACCGTTCACAGGAGTAAGCGCTCATGGCTCGACCACGCCACGGCGCCACGCGACGACAGCCCAAGGGGGCGGCGCTCGAACGCTACAGCGCCACCTTCGATCGGTGGCTGGATCTGGTCGTGATCGTGGCGGTGTTGACGGCGCTGGTCATCGGCTTCTCCGCAGTGCTGGCGCACTGGCTGCTCACCTGACGGGGTGGCGCCAGCACACGTTCGCTCGGCCTTGCTAAACATAACGATCAGCGCCGAAGGTACGTTAATCCGAAGCTATTTCAAGCAGAACGTACCTTAAAAAGGGCCATCACGGCCCTTTTTTCGTGGGCGGTTCAGGCCTCGGGAAATACCGGCCTGAACGCTTCTATGCGGTTTCGCCCGCGGTTTTTGGCATGGTAAAGCCGCGCATCGGCAAGCTTTAGGAGCTGACCTGGCGACTCATCGCGGACCGGGTGTTGGCAGGCCACGCCCATGCTCAGCGTCAGCACGCTGTCGGTGAGATTTCGGGCGTGGGGGATCGCGAGTGCCAGCACTGCTTGGCGCATGTAGTTGGCGGTGTTCAGCGCGGCGTAAAGGTCCTTGCCCGGCAGCACGCAGACGAACTCCTCGCCGCCGTAGCGCGCCAGAAGGCCCGTGTTTGAATCGATGCAGCGATTGAGCGTGCGCGCCACGCTTTTGAGCGTCTCGTCGCCCGTGGTATGGCCGTAGTAGTCGTTGAACGCCTTGAAGCAGTCGATATCGATGAAGATGATCGCTAGCGGCGCCTGGGTCTGTACGGCGCGCGCCCACTGGCTTTCCAGAAAGGTGTCGAAGTAGCGACGGTTGGCGATGCTGGTCAATCCATCGTGGTGCGAGAGCTGGTGCAGATGGTCGCGCTGCTCCAGCCCGCGCTGAAATTCGCACAGCAGGTGATCCATGCTCTCGACCAGGTGGCCCAGTTCGTCGTTGCGATGGCCTCTGAGCTGCGGCTTGGGCCAGTGGGCGGGCAGCGCCGGGTCGGTTTCGATAATGGCCGCGTGTACCTGTAGCAGGGGCCTGGTGATGAAGACGTGAAAAAAGAGCACGAACAGAAGGCTCAGTAGAAAGGCTTCCAGAATACTGACGCCCACTACGCTGAAGCCGCGCGCCAGAAACCGAGCGGTGAGGTGCTCGTGATCGAGTGCCAGGTGGATTTCGCCGACGCGCGACGCCGGGAGCGCGTCGTCCACGTAATAGCGAAGCGGCGCTTGGTACTCGAGCATGTCGCCAAACAGCGCCTCGCCGAGCCAGCCAAGCGGCCCTGAACGCGCATCGAAATCGGCCAGCACCCGACCGAAATCGTCCCGGATCATGACGTAGGCGACGTCGCTGTCGTTGAACAGTCCCGAGGCGATCTGCTCGGCAAGCTCGGGGTTGAGCTGAAACGCCGCCTCCGCCGCCGCGCCGTTGATGATCGCGATCTGCTGCTCGGTGCGCTGCTCGATGTCCTGGCGCATGGTGTGGGCGTGGCCCAAAAGCTCCAGACTACCCGACACCAGGCTGATCAGGGTGGCGATCAGCAGCGTTAACAGCGCCTGTTTGAACGTCAGGCGTCCTCTGACGAGCCCGGCGCGATTTTTCATGGCGTCGCTCGCAGGACGTGCTGAAGCCGCATCATCACGTGATGGGGAACGCTTGGATGGCAGGCGAGGTAAAGCGGCATGTAGGCGAAGGTAAACAAGTGGCGCAGGGTGAGGTGGCGTTCGGCGGCGATGGCCTTTGCCGTTGCCCGGCCGGTAACGATGACGTCCAAAAGCCCGGCCTCCAGGCGCGCCACGTTCACCCGCTCGCTCGGCGCTCGAATGACGCTGATGCCACGGCTTTCGACATAGTCGCCAATCGCGTCTTCGCGAAAGCTGCCCACCCGCAGGCCGCGAAGCTCCTTGATCTGTGTCGGCGTAAAGGGTGTGTCTGTACGCGCCAGCGCCGCCCATTCGTTGATCGCCAATGGCCCGGCCCAGCGAAACATCAGCTCCCGCGCGGGCGTGCGGGTGGTGGAGTAGACGCAGTGATCCGGGCGAAAGCGCGCCTCGGTGTACGCTCGCGCCCAAGGAAAAAGCTGAAACTGGGCGTCGATGCCGACCTCTTCGAAGGCCCGGCGCAGCCGCGCGGTGGCGTCGCCAACGATCTCGCCGTCGATTTCATAATTGAACGGGGGGTACTCTTCGGTATTGACGCTCAGCCGGTAGGTCGGCGTTTGCGCCGACAGCGGCGAGCAGGAAAGCATCGCCGTCAGCCAAGTGAGAAAAGTGAGCCAGTGAAGGCGCCTTGCGCTACTCATCCTCATGCACCAGCGAGGGTTCTTCAAGCGCGTGCAGCTCGGCCAGCGCCCGTTGAAAGTGCGCCACCAGCGCCGGGTCGCTTTGTGTGTTGATCGCGAAGTAGAGCGGGTAGCGGCTTAGCGTATGGATCGGCTCGAGCGCGGTGGGAGCGTGGCCGGCGCGCTCGGCCAGCCAGTCGACCACGCTCGTGCTGTAGGCCCACAGATCGACACGCGCGTTCATTAGCATGGCGAGGGCGCTTTGGCTGTCCAGCGCCCGGTGAATCAGGTGATCCGGATAGCCCGCCTCGACCAGATTGAGCTCGCCGATATCCCCGCGTATGGCGGCGATTCGAAGGCCGGCTCCGGCCGCCTCGTCGAGGTTGTCAAGGGTCATGCCGGCCTCCCGGCGGGCGATCAGCGCGACCCGGTCGATGGCAATGGGGCCGACCCAGTCGAAAAGCGGCTCTCTGGACGGCGTACGGTTGGTCGAAAACAGCACTGTATTCGGCGTTTCAAGCGCCATTTGGTAGGCGCGAAGCCATGGGTAACTCTGAATGAGGGCCGGGTCGAAGGGGGTATGCGTATGCTGAAACAGTTGCCTGAGCAGCTCGATCGTCTGCCCCTTTTGCGAGCCCTGATCGCGGTGATTGTAGGGCGGGTACTCTTCGGTGACGTACGAGAAGTGCGAAAGCGAGGGGGCGTCGTCGCCAAACGCCGCAAAACACCACGCAAGCCCAACCAGCAACGATACTCTTTTCGTCAGTGCTGGCTTGTGTGCAGCGACTCCGTGTGGCATTGGGCAGTATCCCGGCATGGCTTCTCAGAAAACTAGAGCAACTTTCTCCCTCTGTCATCCCATTTTTACCGGGTTACGCGTTACTGTAGAGCATTGTCACTCTGTTGAAGTCTGTCAGCTCGAGAGCCTCCATGTCCCTGAATACGTCATCTGAAGCGTCGAAAAACGCGCCGGTCTACGCCTCCCGCCGCGAAATCTTTGGCTGGGCGATGTTCGATTTCGCCAACCAGGCCTACACGCTACTCATCATCACGGTGGTGTTTGGCGAGCTGTTTACGACCGTCATTGTCGGCGACCGCGGCGACGGCTTTCGCTTGGCCAACTTTCTGTGGAGCCTGGCGCTGGCCACAAGCTACCTGATGGTGGTAGTGAGCGCGCCACTTTGCGGGGCCATCATGGATTACCGCGCCGAGAAAAAGCGCTTTTTGCTGGCAAGCTACCTCGCGACGGTGGCGACCACCGCCATGCTGTACTTCGTCGAGCCCGGCTACGTGGTGGCGGGGCTTTTGCTGATCGTGCTTTCCAACTACGCCTACTCGATGGGGGAGTCGTTCATCGCCGCCTTTTTGCCTGAGCTTGGCCCGCCGCAGTCGCTGGGAAAAATCTCGGGCTTCGGCTGGGCGTTGGGCTATATCGGCGGGTTGCTGGCGGCGGGCTTCACCCTGGTGGTGCTGGGGGAAGCCACGCTCGACAATTTTGATCGCATCCGCTGGGTGGGGCCTTTCGCGGCCGGCTTCTTTTTGGTGGCCGCCATCCCGACCTTTTTGTGGCTCAAGGAGCGCGGCGTGGCAAGGCCCGGCGGCGTGTCGTATCGGCAAATCGCCACGGCGCAGCTTTTTTCCACGTTCAAGGAGCTGCGCCATTTTCGCGACCTGACGATCTTTCTGGTATCGCTGTTGTTCTCGATGGCCGGGGTTTACATCATCATCGCCTTCGCCTTCATCTACGGCGCCCAGGTGATCGGCTGGGATGAGAGCGTGCGCAACATCATGTTCATCGTCGTGCAGGTGACCGCCGCCGTCGGCGCGGTGGGCTTTGGCTTCATTCAGGACACTTTCGGCGCCAAGCGCACCTACCAAATGACGTTGGCGCTCTGGGTCGTTGCCATCATCGCTATCTGGGCGACGCCGGAGCTGACCGACTGGGCCAACGCGCAGTTTGGCTGGCAGTGGCAGGCGCAGTACGTCTTTTTATACGTCGGGTGCCTGGCGGGGCTGAGCCTTGGGTCGAGCCAATCGGCCAGCCGCGCGCTGGTGGGCGTGTTTTCACCTTTGGCCAAATCGGCGGAGTTCTTCGGCTTCTGGGGGCTCGCCAACAAGCTGGCGGGGGTTCTGGGGATTGTCGTGCTGGGCGTGCTGCAAACGTTGATTGGCCTTCAAGCCTCTATCCTATTATGTGCAGGACTCTTTTTAACGGCGATGCTGATCTGTGCTGGCGTCAACGAAAGGCGCGGTCGCGAGGCGGCGACGGCATGGCAAAGCACCTGATGATGGGGGTGCGTATGACATCGCAACGCGCGCAGCGCGGCGGCATCGTGATGATGCTGCTTTTCTGGGTGCTGCTGATCGGCGCCGGCACCTGGCTGATCGACGGCGGTTTCAACAACCTGACCACGCCCAACGCCCACGTCATCAACTCGGCACCCGACGGCGCGCCGGTGCGGCTTTCGCGCAATCGCTCCGGGCATTTCGAGGCGCCCGGGCGCATCAACGGCGAGCCGGTCACGTTTTTACTCGATACCGGCGCCACCTACGTGGCGGTGTCCACCGAGCTTGCCGAGCGGCTCTCGCTCGTTTCCGGTCGCAGCGCCTGGTTCAATACCGCTAACGGTCGGGTGAAGGGCCATTTGACCGAACTCGACGAGGTGACACTGGGGAGTTTGCAGGCAAGTAACGTGCAGGGCTCGATCAGCCCCGGGATGGAGCGCGACACCGTGCTTTTAGGCATGAGCTTTCTGAATCTTTTCACCATCGAAATCGCTGGCGGCGAAATGTTGCTACGCCTTCCACCTTGAGGACTGCACGGCGTCGATTCGTGGCCTCGCATGTTGAACACAAGGTGCTATGCTAAGCGAATCACACAGGGACATCAGTACACAAGGAGAGTCGTTATGGGAATCGAAGTCGGCGGACTGCTGGGCCTCATTTGGTTGATCATCGTTATCTGGGCGATCGTGAAAGTCGCCAAAAGCTCGGCGGGCGGTCTTGCCAAGCTGATCTGGATTCTGGTGCTGCTGTTTTTCCCGCTCATTGGACTCATCATCTGGTTCTTGTTCGGGCCCAAGGGATAGCGTCGTTACCGCAACACGAAAAAGCAGGCCCATGCGGGCCTGCTTTTTTTGTGCCTGTAAAACGTTGGTGCCGGTAAATTCAGGCGCGCCAAACCTTTATAGCAGGTTCAGGCGCCTGGAGCATCAATGCTGGGCGTTGTCGTCGCTGGACGGCGGGGCCTTGTAGTGGCCCGGAATGGTCAGCTTTTCGCCGTTGGGCAAATCGCGAACCTGGGTCGGTACATAAACCCGTTTGATGACGCTTTTGGTCTTGTGATTACTCATCGTTTTCTCCTGCCAGTAGCCAAATGAAAGGTTGACAACCGATAAAGGCCACATTAGCGCGGCCTGAAATGGTAATCAAGCGGGGGCGTGCTGAAAACGAGCGGCGCGTGAGGAAGTACGTATCGATGCCCAATTGCAATTTAAAACACAAACGTTAATAAATGGTAAGCAAGTGTTACCATGGAAGGGGGCTCCGTGTTATTAAGAGAGCCTGGGCCACTGAGGCAATGATCCATTATCAAGGAAGCGGGAGCCGCTCATGAACGACTGTCCCGATAAAGACCACGTGCTCATCATCGAAGACGATCAGCGCCTGGCCGGGTTAACCCGCGATTATCTGGAAAACAATGGTTTCAAGGTTACGGTGGAAGCCGACGGCGGCAAAGGGGTCGAGCGCATTCTCGAGCTGCAGCCGGATCTGGTAATTCTGGATCTGATGCTGCCCGGGGAAGATGGCCTGTCGATCTGCCGGCGGGTTCGCCATAACTTCGCCGGGCCGATCATGATGCTGACCGCGCGTACCGACGACCTGGACCAAGTGCTGGGGCTCGAAATGGGCGCCGACGACTACGTGCCCAAACCCGTGCAGCCCCGCGTACTGCTGGCCCGCATGCGCGCGCTGATGCGCCGCGCCGACGTGCCCACCGCCCCCAATGGCGAAGTACGGCTTCAGTTTTCCAATCTGGACATCGACAGCGCCACCCGCGAGGCATTTCTGGACGGCGAGCGTATCGATTTGACCAGTGCCGAGTTCGATCTTCTGTGGCTATTGGCGCGCAACGCCGGCAACGTCCTAACCCGGGAAGAGATATTCAGCGATCTGCGCGGCATCAAGTACGACGGCCAGGACCGCTCCATCGACGTGCGCGTGTCGCGTATTCGACCCAAGATCGGCGACGACCCCCATCAGCCGCACCGTATCAAGACCGTTCGCAGCAAGGGCTACCTCTTTGTCAAGGATAGCTGACGGTACTGTTGCCTTCGCAGCGAACGCGTACCCGCGAGGTAGGTCTCATGCCGCGCGTGCCTAGCCAGGGATCCTTTCTCCGCTTTTACGTGCTGCTGGGTCTGGCCCTGTGCGTCGTCTTTTTGCTCTCCATCGGCGGGCGTACTTTCATCGAGCAGGTGCGCCGCGAGGAGTTTCGCGAAGAGCTCGCAAGCCTGCCCATGACGCTGATGACCCGCCAGCTTGCCACGCTCGCGCCCGAGCGCCGCGCCGAGCGGCTGGAAACCTTCGCCCGCCAGTTCGGCATGCAGCTCACTCTCATTCCCGTGGCGGACGCCGCGCCTGGCTATTTCGAGGCCGCCCGGCTGCAGCGCGGTCGCCTGGTGATCGACGAAGACCCGTGGCAGCTTCGCCAGCTCATTCCCGGCGACTCCTTCGAGCAGGGAACGCTTTTGAGTGCGACCCTCATGGGCTGGAGCGAGCGCCAGTGGCAGGCAAGCGTGGCGCTGCTTGGCGACTGGCTCGGCCAGACCCCGCCGGACGAGCGCCCGGCGCTGCTCTCCGAGCTGCGCTTGTCCCACTGGCCGCTGACGCTACTAACCACGCCGCCCGAAGACCTGACGACCCTTCAGCGTCAAGCGCTGGCGCGCGGCGAGGTCGTGACAAGACTGGTCACCGAGCAGCTGACGCTATCGTTTCTCTACAGCGTGCCTGGAAGCGACGAGTGGCTGAAGGTCGGCCCGATCCCGCGCCACGAAACCATGCCGCTGGGGCTTCACCTGCCGCTACTCATCGGCGTCATGGCGGTGCTGAGTCTGATCATCTATCTGATTATGCGCAGCATCGAGGCGCGCATGGCGCGTTTGGAGCTTGCCGCCACCCGCATCGCCAGCGGCCGGCTCGAAACTCGCGTGAAGGTCGAAAGCGGTGACTTTTTGGGCCGGCTGGGAATGGCCTTCAACGCCATGGCAAGCCAGGTACAGACGCTTTTGAAAGGCCAGCAGGAGATGATTCGCGCGGTGTCCCACGAGCTAAGAACGCCGGTGGCGCGCATTCGTTTTGCCGTTCAGATGGTCGAGGACATGACCGAAGAGCCATCGATTCGCCATCAGCTCCAGGGGATCGACGCCGACATCGCCGAGCTCGACGACTTGGTCGACGAGATTTTGACCTACGCTCGCTTGGGCGGCGGGCCGGATCACGGTGACCCGCTGGAAATGGTGCCAATGGAGTGCTGCGCCATGGCGAGCCGCGTGATCGACGCGCTGACGCCGCTGCACAAGTCGCTGTCGATCACGCTCGAAGCGGACAGCGACATCGAGCTTCTGGCCGAGCCGCGCTATCTACAGCGGGCGCTGCAAAACCTGGTCAGCAACGCCTGCCGCCACGGGCGCACTCAGGTCGTCATTCGGCTGTGGGACGAGCCGCAGCTGGTGCGCTTCGACGTCGAGGACGACGGCCCGGGCGTGCCGGTAGAGGCGCGCAGCGACATCTTCAAACCCTTCGCGCGGCTGGACGACAGCCGCGCGCGAAGCTCCGGCGGCTATGGCCTGGGGCTCTCTATCGTACAGAAAGTCATGTCTGGCCACGGCGGCAGCGTCACCGTCGACGAAAGCCCCAAGCTTGGCGGCGCGCGCTTTACGCTGTTGATTCCTCGTCGGGAGTCGCCGGTTTGACGCCGCTGAGCACCGCAAACGAGGTTTCCCGTGCGGTGCGCAGAAAGTCGCGCATCCAAGGCGTGGCGCGGGTTTCTTCGCGAATCGCCGCGAACAGCGTGCTCCAGATCCCCGTTTCGCCGAGCGTCACTGCGCTTACGTAGTCGCGCTCCAGATACTCGGTCAGCGCCCAGTTGGGCAGCGCACACACGCCGCGCCCGCTGGCCACCAACTGCATCATCATGATGGTGAGCTCGGCGGTGCGAATCTCTTTCGGACGTACCTGGGCGGGGCTCAGAAACTGGGTGAAAACGTCCAGCCTTGAGTGCTCCACCGGGTAGGTGATCAGTGTCTCTTCGGCTAGCTCCTGAGGGGTGACGAAGCCCTTTTTGGCGAAGGGGTGCTGGCGCGCCACGGCTAGAAGGCCCTCGTAGCGAAACAGCGGCGCGTAGTGGATGCCGTCGATCGGCTGCGGGTCGGCGGTGATCACCAGATCGAGCTGCTCGCGGGCCAGCGCCGGTAGCGGGTCGAAGTGGTGGCCGCTCGGGATGTCGATCTCGATTTCCGGCCAGTGATCGCGAAAGTAGTCCACCGTCGGCATCAGCCACTGAAAGCAGCTGTGACACTCGATCGCCATGTGAAGCCGGCCCTGCTCGGTACCGGCAAGCCTCGCCAGGTCGCGCTCGGCGCGGCGCACTGCGGGCAGAAGCTCGTCGGCCAGCGCAAGAAGGCGAAGCCCCGCGCGGGTGAACTCCACCGGGCGTGTCTTGCGCACGAACAGCGGGCTTGCCACCCGGTTTTCCAGATCCTTCAACTGATGCGATAGCGCCGACTGGGTGAGGTGAACGCGCTCGGCGGCCTCGACCAGCGAGCCGGTTTCGCGAAGCGCGATCAGAGTGCGCAAATGGCGTAGTTCGAGCATGGCAAAAATTCACGATTAGAGATGAACGTATTAGTGTCGTTCATTCTAAGGCAGAGCGCGTTGTAACACACCTCACATCTTATCCCTCATACCTCGCTAGCTTTTTGAAGCATAGGCGTACAGCAGTGTCTCCTGAGCGCTGATCGGGTCGCTCTTGCCCGGGCTTTGCAGGTGGTAGCTGCCGTCGCTTTCCAGAATCCAGCTCTGGCAGTTGTCTACCAGATAGGTCTCCAAATCCTTGCGCACGCGGTTGGCGAGCTTTTTGTCCTTGAGCAGAAAGCAGGTTTCGACCCGGTGGAACATGTTGCGCGTCATGAAGTCGGCGCTGGCGCACCAGGTCTCCGGTTTGCCGCCGTTGTGAAAGTGGAATACCCGGGTGTGCTCGAGAAACCGGCCGATGATCGAGCGCACGCGAATGTTCTCCGATACCCCCTTTACCCCAGGGCGCAGGCTGCACATGCCGCGAATGATCAAATCGCACTCCACGCCGGCCTGGGAGGCGCGGTAGAGCGCCTTGATCAGCTTGGGCTCGGTCAGCGAGTTGCACTTGATGATGATATGACCGCGCTTGCCGCGGGCGGCGAACTGCGCCTCGCGATCGATCATTTCGATCAGCCGCGCGTGCAGCGTGAAGGGGGCGTGGAGCAGGGTATCGATCTTGCGCGTCTGGCCCATGCCGGAAAGCTGCTGGAAGACCCGGTGAACGTCGGCGCAAAGCGCCTGATTGGCGGTCATGAGGCTGTAGTCGGTGTAAAGCCTTGCGGTTTTGGCGTGGTAGTTGCCGGTGCCCAGGTGGGCGTAGTGTCTGAGCTCACCGCCTTCGCGGCGCACGATGTGGATCATCTTGGCGTGAGTTTTGTAGGCCATGATGCCGTAGATCACGATCGCGCCGGCCTCCTGCAGGCGCGAGGCAAGCTGCAGATTATCGGCCTCGTCGAACCGCGCGCGCAGCTCGATCACCACGGTGACTTCCTTGCCTTGGCTTGCCGCCTCCACCAGCGCGCCGACGATGGAGGAGTCCGCGCCGGTGCGGTAAAGCGTCTGCTTGATCGCCAGCACGTCCGGGTCGCGAGCCGCTTCGCGCAGCAGATCCTCGATCGGTGAGAACGCCTGGAACGGGTGGTGCAGCAAAATGTCCTGCTGGCGAATAGCGTTGAAGAGGCTGCCCTCCTTCAGCCCCTTGGGCACGCTCGGGATAAAGGGGCGGTACACAAGCTCCGGGCGATCGACGTCGCCCAGTACCGACATCATGCGCGTCAGGTTCACCGGCCCCTCGACCCGGTACAGGTCATCCTCGGTCAGGTCGAACTGGTGCAGCAGAAATCCGGTCAGCCTTTCTGGGCAGTTATTCGCCACCTCCAAGCGTACGCCGCTGCCGTAGCGCCGCGCCAGTAGCTCGCCTCTGAGTGCCGAGGCGAGATCCGACACCTCTTCCGGGTCGACGCTCAGATCCGCGTTGCGGGTCAAGCGAAACTGGTAGCAGCCCAGCACGCGCATGCCCGGGAAAAGCTCCTCGGCGTGGGCGTGGATCATCGACGAAAGAAACACGTACTCGGAGAAGCCCTCGGCGCAGAGTTCACGCGGCAGCGCGATCAGCCGCGGCAGCGAGCGCGGTGCGGGCAGGATCGCCATGCCGCCGGCGCGACCGAACGCGTCCTTGCCCTCGAGCTCGACGATGAAGTTGAGGCTCTTGTTCACCAGCCGGGGAAACGGGTGCGACGGGTCGAGGCCGATCGGGCTGATCACCGGCATGATTTCGCGATCGAAAAATGCGCGCACCCAGGCGCGCTGCTCGTCACACCACTGGTCGCGGCGGCGAAAGCGCAGCCCCTGGGCTTCCAGCGCCGGCAACAGGGTGTTGTTGAGAATTTGATACTGGCGGCGAATCTGGCGGTGCGCGGTGTCGGAAATTTCGGCCAGCACCGCCTTGGGCAGCCGGCCGTCGGCGGAGGCGGCGTTGTCGTTGAGTGCCACCTGGTGTTTCAGCCCGGCCACGCGAATTTCGAAAAACTCGTCCATGTTCGAGGAAAAAATCAGCAGAAACATCAGCCGGTTCAACAGCGGGTGAGCGTCGTCGAGGGCCTGTTCGAGCACGCGGATGTTGAACTGCAGGTGGGAAAGCTCGCGGTTGAAGTAGAGCGCCGGGTCGTCCAGATCGGTCTGGCCGAGCGCCTCCTTAGCCTGGACACCGGTGGGGGTGCGGTTGATACGAAGCGGAAGGCTCTCGCCTTCAGCACTTGACGGCTCGGCACCGGAAAGCGGTGTCGCGTCGGACGGTTGCATCTCCATGACGGATTCCCCGCAGAATGGGCGGCGCGCCTTGTCGGCGCTTCCTTTGACCTTAGTGTGTTGCGCCCGATTCTGCAGGAGAAAGATGACAGTTGCGTGTCACGCGCCCTTGTCAGCGTGGCGCGCTTAGCAGCCGCGCGGCGTCGAGGGCGAAGTAGGTCAGAATGCCGTCGGCGCCGGCGCGCTTGAAGCACATCAGCGATTCGAGAATCA
Organism: Halomonas sp. S3-1-1; assembly: GCF_023757625.1. Lineage (GTDB taxonomy): Bacteria > Pseudomonadota > Gammaproteobacteria > Pseudomonadales > Halomonadaceae > Vreelandella. Next base: position 503,227 of record NZ_JALGBZ010000001.1, read on the forward strand.
CCGCGTCGGCGTCGAGCCAGCCGTTATCGAAAGCGGCGCGGTGCATGGCGTACTCGCCGCTCACTTGGTAGGCGAAGGTGGGCACACCAAGCTCGCTTTTGACCCGGCGCACCACGTCCAGATACGGCATGCCGGGCTTGACCATTACCATGTCGGCGCCCTCAGAAATGTCGAGCGCGACCTCGTGGATTGCCTCGTCGGTATTGGCCGGGTCCATCTGATAAGTGCGCTTGTCGGCTTTGCCCAGATTGCCCGCCGAGCCCACCGCGTCGCGAAACGGGCCGTAATAGGCGGAGGCGTACTTGGCGCTGTAGGCCATGATGCGAATGTTGTGCAGGTTGTCCTGCTCGAGCACCCGGCGAATGGCGCCGATGCGCCCATCCATCATGTCCGAAGGGGCGAGCACGTCGGCGCCGGCTTCGGCGTGAGAGAGGGCCTGCTTCAACAGCGTGTCGACGGTGCGGTCGTTCTGCACGTAGCCGTGCTCGTCGAGAATACCGTCCTGGCCGTGGCTGGTGTAGGGGTCCAGCGCCACATCGGTAATGATGCCGAGCTCCGGCAGCGCCGCTTTTAGGGCGCGCACGCTGCGCTGGATTAGCCCGCCCGCGTTGTAGGCCTCTTCGGCGAACTCGCTTTTATGCTCCGGGCCGACCACGGGGAACAGTGCCAGCGCCGGAATACCGAGCTCGAAGGCCTCGCGCGCCTGCTCGATCAAAAGATCGATGGAGAGGCGCTCGACGCCGGGCATGGAGGCGACGGCTTCGCGCTGGTTCTCGCCTTCCAGTACGAACACCGGCAGGATGAGGTCGCTTGGCGTCAGCGTGGATTCCTGCATCAGCCGGCGGGAAAAGTCGTCACGGCGCATACGGCGCATGCGGGTGGCGGGAAACTGACGGGGGCCTGGTGTGCTCAAATGTACTCTCCGCTCGAAGCTGACAGGAATGTCCGTGGCCTTGAGTATATCAGCCATGCTCTACGGCGAAAGCCGCCTTGTAGAGGGTGTGAAGAGTGATTAGAGTGTCGACTCCACACTATCGCTCGCCGTTAAAGATCATGGGTATTACCAAGGGAGACAGGCATGAGCAAAAAAGTAGCAGTGATTCTGGCCGGCTGCGGCGCTTATGATGGATCGGAGATCCATGAGGCGACTCTGACGCTGTTGCGCCTCGACCAGCTCGGCATCGCCTACCGCGCCTTTGCGCCGGATATCGATCAGCATCACGTGATCAATCACCTCTCCCAGGAGGCCGAGGAAGGCGAGACGCGCAACGTGTTGAAGGAGTCGGCGCGGCTCGTGCGCGGCGATATCCAGCCCATCACCGAGCTCGACGCCGATGACTTCGATGCGGTCATCGTCCCCGGCGGCTTCGGCGTGGCCAAAAACCTCTGCGACTTCGCCGAGAAGGGCGACGCCATGAGCGTGCTCGAAAGCCTAAAAGCCCCGCTTGCCGCTTTCAAGGAGGACGCCAAGCCGATCGGGTTGATGTGCATCGCTCCGGTTTTGGTGCCCAGGCTGCTGGGCGACGGCATCTCGGTGACCATCGGGCGCGACCCAAGCGTTGCCGGAGCGATCAGTGCCATGGGCGGACTGCACAAAAGCTGCGACGTCGACGATATCGTCGTCGACCTGGAGCACCGGGTCGTGACCACCCCCGCCTACATGCAGGCCCAAAGCATTGGGGAAGCCGCCACCGGTATTTTCAAGCTGGTCGAGCGCATCGGTGAGATGATCGATCAGACCAACAAGTAGCCAGCGCTAACGCTTTGACAAAGCGAAAAAAGCCTCTGCCGACGCAGAGGCTTTTTTATGGCGACAAGAGGGAAACGACTACTCGCCGCTCTCCTCGGCGTCGGCACGCAGTTGGCGCCGGCGCACCAGCCGGCCGAACAGCAGGCCGACCTCGTAGAGCAGGTACATCGGAATGGCCAGCAGGCTCTGGGAGATGATGTCCGGCGGAGTAAGCAGCATGCCGATCACGAAGCACCCCAGGATGATGTAGGGGCGCTTTTGCGACAGGCTCTGCACCGTGGTGGCGCCGGAGAGAATCAGCAGGAAGGTGGCGATGGGAATCTCGAAGGCCACGCCAAAGGCGAAAAACAGCTTCAGCACGAAGTTCAGGTACTGATTGATGTCGGTCATCACCGCCACGTTTTCCGGCCCGGTCTGGGTGAAAAACTCAAACAGCAGCGGGAAGACGACGTAGTAAGCGAAGGCCGCGCCGGCGTAAAAGAGCGCTACACTCGACACTAGAATCGGAATCGCCAGCGCCTTTTCGTTATCGTAGAGCCCGGGCGCCACGAACGCCCAGGCCTGGTGGAGCACGAAGGGGATCGCCAGAAATACCGCCACCACCAGAGTGAGCTTGAACGGCGCCAAAAAAGGCGAGGCCACTTCCGTGGCGATCATCTGCGAGCCCGCCGGCAACAGCGCGATTAGAGGCTCGGCGACGAAGCCGTAGATGTCGTTGGCAAAGGCGTAGAGCGCCAGAAACATCACCAGTACCACCGCCACCGCCTTGATGAGCCGCGAGCGCAGCTCGATCAGGTGCTCGACCAGCGGCGCCTGGCTTAACTCCTCGCGCGGATGCTGGTCTTTATGCGAAGGGGGATAGTCGCCCGGGTTGCTCATGGCTGGGTGCGGTCCTTGTTCGGGTCGGCGGCCTCGACGGGCGGGGTATCGCTTTGCGGTGCTGGCGTCTCGTGAACGTTTTCGAGGGCATCATCGAGCCGAGCGCTGGCGCGGGCGGCGCGTTCTTCGGTGTCTTCGCTGGTCTGCTTTGCGTGCGAAGCGGGCGAGGCGATGCTCTCCACGTCACGCTTGGCCTGCTTTAGGCTCTGGTCGAGTTTTTTCTGCTGCTCGCTGATTTTCTGGCGCAGCTCCTCGGCTTCGAGCTGGGCGCTGATTTCGCGCTGCATGCCGGATACCGTCCGCTTGATTTTACCGATCCACATGCCGGTGGTGCGCGCCGCCTTCGGCAAACGCTCGGGGCCGAGCACTAACAGCCCGACGATGCCGATCAGCATGAGTTCGAGAAAGCCGATATCCAGCATGGCTTATGGGCGCTCGTCGCGCTGCTGCTCGGCCTTGCGCTTCTCTTCGGCCTGCACGTCGTAGGTGTTGCCCGGCTCTTCGTGGGCGACCTTGGCGGCATCCTTTTCAGAGGCTTTCTCTTTTTCCTTGTCCTCTTCGCTCATTGCGCTTTTGAAGCCTTTCACCGCGCCGCCCAGGTCGGTGCCGACGTTGCGCAGTTTTTTGGTGCCGAAAATCAAAATGATGATGCCCAATACAATCAAGAGCTGCCAGATACTGATGCCACCTAACATGGTCGTTTCCTCATAAGGCCTTGGCGTAGAACGCGTGGAAAGGGCGTGGGCGGTGCTAACGGGACGCTTTTTCGTCGTGGCCGGAGACCCCGAAGCGCCGCGCCAGCTCGTCGAGCACGCGCTGATGGTCGAGCTCCAAATGCGAGAGCATCACCATGCTATGAAACCATAGATCCGCGGTTTCGGCGATAAGTGCCTGGCGCGCCTGCTCGTCGCCGTGTTCGGCGTCTCTAGCGGCCAGCACGGTTTCGAACGCTTCCTCGCCCACTTTCTCCAGAATCTTGTTGAGCCCCTTGTGATGCAGCGAGGCCACGTAGGACGCCTCGGGCGCGGCGTGGCGCCGCTCGGCAAGAACCTGGGCCAGGTGATCCAGAACGGGCGTGGTCGCGGTAGTGCTCATCGAAATCCTTGGCGTTGGCGCGAATCGAACCCGCAAAAGAGGCGCGGGCGTGTTGTTGAGAATGTCGTTGAGTGTGCTGTCGAGTTAGCGTATCACAAACGCCGTCACTGCCATAAAAGCAGTGCCAGCCCGGCAGCGGCCGCGGCCAGCACCTGCCAGGGCTGCGCCAGCGCCCACTCGCTCAGCGGCTGCCAGGCAAGTGCTACGGCCACCAGCGCGATGCCAACGCGCAGGCGGTGGTGGCGCTTTTTCTGCTGGGTGAATTTCTCGTCGAGCCGGGTGATGGCGTGGGCCTGCTGGTGGCGCTGACGGTGCTCCTGCTCCATGCGTGATAGCGCCTGGTGGGCCAGCACCGGAAGCTCGGGCAACTGGTGGGAAAGCTCCGGCGCTTGGCGCTTGAGCGACTCCCAAAGCCCGCCAATGCCGGCGCGCTCTTTCATCCACTGCTCGAGATAGGGCTTGGCGGTGCTCCATAGATCGAGCTCCGGGTAGAGCTGGCGCCCCAGGCCCTCAATGTTGAGAAGCGTTTTTTGCAGCAGCACCAGCTGCGGCTGGACTTCCATGTTGAAGCGGCGAGCGGTCTGGAAAAGCCCTAAAAGCACCTGGCCAAAAGAGATGTCCTTGAGCGGCTTTTCGAGAATCGGCTCGCACACGGTGCGAATGGCGGCGGCGAACTCGTTGGCGCGGGTATTTTCCCCGACCCAGCCGGATTCGATGTGAAGCGCGGCCACCTCGTAATAGTCCTGATGGAAAAACGCCAGCAGGTTGCGCGCCAGGTAATCCTGGTCTTCCCGGGTAAGGCTGCCGACGATGCCGCAGTCGATGGCGATGTACTGCGGGTCTTCCGGGTTGTCGGCGTTGACGAAGATGTTGCCCGGGTGCATGTCGGCGTGAAAGAAGTTGTCGCGGAACACCTGGGTGAAGAAAAGCTCGACGCCGCGCTCGGCGAGTTTCTTGAGGTTGACGCCTTGCTTGATCAGCGTGTCGAGATCCGCCACCGGCACGCCGCGAATGCGCTCCTGAACCATGACGTGGCGCCGGGTGAAGGGCCAGTAAATGGTGGGCACGAAGAGAAGCGCCGAATCCTTGAAATTGCGCTTGAGCTGAGAGGTATTGGCGGCTTCCTTGTATAGGTCGAGCTCGTCGAACAGCGTCGATTCGTAGTCGCGAATGACCTCGACCGGGCGCAGACGCTTGGCCTCGGGCACCCGGGCCATCAGCTTGGCGGCTCTGTACATCAGCGCCATGTCCTGGCGCATCACCGCGTCGATACCGGGGCGGATGATCTTGACCACCACCTCTTCGCCGGTGTGAAGCGTGGCGGCGTGAACCTGGGCGATCGAGGCGGAGGCGAGAGGGGCGCGATCAAACCGGGCAAAGGCCTGCTCGAGGGACATCTCGAGCTCACGCTCCACCCGCGCCACGGCGAGCTCGCCGGGAAATGGCGGCACCTGATCCTGCAAACGTCTAAGCTCATCAGAAATGTCGTCGGGCAGAAGATCGCGCCGGGTGGAGAGCATCTGGCCGAACTTGATGAAGATCGGCCCGAGTGACTCCAGCGACAGACGCAGGCGCTCGGCGCGGGAGCGCTTGCCTACCGGAATCAGGCGCAGCGGTAAAAACCACATCATCACGCGCAGCCAAAGCGGCAGCCGCTCCATGGGAATCAGCGTGTCGAGGCGGTGGCGCGCGATAACCCACAGAATCTTGAACAGCCGCAGGCTCATGTAAAGCGCTCCCGAGCCGGGTCGGCGTTCTTGTTGAGCCCCGCGTTCAAACGCCGCGTCAGGCGATCGAGGCGCGCTTCCAGCCGGTCGGTGGCCATGTCCAGATCGGTTAGGGCGTCACGTAGCACGTCGCGCTGCGCCCGTCCCGGCAGCATCCGCGCCTCTTCGAAAACGAACTCGGAGAGATCCTGTAAAAGCTCATCTTTTGCACGCAGCCCGAAACGGTTCAGGCGGCGAACGCCTTCGGCCAGCGAGTGGGCGGGCGTGGCGCCGATCCAGCCGGCAAGCTCGCCTTCCCAGTCGAGCTCCAGATCGAAAAACAGATCGCGGGTCGCTTCCAACAGGCCAATACGCCCGCGCACCGCGAGCTTGCCGTCGAACATCAGCCGCTCGATCGAGGCGCCGCTGAGCCACTCCGAAAACGTTTCCGGGGTCAGCTCGACGGTTGCATCCGCCTCGGCTTCATCCACCTCGTCACCGGGGAGCAGGTCGACGCCGGTTTCATGGTAGGCGAGCAAAAGCGCCAAGTGCGGTTTTTCTAGCCGGACCAACAGCCGGCTGCCCGCGAGGGCCGCCAGCCGGTTGGGTGCGGCCGGGTCGCGGGCGAGCAGGGCATTCAGCGTGCGTTCGCATCCAGCCAGAAGCAGGGGCGGGGTCAATCGCATGCGCGCCTCGATTGTCGCGTCAATGGAGCAAAAAGCGTTGCGCTGCCAGGTGTCATAGCTTGATGCCGCGGTGAAGCGCGACGATACCGCCGGTGAGGTTGGTGTACTCCACCCGCTCGAGCCCCGCGGCTTCCATCATCGCCTGCAGCGTCGGCTGGTCCGGGTGCATGCGAATCGATTCGGCCAGGTAGCGGTAGCTCTCGCCGTCTTTCGCCACCAGCTCACCGATTTTCGGCAGAAAGCGAAACGAGTACTCGTCGTAGGCCTTGCTTAGAAGCGGGTTGCCAGGCTTGGAGAACTCCAGCACCAAAAGCCGCCCGCCGGGCTTGAGTACCCGCGCCATGGATCGCAGCGCGGCGTCCTTATCGGTGACGTTACGAAGGCCAAAGGCGATGGTGATGCAGTCGAAGTGGTTGTCCGGGAAGGGCAGGTTCTCGGCGTTGGCCTGCACGTACTCGACGTTGCCGCCCACGCCCTGGTCGATCAGCTTATCGCGGCCGACGTTCAGCATCGAGGCGTTGATATCGGCCAGCACCACCTTGCCGCGCGGGCCGACCATGCGCGAAAACTTGAGCGTCAGATCGCCGGTGCCCCCGGCGATGTCCAGCACCCGGTGACCGGGGCGCACGCCAGAGCGCTCGATGGTCAGGCGCTTCCATACCCGGTGAATGCCAAAGGACATCAGGTCGTTCATCACGTCGTAGCGCGCGGCCACCGAGTGAAACACATCCGCGACTCGCGAGGCTTTCTCGTCGAGCGGGACTTCCTGATAGCCAAAATGGGTGGTGCGCTTTTCCGTGGGGCTCATGAGGCGACGGGCTCCCGAGTTCGAGGCGGATATCGATGACGTTGCGATCATCGCTGGTTTAGGTTGGCTGTATTGTAGCCTTCTCCCGGCGGTTTTGTCTGCGCCCGGGTCACTTAACCGCGGCGCACGCTTCTCGCCGCAAGGCGGGCTTTCAGTACGTTAGCGCCTCAAAGCTGTTTGAACTGAATGCCCGCCGGCTCGCGAGAGGCGCCGGCGTCGCTGAGCGCCTGCAGATACTCCGCCCAGTAGGCATCCTGCTGGGTGGCGAGTTCATAAAGGTAGTCGTAGCTGTAGAGGCCGCTGTCGTGACCGTCGTCGAAGTGCAGCTTGAGTGCGTAGTGGCCAACCTGGCTGATGTCCATCAGGCCCACGTCGCGCTTGCCAGTTTGCAGCACGGCGGTGTCGGCGCCGTGGCCGCGCACCTCCGCCGACGGCGAGTAGACGCGCAGAAGCTCGATCGGCACGCGGTAGTGCCGATCCCCCGGGTAGGTGAGCTCCAGCAGGCGGTTTTTCTTGTGGTAGTGCACGTGGGTGGGAATCGGGCTATCCATCGGGTGAACTCCCCAAAGCGGTTATCGACACGGTAATGAGCAAACGGGCGAGTGAATCACCCGCCCGTTTGCGTTGTTGGTTTTAACGACGGCATGTGGCCGTCAGGCCTTGCAGCGCCGTTATAGAATGTAGCGCGACAGGTCCTCGTCAACGGCCAGCTCGCCCAGCTGTGCGTTGACATAGTCGGCGTCGACCACCAGTGGGCTATCCATATCGCCGCCCTTGAACGAGGCCTCTTCGAGCAGGCGCTCCATCACGGTGTGCAGCCGGCGGGCGCCGATGTTTTCGGTGCCTTCGTTGACCTGCCAGGAGATCTCGGCGATACGCTCGATGCCGTCCTGAGTGAAGTCGACGTCCAACCCTTCGGTGGCGAGCAGCGCCTGATACTGCTTGGTCAGCGAGGCCGAGGGCTCGGTCAGAATGCGCTTGAAGTCGTGAGGCGTGAGCGCATCGAGCTCGACGCGAATCGGCAGGCGGCCCTGAAGCTCCGGAATCAGATCCGATGGCCGCGAGAGATGAAACGCGCCGGAGGCGATGAACAGGATATGGTCGGTCTTGACCATGCCGTACTTGGTGGAGACGGTCGAACCCTCAATCAGCGGCAGCAGATCGCGCTGCACGCCTTCGCGGGAGACTTCGCCACCGCTCGACTGGCCGCTGCCCTTGGCCACCTTATCGATCTCGTCCAAAAACACGATGCCGTGCTGCTCGACCGACTCCACCGCGCGGGCCTTGATCTCTTCCTCGTTGACCAGCTTGCCGGCTTCCTCGTCGCGCAGCAGCACTAGCGCCTCTTTCACCGTGACCTTGCGATGCTCGCGCTTTTGCTGGCCCATGTTGGAAAAGAGACTCTGCAGCTGGTTGGTCATCTCCTCCATGCCCGGCGGGGTCATGATGTCCACGCCCTGGCCTTGAGAAGACACCTCGATCTCGATCTCCTTGTCATCGAGCTGGCCTTCGCGGAGCTTCTTGCGAAACGACTGGCGGGTGGCGTTCTCTTCGCGCGGCTTGTCTTCCTGGCCGCGGGGCGGCGGCAGCAGCGCGTCGAGTACGCGATCCTCCGCGGCGTCCTCGGCGCGGTGGCCGACCTCTTCCTTGGCGTGCTCGCGGACCATCTTGATCGCCGCTTCCATCAGGTCACGAATGATCGACTCAACGTCGCGGCCGACATAGCCGACCTCGGTGAACTTGGTCGCTTCGACCTTGATGAAGGGCGCACGGGCGAGCTTGGCCAGGCGCCGGGCGATTTCGGTCTTACCCACGCCGGTCGGGCCGATCATGAGAATGTTCTTGGGCGTGACTTCCGGGCGCAGATCCGTGTCGAGCTGCATGCGCCGCCAGCGGTTGCGAAGCGCAATGGCCACGGCGCGCTTGGCGTCCTGCTGACCAATAATGTACTGATCGAGGGCGTGAACGATTTCGCGGGGTGTCATCTGGGTCATGAAAAAAGCCTCAACGGTCGTCAATGTTCAGCTCTTCGAGCGTGACGTGGTGGTTGGTGAATACGCAGATGTCGCCCGCGATTTGCAGGGATTTTTCGGTGATTTCTCGCGCGCCGAGCTCGGTGTTCTCGAGAAGGGCGCGGGCGCTGGCCTGTGCGAAGTTGCCGCCGGAGCCGATGGCGATGATGCCGCGCTCTGGCTCAACGACGTCGCCGTTACCGGTGATGATCAGGGAGGCGCTGTGATCCGCCACGGCTAACAGCGCCTCGAGCCGGCGCAGCGCGCGGTCGGTACGCCAGTCTTTCGCCAGCTCCACGGCGGCCTTGGTCAGATGGCCCTGGTATTTCTCGAGCTGCGCTTCGAAACGCTCGAACAGAGTGAAGGCGTCCGCCGTGCCGCCAGCGAAGCCCGCAAGCACCTTGCCCCGGTAGAGGCGGCGCACCTTGCTGGCATTGCCCTTCATCACGGTGTTGCCAAGCGATACCTGGCCGTCGCCGGCGAGGGCGACCTGGTTGCCGCGGCGTACGGATACGATCGTGGTCATGGAGATGACTCCTTGAGGGAGAAAAGACTCCCGATAACTTATCGGCCGCCTTGCGGCCGCAACTAAAGCGCGTAAAAACCTGAGCGATTCACCACAAAATGCGGGCGGTCGATAAAAAATCAACCGCCCGCTTAGGGTTCTGCTTGGCTTTTATGACCGCGCCCACGCGGGGCGCGTTAGTTTTGCAGCTGAATCAGCAGCGGCTCGATGCCCTGGGTGGCCATCAGGTCCTGGGCGCGGTTGAGCTCGCGGGTGTCCTCGTAAGGCCCCACCTGAACGCGGTGCCAGATATCGCCGCTGGCCTGCACCTCGGTGATCTGCGCCAGCAGGCTCAGGTTGCGAAGCCGCGAGCGCAGCTGCTCGGCGTCCGCAAGCTCCTTGAACGACGCCGCCTGCAGCATGTAGCGGTTGGGCGTGGCGGGCGCCTGCGCCGCGGGCTCGGCCGGCGTTGCCGGAGCGCTTTGGGCCTGATCCTCGGGGCGAGTGTTGGCGGCGATCACCTGGGCGATCGGATCGTCGCCGGAGGCGCCGTCATTCTCGGCGTCCGCCGGCGGCGCTTCCGGGCGATTGACCGTCGAGGGCAGCGCTCCGCCCGGGGCGATGACTTCGGTTTCCGGAAGCAGGGTGTAGAACTCGAAGGTCGGCATCGAGGGCTCGGCGTCACCTTCGGTCTGGCGCGCGGCGCTGCGCTCGTCACTACCCGGCGGCTTTGGCAGCACCGTCGCCTCGGGCGTGGCGTTTTGCTCCTGCCAGGGGGCGGTGCCGTGCTGATGCTGGGCTAGAAAGAAACCCACGGCGATACCGGCCAGCGCCCAGAGCCAGCCCGGCAGACGAAAACCGCTGCCGGGCTCTTTCGGCGTTTTACGCTGGCTGGTTGCTCCGCGGCGGCTGGGCCGCTTGCGCGCTTTGGCCATGGTTTACATCTCCTCCGGGGCGCTGACCCCCATTAGATCGAGCCCGTTGCGCAGCACCTGGCGGGTGGCCAGGCCCAGCGCCAAACGCGCGTTTCGAGTCGCGTCGTCGTCGACCATCACTTTCACCGCGTTGTAGCAGGTGTGAAAGTCCGCGGCCAGATCCAGCAGATACTGGGAGATCTGCTGCGGCTCGCGGGCGCGGGCGGCCTGCTCGACCACTTCCGGGTAGCGCGCCAGGCGATTGAGCACCGCCTTCTCCTGGTCGCTATCAAGGATCGCCAGATTCGCCATCGCCTGATCGAAATCGAAGGCGCGAGATTCGGCGTCGGCCTTTCGCATCATGCTGCACACCCGGGCGTGGGCGTACTGCACGTAGTAGACCGGGTTGTCGTTGGACTGCGAGCGGGCCAAATCGATATCGAAGGTGAGCTGGGAGTCCGCCCGGCGCGCGGCGAGGAAGAAGCGCGTGGCGTCGCGCCCCACTTCGTCGATCAGATCGCGCAGGGTGACGTAGCTGCCGGCGCGCTTGGAGAGCTTCACCTCGACGCCGGAGCGGGTCACCATCACCATCTGGTGCAGCACGTAGTCCGGGTAGCCCTTTGGAATGCCGACTTCCAGCGCCTGAAGCCCGGCGCGTACGCGGGTGACGGTCGAGTGGTGGTCGGCGCCCTGCTCGTTGATTACTGTCTTGAAGCCGCGGTTCCACTTGTTGTGGTGATACGCCACGTCCGGCAAAAAGTAGGTATAGCCGCCGTCCTGCTTTCGCATAACGCGGTCCTTGTCATCACCGAAATCGGTGGTGCGCAGCCACATCGCGCCATCTTCCTCATAGGTGTGGCCGTTGTCGATCAACTGCGCGACGGTCTCCTCGACCTTGCCCTGCTCGTAGAGCGAGGATTCGAGGAAGTAGACGTCGAACGCCACGCCGAAGGCCTTGAGGTCCAAATCCTGCTCGCGGCGAAGCCAGGCGACGGCGAAATCGCGAATGGCGTCGAGATCTTCCGGGTCCGCCTTGCCGGTCACTTCCCGGTCGTCGGCAGAGACGGTCTTGCTGGCCAGATAGTCCTGGGCAACGTCATTGATATAGTCGCCGCGGTAGCCGTCTTCCGGCCAACTGTCGTCGTCCGGGCCGAGCCCCCTGGCGCGGGCCTGTACCGAGAGGGCCAGGTTCTGGATCTGGGCGCCGGCGTCGTTGTAGTAGAACTCACGGGTCACTTCAAAACCGGTGGCCTCCAGCAGTCGGCTCAGGCAGTCGCCGATCGCGGCACCCCGGCCGTGGCCTACGTGCAGCGGGCCGGTCGGGTTGGCGGAGACGAACTCGACCTGCACCTTCTCGCCCTGGCCGATGAGGCTTCGCCCGAAGGCGTCGCCGGAATCGAGCACCTGCACGATGATCTGCGCGGCGGCGTCCGTGGCGGCAAAGAAGTTGATGAAACCGGGGCCGGCGATCTCGGTGTTGGCGATCGCGTCGCTTTCGGGCAGCGCTTCGACGAGCTTCTCGGCGAGCTCACGCGGCTTCATGCCGGCGGGTTTGGCCAGCATCAGCGCCAGGTTGGTGGCGTAGTCTCCGTGGGCCTTGTCCTTGGTCGGGTCGATCTTGATCGTCGGGGTCAGATCAACAGGCAGCACGCCCTGGTGCTTGAGCGCGTCGATGGCGCCCTGGAGCAGGGAAGTGATCGTTTCTTTCATTTGAATATCCGAAATTTTGGGTGGCGGCGTGTGCGTCTAATCGTGCGCGTTCGGTAAAAAGGGGCGGTCGATGTTGACGTTTGAAAGCATCGACGCAAAAAGGCCCGGTACACGTAAAACCGCCATTATCGGCAATTGGCGCCCACTTTCAAAGCCGTATCGGGTTCGAAAGCGAGCACTCGCCGTCTTGCCTGAGCTTTTGGGCGCTTACGCCAGCGTCTGCGGGTCGATGTCGATCGACCAGCGTACGCTGCGTGCCTCGCGGTGAGCGTCCAGCCACTGGACCAGATAGTTGGCCGCAGCGTGGCGCTGGCTGCGCTTGTCCGCGGCGATCAGCACGTGCACGTGGTAGCGGTTTTGACGCCGCTCCATCGGCGCGGGCACCGGCCCCAGGCAGCGCGCCTGCACGCTGGATACTTTGAGCCACTCTCTCAGCGCCTGGGCGGCGCTTTGGGCCAGCGAAAGCGCAGCCTGCTCCTTTGGGCTCTCCAGACGTAGCAGCGCCATGAAGCCAAACGGCGGCAGTTTGGCTAGCCTGCGCTCCTCGAGCAGGTTGCGCGCAAGCGCCCCGTAGCCGTGCTCGGCCAGCTGGCCCAAGTGCGGGTCGTCCGGATGCAGGGTTTGCACCAGCACCCGGCCCGGATGGGCAGCGCGCCCGGCGCGCCCGGCCACCTGTTCGAGCAGCTGGGCGCTGTGTTCGAGCGCGCGGAAGTCCGCGCTGTAGAGCCCGCCGTCGGCGTTGATCACCACCACGAGCGTGACGTGGGGCAGGTGATGGCCCTTGGCGAGCATCTGGGTGCCGACCAGAATGCACGGCTCGCCGCGGTGAACCTCCTTGAGCACCTGGTCGAAACTGTCCTTGCGCCGTGTGCTGTCGCGGTCGATACGGTAGATCGTGGTGTCGGGAAAAAGCCCCGTCAGCGTCTCCTCGGTGCGCTCGGTGCCGGCGCCGAGCGCGCGTAAATCGCCGCTGCCACATTCGGGGCAGGCGTCCGGCAGCGCCCGCCGGCTGTCGCAGTGGTGGCAGGCCAGAAGCGGCGGCTGGCGGTGCAGCGTCATGCGCGCGTCGCACTGGTCGCAGTCCGCCATCCAGCCGCAGCCATGGCAGGCAAGGCGCGGGGCGAAGCCGCGCCGGTTGATGAACACCAGTACCTGCTTGCCGGCGGCCAGCGTCGACTTGATCGCCTTGAGCGCGCCGGGCAGAAGCCCGCCCTGGCGGCGCTGATGGCGAAGGTCCAGAAGTTCGAGTTTGGCCGGCGGGTGGCGGCTCGGGCGCTGGGTGAGACGCAGGTGGCGGTAGTCGCCGCCCAGCGCGCGCTGAAGGCTTTCGAGTGACGGCGTGGCGCTGCCCAGCAGAAGCGGTATCTGGTGATGGTGGGCGCGCGCCACGGCCAAATCGCGGGCGTGGTAGCGAAGCCCGTCGTGCTGCTTATAAGAGCCGTCGTGCTCTTCGTCGACGATGATCACCCCGGGTTTGGCCAGCGGCGTGAAGATCGCCGAGCGGGTGCCGATCACGATCAGCGCGCGCCCGTCGGCGGCGGCTTCCCAGGCGTCCATGCGCTCGGCGTCGTTGAGCCCGGAGTGCAGCGCCACCACCGGCACCTTGAAGCGGCTTTTAAAGCGCGAAAGCGTCTGCGGGGTCAGGCCGATCTCCGGCACCAGTACCAGCGACTGCTTGCCCTTGGCGGCGACCGCCTCGATCAGCTGCAGATAGATCTCGGTCTTGCCGCTGCCGGTAACGCCTTCCAGCAGGCAGGGGTGGTAGCCGTTCAGGTTTTCGTGCAGCGCGGCCAGCGCCGTTGCCTGCTCGCGGTTGAGCGCAAGCGACGGCGAGGCGAGCAGGCCCGATGCGGTGTCGACCCGCCGGCCCGCCTGGCGGGCGAGCTCCGTTGAAGTGATCAGTCCCTTGCGGGCAAGCGCGCTGAGCTGCTCTTTGGTATAGCCGTGGGCGCTGATCGCCTGGGTCGGCAGGCCATGGGCGTGCTGGCGCAAAAGCGCGTAGAGCTCGGCCTGTTTGGGGGCGTTTTTAAGCGAATCCGGCGTCTGCTCGCCGACGGCCTGCCACTGGGTGACGGTGCGTCCGGCCATGGGGTAGCCCTGACGGAGCCTTGCCGGCATGGCCAGCTGCATGGTGTCGCCCAGGCCGTGCTGGTAGTAGCGCGCGGTGAAGTGGCAAAGCCACTGCCAATCTTCTGGCAGCGGCGCCTCATCGAGCACCTCGGAAATCGGCTTTAACTTTTCGCGGGGCAGCGCGCTTTGCGCGAGCAAATTAATGACTACGCCCACCACGTCGCGCCGGCCAAACGGTACGCGCACGCGAAGCCCCGGCTGCCAGCCGCCGGCCGGCGGCTGGCAGCCGGGCAAATAGTCGAACAACTGACGCAGCGGCGAGGGCAGGGCCACCTGAAGCGCGCCGGGGGCCGTGGGCGCCTTTGGAGCGGGCGTTGAAGAAAAGAAAGCGGGCAATTGGCCTCCGGCGTAAAAGTTGCTAGAATATGCGCCCGCTACACGTTTTACCAACCCGGTTTTATGTGAGCGACTATCCGGTTAAGCAGTTATTTCAACCCCCTATGCGGTGCCTGGCAACGGATCAGGTGGCGGCATAAGCGAGTGAGGTTCACGATGAAACAAGGTATTCACCCGAATTACAACACGGTCACCGCGACGTGTTCTTGTGGCAACGCCTTCCAGGTGGGTTCTACCTCCGGTCAGGACTTTTCTCTGGACGTGTGCTCCAACTGCCACCCGTTCTACACGGGCAAGCAGAAGCAAGCGACCACCGGTGGCCGCGTAGAGCGCTTCAACAAGCGCTTTGGCGCTGCCATGAAGCGCGGCTAAAACGCCCGCTTGCCGGCACACACGTGCCGGTGCCAAAAACCCACGCCTCGGCGTGGGTTTTTTTATACCCATGAAATAATGGAAAGTTTTTCCATAAATGCTGCGGCGCATCAATAAGCAAAGCGTTATGGCTCGAGCGCTTTGCTATAAGTTCTACCAAATAGAGGCTAAAAGTTTTTATTTTTAAGCAACGTGACGTCAAATGTCGATATTCGTGTTTAGGTTGACGGCGCTTGAGGCTCTTCGGCTTTTTCTATACTCTTGAGTCACTTTTCAACTTTAGGATGACGGATTTGACCATGACAGATGCGAACCGGCAGGCAGCGCTCGACTATCACGCTAACCCCATTCCAGGAAAGCTATCGGTCGAGTTGACCAAGTCCACCGCCACCGCTCGTGATCTGTCGCTGGCTTACAGCCCGGGCGTGGCGGAGCCGGTACGCGAAATCGCCGCCGATGCCGAAAACGCCTACCGCTACACCGGCAAGGGCAATCTGGTCGCGGTCATTTCAGACGGCAGCGCCATTCTGGGCCTCGGCAACCTGGGGCCGCTGGCCAGCAAGCCGGTCATGGAAGGCAAGGGCGTGCTGTTCAAGTGCTTCGCCGGCATCAACTCGGTCGATATCGAGGTCGACGCCGAGAACCCGCAGGCGTTCATCGACACCGTGGCGCGCATTGCCGATACCTGGGGCGGCATCAATCTTGAAGACATCAAGGCGCCGGAGTGCTTCGAGATCGAAAAGGCGCTGATCGAGCGCTGCCGGGTGCCGGTCTTTCACGATGACCAACACGGCACCGCGATCGTCACCGCCGCGGGCATGCTCAACGCCCTGGAGATCGCCGGCAAGCGCATCGAAGACGTCAAAATCGTCTGCATGGGCGCAGGAGCGGCGGCGATCGCCTGCATGCGCCTTCTGATCAGCTGCGGAGCCAGCGCCGAGAACCTGGTGATGCTCGACCGGCGCGGCGTGATCCATAGTGGGCGCGAAAACATCAACGAGTACAAGGCGGAATTTGCCCGCGATACCGAGATGCGCACCCTGGATGACGCCATCGACGGCGCTGACGTCTTCATCGGCCTCTCTGGCCCTGGCCTTTTGAGCGCCGAGCAGGTCAAGAAGATGGCCAAGGATCCGGTCATCTTCGCCTGCACCAACCCGGATCCGGAGATCCACCCGGACGTCGCCCGCGAGGCGCGCCCGGACGTGATTATGGCGACCGGCCGCTCGGACTTCCCTAATCAGGTCAACAATGTACTGGGCTTTCCGTTCATCTTCCGCGGCGCTTTGGACGTGCGCGCCACGCGCATCAATGAGGCGATGAAGCTCGCCGCGGTGCACGCGCTGAAGGACCTGGCCCGCGAGCCGGTGCCGGAAGAGGTATTGAACGCCTACGAGCGCACCGAGATGAGCTTTGGCCGCGAGTACATCATCCCCACGCCGGTAGATGTACGCCTGCTCGAGCGCGTCTCCTCCGCCGTCGCTCAGGCCGCCGTGGACTCCGGCGTGGCGCGCAAGCCGTATCCGGCCCACTACCCGCTGAAGACGA
Organism: Halomonas sp. S3-1-1; assembly: GCF_023757625.1. Taxonomy (GTDB): domain Bacteria; phylum Pseudomonadota; class Gammaproteobacteria; order Pseudomonadales; family Halomonadaceae; genus Vreelandella. The sequence continues at coordinate 519,678 of NZ_JALGBZ010000001.1, forward strand.
TCAACAACGTGTACGGCGGCTGATCCTCGACCTGAGAAGCTCCGTCGCAAAAATGCCCGCCCAAGCGGGCATTCGAGTTTAGCCACTAACGTGAATGCTCGTTTGGGTGCGGTCTCGGACTGCCCTACGCGGGGGCGCTATGAATACCTCCCTGTACGCTACTTTCGCCATCCCTGGCGAAAGACCCCCGCTACGGGCAGTCCGAGACGCGATATCCAGCGTGCTTTAGAAGTGACTGCCAATCTGAATAACAGCAAATTCAGATATTTTGAAGTCTCAACTCAAGCCTGTGGGTAGCGCGTCAGACCTTCCTGAGCGGTGGAGGCGATCAGCCGCCCTTGGCGGTCGAAGATGCTGCCGCGGGCAAGTCCTCGGGCGCCGCCGGCCCAAGGCGAGTCGATGGAGTAGAAGAGCCACTCGTCGACGCGGGTGTCCTGGTGCAGCCATAGCGCGTGGTCGAGGCTTGCGATGCGAAGCTTCGGGTCGCCGAACTCGACGCCATGGGGAATCAGCCCGGTGGTCAGCAGGTTGAAGTCCGATGAGTAGGAGAGCAGGTGGCGGTGAAGCGCCGGATCCTCGGGCAGCTCCCCTTTGATGCGAAACCAGAGCCCGCGTCCAGCCGGGGCGGCGGGAGTCGGGTTTTGGTCGAGGTGCAGAAACTCGATCGGGTGGCCGGGAAAGCGCTCGTGCTTGACGTTGCCTTCTTCGATCAGCGCTTCCGGGGCAGGCACGTCGGGCATGGTGAGCTGGTGCTCGAACCCCGGCTCCGGGCTTTGAAACGAGGCGCTGCAGAAAAAGATCGGCCGGCCCTTCTGGATCGCGGTGATGCGGCGGGTGGTGAAGCTTTTGCCGTCGCGTACGTTGTCCACCTGATAGACCACCGGGCGATGTGGATCGCCCGGGCGCAGAAAGTAGCCGTGCTGGGAGTGGGGCAGACGCTCGGGTTCCACGGTGCGCGACGCCGCTGCCAAGGCCTGGCCGAGCACTTGGCCGCCGTAGAGCTGGGGAAAGCCCAGATCCTGGCTCTGGCCGCGAAACAGCGTCTCCTCCAGGGTTTCGAGATCCAGTACGTTCAATAGCGTCTTCAGCGCGTCGTTCATTCTCGGTATCCTATGGCGTTTAGCCGCTTTCTCGATCGACTGGCTACCTTAGCGGAGTTCGCCCCGATGCGCAGCGACGAATTTTACATGTACCGGGCGCTGGATCAGGCGCACCGGGCCGCCGCCACTGGCGAGGTGCCGGTGGGGGCGGTGGTTGTCGACCCCAAAGGCGAGATCATCGGGGCCGCTCACAATGCCCCGGTCGAAAGCCGTGACCCCAGCGCCCACGCGGAAATTCGCGCGCTGCGCGCGGCGGGCGAGGCGCTTGGCAACTATCGCCTTGACGGCTGCACCCTGTATGTCACATTGGAGCCCTGTATGATGTGTGCAGGCGCCATGGTCCACGCGCGCATCGCACGGCTGGTCTACGCCGCCGCCGAGCCGCGCACTGGCATGGTCGAATCGAAGGCCAATCTGCTCGCCCAGCCCTGGTTCAATCACCGCGTCGAGGTCGAGGCCGGCGTACTGGCAGGGGCTTCGAAAAAGCTTTTGAAGGCGTTCTTTGCAGAGCGCCGCTAACCCAAAGAAGGAGCCGCGATGCACGTGCTGCTCAATACGCTGATCGTAGTGCTCACCGTCGCCTCCATGGAAGTGGTGGCGACACTGGCCCACAAGTACATCATGCACGGCTTTGGCTGGGGCTGGCACCGCTCTCACCACGAGCCGCGCACTGGCTGGTTTGAGCGCAACGACCTTTATGCGGTGGTGTTCGCGCTACTCGCCATCGTGCTGATCGCTTACGGCACCGCCGGCGCTTGGCCACTGCAGTGGATAGGCGCCGGCATGACCGCCTACGGGGTGATCTACTTCGTGCTTCACGACGGGCTGGTGCACAAGCGGTGGCCGTTTAGCCTCATCCCGCGGCGCGGCTACATGAAGCGCCTTTACAAGGCCCATCGGCTGCATCACGCGGTGAAAGGCCGCCACGGCGGCGTGTCGTTTGGCTTCATCTACGCCCCGCCGGTGGAGAAGCTCGAGGCCACGCTGCGACGGCGCAAGGCCGCTAACGCGGGCGCTGCCAAAGGCTCAATGAGCGCGGAGTCGAGCTCCGCCGAGCCCGAGACCCCAGCGCGCTAGCCCCGCCGGCCAGCAAAAGCGCGACTTTTTCACTTCGTCCGGTACTTTGACGCCCGTTCCAAGCGAGCTTGCCCGCTCGGGTCACCTTCACGCCGATTTTGCGATACGCCCCGAGCGCGGTGGCGATCGCCCAGGCCGAGCGTAGCGGCAACTGCTCGATGCCGATGCGCGCCGATGCGTAGTAGGGCTCCGCCGCCTCGATCAAGCGCGCCGAGACGCGCGCGAGCGCCTCGCGCTGATTCGGGTCGAGAATGTCTTCGACGCTCAAGCCTTCCTCACGCAGCCACTCGCCGGGCACGTAGCAGCGGCCCACTTCGGCGTCCTCGACGATGTCCCGGGCGATATTGGTGAGCTGAAACCCAAGCCCCAGATCGCAGGCACGATCGAGCACCGCCTCGTCGCGCACGCCCATGACGCGGGCCATCATCAGCCCCACCACCCCCGCCACGTGGTAGCAGTAGCGCAGCGTGTCCTCAAACGTTTCATAACGCTCGTCGCGCACGTCCATGGCGTAGCCTTCCAGATGATCGAACGCTTGAGAGGGCGGAATGGCGTGGGTCAGCGCCACCTCCTGAAAGGCGGCGAAGGCGGGCTCCTCCATCGGCTCGCCTTTGAAGGCGCGCGCGGTTTGGGCCTTGAGCTCGGCCAGGCGCGCCTCGCTCTGCGCTTTTTGCTCGCCTTCCGAGGGCGCGTTGTTGAAGCCCAGGGTTTGATCGTCGATCACATCATCGCAGTGGCGACACCAGGCGTAGAGCATCAGCGCGGCCCGGCGCGTTTGCCGGTCGAAGAGTTTCGAGGCGCTGGCGAAGCTCTTCGAGCCCGCCGCCATGGTCACGGTGGCGTGATCGAGCAGCGCCTCGCTCATGCGTTTTCCTTCTCTGACGTTAACCGCTCCACCATCAGCCCGGCGGTCGCCTTGGCAGAACCGATCACGCCGGGAATACCCGCGCCCGGGTGGGTGCCAGCGCCGACCAGATACAAATTGTCGATCTGGCTGTCCAGGTTGTGCGGGCGAAACCAGGCGCTCTGGGTCAGAATCGGCTCGATCGAAAACGCCGAGCCCTGATGGGCGCCGAGCGTATCGCGAAAATCGAAGGGTGTGAACGTGCGGTGGGTGACCAACTGGCTGCGTAATCCCGGCATGTAGTGCTTCTCCAGATAGTCGAAGATGCGCTCGCGCAGTTTCGGGCCTTCGACCTCCCAATCGAGCGCAGCGGTGCCCAGGTGCGGCACCGGGGCCAGCACGTAGTAGCTGCCGCATCCTTCCGGGGCAAGCGAGGGGTCGGTGACACACGGCGCGTGCAGGTAGAGCGAGAAGTCCTCGGCCAGCCCGTCGCTATTGAAGATTTCGTCGATCAGCTCGCGATAGCGCGGCCCAAAGCAGACCGTGTGGTGGGCGAGCTGGGTGTGGTTATGATCAAGGCCAAAGTAGAGCACGAACAGCGAGTTGCTCATGCGCTTGCCCTTGAGCTTTTGGGCCCGCTTGGCACCCACCGGGTGGTGGCCGAGAAGTTTTTCGTAGGTGTGCACCACGTCCGCATTCGACGCGACGGCCCGCGCCGGAATCTCGCGGCCATCATGGAGCGTCACGCCGCGGGCGCGGTTACCCTCCATCTCGATACGCTCGACCTTGGCATTGACCAGTATCTCGCCGCCCAGGTCCTCAAACAGCTTTGCCATGCCCTTGACCAGCGCGCCGGTGCCGCCACGGGGAAACCACACGCCCCATTTACGCTCCAGCGCGTGGATCAGCGTGTAAATCGACGAGGTGGCAAACGGGTTGCCGCCGACAAGAAGCGAGTGAAACGAGAACGCCTGGCGCAGGTGCTCGTCCTCGATGTACTGCGATACCTTGGCGTAAACGCTCTTCCAGGCCTGCAGCTTGGCAAGCTGGGGGGCGGCGCGCAGCATGTCGCGAAAGCTCAAAAAAGGCACCGTACCAAGCTTGACGTAGCCCTCGTCGAACACCGCCTTCGAGTAGTCGAGAAAGCGGTGATAGCCCTCGACGTCCTTGGGGTTGAAGTGTTCGATCTGGCGCTCGAGGTTGGTTTGGTCGTTATCGTAATTAAAGACCTCGCCGGACTCCCAGCAGAGCCGATAAAACGGCGTAACCGGCAGAAGCTCGACGTACTGGTCGATACGCTTGCCGGCCAGTTCGAATAATTCCTCGAGGGCGCTGGGGTCGGTGATCACCGTGGGGCCGGCGTCAAACACGAAGCCTTCGTCTTCGTAGACGTAGGCGCGCCCGCCGGGCTTGTCGCGGCTTTCCAAAAGCGTGGTCGGAATGCCCGCGGCCTGCAGCCGGATGGCCAGCGCCAGGCCGCCAAAGCCCGCGCCAATTACGATCGTTTTACTCATCTTTGAAGGCTCGCAGCCGAGGGGTTTGTTTAAGCACGGCCGGAATGGCCTCGCGCACCGGTACCGGGGGCTTGCCGGAGACGATGCGCGCCTTATCCAAAAGCGTGGGTCGACCGGCGTAGAAGCGCTCGATCAGGCCGTCGTTCAGCGTGTAGAAGCGCTGCATGACCTGCCAGCGCCGGTCCGGTTTGCCTGCCAGAAACAGCATGCGGTTGAGCATGCGAAAAAACCGCTGCTCACGCCAGCGCCGCCGAGCGAAATTGTCGATCAGCTCGAACAGCGACGCGGCATCAAAATGCGTCTGTGCGGCGATCGCGTCCGCCAGCGCCACCGCGTGGGGCAGCGAGTAGCCGGTGGTGGCGTGAAAGAGCCCGGCGCGCAGACCGCTTCTCGGCTGGCCCTGGGCGGCCTGCCAGAAGGCGTCGATGTCGCCGTCCAGAGTGATCGGCAGGTGGCCGTGCTCTTCGCGCTCAAGCGCTTCGAGCGCCCAGCCCTGGCGTTCGGCGTAGGCGGCGATGTTGTTGCGAGCTCGCGCCGGGTCCAGATCCGCCGCGTCGACGTAGTGGGTATCCTCGATCAACAGCGTGTACTCGTCGAGCGGCAGGCTGTAGACGAAGCGGTAGCCGCCCTGCTGGTCGACGGTAGCGTCCATCATGATCGGCCGGGTCAGCCCGTGGGGCGTTTTGATCCGCCACTGCTGGCCCAGAAACGACTGGTAGCCGATGGTCAGGTGGGGCGACGTGTCCGGGCCGCGCCCGTCGATCACCGCGCCCGCCGTGAGCGCCGTGCCGTCCTCGAGCGTCACGCCGGTCGGGGTGAGGGCGGCTACACGGGTATCGGTCAAAAGCCGCTCGCCGAGACTCTCTTCGAGTACCTCGGCGAAGCGCTCGGCGGTCACGCTCAGGTAGTCGCTTTCCAAATGCCGGTTGAACGCGGGAAAGCGCACCTCGTAGCCGGGCCAGCGGTGGGCCACCAGCGGCTCGACCCAGGCGTGCTGCTCAGAACTCAGGTCGTGCTGGTGAAACGACCAGGTGTGGTTGCCGCCGGGGCGGGGGCCGGCTTCGATCACCAGCACGTCGAGGTTCGGGTGGCGCTTGCCAAGCCGCCAGGCGATCAGGGCGTTGGCAAGCCCCGCGCCGACGAGAATGAGATCATACGACTGCTTCATGGGCGCTCTCCGTGTAAACCGGGCGGTGCGTGGTCAGCGCCTGCTCGGCGATCGCGGCGGCGCGCTCGGCCCCGCCGGCGGCGCGAAGCGGCGCCTGGAGCGCGGTGAGCCGTTCACGATAATCAAACGCGTCGAGCCGGGCGAGCTTTTGCGAAAGCGTCGCCGGGCGCGAGAAACTGAAGGCGCGCTCGCCAAGGCCGTGATACAGCACCCGGGCCGCCACGCCCGGCTGGTCGAAGGCCAGCGGCACGACCAGCATCGGCGTGGCGGTATCGATGGCATCGACCACGGTGTTGAGCCCGCCGTGGGTGATGACCGCCTCCGCGCGGGTAAGCGCTTCGCGCTGGTCGACGAAATCCACCGCTACTGTGGCCCCGGCGCGCGTAAGCGCCGCCTCTTGCGCTGCGTCCAGCTTGCCACAGTGGGCGATCAAAAGCGCTTTGCCTTGGCGTTTGCACGCCCGGGCGATTTTCTTGAAAAGCCCAAAGCGGTGGCCCTGCAGCGTGCCGAGCGAGGCGAACACGAAGCGCTCGGGAAGCGGCAGCTCCTCCAGACGCCGGTGGCGGGCGCCGGCGCCTGGCAGGCGTAGCGGGCCGACGGCGTGGAAGGTGTCGGGAAGGCGTGTACGGGGAAAGTCGAAGGCGAGCGGCGTCTGGCTGATCTGGGCAAGCGGTGACAGGCACTCGTGAAGCCCGCGGCGCGGCGAAAGCCCGAAGGCGAGGGCGTGGCGCTCGACCATCTGCGCGTGGCGGCCCATCATTCGATCATAAATGCGCTCGCTGGTGGCGTACATGCCTTGAGCGCGCTCAGACTCGGCAAGGCGAAACGGCATCACCGGCAGCGGAAGGCCTGTCTCGCGGTTGACCGGCAGCGCGCAGGCCACCGACACGAAGGGCAAGCCGAGCCCCTCGGCGACCAGGGCGCCGGCGGGCTCCATCTGATCGGCGATCACGCCTTCGATGCCGAGCGCCTCAAAGGCGGCAGGAAGCTCGCGACAGAGCATGTCGGTGGTTTCGGCCAGATCGCGAATCATGGCGAAGAGTCCGGCCCCTGAAGGGGTTGCCAGCCGGTCAAGCGTACGCGCCAGGCGCCCCTCGGGGTGGCTTTTTTGGTCCGCCGCGGAAAAGCCGATGCGCGGCTCGCTGACAAGCGGCCGAGCGTCGGCCTGGTGGACGAACGTGACCCGGTGGCCGCGGGCGATCAGGCAGGCGGCGAGCGCCTCGAGCGCCTTGACGTGGCTGTAAAGCGCCGGGGCCACGATGGCGAAGTGGCTCATAAGGGAATCCCTGTTGACCGGCTCAAGGCGCGCCGATCACGGCGAGCTGCTGGCGAAACCAGCCCTGCACGAAGGCGCGAGTGCGCCCGCCCCGGGGGCAGGCGGTGGCCAGGTGCGTGTCGGCGCGGGCCAGGTGCGCGTCCAGGCGCTCGCGCACGGCGCGCTCGCCAAGCGTTGCCACCAGCGTCGACTTGCCGGCGTCCTGGTGAAGATCCTTGCCCGTGCCCATCACGCCGTCGGCCAGGTCGTCAATCAGTTGAAAGGCCTGGCCGAGGTCCTCGGCGAACAGTGCAAGCGCCTGTTGAGCCTGCGCGTCGGCGTTGGCCGCCAGGCCCGCCAGTGACAGCGTGGCGCTAAAGAGCTTGCTGGTTTTAAGATCGTTGGTGGCGAGAATCGCATCGACGCTACGCGCGCCGGCGCCTTCGCTCAAATCCAGAAACTGCCCCTCGACCAGCCCCTGAAGGCCCACCGCGCGGGCAAGCGTGGAGACCGCCGTCGCGCGGCGCTCGCTTTCAAGCCCGGGCGCCTCGGCGGCGATGGCGTAGGCGTGGCTCAACAGCGCCACCGAGGCCAGAATGGCGACGCTTTCGCCGAACTGGCGATGAATGGTGGGGCGGCCGCGGCGAAGTTCGGCGTTATCCATGCAGGGGATGTCATCGAGAATCAGCGAGGCCGCGTGGATCATCTCCACTGCGCAGGCGAGATCGAGCAGGCCGTCGGTGTCGGCATCGGCCGTAAGGTCCTGGGCGGTCAGCAGCAGCAGCAGCGGGCGAATCCGCTTGCCCGGGGCGAGGGTGGCCTCGCGCATCGCGCGGGCGACCCGCTCGGTTTCGGGGGCCGCCGGCAGGCGCTCGTCGAGTCGCCGCTCCAGGGCCGCGCGCAGCGCCTCGATTGGGTCTCGATGGCTTGTCAGTTGGTCGGCGTCGGCATTCATTAAAGCGGTCCCTGGCATTTCGTTGTTCGTGGCCATCGTTGCACATCAAGCGGCGAGCACGCGGCAACGCGCGCGCAAAGGCCTGCGCGCCCGTGGCCATTATGAAAAAGGTTTTAACATCAACGGGCAGTGCTTGAAAGCCACCGCGCGTGAAAGTCACGGTGCTTGAAAGTCAATGTCCGTTCTGGCCGAGCACCTGGGCGTCGAACCCGCTTGGCTCCGGCGCGTTTGAATCGAGCATCGCGTGGAGAAGCTCCATGACGTGGTTGACCTCATAAAGCGTCAGCGGGCCGTCCTTGGCAAAGCGTACGCGCCCGGCGGCGTCGTGGACGACCACCGCCGAGCCGCCGCGCTCGAGATTCCAAGCGCTCTGTACCGCGCTTTGATCGTCCACCACGAACTGCACCTCGGGCACGTCGCGCTTGCTGCCCTCGACGCTTTTGCGCACGAACATCGCACTGCCGAAGACCGCATCGTCGGTGTTGACGATGGTGGTGGTCTGAAAGCGCTCGTCGGGAAAGTGGGCCGCCTCGATTGCTTCGATGATCGGCGCGTTCAGGTCCTTGGCCGAGAGCCGCCCGGCGACGTGCAGCACCACGCCGACGCTGCCGGCAAGCGCGCTGGTATCCCAGGGTTGGTAGCGAAGCGCGCCCTCCTCGAGCACGACTTCTCCGCGGTCCGCTACGCGCACCGCGGCCGGCGGCTCGCCGGTTTCAAAAGCGGCGGCGGGGGTGAGCGCTGACGCTACCCAGAGCGCGGCGGCGGCTAGCCCGGCCGCGGTTGACGTGAAGCGGTCTCGCATTGTGCTCTCCCTGGGGCAAGCGGCCCCGGTCAGGTGGTCGGTGTCGTCAAGGCGGCGCGCCGGCCTGGGCAAGGCCGGTCTGGCCGAGCTGGAAAAACTGCTGGCGGCTGCGCTCGACGTAGCTCAGCATTTCGTAATAACGGCGAATGTTGCGCACGTAGATCACCGGCTCCCCGCCGCGAGCGAAGCCGTAGCGGGTCTGGCTGTGCCAGCGGCGCTGCTGTAAAAGCGGCAGCGCCTCGCGCACGTCCGCCCACAGGTTCGGGTCGCCGCCGCGCATTTTTGCGATATCGCGGGCGTCATATAGATGCCCAAGCCCCACGTTGTAGGCGGCCATGGCCATGTAGAGGCGGTTGTCGCCGATGATCTCCTCGGGCAGGCGCTCCTCGAGGCTTCTCAAATAGCGCGCGCCGCCGTCGATGCTCTGCGCCGGGTCGCGGCGATTGCTCACGCCCAGGTCGCTGGCGGTGGGTTGGGTCAGCATCATCACCCCGCGCACGCCGGTGGGCGACACGGCGTCCGCGTCCCAGTGGGACTCCTGATAGCCCACTGCCGCCAACAGCTTCCAGTCGAAACCGGTCGCCAGGGCGGCGCGTTTGAAAAGCGGCGCGAACTCGGGCAGGCGCTGGTCCAGGTGGCTCAAAAAGGTCCTCGTGCCGACGTATTCTAGATAGTCGTCGTGGCCGAAGTAGCGGCTGATCAGGCGCTCGAGCGCGCCGTTTTCGCGCTGCTCGTCCAGAAAGCGGTCCGCGGCTTCCAAAAGCCCAAGCCCCTGGCCCGAGGGCAGCGCCCAGACCAGCGAGCGCGGCTCGCCCAGAGCGAAGCCACGCTCGACGTTGGGGAAAAACAGCCGGTTGACGCGAAACTGGTGGTCGAAAATCACCGCGGCGTCGAGCTCCTCGTTTTCGACCATCGCCAGCAGCTCGGCGATTTCGCTGCCCTCCAGCGCCTGCCACTCGAGCTTGGGAAGCGTGCCCTTAAGCGCTTCGAGCATCTGCTCGGTGCCCGAGGCGCTGAGCGTGCCGACCTTGAGCCCTTCCAGGTCGGCGGGGCCGTTGATGGCGTAGAGCCCGCGGCGATACACCACCAGCGGCTGCATGTCGATGATCGGCCTGGTGTAGTGAAGACCCGGCGTATCCGGGGCGAGCGGCAGGGCGGCGGCGCCGATGTCGCCCTGTTCGCGCACTGCGTCGAGCACCTCTTCCGGGGAGTGGCGCGCGTCGAGATTCAAGCTCACGCCAAGATACTCGGCGAAAAGGTGTAAAAGCTCGTACTCGAAGCCGGTCGGCCCCTGGCGGCCTTCATAGTAGGTGGTAGGCGTGGTGCGGGTGTGGGCGGTGATGAAATCCTTTTCCAGCACGCGGTCCAGATGCTCACGCGGCGTTTTGCCGGCGCCGGCGGGTACCAGCGTCAGCCAGACAATGCTGATGACGGCCCAGTAAAGGCGGTAGTGGGCGAGAAAATGTCGGCAGTACAGTGTCGGCATGGCGCGGGGTCGGTGTAAAACAGGCAGTCACCATACCCAGCCCGGTAGACGCTGTCACCTTGTCGATTTCGTATCAAAGCCGCTTTCCAGTATCATGTGCGCCTGTCGCACTGCGGCTTGGTGATTTCCCGCTCGAACTCTCTTAGCTTTAGAGGCCCCAGATATGCTCGAACTGCGAGGCGCGCCCGCCCTTTCTGCCTTCCGTCATGACCGGCTTTTAAAAGCGCTGCGTGAACGCGTTCCCGAAGTGACGGCGCTGGACGCCCACTACGTTCATTTCATCGACTGTGCGGCAGCACTCGACGACACCGCCCGCGCGCGGCTGGCCGAGCTTCTGGCGTACGGAAGCTTCGAGCCCCAGGACACGATCGAAAACCCGACCCGCCTGTGGGTGGTGCCGCGTCTGGGCACCCAGTCGCCCTGGTCGACCAAGGCGACCGATATCGCCCATAACTGCGGGCTTGGCAGCGTTCGCCGCATCGAGCGCGGCATCGAGTACCGGGTCGGGGGCGAACGGCTCGACGAGCAGCAGCGGGAAATCATCGCCGCCGAGCTTCATGATCGCATGACCGAAACCGTGCTGTGGGACGACGCCGAGGCCGAAAAGCTCTTCACTCGCCTGGAGCCGGCGCCGCTGGGGTCGGTCGATATCCAGCAGGGCGGGCGCGAGGCGCTGGCGGTGGCCAACGATGAGCTGGGGCTGGCGCTGACCGACGACGAGATCGACTACCTGGTCGATGCCTTCGGTGAGCTTGGCCGCAACCCAAGCGACGTCGAGCTGATGATGTTCGCCCAGGCGAACTCCGAGCACTGCCGCCACAAGATCTTCAACGCCGACTGGGTCGTCGACGGCGAGGCCACGCCGCAGTCGCTGTTCAAGATGATCAAGAACACCTTTGCAAGTTCGCCGGACAACGTGCTCTCGGCCTACAGCGACAACGCCGCCGTGATCAAGGGTAGCCAGGCCGGGCGCTTTTTCCCTCAGCCTCTGACCGGCGCTGCCGGCGAGCGCGCCCTGTACGGCGCCCATCAGGAGCCGATCCACATTCTGATGAAGGTGGAGACCCACAACCACCCCACGGCGATCGCGCCGTTTCCCGGGGCGGCGACCGGCTCCGGCGGCGAGATTCGCGACGAAGGCGCGACCGGCATCGGCGGCAAGCCCAAGGCGGGCTTGGCGGGCTTCACCGTGTCGAACTTGCGTATCCCCGAGTTCGTCCAGCCCTGGGAGGCGTTCGACTACGGCAAGCCCGAGCGCATGCAGTCGGCGCTTTCGATCATGCTCGACGGCCCCATCGGCGGCGCGGCGTTCAACAACGAGTTCGGCCGCCCGAACCTGACCGGTTATTTTCGCACCTACGAGCAGGACGTGCTCAGCGGTGACGACATCAAGCGCCGGGGCTTTCACAAGCCGATCATGATCGCCGGCGGGTACGGCAACATTCGCGCTCAGCACGTGCAGAAGGGCGATATCCCCATCGGCGGCAAGCTGATAGTGATGGGCGGGCCGGCGATGCTGATCGGGCTTGGCGGCGGCGCGGCGTCGAGCGTGACCTCCGGCACCTCGAGCGCGGATCTCGATTTTGCCTCGGTGCAGCGCGAAAACCCGGAAATGGAGCGCCGTGCTCAGGAAGTGATCGACCGCTGCTGGGCGATGGGCGACAAGAACCCGATCCGCTTCATCCACGACGTGGGCGCCGGCGGGCTTTCCAACGCCTTGCCGGAACTGGTCAAGGACGGCAACCGCGGCGGGCTTTTCGACCTGCGCGCGGTACCCAACGCCGAACCCGGCATGAGCCCGCTCGAGATCTGGTGCAACGAAGCCCAGGAGCGCTACGTGCTGGCCGTCGCCCCGGAAGACCTCGACACCTTTGATGCCTTCTGCAAGCGCGAGCGCTGCCCCTATGCGGTCGTCGGCGAGGCGCTCGAAGAGCACCATCTACAGGTGCGCGACGGCCACTTCGAGAGCAAGCCCGTCGATCTGCCCATGAGCGTGCTGTTCGGCAAGGCGCCGAAGATGGAGCGCGCGTTCACCCGCGAGCACCCGGAACGTTCTGGCGTGATGCTCGACAACCTGGATCTGCGCGAGGCGCTGGATCGCGTGCTGCGCCTGCCGGCGGTGGCCTCGAAAAGCTTTTTGATCACCATCGGCGATCGCTCGATCACAGGGCAGGTGGCGCGCGATCAGATGGTCGGCCCCTGGCAGGTGCCGGTGGCGGACGTCGCCGTGACCACGGCGAGCTTCGATACCCACGCCGGCGAAGCGATGGCGATGGGCGAGCGCCCGCCGGTGGCGCTGATCGACCCGGCGGCCAGCGCCCGTTTGGCCGTGGCCGAGACGATCACCAACTTGGCCGCCGCGCCGATCGCCAAACTCTCCGATATCAAGCTCTCCGCCAACTGGATGAGTGCGGCGGACCGCCCCGGCGAAAACCAGGCGCTGTATGACGCGGTCTACGCCGTCGGCATGGAGCTCTGCCCGGCGCTCGGTATCGCCGTGCCGGTGGGCAAGGACTCGATGTCGATGCACACCGCCTGGCAGGGCGAAAACGCTAAAGGCGAAGCTGAGGAGAAGAGCATCACCTCGCCACTGTCGCTGATCGCAACCGGCTTTGCCCCGGTGATCGATGCGCTCGCCACCCTTACGCCGCAGATCAACATGGAGCAGGAGGAGTCCGACCTGATCCTGATCGATCTGGGCGGCGGCAAGAACCGCCTCGGCGGCTCGGCCTTGGGCCAGGTGTACGGCCAGCTCGGCGACGAGTGCCCAGACGTCGACGACCCGGAGGACATCAAGGCGTTCTTCGAGGTGATCCAGGGGCTCAACCGTGACGGCAAGCTTCTGGCCTATCACGACCGAAGCGACGGCGGGGTGCTGGTCACGCTGCTGGAAATGGCCTTCGCTGCCCACGCGGGTCTGGAGATCAAGCTCGACTGGCTGATCGACGAGCCGGTCGAGGCGTTCAGCGCGCTGTTCTCGGAAGAGCTTGGTGCGGTGATCCAGGTCAACCGAGCGCACACCGAAGAGGTGCTGACCCAGTTCGCCGTGGCCGGTATCGAAACCTGCGGCGTGATTGCGCGCCCGCGCTACGACGATCAGGTGCGCGTCACGCTGTTCGAAGAGCCGCTGCTGGAAACCACGCGCCAGCTGACCCAGCGCACCTGGTCGGAGACCAGCTACCGGATGCAGGCGCTGCGCGACAATCCTGAGTGCGCGAAGAACGAATTCGACAACCTAATGGACCTGCGCGACCCGGGCCTTTCTGCGGCGCCGAGTTTCGATGTCAACGAGGACGTCAGCGCGCCGTTCGTCAACACCGCCAAACCGGCCGTGGCGGTGCTGCGCGAGCAGGGCGTCAACGGCCAGGTCGAAATGGCTTGGGCGTTCGACAAGGCGAATTTTGACGCCGTCGACGTGCACATGAGCGACATTCTCGAAGGGCGCGTGTCGCTCGACGAGTTCAAGGGGCTGGTCGCCTGCGGCGGCTTCTCCTATGGCGACGTGCTCGGCGCCGGCGGCGGCTGGGCGAAGTCGATTCTGTTCAACGAGCGCGCCCGTGAGCAGTTCCAGGCGTTCTTCACCCGCGACGATACGTTCAGCCTGGGTGTGTGCAATGGCTGCCAGATGCTCTCGCAACTGAAGCCGCTGATTCCCGGCGCCGAGAGCTGGCCCGAGTTTCTGCGCAATGAGTCCGAGCAGTTCGAGGCGCGCGTGGCCATGGTGCGGGTCGAGAAGAGCCCGTCGATTCTGCTCTCCGGCATGGAGGGATCGACGCTGCCCATCGCCGTGGCCCACGGCGAAGGCCGCGCGGCGTTTCGCGACAGCGCCCATCTGCGCAGCATGCAATCAAGCAGTCAGATCGCGCTTCGCTACATCGACAACTACGGCCAGGTCACCACGCGCTACCCGGCCAACCCCAACGGCTCGCCTTCGGGCATTACCGGGCTGACCACGCCGGATGGCCGGGTCACCATCATGATGCCCCACCCGGAGCGCGTCACTCGCGCGGTGACCAACTCCTGGCGGCCAAGCGATTGGACCGAGGATGGTGCCTGGCTGCGGCTTTTCAGAAACGCCCGCGTCTGGCTGGGCTGATACGCGGCTCGCGTTCTGGCGTTGGGCCTAGCGCATAAAAAAAGCGGTGGCAGGAAAGCCTTTCCTGTCACCGCTTTCGTTTGCAGCATGCTGGCTACTCGCGGACGCGAAGCTCGGTCTGATCGCGCCTTGGGGCGGTGGGCACGTTGAGTTCGCTTTCGAGCTCGCTGAGGGTTTGCTGGTAGCGCTCGACCAGCGCCTCATAGCGTCCAAAATCGTGGCCGCAGTCCATACAGTAAACGTGAACTGAGTCGCGGCGGGTGGCGGGCAAGCGTTTCAAGCGGCTTCCGCAGCTGGGGCAGTCGGCGCTAAAGTGATTGGCAGGCATATCGCACTCCTTAAACGTTCCGGGTTCCCCAGTATTTAAAAAATGTTAAACCATCTCTCCCTAATCGTGTGAGTCACACCCTTTTTAAAAGTTCAATAGCAGGCTAGCGACGTGATCGAGAACAATGGCGTACCTCTGCCCGAACTTCGCGATTACCAGCGCCAGGCGGTAACGCGGGTCATCGAGCATTTTCGCGCCGGGAGCGACCCCGGGGTGGTCGTACTGCCTACCGGCAGCGGTAAATCCCTGGTGATCGCCGAGCTCGCCCGCCTTGCCCGGGGGCGAGTGCTGGTACTGGCCCACGTGCGCGAGCTGGTCGAGCAGAATCACGCCAAGTACCAGGCCTACGGGCTAAAGGCGGATATCTTCAGTGCGGGCTTGAAGCGCAAGGAGGCGAGCCGCCAGGTGGTGTTCGGCTCCGTTCAATCCGTGGTGCGCAACTTGGCGGCCTTCGAGGACGATAACTTCACTTTGCTGGTGATCGATGAATGCCACCGGGTGTCGCTGGAAAAGACCTCGAGCTACCGCCAGGTGATCGAGCATCTCAGACGCCAAAACCCGTCGCTCAAGATTCTCGGGCTGACCGCCACGCCCTATCGGCTGGGGCAGGGCTTTATCTACCATCGCCACTACCACGGCATGGTGCGCGGCGACGCAGAGAGCTTTTTCACCGACTGCGTGTTCGAGCAGCCGCTGCGCCTGATGGTCAAAAAGGGCTATCTCACCGCGCCGGAGCGCCTCGATATGGCGGTTCAGGGCTACGATTTCTCGCGTTTGGTGCCGGCCCAGGGCGGCCAGTTCGCCGAGCGTGAGCTCAACGAGGTGGTGGCCAAAAGCCGCGCCACGCCCGGCATCGTCGAGCAGATCATCGAGCGCGCCCGCGAGCGCCACGGTGTGATGATCTTCGCCGCCACCGTGGCTCACGCCGAAGAGATCACGGGGTATCTGCCGGACGGCGAAGCGGCGCTGATCACCGGGGAAACGAAGGCGGTCGAGCGCGAGCGGCTGATCAACGCGTTCAAGGCGCGCGCGCTCAAGTATCTGGTCAATGTCTCGGTGCTGACCACCGGGTTCGATGCGCCCCATGTCGACGTGATCGCCATTCTGCGCCCCACCGAGTCGGTGAGTCTTTACCAGCAGATCGTTGGCCGCGGTTTGAGATTGTCGCCGGGCAAAACCGACTGCCTGGTGCTCGATTACGCCGGCAATCCCTGGAATCTTTACGCCCCTGAAGTGGGCGAGCCGCGCCCGGATAGCGATTCTGAGCCGGTGCAGGTGGTGTGCCCGGCCTGCGAACACGCCAACCTGTTCTGGGGCAAGCGCGACGGTGAGCTGGTGCTCGAGCACTTCGGTCGGCGCTGCCAAGGGCTCGTCGAGAACGAACAGGGCAAGCGCGTGCAGTGCGATTTTCGCTTTCGCTTCAAGGTGTGCGATCAGTGCGGCGCCGAAAACGACATCGCCGCTCGGCGCTGCCACGGCTGTCAGACGCTTCTGGTCGACGCCGACGACAAGCTCAAGGATGCGCTGAAGCTAAAGGACGCGAAGGTGCTGCGGGTCAGCGGCATGGACGTCGAGGCCACCATCAACGGGCGCGGCCTGCCCCGGCTCAAGGTCACCTATTTCGACGAGGACGGGACGAGCTTGAGCGAGTGGTTCGCGCTGGAAACCGCCGCCCAGCGCTACGCTTTTTACCACGCGTTTCTGCAGGACCACGCTCGCGCCCCGGGCGTCGAGTGGAAGCCCACCTCCGCCGACGAAATCGTGACCGAGCGCTGCCGGCTGCGCCGCCCGGACTTCGTGGTAGGGCGTAAAGTGGGGCGCCACTGGCAGCTTCGCGAGAAGCTCTTCGACTACCAAGGGCGCTACCGCAAGGCCTTCGATGCCGGCGGCGATGTCTCGTGAGGCGTGCGCTGTTACACTGGCGCCTGATTGAACCACCGCCTTTGCGCCAACAAGGAAAGCCACCCGCGTGAGCGAAACGCTGGAGCCTGATAACGAGATCGAATCCGCCTTCGACGAGCCGGTGGTGGAGGCGCTTGGGCGGCTGTTCGATGAGCCGATCACGAAGCTCCCGGAAGATCTCTACATTCCGCCGGAGGCGCTGCGCGTGTTTCTCGAAGCCTTCGAGGGGCCGCTGGATCTGCTCTTGTACCTGATTCGCCGCCAGAACCTGGACATTCTCACGGTCAACGTCGCCGCCATCACCCATCAGTACATCGAGTACGTGGAGCTGATGAAAGCGATGCAGATCGAGCTTGCCGGCGAGTACCTGCTGATGGCCGCGATGCTGGCCGAGATCAAATCGCGCACGCTCTTGCCGCGCCCGCCGAAGGAAGAGGGTGAGGACGAAGAGGATCCGCGCGCCGAGCTGATTCGCCGGCTACAGGAGTACGAGCGCCTAAAAGAGGCCGCCGAAACGCTGGATACGCTGCCGCGGGTGGGGCGCGACTGGTTCAGCGCCCAGGCGGGCCTGCCGCCGATCGAAACCCGGGTGATCCACCCGGATGTGGAGCTCGATGAGCTGCTCGGCGCGCTCTCGGGTATCCTCAAGCGCGCCGAGCTGACCCAAAGCCACCAGGTGAGCCGCGAGGTGCTCTCGACCCGCGAGCGGATGCTCAAGATCATGGAGGTACTCGCAAGCGACGAGGCCCAGGGGCGCTACACGCCGTTCGAAGCGCTTTTCACCCTGGAGGAGGGGCGCGGCGGCGTGGTGGTCACCTTCATGGCGATTCTTGAGCTTGCCAAGGAGGCGATGATCGACATCGTACAGAACGCACCGCTCTCGCCGATTCACGTGCGCGCCCGGCCGGCGGCGCTGGCCGATGACGACAGCGCCTTCGAACTCGAGGAGGACGAAAGCGACGCCTTCGAGGACGCCGAGGCCACTTTCGGTGCCGACGACGACCCTTTGAATGCCGGTGAGGACGAGCCGTGAGCGCTACCCCGATGAACAGCACCTTTGATAAAAGTACGACGCTGGACGAGATTCTCGAGGCGGCGCTTCTGGCCGCCGGCGAGCCGCTGTGCCTGGAGCGACTGGAGACGCTGTTTCTCGACGGCGAAAGCCCCGGGGTCAAAACGCTTCGCGAGGCGCTCGGACGTCTTTCCGAGCGCCACGAGAATGGGGCGCTGGAGCTGGTCGAAACCGCCTCGGGCTTCCAACTGCGCATTCGTCCACGCCTTTCCCAGTGGGTCTCCAGGCTTTGGGACGAGCGTCCCCAGCGCTACTCCCGAGCGCTTTTAGAGACGCTGGCGCTAATAGCCTACCGCCAGCCGGTCTCACGCGGCGACATCGAGGAGGTGCGCGGGGTAAGCGTGTCGAGCTCGATCATGCGCACGCTGATGGAGCGCGGCTGGATTCGCGTCGTCGGCCATCGCGACGTGCCGGGCCGCCCGGCGGTGTACGCCACGACGAGAAGCTTTCTCGACGATTTCGGCCTGAAAACGCTGGACGCGCTGCCGCCGATGCACGAACTGACCAGCCAGGAAGAGCTCGATATCGATGATGAGGCGCCCGCGACTCGCGACGAGATGGAATCTTCATCGGCTGAAGCGGTCGAGACACTGGACGAAAGCGCCGAAACCGGGCAGGATGCGCCCCCCGATATGGGCGACGCTTCTCATGAAGACGACGCCCAACCCCACGCCGAGACGGCGTTAACCCCGCCGCTGAGCTTTGCCGATCTTGAGGCGCGGCTCGCGGCGCGCGCGGCGGAACAACGTGACCCGCCCGCGTCGACAGACAAGAGGTCCGACGACCATGAGCCAGAATAACCAAACCCCACCCCCCGGTAGCGAAAAGTTGCAGAAAGTGCTGGCCCGCGCCGGCTTCGGCTCGCGCCGGGAGATGGAAACCGTGATCAGCGATGGCCGCGTCAAGGTCAACGGCCAAATCGCCAAGCTCGGCGACCGGGTCGAGGAGCGCGACAAGGTCAGCTTCGACGACCGCCCTGTGTCGCTGCGCCCGGAGGCCGAGGTGCCGCGCCGCGTGCTGATGTACAACAAGCCCGAAGGCGAGCTTTGCACGCGCAAGGACCCGGAGGGCCGGCGCACGGTATTCGAACGCCTGCCGCGCCTGAAAGGCGAGCGCTGGATCGCGATCGGGCGGCTGGACATCAACACCAGCGGCCTTTTGCTGTTCACCACCGACGGCGAGCTCGCCAACCGTCTGATGCACCCCTCCACCCAGGTCGAGCGCGAGTACGCCGTGCGCGTCATGGGCGAAGTGAAGCAGGAGCACATCAAGGCGATGGTCGACGGCGTCATGCTCGAGGACGGCCCGGCGCGCTTCACCGACGTGCAGGAGTTCGGCGGCGAAGGAATCAATACCTGGTTCCACGTGGTGATCATGGAGGGCCGCAACCGCGAGGTGAGAAGGCTCTGGGAGTCGCAAAACCTCACCGTGAGCCGCTTGAAGCGCGTGCGCTACGGCAACATCTTCCTCGACAAGCGGGCCAAGGCCGGCGAGTGGATCGAGCTTAGCCAGGACGAGATCGACGATTTGGCAACGCTTGCCCAGCTCGAGGCGCGCAAGGTGCCGGAGCTCACCCCGGACGAGAAAAACCGCTGGAGCCGCGACAAGCACAAGCGCCGCCCGGTGCAGGCGATGCGCAAGCCCAAGCGCCGCTGATACCTCGGCGCTGGCGCTCGCCCTCGCCCTTCACGCCCCGCCCGGGGCGTGAAGGGCGTATTGATTCGATACCTTTACCCAACTCCTTATCGAAAGCTGTCCACGATCGTCTCTTCCCAGCGTTTGGCGACGCTGGCCGGGGAGAAGTACGTTTTGAAGCGCGTCTGCGCGTTGTCTCCCAAGCGGCGGGCAAGACCGGGCTCCACCACCAAACGGGTCAGGTGTTCGGCAAACGCGGTCGTGTCATTGGGTGCGACGAGAAAGCCGGTCTCGTTGGAGGCGATCATGTCAGACGGGCCGTAACGGACATCGAAGGCGACCACCGGGCAGCGAAAGGCCATCGCCTCGAGCAGCGTCAGCGGGAACCCCTCCATCACACTGGTCAAAATGGCGCACTGCGCGTCACGATAGATGCTCGCGATGTCGTTGCAGTAGCCTTCGAGCACGACGTGACGCTCGAGCTTTAATGCCTCGATACGTGCTTTGATTTTGTCGCGCTCGCCGCCTTCGCCGTAAAGGTGAAGGCACGCCTGCGGCGCGTGCTTCACGACCTCGGCCAGTATCTCGAGCGCCTTTAGGTGCTGCTTTTCTGGCGACAGGCGCGCCACGTAAACGATTTTACTCCGCTGGTTGGGCAGTTCTTCACCGTCGGCGCTTTTCAGTGCCTTGTAGGAGGCGCTGAGCGTGTGCGGCACCGTGACCACGTTTTGGTCCGGGAAACGGCGCTCGACGTCCCGGGTTTGCGTTTGGGTCAGCGCTACCACGCCATCCGGCGTATCGCCGCCTTCCAGCAGGTCCCGGTAATGGGTCTTGAGCCGGGTGTCGGGTTCTTTACCCTGAAAGTGCGTGCTGTGCAGCGCGCCGAACACACGAATCTGCTTTTTCCGGTTTTCGCCTACCGGCGCGTTGCGCAAAAGCGCGGAGGCCTTGAAGGTAAACTTGTTCTTGTCGTTGAGCAGCCAAAGCTTATTACCCTTCAATCGGGTCGTCAGGGCATTGAGCGCGTAAAGCGAAAAGTCCGTACTGTCGCCCAAAAACGTGCACTGACCGAGGAGGTTGTCGATCGCCCCCAAGCCGGTGGCGGTGCTCTCGAAAGAAATATGAGTGGCCTGAAAAAATGACTGCCCCGTCGTGAGCGAGGCGTGTAGATAAAAGCCGGGTGCGAGCCCTTTTTCTGGCGAGGGTTCGGCTCCTTCTCTTTCGAATACCCGGAAGAACAGCGGCGTGCCCCAAGGGCTGTAGTGAATTTCGTGAGTTCGCTGGCGGGTGTGAGGATCATAAAGGCGGTGGCTACTGCGATGGCCCGTGGCGTGGTAGATATCCGCCGCGACCTTCTGGCCCTTGTCGAAGTAGTTAATGTGGATCAGCTCGCCGTGCTCTTTCGAGTAGACCTTGTAGGCAAAAAGCCGGCCCTGGCCGTTGAGGTAGCGCACGTCCTTGTGCCCTTCGACCGGGGCGGCGGTGTAGCCAGTAAAGCTCGGGTCGATCACCGGTGGGAGCGTGTCCTTGAGGGCGCTTGACGGCAGCGCTGGGTCGTCGAACCCCTGCAGGCAGTCGTAGAGGCCCTTGATACGCGTAGCGCTGTGATAACGCTCGCTACTCAGAAGTGCAGTGACGTTGCGTTGAAGCTCCGGGCGATACTGGAACGTCACGATCAAGGGGTGGACGCCCAGCTCATCGATGAACAGCGACGCCCTGGCCAGCGCCGAGTGTTCGATGCCGGTGAGCATTGTGCCCATGTCCAGGTTGAGAAACAGGATGTCCGTATCGTCCAGCAGGGGCTGTGCCATGGTGGGTCGCCTTGTCGTCAGTAGCCTAAGCTTGAAACACGTATTGTCGTGAACCGGCATCGCTGCGACAAGACTAGAACAGGCTTCCATCGAGCGGCGTTAATATTTTAAAGGGTGTTGTCAAAAAGCCTTGCCAGACATCGGGTTGATCTGTACTATATGCATCCGTTCGAGGGGGTCGTTAGCTCAGTTGGTAGAGCAGTTGACTTTTAATCAATTGGTCGTAGGTTCGAATCCTACACGACCCACCACCGACGTTTACGACGTTGGCCCTCAAGACTCGAACGCGATGCCCGCATGGCAATAACCGTGCAACAAGGCAATCTGGGTCGTTAGCTCAGTTGGTAGAGCAGTTGACTTTTAATCAATTGGTCGTAGGTTCGAATCCTACACGACCCACCAGATTCGGCGCCCCTAACAGTCACCTGTCAGGGGCGTTTTCGTTGATCTTGATGTTCCTCTCTCAGCCCGCAACGCTATCGGCGAGCGCGCGTTGCATTGTGCTCGCGCGCCTGGCCGGCTAGTTGAACGACGACAGCGCCTCACGGTAGTCGAGAAACGCCTCGCGGCGCTGGTCGATCAGTGCGACCAGCGGCGTGTCACCTTCCTGCTGGGCCACGTTTTTGGCGATGCCGAGCTGCTGAATGCCGCGGTCTACCCGGCCGGTCAACTGAAGGTACTCCGCCTGGGCCAGGTGCCCCCAGCCGTTGTGACCGCTGCGCCCGGCGGCGGTGGTCAGCAGGTTGAAGCCCTGCGGATTTTCCGGATAGCGCTCGGTGACGCGGCGTAGCAGATCGAACGCCGCCTGCGGGTCGCGCTGCAGCTGCGCTTCGGCCAAAATCAGCTGAGCCGGCAGGTAGTTCGGCATGACGCGCAGCCAGCGCTCGGCCCGCGTGATCGCCTCGTCGATGCGGTTGGCCTCGAGCGCGACCTGGGCGGCGGAGGCGGGAATCATGGCGTAGTCCGGAAGCTCGGTGGCCAGCGCGTCGAGGCTTTGGAGCGCCGAGTCTACCTGGCCGCGGCGAGCGTCGATCAGCGCGCTTAAATAGCGCCGCGCGGGCTCTTCGGCACCGCCCTGGGCCAGGCGCGACTGTGCCTGCTCCGGGGCGTTTTGATAAATGCTCAGCAGTGCCCGGGCGCGCATCAGGTTGTAGAGGGTGTTGCTTTGGTAGCTGTCCGCCACGGTGAGCTGGGCCACGCGGGCCTGGGCGTCGCTCAGGCGGCTGTCCGATACCGGGTGGGTGAGCAAAAACTCCGGCGGGGTGCCGCCCTGTAAGCGCGCCAGGCGCTGCATCGAGGCGAACATGCGCACCATCGCCTCCGGATCAAAACCGGCGGCGGCCATGGCTTGAAGCCCGACTCGGTCGGCCTCCTGCTCGAAGCGCCGCGAGTAGGCGAGCTGGTCCTGAATCAGCGCCGCTTGGGAGCCCATGGCGGTGGCGATGCCCGCATCGCCACCGCCGCTGGCGGCGATCAGCATGCCGGCAAGCAGCCCCGCCAGGGCGGGCAGCTGGGTTTGGCCGGCGCGCTCGCTGCCGCGGGCATAGTGGCGCTGGGACAGATGGCCAAGCTCGTGTGCAATCACCGACACGAAAGCGCCTTCGTCCTCGGCAAAGGCGAAAAGCCCCGAATTGATACCCACTACGCCGCCGGGCACGGCGAAGGCGTTGAGCGCGCGGTGATCGACCATTACCGTGGTGGTGTCCAGACCGCCCAGCTGGCTATAGGGCGTGAGCCGGGTCACTACGCCTTCCAGATAGTCGTGGGCGATGGCGTCCTGCCACTGGGGCGCCTGGGCGCGAAATTGCCTGAGCCAGGCACGGCCCAAACGAAACTCCTCGAGGCTCGCCGAAGGCGAGGCGCCGCCCAGACTCGGCAGATGGCTGTTGTCGAAGCCCTGACCCTGGGCGGTGGGAAAAGCGCTTGCCAATACCAGCGTAAACGCCAGGGCCGAGCGCTGCAGAAAACGACGGTGCGACATGGCATCCTCTTGTGGTCTTGCGGCTTGAATCATGGCCACGGCCCGTTGGGCGGTGAGACGTTGATTCGAACCGGGAAGTGCCGTTAAATCAAACGCGAAAGCGCATCGGTGAACACCAGGTTTATGTCACAATGCCAGCTTTGCCCAGGCATTTTAAGGGAGTCACCATGACCGATGATGAAGGGTGTGATCAAAAGGCGCCAGCGCCGCTTGCGCCAGATGCGGTCGTCGACGCCTGTGGGCTCGCCTGCCCGCTGCCGCTTTTGAAAGCCAAACAGGCGCTGGCGCCGCTCGGCCCGGGAGGGCTTCTGGAAGTCGTGGCTGACGACCAAGGCTCGTGGCGCGATATTACCTCGTTCGCCGAGCAAAGCGCGCACACGCTCGAAAGGCGCGAACACGAAAACGGTCGTTACCATTTCTGGATACGCAAGGCGGGAGGTTCGTCCTTATGACCGTGCGCAGCATCCTGAAAAGCTGGGTAGAGCGCTACTTTTCCGACGAAGAGGCGCTGATTCTGCTGCTCGTGCTGGTGGCCGGGTTTGCCGCGATCATCTGGTTTGGGCGCATGCTGGCGCCGTTTTTCACCGCGCTGGTGCTGGCCTTTCTGCTTCAAGGGGTGGTGAATATTTTTACCCGCCGCGGCGTCCCGCATCTGCTGGCGGTGATCCTCGTTTTTGTGGTTTTCGTCGGGGCGCTTTTGACCCTGGCGTTCTTTTTGATGCCGCTGATCTGGAACCAGCTCGTAGGGCTGGTGCAGGAGTCGCCGCGCATGTTCGCCAGCGGCCAGGCCTGGCTCGACGATCTTCAGGCCCGCTACCCCAACCTGATCACGCCGGATCAGATGCAGAACTGGGTGGGCGTGGCCAGCCGCGAGATCAGCCAGCTGGGTCAGCGCGCGCTGACGCTGTCGCTGACCTCGCTTGGCAACGTGATGTCGATCATTATCTACCTGGTGCTGGTGCCGATTCTGGTGCTGTTCATGCTCAAGGACCGCGAGCAGCTGGTGGGGTTCATCCTCTCGCTTTTGCCGCAAAAGCGCACGCTTTTGACGCGCATCTGGCGCGAAATGGATCATCAGATCGCCAACTACATTCGCGGCAAGTCGATCGAGATCATCATCGTCGGCACGGTGGCGTTTTTCACCTTCACGCTGTTTGGGCTGCCCTACACCGCGCTTTTGTCCGTGCTGGTCGGTTTCTCGGTACTGGTGCCGTTCATTGGCGCCGCGGTGGCTACCCTGCCCGTAGCGGCGGTGGCGGGCTTTCAGTTCGGTTTGAGCGAGCAGTTCGCCTACGTGATTCTGGCCTACGGCATCATTCAGGCGCTGGATGGCAACGTGCTCTCGCCAATTCTGTTCTCCGAGACCAATAACATCCATCCGGTCTCGATCATCGTCGCCGTGCTCTTTTTCGGCGGTATCTGGGGCTTCTGGGGCGTGTTCTTCGCCATTCCTCTGGCCACACTCTTGAAAGCACTGGTCTACGCCTGGCCGCGCCGCGACGACCCAAGCCACGCGCCGATGGATAACGCGATTTTGACCGAAGACCGCACGCCGCTGCGCTAACGGTAAAACGCCAAGCGCCCGTCCTGACAGGGCGGGCGCTTGGCGTTTGGGCGCTCTTTTTCAAAGGGCATTTAAGCGCTTTGCTGGTCGAGCGCCTGGGCCTTTTCAAGCACCTCGTCTACGTGGCCGGGCACCTTGACGCCGCGCCATTCGTGGGCCAGAACGCCGTTTTTGTCGAGCAGGAATGTGCTGCGTTCGATCCCCAGGTGCTCCTTGCCGTACATCTTCTTGAGCTTGATGACGTCAAAAAGCTGGCACACGGTTTCGTCCTTATCGGAGATCAGCTCGAAGTTGAAGTCCTGTTTGGCCTTGAAGTTCTCCTGGGCGCGCAGGCCGTCGCGGGAGACCCCGATGACGACCGTGTTGGCCGCCTTGAAGTCCTCCATGCGATCGCGAAAGTCGCCGCCTTCGGTGGTGCAGCCCGGCGTGCTCGCCTTGGGGTAGAAGTAGATCACCACCTGCTGGCCCTTGTAGCTCGAAAGCTCGACGGTGCTGTCGCTGGTGGCGGGGGCGCTGAAATTCGGGACGGGTTTACCTAATTCCACGGCCATGAGCGTGCTCCTTTTTTTCGTGAAGTGAGTGTTATGAAGTATATATCGAGAGGTGAGTGTCGTGAGATGAGCGCTCGATTACACGCAACGCGACGCACCGTGTCAAAGCCTGACCGGGCTTTGGAGCGCGGCTCGTACAAACTCGACGCGCTTTACGCTGTACAGGCTCGAATCCGCTGAGTACCATTTGGCCCTTGAGCGTGGCGGTCGAGGGCAGGGCGCAGTTAGTGCGATGCGCCGTGAAACGACGATCGATTCAACACGACGATTTTTGCAACGATGCGCCCGGGCGACCGGGCGCCGCTATCAGGTGAGGAATAGACGGATGATCACAGGCAGCATAGTCGCCCTGGCGACGCCAATGAAGGTCAATGGCGATATCGACTGGGAGGCGTTACGTCGTCTGGTGAACTTCCACCTTGAGAACGGCACCGACGCCATCGTCGCCGCGGGCACCACCGGCGAGCCGACCACCATGTCCTTTGCCGAGCACTTCGACGTCATCCGAAGCGTGGTGGAAGAGGTCAACGGGCGTATTCCGGTCATTGCCGGCACCGGCGCCAACGCCACGTCCGAGGCGGTCGAGCTTGCCCGCTACGCCAGCGAAGTCGGTGCGGACTACTGCCTGTCGGTCTGCCCTTACTACAACAAGCCCACCCAGGAAGGTCTGTACCAGCACTTTAAGGCAGTGGCCGAGGGCAGCAAACTGCCGGTCATCATGTACAACGTGCCGGGGCGCACCTGCTCGGATCTCTACAACGAAACCGTGGTGCGGCTGGCCGAGGTCGACAATATCATCGGTTTGAAGGACGCCACGGGGAACCTTGAGCGTGCCGAGGATCTAATTGCCCGCTTGAAGGGCAGCGATTTCATGCTCTACTCCGGCGACGACGCGACCGCCTGTGACTTCATGCTGATGGGTGGTCACGGCGATATTTCGGTCACCGCCAACGTGGTGCCCAACGCCATGCACGAGCTGTGCACCGCGGCGGTCAACGGCGATAGCGAGAAAGCGCACCAGATCAACACGCGCCTGATGCCGCTGCACACCAACTTAGGGATCGAGGCCAACCCGATTCCGGTCAAGTGGTCGCTCAACCGCATGGGCTACATGGACGCCGGGATTCGCCTGCCGCTGACCTGGCTTTCGGAAAAATACCACGCCACTGTGAGTGAAGCGCTGCAGTTGGCAGGCGTCGTCGAGGAGTAATCCGCGGCGCCCGACCCTTGGGCCCGGCCAGTGCCGGGCAAGAGAACTGTTGACTTAAGGTGGCTTGATGAGCTCCATGCTTGAAAGACCCGCGCTGAAATGGATACCGCTGACGCTCGTAATGGGGGTAGCGCTTGCCGGCTGCGCCCGCGAAGGCTTTTACGACGACCGTAACCTCGACTACACCGACGTGCGGCCCGCTCCGCCGCTGGTGTTGCCGGAGAGCCGCAACGAGCAGCGCTATAACGACGCCATGCCGGTGCCTCAAGCCGCGCTACAGGGAAGCCAAGTCGACGGCGCCGCCGATGTCGCGCCGCCACCGTCGCTTGCGATGGGCAGCGGCCTGCAGCCAGAGTTCGTCGAGCGCCGCCAAGTCGGAAGCGACGTCTGGCTGGTGGTCGCCGCCGATACCGGCGCGGTCTGGCCGCAGCTGGAAGCCTTCGCTCAGAGCCGGGGCCTTGGAATTCAGCGAAGCGACGCCAACCAGGGCGTGATCGAAACGCGCCAAGGGACGCTGTCGCTTCAAAGCGCGCTGCGCGCCGGCAGCAGCGAAGTGCGCTGCGAGCAGGGCGGTCGCGCCGTGGGTAACTGCCTCAACGCGCTGGAAGAGTACCTGGGCGCGCGCAGTGCGACCGCCAGCGCTTCTTCCTGGAACGCCCAGCGCCTTGCCAACGCGCGCACCGTCGAGATCCGCCAGCAAAACGGCGCCTGGGAAGTGGCCATCCCGCAAACCGCCGAGCGCGTTTGGGCCGAGCTCGACCACTACCTGACGCTCGATTTCACCGTCGAGAACCGTCGCGAGCTGCTCGAAAAATCGCCGGAAAACTATTCGTTTTTGGTCAACTACATGACCGCCTCGGAAGAGGGCCGCAACCCGATCGAGGTCGTTTTCAGCCGGGACGTTCGCCGCATGACCCAAAACATTCGCCTAGTGCTTGAGCCTCAGGGTAATCAGAGCGTGCTGCGCGCGATCAACGAAAGCGATCGCGAGCTAAGCGCTGAAGACCAGCGTGAACTCCTCGAGCGCGTTTCCGGCTACCTGCGCTAACGTTTTTATTCTATTTCGGAGCTTGTATGGAAAAGCGTGACGAACTCTACGCTGGCAAAGCAAAATCGGTTTACACCACCGATGACCCGGACCTGCTGGTTCTGACGTTTCGCGACGACACCAGCGCCTTCGACGGCAAGAAAAAGGAGTCGCTGGCGCGCAAGGGCATGGTGAACAACGTCTTCAACGCCTTCATCATGGAGCGTCTGGAAGAAGCCGGTATTCCCACCCACTTCGAAAAGCAGCTCTCTGATACCGAGAGTCTGGTCAAGAAGATGGACATGATTCCGGTGGAGTGCGTGGTGCGCAACGTCGCCGCTGGTGGTCTGGTTAAGCGGCTGGGCATCGAAGAGGGCAGTGAGCTCACCCCGCCCACCTTCGAGCTGTTTTTGAAAAACGATGAGAAGGGCGACCCGATGATCAACGAATCATTGGCGGAAACCTTCGGCTGGGCCACGCCTGAGCAGCTCGCTCAGATGAAAAAGCTCACCTTCAAGGTCAACCAGGTGCTCAAGCAGCTTTTCGCAGAAGGCGACATGATACTGGTCGACTACAAGCTTGAGTTCGGCGTGTTCAAGGGCGAGGTCGTGCTCGGCGACGAGTTCTCCCCGGACGGCTGCCGCCTGTGGGACGCCAACACCCGCGAGAAGATGGACAAGGACCGCTTCCGCCAGGGCCTGGGCGGCGTGATCGAGGCCTACGAGGAAGTCGGCCGCCGGCTCGGCATTACCTTTCCCGCCTAAGCGCTGACGCCCAGGGGCGACCCTGTGCTATTGCCTGTACGGCTCGATCGCCACCACCTCCAGGGTGGTGGCGTCGTCTTTACAGCCGCGAAATTTCACGTCCACATCGCGAAGGCGCACCCCGTAAACACGCGCCATGTCGGCGTGGTAGGCCGGGCGCGGGTCCTGGCCGATCACCTGCTCGATCAGCGCGTGAAGCGAGGCGCTGTCTTCGCGGTGGGCAAGCGCCTCCTGCGCCGCCCCGCTAAACACCACCCGCTTTAGCGCCGGCGCCTCGGGCGCGAAGCCCGCCCGCGCCTGGGGCTGCGACTCCGCCCAGGGCAGGTAAGGTTTGATATCCACGACAGGCGTGCCGCTGACCAGATCGCACCCCGTGAGGTACAGGCGCACGCCGCCGTCGAGCTCGATGCCTGCCAATTCGACCAGCGAAAGCCCCAGCCGGTTGGGGCGGTGGGTGCTGCGGCTAGCGAACACGCCGACCTTCTGGTTGCCACCAAGGCGCGGCGGGCGCACCAAAGGCGTCCAGCGTTCCGGGCTCTGGTGGAACACGAAGCTCAGCCACAGGTGGCTGAACGCCTCGAGTCCGCGCACTGTCAGCGGGTCGTTGTAGGGCGGCAAGAGCTCGAGACTTGCCCGTGCCGCGGGGGCCAGCCCCGGCTGGCGCGGAATGCCGAACTTGTCCGGATAGTCGCTGGTGATGACCCCTAGGGTCGCAAGCGAAAGAGGCGCGGCGTTGTGCATCGCGTAACCTTGTGCTGAGATGAGCGCTTGAAAGAAGGCAGGCGAGCGCCTGCCCGCTGCAAGCGACCCAGTATAAACCCTGCCATTTTATCGCGCGCGTTTGGCGCCCCGTCTGCCCGAGGTAGTGCATGTCGACCCATAACGAGCTCTCATCCTCGAAGCCCGCCGCCGCCCGAATCACCTACCGTCAGGCGCTATCGCGCGACGCCGCGGACCAGGCCGAGGTGTTTTATCATGCGGTGATGCAGGGCGCTGCCAGCCACTATGGCCTGGCCGAGCGCGAGGCCTGGGCCTGTGCGCTGCCGCGAGAGGCGAGCGCCTGGGCGGCGCGCCACGCTTTCTACACCACGATCGTCGCGGTATGTGACGGACGCTGCGTTGGCTTTTTGGAGCTCGACGTCAAAAACGCGCTCATCAATACGCTCTACGTCTGGCCCTCGCTTGCCGGGCGCGGCATCGGCAGCACCCTGCTGATTCACGCCGAGCGGCTGCTGCTCGAGCAAGGCGCCGGGCGGGTCGATATCGAGGCGAGTCTGGTGCTGTTCGAGCGTCTGGAGCGCCGCGGGTTCGAAAATCACGGCGAGCAGTGGGTCGAGCGCGGTGGCCAGTGGCTCAAGCGCTACCGCATGAGCAAGGCGCTCAGCGCCGTCGAGACCTGAGTCGCCGATTTTTAGCTCATCAAAGGAGAAAGCCCTGGTGGCTCAGTCCAGCAAGTCGGGCGTCTGGCCCGGCGCCCGCCCCATCGATTCACCCAACCAGGACGCCCGGCCAGAAGGTGAGGTATCGCTTCTCGTCGTTCACGCCATTAGCCTGCCGCCCGGCGAGTTCGGCGGCCCGGCCATCGAGGCGCTGTTCACCAACACGCTCGACCCGGGCGAGCATCCGTTTTTCGAGACGATCGCGCACCTTCGCGTCTCGGCGCATTTTCTGATTCGCCGCGACGGCGCCTGCGTGCAGTTCGTCGATACCGACCGGCGCGCCTGGCACGCCGGCCGCTCGCGTTGGTTCGACCCGCGCTTAAGCGCCGCGCGCCAAGCGCTCAACGACTTCTCCGTTGGCGTCGAGCT
Source organism: Halomonas sp. S3-1-1 (assembly GCF_023757625.1). Lineage (GTDB taxonomy): Bacteria > Pseudomonadota > Gammaproteobacteria > Pseudomonadales > Halomonadaceae > Vreelandella. Next base: position 549,628 of record NZ_JALGBZ010000001.1, read on the forward strand.
CGAAGGCGACGGTGAAACCCCGTTTACCCGCGCCCAGTACGAAAGCCTGGTGGCGTTGACGCGCTGGCTGATGGCGCGCTACCCGCTTTTGGATGAGCAGCGCATCACCAGTCATGCCCACGTTGCTCCGCTTCGCAAGGAGGACCCGGGCCCGGCGTTTGATTGGGCCTACTACCGCCAGCGCCTCGCACTTTCGCGCAGTGTAACGTAGCGCTGAGCGCATGAAGGCGTGAAAAAGGTGCGAGCGCACCAAAGTGATTCATTCCCAAGAGAATAAAACGGTAGTTTGACTACATTCGTGGACTTAAAATGCTTTGGAAATGCCTTCCAAAACAGCTATGTTGCGGTGCAATATGTTGTTTTGGATGGAATTTCCATTGCGCGAGAATTGGCAGAATAGCGACTTTGCGGTATCTTCTATATACAAAAGGCTAACCTGCATGGCCCCTGTGTAACTCCCCTACATTTGAAGGCGCCGTTTACCTCGCAAGCGCTTTGAATGTAGAACCAAAAACCTGTTAGACGCGCAAGCTCGGCCTCACTATCGGCCCTGGCGGCTCAACGTCGCAGCCGCCCCATCCCCAAAAGGGTAGCGGGCGTATTGTCATTTATCGTCATTCGGAGAGACCTCTATGAGTCTGGAGACAAGAGAAGATCTCGATCCGGTCGAAACCACGGAGTGGCTTGAATCCCTGGAATCGGTTCTGGATCGTGAGGGCGAAGATCGCGCCCGCTACCTGATGACCCGCCTGGCGGATCGTATGCGTCGGGACGGGATGAAGGTGCCCTTCTCGGTGACGACCCCGCACCGCAACACCATTCCGGTTCATCGCGAAGCGCAGATGCCGGGCGACTTGTTCATGGAGCGGCGCATCCGCTCGCTGATCCGCTACAACGCGATCGCTCAGGTCATCCGCAACAACCGCGCAAACCCTGGGCTGGGTGGCCACATCGCAAGCTTCATGTCCTCGGCCACGCTCTATGACGTGGGCTTCAACCACTTCTTCCGCGCCGCAAAAGACGACTTCGCGGGAGATCTGGTCTACATCCAGGGCCACGTGGCACCGGGCATCTACGCGCGCTCCTATCTGGAAGGCCGTCTCTCTGAAGAACAGATGGACAGCTTCCGCCAGGAAGTCGACGGCGACGGCCTCTCATCTTATCCGCACCCTTGGCTGATGCCGGAGTACTGGCAGTTCCCGACGGTTTCCATGGGTCTGGGCCCGATTCAGGCGATCTACCAGGCGCACGTGATGAAGTATCTGCATCATCGCGAGCTCAAGAACATGTACGACCGCAAGATCTGGTGCTTCATGGGCGACGGCGAGTGCGACGAGCCGGAATCCCTGGGCGCGATCTCGCTGGCCGGGCGTGAAAACCTCGACAACCTGATCTTCGTTATCAACTGCAACCTGCAGCGCCTCGACGGGCCGGTGCGCGGCAACTCCCGCGTGATGGACGAGCTCGAAGGCGTTTTCCGCGGTGCCGATTGGAACGTGATCAAGGTCGTCTGGGGCCGCCACTGGGACCCGCTGTTCGAAAAGGACAAGAAGGGCGTTCTGCAAAAGCGGATGGACGAAGCCGTCGACGGCGAGTACCAGAACTACAAGGCCAACGGTGGCGCTTATACTCGCGAGCACTTCTTCGGCAAGTACCCGGAGACCGAGGAGATGGTCAAGGACCTCTCCGACGAGGACATCTGGAAGCTCAACCGCGGCGGCCACGACCCGTTCAAGGTCTACTCGGCCTACCACGAAGCCGTGAACACCCAAAACGGCAAGCCCACCGTCATCCTGGCGCATACCGTCAAGGGTTACGGTATGGGTAGCGGCGACGGCGAAGCGGCCAACGAAGCCCACCAGGTCAAGAGCATGGAGTACGAAGCGCTGAAGAAATTCCGCGACCGCTTCGGTATTCCGCTGTCTGACGAGCAGCTCAAGGAAGTGCCGTACTACAAGCCCGAGGAGGATTCCCCGGAGCTCAAGTACATGCACCTGCAGCGCGAGCGTCTGAACGGCTACCTGCCGGCGCGCCAAAGCGATTTCGAGGCGCTCGAGATCCCGAGCCTCGAAGACAAGACCTTCGCCTCGCAGCTCGGCGGCTCCAAGGGCCGCGAAGTCTCCACCACCATGTCGTTTGTGCGTGTGTTGAACGGCCTGGTCAAGGACAAGAAGCTCGGCAAATACGTCGTGCCGATCATCCCGGATGAAGCGCGTACCTTCGGTATGGAAGGCATGTTCCGCCAGCTCGGTATCTACTCCGCGGCGGGGCAGAAGTACGAGCCGGTCGATAAAGGCCAGATCATGTATTACCGCGAGGACCAGAAAGGTCAGGTTCTCGAGGAAGGTATCACCGAGGCGGGCGCGATGTCGGCCTGGATGGCGGCCGCGACCTCCTATAGCAACAACCACGTCACATTGCTGCCGTTTTACATCTACTACTCGATGTTCGGCTTCCAGCGTATCGGGGATCTGGCTTGGGCGGCGGGCGATCTGCAGGCGCGCGGCTTCATGGTCGGCGGCACCGCCGGGCGCACCACGCTCAACGGCGAAGGGTTGCAGCACCAGGATGGCCACAGCTTGATCCAGGCCTCGACCATTCCGAACTGCCGTAGCTACGACCCGACCTACGGTCACGAGGTTGCGGTCATCGTTCAGGACGGTTTGAAGCGCATGTTCACCGACAAGGAGAACTGCTTCTACTACCTGACCGTGATGAACGAGAACTACGAGCATCCGGAATTTGAGGACGTGCCCACCGAGGATATCGTCAAGGGCATGTACCTGCTGCGCGAAACGAAAGGCGACAAGGGCCGCGTTCAGCTTCTGGGCTCCGGCACGATCCTGCGCGAAGTCGAAGCCGCCGCCGAGCTTCTGGCCGAAGACTGGCATGTGGGCGCCGACATCTGGAGCGTGACCAGCTTCAACGAGCTGCGCCGCGAAGCGCTGACGCTTGATCGCGAAGCCTTCCTGAACCCGGATGCCGAGGCGCAAAAGCCGCACGTCACTAAGTGCCTGGAGGGGCGCGAGGGGCCGGCCATCGCCTCGACGGACTACATGAAGCTTTACGCCGACCAGGTGCGCGCCTGGGTACCCACTGAGTACACCGTGCTGGGCACCGACGGGTTCGGCCGCTCCGACACCCGCGAGAAGCTGAGAAGCTTCTTCGAGGTGGATCGTCACTTCGTCGTCGTCGCCGCTCTGCGCGCACTTGCCGAGCGTGGCGATATCGAACGCAAGCTGGTGGGAGAGGCGATCGCGAAGTACGGCATCGACGCCAGTAAGCCTAACCCGCTGATCAGCTAAACCGCAGCCCGGCGGGTTTACCCGCCGGCTCGATCCGATTTGGAAGGAGCGCGACCTTGAGTAGCGAAATCATCAAAGTTCCCGATATCGGTGGCGATACCGATGTCGAAATCATCGAGATTGCGGTGTCAGAAGGCGACGTCATCGAAGCGGAAGACGCCCTGATCACGCTGGAATCCGACAAGGCCAGTATGGATGTGCCCTCGCCCAAGGGCGGCAAGGTCGTCAAGGTGCTGGTCAAGGAAGGCGATAAGGTCTCCGAAGGCGACGACATCCTCGAGCTTGAAGTCGAAGGTGACGGCGACGATAGCGACGACGCCGAAGAGCCGGAAAGCGCCGACGAATCAGAATCGTCAGACGAGCAGGAGAGCGCTGACGAGCCGGATAGCCAAAAGAGCGAGAAGAGCAGCTCTTCAGCCAAAAAATCCGGTGGCGGCAAGCAGACCGTGGACATCGTGGTCCCGGATCTGGGCGGCTCGGAAAACGTCGAGATCATCGAAGTCGCCGTAAGCGAAGGCGACAGCGTCAGCGCTGAAGACGCGCTGATCACGCTGGAGTCCGACAAGGCGTCGATGGACGTGCCGAGCCCGCACGGCGGCAAGATCGTCAAGTTCACCGTCAAGGAAGGCGACACCGTCTCCGAAGGCGACGTGATCGGTCAGATCGAGATCGAAGGCGAAGGCAGCGATGACGACGACACCGCTGATGAGAGTGCTGGCGATAGTGCCGACGACGAGCCCAAGGCCTCCGCCGATCAAAACGACGTTGCCACGCCGGACGATGAAGAAAGCGACGACGAGGACGATGGCGACGACGAAAGCGGCGCTACCGAGCGCAAGGAAGTCCGCGTACCGGATCTTTCCGGCTCCTCGGACGTGCCGGTCATCGAGATTGCGGCGTCTGTTGGCGACGAGATCAACGAAGAAGACGCGCTGATCACGCTGGAGTCCGACAAGGCGTCGATGGACGTGCCGAGCCCCTATAAGGGCAAGCTGGTCGAAATCAGCGTCAAGGAAGGCGATACCGTCTCCGAAGGCGACGTCATTGCCTACATCGAAGTGGCGTCCAGCGGCGGCAAAAAATCTGCCAAAAAGCAGGAGAAGAAAGCCGCTTCTGATAAGCAGGCCGAGGGCAGCGCCAAAAAGTCCGAAGCGAAGGCCGACAGCGGCAAGAGCAAGGGCGGCGACAAGGGCGGCAAGAGCGAGAGCCCCGGCGGCTCGCCGAGCCCAGAGGCGGCCATGGCGGCGCACAAGCCCCGCGATGGCAAGCTCGTCCACGCCGGCCCCGCAGTGCGCATGCTCGCTCGTGAGTTTGGCGTCGACCTGGAGCTGGTCAAGCCCAGCGGCCCGAAAGAGCGCATCCTGAAAGAGGACGTGCAGGCTTACGTCAAGCAGGCGCTGTCTCAAAAAGAGAGTGCGCCGGCTCAGTCCGGTGCTCAGGCCTCAAGCGGCGGCGCGGGTATTCCGGCGGTGCCGGAGGTCGACTTCAGCCAGTTTGGCGAAGTGGAAGAGAAGCCGATGGGGCGTTTGCTCAAGATGGGCGCGACCAATCTGCACAGAAGCTGGCTCAACGTGCCCCACGTGACCCAGTTCGACGAGGCGGACATCACCGAACTCGAGAACTTCCGCAAGTCGATGAAGGCCGAAGCCGAAGCCCAGGGCGCAAAGCTCACGCCGCTGCCGTTTTTGGTCAAGGCGTGCGCCTTTGCGCTGCGCAAGTTCCCGCAGTTCAACGTCAGCCTCAAGGGCGACGGCGAGACGCTGGTGTGGAAGAAGTACGTCCACATCGGTATCGCCGTGGATACCCCGGAAGGGTTGATGGTGCCTGTGCTGCGCGATGCCGACAAGAAGTCTCTGATCGACATCGCCAAGGAGATGGCCGAGCTTGGCAAGAAGGCGCAGAGCAAGAAGCTCAAGCGTGACGAGATGACCGGCGGCTGCTTCACCATTTCGAGCCTCGGCTCGATCGGCGGCACGGCGTTCACCCCGATCGTCAACGCGCCGGAAGTGGCGATCCTGGGCGTGTCGAAGTCGCAGATGAAACCGGTCTGGGACGGCGCTGCCTTCCAGCCGCGTTTGATGATGCCGCTGTCGCTCTCCTACGATCACCGTGCGATCAACGGTGCCGACGCTGCGCGCTTCACCGCGTTTTTGGCCGACGTACTGACCGACATCCGCCGCCTGCTGCTCTAAGCACGCAGCGACGGATGGCCAGCGGCGCCCATTTTTATGGGCGCCGCTTGCGTTTTGATTCTTCCAGCGGTGACCCGGCGCCGTTCAGGCGAAAAAAAGCCGCTCTCTGAGGCTTTTGGAGAGTTGTGCCGCTGGGGTCGCCCGGTTATTGTCTTTGCATTCTCTTTTTACTTTGAATGCTATCCACCTTTGCACGTTTTACGACTCGAGGAGCAGTGCCATGCGTTTGATCTTGTTGGGTGCCCCAGGCGCGGGTAAGGGAACCCAGGCCCGATTCATTTGCGAGCGGTTCAAGATTCCGCAGATCTCTACCGGCGACATGCTCCGCACGGCGATCAAGGACGGCACCGAGCTCGGTTTGAAAGTCCAGGAAATCATGAAGACCGGGGGCCTGGTGTCTGACGACATCATCATCGCGCTGGTGAAAGAGCGCATCAGCCAGCCCGACTGCGAGAACGGCTTTCTGTTCGACGGCTTCCCCCGCACCATTCCCCAAGCGGATGCGATGCGCGAAGGCGGCGTTAAGATCGACCACGTACTCGAAATCGCCGTGCCGGACGAAGAGATCGTCGACCGTATGGCCGGCCGACGCGTGCACTCGGCCTCTGGCCGCGTCTACCACATCGACCACAACCCGCCGAAAGAGCCGGGTAAGGACGACGTCACCGGCGAAGCTCTGATCCAGCGTGAGGACGATCAGGAATCCACCGTGCGCAACCGCCTATCGGTCTATCACGATCAGACCGAGCCGCTGGTGGACTACTACCAGCAGTGGGCCGAGGCCGAGCCGGACGCCGCGCCGCAGTATCACCGTGTGAAAGGCGTGGGCAGCGTCGCCGATATTACCCAGCAGGTGAAAGACGCGCTAAGCTAACCCTCACTAAGCGCCGACGCTCGCCGCCGGCGCCGCTTCTTTTTCGAGTGTCGAAGGCCGGGCGTTACGCGCTCGCGCCTTTTGCCGTTTGGAGTATCTAGTCGCCATGTCGTCATACCTTCTCGCCCTGGACGCCTCGTCGAGCGCCTGTTCAGCGGCGCTGATTCGCGCCGAAGGCGAGCACCGCGAGTGCTTGGCGCGCTTCGAGCACACCCCGCGCGCGCATACCAGCCGGCTTTTGCCGATGATCGACGAGGTGCTGGGGGAGGCCGGTATTACACCGAAGGAGCTCGACGGCGTCGCCTACGGCCAGGGGCCGGGGTCGTTCACCGGCCTGCGAATCGCCGCGGGGGCCGCCCAGGGGCTCGCCTTCGGGCTCGACTGTCCGCTGGTCGGGGTATCGACGCTCGAGGCGCTGGCACTCCAAGCCCATCGGCGCTACCACTTTCGCCACATCGTCACCGCGCTAGATGCGCGCATGGGCGAGGTCTACACCGCCGCCTGGCGCTGCCGAGAGGACCAGGCGAGCCTTTGCGACGAAGAGGTGGTGATCGACCCCGCACGCGTCATGTTACCGGACCAGCAAACCGACTGGATCGGCGTCGGCTCGGGCTTCGCGCTATGGGCGCAGTTCGACGATCTTTTGAAGGCGAGCATGACCCAGCACCTGACAGATCTCGAACCCCGGGCCGAGGAGATGGCCTGGATTGGCCTGCGCGGGCTGGAAGCCGGCGCAGGACGCGCGCCCATCGAGGTGCAGCCGGTGTACCTGCGAAACGACGTTGCCTGGAAAAAGCCCGCGTGAGCGCAGGCTTGGCGCCGGGCGATCCCGTACTGCCCGAAGGGCTTTCGCTTCAAACCGTGGACGGACGTTTGGCGCTTTGCGGCGACCCTAAGGTGTTTGGCCACCCGCTGAGCGTGGACTTCGTTGGTGGCAAGGCAGGACACCGGCGCCAGTTCGGCGGCGGGCGCGGCCAGCTCGTGGCCAAGGCGTGCGGGCTCGCTAAAGGCGTGACGCCGAGTATCGTGGACGCTACCGCCGGGCTTGGCCGCGACGCTTTCGTGCTGGCGAGTCTCGGCGCGCCGGTGCTGCTCATCGAGCGGGTGCCGGCGATCGCCGCGCTGCTGCGTGACGGCCTAGCGCGGGCGCTGTTGGATACCGAGGTGGAAGAGATCGCTGCGCGCATGTCGCTCAGCCACGGCGACAGCGCCACGTCGCTTGCCGCACTGATCGACGAGGCGGCGTTCGAGCCTCAGGTGATCCATCTCGACCCGATGTTCCCCCACCGCGACAAGTCGGCGCTGGTGAAAAAGGAGATGCGTCTTTTCCAGCGCCTGGCCGGCAGCGACGACGACGCGCCCAGGCTTTTAGAGCAGGCGCTGGACGTTGCCACCCACCGGGTGGTGGTCAAGCGCCCGCGCAAGGCGCCGCCGATCGAGGGGCCGGCGCCCAACCATACGCTGGCGGGCAAGACCAGCCGATACGACCTCTACGTGCACCGTTCGCTCGCCAAATCACGTTAACGCCCAAGGAATCGCCATGTCGCCTCTATGGCGCGACGGTAATCGCTTCACCCTGCTGCCGGAAGCGGCGGTATTTCTGCCTGACATGCTCGAGGCGATCGATACCGCCGAGCACTACGTGCTGGTCGAACTCTATCTGATGGAGTCCGGCGAACTCGCTGACCGACTGAGCCAAACGCTGATCGATGCCTGCGCTCGCGGCGTGCAGGTGTATCTGCTGCTCGATGGCTACGGCGCCATGGGCCTTGAAAACGCGGACCGCACACGGCTGATGCAGGGCGGTGTGGCACTGGCGTTTTTCAACCCGCTGGGGCTTCACTCGCTGGCGCGCAATTTAAGCCGCGATCATCGCAAGATCGTGGTGGTCGACGGGCGCGTGGCGTTCACCGGCGGCTTCGGCGCGGTGGACGAGTTCCTGAACGCCTGGTACGAGATCGCCGTGCGGGTAGAAGGCCCGGCAGTGGCAGACTGGGAGGCGCTGTTTCGACGGCTTTGGCGCTCGAAGCTGACCCGCCACGACAAACAGAGCCCGCGCCCGGCGCTCGCCCCGCGCTTGGCGCCGCCGCACTTCGAGGACGGCGCCCCCGGGCGGGTGATGCCGGCGCGCGGCTACCGCTACCAAGCGATTCGCCACTCGCTGCACGCTCAGGTGCGCGCCTCGAACACCAGGCTCTGGCTCTGTACGCCGTATTTTGTGCCCACCTTTGCGCTGCGACGGCGGCTGGCCCGAGCGGCCAGGCGCGGCGTCGACGTGCGCCTGCTGCTGCCAGGGCAAAAGCACGACCATCCGGGCGTGCGCTACGCGGGCCAGCGCTTTTATCAGGCGCTATTGAAAGCCGGCGTGCGAATTTTCGAATTCCAGCCGACCTTCATTCACGCCAAGTTCGTGCTGGTGGACGACTGGGTCAGCATTGGTTCCTGCAACTTCGACCACTGGAATCTTCATTACAACATGGAGGCGAACCAGGAGATCCGCTCGCCCGCCATGGCGAGCGAGGTGCAGGCGCTTTTTGAGCGCAACTTCGCCGCAAGCGACGAAGTGGACGCCCGCGCCTGGGCGGCCAGGCCCTGGCCCCAGCGCGCCCGCGAGTGGCTTTACGGGCTGCTGGACGCGGTGGTAACGCGCTTGAAATAGTGGCCTAGCGCTTTGGGCCCCTGGGCGGTTTTTTGCCGCCGGCTGGCTTTTTTGGGCGCGGCTTGGGCTTGGCGGTTTCTGGCGGCACGCGGTAGTGCAGGTACAGGTCGAGCACGAGTTCCGGCAGTTGGCCGACCAGCTCCTCCTGGCGGGCGGTATCCTTGGAAAGCTCTGCCATGTCCGGCTCGTCGTCGAAAAGCCCCGAGAGCAGCATGAAGGGCAGCAGCAGCGTGGCGGCGGCCTCTTCATCGTCCTGAAACCAGGCCGCTTCGTCGCTGAACACCGCTTCCATGAAGCCGGCGCACCAATCCCCGATCGGCGTCTCTTCCGGAGCGATGCCGTCAAGGGTCAGCTCGAACGGCAGCTCCGGCAGCCCACCCTGCTCCAGCACGCTAATCGCGTTGTCGCGAAGCCGGGTCAAAAGCGCGGTGATCTCCTCGCGCTCGGCGTCGCTCTGGTAGTTGGGCTCGCCCTGAAACAGCTCTTCGAGCCAAGTCTCGGCGGGTTGCTCGCTAGGGGCCACGGCCAGCGCCACCAGAAAGCCGTGGGCGGAGATCAAGTCCAGCGCATCCTCGTCCACCTGGTCGGAGTCGAGGAAGTCGTCGAGCCGGTCGAGCTCGTTGTCGGCCAGCAGCGGCTCCGGTGGAAGCTGCTCGGCGTGGTCACTGCTCGCATCAGAAGGCGGCTTTGCCATAAAAGGCCTCGTTCGATCGGTTTTGAGAAATTCGGCGCGAGCACTCACACTCATGAGCGTCACTTCAAGGGTCAGTTTATCATCAATGAGCCGTTCACCACTGCCCGCCTGGCCGCCGGAGCGATTAAACGCGCTGAGCGCCTCCGAGCTGCTCAAGGCCGCCCAAACTCGCGTCGACGAAGCGCTTGCCTGTGCCCGTGACGTCCATCCGGCGCTGCCCGCCCCGACGGTGTGGTTCGATTTGAAAGGCGCCAGCGCCGGCCAGGCGCACCTGGGCCGGGGCGGCCTGCGCTTTAACCAGGCGCTGCTGCTGGATAACCGCCAGGCGTACTTCGACGAGGTCATTCCCCACGAAATGGCCCACTGGCTGGTGTTTCACTTGGAAAACGGCCCGCGGCTCAAGCCCCACGGGCGCGAGTGGCAAACCGTGATGCGCGAGCTTTATTGGCTCGTGCCGCGAGTTACTCACCGCTTCGATATCGCGCACAGCCAGCGCCGGCCCTACCACTACCGCTGCGCCTGCCAGAGCCACTATTTTACCGGCCAGCGCCACGCCCAGACGCGCCGGGGGCGGCGCTATGCGTGTAAAAAATGTGGCGCAGCGCTTCGCTTTATTGCCGAAAGTGAACCAAAATAGAGCATTAAGCATCTGTTTTATATGGCAAAATGGCTACTACCAATGTCTAAGAGGAAGGGGCCTTAAGTAGGTTTATGCTGAATCATCAATAAAGGTAAGCCACGCTCCCGACGCTGTGGCTTAACGTTTTAAAATCACTGCATTTTCACGGATCGAGGCTGTGTCATGAGCGAGCATAAAAACGTCTATCCGGTGCGCGATCACATCGCTTCCAACGCGTGGGCCGATCAGAAAACCTATCAGGCTCTCTATCAGCGCTCCATCGATGACCCGGAAGGCTTCTGGGCCGAACAGGCCAAGCGGCTCGAGTGGATCAAGGCGCCGAGCACGATCAAGAACACCTCCTTTGCCCGCGACAATGTCGATATCCGCTGGTTCGAGGACGGCACGCTCAACGTCGCCGCCAACTGCCTCGACCGTCATCTCGAAAAGCGCGGCGACCAGACCGCGATCATCTGGGAAGGCGACGACCCGAAAGATTCCAAGCACATCACCTACCGCGAGCTGCACGCGCGCACCAATCAGCTCGCCAACGCGCTGAAATCGCTCGGGATCGAGCGTGGTGATACGGTGACGCTCTACATGCCGATGATCCCCGAAGCCGCCATGGCGATGCTCGCCTGCGCGCGCATCGGCGCGGTGCACTCGGTGGTCTTCGGCGGCTTCTCGCCGGACGCGGTCGCCCAGCGCGTGATCGGCGCCGATTCCAAACTCGTCATCACCGCCGACGAGTCCGTGCGCGGCGGCAAGCAGGTGCCGCTGAAAGAGAACGTCGACGCCGCGTTGACCCGCGACGGCACCGATGTGTGCAAGAACGTGCTGGTGGTCAAGCGCACCGGCGGCGATATCGAGTGGAATGAAGGCCGCGATCTCTGGTTCGATGACCTGGTCGATCAACAGTCCACCGAGTGCGAGCCCGAGGCGATGGGCGCGGAAGACCCGCTGTTCATTCTCTATACCTCCGGCTCCACCGGCGCGCCGAAGGGGCTCAAGCACACCACCGGCGGCTACCTGGTCTACGCGTCGATGACCCACCAGTACGTGTTCGATTATCAGGAGGGCGAGGTTTACTGGTGCACGGCGGACGTCGGCTGGGTCACTGGCCACAGCTATATCGTCTACGGGCCGCTGGCCAATGGCGCGACCACGGTGATGTTCGAAGGCGTGCCGAGCTACCCAAGCCACGGGCGGATCGGCGAGATCGTCGACAAGCACAAGGTCAATATCCTCTACACCGCGCCGACCGCGGTACGCGCGCTGATGGCCCACGGCGATAGCGTGATGGATTCGAGCTCGCGGGAGTCGCTGCGCATTCTTGGTTCGGTAGGCGAGCCGATCAACCCGGAAGCCTGGGAGTGGTTCTACCGCGTGATCGGCGACGAAAAATGCCCGATCGTCGATACCTGGTGGCAGACCGAAACCGGCGGCATCATGATCGCACCGCTGCCAGGCGCCATGGATCTCAAGCCCGGCTCCGCGACACGGCCGTTTTTCGGTGTCCAGCCGGCCCTGGTCGACAACGAAGGCAACATTCTCGAAGGAGCCACCGAAGGCAATCTGGTGATTCTGGACGCCTGGCCGGGGCAGGCGCGCTCGATCTGGGGCGATCACGAGCGCTTCGTGCAGACCTACTTCTCGACCTACGACAACATGTACTTCACAGGCGACGGCTGCCGGCGCGACGAAGATGGCGATTACTGGATCACCGGCCGGGTCGACGACGTGCTGAACGTCTCCGGCCACCGCATGGGCACTGCCGAAATCGAATCTTCGCTCGTGGCGCACAGCGCCGTGGCCGAAGCCGCGGTCGTGGGCTTCCCCCACGACATCAAGGGCCAGGGTATCTACATTTACGTCACCGTCAACGACGGCGTCGAGCCCAGTGAGGAGCTCAAGAAAGAGCTGACCCAGTGGGTGCGCAAGGACATCGGCCCGATCGCCTCGCCGGACGTGATCCAGTGGGCGCCGGGGCTGCCCAAGACCCGCTCCGGCAAGATCATGCGCCGGATTCTTAGAAAGATCGCCGCCAACGAGTGCGACGGTCTGGGCGACACCAGTACGCTGGCCGACCCCTCGGTCGTGGACGATCTGATCGAGCACCGCGCCTCGAAGTAGCGTTTCAAAAAGTGCGTCGATTCAGGCGCCAGGGAATGCACGCGTTAAAGTGTCAGCTATGGTAAGTTGAGCGCAGGTCATAACCGCTCGGGTGCCGGCTTCACGCCGGCACCGCTTTTTTAGCGCCAGACCACCTGTGATAAATTGTGCGTGGTGGTGCTTTTGTATCTCAAAGCCCATGGGGTACCATGCTTCAACCGAATGAGCCAGTCGCTGCGGCGAAGACTTCCCGCGCTCGTGGAACCGGAGGAATATCATGGCAGTAGCCCATAAGTTTATCGTCGCAGACGATCATCCGCTGTTTCGGGCAGCGCTCACTCAGGCGTTGCGTCAGTTGGCTCCCCAGGCCGAGATCGTCGAAGCCGATACCATGGACGCTACGACCGAGGCGGTTAGCCGCCACCCCGACGCCGACCTGATCCTGCTGGATCTGCACATGCCCGGCGCCCACGGCTTTTCCGGGCTGATCCAGCTGCGCGGCCATATGCCGGACGTGCCGGTCGCGGTGGTCTCCGGCAGCGACGAGCCCTACGTGGTTCGCCGCGCGATCGACTACGGCGCCTCCGGCTTCATTCCCAAGTCGTCGTCACTTGCGCTGATCGCCGAAGCGGTGGGCGAAATCCTGCAGGGCGAGGTGTGGCTGCCGGAAGCGCTGGCGGGGATTCTGGAAGAGACCAGCGAAGAGGAGTCACGCTTTGCCGAGGCGATCGCCTCACTCACGCCGCAGCAGTTTCGCGTGCTGAACATGCTCACCGAAGGGCTCTTGAACAAGCAGATCGCGTTCGAGCTCAACGTGTCGGAAGCCACCATCAAGGCGCACGTTACCGCGATCCTGCGCAAGCTCGGCGTACACTCGCGCACCCAAGCCGTCATCGCCGCCCAGAAGCTCGAGGTCGAGCCGCCGAAAGTCGAATCCTGAGCCCGTACGCTGTTAGAGAGCCTCGCTTATGGCCGCCATAAGCGAGGTTTTCTTTTGAGCTTTCAATGTCTTGGCCGTTACTTCGATACTTGCCGCGGGCTCGAGTGACCCGTAGCAGGGGTCTTTCGCCAGGGATGGCGAAAGTAGCGTACAGGGATGTATTTACAGCGCCCCTGCGTAGGGTTACTCGAGCCCGCTCGCTAAAACCCTGAAACTCAATCCCGCGCTCGACTCGCCTGCAGCGTCCGCGTCAGAAGCGCTCTGAGCGCCGCGGGTTTGACCGGCTTCAACAGCAACTGATAGCCCGAGCGCTTGATCAGCTCCGCCACCTCTTCGGTACGATCCGCGGTGATAACGATGCCCGGTACCGCGCCGATCAGCCGCTCGGAGAGCGCCTCCAGCGCCATCAGGCCGGTCACTTCGTTATCCAGGTGGTAGTCCGCCAGAATCGCGTCCGGATCGCCGTCCATGTTGCGCAAGATAGACTTCGCCCCGCCGATGCTGGTGGCGGTGAACACCTCGCACCCCCAGCCGCCAAGCATCGCGCTCATGCCCTCGAGAATCAGCGTCTCGTTGTCGATACACACGATCCGCGCACCGGCTAGCTTGTTGCCGCCGCGTCGGGCGGGCGCCTCGCTCGTCTCCGGCGCGGCTTCCTTGGCGGCCACGATCGGCACGCTCACCGAGAACACCGTGGCCACGCCCGGCCAGGAGCGCACCTTGATCGGATGATCCAGCACCCGGCTCATTCGGTCGGCAATCGAGAGCCCTAGCCCCAGACCTTTTTCGCTCTCCTTGTGGCGCGTGACCTGATCGAGGCGGCGAAACTCCTGGAAGATTTCGGTGAGCTTGGATTCGGGAATGCCCGGGCCGCTGTCCCACACCTCGATGTTGATCCGCTCACCCTGGCGGCGACAGCCCAGCAGCACACGCCCCTGCTGGGTATAGCGCAGCGCGTTGGAGAGAAAGTTCTGCACGATCCTTCTGAGCATCTGCGGGTCAGAGTCGACCCAAAGCGCGGTTCCCACCACCTTCAAATCCAGGCCTCGTTCGTCGGCCATGACGTCGAACTCGGCGCGCAGCGGGCGCACGATGTCCGCCAGCGCAAAGTGGCTGCGCCGCGGGGTGAGGGCGCCGGCGTCGAGCTTGGAGATGTCCAGTAGGGTGCCCAAAAGCTCCTCGGCGGCCTGCAGCGAGTTATCGATATGGCCAATGGTGCGCTGGGTGGTGCTTTCGGATTCGTTTTGCATCAGCGCCGAGGTGAACAGGCGCGCGGCGTTCAACGGCTGCAGCAGGTCGTGACTCGCCGCGGCCAGAAAGCGCGTCTTCGAGGCGTTGGCGTCCTCGGCGACCTGCTTGGCCTGGCGCAGTGCCTGCTCTGCCTCGGCGCGCACGCGGTTCTCCTGGCGCAGCGCCGCGTTGGCCTTGGAGAGGGCCTGGGTGCGCTCGCGCACGCGCTCCTCGAGCGTCTCATTGGTCTCCTTGAGCGCAATCTCCGCCTGGCGGCGCTCGGTGATGTCCTGGTAGAGCGCGAAGAAGCCGAGAATCGCCTGGCTGTCGCCGAAGTGGGGCGTGTAGGTCACCAGCATGTAACGCATGCTCGATTCCACCCGCATCGACACCTCGAAGCTGACCCGCTCACCGCCCAGCGCCCGGCGTACCCACGGAATACGCTCCTCGGCCTGTTTGACCGGCAGCACGTCCTCGAAGCGCTTGCCGATCACCGCATTGCGGTCGATGCTAAATGCCTGCTCGTAGGCGCGGTTGGTAAAAAGATACCGGCTCTCCTTGTCGAAGTAGGCGATCAGCGCCGGCACGTTGTCGGTGTAAATGCGGATGTTGTTTTCCGAGCGGATCAGCGCCTCTTCGATGCGCTTTTGCTGGGTGATGTCCTGGTAGGTGTAGACGAAGCCGCCCCCGGGCATCGGCGTGCCCTGCACCTCCAGAACGCTGCCATCCTGGCGGTAGCGCACGTAGCGGTGGGGCTGGCCCTTGCGAATATTGGCCATCAATAGCTCGACGTGCTCTTCCGGGTCGCCGGGGCCGTACTCGCCGTTGTGGGCGTTGTAGCGAAAGATGCGATCGATCGGGGCGCTGACGCGGATCAGGTGGTCGGGAAAGCGGAAAAGCTCCAGATAGCGCTGGTTCCACACCACCAGGCGCAGGTTCTGATCCACCACGCTGATACCCTGGTTGATGTTCTCGATGGTCGCCTGCAACAGTGCGCGGTTGAACTCCAGTACCTGGGAAGCCTCGTCGACGATCGAGATAACATCCGAGATCCCGATGCCGCGGCCCTGCAGCGCCGAGTTCACCACGATGCGCGCCGATGACGCGCCGAGTACCGACGCCAAAAAGCGCTCGGTGAACTGGATCACGTCGATCGAGGCGCGGGTGCCGTTGTCCAGCGGCTTGCCGGCGCGCTGGGCGTAGTCCTCGAAGGCGCGCTCGACCTGGCCGGCGCCGAGAAAGCGCTCGCACAGCACTTTCAGATCGCCCACCGTGGTCGCCCCGGTCCAGGGGCGGTTGACCGAGGTCTGGCGGGTCTCGACGCTGTCGACGAATAGCGAGGCCTGAATGCGTTCGACTACCCGCTGGGAGCTCACTTGAGAGACGAAGATGTAGCAAAAAAGATTCACCCCGAGCGAGAGCATCACGCCGTGGGTAAAGCTGTCGCCCAGGTTCAGCCCGAAAAGCGCCACCGGCGAGAGCCAGGCGATACCCAGCGGCCCGCCGGCAAGCCAGGCTTCTGGCAGTACGCCAGCGTTGATCATCGCCGGCATCAACAGGCTATACGCCCAGATCGCGAAGCCCGCGTTCATGCCCACGATCACGCCCAAACGGTTGCCGCGCTTCCAGTAGAGCCCGCCGATCACCGCCGGGGCGAACTGGGCGGCGGCGGCAAAGGAGAGCATGCCGATCGAGGCCAGCGACGTGAATTCGACGATCAGCTGGTAAAACCCGTAGGCCAGCGCCAAAACGGCGACGATGGTCAAGCGACGGGCGCGCAGTACCAGCCGGCCGTAGTCGCGGGCCTTGGTATCGAACCAGCGCAGCCGGAACAGCGCCGGAATGACGATCTCGTTGGAGATCATGATCGACACCGCCACCGCCGCCACGATCACCATGCCCGTGGCCGCCGAGAAGCCGCCGATGAAGGTCAAGAGCGTTAGCCACGTGTGGCCGGAGGTCATGGCCAGCGACAGCACGTAGGTGTCCGGCTCGACGCCGGTGTCCGAGAACAGATAGAGCCCGGCGGCGGCCAGCGGCACCACGAAAAAGGCGAAGGCCAGCAGGTAGAGCGGAAAAAGCCAGCGCGCCTTGTTGGCATCGTCCGGGTGAATGTTTTCGACCACCGCGACGTGGAATTGGCGCGGCAGGCAGAGAATCGCCAGCATCGCCAGCAGCGTTTGCGCCCAAAAGCTTTGGCCGAAATCCTGGTTGGCGAGCTGGCGCTGAAGCGCCAGCTCGCTCTCGGCATGGCTCATCAAGGTCCCAAGACCGTCGAACATCCCCCAGGTAACGAAGGCGCCGAGCACTACGAAGGCGAAGAGCTTGACCAGAGACTCGAAGGCCACGGCATGGATCAGCCCTTCGTGGTGCTCGGTGGCATCGGTATGGCGGGTGCCGAACAAAATCGCGAACACCGCCATGACGATGGCCACGTAAAAGGCGGTGTCGTTAAAAAGCGCCCCGGACGGGGCGTTGTTTTCGGTCAGCACGCTGAACGTGGTGGAAACGGCTTTTAGCTGGAGCGCGATATAGGGCAGGGTGCCGACCAGCGCTACCAGGCTTGCGAAAGCGGCCAGCGACTGGGTCTTGCCGTAGCGCGAGGCGATGAAGTCGGCGATCGAGGTAACGTTTTGGTGCTTGGCCACGCGGATCATCTTGGCCAGCACCGGCCAGAAGAGCAGAAAGGTTAGAATCGGGCCGACGAAAATACTCGCAAACGACCAGCCCGCGGTGGCTGCCTGGCCTACCGCGCCGTAAAACGTCCAGGAGGTGCAGTAGATGGCCAGCGCCAGACTGTAGATGAACGGTCGGCGGCGGCTGGCGCCTCGGGTG
The DNA here is from genome assembly GCF_023757625.1 of Halomonas sp. S3-1-1. Lineage (GTDB taxonomy): Bacteria > Pseudomonadota > Gammaproteobacteria > Pseudomonadales > Halomonadaceae > Vreelandella. Next base: position 567,088 of record NZ_JALGBZ010000001.1, read on the forward strand.
CGCGCCCGGCGGTCGCCAAACCAGGCGATGCCGAAAAGCACCGCAATGTAGAGTAACGAAACCGCAACGAGAAGCCCGCCGTGAAACATGCCTGTCTCCTGCCGTAAGCCCGTCCCCGGGCCTGCCTGTAGAGCCGCCCAGTTTAAGTCAAATACGCCAAAGCGTCAGGCAGTTGCGCCGTTGCAGGCGCTTTGCAGCAGCGTGGAGTCGGCGCGCAGGGTGCGAATGCCGTCGAGATCCGGTTCGCGGCGCTCGGCCGCCACCGGTACCAGCTCGCGGCTTTGGCAGTTGAGAACGTAGGCTTGAGGGATGACCAGGTCGGTGTAGTGGCGCTCGAAGTGATAGAGCATGAACTCGGCCACGTCGCCGCTGCGCGAGAGGCTTTCGCGGTCGAGCACGCTAAACTGCGTGGTCATCGGAAACACGAAGGTCCAGGGGCGCCAGATTTCGGTGCCGGTGGCGCTGTCCACGACCTCGGTGGAGGGGGGCAGCTGCGCCTTTTTATGCTCGAACCAGCTGTACTCCACGTGAATTTGATAGCCGAGCATGCCAAGCCCCGCCATGACTGGCACGATCCATTTGGGCAGCCGGTTGCCCGTGGCCTTGCGCAGAATCAAGCCGATGCCCGCCGCGGCCAGCGCCGCGAACACCGCCGCAATCAAGTGCCAAATCATAAAGAAGTTCCCAGGGTTGGTTGAAGCGCACGTTGGTGAGCGTAATAGGTCGTCAAAACAAGCGGGCTTCCCGTGGGAAGCCCGCTTGCACGCGTTGTAGTGAAGCCCGGCTATAAAGCTCGATCGCAAGACCGGGGGCAGGCTTCGATTATGGCTTAGTGGTCGACGGCAATACCAGCCCCTTTCGGGTAGCGCACGCTTTCGACCAGCTCCTGGATTTCGCGCGGCGGTGCGGCGGTGACGCTGGAGACCGCGAAGGCGACGGCGAAGTTGATCATCGCACCCACCGCACCGAAGGACAGCGGCGAGATGCCGATGAACCAGTTATCCGGTGTGTTGGCCAGCATGTTGGTGCCGGGAATGAAGAACCAGCCAAGGTAGGTGAAGATGTAGAGAAGCGTGGCCACCAGGCCCGCCAGCATGCCGCAGATCGCGCCGGTGCTGTTCATGCGGGTGGAGAAGATGCCCATCATCAACACCGGGAACAGCGACGCCGCGGCGATACCGAAGGCCAGTGCCACCGTTTGCGCCGCAAACCCGGGCGGATTCAGCCCCAGATAGGTGGCCAGCAGGATCGCGCCGCCCATCGAGATCCGCGCGGCAAGCATCTCACCTTTCTCCGAGATGTTCGGGTTGATCGTGTTCTTGATCAGGTCGTGGCTGATGGCCGACGAGATCGCAAGCAGAAGCCCCGCCGCCGTGGAGAGCGCGGCGGCGATACCGCCAGCGGCGATAAGGCCGATGACCCAGCCGGGCAGGTTGGCGATTTCCGGGTTGGCGAGTACCAGGATGTCGTTGTTGACGGTCAGCTCGTTGCCGGCCCAGCCGCGACCTTCGGCGGTCTCGGTGAAACCTTCGTTGGTGTCGTTGTAGAACTGGATGCGGCCGTCGTCGTTGGCGTCGTTGTAGACGATCAGACCGGTGTCTTCCCAGGTCTGGAACCAGGCCGGGCGGTCGGCGTAGAGGATCGGCTCGGCGGCAGCGACCTCGTAATCCTCGACCTGGCCGGTCATTTCCGGGTAGACCGTCGTCATCAGGTTAAGCCGCGCCATGGAGGCCACGGCCGGGGCGGTCAGGTACAAAAGCGCGATGAATACCAGCGCCCAGCCCGCGGACCAGCGCGCGTCGGCCACCTTCGGCACGGTGAAAAAGCGGATGATGACGTGGGGAAGACCGGCGGTACCGATCATCAGCGACAGCGTGAACAGCACCATGTTGAGCTTGTTGTCCACATCGGCGGTGTAGTCCTGGAAGCCCAGGGCGTTGACCACATCGTCGAGCTTTTGCAGAAGCGGCACGCCGGACTCGGTGTGGGTGCTGAACATGCCCAACCCAGGAATCGGATTGCCGGTGAGCTGCATGGCGATGAACACCGCCGGAATGGTGTAGGCCACGATCAGCACGATGTACTGCGCCACCTGAGTGTAGGTGATGCCCTTCATGCCGCCGAACACGGCGTAGAGGAATACGATGGCCGCAGCGATCCAGATGCCCCAAGTGCTGGGCACTTCCAGAAAACGCGAGAACGCCACGCCCGCACCGGTCATTTGGCCGATAACGTAGGTGACCGAGGCGATGATCAGGCACGCCACCGCCACCACGCGGGCGGTGCGGCTGTAAAAGCGCTCGCCGATGAAGTCCGGCACGGTGAACTTGCCGAACTTGCGCAGGTAAGGCGCGAGCAGCATGGCCAGAATCACGAAGCCACCGGTCCATCCCATCAGGAAAGTGGAGTTGGCGTAGCCGCCGGAGGCGATCAAACCGGCCATGGAAATGAACGACGCCGCCGACATCCAGTCCGCGGCGGTCGCCATGCCGTTGGTCACCGGATGAACGCCGCCACCGGCGACGTAGAAGTCCTTGGTGGAGCCGGCGCGCGCCCATATCGCGATGCCGATATAGAGCGCGAAGGAGGCGCCGACGAACAGTAAGTTGATGGCAAACTGGCTCATTGGTTTACTCTCCCAGGCCGAATTTCTTGTCGAGCTGATTCATTCTCCAGGCGTAGAAGAAGATCAGCGCGATGAAGGTCAGAATCGAGCCCTGTTGGGCGAACCAGAAGCCCAAATCGGTACCGCCTACGGGAATGGATGCCAACAGCGGGCGAAAGAGTATGGCGCAGCCGTAGGAGACGAACGCCCAAACGACCAAACAGCCAGCGATCAAGCGAACGTTGGCCTTCCAGTAAGCAGCAGCATTGGATTTGTCATCTGCTATCATGGTGCTCTCCATTTATGATTTTAAGGTTGGAAAGTGTCCAAAAGCGGCCGGCGCAAAAGTGCCTGCCGCATCGAGCGTTTAAACGGTTCCCTTCAAAGCGATTTGTATGGCGGGTTATTGCCCGCTACTTTGCGTCAGACACTCCCTCCTCGCCACCTGACGCGATAAGTCGTACGCCCTAAGGCAATGTTATCTTCAAAACTCAGGCTAATACTGGCCAATAAATGGAAAAAAGAAATCCAGACTTTGGTATCACGGACTAAAGGCGCTATTGGCAACCTGCCAAATAACGCTAAATTACTCTATACAATGGCGTTTTAAGTCGCATTGAGTACGACTTTGGTAAGGAGTCGACGATAGTCTATAAACCGAATTGACCTCCTTTTTTATTATTGCTGGCCGATGGTTGAGACTCTTTTTTAGCGTGTTTTACTAAAAGTCGATGCCTTTTTAAAAAGCAATTTATAGGCGCCGCTTTTATAGACTTTAGTGACAGGAACTCGCAACAAGAGCCAGTAATAAGGGCTAGTTACAAGAACAAACAGCTAACTTAGCACTATCCACGGATGAATACGTTTTAATCAGCTCGCGCCCATTTCCAAACGTTTTATTGCCGGATTCCGCGCGAGCGCGGCTTTTTTAAGCAGGTGACGCATGATCGAGGTCAATCTTTCAAGGCTGCCTTTTTCCCTGCTCGACGAGGCGGGCACGGCGCGGGTGCGTGACGGGCTCGATCTCGCCTACTTCGACACTGGTGACGTCATTCTCGACGCCGGCCAGCCTGGCGAAGGCGTTTTCATCATTCACAAGGGCGAGGTCGCCGAGCTCGACCCGGCAGAACCCAACGCCCAGGCGCGTATCGGTCACTACACCGAAGGCGATTTGTTCGGGGCGATCAGCCTTTTGAACGGCAAGAGCCGCTACCGCTTCGAAGCGGAGCAGGAAACGCTTTGCTACGTGCTGCAAAAGCAGACGTTCAGCGCACTTTGCCAGCACTATCCGGCCTTCGAGGCGTTCTTCAGGGAATCGCTCGCCCACAAGACCAGGCTTTTGGCCGAGCGCCGCGCGGTAGACGGCATCACCATGGCCGGCTTCATGCTGGCGCGAGTGGGTGAGTGCATGCGCGCGCCGCTTTTAGTGGATGCACGGCAGACGCTCGAGCACGCGGTGCATACGCTGCTGGAGCAGCAGGCCGATAGCCTGCTGGTGAGCGCAAAAGGCGGCTACGCCATGGTGACCAAAACGGATCTGCTGCGCGCGTTAGCGGTAGAGAAAACGCCGGCATCGACGCCGCTTATGGCGCTGACGCCGACGGGGCTGGTCACCGTTACCCCGCAGCAGTACCTGTTCGAGGCGCTGGTGCTGATGACGCGCCACCAGATCGCGCGGGTGGTCGTGATGGACGGCGAAGCGCTTTCCGGCGTCGTCGAGCTGACCGATGTACTGAGCTACTTTTCGAGTCGCAGCTACGTGGTGGGGCTTCAGATCGAAAAGGCCGGTGACTTGAAGGCGTTGGCCGAGGCCAGCCGACGCACACCGGAGCTCGTGCGGGCGCTGATGGCTCAGGGGGTGAAGCTGCGTTTCGTCATGGAGCTTCTGGCGGCGCTCAACGCCCGTATCGTGCACAAGGCCTTCGGCTTTGGCGCGCCGAACGCTCCAACGCAGCGGTGCTGCCTGGTGGTGATGGGCAGCGAAGGCCGCGGCGAGCAAATTCTCAAAACCGACCAGGACAACGCTCTGATTCTCGAAGACGACGCCAGCTGGCCAGATGCTCCAGCGGCGATGGAGGCGCTCACCCACACGCTTGTCGAACTGGGCTACCCGCCTTGCCCGGGCAACATCATGGTCTCCAACCCGGAGTGGGTCGGGAGCGTGGCGACCTGGCAGGCGCGAATCGAACGCTGGGCCGAGCGGCGCGACGGCGACAGCCTCATGAAGCTTGCCATCATGCTCGACGCCCGGGCCGTAGCAGGCAACGCCGAGCTTGCCCGCCGCGTGCGCCAGGCGCTCTATGCGCGCTGCGCCGACGATGAGCTATTGCTGAGCTATCTGGCGCGGGCGGCGCTGAGTTTTTCCACGCCGCTGACGCTGTTCGGCTCGCTGAAAAAGCGCGAGCACGGCATCGACATCAAAAAGGGCGGTATTTTCCCCATCGTGCATGGCGTGCGCACCATGGCGCTGGAGCGGCGCATCGACGCCGAAAGCACCTTCGAGCGCCTCGAGGCGCTGGTGGCCGACGGCCGTCTGGAAAGCCGCTTCGCCGAGGACCTGAGCGAGGCGCTGGCGCTTTTTACCGAGCTCCGTCTGCGCCAGCAACTGGCGGCCCAAAACGGCCAGATCGCGTCGGCCAACCACGTAGTGGTGCAGAATCTGTCGTCACTCGAGCGCGATCTGCTGCGCGAGGCGCTGCACATCGTCAAGGAGTTCAAGGCGCGCCTGACCCACCGATACCACCTGGAGTACTCATAGCGGTATGCAATTAACGAATCGACACTTTTCACTAATCAAAGGCTCGCTGCGTGGTTTGTTCAAACGCGAAAGTGACCGCCGACGACTGACTGGTTCGCCCTTCGAGTGGCTGTTTCACCCCTATCTTGGCGAAGAGCTGGTGGCGCTGGCGTTTCGCTTCGCCCCTGCCGACCCGATCCTGAGTGTGGCGGCGGTGGTGTTCAACGAGCGGCGCGTGCAGACCCAAAGCGCCTGGGTGGCAACGCTTGCCGATCGCCACACGGTGGCCAGCCGTGCGCTGCGCCGCCATCAGGTGGAGACGCCGACTCCGGCGCTCATGGCGCCCACGGCGGAAAACATCGCCACGCTTGCCGAATTCATCGGCAATCGCCCGGTGGTGGGGTGGGGGCTTGATCAAACGCTGGGGCCGGTCAACCGGCTGTTTGACCAGCGGCTGGGCTTCGAGCTGCCCAACGCCCAAATCGATATCGAACGCCTTTATCAGCGCCGTCAAAAGCGCTCACCGATCGACCCTCGGCTGGCGCCGGATCTCGACCAGGCGCTTCGTCAGGCGCGGCTGGCGCCCCCCGGTGCGGCGTCGCTTCTGGGCGAGGCGAGCGCCTGCGCGCTTTTATACATGCGCCTGACCCGCGACTCAGCGCTAGAAGCGTGAGCGGCGCTCGACGTTATTGGGTGGGGGAGGGAGTCTTGTTAGAATGAGCGCCTTATCCTCATCACCGGCAGTGCGTACATCATGCAGCAACCCGAACATTTCGACCCCGTCGCTTTGGAGGCTGTCGCGTCCAACGGTTCAGCCGACCTTCACGACGTCAAACAGAAGCGCGAATTCAACAAGTTGCAGAAAAGGCTTCGGCGCGAGGTCGGCAACGCCATTCTCGATTACAACATGATCGAGGAAGGCGACCGGGTGATGGTGTGCCTGTCCGGCGGCAAGGACAGCTACACCATGCTCGAGATTCTGCGCAATTTGCAGCGCAACGCCCCGGTGAACTTCTCGCTGGTGGCGGTGAATCTCGATCAGAAACAGCCGGGGTTCCCCGAGCACGTGCTGCCGCGCTACCTGGACGGCCAGGGCGTGGAGTACCACATCCTCGAGCGCGACACCTACTCGGTGGTGAAGGAGAAAACGCCAGAGGGCAAGACCACCTGCGCGCTCTGCTCGCGGCTTAGACGCGGCTCGCTCTACGGCTTTGCCGAAGAGATCGGCGCGACCAAGATCGCGCTGGGCCATCACCGCGAAGACATTCTCGAAACGCTTTTTCTGAACATGTTCTTCGGCGGCACGCTGAAATCCATGCCGCCGAAGCTCTTGTCCGACGACGGCAAGAACATCGTCATCCGCCCGCTTGCCTACTGCAAGGAGGCGGACATCGCCGAGTTCTCGCGGCTGATGGAATTTCCGATCATTCCCTGCAACCTATGCGGCTCGCAGCCGAACATGCAGCGTCAGAACGTCAAGGCAATGCTGGCCGAGTGGGACAAGAAGTACCCGGGCCGGCTCGAGAGCATGTTCCGCGCGATCACCAACGTCGCCCCTTCACAGCTGGCCGACCGCGCGCTGTTCGACTTCCATGGCCTCGAAGCCAAACAGGCCGAGCTCAAGGCCGGGCGCATTTCGGCGCTCAATGTGGGCTAGCCAGGCTTTATTACACCGCTTCCTCGTCGGCCAGGGTGATGAGCCTGGCCATATCCAGAATGTTCACTTCCCGCCCGGATACCGCGACCACCTGCTGGCTTTGAAGGCGGCTAAGTATTCGGCTGACCGTCTCCACCGCCAGGCCTAAGTAGTTGCCGATATCTGCCCGCGCCATGGAAAGGCGAAAGCTGTAGGGCGAGTAGCCGCGGCGGCGAAAGCGATCCGAGAGCGTGGTGAGAAAGGTCGCCAGGCGCTGGTCGGCGGTCTTGCGCGAGAGTAGGCGCATCATGCGCCGGTCATCGCGCAGCTCCTTGCTCATGCTGCGATAAAGCTGGGTGCGAAGCTCGGGCAGCTCCTCGGAAAGCGTGTCCAGATGCTTGAAAGGAATTTCGCACACGGTGGTGGTTTCCAGCGCAATCACGCTGCCCGGGTAGGTCTCTTCGTCGATGCCGTCGAGGCCCACCAGCTCGCTTGGCAGGTAGAAGTTGGTGAGCTGCTCGAAGCCCGAGCCTTCGCTGGTGATTTGCTTGAGGCTTCCCGAGCGCACCGCAAAGACGCTCGAAAAACGCTCGCCCTGATGAAACAGCGCCTCGCCTTTTTTGAGCGGCGCGCGGCGGCGGATGATCGCGTCGAACTGGCTGACGTCCTCGATCTGCAGCGCCAGCGGCAGGCACAGCGAGCTGAGACTACATGTCTGACAGCGTGGGGCCTGCAAAAGCGCCGAGCGTTGGCGGGCGGGAGTCGACATTACCATCTCCTTATAAAGCGTACGTGCCCATTATAGGATTTTTGAGTAGCGCTGGGCGAGCGGTGCCGAAAGATGAGCATCGAAAGCCATCGCCAAATGGCGGATCAACAGCCGCCCGATCGGCGTGACGCTCAGCACCGCGCCCGTGCGCTCGATCAGACCGTCACGTTCGGCCTGGGCAAGCCGTGAAAGCGCCTCACTAAAGTAAGCCTCGGCGTCGATATCAAAGCGCTCGCCGATCACAGCCAAATCCAGGCGCATATCGCACATCAGCCGCTCGATCACCGCGCGGCGAATCAGATCGTCCTGGCTTAAGCGAAGCCCCTTGCAGGTCGCCAAGTGCCCACCGTCGAGCGCTGCGGCGTAGTCGTCGAGCTTGACCGGGTTCTGGGCATAGACGTCGTCGATGCGCGAAATGGCCGATACCCCCAGCCCGATCAGATCGCACTGGGCGTGGCTCGAATAGCCTTGGAAGTTACGCGTCAGCGACCCCTCGCGCTGGGCGACCGCCAGGCTGTCCTCGGGCAGGGCGAAGTGATCCATGCCGATATGCACGTAGCCAGCGCTTGCCAGCATCTCGATGCTTTTACGCAAGATGGCGAGCTTCTCCTCGGCACCGGGAAGCTCGGCCTCATCGATGCGCCGCTGCGGCGCGAAGCGTGCGGGCAGGTGGGCGTAGTTGAAAAGCGACAGCCGGGCCGGGCCCAGCTCGATGACCTGGGAGAGCGTATCGGCAAAGCGGCGCTGGCTCTGGCGCGGAAGACCATAAATCAAATCCACGTTGAGCGAGCCGAAACCGAGCCGGTGCGCTTCGTCCATCAGCGTTTCGGTCAACTGCCTTGGCTGGACGCGGTTGATCGCTCGCTGCACGTCCGGGTCCAGATCCTGCACGCCCAGGCTCAGCCGGTTGAAGCCGAGCGACTGCAGGTGGCGCAGGGTGAACACGTCCGCCTCGCGCGGGTCGATCTCGATGGCGTAGTCGCGGTGCGGGTCGCTGGAGAGTCCGAAGCGCGCATCGAGGCGGTCGATCAGATCGCCCATTTGCGAAAGCGTCAAAAAGGTCGGCGTGCCGCCGCCCCAGTGAAGCTGCTCAACGGGCCGCGAGGTGTCTACGTGGCGCGCGGCGAGCACCATCTCCCGGTCGAGCCGCGAAAGGTACGGCTCGGCGAGCTGGCGATTCTTCGTGGCGATCTTGTTGCAAGCGCAGTAGAAGCAGATCTTCTCGCAAAACGGGATATGCACGTAGAGCGAAAGCGGGCGGCGGCTTTGGTTGCTGCGCTCGAGCGCTTGGGTGAAGTCTTCCGACGAGAAGCCGTCGTGAAAGGCCAGTGCCGTTGGGTAAGAGGTGTAGCGCGGCCCGCTCGTGTCGTAGCGGCGCACGAGCGCCTCGTCCCAGATGGGGGCAAAGGGGGCAGCGGTCACGTGGGCACAGGTCGGCATAGGGGCTCCCGGGCAGAGAAACGAACGCCAGGTTCGTTCGATGGCGGCCTAAAGAGTAACCCGAGGCGTTTGGCGGCTTCTTGCGTCAGGTCAATAAAGCTCGTTCAGCGTCAAATAAAGGCGTGACCGTCTTGCCGCAGGTTGCCCACCAGGGCGCTATTGACGCTTCCAATTCCGTTGCCCTATAGTTCGATGTTTTTAAAAATCGATTTTTCTTTCGATAAACGATAAGAAAACGATTGGCGAGACATTTAAAGATAGTGGCGAAAAGATAGTGGCGAGACATTTCCGAACGGATCATCGATCACTGCCTGCTTTGCTCCCGGATCCTGAGTTCCTGCCAACCCCTTGGCCAACTCTTCTAACCGCTCTTAAAACCAACTTGTCAGGAAACAAATGCATGAAACTTAAAACGTTGCTGACCCTGTCCGCGCTCTCTGCTGCGATCACTCTGCCCGGCGTGACTTTGGCCGCCGATAGCTACCCGGACCGTCCGATCGAATTTATCGTGCCTTGGGGGCCAGGCGGTGCCAGCGACCTGCTGATGCGTCTGGTAGGGCGCCACTTGGAGCAGGAGCTGGACACGCCGGTGCCGATCATCAACATGCCCGGAGCCAGCGGAACCGTGGGCCTTCGCGAAGCATCGCGCCGCGACCCGGACGGTTACACCATCACCCAGATCCACGAGGGGCTTTTGATGGCGCACCACGCCGGTGTGACCGATCAGAACTGGGATACCTTCGAGCCCGTCGCCATGATGACCAGCGACAACTCGGTGATTCTGGTCAATGCCGATAGCGGTTGGGAAACCCTGGACGACATGCTCGAGGCCGTGCAGGCGAGCCCGGGCGAATACCGTATGGGCGTGACGCTGGGAGGCATTCCGCATCTTTGGGCGGTGCAATTCGAAAACGCCACCGATACCGAATTTGGCTACGTCGGTTACGAGGGTACCGGTGAGCGCCTGCGCGCGTTGGCCGGCGGTCATATCACCGTGGCGATCGAGGATTATCAGTCGGCGGAAGCCTTTCTCGAAAACGGTGATATGACGGCCTTGGCCGCTGCCACCGACGAGCGTCTGGACGAGCTGCCGGACATTCCCACGCTCAAAGAGCTTGGATATGACCTGGAGTTTCTGGTGACTCGCGGCGTCGTGGTACCCAAGGGGACACCCGACTCGATCATCGAGACGCTGGAAAGCGCCCTGGAAGCCGTGGCAGAAAACGACGCGTTTGTTAATGACGTGGCCAATGCCGGCGGCACCGTACGTTTCATGAACCGCGCCGACTACACCGACTATCTCGAGCGCAACGACCAGTTCATCGAAGACAATGCCCATCTGCTCGACTAAGGTCGGCCAATACTGCATAGGACGACATCATGGAGCGTAAGAACCCCGACGCTGCGCTGCTGCCCACGTTGCAGCTGGCATCGTACGCGGTGTTTGCGGTCGGTGCGCTACTCATGGCTTCGAAGGCCGGCTCGTTGCCGGCCTCTCGCTGGGAGCCCATGAGCGCCGGTACCTTCCCGCAACTGGTCTTCTTTTCGATCGCCGTGCTCAGCGGCGCCGCGTTCGTTTTCGAGATCATCAAGCGCGGCATTCCGCGCACCTCGTTCAAGACGGCGTGGCAGCGCTTTGCAGGGCTTCAACGGGTATGGATCAACCTGGCGTTGTTCGTTGCCTACATGGCCGCCATGCCCAAGGCCGGTTTCATCGTCAGCACCTTCTGCTATCTGTTCGCGGCCCAGCTTTATTTGGCGCCCAAGCGCCCGCTGACGGTGGTGGTCGCGCTGGGCGTGGCGCTGCTGTTCTCGTTCGGGCCCTACTATCTCTTCGCTGACGTGTTCAGTATCTACCTCCCCCGCGCACGGTGGTAAGGGTGACCTCATGACAGATGCATTTCTCGCCGCCCTGGGGGGCGTCACCGAGCCCTATACACTGCTGTTGATGGCGATTGCCACCTTTGCTGGCATCATCGCCGCGGCCATCCCCGGCTTCACCATTACCATGGCGATCGTGCTGACGCTGCCGCTCACTTTCTCGATGCCGCCCATGCAGGGCATCGCGGTGATGCTGTCGGTGTACGTGGGGGGCTTGAGCGGCGGGCTGTTCAGCGCGGCGCTGCTAGGTATTCCCGGCACGCCCTCGGCGGTGGCCACCACCTTCGATGCCTTTCCCATGGCGCGAAGCGGCCAGCCCGGTCGCGCGCTCTCCCTGGGTCTGTTCGCCTCGTTCATCGGCTCGCTGATCTCGATTGCGGTACTCATCGTCGCCGCGCCGCCGCTGGCACTGCTGGCGGTGAAGCTCGGCCCTTGGGAGTATTTCGCGCTCATCGTCTTCGCGCTGACGATCATCGCGAGCCTGGTGGGGGATTCGGTCTTGCGTGGGCTGATCGCCGGATTGGTCGGTATCGCCATTGCCACCCTCGGCCCGGACCCGATCATGTCGCGCGAGCGCTTCACTTTCGGTTTTGAGCTCTTGACCGCTGGCATTCCCTTTCTGGTGGTGCTGATCGGCATGTACGCCATGAGCCAGCTGCTCTCCGAGCTCGAGCCGTCACCCGCGCGCCAGGAAGGCGCCTCCGAATCGCTCATCGGCGGTGACATGCGCCCCCACTTGCTGGAGGTGATGAAGAGCACGCTGCTCAAGCCGGTCAACGTGATTCGCTCATCGCTTCTGGGCGTTTTCATCGGCGCCGTGCCCGGCGCCGGCAGCTCGATCTCCAACCTGGTGGCCTACGACCAGGCCAAGCGTGCTTCCAAACATCCGGAAAGCTTCGGCAAGGGTGAACCGGAAGGCGTAGTGGCCTCCGAGTCCGGTAATTCGTCCACCGTGGGCGGTAGCCTCATTCCGCTCATCTCGTTGGGTATTCCCGGCTCGCCGGCGGATGCCGTGCTGATGGCGGCGATCATGGTGCACGGTATCAGCGTCGGCCCACGCCTGATTCTCGATCACCCGGATCTGGTCTACAGCATGTTCATTGCCATGGCCGTGGCCTCGGTCTTCATGCTGGTGATCGGCGTGGTGATGATGCGCGCCTTCATGCGTATTCTGAACGTTCCCAAATACATCGTCGTGCCGGTCGTACTGGCATGCTGTGCCATCGGCACCTACACCCTGAACAACCGCTTGTCGGATCTCTACCTGCTGGCGGCGATCGGCTCCATCGGCTATCTGCTCAAGAAGCTTGAATACCCGTTGGCACCACTGGTGCTGGGCGTGGTCCTGGGGCCGATCGCCGAAACCAACTTACGCCGCGCGTTCCAGACCAGCGCCGACTGGACTCTGTTCTTTACTCGTCCTATCTCGGCGCTACTGCTGGCGCTGGCGGTCGTCTCGGTGGTGTACAGCGTTTACAGTTACGTACGCCAGCGCCGGCTAATGGCCCAGCGAGCTGCCGAGGCCGACCAGAAAGGTCCTTTCCAGGACAGTGCGTCTCAAGAATGAGGACTTTTGCATGAAACTCGACCCGTATTACTACCCCGCCGCCTCTCGGCGGACCGTCACCTTCGGTAAGCGCGGCATGGTGGCCACTTCGCAAACGCTGGCCGCCCAGGTCGGCGCCGATATCCTGCGCGATGGTGGCAATGCCATCGATGCGGCCATCGCCACCGCCGCCGCGCTCACCGTGGTGGAGCCGACTTCCAACGGCATCGGCAGCGATGCCTTCGCACTGGTCTGGGTGGATGGCAAGCTTCACGGCCTGAACGCCAGCGGCAGAGCGCCGATGGGCATATCTGCCGAAGCGGTCAAGGAGCAGGGCAACGAGAACATGCCGGCCCACGGGCTGGTACCGGTGACCGTTCCCGGCGCTCCCGGCGCCTGGGCCGCGCTTTCCGAGCGTTTCGGCAAGCTGGCCTTCGAGGCATTGATGGCACCCGCCATTCGCCTGGCTGAAGAGGGCTACGCGGTACTGCCCACCGCTAGCCGCCTCTGGGAGCAGGCGCACGCCCGCTATCGCCAGTATGACCGTCCGGAGTTTGCCCCCTGGTTCGAACACTTCGCCCCCCAGGGCCACGCCCCTCGGCCCGGTCAGGTGTGGCGCTCGCCGGAAATGGCCAGCACCCTGCGCACCATCGGCGAGACCCGTGCCGAGGCGTTCTACAAGGGCGAGCTGGCCGATGCCATGGACGCCTTCTCGCGCCAGCACGGCGGCTTTCTGCGCAAGGAGGACCTGGAGGCGTTCACGCCGGAGTGGGTCGACCCGATCAGCGTTCGCTACCGCGACCACGATATCTGGGAAATTCCGCCCAACGGCAGCGGCCTGATCGCGCTGCAGGCGCTGGGCATTCTCGAAGCGCTGGGCGATGAGCCCCATGACCCGGTTGAGTCGCTGCACCGGCGTATCGAGGCGACCAAGCTGGGTTATGTCGATGGGCTTCGCTACATTACCGAGCGCGAGCACATGAGCCTCACGGTGGATCAGATGCTCTCGCCCGAGTACCTGCAAAAGCGCAGCGAGCTGATCGCGTTCGACGCCATCGACCCCACCCATGGCAACCCGTTGCTGGGCGGCACCGTGTATCTCTCGACCGCGGACGACGAAGGCAACATGGTGTCGTTCATCCAGAGCAACTTCGAAGGCTTCGGCTCAGGGATCGTCGTGCCCGGCACCGGCATCAGTCTGCAAAACCGCGGGTGGTCGTTCTCGCTGGATGAAGAGCACACCAACGTACTGCGCCCGGGTAAACGCACCTACCACACCATCATCCCCGGTTTCATCACCAAAGATGGCCAGGCCGTCGGTCCCTTCGGCGTAATGGGTGGCTACATGCAGCCCCAGGGCCACGTGCAGGTCGTGGCCAACATGCTTCAGGATCACCTCAACCCCCAGGCGGCACTGGACATGCCGCGCTGGAAGTGGACAGAAGGCAAGACCGTCGAGGTCGAGCCCGGCTTCCCGGATCACCTCATCCAGGCCCTCGAACGTCGCGGTCATCGCATCGTCAAGTGTGTCGACGGCCTCACCTTCGGCCGCGGTCAGATCATCCTGCGCGATGGCGAAAGCGGCGTTCTCCAGGGCGGGACCGAACCCCGCGCCGACGGCGCCGTACTGCCGGTGTAAGCGCGCAGCCCTCAGGCCTTGTTCTGCAAGAGATTGGCACCTGCGTCACTCTAAAACGCTCAATGCGCGCATTGAGCGTTTTTCTTTGAGCAGCCTGCGGTTCTGGGCTATTGGCTGGCCTACGCATGCTTCTCTTCAAACAGGCGGCCAAAGCGTCCAGAGCTGGTAGAGCGCGAAGCCGATGATGACGACCGCGGCCAGGGTGCGGGTGGCGGGGTGGCGAATAAGCCCGGACAAAGCTTGCGCGGCCAGGCCGGTGGCCAGAAGCGCCGGCAGCGTTCCTAAACCGAAGGCGCCCATCAAGAGCGCCCCTTGGGCCGGGGCGGCGGTGGCCATGCTCCAGGCGAGCATCGAGTACACCAGCCCGCAGGGCAGCCAGCCCCAGAGCGCGCCGAGCGCCACCGCTTGGGGCAGGTGCACTACTGGCATCAGCCGCCGGCCCAGCGGCTCGATCACGCGCCAAAGCTTTCGCCCCAGCCCTTCCAGCGTTAAAAGCCCCTTCCACCAGTTGGCGATATAGAGCGCCATTAGAATCAGCATCACTGCGGCAAAGGCCTCGAGTACCACCCGCGTCGCGGGGGCGAGGGTGATCAGCGTGCCAAGCGCGGCCGCCAAGGCCCCGGCCAGCATATAGCTTGCGATGCGCCCGAGGTTGTAGCCGAGCAGCAGCCCGGCCATGCGCGCGGGGCGGCGCATACTCGGCGGCACCGCAAAGGCCAGGGCGCTCATGATGCCGCCGCACATGCCGATGCAGTGCGCTCCGCCAAGCAGGCCGAATACCCAGGCGGCAAGCAGCGGGGGCAGGTCGAAGCCGGTCGGGTTCACGGGCGCGGCTCGTCGCGCTCGGCGGGCGCTTTCCCCGGGCGGCGTTTAGGGGGCTCGGCCAGGTCGTCGTCAAACAGGATGCGGTGGGCGGGGCCGTCGAGGTCGTCGAACTGATCGTTGTTCACTGCCCAGAAAAACGCCCAGACGGCCAGCGCCAGTAGCAGCAGCGACAGTGGAATCAAAAGATAAAGACTCGTCATGCGGGCTCCCAGTGATGCGCGGGCAGATGCTGACATTTACCGCGCGGACCCCGTTTCAGCCGCAGGGCGTTTCCCACCACTACCAGCGAGCTGAGCGACATGCCGAGCGCGGCAAGCCAAGGCGGCACAAGGCCAAGTGCGGCCAGCGGCAGTGCCAGGCCGTTGTAGGCGACCGACCAGGCGATATTCTGGCGCATCACCCGGCGGGTGGCGCGGGCAAGCAACAGCGCCTCGACGATGCGGGTCAAACGCGGGCTTAGCAGCAGCGCGTCGGCCCGGGTTTGGGCAAGATCGATGGCGCCGTTCATCGCCAGCGACACGTTGGCCCCGGCCAGCACCGGCACGTCGTTGATGCCGTCGCCGACCATCAACACGCGCTCGCCGTCGGCCTGTAACGCCTGGATGCGCGCTAGCTTCTCTTCCGGCGTGGCGCGGGCCTGCCAGGTCGCGATACCGAGCGTGTTGGCCAGCTCCTCGACGGGGGCACGCTCGTCGCCGGAGAGTAGCTCCACGTCGATACCGAGCGCCTGGAGGTTTGCCACGGTGTCGGCGGCGTCGTCGCGCAGGGTGTCTTCGAGGCGAAACCAGGCGCCCGGGGCGAAAGCGCCATCGGCGCCTTGTCGACTGAGTAATAGCCACTGGCCGGGCCCGGGCGGTGTGATGGCGTCGTTTGCTGCGAACGCCGCCCGGCCGAGGCGCCAGCGTTCGCCGTCGAGGGTAGCGCTCAGGCCCTGACTTGGGTGGCGCACGACGTCGCACGCGGTGAGCGCCGGCTCAAGAAACGGGCGAAACGCCGAGGCGATCGGGTGCTCCGAGTGCGCCTCGATGGCGGCGGCGATCTGCCGGGCGCGGGGTTCACTGAGCGCGCCGAGCGGTTGGGTCGCGGCCAAGTGCATCTCGCCGCGGGTGAGCGTGCCGGTCTTGTCGAACACCACGCGGGTCACGCCGGCAAGCGCTTCCAGCGCGTCCGCGCGGGTGATCAGCACGCCGCGCCGGTAAAGCTCGGTGTGCCCGGTGGCCAGCGCTGTGGGGGCGGCCAGCGCCAGCGCGCAGGGGCAGGTGACCACCAGCACCGAAAGCGTGACCCAGAACGCCCGGTCAGGGTCGATGAATAGCCAGGCGGTGGCCACGCAGAGCGTGACCAGTAAAAGGCGCAGCACGAAACGGTGCGCCATGGCGTCGGCAAGCCTTGCAAGCCGTGGGCGGTTTGCCGACGCCCGGTCGGTCAGATCGAGCACGCTAGCGATCGTCGATTCACGCCCGGCGTGGGTGACGCGCACGGTGAGCGCGTTCTCCACGTTCTGGCTTCCACCGATGACGCGCCCGCCGGGGCGTCTGGTCACCGGCAGAAACTCGCCGGTCAGCATCGACTCAATGAGGCTCGATTCGCCCTGCTCGATGATGCCGTCGGCGGGCACCGTGGCACCGGGTTTCACCAGAATGCGGGCATCGGGCCTGAGGTGGCTGGCCGGCACCACGCGCTGCGCGCCGTCGTCGTCCAGCCGCAGCGCGGCGGCGGGCAGGGCACGGCTCAGGGCGTTGCCGCCGGCGCGGCGGGTGCGCGCTTCGATATAGCGGCTGAACAGTAAAAAGAAGGTGAACATGGCGATGGAGTCGAAATAGACGTCGCCCTGGCCGTTGAGCACCGCGTAGACGCTGGCGCTATAGGCCAGGCCGAGGGAGAGCGCCACCGGCACCTCCATGGTCAGCCGCCGGTGGGCAAGCGCGTTGGCGGCGGTGCGGAAAAACGGCCAAGCGGAAAACGCCACCACCGGCGTGGTCAGCATAAGCGACAGCCAGTGAAACAGCGCGAAGAAGTTATCACCGAGCTCGGTTGGCCCCGCCACGTAGAGCGGGATCGAGAACATCACCACCTGCATCATGCCTACGGCGGCCACGATCAGCCGGCGAACGAGCATGCGAGCCTCCCGCTGTTGGCGGGCCAGCGCCCGGTCCGGCTCGAAGGGTATGGCCTCGTAGCCGATCGCGGCAAGCTCGGCAAAAATTTGCGAAGGCGCGAGTATGGCCGGATCCCAGCTTATCCACAGGCGGTGCTCGGTCAGATTCACCGCGCTGCCAGTAACGCCTTCCAGTGCGTTCAGGTGGTGCTCGATCAGCCAGGCGCAGGCCGCGCAGGTGATGTTCTCCACCGCCAGGGTGGCGCTGACGTCGCTTTCGCGCGGATGAACGAACTGCGCCTGCAGCTCGGGGTGATCGAATGCCGACCAGGTCTCGGCTTTGGCATGGTCGTCCGCCGGGCGGGGGGAAAGCTCGGTGCGGTAGCGGTAGTAGCTTTCGAGCCCGCCTTCGACGATGGCGTGGGCCACCGCCTCGCAGCCGGGGCAGCAAAGCGGTTTGGCCGCGCCGTCCAGGGTGATCGTCCAGGGGGCGCCAGCGGGCACCGGCGCTCCGCAGTGGTAGCACGGCTCGGTCATGGCGCCCCCGCGCGCGCCGGGGCCAATCGCACCGCCCCGTCACTTGGCAGGGTAATCTCGCCGTTGAGCCGCCAATCCGGCGCCTGGCTCGGCGTAAGCGTCACGTAGCGCCGGTAGGCAAGCCCGGTGGGGGCCTGGCCAACGTAATGGCCGCCCCGGCGGTGGGTCAGCGTCAGGCGCACGTCGCGCTCGTCCCGGGTGGGGTGAATCAGGCGCAGAGCAAGCGCCTTCGGCCGTGCCTGGCCTTCGAGTTCGAGCACCACGTCCTGGGTCACCGGGTCGACGTAGAGCGTCGCAGAAAGCCCCAGCGCCTCGGCGCGCTCGACTTTTTCGAGCACCGCGTTGATCGCTTTGCCGTGTTCGAAATAGTCCTCCTGCACCACCATGCCGTCGAAGGTTTTGAGCGCCACGACCGCAAAGCCGACGCTCATCAGCATCGACGAGAGCAGAAGCGTCAGCAAACACCAGGGCCAGAACTGACGATACCAGGGCGGCGGCGCGGGCTCGAACATGGCTTATCTCCTCTCGCCGCTCAAAAAGCGCGCTGGCCGACGCGCCAGGGGCTCGCCGGACTCGGAGGCGAGCACGAAGCTGAACGGCTGGCTGGGGGAGACACCGGCGGGCGCGCTCACGCTGATGACTTGGCTTGTGGAGCCACCGCCGGGCACCTGGATTGTGCGGGTGTCGAGCCTGGCTCCGGCAAGCGCCTCGACACTCAAGTGATAGGTGTGTGCCTGGCGGTCGCGGTTGCGCACCGTTAGCCGGTAGACGTTTTGGACCTCGCCGCCTTCGGTGACGCTGTAGAGCGTGCCGCGCTCGCGTTCGGCCTCGACGCTGACCGGCGCGCGCTGAGTAAGCGCCCACCCCAGCACGGCGAGCGTGAGCGCCAGCAGCGCAAGCGCCCCCGTTCGGTAGCGCCAGGCGCGCGGCGCTGGGCGACCCTCGAGACGGTTCTGGGTGGTGTAGCCGACCAACCCGGTGGGGCGGCCCAGGCGCGTCATGACCGTATCGCAGGCGTCCACGCAGGCCGCGCACTGGATACAGGCGTACTGCAGCCCGTCGCGGATGTCGATACCGGTGGGGCAGACCTGCACGCACAGGTGGCAGTCGACGCAGTCGCCTCCGGAAGTACGCCCACCGCCCCGCGGCTCGCCACGGGTCGCGTCATAGGCCACGGTGAGCGTGTCGCGGTCGACCATTACCGACTGAAAGCGCGCGTAGGGGCACATGTGAAGGCAGACCTGCTCGCGCAGCCAGCCGGCGTTGAGGTAGGTGAAGAACGTAAAAAAGCCGACCCAGAACAGCGC
Source organism: Halomonas sp. S3-1-1 (assembly GCF_023757625.1). GTDB lineage: Bacteria > Pseudomonadota > Gammaproteobacteria > Pseudomonadales > Halomonadaceae > Vreelandella. Next base: position 586,108 of record NZ_JALGBZ010000001.1, read on the forward strand.
CCAGCCCTCGACCTGGAGCGTCATAACGTCGAGCGTGAGCGTTCGGATCGGCGTGAAGTAGCCCAACACCGTGACGCCGGTGGCCAGCGCCATCAGCGCCCACAACGCGTGCTTGGCGAGTTTTCGCGGGACCCAAACGGCCGGGCCGTTTTTATCGCGACGCAGGCGGCGATGGCGCGAGCCCTCCAGGCGGTGCTCGACCCACATGAACAGAAACGTCCAGACGCTTTGCGGGCAGGTGTAGCCGCACCACACCCGCCCCCAACGCCGGGTGACGAAGAACAGCCCGAAGGCGGCGGCGATGGCCAAAAGCGCCAGCAGGATGAATTCCTGTGGGTAGAACGTGGCGCTCAACAGGTGAAACTCGCGCCCGGGAATGTCGAACCAGAGGGCCGGGCGGCCCTGAACATTGATCCAGGGTAGCAGAAAAAAGCCGCCCATCAACAGCATGTTGAGCCGCCGGCGAAGCGCCTGGAACCCCCCTTTGCTCTCGCGCACGTACAGACGCCCGCGCAGGCGCGTACCGGCTTCACCGGGCGTAGCCGGTGGCGGGGTAACGTCCTGTAAGGGGATCGGCTGCATCAAACTCGGTCTCGCGAAAAGGGCTCGAAGGGCGCTTGGCGTTTGATGATAACAACAATCGCGGGCGCGTTCGTTGTTCTGGGTGATCAAGGCCCCAACGCTTATGCGACAAATGCGCGCCTAATCGCCGTCGGCGTTTTTAAACCGTAGGCTGTAAACGTAGGCGGCGACCAGGTGAACGCGCGCCTCGCCGATGAAGGGCGCCTGGGCGGGCATCACACCGCTTCGGCCTTCGGTCAGGCTCTGGCGGATGGCGTCCGCCACGCTCTGGTTGGGGGCACGGTAGAGCCAGATATCGTTGGTCAAATTCGGCGCGCCGAGTGCCAGGTTACCAGTGCCGTCTGCGCCGTGGCAGGCGACGCAAAAGCTGGCGTAGCGCTGCGCGCCGCTTTGCGCGCGGGCGGCGTCGTGCTCGCGATTCGAGAGCGCGAGGACGTGCTGGGTTAACTCCTCGATGGCCTCCTCGCCCAAGTGCGCCCAAGCGGGCATGACGCCGCGCCGGCCTTGGGTGAGCGTGGTCAGCAGCGCCTCGGGCTCGCCGCCGTAGAGCCAGTCGTCATCGGTCAGGTTGGGAAAGCCGTCGCCGCCCTGGGCGCCCACGCCGTGGCACACGGCGCAGTTGTTGGCGAAGAGCCGCCCGGCGATCTGCATGGCCTGGTCATCTCTGGCAAGCTCGGGAATCGGTACATCGTTGTAGCGGTCTAAGACCGGGCCGAAGCGCGCCTCGGCGGCGGCCATTTCCTCTTCCCACTGCGCCTGCTGGCTCCAGCCCAACAGGCCCTTGAAGTTGCCAAGGCCGGGGTAGAGCGCCAGGTAGCCAAGGGTAAACACCACCGTGGCCACAAACAGGTAGAACCACCACCGCGGCATGGGGTTGTCGAACTCCTCGATGCCATCGACCTCGTGGCCAGTGGTGCTACCAGCGGGCGCCTCGTCATCCGATTTCGCGTCGCGCCCGGCGTTGGCCGCCACCACCCAGACCACCAGTACCAGCGTGATCAGCGTCAAGGCGATCACCCAGATGCTCCAGAAGCCGGGCAGGGCGTTGTCCCATAGATCACTCACCGGCGGCCCTCCCGCTCGTCGTGCGGCTCGTCGTCGGCGAAGGGCAGGTTCGCCGCCTCATCGAACGCCTCGCGCCGGCGACGGGAGTAGGCCCATCGCACGATACCGAGAAAGGCGATGATCAAAACCAGAGTGATCAGCCCGCGAAAGGTGCCGGTCGTCATTTAGCGCGTCCCCTCCAGCACCGTGCCGAGCTGCTGCAGATAGGCCACCAGCGCGGTGATCTCCGGGGTGCCTTCGACTGCCTCGCGGGCGCCGTCGATCTGCTCGTCGGCGTAGGGCACGCCCAAACGCTTTAAGGCGCGCATCTTGGCCGGCGTGGCGGCGCCGTCGAGCTCGCGCTCGAAAAGCCAGGGGTAGGCGGGCATGATCGATTCCGGCACCACGTCGCGCGGGTTATAAAGATGCGCCCGGTGCCAGGCGTCGCTGTAGCGCCCGCCGACCCGGGCCAAATCCGGCCCGGTGCGCTTGGAACCCCAGAGGAAGTTGTGCTCGTAAAGACCTTCGCCGGCCACGCTGTAGTGCCCATAGCGCTCGGTTTCGGCGCGAAACGGGCGGATCATCTGCGAATGGCAGCCTACACACCCTTCGCGGCGGTAGATGTCACGCCCTTCGAGCTCGAGCGCGGTGAGCGGCGTAAGCCCCTCGACGGGCTCGGTGACGTCCTTTTGGAAAAACAGCGGCACGATTTCGGCAAGCCCACCAAAGCTGATCGCCACCAGAATCAGCGCCCCCAGAAGCCCGGCGTTTTTCTCGACCAGCTCATGCTTCATGGCGGGCCTCCTGATGGCGGGCTTCTTCGAGCTCGGCGCGCGAGGACTCGTTATAGGCAGCCCTGATCGTCATGTAGACGTTGAACGCCATGACCAGCGTGCCAGCCAAAAACAAAAGCCCGCCCAAAAGACGCACGAGATAGCCCGAATGGCTCGCCTCGACCGCGTCGACGAAGCGGTACATCAGCGTACCGTCGGCGTTGACCGCTCGCCACATCAGCCCCTGGATGACGCCGTTGGCCCACATCGCGATGACGTAGAGCAGCGTGCCGCACAGCGCGAGCCAAAAGTGCAGCGTGATCAGCGGTGTCGAGTACATGCAGGTGCGCCCGTAAAGGCGCGGAATCATGTGATAGAGCGAGCCGAAGGTAATCATCGCCACCCAGCCAAGCGCGCCTGAGTGAACGTGGCCGATGTTCCAGTCGGTGTAGTGGGAGAAGGCGTTGACGGTCTTGATCGCCAGCATCGGGCCCTCGAACGTCGCCATGCCGTAGAAGGTGAGCGCCACCACCAGAAAGCGCAAAATCGGATCGGTGCGCAGCTTATGCCAGGCCCCTGACAGCGTCATAATGCCGTTGATCATGCCGCCCCAGGAGGGCACCAGCAGAATGATCGACATCACCATGCCCAGCGACTGCGCCCAGCTCGGCAGCGCCGTGTAGTGAAGGTGGTGCGGGCCAGCCCACATGTAGATCATGATCAGCGCCCAGAAGTGGACGATGGAGAGCCGGTAGGAGTAGATCGGCCGCTCGGCTTGCTTGGGCACGAAGTAGTACATCATGCCGAGAAACCCGGCGGTGAGGAAAAAGCCCACCGCGTTGTGGCCGTACCACCACTGCACCATGGCATCCACCGCGCCCGCGTAGAGCGAGGTGGAGTACATTGGCGTGACCGGTAGCGCGGCGTTGTTGACGATATGCAGCACCGCGATGGTGAGAATGAACGCGGCGTAAAACCAGTTGGCGACATAAATATGCGAGGTTCTGCGCCGCTTGAGCGTCATCAAAAACACGATCGCGTAGCAAATCCACACCGCCGCCAGCAAAAGGTTGATCGGCCACTCGAGCTCGGCGTACTCCTTGGTGGTGGTGTAGCCCATCGGCAGCGATATCAGGGCCGAAACGATGACCGCCTGCCAGCCCCAGAAGGTGAAGGCGGCGAGCCGGTCACTAAAAAGCCGGGTCTGGCAGGTGCGCTGTACGATGTAATAGGAGGTAGCAAACAGCGCTGAGCCGCCGAAGGCGAAGATCACCAGGTTCGTGTGCAGCGGGCGTAGCCGGCCAAAGCTCGTCCAGGCAAGCCCCATATTCAGCTCCGGCCAGATCAACTGGGCGGCCAGCAACAGCCCCACGCTCATGCCAACGATCGCCCACAACACGGCCATGATCGCGAACTGGCGAACGACCTTGTAGTTATAGACATCGCTGTAAACGCCGCTGTAAGCGGGCGAGGCGATGCGGGGTGGCGCTTTTTGCATAGTGGATTCCATCGAACGCGAGAGGACATCAAAGCCCTGGGCGAGTCTAGCCTGGCCGGGCGCCGAGCTAAATAGCGCAGGGAGGAAAAGCCTGGTTCGGGATTCGGGCCAGATTATGACAGTTTTGATTGACGCACCGGGGGCAATTACGGCATTCTTCGACGGCGCTTTCGCAGGCCCCAAGGCCTTGGTCGCCAACACGCTAATTTGAATCAAAAATTCTTCCAGCGTATTGACACCCAACCCGAACCCTGTAGAATGCAGCGCCACGTGACCAGCGGGTGGTTAGCTCAGTTGGGAGAGCACCAGCCTTACAAGCTGGGGGTCACTGGTTCGAACCCAGTACCACCCACCATTTTTTAATGGGTTGGACACGTGTAGCAGTAATGGTTGATGTAATGCGGACCGGTAGTTCAGTTGGTTAGAATGCCGGCCTGTCACGCCGGAGGTCGCGAGTTCGAGTCTCGTCCGGTCCGCCATCATCGCTTTTATTGCCCAATGTTATCGCTATTCGGACCGGTAGTTCAGTTGGTTAGAATGCCGGCCTGTCACGCCGGAGGTCGCGAGTTCGAGTCTCGTCCGGTCCGCCATCGATAACAGCAGTAGATAAAATGTGATTAAACGTATCATACGTTAGATCATGGGTGGTTAGCTCAGTTGGGAGAGCACCAGCCTTACAAGCTGGGGGTCACTGGTTCGAACCCAGTACCACCCACCATTTAAAAGCGCATCTGAACCGCAATTAAATGGTCGTTTTAAAAGTGGACCGGTAGTTCAGTCGGTTAGAATGCCGGCCTGTCACGCCGGAGGTCGCGAGTTCGAGTCTCGTCCGGTCCGCCATTGATGTTCCCTCCTGCTTTGCCTTTTTCCCCTTTTTGTTGTCTCTATTGGCTTGAGCCTTTTTGCGCTCGAATAGCCTCTATTCACGCTTCATGCATAAAAAAACCCCAAGCCGTGGCCCAGGGTCATCGTTTTTGCGTGCCTGACGTTTAGCCGATTGCGCTCACGCCGGCTTTCGCGACTTCCACGTCCTGATCGGGTTTCACGCCAGAAACGCCGACGGAGCCGACCACTTGGCCGTCCACCATGATCGGTACGCCGCCAGAGAGCAGGCCCTTGAGCGGCGCGGAAACAAACGCCGTGCGGCCGCCGTTGATCATTTCTTCGAAGACCTGGGTCTCCTTGCGCCCAATGGCGGCGCTGCGCGCTTTCTGAGTGGCGACATCGGCGCTGAAGGGCGCTGCGCCGTCAAGACGGCGAAGGCCCAGCAGATGGCCGCCGTCGTCGGCTACGGCGATGGTGACGGCAAAGCCTTGGCGCTCGGCCTCTTGTTGCGCGGCGTCGAGCACGCGGTTGACATCGGTGTGGCCCAGTACGGCTTTGGTTTTCATATGGCGTTTCCTTTTGCGTTGTCGTGTAAGTGGTTGTCCCGGCACCCAACTGCGTGAGCGGACGCCGGATGATGAATCAGACGAGCGCGGCGTCGACGATCTCGACCCAGTGGCGAACCGGCGTACGGTTGGCGCTCGCCAGATGGGTTTGGCAGCCGATATTGGCGGTGACGATCATCTCCGGGTCACCTGCTTCCAGCGCCGCGAGCTTGTTGTCGCGAAGCTGTGTCGCGATCTCCGGCTGGGTGATCGAGTAGGTGCCTGCCGAGCCGCAGCAGAGGTGACTATCCTGCACCGGCGTGAGCGTGAAGCCAAGCCGGGTCAGCACGCCTTCGACCGCGCCGTTAAGCTTTTGGGCGTGCTGCAGCGTGCAGGGACAGTGAAACGCCAGGCGCTTTTGTGCTTGAACGCTCAGTTTCTCCAACGGCTCCTCGCGCAGAATCTCGACGATATCCCGGGCCAGGGCGCTTACGCGCTTCGCCTTTTCAGCGTAGGCCGGGTCGTCTTTCAGCATTTCGCCGTACTCCTTCACAAACGCCCCGCAGCCGCTGGCGGTTTGTACGATCGCCTCGATGCCGCGTTCGACGTGGGGCCACCAGGCGTCGATATTGGCGCGCATGCGCTCGCGCCCCGCCTCCTGGGCGTTCAGGTGGAAGTCGATCGCTCCGCAGCAGCCCGCTTCCTGAACCGGTGTTAGGCCGATATCGAGCCGGTCGAGTAGCCGTGCCGTGGCGGCGTTAGTGTTGGGCGAGAGCCCGGGCTGCACGCAGCCTTCGAGAATCAGCATCTGGCGCGTGTGGGCGCTCGCAGGGCGCTTGCCGGCATCCACCGGGGGCGGCGGCATCTTGGCTCTGAGCGGGCCCGGCACCAGCGGTTTGAAGGTCTGGCCGAGTTTTAACAGCGCCTGGAAGCGCTTGGGCTCGACCATCATCTTTCTAAGCGCGAAGCGGGTCGCGCGCTCGGAGGCTGGGCGCGGCACCCGGCGCTCGATCTCCGCGCGGCCAATGTTCAAGAGCTTGTGGTACTCGACCCCGGACGGGCAGGTGGTTTCGCAGTTCTGGCAGGTCAGGCAGCGGTCCAGGTGAAGGCGCGTCTCCTCGGTCACCTGAGTGTCGTCGTCGGCGCTCTCCAGAAGCTCCTTCATCAGATAAATGCGCCCGCGCGGGCCGTCGCGCTCGTCGCCCAACAGCTGATAGGTCGGGCAGGTGGCGTTACAAAAACCGCAGTGCACGCAGGTACGCAGAATGCGCTCGGCTTCCTGAATATGGGGTTTCTGGCGATCGGCATCGGTAAAGTGCGTTTGCATGAAAGCTCTCCTTAAAGCCCCGCGTACAGCCGGCCCGGGTTGAAAATACCGTGGGTATCGAGCTCGGCCTTGAGCCTTTTGTGATACTTCTCGACGACTGGGTCGAGGGGCGTGAACGGCGAGTCCGTCCCGCCCATGGCCGCGGGCGTAAAGCAGGTGGCGTGGCCGCCGGCCTGTTGGCAGGCGCGGCGCAGCGCCTCACCGTCACGGGTCTTGATCCAGCGCTGGCTACCCGCCCAGTCGTAGAAACTATCCGCCTCGTCAACGTCAATATCGAGCGGCGCGGTGTGGGGCGGGAGCGAGGCGCGCCAGAGCGCCTGGCCGGATTTCAGGGTAAAGAAGTCGTGTTGGTGATCGCGCAGCTGAGTCCAGAAATCATCCGCCAGCGTCTCTCCGCCCAAGCGCTCCCGTGTCGCCTTCACCGAGCTTTGGCCGCCTTCCAGGCGAAGGAACAGCGCGTTCTGGTGCCAGGCCGCACCGGTGATCGGCAGCGGCTCGCGGCCCAGTGTGGAGAGCGTCTTTAGCGCGTCATCGATACCAATGTCATCCAGACGCAGGCTGTCGGTGGCCGCCGGTAGAGGCAGCACCTTGAAGGAGATATCCGCCAGCACGCCGAGGGTGCCCTGGGCGCCGGTCATCAGCCGCGAGATATCGTAGCCGGCGACGTTTTTCATCACCTCGCCGCCAAAGCGCAACAGTTTGCCTTGCTGAGTGATGACATGAGAGCCGAGCACGAAGTCCCGCGCCGCGCCCGCCCAAGGGCGGCGCGGGCCGGAAAGCCCGGTGGCGACGGCGCCGCCAATGGTGCTGGCCTGGCCAAAACGCGGTGGCTCGAAGGGCAGCATCTGGTGCTGCTCCTTGAGCGCGGCTTCAAGTGCCTCCAGGCGCGTGCCGGCGCGCACGGTCACCACCAGCTCCACCGGGTCGTAGGTGATGATGCCGCTGTGCTCGGCCATATCGAGCGTGATGCCTTCAACCGGGCGGCCGTAAAACGCGCGGGTGTCGCCGCCCTTGATGCGTAGCGGCGCGCGGCTCTGGTAGGCGTTGGCCACCTGCTGGCAAAGGGCCTCGCTGATATCGCGATCCGGCGCCCGTGTCGCTGGGTCAGTCGCTGGTTCAGTCATGGTCATTCCTTTCTCTCGTTCGCGGCGGCCTTTTTAAAAACGCGGCAGCTCCGGGTGGGGCAGGTCGTTGTTGTGCACGTGCATGGCGCCAAACTCGGCGCAGCGCGCAAGCGTGGGGATGTTCTTGCCCGGATTGAGCAGGCGCTTGTCGTCAAACGCTGCCTTCACCGCGTGAAACACCGTGATCTCATCGGCCTGGAACTGGCTGCACATCTGGTTGATCTTCTCGCGGCCCACGCCGTGCTCGCCGGTAATCGAGCCGCCGGCGGCCACGCACAGCTCCAGGATCTTGCCGCCCACGTCCTCGGCGAGTTCGAGCTCGCCTTCCTTGTTGGCATCGAACAGGATCAGCGGGTGCATGTTGCCATCACCGGCGTGGAAGACGTTGGCGACTCTCAAGCCGCTCTCTTCAGAGAGCGCGGCAATGCCCTTGAGCACCCGGGGGAGCTCCTTGCGCGGAATGGTGCCGTCCATGCAGTAGTAGTCCGGCGACATGCGGCCCACGGCGGGAAACGCGTTCTTGCGCCCGGCCCAAAATTTGGCCCGCTCGGCTTCGTCTTTTGCCTGCTGGATGTCGGTGGCGCCGGCACGCTCCAGCACCCGGCGCACGGTCTCGCAGTCGTCGTCCACGTCCGCCTCGACGCCGTCGAGCTCGCACAGAAGAATCGCCTCGGCGTCCAGCGGGTAGCCCGCGCGCACGAAGTCCTCGGCGGCCTGAATGGCAAGTTTGTCCATCATCTCGAGCCCGCCGGGCACGATACCGGCGGCGATGATGTCCCCCACCGCGCGGCCAGCCTTCTCGACGTCGTCGAAGCTCGCCATCAGCACCTTGGCGACGGTGGGCTTGGGCAACAGCTTCACGGTGATCTCGGTGACCACGCCGAGCATGCCCTCGGAGCCGTTGATCAGCGCGAGCAGATCGAAGCCCGGCGCGTCAAACGCTTCCGAGCCGAGCGTCATGTGCTCGCCCTCGATGGTCAGCACGTCGACGCGCAGCACGTTATGCACGGTCAGCCCGTACTTCAGGCAGTGCACGCCGCCGGCATTTTCCGCCACGTTGCCGCCGATCGAACAGGCGATCTGCGAGGAGGGGTCCGGTGCGTAGTAAAGCCCGAAAGGCGCGGCGGCCTCGGAGATCGCCAGATTGCGCACGCCGGGCTGCACCCGGGCGAGCCGGGCGTCCGGGTCGACGTCGATGATTTTGTTGAAGCGCGACATGACCAGCAAAACGCCCTGCTCGAGCGGCAGTGCTCCGCCGGAAAGCCCGGTGCCCGCGCCGCGGGTCACCACCGGCACGCCGAGTTCGAAACAGCACTTCAAAAGCGCCTCGACCTGCTCGAGGTTTTCCGGCAGCGCCACCAGCATGGGCAGTACGCGATACGCCGCCAGGCCGTCGCACTCGAACGGGCGGAGATCCTCTTCGCGAGAGAGCAGTGTGAGCGTTGGGGCGGCGTGCTCGAGAGCGTCGAGCACCTCGCGCTTGTCACGGTCGATCAGCTCGCCGTCGAGGCGCGCGTCATAGAGGATATTCATATCCCCTCCTGTTATTAGGGTACTGATTTTTAAAAAACGCTACGTCACGGTATAGCCGCTAATCTGAGCTTTTTTTGTGTACCTGTCCAGCCTATGGTGCAATGGTCTGACCAGTTAATGGCTGCCCCCTTTACCGTTGGAGATACCCGCGTGACACCCTCATCCATGGAAACCTCGCTTGGCCGGCGTGCACCGGAGCACGTGGCGGCGAAAATCGAAGAGCTGATTCTTGAAGGAGTGTTTCGCCCGGGCCAGCTGTTGCCTTCCGAGCGTCGTCTGTGCGAGCGCTTAGGCGTTTCTCGCGCCTCGCTGCGTGAAGGCCTTCGCATTTTGCGCAGCAAAAGCATCATCGAAACTCGCCAAGGGCGTGGCTCCGTTGTCGCCTCGCTGCTTCCCATGCATCAGCAGGGGCCGCTGATGCACCTGTTTCGCGACCATCCGCGCACGCTGTTCGATTTGCTGGAGGTGCGCGCGCTGCTGGAAGGGGAGTCAGCGTACCTGGCCGCCCGGCGCGGCACCTCGATGGACCGCGTGCTGATCACCCGCCGCTACCAGGAGATGGCCGAGTACGTCGAATACGCCGAGCCCATCGACGTGGAGCAGCTGGCGCGCTTTGATCACGCTTTCCACCTAGCGATCTCCCAGGCCTCACACAACCCGGTGCTGGTGCACACGCTGCAAAGCCTGACGGATCTGCTGCTAAGCTCGGTGTTCGCCTCGGTCAAGCATCTTTATCACCGCCCGGCACCGCGCGCGATGATCAACCACCAGCACCAGCAACTTTTCGAAACCGTCCTCGCCGGCGACGCCGACGGCGCCCGACGCGTCGCGCTCGAGCACCTCTCCAGCATCACCGAGCTCTTGCGCGAGCTGGATCTCGAGAGCGAGCGGTTGGAGCGCTCGGCGATGCGCCTGGAAGAGTGGCGTTGATTCAGGCGGTGGCCGCGTTTTGGCCGTCGTCGCCTATGACGCCGGCCAGCGTCGCCACCTCGATTTTATTGCAGAGGTGTTCGCGCAGTACTTCGCCCAGTTTTTGACTATCGCGATTTTCCAGCGCCGTGATCATCTGTTCATGGTCGTCGACGGCAAGACGCCAAAACTGCTCGGTCATCTTCTTGGAATAGCGTACGCGTTTGACCCGCTGGCTCAGGTTGTTGTAGGTCTCCTGCAGCACCGGGTTGTCGGAAGCGGCCAGAATACGTTCGTGAATCTGACGGTTCATATCGAAGTAGTTGTTCAAATCGCGCGCGTGGTAGTACTCGAGCATGGCATCGTGAAGCGTGCGAATGTGTTTGATTTCACTGTCGTCGATATGTCGGCAGGCAAGTTCACCCGCCAACCCCTCCAGTGCCGCCATCAGATCGTAGGTATCCTTCACGCTCTTGAAGGTCAGGCGTACCACGCGCGCGCCGCGATTGGGCAGAATCTGAATTAGCCCCTCGGCGGCCAGCACCTTGAGCGCTTCGCGAAGCGGCGTACGCGAGACGCCGAACTGCTCGCAAAGCTCTTTTTCCGAGATACGTTCTCCCGGCGCGAGCTCGCCGTGTTCGATTAAATCACCGATGCGGTCGGCCACCTCTCGATACAAGTGGCGCTGTAGAATTTTGGTCATGGCACGCTCCTTTATTCTGACTTACGCCTTTCTAGCGGCCCTGTGAAAGCGTCAATCGGCGAATGGTGATTTTTTCTATAGTGGCGATGCGGTTTCTGTTCTGCAAAGATAATTATGAATTCATCGTACTGCTCGTGACAAATAACGATCCGCAAAAACCTGATTCACTCATCCCATCACAATGATAAAAGAGAGTTTTTTATGCCCATCAACGTTTATCTCGCTAGCGTTCAGCTTACCCGCTCCCAGGCAAAACGCATTCTCGAAGGCGCCGTCGATAAAGCGCGTGAGTTCGATTTACCCCCTCTCACGCTGGTGGTATTGGACGGCGGTGGTCATCTAGTGGCCGCTGAGCGAGAGGACGGCTGTGGGCCGTTACGCTTTCCAGTGGCCAATGGCAAGGCGTTTGCAGCGCTTGGTATGGGGATTGCCAGCGGCGTGATGGGGGCGCGTAATCAGGAGCGTCCCGCATTTTTGGCAAGCGTTGCCGCCGCTTCCCAAGGGCAGGTAGTGCCGGTAGCCGGCGGCGTACCGATTCTGGACGATCAGCAGCGTGTTATCGGTGCCGTTGGGGTGAGTGGCGCATCGTCCGATGAGGATCAAAGCGTCGCGATCGCCGGTATCGAAGCTGCCAATCTGGCGTTTGGTCTCGAACCCTGACGTCGCCTACGCAGGTTCATCAAGCAAACGGCGCCGAATTCGGCGCCGTTTTTGTTTTTAAAGCATTGAATTTTTCATGAAAAAAATAAATCAGGCACTCCAAAGACGAAAGTTTAATACCTAATTTTGAATTTTGAATTCAAATTGTAGGGGCTGAACGAGCAAGAACATCTAACTAATAACGCGAAAGTACGCTTGCTGAGTCTCATGGCTATCAGCGAGTGCTCGCCAGGTGCCGCTGACGCCTTGCTGCGACGGCACCGAGACAAAAACAATTATTCACTCGGAGTGCTCTATGAAATTCCTCAAACCTGCGTTCATGGCTGCGGCCATCTCCTTAAGCCTTGGTGCGTTTGGCGCATCTGCCGAAACCGAAATTCGCCTTGGCCACGTTGGCGGGCCGGGCTCGCTTTTTGAAATCACCGCCAACCGATTTGCCGAACTCGCCAACGAGCGCCTCGACGGGGTGGCCGAGGTAAGCGTTTATGGCAATAGCCAGTTGGGTAGCGATGAGTCGATGCTTCGCCGGCTACGCTTGGGCTCACTGGATTTGACCATTCCTTCGACGGTCATGAGTTCTGAAGACGCGCAGTTCGCTCTGTTCGAAATGCCTTATCTGATCGAAAACCGCGAGCATATGAAGCGCGTGCGCGACGAGGTCGTTCGTGGCCCGCTGGCGGAGGCCGCCCAAGCGCGTGGGTTCAGGGTTCTTGGCGTATGGGAAAACGGTTTTAGACAGATCACCAACAACGTTCGCCCGATCGTGGTGCCGGAGGATTTGGACGGCATCAAGCTGCGTACTCCGAGCGGCGTTTGGCGTATCGAGATGTTTAGAAGCTATGGCGCGGCGCCGTCTCCCATGTCGCTTTCCGAGGTGTTCGTCGCGCTACAGACTGGCGCGATGGATGGCCAGGAAAATCCCTTGATTCAGGCTTACTCCTCGCGCTTCCAGGAAGTGCAGGAGTATCTCTCCATGTCGAACCACGTCTACACACCGGCTTATCTGGTAGCGGGTGCGAGCTGGAATCGTTTGCCCGAAGAGGTGCGCACGGTGTTGGAAGAGGTCGCGGTCGAAGTGGAAGACTTTGCACTCGAGGAAGGCGCTCGGTTGGACGAAGAAGTTCTGGGCCTCATGGAAGAGGCGGGTATGGAAGTGAACGAAGTAGACTTCGAAGCGTTTTCCGAGGCCTCCCAGCCGATTTATGAAAAGTTCGCCAACGAGGTGGATAACGGCCAGGAATTGATCGATCAGGTTAACGCGCTGCGCGAATAACCATCATCACGCGAGGCGCCTCTCAGCCAGGCGCCTTCGGTCTCGGAGGTTTCGATGAGTACTTTTGACAGGTTCAGGAACGCCTACTCTGTCTTTCTTGAAGCGATCGTGGTGGTGCTGGTGATTGCGCTTGCCGGGGTGGTGACCATTGGGTTCGTTACCCGCTACTTGGGCTCACCACTTAGCTGGTACGACGAATTGGCGGCGGTTCTGCTGGCCTGGGTCACCTACTACGGCACGGCCCTGGCCGCCGCGAAAGGCGCCCACATTACTTGCCCCAGCGTTCTCAACATGTGTCCACCCTCCATCCGAGTGCCCGTGGCGCTGCTGGCAGAGGCGATCACCATTGGGTTCTTCGTCTTTTTGGGGCTTGCGAGCTACCAGGTCATTCTGATCCTCGACGGAGTGAATATGGTGAGCCTTCCGTCGATCTCGATGCAGCTCACTCAATCCGCCATTCCGGTAGCGTCGGTGCTTTTCATTATCGCCGAGCTGCTGCGCCTGCCGGAGATCGTCAAACACGCCCGTGGCAAGGGCTTCATCGATCACGAGCTCGAAGAAGCAGGGCTCGATGCCGATGAGGTCGAGGCCGTCAGCACACAGCATCGAGGATAGGTAATCACCATGGTTATTCTCTATATATTTCTGGCGCTGATCGTGCTGATCTTGATCAATGTCCCCGTGGCGGTCGCCCTTGCGTTGGTCGGAACCGTAGCTACGTTCATGACCTACGGCAGCATGGCGATGCCCACCGTGGGCATGACGATGTTCGAAGGCGCGACCAACTTCCCACTTATTGCAATACCGCTGTTCATTCTCGCCGGCGCCATCATGAACGCTTCGAGCATTTCCCGGCGGCTGATCGATCTGGCCATGGCGATGGTCGGCTTTATCAAGGGTGGGCTCTCAATGGTGACCATTGGGGCCTCGGTGTTTTTTGCCGAAATTTCCGGCTCGTCCGTCGCTGGGGTCTCGGCGATCGGCAGTATTCTGATTCCCGCCATGCGCAAGAAAGGCTATTCGAAAGAATTTGCCGCCTCGATCTCATCGTCGGCGGCGAGCCTAGCGATCATTTTGCCTCCGTCGATTCCGATGATTCTCTACGCGGTCATGTCGGGGGAATCGGTGGTTCAGATGTTCGTTGCGGGCATCTTCCCGGGGCTTCTCGGAGCGATGGGCCTGGCGGCGATGTGCTACTACCTGGCGCGCAAGTATAACTTCCCGTCGGAGGGGCGTTTTCGCTTCTCTCAACTCTGGCTGGCGCTGAAAGAAGCCGTTTGGGCACTATTGATTCCGGTCATCATTCTGGGCGGTATCTTCGGCGGCTTCGTCACCGCGACCGAAGGCGCGGCGCTCGCTGTGTGCGTGGCCATCTTCATCAGCGCCGTGGTGTACCGCGAGTTTACGCTCAAGAACTTCATCGATTCCTGCAAGAGCGCCGGGATACAGACCGCAGTGGTCATGCTGCTGGTCGCGGCGTCCGCCGTGGTAGGCGGCTATCTGACCGAAACTCGGGTGCCTCAGGAAATCGCCATGCAGATCAGCGAGCTGACGGACAACCGCTACGTGATACTGGCGCTTTTGAACGTCATCTTCCTGATTCTCGGCATCTTCTTGCACTCTGCCGCGGCCATCATTTTGGTGGTACCGATCGTGCTGCCGCTGGTCATCGAAGTCGGTATCGACCCGCTGCACTTTGGTTTGATCGTCACGCTCAACCTGGCCATCGGCCAGCAAACCCCGCCGGTTGCGAGCGTACTGATCGCATCGTGTTCGATCGCCAAATCGGATATTTGGGCGACATCGAAGACCAACCTGTGGTTCATCGCGGTGCTGTTCACCATTTTGATGATCAACACCTACATTCCCGCCTTCGCGCTGGCGCTGGTCAACTTCGTCTACGGCTAACCACCGACTCTGGGAGAAAAGACAATGACGCAGAAGACAAAAAAGCCTACGACTGACAGCGTGCGTTTCGAGATCAAGGAGGGCGTGGCGTGGCTGGGTTTCAACCGTCCGCAAAGCCGTAACGCCATGACCTGGGACATGTACAACGCGCTTGAGTACTACTGCGATACGCTCGCCGAGAAGAGCGGGGTCCATGCGCTGGTCTTGCACGGTATAGGGGGGGAGGCCTTCGTGGCCGGCACCGACATTACCCAGTTCGCCAGTTTCCATAAACCCGCAGACGCCATCGACTACGAGCGCCGCATCGACCGGGTGGTTGGAAAGTTGGAAAACTTTCCCAAACCGACGCTGGCGCTCATCGAGGGCGCCTGCGTCGGCGGGGGCGCCGCGCTTGCCCTGGTGTGCGATTTTCGTTACGCCACTGAGTCGATGAAATTCGGCGTACCCATCGCCAAAACGTTGGGCAATACGCTTTCGATCACCAACGTTTCGCGGCTGGTGGAAATGCTGGGCACGGCGCGGGCCAAGGAGGTGTTGATGTTGGGCCGACTCGTCACCGGTCATGAGGCGCTGTCGTTGGGGCTGGTCAACGAGTTGTTTTCACCGGATAGCATTTACGACGATGTTAAAAGCCGAGCGGCGGACTTTTTGAAACGCGCGCCGCTGACCCTTCAGGCAAGTAAGGCGTTGATCAACCGCATGCAGCAGAGCCACAGACTGGCACCGGATGCAGGCGATGATTGGGTCAGTATTTGCTACATGAGCGAAGACTTCGCCGCGGCGGTGGACAAGTTCGTCAACAAGACGCCTTTTGAGTGGTCTGGCCGCTAACGTTTTAGGGAGACACGCGCATGCAAGCGTTACACAACATGAAAGTACTCGATGTCTCGCAAATCATGGCAGGGCCTTATTGCACCATGGTGCTGGCCGATATGGGCGCCGACGTCATTAAGGTAGAAAAACTCAATGGAGGCGACGATAGCCGCCAGATGGGGCCTTACGTCAACGGCGAGTCCACCTGCTTTTCGCAAATCAACCGCAACAAGAAAAGCATCTCGCTCAACCTGAAGGACGAGCGGGGCCGCGAGATTTTTTATCAGTTGGCCGCGGATGCCGACGTCATCGTCGAAAACTATCGCCCAGGGGTTACGAAGTCGCTATCAATCGACTATGACACGATCAAGGCTATCAACCCGAGTATCGTCTACTGCTCGATTTCCGGTTACGGCCAAACCGGGCCCTACAGCCATAAAGGCGGCTTCGACCTGGTAGCCCAGGGGATGACGGGGCTCATGTCGATGACCGGCGAGCCCGGGCGCCGCCCGCTCAAGACCGGTATCGCGGTCTACGATATCGGCGCCGGCATCACCGCCGTCTACTCCATTCTCGCCGCCCACATTCACAAGATGCAGACCGGTGAGGGCCAGCACGTCGATATCGCCATTACCGAATGCGGCCTGCCCTGGTTCACCTGGGAGGCTGCCGCCTACTTTTCCGAAGGCACCGTGCCCGAGCCTACCGGCTGGCGCCATCGGGTATCGGCTCCTTATCAAGCGGTCAAGGCGAGCGACGGTTATCTGATGCTGGGCTGCGCCAACCAGCGCACTTGGGAGCGCTTTTGTTCCGACGTGCTGAAAACACCCTCGTTAATGGAGGACACGCGGTTTTTGACCAACTTCGACCGCGGCCAACACGTCGACGAGTTGGAAGCCGTTCTGGAAGCGATGATGGCCGAGCGTACTGTGGATGAGTGGCTCGCGCTTTGCGATAGCGCTGGCGTTCCCGCCGGCCCAATCAATAATTTTGCCCAAGCGCTGGACGATGAACACTATCTGGCACGCGGTATGGTCCAGGAAATGGAGCATCCGGTGATTGGTAAGATGAAAACCATCGGTTTTCCTAGCAAATTTTCCCGAACCCCGTCGGAAATTCGCTCTTCGGCACCGCTTTTCGCCCAGCACACCGACGAAGTGTTGGGAGAACTCGGCATGAGTCGAGAGCAACTCGATAACCTGCGGGAGGCAGGTTGTATCAAATAGCGTTTTTTTAAAGCCGACGTTTGAATTCATTATTCAAAGAGTGCGGCGTCGACAAGCACAGCGTTATCGACGCCATTGTTACCACGGCAGCGAGATCAACAATAAAAGGATCTATTCCATGCTCAACCTCGATTTTCATCCCACCGGCCGCCATTTTTTGCAAATTCCAGGACCGTCACCCGTGCCGGACCGAATCCTGCGCGCCATGAGCTTGCCCACGATCGACCACCGTGGCCCGGAGTTTGGCGCGCTGGGACTCGAGCTTCTCGAGAAAATCAAACGCATCTTCAAGACCGAACACCCGGTCATTATTTACCCGGCCTCGGGGACCGGCGCTTGGGAAGCCGCACTTGCCAATACGCTCTCACCTGGTGACCAGGTATTGATGTTCGAAACCGGCCACTTCGCAACGCTTTGGCACAAGATGGCGCTCAGGTTGCAGCTTGAGCCAGAATTCATCGGCCTGCCGGACTACGAGGGTTGGCGGCAGGGCGTACAAGCGGACATGATCGAGGCGCGGCTCAAGGAGGATAGCAATCACGCCATCAAGGCGGTGTGCGTTGTGCATAACGAAACCTCAACCGGCGTGACCAGCGACATCGCCTCGGTGCGCCGCGCCATCGACGCTGCCAGCCACCCGGCCCTTTTGATCGTCGATACCATTTCCGGGCTTGCCAGTGCCGACTATCGCCACGATGAATGGGGCGTTGATGTCACCGTATCAGGGTCCCAGAAAGGCCTCATGCTGCCGCCGGGCATTAGTTTCAACGCGCTGTCGCCCAAGGCGATAGAAGTGAGTAAGGGCGCGACGCTGCCCAGAAGCTTCTGGGCCTGGGATGAAATACTGGAGGCCAACAAAAACGGCTACTGGCCTTATACGCCGAGCACCAACCTGCTTTATGGGCTGAACGAGGCGCTCGACATGCTATTGGAAGAGGGCATGGAGCAGGTGTTCGAGCGCCATGCGCGCTGGGGAGCTGGCGTACGCGCGGCGGTCCAGGCTTGGGGGCTGGAGATCCAGTGTCAGGATCCAGCGCTCTATTCACCGGTATTGACGGGAGTCGTCATGCCAGAGGGGATCGATGCCGACGCGGTACGCAAGATCATCTACGAGCGCTTCGATCTCTCACTGGGCATGGGCCTTGGTAAAGCGAAGGGCAAGATGTTTCGTATCGGTCACTTGGGCGACTGTAACGACTTGACGCTCATCGCCACCCTTGGTGGCTGCGAGGCGGGCATGAAGCTTGCCGGTGTCGAGCTCAAAGCCAGCGGCGTTACGGCGGCGCTCGACTATTTCGCCGAGCATCCACACCGGTTTTCCCGCGATCAATCAGGCCAATAGGCCGGGGGGCGCCATGACATCGCTGACTCAGCCGCCACGCTCTGCCGACGCCAAAATCAAGCCGGTGAGTGAGTTCGCGGCCAGGCTTTCTCGTGAAATAGCCGGCGACGTACTCTTCGACCACGCCAGCCGCGGACGCTACTCCACCGATGCGTCGATCTATCAAATCACGCCGGTGGGGGTGGTCATTCCGCGCCACCAAGAGGATCTCACCTTAGCGCTGGATATCGCGCGCGACGCCGATGTACCGGTGCTGGCCAGGGGAGGCGGCACCAGTCAGTGCGGGCAGACCGTGGGAGAGGCACTGGTACTCGATACCACGCGCTGGCTCAACCAGGTGGTGGAATTCGACGAACAGGCACAAACCGTGGTGGTCGAGCCAGGCATGGTGCTTGATCATCTCAACGCTTGGCTCAAGCCTTACGGGCTCTGGTTTCCGGTGGATGTATCCACCAGCGCCCAGTGCACGATTGGCGGCATGGCAGGTAACAACTCCTGCGGTTCACGCTCGATCTATTACGGCAACATGGTACACAACGTGTTGGGGCTCGACGCGGTGTTGGCCGATGGCAGCGAGGTGAGTCTTGGATTCGTCGATCAGTTTGCCAGCCGTAGCCGGGAGCAGGCGCTGGCCGAAAAAGTCAGGGCCATCGCCGACAAGGTCGGCCCGGAGATTCGCGAACACTTTCCCAAAGTGCTGCGCCGGGTCGGTGGCTATAACCTGGACCTTTTCGACTGTCAAAACCCAATTCCCTACGACCCTGATCACCGTCCTAATCTATCGCACCTGCTGGTGGGCTCGGAGGGCACGCTGGCGGTCAGCCGGCGTATCAAGCTAAGACTTTCACCGCTGCCGGAAAAGAAGGTGCTGGGCGTAGTCAATTTCCCCACTTTCTACCAAGCGATGGATCTCACTCAGCACATTGCCAAGCTCGGCCCCATGGCCGTGGAGCTGGTTGATCGTACGATGATCGAGCTTTCGCTCGAGAATCCGGCGTTTCGCCCGGTCATCGAGAAAGCGTTGATCGGCCGCCCCGAAGCGATGCTGCTGGTGGAGTTCGCTGGCGCCGACCAGGCCACGCTGGTGCAAAAACTCGACGAACTCAACGATTTGATGGGCGAGCTGGGCCTTGGCGGCAGCGTGGTCAACATGATCGATGCCAGCGAGCAGAAGGCGCTTTGGAACGTGCGCAAGGCCGGGCTCAACATCATGATGAGCATGAAAGGGGATGGCAAACCGGTATCGTTCATCGAGGATTGCGCGGTACCGCTGGAACACTTGGCCGAATACACCGACAAACTGACCCAGGTTTTTCATCGTTATGGGACGGAAGGAACCTGGTACGCCCACGCCGGTGCCGGCACGCTTCACGTGCGCCCGATCCTCGATCTGCGCCGGGGCGGGGCCGAGAAGATGCGGGAAATCGCCGAGCATGCCTCGAGCCTGGTGCGTGAATACAAGGGCGCCTATTCCGGTGAGCACGGCGACGGCATCTGCCGGGGCGAGTGGGTCGCTTGGCAGTTCGGCGAAACCGTCAACGATGCGTTCAAGGAGATCAAAGCGCTCTTCGATCCCCATAATCGTTTTAACCCTGGAAAGATCGTCGATACCCCGAAAATGGACGATGAACGCTATTTTCGCTTTCCCACATGCTACGATCGCATTCCACTTACGCCAGTATTTGACTGGTCCGCCTGGAACGTTGAGCGTGATCCACTCACCGGCGAGCAGAGCCCTCCGGGGACGTCGGGCGATGCCACCCATGGTCTCGCGATGGCGGTCGAGATGTGCAACAACAACGGGCATTGCCGCAAGTTCGATGCGGGCACCATGTGCCCAAGCTACCGGGCGACTCTGGATGAGAAGCATCTGACCCGGGGGCGAGCCAACACCCTTCGGCTGGTGCTTTCCGGTCAGTTGGGGGAGGAGGGGCTGGCCGATGACAGCGTGAAAGAGGCGTTGGATCTCTGCGTCTCCTGCAAGGGCTGTAAGCGTGACTGCCCCACGGGGGTCGACATGGCCAAGTTCAAGATCGAAGCGCGCACGGCCCGAGCGCGGCTCAAGGGGCTTTCGCTTCGCGATCGCATGGTCGGTGAGATGCCGCGCTACGCGCGCTGGGCTCACCGCTTAAAGGGCGTAACGCGAACTATCGAGCGCATTCCGCTGATCGCCTCGCCGCTCAAGCGCTCGTTGGGGCTCGCGCCGCAGCGCGCCTTTCCCGTTTTCGATGGCAACTTTCTGGCAGAGCCTCACCAAAACGCACGCGAAAGCGGCCAGCGCGACGTGCTGCTATTCGTGGATACGTTCAACAACTACATGGAAAGCGACAATGCTCGAGCGGCCAAGCGTGTTCTGGAGGCTGCGGGCTATCATGTGCACTTGAACGTGCAGAAAGGGCAGCGGCCGCTTTGCTGTGGGCGCACCCACTTGGCGGCCGGTCAGTTCGACAAGGCCAAGGCTGAAGCACGGCGAACGCTCGACTACCTGATGCCTTTCGTTCAGCGTGGCGTGCCGGTGGTCGGGCTCGAGCCGTCGTGCCTTTTGACCCTACGCGACGAGTTTTTGCAGTACGGCTTTGGCGATGAGGCTCGGGCACTTGCCGACTCTGCTTACCTCTTCGAGGAATTTCTGGTCAAGGCAAAGGCTGCCGGCGAGCTTACGCTGTCGCTCCAGCCGTTGGCGACGTCTCACGCGCTGCTTCATGGCCACTGCCATCAAAAAGCGTTCGATGCGCTACGCCCGGTCGAGGAGGTGCTTGGCTGGATTCCCGGTCTCGGCGTTGAAACCGTCGAGTCGTCCTGCTGCGGTATGGCGGGGAGTTTCGGTTACGAAGCGGAGCATTTCGACGCCTCGATGAAAATGGCCGAACTCAGTCTGCTACCCGCTGTACGCGGCGCCGACGCCGATACGCTGGTAGTCGCCGATGGCACCAGCTGCCGCCACCAAATTCATGATGGTGCTCAGCGTAACGCCATTCATGTTGCCCGGGTGCTGGAGCAAGCGTTATCCTGGCATGATCGCGCGAACGGGTGACAACAATCAAAAGGAGCCTTGCATGGCCATTTATCAACTGGGTGAGCACAAGCCGGACATTGCCGACGACGTCTACGTCGCCGAGACCGCCGACGTGATCGGGCAGGTGACGCTAAAATCCCGCGCCAGCGTTTGGTATCAGGCGGTGCTGCGCGGCGATACCGAGCGGCTGGAAGTGGGCGAGCAGAGCAACATTCAGGACGGCGCGGTGCTGCACGCCGACCCCGGCTTTCCCTTGACCGTGGGTAACGGCGTGACCGTGGGTCATCAGGCGATGTTGCACGGCTGTACGGTGGAGGATGGATGTCTGATCGGCATTCAGGCGGTGATTCTCAACGGCGCGGTGATTGGCGAGAACAGCCTGGTCGGCGCCTGCGCCTTCGTGAAGGAGGGCGCGATGTTTCCGCCCAATTCATTGATCGTCGGCTCCCCAGCGCGTGTGGTGAAAACCCTGCAGGAAGGCGCGATCGACAAACTCCGGCTCAACGCCCAAAGCTACGTCGAGCGCGGCCAGGCGCACGCACAAGAGCTCAAGCGTATCGACTAGCGCTTGATGGCAATCTAAAACGCGCGCATAAAAAACCACCCCGAAGGGTGGTTTTTCGCTTTAAGTGCATCGCTTTATGATAGCAGCGGGTCGGTCAGACCGAGCAGGTAGAACGCGATGAGGCCGATGGTGCCGACAAACACCAGGTAGTAGATCGTCGGCAGAATCGTGATGCGGATCGTCGCGCCCTCGCGGCCCAGAAGGCCAACGGTGGCGGAAGCTGCCACCACGTTGTGAATGGCGATCATGTTACCCGCCGCGGCGCCAACGGCCTGCAGCGCCACCATCATCGCCGTGGAGATGCCCAGCGTCTGCGCAACGTTGAACTGGAACTCCGCCAGCATCAGGTTCGAGACGGTGTTCGAGCCGGCAATGAAGGCCCCCAGTGCGCCCACGGCGGGGGCGAAGAACGGATAGATCCCGCCCACGCCGTTGGCGACGGCTTGGGCCATCATGACCGGCATGGACACGAGATCCGCCCCGTTCACGCCGGAGTTGATCAGAATACGCACCATTGGCACGGTGAAGATCAGCACGAAGCCCGCGCCGAAGATGGTTTTAGTGGACTCCGATACCGCCGCCTTCAACTGGCCACCGTTCATCCTGTGCAGGAAGTAGGTGATCAGCACGACGGCCAGAATGATACCGCCAGGCAGGTACAGCGGCTGCACGCCGCCGCTAACACCGGCTTCGCCCAGGATGTCGGTCCAGCTCAGGTTGATCGAGGTCAGCGCGACACGTAGCGGCTCGATAGTGCGCGAAGCAACCAAAAAAATCGCCAGCAGTACGTAGGGAATCCAGCCTTTGAAGGTCGACATCGGCGCACGGCCCGCCACGTCGTCGAGTTTGATCTGCAGCTTACCGACCCACTCATCCGGCCAGGAAGTGGTCTCGGGAAAGTCCCAGGTATCCTTGGGTAGCAAAAAGCCCTTGCGCGCCGCCGGTACCACGATGGCAAGCCCCACCATGGCGCCGATCATCGAGGGAAATTCCGGGCCGAGGAAAACGCCGACCAGCATGTACGGCACAACGAAGGAGATACCGGTGAAGATGGCAAACGGGGTGATCGACAGGCCCTCTTTCCAGGACTTGTTGGCGCCGAAGAAACGCACCATCACGGTGACCAGAATCAGCGGCATCAAAAGTCCGACAATGCCGTGAATAATGGCGACTTCGCTGGTGATCAGACGGAAAAACACCTCCCAAGAGGAGCCGTTGGCGACGAGCGCGTCGGTGATGCCGTTACGGTCGAGCCCGGTGCCCACGCCCACGATGATTGGTGTACCCACCGCGCCAAAAGAGACCGGCGTGGACTGAAGCATCATGCCCACGACCACCGCGGCCAGCGCCGGAAAGCCCAGTGCGACCATCAAGGGGGCGGCAACGGCGGCGGGCGTACCAAAGCCCGAGGCGCCTTCGATGAAACAGCCAAACAGCCACGCCACGATCAGCGCCTGCACGCGGCGGTCCGGGCTGATGCCGGAGAAGCCGTTGCGAATCGCCATGATGCCGCCGGAGTGCTTAAGCGTGTTGAGCAGCAAAATCGCGCCGAAGATGATCCACAAAAGCCCGGCGGTCTGAATCAGGCCCTGAATGGTCGAGGCGGCCACGCGGGTAAAGCTCATGTCCCAAGCCGTCAGGCCAATCACGGCAGCGGTGAGAAAGACCAGCGGCATGGCGATTCTGGCGGGTACTTTAAAGCCAATCAGCAAAATACCCGCAAGCAGTAGCGGCATGAACGCCAGTAATGCAAGTATCGTTTCACTCATGGAGGGGAGCCCTTGTTTGTTCGACGGTGCTTTTATGAGTAGTCAATGCTCGGTGCTTTTGGCGCGCGAGCAGTCCCGACTAACGATACGACCAGCTTAAGGCGCTGACTACATTGGAAAATTGGTCTTACCAGTCATCGTCCGAGTTTTATGTCGTCCGGAACCTCGTGTTTTTAAATCAAGTCATTGTTTTTATTAGATCTATCCTCAGAGGCGCCAATGAGAAGTGACGTTTTTCATTAGACTAATAGATAGGGCGTCGAACAAGCGGTTGGGCAAGCATTAGGGCTTGTTTGTGGCGCGGGGAGCGACCATGCTGAACACGTCGTCTTTCAAGCGAGGTGAACCGATGGATCGTATCGTTTATGACCTGTGCGGGCGCGATGAACGCCTGCGTTTTTCGCCTTACTGCTGGCGCGTGCACCTGTCGATGGCGCACAAGGGGCTCGCCTATCGCACCGAGCCCTGGCGCTTTCAGCAAAAGGAGAAAATTGCTTTTGCCAATCACGATAAGGTGCCGGTGCTGGTCGACGGCGACACGGTGGTGACCGACAGCTTCGAGATCATGCGCTATCTGGATAAAACCTACCCGGACGCGCCGTTGCTTGGCGAAGGACAGAGCTACCAGCGCGCGCTCTTTTTCAAACTCTTCGTCGAACGCAGCGTTACTCCGGCCCTGTTTCGCATCGTGGTGATGGACTTGCTCGAGGCCATTCACCCCGACGACCGCCAGTATTTTCGTGAAACCCGCGAGGCGAACTTCAAGATGCGTCTCGAAGACCTTCACAACCCGACCCAAGGGCGTGAGCAGCTCGACAAGATGTTGGCGCCGGTGAACGCGCTGCTAAAAGAGAGCGCCTTTCTCGACGGCGACGCACCGGCGGGCGCCGACTACCTGCTGTTTGGAAGTTTCATGTGGGCCCACGTCGTATCACGCGAGGCGCTGTTCGACGAGCACCAGCCCATCTCCCGGTGGTTCGAGAAAATGCTGGCCATTCATGACGGTATGGCAGGCCAAGCACCCACGGTGCGCGAGGTATAGGTCATATCCAAACGGTAAAATGGTGCAGTGCGGCAAAAATCATGTTGCGCTGCACAAAAAGCGCTGCTAGCTTAAGGGGACACAAGGCAAATGCTTTGGTATCGACCGCCCCACATGCGCGTCGAATCGCTAACTGGCAGGAGGTTACGTGATGGATAGGACCGCAGAGAACACCAAGCAGCAGTTCGAGTCGATTTTTGTCTCGCCCATGCGCTCATACACCCTGGCGGCGCTCGATTACTACGAGCGTCTCGTCGGCGCCCAGATGGATGCCGCTCGTGCCTACTCGGACATGAGTCTCGCTCAAGCGCGTACCTGGCTTGACGTGAAGGACGCCGAAGGTTTCAAGCGTGCGATGCAGTCCCAGCAGAAAACCGCGTCTGACTTCATGGAGCGCGTCAAGGGCGACTCCGAGAAAGTCACTTCGATCGGTCAGGACTTCATGCAGGACAGCCAGAAAATGGCCGAAGAGCAGACCCAGAAAGCCGCTGATACCATCAGCCGGTAATCACTCCGATCGCTTTCGAAGCCGCGCCCTCGGGTGCGGCTTTTTCGTGGGCGAAACAAACGTAAAAGGCGCCTCAGGTTTCGCTTTTGGCGATCAGACGAAAGCGCGCGATATGGGCGATCTGCTCGACGGCAGTTTCCCGCTCCTCGTCTGGCGTATTGTTGAGCCGCGTTTCAAACGCCGCCAAAATGTCGTGGCGGTCGAGACCCTTGACCGCAATCACGAACGGAAAGCCGAACTTCTCAAGATAAGCGCCGTTTAAGGACTTAAAGCGCGCCAACTCCTCGACCGAACACTGATCGAGCCCGGCGCCGGCCTGCTCGCTTTTCGATGCGTCGGTCAATTCATCAGCTAGCGCCGCTTTGCCGGCCAAGTCCGGGTGCGCGCGGATCACCTCGATCTGACGCTCCCGTGGGGCGGCTCGCAGCACCTCGCTCATCGTTTGCGCAAGCGCGGCCGGATCGTTGTGGCGGGTATCCAGTCCCTGGCGCCAGGCCTGTTCGGCGATCCAGGGCGAGTGTTCGAACACGTCGCCGTAGGCCGCTACAAACGCGTCCAGCGAGCATTGGCTGGGAGCCGGGGTGAGCGAATCGAAAGCCTCTTGATGCGCGTTTGGCACGGCGTCTTCTCCTTGGCGTAGAGCGAATGGGCGGTGTATACAATCGATGGTATCACCACTAAGCTTTGATCAATACAAGGTGTTGACCGATAGGTCAAACGCACCGCCGATAACAGGAGAGAGGCTATGGGACGGCTGACGACCCACGTACTGGATACCGCCCGAGGCGCGCCTGGCGCGGGCATCACTATCGAGGTGTTTCGGCTTTCCGCCGGCTCTCGCGAGCACTTGGGAAGTGCGGTGACCAATGCCGACGGCCGCTGTGACGGCCCGCTTCTCGAGGGCGAGCGCTTTCTGGCCGGGGAGTACGAGCTGGTGTTTCACGCCGGCGACTATCTGCGCACCCAAGGGGTCGAGGCCACGGAGCCGCGCTTTCTGGACGTGATTCCGCTGCGCTTTGGCGTGGCCCGCGCCGACGAACACTACCACGTGCCGCTGCTGCTATCCCCCTATGGCTACTCGACCTATCGCGGCAGCTAAATACGTTAAAATCGGCACCCGATTTATTTTTGCAAGGAGAGGCCATGAGCGACGAGCAGGCCGCCATGAAACGCCGCGTGCCCGAAAGCGACGGCGACGCGCGCCACGAGTCGATTTATCGTGCGGTGAGCGACGCGATCGTCGAGCAGCGCCTAAAGCCTGGTGCGCGCCTTCGCGAGGACGCGCTATCAGAGGTGTTTGGCATCAGCCGGACCGGCATTCGCAAGATTTTGCAGCGCTTGGCGCTGGAGCAGCTCGTTACCCTGACGCCGCGCCGCGGGGCCAGCGTCACCCGCCCAACCGCGGAAGAGGCGCGAGACGTGTTCAACGCGCGTCAGCTGGTCGAGTGCGGGCTGATGGCGGACGTGGCCAGGCATATGGCCCCGGCGGATGCCGACGCGCTTCGCACCCTAGCCCACCGCGAACGCCAGGCGCTGCGTGAAGGCCAGCAGAGCGTGGCCATTCGCCTCTCGGCAGATTTTCATGTGCAGCTGGCACGCCTTTCCGGCAACGCCACGCTTGCCGACTTCGTCGAGCGGCTCTGCTCGCGCTCGTCGCTGATTCTGGCGGTGTACGGCCATCGCGGCCATCTGGGCTGCGAGTCCCACGACCACGACGACCTGATCGGTTATCTGGAAGAGGGCAAGACCGAGCGTGCCACGGCGTTCATGAGCCGCCATCTGAAAGCGATCGAAGCGTCGCTTTCGATGGTGGAAGAAGAGGAGAGCGTACCGGACCTGCGAGAGATTTTTGCCGGTTGAACGAGCAAGCGCCGGCGTCGCCAGCAGGCTTACATCAGGCTCCAGAACGCCTCGACCAGCGGGTTTTTCAGGTTTTTCTTCAACGTAAACAAGCCAATATCGTAGGGTTCAAGCGTTGGCGCCACGTCGAGCACGCGAATGCGCTCCCTGAGCGGGCTGTTATCAAGCACGATTTTAGGCACCACGCCAATGCCGAATCCCAGGCTTACCATGCTGACGATCGCCTCGTTGCCGGTGACCTGGGCATAGATACGCGGTGAAATGGCGAGCCTGCGAAACCACTCGTCCACCCGCGCGCGCGATACGCCGCTTTCCGACAAAATCATGGGAATACTCGCCCACTGTTCTGGCGTGGCCGGCGTGCCGGTGGGGGCGTTCGGCCCGGGCGGCTCCAGCGGCGCAATGAACAGAAGCGGTGAGGTGGCGATCGGCTTGAAGGCCAGCCCCCGCGGCAGGTGCGCGGGTTTGGCGGCGATGCTTAAATCTTCCTTGCCATCCAGCACGTGGGCGATGGCGTGTTCCGGGTCACCGGTGCGCAGCTTGATCTCGATCGCCGGGTAGGCGATACGAAAGCGGCGCAAAAGCTCGTGTAGAAAGCTGTAGCTGGCGGTTACCGAGCCATACAGGCTGACCTCACCGCTCAACTCCCCGGGGTTGTCGGTGAGCTCGTGGCGGATCAAATTCCACTGGCTGCTGGCCTCGCGGGCGTACTCGAGGAATTTCTGGCCTTCCCGGGTCAGCATCACGGTCCGGTTGTCGCGATTGAAAAGCGCCACGCCGAGCTCGTCTTCCAAATAGCGGATGTTGCGCGAAAGCGCCGAGACGCTCACGAAACACGCCTCGCTTGCGCGGCCAAAGTGCAGCGTCTCCGCCAGCGCCAGAAACTGTTTGAGGAGTTTGAAGTTCATCGCGCCATCATACCCCCGTTTTGTGAAAAACGGGATGTGCTGTTGCAAATATATCAATTTAAGAAAGAATCGTTTTTGGGTAGATTGGTCTTACCCACTCGGCGCTGGCGCTAACAGCGAGCGGCCGGGTCACTTTTCGTGTCGGTGTGGCTACATCGACCGCGCTTGATCACTTATCGGGATATCCAGAATGGCTAACTATTTCAATACCCTGACGCTTCGCGAACAGCTCGAGCAGCTCGCCAAATGCCGTTTCATGTACAGCTCTGAATTCGACGAGGGTGTCGAGGCGCTGAAGGGCAAGAAAATGGTCGTCATCGGCTGTGGCGCCCAAGGCCTCAACCAGGGCTTGAACCTGCGCGACAGCGGCCTGGACGTGGCCTATGCGCTGCGCCCGGACGCCATCGAGCAAAAGCGCCAGTCCTGGAAGAACGCCACGGAAAATGGCTTCACCGTGGGCACCTACGAAGAGCTGATTCCGACCGCGGACGTGGTCCTGAACCTGACCCCGGACAAGCAGCACACCTCGGTGGTCAACGCCGTCATGCCGCTGATGAAAGAAGGCGCGTGCCTCTCCTACTCTCACGGTTTCAACATCGTCGAAGAAGGTATGAAGATCCGCGATGACCTGACCGTCATCATGGTCGCGCCGAAGTGCCCGGGTTCTGAAGTGCGCGCCGAATACGTGCGTGGTTTCGGCGTACCCACCCTGATCGCCGTTCACGAAGCCAACGACCCGAAAGGCGAAGGCCTGGCGCTGGCGAAGGCCTACGCTGTGGGCACCGGCGGTCACAAGGCGGGCGTGCTGATGTCCTCGTTCATCGCCGAGGTCAAATCCGACCTGATGGGCGAACAGACGATTCTTTGCGGCATGCTGCAGACCGGCTCGATTCTGTGCTTCGACAAAATGATCGAAGAGGGCATCGATCCGGGCTACGCCTCCAAGCTGATCCAGTACGGCTGGGAAAACATCACCGAGGCGCTCAAGTACGGCGGCGTGACCAACATGCTGGACCGGCTCTCCAACCCGGCCAAGATCAAGGCGTTCGACCTGGCCGAAGAGCTGAAAGAGATCATGCGTCCGCTCTACAACAAACACCAGGACGACATCATGAGCGGGCACTTCTCGCACACCATGATGGAAGACTGGGCCAACGACGACGTCAACCTGCACAAATGGCGCGACGAAACCGCAGAAACCAACTTCGAGAAAACGCCCGCCGGCGACATGGCGATTTCCGAGCAGGAATACTTCGACAACGGCATCCTGATGGTCGCCATGGTGAAAGCGGGCGTCGAGCTTGCGTTCGAGACCATGACCGCGGCGGGCATCATCGCCGAGTCCGCCTACTACGAGTCGCTGCACGAAACGCCGCTGATCGCTAACACCATCGCGCGCAAGAAGCTCTACGAGATGAACGCGACGATCTCCGATACCGCTGAGTACGGCTGCTACCTGTACAACCACGCCTGCGTACCGCTGCTGGCGGATTTCATGAAGGGCATCAAGTCCGACGTGATCGGCAAGGGCCTCGATGTCGACGATAACGGCGTGGACAACGCGCGCCTGATCGACGTCAACGAAGCGCTGCGTGCCCACCCGGTCGAAGCCGTTGGCGCCGTGCTGCGTGGCCACATGGCCGACATGAAGAAGATCGTTTAACCCCGGGTTAAGCGTTCGTTAGTCGAGAAAAGCCGGGCTATCTTTTTGATACGCCCGGCTTTTTTGTCGCTGAATATGTCAACTCGGACTTTGTTTTCCACTCAATAAGGAATACGTTCATGGAGCCCTCGACCCGTTTGGCGAAGATTGCCTTCAACAGTGCAACGATCAGCTTCGACGATCGCTTCACCCTAAGCGAGGTCGACTGGACCATCGAACCAGGCCAGCACTGGGTCATCACCGGCGCCAATGGCGCCGGCAAATCGGCGCTGGCGGCGGCGCTGGCCGGCGTTGGAAAGCTCGAGACGGGCAGTATCGACGGGCTTCCCGCGCGCGTCGGGCTGGTCTCGTTCGAGGCGCAGGCCGAGCTTATCGCCGCCGAGCTTAAAAAGGACGATGCCGACATCATGGATGTAGTGTCGCTCGGCACGCCGGTCAGGGAGATGATTTTTGATTACTGCAGTGACGCTGAGCTTGCCGGAGAGCTGGTTGAGAAGTTCGGCCTGACGCCGCTGCTGGAGCGCGCTTTTCGCAAGCTCTCGACCGGCGAAACCCGCAAGGTCATGCTGATTCGCGCACTGGCCAACGAGCCGGCGCTGTTGATCCTGGACGAGCCGTTCGACGGGCTCGACGTCGACACGCTCGCCATGCTCCAGGCACACCTGGCCGCCATCGTCGAACGTGTGCCCATGGTGTTGGTGCTCAACCGCTTCGACGAAATGCCGGATTTCATCACCCACGTGGCCTACCTGGACAAGGACCGTCCTGAGCCGGTGAAAGGCAGTAAAAAGCGTAGCGAAGGCGGGCGGCTGGCGTTCACGGTCGACCGTCAGGATGAGGCGGCTTACAACGAGCTTTATCAGCTACTGCATTTGAAAACCAGCGACCTGCGCGTGCCCGACGCCGACCCTGCCAGCCAACTGCCGGCGCTCGACCCGAGCCAGCCGCTGGTCAAACTCACCCAGGCGACGATCCGCTACGGCGATGCGCTGATCGTCGACCGCCTCGACTGGACGATCGAGCGCGGCCAGCACTGGCAGCTGAGCGGCCCGAACGGCAGCGGCAAGACCTGCGTGCTCTCGCTGATCACGGGCGACCACCCGCAGTGCTACACCAACGATATTTTCGTGTTCGGCTTTCAGCGCGGCAGCGGCGAGAGCATCTGGCAGATCAAGCAGTTCATCGGCTACGTCTCTACGGCCCTGCAGTGGGAGTATCGCGTTAGCACCAGCTGCAGGAACGTCGTCATTTCGGGCTTTTATGACAGTATCGGCGTCTATAACAAGGCCACCGATCAGCAAAAACGAATCGCCGATCAGTGGTTGGCGCTGCTGGGTATGAGCGCGCGGGCCGACCAGCCGTTCAACAAGCTCTCCTACGGCGACCAGCGGCTGTTGCTGATTGCCCGCGCGATGGTCAAACACCCGCCGCTTCTAATCCTCGACGAGCCCTGCCTGGGCCTTGACGACATGAACCGCCAGTTGGTGCTCGCGCTGATCGAGAAAATCTGTGAAGGCGGCGAAACCACGGTGCTCTACGTCAACCACCACACCGAAGACCGGATCAAGGAGATCGACAATCACCTGACGCTGGAGAAACTCAGCGCACTTTGATAAAGGCCCGCGTAGCGCCTCGTTAAGCAGGGTAATAAGCAACGCGGGGCGGCGCGTAAATTTTCAGCGACCAAAAAAGCGGCGCCAAAAGCCGCGTCTTGGTTCCGGGTGCTTTAGCGTGCGCCGCGCGAGGTACTCGCCGTAGCAGTCAGGGAAGTGCGTTTGGCACCAGTCGGCAAGCTCGGCCGCGGTGGTGGGATGGCGCGTCGGCGCCGAGTTTGAATAAAGCGACAGCGCCTCGTTCGCCTCGAGCGCCTGCCAGAGTAGCGCGATGCACGCGCTCCCCGCGCCAACGCTCGAGGCGGCGCCGTAGCCTTCGGCATCGCTCAGGGCGCGATAGCCCGAGCGCGTGACGACCCCTTTGGCGAATTCCTGCTGGTGCGATGGCAACGTATTCATGCGAGTGATAGCGTTCTTAAGCAATGTTCTAAAGCAATGTTCTAAAGCAATGTTCTAAAGCAATGTTCTTGAGCGATGTTTTGAAAAGATGCTCTTAAGCGATGGCGCCAGCTGAGGCGATGCGTAAAGGCGTTGCAGAGCATAAATCGATCCGTAAAAAAGCGCCACCGGCCCGGGCCGGTGGCGCTTTTGCGCTTACCCTAACGCGCAACGTGTGCGTCTTAGGTGGTCTGGTGGGCGCCGATGGCAGGCGCCGCCTTGAAATTGCGCATCAGCGCATAGTAAATCAGCCCGCCCAAACCGGCACCGATCAGCCAGCCGTAGCCGCCGAGCCCGGAAAGCGCGGGTACCAGCACGGTGGAAAGTGAGAACGCCGCCGCCCCCACGAAGGCGATCAGGGCGCGCTTGTTCCAGCCCTTGGTGTAGTAGTAGGCGCTGTTTCGCTCGGAAGAGAAGAGCTCCTCCATGTTCAGGTGCTGGCGCTTAATCAGGTAGTAGTCCACCACGATGATCCCGTAGAAGGGCGCCACCACCGCGCCAAGCGCGTTCACAAAGCCCGGCACGCCGATCTGGCTGATCACCGAGACCCATAGCGCGCCCACGAAAAACGCGATGATCGCGGTGATCAAACCGCCGGTCTTGAAGCTGATCTTGCTGGGAAACAGGTTCGCCAGGTCATACGCCGGCGGGATGAAGTTCGCCACCAGGTTGATACCGACGGTTGCGGCGAAGAAGGTCAGCGCGGCGACGATGGTCAGCGGCAAGGAGTCTACCCGCTCGACGATATCCGCCGGATTGGTCAGCGCCTCGCCGAATAGCACCAGCGTGCCGGCGGTAATGATCAGCGCGATGAAGGAGAAAAACGCTACGTTCAGCGGCAGGCCCAGAAGGTTACCCAGCTTCATCTGGCGCTCGGTTTTCACGAAGCGGGTGAAATCGCCGAAGTTGATCACCACTGCCGCGAAGTAGGCGATCATGGTGCCGACGATGGCGAAAAACGCCGCCACGGCGCCGCCGTCCGGCTCGCCGCTGCCGCTGAAAATGGTGCCGATGGCGGGCAAAAGCTCATCGCCGGCCTGGTACCAGACCACGCCCATCAGCACCAGCATGACCACGTAAACGAGCGGCCCCGCCCAGTTCAAAAAGTGCTTGATGCGCTCGATGCCCTGCCAGAAGATCGCGATTTGAAACACCCACACGATCACGAACGACACCCATGCCACCGGGGAGAGCCCCAAAAAGCTTGCCCCGCTCGGCTCACCGATGAAGGCGGTGATCAATAGCGCCACCGCCGTCGAGGCGAAGTAGGTCTGCACGCCGTACCAAAAGATCCCGACGATGGCGCGCAGGATGGCGGGCAGGTTGGCCCCGCGCACTCCCAGGCTCGCCCGCACCATGACCGGAAACGGAATGCCGTACTTCACGCTCGGTTTGCCGGTCAGGTTGACCAGAAACATCACCACCACCCCAGCCAGGATGATCGCCGCCATCACCGCCCAGCCGTTCAGGCCATAGGTCAGAAAAAGCGACGCGGCCAGGGTGTAGCCGAACAGACTCTGAATGTCGTTGGACCAGACGTTGAAGATTTCGAAGGCGCCCCAGCTACGCGCCTCGGGCTTTAAAGGGGCGAGGTCTTCATTGTAAAGGCTTGGGTCGATGCGCTTTATATCGAGTCCACTCGGGGACGGTTGCTCATGCATGGTGACATCCTGTGCGGGTATTTGGCGTTGTGATTGAAACGATATAAAAAGGCCGCCCGAGGGCGGCAGTGGAACAAACGGTTATTGCGTAAAGCGCTGGCAAACGGACCAGCGCGCCATGAGCAGGTAGTACACCGCGCCCGCCGGAATCAGGCTTGCGTACCAGGAGACCGCCGAGAACATGAGTGCGGCGACGATGCCTACCGCCATGGCGATCACGGCGGCCAGGTTGACGCCTTTGTAGGGGCCTTGCGGGTCGTAGAGCTTGTCGAGATCCAGCGTGCGCCGGCGAATCAGATAGTAGTCCACCACCAGAATCGCAAAGATCGGGCCGAGAAAGGCGGAGTAGGTCTGCACGAACAGCTGAAGTCCGGCGGCGGATTCCGGCTGCACCAGCTTCCAAGGAAAGGTGGCGAAGGCCAGCAGACCGACCAGAATGGAGGCCGTTGGAAAGCGCATCTTGAACACGTCCATCAGCACGTAGGTCGGCGGCACCACGTTGTTGAGCACGTTGGTGGTCACCTGGGCAAAGGCGATGAACAACAGCGTGGTCATTAGAAGCGGCGTGTTGTCCACAGCGTTGGCGAACACCTGGATGGGGTCGGCGGTGCCGGTCGCCTCGGATACCATGTAGCCAATCAAGCCCATGAACAGCGTGCAGGGCAGAATCGACATGGCGTAAATGGTGGTCAAAAGTCCGCCGCCTGTGCCTTTTTTATGCTCGCGCGAGTAGTCGCTGACGTTGAGCATCATGGTGCTGTAGATGCCGAGAAACAGCATCGTCGCGCCCCAGAACGGCATGCCCCAGGAGCCCTCCATGGTGAACAGGCTTGCCGAAAGCTCGTCGCCGTAGCGCTGCACCGTGGCGTAGAACATGTAGGTCAGCGAGCACAGAATGAAGGCGCTACCGATATTCTCGAGCCACTTGATGCCCTGAAACCCGGTCACCGACAGCGCGATCTGCAGAAACTGAAAAGCGATGAAGAAAAATACCAGGTTGTCGAAGCCGAACAGCGTGGCCGACACCATGTTCAGCGCACCCGCGCCGATCCAGCTCTGAAAGCCGTACCACACCACGGCGGGCACCGCGCGAACGAGCCCCGGAATGCGCGTGCCGGTGAAGCCAAAGGCGGAGCGCGCCTGCACCATGAAGGGGATGCCGTACTTGTAGCCGGCGGCACCGTTGATGGCCAGCGCCACGCCGATGACGAAGCAACCGATGGCGATGGCAAGGGTGGCCTGTAGAAGGTTGAGCGTACCCACCACGCTCGAGCCCATGGCGAAGGTGCCGATCGACACGCAGCCGCCGAACCAGGCCAGAAAGTAGGAGCCGCGCCCCATGATGCGGGTTTGCTGCGGCGCCAGGCTCTCGGCGCCCATCGCTTTTTGAGCGGCGTCCACCGGCGGGTGTGACGCCTCTGAGGTCAATCCAGACGTGTTCATCGTACCGTCCTCGCAAGATATTCGACGTTATAGTTTTGCCCGATTTTCGGGCGACGCTTGCGGCGTGGCGTGCTAACGGTGTTCGTATTGTCGTTATGGGTGCTGCTTTTTATCGATCGAACGGTACTGCTTACTCAGTAATGCTGTCTGGTTGTCAGCGCTAAACGCCCGGCGACAGCTCGAGGTTCGAATAGTCGCTGAACCTGCCGGTAAAGGTTTTCGGGCGCGGGTAGTCCAGATCTCCGTATTTACTGGTTTGAAGGCCAAGCCCGACCAGCGACTCGGCAAGCTTCAACGCGGCGCTGACACCTTCGACGACCGGAAGGCCCACCTCGCGGCTGATCGCTTGGGTCAAGTTGGCCATACCGCCGCAGCCAAGTACGATGGCGCCGATACCGTCCTCGTCGCGAGCACGGCAGCACTCGGCGACGATGCGCTTGAACGCCGCGTCCGGGTCGTGTTCGAGATCGAGCACCGGAATTTCCGCGGCGCGGATACGCCGGCAGTGGTGGCTGAAACCGTACTGCTCCAGAAGGTGCTCAGCGATGATGCCGGTGCGCCCCAGGGTCGTGACGATCGAAAAGCGCGTGCTGATCAGAGTCGCCAAGTGAAACCCGGCCTCGGCGATGCCGATCACCGGCGCGCGAGTCAGCTCGCGGGCGGCCAGAAGCCCCGGGTCGCCGAAGCAGGCCACGATATAGGCATCGATCCCGCCTTCGCGCTCGCCCTTGAGCACTTCCTCGGCCACGCCCACGGCGCTCACCGCCTCGTCGAAATGGCTTTCGATCGATACCGGCCCGGCTTCGGGCTGCGTGGCGCTCAGCGTCGTGCCCTCGCTTTTCAGCGCCTCGGCGGCGCGATGAATGGCCTGGGTCATCGAGGCGGTCGTGTTGGGATTGATGATGCGTATATGCACGTTGAGCGACTCACAGGTAAACGATTAAAAGTCATCTTGTATACGAAAATAAGGCGCTTTAAATCACGGCGCAACCCTTTTAACGTTGAACCATAGTGTAAGACCCAAACGCCCTAAAGCACGGTATAAGCGCTTCGATAAGGCGTTAAAACCAGACGTATAAAAGCCGACGGGCCGCCGGCGCGTTGCGAGCGGACGTCGAACTGTTTACCTTGTATACAAAGAAGTCCCGCCAACAATCAGGGAGATACCACGATGTCCACGAAAGAGCAGACCGCCAGCTTCTATCCGCGCGATCTGGTGGGCTACGGGCAAACGCCGCCCCACGCCAACTGGCCCGGCAAGGCGAAAATCGCCGTGCAGTTCGTGCTCAACTATGAAGAGGGAGGGGAAAACTCGGTGCTGCACGGCGACGTCGGCTCCGAGCAGTTTCTTTCCGAGATCATCGGGGCGGCGAGCTATAGCTCGCGCCATCTCAGCATGGAATCGATCTACGAGTACGGCTCGCGCTCGGGCGTCTGGCGCATCCTGCGCGAATTCGAGCGCCGCGGCCTGCCGCTGACCGTATTTGGCGTGGCCATGGCGCTGGAGCGTCACCCGGACGTCGCCCACGCCTTCAAGGAACTGGGCCACGAAATCGCCTGCCACGGTTACCGTTGGATCCACTACCAGGAAGTGCCCGAACACATCGAGCGCGACCACCTGCAAAAGGCGATGGATATCTTCGAGCGCCTGTACGGCGAGAAGCCCGAAGGCTGGTACACCGGCCGCGACAGCCCCAACACCCGGCGGCTGGTAGTCGACGAAGGCAGCTTTTTGTACGACAGCGACTACTACGGCGACGACCTCCCGTTCTGGAGCCGCGTGACCGACAGCCAGGGCAGCGACCACAATCACCTGATCGTGCCCTATACGCTCGACACCAACGACATGCGCTTCGCCTCGCCTCAAGGCTTCAACACCTCGGATCACTTCTTTAGCTACCTGCGCGACGCCTTCGATGTCCTCTACGCCGAAGGCGACGAAGCGCCTAAGATGCTCTCCGTCGGCATGCACTGCCGCCTGCTGGGCCGCCCCGGGCGCTTTCGCGCGCTGCAGCGCTTTTTGGACTACATCGAAGCCCACGACCGCGTCTGGGTGACGCGCCGCGTGGACATCGCCCGCCACTGGGCCGAGCACCACCCGGCACCGGCGCTTTAAACTTGGCCGCCTGGAGAGCTATGACACCCCATATAGGACAGCGCATCACCGCCCAGTTCGAATCGCTTAGCGCACAGGAGCAGCGGGTGGCGAGCTTTATTCTGGATCACTTCGACGATCTGGCCGTCTACAGTGCGGCGGATTTGGCGCGGCTGACCGGCGTGTCGAAATCCACCGTTAGCCGCTTGTTCAAGCGGCTGGGATTCGAGAGCTTTCGCACCGTCAAGGCGCACGCCCGTCAGCTTAGAAACCTGGGTGTGCCGCTGGTCATCGAATCTGATGCCATGGCGGAAGAGGGAGGTGGCGCTCTAGCGCGTCACCTTCAGCGCGAGCAGGAAAACCTGCAGCGCGGGCTAGGCCGGTTGGATACGGACGATATAGCAAGCGCAGTCGACGCGCTCTGCTCGGCGCGCCAGGTAGTGGTGATGGGGTTTCGCAACAGCTACCCCTTGGCGCTGCATTTTCGCCAGCAACTGATTCAGGCTCGCGCTCAGGTGCGCTTGGCCCCGCAGCCCAGCCAGTCGCTTGCCGAGGAGATCGTCGATCTCACCGCTGATGACGTCGTGGTGTTGTTTGGTTTTCGCCGACGGCCTCGCGGGCTGTCCAAACTGGTGGAAGCGTTGTTACGCTCACCGGCCCGCTGTTTACTGATCGGTGACCCGACCGCTGCAGGCATGGCCGCTCGCGCCAACTGGTTTTTCGAAATTCCGCTCGAAAGTCTTTCGGCTTTTGACAGCTACGCTACAGCCAACAGCCTGATCTGCCTGCTGGCCAATTCAGTATTGCATCAGCGCCTCGCTCAAGGACGTGAACGCATCAGCCAGATCAGCGACGGTTATAGTGAACTCGATGAGCTCGAGGCTGCGGTGATGAGCGTCGATTGGGACGCGTGTCAATAATAGTGCTTGGGCATTACACGATGCACCGTTTACTGGCATCGATGCGATGGCATTTCGTATTTAATGACTTAAAAAACCGTTCTTTTTGCTCTTAACTAATTAATTAAATAATTTTTTGTTTCGACTGGTCTCCTTATTGCTGCATGTGAAACGAAAGTTTCTTTAACTCGTTCATGAAACGATTTTTTCACCGTAGCTTTAGCGACTCGACGTTAAAGGGGACCGGTACATGAGGAGAGCAGCGTGAAAGCGATTCAGCAGAGCATCCAAAATGGTGGGCTAAGCCTAGTCAAGCGTCTTCAGTCCGGTATCGTCGCTACCGGCGTGGCGACAGTTCTAGGGCTTGGCGGCCTGGGGGGCAGCGCCACCGCAAGCGCCGATGCGCTCGAAGACATCGAATCCCGTGGCACCATTCGGATCGCGGTGCCCCAGGATTTTCCACCTTTCGGCTCGGTTGGCCCGGATCTTCAGCCGCGCGGCTATGATATCGATATGGCGAATTACTTGGCAGACGAGATGGGGGTTACGCTCGAACTGATCACCGTGACAAGCGCCAACCGCATACCCTACCTGCAAACCGGCCAAGCCGATCTGGTGATTTCAAGTCTCGGTAAGAACGCCGAGCGTGAAGCGGCGATTGATTTCTCGGATGCCTACGCGCCTTTTTTCCTGGGCGTTTTCAGTGCCGACCCGGATGAGCGACTCGATACGCCGGAAGAACTTGCCGGCATGACCATAGGCGCGACGCGGGGCGCGGTAGAAGACATGGAACTCTCCAATATTGCCCCGGACTCCACGACTATTCAGCGCTTTGAGGACAATGCGACCACTATTTCGGCGTTTTTGTCCGGACAGGTCGACTACGTTGCCACGGGGAACCTGGTCGCCGCCGAAATCGCCGAACGCAATAGCAACCGCGCGCCTTCACTGATCTATCAGCTCAAGGATTCTCCCTGCTATGTAGGCATGAACAAAAACGAGCCGGCGCTTCAAGCCGAGGTTAATCGCCTGATCGACCAAGCGCTTAAGGACGGTACTCTAAACGAATTTTCCCAGCGCTGGCTCAGCGCCGATCTGCCTGATGGTTTCGGTAGCTGAGTGGCACCATGGGATCCTTGGATTTTCTCACGCTTTTGCCCTACACCAGCGACTTGCTGAAAGGGCTTCTCACGACGGTCGTATTGACCGTCGTCACCACGCTGGCGGGGATCATGCTCGCCGTAGTGGTAGCTTACTTGAGAGCGCACGGTCAGATTTGGCTTCGCCGCGGGCTAGGCACTTACGTCGAAGTCACTCGGAATACGCCGTTCATCGTGCAGCTTTTTTTCATTTTTTTCGGCCTGCCTGGGCTGGGCATTAAGATCGATGCGATCACTGCGGCGTTCATCGCCATGACACTTAATCTGGCCGCTTACAGCGCCGAGATTCTGCGTGCGGGTATTAGCGCTACGGCCAAAGGACAGCTCGAAGCCGGTCGCGCGCTAGGCATGTCGGCGCTGCAAAGCTATCGCCATATCGTGCTGGTGCCTGCGTTCGCACGGGTTTATCCATCGCTAATCAGTCAAGCGATCATCGTGATGCTCGGCTCGGCGGTAGTATCGCAAATTTCGGTGTTCGATCTGACCTACGCTGCCAACTTCGTTCAGTCGCGTAACTTCAGAAGTTTTGAGGTTTATCTGCTGATTACGCTGGTCTATCTACTACTTGCCTTCGGCCTGCGCCGCGCCTTCATGCTGGTAGGTAGCCGGGTATTCGCTTATCAGCGAGGAGAAACTCGGTGATCGAATTTACCTTTTGGGACATTCTGCGCAATCTTCTGCTGGCAGCGCGCTGGACCGTGGTGCTGTCGCTGATCGCGTTCGCCGGTGGCGCTGTGGTCGGGCTCATCTTGACCTTTCTGCGCTTGTCGAGCCAGCGCTGGCTTCAGTATTTGACGGCGCTGTACGTCGATTTGTTTCAAGGCACGCCGCTTCTGATGCAGCTGTTTTTGATCTTTTTCGGTGCCGCGGCGCTGGGCCAGCCGATTTCCGCTTGGCTTGCCGCCTCCATTGCGCTGACGCTTTTTACCAGCGCATTCTTGTGCGATATCTGGCGCGGCTGTCTGGAAGCGGTCGCCAAGGGGCAGTGGCATGCCGCTCGGGTACTCGGTATGAACTACTACCAGAGCATGCGCCACGTGATTCTGCCACAGGCACTGAGGTTGTCGGTCCCGCCCACGGTGGGGTTTTCGGTCCAGGTCGTTAAAGGCACGGCGCTTGCCTCGATCATCGGTTTCGTCGAGCTGACCAAGGCCGGCACTATGCTCAACAATGCCACTTTCGAGCCCTTCACCATTTTCGCGCTGGTGGCCCTTCTTTATTTTGCGCTCTGCTTCCCTCTGTCCTGCTACGCGCGCTATCTGGAGAAAAAGCTCTATGACGCTGGTTTGCGTTGATAACGTTCATAAAGCCTTTGGCGACCTGCAGGTGCTTAAGGGTATCGACCTCGATGTCGCACAAGGCGAAGTCATTGCCATCATCGGTCGCAGCGGTTCGGGTAAGAGCACGCTTCTGCGCTGTCTCAATCAGTTGGAGCAGCACGACCAAGGGTCTATTACGATTGCGGGAAAGGAGCTCGACGCGGGCTCCATGTCGCCCAAGGCGCTGAGCGAAAACGTCGGGATGGTGTTTCAAAGCTTCAACCTTTTCCCTCATAAAACAGTTGGGGAAAACGTCTGCCTGGCGCCGATCGTGGTGCGCGGTCAAGCGCGTAGTGATGTCGAACCCCTGGCGCGCGAAGTGCTCTCCAAGGTGGGATTGTCCGACAAGTACGACGTCTTCCCGGCCCAGCTTTCCGGTGGTCAACAGCAGCGGGTCGCCATTGCGCGCGCGCTCGCCATGCGCCCCAAGGTATTGCTGTGCGACGAAGTGACTTCGGCGCTCGACCCGGAGCTCGTGGGTGAAGTGCTGCGCGTGCTGGAGGCGCTAGCGGCGGAGGGGATGACGCTGATTCTTGTCACCCACGAGATGGGCTTCGCCCGAGACGTCGCCGACCGCGTAGTCTTCATGCACCAAGGGCGCATTCACGAGCAGGGCGTACCGGCCGAGCTGTTCGCCGAGCCGAAAACCCCCGAACTCAAGCAGTTCATCTCCGCTGTGCTTTAAATTTTCATACCCTCGATAAACGGCACTGAAGGCGACAACTTTTAAGCGCGCAGGCTGGAGGTGCCCGAACGCTTCACTACGGCGAGCAAATCTTGTATACAAGATGAGTTCGCCGTTTTCCTGTTAAAAAGAGTCAACAATGTCCAATAACTACTACGCCCCCAAGGGCGGCCATCCGCCGCAAACTCAGCTCACTGCCGACCGGGCGGTGTTCACCGAGGCGTTTGCCCTGATCCCGAAAGGGGTGATGCGCGATATCGTGACCAGCAACCTGCCGTTTTGGGAAAGCACCCGGGCCTGGGTGCTGGCGCGCCCGCTGTCGGGCTTCGCCGAAACGTTCTCGCAGTACATCATGGAAGTACAGCCGGATGGCGGCAGCGACAAGCCCGAGCTCGACCCGAAAGCCGAAGGCGTGCTGTTCGTGGTCGAAGGCGAGCTCACGCTGACCCTCGAAGGCGAGCGCCACGTCATGGCGCCCGGCGGCTACGCCTTCATTCCGCCGGCCAGCAGTTGGCAGGTGCGCAACGAGACCCGGGAGCCGGTGCGCTTTCACTGGATTCGCAAGGCATACGAGTATGTCGAGGGGATCGACGTGCCCAACGCGTTTGTGACCAACGAGCAGGAGATCCTGCCCAATGAGATGCCGGGCACCGACGGGCGCTGGTCGACCACCCGTTTCGTCGACCCGGCGGATATCCGCCACGACATGCACGTAACCATCGTCAATTTCCAGCCCGGCGGCGTCATTCCCTTCGACGAAACTCACGTCATGGAGCACGGCCTCTACGTGCTGGAAGGCAAGGCGGTGTATCACCTGAACCAGCAGTGGGTCGAGGTGGAAGCTGGCGATTTCATGTGGCTGCGCGCCTTCTGCCCGCAGGCCTGCTACGCCGGTGGCCCGGGCCCGTTTCGCTACCTGCTGTACAAGGATGTGAACCGCCACGCGGCGCTCAAGTTTTAATTCATCCGCCCCGGCTAAAGGAGCCCGATATGCTCGAACTGACCGCCGCGCCGCTGACCGCGGAAACCTTCGCCCCGTTTGGCGAGGTGATCGACGCCCGAACGTCGCCCTCGTTTGCGATCAACGCCGGGCGCACCCAGCGCCACCACGACCTGGCGCGGGTACAAACCCTTGGCGAGAACGCCCACACGTTGATCAATATTTTCGTCAGCCAGCCGGTGACGCTGCCGCTAAAGCTCACCTTTCTGGAGCGCCACCCCCAGGGCAGCCAGGCCTTTATGCCGCTGCACGGCGAGCGCTTTATCGTCGTGGTGGCACCCAAGGGTGAAACGATCGACCCGCATGATGTGCGCGCGTTCGTGACCGACGGCCGCCAGGGGGTGAACTACGCTGCGGGCACCTGGCACGCGATCAACTCGGTACTGACCCAAGAAGGCGAGTTCCTGGTGGTCGACCGGGGCGGGGAGGGCGATAACTGCGACGAATTTGCCCTCGATATCGTCGTGAGTCTTGATGAATAGCCCCGATGACCAGCCCCGACGAATAGCTGCGGGGCGTTTGGCTGTTCGTCACATTAATTTGCTAAGCTGTTAGCCAACTTCACCACCGAACAGGACTTCCATGAGCCAGCGCACTGCACCGCCCATTCGCCGTACCAAGATCGTCGCCACGCTCGGCCCCGCCAGCGACCGGGAAGGCGTTCTCGAAGCCATGTTGAAGGCGGGGGTGGACGTGGTGCGCCTCAACTTCTCCCACGGCACCGCCGACGATCACCGCGCCCGGCTGACGCGCGTGCGCGATATCGCCGCGCGGCTGGGTCGAAGCGTGGCTGCCCTTGGCGATTTGCAGGGCCCGAAGATTCGCATAGCGCGCTTCAAGGAAGGCAAAGTTGTGCTCCAGGAGGGCCAGTCCTTCGTGCTCGATATGGCGATGGACAGCGACGCCGGCGACGCGGACCGGGTGGGCTGCGATTACAAGACGCTTGCCCAGGACGTGGCGACCGGCGACCGGCTACTGCTCGATGACGGCCGCGTGGTGCTCGATGTCACCCGTGTCGAGGGCCAGCAGGTGCATACCGAGGTCGTGGTCGGCGGCAAGCTCTCCAACCACAAGGGCATCAACAAGCAGGGCGGCGGGCTCTCGGCGCCGGCGCTGACCGATAAGGACAAGGAAGATCTCAAGACCGCCGTGGAGATCGGCGTCGATTATCTGGCGATCTCGTTTCCGCGCTCGGCCGCGGACATGCAGGAAGCCCGGCGTCTGCTGGGTGACGAGGGCGCCGAGATCGGCCTGGTCGCCAAGGTGGAGCGCGCCGAGGCGGTGGCGGATGAGGCCACGCTCGACGGCATCATCGAGGCCTCGGAAGCGGTGATGGTCGCTCGCGGCGATCTGGGCGTGGAGATCGGCGACGCCAAACTTGTTGGCGTGCAAAAGCGCATGATCAAGCGCGCCCGCACGCTCAACCGCGCGGTGATCACCGCTACGCAAATGATGGAAAGCATGATCGCCGCACCGCTTCCGACCCGCGCTGAGGTGTTCGACGTGGCCAACGCCGTGCTCGATGGCAGCGATGCGGTGATGCTCTCGGCCGAAACCGCCGCCGGCGACTACCCGGTCGAAACCATCGAAGCGATGGCGCGCGTGTGTCTGGGCGC
Source organism: Halomonas sp. S3-1-1 (assembly GCF_023757625.1). Taxonomy (GTDB): domain Bacteria; phylum Pseudomonadota; class Gammaproteobacteria; order Pseudomonadales; family Halomonadaceae; genus Vreelandella. Next base: position 629,453 of record NZ_JALGBZ010000001.1, read on the forward strand.
CGAGCGCGAGCGCACCGTTCAGGAGTCTGGCCACCGCATCCACGAAGGCTTCACCCAAGCCGACGAGACCATCGCACTTTCGGCGATGTACGCCGCTAACCATATGAAAGGCGTGGTCGGGATCGCCTGCATGACCGCCTCTGGCTATACGCCGCTAATCGCCTCGCGCATCAGCTCCGGTCTTCCGATCGTGGGCCTGGCCCACAACCCGGTCGCCCAGCGGCGCATGGCGCTTTACCGCGGGGTGGTTTCGCTGCCGTTCGATACCTCACAGATGAGCGCGACCGAGCTCAACGACCGCGCGCTCGAGATGCTGGTCAGCCACGGAGTGGCAAGTCCCGGCGATCACGTCATCCTGACGCGCGGCGATCACATGAACGCCCACGGCGGCACCAATACCATGAAGGTGATGTCGATCACTGACGAGCATGCGCGTACTAACGGGAGCGCCTCATGAACCTGTCGCGTCGTAAGCTCATCAAGGCCGCGCTGGGGGCGGCGCTCGTCGCCGGCGTGGCTGCCCCCGCCCTCAACGTCTTCGCCGCCGAGCCCGACACCGCGAAAGCGGCGGCAGAGGAGGCCGGGACGCTTCCGCTAACCATTCACACCGAGCAGGGCCCGCACCGCCTGGATGTCGAAGTGGCGGAGACGATCTCGCAGCGCCAGAAAGGGCTAATGGGGCGCGAGCATCTGCCTGAGGAGCGCGGCATGCTGTTTCGCTTCGAGCGTGAGCAGCCCGCGGGCAACGCCTTCTGGATGTTCCATACGCTGATCGCGCTGGATATCGCCTTTATCGACGGTGAGGGGCGGATCGTGGCGATCAACACCATGCCGCCATGTGAGTCCGAGGCTGCCCGCGAGTGTCCGGCCTATCCGGCGGGCGCGGCGTTCACTTCGGCGCTTGAGGTCAACGCTGGCTACTTCGAGGCGCGCGGTATTGAGGTGGGCGACTGCGTTTCTGTGCCGGCGCTGGCCGGTTTCTGCCGGCCCGACGCCTGATCGACCGCCCGGCGAGGTTTTAAGGCGCCGGGCGGCGCTTTTGGAAACGCAGCAGAATCAATCCCACCCCGGCGACCACCAAGCCGCCGCCGGCAAGCTTGTGCACGCCCAGGGGGTCGCCCATCAACAGTGCTCCCAGCCCTACCGCCAGCACCGGTACCAATAGCGTCATCGGCACCACCTTGTTGACCGGGTGGCGGCGTAGCAGCGCGTACCAGATGCCGTAGGCGAGAATCGACGACATCACCGCGGTGTAAAACACTGCCCCCCAGCCGGCGAGCCCTGCCGCGCGAATGGCCTGCCACTGCCCGCTCTCAAAGAGCCAGGAGCCGAGCGCGACCTGGGGCACTGCGAACAGCGCGATCCAGCCCGCCAGCGCCAGCGGTGCGATGTTTGGGCCGCGCTTGATCAAAAGCTGCGACACGGCCCAACCCAGCGCGCTCAACAGCAGAATGCCCAGCGGCAGCGGAGCGGGCAGCGTGGGGCCACCCGCCAGCACCACCACGCCGGCAAACGATAGCAGCAGTCCCGCCAGCCGCTTCGGCCCCAGCTTCTCCTTGAGAAAGATGACCGCCAGAATCGTCGCAAACGGCGTGCCCATCTGTACCAAAAGCGCCCCGGTGCCCGCCTCGGACTGGCCCAAACCGATGAACAGCATGGCAAAGTGCAGCGTGCCGAAGGTGACGGATAACAGCAGCAGAAACGGCAGTTGGGCGCGCGGCACCGGGTAGAAGGGCACCAGAATGAGCGCCACCAGCGCAAAGCGCAGCGTGGTCATGAAAAGCGGCGGGAGTTCCGCCACGCCGACCTTGATGACGACGATATTGAGCGCCCAGATGGCAATGACCAGAAGGCCCAGAAGTAAATCGCGTAGCGGCACGGCAGTGTCCTGTCGTTGAAAAGAGGGTGATTAAAAGAGGCTTCACCATCATAACAGCCCGGCTCTCTTCCCTTCGCCCTTCAAGTGCCTACAATAGGCGAGGCGCTGCGTGGGCCAACGACCGCCGCGCCTCGTTCACATCCCCTATAAAAACCAGATAAAAAGGAATCCTCATGACGCTGACACGCCACCTCTCCCGCGCAGGCCTGGGCCTGACCGGTGCCGCGCTTTTGACGCTGGCCGTTTCCGCCCAGGCGCGCGAGCTTTCCGTTTCTACGGTGCTATCCGACGCCTTCCCCTGGGGGCAGGCAGCAGAAAAGTGGGCCGAACTTTTGGAAGAGCGCAGCGACGGCGAGCTGACGCTGCGGGTTTACCCCAACTCGCAGCTGGTCTCCGGTGATCAGACCCGCGAGTTCTCCGCCATGCGCTCCGGGCTGATCGACGCCGCGGTAGGCTCGACCATCAACTGGTCGCCCCAGGTGCCAGAGCTCAATCTGTTCTCGCTGCCGTTTTTCATCCCCGATGTCGCCGCCGTCGACGCCGTGACCCAGGGTGAGGCGGGGGAGATGGTGTTCGAGGCGATCGAGTCTCGCGGCATCGTGCCGCTGGCCTGGGGGGAGAACGGCTTTCGCCAGGTTTCCAACTCCAGTGGCCCGATCAGCGCCCCGGACGACCTCGACGGGCTGAAGATCCGCGTGGTCGGCTCGCCGCTGTTCCAGGACACCTTTGCCGCGCTCGGCGCCGACCCGACCCAGATGAGCTGGACTGACGCCCAGCCCGCGCTGACCACCGGCGCCGTCGACGGCCAGGAGAACCCGCTGTCGGTGTTCGACGCCGCGCGTATCGACCAGGTCGGCCAGGAGTACCTGACGCTCTGGAATTACATGAATGACCCGCTGATCTTCGCGGTCAACCAGCAGGTGTGGAGCTCACTCAGCGAAGAGGAGCAAACCATGCTGCGCGAAACTGCCCAAGAGGCCGGTGCCTGGGAAATCGATATGACCCGCGAGCAGGAGAGCGAGCGTTTGGCGGCGATCGAGGAGCGCGGCGTCACCGTCACCGAGCTAAGCGATGACGAGTACCAGGCGTTTCGCGAGGCGACCCAAAACGTCATGGAAAAATGGGCGCCGCGCATCGGCGAGGAGCTCATGGAGTCGGCGCAGTCGGCCATCGATGCGCGCTAAGCGCCTGATCCGCTACCGGCTGTAGCCGGTAGCGCTACCCTTTAGAGGCTACCATGCAAGAATTTTCCGATGCGCGCCTCGAGCGTTGGCTGGGCTCGCTATCGTTGATCGTCATTTCGCTCATCAGCCAGGGTAACGTGGTAACGCGCTACCTGACCGGCGGCTCGTTCTCATTTACCGAAGAGTTTTCCGTATTTTTGCTGGTGGTGCTGACCTTTGCCGGCGCCAGCGTGGCACTCCGGCGCAACCGTCATATTCGTATCAGCTTTCTCGAGCGCATGCTGCCCGAAAAATGGCGCGGCGCGCTGATTCTGTTTCAGGGCGCCTGCGGGCTGCTGGTGCTGGCGCTGATCACCTGGTACGGCGGCAAGCTCGCCTTTCAGGAGTATCAGTGGGAGTCGCTCTCGCCCGGGCTTGGCCTGCCCCAGTGGTGGTATCTGGTGTGGCTGCCGGTGCTCTCGGCGCTGATGCTTTGGCGCCTCGTACAGCAGACCCGCGAGCGGCTGAGTGGGAGGCTGCGCGATGACCCCTGATATCTGGATGCTGCTCGCCTTCGCCGGGCTCCTGATCGCCGGGGTGCCGGTGGCCTTTTCGCTGGCGCTGGCGGGCTCGGTCGGCATCGTCACTGGGCTCTCGCCGGATATGCTGGCAACGCTTGGCACCAACACCTACAACAGCATCGCCAAGTACCCGCTGATCGCCATTCCGCTGTTCATTTTGACCGGGCTGATCTTCGAGCGCTCCGGCGTGGCGCTGCGCCTGGTGCGCTTCGCTCAGGCGCTAATTGGCCCGCGCCACGGCGGCCTGGCGCTAGTGGCGGTGCTAGTGTGCATGATCATGGGCGGCATGTCCGGCTCAGGGCCTGCCGACGCCGCGGCGGTGGCGATGGTAATGCTGCCGAGCATGACGAAAGCGGGCTACCCCAAGCCGTTTTCCGCCACGCTGATCGCGGCGTCCGCCTCCACCGCAATTCTGATTCCGCCGTCGGTGGCGCTGATTCTCTACTCGATCGTGGTGCCCGGCGTGGATCTTCGCGCGCTGTTCGCCGCCGGGCTCTTCCCCGGCATTCTGGCGGGGCTTTCGCTGCTGATACCAGCGATGCTGCTGGCCAAACGCTACGGCTGGGAGGGCAGCACGCCCGAGAGCGACGCCGAGCGCCTAAGCGTGGGCGCGGCGTTCAAACAGGCGCTGCCGGCGCTGTTCGCCCCGGTTTTGATTCTCGGCGGGCTGCGCTCGGGGCTGTTCACGCCGACCGAGGCGGCGGTGGTCGCGGTCGCCTACGGCACTCTGGTTGGGCTCTTTCTCACCCGAGAGCTCTCACTCAAGGATCTCTGGGCGCTTTTGGGCGAGGCGGCGATCATCTCTGGCGTAGTGATGCTGATCATCGCGCTGGCCGGCGTGTTCGCCTGGGCCGGCACCATGCTCGGTACCTTCCGCCACCTGGCGGAGTGGATGATCGGGTTGACCGACAACGGCGCGCTGCTGCTGGTACTGGTAATGCTGGCGGTGCTGATCGCCGGGATGCTACTCGATGCCATTTCGATCTATTTGATCCTGATGCCGATTCTGATTCCGGTCATGCAGCACTTCGAGTGGAACCCGGTGTGGTTCGGCATTTTACTGGCCATGAACATCGCCATTGGTCAGTTCACCCCGCCGGTGGCGGTGAATTTGATGGTCACTACGGAAGTGGCGAAGATCCGCCTCGAGCACACGCTGGGGTGGGCGCTGGTATTCGTTGCCGCCATGGCCTGCGCGATGGCCATCGTGGCGCTGTTTCCCGGTATAGCGCTTTGGCTGCCGACGGTGCTTGGCTACAACGTATGACGCGGCGTCAGCGCTTGGAAACGCTAGCGTTTAAAATGCGCGCGGCGCTAAACGTGCGTTTGTAAGCAGACTTCATATACTCAGTGAAAGCGCTGGCTAAAAGAATTTCAGGCGCTAAAAGCCAACGCAAGGGGCTGCGCCTGGTGGAATGTGTGGGGCGCACGGGGTAGGCGCTGGTCGAGGCCGCCCGCGCTCTTTTTTCGCCAAGTCGTTATTTTTTCGCTAAAGTAAACGAGCCTCGGCCGCAAAACGGCAGAGTGACTGCAAAGAGTTAAACGATTGACGCTCAAGCGTTTTGAACGGAAACACTCAGGGGACCCCGAACGGGTGGTTCAACGCGCACAGTGTCATGTAAGACGATGCTCATAAAAGACGATCTCACTCAAGACGATCTCATAAAAGACAACGAGGTGTGCCCATGAAGCGCCATGTATTTTCGACCGCTGCCTTTTCAGGCGCGCTGATTGCCGCGGCAAGCTTTGCAAGCCCGGCGGTTGCCCAGGAACGCTACATCACCATCGGTACCGGCGGTCAGACCGGCGTTTACTACGTCGTCGGCCAGTCGGTGTGCCGCATGGTCAACCGCGGCAGCGAAGAGCACAACATTCGCTGTAACGCGCCGTCCACCGGCGGCTCGGTCGCCAACGTCAACGGCATGAAAAACGGCGACCTGGACATGGGCGTCGTGCAGTCCGACGTGCAGTACCGCGCTTACAATGGCGAAGCCAACTTCGAAGAAGAGGGTCCGTGGGAAGACATGCGCGCCGTGTTCACCATGCACGGCGAGCCGCTCACCGTGGTCGCCCGTGCCGACGCTGGTATCGAGAACATCAGCGATTTCCCGGGTAAGCGTGTGAACATCGGTAACCCCGGTTCTGGTCAGCGCAACACCATGGACGTCGTCATGGACGCCTTTGGTTGGGACGAAGATACCTTCGCGCTCGCCTCTCAGCTCGACGCCGCCGAACAGGCCGCCGCGCTTTCCGACAACAACATCGACGCCATGGTTTACGTCGTCGGCCACCCCAACGGCTCCATCCAGGAAGCGACCACCACCATTGATGCCAAGCTGGTCTCGGTCACCGGTGACGAGATCGATGGGCTGATCGAAGAGTATCCGTACTACACCCGCTCCGTGATTCCGGGTGGTCTGTACCGCGGCAATGACGAAGACGTCGAAACCTTCGGCGTGGCGGCGACCTTCGTCTCCTCCACCAACGTCGACGAAGACGTGATCTACGAAACCGTGAAGGCCGTGTTCGAGAACTTCGACCGCTTCAAGCGCCTGCACCCGGCGTTCGAGAACCTGAACGAAGAAGACATGATCTCCGATGGCCTGACCGCGCCGCTGCACGCCGGCGCCGAGCGCTACTACCGTGAGCGCGGCTGGATCGAGTGAGCCGACAAGCGCTAGGCGGTAGGTACCGATAGCGCCTTGAGAAGACGATAAGCGCGGGCGCCATGGGTGTCCGCGCTTTCGTTGGAAGCGACGTTATACATCACGTCGAAAGCGTCGCTTAAGGCGCGATCGACCGGCGCGGATCTTGAAAAGGACAAGCGTATGCAAGACGAAAAAACAGCCTTGAGCACCGCGCAGCACGACCTGGACGATATGGTCGCTGCAAGCGATACCGGCGCGCGCAAACCTCTAGGGGCGCCGGGCAAGCTTTTGGTGGGTATTGCCGCCGTCTGGTCGGTGTTCCAGCTTTGGATCGCCTCGCCGCTGCCTTACATGCTGGGGTTTGGCGTGTTCAGCGCGACCGAAGCGCGCTCGATCCACCTGGCCTTTGCGCTCTTTCTGGCCTTTATGGCCTACCCGGCGCTCAAGCGCTCGCCGCGCGACCGCGTGCCGCTGCAGGACTGGGCGTTCGCCGCCGTGGCCGCGTTCTGCGGCGCTTATCTGTTCATCTTCTATGACGACCTTGCCACCCGAGCCGGGCGCCCGATCACCCAGGATATCGTGGTCGGCGTGGTGGGCATCGTCATGCTGCTGGAGGCGACCCGGCGCGCGCTCGGCCCACCCTTGATGGTGGTGGCGGCGATATTTATCGCCTATTCGCTTTTTGGCCCTTACATGCCCGGCATTCTCGCCCACCGCGGCGTCAGCCTGGGTGGGTTGATCAACCACCAGTGGCTAGGCACCCAAGGTGTGTTCGGTATCGCGCTGGGGGTATCGACCAGCTTCGTGTTCCTGTTCGTACTGTTTGGCGCGCTGCTCGATAAAGCGGGCGCCGGCAACTATTTCATCAAGGTGGCCTTCTCGATGCTGGGCCACTTCAAGGGCGGCCCGGCCAAGGCGGCCGTTGTAGCCTCGGGTATGACCGGCCTGATTTCCGGCTCCTCCATTGCCAATACCGTCACCACCGGTACCTTCACCATCCCGATGATGAAGCGGGTCGGTTTTAGCGCCGAGAAGGCCGGGGCGGTGGAAGTGTCGTCATCGGTCAACGGTCAGATCATGCCGCCGGTCATGGGCGCGGCGGCGTTTTTGATGGTCGAGTACGTGGGCATCTCCTACGTCGAGGTCATCAAGCACGCCTTTCTGCCGGCGCTGATTTCCTATATCGCGCTGATCTACATCGTACACCTGGAAGCGCTGAAGGCGGACATGCGGGGCCTGCCCTCGGGCAACCCGCCGCGCCCGCTTTTGAACAAGGTGATCGGCTTTTTGACCGGGCTTCTACTGTTGATGGCGCTCTCCATCGGCGTCTATTACGGGCTGGGTTGGCTCAAGCCGGTCCTGGGCGAGGCGACGCCTTGGGTCGTGTCGGTAGGGCTGGCGGTGATCTATATCGGCCTTTTGAAGATCGGCGCTCAATACCCGGAGCTCGAGGTCGACGACCCCAACCAGGCGGTAGTGAAACTGCCGCAAACCCGGCCGACGGTGATGGTGGGGCTGCACTACATTCTGCCGGTCGTCGTGCTGGTGTGGTGTCTGATGGTCGAGCGCCTGTCTCCCGGGCTTTCGGCGTTCTGGGCGACGGTGTTCATGATTTTCATCATGGTCACTCAGCGCCCGATCATCGCGCTCTTTAGAGGCCGCAGTCAGATGGCCACCGATATCAAGGAGGGCCTGTGGGATCTGTGGGACGGCCTGGTGACCGGTGCGCGCAACATGATCGGCATCGGTATCGCCACCGCCACGGCGGGCATCGTGGTCGGTGCCGTCTCGCAAACCGGCGTGGGCCTGGTACTGGCGGACGTGGTCGAGATTCTCTCCGGCGGCAACCTGATGGTAATTTTGCTGCTGACCGCGGTGCTGAGTTTGATTCTCGGCATGGGGCTTCCCACCACCGCCAACTACATCGTGGTCTCGGCCTTGATGGCGCCAGTGATCGTGATGCTCGGCCAGCAGAACGGGCTGATCGTGCCGCTGATCGCCGTGCATCTGTTCGTGTTCTATTTCGGTATCATGGCGGACGTCACGCCGCCGGTGGGGCTGGCCTCCTTTGCCGCGGCGGCGGTCTCCGGGGGCGATCCGATCCGCACCGGCTTCCAAGCGTTCTACTACAGCCTGCGTACCGCCGCGCTGCCGTTTCTGTTCATCTTCAATACCGACCTGCTCCTGATCGATGTCACCGTGGCCCAGGGGATCGTGGTCTTCATCGTTGCGACCATCGCCATGCTGATCTTCGCGGCCGGCACTCAGGGGTACTTCATTACCCGCAACCGCTGGTACGAGTCGATCCTGCTGCTGCTGGTCGCGTTCACGCTGTTCCGCCCGGGCTTCTGGATGGATCGACTCCACGACCCCTACGCCTCGATCCCGCCGGCACAGTTCGCCGAGGCGTTGGAGCGAGTCGATGAAGGCAGCAACCTGCGTATTCAGATCGCCGGCGAAGACGCCTTTGGCGCGCCGTTGACCACCTACATGCTAATACCGGTACCGGATGGTGAAACCGGCGAAGAGCGCATGGAGAACCTGGGGTTAGAACTCTACACCGACGGCGATCAGACGCTGGTGGACATGGTCGAGTTCGGAAGCCCCGCAGCGGATCTGGGTCTCGATTTCGATCAGGAGATCATCGAGGTGCTGGCCCCGGTGGATCGCTGGACGAAAGAGTGGATGTGGCTGCCGGCGCTGGGGCTGTTCGCGCTGGTCGTACTGCTGCAGCGCGGCCGTCGGCGAAAGGATGAGCCGACAACCGCGGCGACGTAAAACGTCAGGAGACTGCCATGTATCAGAAAATTCTGCTGCCCGTGGATCTCAACGAAGAGAGCTCGTGGAAGAAGGCGCTGCCGGTGGCCGTAACGCTGTGTCAGACCTTTGGCGCGTCGCTGCATCTGGTGAGCGTGCTGCCGGAGTTCAAGATGCCGATGGTCGGGGCGTACTTTCCGAAAAACTTTTCGCAAAAGGCCCACGAGGGGATGAAGGAGGCCCAAGCCGCCTTCATCGATGAGCACGTGCCGAGCGATATTCCGACCCAAAGCGTGATCATCGACGGCTCGCCTTGGGAGGCGATCATCAAGGTCGGCAAGAAGATCGACGCTGACTTGATCGTCATGGCCTCGCACACCAAGCGCAAATTCGCCGATTACGTGCTCGGTCCCAACGCCGAGCACGTGGTGCACCACGCGAAAATCTCGGTAATGATCGTGCGCTAAAGCATGCGTTTCACGCAGTAAGGCGGCTTCGGCCGCCTTTTTTTGTGCCAGTGACGGCAACTGCGACGTTTGGCTAATGTCGTTCCCGCGCCGGGTGACCAACACTGAGCGAGCGGTTTCAAACACCATAATGCTTAGGAGCCTTACCATGATCTACGCCAATCCGGGCGACAGCGGCGCCGTCGTCACTTTCGAAAAGCGTTACGGCAACTACATCGGCGGCGAATTCGTGGCGCCGGTAAAAGGTGAGTACTTCGACAATCTCAGCCCGGTCAACGGCCAGGTGTTCTGCGAGATTCCCCGTTCGAGCGCCGAGGATCTGGAAAAGGCGCTCGACGCCGCCCACAAGGCCGCCCCCGCCTGGGGCAAGACCTCCGCCGCCGAGCGCAGCAACATTTTGCTCAAGATGGCGGATCGCATCGAGCAGAACCTGGAGCTTCTGGCGGTGGCGGAGACCTGGGACAACGGCAAGGCGGTACGCGAGACCCTGAACGCCGACATTCCGCTGGCCATCGATCACTTTCGCTACTTCGCCGGCTGCATCCGCTCCCAGGAAGGAAGTGCGGCGGACATCGACGCCAACACCGTCTCCTACCATTTCCACGAGCCGCTGGGCGTGGTGGGGCAGATCATTCCCTGGAACTTCCCCATTCTCATGGCGGTGTGGAAACTGGCGCCTGCGCTTGCCGCCGGTAACTGCGTGGTGCTGAAGCCCGCCGAACAGACCCCGGCCTCCATTCTCGAAGTGATGAAGATCGTCGGCGACCTGCTGCCGCCGGGCGTGGTCAACATCGTCAACGGCTTTGGTGAGGAGATCGGCCAGAGCCTTGCCACGAGCAAACGCATCGCCAAGATCGCCTTCACCGGCTCCACTCCGGTGGGCTCGCACATTTTGAAGTGCGCCGCCGAGAACATCATTCCCTCCACGGTGGAGCTTGGCGGCAAGTCGCCGAACATCTACTTCGCCGACATCATGAACGCCGAGCCGAGCTTCGTCGACAAGGCCGTCGAAGGCCTCGTGCTGGCGTTTTTGAACCAGGGCGAGGTCTGCACCTGCCCGTCGCGCGCGCTGGTGCAAGAGAGCATGTACGACGAGTTCATGGCGAAGGTGCTCGAGCGCACCAAGGCGATCAAGCGCGGCAACCCGCTGGATACCGATGTGCAGGTGGGCGCCCAGGCATCGCAAGAGCAGTTCGACAAGATCATGTCCTACATGGACGTCGCCCGCGAAGAGGGCGCGGAGTTCCTCACCGGCGGCAACAAGGCGAGCCTCGACGATGACTACGACAGCGGCTACTACATCGAGCCGACGATTCTGAAAGGCAACAACAAGATGCGCATCTTCCAGGAGGAGATCTTCGGCCCGGTGGTGTCGGTCACCACCTTCAAGGACGAAGAAGAGGCGCTGGCGATCGCCAATGACACCGAGTTCGGCCTCGGCGCCGGGGTGTGGAGCCGCGATATCAACGTGGCGTTTCGCATGGGCCGCGGCATTCAGGCCGGGCGCGTATGGACCAACTGCTACCACCAGTACCCGGCCCACGCGGCCTTCGGCGGCTACAAGAAGTCCGGCGTCGGCCGCGAAACCCACAAGATGGCGCTCGAACACTACCAGCAGACCAAGAACCTGCTGGTGAGCTACGACGTCAACCCGATGGGCTTTTTCTAAACCGCCCGCTGCACTTTCGAAACACAGCGACCCGGCCACTGGCCGGGTTTTTTATGCCCGGCTTTTATAACGAGTGCTCATACCGACGCATCCAGCCAGCGCCGTGTCAGCCGCCTGGCCTGTTCGAGCTGGCGGACCACGGCGAGCCGGCCCGCTTGCCGGCGGATGCCGGTGCGCTTGAGCTTCAACACCATGCGCGGTGCTAGCCCGACCACAATGATCCCGACGCCGCGCTCGGCAAGCTCCCGGCGCAGGGTGTCGATGGCGACCAGCGCCGAGGCGTCCAGACTCGGCACCTCCTGCATCTCCAGCACCACGATGCGCACATCGCGGTCGATCACGCGAAGCGTCGCCATCGCCTTTTCGGCGGCGCCGAAAAAGAGCGGCCCGCTGACCCGGTAGTGGGCGACGCCGTCCGGAAAGGCGGCGGCGGGCGCCGGCGCCTCCAGACGACGAGTGTGGGTAAGCTTCGCCATTCGCCGGATGAATAGCGCGGCGGCCAGGCCCATGCCCACGGCCACCGCGATCACCATGTCGAACACCACGGTGAGCAAAAAGCAGATGACCAGTACCGCCACGTCGCTGCCCGGGGCGCTTTTCAGCGTGTGCACGAAGTGGCGCGCCTCGCTCATGTTCCAGGCGATGATGAACAAAAGCGCGGCGAGCGCCGCCATCGGCACGTAGCCCATGGCGCCGGCCAGCGCGATCACCGCCAGCAGCACGACCAGCGAGTGCACCAGCGCAGCCACCGGCGAACAGGCGCCGCTTTTGATATTGGTCGCGGTACGGGCAAGCGCGGCGGTGGCGGTCATGCCACCAAAGAACGGCGCGATCACGTTGCCAAGCCCTTGGCCGATCAGCTCGGCGTTGGAGTCGTGACGGGTGCGGGTCAGTCCGTCGGCAACCACAGCGCACAAAAGCGACTCGATGGCCGCCAGCAGGGCGATCGCCAGGGCCGGGCCAAGCAGCGCCTGAATCAGCGCGAAATCGACGGTCAATGGCTCACCGTTAGCGCCGGGAAGCTGCCAGGGCAGGGCAAAGCCAGGCGCGAAAGGGGGAATGCCGCTACCCGCCACGCCGTCGGCCTCCCAGCTAAAGCGCGAGGCAATGGTCGCCACCTCAGTGCCGCCCCAGGCAAGTAAGAGCGCTACCAGCGTGCCGACGCCAAGCCCCACCAATGGCGCGGGAACCGGCGTTTTCAGGCGCGGCCAGAGAATCAAGGTGGCAAGCGTGGCCGCCCCCACGCACAGATCCGCCGGCGAGAGCCCGGGAAGCGCGCGGCCGATCACCATCAGGTTATTAAGCGTACTGCTGCCAAGTTCGATGTCGTTCAAACCCAGAAAGCCGGGCACCTGCAGCAGCGCAATGACCACCCCGATGCCCGCAGTAAAGCCGAGAATGACCGGGTAGGGCACGTACTGGATCAGACTCCCCAGCCGGGCGAGCCCCAGCGCCACCAGAATCATGCCGGCCATGAGCGTGGCAACGAGCAGCCCGCCCAAGCCGTACTCGGCCACGATGGGAAACAAAATGACCACGAAGGCCGCCGTCGGCCCGGAAATATTGAAGCGTGAACCGCCGGTCAGCGCGATGATGGCTCCGGCTACGATCGCCGTGTAGAGCCCGTGCTGCGGCGCCACACCGGTGGCGATCGCCAGCGCCATCGACAGCGGCACCGCGACCACGCCTACGGTCAGCCCCGCCAGCACGTCCCGCTTGAGCTTGCCAAGCGTGTAGCCTTCGCGCCAGGTGTTCAGCAGGGCGCGGCCGGGAAGCGGAAGTTGGGCCTGAAAGCGGCGGGGAGCGCGGGACATGGCAAAGCCTCGGGATCAATGGCGAACCCGGATAAATTACGCTGCCCTAATGTATTACACAACGACCTCGCCCAACGGTCTTGCAGGCAGCGAGCTCGCTCATGCGTTTGATGCATAAAAAGACACCGCCCGGCTTGAGCCGGGCGGTGTCTTTGGAACTCAACCTGTCGGTTAGGCGTTTACTGTTCGGCCTGGGCCTCGTCGGTCGTGGCGGCCGTTTCGTCGCCCTGTTCGCCGTGGTGGCGGCCGCGTTCGCCGCGATGCTCCTGGCGTACGTCGCGCATGGCCTCACGCAGCGCCTGGTGCTCCTCGTCGGTCAGAATCTCGTCGATGCGCGCCTGGTGTTCGTCGTGCAGCGCCTTCATCGCCTCGAAAAATTCGCTGTTGGCCTCGTTGAGCGCCTGCTGCTTCTCTTCATCGATCTCGGCGCGCTGGTAGACTTCCTGGCGCTGCTCCTGCATGCGCTCGCGCATCTGCTCGCGGTCCTGGCCGTTGCCGTCGTGCGGGTGGGCCTGAGCGGTCATGGCAACCGGTACCAGCGCGGCGGCCAGCAGAGCCGGGGCGAAGAGCTTGCGAAATGATAGCGTCATGGTTTCTCTCCTTGATGCGATGCTGTCGAAGGTGACGACTGCAGTATCGAGCGGCCCGGTGTAAAGTCGTTGCACAAAGTGTGCAAACAACGTGACCTTCTCATACGCTAAGCACCCGGATAAAAGGAGTTATCGATGCACGCTTTTCGTGTGATTCGCCGCTCGCTAGGCGCAGGCAGCCTGGCGCTACTGCTCGGCGGCTGCGGCGCGACCCATCTTTCCACCAGCGGCGAAACCGCGATTGCCCAGGCTGCCATCTCCCAAACCCCGCGATCGCCCTCGGTACGCTCGACCTCGCCAAGTGTCGAGCGCTATACGCCGCCAGGCTGGCCCGAGCCGCTCACCGCCCGCGTGCGCCTGCCCGACACCCCTAACGCGGGCCTGCGCCCGGCGGCGCTGATCGTGCACGGCGGCGGCTGGCGCGGGCGAAGCCCAGCCGATATGGAGAAAATCGCCCGACAGCTGGCGGGCCAAGGCTATGTAACGTTCAACGTCGAGTACCGCTTTGCGCCGCGCTACCGTTTTCCCGCCCAGCTTCATGACCTGCAGCAGGCGATGCGCTGGATTCACGATAACGCCGAGCGCTTTGGGGTCGATACCGACCGCATCGTCGGCGTGGGCTACTCCTCCGGCGCGCACCTGGTGAGCCTTCTGGCGCTGGCAAGCCAAACCGGGCCGCTGGCCGAGCCCTATGGCGGCGAGCACACCCGACTTCGCGCCGCGGCGGTCGGCGGGCTTCCAAGCGATCTGCTGAAATTCGATGACGGAGAGCTTGTGATCAACCTGCTCGGCGGCACCCGCGACGAGGTGTTCGACGCCTACGTGCAGGCCTCACCGATTCGCCAGCTCACCCCACAGGCGCCGCCGTTTTTCCTCTTCCACGGCAACCGGGACCGGCTAGTACCGGTGGATCACGCCCGGGATTTCTATCAGGCCCTCGCGGCTCAGGGCACGCCCGCCGAGCTCTACCTGCAGCACGGGCGCGGGCACATTGCGGCTTTTCTACTGCGTGGCGGGGCGATTAAAGCAGCGATCGCGTTTCTCGATAATGAAGTGAGTCGTGAGGGTAAGAGAGGGCGTTAGACTTTAGTTGGCTTTTGCCAGCGTGCAAGGTTGGTGAAAGCTTCGTGACATAGCGTAGTGGCTCTGCAGGCGCTGGCCTGCCTATAAAAACGTATAAATCTTCATGAAAAAAGTGAGACCGCTATGCCCAATAACAGCTCCGCTCCGTTTGGTTTTAACATGAAATCGCTGCTGGCCGGCGCGACCGCCGCTGTGGCTTCGCTGGCCCTGGCGCTTCCCGCCGCGGCGGATGACTACCCCGAACGGCCCATCAACATGATCGTGGGCTTTGGCACAGGTGGCAGCGCCGACCGGCTGGCGCGCGCCATGTCGGGCTATATCTCGGAAGAGATCGGCGTGCCGGTTCAGGTCACCAACCGCCCGGGGGCGGGCACCCAGGTCGCCTCCAACTATGTTTTGAACATGCCCGACGATGGCTACACCGTGTACGCCTCTACTTTCGCGCCGTATCTGACGAACTCGATTCTGACCGGCGGCGCGAACTTCAGTGTCGACGACTTCAACTACGTCAACTTTCAGTGGTTCGACTTGGATCTGATCGCCGCCAACAGTGACAGCGGCTACGAAGATCTACCGTCGCTTCTCGAAGCCATTCGCGACGAGGAGACCCAGGTGCGTGGCGCCGTTGTGCAAGGCTCGGCGGGGCATTTGATGGTGCGCCTGTTGCTCGACCGGGCCGGTATTAACCAGGATAACTTGAATCTCGTGACCTACAACAGCGGCGGCGAAGCGCGCTCGGCGGTGGCCGGCGGCCAGGTCGATTTCGTCTCGATCAGCGCCCAAGGCAGCGAAGGTATTCGCGAATTCCTGACGCCGCTGGCCATCGTCAGCGACGAGCGCATCGAGCAGTGGGACGTGGCGCCGATCAACGAAGCCCTGGCGCCGATGGATATCGAAGTGCCGGTTCTTCAGGGCTCGATGCGCGGCTTCGCGGTGACCAGCGAAATGGAGCGTGAGCATCCGGAGCGCTTCGAAACGCTCTCCTCGGCCATTCAAAGCGCGCTGGCGCGCAAGGAGGTGCAGGATCACCTCGAGCGCAACGACATGGGCGGCGTCTGGGTCGGCCCGGAGCGCTCCAACGAACTGATGCGCGAAAACTACGAAATCTTCGAGCAGTACGCTCACCTGCTTAACTGATGTCTGAAGGCCGGCCCCGCTCTAAGGGCCGGCTTGGAGAACCACCATGTCCGCACAAAAACGCGACTATGGTGACTTTCTGGTCCTCATGGCGCTGGCGTGCTTTACGCTCTGGTATCTGTGGGATGCTTACAGCGTTTCAGCCAGCCCCCAAAACCTTCTGCTGATTCTGCCGCTATCGCTAGTGGTGCTGGTGATCATCGTGCTCGAACTCGGGCTGCGCGTGAAGCATCGCACGCTGTTTCGCCCTTCCGACGAGGACGAGCCGCTTTATAAAACGCTGCCGGTCGTGGGGTTGTTCGCCGCCTACGTACTGTCACTCGAAACCCTAGGCTTCGATATCGCCACGGTGGCGTTCATCGCGCTGTTTCTGGTGTTGAAGGGCGAGCGCAACGTCTGGCTACTGGCGGGCTTTAGCGCCGCTTTCGGGTTGGGAAGCGTGTACTTCTTTTCGCAGATGCTGCCCTATCCCATGACCCTCACGCTGCTGCCCAGCTAAGGAGCCGCCATGATCGATTTTGCCGCAGTCGAGCAAAGCCTTGCGCTTTTGTTCTCAAGCTTCAGCCCGTGGATGGTGGTCATTCCCGGTATCGTGCTGGGGCTGATTTTCGGCGCCACGCCCGGGCTTCAAATCTCCATGGCCATGGCGATCTTCTTGCCCATGACCATGTACATGGACTTCATCCAGGCGATGCTCTTTCTCACCGCCATCTTCACCGGCGGCTCGTTCGGCTCGGGCATTCCGGCCATTTTGATGAACATTCCCGGCACGTCCTCGGCGATCGCCACCGCCTTCGATGGCTACCCCATGGCGCGCAACGGGCAGCACAACGAAGCGCTAGGGGTGGCGCTCGCTTCGTCGGTGATCGGCGTACTGATGGGCTACGTGATCCTGTTCATCATGATCCAGCCGCTTTCCGTGATGGTGCTCAAGCTCGGTCCGGCGGAGATGTTCATCGTCATTTTGTGGGGCATGACGCTGATCGCGAGCCTCAAGGGTGAGCAGGTGCTCAAGGGCCTGATGGCGGGGTTCGTGGGACTGCTGGCCGGTACCATTGGCTTTAGCGAAGTGGGCCTGGCCCGCGGCACCATGGGGCAAACGTACCTGCTTGACGGGATTCCCGTGATTCCGGCGATGATGGGCATGTTCGCCGCCTCGGAGCTTTTCAAGCTGGCCAACAAGGGCTTCATCGTCGAGTCCGAGGCTTCGCGCAAGGTCGATATCAAACAGATTTTCGGCGGCTGTAAAATGGCGCTGAGCCATCCGTGGGTGATGATTCGCGGCGGCTTGATCGGCGTGTTCGTCGGCGCGGTGCCCGGGGTGGGCTCGTCGGTGTCGAATCTGCTTTCGTATGTGGAAACCAAGCGCCGGGACAGCGACCCCGACTCGTTCGGCAAGGGGAACCCCAAGGGCGTGGTGGCCTCGGAATCCGCCAATAGCACCTCCGAGGCGGGCTCGATGGCAACGCTTCTGGCGCTGGGCATTCCCGGCGGTGGCGCTACCGCAGTGATGCTGGCGGCGTTCGCCATGCACAACATCACCGGCGGGCCACAGTTCATCCGCCAGCAAACCGACGTGGTCTACGCGATCATCTTCGCCAACTTCGCCCAGGTATTTTTGCTGGTCGTCGTGGGGCTTTTGTTCATTCCGCTTCTAGCCAACATCATCAAGGTGCCGATGCGCTACCTGATTCCTTCGGTGCTGGTTCTGGCGGTGATGGGCTCGTTCGGTTTGACCGGCAACATGACCGGCCCGGCAACGGTGCTGGTATTCGCGGTGATCGGCTGGATTTTCCGCCACTACGGCTACTCGGTGCCCGCCGCGGTCATCGGGCTTTTGCTGGGCTCGCTTGCCGAGAAGTCGCTTTTGCACTCCTATCAGATCAGCGGTGGCGATTTCAGCTACCTGTTCACCCGCCCCGTGGCGCTGGGCATTCTGGCCCTGCTGGTGATTTCGCTGTTTGGCCGGCCCTTGATGCAGCGCTTTCAACAGCGCCGCGCTAGTACGGCGTAGCCAATGGCCTTGCGAACGCTGAGAACTCTCGTGTTGGGTAGTTTGGGTGGCGTCATCGCCACCCTTTTTTCATTGCCGCTGGCGTGGATGCTGGGCGCGCTCTTTCTGGTAATGGGCGCCTCGCTCGCCGGCGTCAAAACCGGGGTGGACAAGCGCTTTCACGTGGTCGCCATCGCCCTGCTCGGGCTTTTTATCGGCAGCCGTATTCAGGCCCGGGAGCTTATGGGGCTGGTGCAGTGGTATCCCAGCGTGATCGCCATGCTGGTCTACATGGCTCTCATGCTGGCCGGCGGCTACTGGATCTTCAGCCGTGCCGGCGTGGGGCGCGTCAGCGCGATGTTTTGCGCCTACCCGGGCAGTATGAACTCGGCGCTGGTGCTGGCCGAAGGCGCCAGGGGCGATCTTCGCTGGATCGCCATTTCCCACTCCCTGCGTTTGGTGACCGTGGTCTCCGGCGCGGCGCTGGTGGCGAGTCTGTTCGTCGATGAGGTCACGTTGCAAAGCGATAGTCACGCGCTGAGGCTTTGCGACATTGCCGCGCTGCTCGTCGTGCCGCTTTTCTGGTGGCTCATGAAGCGGCTTCGCGTGCCCATGCCGGAATTTTTGGGCCCCATGGCCGCCGGCGCGGTGCTGACCAACGCCGGACTCGACTACGAACTGCCGGTGTGGCTGGTGTTCGGCGCTTTTCTGGTGCTGGGCTCCTCGGTGGGATCACGCTTTTCCAACACGCGCTTTTCTCAGGTGTTCAAGGTGGGCCGTTTCGGCCTTCTTTACGCGGTTTTCGCGCTAGCCATGGCGGCGCTGATGGCCTGGCTGGTGGCGTCTGTCACGCCGCTTGCCTTCGTGGCAGTGCTGCTGGCGCTGATTCCCGGCGGGGTGGGGGAGTTGGCAGTGATCGCCACGGTCATGGGCATCGACCCGGTCTACGTGGTCTCCCACCACGTGCTGCGTCTTTTGATCCTGATTTTCATGACGCCCGCGATGGTGCGCCTGGCGGGGCCGGTGCCCTAGCGGGGAATTCGAGCCGCGCGACCAGCCCGCTGGCGTTCGGCGGGCCATGGTCTGCCCGGTTATAAAGCGAAAGCGTGGCCGCGTGGGCGGTCGCCACCTGTTCGACGATGGCA
The DNA here is from genome assembly GCF_023757625.1 of Halomonas sp. S3-1-1. Lineage (GTDB taxonomy): Bacteria > Pseudomonadota > Gammaproteobacteria > Pseudomonadales > Halomonadaceae > Vreelandella. The sequence goes on from NZ_JALGBZ010000001.1 coordinate 648,379, forward strand.
AGCCCTAGTCCGCTTCCCGGCGTTTGCGGGTTGTGGCGGTAAAAGCGCTCGGTGAGCTGGCCAAGCGTTTCGGGCGCGACGCCCACGCCGTGGTCGCTCACGGTGAGCACGGCCCGGCCGGCCTCCTCGGCGATGTGGATATCGATACTGCCCTTGTAGGTGTGTCCGCCGCCGGCATGGACGCTGGCGTTTTCGATCAGGTTGGTCACCATCCAGAGCAGCATGATCGGGTCCCCCAGCACTTTCGGCGGCTGGCCCGCTTGCTCGAAGGAGAGTTCTTGGCCCTTCTGGTAGATGGCCGTCACCGTTTGATTGCAGGCTTGGCGGCAGATCGCGACCAGGTCGACCTTCTTTAGATGGGTGTCGTCGAAGAGTTCGCTGCGCGTCTTGGCGTATTTCAAGAGCTGCTGCACGGTGTGGCTGGCGTGCTCGGCGATGCGCTGCATTTCGCTTAAATTGGCGCGGGTATCGGCTTCCCGAGTGGTTTTCAGCGATATTTCGGTGAGCGCGCGAAGCTCTGAAATGGGCGTTCGCAGCTGATGGGAAACATCGGCGTTGAGCTGCTGGGTACTCTCGATGCTGCGGCGAATACGCTGCATCAGCTGGTTGATGCTGCTGATCAACGGGTGAATCTCTCGAGGCGCGCCATCGGCGATGGGGTGGAGGTCATTGGGTGAGCGCCGACCGAGCGCCCGGCTGATCGCGGTCAACGGAGCCAGCCCGCGGTAAATGGCAAAAAGCGCCAGCGTGATGGCCAGAATACCCGTGACCACCATGAGACTACTCAGAGTGAGCATGAAGTCGTTGAGCAGGGTGTGGCGTGCTTCTTTCGACTCGGCGACGATCACTTCGATATTGGTATGGGTGCGGCTTCGGTTGAATGGAAAGGTCAACGCCACGGCGCGAAGCTCGTTGCCGGCGTAGGCGACGTCGTAAAAAAGCGGCTCATCGAGCGGACCTGGCGGGTCGCCAAGGCCGGGAAAACCCGCCACGATGCCGCCACTAATATCGCGAATGCGGTAGAAGATCTTGCCTTCTCCTCGGCTTCCCAGGGTGCTCACGCTGAAGTAGTGCATGTTGATATGAAGCTCGCCATCGACGGTATAAAGGCGCCGCTCCAAGCGATTGGCGGCATTGAGCAACATGTCGTCGAAGGTTTCGTTGATCTGGCGGGCGAGCAGTACGTGGCTTAGGCCCAGCGTGGCCAGCGCAAGCCCGGTAAAGGGCAGACCGATCCAGATGAGCAGGCGTCCGCGAATCGACGAGGGGCCCCATTTCTTTAGACGTTCCAGCATGTTCGTTCGCCGGTTAAGTGGGTTGGCACAGAGATCATCGATCAAGGGGCGCCAGATAATAGCCCAGCCCGCGCGCGGTCTTGAGGCCGAAATCCCGGCCGATCTTCTTGCGAATACGCGAAATGTAGGTCTCCACCGCGGCATAGCTGACCGGCTCATCGGTTTTCGAAAGCCGGTCGATGATTTGATCCTTACTCACCAGGCGGTTCTGGTTGATCATCAAATACTCAATGACTTCGAGCTCGCGACGATGCAGGGGCACGGGGGTGGCGTCAACGCGAAGCTCCCGGGTTTCGGGAAAGAACTCGAGCGCACCACACTGAATCGAGTCGCCGCCGAAGTGCTGAGCGCGGCGCACCAATGCGCGTGCCCGAGCGCTGACCTCATCCAGCGAAAAAGGCTTGCACAGGTAGTCGTCAGCGCCCTCTTCCAGACCGAGAATGCGCTGATCAAGCGTATCCCGAGCGGAGATCACCAGCACCGGAATCCGGTTATACTGCTGGCGCAGACGCCGTAGCAGCGTGATGCCATCGAGCTCGGGCAGCCCCAAATCGAGCAGCAACACATCGAAGCCGCCTTGGTCCAGCATATACTCCGCCTGAGCGCCATCAGCGGCGTGCGCAACATCGAAGCCCGCCTCGCGCAGAGTCGTCGCGATCGAGCGAGCCAGATTGTCGTTGTCTTCCGCGATGAGCGCTTTCATGAACGCCTCCCAGCGCTTGAAATGAAGCGTTTACCCTTCGGGCTGATACTTGTAACCCACGCCGTACACCGAGCGGATGATCTCCTGGTCGGGCAGCGCTTCGGTGATCTTTTTGCGCAGCTTCTTGATGTGGCTGTCCACGGTGCGCTCGGACACGATGCGGTTGTCGCGGTACATGTGATCCATCAGCTGCTCGCGGCTGAAGATGCGCCCGGGGGCGTGCATCATCACGCGCAGAAGCTGAAACTCGACTGCGGTCAGGCCCAAATCCTGGCTGCCCGCTCGCGCCACCCAGCCTTCGTCGTCCAGGGTAACCGGCGCGGCCGTGGCGGAGGGCTCATCGGCGGCGGCTTCGGCGGCGCGGCTTCGGCGCAGCACCGCCTTGACCCGGGCCACCACTTCCCGCGGGCTGAACGGCTTGCAGATATAGTCGTCGGCGCCCATCTCGAGCCCCACCAGACGGTCCACCTCTTCGACCTTCGCCGTCACCATGATGATGGGCAGCGCCGGCCAGCGCTGGCGGATTTCGCGGCAGAGCGTGGTGCCGTCCATGCCCGGCAGCATCAAATCCAGCAGCACCAGCGCCGGCGTATTCGCGTCGAGCCAAGGGAGCACGTCGTCGCCGTGCTCGATCAGCGTCGGCGCGAAATGGTGGCCGGTCAGGTAGTCGGCCATCAGGCGCGCGATCTTCGGCTCATCCTCGACGATGAGAAGGGAGGCGTTGGCGGGGTGCGAATCGGTCGATGACATGGGCACTCGAAACTCCAGGGTGAATATCCAACGTGACGCTAGCGCGAAGAGAGCAGCGGAAAGCGCAGCGTCCAGCAAAGCCCGCCCAGAGGCGAGACGCTGGCGGTAAGCGTGGCGTCGTGGGCGCTGGCCAGGGCACTGGCAATCGAAAGCCCCAGGCCGCTGCCGCCGCTTGCGCGGCTGCGCGAGCCCTCGACGCGGTAGAGCCGCTCGGTCAGCCGGGCTAACTCGCTTTCCGGTACGCCCGGAGCGCTATCTTGCCATATCACCACGGCCTGGTGGGCCTCGACGCTCAAACGCACGTCGAGCGTGCCCGGGGCCACGGTGTAGGCGCAGCTGTTATCCAACAGGTTGCTCCAGAGCTGGCGCAGGCGCTGCGGGTCGCCCAGCACCGTGACGTTCGGGGCGATGTCGGCGGTCAAGGTCAAGCCGCTGTCCGCCAGCCAACGGTCGGCATCCGAGAGCCGGCCCAAAAGGCTCTCGCTAAGATCCATTGGCGATAGGTGAATGTCGAGCGCGCCGGCGTCGCTTTGCGATAGCAGGCGAAGATCCGCCACCAGCCGCTCGAGCTGGTCGACCTCCTGGGCGAGCGACCCCAAATTCTCCTGGTTGAGCGCTCGCACGCCGTCCTGCATCGCCTCGATCTCGCCGCGCAGCACGGCAAGCGGCGTTCGAAGCTCGTGGGCGGTGTCCGATACCCAGCGCGCCCGGGCGCTGCGGCTCGCATCCAGCGTTTCGGCCAACAGGTTGAAGTCCTGGGCAAGCCGCGAGAGCTCGTCGCGGCCACGGGCGCGCAGGCGAATGTGGTAGTCGCCTTCGGTGAGCCGGCGCGTGGCCCCGGCCAGCGCCCGGGTGCGCCCGCCAAGCCACCAGGAGAGCCCGCCGGCTAACAACAGAGAGGCCAACACCAACGACAAAACGATAATGGAGAGATTGCGCTGCTGGCGCTCCAGAAAGCGGCTCTCCATATGCTCCATGACCTGCTGGGGCGACCGAAAGCCCAGCTCGCCGATACTCACGCGCTCGCCGCCGGAGGCGCTTTCGCTGTAAAGCGTCAGCCAGTGCCAGTCGTCTGGCTCACCCAGCGGGCGTGGGCGAACCACGAAGCGGCCTTGGGTGTCGCGCAGCGCGAAGTCCCGCGCCTCGCCCAAGGGGGAGGCGCGCTCTTCGCGCCCGCGCCCGAGTTCGAAGCGCACCACGCGGGGCCAACGATCCGGGGCGCGCTCGAGCCACGCCCAGCTTCGCTGGCTGTTCCAGCGGGTCACCAGGCCGTCGGCCAGAAGCGTCGCTCGGCGCTCCTGGGCCTGGGTCAGGTACTCGAGGAACCCCCGGTCGATACTGTAGGAGACCGCCATGAAGGTACTGGCGGCGATCGCCACGTTGACACTTAGAATCACCGCGAACAGGCGCCACCCAAGGCGCGACGGGCGCCAGCGAGACAGCGTTTGAAGCCGGGTCATGAGGAGTTACCGTTTGGGTCGGGCTGAGGGGTCGGCTGCGGCGGGGCGCTCAGGCGCTCGCGCAGGTTTTCGAGCCCAAGGTACAAACAAGGCACCAGAATGAGCAGAATGGCGGTGGCGAAAATCATCCCGAAGCCCAGCGAAATCGCCATGGGAATCATGAAGCGCGCCTGACGCGAGGTTTCCAGAATCATCGGTGCCAGTCCTAAAAAGGTGGTGAGCGTGGTCATCATGATCGGGCGAAGCCGCCGGGTGGCCGCGGCGACGATCGCCTCGCGCGCCGCCATGCCTTCGCGGCGCTTGCGGTTGGCGTAGTCGATCAGCACCAGCGCGTCGTTGATGACCACCCCGGAGAGCGCCAGCATCCCGAGCAGGCTGATGATCGAAAGCCCAAAGCCCATGACCATGTGGCCCGCCACCGCGCCGACCAGGCCAAAGGGAATGGCGGCCAACACCAACAGCGGCTGCAGGTAGCTTCTAAACGGAATGGCGAGCAGGGCGTAGAGCGCGGCGAGCATCAGCCACATGGCGGTTCTAAGCGTGGCCAGGTTGTCGGCGGTATCCTGCTGGCGCCCGCCAAGCGTCACTTCGAGCCCCGGCCAGGTGTTGGTCAGGGTGGGGAAGACATCCTCCTGAAGCGTGGCGAGCACCTGGTTAATGGTCTGGTCGTTGTCGGAGTCGGCGGTCACGGTGATGATGCGCCGCCCGTCGATACGCGTCAGGCTGCTCGAGGCCTGGCTCAGGGTGATGTCCGCCGCCCGCGACAGCGGAATGCTCAAGCCATCGGCGGTGCGCACCGGCAGGCGGTAGAGCTCGTTCAAGCTCGCCCGGTCCTGCTCCGGCAGGCGCACCTCGACGCTCACCTCCTGGCGGCCGATGAACTGCTCGACGGCGGTGGCGCCCTGCAGCGGGCCGCGGAGCGCCTGGGCCAGGTCGCTGCCGGTCAGCCCCAGCGCTCGGCCTTCGGCGGAAAGGCGCATTTCGAGCTGCGGCTTGCCGTCGCCCAGGCCGCTGTCGATATCGGTCAGGCCGTACTCGCCGAGCTGCTCGGCCAAGCGGGTGGCCGCGGCTTCGAGCACCAGGGTGTCCGGGTGGGAAAGGCGCAGGCTGAGCGCGGCGCCGCTGCCCGGCCCGCCCACGTCCGAGGCGAAGCGCACCGACTGCGCGCCCACCAGGTCGCCGCTCACGTCGCGCCAGCGTTCGGCGATGCGCGATGGCGGCCACTGGTCGAGGCTTTCGCGGGCGATGTCCAGCGTCACTTCCAGGCTTTCACCGTCCAGCCGGCTGCGGGTGCTGGCGAACGCAAGCGTCGGCTCTTCGGCGCTGAGCGTCTCGGCGGCGTCGATCAACTGCTGGCCGAGCTCGCGGCTGACGCTGATATTGCTGCCGATCGGCAGGGTCACGGTGGCCCGCACCTGGTCCGACTCGACCCGGGGCATCAGCGAAAAGCCGAGCCGCCCGCTCATCGCCCAGGCCAGCGCCACCACCAGCAGCGTAACGCCCAAACTCACGCTTAGAAGCCGCTGGTTCAGCGCGCGCTGCAAAAACGGCTCGAAGCGGCGGTAGGTAAACGCGTGCAGGCCGCCTTGCAACGTGTGGCGAACGCGCTCCAGCGGGCGCTGCCAGGCCGGGGTCTTGCGCGGCTTGTGGCTGTGGGCCAAGTGCGCGGGCAAAATGAACAGCGCCTCGGCCCAGGAGATCAAAAAGACCGTGACCACCACCACCGGCACGGTGGCGAAGATCATTCCCAAAAAGCCCGGCAAAAACAGCAGCGGCATGAACGCCACGATATTGGACAGAATGGCGAAGGTGAGCGGCACCGCGATCTCTTTGGCGCCCTTGACCGCCGCGTCGCGCAGCGAGTAGCCCTCTTCGCGGTAGCTGTAGATGTTCTCGCCCACCATGATCGCATCATCCACCACGATGCCGAGCGCGATGATGAAGGCGAACATCGACATCATGTTCAGCGACACCCCGATCCAGGGCAGAAACAGCATCGCCCCTAAAAACGCGGTGGGAATGCCGAGCGTTACCCAGAACGCCAGGCGCGCCTCGAGAAACAGCGCCATGAGAATCATCACCAGCGCCAGGCCCATCCAGGCGTTCTTGAGCAGAAGCCCCAAGCGGTCCTCGTACACCTCGGAGCTGTCGCGGGCCACGTCCAGATGGATGTTCGGGGGAAGCCCGGCGCGCAGACGCTCCAACTCGCTCTGCACCGCCCTGGAGACGCTGGTAGGCGTCTGGTTGCCGACCTGGAAGACCTCGACGGACAGCCCTTGCTGGCCGTTATAAAACTCCTCGCGGTCGGTTTCGGCGAAGCCTTCGCGCACCTGGGCGATCTGGCCAAGCTCGACCGGCGCGCCCTGGGTAGTGGTGAGAATCGGCAGGCGCGCGAACTCGGCGGCGCTTTGGCGCCGGCCCTGGTAGCGAATCAGCCACTCGCCTTCGGCGGTGGTGAGCTGGCCGCTGGCCAGGTCCAGTGCTTCCTCGCCGATGCGCGCGGCCAGCGCCTGGTGGTCGAGCCCGTAACGCTCGATCGCCTCGTCGTCCAGCAGCACCTGAATTTCGCGGTCGCGGTTACCGGAAAGCTCCGCCCGGGAGATGCCGCTATTGGCCTGAAGCTCGGCGCGCACGTTCTCGGCGGCGTCGTGCAGCGCGGCCAGGCTGGCATCGCCATACACCTGCAAACTCACCACGCCGCGGGAGTAACCGGCCAGGCTAAAGCGCGGCGGGTCGGCGGCGTTGGGGAAGGTGGTGATCCCATTCACCGCCTGCTGGATCTCCTGGTAGACGCGCATCACCTCTACACCGTCGATCAGCGTGGCCTGCACCACGCCGCTGCTTTCGTTGGCGGTGGCGGTCAGCTCATCGATCCCTTCGACGTTGGACATCGCCGACTCGACCGGTAGTAGCAGACTCTGTTCGATATCTTCCGGCGTGGCGCCGGGGTAGCTGATGGAGACTTGAACGGTTTCGCTTTCAAAGTCGGGAAAGACCTCCTTCTTGATGGCAAGCGAGGCCATCAAACCGCCGACGATGAACAGCGCCATCATCAGGTTCGGCGCGACGCCGTGATCCACCATCCAGGCAATCGGGCCTTTGCGCGTCATGGCGTGCTCTCCTCATCCGGGCGGGCCGGCGTCTTAGCGGATTGGCGCGGGCGCACCGCTTGGCCAACGCGCGGCTGGGCAAGCCCGGCGGTGACCACGCGCTGACCCGGGCTCAGGCCGTCGCTTATCAGCGCCTGCTCTTCGCCGCGGTAGGCGAGCGTCACCGTCGAGTTCTGCAGCCGGTCGTCGTCATCGAGCCACCACACTACGTCGCCCGGGCGCAGCGCCGAGGAGGGCAGGGCGATCAGCGCCTCGCGGGCGGTGGTGTGATAGCGAAGGCGCATGACATCCCCTAGGCGCAGCGCCGGCCCGTTTTGGTCCAGCGCCAGCGGGTCCTCGACGGAGACGAGCAGCTGCGCCTGCAGGCCGTTCTCTTCGAGATTCGGCAGAATCGAGGTCAACTCGCCCTCGCGGCTTTCCCCCGCCGGCCAGCTTTGGCTGGTGAGCGTGACGCGATCGCCGGGTTCGAGCCAGGCAAGCGTGTCGCCAGGAAGCGAGGCGCGCACCCAAAACTGCTCGACCCCGACCAGGCTCAGCACCTCGGTGCCTTGGCTTAGAAGGCTGCCGGCACCGAGCGTGCGCTCGGCGACCATCGCCCGCCAGGGCGCGGTGAGCGTGGCGCGTTCCAGATTCAGGGCGGCCTGATCGCGCAGCACCCGGGCCTGGGTCAGCGCGGCTTCGGCCTGGCGCTTTTGAGGTTCGCGCAGCACCAGCGCACGGCGCTCGGCGGTGAGCTCGCGGCCAAAGCGGGCGTAATCACCCTCTGCGCGCTGCTGCTCGGCGCGCTCGAGCGCCACGCCGGCCTCGGCGGTGGCCACCTGGGCCTGGGCGTCCTGCAGCGCAAGCTCCAGATCCGCGCGGTCGATATAGGCAAGCGGGGCATCGGCCTCCACGACCTGGCCGGGCACCACGCCCTCGGCGAAGCGCTTGAGCTCGCCAGCCACTCGGCTTGAGATCATGGTCGATTTCTCTGCCTCCACCCGGCCAAAACCCGAAAGCAGCGGCGCCTGAACGCGGCGCTCGACGCTGATCACATCGACCAGCGGCGGTGACGCCGGCGGCGGCGGGCGGCGCTCGATACGCGGGGGCTGAGTGAGAATCCACCAGGCCAGGGCCAGGCCGCCAGCCAGAATCAAAAGCGCCATTATGGCGCCCAAACGCACCCGGCCCTGCTGGCGGGCCGACGTTTTATCAAGAAGGGTCATTACCGCACGTCATCCGTTGGCTGGAAGCTAAAAATGCTGGAAGATAAGCGTAGTATGCTAGCATCTACTCCAGTTAAGCAGTGATTAGGCAAGTAATGTGTAAAGAGCGTGCAACCTGACGCATTGATAACCGCACCTGCGCCTAACGACTCGATCCTAATAAATAGACCGGCTTCACGTTGATTGATTGCCTTGACCGACAGGCCTGGACGATATGAAAAACACCTCGACCCGCGACAAATTGATCGATACCGGCGCCGAGCTGATCGCTCAGCACGGTTACAACGCGACCGGCATCAACGCCGTGCTCAATTCCTGTGGGGTACCCAAGGGCTCGTTCTACCACTACTTCTCCAGCAAGGAGGATTTCGGGCTGGCGGTGATCGAGCGCTTCGCCGACGACTACGCCGAAGGGCTGGCAGCCCTTTTGGAAGACGAGAGCCTGGCGCCGCTCGAGCGCCTGCGGCGCTACTTCGCCCGTGGCCGGGACTACATGCAGACCTGCAACCACGAAACCGGCTGCCTGATCGGCAACTTGGGCCAGGAGCTTTCAGGCCAAAGCGACGTCTTTCGCGACGCGCTGAATACGGTCTTCCAGCGCTGGGAACGACACTTCGTGGCCTGCCTAGAGGCCGCTCAGGCCCAGGGCGCGGTGAGCCCCCGGGCCGATGTCCAGGCGCTGGCAAGCTTCATCCTGAGCGGTTGGGAAGGGGCGATTTTGCGCGCCAAGACGCTCAAGTCCGTCACGCCCATGGAGCAGTTCGAGTCGATTCTCTTCGAGTACGTACTGATCGACACCGTGGCGCGCCAAAGCGCCTAGGGGCTATCTGAAAAGTCGGCGCTCACGATCAGCGCGGCGTTGACCCCGCCGAAACCGAATCCGTTGCAGAGCACGTGGCGCGTCTTGTGCGCCGTGGCCGAGGTGACGAAGTTCAGATCCTCCATCGCCGCGTCGCACTGTGTCAGGTTCAACGTCGGCGGCAGCGTCTGCTCCCTGGCTGCGAGCACCGAGAAGATGCTCTCCACGCCACCCGCCGCGCCCAGCAAATGCCCGGTCGACGCCTTCGTCGCGGTAATGGGAATTGCGCTCAGCGCGTCGCCGAAAACTGCTCTTAGCGATGCGATTTCCGCGCGATCGCCCACCGGGGTCGAGGTGGCGTGGGCATTGATGTGGTCGATATCGCCTTTCTCCAGTTTCGCCATCTTGAGAGCCGCCTCGATCGCCAGCGCCGCGCCGCTGCCGTCCTCGGGGCCGGCGGTCAGGTGGTGGGCATCGGCGCTGGTGCCGTAACCGCTAATGATCGCCAGGGGCGTGGCGCCGCGCGCCGTCGCGTGCTCCAGCGTTTCGATCACCAAGAGCCCCGCGCCTTCGCCCATCACGAAGCCCGAGCGTTGTTGGTCGAAGGGGCGCGAGGCGCTGGTTGGGTCATCGGCTTCGGTGGAAAGCGCCTTCAGCGCGTGAAAGCTCGCCAGCGACAGCGGATCAATACACGCCTCGGCGCCGCCGACCAGCGCCACGTCAGCCTCGCCGCTTCGAATCAGGCGCATGCCGTCGCCAATGGCCTGCAGCCCCGCGGCGCACGCGGTCACCGGGCAGCCCAGCGGCCCCTGAAAGCCGTAGCGGATCGACAGGTTGCCCGCAGCCAGGTTGGCGAGAAACGCCGGCACCGTGAACGGCGACAGCTTGCGATGGCCGCGCTCGTTAAGCGTTTTTTGCGCCTGAGTAATGGTAGGGAAACCGCCAATGCCCGACCCTACGATGGTGGCGGTGCGGCGTTTCTGAGCCGGGTCGGTGGGTAGCCAATCGGCTTGGGTCAGCGCCTCGTCGGCGGCGGCCAGCGCGTAGAGGCTGAAAAGATCCAGCTTGCGCCGCTCCTTCGGGTCGGCGATGGCATCGAGGTCCAGCCCGTGGTCCGGATCGTCGACGAGGCTCTTGACGGTGCCTGCGACCTTGATGGGAAAGCCGTCGGTCGAGAAGCGCTCGATGGCATCGATGCCGGAGTGGCCTTCGAGCAGCCGTTGCCAGTTCGTATTGACGCCGCTGCCCAGAGGACTGACCATACCCATGCCGGTGATAACAATAGGTGATTGCATAGCGGTTCCTGAGTGGTTGATTTGGCCACCCTAGCAAGCAGCACCATATGATCAAGATAATATGACGCGCAGGTTTATCGAGGCCGCGATGCCCACGTTCAAAAGTCAAAAGCTCAAAAATCAGAAGTCGAAAACCCGAGAGCGAATTCTGGCCAGTGCGACGGAGCTTTTCAGCCGCAACGGTTTTCAAAAAGTCTCCATCGGCCAGATCATGAAGCTGGCCAGGATGACCCACGGCGCGTTCTACGCGCACTTTGCCTCCAAGGAAGCGCTGTATCACGAATCAGTTCGCCAGACGCTGGAAGAGAGCCGCGCCGCAAGGCTGGTGAAGGGGCCGCTGTCGCTGCAGCACCTCACCGAGCTGGTGAACAACTACTGCCATCTGCAGGAGCTGGAAACCCGGCAAAAGCCAGGTTTCGAAGCGGTGCTGTTCAACGAGCTCGGCAGCGAGAAAGCCGAGATTCGCACGCTGTTCGAAGCCTCTTACCTGCGCATGAAAAAAATGCTCGAGATGCGCCTGCGCGCGCTTGGCAAGCTCAAGCAGCTGCCGCTGGCCGATGATCGCCAGGCCATTGCGAACACCTCGCGCGTCATTCTTGCCTCGCTCATCGGCGCGGTGGCCGTGGCCAAGAGCCTGCCTGACGAAGCCGAACGCAAGGCGATGCTCGTGGCCACCCAGCGCCATATCTTGCAACTGCTGGGCGTCAGCGACGCCGAAGCCCAGCGAATGACCATGGCATGAAAAAGGTGGCCCGCAGGCCGCCTTGTGCGTTCAATGCGCCGTATCAGGTATTCAGAATCACGCCGCCGTTCAGGTGAATGGTTTGCCCGCTCATGTAGGAAGAGTCTTCGCTTGCCAGGTACACGTAGGCGGGGCCCATTTCGCTGGGCTGGCCGGCGCGCTTCATTGGCACCTGACCGCCAAAGCTTTCGACCTTCTCCTCACTCATGCTGGCGGGAATCAGCGGGGTCCACACCGGGCCCGGCGCTACGGCATTGATCCGGATGCCGCGCTCCATCAGCGACATGGCCATCGAGCGCATCAGCCCCTGAATGGCGCCCTTGGTCGCGGTGTAATCGATCAGGGTATCGTTGCCCTTGAAGGCGTTGATCGACGAGGTTTCGATGATGGTGTCGCCTTCACTCAAGTGCGGCAGGGCCGCTTTGATCATGTAGAAGTGGCTGAAGATGTTGGTCTGGAAAGTGCGCAAAAGCTGGTCGTCGGGAATATCGGTGATGTCGTCCCAGTCGTACTGCTCGGCGGCGTTGTTGATCAGCACGTTGAGCTTGCCGTACTCATCAAGGGTCTTTTGAATGACCTCGCGGCAAAAGACCGGCTGGGCCACGTCGCCTTTGAGCACCAGGCAGCGCCGGCCTTCGGCTTCCACCAGGCGCTTGGTCTCTTCGGCGTCTTCATCCTCTTCCAGATGCACGATCACGCTGTCGGCGCCTTCGCGGGCGAAGTGCACCGCCACGGCGCGGCCGATACCGCTATCGCCGCCGGTGATGATCGCCACCTTGTCCTTGAGCTTATCGGAGCCGCGATAGCTTTCGCGGATGTACTCCGGCGCCGGGCGCATGGCGTGTTCGTCGCCGGGCTGTCTGTCCTGATGCTGCGGGGGCTGTTTCTGCTCGCTCATGTTGATTCCCTCCTTCGTAACCGTTTCGACGCGGTGTATAGCGATGGCCGACCCCGTCCTGGGTCGCGCCATCGTTTACCTTAGTCGAACGTTACGAAAGGGCCAAGCCGGCCCGCTTTTCCGTCCCGCTTGAAGGGATTTTTACTTAACCCTTTTTTTAGAAAAGAGCGGTCTACTTGTTTTCAAGCAAATGCCTGGGTTTTTAATAAGTTAGTTAAAGTAGCTTTTTAATAATAACTAGCACGATGTTTATTGAAGTTTATACTTTTATTAAGCGCATGATATGTCGGCGTTTTTATTTTTTATAAATAAACGATCAAAGTTTTTATTAAAAGACTTGTTTTTAAATTGACAGTTATTAACCCCCCGCTATAGTTCATAAGTGATCTGCGAGGAGTTTTAAAAGAAAAAGTTAACCCATGTTATAAAAAGGATGGCGTTTTTAAACGCTAAAAGTTCATTTTGTTCACTACCCCGGCTGCAAAGAGTGCAGCGCATGGAGGATGCAATTAATGAGCGATCAAGGAAAGTATTCCCACCCCGATGCCAGCGGCGCGAAAAGCACTGACACCTCTCATCAACACGATACGCTCGATACCGAACGGCTCAAAAGCCAGGGCAAAGAGGCTGCCCATGATCTGGGCGACGCTGCCCAACACCAGGCCGAGCACTTCTACGAGCAGCAGCGCGAACTCATCGCCAAACAGGCCGGCCGGTTTACCAGCGTCATGAACAAGGCGGCCGACGAGTTCGAAAGCCAGCACCAGCCGTTTTTCTCGCAGCAGGCGCGCAAGGCGGCAGAGCTTGCCGACGACTTCTCGAACCAGTTTCGCGATAAGGACCTCAAGCGCGTTTTCCACGACGTTCAGGGCTACAGTCGGCGCGAACCGGCAGTGTTTATCGGCGGTGCCATCGCGGCGGGCTTTTTAGTTGCCCGTTTTCTGCGAAGCTCGCAGCATCACGATTCCCAACGGAGCGGTTCTCAAGGCTATGGTTCTCAAGGCTATGGTTCTCAAAGCTATGGTTCTCAAAGCTATGGTTCTCAGGGCTACGGCTCTCAAGGCTATGGTTCGCAAGCCTATGACGCCAGACGCCAGAACCCTCAAGACGACCCCCGCCATTACGGAGCCGAGGGCTACGGCGCGCTGCATCGCGGCTCGTCCTACGGTGGCCCGGACGATTACAGCGAGCGCCATACGGATATGAACGACGCCGGGTCGCGCTTTGCCTCCCAACACCCTTCGTCTCGCCACCCGTCGGCCTTTGATAACGACGGCCCACGCCCGGGCAGCAGCGGCGTCGAGCGCGACCCAAGCGAGCCTTTTAACCCAGGTGAAGCGCGGCCGATGATCACGCCCAGGCCCGGCGGCGACCCGCTGCCCGGCGATCGCGACCCTTACCGCACACCGCGATAGACCTCCACGCGTTTAACGCTCAACGATTGGCCAGTACGAACGAGGCTTATATGGAAACGCAGCGCAATAGCACGACGCAGGGAGCGTCCGTCGGCTCGCTTTTAACGACGTTGACCCGCGAGGTAACCGATCTGGTTCGAGGCGAAGCCGAGCTCGCCAAGGCCGAGGTATCGGAAAAGACTCATCAGGCCCTGACCGGCATTGCCGCAATTGCCGTGGCCGGCGCGGTGATCTTCGCCGGCTTTCTGGTGCTGCTGGCATCGGCGGTCGCCCTGCTCAACGAAATCCTGCCGCCGGACATGACCCCCTGGCTTTCGGCCGCCATCGTCGGCGTCGTGACCGCCGTCATCGGGTTGGTCATGCTCAACGTAGGGCTCAACAAGATCAAAGCGCAGCGCCTGACGCCGCAGCGCACGCTGAAGAGTCTTCAGCGGGACAAGGAGCTAGCTCAGGAGCACGAGCATAACGTCAAGGAGGCGTTGAAATGAGCGATCACAAGGATCACCGCACCCCCGAAGAGATCGAAAAGGACATTCAGCACTCCCGCGAGCGGCTCGACTCTACGCTTGGCGAGCTGGAGGAGCGCTTCTCGCCCCAGCGGCTACTCAACGCCTCCTACGACTACCTTCGCCACGGCGGCGCCAACGAGTTCTTCGCCAACCTGGGGACGACCATCAAGGAGAACCCGGTGCCGTTTCTAGTCACCGGTGCCGGGCTTGGCTGGCTGTTGACCGCCCAGCGCAGCGGCGCTCAGCAGGGTGACCACCGCTACGCCAATTCCGAAGCCTACCCGCACAGCGGCCCCCAAGGGCGCTTCGATTCGCGGATGAACCGCCCGCCGATGTCGGAGCCGTTCTCCAACCCGATGGGCCGCCATAGCGGTGAAAACGTCGATGCCTATACGGGCGGCGCGCGCCCGGCGGGCCTTGAAGGCGATGCACCGTTTGACCGCCCCGAGCGCAGCGCCTTTTCTCATCCGCCGGCGTTCGATGACAGCGACCGCCCGTATGCAGGTTTCGACCAGAGCGCGGGCATGACCTCGGGCATGAAAGAGCGCGTCGTCGACGGCGCCCGCCACATGGGCCACAGCGCCAGTGACGCTGCCCATCATATCAGCGAGCGGGCTCACCACATGGGAGGCAGTATGCGCGACACGACCTCAGGCTTGTACCGTTCCACCCAGCACGGCATGCACGACGCCGGGCAGTGGGCCAAGGATGCCGGCCGCCACTCGTCGGACTTCATCCAGGAGCACCCGCTGGTGGCCGGGGCGCTAGGCTTTGCCATTGGCGCCGCGCTCGGCGGGCTTCTACCCTCAACACGACGGGAAGACGCTTACATGGGCGAATACCGCGACCGCCTGGTGGGCGAGGCCGCCGAGATGGGCCACCAGCAGGCCGACAAGATGCAGCACTCTCTTCACGAAAGGACCGAGAAGATGAAAAACGACACGGACAAGGATCAGCACCAGAAAGATCAGCACAAAAATGAGCATCAGGAGCACGACACTCGCCATACGCCGAGCGACACCGACAGCGAGCACATGCGCTACTCCGACGAAGCGATGCCGGGGCACAACGCCGCCTCGGGCCTGGGCGGCAACCCGGGCAAGGAGCCCACACCCCACGACAAGGACAAGAGCAAGAAAGAGCACGGCCTGGCCGACTCCGACACGCCCTCTGGCAACACCCAGGGCGACGACACGCTCGAGCCGCCCGAGCGTTAAACAAGGTGTGAACGCGCGTTAATGTTGATGTAAACATCAGGAAAAAACACGCTGATAGCGCCCGGCCACCGCCGGGCGCTATTTTTTGTGGCGGCGTTTGACCTCCACGCTCAGGCGGCCTTCACCCAAGCGTAGCGACAGCGTCTGGCCAGGCGCCGTGTCCTCGGCGCGGCGCACGACCTGGCCGGCGCTGTCCTGGGCGATAGCGTAGCCTCGGCCCAGCACGGCCAGCGGGCTCACCGCGTTGAGCTCGCGGGCAACACTCGAAAGCCTTGCGCGGCGCGCCTCCAACGTGCGCTCCACCGCGCTTTTCAGGCGGCGGTCGAGCTGGGTCAGGCGCGCCTGCTCGGCCTGGTGTAGCCGCGCCATGTCCTGGCTTGCCAGCCGTTTGGTGAGCTGGGCCACGCGGCTCTGCTGCTGACCAAGCGTTTGATTCATGGCGCGCTGCAGGCGCTGGGCGAGTGAATCGACGTGCTGCCGGCGCTGTGCGAGCTGCTCGCCGGGGTGTTTGAGCCGGGCGCGCAGGTGATCCAGCCGCTGGCTTTCACGCTGAAGGCTGGCGCGAACGGCGCGGGTCAGGCGCGCCTCGCTTTGCTCCAGCGCCTGCAAAAGCGCCCGGCCATCCGGCACCAGCCGCTCTGCCGCCGCCGAGGGCGTGGGGGCGCGCACATCGGCGGCGAAGTCAGCAAGCGTGGTATCCACCTCGTGACCCACCGCGGACATCACCGGCAGGCGCGAGTTGAAAATCGCCCGTGCCAGGTGTTCGTTGTTGAACGCCCACAGATCTTCCAGACTGCCGCCGCCGCGGGTGATCAGCACGGCGTCGCGCGCCGGGTCCAACCGCGTTTGGCGGTTTAAAAGCGCCAGCGCCGAAATCATCGCCGGTGCCGCGTCTGCGCCCTGCACCGGCACGGGAATGAGCGTCACCTCAGCAAGCGGCCAGCGCGCTTTGAGGACCGCCAGCACATCGCGAATCGCCGCGCCGCTGGCCGAGCTCAGAATCAAAAGCTTGCGCGGCGGGTAGGGCAGGGGGCGGGCGTTGGCAAACACGCCTTCACCGTCGAGCTGCGCTTTTAGCCGCTCGAAGGCCGCCAACAGCTCACCGAGCCCTGCCGCCTGCACCGCCTCGGCGATCAGCTGGTAGTCGCCACGCGGCTCGAACAGCGACACCTTGCCTCTGAGCTTCACCTGGTCGCCGTCGCGCATCGGCGCGGCCACGAACCGCGCGCGCTGGCGAAACAGCGCGCAGCGCACTTGGGCGCGGTCGTCCTTCAGCGTGAAGTAAATATGCCCGGAGGCGGGTTTGGAAACGTTCGAAAGCTCGCCTTCGACCCACACCTCGCCCATGTCGCGCTCGAGCGCCTGGCGCGCTTGCTTGTTGAGGTCGCTGACGGAAAGGGCGGTAGGCGGTTGAGCACTCATGAAGGCGTTTCCAGATCGATTCGGGAATTCATACATCAGGCCACGTAACATAGCGCATTTATTGCCCACCAGCACTTGGGCGGCATCACCGGCTATCAGGAGACGCCATGGACCACCACGCCACACCGCTGATCGCTTTTTATCGCGGCGAGGCCAGCGACCATAAAGGGCGACAGGTCGACGAACTTTGGGGCTTGTCGCCTTTCTGGCTGGAGCACACCCACGACTATATTCAGTGGCTGTTTCCGATTCCCGAGGCAGGGCGTTTCAACGGCTTCGCGCCCACGCTCACCGGCGAAGACCGGCAAGCGTTCGCCGACGACGCAGGGCTTCGAGCGCGGCAGCAAACGTCGCTGGATGTCATGCTGAGCTTTTTTGGGCTGGAGCGAGAGAGCGAGACGATCACGGCCACCCCAAACCTGAACATGCGCGAGCACATCTGGCTAAAAGCCGGCGGGCACAATCACCTGCGCATTTCGCGGATGATTCGCTCGCTGGCGTACTGCCACCAGCCGACACTGGCCGCGAGCGTTCAGGAAGCGGTCATTCGTATTGGAAAAAGCCACGGTATCGTATCGGATACCTCGACCAGGTACTGGATCGAAGCCACCGCGTAGCGAGTACAGCACCATTGATGGTGGCGCTTGTTCGAAATTAGCCACCGCGCGAGCACACCATCACATTGATGACGCACACCCTAAAACGCTATAATGGTCGATTAATTTTCCTCGCCCCATCTTCCCACTGTTCAATGGGTGTTGCCGCTATGCTACGTATGGCCCAAGAAGCGCTTACGTTCGATGACGTACTCCTCGTTCCTGGCTTCTCCGACGTTCTTCCCAAGGATGTCAGCCTCAAAACCCGCCTGACCCGCAATATCACGCTCAATATTCCGCTGGTTTCCGCCGCCATGGACACGGTGACCGAAGCGCGACTGGCGATTGCGATGGCCCAGGAAGGCGGCATCGGCATCATCCACAAGAACATGAGCATCGCGCAGCAGTCCGCCGAGGTCCGCAAGGTCAAAAAGCACGAAAGCGTGATCGTGAAAGACCCGGTCACCGTGAGCCCGAACGCGAAGCTCGAAGACCTGCTCAACATGGCGAACGAGTTCGGCTTCTCCGGCTTCCCGGTAGTCGAAGGCGAAACGCTGGTCGGTATCGTCACCGAGCGTGACATGCGCTTTCAGCCCAACGTAGGCGACAGCGTCGCCGACATCATGACCCCGCGCGAGCGCCTGGTTACCGTCTCTGAAGGTACCGATCTCGAAACCAGCAAAGCCAAGATGCGCGAGCACCGCATCGAAAAAATGCTGATCGTCGACGACGCCTTCCATCTGCGTGGCCTGGTCACCTTCCAGGACATCGAGAAGGCGCGCACCTACCCGAACGCCGCGAAAGACAGCGACGGCCGCCTGCTGGTCGGCGCCGCGGTCGGTACCGGTCCGGAAACCGCTGACCGCATTACCGCGCTTGCCGAAGCCGGCGTGGATGTCGTCATCGTCGATACCGCCCACGGCCACTCTCAGGGCGTGATCGACCGCATTCGCTGGGTGAAAGAGCACTTCCCCGAGATTCAAGTCGTCGGCGGCAACATCGCCACCGCCGCCGCCGCCCGCGCGCTGGCCGAAGCCGGCGCCGACGGCGTGAAAGTGGGCATCGGCCCGGGCTCGATCTGCACCACGCGCATCGTCGCCGGTGTCGGCGTGCCGCAGATCACCGCGGTCTCCAACGTCGCGGCCGCGCTCAAGGAGTTCGACATTCCCCTGATCGCCGACGGCGGCGTGCGCTTCTCCGGCGACCTGGCCAAGGCGATTGCCGCTGGCGCCAGCGCCGTAATGGTCGGTGGCCTGCTGGCCGGCACCGAGGAAGCCCCGGGCGAGGTCGAGCTTTATCAGGGCCGTACCTACAAGGCGTATCGCGGCATGGGTTCCATGGGCGCGATGTCGCAAAGCCAGGGCAGCGCGGATCGCTACTTCCAGGACAAGAGCGCCGGCGCCGAGAAGCTGGTGCCGGAAGGCATTGAAGGCCGCGTGCCGTACAAGGGCATGATGAGCGCCATCGTCCATCAGATGATGGGCGGGCTGCGCGCCTCCATGGGCTACACCGGCTGCCATAACGTCGAAGAGATGCGCACCAAGCCGGAGTTCGTGCAGATCACCGGCGCCGGCTTCAACGAATCGCACGTGCACGATGTGCAGATCACCAAGGAAGCCCCCAACTACCGGGTGAGCTAACCCCGGGGTCAGTATTGATGCGGCGGGCCTTGGCCCGTCGCTTGCTTTTAGAGCCTTATTAAAGCCTTCGCGGCCGCGCTTACACTGCTTGAGAGATACCGCCATGACCGACATTCACGCCCACAAGATTCTGATCCTCGATTTCGGCTCCCAGTACACCCAGCTGATCGCCCGCCGCGTGCGCGAGATCGGCGTGTATTCCGAAGTGCGCGCCTTCGATATCACCGAAGAGGAGATCCGCGAGTACAACCCGAACGGCATCATCCTCGCCGGTGGCCCGGAATCCGTGACCGAACTGGAATCTCCGCGCGCACCGCAGTGCGTGTTCGAGCTGGGCCTACCGGTCTTCGGTATCTGCTACGGCATGCAAACCATGGCCGAGCAGCTCGGCGGCAAGGTGGAAGGCTCGCAAAAGCGCGAGTTCGGCTACGCCCAGATCCAGATCGACGAAGACAACGCGCTGTTCAACGGCATCAAGGACCACGTGGATGCTGAAAGCGGCAAGGCGCTGCTGGATGTATGGATGAGCCACGGCGACAAGGTAGCCCAGGCGCCCGCCGAGTTTACCGTAACGGCTTCCACCTCCAGCTGCCCGATCGCCGCCATGGTGTGGGAAGAGAAGCAGTTCTATGGCGTACAGTTCCACCCGGAAGTGACCCACACGTTGCAGGGCCAGCGCATCCTCGAGCACTTCGTGCTGGATATCTGTCAATCCGAGAAGCTCTGGACCCCGGCGCAGATCATCGAAGACCAGGTTCAGCGCGTGCGCGAGCAGGTGGGCGACCGCCACGTGCTGCTCGGTCTTTCCGGCGGCGTCGACTCCTCCGTGGTCGCGGCACTTCTCCACAAGGCGATTGGCGACCAGCTCACCTGCGTCTTTGTGGATAACGGCCTGCTGCGCAAGGCAGAAGGCGACCAGGTGATGGAAACCTTCGCCAGCCATATGGGCGTGAAGGTAATCCGCGTGGACGCCGAAGACCTGTTCCTCGACAAGCTCAAGGGCGAAAACGACCCGGAAGCCAAGCGCAAGATCATCGGCAACACGTTCATTGACGTGTTCGACGACGAGGCCAGCAAGATCGAAGGCGTGGAGTTCCTGGCCCAGGGCACCATCTACCCGGACGTGATCGAATCCGCCGCCAGTAAAACCGGCAAGGCGCACGTGATCAAATCCCACCACAACGTGGGCGGTCTTCCGGAAACCATGAAGCTCAAGCTGGTCGAGCCGCTGCGCGAGCTGTTCAAGGACGAAGTGCGCAAGCTCGGCCTCGAGCTCGGTCTGCCGTATGACATGGTCTACCGCCACCCCTTCCCGGGGCCGGGTCTGGGCGTGCGCATTCTCGGCGAAGTGAAAAAAGAGTACGCCGATATCCTGCGTGAAGCCGACGCCATCTTCATCGAAGAGCTGCGCGCCTCCGGCTGGTACGAGAAAACCAGCCAGGCCTTCGCCGTGTTCCTGCCGGTCAAATCCGTCGGCGTGGTCGGCGACGGCCGCCGCTACGAATGGGTCATCGCACTGCGCGCCGTCGAAACCATCGACTTCATGACCGCCCGCTGGGCGCACCTGCCCTACGAGCTGCTGGAGAAGGTGTCCAACCGGGTGATCAATGAGCTGGAGGGGGTTTCTCGGGTGACTTATGATGTGAGCAGTAAGCCGCCGGCTACTATTGAGTGGGAGTGAACGAGTAGCATTGCAATAGAATAGTATGGAGGCTAAGCCGTTGGTTTTTAATCAACGGCTTTTTTATTATACGATAATAACTAAAATTAATATTGACTTTTTGTGGCTATAGCTGTTAATAATTCTAATTATTATTAAGGGGGGTGGCTGTGAGTACATTCAAACTGAAAATACTAGCTATCATTATATTCTCTTTTGCTTCTTACGCATGTTTTTCTGCCTTATTGCCTCAGAGTAGTTCTTCAATAGAACTTACCTCTGAAGCGACATATGAGGAGCCATCACATCATAACGATCTTATCGGAAGGATTGAGAGCTTAGAGGAAGTAATCGGTAGCATTCTTATAACAAGTGATTATCACGTTAGAGAAAAAATGAGCTACTCTGACTGGGCAGCTATAACCTTGGCTTGCGTTGCTATTTTAGTAACTATTCTAGGGGTTTTGATTGCTTTGCTTTCGGTTTGGGGGTATAGGAATATAGCTAGAGAGGCTAAGACATCTGCTGAAAATGTTTCTAACACTATATCTTCCGCCATTGCTCAACAGCAAGTGGAAAATTGTATCAATGATATAGCTAAAGAAGAATTGATTAAATTAATTGACAGCGGTGATCTTCAAAAGCATCTAGAAGATGCAGTAGACTTAATATATAGAAACTATGCTTTAACTGGCGGTTCAAATAATGGCTTTAGTAAATATCCTGAGATAGATGAAGAAGGTAAAGCTGAATGAAATACTCACCTGAATGGAATCAGCTACCAAACGATAAGCGTTTTATAATTGAAAATTTACAAACTACTCTTCCTGTCAAATTAGGGGTAATAGCAAAGGAGTTTGGCTTAGAAGTTAAAACAGCGACTTTACCTCCGAATATATCTGGTGAAATAAAAGAGAAAGATGGTAGGATTTTTATTAGAGTAAATAGACATGATGTAAAGGCTAGGCAAAGATTTACTTTAGCTCATGAAATTGCGCATTTTTTGTTACACCGGCATCTTTTAAAAGATGGTATACAGGATGATGCTCTGTATAGATCAAAACAGTCGGACAAAGTTGAGGCTGAAGCAAATCGGTTAGCTGCCGATATATTAATGCCTTTAAAGGCTTCGTTAGAGTTGATAAAAGAAAAGAGTGATCTTTTTAAAGGAGATATTTTGTACGAAGAGGTGGCTAATGAAATGGGTGTTTCAACTACGGCTTTAAAAATTAGATTAGGTAAGATATAAGATACCATGAATATTGTAGCTAATTATAAATATATACCTATTATGTCACTGCAACCTGCGGAAATGGCTGCCTTGGAAGAGTTGGCCGAAAAAGATAAAGATATTATTTTACCCTTTATATGTTTGAAGGGATGGGTGAGTTCTCATAAGTTAGAGAACTCTCTTATGCGGATTGATAGATCTATAGGTAAGCGTAATCTGATTCTTGATATAGATAAGGAATTCTTATCTAATAACCAAAAAAAGAATCCTAAGCGAGAGGTAGTTGCTCAGCTGGAATCTTTTTTAGATTCTAGTGAGGGTTATAAAAATTGGACAGTGTTTGTCAAGGATAATGAAAATTACATCCCTGCTTTACAGTTGGATGATCTATCGCAGCTAGATCTTCAAGTTAAAAATTTTATAAGTTTGAAGCGTTTTTTTGTAGTAAGGATTTGTCTTGAGGAGGGGAAGCGAATTTCCTCTGAAAATTTAAGGTTTGTAATAAAAGTTTTGCTAGAAAATAGTGTTAGAGAAACATTGTTTATTTTTGACCTTGGTGATCTAAGTAGAAAGGAGCTTTTAGAGCGTCATCAATATTCAGAGCTTGTTAAAAGTGTTTATCAACGTTTTAATGAAGCCACCTTCTGTGTTTCTGGTACTTCTTTCCCTTATAGTTTTGCTGGCTCTTATCGTGGTGAATTGCCAATATATGAGCGTCAGATTTTCGACTATATTGAAAAAGAAAATCAAAGTGCTAAGATGATTTACTCCGATAGGGCAAGTACTAGAGCGGGTAAAATGGGTGGCGGTGGAGGCCCTACTCCGGTACGATTAGATTATCCACTAAAGCACGATTGGCGTTTTATTAGGAAAGAAAATAACGGAGCGAGGAGTAAGGAAGATTTATATCAAGAAGCTGCTTTAGAAATGATGAAGTGCGATTATTGGAGTCAAGCGGTTCGAGTGTGGGGGACACAAATGATTGAACGAACCAGCCTCAGGGATCCTTATGCAATAACTTCACCACAAAGAGCCACTGCAGCAAGAATAAATATACACCTATTTCAACAGTTATATTATCATTATAATATTGAAAATGTAGATACTGAAGAGGACTGGGAGGATTAAAGAGAAAAAGAGTCAATGCATAATCTCAGGTTTTCAATGCTTGGCTCTTGATTCAAGATTTTTTCTTTACGAGCATACTGTTTTAAAATTCTTAGATCTTCTGTAGAAACATTTTTGTTAAAGATTTCTTGCTTAAACATAGAGTAAACTGGTCCATAACGTTTTTTAAGCGAGGATAAGCAAGCCTCTCTTAAAATATAAGCTGGCTCTTTTTCAAGCAATCCCTCAAGCTCACTTCTTTTTAAGTTTTTAGTATTTAATTTTAAAGAATTTGCTAATTGCTTTAGTTCGGATACGTTCATTAAATCAATGATTTTCTTTTTATTAGTTAATATTTTTTTATTTCCTCTTTTTATTTTCTTAAAATTTCGGCCGCTAATTACCCAAAGCCCAACATTGCTCGGTAACTTTTTTTGAAGTTGTTTAGAGTGCTTTTTTGCAGATATTACGGTTACTTTATCAAAATATTCTAAATACTTTTCTACTTGGCCCTCTATTCTTTTTAAAGAATCTGCTTCGCTTTTTATTTCAAATGCTTCAAAGAAGTTTTTTGAAATCAATGCTAAGTCAACACGTCGAGATGATTTGTCAACTGTGAACTCATTGATTATGATATCGCTTTCATTAAGCTTTTTTGAAGTTAAAAGCTCGTTTATTAGCATTGCTTTGATGTGTGACTCTAATAGTCTATGCATAAAATAATTTTCTTTCTGAACGCAACTTCTAATGAGGAGGCTTATTATAGTTGAAGTGAAATTGTTGTTCAATCTTTCTCTTTTAAATTTCAGCTCATATAATAGTTTTTATTTTCTATCATGAATATTTGCAGTGTTTTATGTTGTTTTAGGTGCATTAGATTTTTATCGTATGATTACAATTTGATATGGCAAAGCTTAATGTAGAGCTCATAGCTACAACAATTGGCTCATTATTTAGAATAAATAGGAGTGCTAATCATCGTCAGAAAAATTAGTAGTAGAATGAATAAGTATTATCCAAAATAAATGAATCTAACTTATGCCTTTAGTGTGATGTAATCATTCTGCTACGAGATTTTGTAAAGAGTAGAAAAAGATGGTATTAAGTCAAGCGGGTGTGAGAGTGGAATGAAGATACTCATCCAGAATGCAATTTGGACCAGCCGATTTAAGTGAGGTGCTAGACTAAGCGTTACTTTCGTTTGCGTTTTTCACAGTTGCTCGCTTTCTTCAACCGATTTATCTCGATTATCTGCCTTTGCAGTTATCGCGATAAAGCGCTTTTTTCAGCGCCATCGCCAGCTCCTCGGTAGCGCTGTTGTAGTAAAAGCTCTCAGGCTCGGCGCCGGAAAGCGCATAGTTGCCGCATACCCGGTAGTTCTTATTGACACGCTTCAAGTCGGAGAGGTCGGCCAGCTCCTGATGACCTAAGCGTTCGTCGATCGCCTCGGCAATCTGGTTATCGCGCTGGTTCTCGGAGTAGATCTGACTGCCGAATATCAAACCCGCTACAACGAAAATCGAAGCGACGGGAATCCAGAGGTTATGCATAACGTGTTAGTAATAGAATTTAAAAGCGCGCGAGTCGGCAGGTAAATGATTTAGCAGGATAATAATTTTTTTAGCCGTCAATTTTTATTGGTTGGTGAGTGCTTTCAGCGCTAACGTTGCCGATTTCGCAGCACCATTACCCCCGCGATCAGAATCATGCCCATAGCCAGCCATGCCTGGACGTCGGGCACTTCTCGAAATAGTAGGTAGCCCCACAGACTGGCAAAAACTAGATAGGGGTAATCAAAGGTTCCTACCAATGCGGAAGGGGCGATTTGGTAGGCTTGGCCACGCCGGTATTCACGGCGATCCACAGCAGCGCGCAGGCGCTCACGATCAACAGCGTTTCGGGAACCAGCCGTTGCCATTCACCAAACAGAAAAGGCGCGCACTCAGGAAGTGCGGCGGTGTCATAGATGGCTACTAGCACGCTTAAAAGACAGCCTAACGCCAAAAAGGTTAGGTTCAATCGTTTGCGTTTAGATACCGGTGGTAAGCTCCCATCGTGCGAACAGTCCGGTGTCGTTCAGCCCAGCATGCAATAACCGAGATGAAAATACTGCCCTGGCTCGCGATGAGTTCGCGGAGTAAATGTTACGGGGTAATAACGCCGCGCTATTCAAGCGTCAGGTCGCCACCGTATTCAATGCACCTAGACTCATTGGTCACGGGATCAGTGAACTCGAAGCCCTTAGAAAGTAGCTGCAAGGGGCGCGTGACGTCATCCGGCGAGAGCGGCTGTAGCACCGGGTAGTAGCGGTCGTTCAAAATCGGCCAGCCGAGAGCCTGCATGTGTAGGCGAAGCTGGTGGCGGCGCCCGCTGACGGGATGCAATTCGAAAAGCGCTTGGGTGTCGGTTTGCTGCACGCAGCGGATCACCGAGTGACTGTTGGCGTCGCCCTCACCAATCCGCATGCGAAAGCGCTGCTCGCTTGTCTCGATGCGATTCTTTACCTCCCACTCTCGACCCACCCATGACGTAGCACCGTCTACCTCGGCGATGGCCTGGTAGGTCTTGTGAATCTGACGTGACGTGAACAGCTGGTGATACAGCGGGCGGGTTTCGGGATTCAGCGAACACAGCACCAATCCGGCCGTCACGCGATCCAGACGATGCACCGGCTGCAGCGTCTCGATCCCCGTGCTTTGTCGCAGACGCTGTTGCAGGCACTCGTTGACGTAGCGCCCGACGGGCGTGACGGGCAGAAAGTGCGGTTTGTAGGCCACCAGAATGTGCTCGTCCCGATAGACCGTATGCTCGGCGAAGGGAATGCTCGGCTCGCTTGCCACTTCGCGGTAATAAAACACGCGAAGCTGTGGCTTGAAGAATGAGGCCGGTGTAATCCATGAGCCGTCATCGCGATGCACCTTGCCGGTGGCCATGCGCTCACGCCATGTCGCTTCATTGATGGCCGGAAACGCGAGCAGCAGATACTCAAGCACCGTCGACACACCGGGATTGACCTGAGGCAGGCTCAGCTTCGAAGGGCGTTGGGATATGGACATGGGATGCATCACCGATCGGGAAGGGGCTGGGTGGCGGTCGCGCTAGTGTAACCGAGAGGGGCATTCGTGTCGGGCGAGACATGGTGGCGCTGGATAAGTGGCAATGAGTTGGCCGTAGGTGGGCCAACTCACCGATGGTGATAGATAGGGATAACAAGGGAAAGACGCCTGACATCCTGTGTCAGGCGCCCCGTAGCATTACGCGGTTGCCATACTCAAGCGGGGAACCGGCTTGTCATTGATCGGAAGATGAATCAATGCAGAGATAAACGCCAGTATGATCGCCGACCACCAGATCGGGCCATAAGACCCGTAGTAGTCGTAAATGATCCCCCCGGCCCATGCCCCCAGAAAGCTGCCTACCTGATGAGAGAAAAATACCAGGCCATAGAGCGTCGACAGGTAACGAGCGCCAAAGATCTGACGAACCAGCCCCGATGTGATCGGCACGGTGCCCAACCAGCAAAACCCTATCGCAGCGCCGAAAATGAGCGCTGTCATGTCAGTAGTCGGCAGCATCACGAAGGCAGCGATCACGGCCGTACGCACGAAGTACAGCGCAGACATCACATAACGTTTGCTGTAGCGGTCTGCCATGGCCCCCCAAAAATAAGAGCCACCGATGTTGAAGATGCCTACATAGGCCAGCGCCATGGCCGCGGTCGAGGCCGAGATGCTTTTATCCGCCAGATAACTTGGAAGGTGCGTGGCGATAAACATCACATGAAAACCACACACAAAAAAGCCGATATGAATTAACCAATAGCCCTTGTGTGTGAAGGCTTCCATCAAGGCATCCTTCAGTGTCTGCAAGTCATCTTGTACAGGGTGTGCGGTAGATGTGTCCTGCTTTGCCGTTTTGATGAACAGTGCAAACACCACCATGAAACTGCACATGACTGCGAATATCTGCAGGGCACCTTGCCAATCGGAAATACTTAATAACGTCTGAGCACCCGGAATCATTGCAAACATGCCAAACGAGCCTGCTGCCGTAGTCAAGCCAAAGGCCTTGGCTGCATGTTGTGCAGGCACCACTTTCGCAACGGCACCCAAAACGATCACGTAACTGGTGGCACTCAATCCAAACCCGACCAGCACACCCAGAGACAGGTACATCATGGTGGGTTCGGTGGTGATCGAGGTCAGGTACAGGCCCAGGGCGTACGCGATGGCACCTGCAATGATAATGCGCTTTGGCCCCCAGCGGTCGGCCGCCATGCCCACAAACGGCTGGAAGGCGCCAAACAGTAGATTTTGTAATGCAATGGCAAAGCTGAAGAACTCACGGCCCGTCTGGAAGTAGTCGGAAATGGGCGTCATGAAAATGCCAAAGGACTGCCTGATCCCCAGGCTGGTAATCAAGATCCCTATGCTCAGCCAAACCAGGAGTGGAAATCGAAAAATAGTCATAAGTTGCTCTTGTTATACCTTGAGTGATTAGAGTGTTCTTCGTTTACGCTTACCGTTCTTGATCGCCACTTTTAATGGCGTGCACCGCCACCTTTTCCATGGCCCTGGTGAACCATGGAAAAGTAATGGCAGCTGCAAAACAGATAAAAAACTTCAGTAACTTCGAAGACGTGGACTGAAGAAAGGTGCGTATACGAGCGTCATTCGAAGCCTAAGGAGTATCGGGGGGTAACTCAAATGATAAAAAGTGCAGTGATCCATGCAGATTTTACATACGACACACGGGGCGTGAGGCTAGCGCTGTGCTTGGGGTGAAGGCGGGCAAGTCGGCGGATTGCCCTAAATCGATATGACTAGCTCGTGCAGATCGGCCTCGATGCTCGACGTGCATATGTAACGAGCCAGTGTTGCTTTCATTGTTGCTCTGTCCGGGGCATGGCATCAGCCTCGGCATCCAAACCCATGTCCATCACACGTTTGGCGATGAGCTTGCCACACTCTTCCTTGACGAGGTTTCTCAACCACTCCTGTGAGGGCGAGTGATCACAGCGTGGGTGCCAAATCATGGAATAATCGAACGGCGTAAAGTGAAAGGGCAACGGCTTCACGACCAGGTTATGACGCTCGGACACCAGATAGGCCAAATCGGCAGGCACCGTAATGATGAGGGGCATCGTATCCACAATCGCCAGTGCCGCTTCCAGGTGATAGGCCCTTAACACCGTGCGCCGCTTGGGCTTGTCTTTTAGCGCCTGTTCGATCAGCGATTTAACCCCGTCACTGATGGCAATCAGGGCATGAGGAAAATTCAGATAATCGTCCAGACACATATCTCTATCCGCGAGTGGGTGCTGTTTGGATAACAGGCATGACACGCCAACACGGCCCAATGTTTCATATTGCAAGGGCTCAATAGAGTGAATAGGGCGACAAATGGCTAAATCCGCTCGACCGTACGTTAGTTGCTCTTTTACATGCTCATCTTGTAATGGCAGGAACTCGAGCGCGATGTTGGGGGCTTCCTGATATATGCGGGGCAGGGCAAATGGCAAGATGGTTTGCATCGCATAATCAGTAGTGACGATTGTAAATGCCTGATCACACGAGCCGGGGTCAAACTCGATGGGAGACAAAAGCTGACTCAGAAGTCCGAGAGGTTCGTCCAGCGCTTTGTTCATCGATAACGCTTTCTCGGTCGGGATCAGGTTCTGCCCCTGGCGGGTAAACAGCGGGTCTGACAGCAAGCCGCGTAACCGCCCCAGTACTCGGCTCATTGCGGACTGGCTCAGGTTCAAACGATTTGCAGCTCTGCTGACGCTGCGTTCCTCGACCAGAATCTGCAACGCGACCAACAGGTTAAGGTCCCGACGATAAATCTCTTCGACGTTCATGCTCGGCCTTGATGGTTATAACAATAGTGGCTTTTAAATTAGGTGTTTATACAAAAATATACCGTGGGGTAGGGGCACGTGGTTGCAGAAACCCCGTGCAGGCCACTTTTTGGTATTAAACATTTCCTACCCGGCCCATGCACGTATTCAGGATGCTGATGGGCCGAATGTGTCGCAAACCATAACGGCAATGACGCACGCGGTTGCATTGATGCTTGGTTCGAGCCGGGCTGGCTGATTACGGCGGCTGGCGACAGACGCCGCTACGAGTGGGACATTGCCATTCGCGCAGTCGAGACCATCGCTTTCACCAGCACCAACGAGGGCTTGAAAAAGGCGAGCATGCGGTATCTTGAAGCGCGTCTTTTATTATGATGCTGAAGCTAAATTTCTTATGAAGTTACCGATCGGTAATTAAGGTTGAAGCCTCTATTCAGATGTGTTGATCGCCTGACCGGCTTGCCATAAGACGTGTTCACCTTGGATAAACCGTTCTTTCAATGCTTCTCTGTGCCGTCATTTCAAGGTTGCCTGTAAGCACACCCTTTGAGTTCGACTGCATCGGGTGAACCGAGAGTACACCTGAAGAGAAAAAGTTAAAGAAAAAGGTATGAAGCATACGACCACTACCATTCGAGCTGAATATCGAACTCGTTCGGCTCATGGTTCGAGCCGAATAGGTGCTGTAATCGGCTCAACTTTCATTAGGTACTGCTGACCCGAGCAGCCTGTAGCGCGCTTCGTTTGCAAGAGCTTCGTTCTCGACCAAGGGCAATGTTGCTGTACGTCGCTCGAGCGAGAACTTTTCCAATATCGCACCTTTCATGTGCTTTAGGCACTTATGTGGTGCGACGAAATGGCTTTTGAAAGCGTTCAGTACCCTAAATACCGCCCTTTTAAAAATGGCATGAACCTTGCTTTTCATTTAGGTAAGTAAACAGTTACTTAACTCAATCACCGTAGAGCGCTACCTCCATTGGCGCCTTGGCAGAGGGTCTTATCATGAAAATGCAACTCCATAACGCCAAACTGAAAGCAATCGCGTATAGCGTGGCACTGGGCGCCTTGACCCTTGCCAACACCGCGAGCGCCAATATACACATGAAATTCCACCACGACCTGCCGGAAGATAGCGCCCAGCACTTGGCGGCTGAGCGCTTCAAGCAGGCCGTGGAGGAGCGCAGCGACGGTGAGATCACCGTGCAGCTCTTTCCCAACAATACGCTGGGTGACGATGTCGAGGTGACCCAGCAGATGCAGATGGGCGCGGTGGAAGCAGCGATCATTCCCACGGCCAAGCTTTCGGGTTTCGTGCCCGCCATGCAGATCGTCGATCTGCCGTTTTTATTTCCCTCGCCGGAAGTCGCCCATACCGTGCTCGACGGTCAGGCCGGCGACGATCTGCTCGCCACCACCGAGCAGGTGGGCCTGAAGGGCGTCACGTTCTGGGAGAGCGGCTTCAAGCAGTTCACCTGCAACCACGCGATCGAGGGCCCGGAAAGCTTCGAAGGGCAGAAGGTGCGGGTGATGCAGAGCCCCATCATCATGGAGCAGTTCAGCGCCATGGGCGCTAACCCAGTGCCCATCGCCTTTGGTGAAACCTACAACGCCTTGCAGCAGCGGGTGGTGGATTGCCAGGAAAACCCGCTGGTGTCGATTACCCAGATGCGGTTTTTCGAAGTGCAGTCGGACGTGGTCATCAGTAACCATGCGTATCTGGGCTACGCGTTCCTGTTCAGTCAGCGCTGGTTCGATGGTCTGAGCGAGGACGACCAAGCGCTATTGACCGAGGTTGCGCGCGAAGCCACCACTTTCCAGCGCGAAGAAACCGCCCGTCGCGAAGAGGGCTACATCGCTACCATCGAAGCCAGTGGTACCAACGTAAGCTCCCTCGACGACGAGCAACTGGCGGCGTTTCGTGAGGCAACCGCCTCGGTGCACGAGGCCTTCGCCAGCGAAATCGGCGCCGATCTAATGGACGAGTTCCAGCAAGCGATCGCCAACGCCGAGTAATACGCCCCGCAAGAGGGCCGGTATCCCGCTGGCCCTCTTTTCTTTGAAGTGTTCCTGATAGGGAGTGCGCCATGCGCAAACTTGATGCTTGGCTGTCGCGCAGCGAGGAAGTCGTGATCGGCCTGCTGATTCTCTCCGCCGCGCTCATCCTCTTTGCCAACGTGGTGGCCCGCTACGTGTTCAACTTCGGGTTCTCCTGGGCGGAGGAGCTGGTGCGTTACCAGATCGTCTGGATGGTGCTGCTGGGCGCCAGTGTGGCGGCCCGCCAAGGCATTCACATCGGCATCGATATTCTGCGCCGCTTCAGCCCGCCGTCCATCGCGCAGGCGCTGGAACTGCTGGTGCACGCGATCTCGATCGCTTTCTGCGCCTTTCTGGTGTTTTACGGTATCGAGCTCACCGAGCAAACCCACCGGTTCGGCCAGGTCAGCTCGGCGCTGCAGGCGCCCATGTGGGTCGTGCAGTTGGCCATTCCCGTCGGTGCCTTGCTGATGGGCATTCGCTTTACCCAGCACTTCTTCCGCGCTTTGCTCGGCCGTCGGCAGGCCAGCGCCCACCTCGATCAGATTGGATGAACCCATGGTTATCACGTTTTTAGTGCTGCTGGCGGCGTTGATGCTGGTAGGGGCACCGATCTTCATCGCCCTGGCCGGCTCGGTCATGGCGACGATGGGCAGCTTCAGCCACATTCCGCTGGCCATCGTCGTCGAGCGGCTGTTCGCGGGGCTGGACAAGTTTCCGCTCATGGCGATTCCGTTTTTCATCCTGACCGGTAGCCTGATGAGTGCCGGCGGGCTCTCACAGCGGATCATCCGTTTCGCTAATTTGCTGGTGGGGCGCTTTACTGGCGGCATGGGGATGACGGCGGTGTCATCGAGTATGTTCTTCGGCGCCATTTCCGGCTCCAGCCCTGCAACGGTGGTCGCGGTGGGGTCGCTACTCTACCCGGCGATGCGTAAGGAGGGCTATTCCGGGCCGTTCTCCATTGGTTTGCTGGTCTCCTCCGGCTCGCTTGGCATCATCATTCCGCCTTCGGTGGTGATGATCGTCTACGCGGCGGTCACCGGGGTATCGGTTGGCGCGCTGTTCATGGCGGGGGTGGGCGCGGGGCTTTTATACGCCGCGTGCTTTCTGCCGTACTGCTGGTATCGCGCCAGGAAAGATGGCGTCGCCCCGATGGACCCGCCCAGCTGGCGCGAGGTATTGGCCGGGCTGAAAGACGCTTCCTGGGGGCTTGGCGTGCCTGTCGTGGTGCTGGGCGGCATTTATCTGGGCATCTTCACGCCTACCGAGGCCGCTGCGGTGTCGGTGGTCTACGCGCTGTTAGTTGCGGCGCTGATCTACCGCGAAAAAAGCGTCAAGGAGCTGTTTCAGAGCATGATCGACGCGGCGACCACGACTGCTCAGGTGATGATCATTCTCGCGGCGGCCTCGGTACTGGCCTGGTTTCTGACCAGTAATGGCTTGGCCACTCAGCTCGCCAACGCCATCCTGTCGCTCTCCGAGAACCCTTACCACATCTTCTTGCTGATCAACGTGACCGTGTTGATTGCCGGCATGTTCCTGGATGCCTCTTCGATCATGGTGATTCTCGGGCCGCTGTTTTACGCGGTGGGCACGCGCATCGGTATCGACCCGGTCCACTTGGGGGCAGTGCTCACCGTGAACGGGGCGATCGGCATGTTCACGCCGCCCTTCGGGCTCAACCTGTTCGTGGCGGGCACACTCGAGGGCGTCGATTACGTACAAACGGTGCGCGGAGCGCTGCCCTTTATCGGCATCGCGCTCATCGCCTTGGTGCTGCTGACCTACCTTCCTGCGGTCAGCATGTGGCTACCCAATATGGTGTACGGCGGCTAAACGCCTGAAACAAGGATGACGATAGTGACAACTTCCCCGAATACGGCCCCAAGCGCCTTGGCGCACTCCCAGGAGGGCGTGGTGACCAGCCCGCACACCCTGGCAACTAGAGCCGGGCGCGAGGTACTACGCCAAGGGGGCAATGCCGTCGAGGCGGCGATCACCATGGGCGCTTGCCTATCGGTGACCTACCCGCACTTCACCGGCTTGGGTGGCGACGCTTTCATGATCATCGCCGACGCCCAGGGCGGGGTGCGCACGCTTTCCGGTATTGGCCAAGCGCCCCAAGCCAGGATCGAGCACAAAGGCGCGCTACCCGATAGAGGGCCGGGGTCGCTCTTGACCACGGCGGCCACGGTAGACACTTGGGGCCAGGCCCACGATATCTCGCGTCAACACTGCGGCGGACGGATGAACTGGCAGGCCTTGCTGGACCCGGCTATTGGACTTGCTGAGGAGGGCTTTGAGGTCACGCCCTCACAGCGCTTCTGGCTCGATTTCCGCCGTGACGAGATGGCGACGATGCCCGGCGTGCAGTCGCTATTCATGGCGGAGGGCAAAATGCCCGAGCCGGGCGATATTCTGCGCCAGCCGGCGTTGGCTGCGTCGCTGCGCTCGGTGGCCGCCCATGGCTACCGGGATTTCTATGAAGGCGAACTGGGCGCTAAGATTGCCGCAGGGCTGGCGGCGGCAGGCTCGCCGCTAACGTCGGAGGACCTGGCGGCGACGCGGGCGCGAGTCGAGTCGCCGCTCTCTATACCTTACCGGGGCGGCGAGCTGCTGGCCCACCGCCCGCCTACCCAAGGCATGACCACGCTGGAGATCATGGGTATTCTCGAGCGTTTCGATTTTGCCGGCATCGAAGAGGGAAGCGCGGACTATTACCATCTGCTGGTCGAGGCGGTGAAGCGCGCCTTTCTGGATCGAAACGCCCACTTGGGCGACCCGGATTTTGCATCGATACCCTTCGAAGAGCTGCTTTCACCACCTCATCTCGACGCTCAGGCCGCCCATATTGAGGCAGACAACGCGCTGGCGTGGCCCCACGCTTACCAGCATGGTGATACGGTGTACCTGGCCGCTTCGGACCGTTTCGGCAACGCCGTTTCGATGCTGCAGACGATCTACTACGACTGGGGCAGCGGCGTCAGCGTGGGCGATACGGGCATTTTGTGGCACAACCGGGGGGCGGCGTTCAACACGGATCCATCCCATCCCAACGCGCTGGCACCGGGTAAGCGGCCTTTTCATACTCTGAACCCGGGCATGTACCGCGTCGATGGTAAGCCGCGCCTGCTGTACGGCACCCAAGGGGCGGATGGCCAGCCGCAAACTCTGGCAGCGGTGCTGACCCGCCTGATCGATTACGGCCTGGACCCGCTTACCGCTCTGAAAAAACCACGCTTTCTGTTGGGGCGCACGTTTTCCGACGGGCGTGATACGTTGAAACTGGAAGAGGATGCGGGGGCGGCGGTCTTTGCAGAGCTTTCCCGTCGTGGCCACCAGGTTAGCCCGCTGCCCGCCCAGAGCGCGCTGGCCGGTCACCCCGGGGCTGTGCTAATCGACCCCTCAAAAGGGCTATACGCGGCCCACGACCCGCGCAGCGATGGTATTGCGTTAGGGCAATAGCGCGAGACACTACAAGAGCACAAGGATGTATGAATGAGTGAAAGCGAGGCGCTTGGCGTATCGTCGAACGCACAGACCGGCAAACCCCGCCGTAACGCCCATGAGACGCGCGAGCGCCTGCTACAGGCGGCCACGGATGAATTCTGCGAGTGCGGTTTCGACGGGGCGCGGATGCAGCGTATCGTGCGCGCCGCGGCGTGCAACGTGCGTATGGCGTACCACTACTTCGGCGACAAGGAAGGCCTTTATCTGGCGGTGTTAGAGCGCGTTTACGAGGAGCTGCGGGCCAAGGAAAAAGCGCTCAACCTGAGCGATCTTGAGCCGGTCGCAGGTATGCAGGCGCTGGTCGAGTTCACCTTCGATCACATGGCCGAGCATCCGGAGTTTACAAGCCTCGTGCGCAACGAGAACCTGCTGGGTGGTCGCATGCTACGTAAATCCGCCAGGGTAGTGCAGCAAACTACCCCGCTGGTGGGCATGATCCGTGACACACTCGTACGCGGCGAAGCGGCGGGGGTGTTTCGTAGCGCCGTTGACCCCACCCAGCTCTATATCTCGATCCTTTCGTTGTCGATCATTCACATCAACCAGCGTGACACGTTATCGATCATTTTCGAGCAGGATCTAACCGACGCGAAGTGGTTGGCCGAGCGACGAGCGCACGCCGTCGAGGTCATTCTCTCTTATCTCCAGATCACAGGTGGGCCATCAGGCGATAAACGCTGAGCGAATGAAATGTGGGGTATGAAAAAACCTAATAGCGCTCCTTTATGTCGCGCAAGGCCGCCAACAACGAGCCACCTGCTTCAACGCTGGCGTCAAGGGCCGATGTCAACCGCGAAGGAGGCGACGTTTTTCAATGGCTAATTCGTTTAGGATTGAGGGCACTTAACGCCGACCCGCACCCCGTCATAACCACTCCTCGCCACATTCGTACACAGCGAATACCACTGACAGCCAATACACGCCTGCCGATTGCGCCCGGCGCGAAACGCCGCCCTTAGCGATGCCAGCGTGGCGCTACCCAGTTCAATGGTATCGCCAACGGCCAGCGGGCGGCCCAGCGTTTCGCCGATATCTTCAAGCGCGGCGCTGTCCCGCGCGATGACGCTGTCGTTCAGGCAGTGGGGCACCTCGCACGCGGGGGCCAGCAGCGGGGCGCAGATGTCATCCGGCCCTGCGACCAGTTCTACCGGCTCACCAAGGGAAAGGCGCGCGGCGAGCCGGTCGTAGTTGGCCACGAAGGCGGCGCTGTAGCCCTTGCCTACATAGGTGAGCAGGCAGAGCAGGTGGTGGCCGCGTAGCCGGATGGTCACGCGTTATCGCGGTGGCGGCTGGCGATCAGCTTGAGCGTCACGGTAGCCAGGGCCGATTTCAGCACGCTGCCGACCAGGAACGGCGTCACACCCAGCGCGATGGCTTGTTCCATGCCGACGAACTGTGAAAGCCAGGCACCGCCGGCGACCAGGCAAAGCACGTGGGCCAGCATCATGGCTGCGAAGGCAAGTGCGGGGCGCTGGCCGTTCCAGCCGCGCTGGGCCAGCCAGCCCGTTAGCGCCGCGCACAGCGGGAAGACGAACAGATATCCCGCCGTCGGCCCGGCAAATGCTACCCAGCCGTTCGCACCGCCCGCCAGCACCGGTAGACCTACGGCGGCCTGACCCAGCCACGCAAGCGTGGTCACCGCGCCCAGGCGCCAGCCGTAAAGCGCCCCGACCAACAGTACCCCGAAGGTTTGCATCGTAACGGGCACCGGCACCATGGGCACTTGTACGTAGGAGCACAGCGTCAAAAAGAGAGAGCCCAGCACGACCGCGACTATCTTCCAACTCAGCGAGTAGTGAGACAGGGCCGAAGGCGTAGGGAGTGTGAAAGAACGAGACGTATCGTACATGTTGGCAGTAACCTTTTTTATCCAGTTGGGTTTACTGCGTGATTCTAGCTACGATGTTAACTACGGTCTAGTTAATTGGTTTACAGGTGCGCTCGACCAAATGTCGGGAAGGTCACTTCGAAACGCTCGCGCAGTTATCCTGGTACAGCTCGTCGTCACTGCCTACCGCGAGCCGCTCGGTCGCGCTGTTGTAGTAAAAGCGGCCGCCCTCGGCGCCTGAAAGTGCATAGTCGCCGCACACCCCGTACCCCTTGTTGACGCTCATCAGGTTGGAGATCTCGGCTGGCGTTTGGCGCTCAAAACGCTGCGAAATCGCCTCGGAAATGTGGGCATCGCGCTGAGCCTCGGAGTAGGCCTGGCTGCCGAAGATCAGGCCCGCTACGACGACAATGGCGACGACGGGAATCCA
This sequence comes from Halomonas sp. S3-1-1, assembly GCF_023757625.1. Lineage (GTDB taxonomy): Bacteria > Pseudomonadota > Gammaproteobacteria > Pseudomonadales > Halomonadaceae > Vreelandella. The sequence goes on from NZ_JALGBZ010000001.1 coordinate 685,098, forward strand.
GAGGTTGTGCATGGCGTGTCCAGTAAGAGTGTGAAAACGAATGGCATCATCATAAAAATTATCGAGCCGGATAATAGCGTTTTGCTCGCCGAATTTCATTGCCTGGCAGCGGCCACAATCTCTGAAAGACAAGACGCCAATCGAAGCTCGGTATCGGGCTTTGAGTGTTCCAATATCGAGACAGTTTGTCCAATTATACGGTCTATTGGATGTCTCGCGGATCAATTATCTTCAGATGGTCAGTCCAACAGACTCTGAGGAGCGAAGAACCATGACCATTCTAGTGATCGGTGCCACCGGCCGTGTCGGCCGCCACGTTGTCGAACAGCTTGTTACCCGCGATACCCGCGTTCGGGTGCTGACCCGCGATGCCGCCAAGGCATTCTTTCCCGAAGGCGTCGAGGTGGTACAGGGAGAGCTACTCGATATCGACGCGCTGCGCCGCGCCTTTGATGGCATCAGCACGCTGTTTCTGCTGAACGCGGTCACGGACGATGAATTCACCCAAGCGATCATTACCCTCAACATCGCGCGGGAGGCGGGAGTGGAGCGCGTGGTCTATCTCTCGGTGTTTGGCGCCGATACTGCCGTTAACGTGCCCCATTTTGCGGTCAAGTCCGGCGCGGAACGGATGCTGGCGGCGATGGGCTTTGGCGCCACCATCCTACGCCCGACCTACTTCATCGATAACGAGGTCATGGTGAAGGACGTGATCAAGGAGCACGGCGTTTACCCCATGCCGATCGGCCGCAAGGGCGTGGCCATGGTGGATGCCCGCGATATAGGCGAAGTGGCGGCGCTCGAGCTGCTACGGCGGGAGCGTTCGCCGAGCAAGCTGCCGCTTGAAACCATCAACCTGGTCGGCCCCGACACGCTGACTGGCGACGACATCGCCACGATCTGGTCACGCGTGCTGGAACGCCCTATCGCCTATGGCGGTGATGACCCAAGCGGGTTCGAGCAATCGATGGCGGCGTTCATGCCGGCCTGGATGGCCTATGAAATGCGGTTAATGGCCGAGCGCTACGTCAGCGACGGCATGATTCCGGAGAAGGGCGATGTCGAGCGGTTGACGACGCTGCTTGGCCGGCCGTTGCACCGCTACCACGACGCTGCTCGTGTGCTGATGGCGTCCTGAACGGCGTCGCACTCTTTCCTTTACTGAAACACAGGAGTTCATCATGCCCACTATCCTCATCACTGGCTGCTCATCCGGCTTTGGCCTGGCGACGGCTCGCCACTTCGCAGCTCGCGGCTGGCGCGTCGTGGCCACCATGCGGACCCCCGATGAAAGTATTTTGCCGTCATCAGTCAACCTGCGTACCTTGGCGCTCGATGTCACCGACCCGGCCAGTATTGCCCGGGCGGTAGCGGCAGCCGGCCCTATCGATGCGCTGGTCAACAATGCCGGCATTGGCCTGCTCAGTACCGTCGAGGGAACCTCAATGGCCGTTGCTCGGGAGCTTTTCGAGACCAACACGCTGGGCACGATCGCGATGACCCAAGCCGTATTGCCGCAGATGCGTGAGCGCGGCGCGGGTACGATCGTCAACGTTACCTCGAGCGTGACGCTGATGCCGCTCCCGCTGCTCGCGCTTTACACGGCGAGCAAGGCGGCGGTGAATGCGCTGAGCGACAGTATGGCGATCGAGCTCGAACCCTTCGGTATCCGCGTGCGTACGGTGTTGCCGGGCCGGGCGCCGGATACGGCGTTTGCCGCCAACGCGGGGCCCCGAATGGCCGGCGGCATCCCGGAGGCTTACGGCCCGCTGGCGGAACGGGTATTCGCCGCCTGGCAGGAGGAAACCGGCGCGCTAACATCCGCCGAGGACGTGGCACAGGCCATCTGGCGCAGCGTCACTGACGCCGGCAGCCCGGCACGCCTCGCCGCGGGGGCGGACGCCGTTGCCCTGATGCAGGCCGTGTAGTTACCCCACACTGCGGCAACGTAGCCGTGTGATTCTGGCGTCCAGGAAAGCCATGGCGGCGTGGAAAACCTGCGCCGCCGGGGCAGCGGCGATCAAATCGTGTCGCAAGGCTGGCTTATGGGTCGATATAGGCCGCGAGCTCTTCGGGCTCACCCGAGGGAAAGGCGCTCTTCAAGTGGGTCAAAAAGGCGGAAACCCGCGCATTGAGCAGTCGGCGCGACGGGTAGAGCGCCCACAGGTCGATCGCCGGGCCGTGGACGTCGCCCCAAGCGATGAGCCTGCCCGCCTCGAGGTCCCGGCTGACCAGCGACAGCGGCAGCAACCCCGCGCCGGCACCGGCGCGAACCGCATCGCGCATCATCGTCATCGACGAGAGGCGCAGAACGGGCCTAACGTCGACTCGAGCCGTGGTGCCGTTGGACGTCAGTTCCCAGGTCGAGACCGGCGGGCCACCGGCGCGCACCACCGCGGGAGCCGTTTGATCAACCGCCGGTTTGGGGAGTTGCGAGCTTGCCACCGCGACCAGACGGTCACGCAGAAAGCGGCGTCCGTACAGGCGTTCGTCCTCTTCGGGATTTACTCGAATCACCAGGTCATAGCCTTCATCGATCATCTCGACCGGGCGGTCCTCGGAGGTGACCTCGAGCTGCACCTCCGGGTAGGCCAGGGCGAACTCCGCCGCCAGTCGGCCCATAGCTAGCTGGCAGAACAGCAGCGGGGCGCTGATGCGCAGCCGCCCCCGGGGCCGGTCGCCGCCGGAGGCGATGGCGAGCATGGTTTCATCGAGCTCGGCCAACAGCGTACCGGTGCGCTCGTGAAGCGCTTTTCCCTCCTCGGTCAGTGTTAGCAGGTGCCCGCCGCGCTCGAACAGGCGTAGCCGCAGGCGGCGCTCCAGCTCGGCCACTCGTCGTGAAAGCGTCGCCTTGGGCCGGCCACTCGCCCGCGCCGCGCGCCCGAATCCGCCGTGGCGCGCAACGAGATTGAAATCCACTAGCTCAGACAGGTTCATGACGGGGACAGGTTCATGGCGGTGTTCCAGAAAGGATACGAGGCTTTCGATTCTAGCCTTTACGCGCCGCTGATGACACGAGGCGCGTGGCAGGTAGGCCGCCTCGGGGCCTCTCGGTTTGGTGGGCCTTAGCCCTTCAATCGCTCTTCATGCGGCGTATCGTCGTAATCCGGGCTCAGCCATTTGCGCAGCCTGTGGTAGCCCTTGATCACCAGACAACAGACCAGGCCGGTGACGATGAAATAGCCAACGAGCGCCAGGAGGAATGTAGTAATGGAGCTGCGAGCCACCAGCGTGAGCACAAAAGGCTGCATGATGACCAGGAGCGTGAGCGCTACCCAAAGGCCCATCCCCAGGGCCCACTTGAGCTGATACCAGAGCAGAAAGTAGCGCCCGTATTTCGCAAGCGCCCCGTGAATATTGATGTAGGGCGAATAGTTCAGCACAACGGCGAAGCCCGACGGCTGTCGCTTGAGCGTTTTGGGGGTCCAGCGTGCGAGAAACGCTTGTACCTTTTGGCGCGGGGCAAGGTCGATCATGGCCACCGTCAGCGAGACTGGGCGGCCGACCGAGCGGGCGTAAAGATCCCTCGCGCTAGGTGGCCACATGATCCGAGTGTCGTCGATGAAGTAGCGATGATAGACAGAACCTCGAACGTTGATCCGGACCATGGTCAGCGTGCCGTGAAGCCGAGTGGTCGTGCCTCTCTGCCTCAGCGCCTGCCTGAGCCCGAGTGCGAGGAAAAGCGTGCCAGCGGCAAGGAAAAAGAGGCTCAGCATCAGCATGAAAAGGCCCGCCAATTTCGGTAAGCCCTGTGGGTCGACCACCAGCGCTGCGGGCAGCGCCAGGCCAAGCAGCCAACAAAGCCCACCGAACAGCAGCGCCACCCATTTAAGCGCGACCAAGCGCAGGTAAACCGTGCACACATGGTTTTTTTCCAGAGCCGTCAGGGGGCGGGCGTTGTGATTCACGAGAACTCCTGATGATCTAAAGCGGGGTGATGACGAGACAGTCAGGCTAAAACGGGGCGCTTTGCTGGAAGGCGGCGCTTACCCCTTCAGCTTTTCCTCGTGCGGCGTATCGTCATACGCCGGATTCAGCAACTTGCGCAGCGCCTGGTAGCCCTTGACGGTAAAGAACGTCACTACGCCGCTGCCGATGACGCAGCCCGCAATGATCAGAAGCTGCACGAAGTGGCTTTGCCTAATCAGCCAATCGGTGGAGTCGGGGTGCAGCGTCGGTAACAGGGCAAGAGTGACAGACAAGCCAATGACCACGGCCACCTGAAACTGGTAGCGAAGCAGGTAATAACGCCCGTAGGTTTCGAGTACGCCATGCACGTTGATGACGCGCTGGCATTTGAGCACCACGCCCAAGCCCCGGCTTTTCTCCTTGTTCGGGTCGATGCCAAAGCACTTCACGAACGCCTTCAGCCGGGGGCGGCTTTTGATATCGATCATGGCCACCGTCAGTGTGATCGTGTGGTCGATCAAGGGCTTGTAGAGACGTTCGGCCCCAGGCGGCCAGGAAAGCTGAACGTCATCGATGAAATAGGTGTACACGGTATAACGCCCGCCGCCGTTGCCTGCGCTGGCGGTACGTTTTTCTTCGATCAGCCGACCGCGCACTTGGGTCGTCGTGTGCCTGAGTGTGGTAACTCGCCCCAGACCATGCGCTATGCACAAGACGCCCAGCACCGCGACGACCAGATCCAGCACGATCAGAAAGCCGATCAGCAGCACCGGCGCACGGATATCATCCATCACGAACGCCACCGGCAGTATCACGCTGAGCACGAGAAAGAAGCTGCCCAACAGCACCAGTAGCCATTTGAAGAACACCACGCGCAGATAGACCGTGCGGGCGTGGTGCTTTTCCAGAGCCGTCAGCGGGCGGGTTTGGTTGCTCAAGCGGGGCTCCTTGTAAGTTTAAAGAGATGTTGGGGGCATGATGGCCAGCTGCCATCGCTTACCCCTTCAACCTTTCCTCGTGCGGGGTTTCATCGAAACCCGGGTCGAAGCGTCGGCGCAGCGCTTTAATCACTTTGCCTACAAGCAGGGTGATCATAAAAGCTCCAGCCACATAGCCCACAATAGCCAGCAGGCTCAGGAGAAAGTTGGTACGTACCAGAAAATGAGTCGTGGCGGGCTGTATTAGAATGAATAGGGACAGCGCCACGATAAAGGTGACGACCGCCGTCAAGCGGGCGCGATAGCGCAGCAAATAGCGGCGCCCGTATTGGGCGAGCGCGCCATGGATATGAATGGCCTTTTCATACTCGAGCACCACGCCCACCTGCCTGGGCCGTGCTCTGGCGGACCCGACCCACTCGCGCAGTCGCGTCCATGTGCTGCCATGGGTGATCTCGATTACCGCAATCTTCAACTCGATGTACTGGCCTTCCAGAGGATCGACGATGGCATCGGCGCCGGCGGGCCAGCGAAGCTCGATATCGTCGATGAAGTCGACGTAACGCGTATGGCCCACGCCGGTTACGGGGTTCATCTGCCGGCGGCGTTTGCGCACTAGCGTTCCCTGCAGCGCAGTGGCGGTGCTGGCGAGTGTGACGTGGTGCCGGGCGTAAAGGATCGCCAGGGTGCTAAGCGCTGCAAGGAGCAGAGTGGCCAACCCAATCATCATGATTTCTGAAAGCACCAGCCTCTTGCCATCGAGGAAGAAGGCAACGGGGAGTCCCAGACTAAGCAGTAGAAACACGCTGCCACCCATAAGGATCAACCCGTCCTGCAGCTTCAAACCGGTATACACCGTGCGGGCGTGGTAGCGTTCGAGATCGCTGAGCGGACGGGATTGCTGGCCCACGAGGCCTCCATGGCGGTGTTGATGAGCGAGTCAGGGTATCAGAACGGCGGCAGCGGCGGCATGGGAACGGCGTCGCTCGTCGTAACCAACGATGAGTTTATCCAGCGGCCAGGGCGGCGCTTGTTTGAAGACGCTTAAGTCTATCGCGTCAGCCGCGCCCACTCGCGTTATGCTTGACGCATGGCATGTGCCCTCACAGACGGAGAACGCCCCATGATGGGTGGCTTGTTAGGCTTACTGGATGATATCGCCGCATTGGCGAAGCTGTCGGTGTCGTCGCTCGACGACGTGAGTACCGCCGCCGGGCGCGCCACGGCGAAGGCGGCGGGGGTAGTGGTCGACGACACGGCGGTGACGCCGCAATACCTGCAAGGGATCAAGGCAGAGCGCGAACTGCCGATCGTGAAAAAGATCGCGCTGGGCTCGATTCGCAACAAACTGCTGATCATTCTGCCGGTGGCGCTGTTGTTGAATCACTTCCTGCCCATGCTGCTGCCGATCATTTTGATGCTGGGCGGCACCTACCTGGCTTTTGAGGGCGCGGAAAAGGTATGGCACCGGCTGAGTGGGGTGGAGGAAGACAAGACGCCCGCAGTCATGAAGGGGCCGGAGGCCGAGAAACGCATCGTCAGCGGCGCCATTCGCACCGACCTGATCCTGTCCGCCGAAATCATGGTGATTGCGCTATCGACGGTGGCCCACCAGGGGTTCTGGTCGCAGCTGGTGAGTTTGATCGTGGTCGCGCTGGTGATCACCGTGCTGGTGTACGGCGTGGTCGCGGGACTTATCCGCATGGACGATATCGGCTTAAGGCTTGCCCAGCGGGAAAGCTCGGCGATGAAGAAGCTGGGGCGGGGCATGGTCGCGGCCATGCCGAAAGTGCTGGCAGCTATCGCGCTGGTGGGTACCGTAGCCATGCTTTGGGTGGGCGGTCATATTCTGCTGGTCAATTTAGGGGCCGAGGGCGTGGGTTGGCTCAACGCGCCTTATGACTGGGTGCACCACATCGAACTCGACATCCGCGAATCCGCCGGCACCCTGGGCGGAGCGCTGGGATGGAGCTTCAATACGCTGTGCTCGGCGGTCATCGGTTTTGGAGTGGGGTCAGTGGCGGTGGCGATCATGCATCTCGTGACGGGCCACAAGGCGCACGCCGAATAAGCGCAATGAGTCACTCACCGCATAACCCAGTGCCCGCCTTTTACGGCGGGCATTGCACGCAAGGCCTGAACCCTGTGGGTATTATGAGCCTTCCACTTGGGCGCGTTTGACCACCATGAGCCGGCTGGCCGTGCGCACGGTCATCACGATGGCGCTGGCCGCTACCACGACCAGAAACAGCCCCAGCGCCAGCATCGCCTTGAAATCGAACAGATCGAACAGCAAGAGTCCGGCGATACAGCCGGAGAGAAACGAGAAGATCGTGGTCAGGTGCGTGTACAGCTGCTTGCGGGAAAAGCGGCGGTCGAGTGCTGTGTCCTGAGAGAAGCGCGATGAGATAAAAGAGCCCAGCGCGATGCCCGCATCGGTCAACGTGCCGGTGACATGGGTGGCGCGCACGCGGCCGTTGGAGAGCTGGGTCGAGGTGGCATTATGGACGCCCATCAAAAAGCCCAGCGCCAGCAGCACTTCCGAGTTGAAACGCGGCGAGTACATCAGAATCTCGAACAGCGAGACTGCGGCCAGCGCCGCGCCTTCTACCAGCAAAATCAGGCAAAAAATGGTCCTGATTCGTTGACCCAGCACCACGACGATGCGCGCCAGCATGCCGCCCATGACGAAGGCGACCAGCAGCGTGGCCAAAAACAGAAAGCCGTGCGTATCGGCGCTGGCCACTTCATCGGAGATCTGCGAGACGTTACCGCTCATGTGGGAAGGGAGAAAACCGAAGGCGCCCAAGGCCATCGCGTTGAGAATGCCCGCCGCCGTCGCCAGTACCAGCGCCAGGTAGCGGTCCTCGGTGTGAGAGCGAACTTTTTTCTTCTTGATCAGCAAGGTAGACCTCCAACGTCCGTGTAGCAGTCATCTTTACGACGCCCGGGCGAAGGAATAGTTCTCGTTTGGGGACTAAGGTGAAAAGATACTGCGCCGTTGTTCCAATGAACTTCATCCAACCGTTCACGCCTCAGACAGCGCCTGCAGGCCCACTGCCGTCAAGCCACAAAAGTGCAGTCATGGCACTAGGGTGCCAGGAAAAACGACATCAGCACAACCGCAGTGATACTCCAAACAGTGAGGGGTGCGTGCGATTTAACGCGCGAAGAAGAGCGTCGTGATCGTTTATTTCGTTTAATTTTCGTTTATTAGGTTTTCTCCTATAGCCTATATGCGGTTTAAAAGCGATATGGCTTTAAAGCCCGATAGTCCCTCGCCGATAGATAGCTATAACCCAAATTAATTCAGGCTCATAAGGTCCAAAAATACGTAGAAATTGTTAAGCCTAAGAGTGTTGGGCCTTGCAGTGTGGATGAGCGCAGAGGACATTCTGAAGCAGGTAACGCGAACTCGGTGGGCGTCTCTTCTTTGGAGCAGGGCGCGCTGCTTACCCGTTCACTCATGATTTATGGATTTCGGGTTTTGAAAAGCGCGGCGAATCGTCGCTTTATGGCCGATTATCTTGCAGTGAATGGGTGCCTATAGTGGATGGACGGTATGGAGTCGAAAACGGGAAACCCTGAATGCTGAGGAATCTTCAAAAACTCTGGTCACCAGGTGTGGCGGACAACCCCGTGCAACTGCGTCGACAAATCGAGCTGTGTAACCAGCTGGGTCTGTTTGCATTCGTCATGTGTATCTTTTACCAGACTTTCTTCGTGCTTTCCGATTTCGCCCTCTACAGCACTTTTTTCACCATCAATATGCTGTTCATGGGCGCTTACGCTTCGGTTTTATGGATCAATCATCGACGCTGGTATTCGGCGGCGCGTCTCGTTTTTATAGCACTGGTCATGACACAGCTGTTCATCAGCGCGTTCTACTTAAGTGTCGATGCCGGAGTACCTCTTTTCTATATCACGCTGGCCGGGACGCTGTCTTTTCTGTTTCCCCGTGACCAACGATACCTTTCCATGAGTTTGACGCTGCTCAGCGTGGCGCTTTTCGTGTTGGCGAACGTTTTGTTTCCTTCCGGAACGGCCTATACGCCGGTGCCACTGCCTTGGGTCGATCTACTGCACGGTTTTAGCGTCGTGAGCGTTTTGCTTGTGCTGGGTACGCTGCTTTTTCACTATCGCCATCAGTTCGAGATCACCGAAAGCGAGCTTTTGATCAACAACCACGCGCTCGAAACGCTCAGCAATACCGACCCGCTGACGGGGCTTGCGAACCGACGAGTACTGGACGAAACCTTACGGCGCGAATGGCTACGGCTCACGCGCCAGCCTGGGGCGCTTTCGGTCATCATGTGCGACGTGGATCATTTCAAACACTACAACGATCGCTTTGGTCATGGTGGTGGCGACCGGTGTCTGCAGCGCGTAGCGCTGGTGCTCCAGGCCGAGCTTGCCCGGCCGGCGGATCTTATCGTGCGCTACGGGGGGGAGGAGTTTGCGTTGGTGCTACCGGAAACTGACGAGCGAGGCGCGCGCTACGTGGCATATAAGCTTTGCCAAGCAGTTCGACGACTCGAAATACCCAACCCCGGTGCGGCTACCGGCTTTGTCACCGTCAGCGTCGGCGTATCGAGTATTCATGCGCTGAACTGCAAAGGCTTGAATGGGGAAGAGGGTGAGAGCCTGCTCAAGTGCGCTGATCAGGCGCTTTATCAGGCCAAGAGTCTTGGTCGCGACCAGGTCGTTTTTTTGGCGTACTCGGCAGAGTAGCGGCGCTTTAGGAGTGCAAGTAATGCTCGATAAATGGATAAAGCTAAGCGCCGTCAATACAAAACATTTGCCCGCCAAGCGCCAGCGTCAGATTCTGGTGTGTGATCAGTTGGGTATCTTTGCTTTTTTTACGCCTTTTCCTTACCAGTTTTTCTTCATTTTTTACGACCTCGCTTACTTTAGCGAGATGTTCGTCATCAATTGGATGTTCATGGCCACTTACGCGGCGGTGCTGCTACTCAATCGTCGCGGAGAGTACGGGGCGGCACGCAACTTGCTCATGCTGTGCGTGAGCACTCACATGCTCGTTTCATCACTCATGTCAGGGGCCGGTGTAGGCGTCAACCTTTTCTTTTTTACTCAGGCCTCCGTGCTGGTGTTTCTGTTTCCCACGCTTCGCTGGATAGGGTTGATCGCCTGCCAGCTCGCATGCGGTGCGCTCTATCTCGGCACGCAGCTATTGTTGACGGCTGAGGTCGCGATTGCGCCGGTCCCCTATCCGTGGGTGGATGCCATGTACGTGTGCAGCGCATCTGGGGCGCTACTGCTGATGGTAGTCCTGCTCAATATGTTTCGACGCCAGATCGAGAACACTGAAAAAGAGCTTTTGAAGACCAGCCAACTACTTCAGGTACGCTCGAGCACTGATCCGCTGACCGGGCTCGCCAATCGGCGCGCCCTCGATGAGGCCCTGCGCGCCGAGTGGCTGCGGCTCGCGCGTCACCCCGGTACGCTCTCGGTCATCATGTGCGATGTCGATCATTTCAAGGTCTATAACGACTATTTTGGTCACGATGGGGGCGACGAGTGCCTGCGTCAGATTGCTGGGGCGATCAAGGAGGCGCTCGAGCGTCCTTCGGATTTAGCCGTACGCTATGGCGGTGAGGAGTTCGCGGTCGTGCTGCCAGCCACCGACGAACAGGGCGCGCGATACGTGGGTGAAAAGATCAACGAAGCGGTGCGACGCTTGACCATCCCTAATCCTCACGCGAAAGAGGGTATCGTGACCGTTAGCGTAGGCGTGTCGAGTTCCACTTGCTTTAGCAGTACGCATTTCGATCAAAGCGGCGAGCGCCTGCTCAGGTGCGCCGATCAGGCGCTTTACCTGGCCAAAAAAAACGGACGCGATCAAACGGTCTACATGAGCTGCCACTCGCTCGCTTGCAGCGTCCCTTGATCTTTTATTTTGCGCTGAAATTTTTTAGTTTTTCTTTTCCAGGGCGCCAGCAATGCTAAAGAAAGTCGAATGGGTTTGGGCGGCAGGTGTGGCCGGTAATACCGTGCAGCGGCGTCGCCAAATCGAACTGGCGAACCAGATAGGGCTCTTTGGCGCGGTAGCGACCGCCCCTTATCAACTGTTCTATTATTTCTACGATTTTGCCTATTTCTACGGCGTTTTTATCGCCAATATCGTTTTCACTCTGGGGTATCTATCAGTACTCGCCCTCAATGCAAGCCGGCGCTACGAGCTGGCGCAGCGAACGCTGTTGATCAACGTCAATATCCAGATGTTCGTCGTCACCGCGTTTATTGGGGCCGATGCAGGTGTCAATCTTTTTTACTTCACCATTGCTGCGGTACTGGTGTTCATGAACCAGCGCGGACGACGGCTATATATCGCACGCATGGCGCTTCTCGGAACACTTTATATGGCGTCGTACTTTCTGTTTACGCCGTCCAGAGCGCTATCGCCGGTCCCTGAACCTTGGGTGAACGTTATGTACGTTGGCAGTGGTGTTGGGGTGCTGACGCTATTGGGTATTTTTCTTTGTCTGTTTCGCCAGCAGATCGATCAAGCCGAGCGCGAATTGATGACGTTGAGTCGCCATTTCAAAACGCTAAGCAATACTGACCCGCTGACAGGGCTTGCAAACCGGCGAGTGCTGGACGAGGCGTTGGAGCGCGAGTGGTCGCGGCTTTCACGAGATTCCGGCGCGCTCTCGATCATCATGTGCGATATCGATCACTTCAAGCGCTTCAACGACCGCTACGGTCACGACGCGGGCGATGAGTGCCTCAAGCGCGTCACCGCCGCTTTAAAGGAGGTGCTTTCAAGGCCCTCGGATCTGATCGCGCGCTATGGCGGCGAAGAGTTTGTCATCGTGCTGCCGAATACCGCCGCTCCAGGGGCGCTCCACATTGCCAGCCGGCTGTGCAAGGCGGTCGAAGCGCTTAAAGTACCCAACGAAGACTCGAGCACGAGTGCCTGGGTGACACTGAGCGCCGGCGTATCGAGCACTGACAACGCCGTAAAGCTGCGCGCAAGCGTTGGTGGTGGTGTGCTGTTAAAGGGCGCCGACCAGGCGCTTTACCAAGCCAAGACCAGCGGACGCAATCGAGCCGTTTACTTGCCATCTTCCACAGATACCCTCAAACCGAGCGGCGGTTTAAGGCAGCGCACTAAAGAAAACGACGAGCGCTTTTGACGCTCGCCATTTTTTAGTGAGAAGCGCTTTCTACGCCCCAGAGTGCAGCGTCAGCGGTGTCTTGTGGGATTCCTGATCGGCGTCTAGGCCGATCATTTCATCGTAGGGCACCTGCTGGACGAGATAGAGCGGCACGTTTTCCAGCCCGCCAGCTTCAGTTAGACGTTTTCGCGCGTCGGTAAGCGACTGCGGGCGTATGGGCTTGCCGTGTTGGTCGACCAATACATGCTCTTCGTCATCGTCGGTCATGGCGCGAAAGACGAACACGTCGCCTTCGTGAGATTCGATATGCAGTTCCTTGATACTCGACTGACCGGCAAGTTTTACGAACTCGTCGAACGTCATGATGGCCTCCTTGGCTACGCTTTCTTGATTTCGGTATGCAGTTTGAGAACGCGGCTGCCGTCCTCTTGCTTGATCAGATAAGCGGGGTTTTTCTCGCTACCTTTGCGGGTCACCTCGCTGCCCTGAAGTTTGCGCGTCACTTTCTCGCAGTACTTTTTAGTCACTTGGCCCTCGGCCCAGTTGTCACCCCATTTCCATTTCACCCACTCGCGCTGCTTGAAGTCCGCCATCGAAGAGATCCTCGAAAACTGTACGTTGTACAATTCTTGTACATTTTAAAGGTTTTGGCAATGGCGAGTTCAATACGGAGCTCTTGTCGGGCGTACCGAGGTTGGAGTGGTCAAGTGAGCGAAGGTTGCACGCACCGTGCCGGTATTGCCGTAGAAACATAAAACCCCCTTCAACCGTGGAGGTTGAAGGGGGCAGAAGTGCGCGGGTCAATGCGTTATCGGGGCGCCGGGCGCATCGTTCTCAGTGTAAGGGTTTCAGCCTAAGGTTTAGCCCTTGAGCTTTTTCAACAGCGCCTCGGCGGTTGCCTCGGAAGAACCGGGGTTCTGGCCGGTGATCAAAAGGCCGTCTTCCACCACGTAGGCGCTCCAGTCGTCGCCCTTGCTGTACTCGCCACCTTTTTCCTTGAGCATGTCCTCGACCAGAAACGGCACCACCTTCGTGAGTCCCACGGCTTCTTCTTCGCTATTGCTAAAGCCGGTCACCTTGCGCCCGGCGATCAGCGGTTTGCCGTCGCTTCCACGCACGTGGCGCAGCACGCCGGGGGCGTGGCACACCGCCGCGACCGGCTTGTCGGCGGCCAGGGCGTCTTCGATCAGGCGGGCCGAGGTGGCGCTTTCGGCGAGATCCCACAGCGGGCCGTGGCCGCCGGGGTAGAAGATCGCATCGAAACCGCTGACGTCGATATCGTCGAGCTTTTGGGTGTGGGCCAGCGCGTGTTGCGCGTCAAGATCCTGCTTGAAGCGGTTGGTGGCGTCGGTCTGGGCATCCGGCGCGTCGCTCGATGGGTCCAGCGGCGGCTGCCCGCCGGCGGGGGAGGCCAGGGTCAGCTCGGCGCCGGCATCCAGAAAGGTGTAGTAGGGTGCGGCCAGCTCTTCGAGCCAGAAACCGGTTTTGTTGCCGGTGCCGCCGAGTTTATCGTGAGAGGTCACGACCATCAGAATGTTCATCGCTGACTCCTTGCGTGGTCAAACGTGGGCAGATAAAGGCTCACTTGAGCGTAGGCGCCCCGGCCCGCTGTCGCCAGCGGGCCGGGGCGCCTAGGGTAGCGTTGGTTAACTCTCCGGCAGACCGTCGAGCAGCAGCACGCGGTAGTCGGCGCCTAGAAAGCGGTGCTTTCGAGCCGCCTGATAACCGGGGCTGTGGTACCAGGCGCGGGCGGCGTCCATGTCGGGGAAGCGCAGAATTACGCCGCCCTCCATGGCACTGCCTTCAAGCACTTCGAAATCGCCGTAAAACGCCAGCGGCTCGGGGTCGTGGCCTTCGCGGGCGGCCTTGGCCTTGTCGGCGTAGGTCTGGAACTCCTGCTCGTCGTGGGTGCGTTCTCTGATCAGTACAACGTAGGCGGGCATGCGATTACTCCTGTCATGAGCCGGATGGCGAGGCCTTTAGGCATACGGCTTGGTGCCAATAAGAACCCTGAATTCTGGCCCGAGATCATCAGGGCGTCCACCGCCGCGTGTTGTTGCCCGTCGCCGCCATGGTAAAGTAGCGCCTCTTTTCTTCGCTTTAGAGCCCCTTGTATGCATTTGGATCTTTACCAGGTCGATGCCTTTGCCGACCGGCCGTTCGCAGGCAATCCCGCCGCCGTTTGCCCGCTCGACGCGTGGCCGGACGATGCCCTGCTACAGGCCATCGCCACGGAAAACAATCTCTCGGAAACCGCGTTTTTTGTACCCGAGGGGGCGGGGTACCGCCTGCGCTGGTTTACGCCGACGGTCGAGGTGGATCTGTGCGGTCATGCCACTTTGGCCGCCGCTTGGGTGATCTTCAACGCGCTGGGCGTGAGCGTTGATACGCTTGCGTTTCAAACGCGAAGCGGCGAGCTTTTGGTGGCGCGAAACGGTGAGGAGCTGGCCATGACGTTTCCCGCCAAACCGCCCGTTTCGCTTGCTCTGGAAGACGAGGTCGCCGCCGCGCTGGGGCTTTCCCGGGTCGACGAGCTGCTGATCGCCGACGATATCATTGCTGTGGTGGAAAACGCTCGGGTCGTCGCCTCGATCACGCCGGACATGGCGAAACTCAAGGCGCTGCCGGGCAGGGGCATCGCGGTGACCGCGCCGGGCGTGGAGGAAGATTTCGTCTCGCGCTGGTTCGGCCCGAAGGTCGGCGTTGAAGAGGACCCGGTCACCGGTTCGGCGCATACCTCACTTGCGCCATACTGGGCCGAGCGTCTGGGTAAGCACTCACTGACGGCGCGTCAGGGCGGCGCGCGTCAAGGAACGCTGCGTGTGCGTCTTGAAGACGAGCACGTTGTGATTCAGGGGCGGGTCGCGCCGTACCTGAAAGGCACGATCACGCTTTAACGCTCTTGGCCACTAACGATGTTGAGCCGCTAACGCTCTTGCCAAAGCGCCATGGCGTTGCCATCGACCGGGCCCTGGGCAGGCAGGTCAACGGCAGCGGCCCGGGCTTTCAAGGCGTCGAACTCCTCCGGGTTGCCGCGCTCCAAATCGGGTTTTTGGCCGGGCGGGTAGGCGCCGACCATGCAGAAATCGTCTTCGTCCTGCAGGCAGGCGTGGCCGGTGCCTGCCGGCAGCACCAGCACATCGCCCGGGGCCAGCGTAATGGTGGGCCCGTCAGGGCCGCCCAGCTGCGCCCGGGCACGGCCGCGAAATACGCCCAACGCTTCGTGAGCATCGGCATGAAAGTGCTGAAAATCGTAGAGATGATAGCGCCAGGCAGGCGGCCAGCCGTTTTGCTCGAATAGCGTTTCTAACGCTTGGGCGTACCGTTCCGGTTCCGTAATCACCCCGCGATAGATCAGCACCGGCAGTCGCGAGTTGGGAAAGCCGTTTTTTGGATCGCTTTCGAGTTCAACCATTTCGGGAGGTGGCATAAGGCGACCCTTTATTGCAGCGTGTAGTTTCAGTATAGACACGTCAGCGGGCCGGGGCGTCGAGAAACCCGGCGAGCGCCTTGGCTACCCGGTCAGGTGCTTCCATGGGCGCCAAGTGGGCGCAGTCGAGCCACTCGAGCCAGCTACGAGAGAGACGCTTGGCAAGAAAGCGCGATGCGCTCGGTGCCACCATGTGGTCGAGGCGGCTGCCCAGCACCAGCGTTGGATGATCGATAAAAGCGAGATCCGGCGTAACGTCAAGCGTCATGTCTAGTGCTATTTGCTGAATCATGGCGGGCCAGCATGTATTGGTGACGATGGCCTCGCGCATCTGGCGAAGTTCCTCATGGCTCAAATCGGCGATGAAATCGGCGCTGAAGCCGGTCAACAGAATCAGTCCGGCCAAAGCGGGGCGGTCGTGCATGGCGAGGCGGTGCCAGAGCGAAAACTGCTCTACCGAGCGCGCATCCTGGGCGTGGGCAAAGCCGTTGACCAGTGCCAAGCGCTTTACGCGACCGGGAAAGCGCTTGGCCAAGCGCAGTGCGAGCGCCGCTCCGAGTGAAAATCCCGCGAGATCGAAGCACTCGAAGCCGGCATCGTCTACGGCAGCCATGACGCTATGTACCAATGTATCCAGATCGAGCGCTCCAAGGCTGGGAGCTGACAACCCGGAACCGGGGTAGTCCGGGCGCATCAGCTGTCGATTTATCAAATAGGGCACCACACCCGACCAGTTCGCTTCGCCATCGCCGCCGGTGCCGTGCAGCAGTACCAGCGGGGCTCCTTCACCCTGTAGGCGGTAACCGATGGTCGATTGATTCGATGTCACGTAGTACACGGTGTCGCTCATGACGAACTCCTGGGCAAAAGAAAGACGTCAGGGTAAAGTCTGACAGTGCTGTCAGAGTCAAGGCGGTAGCCAAAAGCCAGGAGGTCGACATGCGAATAGGTGAAGTAGCCAAGCGAAGCGGCGTCAGCGTGCGAATGCTGCGTTATTATGAACAGGTGGGACTCTTGGCGCCCGGGCGCGAGGCACAGGGTTATCGACGGTTTTCCGATACCGACGTGATTCGTGCCGGGCGCATTCGCCAGCTCAGTGACGCGGGATTGACGGTCGAGGCCATTGGCGAACTTCTCCCATGTGTAGTGGACGAGCGTCCAGCGTTCGACCCCTGCCCCAGAATTCGGTCACGCTTGGCACAGGAAGTAGCTAGCTTGGACCGGCGCATAGAGCAGCTTGCACGCTCGCGCGCGGTGCTGAGCGACTACTTGGGTTCACTGGATACATGAAAGCGGTGTTATCGATGCGGGTAGAGTGGTCAGCGCGCCGGTAGACTAAAGTAGAGTAACGCAAAGGGCTCCGCGGGCACGGAACCTTGATACGCTAGCAGGCCGTAGACGCACTACGCCTCTTCGTTTCCCGTCTCAAGCATCAAGGCGATTTCATGATCATTTCAAGCCCGTCGGATTACCGGCAAGCCGCCAAGCAGCGCATTCCCCGCTTTCTGTTCGATTACCTGGACGGCGGCTCGGTGACCGAGAGCACGCTGCGTGGCAACGTCGAGGCGTTGCAGGGCATTCCGCTGCGTCAGCGGGTATTGAAAGGCGGCGGCACGCCCACACTCGATACCGAGATTCTGGGAAGCCAGTGGAAGATGCCGGTGGCCCTTGCCCCGGTGGGCGCGACCGGTCTGTACGCCCGGCGCGGCGAAGTCCAGGCCGCGCGCGCCGCCGAGAAGGCGGGCATTCCTTATACGCTCTCGACTGTGTCGGTCTGCTCGATCGAGGAGGTGGCCCGCGATGCCCACGGCGAGCAGTGGTCGCAGCTTTATGTATTGAAGGATCGCGGCTTCATGAAAAACGCCCTGGAGCGTTCCTGGGCGGCGGGCATGAAGACACTGGTGTTCACCGTGGATATGCCGCTGCCCGGCTCGCGCTACCGTGATCGCCGCTCCGGCATGTCCGGGCCCAACGCCAAACTTCGCCAGTACGCCCAGGCGATCACCCACCCACAGTGGGCCTATGACGTAGGGCTCAAGGGCAAGCCACTGTCGTTTGGCAACATCGAGGCCTACACCCAGCGCACGATGGGCATGGACGACTACATGGGCTTTCTGGCCAAGAACTTCGACCCCTCGATCAGTTGGGACGAACTCGCCTGGATTCGCGAAAGCTGGAAGGGCAAGCTGATCATCAAGGGGCTTTTGGACAAGGATGACGCCCGCGAGGCGCAGCGCATGGGCGCTGACGGCATCGTGGTGTCGAATCACGGCGGCCGCCAGCTCGACGGCGCGATCTCCACCGCTCAGGCGCTGCCCCACATCGTCGAGGAAGTCGGCGACGAGCTCACCGTGCTTGCCGACTCCGGCGTGCGCTCCGGGCTCGACGTGGTGCGCATGCTCGCACTCGGTGCCAAGGGCGTGCTGCTCGGTCGCGCCTACGCCTATGCGCTCGCCGCCAGAGGCGAGGCGGGGGTATCGCACCTTCTGGAGCTGATCGCCGCGGACATGCGCGTGACCATGACGCTGATCGGCGCCAACTCACCGGCCGAGATCAACCAGAGCCACCTCGACGCGGTGGTCAAAGAGATGAAGATGAGCGAGTAGCGCCGCTTCCTAACCGCCACGGCAACGCCCCGCCTTCACCGCGGGGCGTTTTCGTACTCAGGCGTTAAAACCTCGGGCGGTGACTCGGCCCGCGATTTAGCCTTCACGCCGCCGTGGCGCCCCAGCGGTATCATCATCGGCTTGCCGGTGACCGGGTCACTGATCACCCGGCTTTCCAGACCGAACACCTCACGCACCATCGCCTCGGTCAGCACGCTTTCGGGCGGCCCCGCCGCGTAGACGCGCCCGCCCGCCATGGCGATCAGCGTATCGGCGTAGCGGGCGGCCAGGTTCAGTTCGTGGAGTACCATCACGACGGTGGTGCCGCGGGTCTGGTTGAGCTCGGTGAGCAGGTCCAGCACCTCGATCTGGTGGTTGATGTCCAAAAACGTAGTGGGCTCGTCGAGCAGCAGAACGTTGGTCTGCTGGGCCAGCGCCATGGCGATCCACACTCGCTGGCGCTGGCCGCCGGAGAGCTCGTCCACCGCGCGCTCGGCCAGCTCGCCAAGCTGAGTGGCGGCCAGCGCGTTGGCCACGGCGGCTTCATCGGTGGCACTCCAGCGCTTGAAAAGCCCCTGGTGCGGGTGGCGGCCGCGGCTGACCAGCTCCAGTACGCTGATACCTTCCGGGGCGATGGGCGACTGCGGCAGAAAGCCAAGATTGCGTGCCAATTGGCGGCTTGCCAGCGTATGAACCGCTTGGCCGTCCAGCAGTACGCGGCCCTGCACCGGGGTGATCAGCCTTGAGAGCACGCGCAAAAGCGTTGACTTGCCGCAGGCGTTGGCCCCAACGATGGCGGTGATATGGCCAGGCGTCACATCGACACTCACGTTTTCGAGGACGCGGCGCTCGCCATAGCCGGCAGTGAGCCCTTCAGCCTGCAGAGACGATGCGTTCATAAGGCGCCCTTGCGTTGATTATCGCGAACGATCAAATAGATCAGATAAGGCGCGCCGAGCACGCCGGTGACGATGCCCACCGGGTAGCGGGCGGGCAGCCAAAACTGCCCGGCGTAGTCGCTGGCCAGCACTAAAAGCGCCCCCACCAGTGCCGAGGGCAGGAGTAGCGAACCGTTTTGGCCCACGATGCGTGCGGCGATTGGCCCGGAAAGAAACGCAACGAACGCGATGGGCCCGGAGACCGCCGTGGCAAAGGCCACCAGACCCACCGCCGTGAGCACGGTGATGATGCGGGTAGCGTTCAGGCGCACGCCGAGCCCGGCGGCCAACTCGTCGCCCATGCGCAGCGTTTCCAGGTCGTGTCGGCGGCCCAGCAGCAGTCCGCCCAGCACTACGAGCGCGCCGGCCAGCGGCAGCGCCTGTTCCAGACGTACGCCGTTGACGCTACCGGTGATCCAGCGAAGCGCTTCCTGCAGCGACCAGCTCGGCGCCTGCATCAGAAGATACGCCGTCACGCTTTGCAGCATCGCGGCAAGCCCTATACCGATGAGAATCAGCCGCGCGCCGGTCACGCCGTCGCGCCAGGAGAGCAGGTAGATCAAAAGCGCCACGCCAAGGCCTGCGGCGACGGCCGACAGCGCCACGGCCGGGCCGCTCAATGACAGCACGACGATAGCGAACACCGCGCCGGCGCTGGCGCCGCTGCTGATGCCGATGATATCGGGGCTGGCCAACGGGTTTCGCAGCAGCGTCTGAAAGGCCACACCGCCCAGACCGAAGCAGGCGCCGGTCAGAAGACACGCCACCGCCCGGGGCAGGCGCAGTTCGCGTACGGTAAAGCCCGCACCGGGTATGTCGGCGCCGGCCAGCACGCGCGCCACGGTTGCAAGCGGCGTGAAGGATTGGCCCAGCGCCAGCGTCAACAACGCGCCGGCGGCCAGACTGGCGGCCAAAAACGCCATGATGATCGTGCGCCGCCGGGCCTGGGCGCGGCGGATCTTTCGTAAATGGTCGATCTGGTGGGGGCAGGCGTGCCTCATAGCGCGCCCACCTTGCGGTTTCGCACGATCCAGATAAACACTGGCGCGCCGATGAACGCGGTGACGATGCCCACATCGAGCTCCGCCGGGTGGGCTACCAGCCGCCCGGCGACATCCGAAAGCGTTAGCAGGGCCGCCCCGGCGAGGGCGGAAAACGGTAACAGCCAACGGTAGTCACTGCCCACCAGCAGGCGGCAGGCGTGGGGCACGACCAGCCCCACGAAGCCGATGGGCCCGCATACGGCGGTCGTCGCGCCGCATAAAAGCACGGCCGCCAGCGCGGACAACAGCCGGGCCAGCATCACCTTTTCACCGAGCCCGGCGGCGGTGTCGTCGCCCAGCGCCAGCAGGTTGAGCTTGCGTGCCGCCGCCAGGGCGACGATAAAGCCGACCGCCAGAAAGGGCACAATCGGTAGGAACTGACGATACGTGGCTCCGCCAACGCCCCCCACCAGCCACGACTGCACCAGCCCCGCGATATCGCCGCGGGGCAGGATGACCGCGGTGGTCAGTGACGTAAGCGCGGCGGTGATCGCCGCCCCGGCCAGCGCCAGGCGCAGCGGCGTGGCCCCACCCCGGCCAAGACTTGCAATGGTATAGACCGCCACGGCGGCAAGGCCTGCACCCGCCAGGGCGCAGGCGATGAAGCTCAGGCTCGTCTGGATATTGAACCACGCGATTGCGACCACTACGGCAAGTGCGGCACCCGCGTTCACGCCCAAAAGGCCGGGGTCGGCCAGCGGGTTGCGCGTCAGCCCCTGCATGACGCCGCCGGCCACGCCTAACGCGGCACCGGCGAGCAGCGCTAAAAGTGTTCGCGGCAGGCGGCTGGCCACGGCGGCGTCGCCCACGCTCTGGATTTGGCCGGTGAGCGCGGCGTGAATTTCCGCCCAACCAACGTCGCGCGCCCCCAACGCCACGGACAGCGCGGCGGCCCCCATTACCAGAATGACGAGCAGTGCGCCGGTGGTCAGCCGTCGGGTTCGGTATTGCCGGCTCGCGCCCAATACGCGCGCCGTGGCCGGGTTATTCGACCTTGCCAGCGGCGTCGGCGAGCAGCGTTGCATAGTCGTCCAGTACCCAAGCAATCGACATCGGGGTCGGGTTGGCGGCGGTCCCCAAGGGGCTGTCATCCAGCATCACGACCGCACCGTTCGCTACGGCGGGCAGGCGCGAGGTCAGCGGGTTGGCCTTGAGCTCCTCCAGCAGCGATTCACCGCCGTAGGTCACCAGAATATCCACGTCGTCGAGTTCGTCGATCAGCTCGGCACTGAGGCTACCGGAAAACTGGCCCTCGGCGGAGTGATCGAGCACCACCTGGGGAGAGGTAAGCCCCAGGTCATGAAAGAACTGCACCCGTGCATCGTTATCGGAGTAGAAGGCGATCCGCCCCAGGTTATTGGGGTCCAGGTGGGTGACGAACATCGCCGTCTTGCCCTCGAGCGCCGGGTAGCGCGCGGCTGTCTCGCGAATCTGCGTCTCGAGCTCATCGATCAGCGCTTCGCCCTCTTCATCCATGCCCATACCGGCACTGTTCAGGCGAATCATGTCGCGCCAGCTCGTCGCCCAAGGACCTTCGCGGTAGGCCACTACCGGGGCGATCTGGCTGAGCGTGTCGTAATCACTCTGGCTGAGCCCGGAATAGCCGGCCAGAATCACGTCCGGGCGGCTGGCGGCCACGGCTTCGAAGTCGATGCCATCTCCCTCATCGAAAAGCACCGGGGCACGCGCATCGAGCGCGTCCAGGCGCGCCTCCACCCAGGGCAACAGGCCATTCCCATTCTGGTCGCCGAAGTTGGCCGCGGCAAAGCCCACCGGCACCACGCCGAGTGCCAGCGGCACTTCGTGGTTCGCCCAGGCAACGGTGGCGACACGCTCGGGCTTTTGTTCGAGCACGGCGGTACCCAGCGCACTCTGGATTTCCCTTGGATAGTCATCAGCGAAAACCGGGGCGACACAGAGCAGCGCGGCGGCCAGAGCGGTCAGGCATAACGAGGTGCGTATCGATCCTGTGCGGGCGTTCATGGGGCTCTCCTTGGGATAGTCTTTCAAGCGGGCCTTCAACGACGCGGCCGCCCGGGCACTGTGCCCGGGCGGCCGCGAGGGACGTGAATGGCTTAGAACGCGTAGCGCAGCGTCGAGGAGATGCTGCGCGGCTCGCCGTAAACGCCGTAGCCGTTGACGTGGCTGTAGTACTTCTCGTCGAACAGGTTATCCACGTTGACCTGCAGGCTGAGTGCCGGGGTGAACTCATAGCGGCCGAACAGGTTGGTCAGCGTGTAGCTGCCCTGCTCGAAACGCTCGGGCAGGCCCGCCGGGGTGCTGAGGTTGCTGGCGGTCAGGCTGCTTTGCCAGTTGACGCCACCGCCCAGGGTCAGCTCACGAAGCTGTGGTACGTGGTAGCTTGCAAACAGCTTGAACAGCGAGCGCGGCTGGTTGAGGTTGAAGTCGTCCTCATCAGAGGTGGCGGTGAAGTGCGAGTAGCCCACGGTCATGTCGAGATCGTCGGTCACCGCACCGCTGAGTTCCACCTCGAAGCCTTCGCTCACAATGCCATCGACGCCTTCGTAAAACGTTTCGGTCTGGCCGGGCAGCCCCGGTAGCGCCGCGGCGACGTTGTCCTGCTCGATGCGAAACACGGAGGCCGAGCCGTTCAAAAGGCCATCGAACCAGGCGGCCTTGAGACCGGTTTCATAGTTCTTGCCCTCGACCGGGTCGATATAGCTGCCACCGATATCGAGATAGTTCTGCGGCTCGAAGATTTCGGTGTAGCTGGCAAACGCCGAGTAGGTGTCGTTAATGTCATACACCAGCCCGCCGTAGGGCGTGACTTCGTACTTGCTCTGACTGTCCAGGCTACGGAACTGGGTCATGCCCTCCCACTCGGTGTAACGGGCGCCGGCGATCAGCGTCAGCGGGTCAGCCAGCGAAAAGCGCGCCGCCGAGTAGACGGCTTTTTGGCGCGTGCTCGAGGCCTCGGACGGCGCAAACGGCGCCCAGCCTTCATTGGGCGCGGCGCCGTTCCAGTTGTTGAAGTCCTCAACCGCGAAACCGTCGATGAAGGTGTTCTCGTAGTCGTTGGTCTGGTCGCTGTAGCTGCCGCCAACGACCAGCTCGTGCTCGCGGCCGAACAGCTGGAAGGGGCCGCTTGCCTGGGCATCGACGGAGTCGACCTCGCGGTGGCCACGGTTCCAGCCGGTGTAGAAAAACACGCCGCTGCCGTCCGCTCGGTTGGGTACCGCCCCCTCCACGTAGGGGTAGGCGAGCTTGCCGTCCATGTCCGTCTCTTCGTGGGTGCCGACCACCCGTGCCTGCCAGCCGTTGCCGAACTGGTGGCTGATCTCGGCGAAGACCTTCTCGGATTCGAAGTCGTAGTAGGACCAGTCCGGTGCGACGCTGAACGAGCGCGAGTAGTCGGTCGGGGTGCCGTCATCGAACCACAGCGGAAGCCCGCCCCAGGTGGGCGAGGAGGTGTGGCTGTCCTGATAGTCGAAGCCGAGCGACACGGTCGTAGCGTCGGTGACGTCCGCGTCGATCACGCCATAGCCGAAGGTGCGGCGCTTGTCTTCGCGATCAAGAAACGCACCGCCTTCCTCATAGCCGCCAATAAAGCGCGCGCGCACGTCGCCGGAGGCGGTGAGCGGGGTGGAAAGATCCACGGTGCTGCCGCGCTTGTCCCAGCTGCCCAGCGTCCCTGAGACAGAACCTTCGAACTCGCGACTGTCGGCGCGCTTGCGCACGAAGTTGACCGAGGCGCCGGGGTTGCCCGAGCCGGTGGTCAGGCCGTTGGCGCCGCGAATGACTTCCACGCGGTCGTAGATCGCGGTGTTGAGTCGGCCTTCGCCGAAGTACCAGCGGCCGTCGCGGTTGAGCGTGGGAATGCCGTCGTACTGGTAGCTGTTGATCCGAAAACCGCGTGAGTTGAAGCTGACCCGCTCGCTGTCGATCTTGTTGGTCGAAATACCGGTGGTGTTGGCCAGCACGTCTTCGACCGAGTCCAGGTTCTGATCGCGAATGCGCTGCTCGGTGACGATGCTGATCGCTTGGGGTAGCTCTCTTTGTGTGAGCGTAAGCCCCGTGCCGGCGGTGGTGCTGCGCCGCGTGTAGCCGATGTTCTCGTAGAGGTTGGTGGCGGTGACCGTCACGGTTTCGAGCGTTTGAGACTCGTTTTCAGCCTGTGCGAACGCCTGACCGGCACACAGCAGGCAGCTTGACGCCAGAACCGTGACGGTCGCATTGGCGACGAAAGGTGCGGTTTTCATAGGATCCCTTGAAGTAAGGTGTGCCGATGCTCGTCGGCAGTTTTTATGCATATCGCTGCTATAAATAGTATAAAAACGATCGTTTAATGTAAATGCACCTGATAATGATTGTTTTTTGTAAATGAGACTATTTGTTTCTTGATGAGCTTCAGCCGCGATAAAAAAGCGTTGCTATTAAATTTTTGGAAGTGCCGAGCGTTACTTGAATAAATATTCATTTATGGATTTTTTTATATATCATAATAATCTTTTATAATCTTTGTTTTAACAGAATGATAGGGACATACAAAGGATGACAAAACGCTCTCTCTTGAAAACGGCTACCTTGGCCGCTCCATTGCTTGTGCTTAGCTCTTCTGCTTTTGCAAGTTATGCTTACTACGTGGGGAAAAATCATACCGCCGATGGGGCAGTGATGATTGGCGGTACCGGTGAGGAAGTTTCCAGTCACTGGCTGCACATCGAATCCGCCGCCGATCACGCGTCCGGTGACACCGTCAGCGTCGGCGTCACCGACGAGGCGTCCATGCCTGGCGAGCTGATCGATATTCCCCAGGTCTCGCGTACCTTTCGCTATCTGTCGATGTCCTACTCCGACTACAAGGGCTTTCCAGCGCCGCTGACCAACGGCGGTATCAACGAGCACGGCGTGGCCGTGCGAGACGTCTGGGCAACCAATCGCGAAGAACTCGTGAACATGACCGCCGATCCTCAGCGAGGACCGCAGTACAGCGACTTGGCGCGACTGGTGCTGGAGCGGGCCACCACCGCGCGTGAGGGCGTCGAGCTGATCGGTGAACTGATCGCCGAGCACGGCTACTCGACCTACGGCGGCAACACCCACCTGATTGCCGATGCCGACGAAGGCTGGGTGGTCTGGGAGTTCGCCGGAAGCCAAGGGCTGTGGGCCGCCGAGCGACTGGGCGACGACGATATTCGCGTGCTCTACCCGGGATACATCGAAGACTTCCCCGTCGATTTCGCCGACGATCCCGACTTCATGGCATCGGACAACCTCGTCTCCTTTGCTGAAGAGCAGGGCTGGTACGAAAGCGGAGACGCTTTCAATGTGTTCGCCATTTACGGTCGTCAGGGGGCCGAAGCACGCACCGGCGGTTTCAAGTACATGTCACAGGCGGATATTGAAGACGAACTTCAGGATCTTGCACCGCTTACCGAGCGCGACATGATGGACATGGTGCGCGATCAACGTATCGCCGACGACGAAGCGGGTTACGGCCAGGTCGCGACACTCAAGGCCGATACCGACCCGGACATGCAGAGGATCTGGGTTGCGCCCACCGGCTCGCTGGCCGCGCCATTCATTCCCTGGTGGCTGGGCGTCCAGGAGGTGCCGATGGAGTACGGTCAGCACCGCTACCTCACCAAGGCAGCGCCTTCGACGTTCTTGAACCCTGATTTCCAGGTGCAGGAGGGCAGTCACTTCGCTGGCCGCCGCTTCAAGCAGGTGATGTATCTGATGTGTGAACAGCCCGAGCGCTTCCACGAGGAGGTGACCGAACTGCTGGAAGGATTCGAGCAGGCGAGCTTCAATGATCTGGAATGGGTAGAGAGCGCCGCCGAGCTTTTGATCGAGCAAGACAAGCGCGCCGAAGCGCAGCAGCTTCTGACCTTCTTTAGCCAGCAACGTGCCAGCGAGGCGCTTGACTTGGGGGATACGCTTGTCGACTGGCTGTACGCGTCGCTGACGTTGAGCGGTCAGAATCGCTTGCCGGAAAGTGCTCTGATCAACGATCAGGGTGGCGAAACCGTCAACTGCCTTGTGGACGCTGATCCGGACAGACCGCGCGATGCTCAGTAACGCTTTGCACAGCGCTTCAAAGCCTCCCCGGCACCGGGGAGGCTTTTTTATTATCAGTCGGTGGGCTTCGAGTGAGGCAGTTGGTGCTCATAAAGCGTTTGAATGATCCGGCACTCGGCGGTCGTGCCGCCCCGGCACTGATCCACCACTTGGCGCAGCTCGTCGGCCAGCGCCTGAAGCGCGCGAATACGTTCTTCCAGATGCGTCAAGTGGCGGCTGGCGATATCGTCGGCGATGGCACAGCTGTGCTCCGGCTGATCTGACAGCGTCAGCAACTCCTGAATGGTGCTCAAATCGAGCCCCAGTTCTCGGCCGTGGCGAATGAAGCCGATACGCGACAGTGCCTCGTCGCTGTAGTACCGATAGCCCTGCTCGCCGCGAGCGGGCGGCTTCAATAAACCGAGCTTCTCGTAATGGCGGATGCTTTCCGGTGAGCAGCCCGTGCGCTGGGCCACCTCGCCGATGCGGTAGACGTTGCTCATGGCTTGACCCTGTAACGGTTACAGGGTCCAGGCTAACGCTTGTACCCTCGCTCTACAAGCAGGAGCTCACGATGAACACCATTAATACCTTATTGAGCGTTGCCCTTAGCGCCGCTCCCTGGCTGCTGCTAGGGTTATTTGTCGCCGGGCTGATCAAGGCCTTTCTTTCCGAGCAGATGCTCACGCGCTGGCTGGGTGGTACCGGTTTGGGCAGCATTTTGCGCGCTGCCGTCATCGGGATGCCGCTACCGCTATGTTCCTGCGGCGCCATTCCCACCGCCATGGCGCTGCACCGGGGCGGGGCGGGGCGCGGCCCGACCACCTCGTTTTTGATCAGCACGCCGGGCGTGGGGGCCGACTCCATCTTTTTGACCAGCGCGCTGCTCGGCCCCTTGATGGCGCTTTTACGCGTGGTGGGGGCGTTAGTGACCGCGATCATCACCGGCGTATTGATCAGCTTTACCAAAGAACGCGCGGTGGCCGTTAACGCGGGGCCGAGCGGCGGCTGCTGTGGCTCGCACGATACTCACGACCACGACCACGACCACGACCACGACCACGACCACGACCATGAGAATAGCGCGGCCAGCGACGCGCCAGAGACGCTTATGGGCCGCTTACTGGGCGGGCTTCGCTACGCCTTTAGCGAGCTGCTGGACGATTTCAGCGTCTGGATCTTTGCCGGGCTGCTGCTGGCCGGCGTACTGATGGCCTGGGTATCGCCGGACGCGTTGGCCGGACTCTCCGGAGGGCCGCTGGCGCTGGCAGTGATGGCACTCGTGGGTATTCCGCTTTACGTGTGCGCCGCCGCGGCCACGCCGATCGCCGCGGGGCTCTTGCTCGCCGGCATCACCCCGGGCATGGCGCTAGTCTTTCTGCTGGCCGGCCCGATCACGAGTTTGGCCACACTGGCCGTCTTTCGCCGCGAACTCGGCACTACGGCGCTGGCGATCTACATGGTCAGCATTTTCGTGGTGACGGTGGCGCTGGGCGCGCTGGTCGATGCGGTGCTGACGCACGTCGATATCGACCCGGTCAGCCAGGCGGGGCAGGTACAGGCGCTGCTGCCTTCGGGTATCGAATGGGTGGCGCTAGCGGTGCTGAGCTTTTTTGCCCTGCGTCCGCTGCGCCGCCGGGTGTTGGGGTTTTAGAGAAGAAAAGCGTTAGCGCGGCTCATTCGGCGCCTCGATCGGTTCGGGCGTGATGTCGATGGGCTCGCGCAGCGCCTGTTTTTGCTCCAGCGTTTCGAGCGCGATTTGATAGCACTCCTCGATATGTTTGGTGCCCATGTACTTCATGGCGGTGTAGCTGATGGTACCGGCCACGGCGCTGCCAATGACCGGGACGAATTTCGACGTTCCCTTGGCGGCGATCTTGAACCCCATCTTCTGCAGCAGGTTGATGATCAGCTTGCGGGTGATGTACTTGCCCGCCATCTTGCTGCCCACGTTGGAAATCGCGGTCATCACCATGACCTTCGACTGAGTATCCAGGTCATCGATCTGCTCCGGCGTCAGGCCAAAGCGCTCGTTGATTTGCGGAATCAAGCGCAGAAGAATCGCCACGTCGGAGCCGATGTCCACGCCCGGAATTGGGATGATGGCGGCGCCGGCGGAAAGGCTCGAGCTGCGGTTCACCTTCTTTTGACAGGCCGCTTTCGCGCTTTCGAGTTCTGCGATGGTTTCGATCATGGTGCCTTTCTCCTTGCATCGGCGTTGCGAAGTCGCGCATCGCTGCCTTCCCTGCAGCGTTACCCGGTTAAAGCGAATGCCCGCGCGCTCATCTTCACGCCCGGCCTTCAAAGCGTAGCCAATAAGAAAAGAGCTCACACCATGATTCGTTCAAACGATGCCCGGATATGATGCGCCATGGTCTCGCGCGCGATTAAAGGCTCACCCGTGCGAATAGCGTCAACGATGGCATCGTGCTCCTGAGCGACCTGCTGAGCGTGCAAAATCAGGTCGCTTTCAGATTTTTTCTGATGAAAGCGAGCACCGAATATTACGCCGGTTTGCAGGGTCAACAGCGAACTCAGCAAAAACTTGTTGCCGGCGATCTTGGCGATCTGCAGATGGAAATCAAAATCTTCCTGGGAGCCCTGCTTACCGTGACGAAACATCCGGCGTAGCGCCCAGGCTTTCTCTTCGATACGGGTGACTCCCTCAACGCTCTGGTGGGTGGCGGCGAGCGCTGCAGATTCGGTTTCGATCAGCAGGCGAAAGTCGAACAGCGCCGCAAGGTCGTTTTGGTCATTGACGAAGTTCGGTGCGTCCAGCTCCGTCACTGGTCGGGCGGCGACGAACAGGCCGGCCCCTTGGCGAGAGACGATCAATCCCTCGGCTTTCAGACGTGCGGTCGCGCTTCTCACCGCGCTGCGGCTGAGTTCGTAGCGCCGCGAGAGTTCGGCCTCGGTCGGAAGCTTGGCGCCGCGCAGGTACTGACCGCGCACGATCCAGTGGTGCATGTCGTCGTAGAGCGCGGCCACCTTTTCGACTTTCGTCTTTGTTGTCATGCCTGCCGTTCCGTTTTTTGAATTTTTAGCTTTTAAAAACAATTGGTTGACGTTTTTTATAGGTATCGATAATAAACAAATTGCTGGGGTCCGTCATTTTACGTGTACTGGAGGCTGGCTGTTCGTCTTAACAAGGAGATAACAATGCGTGTACGCCAACCTCTCACCGCACTGGCCCTGTCGCTTTCGCTGGTCTCGGCCGCCCAGGCCAACGATTTCGTGTTTGGTCATATCTACGAGGCAAGCCATAGCCATCACAAATGGGCGCAGTGGGCCGCCGAGGAGATCGAAAAGCGCAGTGAAGGCCGCCACACTGTCGAGGTATTTCCCTCGTCACAGCTGGGTAATGAAGTCGAACTCAACGAAGGGCTGGACTTGGGTGTCGTCGACATCATCTATACCGGCAATGCCTTTGCCGGCAACGCCTACCCGCCCATTGCGCTCGGCAGTGCCCCTTTCGTGTTCAGGGATTTCGATCACTGGCTCGCTTACGCGAACAGCGATCTTTTCCAGGAGCTCGCTCAGGGCTATGAAGACACCACCGGCCACGTGCCGCTGGGGTTGATCTACTTCGGTCAGCGCCACGTAACGGCCAACGAGCCCAAGCTGACGCCGGATGACATGCAAGGCATGAAGATTCGTGTGCCCGATGCGCCGCTTTTGCTGATGTTCCCGCGCGCCGTGGGCGCCAACCCCACGCCGATCGCCTTCTCGGAAGTCTATCTGGCGCTTCAGCA
Organism: Halomonas sp. S3-1-1; assembly: GCF_023757625.1. Taxonomy (GTDB): domain Bacteria; phylum Pseudomonadota; class Gammaproteobacteria; order Pseudomonadales; family Halomonadaceae; genus Vreelandella. The sequence goes on from NZ_JALGBZ010000001.1 coordinate 714,874, forward strand.
GGGCGTGGTCGATGGCCAGGAGAACCCGCTGCCGATCATCCAGGCGATGAAGTTCGATGAGGTACAGTCGGATATTTCGCTGACCGGTCACATCTTCGATAGCCAGCCGATCATCATGAGTGGCGATGCCTGGTCGCAGCTGTCTGAAGAAGATCAAACCATGTTCCGGGACGTTTTCCGGGAAGCGGGCGAGCAGGGTAGCCTGGATATCCAGCAGCAGGAGCAGGCACTGGTGTCCTGGTTCGAGGAGAACGGCACTCGTGTTCACGAGGTGGACCGCGCCCCCTTCGCCGAACTCGTGCGCCCCTACCTCACCGCCGATGACGTGGGCTGGAGCGTTGAGCAGCTCGAGCGCCTGGAGGCGATCGAGTAATGAACGATGATCAGGGCCGCCATCACGACCCGGTGGCACGCCATGACGCTTTTGGCCGCGAATCCGCGGCCGATCATGGCGCTCAACGCGCGCTCGACCCCGCGCCGAGCGTTTCCGCTATTGAACCTGCCCCGCCCAAGTGGGTGTTCGAGGATCACGTGGCGTTGGGCGTGCTGATGTTGCTGGGCGGGGTCGTGTTCGCCCAGTTTCTATCGCGCTACGTCTTCAACCACTCGATCGGCTGGACCGAGGAGGGCGCTCGCATGCTGCTGGTGCTTTTGGTCTTTATCGGCGCCGCCGGGGCGGCATCGAGGCGCGGGCATATCTACGTGGAAATTCTCGAGCTTGTGCTGCCCGAGCGTGGCAAGCGCTGGCTGAAAGGCTTCAACAACCTGCTGAGCGCGGTCTTTTTCGCCTACGTGGCCTGGCTTGCCTGGCAGGTGGGTCAGCGGGTCTGGAACTCCAGCATGAGCACGCTGCCGATCTCCAAGGGGTGGATCTATACGGTCGTGGCCGCTGCCCTTTTGATGATGGCGTATCGGCTCGCGCGCCAGGGCATCAGCCACTGGCGGGGAGGGGCATCGTCATGATCATTCTGCTTTTCGCAGCGCTTGGCGTGCTGCTGCTGATCGGCGCGCCGGTGGCAGTGGCGCTGGCCGGGTCGTCGCTGATCTACCTGCTTGCCGCCGACCGCATTCCGGACATCGTCCTGATCCAGCGTATGGTGGGTGGGGTGGACAGCTTTCCGCTGCTGGCGGTGCCGTTTTTCATCCTCGCCGGCAACCTGATGAACGTGTGCGGCGTGACCGAGCGTATCTTCAATTTCGCCGATTCCATGGTGGGTTGGATGCGCGGTGGGCTTGGCCACGTCAATGTGGGCGCCTCGGTCATTTTCGCCGGCATGTCGGGCGCTGCGATCGCCGATGCCGGCGGGCTCGGGGCGGTCGAGATCAAGGCGATGCGGGAAAAGGGCTATGACGTCGATTTCGCCGTGGGCATCACCGGCGCCTCCTCGACGGTCGGGCCGATCATCCCGCCGTCGCTGCCGCTGGTGGTATACGGCGTGGTGGCCGGCGCCTCGATCGGCCAGCTGTTCGTTGCCGGTATCGTGCCGGGGCTTCTGATCGCGGGGCTTTTGATGCTGATGGTCGCGGTGATCTCGCATCGGCGCGGCTACCCGGTCGGTGAGCGCTTCTCGATTCGGCGGCTGGTCTCGAGCTTCATTCACGCGGCGCTGTCGCTGCTGATTCCAGTGATCATCGTGGGCGGTATCGTGCTGGGCATCTTCACGCCCACCGAAAGCGCAATTGCTGCGGTGGCCTACGTGCTGGTGCTGGCCACGCTCGTTTACCGCAGCGCCGGCTGGCGCCAGATCATCACCGTTTTCCGGGAAACCATCGAAATGACGTCGGTGGTGCTATTGATCGTCGCGGCGTCCTCGATATTCGCCTGGATCCTCACTCGTGAAGGCGTGCCGACGGCCTTTGCCGGGGCCGTCATGGCGGTGGCCGACAACCCGATTTTGATTCTGATTCTGATCAATCTGATTTTGCTGGTGGTTGGCTGCTTCATGGAGACCGTGGCGGCGATCACGATCCTGACGCCGGTGCTCTTGCCGCTGGCCGTGCAGGCCGGTGTCGACCCTGTGCAGTTCGGTATCATCATGGTGCTCAATTTAATGATCGGGCTTTTGACGCCGCCGGTGGGGCTGGTGCTGTTAGTACTGGCGCGGGTGGCAGATATCTCGTTTCCCCGCGCTGTGCGGGCCACCGTGCCGTTCATCGCCGCTCTGCTGGTATCGCTGGTGCTGATCACCTTCATTCCGGCGCTCACGCTCTGGCTGCCAAGCCTCATCTAATTCGGAGTTTTCGCATGACTTCATCTCTCCATGGCGCCCGAAGCAGCGCTACTATCAATGGCGCCCGAAGCAGCGCCACCACCGTGTCGGATGCGCGGATCGAGTCGATCGATATGGTGCCCATCGCAAGCTTCCTGCCGGCCGACGGCGGCTACGGCAGCGCGCGTGAAATCGGCCACGCGCGTATGGCAACGCTGGTCTTCGTACGCTTCGCCTCGGGCATTGTGGGCATCGGCGAGTGCTACGGGCCGCCGAAAACCACGCTTGCCTACCTAGATATTCTGCGCGAGGCCTACGTCGGCCAGAGTGCCTTCGATCACCGGGTGATCTGGCGGCGCATGACCAACGTGCTTTATCACGTGCGCGCCCAGAGCCAGCTCGCCGCGGCGGTCAGCGGGCTGGATATCGCGCTGCACGACGGGATCGGCCAACTGCTGGGGCTGCCGATCTACCGCCTGCTCGGCGGCGAAGAGCAGGCATCGGTCCAGGTCTACGCCTCCGGCGGCTACTTCCACGAACCTAAAGCGCTCCCGCTGGAAGCGCAGCTCGAACGCGTGGCCGGTAAGTTTGAGGGTTACAAGATCAAGATCGGCCGCGGCATCAAAAGTGATGTCGAGCGCATGAGCACCGCGCGACGCATCCTGGGCGATGACGTGGCCATCATGGCGGACATCAACGGCGCCTACACCGCGGATATCGCGCTGGAAGCCATGGAGGCGCTCGCGCCGTATCGCCCCTACTGGATCGAAGAGCCCGTTGCGCCGGAAGATCTGCCCGGGTTCCGGCGGCTGGCCTCGCGCCGGTCGGGGCGCATCGCGGCGGGGGAGGCCTCGGTCAACGCGGTGGAGTTTCGCGAGCTGGCGGCGACCGGCGGGGTCGATGTGCTGATGCCGGATCTCAACCTGTGCGGTGGCTTCGTCGAGGCGCTACGTATCGCCGACATGGCGCAGTTGAACGGTCTGAGGGTATCGCCTCACGTATGGGGGAGTGCGGTGGGCATCGTGGCCGCCGCGCACTACGCCGCCGCGCTTGCGCCGCACCCGCACCCGGCACGCGATCACACCCCGACCTGGGTCGAGTTCGACGTCTCCGCCGACAACCCGCTACGCGAGGCGCTCTTGAGTGAACCGCCATGCCTGGATCACGGCCAGTTGGCGCTGCCGAAAGGGCCGGGGCTGGGGATCGACATCGACCGCGAGCGACTCGCCGCGCTCACCATCGACGTGTAGGAAAACTGGAAAGAAAAAGGGGCGCTGACCGTCTGGCCAGCGCCCCTTTTTCGTCAACGTATCGTTTTACAGCACCGTTCTAACGAACCGTTCTGGTAACACCATTGTGATCGAACGGCCCGGTAGCGACGTTACTCCTCGGCGGTTGGTTGCTCGTCGCCAGTGTCGGTGTCGTCATTGTCAGTATCGCCATTATCGATGTCGTCGGTATCGCTGGAGGCCGGCTCGCTTGCGCTGGACGTCTCGTTGGCCTCGGTGTTTTCCGCGTCGTTGCTGGCGGCGGTCACGACCGGGTTGTCCGGGGCGATGCGCCATACCACGTTGGTCAGGTCGTCGGCGACGATTACCGCGCCGTCCGGGGCGACGGTGACGCCGACCGGGCGGCCGCGAGCGTTGCCGTCCTCGGTCAAAAAGCCGCTGACGAAATCGATCGGATCACCGGCGGGCTGGTCGTTCTCGAACGGAATGAAGACCACCTTGTAGCCGGCTGGGTCGGCGCGGTTCCAACTGCCGTGCTCGCCAACGAACACGCCGTCGGCGTACTCATCGCCCACCTCAGGGATGGAGAACGCCACGCCCAGCGGCGCCACGTGGGAGCTTAAGCTGTAATCCGGAGCGATCGCGGCATCGACCTTTGCCTGATTCTGGGGCTGAACGCGCGGGTCGACGTTCTGGCCCCAGTAGCTGTAGGGCCAGCCGTAGAAGCCGCCTTCCTGCACCGTGGTGAGATAGTCCGGTACCAGGTTCGGGCCCAGCTCGTCGCGCTCGTTGACCACCGCCCAGAGCTGATCGGTGCCGGGCTGGATGGCGAAGTCGGTGGGGTTTCGAAGGCCGGTGGCGTAGGGGCGGTGAGCGCCGGTCTCGGCATCGATTTCCCACACCTCGGCACGATTGACCTCGGCGTCCATGCCGCGCTCGGTGATGTTGCTGTTCGAACCGATGCCGACGTACAGGTACTGGCCGTCGGCGCTGGCGACCATCGCCTTGGTCCAGTGGTGATTGATCTCGGCGGGAAGCTGCGCGATCACTTCCGGCGCGCCGCTGGCCTGGGTTTGGCCCTCTTCGTAGTCAAAGCGTACCAGCGCGTCCTGATTGGCCACGAACAGGTCATTGTCGATCAGCGCCAGGCCGTAAGGGGCGTTCAGGTCCTCGGCGAAAACGGACTGCTCATAGGTACCGTCGCCATTGGGGCGCAAAAGCGTCAGACGATCGCCGCTTTCGACCGAGGTGTTGCCCTTGCTTTTGATCACCCCGGCGATGAAATCCTTGGGCTTGAGCTGCGGCGCGTTTCCGCCGCTGCCTTCGGCCACCAGTATATCGCCACCCGGCAGCACGATGGTCTGGCGCGGCACCAGAAGATCGGTGCCGATGGCGGAGATCGTATAGCCTTCAGGCACGGTGGGGAGTTGATTGCCCCACTCGGCGGGCTCCGGCACGGTCATGCTCGGTAACAGGCCGCGCTCGGGCTCCGGCAGCGTTGGGTTGGGGCCGTAAGGCTGCTCGACATCGGCGGCATTGACGCCAGTGGCGACCAGCAGGGCGGAAAGAGGCGCCAGATAGCGGGCGCGAGGCTTAAGGCGAAAGGCATTCATGAGGCGACTCCGGCGGCGCGCGTGCGGGTAAATCCGAGAAAAAGAGCGACCAGGGTCAGTACGACCACGACGATCGAGAGCATCAGGCCGGCGGGCATCATCGCCCAGGCGTCTTTAGCGTGAACCAGCGCGTTGATGAAGCCGAGCACCCAGCTCACCACCAGCACCGCCAGATACACAAGCGACAGCCCCTTGCCCCGCTCGGCGCGAAAAACGCCGATCAGCGCGGCGAGAATCGCGAAACCGTTGAAGACCAGCCCCCCGGCGATCATCCAGGACGCGAACGTGCCCCACTGGATGTGATAGCTGGTGAAATAGGCGTAGTCGCTCAGGGCGGCGCCGAGAAAAAGCGGGAGCATGCCCGCCAACAAAACGGCGTGAAGCGGATGAATGCCGCTATAAGCCCTGGGGTGTGCAGTCGTCTGCATGGTGTTCCTCCTTGATGAATGACCCGGTGCGGTGCGCCGGACAGGTCTGCTCTACGGCAGGCTTTCATGGGCCCGTGTAATGACCGCCTGCTTGAGTATAGAAGACGTTGTGCCAGGGCAGACAACATTCCTTCCACACTCGGAGATGAGTGCATGAAAGAAGAGCGCATTCACGTGATCCGATGCCGCGCTGTTCGTTAATTGACACGACGAAAGTTTTTTGCTTTCGCGTAACTTGTTATTTACTAGCGGTAATTGATTGCTCAACTAATGTCTAATGAGGCGTTAATTCTAATCGAATCAGTGGCTTTTGGATGGTTTCCAGGTTTTTTCGGAATTTTATATTGTTTTTTATTATCGCCCCGATAGGATGCCGAAAAAGAAAACGATATTTTCGAAAAAGAACACGTGCGCCTGCTTGTACCTCTAAGTAGGGCAGGCGCACGAGCCGATAAACGCACCGGTTGGAACGCCATGCTTGGAACCATTTTTTTTCATGAAATCGCCGGAACGGCCATATTGACGCTGCTGGGCTGCGGGGTAGTGGCGAACGTGCTGTTAAACGGCACCAATGGCAAGGGAAGCGATGGTATCGTTATCTTTTTTGGCTGGGGTTTGGCCGTGTTTTGCGCGGTGTACGTCGCCTTCGATACCGGCGCGCACATCAACCCGGCGGTGACGCTGGCGCTCTTGGTGGGTCCGGCCAGCGAGTACGCGCCGAATATTCCGATCACCGCCGCCACCACGCTTGCCTACTTTAGCGCCGAGTTCATCGGCGCGTTCATCGGCGCGGTGGTGTGCTATCTGGCTTATAAAAAGCACTACGACGCTACCGACCAGGCGCCTGCGATTCTCGCCACGTTTTCGACCGGGCCGTCCATTGCCGCTTATGGGTGGAACCTGGTGACCGAGATTATCGGTACCTTCGTGCTGATCTTTGTCATTATCATGTTCGGTAACACGCCCTCCGGGCTTGGCCCGCTGGCGGTGGCACTGTTGGTGGTATCGATCGGCGCGTCATTGGGTGGGCCCACCGGCTACGCGATCAACCCCGCCCGCGATTTGGGCCCGCGTATTGCCCACGCGCTACTACCCATCAAGCACAAACAGGGCAGCAACTGGGCCTACGCTTGGGTGCCCATCGCAGGGCCCCTGATTGGCAGCACGCTTGCCGGGCTTGCCGCCCACGTCTACTAGCGCGGCTCGACGCCCGTTACCCTATTTCTTACGCCAACGTTTGAGAGACAGTTCATGAGCCAGAAAAAATACGTTCTCGCTATCGACCAGGGCACGACCAGCTCGCGGGCAATGCTATTCGATCATGAAGGCCGGGTCGCTAGCACGGCGCAGCACGAGTTCGAGCAGATCTTTACACGGCCTGGCTGGGTCGAACACTGCCCGCGCGAGATCATGACCAGCGTACTGACCACGCTGACCGAGGTGATCAATCAAAGCGGTGTAGATGTTGCCGACATCGCCTCAATCGGCATCACCAACCAGCGTGAAACCACCGTGGTGTGGGACAAGAACACCGGCCAGCCCGTGCACAATGCCATCGTCTGGCAGTCGCGCCACTCCGCCGAAATTTGCGACGAGCTGCGCGAGGCCGGCCACGCGGACATGATTCGCGAAAAAACCGGCCTGGTGATCGACGCCTACTTCTCCGCGACCAAGCTCAAGTGGATCTTCGACAACGTCGCCGGCGTCAAGGAGAAAGCCGAGCAGGGCGAGCTGCTGTTTGGCACCATCGATTCGTGGCTGATTTGGAATCTCACCGGCGGCAAGGTGCACGCCACCGACGTCAGTAACGCCTCGCGCACCATGCTGTTCAACATCCGCGAGCGCAAGTGGGACCCGGAATTGCTCGAGCTGTTCGGCGTGCCGGAATCGATGCTGCCGGAGGTGACGTCGTCGAGTGAAGTGGTGGGCCAGATTCTGCCGAAGTACCTGATGGGCCAGGAAATTCCGATCGCCGGGATCGCCGGCGATCAGAACGCGGCGCTGTTCGGTCAGGCCTGCTTTACACCGGGCATGGCCAAGAACACCTACGGCACCGGCTGCTTCACGCTAATGAATACCGGCACCACCGCCACGCCGTCGAAAAACGGCCTGCTCACCACCGTTGCCTGGGAAGTGGACGGCACTCTCGAGTACGCGCTGGAAGGTAGCGTGTTCGTGGCCGGCTCGGTCATTCAGTGGCTGCGCGACGGCCTGCGCATGCTCGGCAAGGCCTCGGACTCCGAAGCCTACGCCGTGCGCGCCAAGGATAACGATGGCGTCTACATGGTGCCGGCCTTTACCGGCCTGGGCGCGCCGTACTGGAACTCCAACGTGCGTGGCGCGATGTTCGGGCTCTCTCGCGGGACGCAAAAGGAGCACTTCATCCGCGCCGCGGTGGAGTCGCTGGCCTATCAAAGCGCTGACGTACTCACCGCCATGCAGGCCGATGCCGATATCGCGCTGACCGAGCTTCGTGCCGACGGCGGGGCGATTGCCAACGACTTTCTGGGCCAGTTTCAGGCCGATATTCTCGGCGTCGACGTGCTGCGCTGCGAGGTCAACGAAACCACCGCGCTGGGCGCGGCGTACCTGGCGGGGCTGGCCGTGGGCTTCTGGAAATCCCGCGAGGAGATCACCGAGCAGTGGGCGCTGGAGAAGCGTTTCAGCCCTGAAATGAAAGCGGACAAGCGCGACGCGCTCTACGCCGGCTGGAAAAAGGCGGTCAACGCCACCATGGCGTTTCACGTCGACTCCTGATCTATCGCAATAGCGCAAAAGCCTCTGGTTCACCCGGAGGCTTTTTTCGTAGGGGGCGGGCCTGTGTCAGAGCGCCCTTGGCGTAGTATCCTGACAAGCGCCGAAAGCTTAGATGAGACACCCCATGACGAGAGCCGAGCTTTACCGCCAGCTGGCGCCGGAAGCCCGCAGACAGCGAGGGCTTTCCGGCGTCAATCGGGTAATCTGCGGGCTGATCATTCTGGCGTCATTGACGGCCATTCTCGAAACCGAACCGACGCTTCGTGAGCCGGCGGCGGCGCTTTTTACTACGCTCGAGGCGCTGTTCGTCGTTCTTTTCTCTATCGAGTATCTGATTCGCCTGTACGCGGTGGGGGAGGATGCGCGCTATCGCGGCGTGACGGGGCGGCTTCGCTATATGGTGACGTTCTGGGCGCTGCTGGATCTGGTCGCGATTCTGCCGTTTTTCATTGGCTTCGTGCATCAGGACAACGCTTTTTTGCTGCGCCTTTTGCGCCTGGCGCGCATCCTACGGCTGGCGCGATTGGGGCGCTTTAGTCGCGCCTGGTCGTCGCTTTCCTGCGCGCTAAAAACGCGCGCCTATGAGCTCTGGCTAAGCGCAGGTGTGGCAGGGCTGTTGCTTTTGTTCTCGTCGGCCTGTCTTTACGTGGTGGAAGCCGACGTGCAGCCGGAGGCCTTCGGCAGCGTTCCTCGGGCGCTTTGGTGGAGCATCGCCACGCTGACCACGGTCGGCTACGGCGACGTCACCCCGATCACGCCACTTGGCAAGATCTTTGCCGGGCTGACCGCCGTGTCGGGCATCGGCCTCATCGCCATGCCCACGGGCATTCTGGCCGCGGCATTCAGCGAGGCGTTCAGGAAAAAGTAGCGCTCGTCCCGCGCCTTGTAACGTCTGTCGCTATCGTCTTTCGCCCGCTGCTATCCAGGGGACGTCTGGTTCGCCCCTTTCCATTTGATGGATCGCCATAATTAGCTAACACTTATTCGTGTTCGCCATTTCAATCTGGCCGGTAGGGCCACCCCGCTTTGGGGCTCGTATTTACAAGGATCACGTCGTCATGTTCAAAGCTCGCGGATTGACGCGCATTGCGCCGCGTAATATCGCCTTGGCCGTGTGCCTTACGCTGCTGGTGGTATCGCTGGTGGGCGTTTGGTATTCGTTGGCGTGGCTCATCGGGGTGGTTGTGTTCGGCGCGCTGACGGCGCTGGGGATTCATGACCGGGTGCAAAAGCGGCGCACGGTGAGCCGCAACTACCCGATCCTTGCCCACTTTCGCTATTTCCTGGAGTCCATCGGCCCGGAGATCCGCCAGTATTTCATCCAGTCGGATTTGGATGAACGCCCGTTCTCCCGCGAGCAGCGGGCGATGGTGTACCAGCGCTCCAAAAACGAAGGCGATAAAAAGCCCTTTGGCTCGCTGCTGCAGATGTATCACTCCGGGCACGAGTGGATCAATCACTCGGTGTTGCCGAGCAAGGTCGAAGAGAGCGATTTCCGCGTTCGGGTCGGCGGCAAGCGGTGTACCCAGCCCTATCGCGCCAGCGTGTTGAACATCTCCGCCATGAGCTTTGGCTCGCTTTCCGGCCACGCCATCGAGGCGCTGAACGCCGGAGCGGCGAAGGGCGGTTTCTATCACGATACCGGCGAGGGCTCGATTTCCCGCTATCACCGCATGCACGGCGGCGACCTGGTGTGGGAGATCGCCTCGGGCTACTTCGGCTGTCGCCATGACGACGGCACCTTCAACGAAGAGCGCTTTGCCGAGAACGCCAGTATCGATCAGGTCAAGATGATCGAGATCAAGCTCTCCCAGGGCGCGAAGCCCGGCCACGGCGGTATTCTGCCGGCGGCCAAGGTGACCAAGGAGATCGCCGAGGCGCGCGAAGTGCCGATGGGCCAGGACGTGGTATCGCCCGCCGCTCACTCCGCGTTCTCGACGCCCATGGAGCTGATGGACTTTATCGGCCGGCTGCGGACGCTCTCAGGCGGCAAGCCCGTTGGCTTCAAGCTGGCGATTGGCCACCCCTGGGAGTGGTTCGCGATCGTCAAGGCGATGCTCGAATCCGGTGAGCGCCCGGACTTCATCGTCGTCGACGGCGGCGAAGGCGGCACGGGAGCGGCACCGCTGGAGCTGATCAACCACATGGGCGTGCCGCTGACCGAAGCGCTCATGCTGGTACACAACAGCCTGGTGGGGGCGGGGCTTCGTGACGAGATTCGTGTCGGCGCGGCGGGCAAGGTGATGTCCGGCTTCAACATCGCCCGCACCCTGGCCCTGGGCGCCGACTGGTGCAACTCGGCCCGTGGGTTCATGTTTTCATTGGGCTGCATTCAGGCGCTCAACTGCCACTCGGACAAGTGCCCGAGCGGCGTGGCGACCCAGGACCCCCGGCGCAGCCGCCACCTGGATGTCGCCGACAAGACCGAGCGGGTCTACAACTTCCACAAGAACACTTTAAAAGCGCTGGCGGAAATGCTGGGCGCCGCGGGGCTTCACCATCCGAGCGAGCTCGGCCCGCATCACATCATCCGCCGGGTATCGGACAACGAGATTCAGTCTTACGACCAGCTGTTCACGTTCTTGAAACCCAATGAGCTGCTCGAATCGACCTGCGAGCACACGGTGTTCAAGAAGTACTGGGAGGATGCGCGCTCCGACTCGTTTATGCCCCCCAACGTGAGCGAGCGACTGCCGGCGATTCACCTGGAGTGAGTGACGCCAGCCTGATGAGCGAAGTGGTTGGCGAGAAAAACGCTACTTCGCCGCCAGCCGCTGGCGAAACCGGGGCAGCCTTCGCGCGACCGGAGGAAGCCTCATGGCGAGTAGAAGGGCGCCGATCGCGGCATAAATTGCCCACTCGCCCATGTCCGCCCGTACCACCCAGAAAAAGTGCAGAAGAATTAGCGCCAGAATCGGATAGGCGAGCTTGTGAAGCGTTTTCCAGCGCTTGCCGAGCTTGCGCATGGCGGCGCGGTTGGAGGTGGCCCCCAGCGCCGCCAAGCCCAGAAGTGCGAGCATGCCGACAATGATATAAGGGCGCTTGACGATTTCGGCACCGAGCAGCGCCCAATTAAGCCCCAGAATGAACAGCGCGTAGCAACAAAGATGCAGCGTCGCGTAGGCCAGCGTCCAGAGCCCGAGCTGGCGGCGAATCAGCGCGAAGCCTTTCCAGCGAGTGAGTTTGGAAAGCGGCGTGAGAGAAAGCGTCAACAGCATCAGCCAAAGCCCGCCGATGCCGATGTTCAACAGCAAATAGCGCCCCGGCTCCGGGCCAGCGGCGTTTTGATAAACCTGAAAACCCCAGTAGATCAGCGGGGCGAGGGCAGCAAGAAACACCGTCCCTCGCCATAGCCGCCATTTGGCTTCCTGCTTTGCCATGGTTACCTGCTTTGGTCGTCGGTGAGATTAATAGTTGACGCTCAAATCCATGCCGGCGTAGAGCTCGGCGACCTCGTCTTCGTAGCCGTTGAACATGCGTGTGTCGATGTTGTTGGGGCTGAACAGGCTGTTGGGCAGCCGACGCTCGCTGGCCTGACTCCAGCGCGGGTGATCCACGTTCGGATTCACGTTGGCGTAGAAGCCGTACTCGTTGGGAGCTAAAAGCTGCCAGGAGTTGACCGGCTGCTCCTCGACCAGCGAGATGCGAACGATCGACTTGATGCTCTTGAAGCCGTACTTCCAGGGCACCACCAGGCGCAGCGGCGCGCCGTTTTGATTGGGCAGTTCGCGCCCGTACATGCCGAGTGCCAGAATCGTCAGCGGGTGCATCGCCTCGTCCAGGCGCAGCCCTTCGACGTAAGGCCAGTCGATCAGCGCAAACGACGAGCGCTGGCCGGGCATCTGCTCCGGGTCGACCAGGGTCTCGAAGCGCACGTACTTGGCCTTACTGGTCGGGTCGGCGCGGCGGATCACGTCGGCAAGCGGTATGCCGAGCCAAGGGATCACCATCGACCACGCCTCGACGCAGCGAAGCCGGTAGATGCGCTCCTCGAATTGCGAAGGGCTGGCAAAATCCTCGAGGGTGAAACGCCCGCCGTTATTGACCTCGCCGTCGACCACCACGCTCCAGGGCTCGGTTGAAAGGCTACCCGCACGTTTGGACGGGTCGCTCTTGCCGGTGCCGAACTCATAGAAGTTGTTGTAACCGCTGGCGTCCTCGAACGGCGCCAGCGTGTCCTTGTCCGGGTCCGCCGGCGTCACCGCCCGCCACTGGGTCTGATCGATCTTCTCACTGAGCCAGGCCGGCGCATCGCCGCTCGGCACGTCGGTGTACGCTTCGCTTGCCTTCACGCGTCCGGAAAGCGCAAGGCCCGCGCCGACGCCGGCCACGCCGCCCAGAAAGCGCCGCCGGCTCAGGTAGACGGATTCGGGCGTCACATCGGATTCGTGCAGGTCACCGGGTTTGGCGATTTTGATCAGCATGGTGCTCTCCCTGACGCAGGCCTCGAGGCGAAGTGCCGACGGGCGCGTTCAATTCAGTTTTTATGCTTAGGGCCGCTTTGTCTAACCTTTTTGGCCGCTCATTTGGATGAGCGGCTTGGCTAAAAGTTCGTTGAACGCTTTAACGTCGAACCTCTCACGCTTGGCTTTTAGCGTCGGCCGGGGCGTCTTTCGAGCGATCCGCCGGGGCCGCCATGGTCCTGGCCAGGCGGTCGAGCGAAAGCGACAGCCGCTCGATGAGCCCGGTCAATAGCGCCAGCCGCGCCGGGCTATCGTCGGTGTGCTCTTCCAGGGCGGCCTTTAGATCCTGGCCCGCTGCCTCGAGGCCTTCGAACGTGTGGCCCCGGGCGCTTTGCTCGAAGCCCTGGGCCAGCGCCTTGAGCAGCGCCTGGTGGGCGCTTTGAATGGCCGGATGCTCGGCGCTGTCGAAGCGGTGGCGAAGGCGCAAAATGGCGGTGCCGATATCGAGCCCGGTCAGGCCCAGTGCAAAGAGGTGACGCTGCTCCTGGGGCAACACGTCGTCGTGCTGGGCGAGCTGCAAAAGGCGGTCTGCCATGTGGCCACTGAAACGGGTTTCGCCCTGGGTGATCGAGCGCCGCCGCAAGCCGTGAATATCCCTGGAGATGGCGCGAATCAAACGCCGCCTTCGAAGGCTGGTGCCAAGCCCCGGCAGCAGGCGAAACGCGGTGACCACCGTGGTCAAGCCAATGATCGCCGCCACCGCGCGGTTGGCGAAGCTGTCGAAAGAGAAGTCCATGTCGTTGCCCGGCATGGTGAGCAGAATGTTGAAGATGGTGAACGCCAGGCAGTACCCCATGGTGGCCGGGTTGGCCGCGCCCAGAAGCCCCAGAAACAGCGGCGTACCGAACACCACCGCCATCAGCGGGAAATCGTGCACCTGGGCGAGCAGCACGTGGCCGAACAAAAACGCGCTGGGAATGGCGGCGAGCATGCCTTTGTAGAACATCAGGGTAATGGCCACCGGGTTGTCTCTGCTTGCAAAAAACGCTGAGAACAGCGTGCCGAGCATCATGGCGACCATGGCGCTATTCCAGGCCGTCACGATCCAGAACGTCGCAAGCCCGGCGAATACCAAGCCAGAGCGCAGCCCGTTGATCAAGGCCGCCAGCCGGTCGCGGTGCCAAGCCAGCGGCCCGGCCTTGAGCGTGTAGGTGCCGGGGGAGGCAATCGCCTCGCGGGCGTCGAGCATGATCATCGCGTGGCCTAGCACTTCGCGCAGCCCCAGCCGCAGGCGCCGGTCCAACGGCGCAAGCGTCGGGTCGTCGCTTTCGTGCACCTGGCCCCGCAGCGCCTGCAGGTAGCGCCGCGCGCCGGCCACGCCTTGCACGTGCTCGGCGTCGGTGAACCCCTGGGCGAGCTCGCGGGCGATGGCCACGCTTTTAGGGTCCAGCCGCTCGGTATGATCGGACAACAGCTGATCCAGCGCGTGAAGGCTCGCCAAAAAGCGCAGCGTGCGCCGGGTGAGCACGTGGGAGGCACGAATGCGCCCGGGGCCTTCCGGGCCTTCGAAGCGGGCGGCCTGGCTGTCGGTTTCGAGCTGGGTCAGCGCGCCGAGGCTTTCGCGCAGCGCCTTGAGCAGCTCGTCGCGATCCTCGCTCGTTTCAAGGCGCAGCGCGGCGTGATAAAAGGCGCGATTGATGACCGTATCGGCCTGGTCGGCGAGATGTTGCCCCACCCTCGAAGGCCACAGCAGCGAGCTTACGAGGGTGGCGCAAATCGCGCCCAGGCCAAGCTCGGTCAGCCGCGCTATGGCCACGTTGAAAATGCCGGCCGGGGTGCTGCCACCGGCGATCACCACGATCAGCATCGCCGTCACCGCGGCCATCAGGCAGCCATAGGTGTAGTTGTTGCGCCAAAGCGAGCCCACGTAAGTACACAGTACGATCCAGAGCGTCAGCGTCATGATCGCCGGCACCCGGGCTTGGGCGAACAGCGCCATGATGACGATACCGACCACGGCACCGATGAAGGTGCCGCCCAGCTGGCAGATGCCTTTCTCGATCACCATCCCGCTCATCGGCCGTACCTGGAGAAAGGCGGCGGAGATCAGCGCCCAGTAGGGGCGCTCGAGATCGAAGGCGAAGGCGACGTAAAGCGCCAGCATCATCGCGAGCGTGGTTTTGATGGCGAACTTCACCGCCGCGGGTTCGGGCATCAGGTAGGTTTTAACGAGCGGCGACATGGGGCTACGCGCCGTCCGGGCGAATACGTACCGTGGCGGTCATGCCCACGCTCAAAAGCGTATCAGAAGGCACCTCGTCGAGCGCGATGCGCACAGGAATGCGCTGGGCCAGGCGCACCCAGTTGAAGGTGGGCGTCACCTGGGGCAGAAGCTGCGCGTTGAGCGTGGTGTTGGCATCGGCGATGCCGCGCCCGATGCCCGCCACGCGACCGTTGAGGCGGGTATTGCCTTGCATCAGCGTGACGTCGGCGGGGTCGCCTACGCGGATCGAGGCCATTTTCGTCTCCTCGAAGTAGCCCACCACGTAGTAGGAGTCCTCGCGAATCAGCGCCATGACCGGCGTGCCGCGGCTGACGTAGTTGCCTTCGCTGAACTGTACGTTGAGCACGTGCCCGCTCGCCGGCGCCGTGACGCTGGCTCGCTCGAGATCGAGCCTAGCGGCATCGAGCGACGCCTGAGCCTGCTCCAGATCCGCCGCGGCCACCTGGGAGTTGATCTGGGCGATCTGCTGGTTCTCTTCGCTGATCGCGCGGCTGTTGCCCAGCCGGTTGCGTCGGCTTGCCTCGGCCCGGTTGAGCTCGAGGGTGGCCTGACGGTGGTTGACTTCGGCCTGGGCCTGGTCGACGGCGGCCTGATAGCGCGCCTGGTCGATCTGAAACAGGGCGTCATCCTGGTCGACGTAGTCGGTATCGCCCACGCTGAGCGTACGCACCCAGCCGGAAACGTCCGGTGCGATGGTGATGACGTCGGCGTGTACCCGGCCATCCCGGGTCCAAGGGGTATACAGGTAGTAGCGCCAAAGCCAAGTGCCGGCGGCGATGGCCAGCGCCACCATGATCAACGTAAGCAGTATGCGAAGCGAGGAGCGCATCAAAAGGTCCCTGGCAAAACGGTGAAAACGAAGGCGATCAGCGCCGTGAGAATGACGAATAGCGAGACATCGAACCAGGCTTCGAACCACAGCGCCCTGGAGGCCAGCACGACGTGTAGCAGCGTGCGTATGAGCAGGGTCAGGATAAACCCGAGCAGCGCATAAACGAGCAGTGGGCTAATATAAATCCCGCCGAAGGTGATCTCTTGAAGACCCATGATGTCCTTATTGGTACTGATGATCAGTACGTCATACGCTGCACCGAGGCGGCGTTTGACGGTAGGTAAACGATTTAGTGTAGCGGTTAACTCATGTTGTCGCGCTGATTGGACGCCGTTGCGTTAAGCTTTGCGCCCTTTCGACCGGGCCCTGGTCGATACGAGGCCGGCGCGACCGGTCGTGACTGTAAAGTGCCGCCGTTAGTTGTCGTACCCTGGTTGTCGTACTCTCGCCTGGCCGTATTATCAATGGAAATCCGAATGAAACGAAGTATGTTATGGCCCTTGCAGATGCTTTGTCTGCTCGCCCTGCTGTGTATCGGCGCAAGCTACGCCCTGGCGCAAACGTCCGGCAACGACGACGGGCTCTGGTTCTCGGTCGATGAGATCAACCCGGGGCTTGGCGAGCTTCCCGAAGACGTCTCCCGCGTGACGCCGCGAGACACGATCCGAAGCTTTCTCCATTTGACTCGTGATGAGAACTACGCCGCCGCGGCGCACATTCTCAACCTCTCCGATATCGAGCTGGGCGAGCAGCGCGAGCGCGGCGCCGAGCTTGCCATGCAACTCTCAGAGGTGCTCAAGCGCGGCGACTGGCTCTCTACTTCCAGCCTGCCTGCCCGGCAGGATGCAGTGATCGAAAGCTCCCCCGGAGAAAACCCGATGGCCGGTAAGCCGCGCCGGGATATCGAGATCTCGGCGCTTGAAGCCGGTGGCGAAACCTATGACATCCGGCTGGGGCGCTACCACGTCGAGGATGAGGAGCCCGTCTGGCTGATTATGCCCGAAAGCGTGGCCTCCATTTCGATCCTCTACGACGCTTTCGGCCCCTCCTGGGTCGAAGAGCAGCTCCCCGAGCGCTTCAAGGTGTCGCTGGGCCCGCTCATGGTCTGGGAGTGGATCGCCATTCCGCTGTTTCTGCTGCTGATCGCCGCGCTTGGCTGGGTCGTCAACAAGGTCGTCGTGTGGTTGGCGCACGTGCTGCCCGCGGGCGGTATCAGCATCTTTGTGACGCGCATCAAGCTGCCCGTTTCACTGCTGGTGATGGCGTTCATCACCCGCACGATGCTGGACTACGTGGTGTCGTTTTCCGCCATGGCCACGACCACGTTTCGGGTGCTGCTGGTCATGGTGATCGCCTGGAGCCTGGGCTCCATCGCGCTGCGCCTGGTCGATACCATTTTGCTCAACATGGCGCGTAAGCTCGTGGGCGAAATCGACGACACCAAATCCCGCGACGAACGCCGCTTTCTCACCTCGCTCTACGCCACGCGCCGAGCGATCATTTTATTCACCGTCGTGGGCGTGTCGCTCTACGTGCTGAGCCAGATCCAGCTGTTCGAGACCCTCGGGCTTTCCATTCTGGCCTCCGCCAGCGTGCTGGCGGTGCTGGTGGGTATCGCGGGGCAGGCGGTGCTGGGCAACATTCTCTCCTCGTTCCAGCTCTCCCTGGCCAAGCCCATCCGGGTGGGCGATCTGGTCATGTTCGAGGGGCAGTGGAGCTACGTCGAAGGGATCTTCTACACCTACATTCGCCTGCGGGTCTGGGACGAGCGGCGCCTGATCGTACCGGTGACCTACTTCGTCTCCAAACCCTTCGAGAACCTGTCGGTTAAAAGCTCCAAGCTCTATCGCTACGTGGAACTGACGCTGCATATCAGCGCCAACATCAATACGTTGCGCAAAAAGTTCATGGAGTACGCCGAGCAGCAGGAGCACGTGGTCGAGAACCACCGCTTGATGTGCGCGGTCACGGCGCAAAACGGCTCGCAGCAAACCCTGACCTGCTACTTCGTCACCTCCGAGCCGCTTCTGGGCTGGTACACCGAGGTCGAACTCAGAGAGAAGATGCTGACCTTCATCCGTGATCATCATCCCGAATGGTGGCCGCGCGACATCATGGTGGTTAGCCGCGAGGACATCGCCAAGGGCGAGGGCGCCAAAATGCAGAAAACCATCATGGCCACGTCCGAGCCCAAGCCGGAAAGCGACGACTGACCGGCGGCCATGCAAAAGCCTCGCGGCGAACGCCGGCGGGGCTTTTTTGGGTCTTCAGGTCGCGTCAGTGCTTAGGAGA
This sequence comes from Halomonas sp. S3-1-1, assembly GCF_023757625.1. Lineage (GTDB taxonomy): Bacteria > Pseudomonadota > Gammaproteobacteria > Pseudomonadales > Halomonadaceae > Vreelandella. Next base: position 732,922 of record NZ_JALGBZ010000001.1, read on the forward strand.
AAACGCGAAAACGCTCGCTGTCGTCCATGAAGGTTTTCTCGCCGAATTCGCCTTCGTGGGAGCCAAACGGCATCTGCGCGCGAAGCTTCCAGGTGGCAGGCAGGTTCCACTCCTTGGCGACCGCCTCGTCGATGATCGGGTTGTAGTGCTGCAGGCTCGCGCCGATGTTGGCCTGGGCCAGCGCGGTCCACACCGCGAACTGCGCAATGCCGCTGGCCTGATCGGACCATACCGGGAAGTTATCGGCGTAGAGCGGAAACTTCTCCTGCAGGTTTCTGACCACGTCCTGCTCTTCGAAAAACAGCACCGTGCCGGCGCCCGCGGCGAAGCCGTTCACTTTCTTTTCAGTGGCATCGAAGGACTCTGGCGGTACCATTTCACGAAGCGTGTCCATCACGATTTCCCAGAACCGGTCATGTTGCTCGTTAAACAGAATGACGGCGCGTGAGCTTTGCGAATTGAACGACGTGGGGGCAAGCTTCACCGCCTGTTGAATCAGTTTGGACGCCTCGTCCTGACTCAGCGAAATGTCCTTGCCAATCGCGTACTGGCTGCGACGAGTTTCGAAAACGCTAATGGCGGGATTGGTCATGCGAACTCTCCTTGTAGGTTGAGGATGGGGGCTGCACCCCCAGGATGGGCGTAATTTAGATCATCGCGGTTTCGTAATCCATGTAGAAAAGTCAGCGTTACGGATGAATAAAATTATTGGGTCCGTCAACGCAGCACAGTAGAGAGGAGGATAAAAGCTATTTGGGTAAGCGGGAGATGACGCCTTCGACAGGAAGGAGGTGTTTTTCCAGCAAAGAGGCTACTTCATCTGTATCGTGATTGGCGAGGGCGGCGATAATCTTTTGGTGCTGTTCGGTTACAACGCTTAGCCGGTCGGGACGTATCGACAGCGCTGTATAGGCAACACGCATTTTCCTTTCTTGTATCGATTTATACACATCTGATATAACAGGATTACCGATGGCATCCACCATGGCGCCATGAAACCCGCTGTCGTTAATGATATGTTCGTAAAAATCGATATCGTGAGTGTCTACTATCATCGCTTCATGGTAGGTGTACATAGCGGGCGGAACATCGATCTTTTCCTTGCATATCCTCATTGCAGCGTGAATCTCGATTAGTCGCCGCGTCTCATAGATATCGATAATTTCCTGGCCGGTAATTTGGCGTACGCGTGCGCCCTTGCGCGGTATCAAGTCGATAAAGCGTTCGGCCTCCAAGCGCGAGAATGCTTCACGCACGGGGGTTCTTGAGACACCTAACTCATCGGTGACTTCTTCTTCTTCTATGAACTCTCCACCTAATATATCGCTTTTAATAATCTTGTTGCGGATGTGAAAGTAAACCTTCTCTTTTATAGAGGGGGGATTTCGTTTGGCTTTTTTTCTGTCCATTTAAAAACCTGAAAGATAACGATTGAATGACATTGGCGTGCTTTTTCCATTGTAACAGGGTTTGATAACGTCATTTATGCTTGCTCCTTTCCAAAGAGTTGTAAGTTTTAAATTCACGACAGGAGGTCACCGGAAAACCCCGGCTTCTTTATCAAGAGTGCCGGGAGCTTTTCTGTTTCAGGAGGCGCCGGAAAGGCTGGGTAGAAGAGTGACGATTCCGGGTACAAGAATCAACAGAGCCACAACGACGAAGTCGGCGATGATGAAGGGGAAAACCCCTTTGAACGCATCGCTGATGGGAATTTCCTTGACCGTACCCGAGTAAACAAAGACATTCATCCCCACGGGCGGCGTGACGAGCGCCATCTCGGCGACTTTAACGATGATCACCCCCAGCCAGATACCGTCGAAACCATAGCTGGTCAGTATGGGGTGCAAAATGGGGCCCGCAATGAGAATCATCGAAATGCCATCCAAAAACATGCCCAAAGGCAGTAGTAAAAGTAAGCAGATGATGAGGACGCCGTAGGGGGGGAGATCGGCGGATACCACCCAATTGACCAGCGAGGTGGATGCGCCAGACAGCGCAAGGAAATAAGTAAATACGCCAGCACCGGTCAGTAGCAAAAACGTCATGGCCGTTAGGCCGATGGTCTCGCTCAATGGCTCTTTGATGGCGCTAAAGAGATTGGCAAATTTGACGCGAATGGCAAAGATGATTAGCGCCGCCAAGGCACCGAAAGACGCAGCCTCTGTCGGGGTGGCTATACCTAGGTAAATGGTACCGATCGAGACCATAAAGATGATGAATAGATATGCTCCACCCATGATATCGAGTGCCGATTTTGGGGTGGCCGCGTTGGCCTTCGTAGAGGGCGTGTTCGAGGCAGCGTGAGTATGATCCGAGCGGCGTTCAAAAAACAGTACCAGCACCACGATAGTTGATGCGTAAGCAGCAATGGTCAAAAGGCCCGGGCCAATACCGGCGAGAAGCAGTTGGCCGATAGACTCTTCGGTGATGATGCCGTAAAGCACTAACACGATTGAGGGCGGAATCAGCACCCCCAGCGTGCCGCCTGCGCATACTACCCCGGCAGCCAAGCGGATATGATGTCCGGCCTGGGTAATGGCGTCGGTAGAGACCCGCGCCAAGGTGGCAACTGTCGCCACGCTCGATCCGGTGACCGCGGCAAATAGGCCGGAGCCCGCCAGCGAGGAGAGAGCGGCACCGCCGGGGAATTTGGCGAGTAGGCGCGAGGCGATATCGAAGCCGGCTTGTGCCAATCCTGCGCGTACCGCTAAAACGCCCATCAAAATAAAAAGCGGAATGATGACCAGGGAGTAGTTGAACGAAGTGGTGTAGGGCGCGTTAGTGACGGCGGAAATGGCGGCATCCGTGGTTCTTAGCACCATGACACCAATAAGCCCCGATAGCATCAGCGACAAGCCGACATGAAAGCGTATCGCGAGCAGGCAAAGAAACGTCACGAGTACAAGCACGAGCGCCATTATACTGTCTGGAGACATGTTCGTTATCCTGTAGAATCTATATTATAGTTTGCTCACCGGGAGTTTTTTCACGCAGGACTTTTTACCCGTGTGGTTGATCAGTGCGGTTGAGCGAGTGTCGATAAATTCTTGGCGCGTGCTTAAAAAGTTACGCCTTATTGTTCCCGCTGCTTACTTTTGAGTTCTTCAATGCTCGATAGTAGGGCCACGACGAAATAGAACGAAAAAGACCCAAATACAACCAGTTTGGCTGGCCAAGTGGGCAGCCTTAAAATGCCGTTAGTCGTTTCTTGACGATCGATCGAGGATAAAAGAACGTTAAAAAGCCCCCAGGCAACGATCACGAAAAGACCAAGCAGCAGAATTATTCGAACCGCGCAGAGCACTTTTCGTGAGCCAAAAGGGAGCTTCTCTTCTATGAGGTTAACGGCCACGTGCCGGCCATCGATTTCCGCAGAGGCCAAGCCTAAAAAGGCAATGGTGACTAGCAGCAGGGTCGAGATTTCCACGGTGCCTAAAATAGAAGCGCTCAGTACGTTTCGTGAGACCACATCGGCGACCGTTAGTAGAATCACACCAAGCAGGAGCAGGCCGGCCGCCATACTCAGCGATGACGCTATTTTGCGAGTAACGTGGGAGGTTTTCATCTCGCTCTCTCCAGGCAGCTTAACAGGGGATCCGCATAAGAGGTCTCGCGCTCTTCCTCATCGATGATACGCCGATAGTCTTCGAGCACGGACTGGGCGTCGTAGCTCCTGCGCGCGTAACGGTCGATCCAGTTCGACGCTATGTCGACCTGCTCGCTCCAGCGCTCGATATCCGCATCGGCAAACTCAGAGAGTACGGCGTTGGACGCTAGAAGGTCGTTGCACGCGACTTCGCCGGCGGCGTCCATCTCCTTGAGGCCGACATCGATGCTCTGCGCGGACGCCTGTTCGATCGCCTCTTGATACGCCTGCGGCATCGACTCGAAGAGCTCGACGTTCATGATCACGATGGAGCTTGCGAAAGTGCCGATTCCTGGGTTGACCAAGTAGGGCGTCGCCTCGGACAGACTGAAGGCCGGCAGGTTGGCTGCGGCAATGGCGGAGTACCCGTCGATGATGCCCCGTTCCATCGACTCGTAGATATCGTTGGCGGTCATGGCTACCGGGTTTACGTTAGCGGTTAACAGAACTTCCGACGTGAGGCCTCCCGACCTGATAGAGCGTCCGCGCAAGTCCGCCGGGCTATCGGCGGGCTCGTTCAGGCCGAGCACGACGGCGCCAAGCGGCAGGGGAAAAAGCAGCTTGGCCCCCTGACGGTCGAAATCCTCTCTAAAGGTGGTGTTCTCGTTGTAAAGGCGCTCTATGGCCGTCATTTGCGCTTTGGGGTTCTGGGTTTCGAATGGCAACTCGGTGACGGTGTACATCGGCAGGTCCGAGGCGGCGTACATCGAACCTACCTGGGCCAGATCGGTACGTCCGTCGAGAGTCGCTTGAAGTGCCGAATCGGCGCCAATGAGGCTTTGGCTATAGTGAAATTCGACCTGTACCTTGCCATCGGTCAGGCGCTCTATCTCCTCGGCCCAGCGCTGCACAGTTTTCGACTGATCGGAATTGGCGCTGGAGTAGGTGCTGTAATGAAGCACGTAGTCGGCACTCTTCTGAGTGCAGCCGGCGAGTGCGCCGGCCATAAGAACCGAGAGTGTGGTTAAAACCGCTTTTGTAGTTGTAGTCTGAAAGGCCATGGGTTTACTCCATTGCCGAGACTTTGAAACGGCGTAGTTCGAGGGCGGGGTTAACGGCTCTTACGTTACTCAGCCGCTCGGCAGTCAGCTCGGCCACCCCGACGCCTTCCGCCTCGCCTAGTGCACTCAACGCAATACCCATCGGGTCGATAATGGCGCTGTGACCCGAGCCTGTCGGCGCACACTGATCCGCCGCCAACACATAGATCGTATTCTCGATAGCGCGCGCACGAATGAGAGTGTTCCAGTGGTACTCCTTGAGCGGCCCAGGAATCCACTCGGCGGGTAGTGCCACCACGTTGGCGCCCTGGTCGACCAGTGACCGAGTGGTTTCCGGGAAGCGAAGGTCGTAGCAAGTGTGCATACCCACGGTGTAGCCGTCTATTTCAAACAGCGAGCCATTATTGGGTGCTGCGGCGTTGACCCGGTCCGATTCACGATATCCAAAGGCATCGTAAAGGTGCACTTTGCGGTACACGGCCTGGATCTCGCCCTGATCCATTGCCACAAGAGTATTGTGGATACGCCCATCACCTGCCGTTTCGTTGATACCGGCCACCACCGCGATTCCTAGCTCTTGAGACAGTTTGATGAGCTGTGTGAGGCTCGGCCCGTCCAGCGACTCGGCGTTATCGACGAAACGATCATCCATTTTGGGAACGGTGTAGATGGCGTATTCGGGCAGGATAGCAAGCCGAACGCGTTGACTCTTCGCTTGGCGAAGTAGCTTCTCGATCGTCGCGAGGTTTTCGGCCTTGTCTTCGGTCGGCGCGTATTGAATGACGGCAGAAATCAGTGACATTAGCGGGTTTCCTCTTCCATCTTTTTAAAATCGGTCAGTGCCTGGCTAAAGCCACTCAACAGCGCACCATATTGCATGGTCAGCACGATGGTCGCGGCTTTTTCCTCAATGGCTACTTGGCGCTCGGCTTCGCTCCAGGCCGGGAGTATCCAAGGCTTGTTGGCTTTGCAGGCGGCTCTCGCCAAATGGCGAATATCGTTCAGGTCGCCTTCGCTCACGCTATAGGCGCCGCGGCCCCGACGCATGCTCAGATCGGATGGGCCAATGAAAATACCGTCGACACACTCGAGGGCAAGGATCTCTTCAACGCTGTCAAAGGCGCTGCCATCCTCGATCATGGGGAAGCACTGGTACTCACGATCCTGGGTGGCCAGCCAATCATCGGAAAAGCCGCGATAGCCGGAAACCCGACCGCCAGCAAAGCTTCTGTCACCCAGCGGAGGGAATTTCGCATAGCCGCAGATCTGTTGGGCGTGCTCGGCGGACTCGATATGCGGTATGGCCACGCCGTTAGCTCCGAAATCGAGTGCCTGTTGAATCGGCCCGCGCTCGGGGCCCAACACTTTGACGATCACGCGCATGCCGCGGGCGCGGATAGAAGGAATGAGCCAATCCAGCGCCGCCAAATCGAACAAACCGTGCTCGACGTCCAGCACGATAGTGTCGTACCCGGCCAACTGTGCAATTTCTACCGCCGCCGTTGAAGGTTCTGTCAGCCAAATGCTCAAACTTGGTTTACTCATCGCTTTACCTCGATTGCTATTTCATGGTTTATTTGTGTATACATGAAGTATAAATAAAATATACATATAGTTTAGTCAATAGAAGTTTCACACCATTGGAAGTGTATATAGCCCAAAGCGTGAAGTAACAGTCTATTTATAAAGAATTAATCGGCCATAGGAAAAACTGTGGGTGATAACAGCAGCAAAAAATAATAAACGTGTAATGGCTCGCTGAGGAACATGGTTTGCGGCCAGCAATGTAAGAGGAAAGAAAGGGTTCGAGAGCCATGTGCGGGCTCCCGAGCCAACCGTAAAATAAAATTTATTTAACGATCAAGTGAGGCGATATTCGTCAACGTCAAAAAGCCGTCTGCATCCAGGTAGCCGTCGTCGTCGGTGACAAGCCAGGTGTCGCCATCGATCTCCTTGAGCGCTTTGGCCGTGCGCGCCTCGTCGTTTAGGTAGCCCTGCATAACTTGGGGGCCGCTGATCAATATTCGGCCGACGGTGTCGGTAGGCTTTTCTTGAAAGCTATTAACGTCGACGATCTTGATGCTGGTGCCTGGCAGCGGCATGCCCACGCTTCCCACCCGCGCGCCGCGCTGCACCTGCAGGTAGTTCACGTCGAGCGCGTCCGGCAGGTTGACCGTGGCGACCGGGGCGGCTTCGGTAACGCCATAGCCTTCGAAAATCAGTTTGCGGAACTTGCGCTCGAAGGCGTCCCTGAGCTCATCATCCACCGGCTCGCCGCCCGCCACGACTACGCGAAGGCTATCGAGCATGAGCGGATGCACGTCGTCGCTTTGCGCCAGCCGCTTCAAAAACGCCGCGTCCGTGCACAGTACGCTGACCTGGTAGCGAGCGAGGGCCCGGGCAACGCCGACGCTGTCGTCGGGCTCTTCGTGGCACACCAACGGTAGCCCTTCGATCAGCGGTAAAAGCTGGGTGGCGGTCAGCCCGTAGGCGTTGAACGGCGCCAGAGTCGTCATGATGGCGTCGCCCTGCTCGGTGTTGAGCGCATCGGAGAGCTGCTTGACGTTGGCCATCAGGTTACGGTGGCTGAGCTTGACGCCCTTGAGGCGCTCGGGCGTGTCGCCGGTAAACACGATGGCTGCCGTGGCGCTGGGCCGCCGCGCTCGGCTATAAAGCCCAATCAGCACCGCGGCCGGCAGACATCTGATCGCCAGCGCGGTTTTGATCCGCTCGCCTCGCCCGGGCGTCAGGTCCTCGAGATAGACTACCTGCCGGCCGGCAAGGCGGGCGGTGACGTCCACCCCGCGGCTGTCAAGGTGCGCGATGAACGCCCGCGAGGTGACGATCGTGGTGATATTGGCGCGAGCGAGTACCGCCTTGAAAACGTCATCGGCCTCGGCATCGAGGTGCACCGGCGTCTTGTTCGCCGTAAGCGCGGCCATCGTGGTCAGCACGCCTTCGATACTCAAGGGCAGCAGCAGTCCCAGCGGCGCCTGGGGGCTGAGTGGGGCAAGCCAGCGGGCGAGCATGAAGCTTTTGCCCAGTGCCTGGCGGGCGCTGAGCGAGCGGCGAGCGGTATCGATCATCGCCGGCTCTTTCGGGCGGCGTTTTACGCTTTTGATCCAAGCGTCGCCCAGTGTATCGAGATCCTCCAGAGCGTAATGCCAGGAGCGAGTCGCCTGATCGAAAATGCGTCGCTTGAGCACGTCCGCCGGGGTGTTTTTGGCCAGCGCCTCGCCAAAGGCGACCACGATCGAGCGGTGAAGCGGCGCCTTGCGCAAAGTCTTGAGCCGCTCGGAGGAGCGCGAGAACTGGCTGCCCCACAGCCCGCGCAGATAAAACGGCACGATGACCACGTCCGGATTGGCCTTTTCACAGGCGCGCTGGTAGCCGCGGCGAAACGCGCCGAGCTGCCCGGTGCGGCTGATCGCGCCTTCGGGAAACAGGCATACCACCTCGCCGGCGTTGAGCTGCGCCGCCACCGCCTCCAGCGCCTTCTCAGCGTTTTCGCCACGCTCGATCGGAATGCAGCCCAGCGCTTTCAAAAAGCCGCGCAGGTACCAGCGCTCATACACGCTTTTGAGCATCACAAAGCGCACCGGCCGGGGGCAGGCGATCTGCACCATCGCCCAGTCGATCCAGCTGATGTGATTGCCCAGCAGAAGCACCCCGCCCTGAGAGGGCAGATTTTCCAGGCCGTGAACCGAGACCCGGTAGTGGCGGGTGAGCAGAAAACTCAGCACGAAGCGCACCAAACTCTGGGGGAGTTTCACCAAGGTATAGGCGCCGCCCAGCAGCGCCACGGCGGCGATCAGGGCCAGCAGGTAGCGGCTATCGAGCCCGGCCAACGCCATCAGCGCGGTGACGATCAAAAAGCCGAGCATGGTCAGATGCTGGAACGCGTTGCTCGCCGCGAGCACGCTGCCAAGCTCGCGCTCCTCGACGTGAAACTGAATCAGCGCGTTGAGCACCACGATGAAGAGCCCGCCCATGGTGCCCAGAAAAACAAAGTTAATCGCCTGGACCAAAGGGGAGGTGATGAACGGCAAGCACGTAAGCCCCAGCGCCATGCCGAGCGCGCCGATCGGAATCAGGCCGGTTTCGAGACGGTTTTTCGAAAAGCGGCTGGCAAGCATCGAGCCCAGCGCGATGCCCACACCGCTGGCGGCGAGAATGCCCTGCAGCGCCGACGTGCTCTCGACGCCCAGCGCTCCCTTGGCGTAGGCGGGAAAGGTGGCCAGCAGCACCTGGCCGACGGACCAGAACGTGGCAAGCCCGATGATGCAAAGACGCAGCACCGGCTGGCGCGCTACGCGGTGAAGGCTTTGGCGCGTCGAGCGAGCGCTCAGGGCGCGTTTGTACTGGCGCTGCGCCGCCGGCTGCGCCGGTTGATCCGGCGCCAAACGGTAAAGCGCCACCACCTGCAGTAAACTGCCCGCTACCAGCAGCCAGCCAAGCGGGGCGGCGGCGGTTAGTATTTGGCTCGGCGTTGCGACGTTCGAGCCGACTATCTGTTCGAACAGCGCGGTGAACACGAAGGTGGCGCCCAGAATCGCCGCGATGGTGATGGCCTGCACCAGGCCGTTGGCCTCGGCCAGGCGCTGCTTGCCGAACAGGCCCTTGATCAGCGCGTACTTCGCCGCCGAGTAGAACGTCGACTGAACCGCCAGCAATAGCGTCAGCGTAAGCGCCAGCCAGAAAAGCCCGGCGTAGTAAGCCGCGGTGATCGCAAGCGAAACGCCAAGCGCCAGCCAGCCAAACGCGCGCAGCACCCGCACGCGGGCGAAGGCGCTGGCGGCGAAACCTGCCGGCATGAAAAGTACGATGAACGGCAGCAGAATCAGCGCATTCAAAAGCGCCGTTAGCACGATCTGGGCGCTGCCCTCGACGCTTTTGAACAGCGTGTTCTGAATCACGACCTTGTGGCCCAGATCGATGAAGGCGTTGAGAAAGATCGCGATCAGGTAGGGCCAAACGCCCTGGACGCTTAACACGTGCCGCATGAAGAGTCAGCCTCGTCGTTTTAAAGTGCCTAGACTTTCTTGTAAGCGCGCCTCGGGTGCAAGCTTTTCGATCGATGGCGCGCTTTTAGTACTCGATATGATGTGAGCGCCGTTCATGGCGGCGCCGCTTTTTGGCCGGCTTTTTGGTACGCTACGCCTTTTGCTTTTTAGCCTGGTTGGTAAAGCCGGTAGGCGACAGGGCCGCGTTTTCGAACTCGGCGCCGTGCCGGGCTCACTCTCCATTCGATGAAGACCCGCTTTTATGTCGACGACTCCGTTTCAATCGCTTGCGTGCCCGCTCGACGGTCAGCCGCTCTCTCTTGCCAGCGGCGCCTGGCGCTGCGCGGCGGGACACAGTTTCGATATCGCCAAACAGGGCCACGTGAACCTTTTGCCGGTGCAGCAAAAGCGCTCCGTCGACCCCGGCGACAGCAAGGCCATGGTGGCCGCGCGCCAGCGCTTTCTGGGGGCTGGCCACTATCAGGTCATCGCCGATGCGGTCAGCGCCGCTGCGCTTGAGGGGACATCAGAAAACGAGCCATTGGCGTGTCTGGACGCCGGCTGCGGGGAAGGGTACTACCTGCGCCGCCTGGCACAGGCGTCTGATGTAGCGCTTTCGCTGATGGGGCTGGATATTTCGAAGTGGGCGGTGCTCGCTGCCGCCCGGCAAAGCCGCCCGCCGTCGCCGGCGTTGGACATTCGTTGGGCGGTCGGTAGCAACGCCAGCCTGCCGGTGCAGAGCCAAACCCTTGACCGGCTGCTGTGCATGTTCGGTTTTCCCGTGGCGAGCGAATTCCAGCGCGTGCTGAAGCCTGGCGGCGTCTGGCTACAGGTTGAGGCCGGACCCGAGCATCTGCGCGAGCTGCGCGAAGTTATCTATCCCCGCCTTAAGGCGCCGCGCGCAGATGATGCCCCGACGCCCGCCGGATTCGAGCTCGCGAGCACCCGTCGCATTAGCGACCGCTTTACGCTGGAAAGCGCCGAGGAGATTGCCGATCTACTAACGATGACCCCGCATCTTTACCGGGCCAGCAGTGAAGGGCGGGAGAGGGCGCAGGCGCTTGAGAGGCTGATCCTGACTATCGACGTGGTGATCAAACGGTGGGTCAAGGCGTGATAACGGGCGCTGGTGGGTAGTGCCCAAACGCGACAAGGCCCGCATAAGCGGGCCTTGTGATGCAGGCTAAAAGCCCGCTCAAACAGTTTAATCTAAAAGATTAAGAAGTCTGCTTGATGTTAGAAGCCTGAAGGCCTTTCTTACCCTGGGTTACGTCGAAAGATACAGTTGCACCTTCCTGCAGGGTTTTGAAGCCGTCAGCTTGAATTTCGGAGAAATGAGCAAAAAGGTCGTCGCCGCCGTCAGAAGGAGCGATGAAACCGAAACCTTTAGTGTCGTTGAACCATTTAACTGTGCCAGTTGCCATGTCTAAATCCTTTCGCGCAAAGTGCGCTGTTATAACGTTCCTGGTATTACCCAGATGAAGTGGCGGGTGAAACAAGGAATACAATATCAGGCTGCCGAAAAGATCGTACGCTTCTGAAACCATGCTGCTTGCTAACCACTGGCCACACATTGTCACGATTGAGCCGATGCGTCAAAGCCTTTTTGCAATTATTTTCATACCTGGGCGGCAATTTTCCAAGCGGCTGCCGATCTCAGCGCCGGTGCGCCCTGGCAACGAGCAGGAGCTGCAAAAAAGCGCCCAGCGCGGCAGCACCGGCCGCCGCCAGCGCCAGATGCCAGGGCGATAACCCACCGGCGAGGATCAGTCCGCCGGCCCCCGCTCCCAGGGCGCTGCCGAGATACAGCGCGGATTCGTTCAGCGCCACTGCCAAATGCGCATCGCCGAAAGGGGCACGAACCTGCATGAGTCGGTTATTTTGCGGTACCTGAAGCGCCCAGCCCACCGCGCCCCACAGGGCAATGGGTAAAAGCGCCATCAGTGGATGCTGAATCGCGGCCAAGGGCAGAGCGATCAGCGCCGTCGTCAGCACTAGCATGATGACCAGGGTGACGCGCGCCTCCAGGTAGCGGTCGACGAAGGGGCCGATCAGAAAGCTGCCCGCGATGCCGCCCACGCCCCATACCCAAAGATAGAGCGCGATAGACGAGACGCCGCCGAAGGCGGGCACGGCCATGAACGGTGCGATAAAGGTATACATGCCAAGACTTGCGATCGCCGCCAGCAGCGACACGCTCAGAATGCCAAGCGTTGCCGGATGCTTCAAAATAGCGAGCTTTTGCCGCAAGGGCGTTGGCGCGGGGGCGGGCAGGCAGGGCAGCTTGATGAAAAGCCCGATGGTTGCGATCGCCCCCAGCGCTGCCACGAGCCAAAAGGCCGCCGCCCAGCCGAGTCGCTCGGCCAGCGCTAGGCCCAGGGGTACCCCCAGCACCGTGCCGCTGGCCATACCGCCCATGATCATCGCCAGCGCTTGGCCTCGGCGCTCCTCGCGGGAAAGGGCTCCGGCCGCTGCAATACCCAGTGCCAGGTACACGCCCGCCGCGACCCCTGCGGCGCTACGCCAGATCAGCAGCGCGATGAAGCTGGTACTCACCGCGCAGAGCGCGTTGGCCAGCACGAACACCACCAGCGCAGCGATCAACCCCTCGCGCTGAAAGCGGCCGGGCAGCAGCGCCACGACCACCGGCGAGCCCACGGCGTATGCCAGCGTGAAGGCCGTGACCAGCTGGGCCGCCGCCGCCTCGGGAATGAAGAGCTCTTGAGTGATTAGCGGTATCAGCCCTGCGGTGACGTAGGACGCCACCCCCAAGGCAAAGGCGCCTAACGCGATCAGCGTCACGCTGAGTCGCGTCGAGAAACGGGTAGCGTCCGAAGACGAATAGGGCGATCGAGAAAAGAGAGGCATGGTCGCTCCGGTCGGGCGTGAAAAAATGAACGCCGCCATTTTGAAGCGCGCTTTAGAGGGGTACAATTTAACCCTTTATGCTATTACAAAAGGTATCCGTGTGGCCCAACCACGAACGCTTGCGCGCACCCGCCCCGAGCTTGGCGCGTTTTTGAAAAGCCGCCGCGAGCGTATCGCTCCTGAGTCGGTAGGGCTTCCCAGCGGCGCGCGCCGGCGCACTCCCGGGCTTCGCCGTGAAGAGGTGGCCGCACTTGCTGGCGTCGGCGTGACCTGGTACACGTGGCTCGAGCAAGGCCGCGATATTCGCGCCTCGAGTGACTTTCTCGAGCGCCTGGCGCGTATCTTCAAGCTCGATGCGATCGAGCGGCGTCATCTGTTTTTGCTGGCCCACCAGCGGCTTCCCTCGGAGCCCGGCAAGACCTGGTGCGAGGTGCCGCCGCTGGTGAATCGGCTAATGGCGGATCTGCCGACCCGCCCAAGCTACGTGCTCAACCTGCGCTGGGACGTGCTGGCGTTCAACCCGGCCGCCGACGCGCTGTTTGGCTTCTCCCGCCACGCGGTGCAGGCGCGCAACCTGCTGTGGCTGCTGTTCACCGACCCGGCCATCCGAGCGATGTTCGACCCTTGGCAGCCCCAGGCGCGGCAGATGCTTGGAAGCTTCAAGCGCGACGCCGCCCGCGCCCCGTCGGACCCGGCGCTGAACGCCCTGGTCGAGACGCTCAGCCAAGTCGACGAGGCGTTTTGCGACTGGTGGCCGGACCAGGAGATTCACGGGCCGTGCTTGGGTGTACGCACGCTTAACGTGGCGCCCATTGGCGCGGTGGAGGTCGAGCATATTTCATTGACCATCGACGAGGAGCGCCACCTGCGACTGGTCTACTACGCGGCGCGGGATGACGCGCTGGAGACACTGCTAAGCGAGCACGTGGCGCCTGACAAGGGGTAAAGCGTGGCGGGGCGGCTATACTCTCGCCCAGCCGGCGCTTTATGAGGCGGTATTCATTTGAGTAAGTTGGGGCAAGAATCATGAAAACGTTACTGCAGGGCTACCTACGCACCTCGCTGATTCTGCGCGTCAGCATTGCGCTGGTGCTGGGCGTACTCACCGGGCTGTTCGGCGGCGAAACGCTGATCGCGTGGCTTGCGCCGCTTGGCGATTTGCTGCTGCGTCTGTTGACCTTTTTGATCGTACCGATCGTGCTGTTCACGCTGATGGTAGGCATCAACCAGTCTCAGGAGGGCAGCGTTGGGCGCATCGGCGGCAAGGTGCTGCTCTATTATCTCGCCTCGTCGGCGCTGGCGATCGTCGTGGGGTTGGCGGTGGCCTCGCTGTTCGACCCGGGTAGCAACACCACGCCTCAGGAGAACATGAGTTTCTCGGTGCCGGAGAACCCGGGCGTGGTCGAGGCGCTTTTGAACATCGTGCCAAGCAACCTGTTTGGTGCCTTCGTCGAGCTGAACATGCTGGGTATCATCTTCACCGCGCTGGTGTTCGGCATCGCGCTTTTGAAGATGCGCCAGACCTCGCACCAGCGCGCACTGGGCGAGCGCCTATACGAAGTGCTGCAGGCGTTGAACGAGGTGACGCTCAAGGTAATGGCCGGAGTGCTGCACGTCGTGCCGATCGGCGTGTTCGCCATCGTTGCCGGTACCGTGAGCCAGCAAGGGCTTGGCACGCTGTTGGCGCTGGGCGATATGGTACTGGTGCTTTACGTGGCGCTGGCCGCGCAGCTGGCGCTTTACTGCGTGGCGCTGCGCTTTTTTGGCGTGCGCCTTCGCACCTTCTTTCGCGAGGCGCGAACGCCGCTGGCCACGGCGTTTGCCACGCAAAGTAGCGCCGGGACGCTACCACTCACTGTTAACGCGGCGCACCGGCTGGGCATTTCAAAAAGCATCTACGGTTTTAGTCTGCCGCTGGGCGCGACCATGAACATGGATGGCGCCGCCATTCGCATCGCGATCTCGGCGGTGTTTGCCGCCAACGTCATTGGCGCGCCGCTGGATTTCGCCAGCATGGTGCAGATCGTGCTGATCGGTACGCTGGTATCCGTCGGTACGGCCGGCGTGCCTGGCGCCGGGATCATCATGATTTCCACCGTTTTCACCCAGGTGGGGCTACCTATCGAAGTGGTGGGGCTTTTGACCGCGATCGACGCGCTAGTGGGCATGGGGGCAACCGCGCTCAACGTGACCGGAGACCTGACCGGCACGGCGCTGGTGGCGCGCAGCGAAGGCGAGGCGCTCAATGGGGCGGGTGAAGCCCGTGACGAGACGCCTAAAGCCTCATAATCAAAGCTTGGGAGCCTGAACGAAAATCCGGACAAAAAACGGGGCGCTCAAGGCGCCCCGTTTTTTTCGATCTTGTCACCGGCGGGTGAGGGTCAGTACTTCAGGATCACATACAGCGCGTGAATGATGCCGGGAATGAAGCCAAACACCGTCAGCAGAATGTTGAGCCAGAAATGGCCTTTCAAGCCGACTTCCATGAAGACGCCCAGCGGGGGCAGCAAAATGGCGAAAAGTATCTTGATCGGGTCGGTGGCGGTCAGGGCCATAAAGCCTCCAATGCTTATTCAATAAACGAGCAACGGCCTGTCGCTCGGCTTAGCCAAAAGTGTAGTTGCCCTTGGGGCAGTGTGCGAATGTTAAACGTTTATAGCGGCGGCTATTTAAGTTTGCCCCGGCGGCTCGCCATCTCTAGCCTGACCCCGTATCCTGCGCTTCTTTCACGATTGCCGGGCCTTGCGCCCAGGCGTTACTGCGCTCATTACCCCATCGAGGCCCCATGAAAATATTGCTGCCGCCCACCTTTTTTCTGGCAAGCGCCATGGGCGTTCAGCCCGTGCTGGCCCAGACGTCTCCCGACGAGCAAGCGGTCACCCTTGCGCCGGTCCAGGTAAGCGCGCCAAGGCTTGCCCGCGAGCTCTACGCTACCCCGGCGGCGATATCGACGCTTGAAGAGGACGAGATTCACCGCGGCCAGCAGCGCGTGCGGCTGGACGAGTCGCTCGTTCGCGTGCCCGGAGTGTTCGTGCAAAACCGCGATAACTTCGCCCAGGGCCAACGCATCGCTATTCGCGGCTTCGGCGCCCGCGCCCCGTTTGGCGTGCGCGGTATCACCGTGCGTGTCGACGGCATTCCCTACACGCTGCCCGACGGCCAGGCGGCGCTTGACGCCATCGACCTGGACAGCGCCGAGCGTATCGAGGTGATTCGCGGGCCCTCCTCGGTGCTGTACGGCAACGCCGCCGGCGGGGTGATCGATATCACCACCGCCGACGGGCGTAGCAATCCAGTATCCAGCGTGCGTGTCGAGGCGGGCAGCGACGGCTATCAAAAGCTCGCGCTTCAAAACGGCGGCCAGAATGGCGACTGGTCCCACCATGTGAGCCTTTCTGGCTTGAACGTGGACGGCTACCGCGATCAGAGCTCCACCGAGAAGTATCTGCTCAACGCGAAGCTTCGCCGCGAGCTGGGAAGCGAGCGGGCGCTGACCGCGATCTTCAACCTGCTTGAAAACCCACGCTCGGAAGACCCGGGCGCGCTCAACGCCCGTGAAGTCGCCCGGGGCCGCGACTTGGCCGCGCCCAATTCGGTCGCGCTGGACGCACACCAGAACGTCGACCAGCAGCTGGTTGGCCTGCAGTACGAGGATTTGAGCGCGGGTCCCGGCGAGCTCTATGTGAAAGGCTTCTACGCCCGGCGCGATTTCGAGCAGCAGTTGCCTTACGTGGGCGATAGCCGGCTGGGCTATGAGCGCGACTACCTGGGCGGCAGCGCCGAGTACCACCACGCCATCGAGCTGGGGGCGCTGCCGCTGGATTACGTCGTCGGGGTCGATATCGCCCGCCAGGAGGACGACCGCTTTCGCAATGACGTCAGCGGCGCCGGGGCGGTGGGCGAGCAGGTCGCCCGCGAAAAGCAGACCGCTACCGCCGCCGGCGCGTTCGCCCAAGGCGATCTTGGCCTGACGGATCGGCTCACGCTGTCGCTGGGCGCACGCTTCGATCGTGTCGAGCTCGAGGTCGATGACCATTACCTCGAGGACGGCGATCAAAGCGGTGATCAGACCTTCAACGAGTGGAGCGGCTCGGCGGGGCTCAGCTATCGCTACCGCCCGCAGCATCAGGTCTATCTCAATACCGGCACGGCCTTTGAGACGCCCACGTTTGCCGAGTTCGCCAACCCGGCCGGTGGCGGCTTCAACCCCAGTGTGGAGCCGCAAAAATCCTGGAATCGCGAGGTGGGGCTTCGCGGCTACGTCGCCCCGCTTGCGCTCGACTACGATCTCGCGCTCTTTTCAGTGCGCGTGCGTGACGAGCTGGTGCCGTTCGATGAGGGTGGGCGCACGTTCTACCAGAACGCCGGTAACACCGACCGCGACGGCATGGAGCTCGCGCTTGGCTGGCAGTTTTTGGATCAGTGGCGACTCGATAGCGCCCTGACCCTGGCGCGCTACACCTTTGATGAGTTCGCCACGCCCACGGCGAACTTCGACGGCAACCGCATTCCGGGGCTGCCGGAGCAGACCTGGATCAGCCAGCTCACCTGGGAGGGTGTGAATGAGCGCTTCGCTACGCTCGAAACCGAGTACATCGGCGATCTGCTGGCGGATAACGCGGGTGACGTGGAGGCGGACAGCTACTGGCTTATGAACCTGCGCGTCGGCGACGGCTGGCAGCTCGATGAGCGATCAAGGCTCAACGCCTATGTCGGCCTGCGCAACGTCTTCGACCGGGAGCACTATTCCAACGTGCGCTTGAACGGCACTTTTGGGCGCTATTATGAACCGGCCCCGGGGCGCAGCGTTTACGCCGGAGTGGAGCTTTCGTTCTAAACTGCCAGGAGTGCGTTACAAACAAAACGGGCAGCCCAAGGGCTGCCCGTTTTGCGTTGAAGGCCAGGCGTGACGCCCGGCCAAAGGAGGCGATTACTCTGGCAGCGCGTAGCCGATCACGTAGTCGCCCATTTTGGTGCCGAAGGTGCCGTGACCGCCGGCGCTGACCACCACATACTGGCGGCCGTCGGCGCCGGTGTAGGTCATCGGCGTTGCCTGACCGCCGGCGGGCAGGCGCGCCTTGAAGACCTCTTCACCAGTTTCATGGTTGTAGCCGCGCAGGTACTGATCCAGCGTGCCGCTCATGAAGGTCACGCCGCCCGCCGTGGTGAGCGGGCCACCCAGCGCCGGGACGCCGACCGGCAGGCCAATCGGCAGGCCCAGCGGCATGCTGTCGCGGGTGGTGCCGTTGGGGTGCTTCCACACCACTTCGGCGTTTTGCAGGTCGATCCCCGCCACGTCGCCCCAGGAGGGCGCCTGACAGGGCAGGTTGAAGATCGACAGCAGCGGGCCGAGCTCGACGGCGTAAGGCGCGCCGGCGTTGGCTTGCAGCCCCTGTTCGCTGGCCGAGCTCTGTTCGCCTTCGACTTCCTCACGCGGCACCAGGGTAGAAACGAACGCCAAGTACTTGGCGCCGGTGAACAGCGTCTGACGCTCGGGGTCGACCGCCACGCCGCCCCAGTTCATAACGCCGACGTTACCCGGGTAGATGATGCTGCCCTCGAGCGACGGCGGCGTGTACTGGCCTTCGTAGCGCAGCGAGTTGAACTGGATGCGGCACATCATCTGATCAAACGGCGAGGCACCCCACATGTCGCGCTCGGTGAGCGGCGCGGGCAGCAGGTTCAATGCCGAGCGAGGCTGGGTTTCAGCGGTCCAGTCCCCCTCGACCGCGCCTTGGGGGGCGGGCACTTCTTCGATCGGCACGATCGCCTCGCCGGTTTCCCGGTTGAGCACGTAGAGGCTGCCCTGCTTGGTGGGTTGGATAACCGCCGGCTGGACGCCGTCAGCGGTGTCTAGGTCAATCAGCACCGGCTGGGCGGGCGTGTCCATATCCCACAGATCGTGGTGAACGAACTGGTAGACCCAGGCGACCTGGCCGGTTTCGAGCTCCAGCGCTACGAGCCCCGCACTATAGGTTTCGTCGTTTTCGCTGCGGTTACCGCCGAACTGATCCGGCGTGGCGTTACCCATGGGCAGGTAGATGAGCCCCAGCGTTTCGTCGACGCTGATCGGCGCCCAGACGTTGGGCGAATTGCGGGTATAGGTCTCATCGTCGGCGATGGGGGCGGTGTCGTCCGGGTTGCCGCTGTCCCAGTTCCAGACGAGTTCGCCGGTGCGCACGTCGAACGCGCGAATCACCCCAGAAGGCTCATCGACAGAGCTGTTGTCGGTCACGTGGCCGCCCAGAATCACCAGGTTCTCGGTCACGGTGGCGGGGGAGGTGGAGTAGTAGCCGCCCGGATCGAAGCTGCCGATGTTTTGCGTCAGATCCACTTCGCCGTTTTCGCCAAAGCCTTCGCAGGGCTCGCCGGTATCGGCGTTAAGCGCGATCAGACGGGCATCGGCGGTGGGTAGATAGAGCCGGCGGGGGCACATCACGTCGGTTTGGCTCAGCATCGGCGCGGCAGTGTCTTCGGTGGCCGTCGGGGCGCTCAGCCGCTCGAGTATCGCCACGTCGATGGCGAAAGCGTCGCGCTCGGCGAACAGCAGCGAAGGCGTGGCATTCTCGCCGCCGGCTACATCGCTGGTCGTCGCGTTATCCGACTCGATGTTGACGTCGTTATCGGCAGCGTTATCCGCATCGTTATCGGAATAGTTGGCCGCGTCAAAGTAGGCGAGCCCGCGGCAGGTCATGTGCGCCCAGCCGGAGAAGTCGTCGGCGCCTTGGGTGCTGATCTCGGGGTCGAACTCCCAGATCGTCTCGCCGGTTTCCGGCGACAGGGCCATGGCGCGGCTGTGCGAGGTGCAGATATAAAGCTGGTCGTTGACCTTCAGCGGCGTGTTCTGATTGGTGATTTCCGGCGGCGCGTTGGGGCCGGGCTCATCGCCGGTCTGGATGCGCCAGGCTTCCTCGAGCTCACCGATATTGTCGAGTGTGATCTGATCGAGCGACGAGTAGTGGGTGCCGGCGTTGGTGCCGCCGTAAGCCGCCCAGTCGTCACCCGCGACCTGAGCGGGGTTGGCCTCGGCGTTGGCGCGGTTATCGACAAGCGAGCCTTCGACTACGCCCGGGGCGGTGAACTGGCTGGCAATCGCAACCGCGATAGAGGCGATGACGCCAAGCCCTAGTGCCAGGCTCCCGCCGCGTGAATCCAAGGGCTTGCGCCACCAGGGCAGCAGCATGACGATGGCGATCAGACACGGGATGGCCACCCGCGGCACCAGCGGCCACCAGTCCAGCCCCACTTCCCACAGCGCCCAAACGAGGGTTCCCAGCAGCGTGGCGGCGTACAGCCAAAGTGCCGCGCCCTTGCGCAGCGCGAGCAGGATGCCCGTGGCTAGCACGGCGATACCGGCGATCAGGTAGTAGGCGCTGCCGCCCAAACTCAATAGTTTGCCGCCGCCCACGGCTAGCGCCAGACCCGCAAGGCCGAGCACGACCCCGAGAATCACGGCCGGCCAGGCGCTGCGGGCGCGTTTGTGTTCGTTCATACAATGTCCCTGTTACCACGCATGATGGGCAAGCGACCCGTGAGGATTCTCGCCCGCTTGATGCGCTAACCCATCGGCCGGGGGAGTCGATAAGACGCCTCATTCAGCGGCTCGAAAGGGCAATGGGTTAGCGCACGCTCTGTGGCGGACATTTTAATCGTCAATAGGATATTGGTCGAACGGGTTTGGCGATTTTCACGAAAAAAGCCGCCGCGAATACGCGGCGGCCTGCTGGGTGTTGAAGAGGTGCTGTCGGCTCGGGTGGCGGTTAGCCTTCGAGCTTGACCAGCATTTTGCCGGTATTGGCGCCTTCGAACAGTGCGAGGAAGGCGTCCGGGGTGCGCTCGAGGCCCTCTTCCACGGTCTCCTTGTAGTCGAACTTGCCCTCGGCGACCTGGGGCGCCACTTCGTTGAGGAAATAGCCGTAGTTCGACCAATGGTCGGCGACGATGAAACCCTGCATTTTCGCCTTGCGCACCACCAGTTGCGAAAGGTTGCTCGGCCCCGGGGCGGGCTTCTCGGCGTTGTAGCTGTCGATCATGCCACACACCGCGATTCGCGCGCCTTCGTTGAGCTGGGAAAGCGCCGCCTCCAGGCAGATGCCGCCAACGTTCTCGAAGTAGACGTCGATGCCTTCCGGGCTTGCCAGGCGAATGGCGTCGCTCAGCTCGCCGGCAGTGCGCTCTTTATAGGTGACCGGCTCCACGCCCACCGATTCGAGCCAGGCGAGCTTGTGGGCCGCGCCGGCGATACCCACCACGTGGCAGCCCTTGGCCTTTGCCAACTGCGCGACCAGCGAGCCGACCGCGCCGCTGGCCGCGCTTACCAGCACGTTGTCGCCGGGCTTGCACTCGGCAATGCGGTTAAGCCCGGTCCAGGCGGTCATCCCTGGCATGCCAAGAATCCCCAAATACGCCTGCTCCGGAACGTCGTGGTCCGGCAGCTTGAAGACGCCTTCGGCAGAGCCCTGAGCGATATCGCGCCAGCCGCCCATGTGACTGACCCGGTCGCCGACTTTAAGCTTCTCGTCGTTGGATTCGATCACCTCACCGATCGCGCCGCCGTCCATCGGCTTGCCGAGCTCGAAGGGGGGGACGTAGGTATGCACGCCGCTCATCCGTCCGCGCATGTAAGGGTCGACCGAGAGCCAGCGGTTGCGAACGCGCACCTCGCCTAGGCTAAGCTCGGGAAGCTCTTGGGTTTCGAGTTTAAAAATCTCGCGGCGGGGTAGCCCTTCCGGGTAATCGGTTAGCGTAAAGTAGCGTGACTGCATCAAAGCCTCCTGCGTAGATGAATCGTCTCGCGGCGCCGCAAAGCGGCCGTGTCCCGTTAAAGACTATAGGTCCTCTGACAAGTTCGCCAATCGCTAATAAATAAAACCTGGTGAGATTAAAACGATAAAAGCGGCCCGTGGGTGGGGCCGCTTTTTTATCATCGAGCAAGGCGGGATCAACAGAGGGTAGAACGTAGCTCAAGGGGTATCGTACATCGGGGAGTACGCTAGCCGTTAAGTCCACAATGCTTGGGCGTGGTTAGCGGGTTAGTTGACCACCGTCAGCAGCACCGGGGCCGTCCCGCGACGTACGATGCCGAGCTGGCGCGCCGCGCGCTTGGAAAGGTCGATGATTCGGCCTTTGACGAAGGGGCCGCGGTCGTTGATCAGTACTTCGACTTCCTGCCCCGTATCCGGGCGGGTGACCAGTACCTTGCTGCCGAAGGGCAGGCTCGGGTGAGCGGCGGTCAGCGCCTGCTGGTCGAAGGCTTCGCCGCTGGCGGTTGTCGCTCCCTGGAAGCGGTCGCTGTAGAAAGAGGCCACGCCTTGCTGGTCGACGCTCTGGGCGAAGGCGGTGCTGGACGCCATCGTTAATAAAGCCGCGAATAAACCTTGTTTGATGATTTTTGCATGAACTCCCATTGGAGTACCTCAGCTATTGATCTCGATCCGGCATTCTTTAATCAGCGGGTGAATATAACTAAAGGGGGTTGCCTGAAGGCTTCGCGATGGTAACGCTCCAATCAGCATTGGGCAAGCTTTGCGATAATCGGCGAAGATGTACCCCAAGTTTCGAATTTAGTTCACCAAAAATTATTTAAATTGGCCACCGCCGTTTAAGTGCTTCTTTTGTGTAGCACTTGTTCACGTTACAAGGAAACGCAAAACCATCGGTGCGTTTTATAAGGATCGTGTGATATAAAAAGGTCCGCGTAGCACTATTGCGTACTTCAAACGTCATTCAACGGAATTTTTTCAATGGCTAATAGTTCATCGTTAACACTCGTAGTGGGCGTGCTGGGCGGCGCGCTCGCCGGGTTTCTCGTGGCCCAAGTGGTGCCGGACGTTTCCGGCTTCTCGGGCCAAGCCGATACCGACGAAACCGAGCAGGCACTCCCGATCGATTCCATCGAAGGGCTCGGTAGTCTGACCCTCGATGAGCGCCTTCGCGGTGAGCTCACCACCAGTGGCGAGCTCAACGGCAACGACGGCAGCCGCTCGCTGTACTACCGCCTGGCGCTCGACGAAGACTCGCTGGTCGAGCTGGATCTGAACGGCGCGCTCCAGGGGACCGTCACGCTTTACGACGACCACCTTCAGATGCTGAGCAGCGGTGCGCCGCTTCGCCATCGCATCGAAGAGGCCGGCGACTACCTGGTCGTGGTCAGCGGTATGGATGCCAGCAGCTACGGCCCGTTCACGCTCTATCCGCGTACCGTCGAAATCAGCGACAGCGATACCCTGACCGTGGACGAGCCGGCGGATTACTGGATGCAGTCCGACGAGGAAGTCGTAACGCTGACGGTCGAGGAAGCGGGGCTTTACCAGATCGATATGCGCTCCGATGAGTTCGATGCCTACCTGACCATCGAAGGCCCCAACGGCTACCGTCGTAACGACGACGACAGCGGCGGCGACCTCGACGCTCAGATCACCGACTTCCTCGCCCCGGGCGAGTACACCGTCAAGGCGCAAACCTACGGTAGCGGAAACGGCATGTATACGCTGTCCGCCACGCTCAGCGAGCAGGCCGGCGACTTCCGCAACGACGGCCCGATTGCGCCGGGCGAATCGCTGACCGGCTGGTATAACAATGCCCCGCTCGAGTACACCCTCGAGATCGAAGAGGCGGGGATGTATCAGATCGACATGCGCTCAAGCGACGTCGACGCCTTTTTGGAGCTGCACGACGACGACGGCTACTCCCGGGAAAATGATGACGGCGGCGACGGCTACGATGCGCGCTTGGCAGACTTCCTCGCACCGGGCACTTACCGTATCGTCGCCCGCACCGCTTTTGAAACCACGTCTGGCGGCCAGTTCACGCTCGCCGTGGAAGAGAACGAGCTGCCCGAGGGCACCGAGCTTCAAAACGGCGGCGAGCTGACGCCCGGTGAAACGCTCAGCGGCTGGTACAGCGGCGAAGACGTGACCTACCAGCTCGAGGTCGAACAGAGCTCGGCGGTAACGATCGCGCTGGACTCTAACCACTTCGATACCTATCTCGAGCTGACCGGAAACGGCGTGTCCGAGTCCAATGACGACGGCGGCTCCGGCACCAACGCCCTGCTTGAAACCTCGCTGCTGCCAGGCACCTATACCGTGCATGCCCGCGGCTATAGTGCCAGCGAAAGCGGATTGTTCGAGCTGACGACCGAGCTCGAACCGACCGATATCGAACCGGACGCCTGATACCCAAGCGGCACCGCCGGTCACGCTAAACGCCCTTGTTCGCTTTGTGCGGCAAGGGCGTTTACATTTAAGGGGTCGAGCATGGCTCGGCGCTAAAGATGTCACGCGCGGCCGCTCGAATCCGGCGTGACACCAAAGGGATAGAACTCAAAAGAGAAAATATCATGCCACGTCTAACAGTGGGCGCGCTGGTCGCAGTGACGCTGCTGCTCAGCGGCTGCCAAAGCTATCAGTCTGCGCCGGTCGAGCCCTACGCGATCGCCACCCTAGCCCAGGAGAAGCAGTTCGTCGCCCCCGACTGCCCGCTCGATCAGTGCCCCCAGCTGCGGGTCTCCGCGCTCGAGTTTCCCAAGTCCGAGATGCTGTCGCGCGAGCTTCGCCGCCGGCTGATCGCGCTGGCCCCCCTTGAGGACGAAAGCGCTTCGACGCCGAATGTCCAAACGACCTGGGCGGGCTACGCCAACGCCTTTTTCGATCAGGCCGAGCGCCAGGGCTCCACGTCCGAAAGCGGGGCGAGCGAGGCGCTGCTGGAGGCCGACGAGTATGGCCACCACAACGACCTGCTGACTCTGGAACTCAATAGCTACGTCTACTTTAGCGGCCAGGCGCACGGCCTTCCCGCCACCGAGTTCATGGTGATCGATGAGCGCTCCGGGAATACCGTCGGGCTAAGCGATATGTTGATCGAAGGCCGCGAGGCCGCTTTCGAGCGGCTGGTCACCGAGGCGCATCAGCGCTGGCTTGACGAGAACGAGCAGGACGCCACGTTCGCCGCCAACTGGCCGCTTAGCCAGTCCCGTAACGTTGCTCCGCTCGAGGACCGCTGGGTGGTGAAGTTCAACGTCTACGAGATCGCCCCTTACGCCGTGGGTCAGCCGGAGCTCGAGATTCCGCTGGAGGCGCTGCGCGGCATCGCCAAACCGCGCTATCTCGACCAGTAATCGCGCTATCTTGACCAATCACCGAGTCGCTTGACGCAAGTTGACAGCGCCGTCGCTCGACGGCGCTTTGTGATATTAGCGGCCCGCCTTCAAGCAGCCTGCCACGACCAGTACGGCGGCCATTGGCAGGCGCCAGTCGAGCACGCTCATGCCGGCCAGCACCAGCAGCAGGCCGGCGAGAATCGGCACGCCGTAGGCCAGGCTTCCCACCAGGTTTGAGTGGCCCAAACGCAGCGCCTTGTCCCAGGCGACCATGGCAATGCCGTAAGGCCCCAGCCCCAGCGCGATACCCGCCAGCAGCGCCTCGCTTTGCGGCAGCGTCAAATCGTTTTCGAGTAACAGGCTCGCGCCCGTGGCTAACGCGCAGGCGATCAACAAAAGGCGCGGCAGAAGCGGCGTCAGCGCCACCGGCGCGCTCTGGCCAAACCAGGAGTAGAGCGCCCAGCAGCAGGCCGAAAGCAGCGCGATGGCGTAGCCGGTGAGCTCGCCGTTGAACCCGCCGGAAAGCGCCTGAGGCAGCATCAAAAGCGAGGCGCCGAAAAACGCGATCAGCGCGCCGATGACGCCTTCCAGGCGCAGCCGCTTGTGGCGGCTGTACTGGCTCAACAGTACGAACAGGACCGGCCAAGTGTAGGTGATCAGCGCCGCGTCGGCGGCCGGTGCCAAACGCATGCCGATGAAGTAGCTGCTGACCGCGCCGGTAATCAACAGCGGTACCCCAAGCCAGACGCTCATCGCCCAGAGCGGGCGCATCGTGTTCATTCCCGTTTTGCGGCTCAGCGGCAGCGTCGCAAGTGCGCCTGCCAGCAGCGTCAGCGCGGTCAGCTGCAGCGGTGACGAGGTCTGAGCCATGCCGGCCAGCAGAGGGGCAACGCTCCAGAGCGCCACCGCGATCGAGGCGGCTGCGATGCTGTAGCCGCGAGCGGGCAGGGTAGGGAGATGAACGCGAAACATGATGGCTCCTTCACTAACAATCGATGCGGATAGACAAACCTTGCTTTCTTTAGGTGGGGGTCAGCATAATCGCTTGTGACATATCACAATATCGATCTTTAATGATGATGCCTATCAACAGCGGTGATATATGCGCGCACCCATTTTCGACTTGTCGCTGCTTCGCACCGTCGTGGCGATCGCCGATACCGGCAGCGTCACCGCGGCCGCCAAGCGTTTGGCCTATACCCAGTCCACGGTAAGCATGCAGCTACAGCGCCTGGAAGGGCAGCTGGACTTAACACTTCACGAACGCGAAGGTCGCCGGATTCGCTTTACTCAGGAAGGCGAGCGGCTTTTAGCCCACGCCAGACGCTTGCTGGCGCTCAACGATGAAGCCTTTAGCGACATGCAGGCCCGACAGGTCACCGGCGACCTGACCTTAGGGATTCCCGAAGATTACGCGTCGCTTTTACCATCGGTGTTCGCCTACTTTCACCAGCTTTACCCGGCGGTGGGGTTGACGGTGATCTGTGGAACCAGCGCGCACTTGGTTGAGCAGGTCAAAAACGCCGATATCGATTTGGCACTGGTCACGCGCCAGCGCAATTCGCCTGGCGGCGAGGTCATTCGGCGCGAGCCGCTGTTATGGGCGGTGGGCATGAACCAGCAGCCGCTTCTAAGTGACCCGATTCCGCTGGCGCTCTACTCGCCAGGCGCCGACGTGTTTCGCGAAGTGGCCGAGCAGGCGCTTCAGGCCGCCGGGCGGGACTGGCGCGTGGCCTATACCAGCCAGTCGATGGCCGGGCTTGCGCCGATCGTCACCGCCGGGCTTGCCGTCGTGGTGGTCACGCGCAGCATGCTTACGCCTTCGCTTCGCCCGCTGGACGAAGCGAGCGGGCTACCTACGCTTCCAATGATCGAGCTGGCGCTGCACCGGGCGCCGCACCGACCGACGGAGCCCGCCAAGCGGCTGGGCGAGTTAATTCGCGAACAGCTAGCGGCAATTGGCGAAGCGTTATAAGGTTAAGGGCAGTTTCATCCACAGGCTTGTTTTCACCCACAAGCTTGTTTTCAGACAGAACCTGGGCGTCAGGAGCCACCGATGCACGAGCTGGACCACTACATTTATCCTCACCGCGTGCTGCACTGGCTGGTCGCCGCGGCGGTGCTCGTGTCGCTGGCCACGGGATTGACCTTGGGCACCTGGGGCTTCGAGCGTACCGCCAGCGCGCTGGGCACTACCGTGACCAACGTGATGTACACCGGTCACAAGACGCTGGGCGTGACGATCCTTTTGCTGATGACGCTACGAATCATCACCCGGGCCGCGTTCGTGGTGCCGGATCACGATCCGCCCTTGAACGCCTTCGAGCGGGTGGTGAGTAAAAGCGTGCACCATCTTTTGTATATCGCGCTGGTGCTGATGCCGCTGATCGGTTGGGCGGCCACCGCCACCGGCGGCTATCCGGTCGAGTTCTTCGTCTGGCACCTGCCGGGCTTTTTGAGCGAGAACGCGGCGCTTTCCCAAACGCTCTTTGGCTGGCATGAAGCATTAGGCTGGGCGATTCTGGTGCTGGTCGTGCTGCACGTAGGCGGGGCGCTCTTTCACTGGCGGATCAAACGCGACAACGTCGTGAAGCGGATGAGTCTTTTCGACTGACCCACAGGCGGTCGAGACAAGGGATCGGTACGCGAACGCGGCCGGTCCCTTTTTCGTTAGCGCCTGTTGAAAAGCGGCGTGAGCGAGGCGGAGGTTTGGTGTAAATGCAAATCACTCACTTTTGTTGACTTGCGGGCCGAGTGCGTCACAATTCGTCGTCCAGTCAACGGGGGAGGTGAGAATGGAGTTGCTGCGGGTGGTCTTTACGCACTACCGCTGGCCCTTTTTAGGCGCCATCGGGCTGAGTCTTTTCAGCGCCGGGCTGGGCGTCGGGGTCATCGCGTTCATCAATCAGCGCCTGATCGTCGCCGACAGTACGCTGTCGGTGCTGGTACCGTTTCTCGGGCTCTTGACGCTGCTGCTGGCGGTCACTCTGGCCACTCAGCTGGCGCTGACGCTACTGGGCCACTACTTCGTCTACAACCTACGCAGCCGGCTATTGAAGCGCATTCTGGATACCGATATCGAGCGCATCGAGCGGGTGGGTAACGCTACTCTTCTGGCGAGCCTTTCGAGTGACGTGCGCAACATCACCATTGGCTTCGTGCGCCTGCCGGAGCTCGTGCAGGGCGTGGTGATGACCGTGGCGTGCGTGGCGTATCTGGCGTGGCTTTCGCCGGAGATGGTGCTGGTCACCGTGCTCTGGATGGCGGCGACCATGGGCATCGGCTGGTGGCTGGTGTCGAAGGTGTATCGCCACTTTCATCTGGTGCGCGAAAGCGAGGATCTCTTATACCGCGACTACCAGACCGCCATCGAAGGGCGCAAGGAGCTCACCCTCAACCGCGACCGCGCCCGGCGCTTTTTCGACGAGACCTACACCGCGAACGCCAAAACCTACCTGTATCACATCATTCGCGCGGACACTTACCACCTGAGCGCCGGCAACTGGTCGAACATCATGATGCTCGGCGCCATCGGCGTGGTGTTCTTCATGGCCAACGTGCTCGGCTGGGCGAGCCCGGCGGCGGCGGCGACCTTCGCGCTGACGCTGCTGTTTTTGCGCACTCCGCTGATTCAGGCGATCGGCGCCTGGCCGACGCTGATCAGCGCCCAAGTCGCGTTCGACAAGCTCAAAAGCCTGGAGCTCGCCGAATACCGCGCCGACTTTGCCGTCAAGGACACGCTGCGCGACTGGCAGTGCATCCGCCTGGTGGACGTGACCTACGCCTACCCGGGAGACGCAAGCGGCCAGGGCGCGTTCAAGGTCGGCCCGGTGAACTTGACCCTGCACCGCGGCGAGCAGGTGTTTCTGATCGGCGGCAACGGCAGCGGCAAGTCGACGCTTGCGCGCCTCTTGTCGGGGCTCTACCGCCCGCAGAGCGGCTACGTTCAGATCGACGATACGCGCATCGACGCGCACAACTGGGACGCCTTTCGCGCGCGCTTTTCGAGCGTATTCACCGACTTTCACGCGTTTGATCAGCTCATGGGCGAAGGCGGCGGGCCGTCAGACCCGGTGCTGGTCGAGCGCTGGCTCGAGCGGCTGCAAATAGCGCACAAGCTCGAGTGGGCGGGCGCGCGCGTCACCAATACCCAGCTCTCCCAGGGCCAGAAAAAGCGCTTGGCGCTGCTGCTCGCCATCGCCGAGGAGCGCGACGTGCTGCTGCTCGACGAATGGGCGGCGGATCAGGACCCGCAGTTTCGCCGGCTTTTCTATCGCGAGCTGTTGCCCCACCTGAAAGCGATGGGCACGACGGTCTTCGCCATCAGCCATGACGATAGCTACTTCGTGCACGCCGACCGGCTGCTGGAAATGTCCGCAGGTCATTTGTTCGAGCTCGAAGGCGAGCAGCGCGCTCAGGCAAGCCTTGACGCGGTGGCGCAGATCACGCAGCCGTGAAAAACGCGCGGGAGAAGGGTGTGATCAGCGTCGTACTTGGCGGTCGCACCCTTCGAGCGGGCAGTTGCTGCAGACCTCGAACTCATCGAGCAGGTAGCGTAGACAGCAGAGCTTGCGCACCTGCTTGACTTCATCCGAGCCCTTGGGCTGGTAGCTTCGTACCGGCTGGTAGAGCGGGTTGCGCTGGCCGCCCAGGGTGCGCGACTCCAAAAGGGCGCGGGCGGCGGCGAGGGCATTCGGGCGAACGCTTGGGTGATCGGCCAGCAGGTTGACGTAGTAGTCGAGATAGCCGCCGGCGTTGCTCCAGAACACGCGCGGGGCCAGCCCCACCAGCGTCGACAGGCGCTCGATCAGCGGCGCCCAGTGCCCGTCGATCAGCGTCGAGAAGCGCTCGACCGGATCATCGGTGGTCATCGATTCACCTTCGCGGGCAAGCCAGAGCCCCGTCACGCAGCCTTCCTCGTTGGGCAGCACGTACACATCATCCAGCGCCACCGGCGGGTTTCGGTCGAGCAGCAGGTGAGAAACGACGGTGGGCACGGTGAGCGAGCTAAACAGCCACTTCGACCAGAGCGAGGTGACCGCGCGGCGATCACCGCCGGCAAAGCGCGCCGCGTAAGGTGCGATGCTCTGCTCCAAAAGCGCCGGGTTGCGCCAACGCGACGCCTTGATGGCGCCCGCGGGCGGCGTACCGCCTATGCGCGGCGGCGTCAGGTGCGCCAGCCGGTCGGTGTAGCACTCGGCGAGCGTGGTGGGGCGTAGCATGTCGGGTTCGCTGAAAGCCAGGGGCATCGTCGCACTCCAGGGGCATCGAGACATTGACCGGTCAACGCCTAGATTAATCGATAATGGTTATCAGTTAAACCGCGTGCGACGAATTCCGCACGCGTATCGGCGCGTTTAATGGGCCACGGCGATGGGGGAGCGCCCACCGGGGCGGTCGATCACCTGCATGGGCAGCCCATAGATCGCCTCCAGGGTTTGGGCGTCCATCAACTCGTCCGGCGTGCCGTGCGCCAGCAGCCGGCCGCTGTGCAGAGCCAAAAGCTTGTCGCAGTAGCGAGCGGCCATGTTGATGTCGTGCAGCACGATGATCACACCCAGATCGAGCTCGTCGCAGAGCTTTCGCGTCAGCGCCAGCACCTCGATCTGGTGGGCAATATCGAGTGCGGCCAGCGGCTCGTCGAGCAGCAAAAAGCGGCTACCCTGTGCGAGCAGCATGGCGAGCCAGACGCGCTGGCGCTCGCCGCCGGAGAGCGTATCCACCATCCGGTCGGCGAAGGCGTGGGTGTGGGTCAGGGCGATGGCGCGTTCAATGGCGTCCCGGTCTTTCTGGGTATGACGGCCCAAAAGCCCGTGCCACGGGTAGCGGCCAAAACCGATCAGCTCGCGGGCGGTCAGGTTGTCGGCGCTGGGCAGGTGCTGGGGCAGATAGGCAACCTGGCGGGCGAACTCGCGGTGCCCCCACTGGGCGAGCGGGCGCTGGTCGAACAGGATATCGCCGCCGGAAAGCGCATTCTGCTGGGCCAGCAGCTTGATAAGCGTCGACTTGCCCGAGCCGTTGTGGCCGATCAGCCCTACGACCTTGCCCTGCTCGAACGTGTGAGAGATGGAGTGAAGCAAGGGCTTGCCGGCAACGGTAAAGCGGGCGTTCAGCACGTCGAACATGCGCGGCTCCCGGGTGTATGAGCAAATGAATCGTCCAATTGTAGTGTTAATACTTATCATTTAGAATCCTGGCGTCGAATTATTTCTTTTTGTTCTTTCCTTCTCTTTCTGTGGCCGGCTTTTCATGACAGCGCATGATTTAGTTTTTATCGTTTCTCCAGGCGTTTGTTAGCCGTGCCGTCGATACCCCACCTACGCAGCACTGTGACGTTTGGTCTGCTCGGCCTGCCTTTGGCCGTGCTGCTCGCCACCGCGATGATGGCTCAAGGCGGATTGGACGCGAGCCTGGAGGGCCTGTTTGACCCAACACTTTCCAGCGTCGAGGCTCAGCTTTTGCATTTTGCCTGGTGGCCACGGCTTTTGATCTCGCTACTGGCCGGCGCGGCGTTGGCGCTGGCCGGCGTGTTGATGCAGCAGGTGTTGCGCAACCCGCTGGCTTCACCGACCACCCTGGGGGTGGCCAGCGGCGCTAGCCTAGCGCTGATGCTGGCCACGCTGCTGGCGCCGGGGATTTTGGCGTTTGGGCGTGAATGGGTGGCGCTTGGCGGCGGTGCGGCGGCCATGGCGCTGGTGTTCGGGCTTGCCTGGCGGCGGCGCCTGGCGCCGGTGGTGGTGGTGCTGGCGGGGCTGGTAGTCAATCTCTATTTAGGGGCGCTGGGCACCGCGGTGCTGCTGTTCAATCATGAAACCCTGGCGGGGCTTTTGATCTGGGGGGCGGGGTCGCTTGCGCAAAATGGCTGGGAGGGCGTGGTCACGCTCTCGATACGCCTGGCCCTCAGCGCGGTGGCCGCGGCGCTGTTGATTCGCCCGCTGGTGGTGCTGGAGCTCGACGACGCCAGTGCCAAAAGCTTGGGGTTTTCGCTCAAGTACCTGCGCCTGGCCGGGCTGGGCGTGGCGGTGTTCATTACCGCAAGCGTGGTCAGCGTGGTGGGCATCATCGGTTTTATCGGCCTGGCGGCGCCGAACATCGCGCGTATGGCCGGTGCCCGGCGCCTTGGCCCGCGGCTGGTATTTTCAACGCTTCTGGGCGCGGTGCTGCTGGCGACTACGGATCTTTTGCTACAGCGCTTCTCTGGCCAGCTCACAACGCTTTTACCCACCGGCGCGGTGACCGGAGCGCTGGGCGCGCCGCTGCTGCTGTGGCTGATTCCGCGCTTGAAGCTTGGAAGCGATCGCCCGCCCGAGGCCTCCCACGTGGCGCTGCGTCGCCACGCGGCACCGGGGCGGCTGGCGGCGGGGCTTTTGGTGGCGCTTGGTGGCGCGGTACTGCTGGCCCTGATGGTCGGCCAAAGCGGGCAGGGCATGAGCGTCGTTTCGCCTTTCGACGCCGCAGTCATGGAGTGGCGCGCCCCGCGGGTGATCGCGGCGGCGGCCAGCGGGCTGATGCTGGCGGTAGCGGGTACGCTCTTGCAGCGGCTTTCCGGTAACCCAATGGCGAGCCCGGAGGTGCTGGGCATCAGCGGCGGCTGCGCGATCGCGCTGATACTCGGTATTTATTGGCTGCCGGCGTCGAGCAGCGCGCTGCTGGTCGGCGCGGGCACGTTCGGGGCGCTGGCCACGCTTGGATTTTTGATTCTAATCAACCGCAAAAGCGGTTTTGCGCCGGAGCGGCTTCTGCTCAGCGGCGTGGCCATCGGGGCGCTTTTCGACGCGGTGCGCGGGGTGATTCTGGCCGGCGGCGACCCGCGCGGCCAGCAGGTGATCGCCTGGCTTGCCGGCTCCACCTACTACGTCGATGTGCCAAGCGCGGCGCTGGTCGGCGCGGCGGCGGCGGGGCTTTTGCTGCTGGCGCTGCCCTTTACCCGCTGGCTCGACATTCTGCCGCTGGGGGCGGCGACCGCGCAGGGGCTCGGCATCGCGCTCAATCGCGCGCGGTTGGCGCTGTTGCTGCTGGTGGCGGTACTCACCGCCTGCGCGACGCTGGTGGTCGGGCCGCTGTCGTTCATCGGCCTGCTGGCCCCCCACATGGCGCGGCTGATGGGCTTTTCCCGCGCCTGGTGGCACCTGCTGGGCGCTGCCCTGATCGGCACGCTGTTGATGGTGCTGGCGGACTTCATTGGCCGCCAGATCATGTTCCCCTACGACATTCCCGCGGGGCTGGTCGCCTCGCTCATCGGCGGCGCCTACTTCATGTGGGGGCTACGCCGGCTTTGAGTACGATTACGTCCAGTACCTACGCCTGGCGGTCAAAATACGCTTTTATCACCGCGATCACGCGCTCGATGTCGTCGTCGTCGATATCGCGATGCACCACAAAACGCGTGGCGTAGACCAGATCGAGCAGAATATCGTGCTCCTTGAGCCACGCGGCGAGCGGGGCGATATGGCCCTTCTCGACCTGGGTGAACACCATGTTGGTCGCTTGAGACGTCACCGTCAGCCCAGGCATCGCCGCCAGACCCTCGCCCAAGCGCGCCGCGCGGCGGTGGTCGTCTTTTAACCCTTCCACGTGGTGATCGAGCGCGTACTGGCAGGCCGCGGCGATCAGCCCGGATTGGCGCATGCCGCCGCCGACCACCTTGCGCCAGCGCCGCGCCTTTTTGATGAACGCGTGGGAGCCGACCAGCGCCGAGCCGATTGGCGCGCCGAGACCCTTGGAAAAACAGAGCGACACGCTATCGAACGGCCGGCACATCGCCTCAAGCGAGCTGTCCGTAGCCACTATGGCGTTGAACAGCCGCGCGCCGTCCAGGTGGGTGGCGAGGCCGTGATGTCGGGCAAGCGCAACGGCGCTCTCAACGTAGTCGGCGGGCAGCACCTTGCCGGCGATGGTATTCTCCAGCGCCAGCAGTCGGGTGCGGGCGAAGTGGGGGTCGTCGGCCTTAACCGCGGCCTCGACTTTCTCGAGCGGCAGTGTGCCGTTCGGCGCGTT
This sequence comes from Halomonas sp. S3-1-1, assembly GCF_023757625.1. Taxonomy (GTDB): domain Bacteria; phylum Pseudomonadota; class Gammaproteobacteria; order Pseudomonadales; family Halomonadaceae; genus Vreelandella. Next base: position 766,537 of record NZ_JALGBZ010000001.1, read on the forward strand.
TTCGATCGGCTGGGGCTGAATGCTGCCCAGCACCGCCGCACCGCCGCCTTCATAGCGGTAGGTGTGGGCGCTCTGGCCGACGATGTACTCGTCGCCGCGCTCGCAGTGCGCCATCAGCCCCACCAGGTTGCTCTGGGTGCCGCTGGGGAAGAGCAGGGCGGCTTCTTTTCCGGCGCGCTCGGCCAAATCCTGCTGGAAGGCGTTGACGGTGGGGTCGTCGCCCCACACGTCGTCGCCCAGGGCGGCGGCGAGCATCGCCTCGCGCATGGCTTGGCTCGGGCGGGTGACGGTATCGCTGCGTAGATCGATCACGGGGCTGGCTCCTTTGATGGCTGGCGCTTTACTTGCCGCAGGCTACGGACAAGACGAGCGCCAGCCGCTATGGTTAACAGAACCATAGGTAACAAAACAATGGTTCACAGTACAGCCACGTGAAGGCGATAAAATGGATCTGAAAAGCGGTTATCCGTTCTGGGCGGTGAAAAATGGCCTGCTTGTCTCTTTTCCTCAATTGGAGCGCGACCACGCCTGCGATGTGCTCGTCATCGGCGGCGGCATCACCGGCGCGCTGATCGCCGATGAGCTTTGCCAGCACGGCCACCACGTGGTGGTGGTCGAGCGCCGCGACATTGGCTGGGGCAGCTCGGCGGCGAGTACCGCGCTTTTACAGTACGAAATCGACACTCACCTGGTCGACTTGACCAAGCGCTACGACGAGCGGCACGCGGTGATGGCGTACCAGGGCTGCGCCGATGCCATTTTGACCCTCGAGCGCTTGGCCGGGGAGCTCGGTAACGTCTCTTTCGAGCGTCATGAAAGTCTCTACTACGCCACCAGCGAAGAGGACGTACCGGCGCTCAAAGCCGAGTTCGCCCTGCGCGAGAAGCACGGCTTCGACATGGAGTGGTTGGATCGCGAGGCGCTTTATGAAGCCTACGGCATCGAGGCCCCCTGTGCGATCCTGTCGCGGCTGGCCGCCAGTCTCGACCCTTATCTGATGGCGTACCGGCTTTTTGAGCGCGTGCGAAGCTTGGGCGGCGAGGTGTTCGATCGCACCGAGGTGGACACCATCGACCCCGTTGCTGACGGCGTGCAGGTGCGCCTTAAAAACGGCGCGACGCTCAATGCGGGGAAAGTGGTGATCGCGGCGGGCTATGAGTCTCAGCGCTGGCTGGACGCACCGGTAGCGAAAAATCGCAGCAGCTACGCCTTCGTGACCGACCCCATTGCGCCGGAAAAGCTCGGCAAGCTGCGCCATACGCTGGTGTGGGAGTCGGCCAGGCCCTACCTTTACATGCGCGCCACCGACGAAGGACGGCTTCTGGTCGGCGGCGACGACGACGACACCGATATCCCGGCGCGGCGCGACGACCGTGTGATGGACAAGGCGCACGGTCTTGCCCGCAAGGTCGAGGCTCTATGGCCGGATCTCGAGATCAACCCGACCTTTAGCTGGGCTGGCACCTTCGCCGAAACCGAGGATGGCCTGCCTTATTTCGGTGCCTGCAAACGGTGGGGGCCGCACGTCTATTTCGCCCTGGCCTACGGCGGTAACGGCATCAGCTACTCGATGATGGGCGCGCCGCTTCTGCGCGCGCTGATCGAAGGCGCGCCCCACCCGCTGGCCGACTTTTTCTCTTTTGAACGCCTTCTCAGCGAGTCCGCCGATGAACCCGGTTCTGTACCTGCGCGCGCTTGAGCGAAGCGATCTGCGCTTTATCCATGAGCTCAACAACAACCAAAGCGTCATGTCCTACTGGTTCGAGGAGCCTTACGAGTCCTTTGACGAGCTCGAGGAGCTTTACAATAAGCATATCCACGACAACGCCGAGCGTCGTTTCGTCGTGCAGGACGCCGCTGGCGTTTCCATCGGGCTGGTCGAGCTGATCGAGATCGACTACATCCATCGAAGCGCCGAGTTTCAGATCATCGTCGCGCCGGAGTACCAAGGGCGCGGCTACGCGCGCTCGATGATCCATCAGACGCTCGGTTATTCATTCACCATTTTGAACCTGCACAAGGTGTATTTGATCGTCGCCGTCGAGAACACCCGCGCGGTGCACCTGTATCGTGACTGCGGCTTCATCGAGGAAGGGCATCTGGTGCAGGAGTTCTTCATCAACGGGCGCTATCGCGACGTCAAACGCATGTACGTTCTGCAAGAGGCGTATCTGAGCGCACAGCAAGCCGAGCGGTAGAGCGCGCGAAAAAAAGCCGGCGCGCGGCGCCGGCTTTACGAGAAAGGTTATCGCGGCTGCGAGCCTAACCGATGTGCGCGGCGAATTTCTCCGCCGCCTGGCGCTGCCAAAGAGCCTGCTGCTCCCAGAAACACCATACTTCATTATTACCGCCTGTCAGCCCACGGCGATCGCTTTCGCGATAGCCGTGCATCAGGGTATCGGTCATTGCGTGTCCTCCTGTTGCGAACCGCAGCGACAGTATAGCGCATTCATGCTGCATTGCAGCATGAGTCGGTGTTGGTGAAAGTCGGCAAAAGCCCGTTAAAGCAACTAGGCTTTAACGGGTCTTGTATCATTACTGCGAATGGAGTCGCCCAATGAGCGCCAATGTAGCCGAAATTCTCGTCAATACCCTGCAAAATGCCGGCGCCAAACGCTGTTACGGCGTGGTGGGCGATTCGCTCAATCACTTCACCGATGCGCTCAGGACGAGCGAGATCGAGTGGGTCGGCGTGCGCCACGAAGAGGTCGGGGGCTTTGCTGCCGGCGGCGAGGCCTACATGACCGGTGAGCTTGCGCTGTGCGCGGGCTCCTGCGGCCCGGGCAGCCTGCACTTCGTCAACGGCCTGTTCGACGCCCACCGCAATAATGCGCCGGTCGTGCTGATCGCCAGTCAAATTGCCCTTGGTGAGGTCGGCAACCACTTCCCTCAGGAAGTGGATCAAAGCGCGATTTTCAAACAGTACAGCGTGTTTTGCGAAACCATCGCGTCTCCCGAGCAGGCCGGGCGCACCGCGGCCATGGCTGCCCAGGCGGCGATCGCCAAGCGCGGCGTGGCGGTGCTGATCGTGCCCGGCGACGTCATGACCCAAAAGCCCTCCAATGAGCTGACCTTCAAGGCCCACACCTTCGACTACTCGATTCGTCCCAGCGCCGAGGCGCTGGTACCGGCGGTGCGCGAACTCAATAAAGGCGGCAAGATCACCATCTTCGCCGGCGCCGGCTGCGAGGACGCCCGCGACCAAGTGATGGCGCTGGCGGAAAAGCTCAACGCGCCGATCGCCTGGACCTCGCGGGCCAAGAACTACATCGAGTACGACAACCCTTACCAGGTCGGTATGACCGGCGTATACGGGCTGGAAGGTGGCTATCACGCGGTGGCGGAGTGCGACACGCTGCTGCTGCTCGGCTGCAGCTTCGCGTTTGCCCAGTTCTACCCGGACGGGGCGAAGATCATTCAGGTCGACCATGAACCGACCCAGATCGGCAAGCGCTACCCGGTGGATGTCGGCATCATCGGCACCATCGCTGAAACCTGCGAGGCGCTGGTGCAAAGCGTCCAGGCCAACGAGCACACGAGCTGGCTCGACAAGTGCCTGAAGCGCTATAAAAAATCTCTCGAGAAGTCGGCGCACGACACGAAGAGCAACACGACGATTCACCCTCAGGAGCTGACACTCGCCATCGACCGGTTAAGCGATGAAAACGCGTTGTTCACCGCCGACACCGGCAGCGTCAACGTCTGGATGCTGCGCCATATCCACACCGGGCCGGAGCGCAAGACGCTGTCGAGCCTGCAGCACGGCACCATGGCCAACGCCTACCCTCAGGCGTTGGGCATTCAGCTCGCCTACCCGGGCCGTCAGGTGATCGCCCTGTGCGGCGACGGCGGGCTCTCCATGCTGATGGGCGATCTTCTGACGCTGGCGCAGCATCAGATTCCGCTGAAAATCGCGGTGTACAACAACCAGTCGTTGAGTTTCGTCGAGCTCGAGCAGAAGGTGGAGGGCATGCTCGATGCCTACACCGAGCTTCAAAACCCCAACTTCGGCGATGTCGCTCGCGCCATCGGGCTCTGGGGTAAACGCGTCGAGCGCGAGGACGAGCTCGACGCCGCGGTGACCGAGTGGCTGGCGCAGCCCGGCCCGGCGCTTTTAGACGTGATGACCAACCCGATGGAGCTGGTCATGCCGCCCAAAGTGGAATCCGGCCAGGTCGCCGCCACCGCGCTTTACTCCGCCAAGGCGGTGCTCAGCGGGCGCATGGACGAGGTCGTCCACCTGGTGAAGAGCAACTTCCTGAAACGCTAGCTATTCGGCCGTCAGCATCAGGCCCGCCCGCGTCAAAACGGGCGGGCAGCCATCTCAAGGATACGCCATGCGTCTGCACGTACTCTCGGATCTGCACCTCGAGCACTTTCCCGGCGGGCGGGTAATTCCCGACGTCGAGGCGGACGCCCTATTGCTCGCCGGCGACATCCACCGCGCCGCCGAAGGCCTTGGGTGGGCGCGGACGCGCTTTCCCGAGCTGCCCATCCTCTACGTGCCCGGCAACCACGAGTTCTACGACACCCACCTGACCGAGCACCGCCAGACCCTGGCCTGCGAAGCCAGGTGCCTGGGCATCGAGCTATTGGACAACCGCGCGGTCACCCTGGGGGGCGTGCGCTTTTACGGCACCACGCTCTGGACCGATTTCAACCTGTACGCGGAGAATCCCGCCCGCAATTTCGACGCGTGCGCGGAAAAAGCCCGCCGGCTGATGTCGGACTATCAGATCATCACCGACGGGCAGGGCGAGGTTTTCACCCCCGAGGCGAGCCAGGCGCTTCACCGCGAGGCGCTCGACTGGCTAACCCAGGCGCTCAACGAACCTTTTGAGGGCCCGCGCGTGGTCATAAGCCACCACGCGCCGCTTCGCGACTGCATTCCCCTGCAATACGTCGGCGATGTGCTCTCCCCGGCGTTCGCTTCGCACTTGGCGGGGCTAATGGGGCGCATGGATCTCTGGATTCACGGCCACGTGCATGAGCCTGTGGATCTGGTACAGGAAGGAACGCGGGTGGTGGCAAATCCAGGCGGGTATCCGGAGGAGGTGGGCCGTTATCGCTTTCGCGAGGATTTGGTTCTGAACCTTTAGCGTAGCGATCCTCTTGATGCCTCTATAAATAAAGCCTGATTCGGTTTTTAGAACCAAACTTCGTCTTTTTACCGTTTAACGTTAATCAGGGATTAAACTTTGGTCGCGTTTTCGGTTTTTACGCTTGCTCCGCTTCTTGCTTGTTCTTAATCTTCTACTTGTATGATGTATTATTAATAGCTTCTAAAGTACCGCCTGACGTACGCCAGACGTTGTTAACCAGAAGGTGGTCGAAGGTCGCCAAGGGCCTTAAGCCGAAGAGCCGTTCTCTTTAAAGCAACAACTCACTATGAACGCAAAAGGTACGCTTATGCTAACCAAAAAAACGCTGATGAGTGTTAGTGTCGCTGGTCTTATGACAGGGCTCGCCCTTAGCTCCAGTGTCGCCATGGCCCAGGATGCCCAGCTGCGCGGCAACGTCCGTGTCGTGATCGGGTCGACCTCGACCGGGGGCGACACTTACCAAAACGCCAGCATCGTGGTCGACCGGCTGGCCGAGCATCTCGGTTTGAACATGAAAGTCGATGCCGTTGGCGCAAGCTCTGCGTTTCGCACGCTGGACAGGGATTCTCGGGGCAATACCCTGATGATTTTTCATGATCAGTCCTACCTTGGCTATCTCTACGGCGTCGAAGGCTACGACGACGTTTTCGAGAACTACACCGTTGGGCCGACGATCGCCATCAACCCCGGCAATGCTTACCTGGTGCCCATGGACTCGCCCTACCAGACGCTCGACGATGTCGTCGAGGCGGTAGGTAACGGCGAAACCGTGCGCGTGGCCATTCAGCCCGGCGGCGTTTCAGAGATCGGTTACAGCGCGCTTAAAAACGCGATCGCAATCGAGTATCCTGGCCAGGAAGAGAATCTGGTTGCCGTCAATACCGGCTCTCAGTCCGACAAGAACCAGCAGCTGTTCGATGGCCAGGCCGATATCATCAACGGCAGCGTTCAGGCCAACGAGCAGTACACGCGTCTGCCCGAAGACGACCAGAAAGCGATGCGCTTTATCTGGCTGACGGCGCGTCAGGACACCATCGAACAGGCGCCGGAAGAGGGGCTGGGTCAAACAAGTCGCGAACAGCTTCTGGAGTACGTCGAGCCCAACGTGACGGTCTCCATGGGCGATGACGAAAACTTCACCTTCGATAAAGAGTTCTTCTTCCTTTACAACAAGGACATGGATCAGGGCATCGTCGATCAGATCGACGAAGCGCTGGCCGAGATCTACGACGAAGGCGAGATTCAGCAAGCGCAGCTGGACGCTTTCTTCATCCCCGATTTCAAGCCTTCCGCTGAAGCCTCCGAGTATCTGCAAGAGAAGATGTCGCGCTACGAAGAGATCATCAGCAACCTCGATTAAGCAAACGGTGACCGGTGGGCCTGTCCACCGGTCGCTCCTCCCCAACTAGGCGCGTGGCGGACTTGCTCCCGAGAGCCCGGCGCGCGCCGAGTTTACGTTCTTGGAGCCGTTATGGCGTCAGATCCGTTGAGCGTTTCGATCGACTTCGAAACGTCGCACCTGTTTTTCCCCCACATCGTTCACTGGGTATTGGCCGGGCTATTCGCGCTCATTCTGGTCACGAAAGTGGTGCCTTTTTTGGCCGCCGTCAAACGCGGAGAACGCACGCTGCCGATTATCGGAGAGTCGAGAGATTCCGCGCGCTTTTTCGGCACGCTGGCGCTGATCAGTGCCTACTTCTACCTGATGGCCGTGGTCGGCGATCTGTTTCCCTATACCGGGTACGGCTTTTTGTTCGTGTCGATGGCCTTTGTGCTGGCCATGTCACTGATGTATCTCCACGAGTGGACGAAAAAAGCGCTCATCATCGTCGTGATCAATGCCATTGTCGCGCCGACGCTTGCCTGGTTCGTGCTCGCCAAGCTCTTCACCATTACTCTGCCGTGACCGGAGCGGGTATATCGCCATGGAATTTCTAACCTTTATCGATCTCTCCTTTTTAATGCTCGTCAGCTTTGGCACCCTCGTGGGTATCATCTTTGGCGCGATTCCGGGCATGACCGCCACCATGGCGGTGGCCGTTTGTTTGCCGCTGACCTATGCGTTGGGCTTGAATCACGGGCTGGCACTGCTGCTGGGCCTTTACGTCGGCGGTATTTCCGGCGGCATGGTTCCAGCGGTGCTGTTGAATATTCCCGGCACGCCGTCCTCGATCACCACCACCTTCGATGGCTACCCCATGGCCCAGAAGGGCGAAGGTGAAAAAGCGCTGCGCGTCTGCGTGATCGCCTCATTGGTCGGTGGGCTCGTCAGCGCGCTGGTGCTTTTCTTGTTTGCCCCGCTTCTGGCCGACTTTTCGATCAAGTTCTCCTACGTGGAGAAGTTTCTCATCATTTTGCTGGCGCTTTCCGTCATCGCCTCGCTGTCCAGCAGCATGCTGATCGGCATCTTCAGCGGCGTGATTGGTATTTGGCTTAGCCTGATCGGCGATTACAGCGTCTCCGACGGCGGCAACGGCCACACACGACTGATGTTCGATTTCATGGAGCCGTACCTGTTCGAGGGCTTTTCACTGCTGCCCGTGCTGATCGGTATTTTCGGTATCTCCACCATTTTGCTCGAGGCGGAAAAGGGCGTGAAGCGCGATATGGCCGGTGAGCGCATCAAGATCGGCAAGGAAGGCGGCTTCTCGTTATCGATTTTCAAGGGCAGCTTCACTAACCTGACGCGCTCCTCGTTCATCGGCACCTTCGTCGGCATGCTGCCGGGCGTGGGTGGCAGCGCGGCGTCCGTACTCGCCTACACCCAGGAAAAGAACCTGGCGAAGGACTCTTCGCAAATGGGCAAGGGCGCCCCGCAGGGCCTGATTGCATCAGAGTCGGCCAATAACGCGCTGACCGGCGGCGCCTTGATTCCGCTTTTGTCGCTGGGTATTCCGGGCGACTCCACCACTGCCGTTTTGATCGGCGCCTTTACGCTTCAGGGCATCCAGGTCGGGCCGCTGTTCATTCCGGAAAACCACGACACCTGGTACGTCATGATGACGGCGCTGGTGCTGGCGAACTTCATCATGTTCGGGCTGATGTTCTTTGCCATCAAGCACATCGCCAAGGTGGTGATGGTGCCCAAGCATATTCTGTACCCGCTTATCGTGATGATGTGCGTGGTCGGGGCGTATGCCATCAACTACGGCATCATGTTCGATGTCTGGACACTGCTGATCTTTGGCGTGCTGGGCTATCTGATTCAGAAGATCGGGCTTGAAGTGGCGCCTCTGATCATCGGGTTCATTCTGGGTAGCCAGGCGGAAGTCTATTTCGTCAAGAGCCTGGAATCCTTTGGCACCTACAGCATCTTCTTCACCAAGAGCCCCATCGCTATGGTGCTCTGGGGACTGATCGCCGCTTCCGTGCTGTTTGCCATCGTGATGGGCTTCAAGTCCCGCGCCCGGCAGAAAGTGGAGCTGAGTCAAATGCATGACCCTTCGCACACCGATTCAGGAGCGCATCATGACTCTCGTAACGACTAATTCACGCGTGATTCAGGTACACCCGAGCGACAACGTTGCCATCGTGATCGAGCACGGCGGCCTCGAGGCGGGTGTGAGAATCAACGACGACTGCACCACCACCATGCCGATCCCGCAGGGCCACAAGGTGGCGCTCAGGCCGATCGAGCAAAACGATGACATTCTGCGCTACGGCGAAGTGATCGGCACCGCGGTTGTGGCGATCGAGCGCGGCGCGCACGTCAACGAGCACAATGTGCGTCTGCCGATCGCCCCGGCGCTCGAGGAGCTGCCGCTGGCAACGCGCGAGCCCCCGGCGCAGGAGCCGCTCGAAGGCTATACCTTCGAGGGCTTTCGCAACCCCGACGGCAGCGTCGGCACCAAGAACGTGCTGGGCATTACCACCAGCGTTCAGTGCGTTGCCGGCACGGTGGAGTACGTGGTCGGGCGGATCAAGCGCGAGCTGTTACCGCGCTTTCCCAACGTCGATGATGTGGTCGGGCTCAACCACAGCTACGGCTGCGGCGTGGCGATCAACGCACCGGCCGCGATCGTCCCCATTCGTACGCTAAAGAACATCGCGCTTAACCCCAACTTTGGCAACGAGATCATGGTGATCGGGCTTGGCTGTGAAAAACTCCAGCCCTCGACGCTGCTCGAAGACCGGCCGGTCAAGATTTACGAAAATACCGAAGCCGCCGACCCCGACGCCAACGTGCTGAGTATGCAGGACGAGAGCTTTGAAGGCTTTGGCGAGATGGTCGACGGCATTCTGGCCATGGCCGAGCGCCATCTCGAGCGCTTGAACAAGCGACGCCGCGAAACCTGCCCGGCCTCGGAATTGGCGGTTGGTATGCAGTGCGGCGGCAGCGACGCTTTTTCCGGCGTAACGGCCAACCCGGCGGTGGGCTTTGCCACGGATCTGATCGTACGCGCCGGCGGCAGCGTCATGTTCTCGGAAGTGACCGAGGTGCGTGACGCCATTCACCTGCTGACCCCGCGCGCCATCGACCGCGAGGTCGGCCAGGCGCTGATCGATCAAATGTCCTGGTACGACGACTATCTATTACAAGGCCAGGCCGATCGTAGCGCCAACCCGTCCCCGGGCAACAAGAAGGGCGGTTTGAGCAACGTGGTCGAGAAGGCGTTGGGCTCGGTCATCAAGTCCGGTAATTCGCCGATTGTTGACGTCATCGGCCCGGGGGAGCGCCTGCGGCGCAAGGGGCTTACCTTTGCGGCCACGCCGGCCAGCGACTTCATCTGCGGCACGCTCCAGCTGGCCGCCGGCATGAACCTGCAGGTCTTCACTACCGGGCGCGGTACGCCTTATGGGCTTGCCATGGTGCCCGTGCTCAAGGTCGCGACCAACTCGCATCTGGCGCGCCGCTGGCACGATATCATCGACCTGGATGCCGGGCGTGTCGCTACCGGCGAGGCCAGTATCGAAGATCTGGGCTGGGAGCTTTTCCATCTGATCCTCGATGTCGCCAGCGGCCGTAAACAGGCCGCCGCGGACAGGCTCGGCATTCACAACGACCTGGTGCTTTTCAACCCGGCGCCGGTTACCTAAACACCTTTTATCGTTTCTTCTGGTTCTAACAAGAGAGTCAATCGTCATGTTTCCCAAAATCAAATCAATGAAGGTCGTCCCGGTTGCCGGCTACGATGGTTTTCTGCTTAACCTCAGCGGTGGCCACGCGCCCTGGTTTATTCGCTGCGTTGTGATTCTTGAAGACGATGCGGGTAACAAAGGGGTAGGGGAGATCCCTTCAAGCGAAGGCATTCTCAAGGGGCTGGAGCAGTGTCGCGATATCGTTGAGGGCTCGACCATCAACGCGTTCAAACAGACGCTGAACAGTGCCCGCGTGGCGCTTTCAAAAAACGGACGCGAAGAGCGCGGTCGCCAAACGTTCGATCTGCGCGTGGCGGTTCACGTCATCACCGGGCTCGAGTCGGCGCTTTTGGACCTTTACGGCCAGGCGGTGGGCCTGCCGGTGGCGGATCTATTGGGTCAGTACGGCCGTCAGCGCGATGAAGTCGAGGCGCTTGGCTATCTGTTTTTGCTTGGTGACCCGGGCAAGACGGACTTGCCCTACCCAAAAGCGACCGACCCGAAAGATGCCTGGGACGAAGTGCGCTACCAGGAGGCACTCACGCCGGACGCAGTCGCGAACCTGGCCAAGGCGGCGTTCGATCGCTACGGCTTCAAGGACTTCAAACTCAAGGGTGGCGTGCTCAGGGGCGAGGAAGAGGCGGACTGCATCCGCGCGCTGCACGATGCGTTCCCGGAAGCGCGCTTGACGCTCGACCCGAACGGTGCATGGAAGCTGGATGAGGCCGTACGGGTGCTGGACCCGATCAAGCATCTTCTGAGCTATGCCGAGGACCCCTGCGGTCAGGAAGAGAGCTACTCCGGCCGGGAAACCATGGCCGAGTTCAAAAAGCGCACGGGTCTGCCGACCGCGACCAACATGATCGCGACGGATTTCAAACAGCTGCAGTACGCCGTTCAGCTCAACGCCGTCGACATTCCGCTGGCTGACTGCCACTTCTGGACCATGCAGGGTGCGGTCATGGTCGGTGAGCTTTGCAACGAGTGGGGCATGACTTGGGGCTCGCACAGCAACAACCACTTCGATATTTCGCTGGCCATGATGACTCACGTGGCCGCAGCCTGCCCCGGCGAGATCACCGCCATCGACACTCACTGGATCTGGCAGGACGGCCAGCGCATCACTAAAGAGCCGTTCCTGATTCGCGACGGCAAGCTGAGGGTGCCGTCAACGCCGGGCCTCGGGGTCGAGCTCGACGAAGAGAAGCTGATGCAAGCGCATCGACTCTACAAATCTCTGGACGTGACCCAGCGCAACGACGCCATGGCGATGCAGTACCTGGTGGCGGGCTGGGAGTTCGATCCCAAGCGCCCGGCGCTGGTTCGCTAACAAGCGAGTTTTTATAAGGTAAGTGTAAGGGCCATTAGGCGTTCAATGTCTGTTTGGCTCTTATTTTTATATGTTAGCGTCATCCGGTAAAAATTATAAAAGCGCTCAAGGCTGCATTTAAAAGCGGCCGCCCGGTAAATCTGAAGACTATTTACAGGTCATTTTAAGCTTGTAAAAGCTTAGCCTAAAGTCTAGAGGCGTATTTGTATGATGTATGACAATATGAATTTATATACTGCTACTGCCTGGTTTTAAGCGCTCTGCGTCGGGGCACTGCACCACCGTCAGCTTGCTAAACTAACAAGAGGATTTGTAATGAATTTTTCTAAACAAGAGCTTAAAGCCTCCATTACCGATGGCCTGCTGTCATTTCCGGTGACCGATTTCGATGCCAACGGCAAATTCGATGCCGACAGCTATCGCAAGCGCTTGCTGTGGCTGAAGGAGTACGAAGTCTCCGCGCTGTTCGTGGCTGGCGGTACCGGTGAGTTTTTCAATATTACCTTGGACGAGTTCCGTGAAATCGTCGAAGTCGCGGTCGAGACGATCGGCGGCCACGTGCCGATTATCGCCAGCGCCGGCCAAAGCGCCGAGCTTGCCCAGCAGCACGCGAAAATCGCTCAGGAAGCCGGCGCCGACGGCATTCTGCTGATGCCTCCTTACCTGACAGAGTGCTCTCAGGAAGGCATCGTTGAGTACGCGGCAAGCGTCTGCCAGTCGACGGACCTTGGCGTTATCTATTACAACCGCGCCAACGGCTATTTGAACGTCAACGCCGTCAAATCGCTGGCCGACCAGTGCGACAACCTGATCGGTTTGAAAGATGGCAAGGGCGACATGCAGGCGCTCAACATCACCATCAAAACGCTGGGCGACCGCTTGGGCTACGTCGGTGGCGTGCCGACGGCCGAAATCATCGCCGAAGCGTACCTGGCGATCGGCGTCAGCACCTACTCGTCTGCGGTCTTCAACTTCGTGCCCGATATGGCCGTCAAGTTCTACAAGGCGCTGCGTCAGGGCGACAGCGAGTTCGTTGCCAAGGCCACGCGCGAGTTCTTCATTCCTTTCGTTACGCTGCGCGACACCACGCCTGGCTACGCGGTGAGCCTGATCAAGGCCGGCGCTGACATCGTGGGCTATCCCGGTGGCCGCGTACGTGCGCCGCTGACCATGCCCAACGGCGATCAAGTGAATCAGCTGAGAAAGCTCGTCGAGAAGGCCAAGTCGCTTTAAGCGTTTAAAAAGCTCGCCGGGTAACGCCGCCTGCCCGGTCTTGCCCGGCGAGTGCAAAATGACGGTCCATGCTACATGGCCCGGTGGAGACGTGTATGCCCACCCCAAATACGCCCACGATCACCGACATGCGTGTCATCCCCATTGCCGGGCGTGACAGCATGCTGCTCAATATCGGTGGCGCCCACTCGCCGTACTTCACTCGTAATCTGATTATCCTCACGGATAGTGCCGGCAACGTCGGCGTGGGTGAAGCACCCGGTGGCGATACGATCCAACAGTCGCTGGAGAAATCGCGCGAGCTGGTCGTGGGCCAGTCCCTTGGCAAGCTTCGCTCGCTGGTCGCCTCGCTCAACCGTGACGGCCAGAGCGCTGACTTTGAGGATTTCGGCAAGGGCTCCTGGACGTTCGAGCTTCGCGTCAACGCCGTCGCCGCCCTTGAAGCTGCCTTGCTGGACTTGATGGGCAAGTTTTTGGGCGTGCCTGTGGCTGAGCTCTTGGGCAACGGCAAGCAGCGCGACGCGGTCGATGTGCTGGGCTATCTCTTTTTTATCGGCGAGGGCCACTCGACACCGCTGGATTTTCGGCGGGGCACCGACGGGGCGACGCACGATTGGTATCGCCTGCGCGACGAAGCGGCCATGACCCCGCAGTCGGTCATCGAGCTCGCACAAGCAGCTCATGACCGGTACGGCTTCAAGGATTTCAAGCTCAAGGGCGGGGCGCTTCACGGCGAGCAGGAGATCGAGGCGGTCACGGCGCTCCACAACGCATTTCCCGAGGCGCGTACCACCATCGACCCCAACGGTGCCTGGTCACTCCAGCAAGCGATCAGCCTGTGCAAGAACCTGCACGGCGTGATTGCCTACGCCGAAGACCCGTGCGGGGCGGAGCAGGGGTTCTCGGGCCGCGAGATTTTAGCCGAGTTCCGCCATGCGACCGGCCTACCGGTGGCCACCAACATGGTCGCGACAAACTGGCGTGAAATGGCGCACGCGCTAATGCTGCGCTCGGTCGATATACCGCTGGCGGATCCGCACTTCTGGACGCTGTCTGGCGCGGTGCGCGTCTCTCAGCTCTGCCAGGACCATGGCATGACCTGGGGCTCCCACTCCAACAACCATTTCGATATTTCGCTGGCCATGTTCGCCCACGTGGGGGCGGCGGCGGTCGGTCGCACGACGGCGCTGGATACTCACTGGATTTGGCAGGAAGGCGACGCGCGGCTGACCCACAATCCGCCGGAAATCAAAAATGGCCAGGTCGCGGTCACCGATGCGCCGGGCCTTGGAATCGATATCGACATGGCCGAAATCGAGAAAGCTCACGCGCTCTATCGCAGCCTGCCCGCTGGTGGCCGCAACGACGCCACCGCCATGCAGTACCTGATCGACGGATGGACATTTGATCCCAAGCGCCCAGCGCTGGTTCGCTAAACGTTGATGCCCCGGGCACTGCTCGTTCTGCGTCCGGATTGCTAAACCTTTTGGGTTGGCGTTTGTGGCCGTGGCGGTTGGATTGCTGGTGCTGACATTTTGGCAAAGCTATTGCTCGAGTCAGGCGCGCGCCGCGTTCGAGCAGGGTGGCGATTAGCCACCCAATGCCTGATACAAGCGTGCGGGTCTACTAAACCGTACGAGTTCGATTGTGAGCTACACTTTTCGTCTTCGGACGCAAGGATCATGAGCTCGCTTGGGTTGTCTGATGCAAACGTTAGACAGCCAGAAAAACCACTCTCATCGCAGGAGGCAAGATGAATCTAACAGGTGAAATGCTGATCGGACAGAAAGCCGTCAAGGGCTCTCGTGATCCCATTCAGGCCATCAATCCGGCTACCAATGAGCGGCTGGAGCCTGGCTATGCTGGCGGTACGCAAGCAGAGGTAGATCAAGCCTGCCAGCTTGCATGGGATGCTTTCGATGCGTATCGGGAAACATCGCTTGAAGACCGCGCTGTCTTTCTCGAAACCATCGCTGATGAAATCGAAGCGCTGGGCGATGCGCTCGTCGAGCGGGCCGTGGCTGAATCCGGACTACCCCAGGCACGTATTCAGGGCGAGCGCGGCCGTACCTGTGGCCAGCTTCGCATGTTCGCCAAGACGGTTCGCGCCGGCGAATGGCTGGACGTTCGCGTGGACCCGGCCATGCCGGATCGTCAGCCGATGCCGCGTGGTGACTTGCGTCAGCGCCACATCGCGCTGGGTCCGGTCGTGGTGTTTGGTGCCAGCAACTTCCCGCTGGCCTTCTCCGTTGCTGGCGGCGATACGGCGTCTGCACTCGCTGCGGGCTGCCCGGTGATCGTCAAGGCGCACGCGGCTCATCCGGGAACCGGTGAGCTGGTCGGTCGCGCCATTCAGGCTGCGGTGAAGAAGTGCGGCCTGCCGGAAGGCGTTTTCTCGCTGATGTTCGGCTCGGGCCGTGAAGTCGGCACTGCGCTGGTCAGCGACGAGCGTATCAAGGCGGCCGGCTTCACCGGTTCGCGCAGCGGTGGTATCGCGCTGTGGAAGGCCGCTCAGTCGCGTCCGGAGCCCATTCCCTTCTACGCGGAAATGAGCTCGATCAACCCGGTTTTCCCGCTGCCGGCGGCGCTCAAGGCGCGCGGCGAGGAAATGGGCAAGGCCTTCGTTGGGTCTCTCAATATGGGCGCGGGGCAGTTCTGCACCAACCCGGGCCTGGTCATTGCACTCAAGGGGCCGGAGCTTGATGCCTTCCTGAAAGCGGCAGGCGAAGCCGTCGAGAAAAGCGGCGCGCAAACCATGCTCACGCCCGGCATTTTCGAAGCCTACGAGCAGGGCGTACAGAGCCTGCAGGAGAGCGGTAAGGCTCAGGAAGTGGCGCGTGGGCAGAAGGACGAAAGCCCCAACCAGTGCCAGGCGGGGCTATTCAAGACCAGCGCTCAGGATTTCCTCTCAAGCGAAGCGCTACAGGGCGAAGTCTTTGGCTCGACGTCGCTGGTGGTCGAGTGTGCCGACGAAGCCGAGCTCAAGAAGGTCGCCGAGCACCTCGAAGGCCAACTGACCGCAACGCTTCAGATGGACGATGCGGATCTGGACGCGGCGCGCAAGCTTCTGCCCACGCTCGAGCGCAAGGCGGGGCGTATTCTGGTCAACGGCTGGCCGACCGGCGTCGAAGTGTGTGACGCCATGGTTCACGGCGGTCCGTTCCCGGCCACATCCGACTCGCGCACGACCTCGGTGGGTACCGCCGCGATCCACCGCTTCCTGCGCCCGGTCTGCTATCAGGACCTGCCGGAAGGTCTGCTGCCCGAAGCCATCAAGAACGACAATCCGCTCAAGCTGCGTCGTCTGGTGGATGGCAAGCGCGAGCAGTAATCAACGCGTTTGACCGAGCTTGCTTTGAGACCGAGCTTGCGTTGATTGATTGTATCAAGGCCACCTTCGGGTGGCCTTTTTAGGTTCTATCGAGCGAAAAAGTGGTGCGAAGCCACGTTTTGGGTTGACGACAAAATAACGATGTCCGAACACAGGAGAGCCCTCATGGCCGATGTCAGTTTCGATACGATACCCTGCGCGATACGCTCGAAGAAGCGCTGTTGAAGGGGGCTCAAGGCGTGTTTGCGCGCGGTTTCACGCCGAAAGCACGCGCGACGGCGTCCACTCCCATGGCATTGGGCTTATTCCCCGGTTCATCGAGTACGTGACGAAAGGCTGGGTCGACGTGAACGCATCGCCTGAGAGCGTGCATGCGCTCGGCGCGATAGAGGTGCTGGATGGGCGCATAGGCATCGGCGTCATCAATGCGCTGCACGCCACCGAACGGGCCATTGAGCTTGCCAAAGAGCACGGAATGAGGCTGGTGGCGCTGTGTGACACCACCCACGCTGGCTCGTTTGCTCTGGTATATAGGGCGTATCACCGACGTGCGCAAGGTTGGATCTTCATATAGACAATTTTTTACAATGAGATTGTTTAAATAGGGCGTTTTTATTTACTGATCATTAGTGACCGTTACTACACGATCATGTTTTTAGTGGGAAAAATGCTTACAGGTTCAAAGTGATCTCTATCTTATTGAGTAAAAGGAATAAATGTATCTCAGTTGATTAATCGAGTTTTAAAGAGTCAAAGCCGTATTAAAAAGCCAGTGTTTTAGCTTCAAAATTTAAAAAAAGCTATTGCTCTCTATTGAAGGCTGGACTGCCTGCTTTCGCAGAGAGCCGGGTCTTGAAACTTTAGTCTATTTAGACTTTTTACTACTTGCCCGAAAAAAATATCTTGGCTAATTTGAGCAATAGTATTTGTATGATGTACTACAAAGTATCGCAAGAAACCTGGCAAGTAAATCCTGTTTAAAAATGGGCTTTTGCCGGTGTTATAACAGTTCTCAAAAAACTCGTAAAAAAGGCTTTGAAGGCATCACAGCAGGTGCAATCACGTTTTAGAAAGATCATTGATGCAAGTCGTCCGTATCGATAGGCAAGTGGACACACCCCTACTTGCGCCGAGCGTCTGATGTGTCAGTTCGCTTAATGAAAGCTGTAAAAACAACGACATAACAAGAGGTTTCAAGCGATGAAAACAGCACTAATCCGTCGTCAAACGGTCATGGCGTTTACCAGCGTCACACTTTTGGCCGCCGCCGTTTCTGCCCAAGCCGAGGATTGGCGCGGCTGGAATATCCATCCGGATGGCTATCCTAATACCGTAGCGCTGGAAGCGTTCGCCGAAGCCGTCGACGAGCGCACGGAAGGGCGCGTGTCGCCGCGCGTTTACAATAATGGCGTACTGGGCGATCAGTCCGACGCCATCGAGCAAACCCGCAACGGCGCGCTTGATTTCGCCAACTTCAACATGGGGCCGATGGGGCCGATCGTGCCCGAAACCAACGTCTTCTCGCTGCCGTTTCTGTTCAACGATGTCGATCACATGCACACGGTCATGGACGGTGAAATCGGTGAGCGCTTTGCCGATGCACTCGAAGACAAGGGCCTGGTCGTACTCTCCTGGTTCGACTCCGGCGCGCGCAGCCTTTACAACACGCAGCGCCCCATTCACACGCCTGAAGACGTCCGCGGCCTGAAAATTCGGGTCATGAACAACGACCTTTACGTGCAGATGATGGAAGCGCTCGGTGGCAACGCGACCCCGATGGCCTACGGCGAGGTATATCAAAGTTTGACCACCGGCGTTTTGGACGGCGCCGAGAACAACTATCCGTCGTTTGAATCCAGCAACCACTACGAAGCCGCCGGCTACTTCTCGCTCACCGAGCACCTGATCATTCCGGAGTGTTTGTGCGTGGCCAAGGCGAGCTGGGATGCGCTCTCCGAGGAGGACCAGGAGATCGTTCGCGACGAGGGCATGAAGGCCTCCGAGATGCAGCGTGAGCTGTGGGTCGAAAGCTCGGAAGAGAGCCGCCAGATTGTGCTGGATGCCGGCGTCGAGATCAACGAAGTCGACGACAAGCAAGCCTTCCAGACGCTGATGGAGCCGATGTACGAAGAGTTCATCGCTAACAACCCCGGCACCGGCGAGCTGATCGAAGAGATACGCGCCGCGCAGTAATCTTTCGTTTAATCATCTCCCGGCGGCTCAAGCCGCCGGGAGATAAAAGGAACGGTGTCGTGAGTATAGAAACTAAAACGCCAAGCGATCAGAAGGACCGGGCTTCAAGGGGCTCACTCGATCGCGCGCTGGATGGAATGGCCGGCCTCTGCGTCGGCGTGGCGGGCGTAATGCTGGTCGTTTTGATCGTGACGTTCGGCTGGCTGGTGTTCGGGCGCTACGTGCTCAACGATACGCCGACCTGGGTCGAGCAGACCTCGCTGGTGCTAGTGGTCTACATCACCTGCCTTGGCGCTGCCGCCGGGGTTCGGTATCGAAGCCATCTCAATATCGATTTCGTTCGTGAAAGCTTTCCGCCGCTTTTGCGTGGGCTGATGCATCACATTTCTGACCTGTTCGTGCTGGTGTTCGGCGGATTCATGGCGGTTCAAGGGTGGCAGCTGGTCATGAGCAATACCCAGCGTGCGATCCCCATGATCGGCCTGCCGGAAAGCTATCGCGCCGCGCCGCTGGTGATTTGCGGCGTCCTTATTGCGCTGTTCGCGGCTGTAGATATCCTGCAGCGGTTAATGCCTCGCTCCACCGAGAGGACCTGACATGGGCCTTTTCATTCTGTTCGGACTCTTCTTTTTGGGTCTGGTTGCCGGCGCGCCGGTCGCTTTTGCCGTGGGGTTGGCGGCGGTCGCCACATTTCTTTATGAAGGGCTGCCGCTGTTCGTAGCCTTTCAGCGCATTCTTTCCGGCATTTCGGTTTTTTCGCTGCTGGCGATTCCGTTTTTCATTTTCGCCGGTGAGCTGATGCTGCACGGCGGTATCTCGACGCGTCTGGTGCGGCTGGCCTCGGCCATGGTCGGGCGGATGCGCGGCGGGCTGGGCATGGTCAATATCAGTTCCTCCATGCTGTTTGGCGGTATTTCCGGCTCGGCGGTGGCGGACACCTCGGCGCTGGGGTCCATCCTCATTCCGGTGATGAAGGAAAAAGGCTACGACGCCGACTACGCGGTCAACGTCACGGTGACCTCCTCTGTTGCCGGCGTGGTGATTCCGCCCAGCCACAACATGATCCTTTACGCAGTAGCGGCCGGCGGCGGAATTTCGGTCACGCAGCTCTTTATTGCGGGCATCGTGCCGGGCATCTTGATGTGCTTGAGCCTAGCGGTGGCGGCCTATATCGTTGCCGTGAAGCGCGGCTACAAGGGCGAAGCCTTTCCAGGGTGGCAGGCGCTGCTGTTGAGTCTGGTCGCATCGATTCCGGGGCTAATGACCGCGGTAATCATTGTCGGCGGCGTGCTATCTGGCATTTTGACCGTGACCGAGTCCGGCGCTTTTGGCGCGATCTACGCGGTCATCGTGACGGGGCTCGTCTATCGCGAGCTGACCTGGGCCTCCTTCAAGGCTGCGGTCATCCAGTCGGTCAAGACCACCTCACTGGTCATGATTCTGGTCGGCTGCGCCTCGGCGTTTTCATACCTGCTGGCGCTCTACAACGTGCCGGAGATGCTGACCACGGGGTTGGTGGCCATATCCGATCGGCCGCTGGTCATCTTTTTGATGCTCAACATCATTTTGCTGCTGCTGGGCATGATCATGGACATGGCGGCGCTGATTCTGATCTGCACGCCGATCTTTTTGCCCGTGGCCATGCAGTTCGGCATGGATCCGATCCAGTTCGGCATCATCCTGATGATGAACCTGGGGCTGGGCCTTTGTACGCCGCCAGTCGGAGCGTGCTTGTTCGTTGGCTGTGTGATCGGCAAGATCAAGATTGAGCACGCGGTACGCACCATTTGGCCATTCTTTTTGGCGCTGTTCGTAGCGCTGATGCTGGTCACCTATATCCCGGCTGTGTCGCTGACGCTCCCAGGTCTTTTTAGATAGCGCCAATTGGCGGGGGCGCGTGATGTTCGCATCATGGCGCTACCCGGCAACGCCGAACAGCGCGTGTATTGCCTTTGACGTCACAACCATTTTATAAGGAGTCGGTATGTTGAATCGTTTACTGGTCACGGGAGCCGCCGGGGGCTTGGGCAAAAGTCTGCGCCCACATTTAAAAACGCTTGCAAGCCACGTTCGCCTTTCCGATATCATCCCGCTCGAAAACGCCGAGTCCCATGAGGAGCTCGTTCAAGCCGATTTAAGCGACCCGCAAGCGGTGACGGAGCTGGTGCGCGGCTGCGATGGCATTATTCACCTTGGCGGTATGTCGGTAGAGAGTCCGTGGCAGGATATCCTGAACATCAATATCGCCGGGACCTATAGTCTTTATGAGGCGGCGCGCCTTAACGGCAAGCCGCGTATCATGTTTGCCAGCTCCAACCATACGATCGGCTTTTATGAGCGTCATCAACGCATCGACAGCCAAGTGCCCCAGCGGCCCGACTCGCTTTACGGCGTTTCCAAGTGTTTTGGCGAGAACCTGGCAAGTCTGTATTACGACAAGTTCGGCGTCGAAACCCTGAGCGTTCGTATTGGCTCCTGTTTCGAAAAGCCCGTAGATACCCGCATGATGGCGACCTGGCTCAGCCTCGACGATTTCGTCAGCCTGCTCAAGCGCGCGTTCATGACGCCGCGGCTGGGGCACACGGTGGTTTACGGCGCCTCGAATAATGCAGAACAGTGGTGGGACAATACCCATGCAGGCTTTCTGGGCTGGGTGCCCCGGGATAGCTCCGAGCCCTGGCGCGAGGAAACCGAGGCAAAGGACCAAGGGATCGATGGCAATGACACGGCGGTGCGCTATCAGGGCGGCAAATTTGCGTCCATCGGCCATCCTGACGACGCGCAGTAGCCACAGCCCCGCGTTTTTAAGTTAGAGTGCTAATAACCAATCATAAGGAACGGATAGCGGGTATGGCCAGGCCAACATCGGAGATAGCAGCGTTTAAAGTCAAGCGGGTGACCCAAAATGGAAGTCTGGCCGTTAATGTGGCGGATCAGTTGGAAGCGCTGATCGTTCAGGGAAAGGTGGCCGTTGGCGACAAGCTTCCCACGGAAAATAGTCTATGCGACTCCTTTGGCGTTAGCCGTACGGTCATTCGCGAAGCCATTACCCACCTCAAGTCGCTTGGGCTGGTCGAAACCCGCCGGGGCGTCGGCACCTCGGTACTGCGCGCCTCGAAAATCGAGGCGCTGCCCGCCGAGCGTATCAACCCAACTACCGTCGAGGATATCCTGCATCTGTTGGAGCTGCGCCTGGCGATCGAGCCAGCGGCCGCCGAGCACGCCGCGCTGCGCCATGACGACGACGATAAAGCGCGGCTGGAAACTCAGCATCGCGCCTTTGAAAACGCCTGCGCCGCGCGCTCCCAGGCGCGGGAAGAGGATTATCTTTTTCACTTCGCCATCGCGCGGGCGACGAAAAATCCCTTCTTTCAATCCTTTTACGAGCAGTGGAGCCAAAGCGTGATTCCCCGGGCCAAGCTGGTCAGCAGTGAAATCAACCCGCTCTCGTCCCAGCGCTATCTGGAACGCGTCCAACAGGAGCATACGCGCATCCTCGAGGCGATCCTCGCCCGCGACGGTCAGGCGGCTTTCGAGGCGATGAAGCAGCACCTTGGCCGCGCCCGCGACACCTACGCGCAGTATCGCGACCAGGTGTAAAACTTTTCTTTTCAGCACCTGCCGGATGTTCATTCGACCTTACGGCTGTTTTGGCACGCAAGAAACCACGCTTTTGGGCACTTCAGGCAAGTACTTTGGCGTTTCGATCTCGACGCTAAGCGGGCGGTTTTGCTCGTTGACGGGCGCCTTAATCACGGTCTTGATCTATCCGGTGGCTCAGTCCTTTCAATTAAGCTTGTGGACCGGAAAAGTGGTCCATTCAGGCTTTCTTAGAAAGATCTGGAACATTGGCCATTACATGGTTTTGTGCAATGGCTTGTTTACATTTCATGGTATAGGCCGTCGCTAGACTAATGGATGAGTGTCATGTGAAACAGAAGCTATTAATGTGTTCAAACATATTATGTATTACAAGATAGGAAGAAAGAAGTTTGTATTTTCAGGAGGTAAGCGCTTGGCAGTCATGAGACCGCCTAAAAACACGTTTCATTTCGTATCCACGAAAGCCCGAAAGTTCGAGTCTTCTTTTTTTGATTGCCGGAATTCATAACAAGCTCGTGGTCATCACCATTGAGAAACTTCCGGCCATTCCCAGTTCGATAAAACATATCCAACGACATGTACTGGAGTGTGGTATGAACCGTTTAATCAGGTGTGTGCTTGGTCTAGCCATGATAGCGATGACCCTGAGTGCCCATGCGAATACGCCAAGCGACCAGCTCATCATTGCGCTGAAAATGAGCAATATTCTCTCGCTCGACCCTGCTGCGGCAACGGGTAATGATATCGCGTTCGTCAACGCCAACCTTTACGACACGCTCATCGAGCTGGACCCCGAGGATCCCACGCATATTCAGCCGGCGATCGCTAGTGAGTGGGAGATCGCCGATGACGGTATGGCGATCACTTTCACGCTACGCGACGACATTCGCTTTCACTCGGGTAATGCACTGACTGCGCAAGACGTGGTGTGGAGCTTCGAGCGCGTACTGGATCTCAACCTGGCGCTCGCGACGACCTGGAAGGCACTGGGTTTCACGCAGGACAATGTTTCAGAACTTTTGTCCGTGGCCGGCGATTATCAGGTCGAAATCGCCTTTCCTCGGCAGCTCGACCCCAAACTGGTGTTGTATACCCTCGCGACCAGCCCAAGCGCCTTCATCCTCGATCGTGATCTCGTTCTGGAACATGAGCGCGATGGCGATCTGGGTAACCAATGGCTCACCACGAACGCGGCGGGAAGCGGTGCATTTGAGCTGGATCTGTGGATTCCCCAGGATCGAATCATCATGAAGAGCAATGATCGCTACTGGGGGCAGGTGCCGCAAATACAGCGGGTGGTCATGCGTAATTTGAAAGAGTCCCAGACCATGCGACTGATGATCGAGCGCGGCGATATCGATGTCGCCATCGGCATGTCGGTGCCGGATATTCGCTCACTCGAAGACAGCGACGGTGTCGAAATTCAGACGACCCAACGGGGAACGCTTTACTACGTGGCGACCAGCATGAAAAACGAGATTCTTGCCAATGAACAGGTCAGAAGGGCCATTCGAGGCACGATCAATTACGAAGGCATTAACAATAGCATCATGCCTTATTACGGTATCTTCCATCAGCGGCCCGTCAAGCTTGGGCTACCCGCCACGCTGCCCGAACCGGACTACGCTCTTACCACCGAGCAGGCCAGGGAACTACTGGCCGAAGCGGGCTATGAAGATGGTTTCAACACCACGATAAGAGCGCTAAACGAGTCTCCTTTCATCAACGTCGCCATCAACCTGCAAAGCAGCCTCGAACGAATTGGCATCAACGCAGAGATACTCAGCGGTACCGGTAATCAGGTCTATGGCGCCATGCGTGATCGCAGCTTCGACATTATCGTTGGCCGCGGCGGCGGTGGCTTTGCTCCGCACCCGGATTCCAATCTAAGGCCCTTGCTTCTCAATCCGGATAATTCCGATGCCGCACGGCTAACCAACTTTCAGGGCTGGCGTACGGGGTATCAGAACCGGCGTATCAATGAGCTGATTACTCAGGCCGTTTCCGAAGCCGATGACGAGGTGCAAACCGCGTTGTATGAAGAGGTTCAGTCGATCTACGAAGAAGATATTGGTGCCCTGTTTCCCTTCTCGCAAATGATCAACACGGTTGCCGTCAGAGAGGAAGTGGAGGGCTATCTGGACGACCCCGCTGCCATGACAAGGTTGAGAAGCGTCACCAAGCGGCTCGAATGATTCAATCGTCATCGATATAGGGAGTTAAAACAATGACAAGATCACGCTATCTGAGCGTTGTCAGAAAAGTGGGTGTGATATTGATCACGCTGCTTGGACTGCTCACCATGACGTTCGTAATTGGCAGGCTGATGCCCATCGACCCCGTGCTTGCGGTGGTCGGCCCCGACGCGGATTCCTCTACCTACGAGCAGGTTTTTCGCGAGATGGGGCTGGACCGGCCTATCTGGGTTCAGTATCAGTACTACCTGCAGGACATGCTTTCGGGAGATTTCGGCCGCGCCATCCTTACTGGCTACCCGGTCGTCAGCGATATCCTGCGAGTACTACCGGCCACGATCGAGTTGGCCTCGGTCGCTATTCTCTTCGGCGTCGGGCTTGGGGTGCCGCTGGGGGTGTACGCCGCAACACATAGAGGCCGCTTGGGCGATCACCTCACCCGGCTCATTACCCTTTTCGGCTATTCGACCCCGGTGTTCTGGGTCGGCATGGTCGGGCTGATCATTTTCTATGCTTGGCTAAATTGGGCCGGCGCCGCCGGCCGAATCGGCTTCGCCTTCGACGGTATGTTCACACAGTACACCGGGTTCTACCTGATCGATACGCTACTGTCGGGAAACTGGGAGGCCTTCGTCAGCGCAGTACGCCATATCGCGCTACCGGCGCTGATACTCGGGCTTAACTCTGTCTCTTTCATCGGCCGCATGACGCGCAGTTTCATGCTGGAGCAGCTTTCTCAGGAGTACATCAAGACCGCCCGCGTCAAGGGGCTGTCGGAGCGTAGCGTCATCTGGAAGCACGCCTTCAAGAACATTCTTGTTCAGCTACTCACAATCGTGGCGCTGGCCTACGGCGGGCTGCTGGAGGGTGCCGTTCTGATCGAAACGGTCTTTGCCTGGCCAGGCTTTGGGCAGTATTTGACGGATAGTCTGTTGATGGGCGACATGAACGCCGTCATGGCCTCCGTGCTGTTCATCGGGCTTGTCTTCGTGTTCTTGAACTTGCTGTCCGATGCCCTGTACAAGCTCTTCGATCCGAGGACCCGATAATGAAAAATATCCAGACCTTGAAGAATGCCCCTTTTCCGGCAAGAGAGAGGCACGCTCCTGGGCAATCGAAAGGGGCGCTATTTTTCAAAGCGTTAAAAAAACTCTGCAAGAATCCGCTGAGCGCCTCTGGTGTCGTGATCGTGGGGCTCCTTTTGGTGCTGACCATTGCCGCTCCCATGATCGCCACGCATGATCCGCTCACCCAGGATCTTTCCCGCGTGCTGTCGGCGCCTTCCTGGGCTCACTGGTTCGGTACCGACGAATATGGCCGGGATATTTTTAGCCGCGTCGTGTACGGCTCTCGAGTCACGCTCTACATCATCTTTCTTGTGACGATCATCGTCGGGCCGATCGGCCTGATGATCGGTACCATGTCAGGCTACTTCGGCGGCTGGGTCGATAGTACGTTCATGCGCATCACGGACATCTTCATCTCGTTTCCCAGCCTGGTACTGGCGCTGGCTTTCGTGGCCGCACTAGGCCCAGGTCTCGAGCATGCGGTGATCGCTATCGCGTTGACTGCCTGGCCTCCTGTGGCCCGGCTGGCAAGGGCAGAGACGTTGACGTTTAGAAATGCCGACTACGTCGTGGCCGCGCAGCTTCAGGGCGCATCCTCCTTTCGCATTCTGTTTCACTATATCTCGGTGATGTGCCTGCCTTCGCTGATCGTTCGGCTCACCATGAACATGGCGACCGTTATTTTGACCGCCGCGGCGCTCGGTTTTCTGGGGCTGGGGGCGCAGCCGCCGCTTCCCGAATGGGGCGCGATGATTTCAACCGGGCGTAGCTACATGCTCGAAAGCTGGTGGCTGGTGGCGTTTCCCGGTGCCGCCATCATGCTCGTGAGTCTGGCCTTCAATCTGCTGGGCGATGGTCTACGTGATCTGCTCGACCCGCGTACCGACTGAGGAGCATCCATGAACGTATTATCTGTAGAACGACTCAATGTCACGTTTTGCACAGACGAAGGTGACAAGCACGCGGTGCGCGATGTGTCGTTCACGCTCAATAACGAAAAGCTGGCGATCGTGGGCGAGTCGGGGTCTGGTAAGTCCACCGTCGGGAAGGCGATTCTTCGGTTGAACTCGCCCTCTACGCGGGTGACTGCCGACACGCTGCGTTTCAAGGAGACGGATATCCTGACCTGCAGCGAGCGTGAAATTCGCGCCCTGCGCGGCCAGCATATCTCGATGATCATGCAGGACCCCAAGTTTTCGCTGAACCCGGTGGTGACCGTTGGTGACCAAATTGCCGAGGCTCTGCGTGTCCATCGTCGCATCTCCAAACGTCAGGCGCGTGAGGCCGCCATCGCCATGTTGCAGGAGGTGAGTATTGCGGACCCGGAGCACGTCTACGGGCAATATCCCCACGAGATATCCGGCGGAATGGGCCAGCGCGTGATGATCGCCATGATGGTCATTCCCGAGCCCGACATCATCATCGCCGATGAGCCGACCTCGGCGCTCGATGTTTCCGTGCAGCAGGACGTGTTGAATATTCTGAACAGGCTGATCGAGAAAAAGAACATCAGCCTGATCTTCATCAGCCACGATCTCAACCTGGTGAAGAAGTTCTGCGACCGTGTGCTGGTTATGTACGGCGGGCGTGTCGTCGAATCGATTCGAGCCGACGAACTCTCCAACGCCTCACACCCCTATACGCGGGGGCTGATGGAATCGCTGCCGAGCCTTCGACATCGCCGGGAGACCCTGCCGGTCATGACGCGCGATCCCGCTTGGCTTACTCAGGAGCCCCTTACATGATCTCGATTGATTCGCTTTCGTTCGATGTCTCTAGCCTTACGCGGCATAAACGTATACTCAGCGATATAACACTCAACGTTCGAGAAGGAGAGTGCTTCGGACTGGTCGGTGAGTCCGGCTCCGGCAAGACCAGTATCCTCAAATGCTTGGCGGGCCAGTTCAAGGGCTGGAAAGGCCGTATCGAGGTGAAAGGAGCGTCGATTGCCGACACCTCGTTGAAAGAACGTAGCAACACCATGCAGATGGTTTTTCAGGACCCCTATGGCGCGTTGCATCCTCGCCACACCATTCGCAAGATACTTAACGAACCGCTGGTCATTAAAGGGCTCTCCAATCGAGCAGAGCGGGTCGAAAAGGCCTTGAAGGACGTAGGGCTGGACGAGACGTTTCTGCCTCGCTACCCCCATCAGCTTTCCGGCGGGCAAAGACAGCGCGTCGCCATCGCACGGGCCATGATTCTCAATCCAAGTGTCATTCTTCTCGATGAGCCGACCTCGGCGCTCGATGTGTCGGTGCAGGCCGAGATTCTCAATCTGCTTGCTTCGCTTCACCGGCGCCATCAATTGACCTACCTGATGGTTTCCCACGATTTGGGCGTCATCGCGCATTTGTGTGAACGCGTAGCCGTCATGAAGGCCGGCGAGATCGTCGAAGTGGTGTCGAGAGAGGATCTGGTCGAAGGCAATGTCACACATCCCTATACGAAAGGACTTCTGCAGCACGCCTTCAGTCGAGAATAAGCGCTGACCGGCGCAT
The DNA here is from genome assembly GCF_023757625.1 of Halomonas sp. S3-1-1. Classification (GTDB taxonomy): domain Bacteria; phylum Pseudomonadota; class Gammaproteobacteria; order Pseudomonadales; family Halomonadaceae; genus Vreelandella. Next base: position 794,171 of record NZ_JALGBZ010000001.1, read on the forward strand.
TGCGATGCGCCGGCCACGTATGGTGAATTTTCAGGGGGATCGAGCGGGCCATCCTATCTATGCTTTATCTCATCTGCTCGTCCAGCCAATCGAAAGCGGCGTCCTGCATGTCTCTGGTAAAGACGTGTCCTTTATTCTCCCAAAGGCGAGTGGTCAGGTTGGCATCGGCGTCATAGGCACTCCAGACGACTCGCATTCTGTCCATTGCGCCCTGGACAGCGCTGGGCGGGAAAAGGGCGTCCTCCTCGCCGGCGTAGACGAGCATGGGAGAAGGCGCGGCCAGCGCGGCGACATCCGGAAAGTCGACGAGTCTGAGCAGGGAAGGGTGCAGCATGTTGAAGGCGGACTGGCCGCGCAGCTGGTTGTTGCCCGGTACCATCAGTTCACGACTTTGCGCCATCCAACTGTTGGCGATCGTCGCGCTGATATCCGGTGACAGGGCGGCGACCTGCCAGGCTCTGAAAGCGCCCATCGAAAAGCCGACCGCCGCCACTCTGTCGGGGTCCGTGTCAGCAAGCCCGGCCAGAAAGGCCGCCGCACGTATATCTTCAAGTGCTATCAGACCCGCAAGCGATGAGCCCAGATTGAAAAGGTTGGCTGCCAGCGCCTGCTGCGCGTCGTAACCGTTGCCCTCTCGATCGCCCCAGCCAAGTGCATCCGTGGCCAGCACGACGTAGCCACGTTCGGCCAGCGCCTCACCGGGAAATCTTCCTGAGAAGAACTTGTCTGCCCACTCGGTAGCCGAACTCAGGCGCTGATCATCGTACCAGGGCGCGATCCATTTCTCCTTGCCGATATCGAAGCGCGAACCGTGGTCATGCAGCATCATTGCCGAAGGAAAAGGCCCTTCACCCTTGGGAATCAGTAATAGCGCCATCACGCGACTTTCATCGGTGATATTGAAGGCGACACGGCGTGCAATATAGGTACCTCTATCCACTTCGTCGATGGTCTCTGGATCGAAAGCTCGAGAAGCGGTGTAAGGTAAAATGCTGGCGCGCACCTCGGGCAGCACGCGCTCGCGCCAGACGTCAGGGTCACCGCCTTCGTAGGCGAGCGGGAACGTCATACGCTCCTTGAGCGCCTCAAAGAAAAGCGGCAGGTTGTCTTCAGTAACACCGTGCGGTTCCGCCAGCGCCGTATGCGCCGTTGCCAGCATCAGCGCCGAGGCCAACAGTCTTCTCATAACGTCTTCTCCAGGAGCGAGTGGCCATCGGGAAGGGCGCCGATTCTATCGAGCCAGCCCGCCAGAAGGTCTGGCCACCCAGCGGCAGGCAGGGGGGCAGCCCCGGCGATCCCGAAGCCGTGACCGCCATCGCGAAAGACATGCAGTTCCGCTTTCACACCAGCCTGTTGCAGGGCGCTGTAGAACGCGACAGCGTTCGCCGGCGATACCGATGGATCATCATCGGCGTGAACGATGAACGTTTCGGGCGTAGATGTATCGACGTGCTCCTCGGGCGAACGGGCGTACTTCTGCTCGGGGGTAGGCGTTTTGCCCAGAAGGGCGTCGCGCGAGCCGGCATGCACGCCTGCATCCTGCATGGTGACGACCGGATAGACCAGCATCACGAAGTCGGGGCGTGCGGAAATGCCCTGCTCGTCTTCACGTGGCGTGTAGAGGTTTTTGTCGTAGCCTGTGGCAAGCGAGGCGGCCAGATGGCCGGCCGCTGAAAAGCCCATGAAACCGATCTGCTGCGGATTGAGGTTCCATTCACTGGCATGGGCGCGCACCAAGCGTATCGCGCGCTGGGCATCAGCCAAGGGCGCATCGCCACGGCCGGCGTGCCCCTCATCGGGCAGACGGTAACTCAAAAGGAAGCAGGTGACGCCGAGCGGCGCCAGCGCCTTGGCGATTTCGAGCCCCTCCTTGTCCAGTACGATCCGCCGGTACGAGCCGCCCGGGGCAATGACGATCGATGTGCCGTTGGGCCGCTCGGGCACCCATGCTGTCAAACCGGGCATCGCGATTCCGGTCATCGCCCGGTTCGCGCGAAACGGGGTAGCCGAGCGCTCCTCGATGTCCGGCGTCAGATCGGCCGGTGTGCCTGGCGGGCGTTCGTCCCAAAGCGGAAGTACCGCCTCATGCTGGACTGTTTTGGCCATGAAGCCTCCCTTGATCGTTCAATCGCGCCGGTCTCTGGCGCTAGAAAAGGCCGACGCTAAAAAAAGCGCCCGAGGTCATGACGTCGGGCGCTGGGGGGATCAGTCGAAGACCAGTCGCTGTAATTCCAGTGCGCGCTCGCGCCGCTCCGAGGCGGTGTGGGCATCGCGCTGCAAGAGCGTCTGGATCTCATCGAGTGTTTGCGCATCGTAGGGCGACGCGACGCCGGGTGAGTCGCCCTCCTGAATGAACCAGTTATCGTCTCTGATATCGCCATGCACGCTATCGCTGTACTGGCTCTCACTCACGAGATGCAGTGACACGTTGCGCGAGAGGGTGGCTGACTCGAGCTCGTCACCGTAAGGACTTTGACGAACGATGAAGTTGAAGCGGTCGTTGTCGATCGCCACATTATTGACGATGGAAAGCGCCCCCGAGTTAAAGTTGTCGGTAAAGCCGTCCATGCCGTTGTTGAACGACAGGTTACCTTCCACGGTGTGGGCTACGGGCAGGCCTTCTCCGCCGAGCTTGAAACCGTTGCCGAGGTTGCCTCCGGTTTGTGGTCTGTCCAACGTCTGGCCATTGTTGAAGGCGATGGAGTTGGTGATGGTCACGGCGCCATTGGGGCCATCTTCGACCTTGTTGAAAAGATCCCAGCCGTCATCGATGTTGTGGTGAGAAAGGCAGTGGTCGAAAGAATTTCCCTCACCGATGCGCATCTTGGCGGCGAAGCCGTCGGCATTGATGCCCGATGCGTCCATATTGTTGTAACTTTCGCTGTAGCGCACCGTGTTGTGGCTCGCCCAGAGCGCGCGGCCGACATCGTCGGGTGAGGTGATCTGAAATCCGGTGTCCGGCGCGCTGTGGGTCACGATATGCTCAAATACGTTATGGCTGCCGTGGACGATCAGTCGCTCACCAGCCACCTCCAGATGATCCAACTGCCAATAGCTGGCGTTATGCGACACCATCTCGGTAAATCGTACGTTGGCGTCTTCTCCCGTCAGCCTTTTCAAGGCATTAGGAGAGCCGCTAGCGCTGACGGGGATCTCGATCGCTCCGTAATCGCCGTCGGCCAAGTGGATGGTGCCCCCGGGCGCCACGCGTGCAATGGCCGAGGAAAGGTCCAGCGGGTTTTCCTGGCTTCCAGGCTGATCGGCACGGCCATCGGGTGAAACGTAAAGATCGTAGGGGTCGGCGACGCTTATCGGTTCTAGCATGATCGTGGTGCTTTGAGCGCTACCCGGGCCTTCGGAGGGCTCGAAGGTTAGCTCTACCTCGGTGGGTTCAGTGACGTCGATCGGCAGGCGAAACAGCTGGCCGGCCTTGACCGCTTGGACCTCTCCGAGTGGTTCACCCCCTTGGGCAACGCTGAATGTACCGGCGTAGTTGGCCAGCGCCTGTAGCGTGTAATCCGGGGCCGTTACGACCTTTGGCGAGGCGACGGACCAGACCAACGGCGTTTGCGGCGGCTGATACGCCTCGGCTTGCCGGGTATTGGCGTCAGAAAGCTCGAGGGCGATATCTGACACGCCTAGCCGTGCGTTTCGAGCGGCAAAGAACCCTACGTATTGGTGGTCTGGATCCTGTACCTCGACCAGATTGGCGGGCGCTTCACTGAGTTCGTGGCGATGGGTGTGATCGCCGTCGTCGAGCGTGACTATAAAATGCTCGTCGGTGCGCGCTAGGCTCATACGGTAGCTGCGCTGATCACCGTAATCCAATCCTTCGGAGTAATCCTCCTTACTTAGCAAGTTGCCCGGATTGCCCCAGGGGTCCTGAATGCCTTCGCGATACACCGCCGTGGCGTTGGCCAGCCCATCATTTTCTCGCGTGTGCGAGCGCAGTAGATTCATGACCATGTTGGAGGCCGCGGGAAACTCTTCATGACCCAAGGGTTGTGGGTTGGCGCGTGGCGCACCGAGCACGTCGCGCACGATGATACCGGCGCCTTCCTGACGGTTGGGCGTGGCGCCTGTCTCGGGCCCCAACTGCTCGAGAGTGAGTGTTGCCGTGAGCACGAAGTTCTGGTCGGTTGGCAGTCTCGTGTAGTAGAAGGTGCCTCCCTCATGGGAATTGGCCAGTTTGCCCCCGCGGCTTTCTATCGTCACGTAATCGAGAAGTTCGCCCGGCGATACGAGCGCGTCATCGTGTGTTACCTCGTTGGTGCCTATCTTGTCGGGAAGGATCGTGGAGCCGAAGTTCAGGTCGGTTGACTGACCGAAGGTGGTGCTTTGCCAGACGAGGTTTGATGTTTCCTCGGCTTGGGCTAGTGAGACGATGAGGGCGGGCGTTATAAGGGTGCAGGCCAGCGTGGCTACTTTCATCATGGATCAACCTTGTGCGTTTATGATTGTTTTAGCGCCGTGTATCGGTACCTCGTATACCAGCCTCTTGACGGCGGCATTTAAGAGCTTTTAAAAATAATACATAGTATGTTTTGAGGCAAAAATTAGCTTTAAGTATGAGGGGCGCATGTTCTCAAAAGATTTGCTTTTAGCGCATTTCTACCCAACCGGGACTATCACCGACGCTTAATCAATCCTGTGGAGTCAGCTCATCGGTATCAAGGTCGATACGGTACCTTGCGATATGATTGGAGAACTGGATGGCGGCAACGAGATAGTGATCATTGCTTGTAATGGCGAAGTTGCATGGGCGGTTTTCAGTAATGCAGTGCTTCTCGAATTCGAGCGTGCCATTGGATTGGGCACTAAATAGCTGCAGCGTCGATGTCGCTTTTTTCTGAAGCATAAATGAAGCGCCCGTTCGCCGTGACATGGATGTCCGCCGCTCGAAAGGCGCTGGCTGGGCGTGCATAAAGTCTGTTGGCACCTGTCTCAACCCTGAGGCGCTGTACTCCAAGACGTTGATGGTACCGTTGTGCTCAGCGATGATGTAAGCGACGGTCATGGCGGGATGATGGGCAATATTCCGTGGTCCGGTGCCCGCTGGTAGAGCAAGTTTGGCGACGAGTCCAGGCATCTTAAAGGCGGGGTCGATCAACATTCTCGAGCATCGGTAGGCGTGTATGACCTCTATATTCATGCTTGCGCGTCGCCATGGATAACTCAGCGGTATAAATATCCCCGCTATGGGCACAGCCGATATAAATGATCTGATTGTCTTCGCTAGTTCGGGCGCTTGGCTTGTCAGCTCTTAAAAAAATTTATCGATTGGAAGTAGTTCATCGGTCGTTTCATACCATTGTCTATATTGTTGTGAGTGTGAGGTATCTTTAATATTAAACATATTATGTATGACATTGGGTTTAATGCTGGATGTCAATCAAACGTAAACAAGGGTCTCGCAAATATGAAAATCGAAGCCATTTCCGTCGATGTCATTCGCTATCAAACCAAGCTGGGGCGGGATAGTGCGGGCCATGCCCATGCCGGCCACCCCAGCGAGGCTCAGATCGCCATGCTCAGCGTTACGGCGGACGACGGCAGCAAGGGTTACGCCTTCGCGCCGAAAGAGCTGATTCGTCCCTATATCGTGGAGCAGTATTTCAAGAAAGCGGCGCTTGGCAAGCCGGTTCACGCGCGCGAGATGGTGTGGCAGGACCTTTGGCTTCGCCAGCGCGGTAGCGGTGCGCAGTTGACCGACCGCGCAATGGCGATTCTTGATCAGGCGCTGTGGGATTTAGCGGGTCGTCAGCTTGGTGTGCCGGTCTATCAACTGTTGGGCGGTGCCCGTACGAAGGTCAAGGCGTATGCCAGCACCATGTGTGGCGATGAAACCCCGGGCGGCTTATCGACCCCCGAGGAGTACGCTCGTTTCGCTCAGGATCTGGTGGCGCGCGGCTATCAAGGGATCAAACTGCATACATGGATGCCGCCGGTCAGCTTCGCTCCGAGCGTAGAGATGGATATTCGCGCCTGTGAAGCCGTGCGTGAAGCCGTGGGGCCAAATATCGCCCTAATGCTGGACGGCTACCACTGGTACAACCGGCTGGACGCATTGAAGGTCGGGCGCGCACTGTCTCGACTGGATTTTGCCTGGTTCGAAGAACCGATGCCCGAAGATTCCATGGAGTCCTACCGTTGGTTGACCCAGCAGGTGGATGTGCCGGTGATCGGGCCGGAAACCCTCGGTGGCAAGCATCAGAGTCGCGCCAGCTGGGTGCAGCACAATGCCTGCGACATATTGCGCGCCGGTGTTGCCAACGGTGGCGGCATCACGCCTTGTATCAAGGCCGCGCACCTGGCCGAAGCGTTCGGCATGGATTGCGAGATTCATGGCAACGGCGCTCCCAACCTGGCGGTAGTCGGTGCGATTACCAACTGTCAGTGGTATGAGCGCGGTCTGCTGCATCCTCACCTGGATTACGACGAAGCGCCGGGTTATCTGAACGTCATTGTCGATGAAATGGACGAACAAGGCTTCGTTCACTTGCCCGATCGTCCGGGCCTGGGTGAGAGCATCAACTTCGATTATATCGGGGACAACACGCTGGAAAGCTACTGATCCCGGGGACTTTCAAGGGCTCGGTCACAACGTAAACTGCAAGACGCCAGCTTCACTATTCGGCAACGCCGATGTTCCAATAATAAAGTATAAGGGGCTCTTCATGAGCATCGATGTCTGGGTAATACTCATCTACCTCGTCTTTCTCGTGGTCATTGGTTGGGTGTTCAAGAACTTCAACACCAATACCAGTGACTATTTCCGCGGTGGCGGTAACATGCTTTGGTGGCTGGTCGGCTCGACTGCCTTTATGACGCAGTTTTCCGCCTGGACGTTCACGGGAGCGGCTTCTCAGGCTTACGTGAGCGGCTTTGCCATCATCTTTCTGTTCATGGCCAACGCCGCCGGTTACTTCCTCAACTATGTCTATTTCGCTCCGCGATTCAGACAATTACGTGTGGTCACCGCTGCAGAGGCGCTGAAGATGCGCTACGGCAAGCCCAGTGAACAAACGTTTATCTGGTTCAGCATGTTCGATGGACTGGTATCCGCTGCCACGTGGCTGAGTGCGCTTGCCATCATTACCTCGGCGGTGTTCGATGTGCCGCTTCAGACGGTCATCTTGCTGGCGGGCATCGCCGTGGTCGCGATGTCGGTGACCGGCGGAGCCTGGGCCGTGGTGGCTTCCGACTACGTCCAAATGCTCATCATCATGTCGGTGACGTTCGTCTGCTTCTTCGTAGCCTGGGGCAATACCGACAGCATCGGCAGTATCGTCTCGAGCTATGACGGCGAGTTCCTGACCGGCAGTGGCTACGGATATGCCTGGCTCTTCGGCTTTTGGGTCTTCATGTTGATCATCAAGCAGATCTTCATGATGAACAATACGCTCAACGGCTATCGTTACATGTGCGCCAAGAACAGCAAGAATGCACGCTATGGCGCGCTGTTCACGCTTTGTTTGGCCTTGATTGGACCGGTGGTCTGGTTCTTTCCGGCGTGGTTCATGCACGCCTACAATCCGGATTTCGCTCAGAACTTTGGCATGCTGGGAGCCAGCGCCAATGAGGCGGTCTTCGTGGCGTTCGTCAGCGAATACATGCCCGCCGGTATGCTGGGACTTTTGATGGCCGCGATGTTTGCCGCCAGCATGTCCTCCATGGACTCGGGGCTGAACCGTAACGCTGGCTTCTTCGTACGCAATTTCTATCTCTCGGTTATCAAACCGCATGCGAACGAGCAGGAAATGCTGCGAGTCTCGCGCATCGTCACGCTGATTTTTGGCGCCATCATCGTCGGTATCAGTTTGTTCATCAACTCGCTCAAAAGCATGAGCCTGTTCGAGATTCTGTTAACCGCCAGCGCCTTGATCACCTTCCCGATTACCATTCCGGCCATGCTCGGCTTGATCGTGCGCAAGACACCGGATTGGTCGGGCTGGGGAACACTCGTGGTGGGCTGCATGGTTTCCTACGCAGTTGGTGCCTGGTTGAGCCCGGAGCTGGTGAGCAGCGTGATGGGCATGGAAATCAGCCCGCGCGAGTGGTCTGACTTCCGCGTCGCGTTTGCCATTGGCGCACACGCTATTATCACCGGCGGCTTCTTCCTGCTCAGCAGCCTCTTCTACAAGTCCGAAGCACACTCCGAAAAGCGTGCGGCCGAGCGCGAGGAGATGTGGCGTCGCTGGGAAACGCCTGTCGAAAGTACCGATGCCGATCCTGCAGCCGATGCGGTGGACTATGGCCAGAAAATCATCCTGGGACGTCTGATTCTGATCGGCAGCATCATGGTCATGGGGCTTTCGCTACTGCCCAACTCCACCAATGGTCGCCTCGTGATGCTGTTGTGCGGCGCACTTCTCATGATTCCTGCAGTGCTCATGCTCTTTTCGGCCCGATCCAGTAAGCGAGCCATGAAAGAGTCCGAGGAGAAGGGGCAGGTCGCCTACAGATAGGCAAAACACCAAGAGGGCATCATCAATTTAAAACGCGAGGCGAGGGTGTCCTCAAAGGTAATACGTCATAAATGATATCAACGAGTCATTTTTTGCTAGACCAAAACGCTCGCGACAACAACAAACTTTTCAACAAGGTGGTTTTTATGAAAAACAATAAGCTGGTTATCGGACTTCTTGCGCTTGCGGCTTTCTCGAGTAGCACTGCTTACGCTAGCTCGACAACGATATCGACCAAATACGAGCAGACCTTCCGAGAAAGTCAGGACTTCAAGGTGAAGTTCGGGGTTGGGCACGTGTTCGATAACGACATCGGTATTGCTTTCGAGCATCAGCGTCGCTGGAGGGATGAAGTTAGCGGAAGACCTGAATTAGCGGAAAACCTGTTCGGGTTCGGTTATACCTATTCGTTGGATGAAGATAACCGCTGGTCGATCCAGCCCAAGATCGAATACAAGTTCAATCCGGGATCGGAAACCATGCGCCCCATGGTCAGGCTCAACTACAGGGTCAATGACGACTGGCGAGTCGGGGCGCGCTATCGCTATGAGTATCAGACGTTTAGCGAAGGCGGCGGAGACCGCTCTCGCATCAATCGAATCGATGGCTATATCGGCTATGCGCTGACCGATCAGATCGGCCTGGCTTGGAACTCAAGCTACGCCTACGTGCTCGGCGACACGGGCAGCATGTATACCGGTAGCAGCGACCGCTGGGAACATGAGTTCGGCGCAGCGTACCGGGTCAACTCGGCAAATACATTGGCGGTAACTTACAAGCGAAAGGATGAGACCCGTGAAGGGGCTTCCTTCAATGCCGGTGAACACAACGATGCGGTGCAACTGACCTATAGCTACAGGTTTTGAATCCGGTATCCTGGCGAGTCGAGGCTGGATAGTCTGTATCGGCTGCAAGGGACTGGGGTACATCCCCAGGAGCGGTTTTATATTGATCCAGCTTTGGCTTCCCCTTATGGTTGTGTGATGTATCACAACGAGACATCATGTAGGAATTTCTTCCATGCATTTTTCACGTGAAAAAACATTGGCCTCCATTTCAAATGGCCTGCTTTCATTCCCGGTCACGGACTTCGATAGTCAAGGGCGTTTCGCCCGCGAAAGCTATCAGGACCGGCTGAAGTGGTTTGTAAGCCATGACATTTCTGCGGTGTTCGTTGCCGGAGGAACAGGGGAGTTTTTCAGCCTGTCGCTTGATGATTTTCGCGATGTCGTCACCACGGCGGTCGAAACCATTGGCGGAAAGCTTCCTATTATCGCAAGCGCCGGTCAAAGCGTAGAGCAGGCCCAGGCGCAAGCGAAAATCGCCGAAGAGGCCGGCGCTGACGGTATCCTGCTGATGCCACCTTACCTTACCGAATGTCCCCAGAACGGGTTGGTAGAGTACGCGCGCGCGATTTGCGCCAGCACCTCGCTGAACGTCATCTACTATAACCGCGGTAACGGCGTCCTGGATGCCGCCTCTGTCAAAAAGCTGGCAGACGCCTGCCCGAACTTCATCGGGCTCAAGGATGGCAAAGGCGATATCCAGGCGCTGAACAAAATCGTCAAAACCGTGGGCGATCGGCTCGCCTATATCGGTGGTGTCCCTACCGCTGAGATATTTGCCGAAGCTTACCTCTCGATCGGCGTGAACACGTATTCATCAGCAGTGTTTAATTTCGTACCTGAGATGGCTTCGATGTTCTATAAAGCGCTGCGAGCCGGCGAACATCAAACCGTCAAAAAAATTACTCAGGACTTCTTCATACCCTTTGTGGAACTGCGCGATCAGAAAAGAGGCTACGCCGTCAGCCTGATCAAGCTAGGCGCGGAAATCATTGGTAAACCGGCCGGACAAGTACGAGCGCCGCTGGTGATGCCGACGTCGTCAGAGCGTGATCAACTTTCCAGACTGATCGACATTGCCCGACAAAGTTAAAACCAGGTCGCGATTATTATTAAGTCAACAGGAGCCATGATGTCGATTCCAGAAAATACCCGACCGTTAACTGGTCCCGCTCCGCGTTTAAAAGCACCCGCGGGCGCAACCGATTGCCATGCCCATATCTTTCTGGCGGGCTTTGAAGCCCAAAAAGGAGGGCCGGCCATCGCGGAGCTCGCAACGGTGGAGAACTACCGGGAACTGCAGCGTTGGCTGGGGCTTTCGCGGGTGGTCGTAACACAGCCCAATGCTTATCAGGCGAACAACGAGGCTTTGGTTCAGGCGCTGAAACTGCTTGGCCCTGACGTGGCGCGGGCGATTGCGGTCATAACACCACGGACTTCACAACAAGAGCTCGAGCGGCTTCACGAGCTCGGAGTACGCGGCGCTCGCATCATGCAACTCCCCGGCGGTGCAGTAGGAATCGACCACATGCTGGCCGTCGAGAAAGTCATTCAGGGGATGGGATGGCATTTGATGGTGCAGTTTAACGGCCGTGATTTGCCCGACTACCTCGATGAACTGCAAAAGATCGAGGGCCGCTACATTATTGATCATATCGGCAAGTTCATTGATCCGGTAGACGCCGATGATCGGCGCGTCGACGATATCCTGCGTCTGATCGACAAAGGTAACGCTTGGTTCAAGCTGTGCGGTGCCTATGAAACCAGCCTGACCGGCGGGCCGGATTACTCCGATGTATCGCCCATCGCCAAGCGTGTGATCGACCACGCGCCGGATCGCGTCATCTGGGGCTCTAACTGGCCGCACGTCGGCGTCAAGCGTGAGCAGTACCCAAGTGACGCCGAACAGCTGGATATTCTGCTGGATTGGGCCGACGAAACAACGCGTCAGAAAATCCTGGTCGATAATCCGGCACTGCTCTACGACTTTTAATGCTCAATACGATTCGATTTCAAACGTAAAAACCGAAGGAGATCACGATGCTCGACAGATTATTGGTAACGGGCGCCGCCGGTGGTGTTGGCAAGGCGATTCGTCCTTATCTTCAAAAGCTTGCTAAAAACGTTCGCCTTTCCGACATCTCCGATATCGCCGACGCCGCTTCTCATGAAGAGGTTGTCACGTGTGATCTGGCCGATTACGAAGGCGTCAAGGCATTACTCGACGGTTGCGATGGCGTTATCCACTTGGGCGGTGTATCGCTCGAAAAACCCTGGCAGGGCATCCTACAGGCGAACATCATCGGCACCTACAACCTTTACGAAGCCGCGCGTCACTTGGGCAAACCGCGCATCATCTTCGCAAGCTCCAACCATACCATTGGTTTCTACGAGCGCACTCGCAAGATCGACACTCAAGTGCCGCATCGCCCGGACTCCATCTACGGTCTTTCCAAGTGCTTTGGTGAAGACCTCGCCAGCCTCTATCACGATAAATTTGGCATCGAGACGCTGAGCGTACGTATTGGATCCTGCTTTCCCAAACCCGCCGATACTCGGATGCTAGCGACGTGGCTTCACGTCGAGGATTTGATGGGTATGTTCGAGCGGGCCTTTCAGGCACCCAAGCTTGGCAATACCGTCATCTACGGCGCATCAAACAACGCCGAGCAGTGGTGGGACAACCAACTGGTTTCATTTCTGGGATGGAAACCCGAGCACAGTTCCGAGCAGTGGCGCGAAGAGGTCGAGGCCAAGGGCGATGTTCCGGCCGCTGATGCCGCTGAGGTGGTTTACCAAGGCGGGAAGTTCGCGTCGGCCAGTCATCCCGATGACTGATCGTCATATGTATGATTAAAAACTGCAGCAAATACGATATAGTATCGAACATGAGGGAGGGCGCAATAAAACCCTGAATTTCAGTTTTCAAGTGAGAGTCGGACAAGAATGAAAAAGCTGGGCATAGAACCTTTGGTTCATGGTGGCAGCCTGTCGCGACAGGTATCTCAACAGCTGGAAGATATCATCGCACGCGAGGAAATTCCGGTAGGGGACAAGCTGCCGCCCGAAGGCGCACTCTGCGACATGTTCAGCGTAAGTCGTACCGTCATACGTGAAGCCATCACTCACCTGAAATCGCAGGGGCTGGTTGAAACCCGTAGGGGGATCGGCACGCGGGTCTTGCGTTCTACACCCGAAACCCGCGCACCCGAGAAGAAAATACGGCTGCGAACGATCGAGGACATTCTGAATATTCTCGAGCTGCGGTTGACTATCGAGCCCGAAGTTGCCGCGTTGGCCGCCAGGCGTCACGATGATGAAGACAAGGAGCGTCTTATCAGGTTGCATGAGGAATTCGTTCAGGCCTGCCAGCATGCCACACAGGCACGTGACGAAGACCTTGCTTTTCACGCGGCTATCGCGCAAGCCACCCACAACCCGGCTTTCGTGACGATCTATGAGCAGTGGGATGTAGGCACCATACCGCGGGCAAAGCTCATGTCGGTTCAAGCCGATACGCAGACGACCCATCAGTATCTGGCGAAAGTGAGCCGAGAGCACGCTGATATTCTCGAAGCGATTCTGGCACGAGATGCCAAGGCGGCCAACGCCGCCATGTTTCAGCATCTCAACCGTGCTTATAAGACCTACTATACATACAAGTAGATGCATTTGAGGGTGACGCCCTAATGGAATCTATCCAAAGAGCGGCCATGCCATTGGAAGGGCAGGTTCTTGGTCGACCAGCGAACGGTCATTAACACATGCACTTAACTGAGAAGACTTCGATACCCGCCGCATAATCTCGCTCGAAGCTTGGGCTGGCTTATTTGGAACAATTGCGAACGAGATTGAAACACCCGTTGAATAGTTGAACCTGTTGGACTTTTACGTACGCGCCGATGAGTGGCTTGATGTGCACATCGATCCTGCGCTTCCAGATTACCCATAGCCAACAGGAGAGAAACCATATGAGCGAAACGATCACCTTGTCGCTTGAGGAGGCGAAGTCCTTAAGCCTGACCGTTCTCCAGCATCACGGCTATAGCCAGGCCCACGCCGACGCCATTACGCGCAGCGTGCTGGCCGCTCAGCGTGACGAATGTCACTCCCACGGCCTTTACCGGCTGATCAACTGCGTCGAGGCCGCGCGAAACGGCGCAGTGAATACTCACGCCCAGCCGAGCATCGTGGATCAGGCGCCAGGGGTTCTGCGCATCGACGCCCATCAGGGGTGCTCATTGCTCTCCTTTGAAATGGGTAAGCCGCTGCTGGCCGAAAAGGCGCGTCAGAGCGGTTTGGCGGCGCTTGCCATCAACAACTGCTTTCATTTTTCAGCGTTGTGGCCCGAGGTCGAAGCGCTTTCAAGCGAAGGGCTGGTGGCGATCGCCATGACCCCGACCCACGCCTTCGTGGCGCCGGCCGGGGGCGTTGCGCCGCTTTTGGGCACCAATCCCATCGCCTTTTCCTGGCCGCGCCCGGGCGGCTCGCCCTATACGTTCGATTTTGCCACCAGCGTCGTGGCGCGCGGAGAAATAGAACTGCATCGGCGTGCGGGCAAGGACATTCCTGATCACTGGGCGATGGACGCCGAGGCTAATCCAACAACCGACCCTGTCGCCGCGCTGGCCGGTGCCATGCGCACATTCGGGGGCTACAAGGGCTCGGCGCTTTCAACCATGATCGAGCTGCTGGCCGGGCCGCTGATCGGTGACGTATTCGGCCATGAAACTCAAGCGGCGAACGCCGAACAGACCGGTAAACCGTTTCATGGCGAGCTAATCCTGGCGCTGTCTCCAGACGCGTTTCTAGGCGAGCACGCGGCGCAGCATCTGGAGCACGCCGAAGCGCTGTTCGACAGGATTATGGGCCAGGGCGCCCGGCTTCCTTCCCAGCGCCGCTTCGAGGCGCGCCAGAACAGCCTACGAAACGGAGTAACGCTCCCCAAAACACTGGTTGACGAACTGAAAGCGCTGGTGAGCTGAGGACGGAGGCTTATAGTGAGCAACGCTCGCTTTTTAGATGTTTTTGCGCAACGTTATTGGGCATCTCACCGTGTGCCCGAACTCATTAAAAGGCTTGGAAAAACCTCAAGGCGCGAGCGTCTTTCATATAGGCGACGTTCAGCCGTCGCCAAGGTGTTGTTTCCTGGTCGGGATAGAAAAGCTGTCCGGGTGACAAGAGAATGTCGTGGTCGCGAGCGAGCTCATCGAGTCTCGTCCTATGTTTCCCGGCCGGTTTCGCCCATACGAACATCCCGCCTGTCGGCGCGGTGAATATTTCCCAACGCGCCTGATGAAGTAGTAGCTGGATTGCCTCGCCCATATAACGTTCGAGACGGGTAGCCAAGCGCTCGGTCAGTCGACGGTAGCTGCCATTTTCAAGCATTAGCGCCACCACCGCCTCGGCAAAGGGCGCGCCCACGATGCTGGTGAGCATCTTGATGCTCACCAGCGGCTGGACAAGCGCAGGCGGCGCGGCGATAAACCCCACGCGCAGTGACGCGGAAAGGCTTTTAGAGAAGCTCCCCAGATAGATCACGCGATTCAAACCGTCCAGCGAAGCCAACCGCGTACTCGGGGTGGACTGAAAGTCGGCATAGATATCGTCTTCGATCAGCTTGAAGCCGTGTCGTTCGGCCAGGCGTAGCAGTTGATGGGCGACGGCGGGAGAGAGCGTGCTGCCCGTTGGATTATGAAACACGCTATTGATGTAAAAAAGCGTGGGGCGGTGGGTCTCTAACAACGTTTGCAGGTGTTCGATATCCGGCCCATCGGTCAAGCGCGGCACCCCAACAACGCGAACGCCGTGCAAATGCAGAAGGCCGAAGAGGTTGTAGTAGCCCGGCGACTCCACGAACACCGTGTCGCCGGGCTTTACCAATAGCCTGAGCAGAAGATCCAGCGCGTGACTGCCGCTGGCGGTGGTGACGATTTGCTGGGCGTTGACGTGAATCGCCAGCGCCCGCAGGCGCTCCTGCAATAGCGCCCTAAGATGTGGCGAGCCATGGGGCGTGCCGTAATCAAGCAGCGCCGAGCGGTCCGTTCGGGTTACTTGTCGCACGGCGTAGGTCAGATCACTGCTTTCCCTCCAGTGGCTGGGCAGCCAGCCGCAGCCCAGGTTGAGCGCTTCATCTTGCTGATTGAAAAGCCCCCACAGACCGTTGGTGATCTCCCGAAACGGGCTGGCATCGCGACTCGGCGTGGTCACGAAAAAGCCGCTGCCGGGTTTGGCACGCACGTGGCCACTGGCCACCAAGCGCTCGTAGGCCTCGATCACCGCGTTACGACTGACTCCAAGGGTGCCGGCCAACTGGCGAATGGACGGAAGGCGAGAGCCGCTGGCGAGATTGTGTTGATCGATCCATTCAACGATACCGGTCTCGAGCTGACGCGGGAGAGGGGTGCTGCCCTCGCGATCCAGGATGAGTTTCATGCGTTGCCCGTCGATGCCACTGTTCCTCCAATACGCCTGTACAGTGCTTTGAAAACAAACCGCAGTGTATCTTACTCAGCGAGGTTCGAGGTGAGAACGTAGCTTTCTTTAGCCATCGAGGAAGCGAACCCATGAGAGAGAATCGCGCGCTGCGCTTGGCATTGGGAGTCTGCATGGTGACCAGCGCGGTCAATCTTTACGCCCCGCTTTACGAGCGTCTAGCCGCGGCATCCGGGGTGGGCGTAACGGCCACCACGGTGGCCTTTGCCTGCTACGTGGCGGGCGTTATTCCGGTGCTGTTTGGCCTCAACGGCTTGGCTGAGCGGGTGGGTTACAAGGCGCTGATCGTCGCCGCGCTTTTGCTCAGCCTGGCCGCGACGCTGTTGATGCTCATTGTGCCTTCCATGATCACACTCGGCTGTGCACGCTGGCTGCTGGGCGTTGCCATGGGGCTGGTGTCCAGCATCGCGCCAGGCTATATGCAGTGGCTGTGGCGCGGCGAGCCTTCGCAAAAAGCGCTGGGTTACGTGACCCTGAGTAGCGCCCTGGGGTTTGGCCTTGGCGCTGCGCTGACCAGCGTGGCACTGCTTTACTCGCCGCAGGCCGCGCCCTGGAGTCTGGGGCTTGCCCTTGGTGCGGGCGTGGTGGCGCTGGCCGGCGTAATGAAGCTGCCCAGCCCTGTGCCTGTCGGTCAACAGACCGGCTCTTCGATGCTGCGCCTACCCGGCTATCCGCCGGGAGCGCTCGCGTTTGGGCTTGCCATACTGCTTGCCTGGAGTACCGTTGGGCTTGTAATCGCTATTCTGCCCTCAGCGCTTGCGACCCATCAACTGGGCGCGTATAGCGGCTTTGCGGTCTTCGGCGTGTGCAGTGCCGGCGTCTTGTTTCAGCCTTGGACTCGCGCGCTCTCCCCGGCAAGCGCCGTCCGGCGTGGGTTGGTGGTACTGCCAATTGCTTATTCTCTCATTATTTGGGGGACACTGGAGGGCGTCGTGCTGGCGGTGCTCTTGGGGGCGTTTTTTGCCAGCAGCGCCTGCTACGGGTTTATTTATCTGGGCGGTCTAAGCGGCGTACTGGCCAGGGCTGGCGAGCGCACCACCCAGGCCAGCGCCGGTTTCTTTTTGCTGGCTTACATCGGTTTCAGCCTGCCCGTGGTGACGACAGGTTGGTTGATAGACGCGTTTGGCCACCGCATGGCGTTTGGCATCTTTGGTGCGCTGCTGCTGGTGGGGAGCGCGTTGCTGTTTATCATGATTACCCGGCAGGCACGGCGTCTGGCCGAGCCAGCGAAGGCGGGATACTAACGCGTGGTCACCTCAAGTGCGTGAGTGAGTTGTTCGACGAACAGCGCGATCTCTTCATTGTTAATGCACAGCGGCGGGCGAATCTTTAGGGTATGGCCGAAGCGGCCCGCCGCCCCGATCAGCACGCCGTTCTCCTTGAGCGAATTGATCACTCGAGCGGTCAGCGCCGCGTCGGGGGCGCCCTCGGGCGTGGCGAGATCGAGACCGACGAACAGCCCCGCGCCGCGCACCGCAGCAATCGCCTCGAAGCGGGCGACGAGTGCTGCCAGCGCCGCCTTTAGGGTGTCGCCCTGGCGCCTGGCGTTGTCGATCAGCGATTCGTTTTCCAGCACGTCGAGTACCGCCATGCCGGCGGCGACCGCCACCGTTGAACCGCCGAAAGTATTGAAGTAGCCCACCTCGGCATTGAGCGCCGCCAGCAAATCGTCACGCGCGGCAAGCCCCGCCATGGGAAAGCCGTTGCCCATGGGTTTTCCCATCGTCACGATATCCGGCGTCACACCGTGACGGGAAAAGCCCCACATGCCG
Source organism: Halomonas sp. S3-1-1 (assembly GCF_023757625.1). GTDB lineage: Bacteria > Pseudomonadota > Gammaproteobacteria > Pseudomonadales > Halomonadaceae > Vreelandella. The sequence goes on from NZ_JALGBZ010000001.1 coordinate 811,751, forward strand.
GCGCCGGTACGCCCGAAACCGGGCTGCACTTCGTCGGCGATCAACAGCCCGCCTTTGGCCTGCAGCCAGGTAACGCCGGGCGCCATAAAGCCGGGCGGGTCGGCGACGATGCCGTCGCTCGAGAAGATCGAATCCACCAGCAGCGCGGCGCAGCCGTAACCCCGGGCATCCAGCATTTCTACCCCGCGCTGCACATGCGCCTGAAACCAGGCGGCGGGGTCGGAGGTGCCTAACATATCGGCAATGGGGATCACGTAAACACTGTCCGGCGGGGCGCCCTTTTTGTAGGAGGAAGGCGAGACCTCAGTCACCGCCGCGGTGTTACCGTGGTAGGCCGCTTCCGATACGATAACGCCGCGTTTTCCTGTCCAGTGGCGCGCCAGGCGCAGCGCCAGGTCGTTACTTTCGCTGCCAGTGCAGGTGAGTACCAGACGTGAAAGCGAATCGGGAAGGGTGGCCAGCAGGCGCTCGGCGTAGCGGTGAATGCCCTCGTGCAGATAGCGCGTATGGGTGTTGAGCGTACCCATCTGCGCGGCCACGGCTTGGGTGACGTGCGGGTGGCTGTGGCCGATCGAGGGGACGTTGTTGTACATGTCGAGATAGCGCCGGCCCTGGTCGTCGAAGAGCCACACGCCTTCGCCGCGCACCAGGTGCAGGGGCTTTTCATAAAAGAGCATCGAGGTCGGGCCGACGGTGGCCAGGCGCTTTTGCACCAGCTCGCCCAGCGTCGTCTCGTTGGGGTCGAGCTGCTCGAGACGGAACGCGTTTTGGTCGAGAATGCCGCGGGTATCGCTCATGGTGGTCTCCTCAAACGCGAGCGGCGTCGCGCGCGGTGCTCAGGTAGGCGCGCGCGAGCGTGGCGGTACCCGCAATGAAGTTCTTCTCAAGCGCCTGGGCGGCCTGGCTGTCGGCGTGGGTGGCAAGCCAGGCGCTCAGCATGATGCGGCGAATCATGATGAACGTGTCGAGCGCGGCAACGTCCTCGGCATCGAAGTCGCCAACGCGCCGATAGCCGCGAATCCACGCTTCGCGAAGCGTTGGAATCAGCGGGTCGAGCTCGAAAAAGCTGATGGCGGCGGCAAAATCGAACGCGTACCAGCAAAAGCCGCAGTCGTCGAAGTCGATCACTGCCAGCTCGCGACCCTCGACCAGCAGGTTGGCCAAACGCAGATCGGCGTGGATGAGCCCGTAGCGTTCTTCGCGCGCCTCATACGTGTCGATGACGCGGTGAATCTGCTCGATCGCCTGGTCGATTGCGCGCTCATCGGCGTCTAATAGTCCCGGCGCACGGCGCCAGTCGCCCCAGAGCGCCTCGGTGCCGATCATCGAATCCAAATGCCAGCGCTTGCGCACGAAGCCCGCAGGCGGCTCCCAGCGCCGGCTGTGGTCGTGCAGCGTGGCGGTGAGGGCGCCGAGCTTTTCGAACCAGGCGGGCAGCGTGTCGTCCATGGCTGGGGCGTCACCGGGCAGGTGTTCGAAGGCCACCGCGTGAAAGCGCTGCCCGTCGAGGTCGAACGTGACGACCGGGCTCCGGCCGGTGGTCGGCAGCGGCGCGGGTGTCGTGATGCGCCCGTCGGCGCGCAGCGCCGCCGTCCAGGCAAGCTCCGATTCGATCTCTTCCCGGCTGTGGTAATCCGGGCGGTGAAGGCGTAGCACGTACCGGCGCCCGGTCCGCGGGCAGCGCGCCAGAAACGTCGCGTTTTCCGAGGTGGTCAGAAGCTCGATGTGGGTGTCGGCAGGCAAGCGCCACTCGCCAAGCGAGGCGCTCAGTTGCTCTTCGAGTCGAGCCAGCAGAGTCGAGGTATACATCGCGTCTCTCCTTGGGGCACTAACTCAGGTGCGCGAGGCGGCGGTGGTGTGGTCAAGCTTCTCGGCGGCCTGCTCGGCGTCGAGAATCAGCGCCAGCTCCTCGTCGGCGGTTTTCGCCACCAAGTGGTGCCTGGCGTAGGCGAAGTAGTAGGCTGCGCCCAACAGGAACAGCACGATGGTGTAGTTGAATGCGCGCGGGTCGAACGCGTACACCCCGGTCAGCGCAACGAGCGAGAGAGTTAGCGCGATACCGGAGGTCACCACGCCGCCGGGCGTTTTGTAGGGGCGAGCAAGCTCCGGGCGGCGCAGGCGCAAAAGGATATGGCTCAGCGCCATGAGCGCGTAGGAGAGGGTTGCGCCGACCACCGCCATGGCCAGAATGAGATCGCCTTCACCGGTCAGCGAAACCAGAAACCCGAGCGCGCCGGGCACCACTAGCGCCCACACCGGCGCCTTGCGCTTGCTGGTCAGTGACAGTGCCTTGGGCAGGTAGCCGGCCCGTGAGAGTGCGAACACCAAGCGGCTGTAGCCGTAGATGATCGAGAAGAACGAGGCGATCAAGCCGGCAAGGCCCAGCACGTTGATCGCGGTGGCAAGCCCGGGGCGCCCGGTCACGTTCAGCGCATCGACCAGCGGTACGGCGCTGTCGGCAATGACGTCGGCGCCCGCCGCACCGGCGAGCAGGAAGGTGACCAGAGCGGCGGTGAAGAGTAGAAACGCCATGGCGGCGATGATGCCGCGCGGCATGTCGCGCGCGGGCTCGCGCGCCTCTTCGGCGGCCAGCGGCACGCCTTCGACCGCCAAAAAGAGCCACATGGCGAACGGCAGCGCCGCCCACACACCGTACCAGCCAAAGGGCAGCCAGCCGCCTTCGCCGTCGGTGGCGGTGATCAAAAACAGGTTGGCGCTATCGAAATCGCCCACTAATGCCACGGCGGTGGCGAGAATCGCGATGACCGCCAGCGCGCTGATGGCCACCATGACCTTCAGCGCCTCGCCGACGCCGGCCAGGTGGACCCCGATGAACACAGCGTAAAAGAGCGCGTAGACGAAAGGCCCGTTGAGGCCCACGAGCTCCTCGACGGCGGAACCAATGAAGATCACGATGGCCGCTGGCGCCAGAGCGTACTCGATCAATACGGCCAGCCCCGTGAGATACCCGCCGGCCGGGCCCATGATCTGGCGGGCGAAGCTGTAGCCGCCGCCGGCGGCGGGAATCGCCGCCGACATTTCAGCGAGCGAAAGCACCAGCGTGAAATACATGATCGCCATCAGCACGGCGGCGATCAAAAAGCCGCCCCAGCCGGCCTCGGCCAGGCCAAAGTTCCACCCGGCGAAGTTGCCGGAAATGACGTAGGACACCCCGAGCCCGGCCAGCAATAGCCAGCCGGCGGTGCCTTTTTTGAGCTGGCGCTTGGCCAGGTACTCCTGATCGACTGCGTTCCCCATGGGTATTCTCTCCGTTATTAGATGACGCGGAAGGCCGCGCCGTTGCTCTTTTTCTGCGCCTTTTACATCGTTTCGCGCAAACATGATGTAAAAGGAATGAATATTGCTTGTTATTTGAGAGTAGAGAGCCTCATCCGAGAGCGGTATCGAAATTTGGCAAAAGTGGCCCGGGCAGCGTGATGATAACCAGTGCAGCAACCAATAGCGCCGCGGCGCGCAATCCCGCCAAGCGCTGTGAGGCGAGTACCCTGGCGCCGCTGGCGTTTGGGAGCAAACCAACCGGCTTCGCCCCGTTGCCCCATAATGGCCCAGCGGGCCCTGCGCCTGCACCCAAGCGGCGCAGCATCGTCAGCCGCGAAGTCAACGAGCAGGCGCTCAACCTGACGCGCTGGGAGCAGGAGTACAACCAGTGCAGCGCCGGTCACTTTACCGGGCGGGTGGACGAGTGCTGCTTCGACGGCGTGCAGGTCATCAATGAATATACCCGCCTAGCGCTTCACCAGCACTGTGCGCCCTGGCAGGACTCGCTTTGGATCGGGCTACCAGTTCGTCATGAAGGCGTGCGCATCGATGGACAGTGCGTCGAACGCAACGAAGTGTTGTGGCGCATGGGCAGCCGTGCGTTCGAACTGATGACGCCGGACGATTGCCATCTCATGAACATGCTGGTGCCGCTTGAGGAACTCTTCGAGCTCGCCGAGCGTGAAGGCGTGAATATGGCGCACTTGAGCTTGGCCTCGACGCCGCGCCTTGCCATCGATGATCGTCGTATCCGCTGGTTCACCGAGCAGGTCACGCGCATTTTGGGTGGCAGCGGCGCGGCCTCTGACGGCCTGCCGGAGAAAGAAGCGCTGCTTCACGGCGTGCTCGCCCTGCTCGGGCACGCGCGGCTGGATACCCGCGCCGCGCCCAGCTACGCCCGGCGGCGCGCGGTGGTCGACCGCGTTCAGGCCTACCTTAAAAGCGTCGAGCAGGCGCCGGTGAATATCGCCACGCTTTGCAGCGTCGCCTGTGTGAGCCGGCGCACGCTGCAGTACAGCTTCGAGAGCATTTTGGGGATCAGCCCGGTTCAGTTTCTACGCGCCACGCGCCTTAACGACGTGCGTCGCGAGCTTTTGTCTCAAAGCGGCGTCACCATCTCGGATGTCGCTGCCAACCACGGCTTTTCCCACTTTAGCCAGTTCGCCACCGACTATAAAAGCCTCTTCAACGAGCGCCCGTCCGATACGCTCAAGCGCCGGCTGCATTAGTGCCTGTATCGAGTCCGGTCAATGAATTTGGCGAACCAGCAGCCCGCTGGTGGGCGCGGCCCAGCGGGTATCGACGGTAAAGACGACGTCGCACACCGAGGGTGAATAGTGGCGGCGCACCTGCTCGTCGACCCGGTCGCGAAGCTCATCCTGTGTGGTGAGCGACATCGAATCGTCTTGCTTGGGCAGCACTACGTGCACCATCACGTATAAAAGCCGCCCCGGACGCACGATACGCACGCGTACCTCCAGCGCCTCGACGCCTTCGAGCCCCTGAGCCACGGCTGCGCGAACCGGCGCCGCTATATCCTCCGTGGGCGCCTTGTTGACCAGCTCACCGAGCGCTTGGCCCGCCATGCGAACCGGCACGCCCAGGCAAAGCAGTACCACGGCGATGACCAGAATCGAGTCGATGTAGGGCAGAACGCGCTCGAACTCCAGGTACTGAAACAGCACCACCAGACAGAAGGCCGAGAGCACCGCTGCGGAGATGATACTGTTCACCACCCAGTTGAGCTTGTCCGCGGCGACCAGCGGGCTTGCGACATGGCGCTCGCTTTTATGCATTACCCAAGCGGTCAGCGAGCAGACGAGCGTGGCAAAGATGGCGTAGAGCACGGCGATGCCCGCCGCGATCTCCCGCCCGCCGGTCAACAGTGCCGCTATGGCGTCCACCAGCGCGAAGATCGAAACCCCAAAAATCAAAAGCCCCTTGCACAAATTGACCAGCGACTCGAAATAGCTGTAGCCGAACGGGTAGGCATCGCTGTCCGGCTGACTCGCCAGCCGGCTTACCTTGATGGTGACCAGCGCCACCACGAAGTAGATCAGGTTGAAAAGCCCGTCCAGCAGGATGGCCTGGGAGTTGGTCGCAAGCGTTGCAGCGATGCCGACCACGCCGATCAACAGCGCCATCAAGGCGGAAAATCCCAGAGTACTCGCTTCTGTCTTCACCGATGCTGGCTCTCCTGTAGCAAGGTTGGCGTTAATTTGACACCGCCTCAGCATAGCAATTTTCCCGCCCGGCGACGTTTTGGAAAGCTTTTGGGAGTTGTACTAGCCTTTAAAGACAAGCCGTTAGCACGTTCAACCACGTGTTCACACGACTGCTCAACCAATCTGGAGGGTGACTCAATGCCGCTTTTGAACGCTGGAACCGAACAGGGAACGCCGGTCGAGATTTATTACGAGGTTCACGGAGCGGGCAAGCCCGTCGTTCTGATTCACGGCTGGCCGCTCAGCTCCCGCTCCTGGGAGCCGCAAGTGCCGGCGCTGGTCGAGGCGGGCTACAAGGTGATCAGCTATGATCGCCGAGGTTTCGGCAAGTCGACCCAGGCCGACGGCGGCTACGACTACGACACCTTGGCGGCGGATCTCAAGAAGCTTCTTGATGCGCTCGACGTTCACGACGCCACGTTGGTCGGCTTCTCCATGGGCGGCGGCGAAGTGGCGCGCTACATCGCTCACTACGGCACCGAGCGCGTCAGCAAGGCGGTGCTGGCCGCCGCCGTGCCGCCATACTTGTACAAGTCCGACGACAACCCGGAAGGTGGCCTCGACGATGCGACCATCAACGAGTTTCTCGACGGCGTGCGTGGCGACCGCTTAGCGTTTTTGGAAGACTTCACCAAAAACTTCTTCACCGCCGGCGACAAGAGCGACCTGATCAGCGAACCCAATCGCCGCTACCACCGCGACATCGCGGCGTTCGCCTCGCCAAAAGCGACGTATGATTGCGTCAAGGCGTTCAGCTATACCGATTTCCGCGACGATTTGCCAAAGATGAAGCTGCCGACCCTGGTGCTTCACGGCGACGCCGACGGCATCGTGCCGCTCGAGGTCAGCGGCAAGCGTGCCAGCGAAGTGTTGCCGAACTCAAAACTCGAAGTGATCGAAGGTGGGCCCCACGGGCTGAACGTCACCCACGCGAAAGCGTTCAACGAGGCGCTGATCGCGTTTCTCGATAGCGAATGAAGAAGTCGCTACATTTGCTCACATGAAAACGCCGCCCGGATAAGGGGCGGCGTCTTTTATTCATGACTCCCTTATGCGAGTGTCTGCCTTGACTGAGCGCTACGCTGCAGCACTAGAACGGCGACGATGATCCCGCAACCGATCATGGTGCCATAAGCACCGGGCACCAGCGTTAGCGTCGCGGCCACTAGCAGCAGCAGCCGTACGATCCAAGGGGTGTGCACGAAACCGTGGCCCACCATGGCTACGTTGAGGGCGGCCAATGCCAACAAGCTGATCAAGGTGACGAGCAGCTGGTCGTACCAGGCGCCTTCAAGCATCAATAGCTCCGGTCTTGCAACGAACAAAAACGGCAGGAAAAATCCCGGCAATCCGATCTTGACGGCCTGTATGGCGGTAGCGAAGTAGGAGGCCTCGGCGATGCGTGCGGCGATCAGCGACGCTACGGCCACGGGAGGCGTCAGTGCCGAGAACACCGCGAAATAGAGCACGAACATGTGGGCCGCCATCATGCTCAGGCCCATGTCGATCAGCGCCGGTGCGGTGAGCAGGGCAACCAGGATGTAGGCGGCCGAGGTAGGCAGGCCCAGCCCGAAGATCAAGCAAGCCACTGCTGCGATCAGCAACAGAATACCCAGGTTGCCATCGGCCAAGCCGAGCATCAGGTACGAAAGTTTCTGGGCGAAACCGGTTGCGGTGAGCACCTCGACGAAGATACCGATGACCGCCACGATGACCGCGATGGTCGCACCGCTGAAGCCACCATCGCGTAACCCATCCACGATGCGTGCCGCCGCACTGCCGACACCTGCTAACGGGTTCTGGTAGTGACGCACTGCGCTGCTGATGATTTCCAGCACCACGATGGCCAGGCAGCCATAGGCCGCCGCATAGGAAGGGGGCATGCGGCTGATCAGTAGATAGACCAGAATCGCGATGGCGACGAGCAGGTGCCCGTAGCGCGCCAGCAACACCTTGGCTGGCAGAGAGGGAGTACCCTCGTTATCGTGGCGGGTTGGCAGAAGACCGTCCCTTGCTGCTTGAAGGTGTACCGCCAGCAGCAGATAGAAGTAGTAGAGCCCGGCCGGGATGGCCGCGGCGAGTATCACCTGGTCATAGGCAAGCCCGGTCACCCCTACCATCAAAAAGGCGGTCAGCCCCATGACAGGTGGTGTCATTTGCCCCCCGGTAGACGCCACGGCCTCCACCGCGCCGGCGAACGAGCCTTTGAAACCAGTCCGCTTCATGGTGGGAATGGTCATGGTCCCGGTGCTGGCGATGTTCGCCACGGTACTGCCTGATATCATCCCCATGAAAGCGCTGGCCAGCACGGCGATCTTGGCTTGGCCGCCCTTGGAGTTACCCGCTAGTTTAGTAGCGAACCCCATGATGAAATCGATTCCACCGGTGGATTTCAACAGCCCGGCGAACACCATGAAGATGAAGATGGTGCCGGCAGAAAGCTCAGTGAGCGAGCCGAGTACGCCTTGGAAGTTGGGAATCGAGGCGTAGGAAACCAGCCGCTCGAATCCCATGCCGCCGTGATAGAGCAGCTCGACCGGGATTCGATTGCCAAAGTAGCCGTATAACAAACCGATGATGCCGATCACCGGAATTGTCGCCCCCCACTGCTGCCAAGCGGCGACGAGACATACCCCGATCAACAGGCAGCCGACCACCACGTCGGCGGGCTCTGGCCCGAAAACGCGATCGGTGATGAGTCCCTGGTACTCAATCAGGACATAGCCCATCGTATACCCGGCCACCGCGAAACCCGCAGCGTAGACCAGGCGCATCCAACGGCGTGTCGTATCGCCCAGTGCCGTGGCGAAAATGATCAGCAGTGCAAGCCCAAGGTGGAGCGCCTTGAACTGGCCCGATGGCAGGTAGTAATCGAAAACCTGAAACAAGTGCGTGGCAACCATTACCAGGGTGAGCACAAGCACCAGGTTGGCGGTGTTGAGATACCCGCGCTTTTCACTGAGTAGCTTAGGAGTCATGGTGATGAGGATCACAAGATGGATTCGCGAAATACGTGTCGCCGTGCGCGACGACACGTAAGCAGGCAGCGTTAGGCGGAGACAGGCTCAGCGACGATCAACTCGTCGCGCCATACGCCCTGTTCCTGAAAGTAGCGCGCAGCGCCTGCATTGACCGGGTACTCGGCGAGCAGGTACTCGACGGCGAAATCAACGCTAACGTCCTGCAGCTGCGAGCCGATTCGACGCACCTGCTCGGCGTTGTCGAAGACGGCCTTGCAGACGGCGTAAACGTCATCGTCAGAGACGCCAGCGTGAGTCGCCAGCAAGCCCGAAATAGCGGGCATTAGCATCTCCCCTTCGACCTTGTTCCACTGCTCGCTGGAGACGATCGTGGCCAGCAGGCCGGTGTTGATCTGCTGGGCACGCTCCAGAACCTCGGGCTCGATCGGCAGTACGCGAAACTCGACGGTGCTGTCGATCTCGGCCAGTGCCGGCGAGGGGCGGCCGTTGGTGAGGGTAGAAGGGATGGCGTCCACCGCTCCAGACTGGAAAGCACTAAAGGTGTCGTTCCATGAGCCGTAGGTCCAGTCCACCTCATCGGCGACGCCGGCGGCCTCCAGGATCGTCTGATGCATGATGGCGGTCGCCCCGCCTGCGGTCGAAGGCATGACTCGCTTGCCTGCCAGGTCGGCCAGCGAGTGGATATTGGAGTCCGCGCGTACGATCAGTGGAATGTTCCAAACGGTATAGGCAAATACCTGACGCGCGTCGATCGGTGCGCGGAAGGGGCGCTCACCCTTGGTGGCCGGCGGCCAGTCGGTAGAGGTGGTCTGGCCGAAGTCGATCTCCTGACGGCTGGCCATCACCAGGTTTTCGGCACCTCCCGAAGTGGCAAGGGTGGTCGAGCGCAAATCGCTATTGCGCTGTACCGTCTGGGCCAGCGCCTCAATGATGATATAGCCCGTGGAGCCCAGACTCGCCGAGCCCCAGCGAAGCTCGCGGGTGGGAGCAGCTTGCAGAATACCCGGGAAAAGAGCGATACCGACACCCAGTGCTCCTGCCTTGAGCAACTGGCGGCGGCGAAGGTCGACCAGTGAGGGAAGTTGTTTCTCTGTCATGTCATCACCTTTGTTCTTGATGGGAGGGCGCCTCTTTAAAGAGGTCTCGGGACGGTGTAGCCGTTCAAATACGGTGATCTTGTACTGCGTGACTGCTGAGTTCGATGTCTCGGTGATCGGGTTGGATCTCGAAGCGCTGGTAGGTGGTGGGCTGGCCCTTTTGGGTATAGCCCCGCACTCGCCAGAGCATGCCCTGGTGCACCTTGTCGTCGAGTTCGAGGGCCGCGCGGGCATCGCGGGAAAAATCGTGTACCCCCATCTGATGCTCGAAGCGGGAGGTCAGAATGCGCTTTTGCTGAAAAAGGTACTCGTGGAGCGATAGCCCATCGAATTCGCCGGGAGGCTTGTTCATCAGCGCATCCGCATAGGCCAGCGGCATGAAAAGCTCGTTGTAGGTCCAGGGCTCTCCCTCTACCTGAAGACGGCGCTTGATCAAGGCGCAGTGTGTGGCGTTACCCAGAAACCGTGCAATGGAGGGGGCGGGCGTGACCTCGAAGATGCCCAAGCCTTGCAGGGTCAAATCCAGGGGGCGGCCCTGGTCCATAAAGCGAAAGACGCGAATATCCTCGAACTTCACCTCAGGATCTCGAATGAAGGTCCCGCGTCCATGTTCACGCACCACGATGCCGTCATCGGAGAGCGCCTTCAGGGCTTTCTGCAGGGTGCCAAGGCTTGCGGGAAGGCGCGAGGAGAGCGCCTGCTCTGAAGGCAGCTTGTCCCCGGGAATCAAGACGCCTGCATGCACAGCGTCTTTTATCGCGTTGTAGAAGCGTGCGTACTTGGGGACGCCCCTGTGGAGGGTGTCGCTGAAATGAGGCAGCGAAACCTGAACGATCTTTTCTAAGGTCATGAGCGATACTCAAGCCGACATGGTTGTAAATAGTCATGTTATAAATAGCTATATAGCTTTGATGATCCTGCCTGCAAAACGTGATAGTTTCAAGGGCTGAACCTTTCAATTTTTGATTCAAGGATCTCTTTATGCCGCCCTTCACGACTCGTCCCGAAATCAAGGGGACGTTCGGTGCCGTTACCTCTACTCACTGGCTGGCCTCGAGTGTGGGCATGGCAATATTGGAAAAAGGCGGGAATGCGTTCGATGCGGCAGTCGCTGCCGGCTTCGTGCTGCAGATCGTCGAGCCGCATCTGAACGGCCCTGGTGGCGAGGTGCCCATCATCGCCATGCGTCATGACGATAATGCTCCACGGGTGATCTGTGGGCAGGGCGTGACGCCTCGGGCGGCTACGCCAGAAGCGTTCGCCGCGCTCGGGCTGAAGATGGTGCCGGGCACCGGGCTTCTTCCTGCCGTGGTTCCCGGTGCCTTCGATGCTTGGATGCTGCTGCTGCGCGATTACGGCACCTTGAGTCTCGAAGAGGTGCTCGCGCCCGCCATCGGCTACGCCGAGCAGGGGTTTCCGCTGCTGTCGCGCGCGGTGTCCTCGATCGTGCCGGTGATCGACTTCTTCAAGCAGCACTGGCCCAGTTCCGCCGAGCAGTGGCTGGTCGATGGCCAGGCGCCCAAGGCGGACAAGCTCTTTCGCTCACCGCGGATCGCAGCCACCTACCGGCGCATTCTTGGCGAGGCGCAGATGGCGGGGAGCGACCGTGAGGCGCAGATCGAGCGCGCGCGGGAGGTGTTCTACAAGGGGTTTGTGGCGGACGCCATTGACCGCTTCTATCGCGAGCCGTTGATGGACAGCACCGGCAAGCGGAACGCAGGGCTTCTGACCGGCGACGACATGGCGCGCTGGTCGGCCACCTTCGAGCTGACGGTTAGCTATCGTTATCATGGCACGCAAGTGCACAAGGCCGGTCCCTGGACCCAAGGGCCGGTCTTTCTGCAGCAGCTGGCGCTCTTGAAGGGAACCGACTTCCAAGCCATCGATCCAGAAAGCCCCGAGTTCGTGCATCGCGTCGCCGAGGCGGCCAAGCTCGCCTTCGCCGACCGCGAGGCTTGGTATGGTGATGGAGAAGGGGGCGCCTCGATCGAGACGCTGTTGAGCGACGAGTACAACCGGGCGCGGCGCCAGCTGATCGGCGAGCAGGCCTCCAGTGAGATTCGCCCGGGCCTCGAGGGGGAGGCGCGCATCGCCGCCATCCTGGCGCTCGCCGGCAGCGAGCCGACCATCGGCCCGGGCGGGGGAGAGCCCACTTTTGCGCCGTTGCCAGGCGTCGAGGGAGATACGGTCCACCTGGATATCGTCGACCGTTTCGGCAACATGGTCTCGGCAACACCGAGCGGCGGCTGGCTGCAAAGCTCTCCCAGCGTACCGGAACTCGGCTTCTCGATCTCCACCCGCGCCCAGATGACATGGCTCACGCCGGGGCTTGCCAGTACGCTGATGCCCGGCCGACGCCCGCGTACTACGCTGACACCGACCCTGGTGACCCGCAACGGCAAACCCTATCTCGCACTGGGGTCTCCGGGCGGGGATCAGCAGGATCAGTGGAGCCTCACCACCTTCTTGCGCATCGTCCACTACGGCTTCGATCTACAGCGCGCCATCGACGCGCCGCAGTTCCAGATTCGCCACTTCCCCGCCTCTTTTCATCCCCGTGAAAGTGCCGTGGGGAGATTGATGATCGAGGGACGTTTCAGCGAGCAAACGCTCGAGGCGCTGCGGGCGAAAGGCCACGATGTGGCCGTGATGGACGACTGGGCCCTGGGGCGGGTCTGTGCGGTCGCCCGAGACGATGACATGGTGCATGGCGCCGCCTCGGCGCGCCACATGCAGGGCTACGCCGTGGGACGCTAGGGCGGCCAGCAGAATAGTGATTCGACCTGCCTCGTTCTCACGCCTCGATCAATACCCGGTCGCCGTCGAAACGCACCGGCCAGGTGCGAAGCGCCACGCTCTCGTCTTCCAGGCACTGGCCGTTGCTCAGGCGAAAGTGCTGCTTGTAAATCGGCGAGGCGATCACCGGCTCGCCGTCGAGGTCGCCGACGATCCCCCGGCCGATCACGAAGGCGTTGGAGAACGGATCGAAGTGATCCAGCGCGTAGAGTTCCGGCGTGTGGCTCGGCAGGTAGAAAAGCGCGATTTGGCAGGGCTTGCTTTGGGGCGTTTCGCGCCAGGCCACCACGCCGGAAAACGCTACCAGGTCCGATCGGTGGCAAAGGGGCTGCCAGGCGGGCGCTGATACACCCTTGAGCGCGAGAGCGGCTGAGGTCATAACGGTCTCCATGAAAGGCAATCGGTCGATGATCACGCCGGGCGCAGCTGGCCGCGCTCGGAGGTCATGATGATGGACGGGTCGGGGCGTTCGTCGTTGACGAAGCTTCTAAAGCGCTTGAGCTTTTCCGGGTCGCTCAGGGCGTTGGCCCACTCGCACTCGTAGCGCTCGATCAGGGTCTGCATTTGGCGCTCGAGCTCGTCACCAATGCTTAAACTATCTTCCAGAATTACTTCCTTGAGGTAATCGAGCCCGCCTTCGAGGTTCTCGCGCCACACCGAGGTACGCTGCAGCCGGTCGGCGGTGCGCACGTAAAGCATCAAAAAGCGGTCGATGGTGCGGTAGAGGGCCTCGTCGTCGAGGTCGGTGGCGAAGAGCTCGGCATGGCGCGGGCGCATACCGCCGTTGCCACAGACGTACAAATTCCAGCCGTTCTCTGTAGCGATGACGCCGATGTCCTTGCTCTGCGCCTCGGCGCACTCGCGGGTGCAGCCGGAGACGCCGAACTTGATCTTGTGCGGGGCGCGCAGGCCCTTGTAGCGATGCTCGAGCTTGATCGCCATGCCGACGCTGTCCTGTACACCGTAGCGACACCAGGTGCTACCCACACAGGACTTCACCGTGCGCACGGACTTGCCGTAGGCGTGGCCGGTTTCGAACCCTGCTTCGATCAGCTCGCCCCAAATCGCCGGCAGGTCGTCCAGGCGTGCGCCGAACAGGTCGATGCGCTGGCCGCCGGTGATCTTGGTGTAGAGATCGAACTTCTGCGCCACCTGGCCCAGCACCACCAGTTTGTCCGGGGTAATCTCGCCGCCGGCGATGCGCGGCACCACCGAGTAGGTGCCGTTTTTCTGCATGTTGGCCATGAAGGTGTCGTTGGTGTCCTGCAGCGGCACGTGGGCGGCGTCCATGATCGGCTCGTTGAAGCAGGAGGCAAGAATCGACGAGACGGTGGGCTTGCAGATATCGCAGCCAAGGCCATGACCGCGGCCTGCGCTTCCGTGCTTCTCCATCAGCTCGCTAAAGGTCTTGATGCCCTCCACGCGCACGATGTCGAAAAGCGCTTGGCGGGTGTAGGCGAAGTGCTCGCACAGCGAGTGATCCACCTCGACACCCTGGGCGGCAAGCTCGTGATCCACGACCGACTTTAATAGCGTGGCGCAGCCGCCGCAGCCGGTACTCGCTTTGGTGGCGCCTTTGACGCCGCCCAGGTCCAGCGCGCCTTCGTTGATCGCCTCGCGAATGCCGCCCTTGGTCACGTTGTGACACGAGCAGATCATGGCGGTGTCAGGCAGCGCGTCCGCCCCAAGCGCCGGCGCCGCGCCGCTTTGCGGCAGAATCAGCGAGGCGGGCTCCTTGGGGAGCTCCAGGGCGTTGGCGTAGTACTGGAGCAGCGTGTCGTAGGCGGCGTTATCGCCGACCAGCATCGCGCCGAGGAGCTTTTTGCCGTCACTCGACACCACCAGCTTGCGATACACCTGGGTGAGCGGGTCAAGGTAGCGAAACATGCGCGCGCCGGGGGTGCGGTCGCCGTGGGCGTCGCCAATGGCGCCGACATCCACACCCAAAAGTTTCAGTTTGGTGCTCATGTCGGCGCCGCCAAAGCGGGCCTCGCCCCCGGTCAGATTAGCGGCGGCTACCTTGGCCATTTGATAGCCCGGCGCCACGAGGCCAAAGATGCTCTGATTCCAAAGCGCCACTTCGCCGACGGCGAAAATAGCCGGATCACTGGTGCGGCAGTGATCGTCGATCATCACGCCGCCGCGCTCGCCAAGCGTAAGCCCGCAGGCGCGGGCCAGGTCGTCCTGGGGGCGGATCCCGGCGGAGAATACGATCAGGTCGGTTTCGAGTATCTTGTCATCCTGAAACACCATGCGCAGGCGGCTCTGCTCGCCTTTTTCGATGCGCTGGGTAGCGCGCTCGGTCAGCACCTGTACGCCCAGCGACTCGATCTTTTCCTTCAACAGCGCGCCGCCATCGGTGTCCACCTGCATCGGCATCAGGCGCGGGGCGAATTCCACCACGGCGGTGTCGAGGTTCAAGCCGCGCAGCGCATTGGCAGCCTCGAGGCCCAAAAGCCCGCCGCCGACCACCACGCCGTTGGTGGCATGCTCGGCGGCGTCGCGAATGGCGTCGAGATCCTCCAGCGTGCGGTAGACCAGGCACCCCTGCTGGTCGCGCCCTTCGATGGGCGGTACGAACGGGTAGGAACCGGTGGCGAGCACCAGGTGATCATAGGCGTAGCGCCCCTGACCGGTGATCACGTGCTTCGCCTCGCGGTCGATTTCGAACACCTTTTCGCCGGATTTGAGCGTGACGCCCTGAACGTCGTAATAGTCGGCGTCACACAGCGCCAGCGACTCGGCGTCGCGGCCGGTGAAGTACTCGGAGAGATGCACGCGGTCGTAGGCGCGGTGGCGCTCCTCGCCAAACACGGTGATAGCAAAGCGCTCGCAGGCGCCGGCCTCGACGAGCCGTTCGACCAGGTGGTGGCCGACCATGCCGTTACCGATGATCAGCAGGTTCTGTTTGGTTGTCATGGTTAAGCCGCCTCTTGGGTGGGGGAGGGCTGGGCGGTGTCCGCCGCCAACAGCGTTTCTACGTCTGCCTGGCCGAACACCAGCGCCGGGCGGGCCGAGCTCAAATCCGCCGCTTCCAGCGCCTGGTGGAAATACCACGGGCCCTGAGCGGTATCGCCAAACAGCACCGCGCCTTCGATTCGCCCGTTTTTGAGCAGCAGGCGGCGGTACTCTTTGGCTTCGGGGTCGCAGTAGTAAAGCGTGTCGTGCGCGTCGCTTTGCTCTACGGGGCCGAAGGCGTAAAGGTCGATGCCGCTAATCTTGAGCCGGGTAGCGGTGGGAGCCTCGACGTAGGGCGTGATGGGGGCGCCGCTGAGCACCTGGGCGAGCGTATCCACCTGGCGCCAGATCGGCTCGACCAGGCCAAAGGTGTGCGACTGGAACTGGCAGCACTCGCCGATAGCAAAAATCGACGGGTGCGAGGTGCGAAGGTGGTGATCCACCAAAATCGCGCGCTCGCAGTCGAGCCCGGCGCGCTGGCCAAGCGACATGTTGGGCGTTACGCCGGCGGCGATGATGACGCTTGCGGCCTCGAGGGTGCGGCCATCTTCTAGCGTTACCCCGGCAACGCGCCCTTGGGCGTCGCTTTCGATCGCGACGATCGAGGCGTTGGTGTGAATGGCAAGCCCGCGGCGCTCCAGCGTGGTTTTTAAAAGCCCGCCGGCGTAGGTGTCCAACTGGCGGTTCATCAGCCAGGCGCTGCGGTGCAGCACGCTGACCTCGAGCGCATCGCCGCCGCGTTTGCGCAACCCTTCCGCGGCCTCGAGCCCCAACAGGCCCCCGCCGACAACGACGCTTTTACCGCCGAGCCCGGCTATGGTATCGAGCGCGCCGGCATCACTCACGTTGCGAAAGGCGTGAACTCCGTCGAGCTCGATGCCGGGAATCTCGGGCAGCGCCGGCAGTGAGCCGGTGGCGAGCACCAGCTCGTCGAAGGCGATCCGGCCATGGACGGTATCGACGTAACGGCCAGCGGTATCGATGGCCAGCACCCGCTCGTTCAGGCGAAGCGTAATGGCGTTATCGGCGTACCAGCGCGCCTCGCGCAGGGTGAGCGCGTCGCGGCTCGTTTCACCGCTCAAAAGCGGCGACAGCAGAATACGGTTATAAGCGGGCACCGGCTCTTCACCGATGACGGTGATGTTTGCCGGCCGGCCGGGCGCTTTGACCAGCGTTTCGAGCAGGCGGTGACAGGCCATGCCGTTACCCACGATAACCAAATGACGCGGTTCGCGGTCGAGACGCTCGTCGTCACGGCAAGCGTTTGAATATGTAGAAGAGCGCATGGGTCCTCCTTGTTCGGGGCGACGCCGGTACGGGCACCAAAACGAAAAACGCCCCTAACGCCGCCGGTGAAAGCGGGATTAGGGGCGTCGTTGCCCAAATATCGAATCAGGCGCGAAATGCCTTCGTTGGCGGCGCGCTCTATTACTCAAGGCAAAAAACTCGCCAGGCGCGCTACCGCAGCTGTTTTAAAGCCGTTTTTCAGTGGCTTGAGTATTTTTTGAATAGCCGCTACCGTTAATCGCTCAATGTCAGTTGCGCTCTTGTGGTGCGCAGGGCGTTTACGCTGCACGCCAATGGCTCTTGGCCTATCAACTGAATGAGCCTGACGCTTAAAATTCCTTTTTCACCGATTTTTAATGTGACTGTTTTAAAAAGGTTATTTTGATTTATTAGAGATTGGGCCCGGCGTTTGCAGTGAAGGTGAAGTAACAAACATACAAAGCGTTATGAGCGGTTTTGCGCACTCCAATAATAAGCGCAGCCCGATAACAAAAAAGAGCGGCGACCAATAAGTTCAAGCGCCCACAAATCGATGAATACGGCACCTGCTCGGTGTCCCTGAGACAACGGCGTCCAGGCAAGCTTCTAAAGAGGCTTCCTGGGCGCTTTTTGCGTTTGGACCAAAAACGCGGGAGATTCGATGCACAAAGCGCCAGAGAGTACGCATACCGTATCCACCACCTGCCCTTATTGCGGCGTCGGGTGTGGCGTCAGCGCGACCGTTGAAGGCGGGCGCGTCTGCTCTATCGAAGGAGACGCCGCGCACCCGGCCAACTACGGGCGGCTCTGCGTCAAGGGCAGCGCCCTGGGTGAAACACTGGGCGAGCAGGGGCGGCTGTTGCAGCCGCGCCTCGACGGCGCCCCCGTCAGCTGGGATCAGGCGCTTTCGGCGCTGGTCGAAAGGCTCACCGCGCTGCAGTTGGCCCACGGGCGTAATACCGTGGCGGCGTATCTCTCCGGGCAGCTTTTGACCGAGGATTATTATCTTGCCAATAAGCTCTTCAAGGGCTTTCTCGGCACGCCGCACCTGGATACCAACTCGCGGCTCTGCATGGCCTCGGCGGTGGCGGGCTATAAGCGCGCCTTCGGTGCCGACGCGGTGCCGTGCAGCTACGAGGATCTGGAAGAGGCGGAGCTTCTGGTGCTGGTCGGCTCGAATCTGGCTTGGAACCACCCGGTGCTCTATCAGCGGGTGAAGCTCGCCAAGGAGCGCAACCCACTGATGCGCGTGGTGGTGATCGACCCGCGGGTGACCGATACCTGCGATATCGCCGATCTCTACCTCGGGCTCAAACCCGGCAGCGACGCCACGCTGTTCAACGGCCTGCTCGCCTTCATGGCCGAGCGCGGCCACGTCGATCGTATCTATCTCGAGCGCCATACTGACGACTTCGATCAGGCGCTCGAAGCGGCGCAAAAGAGCGCCCCAAACGTGGCGGACGTCGCGGCGGCCTGCGATATCGATGCCGAGCGCCTCGAGACATTTTACTACTGGTTCGCCCGGCACCTGCACGTGGTCACGCTCTACTCCCAAGGGGTAAATCAGTCCACCAGCGGCACCGACAAGTGCAACGCGATCATCAACGTCCACCTGGCCGGCGGTAAGCTCGGCCTGCCCGGCGCCGGGCCTTTTTCGATCACCGGCCAACCCAACGCCATGGGCGGGCGCGAGGTGGGCGGGCTGGCCAATCAGCTCGCCGCCCACATGGATTACCACACCCCGGGCGCGCGCGGCTGCGTGACCCGGTTTTGGGCGACCGAGTCGCTCACGCCACGGCTTCCCGCCGCACCCGGTTATAAAGCCATCGAGCTTTTCGAGGCGATCGAGCGCGGCGAGATCACCGTGCTGTGGGTGATGGCGACTAACCCGGCGGTGAGCCTGCCGGACGCTGCGCGGGTGCGCCGGGCGCTCGAAAAATGCCCGCTGGTGATCGTCTCCGACTGCGTGGCGAACACCGACATGCTGGCGTATGCGGACATCGTGCTGCCGGCGAGCGGCTGGTCGGAAAAGGACGGCACCGTGACCAACTCCGAACGGCGCATTTCGCGCCAGCGTGGCCTGCTCCCGCCACCAGGCCAGGCGCGCCACGACTGGCAGATTCTATGCGACGTGGCTGGTCGCCTCGGCTTTGGCGAGGCGTTTTCCTACGCCCACCCTTGGGAGATCTTCGACGAGCACGCAAGGCTCTCCGGCTTTGAAAACCAAGGCGCCACCTGGCGGCTGTTCGATATCTCGGCGCTGGCCGGGCGCGACCGGGCCGCTTATGATGCGCTGTCGCCGATTCAGTGGCCGGTTACGAAAAGCGCCCCCCGCGGCACGGCGCGGCTATTCGAGCAGGGCGTTTTCGCCACGCCAAACGGGCGCGCCAGACTCGTTCCCATTACGCCGGCGCCGCCGCAGCAGGCGCTTTGCGCGCGCTATCCGCTGCGCCTCAATACCGGGCGCATTCGCGATCAGTGGCACACCATGACCCGCACCGCCCGTGCGCCTCGGCTGATGAACCATCGCGGCGAGCCGTTCATCGAGCTGCACCCGGCGGATGCCGAGCGAGCAGGGCTTGGTGATCAGGCGCTGGCGACCCTTGGCTCTAAAGATGGTGAGTACCGCGGGCGCGTGCGTATTTCAAGCGCCCAGCGGCCGGGCGAGGTGTTCGTGCCCATGCACTGGAGCGATCAGTTCACCGGCGCCGGGCGCAGCGGGGCGCTGCTTGTCGGGCGCACCGACCCGGTCTCCGGCCAGCCGGAAACCAAGCACGGCGCGGTCGGCATTAAGGCGCTCGCGCCTGCGTGGGAAGCCACGCTGATCCTGCGCGAGGGTGCTCTGCCGCAAGAGATGCCCTGGCAAGGCCTCGTGTACTGGGCGCGTATCCCAATGGCCGGCTGCGTGCGCTTTCAACTGGCGAGCGCCATTGATGTGCGCGACTGGCCTGCCCAGGTAGAGGCGTGGCTGGGCGCGCCCGCCACGCTTTTCAGCGAAGACGCGGCGGCGAACAGGTTTCGTGGCGCGGGTGTGTATAATGGCCGTTTGGTCTGGTGGCTCATGGTGGGCCCGCCTAAAGAGCTTCCCGGCACCGAGTGGCTGTCGGCGCGGTTCAACGAAAACGCGCTGGCCCCTGAATATCGCCGGCGCGTGCTGGCCGGCTGCGACAGCGGCGCCCAGGACACCGGCCCCATCGTGTGTAGCTGCCACCAGGTGGGCGAGCGCGTCATCAAAAAAGCGATACGCCAGGGCGACGACAGCGTCGAGGCGCTGGGCGCGCGGCTTGCCTGCGGTACGCAGTGCGGAAGCTGCCTGCCGGAACTCAAATCACTACTGGAAGAGGAGCGGGGCCGTGCGCGTTTTGAACAAGCACCTGCGACACAAATGGCCTGAAGCGCTCGCGCGCGTGGGCAAGCACGTATGGTCCTCGGTTACGCCCGCGAAGGAGCGGCGGTGCCTGCCGATGCGTGGCGAGTGCGAGAAGGGTACGGTGTATCTGGTTGGCGCCGGCAGCGGCGACGTGGAGCTTCTTACGCTCAAGGCCGCGCGACTTTTAATGCAGGCCGACGCGGTGGTCTATGACCGGCTGGTCGAGGACGACGTGCTCGCGCTGATCAATCCCGGCGCCGAGCGCTACTACGTGGGCAAGAGCCGCGGCCACCACAGCGTGCCCCAGGCCGAGATCGGCGCGCGGCTGGTCGCGCTTGCCCAGGCAGGGAAATCGGTGGTGCGTTTGAAAGGTGGTGACCCGGGCGTGTTCGGACGTATGGGTGAAGAGCTTGCGAGCTTGGCCCAAGCGAACATCAGGGCGCGCATCGTGCCGGGTATTACCGCGGCCTCGGCGGCGGCGGCCAGTATGGGCATTCCGCTGACCGACCGCGGTCACGCCCAGCAGCTTCGCTTCGTCACCGCCCAGCTCTGCCGTGAAGGCGGCGCGCCGGATTGGGCCGCCCTTGCGCGCAAGGACGAAACCCTGGTGTTCTACATGGGGCTTTCGAAAGTCGAGGCGATCTGCCAAAGCCTGCGCCAAGCGGGCTTGCCGGACGACTGGCCGGTCATGCTGGTGGCCAACGCCAGCCAGCCCGAGCAGCGCTCGCTTCTCGGAACGCTCGAGAGCATGCCCGCAAAACTCGCCGCAAACCCGCTGCCGTCGCCGTGTTTGATCGTGGTGGGAAGCGTGGTGCGCATGGTGGAGCAAAGCCCCGCGGCGCACTCAGCGGGCATCGTCGAAACGATCGACCCGTCGTAGCGTCGGGAAGAGCTTCATCCAGGTGCCCACCACAGCGAGCGTGCCCACCCCGCCAATCAGCGCGGCGGGTATAGCGCCTATCGCCGCCGCCATGCTGCCCGCGCGAAACTCCCCAAGCTCGTTGCTCGAGCCGATGAACAGCATGTTCACCGCGTTCACCCGCCCGCGCATGGCGTCCGGCGTTGCCAGTTGAATCAGCGTGGTGCGCACGTAGACGCTGACCATGTCCGCCGCCCCGGCGACCAGCATGGCGAACATCGAGACCCAAAACAGATGCGACAGCGCGAACACCAGGTTCGCCAAGCCAAACACGGCCACGGCGGCGAACATCACGTGCCCCGCCCGGCGGGTGATCCCCTTCACGCCGAGATAGAGCCCCATCAGCAGCGCCCCGACGGCGATGGCACTTCTAAGCGCGCCAAGCCCCTGGGCGCCAACCTGCAGCACTTCCTGGGCATAGATGGGCAAAAGCGCCACCACGCCGCCGAGCAGCACCGCGAACAGGTCCAGCGAGATCGCCCCGAGTATGACCGGTTGATGGCGAATGTAGGCGATGCCCGCCGAGAAGCGCTCCCAAGCGGTGCTTTCGAGCGCCTTCGCTTTCTCAACAAAACGCACCGGCACCCACAGCAAAAAGACGAGCGCGGCGATGAAGCAGCCCAGACACACCGCGTAGGCCAGCCGCCCGCCGCCGAGCGCGTAGAGCACCCCGCCGAGCAGCGGCCCGGTGATCACGGCAATTTTCATGATCGAGCTGTTCAGCGCAATGGCCTGGGGCAGCTGCGCGCGCGGTACCAGGTTGGGTAGCATGCTCTGAAGCGTCGGGCCGGTGAACGCCCGCCCGCAGCCAAACAGCGCCAGCACCAGATAGATCGGCACCACGTTCTGCGGGTCGGTCTGCGCGATGAGCAGAAGCAGCGCGCTACAAAACCCCTGCACCGCCCAGCTAAGCTGCAGAATGCGCTTGCGCGCAAAGCGGTCCACCACGTCGCCGGCGGGCAGCAGCAGAAGCACCATGGGAATGAACTGGGCAAGCCCGACGTAGGCCAGCGACATGGCATCGCGGGTGATGTCGTACACCTGCCAGGCCACCACTACCGCCTGGATCTGCATGGCGAACACCGCCGCCAGCCGCGACAGCAGAAAGCTCAGAAAACCAGGCTGGCGGTGAAGGGGCAGGGCAGTGGTGTCGAGGGTGGGCATGGCGGGCTTTTCGTTAGCAGGCGAATAGAGCAGTCTACCTCAACCGCGGGTGGCGCGCCTCGCTCGTGGGTTGAAGTCGGCGCGAGCTGCCCCATATCTTGAGTGTGTCGATGGCACACGTACGTGTCTCACTGGAAAAGGATGACTGATCATGACCGCAAGCACACTACCCAATCCCGGTTTCGGTACCTATCGCTTGGAAGGCGACACGCTCAAGCAAGGCATTCATACCGCGCTTGAAGCCGGTTACCGGCATATCGACACCGCCCAGTTCTATGGCAACGAGTCGACCGTCGGCGAAGCAATTCGTGACTCGAGCGTACCGCGGGGCGACATCTTTCTGACCACCAAGGTGTGGTTCGACCAGCTCGAGCCGGCGGCGCTGAAGGCGAGCGTCGATGAGTCACTTTCCAAACTCAAGACCGAATACGTGGATCTTCTGCTGATTCACTGGCCGTCACCCAATGACGAGGTGGCGATGCGCGACTATCTCACCGCGCTAAAGGAAGTAAAGGCGGAAGGTAAGGCGCGCCATATCGGCGTCTCCAACTTCACCATCGCCCAGATCGACGAGGCTATCGATATTTTGGGCGAGGGCGAAATCCTCACCAACCAGATCGAAGTGCACCCATTCCTGCAAAACCGAAAGCTGGTCGAGCATTGCAAGGCTCACGGTATCGAGGTGACCGCTTTTATGCCGCTGGCAGTAGGCAAAGTGATGGACGACCCGGTACTCAAGCAGATCGCTGGCGTACACGGCGTCAGCCCGGCGGAGATCACCATGGCCTGGATCAAGGCGCGTGGACTTGCAACCATTCCGTCCTCTACCAAGGCGCGCAATATTCAAAGCAACATCAAGGCCTTCGACATCACACTGACCGAAGCCGAGATGAACGACATCGCCACGCTTGATCGCGGTGAGCGCATTGCCAATCCGGACATGGCGCCGGAGTGGGATGAGTAGCGCCTACGCTGTCGGCGCGCAGGTTTCCAGCCGGTAGCCGGACTGATAAACGCTTCTCAAGCGCAGCCCGTGGCGGCCGTCGAGCTCCAGCTTGCGCCGCAACCGGCTCACGTGAGTATCGACGGTGCGGGTCGGCAGGTCCCCCTTGAGGCCCCATACCAGCTCCAGCAGGTGCGGCCGAGTGAGCGTGGCCCCGGGCTTACTGAAGAGAAGCGCGGCCAAGCGGTACTCGCGCTCGGTCAGATCGGTGGGCTCGGCGTTGAGATAAATCTGGCGCTGATCGCTATCCACCGAGTAGGCATCGCAGATATTCGCGGCGGCCGGCGCTGGCGCCTGCCAGGTGCGCCGGCCGAGCGCGTTGATCCGCGCCAGTAACTCCTTGGGGCGCAGCGGCTTGGCGAGAAAGTCGTCGGCGCCCTGTTCCAGCGCCTGCACCACGTCTTCCTCCTGCTGGCTTGCCGTAATGAATAAAATCGGGCCCTTCCAGCCATCGTTGTGCCGCAGGTGGCCTACGACGTCCATGCCGCAGCCGTCGGGCAGTCGCCAGTCGATGATCAGAAAATCGAAAAGCTGCTGATCCATGCGCCGTCGAAGTTCGCTTGCGCGCCCAAACAGCGATACCTGGTGCTGCTCGGCCGCTAAACACTGCTCGATATACGCCTGCTGATCCGGGTCGTCTTCCAATACACCAATATGCATGGGTGAGTCCTCGCTGTCTGGCTTCGCTCTCGGCCAAAAGGCTCCCTTGTCTCGCCGCCGAGCATTTCGACACAAAGGTTCACAGTTAGGCGTTGAACGGCCGATATATAATCAAGGCTTCGAGATCCGCGTCTTATCAGGAGTCTTTTAACCATGCGCTACCCGATCGCTCTTGCCCCTGCGTTACTGTTACTCTCTTTATCGGCCGCTGGCGAAAATCTTGAGCCGCCGCAGGGACCTGTGCTGCTCGTCGTGTCGGGACATCTCGACAACACCAACGTAGGTGACGAGGCGCATTTTGATCGCGCGATGCTGGAAGCACTCGAACAGCACGAAACCCACACGCATACGCCCTGGCACGACGGCGCCGTCAATTTCTCGGGCCCCTTGGGCCGCGCGCTACTCGAAGCCGTTGGCAGCGACAGCGATCAGGTGCGGGTCACGGCGCTGAACGACTACGCGGCGACGATACCGGTCAGCGACTTCTATCAGTACGACCTGATCTTTGCGATGCGCGCCGACGGTGAGCCGCTTCGCGTACGCGACCAGGGGCCGCTGTTCGTCATCTACCCCTTCGACGATGATCCGGATCTTTTGAACGAAATTACGCTCAACCGCTCGGTGTGGCAGGTCAATCGGCTCAACATCGAGTAAGCCAATACGGGAAGGCTGCCCGATGAAGATACTTCAGCGCTACTTTTCCAATGGGGCCAGAATCGCCACGTTTTCGGCGATTCTTTTCTTTTTCTCGGCGCTGGCCACCGGCGGTATGATCTATTACCGCCAGTACGCGTTGGAAAATCGCCTGCTCGAAAACCTACTCTGGTCCGCCTATCAGTTCGACCGCGAGGCGCAGGAGTTTCGGCTAGAGCTTTTACAGGCGGCCCCCGAGAGCGCCTCGGCCGAGACGCTTTTGACCCGCTTCGAAATTCTCTATAGCCGGCAGATGCTGCTTCAGCGCGGTGACATGGGAAAGGAGATCGATCGAGTTGAAAGTTTACGCACGCGAGTAGAAAATTCCCTTATCGAGATCACGGCGCTGGATACGCTGCTGGAGGACCTGTGGGACAACCCGGAAGGGCTCTCACCGGCGCTGCTCGAATCGCTGCGTGCTCGGGCAACGAGCCTGCAAGCGCTGACTGCGGAAGTACTGGTCGAAACCAATACGAGCGTCGTGCAGGCACGCGCCCAGGAGCGGGAGAGCTTGAACCGGCTCTATGGGCTTGCGCTGATACTGATTACGCTGTTGATGCTCTCCGGCGCCCTGCTGGTGCGGGCGCTGGTACTCGAAGGTCGCTCGAATCTGGCCAAGGCGCGGGCACTGGAAAAGCAGAGCCTGGAGCTCAACGCGACCGCGCAAAAAGCCGAAGCCGCCAGTCGCGCCAAGTCGGAATTCATGGCGATCGTCAGCCACGAAATACGCACCCCGCTCAACGGCATCGTCGGCATGGCTGATTTACTCACAGATGAGGTTAAAACGCCGGCGGCCAACGACTATCTGTCGGCCATCAAGCGAAGCGCCGATAGCCTTCGCTGCGCGATCAACGATATTCTGGACTACACCAAGATCGAGTCCGGCTATCTGGATCTCAACTCCCAGCCCTTCGATCTACATCAGTGCATCGACGAGCTCTGTACAGGCTACGCGCTGCAGGCTCAGTCCCAAACCGTTGCGTTCGACTACACTCAGGCCGCCGATCTTCCGCGCTACGTAGTAGGTGACCGCGCGCGCATCCGCCAGATTTTGATGAATCTGATCAACAACGCGCTGAAATTCACCGAAGATGGGTTCGTCAAATGTGCGGTGACCGTTTCAGCGCCGGGCCTTGTTCGCTTCGAGGTACGCGATACCGGCTGCGGGATCAGCGAGCAAAACCAGGCCCGGCTTTTTTCGGCCTTTTCACAAGTCGATACATCAATGTCCCGCCGTCATGAAGGCACAGGGCTAGGGCTTGCGATTTGCAAGCGGCTGGTCGAATCGATGGAGGGCGAGATCGGCGTCATCAGCGTGGAAGACGTAGGCAGCCGCTTCTGGTTCACGCTGGCGCTGCCGAGCGCCGAGGCAGTGGAAGTCTACGCTCCCCAAAGCAAGCGGCCGTGCAACATACGTGATCGGCACGTTCTGGTGGTCGAGGACAACCCGCTTAATCAAACCGTCGCATGCCAAATGCTCGAGCGGTTGGGCCAGCGGGCAAGCGTCGCTGAAAACGGTGAGACAGCGCTGGCCCTGCTGGCCAAGGGGCATGAAGAGATCGATCTGGTGCTCATGGATATGCAGATGCCGGTGCTGGACGGGCTGCAAACCACCGAGCAGTGGCGTGCCTGGGAGCGCGAGCATGATGTCGAGCGTCTTCCCGTCGTGGCCATGACGGCTAACGTCATGCCGGAGCATCGAGCAAGCTGCATGCAAAGCGGCATGGACGACATGATCCATAAACCCTTCACCCGCGACGAGCTGTATCAAGTGCTCTGCCGCCATCTCGCGACATCGCCCTCGCGCGCGCCGTTAGCCGAGCTATCCGACGAGGTCACAGAAATGACGGAGCCAGCGTGCACTATAGATAGTGCGGCACCGTCGATGGCCGGCCTGGTCGACCCGGATACTTGCACAGAGCTCAAGGAGACATTCGACGCCGCAGCGCTGGATAACCTTTTGATGACCTTTCTGAATCGCCTGGACGAGCGCCAGGAAAAACTTTCGAGTCATCTCGAGGGCGAGCGACGCGAGGCGTTTCAACAGGAGGCGCACTCGCTCAAGGGGGCGGCGTCATCGCTTGGCTGTTCGGCCATCGCCGAGTGGGCAGGCCAGATGGAGCGCCGGGCGCCCGAGGCGCCCCTGGAGGAGTTGAGCGGCGGGGTGGAACGTCTGCCTGCCTTGAAAACGTTGACTCAGCAGGCGCTCGAGAAGGAGGGCGTACTGGCGGGTTGAGTCGGCTCGTGTGAGCGCTGCTCGCCCAGCCACTGCTCAAAAGCCGCCGCGCTTTGCGGCCGGGCGAGGTAATACCCTTGCCCCAGGCTGCACCCCGCTTCAACCAGCAGATCGAACTGCGCTTGTGTTTCGATGCCTTCAGCGACGATTTCGAGCCCCATGCGTTTGCCCAGGTCGATCACGGAAAGCGTAATCGCGCGCGCGGCATCGTCCTGCTCCATCGCCGAAACGAAACTGCGATCCACCTTGAGCTCGCCGAAGGGAAGCCGGTAAAGCTGTCTCAGCGAGGAGTAGCCCGTACCAAAATCATCCAGCGACAGGCGACAACCCAAGTCGCGCAGTGCCTCCAGTACGTGGCGCGCATAGCCCAAGCATTCGATACCCACCGACTCCGTCAATTCCAGCGTGAGGCGTACCGGTCCGGTGGTGTAATGGTTTTTGAGCCGTCTGAACGACTCGATGACGCCTTCCTCCTTGATAAAATCCGCCGGGATGTTGACGGCAACGTTCAAACCCCAACCCTTGTCCTGCCACCTGGCCTGCTGGGCCAGCGCAAGTTCGAGCACTCGCCAAGTCAGCGCGCCTATCAGGCCGTGCCTTTCTGCCATCGGGATAAAGCTATCTGGAAACAGCAGCCCAAGCGTTGGATGCTGCCATCGCACCAGGGCCTCGACTCCCACGATATGGCCACGCTGTAAATCCTGCTGGGGCTGGTACACCAGAAAAAGCTCGTTGGATGCTATCGCCCGAACAAGTTCTTCCCTGGTAGGCGCCCTGGCAGAGGTTTTTAACGGCGATAAAAATGCGAAAAGACCCTTTAAGAAACTGGATTTGGGTAAAAAGCCCAGCATTTTGAGACCTTTCGACCGACCAACCTCCATGGCACGCGTCACGATATCGGAGGCATTGGTGCTAATTAGAAGGATCGTCGCATTGAGCCGCAAGTCGTGCAGATAGTCCAGAATGTCGAGCCCTGTGAACTCTCCAAGCTCAAGGTCGAGCAGGATAAGATCTACGTGAAGTAGTGAGGGCTGACGCACCAGCTCTCCCAGACTTCCTACCGTCTCGACTTTGAAGCCGCGCTGCTCCAAAAGCAGCTTACTCAAAAGCTGAACGTCCTTATCATCGTCGATGATTAACGCCGTGGAAGCCATGGCATTTCCTTAAAGTATTCTTTCTTATCAATAATTCGTTGGGAGCTTTCAGTCCATATTAACGCCCGGGGATGAAAGTGAGACACCCGCGGGCGTTTCAAGTACAAGTAGCGATTCATTAAAAGGCCGTCCATTCAGGCTCCGCTGCGACGCTTGGAAGAACGCGCTCGCGAGGCGTTACAGGTCGAGCCGCGCGAGTCGTTAACTCGGGAGCCTCGGCCTTTGAAGGCGCCTGGCTTAGCTTGAACGCGCCCACGAGCTCGCCAAGCCGGGCGGCCTGAACACTAAGCTCTGCCGCCGCCGCGCTCGACTGTTCGACCATCGAGGCGTTGTGCTGTGTCATACCATCGAGTTCGCTGACGGCATCGTTGACCTGACCGATCCCCACGCTCTGCTCTCGTGCACCGGCGCTGATTTCCGCGATGACGTCAGAGACGCGCTCGATACTTTTTACCATTTCCACCATCAGCCGCCCGGTATCCTTGACCTGGTCGACGCCTGCCTCGGTTCGGCTCATGGAGTTAGTTATCAGCGCGGCGATGTTCTTGGAGGCTTCACTCGAACGGCTGGCAAGCATGCGCACTTCCTGAGCGACCACTGCAAAGCCTCGGCCATGCTCGCCAGCCCGCGCCGCTTCCACCGAGGCGTTGAGTGCCAGAATGTTGGTTTGAAACGCGATGCCCTCAATCAGCGTGACGATATTGCTGATTTCCGATGAGGACGTACTGATGTCCTCCATGGTCTGCTCGACGCTCTGCATGGCCTGCTGGCCCTGTTGTGCGAGCTCACGCGTAGAAAGCGCCAATTGGTCGGCTTGCTGGGCCGAGTCCGAGGCGGCTTTAACGACCGCAGAGATCTCCTCCATCGAGGCTGACGTCTGCTGCAAGTTGGCGGCGGCCTGCTCGGTGCGCGCGGAAAGCTCCTGACTGCCGGTAGCGATCTCCGTCGAGGCGTGTGCAAGGCTTGTAGTGCTCGCACTGACGCTTTGAAGCGTCTTGTCGATATGGCGAATGAAACCGTCGAAGGCGTGCGCCAGCTCACCGATCTCATCGCGGCGCTGGCTATCGATACGGGCGGTCAAATCGCCATCACCGTTACTGATTTCATCGATACGTCGGCTGATCTGGCGAAGCGCCCTGGACATCATCCGAGGGCCCAGCACGGCGACCAGTGACGCGATGACGAATACCGCTAAAGCAAAGAGGAACGTCGCCATCTGTTGCGACTGAATACGCTCGACGACTGCCGCCTCGGCTTCGTGAATGGCGGTTTCGATACTCGCCCCCGCGATGTCATAAACGGCGCGCAGCTCGTTGAAGCGCTGGAGCGATTCACCGTTCATCAGCGCCAGTGCGTCGGCCAGCTGGCCCCGTTGGTGCAGCTCGAATACCTCTGATGCGCTCGAGTGCCAGTCATTGTAAAGCGCCTCGAAACCGCTGGTTTGCGAGGTCAGCGCCGGGTAGTCCTGCATCCGTTCGAGATAGAGCGCCATTCGCTCCTGGGCCTGCTGCGCGTTGTCGCGAAACTCGTTGAAAAGCTCGTTGGCGCGCTGCGAGTCTGCGGTCGTAAGCAGTGTCGTTACTTCGGCAAGCCTTGCCTGGTAGAGGTCGCGATCGCCGTTGAGCGAGGCCGTTGAGGCAGGAATATAGTGGTCGATAAACGTATCCAGGCGATGTTTGATCGTATTGACCAAGTGCGTGTCAGCCAGTACGACCGCAAGAAGAGACACGGCAACGGCAATGAACACCAGCGCATACTTCACTTTTATAAGATGGAAACGTTTCATGATAAATACCCATTAGGTAGGAGGTAATGAGTAGAAAGTAGTCTTAAAGTGTGAGCTTTGGCGAGCGCGCTGCAACAGTGTTCACACTTGTTTACCTTTTGATGCGCCTGAGTTGACAGGCGCGATAGAATCTCACTTAAATATTTTGAGTATGCTATTGATAACCCTCTGCCTGTAAACGAAAAAGCTGCGCGTAGCGGCCATTCTCTGCAAGTAACGCTTCGTGGGTGCCGCGTTCGATAATGTGGCCCTGATCGATCACTAAAATCAGATCCGCGCTTCGCACGGTGGAGAAGCGGTGCGAGATCAAAATCGTCATCTTGTCGCGGCTATGGGCGCGGAAGCGTGCGAACACATCGGCCTCGGCGGCGGCGTCCATGGCGGCGGTAGGCTCATCGAGCACTAAAATATCCGCCTCCTTGCGCATATAGGCGCGCGAAAGGGCTACTTTCTGCCACTGCCCGCCGGAAAGCTCCTGGCCATTTTTGAACCAGCGCCCAAGCTGAGTTTGATAGCCGGCGGGCATCTGTTCGATAAAACCATCGGCCAACCCAAAGTGCGCCGCTTGTTGCCAGCGGGTCTCGTCATCAAAGGCGTCGATGTCACCCACGCCCAGGTTTTCGCCCACCGGTAGCTGGTAGCGCACGAAATCCTGAAAGATCACGCCCACGCGCTTTCTTAGCGTCTGCGCATCCCAGTCGCGCAGATCGCTGCCATCGAGCAGTATGCGCCCCTCAACGGGCGAGTAGAGCCGAGTCAACAGCTTGATCAGCGTCGTCTTCCCCGAGCCGTTTTCGCCCACCAGCGCCAGGCTCTGGCCCGGTGCCAGGTGCAGTGAAATATCGCGAAGCACAACGCGCCCGCCCGGGTAGGCGAACGTGACGCTCTCGAAGCGCAGTCCGTCGCCCGGCACCTTGCCCTCGGTCAGCGTACCGCCTTCCGCTTCGGTGGGGTGCTCCAGGTAGTCGTAAAGGTTGGAGAGGTAGAGGTTGTCTTCGTACATGCCGCTAATGGCGGTGAGAATCGCGGAAAGCGCCGATTGCCCCTGCTTGAAGACCATCAGATACATCGTCATCTGGCCCAAAGTAATCGCGCCGACTACGGTTTCGAGTACCACCCAGCCATAGGCGATATAAAACGTAGCGGTGCCCAAAAGCCCCAGCAGAAACCCCCAGCCTTCGCGCTTTAGAGTCAGTCGGCGATCCTCGGCAAACAGACGATCGAAGATGGCCCGGTAACGGCTTAGAAACAGGGGCTCCAGACCGAAGAGTTTGACCTCCTTGATGCTGTCCTCGCGCGCCAACACCGTTTCCAGGTAGCTCTGCATACGCGTTTCCGGCGAGCGGCGGCGAAAAAGGCGAAAGGCATCGCCGGAGAACTTCGCCTCGGAGACGAACACCGGCACGGCGCCGGCGGCCAGTATCAATAGCGCCCAAGGCGAAAACTGCACCAGCAGCACGCTAAAGCTACCCAGCGAGATCGCGTTTTGCAGAAAGCCGAAGGTTTTGGTCACCAGCGCCAAAGGCCGGGTCGAGGCCTCGCGCCGGGCGCGGGTTAGCTTATCGTAAAGCTCGGAGTCTTCGAACTGGGAAAGCGACAGCGTGCCCGCTTTCTCCAGAATCAGCACGTTGACCTTCTGACCCAGCATCGCGCGCAAAAGCGACTGCTGAGCGGCGAGCCCGCGCTGGGCCAGTGCCATCAGCGCGATGATCAGCGCCTCGAGGGCCACCAGCCAAAGCACCGGCGCCAGAATGATCCAAAGCACCGGGTCCTCGGCGGTCTCGAAGGCTTGCATGGCGCCGACCACGCCGTCGACGATCAACTGGCCCACCCAGGCTGCGACTGCCGGTAGCACTCCGGCTACCAGCGTGCATAATGCAAGCCCCAGCGTCATCCAGCGCGAAGTGTCCCACACTAGCGAAAGCGCCCGCCGGCTGTAGCGAAACACGCTGAAGAAGCCGGCAAGCGACGATGAAGAGCCCAACAAGGCCATGGCTACTCGACCACCTTTAACGCGAAGAAAAGCGCCATGATGCAACGCTTTGCCCCGGACCACCAAGTGATCCTGCGTTTAGCACCTTAAAGCGGCAGCACCGCGCCATCGGTGCGCGGCTCGGTACCGCCCTGGAGCACGCCGGACTCGGCATTGCGCAAAATGACCTGGCCGCGGCCGAAGCTGATCGAATCGGCGACCTTGACGATTTTATGCCCGCGCCGGGCAAGCGCCAGCGCCAGGTGGTTGGGGAAGTCGGCTTCGACCTCGATGGTTTTGCCTTCGACCCATTTCCAGCGCGGCACGTCCAGCGCCGCCTGGGCGTTGAGCCCGTCGTTCAAAAGCCCGGTGACGACCTGCACGTGGCCCTGGGGCTGCATGTAGCCGCCCATGACGCCGAAGGGGCCGACCGCCTGATCGCCTTTGGTGATAAAGCCGGGGATGATGGTGTGGTAGGTACGCTTGTTGGGTGCGAGTGCGTTGGCGTGGTCCGGGTCGAGCGAGAAGGAGCTGCCGCGGTTTTGCAGGCTGATACCGGTTTCCGGGACGACTATGCCCGAGCCAAAGCCGTGGAAATTGCTCTGAATGAACGACACCATGTTGCCTTCATCGTCAGCGGTGGCCAGATACACCGTGCCGCCTTGAAACGGGTTGCCGTGGGTCGGGTCGACGGCCTGCTCATCGATCAGCGCGGCGCGCGATTTCAGGTACTCAGGGCTCAACAGCTGCTCGGTGGTGTGCGCCATGGCGCCGCGCTCGGTCAAATGCTTGAAGCCGTCCATGTAGGCGAGCTTGGTCGCCTCGATACGCCGGTGCAGGGTCTCGACCGTATCGCTGCTCTCTTCGAACTGGTCGAGCATACCGAGCGCCTGCAGTACGATCAGGCCGCTGCCGTTGGGCGGAATCTCCCAGATGTCATGGCCCTGGTAGCGCACGCCGATCGGGTCGACCCACTCCGGCGCGTAGCCGGCCAAGTCCTCCTTGCGCAAAAAACCGCCGTGTTCGCGGGAGAACGCGTCGATGCGCTCGGCGAGCTCGCCGGTGTAAAACGCCTGCGCGCGGGTCTCGGCAATCGCCCTGAGGCTTTTGGCGTGGCCGGGAGAGGCCCATATCTCGCCGGGCTGCGGGGCGTGGCCGTTGGGCGCGAAAGTGTCGAACCAGGGTGTGAAGGCGGCGTCGTCATAAGCGCCGTAGGTCTTAACCGCCTCGGCCCACATCTGATGAATCACCGGCGTGACCGCAAAGCCTTCCTCGGCAAGCGCGATGGCCGGTGCCAACAGTTCGGCGAAGGGCAGCTTGCCAAAGCGCTCGGACAGCGCCGCCCAAGCGGCCGGCGCGCCGGGAATGGTGACCGGCAGCATGCCGTGACTCGGTATCCGATCATGCCCCAGCGCCTTCATTGCCTCGATCGTGGCGGCCTTGGGCGCCTGACCGCTGGCATTCAGCCCGTGCAGCTTGCCATCCACCCAGACGATCGCAAAGGCGTCGCTGCCGATGCCGTTGGAGGTTGGCTCCACCACGGTCAGCGCCGCCGCCGTCGCGATTGCCGCGTCCACGGCGTTGCCGCCCTGCTGTAAAATGGTGATGCCCACCTGGGCGGCCAGCGGCTGAGACGTCGCGACCATGCCACGCTTGCCAAACGTGGTCATACGCCGTGAGGCGCTGGGGTAGTAGAGAGCGTCATGTTGCATATCGAGATCCTTTTGAATCAGCCCAGTAAAAGGGCTCCGTAGATCAGCGCGCCGATCACCACAAACGCCGGGTGGACTTTCAGCCACACCAGCGCTGCAGCGGCCACGGCGCCGATGATCAACGTATGAACGAGACCGGCGCTTTCCATGCCTTGCAGAAAGAAGCCCAGGGTGAGCCAAGCCATCATGACGGCGATGACCGGGCGCACCCACTGGCTCATGCGTTTGACGCGTGGCGATTCGCGGTGACGGTAAAGAAGCCCAAGCGCCCCGAGCATGAGCAGAAGCGACGGCACCACGGTGGCCAGCACCGCCACCAGCGCCCCCAAGGCACCGGCAACCTCATAACCGATGTAGCCGGCCATCTTGGTGGCGATAGGGCTTGGCAGCGCGTTGCCTAGCGCCAGGGTTTCGGCGAAGCCTTGAGAGGTCATCCAGCCGTAGCGGCCGACCACCTCGGCTTCGATCAGCGGAATGATGGCGGGGCCGCCGCCATAGCCGATGATGTTGGGAATGAAGAACGCCAGAAAAAGCTCCCAGTAGATCATGCGGACTCCTCCGAGGACGTTTGTCGGGCAGCTTTGGGCTTGCGTTTGGGCGCGAGCAGCGCCGAGACGAGCAGGGCGCCGATGATGAGCCCCGGGTGTACCCCAAGCCCGTAGATCAGCCCGCCGGCTACCAGGGCGAGGACGATACTGGCAAGCCAGCCAAGCGAGGCTTTGGATTTTTCCAGGAAATCCCAGGTGAGCTGCCCCATCATGATCATGACCACCGGAATCACCGCTTGGCCCATGCCGCGAATCCAGCCGACATCGCGGTAGCGGCTGAACACGCCGAGCATCACGATCATGGCCACGATCATCGGGCCGATCACGGCCAGCACTGAAACGAGGCAGCCGGCAACGCCGCCTACCCGATAGCCGATATAGCCGGGTATCTTGGTCGCGATCGGGCCGGGCAGGGTGTTACCGATCGCCAGAACGTCGGCAAACTCTTCATCGGTGAGCCAGGCGTTGCGCTTGACCACCTCGGCGTGGATCAGCGGAATCATCGACGGTCCGCCGCCGAAGCCGAAAATGCCCACGCGGAAAAAGGCCCAGAATAGTGCCGGTAGTGTCATGGAAGTGATCGCTCTTGTACGTCGTCGTTGTGTCGAAGGCTTTTGCGAAAAGCGGTGCGCCCTCGTTAAAGGCGTTTTATCATATCTTTCATAAAAAAATCGATTATTTTTAAAAGCGGATTGCCGCGCCGATTTGTATTATCGCGTATCTTGTGTCACCACGTATTTCGTATCACTGCCTGGAGAGGCCACCATGAACAATGATGCGCTGCCGCCCGGCGGCACGGCGTCGAGCCGCATTTTTGAGACGCTGCGCCAGGATCTGGTGCGCGGGCGCTTCGCCGCAGGTGAGAAGCTGGCGATCAACGCGCTGAGAGAGCGCTATCAGGTGGGGCTTAGCCCGCTGCGCGAGGCGCTGAACAAGCTCGCCGCCTTTGGGCTGCTGGTGCAGGAGAACCAGCGCGGTTTCCGGGTGCCCGGGCTTAACGAAGCCGAGCTCGAAGACATCGCGCGGCTTCGCATCGAGCTCGAGGGTATGGCGTTCGAGCGGGCCATCGTTCAGGGCGATGCTCAGTGGGAGGCGGATCTTCTTGGGGCGGCCCACCGGCTCAAGCGCGCGGATAAAACCCAGGACATGGGCGAGGCCTGGGAGGCGCTGCATACTCGGTTTCACCGCACGCTGGTAGCGCCCTGCGGCTCAGCGTGGCTGATTCGCTTCATCGAGCAACTCCACGACCAGTTCGATCGCTATCGCCGGTTGGGCGCCAACCCCCCGGTGATCCGCCAGCCGCTGGACGACCAGCACCAAAAACTGGTGGAGCTGGCGCTTGCCCGCGATGCCCAGGCCGGCCGTGCGCTGATGGGCGATCATATTCGCCAATCTTTTGACGTGGCGCTGGCGCACTACCGTCAGCACACGTAGGCTGGCGGCTCTAACGGGCAGTGACGACAGACGCAGTGACACAGAAGAGGCCGACATGGCGGTAACGGATGATGTAGTAATCGAACAAACGCTTTGCT
Source organism: Halomonas sp. S3-1-1 (assembly GCF_023757625.1). Classification (GTDB taxonomy): domain Bacteria; phylum Pseudomonadota; class Gammaproteobacteria; order Pseudomonadales; family Halomonadaceae; genus Vreelandella. The sequence goes on from NZ_JALGBZ010000001.1 coordinate 847,102, forward strand.
GGGTACGAACGTTTATCGTCGCGCACGATATTTGCCCCTTCGCCAAGCGTGAGCTCGACGCGGATCGCGTGCGTGTGCAGGTGGTACGCTCCAAAAAGATCGAAGTGGCGCTCGAGGAGCTGGCCGCGGAGCTCGAGTGGCTAACCCAACACGACGAGGTCGAAACTACGCTTCTGGTGCTGCCGACGCTGTTCAAGAGCTTCGATCACTACCTGGATTTTCTGGAGCTCGCCGAACACCTGGTCGAAGAGCTCGGATTCGAAGGTGTCTTTCAACTGGCAAGCTTTCACCCGGACTACTGCTTCGCCGATGCCGACCCGGAAGACGCCGCCAACTACACCAACCGTTCACCCTACGCCATGGTACATATACTGCGCGAGGCGAGCGTCGAGAAAGCGATCGCGTTTTACGGCGACACCGATGCGATCCCCGAACGCAACATCGAGAAGCTAACGGCCATGGGAAGCGATGCCGCCCAGGCCGCGCTCGAACGGTGCTGTGACGCTAGCGGCCGGGGCGATGAATGACCAGCCGGTGCTTGCCCTGGCTTTTCGCCGCGTAGAGCGCGCTATCGGCCAGTTTTAGCACCGTTTCGATGTGCTCGCCGTGTTGCGGCCACCAGGCCGCGCCGAGGCTACAGCCTACGGTGGCCGTTTGCCCCTCTACGAGTTGAATGGGGCGCTCGATGGCATTAAGCAGACGCCTTCCCACTTCATGAGTGAGTGGCTCGAGATACTCCGGTTGGGTCTTGAGCACCATCACGAATTCGTCACCGCCCAAGCGTGCCACCACGTCGCCGCTTCGCAGCGCGTTTTTCAGCCGGTAGGTGATCTCGATGAGCAGCAGGTCGCCGGCGTGGTGGCCAAGTTCATCATTTACTCGCTTAAAACCGTCCAGGTCGATGTAGATCACCACCATATTCTGTAGGTGGCGCTGCGCCTCGGGCACGGCATGCTGCAGGTATTGCATCAAAAAGGCGCGGTTAGGCATGCCGGTCAGTGGGTCAGTGTTGGCCAGATCCTCAAGCCGGCTGATGGTCTGGCGTTGATCCGAAAGTCGGCCAACCATGTTGCGCAGCGAAACCGAAAGACGCTTGAATTCGCTGGCGCCGCGCTCAAGCGGGATGATACTCGCTTGCTCCCCCTCTTCGATACGATCGGCGGCGCGCGCCAGACGCTTGATCGGTGCAACGATGGAGGAGGCCACACACCACCCAACTGCCGCGAAAACGAGTGCCAACAAGAGGCCGATACTCATGATCGACGTTTGCAGCCGCTGGGCCGGAGCAAAGGCGTTACTAATGGGTTGGCGGCTGATTGCGACCCAGCCCAAGCCGCTGAAATCCTCGAAACCGCCACTGCGAGCGTAACCGGTCACGTAACGCTGGCCGTCGGGCCAGGTTTCGACCGCCCAAGTTGGCGTGGTATCTCCCAAGCTTGGGACGTGTTTAAGCGATGCAAGCGATTGGCCCAGCATATCGTCGGAACCGAGCAGTACCGTTGCGTCCTGCGAAAGCAATAGTATGTCGGTATCGCTTTTTGCCTTTACGTGCGAGAACAGGGTGCGCTCGATGTACTCCGCCCACTCCCAGCTCAAGTGCACCGCGAGTACACCGCTAAAGCGATCGTTGCGGTCATGCACTGGGGTTGCGATATCGACGAATTTGAGTGCCTCACCGGTAGGGCTTGGAAGCAGGCTCGCTAACAAAACCGCTTCATGCACGTCGCCCACCCAAAGCTTATGCTGGCCTTCGAGAAATACCGGACGCTGTGCGATGGAAACGCCTTCTAAAATACCGTTGGTGGCCGCGCGCACCGTCCCTTGCGTATCGGTTAGACCGATCCAGGAGACGACATTGAAACTGTCCTGCAAGCGCTCGAGCTGACGTTGCAGCATCCGAGAATCGTTTTCTGTTCCGAGCGTTTGCATGGCCAGTAAAAGTTTTACCTGCTTGACGCGCGCATCCATGATGCGATCAAGCAGGTTGACCATCTGATAAGCCTCTCGGGAAGAAGCCGAGCCGATCTGCGCTTTAAGCTGCTGAGCCGACTCGCGCGATGCAACCCAGCCAAGCATCAACGTCGTCGCAAACACCAGCGCGGCGATCAGGGCGATAAAGCGCGTGCGCAGTGAAAAGCGCGAGGACCACTCTGCGAAAAAATGCCCCATGGGAGAACGTCGGCCAGCCGGTTGAGAAGAGCAGGCGACATATTGCCGCCGGATATGCCTGTGAAGCTACCCTAAAAGTGCGCCGTTTGCATGTAACCGATTGCAACCATGGGTAAAATTATTGGAGCGCCGAGCCAAGCCGTCATCCCGGAAGCCGTAGTGGAGCAGTCGAGGCTACAAAAACTTGTGCATCACGTAAGTATCGACCGGCCCAAACGTCGGGTGGCGAAAGGCACCGGGCACCGTCCCTACGATTGCAAAGCCGAGCCGCTGCCACAGCGCCACCGCTATCTCGTTGCTGGCCACCACGGCGTTGAACTGCATGGCGCTGAACCCAAGCGCCTTACCGAGGGTTTGCGAGTGCTCGCACAGCGTGCGGGCAACGCCCTGACCGCGAGCGGCGGGGGAGACCATGTAGCCGCAGTTGCAGACATGATTGCCCGGGCCTGCCGCGTTGGCTTTCAGGTAGTAGGCGCCCAGTATTTCGCCCTCACTGTTCTTAATCACGCGGGTGGCTGCTGGCGCTTCGCACCAGAGCGTGTAGGCCGAGTCGAAGTCGATCGAAGGATCGATGGCGTAGGTCTGCTCCGCCTTGACGATGTCGTGGAAAACCGGCCAAAAGGCGGTGAAGTCCTCGCGGGTCATGGGAGCGATGGTGTGATCAGACATGGCGCTATCCGCTAAGATTGAAGTTTTCAGGCAGCGACGCTCAAAGCCGCTGCCGCTATAGAAGAAACGACGCTAGCGCGCGGCGTCCATGACGATTTCGTAGCTTCTCAGCCGATCCTGCGGGTCGAAGAAGTCGCTGTTGATCATCAACTCGTCGGCGCCGGTACGTGCCTGGAAAGCCTCGAGTTCCGCCTTGACGGTATCCGGGCCGCCGATGATGGCTGCGCCTAAAAACTGGCTGACCTGAGCCTGCTCCATCGGCGTCCAGTCGAGCTGCTCGACCGGCGGCTGCGAGGTGGTGGGCCGTCCGCGAATCAGGTTGAGAAACTTCTGCTGAGCGGTCGTCGCCAGGTAGTGCGCCATCTGGTCGGTATCGGCGGCGATCACCGGCATGCCGACCATGGCGTGGGGTTTGTCGAGCACATCAGAAGGGCGGAAATTGTCCCGATAAAGGCGCAGTGCTTCGAACAGATAGCCCGGCGCGAACTGGGCGGCAAAGGCGAACGGCAGCCCCAAGCGCGCGGCGAGCTGGGCGCTGTAGCCGCTCGAGCCTAGCAGCCAAATCGGCACGTGAGTGCCCTGGCCGGGCACCGCATTTACCTGCTGATGCGGGGCGGCGTCGCCCAGGTAGCGCGTCAGCTCGTCGAGCTGGGCGGGAAAGTCGTCCACCCCGGCTTGGGCGCTTCGACGCATGGCGCGCATGGTGGCGCCATCCGAGCCCGGCGCCCGGCCAAGGCCTAAATCGATGCGCCCGGGGTAGAGCGTTTCCAGCGTACCGAACTGCTCGGCGATGACCAGCGGCGCGTGATTGGGCAGCATGATGCCGCCACTTCCTACGCGAATCGTCGAGGTTTGGCCCGCGACGTGGCCGATCAGCACCGAGGTAGCTGCGCTGGCAATGCCGGCGATGTTGTGATGCTCCGCTAGCCAGTAGCGCGTGTAGCCCAGCGCTTCGGCGCGCTTTGCAAGCTCGACACTGTTGGCAAAGGTCTCCGCGGCGCTGCTGCCTTCGCGAATGGGCGCCAGATCCAGTACCGATAGGGCGGTCTCGGCGAGTTGGCTCATGATTCACCTGCACGTTGAGTGAGAAGCGGCTGACGAACGCCTTTTCATTAAATTCATTAGCGCGCTTGTTAATACACTGTTATGCGGGCGAGCCAAGCCTAAAACAAGGGAGCGGTATCGATAGCTCGCTGGTGACGCTATCGATACCGCCGAACGAAAAAGCGGGGGTAGCTATTCTCGCAGTGGAGTGGGGCGAATGAGAATCTCGTTGACGTCGACATGGGCTGGCTGGTTCAGCGCGTAGACGACGGCGTTGGCGATATCCTTGTCCTCCAGCGCCTGTTCCGGGGGCTCGTCGAAAAACGGGGTATCGACCATGCCGGGTTCGATCAGCGTGACGCGAATGCCGGTACCGCGAAGCTCTTCGCGAAGATTGTAGCCAATGCCCGTAACCGCCCACTTGGTGGCGCTGTACATCGAGCCTGGAATGGTGGTGCGCCCGGCGGCGGAGCCGGTGAGCAGTACGTGGCCAGCGGAGCGCTTGAGCGCCGGCAGACAGGCCTGAAGCGTCAGCCCCACACCGTACACGTTGGTAAGGATCATATCTTTCCACTGCTGATGGTCGGCTTCGCTGAAGCCGCCACTAGAGCCGCCTTGCCCGGCGTTGGCGAACACTGCGTCAATTCGGCCAAAGGTTTCCAGTGCCAGTTCGACCATGGCGCGCTGCTGCTCCATATCGGTGACGTCGAGCTCGACGGTCAACAACTTTTCCCGTCCCAGTTCCTGAGCGAGGGCTTCGAGCTTATCCGTCGAGCGCGCGGCGAGTATTAGCTTGTAGCCTTCACGCGCGGCTGCGCGCGCCGTGGCGGCGCCGATACCGCTCGAGGCACCGGTGATGAGAATGACACGGTCATGCATGGGTAGCGCTCCTTGCCAATGTTTCAAGGGGCCTTTTAGCATGGCCAATGGGCCTTGATGTTGCAAACCGGCCAGCCCGGCCAAGGCCCGTCATCACGGCGCTTGGCGGGACAGCATGCTCGAAAGGTCCAAAATCGACTGCGCCATGCTCGCCATGCTTTTGCTCTGATCCATCGAGGTCTTGCGTAAAAAACGGTACGCCTGCTCTTCGCTCATCGACTGGTGCGCCATGATCAACCCTTTGGCCCGCTCGATCAGCTTGCGCTCCCGAAGCGCCTTGCGGGTGTTTTCCAGCTCATCGCTAAGCCCTTGAAGGCGGCTGGACTGGGCGTGGGTTAGCTCGATCAGCGAGCGGCCGAGCGGCGAGGAGAGCGCACTGAGCGTGAGATCACCGAGCGCGCGATCTTCGCCCAACGCCAGAAGCTGCTCGCACGGCGCAGGCTGTGCCCGCACGCGGGGCGTGTGCGCCTCATCAAAAGCTCGCTGCGCCGCTTCGATTTTTACGTGGCATAGCGCGGCCAGCTCGTCGATCGCGGTGTCCTCCACCTGCTTCAGGCTATCGATACGCTGCGTGGTGAGCGCGTACCAGGTTTCGCTCATGCGTGCGTCGCTATTAGAGCGGGCGCGTTCGCCGCGGTGGGCGCTGTCGCGTAGCGTCTCGATGTAAGTAAGCGTTTGCTTACAAAGCGACTGGTGCCAGCTCTCCCGAGCGGTGGCGCCAGCGAACTCGAGAAAGGTATCGAAGCAGCGGTTTTGATCCTGGGTCAGCCGTTCGAGCAGTGCCCGGTGCGGCTCGTCAAAGTGCCCGTAGGTAAAGCCGAAGGCGCCGCAGGCGCGCTCCTGGCCCGCAAGCTCCTTGCCCTGCATCAGGTGAAAGATGGCGACAAGCGCGCGGGTGATGTCCGGATCGGCGGCGGTGTCCGCGGCTTCAAACACGATCGCCAAAAGCCCGCCGATCAAGTCGTTGAAGGCGCGGGTGGCGCCGTCCGGCGTTAGCTCGCGCGCGTCGATCGCCGCGCGCAGACGAGGCAGGTCATCGAGCGCCAGCCAGACGGTGGCGATGCGACGCAAAAGCCGCGCCCCAGCTTCGGGGCGCGGCTTTTCGCAAAGCGCTTCAAGGCGCGTGCGCATTAGCGCTTCGGCCTGCTGGCCGCAGGCCATGAACTCGGTCCGCCGGGTCGCGAACTGTTTGCCCTTGGAGGCAAGATAAATGGTCGAGGCGCCGCGCTCACGCTGAAGCACGTGAATGAAACGGCTGATGTCGCCCACCATGTCGCACGCGGCCGCCAAGTGGCGCAGGTTGTCGATATCAAAGCGCAGCGCCATGAGTAACAGTGTGCGACCAGAAGCCATGAGGCGCTCCTTGTGTGGCCGGCCCTGCGGCGTTGCAGGGCCGGGAGTGAGTGTCTAGCGCAGCGAAAGCGCCCCCGCGCCGGTTTGCTCGCCGAGCGCGTTTTGATAGGCCTTTGCCTCTTCGGCTTCCGTGGCATCACTAAAGCGCACCACCAGCACGCTGCCCGCCAGCATCAGTACGCACAGGCCCAGATAGAAAAGCCCTTGCTGATAGGTCAGGCTTTCGCTTCGAAACAGAAACGCCGCCAGTACCGCGCCGACGTTACCGCCGGCGCCGACGATACCCGCCACCGCGCCGAGCGCCTTTTTATTGATGAACGGCACCACGCCGAACGTGGCGCCTTCGGCCATCTGCACGAAGAGGCTGAACACGAGCATGATGCCGATCGCAAAGCTCAGCACGTGCATCTGAGAGAAGGCGATCAGCGCGATGCCCTCGCACACCAGCGCGATGAAAAGCCAGCGCACCCGGCCTTTCAGCCCCCCATGCTTGGCGAACAGATCCGAAAACACGCCGCCCAGGGTGCGCGCGAAGATGTTCATCAGGCCAAACAGGCCCGCGATCAGGCCGGCGGTGGCCAGCGTTAGCTCGAAGTGGTCGAAAAAGTAGATCGCGGCGATGTTATTGATGGTGAGCTCGACCCCGAAGCAGAGCCCGTACACGACGAACAGTGCCCACACGCGGATATCCTTCGCCGCGGATAAAAAGCTGTTCATCGCACCGTATTCGCCGGAGGCTTCCGGCAGTTCGCTGCGGGCTCTAAGCTCGGCGAAGCTGCCGTTCGGCGCATCCTGGGTGAAGAACCAGTAGCCGATACCGGTAAAAAAGAGCACCACGCCCGGCACCACCATGGCCAGGCGCCAACCGAGCGTCTCGCTGACACCAAGCATCAAAAGCCCCGAGAAGATTAGCGGCATCAGAATTTGGGTCGTGCCGCCGCCCAGGTTACCCCAGCCGGCGCTGGTGGCGTTGGCCGTACCGACCACGTTGGGGGCGAACATTACGGTGGTGTGGTACTGGGTAATGACGAACGAGGCGCCGATCGCGCCGATCGCCAGGCGCGCCAGCAGGAAGGTTTCGAAACTGTCGGCCAGGCCAATGCCCATGACCGGAAGCGAGCCCACCAGCAGCAGCCCAGTGTAGGTCTTGCGCGGGCCCAGACGGTCGCACAGCACGCCTATCAAGAGCCGAACGATCACGGTGATCGCCACCGAGGCGATGATGGTGTTACCGACCTGGGTTTGGGTGAGCGACAAGTCCTCGCGGACCACCGCCATGAGTGGGGCGATGCCGAACCAGCCGAAAAAGCAGATATGAAAGGCAAACCAGGAAAAGTGAAACGCGCGCATCTGCGGCGTCGAAAAGCTGAACAGGCGTATACGATTAGCCTTGTTGCGAATATCCATGAGGACCTCACCAAGCGCGAACGAGTTTTAGACCGCCGCGCGTTTGCGCTGGCGGCGTACGAGAGGACGCCTTCGCCCTTGAAGGCCTACTCGACGCACTCGTACCCGTTGGGCCTGGTCCACGCCTGTCGTTGTCGATAAACACAAAGCAATTATGTCGCCAGCCAGCGATTTTTATCGAAATGACAGCGTATTAGCGTTTTGAAGGGAAGGGTGGGCGCGCCGTGATACGGCGTCACTGCATCAAAATGGGGCGCCCGGGGCGGCTATTCGTTCATGTAGACGGTATCGATATCGAGCGTGGAGCGCTCGCCAAGGGCATCGAAGTTTTCTTCCAGCCAGCGTTCGGCGGCGGTGCGACCCAGCTCGAACAGGTGGCACAAAAAGGGCCATTCGGCGTTCATCTTGCTCGACACCGACAGATCCTCGAGCGCTTGCTCGCCGCTGATGCGGTGAAACAGCGCCTGCTGGTAGCAGTTTTCGATGCCCTGCTCGTCGAGGGCGTGCTTGAGCAGGGCGATCATGCGGATCTCCTTGATCAGTGCAGCGTTGAAGGTGATCTCGTTCAAGCGGTTCATGATCGCCGAGGCGGTGGTCGGCAGGGTGTCACGGCTAATTGGATTGATCTGCACCAGCATGATGTCGCGGGCGCCGCACTCCTCCATGAGCGGAAACAGCGCAGGGTTGCCCATGTAGCCGCCGTCCCAGTAAGCCTCGCCGTCGATTTCCACGGCCTGAAAAACGAAGGGCAGACAGGCGGACGCCATGACCGCGTCCAACGTCATCTCCTCGCGGCGAAAGACGCGCTGCTTGCCGGTGCGTACGTTGGTGGCGGTGACGAAAAGTTTGAGCTGATTGCAGCTACGTACCCGGTCGAAGTCGATATGCTCATCGACGATGGTGCGCAGTGGGTTGAGGTTCAGAGGATTGAGCTGATAGGGCGAGACGAGCCGGCTCATCAAATCCATGGCGATATAGCCTGGCGACTGATCGAGACTCCAGTTGCCGGTAAGGATATCCAGCGGCGAGCGGCGGATCGGGCTTGTCATGCCAGCGCGGCTGACCGCCTGCCAAAAGTCGCGCAGCGCCTGGCGGGCGGTCTCCTTGTTGCCTCGGGTCAGCGCATCGGCCATGACCACCCCGTTCATGGCGCCGGCGCTGGTACCGCTAATACCTTCGATCTCGATGTGGTCATCTTCCAGCAGGCGGTCGATCACCCCCCAGGTATAGCCGCCGTGGGCACCGCCGCCCTGTAGCGCCAGGTCCAGCGTTTTCGCGTTCGCCATGCCAGCTCCTCGCTTGGTTGAAAGGCAAGCCTAAGCCTGGCATAAAACCCCCGAGACGAAAGCGAGCGCTTCAACGGCGCCGCACTGCGGTCTTGACCTGCCGGCTAGCGCGTCGCGGCAGCGAGCTGGTAAATGCCGGCACCGCCGCTTGGACAGCGCAAAAACGCGGAGTTTTCCATCCATTGCGCGTCCGGGTAGTAGGCGAACACGTACTGGTTCTCCTTTAGGCTATCGATCAGCGGGTAGGTGACCTCTTCGCGTACCGCCGGGCAGCCGTGGCTTCGGCCCAGCCGTCCGGTCTGGGTGATGAAGTCGTCGCTGACGTAGCTTGCGCCGTGAATGACGATGGCGCGATCGAAGGCCTGGTCGTTGACATCGGCCTCGAGCCCGTCCAGGCGCAGCGAGTAGCCGTTGCGCCCGTAGTAGCTGTTCATGGTCCGAAAGAGCCCGATGCTGGACTGATGGCTCTCCGGGATGTTGGAGAACACCTCGGCATTGGCGTCGCCGGAGCCTTGCCCGTGGGACACGAGTTCCTTGAACAGCAACTGGTTGTGCGCCAGATCGAAGACCCACAGGCGTTTTTCGGTCGAGGGTAGCGAATAGTCGATGACGGCCAAGCGCTCGGCGCCGGGGTCGGCGCAGGAGAGCGCTTGGGCGGCAAGCTCGAGCGCTCTGGGGGTGGCCTCCGGCGCGAGTAGCTGAAGCTGGTGGTTGAGTGAAGAGACGCCGGCGGGTTTCGACGCGTCCATTTGAGCATAAAAAGGAGAGGAGTCCGCGTGAATCGCGGTGCTTGCCAGCGGGGTAGAAAGAACGAGTAAACTTGAAAAAAAGCCTAATCCGAGCCGCATAGTGTCAGACCTACTATCATTAGGGATACGCCGAGCGATAAAGCCATTGTTGGTCGCGCCAATGCCCGCCGAGCCTGTTCGCAAGAGGCTGTTTTCGGTAGCCTACGCTTGCAGGTTCCTTTTACAGGATGGGAGCGCCGAGTTCGAGGCTGAAAACGGCGTTGGCCAAACCAAACATCGGTGTGCGCATGTTGTATCTTTATTGGGTTGGCATGCGACACCGCATAGTAACCCATGGAGGGGTTATGAACGAGAATCCGTCGATCCACCACTGGGCGATGCGCGCCGTTATGGTTGCCGCGCTGTTGCCGCTGCCGCACGCCATCCATCATGCCTATGCCGACACGTTGGCTCAACCAGCGCTTGCCCAGCAGTTAAACGCCTACGCCAACGATCAGCCGCTCCAGCAGTTCTATCAGGGCCGTGAAGATCAACTGGTATGGCAAGACGCTGCGCTCGTTGAGTCTCTCGCGGCAGCGATTGCGCGACTCGACGAAGACGGCCTGACCCCCAGCGACTACCGCGGCGCGGAGCTCATCGACGACTTTCAACTGAGCCAGCAAGCAGGAAGCAACGCTCAGGCGCGCTTCGATATCAAGGCCACCCAAGCGCTGCTGCTGGCACTCGACCATCTTTCACGTGGCAAGGTGGATCCACAGACGCTCGCGTCACAATGGAGCGGGGAGCGCCCGGCGCGTGCTTACAGCATGAGCCGGGTACGCATGGCGCTGGCCCAGGGCGATGTGGAGGCGGCGTTTGAGGCGGCTCGGCCTCAGACGAGTGCCTACCGAGAGCTTCGCCAGACGCTAAGTGACTACCGCGCGCTCGAGCGCCGCGGCGGGGCGCCGGCGCCTTATCTCGGCGGCCGCGAAGCCGCGCTCAGACTTGGCGACACCGATGATGAAGTCGTCACGCTGCGCGAGCGGCTCGCCCTCTGGGGCGAAAGTGGTCTGGTCACCGCCGATGAAGACGCCTACCCCATGATCGACGCCCGAGTGCGCGACGACAATCAGCGGCGTTTCGACGCTACGGTGGAAAGCGCGGTCAAGCGCTTTCAGCGCCGCCATCAGCTCGAGGCGGACGGTGTCGTCGGGGAGCGCACCCGGCATGCGCTCAATACGCCGCTGTCGGCGCGTATCGATCAACTGCGCATAAATCTCGAGCGGGCGCGCTGGCTGGCGCATTTCGACGGCGAGTCACGTGTATGGGTCGATGTGGCCGGCTACCAACTCCACTACCAGCGGCCCAACGGCCAGCAGTGGAATGCCCGAGTCGTGGTGGGCTCGCCTCAGCGCGCTACCCCCATGATTCACTCCTCGATCAGCCATCTCACCATCAACCCGACCTGGACGATTCCGCCGACTATCATGCGTGAGGACGTGCTGCCGCGAGTACGCAGCAGTACCGATTATCTCTCTGCGCGTAACATTCAGGTGTTGAGCCCCGGCGGCGAGCGGCTGGACCCGTCGTCGGTCAACTGGCAAAGCCCTGGAGGCGTCATGCTTCGCCAAGTTGCGGGCAGCAGCAATCCGTTGGGGCGCCTGGTCGTGCGCTTTCCCAACGACGACATGATCTATCTGCACGATACGCCCTCAAAAGCGGCGTTTGGGCGCGCCGACCGTGCGCTGAGCTCTGGCTGTATCCGGGTCGAGGGCATCAGCGAGCTGGCGCAGCTGCTGCTTCGTGACAGCGGCAGTCAGCATCAGGTCAACTCCTTGATACAGCGTGGGCGCAGCGATCAGAACGTGAGCCTGCCTCAGCGCATTCCGGTACAGCTTCACTACCTAACGGCCTGGCCCAACGCCGAGGGGGACATCGAGTTTCGCGACGATATCTACCGCCACGACGATGCGCTTCTCGCAGCGCTAAGCCGTCCGGTTTAACCCTGGCTGCCACCGTCGAGCGTCAATAAGCATTGAGCGTAAAAAACGTAGAAGGAAAAAAGCGTGGAACGAAAAAAGCCGCCTCGATAGGCGGCTTTTTCGTGCGCGGTGATTAAGCTATTCGCCGCGCTGGTAGTTGGCGACGCTAACGGTGCCGGTTTCGCCGCTTTCAAGCGCGGCCAGCATGGGCTCGGCCTGGTTCTGGAACGCGATCAGCGTGTCGCCGGAGAGGCCTGAAGATTCCGGCAGGTCCACGGTCATGGCGTTGACCGGCGAGTTGTTCACGATGACTTCGTAGTGCAGGTGCGGGCCGGTACTGCGGCCGGTGTTGCCGGAAAGCGCGATGCGCTCGCCCATGGTGACGCGCTCGCCGACGCTGACCAGAGGCTTGGAGAGGTGCAGATAGCGCGTGCGGTAGCCGTTGTCGTGGCGAATGACCACGTAGCGGCCCGCAGCGGCGTGGTTGGCGACCCGCTCGACGCGGCCGTCCGCCGGCGCAACCACTGACGTGCCGATGGGCATGGCGAAGTCAGTCCCATTGTGCGGGCTGATCCGACCGGTCACCGGGTGGTGGCGCTGCGGGTTGAAGTTGGAGGAGAGCCGGTAGCTGCCCTCAAAAGGATAGCGCGCGAAGCCCGGCTCCAAACCGCTGCCTTCCGGGGTATAGAAGTGATCGTCCGCGGCGTTACGTACCATGGTCAGATCCATGCGCTCGCCTTCGTACTGAACCGCCAGCACGCGCGAATCCAGCGTTTCGCCGTCGATCATGTCGGACTCGACCAGCACGCTAAAGCGGTCGCCCCGGCGGCTGTCACGACGAAAATCGAGCTTCTGCTCGAGCAGATGGGTCAGTTCGGTCACCGAGCCGCTCGAAAGGCCGGTCGCCTGAGCGGAGCGTGCGAAGCTGCCGCTGACGCTGCCGGCGAACAGGCGTTGTACCGGCTCGCCTTGGCGCTCGATCACGGTCGAGGCGAAGGCGTTGTCGTCACGCTCGAGCAGCACGCCGTCGCGGATATCCTTCATCATGCGAAGCGAAAGCAGACGGCCATCTTCGTCTACCTTGTAGTCGAAACTGTTACCCGCGCGCCAGTTAGTCAAAATCTGCGGGTCCGGCATGTCGTCCAGAAGCGCGACGACTTCGCTGTAGCCTAGCCCCAGCTCGTTTTGCGCCACCAGAGCGAAGGTTTCGCCGGACTCGACGATATGAGTTTTCCACTCGGGAACGTAAGGCTCTTCGGCGGCGAGTTCGAGATCGAGAAACGAGATGTCGTCGAACAGTTCGATGCCGTAGTCCTCGTAAGAGGTGGCGTCATCGATATCGACGGCGTCGACAGAAGAGGCATCGGCAATTTCGACCGGGCCGTAGCCGCTCGGGTCGTCGATATTGAGCATGCCACTAGTCAGCGTACCGAACACGACCGCCATGTGAATGGCGCCGTCGTCAAGCTGGGGCCGGGCGTCGATTTCGCTGGCCATTGAGGCTTCGGCGGTCGCAATGACGTCGAGATCCACGATTTCGCGAGGCGCGAGATCCTTGAGCGGAATTTGTTCGCGAGTGGCGTCGATGGCGCGAGAGGCGCGGTCGATCGCTTCGGCAACCGGACGACGCTCCTGATGCAAGGAGGGGACCGTTGCAACGGCGTCGCTTGAAAGCGGAACCAGCACGCTTTCCAGCGAAGTACGGGGGGAGTTCAGGTCTTGATACGTCGTTAACAGCTTCTGTGTGCCCAGCACTGTGACCATCGTAGCCACGGGTAAAAGTAATAATTTATGCGTGCGAGGCAGCGAATGGAGGATTCGCAACATGGGTAAATTGACCGCCGAGTTCGAAGTTAAAATGAACGTAAAAGTGAACAAGCTCGGGAACAATACCCCATGGGGTAGGGGGTGAATAGACTGTGTTTCCATACAGAAAGAGAACTTTTGCGTTTGTGCAAAAGCCCGTGAGACGGGGCATTCAAAGGAAACAGTGTTTGCTAATTCTGCTTCAATGTTTGGGCCTATTTCGCCATCGCTGAAAACAGCTTGTACAAGGACAGCCGCTTGTATCGTTTCACCTTTAAGATATAGACAAGAGTGGCGGCTTGTAAAGTTCGATGTACAAGATCGGTTCAATGGTGGCTGACGGTTTTATCCCTTCGGCTCCGTAAAAGGACGAAGTTCACCGCTCGTTTGGCATACAGCGAGTACAATCTGCGTCGCGCTTTTTGTACAAGAGTGCTTGCCAGGTGTTCGCTATCGAGCGCGGTTGATTAGCGGTTCGGCTTGCCTGTTAGGCCGCTAATTAAACGTGCGCTAGAAATGAAGGGTACACATTCCGATATTTTGTTTTTTTTTGTAACGTTCGAGTTTACTCGATAGTGAAACGCTCGCGCCAGTAATATCAAGCGATGTTATACATATTAAAAGAAAAGTTCCCTTATTTTTTTAATTTTTTAATTTTTTAATTGGAAGGAGAGCGTAACGTGTCTATTCGCCGTCGCTGCCATTCTGGTATGGTTTTTTCGAAGGCCAAGCGCACAAATACGCTTTAAGCGTCGAGGAAATCGAAATGTCTCGGGTAACCCTTGCTCAGTGGCACATGCTCGCTGCGGTTGTGGATCATGGCGGTTTTGCACGCGCCGCTGAAGCCATCCATAAAAGTCCTTCCACACTCAATCACGCGGTGCACAAACTCGAAGAGCAGCTGGGCGTGCAGGTGCTGGAGCCGGTCGGGCGGCAGGTGCGGCTGACCGAGGCCGGCGAGCTTCTGCTGCGTCGGGCGCGTCAGCTCATCGAAAGCGCCGCTTCTATCGAGGATATTGCCTTAAGCCTGGCCGAAGGGCTCGAAACCGAAGTGACCGTCGCCATCGATCAGGTATTCCCGGCCGACGCCCAGGCCAAGGCGCTGGAGCGCTTTTCCGAAGCCTACCCGCAGGTGCGGGTTCAGCTTTATGAAAGCGTGCTCAACGGCGGCGTCGAGATGCTGTTCGACGGCAGCGCGGACTTGGTGATTTCCGGTATGGAAGTGCCTGGCTTTCTGGGCGAGCCGCTGGTCAACGTGCGCTTTATCGCGGTGGCCCACCCGTCGCACCCGCTTCACGGGCTGGAGCGCTCGCTCGATCTACGTGATTTGGCGCAGTATCGCCAGCTTGTAGTGCGCGACTCGGCGACTCGGGAGTCCGTCGATGCCGGCTGGCTCAAGGCCGAACAGCGCTGGACGGTGAGCCATCTCAACACGTCGCTGGACATGATCAAGCGCGGGCTCGGTTTCGCGTGGATGCCGATCACCCGCATCGCCAACGAGCTCGAGCGCGGCGAGCTCAAGGCCTTGCCGCTTTCCGCTGGCGGCACGCGCGAAGCGCCGTTTCAACTGATCTTCAAGGACCGTGACCGGGCGGGCCCCGCGACTCACGCGATGGCCCAAGTGCTCAAAGAGGCGGTCGCCGAGCGCTGCACACGCGATTCTATTTTCTCGAACGATAAAGGGTAAAACATCCGCTTGAGCCGTTTTCATGGCGCGCTATGCTCTAGGGCATCAACTCAATGCAGCTAAAGGAGCCGCCCAATGGGACTATTGGTGGAAGGTGAGTGGGTCGATCAGTGGTACGACACTAAAAAACACGGCGGCGAGTTCGTCCGGGAATCGGCCAAGCTGCGCGACTGGGTTGGCGAAACCGACGATGCGGATCGCAAAAGCTTTCCCGCCGAGCAGGATCGTTATCATCTTTATGTATCGCTGGCCTGCCCCTGGGCGCATCGCGCACTGATCATGCGCAAGCTCAAGGGCCTTGAGGAGCTGATTGGCGTCTCCCACACAAGCCCTTTGATGCTCGATCACGGCTGGACCTACCAGAAGAACGAAGGCTCGAGCGGCGATCGGGTCAACGGGGTGGCTTATCATTTTGAACTCTACACCATGACCGAGGCCGACTACACCGGGCGCGTGACGGTGCCTGTGCTCTGGGACAAAAAGCGTAGCGCCATCGTCAATAACGAGTCGGCAGAGCTTGTACGCATGTTCAACGGCGCCTTCGATACGCTGACCGGCAACGATCTGGACTTCTACCCGAGCGACCTGCGTGACGTCATCGACGAGGTCAATGAAGATGTCTACGATAACGTCAACAACGGCGTCTACAAGGCGGGGTTCGCTACCGAGCAGTCGGTCTATGAGAAGCACGTCAAGGCACTGTTCGACTCGCTTGACCGACTCGAAGCACGCCTGGAGAATCAGCGCTACCTGGCCGGGGAGTGGCTCACGGAGGCGGACATTCGCCTCTTCACGACGCTGATTCGCTTCGATGCGGTCTACCACGGCCACTTCAAGTGCAACGTTCGGCGCATAGAGGATTACCCGAATCTCTCGAACTATCTGCGAGAGCTTTATCAGTGGCCGGGCGTGTCTGAGACCGTGAATATGGATCACATCAAGCGCCACTACTACTACAGCCACGAGTCGATCAACCCCACGCGTATCGTGCCGGTTGGGCCCGCGCTCGATCTCGAGCGCCCCCATGACCGCGAGCGCTTGAGCGGGCAGGGCATTCGCCGCCGCTGATCAATTTGTTCCTAAATTAAAAAGGCCGCCCTGAAGGGCGGCCTTTTTAGTGAGATATCTTAAAAAACATCGTTGACGATTTACTGCTGGGGCTGCGGCTCGTCGTCGTTGTCGAACGCTTCACGAGTGGACTGCCACGCGCTTTGGGCGCCGTCGCGGGTGGTCTGCCACGCATCGCGTGCGTTGGCTTGGGTCTGTTCCCACCAGTCGCGATCATAGGCCGGGAAATCCTCGACCTCTTCCGGCGTAGCGTTCAGCATGATGCGATGTTCGGTTTCACCATCGCCTTCGGTACTGGTCTCGAGCGAAAAGTAGTCGGTATCGACCACGATTTCACGCCCGCCAAGGCCGAGTACCGCGCCGCTCTCGATCACCAAAGCGGTGATACGCATGTCATCGTCGAACAGGATATCGTCGACATCGCCGATCTCTTCGCCGGAACCATTAGCGAAATAGACGTCGGCATCCAGAATGTCGTCTGCGGAGTAAACGCCTTGCGGCTCCTGAGACGCTTGGGCGCTCAGCGTGGTGCCGGCCAGTAAAGCTGCACTCACGGCAGTCAATAACAGTGATTTCTTCATCGCGTTACTCCTTTAACCCGGGAGGGTTTAACTCAAACCTGACTCTTCGTTGATTGGACCCGCCTAAATAAAGTGACGGGGCGGGTCCTGAAGAGCGGTTGTCGCTGATTGCTACGGCTAGCTGACGAATGTTTAAGGCGAGCCGCTTAGAGCGAGTCGGCCCAGTCGTCGGCACGTCTTTCGGCTTCTTCACGCTCGAGGCCGTACTTTTGCTGCAGCTTACCTACCAGCTGATCCTTCTTGCCGGCAACCTGGTCCAGCTCGTCGTCGGTGAGTTCGCCCCAGCTGGAACGCGCCTTGCCTTTGACTTCGGTCCATTTACCTTCGATCTGATCCCAGTTCATGGTCTCTCTCCTTGATCGTATAACGCGGTATTGCCACTAAAACTTTAGACCATATGTCGACAAGCGCAAGCGCGGCTGTCCAGGTTGGGTAAAGTAAAAAAACTGGTCAGGGGTGTTTAAGGGTGTTAGTATTCGCGCTCCTCGCATGTGTTGACCCCTCCATCATGACGCTAAGCGTTTGACTGCCACGACGCAGTACGCTTGCAGGAACATCCCCACGCGATGTTCGATGCTGTGAAGATGGCGCGTTTTTAGTATTTCACCAACCGGGTGAAATCGACGCAGAAGGTCGCCACAGAGGTTGGCGCGTTTCATTGTTTTGCCAACCGAATGCCAGGTGCGACCGGCGTCTTTGACTCCTTTAGCCATTCAGCCGCAAGGCGGCGTTTGCCTACAGCGCGACTGCGCTTTTCAACGTGTCGAAGACGCTTTAGATGTTTTTTGCCGGCCATGCCGGCCTACCAAGGTGTGATTAATGACCTCGACTTCTGTCGCCTCGCCGAGCTTCGGCGATCTGGCTTTGTTGCCTGCCGTTCTCTCTGCTGTTGAAGCACAGGGTTACCAAACCCCCTCGCCGATCCAGGCGCAAACCATTCCTGCGCTGCTGGAAGGCCGTGACATGTTGGGCCAGGCCCAAACCGGTACCGGTAAAACCGCGGCGTTTGCACTACCGCTTTTGTCACGTATCGACCTCGACCGCCGCGCGCCTCAGGTGCTGGTCATGGCGCCGACCCGCGAGCTCGCTCAGCAGGTCGCGGTCTCGTTTACCAAGTATGGTCAAAACCTCAAGGGCCTGGAAGTCGCCACGCTGTGCGGCGGCCAGGAGTACCGTGAACAGTTGGGCGCACTCAAGCGCGGCGCTCAGGTCGTGGTCGGCACCCCGGGTCGTATCATCGACCATCTGGACCGTGCGAGCCTGAAGCTCGACGGCCTGTCGGCACTGGTGCTCGACGAAGCCGACGAAATGCTGCGCATGGGCTTTATCGACGACGTCAAACGCGTGGTCGCCGATACCCCGAAAGATGCCCAGCGTGTCTTCTTCTCGGCAACACTGCCGACGGAAATCGAGCGCATCGTCAACCGCTATCTGGTCGATCCGGTCAAGGTCGCCATCGAGTCGAAGACCACCACCGGCGAGAACATCGAGCAGCGCATCGTGCGCGTCGATGGTGGTGCCAAACTCGAGGCGCTGTCGCGCATTCTCGAAGTCGAGCCCGTCGATGCGGCGATCGTGTTCGTGCGTACCCGTGCCGCGTGTACCACTCTGGTCGAGCAGCTGACCGCGCGCGGCATCAACGCCGCTGGCCTTTCCGGTGATCTGGATCAGAGCCTCCGTGAGCGCACCATTACCCGCTTGAAGCGTGGCAAGGTCGACGTGTTGATCGCCACCGACGTGGCGGCGCGTGGTCTTGACGTTCCGCGTATCACTCACGTGGTCAACTACGACCTGCCCCAGGACGCGGAAGCCTATACCCACCGTATCGGTCGTACCGGCCGCGCCGGGCGCAGCGGTATCGCGATCACCTTCGCCGGTTTCCGCGAAGGCCGTAAGGTCGGCTGGATGGAACAGGCTACCGGTCAGAAAATGACCGAGATGCCGCTGCCCGATGAAAGCGCCATTCGCGCGCACCGTGATGAAGTGTTCCATCAGCGCGTAGTCGCTGCTTTGACCGCGGGCGCCGAAGAGCAGCGCACGCTGGTCGAGCGTCTGGTCGCCGAAGGCCATGACCCGATCGAGCTCGCCTGCGCTTTCGCCGCTATGGCGCGCGCCGACGAAGCGCCGATCGGTCGCCTGCAGGCACCGCGCAAGGAGCGTCCGGCTCGTGAAGGCGGTCGTGACGGCGCCAAGCCGCAGCGCCGCGAGCGTTCGAGCACGCCGAGCGAAGGCATGACGCGTTACCGCGTCTCGGTCGGTCACAAGGATGGCGTCAAGCCGGGTCAGCTGGTTGGTGCGTTGGCTAACGAAGGTGGTATCGAAGGCGCGCGTATCGGCCGTATCGATATTCGCAACGCCTTTTCGGTAGTCGAGCTTCCGAGCAACCTGCCGTCCACGATTCTGGCCAAGATGGCCCGCGCTCGCGTCGCCGGTCGTCCGCTGGAGATCAGCGAAGACAGCGCGCCGGAACGCGCGCCGCGCCGTCGTCGTGACGAAGGCGGCGATGCGCCGGTTCGTCGCCGCGAACGCGCCTGATCAAATAGCGCTTTTTCGCACGACCCAAAACCCCGCTTTCGAGCGGGGTTTTTTATTGCCCGCTAGACTGCTTGATCAACATCGCTAAAGGAGTAAAGAGCCATGGAGGCACCGCTACACGACTGGAATCTCGAGCCCAAAGCCGCCGTCGCGCTGCAAAGCGAGCTGGCCGGACGGCTGGAATCCAGTGATCGTATCGATGAGGTCAACCTCATCGCCGGGGTCGATATCGGCTTCGAGGATCAGGGCGAGACCACCCGCGCCGCGGTGGTGCTGCTGAAGTGGGACGCCGAAAAGGCGCCGGCTCTGGAGGTGGTCGAGCAGGTCGTTCATCGCGAGCCGACCCGCATGCCCTACGTGCCCGGGCTTTTATCGTTTCGTGAAATTCCGGCAGCTCTGGGCGCTTTCGACAAGCTTTCGCAAACCCCGCAGTTGGTGATGGTCGACGGGCAGGGCATCGCGCACCCCAGAAGGCTGGGCGTGGCCGCCCACCTTGGACTATGGCTCGACCTGCCCACCATCGGCGTCGCCAAGTCGCGTCTTTACGGGCGCTTTGATGAAGTGGGCAGCGAGCGCGGCGACTACAGCGCGCTGACGGCCAAGGGCGAAACCCTGGGCGTGGTGCTGCGCTCGCGGCAAAACGTCAAGCCGATCTTCGTATCACCGGGCCATCGCGTGTCGGTCGACACCGCGCTGGGTTGGGTGATGTGCTGTCTTGGACGTACCAAACTGCCCGAGCCCACCCGGCTTGCCGACCGGCTCGCCTCTCGGCGTGACGAGAAGCGGGCAGTTAAAGCAGCCGGCTAAAGCGCTCGAGCAGGCTGGAGGCTTCCGGCGTTTCGCGAAGGCGGTTGATCAGCTCGCTCACATCGTCGCCCTGGTCGATGAGCGCGTCCTTAACGCGCTCGATGTAGGCGCGCAGTATGTCGGCGTTGAATTCCGGGTGAAATTGAACGCTCCACTGGCGAGTGCCGTAGCGGATCGCCTGGTGATGGTCGTGGTGGTTGTAGGCCAGAACGACGCCGTCATCCGGCGCTTTCAGCACGGTTTGGCCGTGGGTGAGGTGCGCCATGAAGCGGGTCGGAAGCTGGCTAAAGAGCGGGTCGGCGTTGGAGGCCTCATTGCGCTCGATTTCGAAGGTGCCCGCTTCGCGACCATCGGGATGGTTGCCTGCTTTTCCCCCAAACGCCTCCGCCATGAGTTGATGGCCGTAGCAAACACCCAGCATGGGAATGTCGCGCTGCCGGGCGTCTCTTAGCCAGGGTTTCAACGCCTCGCTCCAGGGCTCGGCGTCGCTGACCATACTATTGGAGCCGGTGATCACGATGCCGTCCAATCCGTCTAGGCAAAAGGGCGCGCTTTGTACTCGTGGGTCCCACACCTGGAACGTGACGTTTTGCGTGGCACGCGTCATGGGCGCTTCAAAAAGGGCGTCAAAATCGCCGTGGCGTTCGGTCACTTCAGAAAACGCGTCGCCGGTCTTAACGATCAGTACGGAGGGCATGGCATACTCTTTGTGGTGAATACGAAGTGCGTTCGACAGCGTCTGGCACGCGTGTTCATGATAAGTGGGTCCAGGATGGTACGAGCAGCCATATCGTTCAGGGCATAAGCCCGATACGCCGGTGGGGTTCGACACCTCGACCCGGTTCACAATGACATTGACGATAGAGAGCCATCAGTATGCAGCAGATTACCCGGGGCGGCACCCCCATGGACGTGGCCGGCGTTCTTCCCAGAGCCGGTGAAAAGGCCCCCAGCATGACGCTGACCAACCGCGATCTCGAAGACGTGACGCTTGAAAGCTTCGCTGGCAAGCGCAAGGTGCTCAACATCATCCCGAGTATCGACACGCCCACCTGTGCGACCTCGACGCGCCACTTCAACGAGCTGGCCTCGAGCCTGCCGGACACCGTCGTACTGGTGGTCTCCGCCGACCTGCCCTTTGCTGCGGTGCGCTTTTGCGGCGCCGAAGGGCTCGATAACGTCGAGACGCTCTCCACGTTTCGCCAGCAGGAATTTCTCGAACAGTGGGGCGTAGCGCTAACCAACAGCCCGATGAAGGGGCTCTGCGCTCGCGCCGTGGTGGTGCTCGACCAGCACGATACCGTGCTGCACAGCGAGCTGGTCAGCGAACTCAAGAACGAGCCGGACTACGACGCCGCTATTGCTGCACTCAAGGCTTGAGGTTTAATGCTTGAGCTTTAAGCCGTGAGCTTTAAGCCGTGAGTTTTAAGGTCTAGCGGCGCTTTTTTTCGCCGCCTTCACCAGCGCGCTGATCAGCCGCTGCTGGGGGCGGTTGAAAATCAGCCACTCCGGGTGCCACTGCACGCCGATCAAAAAGTCGTGGTTTTCGGACTCGATGCCCTGCACCAGCCCGTCGCGGTCGCGCGCAACGATTTTGATACCGCGCCCGGCCGCGTTTACCGCCTGGTGGTGAAGGCTATTGACCCGGCACCAGCTCACGCTTAAAAGCCCGTGCAGTTTGCTGCCGGTGACGATATCCACCGTTTTTCTGGGCAGTACCGTGCGCCGGCGCTTCAAGCCTTCGTGCGTGGTGTAGATGTCCGGGTCCAGCGTGCCGCCCTGGTGCACGTTGATCAGCTGCGCGCCGCGACAGATGCCCAGCACCGGGGTGTGGCTTGGGATGAAGCGGGCAAGCAACGCAAGCTCGAGCTCGTCGCGGGCCGGGTCGAGGCGGACGTTGAGCTGCACTTCGCCACCGTAGAGGTGGGCCTGGATATCGTCACCGCCGCCGATGATTAGGCCATCCAGCGCCTCGGGCCTCGGGCGCGACGGTGAAAGCCGCACAGGCTTTCCGCCGTGCCGCCAAACGGCGAACCAGTCGAACCACCAGGCCAAGTGGCTTTTTCGATCGGAAGTCGTGATGCCAATGAGCGGACGCGTCATAAAAACCGTATCTCGTCTACTAATGTCAGCGACGCTTGAACAAGCGCAGCAGGGTGTTTTTCAGGCGCGTGGTCAGGGATTGGGCATTGCGCGCGATATACTCATCGCAGCGTTCGTCGAGCGCTTGTCGGTCGGCGGCGAGCTTTTCGACTTCGGCCCAGCGGTTCCATTCGACCGCCGAGCCCCAGCCGGGCTTCGAGAGTTCGGCGTTGGGCAGTCGGTAATGAAAAGTCGGGCGCGGTTTGGTCAGCTGATTGTGCAACAGCGCGTGAGGATGCTCCGGGCGCAGGTGGGCAAACAGCGGCAATAAATCCAGCTCGCGGTTTCGGGTCTCATTGAAATGCAGATAGTCGTCGATGAAACCGTCGAGATCCGGCGCGTAGTCGCGGTCGAGCACCTTGAGGGCATACTCTTTGGGGAACGGGTTGGCGTGAGGCAGCACTTCTCGGGTAATGTCCACCTTGATCTCATCGCGCAGCCACTGGGCCAGCAGCAGATAGGCGCGCAGCATCGAGAGCAGATAGTCGACATCGAGCGCAGCGGCTTCCGGATTCAAATGCAGGCCAAAACCGTAGAGTAGGCTGGCGTCGGTCCCCTTGGCACCTTTTTCGCGCAGCGTCTTGAACAGCGTATCGAGCTCTTCGAGTTCGTCCCAGGGCACCGGCGGGCAGACGATTTCGGTGGGCACGAGCCCGGTGACCATATCGCCGATCAGCTCGCGGGTTTTGCGATGAAACTCGACGCGTCTAAGATGTTGCTGGCGCGCCCATTCACTATCGTCGGCATGCGCGTCCTCGACCAGCGCCTGGTCAGGGTGAGCGTACTGGGTGTCGAGTTCGATGCCAAAAGTACCCCAGCGCGTTTCGCTCACCAGTAGCCTGTGCGGGCTGACCACGTTAAGCTCGCCCCCGAACAGCGTCTGAACGAGCTGTGCGGTCTCTTGCGGGGGCAGTCCCGCAAATTCGATTTCCACGCCTACCCGTCGCGTTTGGCCGCGGCGGGTCGAGCGGTGGGGGGGCGCCTGGAGCGTCATCTCTATATCCTTGAGGTGAACGTTTAAGCTGTCAGCCTATCATAGTCAGGCGGCAGGCTAAGCGGTATTCGTTCCGGCCGGTGGATACATCGCGCCCCAACGCCGACTACCCACACCGGCTCGCAGCCATTACGCCCGGAGGAGCATGTGCGAAAGCCCTGGTTGATCACGTTCGTTTTAGGTATCGCGCTTTGGGCGCTTTTGGGTGTGGGCTCCGCGCAGGCGCAAGGCGTGAGCCTGCCCGGCCTCACCGGCAGCGAAAGCAGCAGCGACGAGCAGGCGTCGGTCAGCAGTGACGAGTTCCAGGATTCGCTGTCCGATGTCATCAAACTTTTAGAGAACGAGGATCAGCGCCAAGCGCTTTTGCAATCGCTTCGCGAACTGCAAACCACATCCGAGGCTGCCGAGGAGCAGAGCCCTGACCGTCAAGGGCTGCTAGGGGCACTGGCGGACACGCTGAGCGATCTGGGCGACCAGGCGCAGTCCGGCCACTCGCCGGTGGACGAGTGGTCGCGCCAGCTCTTACAAGGGGCGCAGGATCTGCGCGCGCTCAACGATGGCACCAACCAGGGCGAGGCGATCCGAGAGGTCGTCGAGGCTGCCATTTTGGCCGCCATCTGGGTATCGCTTTTGATCTCCATGATCGCCTTTGGGCGGCTGATCGCGACCCGCCGCGACTGGCCGCTGGATCTGCCCCGCGATCCCAAAGCCCGGCTTTTGGTAGTGCACTTCTTTCGCCGCATGCTGCCCTGGGCGCTCTCCTTTGCGATCGTGCTTGGCATCGGCCAACTTTTACCCTACAGCCCCGGGCGCACGCTGGTGCTGGTCGTCGCCTATATCTGCCTTTGCGGGCGGGCGCTGTCGGTGGTGTTCGAAACAGTCATCGCGTTTTTTAGTCGCGGGCACCGCTTCACTGCGGTACAGCAGCTGCAAAACCAGGCGCTGCGCGGGCTTTTCTTGATCGGCGCGCTGATCGCGCTGGGCGACGCGGTCAATTCGGCTCGGCTGGTCGACCTGCTAGGCGGCGAGCTTGCAGGCCTGGTGTCGGTACTCACTAACATGCTGGCGGCGCTTTTAGCGGCGCGCTTCATCATCAAGTTCAAGCGCCCGATTCGCCACCTGATCTGCAACCGCCCCTACAAGCAGCGCCGCGACGCCAGCGCCGCGGTGGAGATGGTGCGCACCTTGGGCGGGCTTTGGCACATTCCGGCGCTGTTGATGGTGGGCGGCTCGCTGTTGGCGATCTTCATCACCGTAGGGGATGTGGCCACGGCGCTGGCCCGCTCGATCGTCTCGGCGAGCCTTCTGGTCGTCACGCTGGTCGTGACTGGGCTTTTGCGCCGCCAGGCCGAGCGGCTGACCAAGCGCCGCCATCGCCGCCGCCACAGCCAGTACCGCAAGCGCCTGGAGCGCTTTGGCTTCGTGCTGGCGCATCTTTGCGCGTGGATGGTGTTCGCCGAGCTCTCTATGCAGGTGTGGGGTGGCTCGCTGTTCGGTCTTGGCCAGCAGGCGGTGGCCAGCGCCCGCATCGGTCAGGCCTTGGTGAGTTTGGGCGCCACCGTGTTGATCGCCTGGCTTGTGTGGATTTTCGCCGACACCGCCATTTCACGAGCGCTGACCTCGTCGGCGCGCTCGCGCGGGCGGCGGGTCAACCAGGCCCGCGCCCAGACGATCACGCCGATGATCCGCAACGTGATCTTCGTCACCATTTTGATCATTGCGGTAATCGTGGGCCTGGCCAATATCGGCGTCAACGTCACGCCGCTGCTGGCCGGTGCCGGTGTCATCGGTCTGGCGATCGGTTTCGGCGCCCAGACCCTAGTGCAGGATTTGATCACCGGCATCTTCATTTTGATCGAGGATTCGCTGGCCGTGGACGATTTCGTCCAGATCAACAGCCACATGGGTACCGTCGAAGGCCTGACGTTAAGAACCGTGAAGCTGCGCGATCTCGACGGCGTGGTGCACATCATCACCTTTAGCCGAATCGAGTCGATCCACAATATGTCGCGCCAGTTCGGCATCGCCTTGATGCGGATACGCATTCCCTATGACATGCGCATTGATGATGCCATCACGCTGATGCAGGAGACCGCCCAGGAGCTCAGAAAGGACCCGATGATGCGCCACTACATCTGGTCACCGCTGGAGATGCAGGGCGTGCAGGGCTTCGAGGATGGCTGCCCGATTCTGCGCATGCGCTTTCGCACCGCCCCAGAGATGCAGTGGGACGTATCTCGGGCGTTCAACCTGATGCTCAAGCAGCGGATGGAAGCTCAGAACATCGATCTTGGCGTGCCGCGGCTCAGTCTCAGCATGGAGCCGCGCTCCCAGGAAGAGATCGAGGAGAGCGCCGGTACCGATTTCTTCATCGATGCCAGCGGCGAAGATCCGCAAGGCCCGCGTCAGCGCCCCACACCGCCCCAGCCCGCCCCACGCCCTACGCAGGCGGAGAAGCGCAAGGACGAGCGCACATCACAGCAGGCTACATCGCAGCGGACTACATCGCAGAGGACTACATCGCAGAGGACTACGTCACAAAAAACCAAGCCACGCGAGCAGGGGCAGCCCCAAAGCGAGGCCTACGCCAGCCCCCATGGCGAACACGGTGATGAGTAGCCAGACGCCTTGAGCGCTGCGCCAGCGATCGAAAAACGACACCGCGGCGGCGATGCGACGACCGAGCGTCTCGACGCGCGGCGGGGCGGTGTCCGCCGGCATCGAGAAGTCGTTGGCTGCGTCAATTTGCCAGTGCGGGGCATGGGTGAGCCCTAGCCCGGCGCGTAGCCGGCCGATGTCGCCAAGCGTTTGGTGCAGCTCATCGTAGCGCGCGCGGTGGCTTTCAACGCCCAACGCCGCCTCGGCGTCGCGACGAAGGGCGCTGTTGGGGCAGCGGCTCAATGCCGAATCGAGCGTGGGCTGGTCGGCGGCTGGCGAAAGGGCGAGGCGTTGGTAAAGATCGCGCATGGCAGGGGTCTCGGTTGTTCGGTCTCGTCAGGTGCTCGCCTTGATCAGATAATCATAGGCGTTTTTGATCCGTTGAAAACGCTGGGAGGCCAGCGCCACGTGGTGCTCGCTTTTGGCGTAGGCGCGGTCCGGGTGGTGAAGCTGCGCCAGGCGCCGGTAGGCGCGGCGGATCTCTTCGCGCGTAGCGCCGGGGGAAAGGCCCAGCACCGCCAGCGCCCGGCGGCTTTTGTAGGCGCCAGACGGGTCCGGTGTGCTTCTGGATGCGCGTTCATGGCGTTCGCGCTCGCGGCGCGCCTGCTCGTTGGCCTGCTCGGCTTTTTCCCGCGCCTTTTCCCTTTCGCGGGCGCGCTGCTGCTCGGCCTGCTGTTCGGCTCGGGCGCGTTCGGCCTGGGCCTGCCGAAACGCGGCGTCCTCGCGCAGCCAATAGTCGCTTCGGCTGATGTCTTCGGCCGGCGTGAGCGCGTGGCCGGTCAGCTCGCTAAAAAGCGTGGCGAGAGCGGTGGGCTCGAAGGACAGCAGGTCGGCCAGAAAGCGCAGCACGTAGTGGTTGGAAGGCGACAGCGCGCCGTCGTCGGTGGCAAGCCCGATGGCCTGCTGCAAAACGGTCAGCCGCCGCGCCGGGGTCGACTCGTCGCGTACCACCTCGGCGGCCAGCTGCAGCGCGCTCACGTCCTGCTCACCGGCGATCTCGAGCAGCTGTTTGAGCCCGATGGCGTGGCGAAATTGTGCCCCCGCCCGGGCCAGGCGTTGAAGCCGCTGCGTCGGCGAGAGTTCCGGGCGCTTGCACAACACCCAGGCCAGCAGCAACAGCGCCGCCGTGTCCACCCGGCTACGGCTTTCGATCAGCACTCGCTCGAAACGAGAGAAGCGGGCGGCGGACATTCGGGCTCCCTGCGGTGATGAAGAGTCAACGAGCAATACTCGCCCGCCCCTTGATCGATGGCAAGCCCCATTCTGGTCTATGCTAAGAGATCATTAACAAGGTCAATGCCTTAAAGAGCTGCTGATGCGCTCTTAACGCGAGGGAGTCCGCGCCCAGGTGATCAACGTCGAGCGTAAAAATAGCTTCCAGCTTCGCCTGACTCGGCGGCTTAAAGAGGAGACGTCGCACACGCTGGATGTTTATCTGTTCGTTCCGGGCGAGCTTGGGCTGAGCACCCAGTTGGTGAGCGAAGACGCCTTTTTCCACAGCGCCCTTCACGTCTCGCGTACCTATCACAGCGACCAGTACCACCTGCCGCTGGTGCACAGCCGGTTGGCGAGCCGCAACCGGCTGGGCAGCGAATCCTATCGGCTGAGTTTGAGCCTGTACGCCTACCAGTACGTGATCGCCCTCGAGCAGGCGGTGCAGACGGTGCTATCGGATACCCGCTCGCTGCGCCTCGACAAGAAGGAGCCGCCAACGGAGTCCGAGTATGAGGACCGCCAGGCGCTGCTGGACAAGGTCGACGAGGTCAACGAACTCAGCGAAGGCATTCTCAAGCGGCTGCGACGCAACGAACCCAGCGACGAAACGCTCTATAAGTACTTCGCCAACATCGACAACTACCTCTCCTGGTTCACCGAACAGCAGCGTTTGGCGCTGGTGGCGCACTTGCCACGGGGCGGGGTTTTCAACCCGGTGCGCGCGAAGCTGATCGAGCTTTGCGAAGTCGAAAACGCCCACCGGCGCGAGCGACAGTACAACGCCGAGCGCGTCATGGCGGATCCGACCCGCATGTCCAACAAGATGCGCCTGTTGCGCCGGCTGATCGAGTACCCGATCACGCTCAAGCAGGAGTCGCTGGAGCTTGGCCAGGGTGAGCAGCGCGTGGTTAAGGGGCTCGCCACGGCGGTGGTCATGGTGTTCGTGATGATGGGAATTCTACGGCTGCGCGATGTGGTGGGCGATGTCACCGCGCTGTTCGTGCTCGCCATGGCGCTTTTGTACGCCATGCGCGAGGTGTTCAAGGATGATTTACGCAATACCCTGTGGCGGCTTCTGCGTAAGGGGCGCCCCAAGTGGCGCCGCCAGTACAAGGACGCCACGCGCGACGTGATGGTGGGGCGCCAGCTCGAGTGGTTCAACTACAAGCGTTTCAAGTCGCTGGACGAGGAGATCAAGAATCTGCGCCATCGAAGCGTCACCCAGCGCGAGGAGCAGGTGCTGCACTACCGTTCGCGCTCGCGCATGTCACCTACGCGCTTTTTGAGCGGCTACGAGCACACCCGCGAAACGCTGACGCTGGATATTTCGCTGCTCACTCGGCTGATGAGTAAGGGCAAGCACCATATCTACCGGTTGAAGGAGGGGCAGGCGGTGCGGGAAAGCGTCGAGCGGCGCCACCTGTTCAACCTGGTGATTCGCGAAACCGGCAGCGAAGATACCCCGCACCTGGCGCGCTGGAAAGTGGTTGTCAGCCGCTCGGGGATCGTCGACGTCGAACGGGTCGATGAGAAAATTGCCCCTGCCAACGAAAAGCGCCCCTAAGGGCGCTCAACGATTTACCGCTTACGTTTCACGGCTCACGCTTTAACCTGTTCGATCGCGCGCTCGAGCTTGTCGACGCTGCGCTCGGTATGGTGCAGCTTGTCCAGACCGAACAGTCCGATGCGGAAGGTCTGGAAGTCGTCGCCTTCGTCGCACATTAGAGGCACGCCGCCGGCGACCTGCACGCCGGCTCCGGCCAGTTTGCCGACGATGCCGGCGTCGCCCGTGTAGCTGACCACCACGCCCGGCGCCTGGAAGCCCTCGGCGGCTACGCTGTCAAAGCCTTGGCGGGCCAGCATGGCGCGTACCTCGATCCCTAGGTCGATCTGCTCCTGCTTCACCTTGTCGAAGCCGTACTCGCGGGTCTCCTGCATGATGTCACGCAGGGTGTGCAGGGCATCGGTGGGCATGGTCGCGTGGTAGGCGTGGCCGCCTTTCTCGTACGCCTGCATGATGGCGTGCCACTTGCCCAGGTCGCAGGCGAAGCTGTTGCTTTGCGTTTGCTCCAAGCGCTCGACGGCGCGGCTACCCAGCATAACCATGGCGCAGCAGGGCTGGCCGCTCCAGCCTTTCTGCGGGGCGCTGACCACCACATCAACGTTCAAATCCTGCATGTCGACCCACAGCGTGCCGGCGGCGATGGCGTCGAGAACGAATAAAGCGCCTACCTCGCGGGCAGCACTGGCTACCTCGCGGATGTAGTCATCCGGCAGCAGCACGCCCGCCGAGGTTTCTACCTGGGGGGCGAAAACCACCGCGGGTTTTTCTGCGCGAATGCGCTCGGCGACCTCGGCGGCCGGCACCGGCGCGAAGGGCGAGCGGGTATTTGAGGGGTCGAGGCGGCGCGCCTTGAGCGCGGTGTGGTCGTCGGTCAGCCGGCCCATCTCGATGATCTGCGTCCAGCGGTAGCTGAACCAGCCGTTGCGTATCACCAGCACTTTTTCATCGAGAGCGAACTGGCGGGCCACCGCTTCCATGCCGAAGGTGCCGCTGCCGGGCACGATGACGCTGGCGTCGGCGTTGTACACCTCCTTGAGCGTGGCGGAGATATCGCGCATCACGTCCTGAAAGCGCTGGGACATGTGGTTCAGCGAGCGGTCGGTGTAGACCACGGAGTATTCGAGCAGACCGTTGGGGTCGACGTTGGGCAACAAAGCCGCCATGGCGTTTCTCCTGAGACAGGCGATAAGGAAAGGGGCCTCAGCATACGAGGATTCGAAAATCGGCGCCAGCCGGGCTCGACCGGCGCCTGATACGGGCAGGCGTTAGCGTGGCGGCAGCTGCTCGGGGCCGAAGGCGTCCGGCAGCAGCGTCTCCATGGTGTAGGTCTTGAGCACGCGGCCGTCGCGGGAGACGACCTGTATTTCGGTGTCCGGGGTGGCGAACTCGCGAATGCGCTGGCGGCAGTCGCCGCAGGGCGTGCACAGGTGCTCGCCCGGGCCCATCACATAGACGCGGGAGAGCGTTTGCTTGCCGCCGGTCACCATGGCGGAAATCGCCGACCCTTCGGCGCAGATGCCTTTATAGTGCGCTACCTCGACGTTGCAGCCGACGAAACGCTCGCCGTCCGGGGTCTCCATCACGGCGGCCACCGGGTGGTCGGAGTAGGGCACGTAGGCGCGCCCGAGCGCCTGGGTGAGCGACTCGAGCAGTGCGTTTTCTACCTTCATGGTCTCTCCCTGGCGCTTAGCGCACGCCCTTGTCGCGCAGTACGGCGTCGAGCGCGACGGTCATCATGTCGTTGAAGGTCGTCTGGCGATCGGCGCTTGAAAGCGAATCGCCCTTGAGGATGTGATCCGAGACGGTACAGATCGTCAGCGCCCGGGCGCCGAACTCGGCGGCCACGCCGTAAAGTCCCGCCGCTTCCATCTCCACGCCGACGATGTTGAAGCGCTTCATCAGTTCGGCCATGTGCGTTTGCGGGTTGTAGAACAGATCCGCGGAGAAGATGTTACCCACCTTGACCGGCACGTTCTGGTCCTTGGCCGCGGCAACGGCGTGGCTCGCCCACTCGAAATCGCCAAGGGCGGCGAAGTCGTGGTCGTTGAAGCGCATGCGGTTGACCTTGGAGTCGGTGCTGGCGCCGAGGCCGATCACCACGTCGCGCACGTTGACGTCGTCGCGTACCGCCCCGCAGGAGCCTACGCGAATGATCGACGTCACCCCGTAATCGGTGATCAGCTCCTTGGCGTAGATCGAAACCGACGGAATACCCATGCCGTGGCCCATCACCGAGACGTCCACGCCCTGGTAGGTGCCGGTGAAGCCGAGCATACCGCGCACGTCGTTCACTTGGCGCACGTTCTCCAGATACGTCTCGGCGATGTACTTGGCCCGCAGCGGGTCGCCGGGCATGAGCACGGTATCGGCGAAATCGCCTTGTTCTGCGTTGATGTGCGGCGTTGCCATGAAAACTCCTTGAGTAACCGGTTGAAGATCACGCGACGCGGGGCAAAAAGCTCTCGCCGTCGTCGAGGGCGCGCAAAACGAAGTAGTCGGCCAGGGTCTGGCCGATATCGGCGAAGGTGTCGCGCTTGCCAAGCGGGCCCGGTGCAAAGGTGGCGCCGCGTACCAGAATCGGCACGTATTCGCGGGTGTGCTCGGTGCCTTTCCAGCTTGGGTCGCAGCCGTGATCCGCGGTCAACACCAGCAGGTCGTCCTCGTCGAGGGCGTTTAAAAGCTCCGGCAGGCGAGCGTCGAAGTGCTCGAGCGCGCTCGCGTAGCCCGCGATATCGCGGCGGTGGCCGTAGAGCGAGTCGAAGTCGACGAAGTTGGCCATGATGAACGTTGGCTTGTCGCGGCGGTCGGTACGCGCGATTTCGCCAAGCGTTGCCTCCATCAGCGCGTCGTGGCCGCTCGCCTTCACTTTGTGGGTGATACCGCAGTGGGCGTAGATGTCGGCGATCTTGCCAATCGACACCACCTCGCCGCCAGACTCCTGGAGCTTTTGCAGCACCGTGGGCGTGGGCGGCTCGATGCTGTAGTCGCGGCGATTGCCGGTACGCTCGAAGCTACCCGCGTTCTCACCGACGAAGGGGCGGGCGATGACCCGGCCGATGTTGTAGGGCTCGAGCAGCTCACGCACGGTTTCGCACAGCGCGTAAAGGCGCTCGAGGCCAAAGTGCTCCTCGTGCGCGGCGATCTGGAACACCGAGTCTGCCGAGGTGTAGACGATCGGCTTACCGGACTGGACGTGCTCCTCGCCCAGGCGCGCGATGATCTCGGTGCCCGAGGCGTGGCAGTTGCCGAGCGTGCCGGGAAGCTCGGCCTGCGCGACGATTTGCTCCAGAAGTTCCGGCGGAAAGCTCTCTTCCTTATCGAGGAAGTAGCCCCAGTCGAAGCGCACCGGCACGCCGGCGATCTCCCAGTGACCGGAGGGCGTGTCCTTACCGCTGGAGATCTCCTGGGCGTGGGCGTAGGCGCCGGTCAGCTCTTCAGGCAGCTCGACGCCTTCAGCGACGCTGCCAGTGGCATCACGATGGGCGTGGAACAGGCCGAGCTTGGCCATGTTGGGCAGCTTCAAGGGGCCGCGTCGATCGTCGGTGTCGGCTTCGCCGCGGGCGCAGGCGGCGGCAATGTGACCCAGCGTATCGGCGCCTTCATCGCCGAACGCGGCGGCGTCCGGCGCCGAGCCGATGCCGAAGGAGTCGAGTACCACTACAATTGCGCGTCGCATTAGGCTTCTCCTCTAAAGGTGTCCTGAATCAGCGTGTCGGCGTCGACGGCGTTCTGGCCGAGCGTGATCGCGGCCTTGAGCTGCTCGGCGGCGCGGTTGGCGGCCTCTTCGCTCGCCGCATGCACCATCGCCAGCGGCCGGTCGCCGTCAACGCGCGCGCCAATGTCGGCAATCTCGCTAAAGCCGACGCTGTGATCCACTTTGGCATCGTTGCGCAGGCGCCCGCCGCCAAGCTCGACCACGCTCATGCCTACCGCGCGGGTGTCGATGCGGCTCACGATACCGCCGTCATCGGCGTAGACCGGCTTCACCACGTTCGCTTTTGGCAGGTAGTGCTCCGAGCGCTCCATGAAGTCGTTCGGGCCGCCGAGCTCGGACACCATGCGCGCGAAAATTTCGGCGGCGGCGCCGGAGCTCAACGCCTTGTCGAGTTTGGTCAGCGCCTCGTCGCGGCTGGCGACGAGCTTGCCGGCCACCAGCATCTCCACGGCCAGCTCGCGGGTGACCTCCATCACGCGGCTATTGGACCGCTCACCGCGCAGAAGCGCCAGGGTCTCGACGATTTCCACCGCGTTACCGGCACATGGTGCCAGCGGCTGGCTCATGTCGGTCAAAAGCGCAGTGGTCGGCGTGCCGGCTTGGGTGGCCACGTTGGCGATGCTTTCGGCGAGCTCGCGGGATTTTTCCGGCGTTGGCATGAAGGCGCCGCTGCCGACTTTAACGTCCATTACCAACGCATCCAGGCCCGAGGCGAGTTTCTTGCCGAGGATCGACGCAGTGATCAGCGGGATCGACTCGACCGTGGCGGTGATGTCGCGCACGCCGTAGATGCGCTTGTCGGCAGGCGCAAGGTTGCCGGTCTGGCCGATGATGGCGACCCCGGTGGATTTCACCACCTGGCCGAAGCGCTCGGGAGCGGGGTAGGGGTCGTAGCCGGGAATCGATTCGAGCTTGTCGAGCGTGCCGCCGGTGTGACCCAGTCCGCGCCCGGAAATCATCGGAACGTAAGCGCCGCAGGCGGCGACCCAGGGGCCGAGCACCAGGGACACCAGATCACCGACGCCGCCGGTGGAGTGCTTGTCGACCACCGGGCCTGGCAGGTTCAGGGAGTCCCACTGCATGACGTGGCCGGAGTCGCGGGTGGCGGTGGTCAGCGCGACCACTTCCTCACGGCTCATGCCGTTTAAATACACCGCCATGGTGAAGGCGCCGATCTGGGCGTCGCTGATGCGGTCGTCCGCCACGCCCTGAACGAAGTGCTTGATCTCCTCAAGCGGCAGCGCCTGGGCGTCGCGCTTGAGGCGGATGAATTCCTGGGGGAGCAGGTGTGCCATGATTAGTAGCCTCCTTCTTGCATCGCAGCATCGGCGTCAGGGTTCAGGGTCATCAGCACGTCACCCAAAAGGCTCGAGGCGCCGAAGCGAAAGTGCTGGGGGTTGATCCAGTGCGGGCCCATGATGTCGGCCGCGAGTTTTAGGTACTCGGCGGCTTCCTCGACGGTGCGCACGCCGCCGGCGGCCTTGAAGCCGACATCCTGACCGCTCTCCTTGA
This sequence comes from Halomonas sp. S3-1-1, assembly GCF_023757625.1. GTDB lineage: Bacteria > Pseudomonadota > Gammaproteobacteria > Pseudomonadales > Halomonadaceae > Vreelandella. The sequence goes on from NZ_JALGBZ010000001.1 coordinate 880,903, forward strand.
TCGCGCTAAGCATGATCTCGGTGGCTTCGAGCGTTGCGTTGGTGGCGACCTTGCCGGTGGAGGTCTTGATGAAGTCCGCGCCGCCTTCGATGGCGAGTTCGCTGGCGCGCTTGATCAGCGCCGGCGTTTTCAGCTCGCCGGTCTCCAGAATCACTTTCAACAGCGCTTGGCCGCCGCAGGCCGCCTTGCACATTTCGACCAGCTCGCGGCCGGTCTCTTCATCGCCGGCCATCAGCGCGCGGTAGGGAAAGACCACGTCGACTTCATCGGCGCCAGAGGCCACGGCTTCACGGGTTTCCCGCGCCGCGCCCATGATGTCGTCGCCGCCGGCGGGGAAGTTGGTGACCGAGGCGATTTTTACCTGGTCTTTCAAGTTGTGCGCGGTGAGCGCGCGCGCCGCGGTGACGATGAACTGCGGGTAGACGCAAACGGCGGCTGGGGTCCCGACCGGGGTTTTGACCATCTGGCAAAGCGACTCGATGCGCGCATCGGTGTCGTCGTCGTTGAGGCTGGTGACGTCCATCAGGGCGAGCGCTTGTTTAGCGGCTTGAATCAGGTCGGAAGAGGCAGTCATGGCGTTCTCGCGTTGGTATTAAGAAAAGGTGTTAAGAGAAACAGTGTAAAAAGCATGTGCACAAAAAGCATGCCGATAAAAAACGAACGGGCACTGCGCTTGGCCGTGCCCGTTCAGTTTAGCGCTAGCAGCGGCGGGGCCTACGCCGCGACATTACCCAAGGCAATGAAAAAGCCCGCGATCGACGCCGACATGAGATTCGAAAGCGTCCCCGCGAGTACGGCTTTGACACCGTAACGGGCAATCTCGTTGCGCCTTGTCGGCGCGATGCTGCCAAGCCCGCCCAGCAAAATGGCGATCGAGGACAGGTTGGCGAAGCCACAAAGCGCAAAGGACAAAACGGCCTGGGTGTGCGGCGTCATCATCTGACCCGTCGCGGCCACCACCTGTTCCCCATCGATGTAGGGCGCCAGATTAATGAAAGCAACGAACTCGTTGACCACGATTTTTTGACCGATGAAGGAGCCGGCAAGCGTCGCCTCGGACCAAGGCACGCCGAGCAAAAACGCCAGCGGCGCAAAGAGCCAGCCCAGAATCAGCTCCAAGCTCAGCGATTCGAAACCGAACCAGCCGCCGACCCCGCCCAGAATGCCGTTGACCAGCGCGATCAAGCCGATGAACGCCAACAGCATCGCGCCCACGTTGGCGGCCAGCATCAGCCCGGAGCTTGCCCCGGAGGCCGCGGCGTCGAGCACGTTGACCGGCTTGTCCTCCTGCTCCTTGAGCTCCTCGTCCACTTTGGTAATGCTATCGGCATCCTGGTTGTCCCGGGTTTCCGGCATGATCAGCTTGGCGAACAAAAGCCCGCCGGGTGCGGCCATGAACGAAGCGGCGACCAGGTACTCCATGGGAATACCGAGCTGAGCGTAGCCCGCGAGCACCGACCCTGCGACCGAGGCAAGCCCGCCGCACATCACGGCAAAGAGCTGCGACGGCGTCATGCGCGCGATGAACGGACGCACTACCAGCGGCGCCTCGGTTTGGCCTACGAAGATGTTGGCCGTGGCCGAGAGCGACTCGGTGCGCGAGGTGCCCAGCGCCTTCTGTAGCGCCCCGCCCAGAATCCGAATGATCCACTGCATGATGCCCAAGTAGTAGAGCACGGCAATTAATGAGGAGAAGAAGATGATGACCGGCAGAACGCGCACGGCAAAGACGAAGCCGATGCTTTCGACGTCGGCAAGGCCGCCGAACAGAAAGTCGATACCGTCGTTGGCGAAGACCAGCACCTGGCTCACCCCGGCGGAGATCGTCTCCAGAAAGACCTGTCCGAAGGGAATGTAAAGCACGAACGCCCCGATACCCGCCTGAATGGCAAAGGCGCCGAGCACCGTGCGCAGGCGTATGGATTTGCGATCATAGGAGAAAATCAGGGCGATGATCACCAGGGTGGCCATGCCGACCAGGCTCATAAGGAGTGTCATAAGGAGATCCCTTGAGTTCGCGAGGCGCGCCTCGGGTTACAGGAAGTTGAGCTTGACCGAATAGATCATCGCATTTTGATACACGTCTGGCGCGCCCAACTTGTTGTCCGAGTAGCGGTACTGAATTCCAGTGGTGATCAAGTCCGCCGGATGCCACCAAAGACCGACCGCGCCGTTGGTACCGGTGCTGCCCGCGGTGCCGTTGACGTAGTTCTGCTCGAGGTAGTCGCTGTCGCGATCAAAGGTCTGCTCGTGCCAGTTGGTGATGCCAAAGCCTTGGCCGAACGCGGTGAAATCATACCCCGCGACCCAGCCGGCCATGTAGCCGTTCATGCCAGTGTAGCCGTCACTTTGCACCCGCGCCGGGCCGATGAAGGGCTTGAACCAGAAGCCGTTATCGAAGGTGGCGCGGTAGCCGAAACCGAGGATTTGATCCTGCTCGCGGCCGTTGAAGCCGTAGTCGCGGAAATCGTAGATGTGCGCGTAGATCGAGAAGGGCGTGTCGCCTAAGTAGATATGCGAGGTGACCTTGCCCGCGGTGCGAAAGTTGTCCTGGCCGTTGCTCGATTCGTCGAACTGGTCGTTGGTCGGGTTCTCGAAATCGAAAAAGCCGTAGAATTCACCCCAGCTAAAGCCTACGCCGCCTTCAAGTTCGACATAGGTGAAATCGCTCTTGGCAGCGTTACTCGCCGTGCGGCGTTCGGTACCGTTGGACCAGTCCAGGTAGTTCACCGAGACGTTGCCAAACGACCAGAGCCGGTCGAGCGTTTGCGGCTCGGACTCATCGGCCAGTGCGCAAGGCGCGATCAAGGCGCCGGCGAGTAGAGTAAGGGCGCCACGGGTTGCCGTGCGTCGCGAATCAAGGATAAAGCGTTGAGCAGTCATATGGCCTCAAATAGTCGGAATAGCGCCGTCGCCCTGTGTTTTTATAGGGTGCGAAATCAGTGTGCGCTGAAGTGTGGTCATCGGTGCGGGCTGGCGAATGTTATAATTATAACATTTAGTGTTATTCCGTTAACACCGAATTGCAACCATTGTTTGAAACCATTGTTCAAAACCAGTGTTTGAAAGCAGTGTTTGTAGTCATCGCCAGTAACCGTTATTGGTAGTCATCGTCTGCAACCAACATTTGTAACCATGATTGGCAGCCGTCGTTTGCGATCAGGGTTTGAGCGAGGTCAGAAAAAGCATGAGCGATCGTCGTGAGGAGCGACTCAATCTTTTAACAGAGGCGCTGATCAGCGAAGGCACGCTGCATCTGCGCGATGCTGCGACACTCTGCGGCGTTAGCGAAATGACCATCCGGCGCGATCTGCACACCTGCCCTGAGTCGATCAGTCTGATCGGCGGGCGGTTGATCAAGGCATCGACCCAGGCGAGCGCTTACGATCTCATCGAGCAGCAGGCGTTGGGGTATCCGGCCAAGTACCGGCTTTGCCAGCGCGCGCTTTCGTTCATCGACGAGGGCGATACGCTGTTCATCGACTGCGGCTCGACGCTGCTACCGCTGCTTGGTTTTTTAGCACGTTTTAAGGCGCTCACCGTTGTCACCTATGCGCTCAACGTGGCCACGAGCGTGGCGGGGCTTCCCAACGTGCGGCTCATCGTGTTGGGAGGGCTCTACTATCCCGCCTCTCAGTCTTTTGGGGGAGAGCGGCTGGCCGAGCAAATTCGCGGCCTTGGGATCAACAAGGCGCTGATAACGGCGGCCGGCGTTGGCGACGACCAGGGCGTGAGCTGCTTTCATTTTCACGAAGTCGCGCCCAAGCAGGCGGCCATCGCGACCGCTGAAAAGCGAATTTTACTCGCCGATACGCGCAAAATGGGTGTTGTTCGACCGGCCTATTTTGCTACCCTTGGCGACTTCGATGTATTGGTGACAGATGATGAGCAGGTTTCAAAGCGATTTGAGGCCGGCTTGGCCTCTATGCCGGACATCGCAATCACCTGGCCTTAAGCGCGATCACTAACGGTTTTGAACGAGCAGGGTGCGGCAATGCGTCGCTTTCTGCGCGCACGTAATCGGTAGAAAATGTTCGTGCTTGTGTTTGTGCGTGAAACGCACGCCAGGTTCGCTACCAACCCCATGCGGTAGCGCATATTTTTCCCGGTGTTATCAGGCGTTGTTCTAGTGCCCTGGGAAAAATATGGGGTGCTAGTTGGTCTGCTATATGGCATATCGTTTGGCTTGCTGTCTGGCGACTAGTTTTGAAACGCAACTCTGACGAGATCGCACCATGCAACAACCCTCCCAATGGCGCAGGCGTGGCACTTTCTTCGTGCTCCTCGCGCTGTGCTTGCTCCTTGCAGGCTGTAGCTCGGCCCTGATGGACCCCAAGGGCGATATTGGTGAAGCACAGCGTTCGCTGATCTTGAGCTCCTTTGGTTTGATGATGATCGTAGTTATTCCGGTCATCGTGCTGACGGTCGCTTTCGGCTGGCACTACCGTCGTAACAACACCGTCGCGCAATACCTGCCGGATTGGGCGCACTCCAACGTGATCGAGGCCATCGTGTGGCTGGTGCCCGTTGTCATCGTCGCGATTCTGGCGGTGATTACCTGGCGCTCTTCTCACGAGCTCGACCCGCACCGTCCGCTGGAAAGCGATGAACCCACCCTCGAAATCCAGGCGATCTCGCTGGATTGGAAATGGCTGTTTATCTATCCCGAGCAGGGCATCGCCACGGTCAACGAAGTCGCCATGCCGGTCAATCGCCCGGTACGCTTTCGTGTGAGCTCCGGCTCGGTCATGAACTCGCTGTTCATTCCGCGCCTGGGTACTCAGATCTACGCGATGGCGGGTATGGATAACGATGTTCACCTCGTCGGTAATGAAATCGGCACCTACTGGGGTCGTTCGACCAACTACAGCGGCGCAGGTTTCGCTGGCATGGTCTTCGATGCGCTGGTGACATCCGATGAAGACTTCGATACGTGGGTAGAGCAAGTGCGTGCAGAGGGTGAGCCGCTGAGCTACCCGGAAGGCTACTCCGAGCTTGCCGAACGCTCCTCGTTCGTCGATGTCCGGTACTTCTCGGACGTGACGCCGGAGTTCTACGAGCGGCTAGTAAGCAGTTTCCATACGGGAACCGACCCTGAGACGGAAACGCAGGACGCAGACCGTGCACCGGCCGTTGATACCAATGAAGCCTATCAATCGACCGACAACCAAGAGGGTGAGCGGTCAGACGACGACCAGCTCATCAGCAACGAGGCGGGAGGGTAAGCCGTGTTCGGTAAACTAAGCTTAGAAGCAATCCCCTTACACGATCCTATTATTGTGGTCGTGGGTTTGGGAATGGTTGTGGGAGCCATCGCGCTGTTAGGCGCACTCACTTATTTTCGTAAGTGGGGCTGGCTTTGGAATGAGTGGTTCACTTCGGTAGACCACAAGAAACTCGGTATTATGTATTTCGCGGTCGCATTGGTCATGCTGCTGCGCGGCTTTGCCGACGCCATTATGATGCGTAGCCAGCAGGCCTTGGCCGCTGGCGGCTCGATGGGCTTTTTGCCACCGGATCACTACGACCAGATCTTCACCGCCCACGGCGTGATCATGATCTTCTTCGTGGCGATGCCGATGGTCATCGGTTTGATCAACCTGGTCGTACCGCTGCAGATCGGCGCGCGCGATGTTGCCTTCCCGTTCTTGAACAACCTGAGCTTCTGGCTGTTCGCCGTGTCGGCGCTTTTGATCAACATCTCGCTGGTACTGGGTGAATTCGCCAAAACCGGTTGGCTCGCCTACGCGCCGCTATCGGGGATAGAGTACAGTCCCGGGGTCGGGGTGGATTACTGGATATGGGCGCTACAGATATCCGGTATCGGTACGACCCTGACCGGTATCAACTTCTTCGTGACCATCCTGAAGATGCGCACCAAAGGCATGACCATGTTCCGCATGCCGATCTTCACCTGGACCGCTCTGTGCGCCAACGTACTGATCATCGCCTCTTTCCCGATTCTGACCGCGACCATCGCGCTGCTGACGCTTGACCGCTACTTCGGTATGAACTTCTTTACCAATGAGCTTGGCGGCAACGTGATGATGTACGTCAACTTGATTTGGGCATGGGGTCACCCGGAAGTTTACATCCTGATTCTGCCGGCGTTTGGTGTCTTCTCTGAAGTCATCGCGACCTTTGCGCGTAAGCGTCTGTTTGGCTACCACACCATGGTGTGGGCGACCGTTGCCATCACCGTGCTTTCGTTCATCGTTTGGCTGCACCACTTCTTCACCATGGGGGCCGGGGCCAACGTCAACGCCTTCTTCGGCATCATGACGATGATCATCGCCATTCCGACCGGGGTTAAGGTCTTCAACTGGATCTTCACCATCTTCCGCGGTCGTCTGGAACTGACCTCGCCGGTGCTGTGGACGCTTGGCTTCATCATCACCTTTACCCTGGGTGGTATGACCGGTGTCATGCTGGCGCTGCCGGCGGCGAACTTCGTGCTGCACAACAGCCTGTTCGTTATCGCGCACTTCCATAACGTGATCATCGGCGGCGTTGTATTCGGCATGCTGGCGGGTCTGACCTACTGGTTCCCGAAAGCGTTCGGCTTCACGCTGAGCGAGAAGTGGGGCAAGCGCTCCTTCTGGTTCTGGATCACCGGTTTCTACACCGCGTTCATGCCGCTTTACGTGCTGAGCTTCTACGGTGCAGCGCGCCGCATGCAGTCCTACCCGAACGCCGAATGGCAGCCCTGGATGATCGTTGCCTGGGTTGGTTCGGTGCTGATCGCTATCGGTATCGCCTGTACCCTGATTCAGTTCTACGTCAGTATTCGCGACCGTCATAAGAACCAGGATGTGACCGGTGACCCGTGGGATGCACGTACCCTTGAGTGGTCTACGTCTTCACCCCCGCCGTTCTACAACTTTGCGCACGAGCCGGTAGTGGGTGATATCGACAGCTTCTGGACGCAAAAGCAGCGTGGCATCGAGCAGGCTGAAGAGAAGGACTACAAGGACATCCACATGCCCAAGAACACCTGGGCTGGCCCGATCATCAGTGTCTTCGCCATGATCTTTGGTTTTGCGATGATCTGGCACATCTGGTGGCTGGCGATCGTCGGCGCCGTGGGTACGCTGGTGAGCTTCATCGCGCGCGTGTTCAACGACGACATTGACTACTACGTGCCGGCCGCCGAAGTCGAACGGATCGAGCAGGCGCACCTCAAGCGTTTGGAGGCACATTCGTAATGGCGACAGATACAATGCACCATGGCGCCCATGCCGATGAACACCACGATCATGATCATCATGACGTAGCGGGTACGAAAGTATTCGGCTTCTGGGTCTACCTGATGAGTGACCTGGTGATCTTCGGCACGTTGTTCGCCACCTACGCCGTGCTCATGGGGGGCACGGCAGGTGGGCCGAGCGGCGCTGATATCTTCGAGCTGCCGCTGATCCTGTTCGGCACCTTTGCGCTTTTGATCAGTAGTTTCACCTTCGGCATGGGCGTTCTGGCAATGAACGCCAACCGTGTCGGCCAAGTGAAAATGTGGCTGATCGTCACGTTCGTACTGGGCCTGATGTTTTTGGGCATGGAGCTCTACGAATTCAATCACCTGATTCATGAAGGCTATGGCCCGGATCGAAGCGCGTTTTTGTCGGCGTTCTTCACGCTGGTCGGCACGCACGGTCTGCACGTGACCTTCGGCATGATCTGGATTCTGGTGATGCTGGTTCAGCTTCAGACCAAGGGCATCAATCCTGCGACGCGTCCGCGCATTCTGTGCTTGAGCCTGTTCTGGCACTTTTTGGACATCGTCTGGATCTGCGTCTTCTCCTTCGTCTACCTGATGGGAGTGCTTTGAGATGAGTTCTTCTTCTAGCCAACCGTCGGCCGATCACGGCTCCACCAAGTCCTACGTACTGGGTCTGATCCTGTCGCTGGTACTGACGATCATTCCCTTCGGGGCGGTCATGATGGGGCTGTTCAGCACACCGGTCACGGTCTGGATCATCGTGATCACGGCCGTGATGCAGATGCTCGTTCAGCTGGTCATGTTCATGCACCTGAACACCAAGTCGGACGAAGGGTGGGGCATGATGTCCTTCGTGTTCACTGTCTCTATTCTCGCCCTCGTGGTAGGAGGCTCCCTGTGGATCATGCATCATCTGCACATCAACATGATGATCGGCTAACCACGATGCCTAGCCGGCGGCAGGATCTGCTGGAACTAACTAAACCCGGTATCATCGGCGGCAATCTAATTGCCGCCATCGGGGGCTACTTCCTGGCCGCCCAGGGGCAGTTCGATCTGGTGACCTTCGCCGCCGTGCTGCTCGGTATCGCGTTGATCATTGGGTCGGCCTGTGCTTGCAACAACGTAATCGACCGGGATATCGACGCTTTGATGGCGCGCACGCGCCATCGCCCGCTGGTTCGCGGTAGCGTGTCGATCACCCAGGCGCTGGGGCTCTCGGCGCTGTTGGGCGTTTGCGGCGTGGTGTGTCTGGCGCTGGGCACCAACGGCCTGACCGTGGCGCTGGCCGTGATCGGTTGGGGCGTTTATGTGGGCATTTATAGCCTTTACATGAAGCGCCACTCCGAGTACGGCACGCTGGTGGGCAGCCTTTCCGGCGCGATGCCGCCGGTAGTGGGTTACTGCGCGGTGACCGGCACGTTCGACAGCGGCGCGATTGCGCTGTTGGTGATCTTCTGCCTGTGGCAGATGCCGCACTCCTACGCGATTGCGATCTTTCGCTACGCGGACTATCAGCGTGCCTCCATTCCGGTGCTGCCGGTAGTGCGCGGTATCAAGACCGCCAAGCACCACATTCTGGGCTACATCGTGGCCTTCATCCCGGCCTCGTTGGCGCTGGGATTGGCAAGCCAGGCGGGCCTCGGGTATCTCTGCGTGGCGCTGGTGATGGGCTTTTACTGGCTCTACCTGGCGCTTCGAGGCTACCGCCTGGAAGACGACGTGCGCTGGGCACGTCAGGTATTTGGTGTATCGATTCTCACCATTACCGCGCTGAGCATTATCATGGTGCTCGAAGCGGTGGTACCGATGGCCTAGTTGGCTCGCCTTTCAAGGCTTGCGCGAAAAACGCCCGAAGGCCTGGCCTTTGGGCGTTTTTTTATGGGCGACGCAACGCCTGGTTTCCTATCTTCTCAAGACTTTCTGTTTTCTCGCACCCAAGCGTCGAGCCGGTGCGTGTAACATGGGCCGTCGAGTCGCCCTTAACACTTTTCAAGGCCAATTTTCGCCATGCAAACGACGTCTTCGCCTCTGCCGCGACACCTTGCCATTGCGCTGCTGGTCACCGTGGCCTGCATGTTCGCGGCCAATCACGTCTCGGCGCGGCTCGCTTTCGACAATGGAACCGGCCTCTTGCTGGCCATACTGACGCGCTCCGGGGTGGCGTGTAGCATTTTGCTCACGCTGGTCATTCTCAAGCGCAAGCGGCTTTGGCTGCCTAGGCGCACCTGGCCCTGGCAGCTGATGGTCGGTGCCTTGATTACGGTGCAGAGCCTGGCGCTCTACTCGGCGGTGGCGCGGCTTCCAGTGGTCATCGCGCTGCTGCTGACCAACACCTTTCCCATTCAGCTTGCGCTGCTGACCTGGCTTTTAGGCGGGCCCAGGCCGACATTTCGCCAGTGCGTCATCATGGGCATCATCCTGCTAGGGTTGCTGGTGGTGCTCGACATTCCCGCTTGGCTGATACAGGCCGAGGCGCTGGGAAGTGATTGGACGCTGGGCATCGGTTTTGGGTTGCTCTCGGCGTTCGTGTTCGCAAGCGCTCTCTGGGTCACCGAGCACCGGCTTTCCGGAGTGGGCAGCACGCTAAGAAGCCTTCTGACCATGCAGACGGTGTTTATCGCCATGCTCGCCGGCGCCGCGCTGGGGGTCGTTCCGGGCGGGATGGATCTGCCGGAAAACTCCCAGGGCTGGACCGGGCTCGTGCTGCTGGCGTTTTTGTATGGCGCCGGCTTTTCGACGCTTTTGATCTGCGTGCCGCGCCTGGATATGGCGCGCAATGCGCCGGTCATGAACATCGAGCCGGTGGCCTCATTGGTGTTCGGATATTTTGTTTTGGGACAAACACTTGGGCCGGTTCAACTGCTGGGTGGGGCGGTCGTGGTGGGGGGGATCGTAATTCTCAGCCTTTCGAAAGTGCGCTGATCATTTGCGTTTTGCGTCGGGTTTGGTCACACTTGAATGCGTAAGGAAACACTGTTTTTTAACTGAGGTACTCCCTATGAAGATGACCGTTTTATCACTCACCTCTGCCGTTTTGCTGGGTGCAGGTACGTTCGCGGCATCGGCCCAAGCGCAGTCTTTTAACTATCCGCAAGGCTACATCGGCGGCGATGCCATGTTCTGGAGCCTGGACCCGGAGCGCGGCTCTTCGCGCGACGACGTGGGCCTGCGCATCCGCGGTGGTTCTCAGTTCAACGACTACTTCGCGCTGGAAGGCCATTTGGGTACCGGCGGCTCCGACGGCGGCGCCGAGCTCGACTACCTGGCCGGTATCTACGCCAAGGGGATCGCACCCATTGCACCCAACGTACGCCTTTACGGCTTGGCGGGTATGACGGAAGTGGACTTCGACCTGGACCGTGAAAGCGGCTTCTCCTACGGCGGCGGCGCGGAAGTGGATATCGCCCCGAACCTGGCGATCAATGCCGATTACATGCGCTACCTCGACGAGTCCGCCTACGACTTCGACGCGGCAAGCGTCGGTCTTCGCTACCGCTTCTAAACGGTTTAGTCATCGTCAACGCAGCGACTCAGAACCCCACCCACGCGGTGGGGTTTTTATGGGCGAACGAAAATCGAGTATATTGTTAGCATGCTAATAATGGTGTAAGCTAAGGCATTGTTTGAACAGACCCCGGCCACGCCGGGGTTTTTTGATGAGTGAATTCCGATGTCTCCCGATCAGCGCTTTACCCGATGGGTAAGGGTAGCTTTGGCTGCCTTTGCTCTTTTGTTCGTCTATTTTCTGGTGGCCGACAGCTTCATGCCGTTGACCCCGCAGGCGCGCATCATGCGCCCGGTTACGCGCATCGCCCCGGAGCTCAGCGCACCGGTGGTCGAAGTGGTCGTACGCGATCACCAGTTCGTCGAGAAGGGCGACGTGCTGTTTCGCCTCGACGCCGCGCCCTACGAAATCGCCGTGGAGAAAGCCCAGCTCGACGTCGAGCAGGCCGCCCGGGAGAACGACCGCTTGCAGGCCGACCTGGCCGCAGCGCGGGCTTCACTCAGCGCTGCCCGGGCAAGCGCGAGCGAGCTCAACAGCGAACGCGAGCGCGCGCAGTCGCTGGTGGGGCGCCAGAGCATTTCGCGCCAGCAGTACGAGCAGCGGGTATCGGCGGCGAATACCGCCAACGCCGACGTGCGCGCCGCCGAAGCGAAGATCACCAGCCTCGAGGCGCAGCTTGGTGAAGAAGGGGATGCCAACCTGCGCCTGCGCCAGGCCCGCAATGCGCTGGCCAACGCCCGATTGGATTTGGAGCGCACCGAGGTGCGCGCCTTCGAGGCGGGGCAGGTGACCAACCTGCAGCTTCAGGCCGGCGACTACGTTCAGGCGAGCCAGCCGGTGCTGGCGCTGGTCGGTAACGGTGCTGACATCGTGGCGGACTTTCGTGAAAAGAGCCTGCGCCACGTGCGCGTGGGCGATGAAGCGAAGGTCGTGCTGGACGCGCTGCCCGGCCATATTTTCGCCGGCCACGTGACGGCGCTGGATGCCGGTGTGCGCGAGGGGCAGGTCAGCGCCAACGGCCAGCTCGCGGATATTCCCACCTCTGACCGCTGGGTGCGCGATGCTCAGCGCCTGCGCCTGCACGTAGCACTCGACGCGCCGCTCGAGCAGATGCCGCCGAGCGGCGCCAGGGCCAGCGTTCAGCTTCTACCCGGCGAGCATACGCTGGCGCCCCCGTTCGCCTGGCTGCAGGTGCACTTGATCAGCTGGCTGCACTATGTCTACTGACCCTGTGTCTACTGAGCCGTCCGAGCCCACTGGCACGAGCGGCCCGAAAACCGTACCGGCCGGTTCACCGACCGGCCAGAGCCGCCGTCGCGCTTGGTCGATCATGCCCTGGAGTGGAAAACGCGGTGCAGGGTCGCCTGCGAAAAGCCCTCGCGCGGCGATTCTCGATGAAAACGGCCTGCGCCAGTGTCTGCGGGTCGCCGGTGGAGCCACGATTGGCTTTGTGATCAGCAAGCTGATGGGCTGGAACTACGGCGTTTTCTTTACCGTGTTTCCGATGTTTCTGCTCGGCATGGTGCCGCTGCTCAACGCCGGGATCATCCGCCAGTTTCTGGGCAACGCCGCTTTCAACGTGGTCGAGGTCAGCCTGATCATCGGCCTTTTGCAGCATATGCCGGTGGTGATGACGCTGGTGGTGCTGGGTATCTTTTTGTTTCGCTTCAACCTGATGGCGAAAGGGCCACTGTTTCTGTACGCGGCCAACGGCGTGGTCACGCTCAGTATCCTGCTGCACTTCGCAAGCTACCCAGGCGTGGATCTGAGCGAACTTTTGACCGCGAACCTGCTGGCGAGCGTGCTGGCGGTGATCATCGCCATGCTCATGCACACGCTCTTTCCTGACGTCTCGCCGCGACAGCCGCCGCCACGCGCGGAGAAAACCGCTGCGCAGATTCGTCATGAAACGCTGCTGGGCGGCATTACCGCCACGCTATCGTTTGTCGTGTTTCAGACGTTCGATCTGCGCGATTCGCTCTCCGCGCAGATGGCGACGGTGCTAGTGCTGTTCGCGATGGGCTATGCCGGCGCCCAGGTGTCATCGATCAGGCGCATCATCGGCACGCTTTTGGGCTGTAATATGGCGCTTTTGATTCAGCTTCTGCTTTACAGTCAGAGCCACCACTTTTTGCTGGTGATCATGATTTACTGGTTGGGATTGATGCTTTTTGCTCGCGAACACGTGCGCGAAGCCGGTGGCTCCGGCGTCGGATTTGGTGGTATGACGACGCTGGGTATTTTGTTCGGCCAGTCGCTCGGGCCGAGCCAGGACCTTGTTTATAGTGCCCTTTATCGGTTCTCCTCCATGTTCGTGGCGCTGGCGATCACGCTGATGGTAATGTCGTGCCTTCACTCCTTGCTCAATGTCTGGACGGCCACTGCGCTGCCAAAAAGAAATTGAGGCAACTTTTTTCGCACCGTCTACTCTAAGAAATACCTGCACTGCTGATAGACATCGACGTCTTCCTCGCATGCAGCGTATTTCCTACTAACGGATTAGAGGTAATCATCATGTCAGGTGCAAACGAAGACAAAGCGAAAGGTGCTGCTAACAAGGCCGCTGGCAAAGTGAAGGAAGCCGTGGGTAAAGCCACCGGCAGCGATAAGACCGAAGCCAAGGGTCACGCTCAGCAGGCAAAAGGCGAAGCGCAAAAAGGTAAAGGCGAGCTGAAAGACGCTGCCAAGAAGTAACGACACCGTCAAAATATTAAACAGGGGCCTTCGGGCCCCTGTTTTGCTTTCTAAGTTTGATGCTCGCGAACCATTTGTTCAAGCCCGCTCAATCGGCCATCTCGATGGCAAAGCTCGTTTCAAGCCCCGCATCACCCACCGATACCCGCACTTCCAGGCTGTCGTAGATCTCCCCATAATGATTAAGCCATTCGATGTCGTCTTCCGAGACGTTTTCCTGGGGCGATTTGGTCAGCAGGTCCGCCAGGGCCGTGTAAAGATCACCGGTCGCGAAGATATTCAGCAGCAGGTCGTCATCGGCGGCCGGCGCACGTAGCCCGCGTGTTACTTCTGCCGGGTCATCGAGGCCAACGCCCAGGGCCAGCGCCGATTCCGACATTGCCGCGTAAAGGCTCGATACCTGGGGAGGCAATTGGCGGCTCTTGATACGCTGGGGCTCGCCGTTGGGTGTGAGCGCAACCTCGTTGAGCTCAGGCAGGAAGGCGGCGGCGTTTTCCAATAGCGTTAAGGGATTCGATGACGCCAGGGTCAAAAGCCCTGTGGCCATGGGGTCGCCCTTGGCAAGGTAGATCCGATCGATACGCGTATTGAGCCCCGAAAGCGCCGGGGCGATCATCATCGCCATCGGGTCGCTCGTCAGCGCGCTGGTCTCGTCCCACAGGGTGTTAAGCTCCTGGAGGTCGTCGCAGCTAAACGGCGCCTCGCGAATTTGGCGCGCGTAGGTGTCGGCGAGCTCCAAAAGCACCGGCAGGTCGAGCCCCAGCCCGAAGCTTGCCAACCCTTCTCGCTGGCCCAGCCCCGGCACCGGTGTCACCAGCCGGCGAAGGTCGCGCACGATCTCGTCGTCGGTTTGTACAATCATGTTGACCTCCGAGCGGCCCCTCAAATCGTACGCGCGCGAGCCCACCGTCAGGCCGGGAAAGCGCCCGGTCAAACGGTCGATATCGGCTTGGCAAGCGCTCAGATCCAGCGGCTCTTCGCCGAGGGCATCCAGCAGCGCGCGCGTCGCGGGGTGGCTGGGCGAGCCGAGCTCACTCAACACCCGCGCGGTCCGGATCTGCCCCGTGCCCAGCGGCGTGAAGCCGTAGCGGCGCTCGATCTCGGCAAGCTCGCCGGAGTCTTCCATGCTCTCATCCGGCAAGCGCTTGCCAAGTATTTGGGCGAGTAGCTCGTCGCTGGCATCCCCGGGTATCAAGGAGACCAGCGCTTGGCCGTCGACGATGGCGAGCATGAGTTCGACGTCGTCTTCCGGCGTGATCCGCCAGTAGTCGGTGCCTTCGACACGGCCGGTGCGCGGCTCAAGTCCCGCCCGCTCCACCACTCGCTCGAAGGTATCGCGAAACGCCGCTTCGTCTTCCAGCTCGAAGCGCATCACCGGCAAAATGCCCAGCCCGTAAAGCGCGACGTTCGGCGAAACGTTGATGCCGCGAGCGTGAAAGTCCGCCAGCGTGTCAACGTCTTCGAACTCTTCGCCCAGCGCGATCATCAGCGACAAAAAGGCCTGCGCCTGCTCGTTAGGCTCATTTCGCCGCTGCTCGCGCAGCATCTCCAGGTCTCGCTCGAGCCCATCGCCCAGCAGCATCGTGCGCTGATAAAACTCGAAAACCTCTTGCTGGTCCAGCGTCTCCCGCGTGGCCATGAAGTAGGGGGCGTTGGCCGGAATATAGCCGAGCATATCGGTCTCGGCGGCCTGAGCATCGAGGCTTGCGCCGCCAACCAGCAGCGCGAGGGAGGTGAACAGCGGTACTTTTTTCATCATGTTAAATCCACTAGCGTGTACACGTTGGCTGATGGGAGTAGCGGTTTAAAAGCATAACCCGCCTGATGCACGACGGGGGCATGCACCTTTAAAAAAATGCCCCCGACCGCGCTAACGGTCAGGGGCATTCGGCGTGGCGCCTGGCGCTACACCTTCTGGTAGAGCGCGCTTCCTTCGCGGCGGAATTTCTCCGCCTGCTCTTCCATGCCTTGCTGCGCTTCACTGACCGGGTCGCGATCCTTGTAGGTATCGCGCACTTCCTGGCTGATCTTCATCGAGCAGAACTTCGGCCCGCACATGGAGCAAAAGTGCGCCACCTTCGCCGAATCCTTGGGCAGGGTTTCATCGTGATATTCCCGCGCGGTGTCCGGGTCCAGCCCCAGGTTGAACTGGTCTTCCCAGCGGAACTCGAAGCGCGCTTTCGAGAGCGCGTTGTCACGGCGCTGCGCTGCCGGGTGGCCCTTGGCGAGATCCGCCGCGTGGGCGGCAATCTTGTAGGTGATGATGCCGGTTTTGACATCCTCCTTGTTGGGCAGGCCCAGGTGTTCCTTCGGCGTCACGTAGCAGAGCATCGCGCAGCCGAACCAGCCGATCATCGCCGCCCCGATGCCGGAGGTGATGTGATCGTAACCGGGCGCGATATCGGTCACCAGCGGTCCGAGCGTATAGAAGGGCGCCTCGTCGCAGTACTCGAGCTGCTTGTCCATGTTCTCCTTCACCAGATGCATGGGTACGTGGCCGGGGCCTTCGATCATCACCTGCACGTCGTGCTTCCAGGCGATGTGGGTCAGCTCGCCCAGGGTTTTCAGCTCCGCCATCTGCGCTTCGTCGTTGGCGTCGGCAATCGAGCCCGGGCGCAGGCCGTCGCCGAGTGAAAACGCCACGTCGTACTGCTTGCAGATCTCGCAGATCTCCTCGAAGTGGGTATACAGGAAGCTCTCCTGATGGTGATAGAGGCACCACTTCGCCATGATGGAGCCACCGCGGCTGACGATGCCGGTGACACGATTCGCGGTCAGCGGCACGTAGCGCAGCAAAACGCCTGCGTGGATGGTGAAGTAGTCCACGCCCTGTTCCGCCTGCTCGATCAACGTGTCGCGGAACACCTCCCAGGTGAGGTTTTCTGCCACGCCGTTGACCTTCTCCAGCGCCTGGTAGATGGGCACGGTGCCGATGGGCACCGGGGCGTTGCGGATGATCCACTCGCGGGTTTCGTGAATGTTCTGGCCGGTGGAAAGATCCATGATGGTATCCGCGCCCCAGCGGATGCCCCAGGTCATCTTGTCGACCTCCTCTTCGATGGAGGAGGTCACCGCCGAGTTGCCCAGGTTGCCGTTGATCTTCACCAGGAAGTTGCGTCCGATGATCATCGGCTCGCTTTCCGGGTGGTTGATGTTGTTGGGAATGATCGCCCGGCCGCGGGCCACCTCGTCGCGCACGAATTCCGGGGTGATCTCCTCGGGAATGCTGGCGCCAAAGTTCTGGCCGCGGTGCTGGTGGCTCAGAATGCGCTCAACTTCCGCCGTTCCAAGCGTTTGGCGGCGCTGATTCTCGCGAATGGCGATGAACTCCATCTCCGGAGTGACGATCCCCTGGCGGGCGTAGTGAAGCTGCGTCACGTTTTGGCCTGCTTTCGCCCGCCGCGGCGTGCGCTTGAGATCAAACCGCAGCTGGGCAAGCATGGGGTCGTTGGCGCGGCGGTTGCCGTACTCCGAGGTCAAGCCCTCGAGAAATTCGGTATCGTCGCGCTCCTCGATCCACGCTCGGCGCAGCTCTGGAAGCCCCTGGCGCAGATCGATCTGCGCGGCGGGGTCGGTATAAGGGCCGGAGGTATCGTAGACCAGCAGCGGCGGGTTCTCCTCGGCCGCGCCACTGGTGGTGGTCGGCGACAGCGTAATTTCGCGAAACGGCACGCGAATGTCGGCCCGCGAACCCTCGATATAGCGCTTGGTGGAGGCGGGCAGCGGCGCGATGGCGGCGGCGTCGACTTTGGCGGTTTCAGCCAGGAAGTTCTGGGTGCGGCTCATGATGAGAGTCTCTCGTTATGGTTATCGTTAGGGTCGCGCTAGTCGGTCAGGTCCAGACCCATCTGCCAGAAGTCGATCTCCAGGCGCGTGGCATCGCGAAATATTTTTGAAAGCGCTTCAAAGCGTGCCGGGGTTACCTCGGCCAAGCGCGCGTTCAGCCATTCAAGCTCTGCCCGCATCGCCGCCTGGAACTCCTCGCCTTCGTACATGGCGATCCAGGCGTCGAACGGATTATCGCCGCCGCGCACCGTGGTGCCTTGGGCGTTGAGCCAGTTGGCGATCTCGCCGTAGCCGACCAGGCACGGCGCGAGCGCCACGTGCAGGTCCAGCAGGTCGCCGCGGCTGCCGGTATCCAGCACGTAGCGGGTGTAGGCCATCGTTGCCCGCGCCTCGGGGAGCGCCGCCAAATCTTCTTCCGAGATACCCCACTCGCGGCAAAAGCCGATATGCAGCCCAAGCTCCACGTCCACGATCGCTTTCATGCCCTCATGGGCCTGGCGCAGGTCGGCAAGCGTGGGGCTTTTGTAGGCGGCCAGCGCGTAGGCGCGGGCAAAGTGAATGAGAAACAGGTAATCCTGTTTCAAGTAGTGGCGAAACGACTCATCGGCCAAGGACGCGGTGCCCAGCTGGCGCACGAAATCGTGCTCGATGTAGGCGCGCCAGTCGTCCTGGCAGGCGGTGGTCAGATCGGTAAAGCAGTAGCCCATATATCCTCCGGGGTAGAGATCCGAAGGGCAGGCGAGAAGATCGAGGAAATGGCACGGAAGGGGAATGAAGCATTGCACCGTCGCCATCGCTTGATCCCTACGCCGGTACCCGCGCTTTTTTTGAATAAGCGCATTAGCCGGATCAGGTTCAGCGGGACCAGCGCTTGGCACCCTTAAAAGAGCACGCCCTGCGCCATCTCAGCCGGATATCACCGGCACCCCGTCAAGCAAGTAGTCTCGGCGAGTCTAGGGCTGGGCGGGGAGAGATGCAAGAAGGCTACGTTCAGATTTGCTTTGCCCCCTCGAGAATCAATGGGGTAGATTTACTCAAGCGAGGGTATCAACTCAATGAACTGGTCAAGCTGTTCATCGACATTGAGAAGCCAACCGTACAAACAATATTGAGCACCCATTAAGTCCAGGAGTCGCTTTGGATATACGCATTGATGATTTAAAGAGTCCGGAAGTGATCAGCTTGATAAGCGAACACCTTGCTTCAATGGCACCCACGGCGCCGCCCGAGAGTCGTCATGCCCTTGATCTGGACGGGTTGCGAAGCCCCAACATTACCTTCTGGGCGGTATGGGACGGCTCGCAACTTGCAGGTATCGGCGCCCTGAAACGTCTTTCTCGAGAGCATGGCGAGATCAAATCCATGCGCACGGCAAAACGCTACCTGGGCCAAGGCGTTGCATCCCGGTTGCTTTCACACATCGTCAATGAGGCAAAAAGGAATGGGTACGTTCGGTTGAGCCTGGAAACCGGTTCAATGGAGTATTTTGAGCCAGCAAGGAAGCTATACGCTTCGTTTGGCTTCGAGTCATGCCCACCTTTTGAAGATTATGTAGGCGACCCGAACAGTGTATTTATGACCAAATATATCGGTTGAGTCAGTTTCAGCGGAGATAGCGTTAACATACCCAAAGACACACTCCGCAACATCGTTGGCAAATATCAAACCTCGACAGGCCGTTTACCTGGCGGTGTTAAGGCGTAGGAGAGGAGGTGCACGAGGTGGGCGGTGCTACGAGTCAACCTGATTGATGGCACTGCATGTTGCTATGCTGGAAGCATCGACATTGAACAACGATAGCAAACGGGCCGGGAAGCCTTCTGCCGCGCCTCTCAAACGAGAGCCACCTCACCGATGTTAAGACGAGCCTTTATCAATGCGAAGGAAGGCTATAGCGTTTCACCCGCAAGGAAGCCCGAACCCAATCCATTAGTTTCATGAGGATAGCCCTTTGTATTCGTCATTTGTGTATTTATATACAGTATTATTGGAAATGGCAAATTGAGACAGCACGCGAATTTTGGATAGGCAGCCAAAATTTGCTTTGCTAGCAATAGAATCAATGAGGTAGATTTGATCAGAGCGGCTGCATAATCACTGTTAGGCTCACGGTAGAAAGCTCAATCATGAACAAAGATAAAGAAAGCCAAAGCCTATCGAATAATCTTGCCTTGACAATCGCAAAGTCAGGCGACCTAGAGCTTCCAGCTGAGATTCTTGAATTCACGATTGATCAAGTAGTAGATGAGGGTATTCTCAAAGACATTCCCGTGGTGGGTTGGATCGCTAAGGGCGTTTCCGTAACTCGTTCAATTTCGGATCGCATATTTCACCATAAAGTGCTTAGGTTTCTGGTGGCGCTTGAAATGACTAGCCAAAGAGATCGCCAAGACTTTCTCAAGAACATTGAAGAGGATCCGGAATACCGACGAAAAGTTGGGGAGCATCTGATCATTGTTATCAACAAAATAGATGCTTTTGAAAAGACCTCGCTCCTGGCCAAGTGCTTCGATCATTTCATAACTGAAGATATCGACTTCGACTACTTCGTCGACTTATCTAACATCATCGAAAGGGCTCCCCTTTCGGACCTAAAAGCCTTGTGTGTGCCGCCAAGCCAACGAGTTGCATTTAGCAGCGCGGGTATCGCGGTAGCATGTGGTCTGCTCGAGTTCGATATCGAGCCTTCCAATCACGAAGAAGGTCAACCTGAATTGGGGACGAGGATATCTAAGTACGGGAAAGATCTCCGAGACATTTTTCGTGGACAGCTTCGTAACCGAATAGCAAAAGAAAAAGCACAAAGAGAGGCCCTGTTCGGGAAGGAGGAATGGTGAGCCCGGAGAAGATATGGCTAACAATCGCAGGCACAGCGACGGATTTTTCGTTGCGGCTGCGCCTCCACTACAAATCCGCGCGTGCTGCGGGCGTTATGTTTAAAAAAGTAGGTCTGAAATGGCAAGAGTTCGAGTATATCCTCACAATGACTTACTGAACTTGGCGCACTATCAACGAGAAGTCATTAACGACAAGGTGGCGCAAGGAATCGAGGATGCGATCTCGCTCGATTGTCTCAGCTGCATAATTTCGATGGCGTTTTCAGTGGAAGCAATTGTTAATTTCGTTGGTCATCAGAAAGTTCACGGATGGAGAGAGCGGCGTCCTTACCGGGATAAGGTCAACGAAGTTTGTGAGGTTGCTGGACTTGTTTATGATGAGACTGCAGAGCCATTTTCAACGGTATGGCAGTTGAAGGAAACGCGCGACATGATCGCACATGGCCAGCCTTTCGAAGGAAACGTTAACGTTCGTACTAGGGAAGAGCTTCACACTACTATGGAGTGTCCCTGGGATCAGCACCTCACCCCGGAATATATCAATAGTGCATATGAGCAGCTCAAAGAATTTGAACATAGCCTCTTTGAAGGCGCAGGTATCTCACTGGCGTTTACGCTTACATCATCTGTTAGGGCAAGTAGCGAAACATAACCAAGCCAAGCACGGCGACGTCTTTTCGTTACGGCTTCGCCTTCACTACAAAGCCGCGCGTGTTGGCGGCGTTATGTTTCAAGGAGGCAAAGTGCTCAAACTGGAAGTTGATCGTTATAGCGTTCATGCTGGCGACGATATTTCGCCACATGCCGTATCAATCTATGTGCATGAGGATATGAGCATTGAAGATCTTTTGGTTAAAGCCTCCAAGAAGTGTGCTTTGCCAAAAATATCAGGCGGTAAAGCTACATGGTTTGCATATTCGGATGCAGAGCCAAAACAGTACCTTGGTGTTATAGCTCAGCAGTGGAAATCACCTAAAGTGCTCTCTTCGAGTACAGTAGGTTCTACATTCCCCATACAAGCAGCCAAGCTAGTATTTCGCTATTGGTGTCAGTCTGACCCTGATCAGGTTTTTGACGCACTTGCCAACAACAAAGAGTTACCAGGTAGGTTCGCGTAAAAAACACAACAATCACAGGCACGGCGACCAAATACTCGCTACTCGCTCGCATTTGGCGCGTGCTGTAAACGTTAGAAGGACATATGCAAAAGATTGAGTCGGTCGCATAATTTCTTGGTGTTGTCGATAAATTCGGCAAGCGAGGAGTGCTCTATCGGGGGCATACCAAGGAGTCTTACAAGCTTATACCATCTATAGGTAGGTATCGTAATAAATCTATAGAGCGATGTTTTGATTTAGAGAAAAAGGAGAAAAATTCACTTTCTATCTTTGAGGCAGAGTATAAGCAATACATTGATGTAACGCTCAAGACGAAATGGGAGTTAATTGCACTCGCTCAGCATTACGGCTTGCCTACGAGGCTTCTCGACTGGACTTTATCTCCCCTTGTTGCACTGTACTTTGCCGTCGAAAAGAATATGGACGAAGATGCAGCATTATTTTGTTTGCAGCATGATGAGTGGCTTTATGGTGATAACGCATTTAAAAACGATCCTTTCACTATTCCTAGACCCATAGTCTATATGCCTGACCACATAACGCCGCGCCTCAGGGCGCAGCAGGGGGTATTTACAGTGCAGCCTAATATTGATAGTGAGCTTAGTCTTCCAAATATTAAAAAGTACATCATCCCAAAAGAAAAAATTAATGATATAAAGTGGCAGTTATTCACTTACGGAGTAACACCAAAGGTAATATATCCTGATGTGGATGGTCTTTGTGCTGATTTGAAATGGTCGCAGCTTGAAGGCTTTTAACAATCTCAGGCACAGCGACGGGTTTTCCGTTACGGCTACGCCTTCACTACAAACCCGCGCGTACTGTAAACGTTAGGCATCAAAGGTTATAAATGTACAGTTCGATATTGATACTATTGTATGGTTTTTTGGTTTCGCTCGGTGCAGTTGCGGGTACTTGCACACAGGGAGATGATGGGCGTTTTTATGCTTCGATAATGTATGGCTCAATACTGTTCATTCTCATCATAGTCAAACTTCTTCGTAGAAATAGAGATTCAATATTTATATGGATTACACCCTTGATTGCTTTGTTAACAGCTATGTCGGTAACTTATTTCTGGGCACCTTTAGTAATTGAAACAACGATTGAAGGTCATCATTTGTGTGGCAAAGAATTTGATTCTCATTTGGGGGAGCTTGATGTCTGGTCTAGAAGCATACCAACGCTACATATTGTTTTCTCGTTAGCTATTTTCATGCTTTCATTTTGGGAGTTAATTAGGTGCAAAATGGGTAAGTAGGTTGTGGCGGCAAGATGCCTAACAAGCTGCTCAAGAGGGATTCGCAACGCGTGGCATTTTTGTTATGCGTTGATTTTAGAGATTAAGGTGGTTTGCAGCGGCTTCGGTATTGCGTTGCTCATCCCTTAGCAGGGCGTTAGCGCCCATTTTCATATAAGAAGGAGGTCTTATGTTTCCATTAGAAGTGTTCGTTACTTATACGTTGGCATGTTTATTACTCGTCATCTCTCCAGGGCCCGATAACTTGCTCGCTATTGGTCGAGGTTTAAGTCAAGGGCGGTTGGCGGCAGTAGTGTCGGGTATGTCTTCTGGGGCGGGTATCTTATTTCATGTTGTCGCAGCAACTTTCGGGCTAACTCTTCTAATTCAAACCTCGGAAGTAGCGTTTTACGTTGTTAAACTAGTTGGTGCTGTATACTTAATTTGGTTGGGCGCAAAGGTTCTTCGCTCGAGAAGCCTGTTCTCATTAGAACCTGCAAAAAAACAATCTTTGCGAGTTGTTTTTTCCACTGGCTTTCTATCAGCCGCGCTTAACCCGAAGCCGGGCATGTTTGTTCTTGCTTTTGTCCCTCAATTTGTAAATCCAAGCTTAGGGTCAGTGACGAATCAAATGATCGGCTATGGAATTTGGTTTGCGATATTAACAGCTGTTGGCTTTAGCTTAATGGGTTTTTTTTCGTCCCAGTTATCCGAGTGGTTTAGGGGTAAGACTAAATTAATGTCATGTTTAAATATTGGTGCAGGTATCACATTTGTTTCTTCAGGGTTAGCCGTGGCGCTTATGAAGCAGCGATAGTCTGAGCGCTAACAAAGCATTTAAGAGTGGTTCGCAACGCTTGGCATTTTATAGCCAAGCGATGCTCACACCTTAATGCGGCGTTAGAATAAAGAAATTGGAATTTACTTTTCAATCGGATGTTTATAATGGAAATAAATTATATTTTAATTATCACAGCTGCTTTCTTTGTAGTTGCTAGCCCTGGCCCAGCCACTTTATCAATTGCAGGGACATCTATGAACCGAGGTCGTTTACATGGAGCAACTCTGGCAGCTGGTATTTTAACTGGGTCTTTATTCTGGTCGTGTTCTGCAGCATTTGGCCTTAGCGCTATTATGTACACAAATGCATGGTTGTTTGAACTTGTAAGGTATGTTGGAGCATGTTATTTAATATTTTTAGCCTACAGGGCAGCTCGCTCAGCAATTAACCAAAAAGACATGGAAATAAATGGTATTCAACACTCTTGTTTAATGAAGATATATCTTCGAGGTGTTGCAATTCATTTAACTAATCCAAAAGCAATTTTATTTTATGGGTCACTATACGCCATAGTCATACCATCAAATACAGCTCCAGAGGACCTATTTAAAGTAATAGGTGTTGTTGGCTTGGAAAGCCGAATAATTTTCCAATGTTACGCATACGTATTTTCAATATCTAAAGTACGCAGAGTATATTTAAAGCTTCGTCGATGGTTTGAAGAATTTTTTGCCATTATATTTGGCATCGCTGGTTTTAAAATATTAACAGCTAAGCTCAATACTTAGTAATTATAACAAGTGTGTCAAATCGACGCATTTACGCTGCGCTTCAATGCGCAATTTACACAAGCGTTAAATGTACAGAAGGAGATCCCCAATAGGGCTGAAGGGAAGCTGTTTGTGTGGCGAGATAAGTTACGAACTCGACTCTGTGGATATGCCGATTGTGCATTGTCACTATAAGACTTGTCGTAAAGCCCATGCGGCCCCATTTGCATCCACTGCGGGAGTAAGGCGCGAGAATTTCCGCTGGCTCAGCGGAATCAACTCAATTTCTAGGTTCGAATCATCTCCTGGCAAATTGCGCCATTTCTACAAACGCTGTGGTTCTCATTTGGTCGCCGAGAGGCCTGCACAGCCACACGTAATTGTTCGGGTAGCCACTCTGGACGATGACCCCGGTTTGAAGCCCGAGGCCCATATTTGGGTGTCGCACGACGTGCCATGGCTTGAGTACGATAGGGTGTGTCAGCATAGCGAATGGCGCGATGACATTTAACAAATCAATCAAGTTCGTTCCCGGCCCGGCGGCCGTCCACCGGACGCCCCTGTCGGGTCGCCGCTTATTTTTGGCGTTAAATGAGGGGGGAGAATATGGCGTCCAAGGAAGAAGCCCAAAACTTCGTCGATGAATTGAAGACGAAGCTCAGAGAGCCAAAGGATTTCACTTTCTTTATCCCCGGCTGGGAGCCTGTTGATTCAAAGCAGGGCCTTTGGTGGACAACAAGCCAGCTCTGGGAAGGTTTCTATGTTGCCTACCAAGTTGATTCTGAAAAAAAAGCGGCACACCTCAAGACTTGGGAGTTTGGTGAAGATGAGCCAGATTGGCCGAGTTATGGCACAGGCATTTAACAAGTGCAGGTTGTCGGACAAGTACTACGCTACGCTCTGTACCTGCCGCAACTGCAAGCGTTAGCGCCCGCAATGCCGGATACGTTGGGAGCTTGATGATCAAGATTGAAATACTGTCGGTTCGGAACCCGCAGTGGGCAAACGAAGGCCGCACGACCATTAACTGCTTGGTGAGAACTAACATTCTCCACTTGGAAGTGCCATTTACTGCCACTCCCTACGACTCAGAAGCTCACGGGCGAGAAATTTTCGTCAGATGTCTTTCAGGCGAGTTTGGCGAAATTGCACCGATGGAATCTAAGCCTGCGACACAACCCCTGCCACAATCTGAGCTTCCTGCAAACTATCATCGTCTTGAGAGATTTCTTCTCGGGGCCAATCGAGAGAATAGACGTCAATCTTTTCGTAGCGTCGTCATCGTTTGGGGCTCCATGCTCGATAATCTTCTTGATGAAATGCTTGAGGTAAAAGCATCTCGGGCGTCATCCGCAGGAGAAGCTGTAGGTAAGCCTCCAAAGACTCTCAGTGCTCGGATCAATAAAGCCCTTAATGCACGTTTAATAGATCAGGAAGAGGCTAGCAGGTGTCATCACATAAGAAGGATACGGAATGCGGCAGCGCATGAATGGGAGTTGTCCTTAGTGACTGGGGATGTTTTGCCATCCCTTCGAGCGCTTCATGAAGCGGATCACTCTAAAGTGCTAGTCTTCCATGAAGACTTAGAATTCCTACTGCAACAGGTGTATAGCAGCTCCTGCGCGATGCTTGTGATGAAATTCATTGAACGGCTGGCAGCGATTGGACGGTAAATCTTTGAGCACTAACCAGGCAGTCAACGGGACCGCTCTTTCGCGGCGCCTTCGGCTCTGCTCCAAAGCGGCCCGTTACCTTCGGATTATATATGAGAAGGAACTCAGATGAGCTTAAAAGAACACTTTGAATTACTAGCTTCCTACAACCAGTGGATGAACTCGAAGGTTTATGCGGCTGCAGGACAGCTTCCTGCGACAGATCTGGTGAAAGACCGTGGGGCGTTTTTTGGCTCCATCCTTGGAACTCTGAACCACATCCTTGTTGGCGATACCATTTGGCTCAAACGTTTTGCGACTCATCCGTCCTGCCTGAACTCATTGCGGGAGGTCGCCGACCTGCAAAGCCCAGGAAGCCTGGATCAGGTACTCTTCGAAGATATTGGTATCCTATCTGAGCAGCGAATCTGGCTGGATCGCCAGATTGTCAACTGGATAGCCGAGCTATCCGAAGGTGATTTGGATTTCGTTCTAAGCTACCGAAACACCAAGGGGATTGCTGCCAATAAACGATATTCGAGCCTGGTGCTTCATTTCTTTAACCATCAGACTCATCACCGAGGGCAAGTCTCTACTTTGCTATCACAGGCAGGCATGGATGTCGGGGTTACTGACCTGTTGGCTCAGATTCCGGAGGAAGCTCATGCATAACCAGGCTAGGCACGGCGACGCCTACTGCATTGCGGCTTCGCCTTCATTTCGTAGCCGCGCATGCTGGCAGCGTTAGGCACAATTATGAGTTGTTACGAAGAATGCGATTGTAATTGTGGTCAGGAAGGAAAGGAATTTGACAGGATAATTCTGTCAGAGACAAATTTTGATGTAACTGCATCTCAACTTGCGCATAGCAGTATGGGATGGTTCTGTGGGTTTGACGACTTGCATGACAATCAGTGGCCAATTTCCAAGGATGGTGGTGTCTATTTGCTTTGGGAGAAAAATGACTATTGTCCAGTGCACGAAAATTTTCACTCTAAAGCGTTATACGTGGGTAAGGGGCGAGTGAAAGCAAGAATTTACGCTCATGCTAAAAACAAAGGATTTACCGAGGAAAATATCGTTTATTTTACTTTCCTGGAAATGCCCAATAGAAAATCAAAATATATCGAACAGCTTCTTCTGGATTTATACGACTTCCCATTAAATCGTGCAGAAAACAACGGGCGTGGCAAACTATGTGCTTATATATCGCAAGAAGAAGCCGATTTTGGTTCATAGAATTGCCTAACAAAACAAACCAGTTCGCGGCTAGCGCCGCCGGACTCGCTACCGCTCGCCGCTGTTTGTGGCGTTGGATGCTCAAGGGATCATCGTGCAGACATTAGAGCTAAAAATCCCACCAGTTATTCTGGTGCTTTTTACCGCAAGCCTTATGTGGACATTGGCGGTAGCTGTTCCGAGTCTTGGTTTCACTTTGTCCGCTTCTCCACTTGTAGCGCAGGTGTTTGCGGCAACTGGAATTGCTTTTGCGTTACTTGGTGTATGGGAATTCCGCTCAGCGGGCACAACCGTCGACCCGCGAGTGCCAAATCAATCCGTCAGCCTTGTCGTGCGCGGGGTCTATCGAATAAGTCGAAACCCGATGTACGTTGGGTTCTTGCTCGTTCTGAGTGCCTGGGTCATTTTTCTCAGCAATCTAGCAAGTCTTGTACTGCTTCCGGCATTTGTTATTTATATGAATCGATTCCAAATCGTCCCAGAAGAGCGACACATGCGGGAAAAGTTTGGTGAGGCTTACAGGCAGTATGAAGCAAAGGTGCGCCGGTGGGTTTAACGCCCAACAAGTCACTCAAGTGCATTTCAGGCGGCCGGCGGCCGTCTCCCTGGACGCCGCTTAATATTGGTGTTAAATGTTGATAATCGATAACGATAAATTATCGCCGTACGAACGGCGTGCGATCAATCTCGAAATGGCGCTGCGGCTTGCCCGTTTGTTTGATGATTCGCCGGAATTCTGACTGAATACGCCGTTATCCCATTGATTTTGGATGGCTGCACCATCGATAAAGAAAGAGGTGTATCGGATCAAGCCGTCGCATAAACAGGTCGGGCGCTTAATGTTAAAAGCACCGCTTTTCGTTGCGTTGATCGGAGCGTTAATCACCATGTCGACTGGAGCAGACACGGCAGGCCTTGATTTTCGGACCCTTTTTTCGAAACTGCCGCCTACATCTGAAATACCCTCGCGTGATGCGTTTGAAGCGCGCGACGAAACACGTCTATGGTATCGGCACTATCCGAGCGAGTCGGATACCGCGCTCATCCTTGTGCACGGGTCCGGAACCGACAGCCAGTATCTCTCTTTTTTCGCCCAGACCCTGGCAGAGTCGGGAATCGCTACTGTCTATACGCCAGATATGCGCGGGCATGGCCTGTCTCCCGTCAAGCGCGGCGACATCGATTATATCGAGCAACTGGAAGATGACCTGGCCGACTTCATTTCGCACGTTAGGACGGTCAATGACAGGCTGGAGACAGTCGTTGTTGGTGGTCATTCCTCCGGCGGGGGGCTGGCCGTACGTTTTGCGGGCGGCAAACATGGCGATCTTGCATCAGCGTATCTTTTGCTCGCTCCGTATCTTGGTCACGATGCGCCAACGGTGCGGGAGAACGCGGGCGGCTGGGCAGCTCCGAATCTCTCCAGGATCATTCCGATTTCCATGTTGAATGGCCTTGGAATCACTCTTTTTAACGGCGTCCACGTGCTGCAATTCGATTTGCCCTCCGACTATCGCGATGGCTCCGAGACACTGTCCTATTCATACAGGCTGATGACCGGATTCGGCACCTCGGATTTCAGAACGGATCTGGGCGCGGTAGAAGTGCCTCTTCTTCTCGTAGCCGGTTCAGAGGACGAAGCACTCGTTGCGTCCGAGTTCGAGGGTACTGTTAAGCCACTGGTACCGCACGTACTCGTTGAGACGGTTAATGGGGCGTCCCACTTGGGCCTCGTTGTGGATGAGGAAGCGATAGACATCGTTCGCAGGTGGGTTCGAAGGCTATAGTGGTGTCACTACGCGCTTCATCCGACACCGCAAAACCGTGCTGGTATCGGAAGAGGACTGGTCGGCCATTCAGGAAACGCTTTACCTGCTCTCCGTACCGGGTATGCGGGAGTGGATGTGTGAGGAGGTGGATACCCCTTTGGATGACTGCTTTGGGAAGCCGAACTGGTGACATGGGCGTTGGTTTCCATCAGGCAGACGCAGAAGGATGCCAAAAAGTTGGCATCCAGCGGCCTCAAGCCTAAAGCCCGGGAACTTCTAGCATTGATAGCGGAAGATCCTTACCGCAAACCGCCCCCTTTCGAGAAACCCGTTGGTGATCTTGCCGGGGCGTATTTGCGACGCATTAATATTCAGCATCGTTTGGTCTACCAGGTGCTTGAAGATGAGCGAGTGATCAAAGTGCTAAGGCTTTGGAGCCACCACGCATAATGAATCATCAGACGATGTTGCCGAATATTTCTCCAACGCTTCGCGGCTTTTACGGGTTGGAGCTCACTGCGGGCGTTTGATCAACAAACGCCCGAAGTAGGGTTTATCCTCTGTACTGGCGCTGGCTCAACCGCCCCAGCGCCATCAACACCCCAAACTGCACCACCAGCCCCACGACCAGCAGTACCCACACCGACGCGACTACCATCGAGGCCAAGTACAGCAGCCCGCTGATGCTGGCAGGCACCAGCGCGTAGGGAATTTGCGTGCGCACGTGGGCGATATGATCCGAACCCGCGAAGATCGAGGCCATTACCGTGGTATCGGAAATGGGCGAGCAGTGGTCGCCGAAGATCGAACCGGAGAAGATCGCGCCAATGGCCATGCTGACCAGCGCCACGTCGCCGCTGGAAAGCTCGAATGCCAGCGGCACGGCAATCGGCGTGAGAATCGCCATCGCGCCCCAGGAACTGCCGGTGGCGAACGAGATCACCATGGCGATCAAGAAAATCAGCAGCGGCAGAAGGGCGGGCGAGAGCCAGTCGCGGGTCGCATCGATCACGTGTTCGCCGGTGCCAAGCGCCCCGGTCACCGTGCCGATGCTCCAGGCCAGCACCATGATCACCAAGGCTGGCAGCATGGTGCGAAACCCGGCCAGCAGCGTTTCTTCACAGTCCTTTAGCGTCTGGCGCTGGAAAAGCGCCATGATCATGCCGGTCATCACCATGGCGAACGCCGCCCAGGAAAGTGCCACGCTCACGTCGGTATTCTCCAGCGCGTCCATGAGCGTTGCGCCCTCGGCGCCGCCGCCGGTGTACCAAAGCCCCCAGCAGGCCACGCTAATCAGCACCACCAACGGCAGCAGAAAGTGCCAGAGCCGCCCGCGACCTTCGGGCACCTCGCCCAAGTCCGCATCCACGTTGGAAAGCGGCGTATCGCCGGGCGCTACCAGCTCTCCGGTCTTCTCGGCGCGGCGCTGGGCATTTGCCATGGGGCCGAAATCCCCGGCCAGCAGAATCATCGGCACGGAGGCCAGGCAGAGCAGGGCGTAGAAGTTCCAGGGAATCGACAGCAGAAAGAGCCGATAGGGCTCCGCCGAGGCGAAGCTCAGCCCCACGAGTGCTCCGGCAATCAGCGAGACCTGATAGCCGATCCAGTCCGATACCGGCCCCAGAGTGGCCATGGGCGCGGAGGTCGCATCCATCACCCAGGCAAGCTTCTCGCGGGACTGGCGCTGGCGTGCGGTCAAATCGCGCGTGGCGTTACCCACGATGACGGAATTGACGTAGTCGTTGAAAAAGATGACCACGCCCAGCGCCCAAGTGAGCAGCAGCGAGGCCCGCCCGGAGTGAATGCGCTTGGCAAGCGCACGGGCCAACGCCTGGGAGCCGCCGGTACGATGCATGAAGGCCGCCCCCGCGCCGAGCAGCGCCACCAGCACCAGAAAGCGGGCGTTCCATTCGTCGGTCATCACCTCGGCGAACCAGTCGAAAGTTTGCCCTACGGCGGCGATGGGGTTGCCCGCCACCAGCCAGCCGCCGATCCAGATGCTTACGAATAGCGAAACGTTGACCCGGCGGGTGGCAAGGGCCAAGGCAACCGCCACAATGGGCGGCAGTAACGAAATGAGTGCTTCCATGCGATCGTTCCCGTTCATTATTGAAGTATTTGTATTGTTAGCATGCTAAAGCTTTCTGGTGCAAAGGGCAGGCTTGAAAACCATTCAAAATAAGCGGTTGCAATGTCGATAGTCACTGGGCTCACAGCTTTTTTGAAATGCGCTTTAATCCGGAAAAGGGCGTTGAAAATAACCAGCGCGAGAAATGTATGACAACGCCGTGTTTCCGGCTAAGATTCGACTGAAAACAGTGGCAGGCCAGGTATCGTGAGGACATGTACCTGCCTTTAGTCTGGGGTTCAATGAGCCGCTAGAGCTCAGCAAGGTTTGGTTTTGAGTGTCGAGTGGCCAAAAAATCGCAAGGTATAACGTTATGCTACACGTCGGGTCAGGCGCTGTTTGAAAGCGCCATGAGCCGTTAACGGCGATAAAAGGTGGCAGCGTTACGGGGAGGGGGTTTGGGAATAAAGCAGGATCATTATCGCGTCCACTGGTTGACGGGGCAGTTCTGCGACCCTGACCGGGAATCAATATATCGCCAGTCCATTCAGCAGCGCCTGAGTAACGAGTACAGTCTGGCCCTGAGCATTGCGGCGTTTGCCTATGGCATTTTCGTGCTATCGGATTATTTTCTACTGGGGCCAGTTCCTGGGTTTTTTCTGCTTTTGGCCCTGCGTCTTGCGGTCGTGAGCGCTTGCTTGCTCATCGCCGTCAAAATTCGGCGCGGTCGAGGGCGCCGTGGCGTGAGCGGGTGGTACGCGCTACCGCTATGGCTGATTGCGACCGGCATCATTTTGATCGTGCCCTTACGCCCTGAAAGTTATTCCACTCAAATTACCGCGGCCGTCGTTGCGGCCTTGGCGTTCTATCTCCTCATCCCCAATCGGCTGACCGTGGTGACGTTGGTCAGCCTGTACCTGACCCTTGGCTTTTTGACGGCTTTGGTGGTATTCACGAACGCTAATGTGGTCGATGTCATCCGCACCGCAATTCTTTTATTCATCGCCAACGTTGTAGGGTTTTTCACCCTGCTGCGGTTAGAGAGGCTGCAGCGCACCCAGTTTGCGCTACTGCGGGATGAGCGCGACCAAAACCAGGCGCTGCATGAAGAGATCACCAAAGGCAAGTTGCTCGAAGAGCAGCTGCGCATGAGTGCCGAGCGCGACGCGCTGACGAAGCTTAACAATCGCGGTCATTTCATGAAGCTGGCCGGAAAAATGCTGCAACGCGCCCAGTCCGGCCAAACGCCCTTTAGTCTGTTCATGATCGATGTAGATCACTTCAAGCGCATCAACGACACCTGCGGCCACTGCCATGGCGACAAGGTTTTAGCGGAAATCGCCGAAGTGTGCGAAGTCTCCCTGCGCCCAACGGATGTGATCGGGCGCTTTGGCGGCGAGGAGTTCATCGTGGCGCTGCCCGACACCAGCCTCGACGATGCGCAAAGAGTGGCCGAGCGGTTGAAAAAGGAGGTGTCCAACCTGTCACTTCCGGGCGAAATGGGCACTCAAGGCCCCAGTGTGACGATCGGCGTGGCAGCCTCCAACGCTGACGGGAAGAATCTCGAGTCCTTGATCAAACAGGCCGATCAGCTGCTCTACATTGGCAAACGAGCCGGCCGAAATCAGGTCGTGGTGGGCCGTGATGGTGATGGTCGAGGAGCCGGCGAAGCGTATTAATAACGCTTTTGCGTTGATTCTCGGTTCTTTAACTATGGGTGTTGAAGGCCGTATTCAATAAAATATATCCTGGTACGACCTGATGAATACTATGTTTAGTAAAGTTTAGGGTAAATTACATTAGAGAAATATAAAATTACTATTTCTATATTCACTAAACGCACATTTTTCGCTCAGCGAACATCAAGTGAGTGCTTTTTCTAACTACAACTCTCATCGATAGGCCATAAAATGAAAACAGCCATTTCAACACTATCTTTAGCGGTGCTTTTGTCCGGGTGTGCTGGTGTTTCTCAAAGCAGTCACTCCGATGATTCGCTCCTGAACAGTTTTGATATCCGCGATTATCGAATCATCGATTTATCCCGTGTTCAAAGCGCCGATATGCCGGCTGCCTCAGTACTGAAACTCCCGGAGCAAGAGTTTTTTATGAGCATCGAGCAAGGCGATGATTACAATATCGAAGTGATCTCCTACGCGCCGCACACGGGAACCCATGTGGATGCGCCTTATCACGTCATACAAGACGGTATGACGGTAGAGGGTTTTGACCCCGCTGTGTTGATAGGCAGAGCCAACGTTATTGATCTTCCAGTATCCGGCGACTATTTGATCAGTTTGGCCGATATTCAGACATGGGAAGCGAACCACGGGGATATCGAACAAGGTGAAGGGGTTTTATTCGATACACAGCAGGATGCGCTGTGGCCGTTAGGCAACGCACAATATATCGATCAGGGCTATCCTACGCTCTCTGTCGAGGCCGCTCGGTATCTAGTCACGAAAGATATCGGTTATATCGGGGTGGAAAGCATTTCTCCCGACGGTCCGGAGCCTGACGCGCATAGGGTATTGTTGGAAAACGGCATTCTTGTGGTGGAAAACCTGAAGGATCTCGACAAAATTGGCTCTTCCAAAACGTTTGTTATCGGTACGGTACCTGCGGTGGAGGGCGCCTCTGGCGCGTGGGTGCGTCTATTGGCTTTAGAGCCCGCTCATCAATAAAGCGGTATCCTGCAAACTCAACCAGCACCTGCTTATTGTTATCAGGTGCTGGTTGAGTTTTTCTTATGAAGAAAGGGCGTGAAAAAACGTTCGAGCTTTACCCCAGTATCTGGGGGTTCATCTGCCACACGCTCCAGGTCAACGCACAGGCCAGGCCCACCCACGCGAGATAAGGCACCAGCAACATCCCGGCGAAGGCCTTGAGTCGCCAGAACATGATCAGCGTCACCAGAATCAGCGCCCATAGCGCCAGCACGGCCACGAACGCAATCGCTCCCAACTGCCACACGAAAAACAGCCAGCTCCACAGCGCGTTGAGCGCAAGCTGTATCACGAATACGGTCAGTGCCGGTTTCGCGCCGGGTTCACGCCAGCCAAGCCAAGCGGCGATACCCATCAGCCCATAAAGCGTCGTCCACATCGGCCCGAATAGCCAGGCCGGCGGCGCCCAGCTGGGCTGCTCGAGCGATGCATAGAAATCTGCTGCATTGATGGAGGCGACGGCGCCAATGGCGGCGGCGATATAGGCCAGCACCAGCCAACCGGCCAAGCCGAGAATCTGCTGCTTGCGGGAAAGTGTGCGCATTCGTGTATCTGCCGATGTCAGGGAAAACGGTGTCAATCGTAGTGCAACCTGGCGAACTCGGCTACGGGCGGGTCTGTTAAAGTACGAAACCGCCTGCCCGGCTTGCTAGGGCGTTTGAAACCGATACGGAGAATGACTCGATGAACCCGCCACAGCCCAATAACCCTCTTCACGGCGTGACCCTTGAAACGATAGTGACTCGCCTGGTCGAGCACTACGGCTGGGAGGCTTTGTACGAGAAAGTGCGCATCAACTGTTTTAACAATGACCCCGCCATCAAGTCCTCGCTCAAGTTTCTGCGCAAAACGCCCTGGGCGCGCGATAAAGTGGAAGCGCTGTATATCGAAACGTTTAGCGCCTGATTAAAACCTGGTATAGCTTCATTAATTCGCGCGCCGGTCATGGCCACGCGCTCTAAGTCTGAAAAAGGAGTTTTATATGCGTGACCGGTCGTCCTGGAAGCCACTGACCATCGCGGGCGTTGTTTTGCTCATGAATAGTGTCGTGTTTTGGGTGATGACGCTGGCGCTGGACGGCTCGGCGCTTTGGGGAGCGGCGCTGGGCTGCCTGATCGCCGGTGCCCCGCTGCTCATCACCGGGCTGATATCCCGTCGCCGGTACTCGGCTTGAAAGCGGTCAACGCTGACCTGATCGTTGGAACCCAATAACTCAAGAGCGCTTCATGAAACATCTGTTCTGGCTCATTGAGGGCAAGATGGCCGGTCGCGCCCGATCGCACTGTCGGCGCTTGGCTGGGAGCCGTTTGCCCACGAGGTACTCGCGCTGGTCGAATCGCAGCGCTGCTAGTTGCGAATGACGTGAACATTGCACGCTCTTAAGGCGCCCGCCCAATACCGAAAACCCTGCCATACTCTCCTGAGCCACTTATTCACGGACGAAAGGAGCGATACAGTGCCTACTTCCTTGTTTACCCGTACGCTGCTGGCCGGCGCGATCACAAGCGCGTTCGCCACAAGCGCCATGGCCAGCGCCGATGAGATGCCCACCTTCGACGGCGAGCTTTCCGGTTTCGAGTACGCCTACCCGGTCGAGCGGTTCGAATTCGAATCCCAGGGCCAGGAGATGCAAATGGCCTACTTGGACGTTGCGCCTGAAGAGGGCAGTGCCAACGGCCGCACCATGGTACTGCTGCATGGCAAGAACTTCTGCGCCGGTACGTGAGAGGCGACGATCGAGGCGCTGACCACTGCCGGCTACCGCGTTATCGCGCCAGACCAAATCGGCTTTTGCAAATCCACCAAGCCCGAGCGCTACCAGTTCAGCTTCCACCAGCTGGCCGCCAACACCCACGCGCTGCTCGACGAGCTGGGTGTGGAAAACGTGACCGTGAAGGGGCACTCCATGGGCGGCATGCTGGCCACCCGTTTTGCGCTGATGTACCCGGAAGCGACCGAGCAATTGGTGCTGGCCAATCCGATCGGCCTGGAAGACTGGAAAGCGCTGGGCGTGCCGTACCAGAGTATCGATGACGGCTATCAAAGCGAGCTGGAAACCACCGCTGAAGGCATTCGCGAGTATCAGCAAAGCACCTACTACGCGGATACCTGGGAGCCGGAATACGACCGCTGGGTCGAGATGCTGGCGGGCATGTACGCAGGCGAAGACGGCGAGTGCGTGGCCTGGAACCAGGCGCTGACCTCGGACATGGTCTTCACCCAGCCGGTGGTGTATGAGTTCGGTGAGCTCGAGGTGCCTACGCTCCTGCTGATTGGTGAGCAGGACAATACCGCCATCGGCAAGGGCCGCGCCTCGCAAGACGTTCAGGCCACCCTGGGCCGTTACGATGTGCTCGGCGAAC
Organism: Halomonas sp. S3-1-1; assembly: GCF_023757625.1. Classification (GTDB taxonomy): domain Bacteria; phylum Pseudomonadota; class Gammaproteobacteria; order Pseudomonadales; family Halomonadaceae; genus Vreelandella. The sequence continues at coordinate 916,670 of NZ_JALGBZ010000001.1, forward strand.
AAGCGCGCGATGCCATTCCCGATGCCACGCTGGTCGAATTTCCCGAGCTTGGTCACTCGCCGCAGATCCAAGCGCCGGCGCGCTTTCACGAGGCGCTACTCGAAGGGCTCAATCGGCAGTAGGCGTCACCCCGGCGAGGGCGTATCAAGCCCGCGCCGGGTTATCGCTTTAGCATGTGGCTCTTAACGCCTATCTGATGCGCCATCGGTTGCGGCATCGCTGGTCTCCTCCAGGTCTTCGAGCGGCTCGCCGTCCTCGTTTTGTAGCTGGTGATCGAAGGCCGCTTGAAGGCCGGGTTCTTCTTCCGGCGCGTCATCCGCCTCCTGATGAATATGGCCTGGAAACAGCGGCGAGAGTAGCGCAATGACGATGCCCAGCACGGCGATGATCGAGAACGTAACGGCGTAATCAAACGCGTTGATCAGCGCGCCGATGGTGGGCGAGCCGGTCGCCTGCCCCAGCGATACTGCCAAAAACGGCAGTACCGGCCCTATTGATAGCCGCCCGGGCAGCAGGCGAATGCCGGTCATCAGGTAGAGCCCGGTCAGGCTCATGTAGGCCAGCCCAAAAATTAGCGCCGAAAAGATCGCCAGCAGGGGCTGCGAGGGGCTGGCGGCCAGCAGTAAAAGGCTTGCCGAGAGCATCATCAGCATCAGCGACTGGGTGATCGGCGGGTTGTTACGGTCGGCCAGATCCGCGACGAAGGCGCCGCCTAATCCCGCAAGCCCAACTGCGAACCACAGCCAGCCGGTCGTGCTGGGTGGCAGGCCGCCCAGCGTGATGGCCAGATCCGGAGCGAAAATCCAGTAGGCGGACGAGACGAACCCCATCAAGAAGGCGAACAGGGTAAGTCGTGAAAGCCGCGACCAAGGAAGCTCGCGAAGCGGCGGCGGCGGGGCGGCGTTGGCCGGCACGACCGGCGACACCGACGGCAGGAAAAACCAGGTGGCTACCACGCCTGCCGCGGCCAGCACGGTGAACGACAGATACGCCAGCCGCCAGGCATCCGCCATCCACAGCACCGTGGGCACGGCGACGATGATCCCCACGCTGGTGCCGGCGTTCATCACGGAGCTTACGCGTGCATGCAGCGAACGCTTTACCATCGCCTGCATGCCTGTGGTCAGCGCCGGCATCATCAGGCCGGTGCAAATGCCGCAGGCAAATACGCCGCTGCCCAGCGTGAACGCGCTGTGGGCCTGGCTGATGAGCACGAGCCCCGCCACCCCAAACACACCTGAAAGTATCGCGGCCAGGCGCGCGCCCAAACGGTTGGCCACGGGAGGAGCGGCCAGCGTGGCCAGCACGAAGCTGATCAGCGGAAGCGCGCCGATCAGGCCGATCGCCGAGGTGCTCAGCGAAAGCTCATCGCGAATGGGCGGCACGAACAGCCCGAAGGCGAACCGTGCCAGCCCGTAGCTGATGGCCACCAGGCCAGCCCCAAATACTGCGAAGGAGGTACTCGAGATAGCGCGCATGATGTTCCTTCTCACAAGAGGACTAAAAGCGTTACACGAGCGAACCGAGTCAGCGCGCGAGATCGCCGTATGAGGGCGAATGTAGATGATTGATGCGTTAAACGCAGTGGGATTAGACGAATGGCTTTATCAACGCCCGGAAGCCGAGCCCTGCTTGCATTCGCGGCGGTGGTAAGAGACAAGATGACGACCCGTTTGAAAGGAGCCCCCATGCCCAACGATGATTGCTTGAATCTCGTCCGTCCGACCGGGCAGCGCCCATGCTAACGCCGCTGTTTCTGGATACCCGCGACGGGCGTCATTTTTCGAATCAGGCCTGCGAGACGATCGAGCAGGTCTGCCGCGAGGCCGAGCCCGAGATCCGCGCGCACCTGCCGACGCTTGCCGAGCACATCGAGCTTGCCTGCCAGACCGGGAAAACGGTGATTCCCGAAACCGGTGAGATGGGGCTGGCGCTGACCGCCACCCGCGTGGGCTGGACGGTGGACGCCGCACGCGAAGGCGGCGTCGATGCGATCGCCCGGGCGCAGCTTTACTACACGCTCTTTCACGAGTGCCATCACCTGGCGCGGGGCTGGACGGTTCATCGCGAGGCGCCGGTAGTCGACTTCATGGAAGGCGTGGTGAGCGAGGGCCTGGCGACCGTATTCGAGCGCGACGTGGCCGGGCGGCAAACGCCCTGGGGCGACTACCCGGACGAAGTCGAGACGTGGGTGCAGGAGCTTCTAGCGCTGCCTGCTGGCGCGCACTATGTCAGGTGGATGATTCAGCACGAGGATGGGCGGCGCTGGATTGGCTATCGGGCCGGCACGTACATCGCCGATTTGGCCATTCGCGCCGTAGGCCTCTCAGCGGCGGCACTGGTGCACGTTCCAACCAAAGACATTCTCGCGATGGCCGGTATCAGGCGGTCAACCCAATAGCGCGTCGGTTAAATCGCGGCGGCTTGCGTGATACATTTCTAATATAAGTGTCGCCGCCGCTTTGGCCTCTCACGCGCACAACGGGATACTCTTTTGCTTACTCCTGTCATACAGCAAGAACCCACCGGATGCGGCATCGCATCCGCCGCCACGATTCTCGGCCTTACCTATGAAGATATGAAGGCCCGCGCCAACGCGATGGGCATCTACGCCGAGGATGAGTCGCTCTGGTCGAGCACCGATTACGTGCGCCGTCTGCTCGCGCACAAACACGTCGCGACCTCACCGAAAGAGCTTCCGTTCACGGGCTGGCAGGCGCTGCCGGATCTGGCGCTGATTGCGATCAAGCCCCACCAGCGTGACGGCAAGCACTTCTGGCACTGGGCGGTATTTCAGCGCGAAAAGGGGCAAGCGGTAGTGCTGGATAGCGCCAGCTACCTACCCGCCAACCTGCGTACCGATTTCGATGCCATGCATCCGGCCTGGTTCATCGCCGTGACGCCGCCTGCGCGTGCGGACTTCGAGATCACCACGAGCACCCAGTCCGACTACCCGGCATTGATCGCACTTTGGGAAGCTTCGGTGCGCGCCACCCACGATTTTCTGGCCGAAGAGGATCTATTGATGCTCAAGCCGCTCATCTTCGAGCAGTTTTTCGACGCGCTGACGCTTCGAGTGGCGAAAGCGCCAAACGGCGAGATTCTGGGCTTTAGCGGCGTGGCGGCGGGCAAGCTCGAAATGCTCTTCATCGCACCGGCGGCGCGGGGCAAGGGCATCGGCCAGGCGTTGGTCGACTACGCCCGCCGGGAGCAGGGCGTAAGCCGGGTCGATGTGAACGAGCAAAATGTGCAGGCGCTCGGCTTTTATCAGCGGCTGGGCTTTACGGTGCTCGACCGTTCGCCGCTGGATGGGCTAGGCAAGCCGTACCCGCTGCTGCACATGGCGCTCGCAAAAGGGAATGACGAAGGCGCCACTGCTTGAGGTCGAGTTAGCTAACGCGGGCGCCGCCATCGACATTCACCACGCTTGCATTGATGAAGTTGTTTTCCAGAATGGCCAGCGCGGCGTGGGCGATATCCTGCGCCTGACCCCGGCGCCCGGCGGGGATATTCGCCGCCTCCACAGGCGCGCAGGCCTTGTCCCACGTGGCGCTGTCGACCACGCCTGGGCAGATCACGTTGAAGCGTTTGGGCTTCATCTCGATGGCCAAATTCGCCACCAGGCTCTCCAGCGCCATGTTGATCGACCCGACCAGCGAGGTGCCCTCGGTCTGGCGGTAGGCGGCCACGCCGGAGAAGAACAGCACCGAGCCGGCGGGGCTCAAATGCTCGGCGGCGGCGCGGGCGAGGTTGATCGGCCCCATCAGCTTGGAGGAAATCATCGTTTCGATCTCGCGATCCTCGAGCTGCACAAACGGCTTGAAGGTCAGATCCGCCGCGCTGCATACGATGAAATCATAAGGGCCGTGCTCCTTGAGCGCGCTTTTCACGGCCTCGGCATTACCAATGTCCAGCGCGTAGCGCCCCAAACACTGATCGCCGAGCAGGTCAGCGACGCGGTCGAGCTTTTGCGTACATCGCCCGGCAATCGCGACCTGCGCCCCGCGAGCGGCGGCCATCAGCGCGATCGCCGCACCCATGCCGGAGCTTCCGCCCGCCACGAACAGCCGCGCGCCATCCATGGCGCCCAGCCCGTCACCGCCTCGCGGAAGATTCGTTGCCATCGTACTGTCCTTGTGTGAGGGTGTTGATGATTCGACGTTCAAGCCGCTATCAGAAGCGTTTTCACCGATCGCCAGCGCTTGATCGCGCGAGCGCTGGCAGCAGTGACTTCAATGTAGCAAAGGAGAGAGCATGGAATGCATTCGCGGGCTGAACGAGGGCGAGTTTGGGCTGGAAGGCGAGGTGTACAGCGCGCTGTTTGAGCGCTACTTTTCCCTCGTCAGCGAAGAGCACGATGTCGATTTTATCCAGCGCTGTGCCGCTCACTTCGATACGCTGGAGGCGCCGATCATCGACCATCTTTGCCGCTCATCGATTCGCTACTGCGACGCTTTCTTGAGCGAAATCGGCGAGCCGCTCATCGAGTTCGCCACCCCCCGCGATGTCCTGAAACTGATCACACCCAGCGTCATGATCGTGCCATACCCCGAGCAATCGACGCCGGTGGTACATCTTGAACTCGAATGCCAGTGGGAGCCGGAGCACGGCATGGAGTGGATCATCCGCGAGAATCAGGTGCTCTACGTCGGCCCCTTCAATGGCGAAAACCCTTGGCAGGGTTTCAGCCCCAAAGCGGCGTGGAATTTTGCCTGACCACATAATTTGCTCGTCACATGTGCTCTTTGGTTAAGTTATGTAGTATCAGGTAAATACTCATCTTGCTTAACGCTTTTCCATCAATCGGCACTCGCCTCACTGCGTAGACTCGGCTCTAAATGTGGGCGCCATTATCCGTGCGCCTTACCCATCTTCATCGAGAGGCTACTGCATGTATCGTATTGCGACTGTTGTATTGACTGGGTCCTTGTTGATGGCTACCAGCGCGGTGTCGGCGGCGGACCGTTGGTCTGTGGCGGGTAGTGCCGGGACCACGGGGTTTGGCGCCAACGCCAGCTGGCGTTTTCATGATCATATGGCGCTGACCGCAGGCTATAGCGGATTCAACTACGACGACCTGGACCACACCAACCGCGATTTCACCTACACCGGCGAAGTCGACATGGATATCTATAGTCTGAAGCTGGACGTCTACCCGTGGGCGGAAAATGGCTTTTTCGTTTCGGCGGGGGTTGTCAAACCAGAGGTTCAGCTTAAGGCGGTAGGGCGCGTCACAGGCGATGAGGTGTACGATCTCGATGGAATTTTGGTCGATGCCGATAGCCTTCGCTTGGAAGGGCTGGGAGAGCTTTCCAACGGTCTCGAGCCCTACCTCGGTATTGGCTGGCGCAACAGTGCAAAGCAGGGGTTAGGCTTTTTTGCCGAAGCCGGCGCCTTCTGGATCGATCCCCGCGTTACGCTTACTCCACGAGGAGAGGCGTTGGATATTCCTGGTACCCGAGCGGCCGCCGAGCGCAATGCCCGCGAGCAGGAAAACGACCTGCGCGACGATCTCAACAAGTTCAACATCTACCCGGTGGCCGTTGTGGGTATCGAGTACACGTTCTGATCCCAATAGGACAAGCGCGGTTCATCCTCGACGCATAAGATCACGGGGCGCCTTGGCGCCCCGTGATCGTTTTGATCTTTTGCCGAGTGGTTCAGCTACACAGCATCACGTCTCGCCCCCTCCATGAACGATCCTTTTGGCTCGGCGCTCAGCCTGATAGCCAGCGCTTTGGCTTCGTCGAACGCTTGATTCAGCGATTGGCGGTGGCGCTCGTCGTTGAACTCCTGATACTCCGCGCCGATCTCGTGAAAGGTCTCGACCCCCAGGTAGTGGCTCAACGTTTTAACATGCGGGCCCAAGTGGTTCATGTGTTCGCGCACACCGCCTTTGCCAAAGCCGAACTCACCGCTTGAGGTCAGTAGTATCAGCGTCTTACCCGAGAGCATCGGCGCCAGCGGTGTATCGCCGCGTGCCAAGTCAAAACTAAACGTCTTGTTGATGCGAATGACCTGATCGAACCACGCCTTCAGCGGCGCGGGCATGCCGTAGTTGTACATGGGCGACGAGATCACGATGAAGTGCGCGCGGGTCAGTTCATCGATCATCCGGTCGGAAAGCGCCAGGTGCCGACGCTGCTCCTCGCTCCGATTAACCTCGGGCGTGAACACGGCGCCTATCCAGCTCTGATCGATGAAGGCGGGCGGTTCGATACCGACGTCACGGTGAATGATCTCGTCGTCGGGCGCTACGCCTTGCCACGCGTCGATGAACGCGCGGGCGATCTTTTTGGAAAGGGAATCATGGCCGGGTATGGGGTTGGATACTTTGCGAACGCTGGCGTCCAGATGAAGGAGGGTACGCATGGTGAGATCTGCCGTTGCTAAAAGAAGCCGCCATGCTGGGCTTCAAAGCGACACGGGACAAACGAGTAACAACGGCGTATAGATGAGTTAAAATCACCCAGGTTTTTAGAACGGGACGCCAGTAAAGTGAAAATGTCACTACACGCCATCAAGGCGTTCGAGTCTGCGGCGCGCTTGGGCAGCTTCAAGAAGGCCGCGGAAGAGATGGTCATCGCGCCTACTGGCGTGTCCCACCACGTGGCCAATCTGGAAAAGCGGCTCGGCGTTCGGCTCTTTCTTCGCCACCACCGTCAGATCACGTTGACTCCGGCAGGGCAGCGGCTGTCCGAGGCGACGACCAGCGGGTTTCGAACCATCGAGACGGCGCTTGACGACATCGCTCAACGCGCCTCGCACCTGCGCGTGGAGACTACCTCCTCGTTTGCGGCGCTTGTGCTGATTCCTGGGCTTCACGACTTTCAACGCCGCTACCCGGATCTGGAGGTGAACGTTTCGACCGGCGAAACGATGGGCTCCCCGGTTAGCCAGCTCTGCATCCGGCTGGGCGACGCGCGCCGGGTGGAGGCTGCCTGTGTACTGAAGAAGGAGCGCTTCGGCCTTTATGGAGCGGCGTCCGTCGTCGAGGCGATGAAAGACACCCAGCCGATGCCGGTCTACCTGACCCGCTGGAAAAACGAGCGCCTTCCGTCACCGCCCTGGCCTCAGTGGCTGGCGCAAAGCGGCCTCGCCGGTGAGGCGTTCGAGACTATCGGTTTCGATCAGGAGCTTTACGGGATAGCCGAGGCGGTGGCCGGGAAGGGTCTGGTGTTCTGTTCCCAAACGCTGGTGGCCGAACACGTCAGCAACGCCACGCTGGTCGAGGTGGCCTTGCCGGTCGACTCACCTCTTTGCTACTACACGCCGGCACCCTGGCGGGACTACAGCCTGAACCACCAGGCGCTGCTCGAGTGGCTGAAAACGCTGATCAGCTGAACACGCCGGTATGTTCGGCCAGCACGGCGCAGCCGATGCCGATCAGCACGACGCCGCCGATTAGCTCGGCCCAGTGGCCGACGAAGCGGCCCAACCGGTGGCCGAGCACCGTGCCGATCGAGGCCATCAGCGTGGTGGCAAGGCCAATGGCGAGGCTCGTGGTGACGATATCGACGTCGATGAAGGCGAGACTAGCGCCCACGGCCATGGCGTCCAGGCTGGTGGCGGTGGCGGTCAGTATCAAAAGCCAGAGCGTTTGCCGGCGATGCCCAATCTTCTCTTCCTTGTTAAGCCCGGCATAAACCATGTGCGCGCCGATGGCCGCCAGCAGCGCAAACGCTACCCAGTGATCCCAGGCCTGCACGAAGCGCTGCGAGGCCACGCCCGCCGCCCAGCCCAGTAGTGGGGTAATGGCCTCCACCAAGCCAAAGACCAGCCCGATGCCCACCGCGTGGCGAAAGCGCGGGCGGCGAAGCTCTGCGCCTTTGCTGATCGAGGCGGCGAACGCATCTGCCGACATGGAAAAAGCGAGCAGGACAAGAGCAACGGGCGTCATGGCGGGGGAACTCGTGTGGCTTAAGAAGCACTTCTAAACGTTAGACGGGCAGGGCGGCGAACCCTGCCGTTCAAGTATCGAGATACTAGCACGGCAGCCTATTGCACTGAGGGGATGTCTCGAAAAATAAACTTTATAACCAATAACTTGTATAGCCTTGGCTAACTATTTAAGCGCTGGGTGAATACTTGGAATCGGGGCCAGTAAGGGCCTGTTGTCATTGAATTTGAGGCCGCTTGAGTCTTGCAAAGCGGGGTTGAAAAATTATTTCTTTTGATCGAGTTCAAAACGTCTTATAAGGAATAATATTTCTCTTTAAAAGATAAAAAGGAAACAAATTGCTTATTGATCGTTTCGATTTAAAAATTCTTGAACAGCTTCAGCGGGATGATAGCGTATCTATTGCGCAGTTGGCCGAGAAAGTGGGGCTTTCTGTCACCCCTTGCTGGCGCCGTATTCAGCGCCTGGAAAAAGAGGGCGTGATCGAGAAGCGTATCGCCGTATTGAACCCCCACAAGCTCGATCTCGGCCTGACCGTTTTCGTGATGATCAAGACCGACAAGCACACTCAGGCCTGGCTGGACGCCTTTCAGGACGTGGTCCAGTCCTTCCCCGAAATCATGGAAGTGAACCGTTTGGCCGGCGAGTTCGACTATCTGCTCAAGGTCATCACGCGCGACAACGCTGCCTACGACGCTTTCTATAAAAGACTCATCGCGAGAATAGAGCTCAGCAATGTCACATCCTGCTTCTCCATGGAACAAGTCAAGAAAACCAGCGAGCTGCCCCTCGGCGGCGTCTGACTGGATGACGACCCTTGCCGATGACGTCATCGGCGAGGGCGAGTCTATCGCTGGCCCCTTCGGCCCGCGCCCGCTGCTTTACGCCGACTACACCGCCTCCGGGCGCGCGCTGGGCACCGTCGAGCGGGCGATGCGCGAGCAGGTGCTGCCGTACTACGCCAACACTCATACCGAAACTTCCTACACCGGGCGCATCACCACGCGTCTGCGCGAGGACGCCCGCCGCCAGATCGCGAACGCCGTTAGCGCCACCGACGACTACGCCGTGATCTTTGCAGGCGCCGGTGCCACCGCCGCTATCGACCGCTGCTGGAAGATGCTGGGCCTCGCCCGCTTTGATCAGACATCAGACGAGGCTCGCCCGGTCGTGTTTTTGGGGCCTTACGAGCACCACTCCAACGATCTGGCGTGGCGCGAGTGCGACGCCGAGATCACTCGCGTTCCGCTCGACGCGGCGGGGCTGATCGATCTGGACGCGTTGGAAAAAGCGCTTTTGCGTTTTCCGGGCCGGCGGCTGATCGGCGCTTTCAGCGCGGCCTCCAACGTCACCGGCGTCAAGAGCGACGTAGCGGCGATCGCCCGGTTGATGCACGCCCATGGCGGCATTGCGCTGTTTGATTACGCCGCCAGCGGCCCCTACGTGCCCATCAACGTGGCCGGCACCGGCCGTGGCGATCACCTGGACGGCGTGTTCGTCTCGCCCCACAAGTTCGTTGGCGGGCCGGGAAGCTCCGGCGTGCTGATCGTGCGCCGGGCGCTGTGTGTCAACACCGTACCCTCGGTCGCCGGGGGCGGCACGGTGTCTTATGTCACCGCAAAGGGCCATCGCTACGTCAGCGATATTCAGCGCCGGGAAGAGGGCGGCACGCCGAACATTCTGGGCGACATTCGCGCCGGGTTCGCGTTTCGCATCAAATCGTTGATCGGCGAAGAGCGGATCGAGACGCGCGAGGCGGAACTTGCCAAGCGTGCGCTGGAGCGCTGGTCGCGCATCGACAACCTGACGCTGCTGGGCCCGAGCGATGCGCCGAGGCTTTCGATTTTCTCGTTCAACGTGCGCGCCGGCGAGCGCGAGGTGCACCATAATCTCATCGTCGCGCTGCTAAACGACCTGTTCGGTATTCAGGCGCGCGGCGGCTGTTCCTGCGCCGGCCCTTACGGTCACTCGCTTTTAAATATCGACGCCGACACCGCCTTCGAGCACGAATCGTTAGTTCAAAATGGAAGAAGCTTATATCGTCCGGGCTGGGTAAGACTCGGATTTCACTTCTTTTTTAGCAATGAGACGGCTAACTATGTAATATCGGCGGTCGAATTTATTGCACGTCACGCGGCCTTACTCATGAAGCTTTACAGCGTCGACGAACGCTCGGGCACCTGGACGGTGCGCGACGGCGTTTATCCGACCCCCTCGATTGATACCGCGGCCAAGACGCTGGACGCGCTGCTCGAACCTGCGAGCGCGCGCAAAGCGTTGGCAGACGAAAGCGACCCCTTTGCCGAGGCCGAACACCTTGTCGAGCTGGCTAAACGCGCCGCGCCTCCCGCCGACCCTCACGGCTTCGATACCCCGATACGCTGGTTCTGGTGGCCTCATGAGGCCGAGGACGCCGTGCACTCCCAGGATAAGATGACACCATGACGACGACTTCTTCCCCTACGCTTTCGGGTGCCGGTTTGGAGGCGCTCAACGAGCGCGTACGCTTTGATCTCGCGTGTCTTAACCTGCCACCCGCGAACTGGGTGCCCGCCCGCACCGGTGAACAGGGCGAGCACGTTCACGACGTCATCATCATCGGCGGTGGCCAGTGCGGTTTGGTGGCGGCGTTCGCGCTGATGTCCGGCGGTATTCGCAACCTGCGCATCTTCGATCGTAACCCGGAAGGGCTCGAGGGGCCGTGGCTGAACTACGCGCGCATGGAAACCCTGCGTTCGCCCAAGACCCTGCCCGGGCCGAGCTACGGCTTTGCTTCGCTGACCTTCCGCGCCTGGTATGAGGCGCAGCATGGAAATGACGCTTGGGAGACACTCGACAAGATTCCGCGGCCCACCTGGATGGCGTACCTGAGCTGGTACCGCGAGGTGCTGGCGCTGCCGGTCGAAAACAGCGTCAACGTCGAGCGCGTCACGCCCGAAGGCGATCTTCTGCGCCTCGAGCTGTCCGGCGCTGGCGCACCCGCCGAAACGGTGCTGACGCGCAAGCTGATCATGGCGACCGGGCGCGACGGCACCGGCGCGCCGAAGATCCCCGGCTTCGTCGAGGGCCTGCCGGAGAAGGCCTGGGCGCACACCGCCGACGACATCGACTTCAAGGCGCTGGAAGGCAAGCGGGTGATCGTGGTCGGCGTGGGCGCGTCCGCGGTCGACAACGCTGCCGAGGCGCTGGAGCACGGCGCGTCCGAGGTTCGCTTTCTGATCCGCCGCGCCCAGATGCCGACCATCAACAAGATGATGGGTATCGGCTCGTTCGGCTTTACGCACGGCTACGCCGGGCTCAGTGATGCCTGGCGCTGGCGGATCATGCACTACTCGTTCATCACCCAGACGCCGCCGCCGCGGGGCTCGACGATGCGCGTCAGCCGCCACGAAAACGCTTTTTTCCACTTCGAGTGCGGCGTCGAAGCAACGCGTATGGAGGGCGACGAGATCGTCGTCACCACCCGCCAGGGCGAGGTGCGCGGCGATTTTCTGATTCTGGGCACGGGCTTCGAGATCGACCCGCTGGCGCGCACCGAGCTTGCCGGCTACGCTGACCGCATTTTGCTCTGGCGCGACCGCTACCAGCCCCCGGAAGAGCTGGCCCACGACGAGCTGGGTAAATTTCCCTACGTGGGGCGCGATTTCGCCTTTCAGGAGCGCGAACCCGGCAGCGCCCCCTGGCTTTCGAACATTCACTGTTTCAACTACGGGGCGTCGGTCAGCCTTGGCAAGGTGAGCGGCGATATTCCCGGTATCAGCGAAGGCGCGAGCTGGCTTGCCAGCGCCATCGCCTCGCGCTTTTACCAGGAGGACGTGGAGCGCCACTGGCAGCAGCTACAGCACTACGATGCCCCGGAACTCCAGGGCGACGAATGGACGGCTTCGCCGCTACCCAATGATTGATGGTCCGCTTGCCCAAGGAGTGTATCAATGGCACATGTAATCGAGACCGCGGCCAACGTATCGGACAGCGGTGCGCTGTTCGAGGCGCTGACCATGCGCGGCAAACTGATGGATCTTACCGAGCAGTCCCACGACGCCGCGCTTTTGCCCTCCGATGAAGGCGGCGTGCCGCGCGCCGCGCGCGCCGCACTGGCCTGCCGCATGGCGAAAATCTGTCGCCAGGCTGGGCTCGTTAGCCACTACCAAGCGCTGCTGGAAAGCTACGGTGCCGATGCCGACCCGCATCGATTGGCCGACCCCGACGCCACCCCCGGCGCGGATGCCCCGCGCCTGGCGGCGATGGTGACCTATGTGGATCTGGTCACGCGCTCGCCGAAGGACGCCACCAAAGCCGATATCGAAGCGCTGCGCGAAGCCGGGCTCGTCGATGCCGACATCGTACGCCTGGCCGGGCTGGTCGCCTTCGTCAACTATCAGCTGCGCGTCACCGCGGTGCTGAGTGTCATGGGAGAAACGCAATGAGTCGCGTCATTCACAAGTTCACTACGCGCATTCCCACCTGGCGGCCCCATGTGACGCCGGTCGATTTCGACAACGCCAACGAAGCCCAGCGCGAGGCGCTCAAGGAGACGCCGTCCAACACCAAAATTTCCGACTACGTGCTGGTACTGGCCCACGACCCGGAATCGCTGCGTATTCGGACCTCCTTGTTCAATGGCATCATGTACGACAAGGGTGGGCTTTGCCGCGAGGAGCGCGAGCTCGGCGCCGTGGCGGCCTCGGTGGTCAACCGCTGCATCTACTGCGCGGCGGTGCACGCCCATCGTTACAACAACATCGTCGGCGATGATGCGGTGATGAAGGATATCTTCCTGCGTGGCAAAGAGGCCGAGCTCGACGAGCGGACTCGCGCTATTCTGCGCTTTGGCATGCGCCTTTCCGAGACGCCGCCGAACGTCGATCAGAGCGATATCCAGGCGCTTCGCGACGTCGGGCTCGACGAGCAGGAAATTCTGGATTTGACGCTGTCGACGACGCTCTTCGGCTGGGCCAACCGGCTGATGCATACGCTCGGCGAGCCGGTGTCCAACGCCTGAGTCGTCACCGTTCATTACCAGCCACCGTTCACTAATGATCACAAACCGCCTGACAGGGGAACTATCATGACAAAACGCTCTTTTTCGACGCTTGCGGTACTCGGCGCGGTCACGATGATGGGGGCCACACCGGCGTTGGCCGAAACGCTGCGCATTGGGACGGTGGTCAGCGCGCCGCACCCCTGGATCGATGCCGCCGAAGCGTTCAAGGCTGAAATCGAGGAAGCCACCGATAATCGCATCACCGTGCAGATCTTCCCGGGCGGTCAGATCGGCAACGACCAGACCATGGTCGACGAGATTCGCATTGGCACCACCGACATGATCATTGGCGGGGTCATGAACGTTTCGCCTTACGTGCCGGACTTCGAGATCTTCAGCCTCAACTACCTGTTCGAAGACATGGACATGTTCCGCGCCGCTACCGCGCCAGACTCGCCGGTGTTCGAGTACTTCGACAACGCCGTGACCGAAGCTGATGTGGGTCTCAAGCTTCTGAGCCTGACCGGCGGTGGCACGCGCAACCTGAGCACCAACGTTGGGCCGGTCACCGAGCCTTCTGATCTGGAAGGCGTGAAAATGCGCGTGACCGGCTCGCGTTTGGACGCCGACATGTGGCAGGCCTACGGGGCGTTGACGACGTCGCTGCCTTGGACGGAAATCTACACCGGCATGCAGACCGGCGTCGTCGGCGCGTTCGAAAGCACCATCAGCGGCTACTTCTCCAGCCGCCTGTACGAAGTGGCGCCGTACCACGCCAAGACCGAGCACCAGATCATGATGAGCCACATCTCGATCGGCGAGAACCGCTTCAACCGCTTCTCTGAAGAGGACCAGGCGCTCATTATCGAAGCTGCGCAGCACGCCGGCGAGGTGGGTACCGACAAGGGCGAAGAGTACGACGCCGAGTTCATCGATCAGTTCGAAGACCTGGGCGTGACGGTCACCGAGGTGGACAAGCAGGCCTTCATCGACCGGGCGCTGCCGCTTCACGACGAGTTCGCCGAAGAGCGCGGTTTGACCGAGCTGCTCGAGACGATTCGCGACCTTTAAGAGACGCCGCACATCGCGCGCCTTCCGCTTTGCGGGAGGCGCCGTTGGCTGGAAAGGATGAACGCATGCGATTGATCAATGATGTGCTGGAAAGGGTGCTGACGCTGATTGCCGGCAGCCTATTTGCGATCTTCATCCTGACGGTGCTTTACCAGGTGTTTGCCCGCAGCGTGTTGGCCATTTCAGTCTCCTGGACCGACGAGATCGCCATGTCCTGTTTCGTCTGGGCGGTGTTTCTTGGCGCCGCGGTGGCGCTGCGCCGGCGCCAGCACTACGTGGTCGACGTCTTCCCCTCGCACTTCGTCGTCACCCAGCGCGCGCTACGCCTGTTTGGCAGTATCGCCTGCCTGCCGGTCATCTACGTGCTGGTGGTCAACGGCAACGTACTGGTGGACATGGGCTGGCACCGCCGCTCGGTGGCGCTCGGCACGCCGATGTCCTACGTGTTCGCCGCCATGCCCGTGGCCGGTGTGGCGATGTTTCTGTTCTCCATCGAAATTCTTTTGAAAGACATCAAGATGCTGGCCCGCGGAAAAGACGCCGCAAGCCAAAGCGAGGCCATCGATTCATGACTCCCTTACTGACCCTGATCGGAAGCTTTTTGCTGTTGATCGCTCTGAGCGTGCCGATCGCCTTCGCCATTGGGCTTGCCTCCATCATCACCATTTTGCAGCTGGGCCTGCCGTTGACCTCGGTGGTCAACCAGATGTTCGCCAGCATCAACTCCTTTCCGCTGCTGGCAGTGCCGTTTTTTCTGCTGCTGGGGCGGCTGATGAACGACGGCGGTATCACCGACCGCCTGCTGCGCTTCGCCGACAGCACCGTGGGCCATGTCCGGGGCGGGCTTGGTCATATCAACGTCATGGTGTCGATGATGTTTGCAAGCCTGTCCGGCTCGGCGGCGGCGGATACTGCAAGCGTCGGCGCGGTGTTGATTCCAGCGATGAAGAAATCCGGCTACCCGGCGCCTTTCGCCGTCGCGCTGACCGCGGCGTCCTCGGTGCTCGGCGGCGTCATTCCGCCGTCGATTTTGATGGTGATCTACGGCGCCTTCGGCAACGTTTCTGTTGGCGCGCTGTTCATGGGCGGGGTACTGCCCGGTGTGCTGGTCGGGCTGATGCAGATGGGCTACGTCTACTACATTGCCAAAAAGCACGGCATCAAGGCGACGGGCAAGTTCTCGTTTGCCCAGATGGGGAGAACCGCGGTCACCGCGACCCCGCCGATGCTGCTGCCGCTGATCATTCTGGGCGGCATCACGCTGGGCGTCTTTACCGCGACCGAGGCAGCGTCGGTCGCAGTGCTGCTCGGTATGCTGCTGGCGTTCGTGTTCTACCGCGCCATTCGCTTTCGCCAGCTGCCCGGCATTCTCAGCGACTCGGTGGTGGCGTTTTCGCTGCCGATGTTCGCCGTGGCCTCCGCCGGCATCATGGGCTGGCTGATCTCGTATCTGGGCATCGCTCAGGAGGTCGCCAACTTCATCCTCTCGGTCACCGAGACGCGTATCGGCATCATGCTGATGGTGATGGTCTGCATGCTTATCATCGGCACGGTGCTGAGCCCGGTCACGGCGGTCATCATCTTTTTGCCAATCATCCAGGGGCTTTGCATTGCCGCGGATATCAACCAGGTGCACATGGCGCTGGTGGTGATTCTTTCGCTCACCCTTGGGCTGATCACGCCGCCTTACGGTATTTGCCTGTTGATCGCCACCCAGATCGGCGAGGTTTCCATGCCGCGCGCCTTCATGGCGGTCATGCCGCTGATCGGTCTGATTCTTTTGGTAATCATCGCGGTGATCCTGCTGCCCGGTATCTTCATGTACCTGCCGCAGATGATGTTTCCCAAGGCTTTCTAGCCGCGCTATAGCGCGACGGCGCCCCGCCCGGTCAACCGGGCGGGGCGCTGTCGTTTTTGGCGGTGGGTCAAACGTTTATCGGCCAGGAGGGGCTCAAATCGGTGAGACCGTCACCCGGCGAATCAGCGCGGTGACCGCCATGGACTCTTCGAGCGCCAGGGCGTCGCACGCCTTTCGCGAAAGCTGCGCGCGAAGCGTCTGCGTGCCCACGCGCAGGCGGATCTCGACCTGATGAGGCGTTTGCGCCAGGCACGTCATCGCCTCGATCACGGCGGGTAGTGTGTCGAGCTCACTGGTGGCAGGCTCGACTGATCGGGACAGGCTAACGTCGCGGGCTTTTACGTGCAGGCGAACGCGCTGCCCCCTATCCAGCGCCGGCGCGGGGATTGAAAGCCTCGCGTGGTCCTTGGGTGCGCCTGAGTCGAGAGCCACCTGGGTGAGCCCATAGGCCGCGTCGTGATCGACAACAATCGCATCAAGCAGCGAGGCGGCCTCGAACGCCTGCAGCGTCTGGGTAAGATCCAGGCGCTGCAAAAGCGCGCTCAGGGTGTCGCTTGCCACCACGCGCCCGGCGCTCATCACGACCAGGTGGTCGGCGATGGCGGCGATCTCGTCGGCGTCGTGGCTGACGTACACCACCGGAATGTCTACCTGGCGCGTGAGCCGTGCGATATAGCGCAGAAGCTCCTGCTTGCGCGCGCCGTCGAGCCCGGTCAGCGGCTCGTCCATCAGCAGTAGCTGCGGGTCGCTCAAAAGCGCCCGGCCGATGGCGACCCGGCGCGCCTCGCCGCCGGACAGCGCCCCGGGCATGCGCTCGAGCAGGTGCCCAATCCCCAAAAGCTCAACGATGTCGTCAAAGCGCGGCGCCGCGTGCGCCGGCATGGCATAGGTGAGATTGCCGCGCACCCGGTAGTGGGGGAAAAGCCGCGCTTCCTGGAACACCACGCCCACCCGGCGCTGGTGGGCGGGCACGAAAACGCGCGTGGCGCTGTCCACCAGCACCCGCTCGCCAAGCTGGATTCGGCCGGCGGTGGGGCGTTCTAGCCCGGCGACCAGGCGCAGCAGGCTGGTCTTGCCGCTGCCTGAGGGGCCGAACACGCCGGTCACGCCGGCCCCGGGCAGTTCAAGTGCGGCGCCGAGGTGAAACGCCCCCAGGCGCTGGTTGACCTCAAGCGTTAAACCGGCGGCCGAAGGGCGGTCAGTAGGCATCGCGCTCCTGCACTCTCTGTTTGGTTCGCCTGGCCAGCCACTCCGATGCGATCAGCGACACCAGCGCGATGAGAATGGCCAATACGCAGAGCCTGGCCGCGGCGCTTTCTCGCCCCGGGCTCTGGATCAGCGTGTAGAGCGCCAGCGGCAGCGTGCGGGTTTCGCCAGGGATGTTGGAGGCAAAGGTAATCGTGGCGCCAAATTCGGACAGCGCCCGGGCGAAGGCGAGCATGGTGCCGGTCAAAAGCCCCGGCACCGCCAGCGGCAGGGTGATCGTGGTGAAGACCCGCAGCCGCCCGGCGCCCAGCGTTCTGGCCGCGGCTTCGAGCTTCGGGTCCACCGCCTCGAGCGACAGGCGCAGCGCGCGTACCAGCAGCGGAAACGCCATCACGCCGCTGGCTACCGCCGCGCCCTGCCAGGTAAACGGCAGCGATACGCCTAGCGCGCTATAAAGCCACGCCCCGATGACCCCTTGGCGGCCCAGCGCCACCAGCAGCAGATAGCCCACCACCACCGGCGGCAGTACCAGCGGCAGATGGATCAACCCGTCGACCAAGGCTTTGCCGCGAAATTCGAAGCGCGCCAGCCACCAGGCAATGACGATGCCCGGCGGCAAAATCCAGGCCACCGCGGCCAGCCCGATCAACAGGCTCAGCTGAATCGCTTCCCACTCCGCAGGCGTTAGCATCAGGGCCGGCTGATGGCGGTGTCGAAGCCGTAGGCTTCAAAAATATCCAGTGCCGCGTCGCTTTTAAGCCAGTCGCGAAGCGTCTGTGCGGCGTCGTTTTCGCTCTCGCCTATCAGCGCCGCCGGGTAGGTAATGGGCGCGTGGCTATCCGCCGGGAAAAGCCCCAGTACGCGCACGGCGTCGCTTGCGAAGGCGTCGGTCTGATAGACCACGCCGGCCGGCGTTTCGCCGCGCTCGATCAGCGCGAGAGCGGCGCGCACGTCACTTGCTCGGGCCAGGCGCGGCTCCAGCGCCTCCCACTCACCGAGCGTCTCCAGCGCCTGCTTTGCGTAAATGCCCGCCGGCACGTGGTCCGGGTCGCCCACCGACAGGCGATCACCCGCGCCGAGCAGATCCTCGATTGGCGCGCCGCTGCCTGGGATGAACGTCTCGGGGGCGGCGTCGCTGGCGCTGACCAGCGCCAGGCGGTTGTGCAGCAGATCCTCACGCGCGCTGACGTCAACGCCTTGCGCTTCGAGCCAGTCCATCCAGTCGACGTTGGCGGAGACGAACACCTCGGCGGGGCTGCCGCTGGCGATCTGGCGCGCCAGCGTCGATGAGGACGCGTAGACCGGTGTGACGTCGATATCATGTGTCGCCTCGAAGGCGGCGATGGCCTCGTTCATGGCATCGGTCAGCGAGGCGGCAGCGGCGATCTGAACGTTGTCGGCGGCGTGAGCCGACAGCGGCGCGCAGACCAGCGCAAGGGCAGCGAGCGTGCGGGGCGAGGCGAGACGCATTGTATGAATTCCCGTTATTTCCGTTTGGATATAGCGGAGACTAAAGCCAACCGGATCAATGATCAAGCGCCGTTATCACAAGCGCTCGTCTCGGCCGCTTCAAACGCCAGAAGATCGAGCAGGGCGCGGGCGTCCTCGGCGTCTTCCGCGGCCAAGCGCCGCTCCAGGGCGCGAAAGTGGCCGATCACCTGGCGCCCGGTGGCGCTGAGTCGCGCGCCGCCACGCTCGTTGCCCCCGGCGTGGGTCTCGACCAGCGGCTCGAGAAAGTGGCCGTTCATGGTTTCGATCAACTGCCAGGCTTTTTTGTAACTCATGCCAAGTACGCGCCCGGCGCTCGAGATCGAGCCAGTCTCGTCGATGGCTTCCAGCAGCGCCACCTTGCCCGGGCCTAGAATCACGTCGCGGTGCAGCGCCAAGCGCAGTTGAAAAGTAGGGGTAGGGTGGTGGGTACGCGTCACAGCGGTCTCCGACAGGGTCACGGCGCCCAGTGTAGCAGCTGCCTGCTACCGCGGGGCGAGCGTTCAGGATCCATTGCGGCGCCGGTAAAGCCACCGAACGTCGACCCCGAACGAGTAAAGCGAGGCGATCAGCGCGCTCAGCGCCAGAAGCGACGCGACGGTGTGGCTGGTCAGCGGCGTGAGCGCTAGAAGCAGCGCCACCACCTGCCACACGCACACCGTCTTGCGGCGAAAGCTTTCGAACAGTGGCGCGCTCAGCCATTCAAGGCGCCAGCTTGCCAGCACAAAGGCGTAGCGCATGCCGCCGATCATTAACACCCACGCACCGAGCGACTCGAGCTTCAACAGCGCAACGCACAGAAGCAGAATCATGAGCGCGTCGAGCTCCATATCGAAGCGCGCGCCGAAACGCGAGTGGCTATTGGTCCTGCGCGCCACGAACCCATCGACGCCGTCGAGCGCCAGCGACACCAGCGCCACGGCGAGCCATAGCCAGATTGCCTCGATAAAGGCGTGCTCGGCCAGCGCCCCGGCCACGATGGCGACCAGGATGGCGCGGGCCAGCGTCACCCGGTTCGCCCAGCCAAGCGGCCCGCGATCCCAGAAGCAAAGCGTCAGCCAGGCGATGACGCCGTAAAGCGCCGCCGTAATCGCCCAGGTCGCCGGGGATACGAGCAGCGGCGAAAGGCCCTTGCCGGAGGCGATCAAAAATCCTGCCCCCAGCGCCAGCTCGAAAGCGGTAAAAAGGCGTGGGTGCGTGCTGGCAAGGGGTGATACGAAGGGCATGGCGACTCACAAAGCGGCGCTCGACCGCGCGATCGTTATCAAAATTATGCTGCATTGGGGTGTGACGATGAGCGAGCTCGCGCCCCAATGCGAACGTTACTGAGCAAGCGTTTTGACCGAGGTGGGCGCTCAAGCTTCCAGGCTACCGCCACCGAAGGCAAATGAAAAGCACCGATGGCATTGAAAAGTGACGAAAACCTGGCAATGCTTGAATGATGAGCGATAAGAACGGATTAATCACAGGGAATTGTTTTTATGCCGCTGACGGAAACCGCCAGTGCTCTTTGGATCACACGCCCTCAAGCGGCCGAGATCCGACCTGAAACGCTTGAGGCGCCGCTGGATGACCAGGTTCAGGTGCGTGCGCTGTATAGCGGCGTCAGCCGGGGAACGGAGTCGCTGGTGTTTAATGCCCGGGTGCCGCCAAGCGAGTACGCCCGCATGCGCGCGCCTTTTCAGGCAGGCGACTTCCCAACGCCGGTGAAGTACGGCTACTGCAGCATCGGCGTGGTCGAAAAGGGGCCAGAAACGCTGCGCGATAAAACCGTTTTCTGTCTCTACCCGCATCAAACCCGCTATGTCGTGCCAACAAGCGCGGTCGTGCCGCTACCGGACGGCCTGCCAGCGCAGCGCGCGGTGCTCGCCGCCAACATGGAAACCGCCATCAACGGCGTGTGGGACGCAAACGTCATGCCCGGCGAACGGTTCTGCGTCGTAGGGGCCGGCGTTGTCGGCGCGCTGGTGGCCTATCTCTGTGCGCAAATTCCCGGCACCCGCGTGCATCTCATCGACATCAACCCGGAGCGACAGGCGCTGGCAGCCGCGCTAGGGGTCGGGTTCTGCACCCCGGATAGCGCCCCTACCGACCAGGACGGCGTAATTCACGCCAGCGGCCACGGCGAAGGGCTGCGCCTGGGCCTGTCGCTTTTAGGCAGCGAAGGGCGCCTAATTGAGATGAGCTGGTTTGGCGAAGGCGACACCGCGCTTGCCCTCGGCGGCGCTTTCCACTCACAAAGGCTCTCCATCAAGGCAAGCCAGGTCGGCCAACTGCCCGCCGCGCTAAAGCCGCGCTGGGACTACCGCCGGCGCCTGGGGCTTGCGCTCGAGCTTTTAAAGGATGAGCGGCTCGATCATCTGATCAGCGGCGAGTGCACGTTCGACGAGTTCCCCCAGGTGGCGCCTTCATTGTTCGGCCCTCAAAGCCAGGCGCTTTGCCACCGCATCACCTATTCCGTGACCGGCTAAATCCCGCGCCGCTTACGCCCATTCATGTCTAACGACATTAGAAAAGGATTTTCCATGTACCGTTTATGCGTTCGCGACCACTTCATGATCGCCCACAGTTTCAACGGCGAAATTTTCGGCCCGGCCCAGCGCACCCACGGCGCCACCTACGTGGTCGATGTAGTCTTTAAGCGGCCAGAGCTCGATACCGACGGACTGGTGATCGACATCGGTCTTGCCAGCGAAACGCTCAAGGACGTGCTGGCGGGCTACAACTTCCAAAACCTGGACGAGGTGCCCGAGTTCAAGGGCAAGAACACCACCACCGAATTCATGGCCGGTGTGATTTTCAATGCGCTAGCCAAGGGGATCAAGGAGGGCAGGATGGGCACCACCGCCCAGGGCATTACTCATATGGAAGTGAAGCTTCACGAGTCCCACGTGGCGTGGGCAAGCTACGAAGGCGCGCTATGAGCGAAAGCGGCGCTTTGAGCGAAAACCGCGCGTTGAGCGAGCGCTTTACGCTGCTGGTGGCCGGCGCGCTCGACCAGCGCACCGGCGGCTACATGTACGACGCGCGCATGGTCGAGGCGCTGCGCAGCCAAGGTCACCTGGTCGAGGTGGCCGAGCTCGGCGGTCAGTTTCCGCTGGCCTGCGACCGGGCCGCGGGAGAGTTCGCCGAGGCGCTTGCCAAACTCGACGACGGCGAGCGCGTCATCATCGACGGGCTGGTCATGGGAAGCCTGCCGGACATCGTCGCCACCCACGGCGCGCGTTTGGATATCACCGCGCTTCTGCACCATCCGCTCGGTGACGAGCAGGGCCTAAACGAAGAGACCCAGGCGCGGCTGCACACAAGCGAGTTGGAAGGGCTTCAAAGCGTGACTCGCATCGTCGTCACCAGCCGCTTCACCGCGCGTCGGTTGGATGAGCTTGCACAAAGCTATCAGCTGCCTTTGAGTGCACCCATAGCGGTGGTCGAGCCCGGCGTCGAGCCGGCCCCGGTTAGCCCGGCGCCGTTAAATGGCGAGCCGATTCGGCTTTTGTGCGTGGCCACGCTCACCCCGCGTAAGGGCCAGGACGTGCTGGTCGAGGCGCTGGCCGGGCTCGAGACGCGCCATTTTCAGTGTGATCTTTACGGCGCCCCGCGCGACGAGGCGTTTGCCGCCGAGGTCGCGGCGCTGATCGAGCGCCACGGGCTGTCACAAGTCACGCTTCACGGTGAGTGCGACGCCGAAGCGCTGGAAGCCGCCTATCGCGGTGCCCACGCGCTGGTGCTGCCGTCCTGGTACGAAGGTTACGGCATGGTGGTGACCGAGGCGCTAGCGCATGGCCTGCCGGTGATCACGACTACCGGCGGGGCGCTGGCGGATACGCTGCCCGACAACGCCGGCCTCGGCGTGCCCCCAGGCGACAGCCTGGCGCTGGGGGAGGCAATCGAGCGCTTTTTGAGCGACGCTTCGCTACGTGCGCGCCTTTATGAAGGCGCGCGTGAGGCGCGCGAGGCGCTCGATGACTGGCAGGCCGCCGGCGCCGCATTCACCCAAGCGCTGATGCGCCCGGCACACTTCTCGGCGGGCAGCCGTTTCGCCGCCGATTGGCTGACGCTTAGAGAAAGCGTCGACTTTGGGGCGCGAAGCCGCGAGCTTGCGCAAAAGGCCGACGAGTGGCTCGGCCGCGAGCCCGGTGAGGCGGTCATCGCCGATCTCGGCTGCGGGCGCGGCAGCAACCTGCAGTTTCTCGCGCCGCTGATTCAAGGCGCGCACACCTGGCAGCTGTTCGATCACGACGAGCAGCTTCTCGATGAAGCGAAAGCGCGGGCCGAGGCGCTTGGCAGCGCGAGTAATGAGCCGGTATCCGTCGAAGTTCACTGCGCCTCGATTGCGGACCTGGATCACCCGGCGCTAGCTTCCGTTCGGCTCGTCAGCGCCTCGGCGCTTTTGGATCTGGTCTCACAGGAGTGGATCGAGTCGCTGGCCGAGCGGTGCGCCGACCAGCGTCAGGCGGTGTTGATCGCGCTGAGCGTGACCGGCCAGTGGTGCTTTCTCGATGAGCGCGGCGAGACGCTCGAGGACGGTGACGATCTGTGGGCGCGCTCGCTTTTCAACGCCCACCAGGCTCGCGACAAGGGGCTTGGCAGCGCGCTCGGCGGTGCGGCGCAATCGGCGCTTGCCCAGGCGCTCGAAGCCCGCGGCTACCGCGTCGAGCAGGCCGATACGCCCTGGCGGCTGGAGGCCGGCGACAGCGAACGGCGGCCGTTGGCGTGCTCGCTCATCGAAGGCTTTGCCGAGGCGATGACCGAGCAGGCACCGATGGAGGCGAGCCGGATCGCCCAGTGGCGCGATGCGCGCCTGCAAGGCGTTCGCGCAGGAACGCTCGGGGTCTGGGTCGGCCACCGGGATCTGCTCGCCCTGCCCGCGGACAAGGCGTAGCCGATGCGCGCGCTCGCCTGGCTCAAGACCGCCTGGGTGCAGCGGGCACTGGTGAGCCTTGCGCTGCTGGGCGCGGTGGCGCTGTGGGTCAACCCCGGCGATATCATGCGCGAGGTCACGCGCTTTTCGCCGGGCTGGGCGGGGCTGGCGCTGCTCATCAGCGTGGCGCAGGTGATGCTGAGCGCCTGGCGCTGGCGGCTCACCGCCGCGCGCCTGGAGGTGCCGCTTCGCTACCGCTACGCGCTCGCCGAGTACTATCTGGCGCTGCTGGTCAACCAGCTGCTGCCCGGCGGCGTGCTGGGCGATGCCGGCCGCGCCCACCGTCACGCCACGCAATCCGCTAGCCGTGCAAGCGCCTGGCGCGCGGTAGTGCTCGAGCGCGCCTCGGGCCAGGCCGCGGTAGCGCTTTTGATGGTGCTGGCGCTTTGTACGTCGCCGCTTTGGCACCGCTCGCTGGGAGTGACTAGCATCGTGGCGCTGGTGGCGTGCCTGACACTTGTCGGTATGGGGCTGGTGGCACTCGGGGTGGGGCTCTCTCGCCGCCAGGCGTTGCCGGCTTGGTGTAGCGCGTTTGGGCGCGATCTGCGCCGAAGCCTTTTAGGGCGCAGCGTTTGGTACTGGCAGTTATCTTCATCCCTTGCCATTGTTATTAGCTACGGCCTGGTCATGGTCTGTGCGGCCCGCGCCATCGGGGTCGAGCAAAGCGCCTTGAGCATTCTGGCGCTAGCGCCGGTGCTGCTGCTGGCCATGCTGATTCCGCTGTCGATCGCCGGCTGGGGACTGCGTGAGGGGGCGGCGGCCACGATCTGGATGTTCGTCGGGCTGCCGTCCTCCCAGGGCGTGGCCATTTCGCTCGCTTACGGAGTACTGGTGATGCTTTCTAGCGTGCCGGGCATCTGGGTCGCCCTAAGCCGTCGCGGCCGGGCAACCCCGTCAAACGGTGGCGGCGTTCAGACAAACATCGAACAGCGTATCGTCACCGCAGCGGAAGGTGCGCATCCGGGGGCGCAGCGCGCTCTCCAGCGTATCGATCGGCGTCATTTTGAGCCCCGGCCGGCCGGAGCCGATCAAAAGCGGGGCCACCATCAGGTGCAGCGCGTCGATGGCGCCGGCCTCAATGAATTTCGAAATCGTGATGCCGCCGCCTTCTACCAGAATACGTTGGTAGCCGCGCTCGTGAAGCAGCGCAACGACATCAGCGGGGGCGAACTGGCCGGCGTCATCGAGGGCCAGCACGCACTGCGTAGCGCGACTTTCCAACGTCTCGACGCCGGGGCCGGTCACGTGCAGCGTGGGCGGCTCGCTACTTTGCAGCACGCCGAGCGTAGCGGGCGCGCGCCCGCGCGGGTCGAGCACCACGCGCACCGGGTGGCTCCCCTCGACGTGACGCACGGTGAGCTGAGGGTCATCCGCCACCGCGGTGCCCGCGCCGACCACCACGGCGTCCGCCAGCGCTCTGAGCCGGTGCAGGTGCACCAGGCTCTCGAAGCCGTTGATGTAGTGGGAGTGGCCGCTTTCGGTGGCGATACGCCCGTCAAGGCTCTGACCCAGCTGCGCCAGCGTCCAGCGCTTGCGCACCGCCAGCGGCGCCAGGCATTCCAGCATCGAGCGCGCCTCGATGGTCAGGCCCGCGGTGTCATCGCACTGCCAGTGACCTTCGCCGTCGACGCGAAGCGGGCCGTTCAAAATGCCGGCGCGCCGGTCGAGCAGCCAGCGCCAGGCGGTTTCACCCTCGATCGACCCGTGCTCGCCGCCGGAACCGGCACCGTCAGAACCTACAACACCGTTGGAGTGGGGCATGACGCCTCCATGAAGAGAACAACGTGGAATCATGCCAGGGGCACACGCCCTGCGCAAGCAGCGACCCTTGCTCGCTCGACCAGGCAACCAGGAGGCCTACATGTATCACATTGAACGCGCTATTTTCGACATTCGCCGCGGGCTTCCCGTCATTCTGAAAACCGGCGATCAGCGCCTGCTGGTGCAAGCGCTGGAAGGCAGCGACTCGGTCGATACGCTGGCGAGTCTGTCGGGGTCACGGCCCTCGATGGTGCTGACACGCCACCGGCTCGAGGCCATGGGCATGTCGCTCAAGGCCGAGGCGGCGAGCCTGCCGCTTCACGAGCAGATCAGCGAAAGCGACCTGCACCGGCTGGCGGTGGCCAAGGGCGAGACGAGTTCATCGTCGACGCTGCTCACCGGGCTCAAGCCCGCCGGCAGCGGCGAGCGCGCCGCCCTGACGCTGATGCGCCGGGCGCTGCTCATTCCCGCCGCGCTCTGCGCCGAGATCAGCGACGCCCAGGCAGCGGCGGTCGACCAAAAGCTCGCGAAGGCCGAGCTTTTGGAGATCGACGCCGACGAGGCCGCCAAGTGTCTGGCCGGGGCGCCGGGGATGCTCAAGCGCGTCAGCGAAGCGCGCATTCCGCTGGAGGAGGCGGTCGAGAGCCGCTTCGTGCTGTTTCGCGAGCCGGACGGGCTGCGCGAGCACGTGGCGGTGGTGATCGGCGAACCCGAACGCATGGAAGGCCCGGTACCGCTTCGCATGCACTCGGCCTGCTTGACCGGTGATCTGTTCGCTAGCCTGCGGTGCGACTGCGGTGAGCAGCTGAGAAACGCGGTGGCGGACATTCAGGCGATGGGCGGCGGGGTGCTGTTGTATCTGGCTCAGGAAGGGCGGGGGATCGGTCTTGCCAACAAGCTTCGCGCCTACACCTTGCAGGACGGCGGGCTCGACACCGTCGATGCCGACCAGGTGCTCGGCTTTGGCGACGATGAGCGGCAGTACGCGGTAGCGGTGGATATGCTGCGGGCGCTTGCCATCGACAAGGTGCAGCTACTCACCAACAACCCGCTCAAGATGCAGGCGCTGGAAGCCGGCGGCGTCGAAGTCGCCTCGCGTCAGGCGCTTTACGGCAGCGTCACGGATCAAAACCACCGCTACCTGAGCGCCAAGGCCAACCGCGCGGGCCACCTACTGGATGAAGTGCTGGAAAGCCGCGGCCATTAAGCCGTTGTCAGCGCGAGCGCTCGGCGCCCGCGCTGGCTTTTAAGGGTGAGAAAGACTCAAGAATTGCCCTGAGCCGGCTCGAAAGGGGGGAGCGCCGCGGTTTCCTCGATCACCCGGGCAAGCGTTGCGCCGTAGTGTTCGACCAGACGCTTGCCAAGCGCGGCCTCGGCATTCGATGCGTTGCCCGCCACGCCCTGAGTACTCAAATCTTCGCCCAGCCAGGCAAACGCCGCCGCGCCTTCGGGGGCGACCAGGTGGTTTGGGGTTTGCGGGCGCGCAGGCTCCGCAGGCCGGTAGCCCTGCAGGTCGACCAGCTTTGGGGCCAAGTGCAGCATCATGGCGGTTTCCAACAGCCCGCCGTGCAGCCCAAAGCGCAGCTCGTCGGCGTCGATGGCGCCCTCGAGCGTTGGCAGGCGGGTGTAGGTCGCTTTTACCACGCGCATGTCAAAGCGCTTTCGTAGCGTGAGCGCGGCCAAATCCATCACCGCCTTGTTACCGCCGTGGCTATTGATCCACACCATCTTCTTGAACCCCGCCCGCCACACGCTTTCGCCCAGCGCCTCGAGCGTGGCGATGGCAAGCGAAGGCGGAAGGCTCAGCGTGCCGGCGAAGCTTGCGTGCTCATCGCTTGCGCCGACGGCAAGCGGCGGTAGACACACCGCGTCGATGGTGGGGTCGAGCGCGTCCAGCGCCGCACGTTGAAGCCCCTCACCGATGATCAGGTCGGTGGCGAGCGGCAGGTGTGTGCCGTGCTGCTCGATGGCGCCTAGGGTGAGCACCGCGACCGCATCGTCGGCAGCCACCGCTTTGAGTTGGGGCGCGCTCAGCGCTTGCCAGTGGTAGATCATGCAATTCCTTGTCAGAGTCAGACGTGGTTGGCCACCAGCGGATGGTCGATGCGGCAGGCGTAAAGATCGCCGGAGGCGAGCCCGTCGGCGCCGTCGTCGAGCCAGCGCCGAATGGCACCCGGGGTTTGCCACGTGGCAAAGCGAAAGGCGCGCTGCTCGCCGGCAATGGCGTTGAAGCGGTAATCGCCGAGCCGGGTGAGCTCCTCGATACAAGCGTGGCTTACGTGCAACACGCCGGCGACGAACTCCACTGACAGCGCCGCTACGGCGTGGCTCAGGCCCTTGAGCACGTCGGCCTCGAATCCTTCTACGTCGATCTTGATGAAGCAGGGCATGCCGAAACGCTCGATGAGCCGGTCCACCGTGGTCACCTCGACGCGCAGCGTGCGCTCCCAGGCAATGTGCTTGAACGCCGGGTTCTCCGTGCCGATGCGCCCGCGCCAGTCGTGGGCGAGGGTCGAAAGGGTCGGGTTGGCGCTACTGATCGCGATCTCGGCGTGACCCGACTCCACGCCCGCCGCTACCGGCAGCAGCGTGATGTCGTCGTGTTTGATGATACGGCGAAACCAGCGCGCCAGCGCCGGCTGCGGCTCGAGTGCTACGACCCTGGCGCCGAGTGCCTGAAACGCGGCGCTGCGATCGCCCAAGTGGGCGCCGATATCGAAAGCGACCTCGCCGGGTACGATGAACGGATGATAAAGCCGTTTGAGCCCTTTTTGCCGCCCGGGGCGCCAGTAGATGATCAGCGAGCGCGCCAAGCCGCCACTGCTTCTAAGCCGTTGACCGAGCGCAAGGCGCATCAGTGGGGCTCACGGGCCGAGGCGCTGGCAGGGCGGTTGTCGAAACATCGAAACGACTGACACGGCATGTCGCCTACCAGCTCGCCGGGAAGCGGAGCGATGACGCCTTCGAGCGGGGCGTGGCCGGGCGTATCGCCTCGGGCGCCGAGGGCGGCGAAGTCGTCCAGAAGCGTGGGGCGGTAGCTAATGCTGGGCGTTTTCAGAAGCCCCAGCCGGTGGCTGACTACGCCGCCCCAAGTACCGCTACTGGAGTATTTGACGATGGGCGTGGCCAGCACGAGTCCCGCCCAGGCCGGTGTCAGCCAGAAAAAGGCGTGCAGCGAGCACGCCGCCATGGCGCCGGCCCAAAGTACGCCGCACACCGTCATCCAGTAGGTGTGGCGCCAGGCTTCGCGCCAGGCAAGCGAGCGCTCGCCGCGGTGCTGGGTTTGCCACTCGACCGAGCGGCCAAGCAGCACGTTGACGATGAACAGGCTGTGCCAGGCCATCATCAAGGGCGCGATGAGCGCGGCGAAGGCGAGCTCGAACAGCACGCTAAGCGTCAGTTTGAAACGTCCGCCGAAGGCGCGTGGGCACTGCGCCAATGTCAGCAGATAGCCCAGAAGTTTTGGCGCGAGCAGCATTAACAGGGTGATCCACAAAAGCCCGAACGACAGTAGCGGGGGGAGCTCGGAGTTTTGAGGCGGCGCGAGGGCCTGCACGCCAACCAGCAAACTCGTGCAGACCAAAAGCCCTAGCCACACGATCGATGAGAGATAAGCAAAGGCGCCAAACAGAAAGTGCAGCCGGCTAATGGGGTGAAACCCGGCGCCAGAGAGCAGGCGCAGGTGCTGCAGGTTGCCCTGCAGCCAGCGCCGGTCGCGCTTGGCGAAATCGAGAAAGTTACTCGGCATTGCCTCGAAGCTGTTGTGCGAGGCGCCGGTATGCGGCGCCTGTCGCGATACCGCCGTGGTGGCGGAGGTATCCAGCAGCACCTGCCAGCCGCCGCGTTTCAACAGGGCAGCTTCGACGAAGTCGTGGCTTAGAAGCTCGCCGCCAAGCGGCGCCTTGCCGGGCAGGGCAGGGAGCCCGGCGTGGGCCATGAACGCGCGGGTGCGAATGATGGCGTTGTGGCCCCAGTAGTTGGCCGCATCGCCTTGCCAAAAGCTTTGCCCGGCGGCGAGCATGGGGCTGTAAAGCGCCGAGGCGTACTGAAGGCAGCGGCCGAACAGCGTGCGCTGGCCTACCGGGATCGGCACGGTCTGGATTAAACCCACGCGGGGCTCGCGCTGCATGCGATGCACCATGTGCAAGAGCGTGGCGCCGCTCATGAGGCTGTCGGCATCGAGCACCACCATGAAGTCGTAGCGCCGGCCCCAGCGCCGGCAGAACTCGGCAATGTTGCCCGCCTTGCGCCCCTCGTTTTTCTCGCGGCGGCGGTAGTAGACGTTGATCTGGCCGGCCAGACGCTGCTGTAGCGCCGCCACGTGGGCCGCCTCTTCGCGGGCCTGGGTGAGAGTTTGGGTGTCGCTTAGGATGAACACGTCGAAGTGCTCGCCGATGGCGAGCTCGCCGCCGCCTTCGCTGCGGGCTTGGCTCAACAACGAACGGCAGGTCGCCTCGAGCCCGGCGATGGTCGACACCGGCGGCTCGGCGTAGATCGGCATGACCAGCGCGGTCTTGCTCAAAAGCCGGTAGGCGCTGGGCGGGGTCGGCCGCTGGCGGCGCAGCGACAGCGGGTCCAGGCGCAGCGCGCAGAGCACGAACCCGCACACCGCGCCCCAAAAGGCCATGGCGATCCAGCTAAAGGTGAGCGCGAATAGCGCCAGCAAAGCGATTTGCCACCCCAGCGCCAGATCCTCGACGACGTGGTACATCGCCACCAGCCCCACCACGCTGGTGGTGAGCACGGCCAGCGTATAGAAGGCGCGGCGCCAGAAAAGCCCGGGAATGGCGACGGCGGTGGTCGGCTGTTCAGTCATCAGGAGTCCATACGTAGTTCCAGGTTTCGCTGATCGGCTCGCCGTTCAGCTCGAGCCGCAGGCGGATGTCGCTCATCGCGTTGGCCGGAACGCGAAAGCTCGCGCGCCAGCGGTTTTCCGGCAGTGCGAGCACGTGGGCTTCGCGCGCCTCGACGTCACCCGCATCGATGAAAAGCGTCACCGGGGCGTCGTCGTTTAGGCCTTGAAGCGCGGCGCCTTCGAAATCCACGATGAATTGACGCTGCTCTTTCGAGGCCGGGTCGCTGGCGAGCCCCGCCTGGCCCTGACGAGTACGAAAGACGTGCGCCAGTTGATTGGCCTCGGGCGTGTCGTTCAGGGTGAAGGTGCGGTAGTGAAGCGCAAGCGACTCGCCGGCCTCGAGCGGGTCATCGAAGACCCAGTAGGCGACGATGTTGTCGTGGGTCTCGTCCGGTGTAGGCAGTTCGACGAGCTCGACATGGCCCGGGCCCCAGTTCGCCAGCGGTTCGACCCACTGGCTTGGGCGGCGATGGTAACGCGCTTCCATGTCCAGGTAGCGGTTGAAATCACGCTCGCGCTGCATCAGGCCAAACCCGGCCGGGTCGTCGTCGCTGAAAAGCGACAGGCGCGTGTCGTCCGGATTCGAGAGCGGGCGCCAGATCCACTCGTTTTGGCCGGTGTGCATCAAAAGCCCGTCGGAGTCGTGCACTTGGGGGCGGAAATCGTCCGGCCGATTAGCGGTGACATCACCGAAGGTGAACATGCTGGTCAGCGGCGCGACGCCGAGCTTGCCGATATCCTCGCGGGCAAAGAGCTCGGCTTCGACCTCGAGGTTGGTCTGCTCGCCCGGTGTGAGCGTGAAGCGGTAGGCGCCGCTGATCGAGGGGCTATTGAGCAGCGCCAGAAAGGTGAGCGTCTGATCGCCCTCCCGGGGTTTGAAAAACCAGAACTCGCTAAACCGGGGAAACTCTTCGGGCTTGCTCGAGGCGGTATCGATGGCGAGCCCCCGGGCGGAAAGGCCGTACACCTGGTCGCGCCCGACCAGGCGAAAGTAGCTCGCACCCAAAAACGCGGCGACTTCGTCGCGGTAGTCGGAGCCGTTGATCGGGTAGTGCAGGCGAAAGCCAGCGTGGCCGCTATCGGCCAGGTCTTCGCTGGAAAGTGTTTGGGCCTCGCCCTCGTAGCGGAAATCGTCGCGTTCAAAAGGCAGCGGTTCGCTCTGGCCATCGTCGATGACGTTCAGGGTAATGGGTTCCTTGAACAGAAAACCGCTGTGAAAGAGCTGCAGCGAAAACGGGCTGTCGTCGCGCCAGTAGGCGCGTTCGGGATCGAAGCGAATCTGGCGGTAGGTATCGTAGTCCAGGTTCTCGAGAGCGCTTGAAAGCGGGGTGTCGGGGGGCATGTACGGGGCTTCGGCCAGCGTTTTGGCGCGCTCGATGACG
This sequence comes from Halomonas sp. S3-1-1, assembly GCF_023757625.1. Classification (GTDB taxonomy): domain Bacteria; phylum Pseudomonadota; class Gammaproteobacteria; order Pseudomonadales; family Halomonadaceae; genus Vreelandella. The sequence goes on from NZ_JALGBZ010000001.1 coordinate 948,096, forward strand.
TCATCGAAAAAGGTGTCGTTTGCTTGGGAGATCGAGGCGTTCGCCAGGCCAAGCGCGATAAGCCACTGTGTGCCAATACGACCTTTCATAAACGGGGTCCCTTCCTTCAAAGGCCATGGGTAATCAATTACCTGGCACCGGAATCGGTTTTTATCACTATTTTTATCACTATGATGGCAGCCGGCGTTTTGACTATCGTTATGTTCCCGGGCAAGCTCGACCGCCCTTGTCCAACGTTCAAACCACTATAGCGATGCGTGAGCGTTTAACGAAAGTTCGTGCGCCACGCGTTCACTATAAAGGGAACTCTTCGCCCCGCCTACAGGGTTTTTTCTCATGCCGTTGATGATGCCATGCTTCGCGTTCTAATCGCCGCCATTGCCCTGAATATCGTGCTGGTCGCGCCGCTTTGGTGGCGCTTTGAACACCTGGGGATGCCGCTGGTCGCGCTCGAGGTGTGGATGCTCGCCCCCGCGTTGGCGCTGATTCCCGCTCGCGGTTGGCGTCGGCTGCTGGCGGCGCTGGTCATTGTGTGGGTGGGGCTGGCCAGCACTGCCAACTTGGGCGATGCCGCCACCCACGCCGCTTTCGGCCGCGCGCTGAATCTGTATCTCGACGTGCCGCTCGTGCGCTCGATCTATCATCTGCTCTCTGGCAACGTTGGCCAACTCGCCGGCACTCTGATCATGGCGCTGGGCGCGCTGTCACTCGCGGGCGTGCTGCTTTCGATCTACGCGCTGCTTGTGCCCCAGCGTGCGCTCTCGCTCGAGCGACGGCCGGGGAAGGCGGCGGCCGCGCTCGCGGCGCTAGCGCTGGTGCTTTGCGGGCTCCACTACCGGGGGCTGCGAGTCGTCGAGCGTGCGGCGCTGCCGCTCATCGACACCACGCGCTTTCAAATCGAGCAGGTACGGGCGACCCACCAGGCGCGGCTGGCGTTCGAGGCCGAGCTCGAGCAGCGCCCGCTCGAGGCCCAGGCGCTGCCCGGGCTTGCCGGGCGCAACGTGCTGCTGACCTTCATCGAGTCCTACGGGGTGAGCGCGCTGATCGAGCCGCGCTACGCCGAGCTGATTCGATCGACCCTCGATGAGATGGAGACACGCCTCGAGGCGCGGGGGATCGGCGTGGTCTCGGGGCTATTGGAGGCGCCGATACGCGGCGGGCAGTCCTGGCTTGCCCACGCCAGCGTGCTCAGCGGGCGCTGGATCGACAACCAGCTCTGGTACCGGCTGATGCTCGAAAGCCCCCACGCGAGTTTGGTCGACGACTTCCACGCCACCGGCCAGCGCTCGCTGACGGTCATGCCGGGCATTACGCTGGCCTGGCCTGAGGGGATCGCCTACGGCTTTCAGGAGATTCGCACCGCGCGCAATATGCCCTATCAGGGCCCGGCGCTGAACTGGGTGACCATGCCGGATCAGTTCACGCTGGACTACGTGGCGCGGCGCCAGCTCGACCGGGCGCCGCTGTTCGCCCAGATCACGCTGATCTCGAGCCACGCGCCCTGGACGCCGATTTTGCCGGTGCTCGAGAACTGGGCGATGATCGGCGACGGCTCGATCTATGGCCCTTGGGAAAACGCCGCCGACCCGCCCGAGGTGCTATGGCAGGACCTGGAGCGCATTCGCGATCACTACGGCTGGTCGGTGAACTACTCGGTGGCAAGCGTGGCGGGTTTTGCCGAGCGCGCGCTGGATGAAACGGGGCTTCTGATCGTGATGGGCGATCATCAGGCCGCGCCCTTGATCACCGGCGAGAACGCAAGTGCTGCTGTGCCGGTTCATGTGTTTAGCCGCGACCCCAAGCTTTTGAACGCCTTTCGCGAGCGCGGCTTCGTCGACGGGGCGCTACCGGCGCTCGACAACGCCGAACGCGCGTCCCGCATGAGCGAGCTGCGCCACTGGCTGCAGGAGGATTTCGGCGAAGGTGCCACGCCTGATACCGCGGAGGCGGCGAGCGGAACGGCTCAGTAAAGGCGGTAGCCCTTGACGTTGGCGACGCCCTGGGTCTCCTCGACGACCTTGCGGTAGCGCTTGTACTCCCACTGATACTGCGCCGGGGCAAGTGCAATCGAGGCCTCGACACTGGCGTTGACGCCGGTGGCCGACACCACGTCCTCCTCGCTATAAACGCGCTCGTCGGCGTCGAGAAAGTGAATCGCAAAGCCTTTGCCCGGCAGACGCAGCGCCACGCCGGTCACCACCCGCGCCTGGGTGCGGGCGACGAGCTTGGGCAAGAGTGTGGCGGTATAGGCGCTGCGCCCGAAAAACGGCGCGAACACGCCGCTGCCCCAGCTCGGCTCCTGGTCCGGCAAAATGCCGATCGCCTCGGAGCGCTTGAGCGCTTTCAAAAGCGCAGCCACGCCGCGCGGGTTGGTCGGCACGAGGCTCGCCCCCATGCGCTCGCGGCCGTGGCGGATGATCGGCTCGAGCTCCCCGATCTTGGGCGGCTCGTACATGGCGGTGAAGGGAAAGTGGCTCGACAGCCAAAAGTTGAGTACTTCCCAGTTGCCGAAGTGGGGGGCGAGCACGATCACACCGCGCCCCTCAGAACGGGCGCTGTCGAGCTTTTCGCGCCCGTGTACCTCGAGAATGTGCGCCTCTACCGTGTCGGGCGGGGCAAGCCAGGCGTGGCCCAGCTCCAGCATGGTGGCCGCCGAGTGGCAAAGGCTTTGGCGGGCCAGCGCCTTGCGCTCGCGGGTCGGCATGTCCGGGTAGACCACGGCCAGATTGGTGTGGGTGACCCGGCGCTCGCGCTTGCTGAGCCCGTAAACCGCCGGGCCTAAAAGCCGCGCCCCGCGCCAGAGCGAGGCGAGCGACCAGCGCGACAAGCGCCGCCACAGCCCATTGATGGTGCGCGCCTGCAGCGCCTGCAGGCGAGAAGAGGTCGTGTCACTCATTGTCTACAACAGCCACCCGTTGACGTCATTCGGCGGGCGCTTTTCCTGAATGCCCTTGAACCCTTTCACGCAGCGCACGATGAACCACACCGCGACCGCCAGCAGCAGCGGAAAGCCGATCAGCACCAGAGTGAGCAGCGAGGCCACGCTTAGATACAAAAGCCCGATCCAGAAGGTGCGGATCTGGTAGCGGTAGTGCTCATCGAGCCAGTGCGGGCCGTTGCCGTGATAGACGTAGGAAACGATAACGCCGACGATCACGGTAAAGCCGGTGAAAAAGTTGGCCAGATAGAGCGCGTAGACGACCAGCGCGACGGTGGTATCGGCCTTGGGGGCCGGCTCGCGCGGCTCATCATGAACGCGCTCGTTGACGACTTCGCCCTCGATGGGCTCTTCCTTCGCGTTGTGGCGCATGCGCGCTCCCTTCACTCAAAGATGTCCGCCTCGCGGGCGCCCGGGCCGCCCATGATAGCGTGCCGGGCGGGGCTTATCATTACGTCAGCAGCGATTCAGCGCCCGAGCGGGCGGCAGATTTCCAGCAGATTGCCGTCCGGGTCGCGCAGATAGACCGACTCGATGGCGCCATTGGCACCCTGGCGCTCCACCGGGCCAAGCTCGATCTCGACGGAAAGCGCGGCCAGGTGATCCATGAACTCGGCAAGCGGCAGCTGACAGCGCAGGCATAGATCCAGGCTGCCGGGGGTAGGGGTGGCGGAGATCGGCGCGATGTCGGTGTCGGTCTCGTGCAGTCTGAGCGCGGTGTCGCCCAGCATCAAATCGACCCGCTGGGCGTCGCGGTAGCGCACGTCGAGTCCCAGCACGCGGGAGTAGTAATCCACCGCGCGCCCCATGTCGGTCACCGTGACTACCAAATGGTCCAGGCCTGAGAGCATGCCACCTTCCTTCGATCCGTTTTGAAAGCCCTATCTTACCCTGGCCGCCTTCGCCGGGCATGCAAAATGACGCCTGCACCAGCGTGGTGCGTCGCGGCGCGTATCCAGGGAATAAGTTCAAGCGATAAAAAGCGTTGACTTTAGGGCCTTGCACGTAATAATTGCGCGCCCTTTTTCCTGCCAGACTGTGTTTTCCAATCGATTTTTACCGATCGGTTGTTAAAGCAAGCGACGGTCGGCAGCGAAGGGGCCGATGGGTTTCAGCGCTTTTGAACAGGGCAGGGTGAGGTGGGCATGTCGCGGCAACTGTTGGCTATGGCGCTTGCGCCGCTTTTAGGACTTTTCATTCTGGGCATCGGCAACGGCTTTCTGGCCACGCTGATCACCCTGCGCCTGGACGCGGCGGGCGAATCCGCCACGCTGATCGGTATCGTCTCGTCGGCCTACTTCATCGGGCTCGCCTTTGGCGCCATGTTCAACGACCGCCTGCTGCTGCGCATCGGCCACATTCGCGCCTACGGCAGCTTCGCCTCGCTGGTGGCGGTCACGGTGTTGCTGCAAGGGCTCTTCTTCGACCCCTGGGCCTGGTTCGCGCTGCGCCTTATCGGCGGCTGGGCCACGGTCGGGGTGTATCTGGTCATCGAGAGCTGGCTGTTGACCGCCGGCGATCAAAAGGTGCGCGGCCGGCTGCTCGCGCTCTACATGATCTCACTTTACGCCGCCGGCGTGGTGGGCCAGCTGCTGCTCGGCGTGACCAACGCCATGGGCGACTCCGCCCCCTTCATGGTGATTGGTCTTTTAGCGTCGCTCTCCGTGCTGCCCATGGCGATGATTCCACGCGTATCGCCCTTGATCGAGCACGCCGAGCCCTTGCCGCCGCACCGGCTGATCACTATGACCCCGACCGGAGTAATGGGAAGTTTGGGCTCGGGCATGGTGGTGGCCGCGGCCTACTCGTTGCTGCCGCTTTATTTGCAGCGCATTGGCATGAGCGTGAGCCAGGTCGGGCAGATGATGGCGGTGGTGATTCTCGGCGCGATGCTGCTTCAGTACCCGATCGGGCGCTGGTCGGATCGTCACGACCGCCAAATGGTGCTGATCGGGATTAGCGCGTTTTGTATCGTCATTTCCGGGGCGATGCTGTGGCTGCCACTTTCTACTCCCTTGCTGGCGGTATTGCTGTTTCTGCTCGGCGGCGGCGTGTTCGCCTTCTACCCGGTGGCGGTGAGCCACGCCGCTGACCGCGCCCCGGCGGGCGCTCTGGTGCGCATGAGCCAGGGCCTTTTGCTGATCAACTCCATTGGCGCCACTATCAGCCCGCTTCTGATCTCGCCGGTGATGACGGCGGTGGGCGATACCGGGCTTTTTTGGGCCTTCGGCGCGATGAGCCTGTTCTTTTTGCTGTTCTTTGGCTGGCGGCGCAGCGTGCGCCCGGCGCCGCTGCCGGTGGCGCCGTTCACCGCCACGACCCCGATGTCCAGCGCCGGCGCCGAGCTCGTCATCACCGAAGAACTGGTCCAGGGGGCGCTGGAGCACGAGCACTTGGAGGATCTCTCTCAGGTGCTGCCGGAGGTTGACGTGGCGGAGCCGGTGGTCGGCCCGCCAGCGGCGGACGAGGCGCACGTCACCTACTTTGACGATGTCGAAACCGTCGAGCTTCACCGCTCCCACCGCGCGCCTTGAGCGCCGCTTGCCGGCTGACGTGATACCTTGGATGAATAGTGTCAAAACGCTCGTTTGACTACCATGAGTCGATCGTGCGGTCTTAACGGCCAAGCGCTTTAAGACGCGCCTGGCCGTCACTCTATTCAAGCCAAGGGGTTGCCATGAAGGATTATGTCGCGCCGGTTCGTGATCTGCGCTTCGTTCTCGAGGAGATGCTTTCGCATCGGTCGCTGTCGCTGCCCGGTTTCGAAGAGGCCTCGCCGGATCTGGTCGAGGCGGTGCTCGAAGAGGCCGCCAAACTGGCCGGGGACGTCTGGGGCCCGCTCAACCGAGTAGGCGATCAGCAGGGTGCGACGCGCCACCCGGACGGCAGCGTGACCACCGCCGAGGGCTTCGCCGCTGCCTACCAGGCCTATGTCGAAGGCGGCTGGAACGGCATCGGCGTCTCCAATGCGCTGGGTGGGCAGAACCTGCCGGAAGTGGTGGCAAGTGCGGTGCAGGAGATGCTCCACGGCGCCAACATGGCCCTCGGCCTTTGTCCTATGCTCACCGCCGGGGCGATCGAAGCGTTGGCGCATCACGGAAGCGACGCGCTCAAAGCGGTTTATCTCACCCCGCTGGTCGAGGGCCGCTGGACCGGCACCATGAACCTGACCGAACCCCAAGCCGGGTCCGATCTCTCCAAGGTACGCACCAAAGCCGTTCCCGAGAGCGATCACTACCGCATCAGCGGTCAGAAGATCTATATCACCTGGGGTGAACACGACGCCGCCGAAAACATCGTCCACCTGGTGCTGGCGCGCAAGCAGGGCGCCCCGGAAGGTAACAAGGGCATTTCGCTGTTTCTGGTGCCGAAGTTTCTCGTCAATGACGACGGCTCGCTCGGCGAGCGCAACGACGTCGTCTGCGCGTCGCTCGAGCACAAGCTCGGCATTCACGGCTCGCCCACGTGTACGCTCAGCTTCGGCGAGCAGGGCGGGGCCGTGGGCTATCTCGTCGGCGAAGAGGGCCGCGGGCTCAACCACATGTTCACCATGATGAACGAGGCGCGCCACAAGGTCGGTATCCAGGGCATTGGCGTGGCCGAGCGCGCCTGCCAGCACGCCCTGGCCTACGCCAATGAGCGCGTGCAGGGCAAGCTTTCCCAGGCGCGCGGCGGCGTCGAGACCACCATTGGCGAGCACTTCGACGTCAAGCGGATGCTGCTTTCGATGCGTGCGCGCACCGACGCACTTAGGGCGCTGGCGCTTTACTGCGCCGGCCAGCTCGATATCGCGCGCAAAAGCGAAGATGCCAGCGAGCGCGGCGCGGCCCAAGCGCTGGTGGATGTGCTGATCCCCATCGTCAAAAGCTTCTCCACCGACCAGGCCGTGGAAATCGCCTCTACCGGCATTCAGGTGCACGGCGGCATGGGCTACGTCGAGGAGACCGGCGCCGCTCAGCTTCTGCGCGACGCCCGCATCGCGCCGATCTACGAAGGCACCAACGGCATTCAGGCCCTCGATTTGGCCGGTCGCAAGCTGCAGCGCGACGACGGCCAGGCGATGACGCGGCTGATCGAGCGGGTCGAGCAGACCGCTCAGGCGCTCGGTGATGACGCCGCGCTTGCAAGGCTTGGCAGAACACTTGGTCAAGGTGCCGAGGATCTGCGCGCGGCGATGGCCATCTTGCTCGAAGAGGGCCGGCACGAGACGCGCGGCGTCGACGCCGTGCAGGCCTACGCCACGCCGTTTCTTACCCTGGCCGGCCACGTGCTGTGCGCCTGGCAGATGGGCGAGGCGGCGCTGATCGCAAGCCGCGCCGACCAGAATGATCCGTTCTATCAGGCTAAGCTTGCCAGCGCCCGCTTTGCGATCACCCAGTGGCTGCCGGTCGGCCTTGCCCAGCGCGCGGTGATCGAGGCGGGGTTCGAGTGTCTGGAAGCGTTCGATAGCCGCGCCCACTAGGGCGAAACGGCGCCGGGCGTGCGACGCCCGGTACCCGACCATTCCAACACAATAAAGACAACAGGATGCCTCCATGAACACGATCTTCGAGCAGGATCTGCCGCCGACCCCGGCGAACTACGTGGCGCTATCGCCGCTGACGTTCATCGAGCGCTCGGCGGCGGTGTATCCGGACTACCCGGCCGTGGTCTACGGTGGGTGTCGACGCAGCTGGGCCGAGACCTGGTCGCGCTGTCGCCAGCTTGCCAGCGCCCTTGAAAAGCGCGGCATCGAACCCGGCCAGACCGTGGCCGTTATGCTGCCCAACGTACCGGCCATGTTCGAGGCGCACTTCGGCGTGCCGCTGGCCGGCTGCGTGCTCAACACGCTCAACATCCGTTTGGACGCCCACGCCATTCACCACATGCTCGCCCACGGGGAGGCGCGGGCGGTGCTGGTCGACCCGGAGTTTGGTGACGTCATCAAACAGGCGGTGGAGGGGCTTACCGACAAGCCGCTGCTCATCGACGTGCGTGACGATGAGTTTTTCGGCGAGTCGGCAGGCATCGGCGAGGTAGAGTACGAGGCGCTGCTGCAAGAGGGCGACCCGGGCTACGCCTACCGGCTACCGGAGGACGAGTGGCAGGCCATTTCGCTGAACTACACCTCCGGCACCACCGGCGACCCCAAGGGCGTGGTGTATCACCATCGCGGGGCGTATCTCAACGCGGTGAGCAACATCATGGAGTGGGCGATGCCCCACCATCCGGTCTATCTCTGGACCCTGCCGATGTTTCACTGCAACGGCTGGTGCTTTCCCTGGTCGATCGCCGCCCGCGCCGGGGTCAACGTGTGCCTGCGCAAGGTGGATCCGGCGCGCATCAACGCGCTCATTGTCGAAGAGGGCGTCACCCATTTTAGCGGCGCGCCCATCGTGCTCAACGCGCTGGTGAATCTGCCCGATGCGCAAAAGCGCGTCTTCGATCATCCGGTCAAGGCGACCACCGCTGGTGCTGCGCCGCCGGCCTCCATCATCGCAGGCGTCGAGAAGCTGGGTATCGAGGTCACTCACGTTTATGGGCTGACCGAGGTGTACGGCCCGGTGACGGTGTGCGCCTGGCGCGAGGCTTGGGATGCGTTACCGCTCGAGGCGCGGGCCAAAATCAAGGCCCGCCAGGGCGTACGCTACCACATGCTCGAGGCGCTGTACGTCGCCGACCCGCAGACGCTCGAGCCCGTTCCCCGCGACGGCCAGACCATCGGCGAGATCCTGATGCGCGGCAACAACGTCATGAAAGGCTACTTAAAGAACCCGGAGGCGACCCAAAAGGCGTTGGCCGGCGGCTGGTACCACACCGGCGATCTGGCGGTGTGGCACGAGGATGGCTACATCGAGATCAAGGACCGCTCCAAGGACATCATCATCTCCGGCGGTGAAAACATCTCGACCATCGAAATCGAGGACGTGCTTTACAGCCATCCGGCGGTGGAAGCTGCGGCGGTGGTCGCCCGGCCCGACGAAAAGTGGGGCGAAACGCCCTGCGCTTTTGTCACCCTGAAGCCCGATGTCATCGAGGTGGGCGAGGCGGACATGATCGACTACTGCCGAACGCGCCTGGCCGGATTCAAGGTGCCCAAAACCGTCGTGTTCAGCGAGTTGCCCAAGACTTCGACGGGCAAGATTCAAAAGTTCGTGCTGCGCGACCAGGCGCGAGGACTCGATGGATAGGGCTGCGTGTTTGACAGCTCTACGAAAAATGCCAACTCTAACGCCCACCCACCCGTTTAAATGAAGGAGCCGGTATGAGCGAGAACGTGATCGAAAAACAGGACAACGACGGCATCGTCACGCTGACGATCAACCGTCCCAAGGCGCTGAACGCGCTCAACAGCGACGTACTCGAAGCGCTGGATACTCACCTCAACGAGCTCGAGCGTCAGCCCAACCTGCGCCTGGTGCTGCTGACCGGCGCCGGCGAGAAAGCGTTTGTGGCCGGGGCGGATATCACTGAAATGCGCGACAAGACCCCCGAGCAGGCGCGCGCCTTCGCTGCTCAGGCGCTTTCCACCATCAAGCGGCTGGAAACCTTGCCGGTACCGGTGGTGGCGCTGGTCAACGGGTTCTGTCTGGGCGGCGGCTGCGAGCTGGCGCTGGCCTGCGACTGGGCAGTGGCAAGCGACAACGCCGTGTTCGGCCAGCCCGAGGTGCTGCTCGGCGTGATTCCCGGTTTCGGCGGCACCCAGCGCCTGCCGCGCCGCGTCGGACCGGCGCTGGCGATCGATCTGGTGACCACCGGGCGCAAAATCGACGCTCAAGAGGCGCTTCGCATTGGGCTGGTCAACCGCGTCATGACCCAGGACGAGCTTTCAAGCTACGCCGAGGAGCTCACAAAGCAGCTCAAGGGCAACGGCCGCCAAGCGGTGCGCGCGGCCAAGCAGGCAGTTCACGACGGGTTGGATCAGGATCTGGACAGCGCGCTGGCGCTAGAAACCAGCCTGTTTGCCTTCTGCTTCGCGGGTGAAGAGCAAAAAGAGGGCATGAGCGCTTTCGTCGAGAAGCGTAAGGCCAACTTCTAGCGCTCGCTTGAAAGCAGCGAACATGAAAAGCGGGCCACCTGGCCCGCTTTCTCGTTGATGTGCCCATTGATGAGGCGTGGGTGTGACGTTAGAGAAGTGGCGTTAGAACAGCGCGAAAATCAGACAGGCGAAGATGAAACCGACCAAAGACTCGAGCGCCTGCTGCACCGTCCAGGTCTTGAGCGTGGTCTTGACGTCCATGCCTAGAAGCCTTCCCACCAGCCAGAAGCCGGAGTCGTTGACGTGGCCGGCGAAGACCGAGCCCGCGGCGGTGGCAAGCGTAATCGCCACGACCTGCATGGCGCTGAAGTCGGCGCCGATGACGCTTGGTGCCATCAGCCCTGCGGCGGTCACCAGCGCCACGGTAGCCGAGCCTTGGGCCAGGCGCAGGATGACCGCGACCAGATAGGCCGCGACGATCACCGGCAGGCCCAGATCCCCGAGCGAGTTCGATAGCGCATCGCCAATGCCGGAGGCGCGCAGCACGCCGCCGAACATGCCGCCGGCGCCGGTGATCAGCACTACCGAGCAGATCGGCGCCAGCGCCGAATCGAGCACTTTCTCAAGCGCGTTGCCCTCGACCCCGCGGCGATGGCCCAGCACCAGCATGGCCACGAGCGTCGAGATCAAAAGCGCCACCGGGGTCGTGCCGATCGCGCGTAAAAGCGAAAACCAGGCCTGGTTTTCATCCACCGCGCCCAGCGAGCGCAGAAAATCGAGCCCGGTGTTCATGAAGATCAGCAAAAGCGGCAGCAGCAGCATGAACAGCACCGTGCTCACGGCGGGCGGGTTGGTGATCTCCTCCTCCTTGACCTCGCCAAAGAGCGTGTTGCTCAGCACGAAGGGGTGGCGTTTGGCCACGAACTTGCCCCACAGGTAGCCGGATAACCACCATATCGGAAAGGCGAGCACCACGCCGGTCACCATCAAAAGCCCCGGGTTGGCATCATAAAACTCCGAGGCGGTAACCGGCCCCGGGTGCGGCGGCAAGAACACGTGCATGACCGAAAACGCGGCGGCGGCGGGCAGGGCGTACAAGAGAATCGGCCCGCCAAGGCGGCGCGCCACCGCGAAAATGATCGGCAGCATGACGATCAATCCGGCGTCGAAAAAGATCGGAAAGCCCATTAAAAGCGAGGCGATACCTAGCGCGAAGGGGGCGCGCGCTTCACCGAACAGCGCGATCATGCGATCCGCCAGCACCCGCGCGCCGCCGGAGTACTCGACCAGCTTGCCGAGCATGGCGCCAAGGCCGACCAGCAGCGCCACGGCCCCGAGCGTGCCGCCAAAACTTTGCACCAGCGTCGGTACGATGGCCTCGAAAGGAATGCCGGTAGCCAGCGCCGTCAAAAGGCTCACCACGATCAGGGCGAGAAAGGCGTGCGCCTTGAATCTGATGATCATCAACAGCAGTAGCAGCACGGCGGCGGCGGCAATGCCCAGCAAAGGGCCTGCCGACATCGTTTGTGTCCATCCGTCCATAAGCAGGCTCCGGGGTCTTGAGTGGGACGATTAACGCGTAATGTTATCGGTAACATAGAGGCGTACGCATGGTAGATCATCCCAACGTACTGCAGACACTCGACCTTCGTTTAAGACCCGCGTAAGCGAATCCGTTACACTGACCGCCAAACGACTCTGGATACGACCGATGGCTTTAAGTGCGACCCCCTATAAAGTGGATCTGAATCTGACGGATTTGGATCGCAACGTGTTCGAAACGCTGCGCTTCACCGTGGCCCGCCATCCTTCTGAGACCGAAGAGCGGCTCTGCGCGCGGCTGCTGGCGTATGTTCTCTGGTACAGCGAAGCGCTGGGCTTTGGCCGGGGGCTTTCCGATGTCGACGAGCCGGCGCTTTGGGAGAAAAGCCTGGACGGGCGCGTGCTGCACTGGATCGAGGTAGGCCAGCCCGACGCCGAGCGCCTGACCTGGTGCTCGCGGCGCGCCGAGCGGGTATCGCTGCTCGCCTACGGGCGCACGGAGCAGTGGGAGTCGAAAGTGCTGCCCGGCGTGTCGTCGCTCAAGAATCTGCACGTGGCGAACTTGCCGGAGCAGGCGCTGGCGCAGATAGCGACAGCGTTGCCGCGAGCGATCAACTGGGCGGTCATGATCAGCGACGGCGCCCTTTACGTGACCGATGATCGTGGCCAGCACGAAATCACCCCGCAGTGGCTCGTGCGAGAGCGCGAGCGCTAAGAAACCGATTCATGCGTTTGGAATAGGGGGAGGGCGGGTTTTGCCGTGCCCCAGGGCCCATCAAGGCTTAGTTTCCACCAAAGTCCAGGGGCCATCAAAGTCGCTTGCCGAACGCTTGTTTGATTACATACAATCGAAAACGTTTATAAGTGGCCTTGTTCAGCGTGGCGGCGTTTCTCTCAGCCCGTTTATCGCAGTCACGCTCATAGCGACTATGTTAATAGAGACTATATTCATAGAGGCTATGCTTACCCGATCCCCGAGTCCCCAAGGAAAGAGACATGCGCATTCTTTCTGCCGCAAGGCGGAACCCGCTAGCCCTGGCCGTAACGCTGGCATTGACGTCGCCACTGGCGTTGGCAGACGACAGCGCCTTTACGTTCAAGATCGAAAACGACGGCCTGGCAAGCAACGCCGACGGCCATTTCACCAGTGGATTCGAGCTCAATTACGGCTACACGCCGGCGCCGACTAGCTGGACACAGCGGCTGGCGGCGGCGCTGCCCGATCCGATCATCGGTGAAGCCGACCAGGCGGCATTTCGTCTGGTGCATCAAATCTATACCCCGGATGATATTGAACAGCCGCAGTTGATCGAAAGCGATCGCCCCTACGCCGGCCTCGTGTTCGGCGGCGTGTCGCTCTACGAAGATACCCCGATCACCTCGAGCATCACGCGCTCAACGGATTTGCATTTGGACGTGGGGCTGGTGGGGCCGTCGTCGCTGGCCGACAGCATTCAGCGCGAGGTGCACCACGTCACCGGCAGCGATCGCCCGCGCGGCTGGGATAACCAGCTAAGCGACGAGCCGCTTTTGAACCTTACCCTGCGCCGCCAGTGGTGGGTCGATACGCCCTTGGCCGGCAAGCAGTTTGCCCACGGGCCGAGCGTGGGTGCGGCGCTGGGAAATCTCTACACCTACGCCAGCGCCGGTTACAGCGTACGCTGGGGCGACGACGCCAGCGGCGTACCGACGCTGACGCCCAACCCGGGCAACCGTGGGCAGTTCGACACGACCCGCGGGTGGCAGTGGTATCTGTTTGCCAGCGTCGACGGCTACTACATGGCGCACAACCTGACGCTGGACGGCAACGTGTTCTCGTCGAGCCATTCGGTGGATCGCAAGGAGTGGGTGGGCGACGCCTCCGCGGGGCTGGCGCTTGGCTGGAACGACTGGCAGGTCAACTACGCCGTACTCGCGCGCACGCGGGAGTTCGACGGCCAGCAAAGCCACGACGATATCGGCTCGATTACCCTGACCAAACGTTTCTAAATCACCGGGGCGATCTATCCTGAGAGTGGTTACACCTTCAGAGGATCGCTTCATGCCGAAAGCGCCGTTTCCCCACACCCCGGATGGCCGTTACTTCGTGGCCAAAAACCGACTGTGGCGCGCCACCAATCCAAGCCTTGACGAGGACGAAGAGCAAACCCACGTCAACGCGCTAATGAAGGCGCGCCGCGCGGTCAAGACCGCCAAGGACCAGGAGGACGACGAGGCGCTCAGAAAAGCCCGAAGCGACGTGCAAAAGGCGAAGGTCGCGCTTGGCGAGCGCGGCCCGGTGTGGTGGGACGACGGCGCGCCGGACGAAAACGAGCGCGCCCCGGAAAACAGCTCCTACGCCGAGTGGTGGCGCGAGTATCAAAAGCGCCACGGCGATAAGACCTGACGCAATCGACGCTGCTCGCTTTGGCACCTTGGCTTGAGTGACTACACTCAACGTCCATGGATCAAAAAGCGGCGATTACCGATGGATATGATGTTCTTTAGCGGCTGGGAAAGCCTGGTACGCACGCTGGTGGTCGGGGTGCTCGCCTATGTCGTGCTGATCGCGTTTTTGCGCGTCTCCGGCAATCGCACGCTCTCCAAGATGAACGCCTTCGACATGATCGTTACGGTGGCGCTGGGCTCGACGCTTGCCACGGTGCTGCTTTCAAAGGACGTGGCGCTGGCCGAAGGCACGCTGGCATTGGCGCTTTTGATTGCGCTTCAGTACCTGATTACCTGGCTGAGCGTGCGGGTCGGCTGGATCAAGCGTGCCGTCACCGGCGAGCCCTTGATGCTTTTCTACGAAGGCGAGTTTCTGACCCGGGCGCTCTACCGGGCGCGGGTCACCGAAGACGAGGTGCGCTCGGCGGTGCGCGCAAGCGGGCTTGCGAGCGTGGCCGACGTGTCCGCGGTGGTGCTCGAAACCGACGGCTCGCTCAGCGTGGTGACCCAAACGCTTGCCCGGGAGCGCTCGAGTCTTGAGGACGTGCGCCGCCCGTGACTGGTCGTCAACACTAAGCGGCACACGTTGACGCAAAACGGCCCCGAAAGGGGCCGTTTTGCGTTAGTGCATCAGGCTTACTGCTTGTCCTGGGTCTTGTGCTCGAAGTCGCTGGCGTCGTGGCGCTCTCTAAGCTGCTCGCTTTCTTCGCCCTTGATGTTGTTGACCATACGCCCGCGCTTGACCGCCGGGCGCGCGTCGATCTCGTCGGCCCAGCGCATCACGTTCTCGTAGGTGTGTGCCTGTAAAAACTCCGCCGCCTCGTACACGCGGTTTTTCATCAGCGCCCCGTACCAGGGGAAGATCGCCATGTCGGCGATGGTGTACTCGTCGCCGGCCATGTAGCGATTCTCGGCCAGGTGCTTGTCGAGCACGTCGAGCTGGCGCTTCACTTCCATGGTGTAGCGGTCGATCGGATACTGGTAGCTTTCCGGCGCATAGGCATAGAAGTGGCCGAAGCCGCCGCCGAGCATCGGCGCGCTGCCCATCTGCCAGAAAAGCCAGGAGAGCGTTTCGGTACGTTTGGCCGGCTCATGCGGCAAAAAGGCGTCGAACTTCTCAGCCAGGTAGAGAAGAATCGAACCGGATTCGAAGACCCGCTGGGGTGGGTTGACGCTGTGATCCATCATCGCCGGGATCTTGGAATTCGGGTTTATCTCGACAAAGCCGCTGCCGAACTGGTCGCCTTCGCCGATGTTGATCAGGTAGGCGTCGTACTCCGCCTGCTCTATCCCCTTTTCCAGCAGCTCCTCGAGCATGATGGTGACCTTGATGCCGTTGGGCGTGGCCAGCGAATAGAGCTGAAGAGGGTGTTTGCCCACCGGCAGCGGTTTCTCTTCCCGCGCGCCCGCCGTTGGGCGGTTGATGTTTGCAAACTTGCCGCCGTTGCCGGCTTCCCACTCCCATACGCGGGGCGGCGTGTAGCTATCGCTCATCGTCACTGCTCCTTTTCGCTCAATAGTGGCCTATCGATAGGGTGGCGCATCGAGGTGATGGGCGCTTGAAACCCGACCCTTGTAACGTAGCCTCTGGTCATCAATGGGGCTAGTGAAACCCGGCTACAAGGGTGTATGTTGTATTAGTTTTTATGCAAACAAACGAATGAACGATAAAACTGCACGATAGGGCTGCACGAAAGGAGAGGCGGATGCGAACGATCGGGGTGCTGGGCGGCATGAGCTGGGAGTCCACGCAAAGCTACTACCAGGCGTTGAACGAAGGCGTCAATGAGGCGCTGGGTGGCTTACATTCGGCCTCTCTCATCATGGAGAGCGTCGATTTCGCCGAGATCGAGGCACTGCAGCGCGCGGGTGACTGGCACACGGCCGGCGAGTACCTGGCCCAGGCGGCAAAGCGTTTGGAGCGCGCCGGCGCCGGCTGCTTGGTGCTGGCCACCAACACCATGCATAAGGTCGCGCCCGCGATCGAGGCGGCCATCGACATTCCGCTTTTGCACATTGCCGATGCTACGGCCGAGCAGTGCCAGAAAGACGGCATCAAGCGGGTCGGGCTGCTGGGTACGCGCTTTACCATGGAGCAGGATTTCTACAAGGCGCGGCTCAAGGAGCGCTACGGCATCGACGTCGTCATTCCCACGGACGACGAGCGCGAAAGCGTTCACCGGATCATCTTCGAGGAGCTTTGCCGCGGCGAGATCAAGGAAGAGTCACGCAAGCGCTATCTCGATATCATCGAAGGCCTGCAGGCCGAGGGAGCCGAGGCGGTGATTCTGGGTTGTACCGAAATCGCGCTGCTGGTGGAGCAGCAACACACTAGCGTCGCGCTTTTCGATACCACCGCCCTGCACGCGGCGAAGGCAGTGGCATGGTCGCTGGAAGGCGCCGCTAAGCCTTAAACGACGGTCAGGGTGACGTCGATGTTGCCACGGGTGGCGTTGGAGTAGGGGCAGACGGTATGCGCCTTCTCGACCAGCGACTGAGCGGCGGGCTTGTCCATGCCGGGCAGGCTCACCTGCAGCTCGACTTCGATAGCAAAGCCAACCTCGACGGCGCCGATGCCTACTAGCGCATCGATGCTCGCATCCGAGGGCAGCTTGACCTTCTCCTGGCTTGCGACGTGCTTGAGCGCGCCGAGAAAGCACGCCGCGTAGCCGGCGGCGAAGAGCTGCTCCGGGTTGGTGCCACTGCCGCCGGCGCCGCCAAGCTCTTTGGGCGTGCTGAGATCGACATCCAGCGCGCCGTCAGAGGATTTTGCGTGACCTTCGCGGCCACCGCTAACGTGGGCCTCAGCGCGGTAAGCGATTTTTTCGATAGACATGACGTCTCCTTATCGTGAACAAAAAAGCGAGGGCAGGTCGTGGGTGCCCATAAGCTGGAGGTAATGTAGTACCTCTGCGCCCATATCGCTATGATTGGACGTTAGTCGTAGCAAAGGCGTTTTGCTTTGACACGCTACCGGGGGCTGGTTAGCCTTCTGCGTTGTATTGTTACCGGTAACAGAGCGCTGTCGAGCAATGCGCTGCCGGTGTAGTGCTTTTCTCTTTTCATACGTCGGTCGAGCGCCGCGCACCCCTGGGAGACGAAACCAATGACCGCCACTTCCTGCCGTATTCTGGTCATGGGCGTTTCCGGCTGCGGAAAATCCCTGGTGGGCCAGCGCCTCGCCGCCGAGCTTGGCGCCGAGTTCATCGATGGCGACGACTATCACCCGCCGGCCAACGTGGCTAAAATGGCCAGCGGCACGCCGCTCGACGACGGCGACCGCCAAGGGTGGCTGGAAACCCTGGCCGGGTTGTTCGCTACGTATCGCCGCGAGGACAAAACCGTGGTGATCGCCTGCTCCGGGCTCAAAAAGCGCTATCGCGACTGCCTGCGCACCGGCGACCCGGCGCTCGAAATTTTGTACCTCGAAGGCGAGCCTGCGCTTTTGAAAAAGCGCCTGACCACCCGCGAAGATCACTTCTTCAAGGGCGAGGCGATGCTGGCGAGCCAGCTCGAAGCGTTGGAGGCCCCCGACGAGCAGGAGGCGATAGCGCTGTCGATTGCGCTGACACCCGAACTCATTGCCAAGCGCTTCATCACGCGCTTGGCCGGCAAGCGCTGATACACGGTGCACTTTTCGCGCCGACGTTTGAGGCTGGCTTGGCGCGTTCGATAAAAGGCCCGTAACTTGTGAAGAAAAAACGTCCCACCCTGCAGGACATCGCCGAGCGCGTCGGTGCGACGAAGATGACCGTCAGCCGCTGTCTGCGCGACCCGCAAACGGTGTCCGAAGGCCTTCGCGAGCGGATCTTTAGCGCCGCCGAGCAGGTGGGCTACATTCCCAACCGTGCCCCGGAGCTTCTTTCGCGAGCGAAAAGCCGCTCCATTGGCGTGCTCGTACCTTCGCTGACCAACCAGGTGTTCGCCGACGTCATCCTGGGCATCGAAACCCATACCGAGCCTGCGGGTTTTCATCTGATGCTCTCGCACTACGGCTATAGCCCGGCGCTCGAGGAGCAAAGCCTCGCCTCGCTTTTGTCCTACAACGTCGACGGCGTGATTTTGTCGGATCACGAACACACGCCGCGCAGCCTGCGCATGCTGGAGACCGCGGGTATTCCCATCGTCGAGATCATGGATACCCACCGCCTGCCGCTTCATCAGGCGGTGGGCTATGACAACGTTCAGGCCGCCGACGACATGGTCAGCGCCATGATTGCACGCGGGCGCCGGCGCATCGTTTATCTTGCCGTTCGCTTGGACGAGCGTACCCGCCAGCGCCAGCAGGGCTACGCCCGCGCCATGACTCGCCACGGGCTCGAGCCGGTCACGCTGCAAAGCGCCGAGCGCTCTTCTTATAGCGTCGGGGCGTCGCTGATGCAGACCGTGCTGCGCGACTACCCAGGCACCGACGGGCTTTTCTGCACCAACGACGATGTCGCCATCGGCGCCTACTACGAGTGCCTGCGCCTGGGCGTACGCGTACCGCAGGCGATGGCGCTGGCAGGCTTTCACGGTCACGATGTGGGCCAGGCGATGACGCCCAGGCTTGCCAGCGTCATCACCCCGCGCCGGGCGATCGGCGAGGCGGCGGCGAAAGCGCTGCTGGAGCGCATCGATAGCGATACAGGTAAAGACAGAGACGCCCACCCGATGCTCGATCTGGGCTATCGCATCGAGCTGGGCGAGACGCTGTGACGCGCTGGTGGGTGCCCGGGGAGTTCGCTAGAGTAGGGGCTCGATATCGCCACGGAGCGTTAATGTGAAGATCCAGCAGTTGACCATCTACCCGGTAAAATCCCTTCAGGGCATTGATCTTGACGAGGCGGTGGCCACGCCCCAGGGCTTGGCCTGGGACCGTCGCTGGATGTGGGTCGATTCCGCCCAGCGCTTCGTCACCCAGCGCCAGCTCCCCGCGCTTGCAAGCATCGGTGTGGCGCTCACCGACACGGCGCTGGTGCTTTCCCACCGAAGCGCCGGCGAGATCGAAATACCGCTCGAGGAGCCTGCGGGCAAAATCCGCCTGGTCACGGTGTGGCAGGATCACTGCAAGGCCATCGCCGAGCGTGAGGAGGTGTCGCGCTGGCTGGTGGCGGCGCTTGGCGAGCAGGCCCAGGGGCTTTGTTTGGTGCGCTTTGCCCAAGGCTTCACTCGTTACGTGGAGGCCGACTATATGGACGGCGATGTCGCCGATACCCACTTCGCCGACGGCTATCCGTATCTGGTGGCCACCACCGGCTCGCTCGCCGCGCTCAACGAAGCGCTCGAGGCCCAGGGCCAGGACGCGGTGCCGATGGCGCGCTTTCGCCCCAATATCGTCCTCGACGGCTTTGAGGCCTGGGCGGAAAACGGCTGGCAGGCGCTCGATATCGACGGCGCGGCGCGTTTGACGTTTCGCAAGCCCTGTAAGCGCTGCACCATCATTACCGTAGACCAACGCCTGGGCGTCATCCCCGTCGCTTCCGAGCCGCTAGCGACGCTGGTCAAGCTCAAGACTCAGCCCGCGCTCAAGGGCGGCTACTTTGGTCAAAACGCCACGCTCGACCAGCGCGCTGAAACGACACTTCGTGTGGGGGCGGCGGCTGCACCAGTGCCGCTACGCACGTGAAAATAACAGGAACGTCGATAGCGCTCGCTTCGAGCCATGGTGACCCTTTCAAAGTAGGGCATTTACGTTGTGAAAAAGCCGCTTTTCGGCACTTTCGCTGAAAGTAGGCTACGCTTGGGGATGGGATAACGGGATGGTTTCCCGGCCCTTTTGAGTAACCAGGCAATTGATTGCAACAGGAGTGTTCCATGGATAGTAAAGCGAATGCGCATTGGGAAGGTGGCTTAAAAGATGGCAAGGGCAAGATCGCGACCGAAAGCGGCGCGGTAGATGCCGGCTACTCCTTCAAGCAGCGTTTCGAAGGTGAGAAGGGCACCAACCCGGAAGAGCTGATCGGCGCCGCGCACGCGGGCTGCTTTTCGATGGCGCTTTCAATGATTCTAGGCGACAAGGGCTACACCGCCGACGCCATCGATACCCAAGCCACGGTCACGCTGTCACAAAGCGACCAGGGCTTCGATATCTCTAAAATTCATTTGGACGTCGAGGCCACCGTTAGCGGAGCCGATGACGCCGCGTTCCAGGAAGCCGCGGAAACCGCCAAGGCCAACTGTCCGGTCTCCAAGGTGCTAAAAGCCGAAGTGACCATGAACGCCAAACTCAAAGGTTAAGTCATTGGTGGGTTAGTTCGAGTCCGATTAAAGGCGCTGTCTTCGACAGCGCCTTTTTAATGCAAAATAGTGGCCGCTTTAGAACAAGTGCCACCCTGAAAGGGCAGGCGATAGGTCTCACTTCATTTTATACCCATAAAAAAGCCCCGACCTGAGCCGGGGCTTTTAGTGTGGACCTAATAGAATTAGCTATTCGCGTCCATTTCTTCGTCGTCCATATCGGCATCGTTTTCCATGCCGGTATCGCTGTTCATGCCGTCATCATTCATTTCTTCGCGATCGCCGTCACGATCATAACCTTCGGCTTCTTCGAGCGCTTCCTGGGTGGCGTTGACACGAATCACGTAATCATCGTTGTCTTCGTCCATGGTCAGGTCCAGAGAGTCCCATTCGATGGCGACGTCTTTTTCGCCCATACCCAGGAAACCGCCTACACCTACTACGACCGCTTGGATTTGGCCATCCATATCAATGATCAGATCGTTGATGGTGCCGATCTCTTCGTCTTCTTCAACGGCGCTGAGTACCGAGTTGCCGGTCAGTGCATCAGCGTGAAAGCTGTTTTGCGGCGCGGACGTGAGATACGTTGCATCCATGTCGCCAGAGTGCTGCATGGTCGCTGAGTTGTCGGACTGCGCGTTCGGCTCGGCGGCGTTGTCGGACTGAGCGTTGGCGCCTGCAGCGAACATGAATGCCGGTACCATCAGCGTGCCGAGAAAAGCGGGTTTGATCATTTTCATTGCGATTGCTCCTTGCGTTCGTAGTAAGGCATGGGCGTTAAACCGATACCTCAACCTTGAATAGCCACAGCCTTTAAAAACGCGATTGAAAAGGTCTTTAAAAGACAGCTGGCTATTTTCCTGGTGGTAAAACCACTTCTTGCTTTACACCCTGCGCGCCAAAAGGCAGTTAGGGCGTGTCGTGCGATCAGGCTTGAAACTACGGGGGTAGCTCGTTGACCTTGTCGTGCGCTTTCCTGCGCGGACACTTCTCAAGGTAGACGCTGTGGATGGCTTTGCAATAGCTATACAGGCTGATTTTTCTAAAAAGCCTTTATCTAATTTTTTTACAACCACTTGGCTCTTTTTTTTAATTTAGATTAACGCGCTGGATCGAGCACGCCGCTCAAGGAAGCGTTGCGCCGGAACCAGCCGGCAATGCTGCTTCTGGGGTGGCGGGTGGGTAGCACTTCGTGTGGGATGGTGTCGGAGAGAAAGCAGGCGAAGGTGCCGGCTTCGGGTACCACGCGTGCCACTTCGCGCTCCGGGTCGTTGGGATCGAAAATCACCATCTCGCCGCCGCCGTCACGTGGCCACTCGGGCGTCAGGTAGCCGACCGTTGAGACTACCCGGTTGGCGCGACCGCGAAAGCTATCCAAGTGGCGCTTGTAGAAGGCGCCGGTCGGGTAGTGGGCGAAGTGCGCCTCGTACTCGAACAGCCCCAGAAACAGCGTCTGGTTGAGTGCGACCTGCAGGCGCTGCATGGCACTTAGATAGGCGCGCTGCGCTTCGCTTTCCCGGTTCAGCCAGTGGATGGCGTCGCCGCGAATGTCCTTGCGCAGATGGTGCTCGCGGCCGCGGCCGATCCCCGCCTCTTCGAGCGCCTGGGCCTCCTTGAGCCCGTAAAGCTCCCGCTCGAGGCTCGCGCAAAGGCCCGCGTCGATCACCCCTTTGCCTACGTACCAGCCCTGTTCGACCAGCGCGTCGATCAGCTCGCCTTCGGCGCGGGAGGCGAACGCCTCGACA
Source organism: Halomonas sp. S3-1-1 (assembly GCF_023757625.1). GTDB lineage: Bacteria > Pseudomonadota > Gammaproteobacteria > Pseudomonadales > Halomonadaceae > Vreelandella. The sequence continues at coordinate 969,925 of NZ_JALGBZ010000001.1, forward strand.
GAGGAGAAAGGGGCGTGGGTCATGATCGACTCCGACGTTTCGGAGCCGCGTCGATATCGCCTTTTTTAGGCACGCGCTGGGTGCGCTCCGGGTGGTGTTTGAGCGTGCCGGCCGGGCGCTGGTAAAGATCGATCTCCATGCCGAAGCCCTTGGCCAGAAGCTCGACCAGCATCATGGCGGAAAGCCCCCAGATGACGTGATCGTCGATCTGATAGCTCGGCACGTAGTGGGCAACGCCGTCCACGTTGATGACATCGGTGTAGGTTCGCTTGTCTTGTAGAAAGTGGCTCAAGGGCACCTCGAAAATGGCGTCAAGCTCGCCGGGGTCGGCTTTCAATTCGAGATCCGGCGCGATGATGCCGACCCAAGGCGTCACGCAGAGCCCGTGCAGCGAAATGATGTCGGAAAGCTGGCCGATACGCTCCACCTCGTTCGGCGCCAGGGCGATCTCTTCTTCTGCTTCGCGCAGCGCCGTGTGGTAGAGATCCCGGTCGCCCGGTTCGCGCTTGCCGCCGGGAAAGGCCACCTGGCCGCTGTGGGTCGAAAGATGGCTCGCGCGGCGCGTGAACAGCAATGTGGGCTCGGGGCGGTCGACGATCGGCAGCAGTACCGCCGCCTGTAAAAGTTTGGCGCGGCTCAACTCTTTTGGTCGATAGTGTTGCAGCTCTTTACGTAGTTTCTCTAACATGGCATTTCCGTCGAATGTGCGCTCGAAAGGGCAGTCGGCACCGGGTCGATCGCCACACCTTATCAGCAGTTGAGATACCAACATGAATTTTTGTAGCCAGTGCGGTGAAAAAGTCCGCTTTGCCGTTCCCGAAGGCGACGACCGCCCGCGCTACCTGTGCGACGCCTGCGGCACGATCCACTACCAAAACCCGCGTATCGTGGCCGGAACGCTCCCGGTGCAGGGCGACAAGGTGCTGCTATGCAAGCGCGCGATCTCACCGCGCAAGGGCTACTGGACGCTACCCGCCGGCTACATGGAAAACGCCGAAACCACCCGCGAGGCTGGCCTTCGCGAAACTCGCGAAGAGGCGCAAGCCGAGGTCGAGATCGAAAGTCTCTACACGCTTATCGACCTGCCCCATATCAACCAGGTCTACATGATCTTTCTGGCCGGGCTAGAGGGCGAGTTCGGCGCTGGCGAAGAGAGCCTCGAGGTGGCGCTGTTCGCCGAACAGGACATCCCATGGGACGAACTTGCCTTTCCCACCATCGAGCGCACGCTCAAACACTTCTTCGAGGACCGCAAAAGCGGTCGCTTCCCGCTACACATGAGTACTGTTACCCCGGAAGATCGCGAGCGCTATTTCGGCAGCGCCTGAGGCGCTCGGGATGGCTTCACCGGCGCGAATCACTCTTCTAAAAGCCGGGCGTAGACCCATATTAGCGAATCAACGCCGACAGGGCTTGAGCGCGGGGTCGCAGTCAGTGGGTTTTTTTAATGGCATTTTCACGATGATAACCAAGCCACGCCATGGATAAATTCGAGGTCAAGCTGGATCAGGCCGCCCGCGCGGCCTGGCTCTCCTACGTGGGTGGGCTGACCCAGGACGACATCGCCGCTCAGCTGGGTGTCTCGCGCCCCGGCGTGCAGCGCCTGCTCTCGCTTGCCCGCCAGGAGGGGCTGATCAAGGTGCAGATCGATCACCCCATTTCGTCGTGCATGGCCTTGGGCCGGGCGCTTGGCGAGCGCTTCGGGCTTGGCTACTGCGATGTGGTGCCAGCCCAAACCGGCGCCCCGGAAAGCGCGGCTTTTTATCTGGCGGTGGCCGGCGCCCGGCGCCTTGCCCACTTCGTGGAGCAGAGCGAGCCCTTGACGCTGGCGCTGGGCGCCGGGCGTTCGGTGCGCGCCACCGTCGAGGCGCTGGGGCGTATCGAGCGCGCCCAGCACCGCTTTGTGTCGCTGATCGGCAACGTCGCCCGGGACGGCTCGGCCAACCGGTTCGACGCGGTGATGGCGCTGGCGGACAAGACCGGCGGCGAGCGCTTTTTGCTGCCGGCGCCGGTGGTGGCGCAGTCGATCGAGGAGAAGCGCGCGCTGCTCGACCAGCGCCTGTTCAAGGCGATCGGCGAGGTCGCGGCGGCTTCCAAAGCGGCGTTCATCGGGGTAGGGCGCATCGATGGCCAGGCAACCCTCTATCAGGATCACTTCATTAGCCAAGCGGAGCTCGACGAGCTTTTGGCGCTCGAGGCCGTGGGCGAGCTTCTGGGCTGGCCGCTCAACCAGCATGGCGAGCTGATCGAGTGCTCGATCACCCGGCGCGTCACCAGCCTCCCGTTGACGGCGTTTTCCCAGCAGACGATGGTGGCGATCGCCGGCGGCCGCGACAAGGGGCCAGCGATTCTGGCGGCGCTGCGCGGCGGCTGGCTCAAGGGGCTAATCACCGACGAAGCCGCTGCGCGCTACGTGCTCGAGGCGCCTTGAGCCGTCGTCTTGACGAGCGTGGCGCTCGCCTGGCGGTGTTAGCGTAAAGTCTTAGCCTGCGGGCTTTGCTTTTTTTTGCGTTAAGGCCGATCATTTGTTCGAGTAATGATCAAAAACATCAGTACCATAACAAGACACTATCCGTTCAAGGAGTGCCGTATGCGTTTCGCCCATCATTGGCCGCTTTGCGCGCTGGCCGCCGGTATCGCGCTGGCAGGCCAGGCCCAGGCTCAGTCACAAGACCAGTCCCAAACCGAAATCACCGTGGCCACCGTCAACAACAACGACATGGTCATCATGCAGAGTTTGACCGACGCGTTTGAAAGCGAGCACCCGGACATCACCCTGGACTGGGTGGTGCTCGAGGAGAACGTCCTGCGCCAGCGCATGACCACCGACATCGCCACCGGCGGCGGCCAGTTCGACGTCATGACCATCGGCGCTTATGAGGCGCCGATCTGGGCCGAGCGCGAGTGGCTGGCCCCGCTGGACGACCTGCCGAGTGATTACGACATCGACGATCTGCTGGGCTCGGTGCGCGATGGCCTGAGCTTGAACGGCACGCCGTTCGCGCTGCCGTTCTACGCCGAAAGCTCGATGATGTATTTCCGCAAGGATCTGTTCGAGCAGGCCGGCATCGAGATGCCGGATCAGCCCACTTGGGATCAGGTGCACGACTGGGCGGAGCAGTTGCACGGCAGCGAAGAGGGGCTGGCGGGCATCTGCCTGCGCGGCAAGCCCGGCTGGGGCGAGAACATGGCCTTCGTGACCACCCTGGTCAACACCTACGGCGGGCGCTGGTTCGATGAGGAGTGGCAGCCCGAGCTCACGTCCGAGCCTTGGCAGAACGCCATCGAATTCTATGTCGATCTGCTGGGTAATTACGGGCCGCCCGGAGCGAGCTCCAACGGCTTCAACGAGAACCTGGCGCTCTTTGCCCGCGGCAACTGCGCCATGTGGGTCGACGCGACCTCCGCCGCCGGCAAGCTTTACGACCCGGACGAGTCGAGCGTGGCTGACAACCTTGGCTTTGCGCCGGCGCCAGTCGCCGAAACGCCCAAGGGCTCGCACTGGCTCTGGACCTGGGCGCTGGCGATTCCGGCCTCCTCGGAGAAAAAGGACGCCGCGAAAGAGTTCATCACCTGGGCGACCTCGAAAGAGTACATCGAGCTGGTCGGTGACACCGAGGGCTGGACCAGCGTGCCGCCGGGCACCCGCGAGTCGACCTACGCCAACGAACAGTACCAGGATGCGGCGCCGTTTGCCGACTTCGTGCTTCAGGCGATTCAGGACGCCGACCCCACCGACTCGACCCTCGAGCCCAACCCCTACACCGGGGTGCAGATCGTCAACATTCCCGAGTTCCAGTCGATCGGCACTCAGGTCGGCCAGAGCATCGCCGCTGCGCTGACCGGCGACACCAGCGTCGAGCAGGCCCTCGATAGCGCTCAGCGCGCCACCGAGCGCACCATGCAGCGCGCCGGCTACTACGACTGACCCTCAGGCGCCCGCCACCGCGGGCGCCTTTTCGTTTTCACGCTTGCGGGCAGGTTTTGCCATGACCAGAACACGCGCGTCGGGCCGCAGGGTCGGCGGGTTCAGGGCGCTGTCGCTTCAGGCGCCCGCCGTTACGCTGCTGCTTTTATGGATGCTGATACCGCTGGGGATGACCGTCTGGTTCTCCTTCCAGCGCTACAACCTTTTGATGCCGGGGATGACCGGCTTCGCCGGGTTCGAAAACTACGAGTACCTGCTCACCGACCCGGCGCTGTGGTCCGCCATGGGCACCACGCTCTTGCTGGTGGGCTGGGTGCTCGCCATTACCGTGGTCGGCGGCACACTGTTGGCGGTGCTTTTCCAGCAGCCGTTTTTGGGCCGGGGCGTGGCCCGGGTGCTGGCGATCTCGCCGTTTTTCGTCATGCCCACGGTAAGCGCCCTGGTGTGGAAGAACATGATGATGCACCCGTCGAGCGGGGTGCTGGCCTGGCTTTCCAATCAGTTCGGCCTGCCGGCGATCGACTGGTTCTCGTCGCTCCCACTGACCTCGATCATCATCATCGTTGCCTGGCAGTGGCTGCCCTTTGCGCTGTTGATTCTGCTCACCGCGCTTCAGTCGCTGGACGAGGATCAGGTCGAGGCGGCGCGCATGGACGGCGCGGGGCCGGTGGCGATCTTTTTCTACATTACGCTTCCGCACCTCAAGCGGGCGATCAGCGTGGTGATCATGATCGAGATGATCTTTTTGCTCACGATCTTCGCCGAGATATTCGTTACCACCTCCGGCGGGCCCGGGCTTGCCACCACTAATCTGGCGTACCTGATCTATATCCGGGCGCTGCTGGATTTCGATGTCGGCATCGCCTCCGCCGGCGGGGTGGTCGCCATCATTCTGGCCAATATCGTGGCGATCTTTCTGGTGCGCATGGTTGCCAAGAACTTGGATGACTGAGAACCTGGATGACTGACATGAGCGATTGTTTATGAGTACGCCCAACTCCTACGCCGCCCCCGGCGGCTCGGGTCGTTTCAAGCGGCTACTGCTTGCGCTGCTGGCCTGGGCGGTGGCGCTGGTGATCTTCTTTCCCATCCTCTGGATGGTGCTCACCGGCTTCAAGACCGAAACCGCGGCGATCGCCGACCCAAGCTTTATCTTCTCGCCGACGCTTGAAAGCTACCAGGCGGTGCAGGCGCGCTCGGGTTACGCGCGCTTCGCCCTCAACAGCGTCGCGGTCGCCTTCGGCTCCACGGCACTGGCGCTTTTGATCGCCATTCCCTCGGCCTACGCCATGGCGTTTTTACCCACCCGGCGTACCAAGGGCACGCTTTTATGGATGCTCTCGACCAAGATGCTGCCGCCGGTCGGCGTGCTGGTGCCGATCTATCTGATCTTTCGCGACGTCGGGCTTTTGGACACGCGCACCGGGCTGATTCTCGTCTACACCCTGATGAACCTGCCCATCGTGGTCTGGATGCTCTACACCTTCTTCAAGGACATGCCGCGGGACATCCTCGAAGCCGGGCGGATGGACGGCGCCTCCACGCTTCAGGAAGTGGTGTATCTGCTTTTGCCGCTGACGCTGCCTGGCATCGCCTCCACCGGGCTCTTGTCGGTCATTCTGAGCTGGAACGAGGCGTTCTGGAGTCTCAACCTGACCTCGTCCAAGGCCGCGCCCTTGACCGCCTACATCGCTTCGTTTTCAAGCCCCGAAGGGCTTTTTTGGGCCAAGCTCTCGGCGGCCTCGACCATGGCGATCGCGCCCATTCTGATCCTTGGCTGGATGACCCAAAAACAGATGGTCCGTGGCCTGACCTTCGGCGCCGTCAAGTAAGGAGTTTTTCATGGCAACGCTTGCGCTCAACAACATCGTCAAACGCTTTGGCGACACCGAGGTCATCAAGGGCGTCAATCTGAACGTCGAGGACCGCGAGTTCGTGGTGTTCGTCGGCCCCTCCGGCTGCGGAAAATCTACTTTAATGCGTATGATCGCCGGGCTCGAAAGCGCTACCAGCGGCGATATTCTGATCGACGGCGAGCGCATGAACGACGTAGGCCCCGCCGACCGGGGCCTAGCCATGGTGTTTCAAAGCTACGCGCTTTACCCGCACATGAGCGTTGAGGACAACATGGGCTTCTCCATGCGCCTGGCCGGGGTGCCCAAGGCGCAGCGCCGCGCCCGGGTGCTCGAGGCGGCGAAGATTCTGCAGCTCGAACCGCTTCTGGATCGAAAGCCCCGAGCGCTCTCCGGCGGCCAGCGCCAGCGGGTCGCCATTGGCCGGGCGATCGTTCGAAACCCCAGCATCTTTTTGTTCGACGAGCCGCTGTCGAACCTGGACGCCGCGCTCAGAGTGCAGATGCGCATCGAGCTCGCCAGGCTCCACGAGGAGCTCGACGCCACGATGATTTACGTCACCCACGACCAGATCGAGGCGATGACCATGGCGGACAAGATCGTGGTGCTTCACGACGGCGTGGTCGAGCAGGTGGGCTCGCCCATGTCGCTTTATCATCACCCGCGAAACCGCTTCGTGGCGGGGTTCATCGGCTCGCCGAAAATGAACTTCTTCGCGGTGACGGTGGTGTCCGCCGGCGCGGACGGTGTCGAGGTGACGCTGCCCGGCGGCGCTGCCTGCCATGTGCCGGTCAACGGTGAAGGCGTCGCACCCGGCGCCACGCTTGAGCTTGGGGTGCGCCCGGAGCACCTCTCGATCGAGGAGGCAGGCACGCTCGGCGGGCGCATTCAGGTGTTGGAGCGCCTTGGCGGGCAAACCTCGCTCTACGTCGAGATGGAGAGCCAGCTTCTAACGATCATGGCCGACGGCGACGTCGCCTATCGCGTGCACGATTCGGTGCGTTTTGGCTTCGATGCAAGCCGGGCGCACCTGTTCGACCAAACCGGGCTTGCGCTCGAAAGCCTAAAGGCGCACCCGCTGGCCGCGCTCACCCGCCAAGACAACCGCGCCGAGGCCGGTACCCAAAGTGAAGAGGCGGCGCCATGAGGGCCGTTATCTTCGACTGCGACGGGGTGCTGGTGGACAGCGAAATTCTCGCCGAGCATACCCTGCAAGCGCATCTTCAGGCGTGGCTACCGGACGTGGACGTCGCCGCCGAGCTGAATCAGGCGCTCGGCATGACCACCGCCAACATCATCGCCCACCTGCAGACGCTGAGCCGCCATACGCTGCCAGGTAACGCCGTCGACCAGGTGGATGCGGCCATCGAGGCGCGTTTGAAACGTGAACTGCGCGCCATCGAAGGCGCGAGTGAGGCGATAACAGCGTGCTCTCACGTCACCGCCGTGGTATCCAACAGTCACCGCCGCCGTGTCGAGGCCTCGCTTGCCGCCACGGGGCTCGACAGGGTGCTCGATGGGGCGCTGATCGTGACCGCCGAGCAGGTGGCAAACCCCAAGCCCGCGCCGGACCTTTACCGGCTGGCGGCAAAAAAACTCGAGCTACCGCCTCAGGCGTGCCTGGCGGTGGAGGATAGCGTGGCCGGCGTGCGCGCCGCCGTCGCCGCCGGGCTGGCCGTGGTCGGTTTCGTCGGTGCCAGCCACCTGGACGAGCGCCAGGCCGAGCGGCTATTTGATGCCGGCGCCTGGCGGGTGATCGCGCGCTTTGATGAGCTCGGCGCGCTCGTCGCGTCCTGGAGCGCCGGCGCGCTCACCGCCAACTCCTCTTTGTAGGCGCTCCCGGCGCTTGTCGTTTAGCCCCCTTTTTTCAGGAGACTTCCATGGTTAGGCTCACGCAAAACGCGCTGACCGCGCTTGACGCCGCGGTGACTGTGCCGAGTTATGATCGCCGCGCCGTGAGCGCTGGCATCGTGCATGTCGGCGTGGGCGGCTTTCACCGCGCCCACCAGGCGATGTATCTCGACACGCTGATGAACCAGGGCGAGGCGCTCGACTGGGGCATTGTGGGGGTGGGCGTAATGCCCGGCGACAAGCGCATGCAGGAGGTGCTGTCACGCCAGGATCACCTCTATACGCTGGTGGTGAAGCACCCCGACGGTACGCTTGAGCCCCGCGTGATCGGTAGCATGGTCGATTATCTTTTCGCCCCGGACGATCCGGACGCGGTGATCGAGGCAATGGCGGACCCGGCCATCCGGATCGTGTCGCTCACCGTGACCGAGGGCGGTTACAATTTTCACCCGGTCAGCGGCGCTTTCAATCTGGACAACCCGCTCATAAAGCGCGATCTGAGCGCTCCGGATCGCCCGGCCAGTACCTTTGGGCTGGTGGTCGAGGCGCTGGTGCGCCGTCGCGCGCGGGGGCTTTCACCGTTCACGGTCATGTCCTGCGACAACATCCAGGGCAACGGCGACGTGGCCCGGCGCATGTTCTCGGCGTTTGCGGCGGCGCGTGAGCGCGAGCTCGGCGAGTGGCTCGAGAATAACGTCGCTTTTCCCAATTCGATGGTCGATCGCATCACGCCGGTCACCGTGGCCGACGATATTGATGAGCTTGCCCGCCGCTTCGACGTCGAGGACGGCTGGCCGGTGGTGTGCGAGCCCTTCACTCAGTGGGTGCTGGAGGATCACTTCCCGCTGGGCCGCCCGCCTTTCGAGGCGGCCGGCGTGCAGCTGGTCGACGACGTCGAGCCGTTCGAGCTGATGAAGCTGCGCCTGTTGAACGCGAGCCATCAGGCGCTGACCTATTTTGGCTATCTGGCGGGCTACCGCTACGCCCACCAGGTGTGCCAGGACCCGCTGTTCGTCGAGTTTTTGCGCCGTTACATGAAAGAGGAGGGCGCGCCGACGCTGGCGCCGGTGCCGGGTATCGATCTTAACGCCTACCAGCGCACGCTGATCGAGCGCTTCGCCAACCCGGAAATCCGCGACACCCTGGCACGGCTTTGTGCCGAAAGCTCGGATCGTATCCCCAAGTGGCTGGTGCCGGTGATTCGCCACCAGCTCGACCACGAGGGTGAAATAGCGCTGAGCGCGGCGGTCGTGGCCAGCTGGGCGCGCTACGCCGAGGGCGTGGACGAGCAGGGCGAGCCGATCGAGGTGGTCGACGCGCTGCGCGAGCCGCTGATGGCGATTGCACGCAACAACCGTACCCGGCCCGAGGCGTTCGTCGAAAACCGCGAGCTCTTTGGCGATCTGGCCGACAGCCCGCGCTTCATGGCAGCGTATCGTGAGGCGCTTTCACTGCTGCACGAACGCGGCGCGCGCGCTACGCTTCAAGCACTGATCGCCTCTAAAGGAAGCTCGTGATGTACATCGGTGTGGACTGCGGCACCCAAAGCACCAAGGTGGTGGTACTGGACGTCGAGAAAGGGGGCATTCTTGGTGAAGCCAGCCGCGCCCACCTGTTGGAAGAAGGGCCGAACGGGCGCCGCGAGCAGGCCCCCGCCGAGTGGCTCGCTGCCTTTAGAGGCGCGTTCTTTGATGCCATCGAGCGCGCCGGGATCGACGCCCGCGCGGTGCGCGCCATCGGCGTTTCCGGCCAGCAGCACGGCATGGTCGCACTCGACGCCGACGGGGTGCCGGTCTACCCGGCCAAGCTCTGGTGCGATACCGAGACCAGCAGCGAGAACGCTGCGCTGGTCGAGCGCCTGGGCGGCGAGGCGGGGTGTCTGGACAAACTCGGCCTGGTGCTGCAAACCGGCTATACCGCTTCCAAACTCGCTTGGCTCAAACGCCATCATCCCGATGCCTACCGGCGCATCGCCACGATCCTGCTGCCTCACGACTACCTCAACTTTTGGCTCACCGGCGAGCGGGTCACCGAGGCCGGCGACGCCTCGGGCACTGGCTATTTCGATACCCGTGCCCGCACCTGGCAAACCGAGGTGTTTGGCCAGATCGCCCCGGAGCTCGACCCAAACCGGGTCCTGCCGCGCCTTTTAAAGCCTTATGAGCCCGCGGGCGTGGTGCGCTCGCGCATCGCCGCGGAGCTTGGCCTGAGTGACGCCGTGGTGGTCTCGAGCGGCGGCGGCGACAACATGCTCGGCGCCATCGGCACCGGCAATATCGCCCGCGGAATCGTCACGCTGAGCCTGGGCACCTCCGGCACGGTGTGCGCCTACTCGCCCGAGCCGGTCGAAAGCGATAACGCCATGGTGGCCAACTTCTGCGCAAGCCACGGCGGCTGGCTGCCGCTGATCTGCACCATGAACGTCACCTCCGCCACGACCCGCGTGCGCGAGCTTTTTGGGCTCGATCTCGACGCCTTTGGCGAGCGGGTAGCAAAGGCTTCGATCGGCGCCGACGGCGTGACCTGCCTTCCGTTTTTCAACGGCGAGCGGGTGCCGATGCTGCCCAACGCCGCCGGCGATTTTTTAGGCCTTACGAGCGTGAACATGACTCAGGCCAATCTGTGCCGCGCGGTGGTCGAAGGCGCGAGTTTCGGGCTTCGCTACGGGCTGGATCTGCTGGGCGATCTGACCGCCGGGGCGAGCCAGATTCGTCTGAGTGGCGGCGGCGCCAAAAGCCCGGTTTGGCGCCAGATGGTGGCGGATATCACCGGCACCGAGGTGGTGTGCCCGGACATCACCGACGCCGCCGCGCTCGGCGCTGCCCTGCAGGCGGCCTGGTGCGAGCAGCAGTCACAGGGCACCACACTCGAGGCGCTTTGCCAGCGACTGGTGCATCTGGATGCGGCCTCGCTTGCCGAACCCGACTTTGAGCGCGTCGACGCCTACCGCCACGTCTACCGGCGCTATCGGCAGGCGCTCGACGAGCGCCACGGCATTGCCTGATATAAGCTTATCCCTGTAGGGTTTTGGCACCGCACGATTCATCACTCGATCCATTGTTCGATCGAGGCTGCCATCGACCACGGGGAGAGCGCCATGAACGCCGAGCTACTCGAGATTCTAAGCGTGCTGCAGCTTTCGCCCCGCGGTGGCTTGACGCCCTTGAGCGGCGGCGATATCGCCGCGGTGTTCGAGCTCGACACCGCCGAGGGGACGGTGGTGATCAAGCAGGACGACCCGGCGCGCCTACGCGGCGAGGCCGAAGGGCTTCGCGCGCTGAAAGGAGCGGGCAGCTCGCTGATCATCCCCGAGGTGCTCGGCCAGGCCGGCGAGTGGCTGGTAATCGAGGCGCTGCACACCGTACCCCGCTCTCGCCTGGGGGATATCCAGCTTGGCGAAGGGCTTCGCGAGCTTCACGCCGTGATCGGCAGCGAGCACGGCTGGCTACACGACAACGCCTGCGGACGCACGCCCCAACCCAACGCGCCCATGAGCGACGGCCGCGCTTTCCAGCGCGAGCGCCGCCTGCTGGCACTCGCTCGCGCCTGCCTCGATCAGCGCCTTATCACCCCTGAGCTTTACGCGCGCATCAACACTCAGGCGCAAACGCTCGAACAGTGGCTGCCGGACGCCTCGCCGTGTCTAGTGCACGGCGATCTCTGGACGGGTAACGTGCTTTATACCGCTCGGGGTCCCGCGCTAATCGACCCCGCAGTGTATCGCCACTATCCCGAGGTGGATATCGCCATGCTGACGCTGTTTGGCGAGCCCGGCGCTGCGTTTTTCGATGCCTACTGGAACGGCTTCGCCCCGCAGGACTGGCCCCGTCGCGAAGCGCTTTTTCAGCTCTATCCGCTGCTCAATCACGTGCTGCTGTTTGGCGACATGTACCTTGGCGGGGTCGAGCGCTGTGTAAAAACGCTGGAGCGCTCGAGCGTCTGAGAGGGAAGGGCGGGCGAAAAACGGGCGCGAGAAAAGCGTACTTTTTACGCGTTTGACTAAAGTAAGTTGCGTTAGACTTGACGTTTGGCCGGACACAGTTTTGGTCGAACTTCAAGGCTAGCATACATACATGAATGTAACTATAATGCCACCCTTTCACACGCTCACTGTGTGGCGCACCATTCCACGTTGACACCTAGAGGCACTCCCATGCGACTGGCACACTGGGCAGTCAATGCCCCCCTTCGCCCTTTAATGTTAGCCGTACTGGCAAGCTCGATCGCGCTGCCCGTTCAAGCGGCGGATCTGATCACCATTACCCGCGACGCGCTCAATAACAACGCCGAACTCGCCTCCGCCCGCTCCGAGTTTTCCGGTGTCGAAGCGGCTCGCGACGTCGTGGGCGGCGAGCTTTTGCCCCAGGTGAGCGCCTCGGGTAACGCGGCGCACAATCGCCAGTTCGAAAGCCAGTCAGCGGGTGGTTTGGAAACCGGCGCACCTACCGGCGGCGGCGCAGGTGCCGCAACCGGCGGCGGGCGTGGCCAGGAGGATAGCTACAACTCATTGTCGCTGTCGCTCGAGGCCACTCAGGCGCTTTTTAACGCCGCGACGGCGCGTCAGGTCGACCAGGCCGAGCGCCAGATCGACCAGCAGGTTTACATCCTGGCGGCGACCGAGCAGCAGCTTCTGATCGATGTCGTTACGGCCTATTTCGATATTCTTCGCGCCTACGAGGTGCTCGAAGCCAGGCGCGCCCAGGAGCGGGCGATCGGCCGTCAGCTCGAGCAGTCCAGCGAACAGTTCGAGGTTGGGCTGATCGCCATTACCGAAGTGGAAGAGGCGCGTTCGAGCTTCGACCAGGCTCGCGCTGAGCGGATCACCGCCGAGAGCAACCTGCAGGTCGCTTTCGAAGCCCTGGAGCGGCTCACCGGGCGCCGCTACGCCAATATCGAATCCCTCGGTGACATGCCCATTGGCCTGCCGGCACCCAGCGAGCGCGACTACTGGGTCGACCAAGCGCTCGAGCGAAACCCCGAGGTGCTGGCCCAGCGCGCCGGTATCGAGGTTTCCCGCGCCGGCGTCGAGATCGCCCGCGCCGGGCGGCTGCCGACGCTTTCGGCCTTCGCCAACTACCAGTACGCCGATTCCGATATCGACTACCTGAGCGGCCACGACGCCTCGGGCCAGGTCGGCGTGTCGGCGAGCGTGCCGCTCTACACCGGTGGTAGCACCAGCGCCAACATTCGCCAGAACACCTTCCAGCTCGAAAGCAGCCAGTACGATTTCGAATCCCAGCGCCGCACCACCATTCAGCAGGTGCGCTCGCTTTACACTCAGGTGAGCAACAACGTCGAAACCGTCGACGCGCGCCAACAGGCGATCGTTTCCACCCGAAGCGCGCTGGAAGCGACCCAGGCCGGCTACGAGGTGGGCACGCGTAACATCGTCGACGTGCTCAACGCCGAGCAGAACCTGTACAACGCGATCGCCAACTACGCCGAGTCACGCTACGACTACGTCATCAACCTGCTCTCCCTGCGCCAGCAGTCCGGGCTTCTGGACGTGGCGGCGCTCGAGGAGGTCAACGGCTGGCTGACCGGCGAAGACGTCAATTTCACGCTGCCTGAAACCAGCGACGGCGACCGCTACGAGAACGCGATGGACATCGGCGCCCCGCCACGGCGCGAATCCTCTTCTTCCTCCACGACCTATTCCGCGGCCGAGTACGCCCCCGCGCGTCGCCAGCCCGGTGGCTACGGTGGCTATGGCGGCGGTTACGACGGTGGCTACGGCCCCGGCGGTTACCAGCAGGGCGGCTCCCCGCAGGGCGGCTATCAGCAGGGCGGCGGGTATCAGCAGGGCGGCTCTCCGCAGGGGGCGAGTCAGCCTGGGATTGGTAGCGGCGGCGTGGGTGCCGGTCAGCCCGGCGGCTATTGATATTAGAGGGCCTGACCGGCGGCATCGCCTGGCAGGCCCTTGAAGCCTCGATTATCAGAACACCGGTCACCAGAACGCCGGTCGTCAGAAGTGCGATCCATCGATCATTGATCGCCAAAAAAGAGTCATACATGGGAATTCGACGCATGAGAAGAGCGATTCACTCAACGAGAGCGAGTCTAGTGACGCTGATCGCGGCGCTGGCGCTGACGGCCTGCGGTGGTGATGAAGAGCCTCAACAGCAGCAGCAATCCTCCGAGGAGAAGCCACCGCACAAGGTGGCGGTAGCCGAGGTGGAGCGCCAGGATCTGCCGATCGATCAATCCTATCCCTCGCTTTTGCGAAGCGACAATGAAGTCGTGGTCATCGCCCGGGTCGACGGCGCGCTCGAGGAGCGACTGTTCGAGCCCGGCCAGATGGTCGAGCAGGGCGATTCGCTCTACACCATCGAGCCCGACCGCTATCAGGCGACGGTAAATCAGCGTCAGGCCGATCTGCAAAGCGCGCGGGCCGAGTACGCGCGTGCCCAACGCGACGCCGAGCGCTTCGAGCAACTGTTGCGTCAGAACTCGGTGAGCCGCCAGCAGTACGACCAGGCCCAGGCCGACCAGCGCGTCGCCCAGGCAAGCGTCGCCCAGGCCGAAGCGGCGCTTTCCAGCGCCAACCTGGACCTGGACTACGCCGACGTGACCGCCCCGGTCGGCGGCATGATCAGCCTGAGCCAGATCAACCTGGGCAACGTGGTCACCAGCGGCACCGAGCTTGCCACCATCACTCCGCTCGACCCGCTCGAAGTCCGCTTTCAACTGCCCCAGCGCGACGCCTTCGAGCTTCGCCGTCAGCTACGCGACAGCGACACCAATTCGACCATCATCGCGCGGTTGACCGTGCCCGGCTTGAGCGGCAGCGACGACGCCGAACTCGCCGGCGAGCTGGACTTTCTGGGTTCGCGCGTGGACAACGGCACCAGCACCGTGCAGGCGTCGGCCACCTTCGACAACCCGGATGCCGCCGTGCTTCCGGGCCAGTTCGTGCGCGTACGTCTGGACGGTCTCAAGCGCTATAGCGTGATCGCCGTGCCGGAAATCGCCGTCACGCAGGGCCTGATGGGCCCGCGGGTTTACACCCTGGACGACGAAGACAAGGCCCGCGAGCGCACCGTGCAGCTCGGTGACGTGGCCGGCCCCTGGCAGATCATCGTCGACGGGCTGGAAGAGGGCGAACGTGTGATCGTCGGCGATCCATCCGGCATCGAGCCGGGCATGGCCATCGACCCGCAGCCTTTCGATGGCGACGCCGACGATATTGTCGAGGACGTCGAAGAGGCCGAGGCGCGCGAAGAGCGTGAGCAGGCCGAGCAGGCCTCCGACATGGCCGGCGGCGGCATGCCGACGGGTGAGGGAGAAGAGGGTGCGCAATAATGAACTTCTCTAACTTCTTCATCAGCCGACCGATATTCGCCACGGTACTGGCGATTATCGTTACGCTGATCGGCGCGATGTCCATGCGCATACTGCCGATCGAGCAGTATCCAAGCGTGGTGCCGCCGACGGTGTCGGTTCAGGCGCAGTTTCCCGGCGCCGACGCCGAAACCGTGGCGCAAACGGTGGCAGCACCCTTGGCCGAGGCGATCAACGGTGTCGAGGACATGCTCTACATGACCTCGAACAGCTCCGACAACGGCTCCATGAGCCTGAGTGTGGCGTTCAACATCGGCACCGACGGCGACATCAACACCATCAACGTCAACAACCGCGTTCAGGGCGCGCTTTCTCAACTGCCCGAGCAGGTGCAGTCACAAGGGGTGCAGGTCGAGCTGCGCTCGGACTCGATTCTGATGCTGGTGGCGTTGATCTCGCCCAACGGCGACTACAACCGCGTCTACATGCAAAACTACGCCACGCTGAACATCCTCGACGAGCTGCGCCAGGTGCCAGGCGTGGGCAATGCCGAGGTGCTCGGCGGCGGCGAGTTCGCCATGCGCATCTGGATGGACCCGGACAAGCTGGCGCAGTACGACCTGACGCCGAGCGAAGTCGCCAGCGCCGTGCGTACGCAGAACACCGAGATTCCCGCGGGTAACCTGGCCTCGGCGCCGCAGGGTGAGCCGCGCGCCTACACCTATACGATCACCGCCGGCGGGCGACTGACCGACCCGGACGAGTTTCGTAACATCTATCTGCGTACCAATCCGGACGGCTCGTCGCTGCGCCTGCAGGACGTGGCCCGCATCGAGCTCGGCGCATCGTTCTACGGTGTGGATGCGCGTTTGAACGGCGCCACCATGACGCCGATCATCATCAACCAGCAGCCTGGCGCCAACGCGCTCTCCACCGCCGAAGCGGTGCGCTCGACCATGGAGGATCTGAAATCCCGCTTCCCGCCGGGGCTCGAGTACGTCACGCCTTACGACACGACGCTGTTCATCGATGCTTCCGTGGAAACGGTGCTTCACACCTTCATCGAA
Source organism: Halomonas sp. S3-1-1 (assembly GCF_023757625.1). Taxonomy (GTDB): domain Bacteria; phylum Pseudomonadota; class Gammaproteobacteria; order Pseudomonadales; family Halomonadaceae; genus Vreelandella. The sequence continues at coordinate 985,905 of NZ_JALGBZ010000001.1, forward strand.
GCGTTTTTGATCGTGGCCGTGATTCTGTTCATCTTTTTGCAGAACTGGCGCTTTACCGTCATCGCCATGTCGGTGGTGCCGGTGGCAGTCATCGGCACCTTCGCCGGGTTTTACGTGCTTGGCTACTCGATCAACCTGCTGACGCTGTTCGCGCTGGTGCTGTCGATCGGGATCGTGGTCGATGACGCGATTCTGGTGGTCGAAAACGTCGAGCGCGTGATCAGTGAAGACGAAGACATCACCGTGCGCGACGCGACGATTCAGGCCATGCGCGAAGTGGGCGGGCCGGTCATCGCGACCTCGCTGATCATGGCAGCGGTGTTCGTGCCGGTGGCGTTTTTGGGTGGTTTCACCGGGCAGATCTATCAGCAGTTCGCGATTACCGTGTCGATCTCGGTGGCGCTGTCGGCGCTGATGGCGTTGACGTTCACCCCGGCGCTGTCGGCGATCTTCATCAAGCACAACCTCAATCACGACCGGCCGTCGAAGTTTCGCCGCGCCATTCGCACGCCGCTGCGCCTGTTCGATCGCCTGTTCGCCGGTATTACCGCGGCCTACATGTGGTGTGTGAAAAAGCTGGTACGCTTTTGGCTCTTGGCACTGGCGATCACCGTAGCCATCGGCGCGGGCTCGTACTGGATGTACGTGTCCACGCCCTCCACGCTGGTGCCGGAAACCGACCAGGGTATTGTGCTTGCCAGCGTATCGCTGCCGGACGCCGCCTCGCTCGACCGTACCCAGACCTACATGGCGAAACTCAGCGCCGAGATCGAAAAGATCGAGGGCGTCGAGTACGCCTCGGCCGTGGCGGGCTACGACCTTCTGGCCAGTGCGGTCAACACCGCGCGCGGGGTCATCTTCGTCAATATGCTGCCCTGGGGCGAGCGTGACTTGACCGCCGACGCGCTGGTTGGGCGCATCATGCAGCTGGGGGCCAGTATCGATGGCGGTAGCGCCATGGCGTTCAACGTGCCGCCGATCATGGGGCTTTCGACCACCGGCGGTTTCACCGGCTACCTGCAGTCCTTCGACGGCGCCTCGACCCGCGAGCTTTACGAAGCCTCGCTTCAGGTCATGGGCGCGGCGAATCAGCACCCGATGCTCTCCCGGGTCTTCTCGACGTTCAACGTCAACGTGCCGTCCTACAAGGCCCACATCGACCAGCAGAAGGCGCTGAGCTATGGCGTCGCGCTCGAGAACATCAACTCGGCGCTCGCCAACACCTTCGGTAACGGCTTCGTTAACTACTTCAGTTACCAGAACCGTAACTTCCAGGTGTATCTGCAAAACGAGGACGAATTCCGTAAAACGCCGGACGACTTGAACAATGTCTACGTGCGTGGCGGCAGCGGCGATCGTATTCCGCTCTCGGAGTTCGTGACTTTGGAACGCCAGGTCGGCGCGTCGGTGGTCTCGCGCTTTGGGGTCTACACCGGCGCCCAGTTCCAGGGCGGCGCCGCGCCGGGCTACAGCTCGGCGCAGGCGATCCAGGCGATGGAAGAGGTCGTGCTCGACACCCTCGGCCCGAACTGGGGCATGGGCTGGACCGGTACCGCGTATCAGGAAGCGAACCTGGGCAATGCCGCCATGATTGCCATCGTGTTCGGTATTCTGATGGTGTTTTTGATCCTGGCGGCGCAGTACGAAAGCTGGGCGCTGCCGCTGGCGGTATTGACCGCCACCCCGTTCGCCTTTCTTGGCGGTATCGCCGGTATTGCGCTACGTGGGCTGGACACCAGTGTCTACGTGCAGATCGGTATGCTGGTGGTCGTGGGGCTGGCGGCGAAGAACGCCATCCTGATCGTCGAGTTCGCCGAGCTTCAGCGCAAGGAAGAGGGCAAGAGCATTCGTGAAGCGGCCATTACCGCGGCGGAGCTGCGCTTTAGGCCGATCGTCATGACCTCGCTCGCGTTCATCTTCGGCACGCTGCCGCTGGCACTGGCTACCGGCGCGAGTGACGTGAGCAGTCACCATATCGGCACCACGGTAGCCGTAGGCATGGCGTCGGTAGCGATTCTGGGCAGCCTGTTCGTTCCCACGTTCTACGCCATGATCGCCTACAGCGCCGACTGGCTGCGGCGCAAGACGCGGGGCAAACAGCACGATCAAAACGACCGGCGCGACCAAAGTGACGGGCGCGGCGAGCATGATGATCGCATCGCCCACGATCCTCAGTGATCGCGCGGTAATGCAGGCGGGCCTTCGGGCCCGCTTTTTTTTGCCCGCTTGATTGGTGTCAAGGCGCGCTTGGGCAGAGGCGAGTAGTTTGATCTAAACTTGCTAATGAAACGTTTGAGTCTGCATCCAATACCATAACAGCAGGCCAAACCGACCAGGCAACCACCTGGAGGAGGCACGCCATGCAACCGATCCTTTCGGCCGCCCTGAACTTCCCGACCATCGTTTTCACCTTCGTGCTGGGCCTTTTAGCGCTTTACTGGCTGCTGGTACTGATCCGACTGGCACCGCTGGAGCTTTTCGAGCGCGACAGCCTGCGCGATGACCACATGGCCAGCACGCTGGTATCGCTTGGCTTTATCGGCGTACCCGCCACGCTCGCGCTGACCGTTTTGATACTGCTCGCCGGTGCGCTTTCGCTGGCTCTGGAGCTCTTGGTGCTGAGCTCGTTGGATCTGGGCATGCTGCGCGTGCCGCTGGGCGTGGTGATTCTCTGGGCCACACTGGCCGTAGCATCCCCATTGGCCGCCGCTATTTGCCAGGGCCTGGCACGCGGGCTTTATCGCTTCGCGCCCTTCAAGCGGCGAAGCCTTTTAGGTGTGACCGTGAAGGTGACCGCGCTCAACGGTGCAGAGCATGCCGAGGCCGTGGTCGACGGGAAACCGGGCTGTAAGGTAAACCTTCACTGCAAACACGACGATGCCTTTACCGAAGGCGAGCGCCGGGTACTAGTGAAATATCTAAAAGATGAGGGGGCGTACCGTAGCGTGGAAGTACAAACCTACATGGAGACGCGCGAGCGCCTGAATCAGCTGCGTTTGCGTCACAAGCATCAGGAAACGGCGCACTCGAACTAAAAGGTTTCTGTTCTGACTATCACGCAAAAGCCCGCCAAGAGGCGGGCTTTTTGCTGGACGCTGTGGGCTATAACCACGCTAACGTCTTATCAGCAAAATAAGAGCGTCGATGATCTCGGCGCCGCGCTCGCTGAGCGAGTAGCGGTCCGGCGTGCGCAGCCAGTCGTGAAATAACCCGCCGAGCGCTGCCTGCAAGAGCCGGGTCGCCACTTCCGGGGTCAGGCCTTCGCGAAGCTGGTGCTGCTCGTAGGCCGCTTTGAACAGACAAAGCATTTCGTCGAAACACTCTTCGTTGATCTCGTTTTGCATTTCGAGCGGGTTGATATCGCTAAAGAACTCGCAGCGGTGCAGCAAAATCGAGAGCGTGCGCCGGTAGTGAGGCTGCTCCAAGCGGCTCATGCCGGCCAGGCATGCGCGGTGTACGGCATCCAGCGGTAAAATGTCCGGGTCGACGTTTTGAACCTCTTCGACCAGCGACTGAAAGGGCATGCGCACGCGCTCGATCAGCGCCATGAACAGATCGCCCTTGTTTTTGAAATGCCAGTAAACCGCTCCGCGAGTAACGCCGGCGTGCCGGGCCACCTGCTCGAGCGAGGTACGCGCGACGCCTTTATCGAAAAACACCTCTTCGGCCGCGTCCAGCAACGCTTCGCGCGTAGCGGCCGCTTCTGCCTTGGTTTTTCTAGCCATAAACGCAACCCTGGTAACGACGTCGAAGGAGCGATATTTTATCTTAAACACCGCCGTTTTACATTCAAAACTGTATGGTTAACTGACCGACGTCATTCGCGCGCTCAATCAACGCCTTAAGCGGCCGATAAGCGATAGATTATCCAGCACCGGCGCTCGCAGTGCGCGCCGACGCCTCATCAGGAGTGCTCATGGCACAAGCCCCGTTTCAGATCGCAGGCCACACCCTTCAGCCCGGCCAACGGCTACAAATCGACGTGCCGGTGGCGCGGCTTTACACCCACACGCCGCTGCATATCTCCATCGAGGTCGTCCACGGGCGCCGCGAGGGGCCTGTCATGCTGGTGTGCGGCGGCATTCACGGCGACGAGATCAACGGCGTCGAGATCGTGCGCCGGCTTCTGCGCTCGCGCTCGATCAATAGCCTGAGCGGTACGCTAATCGCCGTGCCCGTCGTCAACGTTTTCGGCTTTTTGCAGCAAACCCGCTATCTGCCCGACCGGCGCGATTTGAACCGCTGCTTTCCGGGGAGTGACAAGGGCTCGCTCGGCGGGCGCATCGCCGCGCTGTTGCGCGAGGAGATCGTCGATCACGCCACGCATATCATCGACCTGCACACCGGCGCCATTCACCGCACCAACCTGCCGCAGATTCGCGCTCAGCTCGAACCCGACAGCGAAACCGCGCGCATGGCCGACGCCTTCGGCGCGCCGGTGGTGCTCAACGCCGAGCTTCGCGAGGGCAGCCTGCGCCACTACGCCCAGTCCCGCGGCATTCCCGTACTCACCTACGAGGCCGGCGAGGCGCTGCGCTTTGACGAGTGGGCGATCGCTCCGGGCGTGCGCGGCATTCTACGCGTGATGCGCCGGCTCAAGATGCTGTCCGGCGAGCAGCGCCGCCGCCTGCCTGCCCCGGCGGAGCTTGCCAACGGCTCGAGCTGGGCGCGTGCGCCGATCGACGGCATCCTGCGCCCCAAGGTGCGCCTGGGCGCGCGGGTCGCCAAGGGGGAAGTGCTGGGCCGAGTGGCGGACCCATTCGGCAACGATGAAGGCGATGTCGTTTCGATGGCGGACGGCATCGTGATCGGCATGAGCCGTTTGCCGCTGGCCAACGAAGGCGAGGCGCTCTATCACATCGCCCGCTTTGACGAGATCGAAGAGGCGGAAACCGCCATCGAGAGCTTTCAGTCGAGTCTCGAGCCGGTCACCGACCCAATGTATTGAAATGCTGTATTGAAAACCTGTATTGAAACGCTGTATTGAAACGCTGTATTGAAGTGCTGTACCGAAAGATTTGCGCCGCCGAGCGTCGATAAAAAAATGCCCCGGCGGCGTCACTAATACGCCATCGAAATGTCATAGTTTAAAACCCCGGATAAAAGCGAAGCTGATCGTCTAAGGCTATGGACACTATAGGCGGGGTTTGGCGTCGCCACGTGGCATGATGGTGACATCCTGGCTATAACTGTGGATCAAAGCGCCAGTTAGAACGCATTAGTGGCCAAGAAGGCCCGTACAAAGGTGGCCCCTCGAGGCCCCGGATCGTGACATGGAGGAAGGGTATGACAAACGGTAAATCCAACTACACCACCACGGACGCCGGTATCCCGGTAGCAAGCGACGAGCATTCGCTTTCCGTCGGCGCGGACGGCCCGATCGTACTGCACGACCACTACCTGATGGAGCAGATGGCGGCCTTCAACCGGGAAATGATTCCGGACCGTCAGCCCCACGCCAAGGGCGGCGGCGCGTTTGGCCATTTCGAAGTCACTCACGACGTCAGCCAGTACACCCGCGCCAAGTTTCTGCAGAAGGGCAAGAAAACCGAAATGCTGGCGCGCTTCTCCACGGTTGCCGGTGAGTCGGGCAGCCCGGACACCTGGCGCGACCCGCGCGGCTTCTCGCTGAAGTTTTACACCGAAGACGGCAACTTCGACATGGTGGGTAACAACACCCCCGTGTTCTTCGTGCGCGACCCGCTCAAGTTCCAGCACTTCATCCACTCGCAAAAGCGTCGAGCCGACAACGGCCTGCGCGATCACGACATGCAGTGGGATTTCTGGACGCTCTCGCCGGAGTCTGCCCACCAGGTCACTTGGCTGATGGGTGATCGCGGCGTACCCGCTAGCTGGCGCCACATGAACGGCTACTCCAGCCACACCTACATGTGGGTCAACGACAAGAGCGAGCGCTTCTGGGTCAAGTACCACTTCAAGACCGACCAGGGCATCAAGTGCATGACCCAGGAACAGGCCGACGAAATGGCGGGTACCGACGCGGATTACCACCGTCGCGACCTGTTCGACGCCATCAAGCGCGGCGACAACCCGACGTGGACACTGCACGTGCAGATCATGCCCTTCGAGGACGCCAAGACCTATCGCATCAACCCGTTCGATCTGACCAAGGTGTGGCCGCACGACGACTACCCGCTGCAGGAAGTGGGCAAGATGACGCTCGACCGCAACCCGACGGACTTCCACTCCGAAATCGAGCAGGCGGCGTTCCAGCCGAGCAACTCGGTGCCGGGCACCGGCTTCTCGCCGGACAAGATGCTGCTGGCGCGCGTCATTTCCTACGCGGATGCACACCGTGCTCGCCTGGGCGTCAACTACCAGCAGATCCCGGTCAACGCGCCGAAAACCCAGGTGAACAGCTACGCCCAGGGCGGCCGGATGCGTATCGCCAATTCGACCGACCCGGTCTACGCACCCAACAGCAAAGGCGGCCCCCACGCCGACCCGAAGGCTTTCCCGGAAGACGCGGTATGGGAAGCGGATGGCGAGTTCGTTCGCGCCGCCTACACGCTGCGCCCGGACGACGGTGACTTCAACCAGGCCAACGATTTGGTCAACAAGGTGATGGACGACGCCGCGCGTGATCGCCTGGTGAACAACATCGTCGGGCACGTTTCCGGGGGCGTGGAAGAGCCGGTGCTGTCGCGGGTGTTCGAATACTGGAAGAACGTCGACCAGGCCATCGGCGAGCGCGTCGAGAAGGGCGTGATGGAAAACCGCCAGAAGGCCGGCAAGTAAGCCAAGCCTTTCAAGCGCTAAGTAAGCTCCACCCGCCACGGTACGCCGTGGCGGGTTTTTTTATGCCGCGGTTTCGGGCTCGCGGATCAGGCCGAGAGCATCGTCATAAAGGCGCAGGCCCGCACCTTCCTTGTGAGCGTGCTCGGAAAGGTGACGCCGAAAGCGTCGCCCGCCCGGGCAGCCTTGGAAAAGCCCCAGCAGGTGACGGGTGATGTGGTTGAGCTTCGCGCCTTCATCGAGCCGCGTTTGGATGTACGGGCGAAACGCCTGCGCCGCGTCCAGCCGGCTCATGGCCGGGCCGGGCTCCCCGAAAATCGCCTGATCGACTCCGGCCAGCAGCCACGGGTTCTGATACGCCTCGCGCCCGACCATGACGCTATCGACGTGCGCAAGCTGCGTCTGACACTCCTCGAGCGTCTTGATGCCGCCGTTAATGCCAATATGAAGCTCGGGGTTCGCGGCTTTCAAGCGGTGTACGCGCGGGTAGTTCAGCGGCGGCACGTCGCGGTTCTGCTTGGGCGACAGCCCCTGCAGCCACGCCTTACGCGCGTGCACGGTAAACGTGGTGCAGCCGGCCTCGGCCACCATAGCGATAAAGCGCGCCAGGTCCGCGTCCTCGTCCTGGTCGTCGATACCGATCCGGCACTTTACCGTCACCGGAATCGACACCGCCGCCTGCATCGCCTTCACCGCCGCCGCCACCTTCTCCGGGTAGCCCATCAGGCACGCGCCGATCAGGTTGTTCTGCACCCGATCGCTGGGGCAGCCCACGTTCAGGTTCACCTCGTCATAGCCCCACTGCTCGGCAATCGCCGCACACTCGGCGAGCTCACCCGCGTCGCTACCGCCAAGTTGCAGCGCAATCGGATGCTCCACCTCGGTGTAACCCAGAAAGCGCTCGCGCGGCGAGCCGTGCAAAATTGCCCCGGTGGTCACCATCTCGGTGTAGAGCAGGGTGCGGCGGGTCAACGTGCGGGCGAACGCGCGGTAATCGCGGGTCGTCCAGTCCATCATGGGCGCCACCGAGAAGCGGCGGCCCCGGTCGGCGCTATTTTCGTTCGTAAAATCGGTCATGGAAATCGGTTCTTTAGCTGTATAAATATATAGCTATAGTATGGGTATGGCTGAAACGAGCGCTGTGAACAACCGGTAGTGACGAGCCGCGGCTCGACGGAAAGCTGATTTGTGGCGGGTCGTTTCATGCACGATCAATGGGATTGGCGGTATTGTACGGAAGAAAGCGGAGTACTCACAGCGCGAGAAGCCAAAGGTGACAAGAAAGCTCGGGGCAGGCTCCGCGCAACGGCGTTGGTTTGAGCGAGCAAATTGAAACCAAAAAATGGGCGCTATTGAGATAGTGATGATGACCCTGGTAGGTTAAGCTCGCTTAACAGAAGCGAAGGTTGCAGAGCGTTCATGTTGGCTTTTGAGGTCGAGATGATGAGCAGGGCAGGGCATGGTTCAACTTGAACGGATGCAGAGGTTTTTTTAATGGGCGACCTTATGGTTGGTGAACAGATCATCAAGCGGGTGCAGCGGTTGGCTGAAGGCGCGCTGTACCTGATCAGTGATAACGAACTGTACCAGCCGGAGATGATCAAGCCGTAGGACATGGGGGATCTAGAGATTCTGGGGCGATGTGAGATTCGGATTGGGCGGGTGGTTTAATTTTTAATTAGGGAAAGTTATGCGTCATAATTACTATAAAAGTGTCCATTTTTACGACATTGCTGTCTATTGTACATGTCGAGGAATTAAGGATAACTCTGGTAATCCTATAAGGTATCGTTCGCCTTTGGATATAAACGTTATGCTTGCCGAATTGTCAGGAATGAAGAAGTCTTTTTCCGAGCCGCTGGCTATTGGGAAGAATGAATATTATCTGGAGGGATTTTTAAAAGAGAATAAAGCTAAATATGTAGTTAAAGATGACGAGGATTTAGATAAAGTTGATAAAAGCATCTCAGAAGAAAGTGATGCTGAACCAGTAGATCTTGCTGATAATGAGCCTGATCCGGCTATTAGTAGAATGTTTAACAGTAGTACTTTGGATGTTTATCTTTAGGATATAAAACAGTTTCCAGATTTTTTTGCTCTGCTGATAAACTTTACTAATTTAAAAAGCGCTCATAGTGTGGTTAGAGATATTTCAAGTGGGCAAAGAAATGAAAATAATCTTACCCAGAGCGAAGGTGGTGACCATTCCGCTCACATAGTAATCTTTAAGGAAAAGAAAGGCGATCGTCAAGTTTGTTTGGTAGAAAGGACAAATGGGCTGCAGGGAGCTGCTTTAAAATCGTTTTTTGACTATCTAGGTAAGTTGGTAGCTGAAGAAAATACTGACTCTTTCACAATCGATCACCCTGAAGGGTTGTTAGATAATAAAGGAAGAGTAAAGAAAAGAATGATCTTGCCTAAATTTAATTTTCATGGCTATCCTTCAGAGCAGTTTTTTGAAGACTTAGAAAATGGTCGTATGAACAGTATCAGTTTAGTTGGTGAAGCAAACCAAATGCGTGGTATAGGAGACGATCTTCCTCCTGAGTTCAGAGAAGTAGCGATTCAGCTTGATGCAGACTTGTCAAAGCTTGAAAGCTGGAGAGAATTTATTGGTAGAAATATTATATATGGTAAAGAATATAATTTAGAAAAACTTCGTGTTAAATTTACAGATGCAAGTGGTTCTTCACATACCACTGAGATAGAATTTGATGATGACTTAAACGACGGTAATTTAAAGTACGTGAAGAAGCGCCGTGTTGGTATGAGTTTTAGGCCAAAATCTTCCTATGATCAGATTAACGTGAACTTCTTAAAGAAGATGCTGGAGGTGTGTGATGGTTAGCTATAAAATAATAATTTATCAGCTTACTAGGCCGGTATCATACTTGTTTATTAAGCACTCCGATAAATATATTTATGACTGGGTGGTGCCTTCCATCCTGTTGGTGACTACATCAGTTTTGTTTTTTTTATTATCCATAGATTTTTTTAATCTATATCTATTGGTTGGTAAAATATCAACTCTACTAGCAGCCCTGCCTGGTTTTTTTATAGCGGCTCTAGCAGCAGTGGCTACTTTCAATCGGTTAGATATTGATAAGCCTATGTCTAAGGAGAACCCCCCTAAAATTGAAACTCTGATAAACACTCAATATAAAGATATGCCTCTTTCAAGAAGGAGGTTTCTATGCATGCTCTTCTCTTTTTTGACTGTTCAGAGTATTTTTTTGTCTTTCTTAGGTTTTATACCTGAGAGTTTTGTTTTTTATGACCCAAGCAATAGTAATGTACTAATCCATCATGGTGTTTCAATTGCTTATTTTTTGGTTTTCTTCTTTTTCTTTTTTCAGCTTTTAACTACTACTATGCATGGTTTATATTATTTAGGTGATAAAATCCACTATTAGAAGTTTTTTATTTCTACTTTGTTAGTTTTCACTTGTTATCTAATGTATCGTATCTAGCTGACTTTTTGTTTAATACATAAAAAATTCTACTCGTTTTTTATTTAAAGCCTTCGCAGTTTTTAACGCATTATCCATAATCCTTGTTAGTTGCTGATAATTTTTACAGTATAAGTCTCTAGTGCACGGTGCATCGCATCGCTGTAGGGGGAGTTAGCACTATGCGCTTGAATTAGTATTTTTTCTGCTTGGTCGGTGATTATATAAGCCCCCTGTGGAGGTAGGAATGATTGAGCTAGAACAGCAATATATCAGATTGTTGAATGAAATAAAAAACTGTCACTCAAAAAATGCTTTTCGCTCAGCCTTGCATCACTTAGATAAAGCTAAAATTTTGTACGACCTTGATAAGGAAATGTGTGTTTTTCGGGCCATAACAGCAGAAGAAGAGGCGGCGTCTGGCTTAATGCTTTCACTGAAAGAAGGTGGATATAAGCTTTCTAATAAACTTAAGCATCGTGATCATGTTCACAAAAGTGCTATTTATCCTTTTATATCCTTGGTGCAAATGGCGTTTGGGTACTCACTTAAAAATAGTTGCATTCGGTTAGGGTTGGCTATTGTTGATAATGAAAATGAATTTTCATTAAAAAGCTACCATACCATCCCAGGTTTAAATCTTTATTCATACCCTATGCCTCCACTGAATTTTGAATTTAAGTTAAATGGGGATTCCATTTCCTACGATAAACAGATTAGTGACTACTTAGACCATGTTGGAGAGGGAGATATTGTTAAGTATGTTAAAGATATAGCTAATATCAGAAATAAAGTGCTTTATGCAAGTAATGATGGTTGCCCTAGTGTGGAGATTAAAAAAACTTTTGTAGAAGGGAAGAAAAGAAAGGTTTTAGAGATGTTGGCAATATATCTGCTTACTAAGCCTTATGCAGAGAACCAGCTTTTTGTTCAGCAAAGTATTTATGCATATTTAAAGATGTTGAAAGCTATTTCTAGTGAGATTGGTTTAGTTGAGTGAATTTTTAAGCCTTAAGTAACTACTTTCTCTTCCCCGCTATCTCATCCGTATACGCCTTCATCAGCTTATCCTATTGCGTCGTATACCGCGGACTGCGATGCGCGCACCGCAAATGCCACGGCGCGTTCTTCTCCGGTAGGCCCCGCCGTACCGTGCCCTTGCCCATCTTCTCGTTCAGCGCGTCCATGGCGGCCATGAGCTGTTGGCTGCGCTGGCGTTCCTCTTCCGTTTGCGGGGTTTCCATCAGGCTGAGCTGTTGGCGGTGCTGGTCGGTGAGGTCGAGCATCATCACGCCGGCTTTCTTGTATTTATAGTTGGGCCGGTAGATCTTCTGCAGCGCTACGTTGGCCGCGTAGAGGATTTCGTGGGTGTCCTGGGTGGGACGTTCGAGCTCGACCAACAGACTGGGGGAGTACTGAGGTTGGTCCTGTCGGAAGCGGTCGGTTTTGAGGAGCACCAGCACGGCGCGGGCGAGGCTTTTTGCGTGCTAAGCTTCTAAGCACCGCGCTGGGCTTGGTAGAACAGGGCACCTGTGTATGAGCATGAACATCTCGTCGATCTAGTAGGATTCGACTTTGGCAGTTTCCTGCTCAAGAATGCTTCGCACCCTGTAGGGTATATAGCCGAATAGCTCGTAGCTGGAGGCGTACAGCGGATCTCGCTGGGCTCAACCTAATCACACGCAAAGTGGACGGGCATAGCCTTCTCGATACTCAGCAGTAGAAGTGCTGGAACGTGATAAATACGGGGCAGGTGCTGTAAATAACTGTGTGGACCGATACAGGGGAAACGATGGTCATTAAAACCGTACTGGCGTTATCTACGCTAGCGCTATCAAGCCTGGCAATGGCTGCCGATATACCGCGCTTTGAAGTTGAGGCCATTTGCAAAGAAATTTCTGGCGATAGCCACGATATGTTCAATTTTTGCATTGAGCAGGAGCAAAAATCCTACAATCAGCTGCGCGATGAAGCCGAATCGATTGATGCGCGAACGATGAGCTATTGCACCGAGGGAGCTGGCGATAGCTATGAGGTGCTGCTGTTTTGTATAGAGGATGAAACCGATGATGAAACCGACCCCGCCAATCCCCTGAAATCTTTCAGCTTTGACTAGCTATCGATTGGCTAGTGGTAGACGGGGAGGGAGGATTCATCAATGCCGAGCAGTTTATGGGAAGCAGGTCGACGTGGTGCTGGGCGGTGTAAGCGATCTTTGAAGTGGCGGGGCGTTGTTTGATAAATCGGAGGCAGGTGCTGTAAATAAGTGTGTATACCGATACAGGGGAAACGATGGTCATTAAAACCGTACTCGCGTTATCTACGCTAGCGCTATCAAGCTTGGCAATGGCTGCCGATATACCGCGTTTTGAAGTTAAGGCCATTTGCAAAGAAATTTCTGGCGGTAGCCTCGATACGTTCAATTATTGCATTGAACAGGAGCAAAAATCCTACATTCAGCTGAGCGATGAAGCTGAATCGATTGATCCCCGAACGATGAGCTATTGCACCGTGAGGGCTGGTGATAGCTATGATTTTCTGCTGTCTTGTATAGAGGATGAATCGGATGATGAAAACGAGCCCGCCAATTCGCTGAGTTCTTTCAGCCTTGACTAGCTATCGATTGGCTAGTGGTAAACGGCGAGGAAGGATTCATCAATGCCTAGCCGTTTAGTGGAAGCAGGTAGACGTTGTGCTGGGCGGTGTAAGTGATCTTTTGCATGACGCGACCGTGATCGACTACAGCGAATATTCAGAAGCCTTGCAACGCTGAAGGTGTCGCCAAGAAGCTCGCGTTTTACTGCCGGAAGCTTCGCGACGGATGAGCACCCGCCATGGCGGGCGGGCTTACTGCTTCAGAGGAGGCGGCTCTATCCAATTAGCCGCTATCTCACATCGAATGTTCGTGCCAAAACCACCATCGTTTAAATCGTGCGATACCTCGGCCACGATCCAGTTGGCTGTGTCGATGGGTGGCTTGAAGCCGCTCACCCTGACCGGTGATTCCGGCTGAATACTCGCCTGGCCCAGCGCCAAGGTTAGTTCGCACTCCGCCACGCCTCGCTGAATACGTTGCAACTCGTTGTACGCCGCGGCTAGTGCGTCGTCCTCAGAGGCGTAGGTGGCCGTAGCCGTTTGGCGTTATCATCCATACCGGTCAGCACGGTTTGGCGCTCTGCACCTCGCGTGTCGTTCCGGTACGCTTTCATGCCGCTGTGGCCGTCGTGGTTTTCCAAAATGATATCGCGCTGGTCAACAGGCCGCGCTGTTGCCGTCCACTTACTCGAGCGTGAGGGTGAAATCGATCTGCTCGGCGGCACCGTCGCGGAAAAGGTGGCCTCCACGCGAGTGACGACCCAAAGGCCGTACTGGTGGCCCGTGCCCTCAAAAAGCAGTCAGGCGTTGCCCTGGTTGGCCATGTCGCGGATCTCGTTGAAGCTGAAGCGCCCGCCGGTGAACGACGGCAGTAGGGTGCCGAAAAGCGTGGTTCTTTTGGAGCAGGGAGGGGACGGTGTCATTACGCTTTATCCAGCCGGGCAAACTTACTCAAAATGCCTTTGTGGAAAGCCTAAGCGGCAAGTTTCGAAACGAATGTCTGAATCGTCAATGCTTCACGACGATAGTTGAGGCAAGAGCAGAGATAGCGGCGCGGCAAGACCATTACAATCATGTACGTTCCCACAATTCGCTCAATTATCTGCCGCCCGTTTAATATGCTCTCCGGGCGGCATAGTGTGGAAAATCACATTGAGTCAGCGGTATTAATTCAAGGAAAATATCCGGTGATGATCGGCTAGGTCGCTGAAAAGAGTATTCAAGTTCTTGTCTAATCTTCTATGCTCGGTCTTCACCATACCATCAAGAGAACCCTATGCCACGTCTTCATTCATTGGCTTTGTTAGCCCTTTTTCTGCCCTGCACGCTGTGGGCGCGGGACGATTTTCAATCCGGGTTGTGGCGAGTTGATATGACGACGTTCAACCTGCCGCGCGCTGAAGGTGATGCGCCGGTCTCTAGCGCAACCGAGACCTTGTGCCTGACGCCGGAGCAGGCGCAGAGCCCGCAGGGCATGGTACAAGCGATTTGGGGCCAGCTCTCCTGTGACGATGTCGAGATCGATTACCGCAACGGTGGTGCGAAGGTGTCGGTGGGCTGTGGTGCAAACGACAGCGCTATGCGCTCTGTCGATACGCTGACGTTCGATAGCCCCTCCGCGGTCACCAGCGAGCTGAAAACCCATTCCCACGGCTACACCGCGCAAACGCTGAGCGAATACCGCTGGCTAGCAAGCGACTGCTAATGACGCGCCGCCACCTTTAATGGTATAGCGTAGAGGTCGGGTTCGTTGAGAGGTGCGGGTATGTTGAAAGCACGCGGTGGTATCGCGGCGGTGGCGGTGAGTCTTCTATGGCTTTCCGGCTGTAACGAACAGATGGATGAAGCGCCGCGGGTGGTCGAGGAAGTGCCCAGCGACGCGGTGGTCGAGAACGTTGCGAGCGAACCCGAGCGCGCGCTGATCGATGTCGAATTTTCGCTGCACGCCGGGTTGAGAAGCGATCGGCGTTTAACCGTCGAAGGTACGTCCAACCTGCCGGACGGCACGCGCGTTCAGGTGATCGTGGAGCGTGAAATCAGTAGCGTGCGCTGGCAGTCGCGCACGACGATCAGCGACGGCCAGTTCGCGGCCGGGCCGTTTGGCTCGGGAAGCGGGCTGCCGGACGGCGGGTACCTCGTACAGGTGCAGTCGAGCGAGGGCAGTGTTCAGCCTCAGGCCGTCCAAAACGTGATCGGTCGTGAAGGCGAGTACCTGTCAGGCGAGCTCGTTACCCAAACTCGCCACGGACTGGGGCAGGTAGCCACCTACTCACGGCGCTTCCTGGTGGGGAGTGAGCCAAGACGTACGCGTGACCAGGTGGACGTGATTGAAGAGTGAATAGGGTGCTTTAGGCAGGACACCAGTGAGCGATAACAACGGCGTGAATCTCTTCACCGCTCGGCGTTTTGGCAAAATGCACGAGCTGGAATTGATCGTCACGCTTGACCAGATAATGCCCGGCCTTGTGGAACACGTGCGTCGGGCCAAGCAACAGAAGATCGCCCGGGGAGGCGGGAGCGAAATCCGTTTTGGCACCGGGCGTGGTCATCACGCAGGGCGCTTTCCAGTCAATTTTAAGCGGCAGGTGAGCCGGCGGCGTGAGCATCGTCGCCTGCACTTGCTCCCAGGGAAGGGGGCCCTGGTGCGTCAGTGTCAGTAGCGGCGGCGCGCTGTCACCCTCGAGCAGCGTGGCCAGCGAACACTCCAGTGCGTCGGCCAGCGCCACCAGGCGTTCGTGGCCAATCTGCTTGATCGCCCCCGACTCCCAGTACGATATCGTTACATCCGACACGCCAACTTTTCGGGCAAGGGCAGCTTTGTTTAGCTTCACCCGTTGCCTGAGCTGTTTAATACGTGATCCAAGCGATTCCATTTTATTTTCCCATCGATGAGCCAAACAAACGCGTTTGATTTACTTCCATTGATGCCAATGGTCAGCCTGTTCCTGCTGATGCAACGAGCCGTTGCATCAGCACGGTCATGCATCATAGGCAGTGTGCCCAAAATAGCAAAGACCCTCCGAAAACAGCTGCTATATCCCTAGCAACTTTTGTTAGGACGTCAATCTGGCCAGGATGTTCCATCGATAGGCTGTTTGATGATCATTGAGCGCGTATAATGGCGCCCATGCTCGATGTTAAAAGGATATCTGAATGACCGTACGCACGCGTATAGCGCCTTCTCCTACAGGAGACCCCCACGTCGGCACGGCGTATATCGCGCTGTTCAATCTGTGCTTTGCGAGAAAGCTCGGCGGCGAATTCATTTTGCGTATCGAGGACACTGACAGGGTGCGCTCGACGGCGGAATCCGAGCAGATGATTCTGGACTCGCTGCGCTGGCTGGGCATCGAGTGGGACGAAGGCCCGGACGTGGGCGGCCCGCACGGCCCGTATCGGCAAAGCGAGCGCGGCGACATTTACGCCGAGCACGCCCAGAAGCTGCTCGACGCCGGTCACGCCTTCAAGTGCTACCGTACCAGCGAAGAGCTCGACGAGCTTCGCGAGGCGCGTAAGGAAGCCGGCCTGCAGCTGGCGCTCAAACCGGCGGACCTGGCGCTGGATGACGCCGAGCAGGCGCGCCGCGAAGCCGAGAACTGGCCGTTTGTCGTGCGCATGAACGTACCCGTCGAG
This sequence comes from Halomonas sp. S3-1-1, assembly GCF_023757625.1. GTDB lineage: Bacteria > Pseudomonadota > Gammaproteobacteria > Pseudomonadales > Halomonadaceae > Vreelandella. Next base: position 1,002,338 of record NZ_JALGBZ010000001.1, read on the forward strand.
GGCGTGTGCGTGGTCGAGGATATGCTGCGCGGTCGCATCGAGGTCGACTGGGCCCAAGTGGACGCGCAGATTCTGGTCAAGTCCGACGGCATGCCGACCTACCACATGGCCAACGTGGTGGATGATCACCTGATGGGGATCACTCACGTGCTGCGCGGCGAGGAGTGGATCAACTCCGCGCCCAAGCACAAGCTTCTTTATGAGTACTTCGGTTGGGAAATGCCGGCGCTTTGTCACATGCCGCTTTTGCGTAATCCGGACAAGTCGAAGCTGTCCAAGCGCAAGAACCCGACCTCGATCAACTACTACCGCCGCATGGGCTTTTTGCCTCAGGCCGTGACCAATTACCTGGGCCGTATGGGCTGGTCGATGCCCGACGAGCGCGAGAAGTTCAGCCTCCAGGAAATGATGGACGCCTTCGATATCCAGCGGGTATCGCTGGGCGGGCCGGTGTTCGATCTCGAAAAGCTCACCTGGCTCAACGGCGTCTATATCCGTGAAGACATGGACGATGACGCGCTGCTCAAGGCGTTGCGCGAATGGGCGTTCAACGAAGAGTACGTGCGCCAGATTCTGCCCCAGGTGCGTACCCGGGTGGAAACGCTCTCCCAAGTCGCGCCGCTGGCCGGCCACTTCTTCTCCGGGCTGCCCGCCATTACGGAAGCCGACTTCGAGAGCGTGAAGCTCGAGCGCGAAGAGCTGGTCAAGCTTCTACAGTTTCTGGTGTGGCGCTTCGAAACGGTGCCGGCCTGGAACAAGGAGGCGCTTCTGGCTGAAGTTCAGACGCTGGCCGGCGCCTTCGATCTCAAGATGAAGGCGTTTTTGGCACCGGTGTTCATCGCCATCACCGGCTCAAACGCGAGTACCTCGGTCATGGACGCCATGGCGATTCTGGGCTCTGACGTGACCCGTGCGCGGCTTCGCCACGCCATCGAAGTGCTCGGTGGGGTCTCCAAAAAGAAGGCGAAACGCTTCGAAAAAGAGTTTCGCGCGCTCTAGGCGCTCGCTTGCTAGCCACGGCCCGCCAAACGGGCGGGCCGTGCTCTAGGCCAAGCGTGAATTCGCCGCTTTTCTGGTTGACGAAGGCGAGGCTAATCAGTACTATACGCATCGTCTTCACGACACGTGGGGCCTTAGCTCAGCTGGGAGAGCGCGACACTGGCAGTGTCGAGGTCAGCGGTTCGATCCCGCTAGGCTCCACCACCGCAAGTTTGTGATTACACGTCCCATTCGTCTAGTGGTCCAGGACACCGCCCTTTCACGGCGGTAACAGGGGTTCGAACCCCCTATGGGACGCCACGATCCTTCCTCCAGAAACACCATTTTTGACTTCTTTTTATATCGCACCCTTAACATGGGTTAGCGAGAATTTCTGTCGTTTGAACCCCGCGTTTTAAGCCATTTTTTGCCTTTTTGGGCTTGACTTGTCCACTTGATCTGTTCCGTAGGGCGGGTTGTGCACAAGAGCTGTCCAACTGCCCAAAAAATCAGCGATTTAAGATTATCTTAATTAAATCAATAACTTAGTTTAGATCAAAAAGTAACCAATTTAAAGAAAAGCCACTGTTCATGGCGATTTCGGGACGTTTTATGATGGTTGTAAACAGGGTTATCCACAGATAGTGTGGAAAACGCGATTTCCTTGCCGTGTTGGAAAATTGTCAAGGCAAAAATGGTCGAAATCGCCAACTTTTTAGCGCTCCAAGAGGCGGCGATGTGCCGGGTTTTGGCTTGCGATGATCACTTATCGGGCGCGGGGTGTGAACGGCTTTGAAAAGCGCCTTAAGCCGTCAGCGAGCTTGTTTACAGCGTACTATCAGTGGCTATGGATCAGTGACTATATAGAAGCAGGGAAGGGCGCTGCGGCGCGCACAGCGTGACGCTCAAGGAGTGCGGGGTTACGCGCGTCTTTGTCCTGACGCAAAAAGGCCGCCCGGAGGCGGCCTTTTGATTGTGCACGGTTCACTTGTGCACGATCCACTCAAGAACAATCCATTCAAGAACGATCGATTCAAGAGCAGTGGCGCGTTACTTTTTGGTGGGGTAGTCGCGCTTGTCGTGGCCGGTGTAAAGCTGGCGCGGACGGCCGATCTTGTAGCTCTCGCTGAGCATTTCGTTCCAGTGCGAGATCCAGCCGATGGTGCGTGACACGGCGAAGATCACGGTGAACATATTGGTCGGGATGCCCATCGCCTTCAGGATGATGCCGGAGTAGAAGTCGACGTTCGGGTAGAGCTTGCGCTCGATGAAGTATTCATCTTCCAGCGCGATCTGCTCAAGGCGCTTGGCAATCTTGAGCTGCGGGTCGTCGGCCATGCCGAGCTCGGCCAATACTTCGTCGCAGCTCTCTTTCATTACCTTGGCGCGCGGGTCGAAGTTACGGTAGACGCGGTGGCCAAAGCCCATTAGCTTGAACGGGTCTTCCTTGTCTTTCGCCTTGTCGACGAAGCGCTGGATGTTCTCTTCCGAGTCGTCGCCGATCTCGTCGAGCATCGCCAGTACCGCTTCGTTGGCGCCGCCGTGAGCCGGGCCCCAAAGCGCTGCGATGCCGGCGCTGATGCAGGCAAACGGGTTGGCACCGGTCGAGCCTGCCAAACGCACCGTAGAGGTGGAGGCGTTCTGCTCGTGATCGGCGTGGAGCATGAAGATGCGGTCCATCGCCTTGGCGTAAACCGGGTTAATCTTGTACTCCTCGCACGGGTTGCTGAACATCATGTAGAGGAAGTTCTCTGCATAGCTCAGGTCGTTGCGCGGGTAGTTGAACGGCTGGCCGACGTTGTACTTATGTGACATCGCGGCAAGCGTGGGCATCTTCGCGATCAGGCGGATGGCGCTGATTTCACGATCTTCCTGCTGGGTGATGTCCATATGGTCATGGTAGAACGCGGCAAGACCGCCTACGACGCCACACAAAATCGACATCGGGTGCGCGTCGCGGCGGAAACCCTTGAAGAAATTGTTGATCTGATCGTGAACCATGGTGTGGTTACGAATGCGGGTTTCGAAATCCGCGTACTGCTCTTCAGTCGGCAGTTCGCCGAACAGCAGGGTATAGCAAACCTCTACGAAATTGGACTCTTTGGCTAGCTGGTCGATCGGGTAGCCGCGATGCAGCAGCATGCCCTGTCCGCCATCGATATAGGTGATCGCGGATTGGCAGGAAGAGGTGGACATGAAGCCAGGGTCGTAGGTAAACAGGCCTTCGCCACCCAGGCCACGGACGTCTACGACATCGGGGCCCAGCGTGCCGGAATAAATAGGTAGCTCGATCGGGTCAAGACCGTCTACCGTCAAGGTCGCTTTCCTGTCAGCCATGAAGGCCTCCTTTCGAATTCGGTTTGGGACGTAAAGTCGTTGTTTCGCTTACCGCGCCGGCGAAAAGGCTCGCCTACTATAGAAGCGTGCGACTTTTTGTCAATTAGCCTTAATAGTCGCCGTAATTGTACAAAAGCTATTATCTGGTCGTGCTTTTGTCTAATTTTAAGAGGCTGGTGAAGAAATTATTCTTCAGACGTACTAGAATAAAGCGGTTAACAGGCTTATGAAGCTAGCGGTCTATCGAATACTATAGTCATGCTGCAACGCAAAATCGACTCTACCTGGTGGCAATTTTTAGTAGTCACAGTCGAGTTAGACCTGCGTTCGGTTTGTAAGCCGGGGCGAAGGTTCTTATAATCCACCGCGCGCGACCGACCTCGAGTTAGTCGGATGCGACTTGGCAACGGCCGAGCCCCTTCCAGCAACCACTGCCCGCTCGGGGTTAGCCCGAACCTTCGCAGAGTGGGCCAAAAGAGTGTGTATAACGCCGTGAATAGCAAACGACCCGTAAACCTGGACCTTTCGACAATCCACTTTCCCCTGCCGGCGCTGACGTCGATCACACACCGTATTACGGGTGTCATCCTGTTCGTCGGCCTGATCTTTGCCTTCTGGGCACTGGGGGAATCCCTCTCTTCACCGGCCGGTTTCGATGCCGTGCGTGACGCGCTGGCCACCAACATTCTCGCCAAGTTCGTTGCCTGGGGTCTGCTGTCTGCGCTGGCCTTTCACTTCGTGGCGGGTATCAAGCACCTGCTGATGGATGCCGATATCGGTGTCACCCTGGAAGGTAGCGTTCAAAAAGCGCAGATCACCGTTGTCGTCAGCGCAGTTCTCATCATCTTGGCAGGAGTTTGGGTATGGTAACCAACATTACGAGTTTCGGTCGTAGCGGACTCTCCGACTGGCTCATGCAGCGCGTATCCGCCGTGATCCTTGCGCTTTATACGCTGTTCATCGTGGGCTACCTGCTGTTCAACCCCGATCTCGACTATTACACCTGGAGCGGGCTTTTCAACCAGATCTGGATGCGGATCTTCTCGCTGTTGGCCTTCATTTCTATCGCCGCTCACGCCTGGATTGGCCTTTGGACAGTCACTACCGACTACCTCAAGTCCACTCGTCTGCGTGTCGGTGCCCAGGCGCTCATCATTCTGGCCATCTTCGTTTACCTGGTCTGGGGCATTCAAATTCTGTGGGGAGCTTAATCCATGTCTAACCTTCGTAGCCTGACGTTTGACGCCATCATCATCGGTGGCGGTGGCTCTGGCCTGCGCGCTGCTCTGGAACTTGCCAAGTCCGGCAAGAAGACAGCGGTTCTCTCTAAAGTGTTCCCGACCCGTTCGCACACCGTATCGGCTCAGGGCGGCATTACCTGCGCGATCGCCTCATCCGACCCGGATGACGATTGGCGCTGGCACATGTACGACACCGTCAAGGGCGGCGACTACATCGCCGACCAAGACGCCGCTGAGTACATGTGTTCCGAAGGCCCGAAAGCGGTCTTCGAGCTCGAGCACATGGGGCTTCCGTTCTCGCGTTTCGATAACGGCCGTATCTACCAGCGCCCCTTCGGCGGCCAGTCGAAGAACTTCGGTGAAGGCGGTCAGGCCGCGCGTACCTGCGCCGCCGCCGACCGTACCGGCCATGCGCTGCTGCACACGCTTTATCAGAACAATCTCAAGAACAACACCACGTTCTTGAACGAGTGGTACGCGGTCGATCTGGTCAAGAATGCCAGTGGCGACGTCGTGGGCTGTATCGCCATGTGCATCGAGACCGGCGAAGTGGTTCACGTCAAATCCAAGGCCACGGTGCTCGCCACCGGCGGCGCAGGTCGTATTTACGCGTCGACCACCAATGCCCTGATCAATACCGGCGACGGTATCGGCATGGCGCTGCGCGCCGGCTTCCCCATGCAGGACATGGAGATGTGGCAGTTCCACCCGACCGGTATCTACGGTGCCGGCACGCTGGTCACCGAAGGGTGCCGCGGCGAGGGTGGCTACCTGATCAATAAGGATGGCGAACGCTTCATGGAGCGCTATGCGCCCAACGCCAAGGACCTGGCCGGCCGCGACGTCGTTGCCCGCTCCATGGTCATGGAAATCCTCGAAGGCCGCGGCTGTGGCGACGAGGGCGACCACGTCTTCCTGAAGCTCGACCACTTGGGTGAAGAGGTGCTGGGCAAGCGTCTGCCGGGTATCGTCGAACTCTCCAAGACCTTCGCCCACGTCGACCCGGCCAAGGATCCGATCCCGGTCGTGCCGACCTGCCATTACATGATGGGCGGTATCCCGACCAACGTTCACGGTCAGGCCATCATGCAAAACGAGTCCGGCGAAGATCAGATCATCAACGGTCTGTTTGCCTGCGGCGAAGCGGCCTGCGTATCGGTTCACGGCGCCAACCGCTTGGGCGGCAACTCGCTTCTGGATCTCGTGGTCTTCGGTCGCGCGGCGGGCATGTTCATCGAAGGCGCTCTCAACGAAGGTATCGAGTACCTAGACGCCTCCGAGTCCGACATCGAAACCGCGATGAAGCGGATTACTCGCTGGAACGAGTCCGAAGGCGGCGAAAGCATTCCCGAGCTCAAGGCCGAGCTTCAGAGCATCATGCAGAACTCTTTCGGCGTGTTCCGTAAAGAGGACAACATGCAGGAAGGCGTACAGAAGCTGTCCGAACTGCGCAAGCGCATTGCGAACGCCCACCTGCCGGACAAGTCTAATGCCTTCAACACCGCACGCGTTGAAGCGCTCGAGCTCGATAACCTGATGGAAGTGGCTGAAGCAACGGCGATTGCTGCCCTCGAGCGTAAAGAGAGCCGTGGTGCGCACTCGCGCTACGATTATCCTGACCGTGATGATGTCAACTGGCTGAAACACTCGCTCTACTTCCCGCTCACCAAAGAGCTGAAGCAGCGCGACGTCAACTTCAAGCCGAAAACCGTTGATACGTTCGAGCCGAAGGTTCGTACCTACTAATCTTCGTACTGAGTCAGTCTGTGTACTGAGAGGGAGTCACAATGTCCAATCTTCAGGTATCGATATACCGTTACAACCCGGAAACCGACTCCGCGCCCTACATGCAGGAGTTCCAGGTCGACACCAAGGGTCGCGACGTGATGGTGCTGGACGTTCTGCACATGATGAAAGAGCAGGACAGCGGCCTGGCGTTTCGTCGCAGCTGCCGCGAAGGCGTGTGCGGCTCGGACGGCATGAACATGAACGGCAAGAACGGACTGGCGTGCATCACGCCGCTGTCCGACGTGGTCAAAAACGGCAAGCTGACCCTGCGTCCGCTGCCGGGTCTGCCGGTCATCCGCGACATGGTCGTGGATATGGGTATCTTCTATAAGCAGTACGAGCGTATCCAGCCGTACCTGCAAAACGATACCCCGGCGCCGGCCATCGAGCGTCTGCAGTCGCCGGAAGATCGCGACAAGCTCGACGGTCTGTACGAGTGCATTCTGTGCGCGTGTTGCTCGACCTCGTGCCCGTCGTTTTGGTGGAATCCGGACAAGTTCGTTGGTCCGGCGGGGCTCTTGCAGTCCTACCGCTTCCTGGCGGACACCCGCGACAACGCGACTCGCGAGCGTCTGACCGATCTTGAAGATCCGTTCTCCGTGTTCCGCTGCCGCGGCATCATGAACTGCGTGGCGGTGTGCCCCAAAGGGCTCAACCCGACCCGCGCGATCGGCAAGATTCGCGAAATGCTGCTGGCGGATGCCACGTAACTCGTTAATCTTTTGAAAAAAGACAAGTGAAGTGCAGGTTGTCGTACAAAGTTACTTAAATCCCGGCGCTTCGCTTGTTATCATAGAGTACGACATGTGGTGCGACGCTGCGTCGCAGTATCAAACAGCCACGTTTAAAAGCCGGTGCCCTTGTACCGGCTTTTGAGCATGAACTGCCAGCGAATTGCTGGATATTGAGCCACGTGAAGGTTTCCGGCCTCAGGTCGGTGCCGCCGGTCATTGATTCGCCCCGCCGGCAGGGCACAAGCGATGTCGCCGCATGGTGCAGCGATACCGATACCACCCCATCAGTGTAGGGTGACCGAGAGATGCAACAAGGCATAATGGAGTTGATGTGGCGTTCCTCTCACGTTAGTGGCGGCAATGTTCACTACGTGGAAGCGCTTTACGAGCAGTACCTCGACGATCCCGATTCTGTCCCTGACGAGTGGCGCCGCTATTTCAAAGAGCTGCGCGAGTCCGACGACAGTGCCTCCCAGGATGTTCCGCTTAGCCCCATTCGTGATCAGTTCTACCAGCTTGGCCGCGAAAGCCGGCCCGGCCAGGGCGCGGCCCAGGTCGACAGCGGTGAGAACAAAAAGCAGGTCAAAGTCCTGCAGTTGATCAACGCGTATCGCTTCCGCGGTCATCAAAAGGCGAATATCGACCCGCTTGGCCTGCGAAATCCTACCCCCATTCCGGATCTTGATCTGTCCTTTCATCAGCTTTCCAAAGCGGATCTCGATACCGAATTTCAGACCGGCTCCTTCTTTTTGGGCATCGACAAGGCCCCGCTGCGTGACATCGTCGACGCGCTCGAGCAGACCTACTGTCGCTCGATCGGCTGCGAGATCATGCACATCGTCGATACCGAAGAGAAGCGCTGGCTCCAGCGCCGTTTCGAATCGGTCAGAAGTGCGCCCACGTTCAGCGAAGACGTGCGCAAGCACGTGCTCGAGCGCCTGACCGCTGCGGAAGGCCTCGAAAACTACCTGGCTTCCAAGTACCCGGGCACCAAGCGCTTCGGTTTGGAAGGCGGCGAAACCTTCGTGCCGATGATGGACGAGCTGATTCAGCGCGCCGGCGGCTACGGCACCAAGGAAGTCGTGATCGGCATGGCCCACCGTGGCCGCTTGAACCTGCTGGTCAACATTCTGGGCAAGAACCCGGCGGATCTGATCGACGAGTTCGACGGCAAGAAGGTCATCGAGCGCGGCTCCGGCGACGTCAAGTACCACCAGGGCTTTAGCTCGAACGTCATGTCACCCGGCGGCGAAGTGCATCTGGCGATGTCTTTCAACCCGTCGCACCTCGAGATCGTGGCGCCGGTGGTCGAAGGCTCAGTGCGCGCCCGTCAGGATCGTCGTCAGGACGCCGACGGCAGCAAGGTGCTGCCGATCAACGTACACGGCGACGCGGCCTTTGCAGGCCAGGGCGTGGTCATGGAGACATTCCAGATGTCCCAGACCCGTGCCTACAAGACCGGTGGTACGGTGCATATCGTCATCAACAACCAGGTCGGTTTCACCACCTCGAACCCGCTGGACGCCCGCTCGACGGAGTACTGCACCGACATCGCCAAGATGGTTCAGGCGCCGATCTTCCACGTCAACGGCGACGATCCGGACGCGGTGATCCACGCAGCCCAGGTGGCGCTCGATTACCGTCAGCAGTTCAAAAAGGACGTGGTGATCGATCTGGTTTGCTACCGCCGTCGTGGTCATAACGAAGCGGACGAGCCCTCCGGCACCCAGCCGATGATGTACGCCAAGATCAAGGACCACGCCTCTTCGCGTTCGCTCTACGCCAAGCGGCTGGTCGAGCAGGGCGTGCTTTCGGAAGAGGACGCCAAGGCAATGATCGAGACATACCGCGACGATCTGGTCGCTGGTAATCACGTTGCCAACGCTTTGGTTCAGGAGCCGAACAAGTCGCTGTTCGTCGATTGGGCGCCGTACCTGGGCCATGAGTGGTCCGGTGATGCCGACACCACCGTCGACATGAAGCGCCTGCAGCAGCTGGCCGCGAAAATGTGCGAAATCCCGGATGGGGTCGACGTACAGCGCCAGGTCGCCAAGATCTACGAAGACCGGCGCAAGATGCAGGCCGGCGGCATGGGCGTGAACTGGGGCTTCGCCGAGACGCTTGCCTATGCCACGCTGCTGGATCAGCACCACCCGATCCGCATCACCGGTCAGGACGTGGGCCGCGGTACCTTCTCGCACCGCCACGCCGTGATTCACAACCAGAAAGACGGCACCACCTACGTTCCGCTGCAGAACATCGCCGACGGTCAGCCGCGCTTCACCATTCACGACTCCATCCTCTCGGAAGAGGCGGTGCTGGCGTTCGAATACGGCTACTCGACCACCGCGCCCAACGATCTGGTGATCTGGGAAGCGCAGTTCGGTGACTTCTTCAACGGCGCCCAGGTGGTGGTGGATCAGTTCATCTCCTCCGGCGAGACCAAGTGGGGACGGCTTTGTGGTCTGACCATGCTGCTTCCGCACGGCTACGAAGGTCAGGGCCCCGAGCACTCCTCGGCACGCCTGGAGCGCTTTTTGCAAATGTGCGCCGAGCACAACATGCAGGTGTGCGTGCCGACCACGCCGGCGCAGATTTTCCATCTGCTGCGCCGTCAGGTCATCCGCCCGCTTCGTAAACCGCTGATCGTCATGACGCCGAAGTCGCTTCTGCGCCACAAGGATGCGACCTCTAGTCTCGAAGATCTGGCTCAGGGCAAATTCCATATGGTGCTGCCCGACCAGGCCGAGCGCCCGGCGGAAGAAGTGACGCGGGTCATCATGTGTGCCGGCAAGGTCTACTACGATCTCGCCAACTGGCGCGCCGAGTACGAGCGTAACGACACGGCGATCATTCGCCTCGAGCAGCTTTACCCCTTCCCGAAGGAAGAGCTTCTCGAAGTGCTGGAGACGTACCCGAACCTCGAGGATGTCGTCTGGTGTCAGGAAGAGCCGATGAACCAGGGCGCCTGGTACCCGAGCCAGCATCACATGCGCACCGTCGCCGACATGCTCAAAAACGGCCTCGGCCGCGAGTTGAAATTTGCTGGACGTCCGGCCTCTGCGGCACCCGCGGCAGGTTACATGTCCGTTCACACTGAACAGCAGCGCCAGCTGGTGGAAGACGCTTTTAACCTATAAGCGGCCACCGGGTTTAGAGAACCTATTAAGGGAAATGACATGGCAACTGATATCAAAGCGCCAACCTTTCCGGAATCCGTTGCCGAGGGCACGGTCGCCGCTTGGCACAAGAAGCCGGGTGACAGCGTCGAGCGCGACGAGCTGATCGTCGAGATCGAAACCGACAAGGTCGTGCTCGAAGTCGTGGCCCCGGAAGCAGGCACGTTGACCGACGTGATGGCCGAAGAGGGTGACACCGTCGAGTCCGAGCAGGTGCTGGGCAAGATCGGCGAAGCAAGCGGCGGCGGCGAAGAGAAAGCCGAGAAGTCCGAGAAAGACGACGGCGGCGAGAAGCAAGAGAAAGACACCGGCGACGAGAAACAGGATGCCAAGCAGGAGAAATCCGGCGGCGGCAAGCAGCACGACGTCAAAGCGCCGAGCTTCCCGGAGTCGGTCCAGGAAGGCACCGTCGCCACTTGGCACAAGAAAGTCGGCGAAGCCGTGAAGCGCGACGAAGTGCTGGCGGACATCGAAACCGACAAGGTCGTGCTAGAAGTCGTCGCCCCTGCGGACGGCGCGCTTGCCGAGATCAAGGCCGAAGAGGGCAGCCAGGTCGAGTCCGAAGCGGTACTGGCCATCTTCTCTGAAGGCGGCGGTAGCGAAGGCGGCGACAGTGGCAGCAAGGCTGACGATAGCGCCAGCAAAGCCTCTGACAGCGAAAGCGATGAAGGCGCCGACGAGAAAGTGGGCGACAAGATCGTGGCCCCGGCGGCGCGCAAGATGATCGCCGAAAACGATCTCGACGTGTCGAAAATCGAAGGCACTGGCAAGGGCGGCCGCATCCTGAAGGAAGACGTCCAGAAAGCCGTGAAAGACGGCAGTGCCAAGAAGTCTTCCAAGTCCTCTGCACCGGCCAAGAAAGCCGCTGCACCGGCCGCCGCAGAAGGCGAGCGCGCCGAGAAGCGCGTGCCGATGACGCGTCTGCGCAAGACCATCGCCAAGCGCCTGGTCGAAGCACAGCAGACCGCCGCCATGCTGACCACCTACAACGAGGTGGACATGGGCGCGGTGATGAACCTGCGCGCGCAGTACAAGGACACCTTCCAGAAGGCGCACGACGTCAAGCTCGGCTTCATGGGCTTCTTCGTCAAGGCGGCGTCTGAAGCGCTCAAACGCTTCCCGGACGTCAACGCCTCTATCGATGGTGACGAAATCGTCTACCACGGCTACCAGGACATCGGCGTGGCCGTGTCCACCGACCGCGGTCTGGTCGTGCCGGTCCTGCGCGACACCGACGCCATGAAGATCGCCGATGTTGAAAAAGGCATCGTCGACTTCGGCAAGCGCGCCCGCGACGGCAAGCTCGGCATCGACGAAATGCAGGGCGGTACCTTCACCATCACCAACGGCGGTATCTTCGGCTCGCTGCTTTCCACGCCGATCATCAACCCGCCGCAAACGGCCATTCTGGGTATGCACAAGATCCAGGAGCGCCCGATGGCGGTCAACGGCAAGGTCGAAGTGCGCCCGATGATGTACCTGGCGCTCTCTTATGATCACCGCATGATCGACGGTAAGGACGCGGTTCAGTTCCTCGTCACCATCAAGGAACTGCTCGAAGACCCGGCGCGTCTGCTGCTCGACGTATAAGGTCTTGCGCCGCCGGGTTGAAACTCGGCGGCGAACCCCGACGTTTCGTTCAGGTGTTTCAAGTTATCGCCCCAGGCCCCGGATTCGTGTTTCGATTGGCACGATTGAAGCGCACGCATTCAGGGTCACCATGCGAAAGGAGCCAACATGGCTGACAAGTTTGATGTAATCGTTATCGGTGCCGGCCCCGGTGGCTACGTAGCCGCCATTCGCGCCGCCCAGCTGGGTCAGAAAGTCGCCTGTGTCGAGAAGTGGCAGGGCAAGGAAGGCAACGTGGTTCACGGCGGCACCTGCCTGAACGTGGGCTGCATTCCGTCCAAGGCGCTGCTGGAAGCCTCGCACAAGTACGTCGAAGCCAAGCACGACTTCGACGATCTGGGCATTCAGGCCAGCGACGTCTCCATGGACGTCACCAAGATGATGGCCCGCAAGGACAAGATCGTTAAGAACCTGACCGGCGGCATCTCTGGTCTATTCAAGGCCAACGGCGTCACCGCGATCGACGGTACCGGTAAGGTCGTTGCCAACAACCAGGTTGAAGTCACCGACCTGGACGGCAACGCCACCAAATTTGAGGCCGACAACATCGTCATCGCCGCCGGCTCCGTGCCGGTCGAAATCCCGCCGACGCCGCTGACCGACGACCTGATCGTCGACTCCACCGGCGCGCTTGAATTCAAGGACGCGCCGAAGCGTCTGGGCGTGATCGGCGCCGGCGTCATCGGTCTTGAGCTTGGCAGCGTTTGGAACCGTCTGGGTTCTGAAGTCACCGTGCTCGAAGCAATGGATTCCTTCCTGCCGATGGTCGACACCACCGTCGCCAAGGAAACCCAGAAACTGCTGAAAAAGCAGGGTTTGGACATCAAACTCGGCGCCCGCGTCACCGGCTCGGAAGTGAAGGACAACGAAGTCGTCGTCAAGTACACCGACGGTGACGGCGAGCAGGAAATCACCTTCGACAAGCTGATCGTCTGCGTCGGCCGTCGCCCCTACACCAAGGGCGTGATCGCCGACGACGTCAGCATCGAACTCGACGAGCGCGGCTTCATTTTCGTCGACGACCAGTGCCGCACCAACGTGCCGGGCGTTTACGCCATCGGCGACTGCGTTCGCGGCCAGATGCTGGCGCACAAGGCCTCGGAAGAGGGCATCATGGTGGCGGACATCATCGCCGGCCACAAAGCCGAGATGAACTACGACGCCATTCCGTGTGTCATCTACACCGCCCCGGAAGTCGCCTGGGTAGGCATGACCGAGCAGGATGCCAAGTCCAAGGGCATCGAAGTCAAGACCGGTACCTTCCCGTTTGCCGCTAGCGGCCGCGCCATGGCGAACAACGCCACCGAAGGTAGCGCCAAGGTGATCGCCGACGCCGAAACCGATCGCATTCTGGGCGTACACATCGTCGGCCAGCACGCCGGCGAGCTGATCGCTCAGGCCGTGATCGCGATGGAATTTGGCTCCAGTGCCGAAGATCTGGCGCTGACCTGCTACGCCCACCCCACCATGTCGGAAGCGGTACACGAAGCCGCACTGGCTGTGGACGGGCACGCCATTCACATGGCGAACCGCAAAAAGCGCAAGTAAGTCCGTGACGGCGCTCACTAACAAAACTGTGTAACAACCGGGCTGTGTAATAACCAGACGGTGTAATAACCAGGCGCCACTGTAAGGTGGCGCAACGCCTCGACCGGTTTTCGGAGCGAGGCACGGGGATGGCCGGTGCCCGGCATCGGCCATCGTTCGAGTCACATGCAACCAATGGCATGAATCGATGAACCTTCACGAGTATCAGGGCAAACAGCTGTTTGCCGATTATGGCTTGCCGGTATCCAAGGGCTTTGCCGTGGACACGCCGGAAGAAGCGGTAGAAGCGTGCAAAAAAATCGGCGGTGAAATGTGGGTCGTCAAGGCTCAGGTTCACGCAGGCGGCCGCGGTAAAGCGGGCGGCGTCAAGCTGATCAAGGACCCGGCAGAAGCCAAGGCGTTCGCCGAGCAGTGGCTGGGCAAGAATCTCGTCACCTACCAGACCGACGAAAAAGGTCAGCCGGTTGCCAAGATTCTGGTCGAGAACTGCACCGACATCGCCGACGAGCTCTATCTGGGCGCGGTCGTCGATCGCACCAGCCGTCGTGTCGTCTTCATGGCCTCCACCGAAGGCGGTGTCGACATTGAAACCGTCGCCGAAGAGACGCCGGAAAAGATTCTGAAAGCCGAGATCGATCCGCTGGTCGGCGCGCAGCCCTACCAGGCGCGCGAGCTCGCTTTCAAACTGGGCCTGAAAGGCGACCAGATCAAGCAGTTCACCAAGATCTTCCTGGGTCTTTCCAAGCTGTTCCACGACAAGGATCTGGCGCTTCTGGAAATCAACCCGCTGGTCATTACCGATGAAGGTAACCTGCACTGCCTCGACGCCAAACTCGGCCTCGACAGCAATGCGCTGTACCGTCATCCGGACCTGCAGGAAATGCGTGACCCGAGCCAGGAAGACCAGCGCGAAGCGGATGCGGCCAAGTGGGAGCTCAACTACGTAGCGCTCGACGGCAACATCGGCTGCATGGTCAACGGCGCGGGCCTAGCGATGGGCACCATGGACATCGTCAACCTGTCTGGCGGTAAGCCGGCCAACTTCCTTGACGTTGGCGGCGGCGCGACCAAAGAGCGCGTAGCTGAAGCGTTCAAGATCATTCTGTCTGACGATAACGTCAAGGCCGTACTGGTCAACATCTTCGGCGGCATCGTGCGCTGCGACATGATCGCGGAAGGCATCATCGGTGCGGTCGAGCAGGTCGGTGTCAACGTACCGGTCGTCGTGCGTCTGGAAGGTAACAACGCCGAGCTGGGTGCCGAGAAGCTGGCCTCCAGCGGTTTGAACATCATCGCTGCCACCAGCCTGAGCGACGCCGCTCAGCAGGTCGTCAAAGCAGCGGAGGGCAAGTAATGAGTATCCTGATCGACAAGAACACCAAGGTCATCTGCCAGGGGTTCACCGGTGGCCAGGGCACGTTCCACTCCGAGCAGGCGATTGCCTACGGCACGCAAATGGTCGGCGGTGTAACGCCGGGTAAAGGCGGCCAAACGCATCTGGGCCTTCCGGTCTTCAACACCGTTGCCGAAGCGGTCGAGGAAACCGGCGCCGAAGCCAGCGTCATCTACGTACCCGCGGCGTTCTGCAAGGACTCCATCCTTGAAGCCGCCAATGCCGGTATCAAGCTGATCGTCTGCATCACCGAAGGTATCGCAACGCTTGATATGCTCGACGCGAAAGTAAAATGCGACGAGCTCGGCGTTTGCCTGATCGGCCCGAACTGCCCCGGTGTCATCACCCCCGGTGAGACCAAGATCGGCATCATGCCCGGTCACATCCACCAGCCGGGCCGCGTGGGCATCGTCTCTCGCTCGGGCACGCTGACCTATGAAGCGGTCAAGCAGACCACCGATCACGGCTTCGGCCAGTCCACTTGTGTGGGCATCGGTGGCGACCCGATTCCGGGCTCCAACTTCATCGACATCCTCGAGATGTTCGAGAAGGACCCGAAAACCGAAGCCATCGTCATGATCGGCGAGATCGGCGGCACCGCGGAAGAAGAAGCGGCGGCCTACATCAAGGACAACGTCTCCAAGCCGGTCGTTGCCTACATCGCGGGCGTGACTGCGCCTCCCGGTAAGCGCATGGGCCACGCCGGTGCGATCATCTCCGGCGGTAAAGGCACTGCGGACGACAAATTCGGCGCTCTCGAAGCGGCGGGTGTCAAAACCGTTCGCTCGCTGGCCGAAATCGGCGACGCGCTGAAGGAAGCGACCGGCTGGTAAATGTTGCCGCTCGGTTCACGCGTACGTCAAAAGGGCACCTTCGGGTGCCCTTTTTAGTGTCTGGCCGTTGGCTCTTTATCGAGCGTCGTTTAAGCCCGTTTGAGCCAGCGCGCGCCCAGCAGCAAAAATACCGGCGCCCCCACGGCAAGATACAGATGATAGCTCACAAGCCGCCACACCAGCACCGCCGCCGCCACCTGCTCATGAGCCATCAAGGGCAGCAGCAGGGTGCCCACACCCAGCTCCGCCGCACCCGCACCACCGGGCAAAAAGCTGAGCTGACTGGCCGCCATTGCCAGCATTTGAACCATGAACGTCCAGAGCCAGTCCGCCTGCCCGCCCACACCGATCACCGCGATGAACAGAAGGCTATAGCGCAGCACCCAGTGAAGCGCGGTCAGCAGCAAAATGGCGGCAAGAGTGGGTTTGGGCAGGCGCAGCGTCATCGCCAGCGCCCGCCGGCCGCGCAGCAGCCGCCTCGCCAGCCAGCGCCGCCGGACAGCGTGCGGTCTCGATTTAGGGCGCAGGCGCAAAAGCCCCGGCAGATAGATAATCACGAGCGCGAAGACCGTGATCAAAACTCCCAGACCCAGCAGGGCGGCCTCGATCAGCCCCTGATGGGGCCAGCGCGTCTCACCGGTGAGCGAGGCTGCGACCGCCACGCCCAGCATGCTCAGAAAAAAGAGCGAGTCGCAGCCCTGGTCGATCAAAAACACCGCGGTGCCTTTGGCCGGCGGCACGCCGCGCCTGGAAAGCAGTGCCAGCAGCGTGACCGGGCCGCCGCTTCCGCCTGGCGTGGCGCAAAGCGCGAACTTGGCCGCAAGCTCGATACCGAGCGCGCTGCGCTGATTCAGCGTGGCAATACCCAGCATCAGGCGTAGCCGAAGGGCGTTGATGTTCCAGCACAACGCGGCAATGACGACCATGAGGCTCAGCAGGCCCGTTGGAAAAGCCCTCGCGTATACAAGCGCTTCGCGCCCGCCGGCCAGCAGGACCAAAACCAGGGGCGCGACGATGGCCGCCAGCAGCAAAACCACCGGCAGCACACGCAGGCGCCGGGCGGGCTTAGCGGCCGAGAGCGCGGGAAGGAGCATGACGTTGCTCGCCGGTCAGCGCTTGATAGTGGCCAAGCAGATCGAAGATAACGCTTTCCCATCCAAACCGGCGCTCGACGAAGTGGCGGGCGTAGCGGCCGCTTGCCGCGATGTCGTTATCGAACAGTGCTCGGCAGGCATCGGCCATGGCGTCGGGGTCGAGCGGTGGGCATAACACGCCACCACCCAGCGGCACGTTCTCGATCAGCGCCCCGGCGCGCGCGCCTACCACCGGCAGACCGCTGGCCATCGCTTCCTGGGCGATCAGCCCAAACGTCTCGCGGGTGCCGGCGTGCAGCAGCGCGTCGCTGGCGGCCAGCGCCGCCGCCACCTCGAAAGCGCCGCAGCAGCGGCTCACGCTGGTGACGTTGGCGGGCACGCGCGTCGGCATCCCCGGGCCCATCAGCAGAAGATGATACTCATCGCCCAGGTGCTTCATGGTCGAGAGCAGCACGTCGATGTTTTTCTCCCGCGAAAAGCGCCCGACGAAAATCAGCAGCCGCTTGTGCTCGGCGATCCCGTAGCGCGTTCGCAGGCCCGGGTCGGCGTGGCGCGGATGAAAGCGCTCGAGGTCCACGCCCAGCGACTGAACACGCACGTCACTCACGCCCCAGTCGCAAAGGCGATCCGCCATGGCCTGGCAGGGCGCGAGCACGCTGTCGAAACGGTTATAGAGATCGGTCACGTAGCGAATCAGGCGGCGCTGTACGCGGTGGCCGAAGCGGTCGCCCATCAGCCGGGGCAGGTCCGAGTGGTAGAAGCCCACCACCGGCACGCCAAGACGCTGGCCTGCCTCGAGCGCGGCCCAGGCGGTCACGTAGGGGTCGCCGGCTTCGATGACGTTCGGTGCAAGGTTGACGAGCGCTTCGCGCCAGGGTCCCCGGCGTAGCGGAAAGCGGTAGCCTTGGCCCAGCGGCAGGTTGAGCGCGGGCAGTGTATGGCGATCGCTCAGGCTGTCTCGCTCGGCGCCGGGCACCAGTAGGCTAGTGCGAACGCCGCTCGCTTGCAGTACGCGGTGTTTGGCCTGCAGGTAGGTACGCACGCCGCCGCTGGCGGGGGCGTGAAACATGGTGATGTCGGCAATGTGCAAGGTCGTCTCCGCCGGCGATAGTGATCGCTTAGCCTAGCGAGAAAACAAGTCAGTTATGCGACAGCGGTGTCGCTTGTCGCTTGTCGCTTGTCGCATCGAGCTCGTTTCATTACCGCCGTTACACCGAAAGATCTTGCTTATTGCTTGATTGAGCCTAATATAACATCCATGCGGATGGTATATGGATTCCTATCGCCATCTTTAACGTGGAGAGGGGCTTTTTATGAGCGTTCACGAGCTGCGCCGCAAGACCGGCGACACCAGCGAAAAAATCACCATCAATCTGGGCGTGGTCGATTTGGGGCAGATCGATCTGCTGGTTCAGGAGGGCTTTTACTCCAATCGCACCGACCTGATCCGCACGGCAATCCGTAACCAACTGGCAAGCCACGCCGAGGTGGTCAAGCAGACCGTGTCGCGCAAGGCCTTCGTGCTGGGGCTTACGCACTACAGCCGGGCGGATCTGGAAGCGCTGCAGGCGGCGGGTGAAACCCTGCAGATCCAGGTGCTCGGCATGGCGACGATCGCCGACGATGTCACCCCGGAGCTTGCCGCCGCGACGATCGAGTCCGTCGTGGTGCTCGGCGCCCTGCATGCCAGCAAAGCGGTCAAGGCGGCGCTGTCAGGCCGCATTCACTGATGTATTCATCGATGTATCCTTGAGGTATCGATCATGATCGACGCAACCCGTACCCAGCGAATGCAAGAAGCGACGCGGCTTACCCGCGCCGGAAAGCTCGATGAGGCGATGCGGGTATTGCAAGGGGGCGCGCCTGGCGCCGACGACCCCGAGCCCGCGTCGACTGAAACCGGTAACGTGTTTGATAGCACCTGCGAGGTGAAGGCGCGCATCTTCGAGCCGTTCGAAGCACCGCGCCAGCCCCACGCCTTTGATTGGCGCCAGCAGTGGGCCAGTATGAAAGGTGGCGCGACGAGTGCTGACGATGCGTCCGAGCACCTGGCGCCGGCCACCCCCGGCACCTTCACCGCCGGGCGCTTCGCCAACCGCGTCGGCGCACGTGACTACAAACTCTACACGCCGAGCGGCTATCAGGGTCAGCCGATGGCGCTGGTGGTCATGCTGCACGGCTGCACCCAAAACCCGGACGACTTCGCCGCCGGCACCGCCATGAACCAATTGGCCGAAGAGCAGACGTTTTGCGTGCTTTACCCGGCCCAGCCGGCAAGCGCCAATACCTCGAAGTGCTGGAACTGGTTCAAGGCCCAGGACCAGGCGCGCGACGGCGGCGAGCCCGAACTTCTAGCGGGCATGACGCGCCAGGTTTTGGACGCCTATCATCTTGACGGCTCGCGGGTGTTCGTGGCCGGGCTGTCCGCAGGCGCGGCCATGGCGACCACCTTGGCCATGACCTATCCGGAGCTATTCGCCGCCGTAGGCGTGCACTCGGGGCTGCCCCACGGCGTTGCCAAAAGCCTTCCGGACGCGCTGGCCGCGATGCAGGGCGGGCAGGGCGCCACCGCCGTCACTAAACGGCAGGAGTGCCGCGTGCCGGCCATCGTTTTCCACGGCGACCGCGACACCACCGTGCATCCAAAAAATGCCGAGCGTGTGGTGGCCCAGTACGCCGCGAGCCGGCTTAGCGCCACGACCGAGCAGGGGGCGTCCGGCGCCGGCCAGCGCTATACGCGCCGGGTACATCGCGACGATCAAGGGGGGGGCAGGCTGGAGCAGTGGACGCTGCACGGCGCCGGCCACGCCTGGGCCGGGGGCAGCGCGGCGGGAAGCTATACCGACCCCAAAGGGATAGAGGCGAGCCGCGAAATGCTGCGCTTTTTCTTCGCCCAGCGTAGCAACGCAGAAAACGACCCGGCGGCTTCGAAGCCGTCTCGCCACGCAACGACCTGACCCGACGAGGCGAGTGTCAGGATATAAAAAAACGGCGGCGCCCTGGGGCGCCGCCGTTTTCGCGTTTCAACACCGTTTAGGCGGCGGGCTTGGCCACCAGCGAGCGGGTCTCTTCGCGGGCCTCGACGAGCTGAACGCGCAGGGCGTCGCCGAGCTTGTAGCGCTCCTCGCTCTCGATCTGGATGCGGCCTTCCTTGTCGTCGATCACGACCTTGTCGCGGTCAGCGTGCATCAAGGGCGCCGGCACGAAGGCGGTGGCGCCGTTGGCCAGCAGGCGCACGCGCATGCCGCCGCGGTTGATCGCCATGATCTCGGCCTCAAAAACGTCCTGGTTCTGGGCCGCCGGAGTCAAAAAGCGCACGTAGAGCCAGTCTTTCACGTCACGCTCGGCCATGCGGTTCAGCCGGCGGCGCTCGGTGAGCTGCTCGGTCAGTGCCTGGCTCGCTTCGGCCGGGGCCTGCTCGCCCTTTAACACGCGCTTGATCAAGCGGTGGTTGACCATGTCGCCGTACTTACGAATTGGCGAGGTCCAGGTGGCGTAGGCGGCCAGCCCCAGGCCGAAGTGCGGGCCGGGCTGGGCGGACATACTGGTAAAGCCCTGGAAACGGCGCAGGCGGGCGTCGAGCCAAGCGTCGTCGCGGGATTCGAGCGCGCGCTTGAGATCCTTGTAGTGGTCGAGCTCGGTCAGCGCCTCGAGGGCCACTTCGATCTCCTGACCGGCGAGGAACTCCTGAGCGGCTTCGGCCTTTTCCGGCTCAAACGCGCGGTGCACGTTGAAGATGCCGTGGCCGATGTTGGCGGCCAGATAATCTGCGCAGCAGGCGTTGGCGGCAATCATCGACTCTTCGATCATGCGGTTGGCGATGCGGCGCTCTTCGGTGTTGATCGCCAGCACGTTGCCCGCTTCATCGAGCTCGAACACGTAGTCCGGGCGATCCTTGAACACCAGCGCGTTCGCGTTACGCCAAGCGGTGCGCGCCTCGGTCAGCGCCTGGAGCGCCTTGAGCTGCTCGGCGATGTCATCCGCCGGGGCCCAGTCGCCTTCACCGTCGATCCAATCGGAGACCCGATCATAAGCAAGCTTGGCGTGGGACTGCACGTTGGCAGCGAAGAAGCGGTAATCGCCCAGGCTTCCGTCAGCGTTGACGGTCAGCGTGCAGGCCAGCGCCGGGCGTGTCTTACCTTCCCACAGCGAGCAGAGATCGTCGGCCAGCTGCTCGGGCAGCATGGTCACGTTCTGGCCCGGCAGATAAACGGTGAAGGCGCGCACCCGCGCTTCCAGATCCGCGGCGTGCTCTTCGTCGACGTAGGCCGTCGGGTCGGCGATCGCCACCGACAAATCCCAGCCGCCGTCGTCGCGGGTGGTGATGCGCAGCGCATCGTCCATGTCCCTGGTCTTTTCACCGTCGATGGTGAAGAAGGGCTCACTGGTCAGGTCTTCACGCTCAAGGCCTTCCTCACGCAGCGGCCAGTCGCTGCCGGCCTCCGGGCTTGCCTGCTCGAGCGCGTGACGGGCCAGCGTCACGCGCCAGGGCACCGCCGGGTTGTCGGCCTTGGCCACCAGCTCATCGATCTGGGCGAAAAAGCCGCGGTCGTTCTCTTTCAGCGGGTGGCGCACCAGACGTGCCACGACCCAGTCGCCGTCTGCAATCGTCGATTCGTCGAGGCTGTTTTTGATGCGCGACTTGATGACGTTGCGAATCGAGGGGTGGTCCGGCACCACGGCCAGGCGGTCTTCGCGCTTTTGCACGCGCGCAACGAAACGGTCGAGGCCGGCTTCGATCAGCTTCTCCGGCTCGACGGATTTCTTGTCGCCGTTTTCGTGAATCACCGCCTCGACCCGGTCGCCGTGAATCACCTTTTTCATGGCGGGGGGCGGCACGAAGTAGGAGTCGCCGCCGTCGGTTTCGAGAAAGCCGAAGCCTTTCTCGGTGCCCTTGATCACGCCTTCGGCGCGCGGCGTGGTGTCACGAATCTGTTGCTTGAGCTGAGCCAGCACGGAGTTATTTTGCAGCATGAGTTCAATCAGTTGGCGAGAGTAGCCTGCCACTATACGGATTCCCGCCCACCGCGCCAATTGCCCAGCGAGTCGATATCGCCGGGGGCTCGCAAGGTCAATGACTTACCCGCGCCTTTGATAATCGGTTAAGCTTGCCAGCCGTTTGACGCGCGCGAACATCTGACCAGAACCTTCAATAAACCCTCTCGTTAACGCCCTCGACCAAGGAGCCACCATGACCCCCCGGCTGATTGTTTCCGACCTGGATGGAACGCTTTTGGGCAGTGATCACGTGCTGCACGAAAGCACCATCGAGGTGCTGCGCGCGCTCACCGAGCAGGGCCACCAGCTCACGCTCGCCTCCGGGCGCCACTACCGCGACATGAAAGTGTTTCGCGACGAGCTGGACGTGCCGATGCACCTGATCAGCAGCAACGGCGCCTACACCCACGCCCCGGACGACACTCTGCTCGCGGCCCACCACGTCGACCCGGATAAGGCGCGGGCGCTGATCAACCTCGACCGGCCGGCCAACGTGCGCTTGAGCCTTTACCTGGACGACGCCTGGTATATCGATTCCGAGTCGCCGGGGCATTTGGCGATGCACGCCGCGACCGGCTTCGTCTATCAGGTGGTCCCCGCCGACGAGATGCCGGTCAACGGTATCGGCAAGGTGCTGTACGGCGGCGATCCAAGCGAGCTCGCCCGCATCGAGGCGAGCGTTCGCCAAATCGGCGGGGATCACTTGCACGTCACCTACTCCACGCCGAATTCGCTCGAGATCATGGCCGGTGGGGTGAACAAGGGCGTGGCGCTTGCCGCACTGCTCGAGCGCCTGAACCTGAGCGCCGACGAGTGCCTGGCGTTTGGCGACAACCTGAACGACGTGGAGATGCTTGCACTTGCCGGCGAGGCGCATTACATGGCCAACGCCCACCCGGAGATGGCCGGGCGCCTAGGGCGCGGGTGTCAGATCGGCCACCACCACGAAGCGGGGGTGGCCGAGCTTCTGCGCGAGCGTTTCGGGCTCTAGGCGATCAGAGCCCGGGCGGATGGCGACTCTGGTCTAGAACTGTGGTCTAGAAGAGCGCGGCGGCCTTCGCCAGCGCGATATAGAGCCCGATCAAAAACGGCACCCCGACCGCAAGCCAGGCCAGCACGCCGCGCGCGCCGAAACGCCCCCGGGCGGCCTGGTGGGCATCACTCGACACGCTCGCTTCGTTTTGCAAGGCGCGTTCGCGAGCCAGCTCTTCTTCTGACATGTGCAGCGATTGATCGACCGGGCGCACGAGGCTATTACATACGAGCCCCACGGCCAGCAGCCCGGCCATGATGTAGAGCGTGCGGTCGTACACCAGCGCCGGCGCAACGCCTGCGTCGAGCTGGGCTTCACGAATGAGCGTGATCACGATCGGGCCGATCAGGCCCGCAGCGGTCCAGGCGGTGAGCAGGCGGCCATGAATGGCGCCGACCATCTGGGTGCCGAAGATATCGGCAAGATACGCCGGCACCGTGGCGAAGCCGCCGCCGTACATGCTCAAGATCACGCAGATGGCGATGACGAACATGCCGGCCATGCCCCAGTGCCCCCAGGTGGGCAGCGAGCAGTAGGTAATAATCCCAAGGACGAAGAAGACGTAGTAGGTGTTCTTGCGCCCGAGCTTATCCGAAAGCGAGGCCCAGAACAGCCGACCGACACTGTTGAACAGGCTGATCAACCCCACCAGCCCTGCAGCGGCTGCGGCAATGGCGGCGCTCTGAGCGCCGGTCAAGGCAGCGCCGGTGTTCTCGAGCCCTAACAGGGCAGGACCGAAAACGTCCTGAAGCATGGGGCTTGCCATCGAGATGACCGCGATGCCCGCGGTGACGTTCAAGAACAGCACCGACCAGATCAGCCAGAACTGCCGGGTTTTCCAGGCGTTGCGCAGATGAACGTGACCCTGGGTGATCATGGTGTTGCTCTGCTGTTTGGGCGAGGGCTGCCACCCTTGTGGCTTCCAGCCGTTGGGCGTGACGCGAAAGCTCAAAGCGCCGGCGCTCATGACGATGAAGTAGATGACGCCCATTGTCATCAGAGTAAGTGCGACACCGTTACCGCCGTTGTCGGCGTACAGCCCCATTAGCCATACGGCCAGCGGTGCGCCCACCATGGCGCCGCCTCCGTAGCCCATGATCGCAAAACCCGTGGCCATGCCGCGCCGGTCGGGAAACCATTTGATCAGCGTCGAGACCGGCGTGATGTAGCCAAGCCCCTGACCGATGCCACCGAGTACCCCGCAGCCCAGATACAAAAGCCACAGCTGGTGGGTCATCACGCCAACCCCGCCCAGCACCAGCCCCCCGCCCCAGCAGAGCGCGGCGATGGCGCCGGCCTTGCGCGGCCCGGCATGCTCGAGCCAAGCCCCCCAAAGCGCGGCGGAGATACCCAGCATGGCGATGAAAATACCAAAGGTATAGGTCACATGCCCCACCGCCCAGTTGCAGGTCGTGGTCGTTAGTGCCTGCAAGAGCCCGATATCGCCACAGCTGGCAGCGGTCTCGGTGGAGGGCAGCAGGGTGGACATGGGAATCCAGAACACCGAAAACCCGTAGGCCATGCCGATACACAGGTGAATCGCGAGCGCGGAAGTCGGCACCAGCCAGCGGTTGAACCCTGGACCGGCGATGGTGTTTTCGCGCTCGAAAAAGCCAGGGCGTGCCCCGGCGGAACTGGCGGTAGTGGCAGTACTCATTCGTAATCCTTGATTGTTGTTAAAAGACGAGCGGTCGAGCAGCCTTTATGAAGTGTTGTGCCTATTGTTGCCGTAGTGAAGGGCACCCCAGCGCCGCTTCAGTTAATTTTAAGACGCGGCGCGCCACAACTAGCCAATAGTTATATGAAGGTGATTGCATATGAGAATCCAACGGCCTGCGAGCGCTTTGCAGCGCTCAGAGCGGGCCAAGGCGTCTACCACCTTGGTCGATAGCCGCTTGTGATGAACCGGGCTCTCCACCATTATCGTGGCCCAACGATAATGAGCCGGAACCCGCTTATCATGACCACATCGAGTGACTGCATCATGGTCGTCGACGACGATCCGGAGATCCGCGAGCTGCTGGCGGATTATCTGGGCCGCCACGGCTACCGGGTACAGACCGCCGACGGTGCCGATTCGCTGTTCAAGGCGCTCGAGACGAGCACGCCGACCCTTTTGATCCTGGACGTGATGATGCCCGGCGACGACGGCTTCGCCATTTGCCGCCGCCTGCGCCGCCAGGGGGATCTGCCGATCATCATGCTCACCGCCAGTAGCGATGACACCGACCGCATTCTGGGTCTCGAACTCGGCGCCGACGACTACGTAGCCAAGCCGTTCAACCCGCGCGAGCTTCTGGCACGCATCAAGGCGGTACTGCGCCGTGCACACGCCCCGGCGCCGGCCAGCGTCAAAGACGCCCGGGTAGTACGCTTCGGCGCCTGGCAGCTCGACCGCACCACCCGTGAGCTGACGGACGAGCGCGGCGTTCTGGTCGCGCTCTCCGGCGCCGACTTTCAGCTTCTACAGGTATTTCTCGAGCGCCCGGCGACGGTGATCACCCGGGACGATCTTTATACGCTCACCCGCGGGCGCGACGCGCCGCCGTTGGATCGTTCCATCGACGTTCACGTTTGCCGACTGCGCCAGCGCTTGGGCGAGGACGCCCAGCACTCCCAACTGATTCGTACCGTGCGCGGGGCGGGCTACGTGCTCACCGCCCGGGTCGATGCCGTCGGGTGATGACGCTGAAACGGCTTCTTCAACGCCTGCTTCCGGCCACGCTTCGCGGGCGCTTCGTGATCATCATGATCGCCGGGGTGCTGGCGGCCCAGGCGGGCAGCTACGCGCTTTGGAGCGCTCAGGTGCGCGCCAGCCAGCTCGAACAGCTCGACGAGCTATCCAACAACATGGCGCAAAGCATCGCCTCGACCATGAAGTACTTTCGTTCGCTGCCGGTGGACTATCGCCATATCGTGCTCGACCAGCTGCGCAACATGGGCGGCACACGCTTTTTCGTCAGCGTCAACGAGCGGCGCATCCCGGTGATCGATATTGGCGACGGCCCGGAAAAGGCGCTGGTGGTGGACAACGTCCACACCATTTTGACCCGCGAGCTCGCCATCGACGATGTCGTCGTCGAGTTCTCGCGCCCGGACACCCTGCGCCTTTTCAATAACGAGGTGCTGCTGCATGATCTGCCGCCGCGCTGGGGCCAGCACAGTCTCTTGATGGAGCCGCTGTCGCCGCCGATTCTGGTGGTACAGCTCGAACTCGCCCCGGATATGTGGCTCTATGTCGCCACCCTGCTCGGCGTGCCGGACATTTTCAATGCCAGTGCCTGGCTGTCCGAGGAGCGCCTGCTGGTGGGGATTCTGGTGCTGATTAGCGTGCTGGGGCTCTCGCTTTTAAGTATCAAAAGCGCCACTCGGCCGTTGGCGCGACTCTCGAGGGCCGCACGCCAGCTCGGTGATGATTTGGACAGTCCACCGCTCAAGGAGAGCGGCCCGAGAGAAGTCGCCGCCACGGCGGCGGCGTTCAACCGC
This sequence comes from Halomonas sp. S3-1-1, assembly GCF_023757625.1. Classification (GTDB taxonomy): domain Bacteria; phylum Pseudomonadota; class Gammaproteobacteria; order Pseudomonadales; family Halomonadaceae; genus Vreelandella. Next base: position 1,028,609 of record NZ_JALGBZ010000001.1, read on the forward strand.
ATGCAGCGGCGCATCCGCGATCAGGTCGAGGAGCGCGAACGGCTCTTTTCAGCGATCTCTCACGATTTGAAAACCCCGATTACCCGGATGCGCCTTCGCGCTGAAATGCTCGACGACCCGCGCCAGCGTGAGCGCTTTTGCGCTTCGCTCGACGAGCTTTCCGAGCTGGTGAAGGGGGCGCTGGCCTCGGTCAAAGGGCTCGACCTGCACGAGGCGCCGGTGGCCACGGATATCGGGGCGCTGGCGCTTCATCTCGCCACGGAGCTTCGTTTGCAGGGTGGCGATGTCGAGATCACCGGCCAGGCCGCGCCTTTGGTGGTCAAGCCGCTGGCGATCAAGCGCTGTCTTTCGAACCTTTTGGAGAACGCGGTATTCTACGGCCAGCACGCCCGGGTCGAGATCATCGACGCCCCGGAGCGCGTGACGATTCGCCTTAGAGATGCCGGCCCCGGCATCGAGGATTCACAGCTCGACCGGGTCTTTTCGCCGTTCGTGCGCCTGGAAGCCTCGCGCAGCCGCCACACCGGCGGCAGCGGCTTGGGGCTCGGCATCGCCCGCCACATCGCCCGCGCTCACGGCGGCGATATTACGCTTGCCAATCATCCCGCCGGCGGGCTCGTCGCCACGCTGACGCTTGCCCGTCAGGCCAATGTTACCGGCTTGTAATAAAGCGCCAACACTTTGTAGGAAAGCGATACTCCCGTTTGCCTGCCCGGCGGCGTACCCTCACGTAAAGGGCACGCTCGAACGCGGCCCCATTGTTTTAAAACAGCCGAACGTCTTATAACAGTCGACCCGCGCCGCACTCGGGGCGCCGACAATAACAACGCCAGGAGTCACCATGTCCACTTTGCGTCTACCTGCTTTGCGTCTACCAACTCTGCGTCTGTCTACTCTGCCTCTACCGACGTTGCGCCAATCCGCCCTCGGCCTTGCGCTTTCGATGGCCGCCACCACCTCGGCCCAGGCAAGCGATGTCGAAGTCCTCCACTGGTGGACCTCCGGCGGCGAGGCCCGCGCGGCCAACGTGCTCAAGGAGCTTTTGGAAGCCGAAGGCTACGGCTGGGAAGATTTCGCCGTGGCCGGCGGTGGCGGTGAAACCGCGATGACCGTGCTGAAATCCCGCGCCATGTCCGGCAATCCGCCGTCGGCGGCCCAGATCAAGGGCCCGGAAATTCAGGAGTGGGGCGAGCTTGGGCTTCTGGGCGATCTCGACGACGTCGCCGCCGAGGAGAACTGGGACGCGCTGCTGCCCGAGGTGGTCGCCGACATCATGCGCTTCGACGGCCATTACGTGGCGGTGCCGGCCAACGTGCACCGGGTGAACTGGCTGTGGGCCAACCCGGAGGTGCTGGACGCCGCCGGGGTCGAGATGCCCACGACCCTTGACGAGCTGTTCACCGCCGGCGAGGCGATTCGCGAAGCGGGCTTCGTGCCATTGGCCCACGGCGGCCAGGCCTGGCAGGACGCCACCGTGTTCGAAAGCGTGGTGCTGGGAAGCCAAGGGGTGGATTTCTACCGCCAGTCGCTGGTCGAGCTCGACCCCGAGGCGCTGGGAAGCGATCAAATGATCGAGGCGCTTGAAACCTTCAAACGCCTGCGCGAGCTGATGGACGAGGGCATGCCCGGGCGCGACTGGAACATCGCGACCAATATGGTGATCGAGGGTGACGCCGGCTTTCAGCTAATGGGCGACTGGGCCAAGGGCGAGTTCACCGCCGCCGGGCTCACCGCCGGCGAAGACTACCTGTGCGCCGCCGCACCGGGCAGTGAAGACGCCTTCTCGTTCAATATCGACAGCCTTGCCATGTTCCGCGTGAACGACGACGGCGAGCGCGAGGCCCAGCAGGCGCTGGCGCGACTGGTACTCGAACCCACTTTCCAGGAAGCCTTCAACCTGGCCAAGGGCTCGATTCCCGCCCGTCCTGATCTCGACATGAGCGAGTTCGACAGCTGCGCCGAGCAGTCGCTGGCGGATTTCCAGCGCACCGCTGAAACCGGTGGTCTGGTGCCCAGCATGTCCCACGGCATGGCCGTACGCGCCGACGTACAGGGCGCGATCTTCGATGTGGTGACCAACTACTTCAACGACGCCAACATGCCCGCCGACCAGGCCGCCGAGCGCCTGGTGAGTGCCGCTCAGATGGCCTCGTTCTAAGCGTTTCTTGATGTTCGCGCCGCCGCCCGGCGGCGCGCCTTGCTGACCGGCGAGATTTCCCCATGACACACTCGATTTCACCGAAGGCCCGGCGGCCGACGGCGTCCGGCCGACTGCAGGCGTGGCTGCCGCGGCTGGTGCTGGCGCCTTCGGCGGCCGTGATCCTGTTTTTCGTCTACGGCTTCATGCTCTGGACGTTCGTGCTGTCGCTGACCAGCTCGCGCATGCTGCCAAGCTACGACTTCGTCGGCTTCGGGCAGTACGCGCGGCTGATGGCCAACGACCGCTGGTGGGTCGCCTCGACCAACCTGATGATTTTTGGCGCGCTGTTCGTGGCGGTGTGCCTGGTGATCGGCGCTTTGCTGGCCATTTTGCTCGACCAGAAAATCCGTCAGGAGGGGGCGCTGCGCACCGTTTATCTCTACCCGATGGCGCTATCGTTCATCGTCACCGGGGTGGTGTGGAAGTGGCTTTTGAACCCGCAGCTCGGCATCCAGGCGATGGTGCAGGGCTGGGGCTTCGAGTCGTTTCGCTTCGACTGGATCGTCGATCCGAACATGGCGATCTATACGCTGGTGATCGCCGCGGTGTGGCAGGCCTCGGGCTTCGTGATGGCGCTGTTTCTAGCGGGGCTTAGGGGCATCGACGACAGCATCATCAAGGCCGCCCAGCTGGATGGGGCGAGCCTGCCGCGCATTTACTGGCGCGTGGTGATGCCGTGCCTGCGCCCGGTGGTGTTTAGCGCGGTGATGATTCTGGCCCACATCGCGATCAAGAGTTTCGATCTGGTGGTGGCGCTGACCGGCGGTGGCCCGGGCTACGCCTCGGATCTGCCTGCGACCTTCATGTACACCCACGCCTTCAACCGCGCCCAGATCGGGCTGGGCTCCGCCAGCGCCATGCTGATGCTGGGCGGGGTGCTGGCGATTCTGATTCCCTATCTCTATTCGGAACTGAGGAGCCGCCGCCATGGCTGATGCCATTCGTCGCCAAACCGTCGGCGCGCGCCTTTTGCGCGGCGCGCTCTACGCCGTTTTGATTCTGGCCGCACTTTTCTACGCGCTGCCGCTTTTGATCATGCTGATCACCTCCATCAAGCCGCTGTCCGAGATCACCGCCGGTTCGCTGCTGTCGCTTCCGCAAAATCCGACGCTCGCGCCCTGGACCAAAGCCTGGGGCGAGGCGTGTACCGGCATGCGCTGCGAAGGCGTGGGGGGCTACTTCTGGAACTCGTTTGCCATCGTGATTCCGGCGGTGCTGATCTCGACGGCGGCTGGCGCGCTCAACGGCTACGCCTTGACCAAGTGGCGCTTCAAGGGCGCGGAAATCGTGTTCGCGCTGATGCTGTTTGGCTGCTTCATTCCGTTTCAGGTGGTGCTGCTTCCCATGGCGCAGACGCTTGGCTGGCTGGGGCTTTCAAGCTCCCGGGCAGGGCTGGTGCTGGTGCACGTGGTGTTCGGCATCGCCTTCACGACGCTTTTTTTCCGCAACTTCTACGTCGGCATCCCGGATGAGCTGGTGTCGGCGGCGAAGCTCGACGGCGCTGGGTTCTTTCGCATTTTCTGGCGCATTCTGCTGCCGGTATCGGCGCCGATCATCGTGGTGTCGATCATCTGGCAATTCACCCAGATCTGGAACGATTTTCTGTTCGGCGTGGCGTTTTCAGGCCACGACACCCAGCCGGTAACGGTGGCGCTCAACAACCTGGTGAACACCTCGACCGGCGTTACCGAGTACAACGTGAATATGGCGGCGGCGATGATTGCTGCGCTGCCGACGCTGGTGGTTTACGTGCTGGCGGGCAAGTACTTCGTGCGCGGGCTGACCGCCGGTTCGGTCAAGGGTTAAGTACTCAACAATAACGGGAAAGCAATTTATGGCAGCGCTTGAAATCGATCAGGTACGCAAGGAGTTCGGCCGCGAGCGGGTGCTCAAGGACGTGAGCCTTTCCATCGAGTCCGGCCAGTTTCTGATTCTGGTGGGGCCGTCCGGCTGCGGCAAGTCGACCCTCATGAACGCCATCGCCGGGCTCGAGCCGGTCACCAGCGGGCACATTCGCATCGACGGTGAGGACGTGACCGGGCGTACCCCCGCCGAGCGGGATATCGCCATGGTGTTCCAGTCCTACGCGCTCTACCCGAGCATGACGGTGCGCCAGAACATCAGCTTCGGTCTCGAGATGCGCAAGGTGCCCAAGGCCGAGCGCATTGAGGCGGTGGAGCGGGTCGCGGATCTTTTGCAGATCTCGCACCTTCTGGAGCGTAAGCCCGCCCAGCTCTCCGGCGGGCAGCGCCAGCGGGTGGCGATGGGCCGAGCGTTGGCGCGCGAGCCCAAGGTGTATCTGTTCGACGAGCCGCTGTCGAATCTGGACGCCAAGCTGCGTGTCGACATGCGCACCGAGATCAAGAAGCTCCACCAGCGCCTGGGCACGACCATCGTTTACGTGACCCACGACCAGGTCGAGGCGATGACGCTGGCGGACAAGATCGCGGTGATGCGCGACGGTCATATTCTCCAGCTGGGCTCGCCGGACGAGGTCTACAACGATCCGGTAGACATGTTCGTCGCGGGCTTTATGGGCTCGCCCTCGATGAACTTCATTCGCGCCACGCTCGAACAAAGTGACGGCGGGGTTCAACTGCGTATCGAAACCCCGAGCGAGGAGAGCCTGACGCTCCCCTGGCCCGCGGCGCGAACCACCGAGGCGCTTACCGAGCGGATCGGCAAAACGGTGATTCTTGGCCTGCGCCCGGAGCACTTTAGCGAGGAGGACGCGCGCCTCGGCGCCCAGGCGGAGGGTACGCCAATGACGGCGACGGTCAGCGTGGTCGAGCCGACCGGGGCGGATATCCTGCTGCGCCTGCCGCTGGGCGAAGAGGAGATCACCGCCCGAGTCGGCCCCAAGTGCGCCGTCGCCCCGGGGGATCGGCTGGCGCTGCGGGTCGACATGAGCCGGGCGGTCATGTTCGACGCCAACAGCGAACAGCGCATTGCCTGACGCGCTCTTCGGTCTTGTGTTAGCGGTCAGCGCGCGGGGCAGGCTCCTTGTCGGCCCGTTTGAGCTGGCGCCACAGCGACTGGCGCAGATCGGAGAGTTTGGGCTGCTCTTCGGGCGTGAACGCCAGCGGCCGGCACAGGCGCTGGGCGCGAAGGCCGAGGCGAGCGCTCAAGAGCCCGGTGGCCAAGCCCTGACCTGCGCGAGTCGAAAGCCTGGCAGTCAAGTCGAGCGAGAGCATGTCCATGCTGACATCAGAAGCAAGCTCGGTGGCGCCGGCGAAGGCCATGTTGTGCAGGACGTTGCGAAAAAGCCGCAGGCGACTGGCGTAGCCAAGCTCGAGCCCGTAGAGCCTACAGAGCCGGTCGACCATGGCGAGGCTTCGCCAGGCGACCAGCGCCATGTCTACCAGCGTGAGCGGGCTGATCGCCACCATCAGCGCCGTCTCGCCGGACATGCGCGTGATCAGCTGCTGCGCGCGGCGATCCCGGGGCGCGAGCAGGTGGTAGCAAAGCAGCGTTTGCACCTCCACGCCGCTGTGGTGCGGCTGGCAGGCGCGCGTGAACGCCTGCCAGTGCGGGTCGTCGTCACTGAGCTTGAGCTGGACTTTCAGCTTCTCGGCAAGCGCCTTTGACTGCTCGAAGGAGCAGTGGGGGAGCGTGGCGAGCTCTTCGCGTAAACGATCGTGACGCTTGAGGCGTTTCAGCCGGCCAAGCTCCTTGACCAGCGACGCGCCGCCGAGCGTGATCAGCCCCAAGCCAAACGCCTGCCAGGCCACGCTTAGCCAGGCCGAGCCCTCGATGGCGTCGGGAATGCCGGTGGCGAACTCGGCGGCCCCCAATCCGCCTGCACCGATCAGCGCGAACATCAGCCCCCAGCGGCGCTTGCGCGGCGCGCCCAGATGAGCCTCTGGCAGGGCGCGGGCCTCGGGCTCGGTCAACGGCTGGTCTTCGCGCAGCGGGTCGAAACGTTCGTGGGTGCGCAGCGGCTCATCATCCAGGGGCGTGTCGTCGAGGTTGAACTGGCGGCGTGGGTTGGGGGTCGTCATTGCAGCTTGTCTCCAATCAGCCAGTCGAGGGCGGCGTCCATGCGGATATGATCGAGCGCATCGGTGTCGCGGCTCATCGGGCGAAAGCTTGGGTAGTCGAAGCCCTGGCCCTGCCAGAACTCGGCGGTGGGCAGCCGGCTCGGCACATCGCCCGGGTAGAGCAGCACCTCCTCGCCCTCCAGGGTCGTGCCTCTCAGCGCCGGGGTGCGTTTGCCGTTTTCCTGCACCTCGCGGGTCTGAGTGGCGCGAATGGCGGCCAGCGAAAATGCCTTGACCGGCACGTTGGCGTAGCGCAGATCCTTCAAGGGCTCGGCCAAAAGACTCTCGAGAAGCGTGACCACGTTGGCGTGCTGGTCCGGCGTAACGTGGTCCGCCTTGGTCGCGGCGATCGCGAGCCGGTCGATTTTCGGCGCGAACATCCGCGTGAGCAGGCTGCGCTTGCCGTAGTTGAAGCTCTGCATCAGTTGGCCCAGCGCCTGTGATAAATCCTCGAAGCGCTCGGGCCCGGCGTTGAGCGCGCCCAAGACGTCGACCAGCACGATCTGGCGGTCAAAGCGGCGAAAGTGATCGCGGTAGAAGGGGCGTACCACCTGCTGCTGGTAATAGCGAAAGCGCGCCTTGAGCGTGGCGTAAAGGCTTTCCTCTGGCAGCGCGTCCAGGGTTTCCTGGGACTGGGTCAAATCCGGCAGCGGGAAGAACTGTAACACCGGCGCGTCCTCGAGCTCGCCGGGCAGCAAAAACCGCCCCGGCTGGAGATCCGAAAAGCCCGCCTGTTTGGCCCGCTTGAGCCCGTCGGCGTACTGCTTCGAGATGCTGGCAAGGGTGGTTTCGTCCACCGGCTTGGCCGGGTCGAGCGCCTCTACTGATGCATGCCACTCATTGAATAGCGCCCGGCGGTGTGGGCCCTGGTGCTGCGCCTGGGCCTGACACCAGCTGTAGAAGTCGTGCTGCAGAAGCGGCAGGTCCAGAAGCCACTCGCCGGGGTAGTCGAACAGATCCAGCGTCAGCTTCGCGGTTTCCGGCGTGAACCAGCCGCTTTGCGCCGGCTTGAAGCGAAGCTCAAGGCGTAGTTCGCTGATACCGCGCGTAGGCGCCGGCCAGCACGGCGGCGTGTCGTCGAGTGCCGCCATACCCGGATCGTAAGGAAAGCGCGGTACGCCCAGGTCCGGCTGGTTGAGCCGCTTGGCGCCGAGTAGCCGCCCTTCGCGGGCGGCGGGCAGCAGGTCGAGTTTGGCCTCGAGGCCCGCGTGGCGCAGTTGGTTGACCAGTGAGGTCAAAAACGCCGTTTTGCCGGCTTGGGAGAGCCCCGTAACGGCAAGTCTTAGCTGGCGGTCGCGGCCGCGCTCCAACAGGTTGTTGAGCTCCCGACTTAACGGCTGGGGCATGCGTGTTGTTCCTTGCGGTGAACGCTCAAAAGGTGATGCTTCCAAGCTTAGCAAAGCGCTGATTAACCGGCGATTAACGCCGCCACGGTTAGTCCAAACTCAGCGTCGTGCCTAACAGATGCTGCGCGCCGGGCACCAGCCACACCGGGTCGAGGCGGGTGTTGGCGGCTTCCACACAAACAAAGCGAAAGCCGGCATCCAGCGGCGTGTCCGCAGGCAGCGCATCGCCCGGGTGCCATACCACGGTGGAGTCGCTCGACTGCTTCGCCACGCGCAGGGTGCGCTCGCCGTCACTCAGCGCGACTGCCTCGTTGGTGTGGTAGATGCGATCGACCGGGCCTTGTACGGCGAGCACGCCCTGCTGCTCGGCTTCGGCGAAGTCCTTGAGCTTGTCCAGGTAACGCGCCCCGGCCAGGCCTTCGAGGCGGCACTGGTGGGTATGCGCCACGCCGAGATAAGTGTGCAGCGCGCCGCTCATCTTCACCGGCGTCTCACCGATGTTCTCGCTGATCAGCTCGACGTTCAGGCGCTGGGCGTTGGCCTGAATGAACACCCGCGCGGTGAGCAGGCTGTGCAGGCGCTCAAGCGGAGAGAGGTGTACCTCAATACCTTCGGCGTGCTCATCTACCGCGTCGAGTCGCCATTGCGCCTGGCGGGCCAAGCCGTGAAAAGGGCCGTCGCGCTCTGGAGACTCGTCGGCGTAGCGCTCGTCGGCGAACCAGGGCCAGCACAGCGGAATGCCACCGCGAATGGTGTCGGGAAGCGCCGAAGGCGTCGGCGTGACCCAGAGCCAAGCGGCGCTATCGCCTTTGGGTTTGAAGTGCAGGACCTGGGCGCCTTGCAGGCTCACGATCATCTCGCCCCACGCCATGTTGAAGACGACGACCTCGCGGTCTTGCCACCGGGCGTTGGACTGACCGTCGACGTCGTCGACGAGCGTTTGCAGCGAATCGGGGATCATGGGCGTTCCTTTTGGAGAATGGACAGTGGTAGTGGAGAGCGGGCAGTGGGCAGATGAGCAAGCCGGTCTCGAGCCGTCACTAGGCCTAAGTCGCCTTGCACATAAACCAGGCGCATCTCGGTGACTGTGTGCTATGTTAGGACAAGCGCGCCCGGTAGGTAAAACCGGCGCCTATATCGAAAAACCAGGGAGGTATTATGGGCTTTTTAGCGTGGCTTATCATTGGTGGTCTGGCTGGCTGGATTGCCGGCAACATCATGCGCGGTGGCGGCTTCGGCATCATCGCTAACATTGGCGTCGGAATTGTAGGCGCGGTGATCGGCGGCTTTTTGTTCAGCCTGTTGGGGCTTTCCGCCGGCGGCTTCATCGGCTCGCTGGTCACCGCGACCGTAGGTGCCGTCGTGCTCTTGTGGGTCATTAGCAAGGTGCGCAAGGCGTAAGCCTAAATAGAGCCGGGTAACGGGCTGCAAAAGCGACGCCCGTTTCACCCGGCCAGACGCGTTCAAACGTTTAAAACACCGCCCCGGAGCCTCTCCGGGGCGGTGTTTTTGTTCAAACCCTCAAGCGCGCTATCGGCCTGGCCAGGAGTTTCCGTTACACTAGGGCGCTTTGTGCCGGCGCGTTGCCGAGTGTCGTTTTCGAGGTGTCTTTTGTCCGATGCATTAACCGCCTGGTGGGCCCAGCAGCTCTTGCTGTGCGATGGGTTATCTACCGCGCATCCTCTAGCGCTGGATAGCGTACAAGCCGAAAAACGGCTCAAGGCACTGGGTATTTCCCACCGCGGCGAGCTGGTGGAGAAGTTTTTGCACGGGCTGGGGGCGGTAAGCGCTCCGGCGCATCATCTGCTGGGCGCGCTCGAATGGAGCGCGCTGGCTGGCGCCGCCGGCTGGATTACCCAGGCGCAGGCCGGCACCTGGGCGCACCACACCATGCGCCGCATTGGGGGCGAATATCACGACCTGCGCAGCTGGCTGATCGATCTGCGCTCGGCGCTTGACGGTCACATTTCCAAACGCGCCCATGAGCGCTTTCTGGATGCCTGCCAAACGCTGACCCAACGCGAAAGCGAGGCCGACGCGGTGAGCTGGGAAGCGTTCGAAGAGGCGCTTGCAAAGGCGCCGGCCCCGGACGCACTCTGGCCTCAAGAGCCGTGCGCTCGGCCCTGGCGGCTCGGCGCGCTGTTTCATCCGGTGATGTGCTACCCGGCCACCCCCGGTGACTGGCCCGAGGCGCGCCAGTGGCTCTCGCGGGTGTGGCAGGTTGACGATCGTGACCAGCTTCTCGGCGTGGTGCTCTGGCTCAGCGCTCAGGGCGATCGCCAGCGCTGGGATATCGAAGCCCGCGAGCTGCTCGAAATGGACAAGGCGCAGCGCCTGGAGTGGCAGCGCGGCGCCGACGACGACTCCGCCTACGCGCCGGTTCTGGTGCAGTTCGTCAGCCAGAACGAGCCCTTCGACTGGGCCGGCTGGGACTGGTTGCGCATCGTCGAGCTCGCTTGGGCCGGGGCCTGTAGCGGGCTGTTAAGCCAGGCCGAAGCGGATGACATCGCCGCCCACAGCGCCGATTTGATCCAACAGCGCTACGCCGACTGGCCGACACTGCTCGCCGCCTACCGGCGTGGCCAGAGCCTGTTCGAGGGCATCGACCGGCGTGATATGACGCCAAGCGCCCACGCCACGCTGCTGCTCAAGGCGGCCTGTAGCCCTTGGGAGATCGCGCCCAACGCGCTGCTCGACAGCGCCACCCAAACCGCCTCGCGCGCGCGCATCAAGGGCTGGCGCGCCAGCGGCCACCACTGGCTGCTGGCGCTGGCGAGCGTGCGCGAGCCCGATGCGCTGCTGCGCCAGGTCGACCCGGGCGCCTTCATGGGCGAAAAGCGTCGCGCCGATGCCGCGCTCTATTTGCAGGACGCGCTGTCGCTGCACGCCGACGAGGGGGCAGGGGCGCTGGAGCGCTACTGGCTGCCCGCCCAGGCGCACCATTTGAACCAGCTCGCCGCCGACGCCGTGCACGGCGTCATGCCGCCGGCACAAACCGTCTTTGGCCGCCCGAGCGTCGACGACGCCCGTCAGCTTCAAAGCCTCAAGGGCGTCAGCCGCCATGCCGCCACCATTCACATGGCCGAGAAGTTCGCCTTCTATCTTTACATGGCGTTTGATAGCCACCTGTTCGAAAGCAAGGCGCTGACCGAGTACGCCGACGCACTCAAGAGCTGCCTGTGCCGCTTTTACCCCTCGCCCAAACACCTGCTGGAAGCCTGGTTCGCCTGGGAAGGGTGTTTGCCGGAACCCGAGCACGACTCGCTGATCGGCGAGATCGCCTGGCACCTGGGCGACCCGGGCAGCCTTTTCTACTGGCTGGACTGGCACCCGGGGAGCTGGCGCGAGCCCGGCGAGCGGCCAAGCCTTACCCACTTCACCGCCATGGCGCTGGTCGGCCCGCTCAATAGCGCCGTGTGGAGCGAGCCTCAGATCGAGAGTGAGCGCGAAAAGGCTTCGATACGCGAGTGGGTCGACACTCACTATCACCTGGCGAGCGCCGCCGACATGCAGGATTTTCTCGGCTTCATGCTCGAGTCCGGCGACCGTCAGGAGTACCAGATCAACTACGCGCCCTATACCTTGAACCCGGAGCGGCTCAAAAGCGAAATCGCCATTCTGGAGTCCGGCGAGTGCGTGGAGGAGGAGCGCCACCACCTTCTGCGCCTGCGCCGGGTGCGTGACAACGAGGATGGCTGCAACGACGTCGACATGGCGGCCTGGGACATCGCGCAGCTCATGGACCTGGCGATCGCCGGGCGCCAGCTGGGGTGGCTCGACCGGGACGCCTTCGACCGCACGCTGGACCGTGCCTACCAGCTTGCCGATACCCACTACGCGGGCTGGCAGGAGTATGCCGCGGGCATGTACGCCGGCTTCTCTTTTTTCATGGGCGAAACCCCGGAGCGCGAGGAGTTTCTGGCGGGCTTTCGCCAGGCCATGGTCGCTTGGCTCAGCGGCGCGCCGATTCTCGCCGGCCCCTGGACGAGCCTGGATTTTCCCGGCACCCGCCCACGCCACTTCGCGCCGCTACACATCGACACGCTCCCGGGCGATCAGCGGATATTACATTGAGGCTCGCCAAAGGGGCTGTAATTGGCTTATAGTCCTTGGCTAGAAAAAAAGCTTGGTTTCGGGTCATTAATTCAAGGGGTTGTTTGCATGGTTTCGTTGCCACACTGGTCTGTGACAGCTGCCCGTGTAGTGGGCGCTTGCGTGATTTTTTCCTTGTTAGCAGGGTGTGCCGGTTCCCAATCACATCAGGGCGTGGAGCCCCCGGACGACTACTTTGCCATGTCGCTTCCCGGGCTTAAAAACGGCTCGAACGCGCAAATGTCGCCCGTCGACAATACCCTGAACCCGCTAAGCAGTTTCCAGACTCCTCCACCAATGATGATCAAGAACGCGCTGCTCGCCCAGCACGAGCGATGGTCCGGAACCCCTTACCGGATTGGCGGCACCACCCAGCGCGGGGTGGACTGCTCCGGCTTCGTTCGAAACATTTATCGCGATGCGTTCAACCGGGATCTTCCAAGATCCACCACCGATCAGGTCCACGAGGGACGCTTGATCGACCGCCAGGAGCTTCAGGCGGGCGATCTGGTCTTCTTCCGACCCCCCGGCCCCTATAACCACGTTGGCATCTACATGGGCGACGGCTACTTCATGCACGCGTCCTCCTCCCAGGGCGTGATCATTTCGAGCATGCAAAACAGCTACTGGCAGCGCTACTATTGGCAATCGCGCCGCGCGCTGGAGCCTACGCATCTGGCAAGTTTGGGCGGTTTCTAATTTTTTTGAAGATGGATGAAGCGGTGGCCTGGGCCAAAACGTTTTCGTTGCCGGACGTGCCATGATCGAGGCGAAAACCCGCGCCTGGTGGCGCGCCACGGCGGCGCTCTGCCTGGGCTCCTTTCTCGTTTTCATCAATCTCTACGTGCCCCAGCCGCTGCTGCCGGCGCTCAAGACGACTTTTGAGGTCTCCACCCTTGGCGTAAGCCTTCTGATGTCCGCCGCGACCCTGTCGCTGGCTTTTGCGCTGCTGGTTTTCGGGCCGCTGTCGGACGCGATCGGCCGCGAGACGATCATGCGCGTGACGCTGGTGGCCGCCGGAGCGCTGTCGCTGCTGCTGGCCGTGGCGCCCAATTTCGAGACGTTACTGCTGCTAAGGCTCGTTCAAGGCTTCGTGCTCGGCGGGCTGCCGGCGGTGGCCATCGCCTGGATGGGCGACGAGTTCGATAGGCCTGCGCTTCTGAGCGCCGTGGGGCTTTATATCGGCGCCAACTCCCTGGGCGGCATTAGCGGGCGCGTGGTCGGCGGCTTCGCTGCAACACTTGGCGGCGAGTCCGCGGCATTTTTGACGGTCGGGACGATGACGCTACTGGGCTGTCTGCTCTTTTGGCGGCTTTTACCCAATAGCCACGCGTTCGCGCCCAAACCCTTCAAGCTTCGCCAGGCGCTGCGGGATTTGGCCGGCCATCTTCGCACGCCGGTGCTGCTGGCCGCCTACGCGCTGGGAGGGCTCAACTTTCTGGTGTTCATCAACCAGTACAGCTACATCACCTTTCGCCTGGCGGCGCCGCCTTATCAGCTCGCCGCGGGCGCGCTGGGGCTGATCTTTTTGACCTATCTGGGCGGCACCTTCGGCTCGACGGTGTCGGGGCGGTTGGCGCAGCGCTTTTCGCCGGCGCGCTGCATGGGGGCGGGTATTCTTATTTTGATGCTGGGCACCGCGGTGACGCTCTCATCGCCGCTGTGGCTAGTGATTCTAGGCCTATTGATCAACGCCTTCGGCTTTTTTCTTTGCCACTCGCTGGCCTCAGGCTGGGTAGGGCGCTACGCTCAGGGCGCGCGCGGCAGCGCCTCGGCGCTTTATCTGGTGTTTTACTACCTGGGGGCGAGTGTTGGCGGGTTCTGGCTCGAGCCTTTTTGGCGCTGGTCGCAGTGGCCTGGTGTGGCGGTTGGCTCCTGGCTGCTGCTCGGTGTCACCTTTTTCATTGCGCTCGGCCTTTGCCGGTTCGAGCGGCGCGAACGTCAGCGATAGAGAGGCTTTTATGCAGCGAGTAACGCTCACTCTGGACGACGACCTGGTCCGGGACGTGGATGCGCTGATGCACGCGCGGGGCTATCAGAACCGCTCCGAGGCGATTCGCGACTTGGCGCGCAGCGGGCTCAATCGGCTCAAGACCGAGGCGGCGCCGGAGGCGACCTACATGGGCGCGCTCGTCTATGTCTATGATCACGGCGCCCGCGAGCTTTCAAAGCGCCTGACGCGCCACTCCCACGACCACCATGATCTGACGCTCTCGACGCTTCACGTACACATCAATGCCGACAGCTGCCTGGAAGTGGCGCTTTTGAAAGGCAGCGGCCATGCGCTGCAGCAGTTTTCCGATGAAGTGACCTCGTCGCGCAGCGTGCGCCACGGCCAGCTGGTGCTGATCCCGGAAGCCTGAGGGCGGGTAGCTTTAAGTAGACGCAAAAAGGGCGGCCCTAGGGCCGCCCTTTACGCTTTCGAGTCAGGTGCGAAGAGCTTAGTGCTCGACGCCGCCTTCGCCGTGCACGTGACCGTGCTCGACTTCTTCCTGGCTCGCTTCACGAACGTTGGCGATTTCAACGTCGAAGTTCAGGTGCTGGCCAGCCAGCGGGTGGTTGCCGTCGACAACGACCGTGTCACCTTCGACTTGCTTGACGGTGACCATCAGCGGACCGCCTTCAGTCTGGGCCTGGAACTGCATGCCCGGCTCGACGCTTTCAACGCCTTGGAAGGCGTCACGCGGCACTTCCTGCATCAGCTGCTCTTGAACTTCACCGTAACCCTCTTCCGGGGTTACCTTGACGTTCAGCTTTTCGCCTTCGTTACGGCCTTCAAGCTCTTTTTCGAGGCCCGGGATGATGTTGCCAGCGCCGTGTAGATAGGTCAGCGGCTCGCGGCCTTCAGAACTGTCTAGCACTTCACCTGCATCGTTGGTCAGGGTGTAGTGGAACGCGACAACCGAGTTCTGCGCAATTTGCATTGAATAACCTTTCGGTGAGTGCATGTACCACAATGGTAACGTGTGTGAGCCCGCTTGTCAGGGGGCGCGAAGCGGTTTTTCAACGCTTCGAACAAGGATCGGTCTTGCGTGTCAAATAGCCCGGCGATACTCTAAGCCTCACTTTTTCGCGCTTCTTCAAACCGTTTTTCCGGGAGCTTTTATGACCACCGTCATGATTTTATGGGTTATTGCCTTTGTTCTGATTGCCTATTTCGCCTACAAGGGGTGGGATAACGGCGTCAGCGAAGGGCTCGATAAGGTGCTACCCGCCGCCTTGAAAAGCCGTGGCGAGAGCCGCTACGTCTGGATCGTCGCGCTGGCCGTGCTCGGCGCGACCGCGCTGATCAACCCGGTCGAGATTCTGCTGGTCGCCATTTTGCTCGCGCTGATTGGGCTTGCCGTGATGAAGCTGGCCAACTGGGCGAGCGGCCTGTCGCACTAATCTCGGCACGCTACATCGATTCCGGCGCAGAGCTCAAGCGCCAATGCAAAAGCCCGGCCATTGGCCGGGCTTTTGCTATCCAGAACGTACGCTGGAGAAGCGCTTAGTAGGGCGCCACGCTCATATTGCCGCCACTACCGATCAGGCGTACCCGCTGGCCGGCCTGGAACTGATGGTCGGCGCGCTGAACCACCACGACATCGCTGCCGTCGTCGCGGCGAATTTCCATTTCCAGTGCGCTAACGCGGTTGGCGCGATCCTCAATGGAGCTACCGGCCACGGAGCCGCCGAGCGCGCCGGCCACGGTCGCCAATTGACGGCCGCTGCCGCCACCCACTTGGCTGCCCAGCAGGCCACCGATGATGGCGCCGCCGCCGGTGCCCAGAAGGCCCCCTGCGCGGCTGTCAGCCTGGATTTGAACCGGGCGAATGGCGACGATGGTGCCGTAGCTCACGCTCTGACCGGTCTGGGCCTGGTTACCACGGTATACATCGCCGGAGTAAGGCGCGGTGTTCGCACATCCGGCCAGGGTTAAAAGGCTCAGGGCGGCAACGGGTAACAGTCGTTTCATGTAAAACCTCCAGTTCTCTCAGCGCGAGCGGCTGTTTTAAGCGTCACGGTTATCAAACAGTGTTCGTTAAAGATAACCAAAGTCATAGGCTTTGACTACCCAAGGGTCAAAAAGGTCACTGAGCTTTAAAAAGGTCACATTTGGCGCTTGGGTAGGCAAATCGAGCAAATAGCGTGCAGCGACCGTGCACGAGGGCCGCGACCCTCATTCGTTCGACCGACGCGACGTTACAAGCGCGGTAACGCGTTGAGACTTTAGTCAACGCCGGCGTTTTGTGCAAGAGCTGTATAAGGTAAGTGCTTCAACGTAAGCGGCGCGCCGCAGGCGGGTGCCCGGGCGCGCCGCTGGGTAAGCGCCTTAGAACTGATTCATTGTGTTGTCCTTACCGCCGGCCTTGAGCGCTGCATCGCCGTGGAAGAACTCCTTGTGGTCGTCGCCGATGTTCGAGCCGGCCATGTCCTGGTGTTTGACCGTAGCAATCCCTTGGCGAATCTCCTGGCGCTGGACGCCGGCGACGTAGGCGAGCATGCCTTCCTCGCCGAAGTAGCCCTTCGCCAAATTGTCGGTGGAGAGCGCCGCCGTGTGGTAGGTGGGCAGGGTGATCAGGTGGTGGAACACGTGGGCATCCTTGGCGGCACTGCGCTGAAAGTCACGCGTCCAGTCGTCGGCCAGCCGGCCAAGCTCGGTGGCGTCATACTCAGCGCTCATCAGCTTGTCGCGCTCATAGGCAGAGACGTCCTTGCCCTCTTTTTGCCAGGCATCGAACACCTGCTGGCGGAAGTTGAGCGTCCAGTTGAACGACGGCGAGTTGTTGTAGACGAGCTTGGCATCCGGCACCACGTCGCGGATGCGGTCGACCATGGCCGCAATCTGGCCGACGTGGGGCTTCTCGGTTTCGATCCAGAGAAGATCGGCGCCGTTTTGGAGGCTGGTGATGCAGTCGAGCACCACGCGATCCTCGCCGCTGCCGGGCTTGAACTGGTAAAGCCCCGAGACCAATCGCTTGGGTTTGACCAGCTTGCCGCCTTGCTTGATGACCACATCGCCGTTTTGAATCTCCTCGGCGCTTGCGATCTCGTCGCCATCGAGAAAGGCGTTGTATTGATCGCCCAGATCGCCCGGCGTGTGGGTCACGGCGATCTTTTGCGTGAGGCCAGCGCCGAGCGAGTCAGTGCGGGCAACGATCACGCCGTCGTCCACGCCGAGCTCCAGAAACGCATAGCGCACGGCGTTGATCTTGGCGAGGAAGTCTTCGTGGGGCACGGTGACCTTGCCGTCCTGGTGGCCGCACTGCTTCTCGTCGGAGACCTGGTTTTCCAGTTGAATGCAGCAGGCGCCGGCGAGGATGAATTTCTTTGCCAGCAGATAGGTGGCCTCGGCGTTGCCAAAGCCGGCGTCGATATCGGCGATGATCGGCACGATGTGGGTTTCATGCTCGTCGATCTGGCGGGTCAGCGTCTCGATTTGGCCCCGGTCATCCGCCGCTTTGGCGTCGTCGAGCCGGCGGAACAGGTGGTTGAGCTCCCAGGCGTCGGCCTGTTTCAAGAAGGTGTAGAGCTCTTCGATCAGCGCCGCCACGGAGGTCTTTTCGTGCATCGACTGATCCGGCAGTGGGCCAAACTCGGAGCGTAGCGCGGCGACCATCCAGCCGGACAGGTAGAGGTAGCGCCGCTTAGTGGAACCGAAGTGCTTCTTGATCGCGATCATCTTCTGTTGGCCGATGAAGCCGTGCCAGCAGCCCAGCGACTGGGTGTACTGCGCGTGGTCCTGATCGAACGCCGCCATGTCGGCACGCATGATGGAAGCGGTGTAGCGGGCGATGTCCAGACCGGTGTGAAAGCGGTTCTGGGCGCGCATTCGCGCGGCGTACTCGGGCTTGATGGCGTTCCACTTGCCGCCTTGGGCTTCCTTGAGCTGAGCCATTGCCTTGATGTCGTCGAGAAGTCCTGTCATGTCGCACTCTCCGGTCGTGTTCGCAGTCGGCCCCTGGGCCGCGTTTCCCGCGCCAGTCGGGGCGGGTGTGCCTTTACTATCGACAAGGTGATGCAGCGCAGCAATTGACACTTCGGGGCAGGTGTCGTCGTAGTTAAACGACACGGCATTACGCGAACGGCGCGACTGGGTCGTTTTTTTTCACCATCCATAAAAAAAGCGCCGCTGGGAGGCGGCGCTATGGGCGTGGCGGCTGTGACATCGACGCTACTCGTCGTCGTCATCCATGAAGGCGAGGCTTCCCGCATTGACCAGGTAGGTGAGCACCGCTGCGGCGCCCTCGAGCTCGAGAACGTCGGCGTACAACGGGGCCGGGTCCGCGATGCGCCGCGCCAGGGGCTCGGTACAGGGCAGGCCGTCGCCGTCGGCGAACAGCGTGGTCACCCCGGCCTCGGTGCGCCAGGCGATGCGCGAGCCGGGCATGTGGAAAAGCGGCTCGCCGGCGTGTAGTTGCGCGACAAGGTCTTCTTCACCGAGCGGCTCCTCCAGCGGCATGACCTGATCCATATACTTTGGTTGAGTCATGGCCCGGCCGAACCACTGGGCGAGCTCTTTGGGCTGGTCCAGCGTCGAGAGGATGAAGTGGCGCATCCGCTCGATGGCGGCGTCGTCGAGCTCGCCGGTATGCTCGGCAGGCGCCATGCCGGCGTCGCTGTAGCGCTGCGAGCCGGGCAGCTGCTCGCCCAGGTAATCGGCGAACGAGGTGATCGCCTCGTCCGCGGAGAGCGCGCGAAAGCCGACCGAGTACGTCATGCAGTTGTCGGTCTGGCTCACGCCGTGATGCGCCCAGCCCGGCGGCAGGTAGAGCATGTCGCCCGGGTTCAGCGTCCAGTCGGAATCCGGCTCGATCTCGAAGGTCTCGAGAATCTTGAGATCGATACCCTGGATGATCGGCGCATCGTCCGGCTGCTTTCCGCCCAGCTGCCAGCGGCGCTGGCCGCGCCCTTGGAGCAGAAATACGTCGTATTGATCGACGTGGGGGCCGACGCTGCCGCCGGGCGGGGCGTAGCTCACCATGATGTCGTCCAGGCGCCAGCCGGGCAGAAAGTCGAACTCTTTCATCAGCGCGGCGACGTCGGGAACGTAGTGATCCACCGCTTGAACCAGCAGGCTCCAGTGGCTTGCCGGCAGACGCTCGAAGGTGGCGTCATCGAAGGGCCCGGCACTGACCTGCCAGGGGCCGTCCGGGCCTTCCTCCTCGACTAGCCGCGCCTCGACGCCGGGCTCGCAGGCAAGGCCTGCCAGCTCGTCCGGGTCCAGGGGACTGACGAAATCCGGAATCGCGCCACGGATCAACAGCGGTTTTTGCTGCCAGTAACTTTTTAAAAACTCTTCCGGCGTCAGATCGCCCAGAAGGGTTAGCGGCTCGTTTGGGTTACTCATGGCGAACTCCTGGTGAGTCGGCGCGTTATAGCGCTTCAAGACGCTGGGGCAGCGCTTCGGCTTGGGCGCGAGCGTTGCCGATGTAGCTTGCCGGCGAAAGCGCCTTCAGCTCCTGTTTGACCTCGGCGGGCAGTTCCAGCGTGTCGATGAACGCGGCAAAGCCCGCCTGGTCGATACGCTTGCCGCGGGTCAGCTCCTTAAGCTTCTCGTAGGGCTTTTCGATCCCATAGCGGCGCATGACGGTTTGGATCGGCTCGGCCAGCACTTCCCAGCTGTTGTCCAGATCCTCGGCCAGGCGCGTCGGGTTGGCCTCGAGTTTGCCGATGCCCTTCAGGCTCGCATGGTAGCCGATCAGCGCGTAGGCCAGGCCCACGCCGAGGTTTCGAAGCACCGTGGAGTCGGTCAGATCGCGCTGCCAGCGCGAGATCGGAAGCTTCTGGGCGAGGTGGCTCAACACCGCGTTGGCCAGGCCCAAATTGCCCTCGGAGTTTTCGAAGTCGATCGGGTTGACCTTGTGCGGCATGGTGGAGGAGCCGATTTCGCCTTCCACGGTGCGCTGCTTGAAGTAGCCCAGCGAAATGTAGCCCCACACGTCGCGGTCGAAGTCGATCAGGATGGTGTTGAAACGCGCGATCGCATCGAACAGCTCGGCGATGTAGTCGTGCGGCTCGATTTGGGTGGTGTAGGGGTTGAAGCGAAGCCCCAGCCCTTCGACGAACGTGCGCGCGTTGGCTTCCCAGTCGATCTCCGGGTAGGTCGTCAGGTGGGCGTTATAGTTGCCTACCGCGCCGTTGATCTTGCCCAGCACCTCGACGGCTTCGATCTGCTTGAGCTGGCGCTTCAAGCGATAGGCGACGTTGGCCATCTCCTTGCCAAGCGTAGTCGGGCTTGCGGTCTGGCCGTGGGTGCGCGAGAGCATCGGCTGGGCCGCGTGCTCCACGGCGAGCGCGGCGATATCGTCGGCGACCTTGTGCAGCGTCGGCAGCATGGCATTCAAACCATCGACCAGCATGACGCCGTAGGAGAGGTTGTTGATGTCTTCACTGGTGCAGGCAAAGTGAATGAACTCGGTTACCGCGTGAAGCTCCTCGCTGTCCTCAATCTTCTCCTTGAGGAAGTACTCGACCGCCTTGACGTCGTGGTTGGTGGTGCGCTCGATCTCCTTGATCCGCTCGGCGTCGGCCACCGAGAACTCGCTGATCAGCGTTTCCAGAAACGCGGTGGCATCATCAGAGAGCGGGCTGACCTCGGTGATGCCCTCGTGTTCGGCCAGACGCTGCAGCCAGCGCACCTCGACGATCACACGGGCGCGGATCAGGCCGAATTCGCTGAAGTGTTCCCTGAGCGCGGCGGCCTTGTCGGCGTAGCGGCCATCGACGGGGGAGAGGGCGGTCAAAGCGGTGAGTTGCATGGCAAGGTTTCCAAAAATAACGGGGGATCGTGGGGGCCAGAGGCCTAATTGAAACTATCGAGGGCGCGGCGCAGCGCCTTGCGCTGAAACACCAGCTTCCAGCGGCGCCCGCCCTGCTGATGCCACAAGAGCGCAAAGCGAATGCCGCTCATCAGGCACGCCCGCACGCGCTCGGGCATCATGCGAGTCTGCAAAAGCGTCGGGTCGCCCTGTACGACGATGCGCGTTTTGAACGTCGAAAGCGTCTGTTGGTAGGCTTCGCCCAGGCTTGCGATCACGTTTTCGTGGGTCGGGCCGAAGTGCTCCGCCTGATGCTGGGCGTGGGCGAGCTTCTCGCCGAGAGCATCCATCATCGCGGTGTCGCTGCGCAGCTTGTTCATCAGCATCAGCATGGAGAAGCCGTAGCGCAGCACCACCGGGTTGGCCTGCTTGCGCCCGGAAAGTGCTTCGAGGGTCTCGAGACCGCGGCGCAGATTGTTGGGGTGACCGCCATAGATCGCCTCGAAGCTGGCCGGGTTGGTATCGAGCGTGGCGTTGATCAGCGTCTCCCAGGCGCGGGTGTCGACCTGGCCGGTACGGGCCAGCTCATCGACCAGACTCGCTGCCTGGAAAACGCCGGCCAGCGCCAGCGTTTGACGCGCGGAAGGGGAGTCCGGGGCGCGATGGATCGGCGTGGTCGGGCTCATGCGGCGACCTCGGCGGTGTTCCAGGTCGCGCTGATCACGCCGCCCCCCAGGCAAACGTCACCGTCGTAGAGTACCAGCGACTGGCCCGGGGTGACCGCCCACTGCGGGTCATCGAAAACGACCTCGACGCCGCCATCGGGAAGGCTGCGAACGACGCAGGGGCAGTCGCTCTGGCGGTAGCGCGTTTTCGCCGTAAAGCGACCCTCGGCGACCGGCGCCTTGCCGGCGACCCAATCCATCGCCTCGGTGGAGAGCGCGTTGGTATAAAGGTGCTCGTCGGTTTTGCCCTGGACGACCTGGAGCACGTTGCGATCGAGATCCTTGCCCGCCACGTACCAAGGCTCCTCGGAGTAGTTGGCCAGCCCCCCGATTCCCAGGCCCTGGCGCTGGCCCAGGGTGTAGTACATCAAGCCCATGTGCTCGCCGATGACATCGCCACTGAGCGTTTCGATTCGGCCTGGCTGGGCGGGCAGGTACTGCTGTAAGAAGTCCTTGAAGCGGCGCTCACCGATAAAACAGATACCGGTAGAGTCTTTCTTCTTCGCCGTGATGAGATCGAACTCTTCGGCAAGCGCGCGCACGGCGGACTTTTCGAGCTCACCCACGGGGAAGAGGGTTTTGGCGATCGCGGCTTCCGGTACGGCGTGCAGAAAGTAGCTCTGATCCTTGTTGGTATCGAGCCCCTTTAAAAGCCGCGGGCGGCCGTCGCGCTCGCCGCGGCGCACGTAGTGGCCGGTGGCGATCAGCTCGGCGCCGAGCATTTTGGCGTAGTCGAGGAAGACCTTGAACTTGATTTCCCTGTTACACAGGATGTCCGGGTTCGGCGTGCGCCCGGCCTTGTACTCCTCGAGAAAGTGCTCGAAAACGTTGTCCCAGTACTCCGCGGCGAAGTTGGCGGTATGCAGTTTGATACCGAGTTTGTCGCACACGGCTTGGGCGTCGGCCAGGTCCTCTTTCGCGGTGCAGTACTCGGTGCCGTCGTCTTCGTCCCAGTTCTTCATGAACAGGCCTTCGACCTCATAGCCCTGTTGCAACAGCAAAAGCGCCGAGACCGACGAGTCGACGCCGCCGGACATGCCGACGATCACCTTGCCGTTCGACGTGCTTGGTGTGGATGTCATTGCCATCCTCGTAAAGTGGTATGCAGTTGGGAACGATTATACACGATGCGGCCCAGGCGCTTCGAGTGGTTCACTCGCGGATCACGCAAAGGGGGTAGTGGCGCCCGGCGAGCGCGTCCTCGAGGCGCTTGAGCACCAGCGGGCTGCGTAGCCGGCCGTCACGTCCGAGGGATTTGACCTCTTCGAGCGTGAGCCAGTGCGTGGCGTGGATGTCGGTGTCCAGCGGCGTGCTGAGCCACTTCTCTGGCGTGGCGATGAAGCCGTGGCTGTGAAAGGTTTTATCCTGGGTGTGGAACACCTCGAGGCCAAGGTAGTGGCTCAGGCGCACCCGCCAGGCGGTCTCTTCCTCGACCTCGCGCAAGATCGCCGCCATCGGGCCTTCGCCGGGCTCGATGTGCCCGGCCGGCTGGTTGAACAGCGTGTGCGGGCCACCGCGCTCCTCCTCGACCATCAGATAGCGCCCGTCGCGCTCTATAACGCAGGCGGCGGTGGTGTGAATGCGCTTCATGAGCGTGGCCCTCGACCTGGTTTCTGACCCGCACGGGGCGTTTGGCCTGGGCGTGGCTTCTTACCGGGGCGCTGTTTGCCGCCCTTCGCGGCGGGCTTTTGCGGCGCGTGCAGGGTTTCGGTGCGCCACTGGCCCGGGGCCAAAGCGTCGAGGCGCCAGTGGCCGATGGCCGCGCGAATCAGGCGCAGCGTGGGAAAGCCGACGTGGGCGGTCATACGCCGCACCTGGCGGTTTCGCCCCTCGGTGATGGTGAGCTCGATCCAACTGGTAATAGGGTGGCGCTTGGGTTCGATGGGTGGAATGCGCTCTGCTACCGCCGGGGCTTTGAGGCGCCGAGCCTTGGCCGGGCGGGTCGGGCCATCCTTTAGCGTCACCCCCGCCTTGAGCGCGGCGAGCGCCTTGTCGTCGATCTCGCCTTCGAGCTGAACCCAGTAGGTTTTGGGCTGCTTGTGGCGCGGATGGGTAATCTGGTGGATGAGCGCGCCGTCGTCACAAAGCAGCAGCAGTCCCTCGGAGTCGTAGTCGAGCCGACCCGCGGCGTAGACGCCAGGCACGTCGATCACGTCAGAGAGCGTGGCGCGCCCCTGGCTATCGGTGAACTGGGACAGCATTTTGTAGGGCTTGTGTAGAAGATAGAGCGTGCTCATCGGGCTCTCTTGAAGCGGGGTGAATTTGTCGACAATCACATAAAGGAGTAAAGTGCAGCGCTGAATTACACAAATACTAAACGTTATGATGACACTATCGTCATCGCGTCGCTTGCATGAAGCGCTTTGATTCGTGGCCAAGCGCCAAGCTTTATCCTGGCCCCGCACCATCGAGCCGCCCGGAAATTTTTAGTCACAGCGAGAAACGAGGTTAACGCACAATGTCCGAAACGCCGAAGATCATTTACACGCTCACCGATGAAGCCCCCGCGCTTGCAACGTATTCGCTGTTACCGATTGTCGATGCGTTTACCGACTCGGCGGGTATCGTCGTCGAAACCCGCGATATCTCTCTGGCGGCCCGCGTGCTGGCGCAGTTTCCCGATCGTTTGAGCGACGAACAGCGCGTAAGCGACGACCTGGCCGAGCTCGGCGAGCTTGCGACCACGCCGGAAGCCAACATCATCAAGCTGCCGAACATCAGCGCCTCCGGCCCGCAGCTCAAAGCGACCATCAAGGAGCTGCAGGGTCAGGGCTTCGATCTTCCGAACTACCCGGACGAGCCGCAAAACGACGAAGAGAAGGCCATCAAGGCGGCGTATGACAAGGCCAAGGGGAGCGCGGTCAACCCGGTGCTGCGCGAAGGCAACTCGGATCGTCGTGCGCCGAAGTCGGTCAAGAACTACGCGCGCAAGTACCCGCACCGCATGGGCGAGTGGAGCAAGGACTCCGACTCCCACGTGGCGCACATGTCGGAAGGCGACTTCTACGGCAGCGAGCAGTCCGCGATCATCGAAGCCGCCGGCACGCTCAAGATCGAGCTCAAGCAAAAAGACGGCACTAGCACCGTATTGAAAGAAGGCCTAACGGTGAAGGAAGGCGAAGTGGTCGACGGCGCCTTCATGAGCAGCCGCAAGCTGCGTAACTTCATCGACAGCGAAATCAAGGATGCCAAAAAGCGCGGCATCCTTTTCTCGCTGCACTTGAAAGCCACCATGATGAAGGTATCCGACCCGATCATGTTCGGTATCGTGGTCGAGGAGTTCTACAAGGACGTGCTCGACAAGCACAAGGATGCCTTGAAGCTAGCTGGTTTCAACCCGGCGTCTGGCCTTGGTGATCTTTACAGCTCGATCGAGAAACTGCCTTCCGAGCAGAGTGAGGCGATCAAATCCGACATCGAGGCGCTCTACAAGGAGCGCCCGCCGATGGCGATGGTCAACTCGCACAAGGGCATCACCAACCTGCACGTGCCTAGTGACGTGATCATCGACGCCTCCATGCCCGCCATGATTCGCGATTCCGGTAAGATGTGGAACGCAAACGACGAGCTGCAGGACACCAAGGCGGTGATTCCGGATCGCTGCTACGCCACGATCTACCAGAGCGTGATCGAGGACTGTAAGAAAAACGGCGCCTTCGATCCGACCACCATGGGCAGCGTGCCCAACGTCGGCCTAATGGCGCAGAAAGCCGAAGAGTACGGCTCGCACGACAAGACCTTCCACATTCCCGCGGACGGCACCGTGGTGGTGAGCGATGCCAATGGCCAGACACTATTCAGCCACGACGTGGAAGCCGGTGACATCTGGCGCATGTGCCAGACCAAGGACGCGCCGATTAAGGACTGGGTCAAGCTTGCGGTCAACCGCGCGCGCGAAAGCGGCTCGCCGGCGATCTTCTGGCTCGACGCCAACCGCGCTCACGACGCGAAGCTGATCGAGAAGGTCGAGACCTACCTCAAAGAGCACGATACCGACGGTCTGGATATTCGCATTCTGGCGCCGGTCGAGGCGATGGAACTGTCGCTGGAGCGTATCCGTAAGGGTGAGGACACCATCTCGGTCACCGGCAACGTGCTGCGCGACTACCTGACCGACCTATTCCCGATTATGGAGCTTGGCACCAGCGCCAAGATGCTCTCGATCGTACCGCTGATGAACGGCGGCGGCCTGTTCGAAACCGGTGCCGGCGGCTCCGCGCCGAAGCACGTCGAGCAGCTGGTCGAAGAGAACCACCTGCGCTGGGATTCGCTCGGCGAGTTTTTGGCCTTGGCCGCCTCGCTCGAGCATCTGGGCTCCACCTTCGACAACCAGCGAGCCACGGTGCTAGCGAGTGCGCTGGACGAAGCCAACGGCAAGTTCCTGGACAGCAACAAGTCGCCGTCGCGCAAGACCGGCGAAATCGACAACCGCGGCAGCCACTTCTATCTGGCGCTGTACTGGGCCGAGGCGCTCGCCGCTCAGGACCAGGACGCAGAGCTTAAAGAGCTCTTCACCAAGCTTGCCAAAACTCTGCGCGACAACGAGTCCACCATCATGGACGAACTCAACGGCGCGCAGGGCAAGGCGGTCGAGCTCAAGGGCTACTTCCATCCGGATCGTGAGCTTGCTAGCAAGGCCATGCGTCCGAGCCAGACCTTCAACGAAGCGCTGGCGCTGGTCGCCAAGGGCTAACGCTCGCTTTAAGGTACACACCCTCGTCCGCTCGGCGGGCGGGGGTTTTTTGTGCGACTCAGTGTGATAATTTTGTCTTTTCCATGAACCCTTGCTGCGCATGGGCGTCTTAAAGCAAGCCTGCTTGCCACATCATCCGCCTGTCAGCACAGAGACGATACGCAACGCTTTATGCCCAATCTTGAGAATCCTTGCCTGAACGCTTTGGTGTCAGGCATGACACGCTCGGCGTCGACCGAGCACGACGACGACCTGGACGTACAGACGTCAGAGCCCGAACTCGCCCAGCCGCCGCTGTATAAAGTAGTGCTTCACAACGATGACTACACGCCGATGGAGTTCGTCATCGAAATACTCCAAGGCTTTTTCAATATGGATAACGAAAAAGCCGTGGAGATCATGCTGGCCGTGCACACCCAGGGCAAAGGGACCTGCGGTATTTTTACTCGCGACATCGCCGAGACGAAAAGCCATCAGGTCAACGAATACGCCCGCGAATGCGAGCATCCGCTCATGAGCGATATCGAAGCTGCCGATTGAGACAACCCCGGACAACGCGTGAAAGCGCCCCGGTAAACGTTGAAAAAAAGTGGCAGTGGGGCTTGCAAGCGGGGCATTTGTACCCGATGTTGAAAGTGCCGGTCGATTAAACTGATCCGACGCAAGTCCCGGGTGAATACGCCCCGGGGAGTAGCGAAAAGGGGACTGCCATGCTGAGCAAAGAACTTGAACTGACCCTGAACACGGCCTTTACCGTGGCTCGCTCAAAGCGCCACGAGTTTATGACCGTCGAGCACCTGCTTTTAGCGCTTCTGGATAACGCTTCCGCCGTCGATGTGCTGAAAGCGTGCGGGGCCAATCTCGACAAGCTGCGGTCCGATCTGCAGGATTTCATCAATTCGACCACGCCACTGATTCCCGAAGGCCAGAGCGAGCGCGAAACGCAGCCGACGCTTGGCTTTCAACGCGTGCTTCAGCGCGCGGTTTTTCACGTACAGTCATCGGGTAAAAGCGAAGTCAGCGGTGCCAACGTGCTCGTGGCCATCTTCTCCGAGCAGGAGAGCCAGGCCGTCTACTTCCTGAAACAGCAAAACGTGGCGCGGGTCGACGCCGTCAACTACATCGCCCACGGCATTTCCAAGGTATCCGGTCACAATTCATCGAATACATCTTCTCAGCAGGAGGGTGACGATGTGGAAGAAGCCAGTGCCGAAGGCGGCGCACACCCGCTGACCGGCTACGCCACCAACCTCAACGAGCAGGCGCGCCTTGGCAAGATCGACCCGCTGATCGGGCGTGATCACGAGCTCGAGCGCGTGGTACAGATTCTCGCCCGCCGGCGCAAGAACAACCCGCTTTTGGTCGGTGAAGCTGGCGTGGGCAAGACCGCGATCGCCGAAGGCTTGGCCAAGCGCATCGTCGAAGAAGACGTGCCGGACGTCATCGCCGACGCCGTGGTCTACTCACTCGACATGGGCGCGCTGCTCGCCGGTACCAAGTACCGTGGCGATTTCGAGAAGCGTCTGAAAAGCCTTCTGGGTGAGCTCAAAAAGCAGCCCAACTCGATTCTCTTCATCGACGAGATTCATACCGTAATCGGCGCGGGCGCCGCGTCCGGCGGCGTGATGGACGCCTCGAACCTGTTGAAGCCGCTACTCTCTTCCGGGGAACTACGCTGCATCGGTTCGACCACGTTCCAGGAGTTTCGCGGTATCTTCGAGAAGGACCGTGCGCTTGCTCGGCGCTTCCAGAAGGTGGATGTGCCGGCGCCCTCGGTCGATGACACCATTAAGATTCTCAAGGGGCTGCGCTCGCGCTTCGAAGAGCATCACGAGCTCAAGTACACCGACGGGGCGCTTGAGAGCGCTGCGCGCCTGGCGGATCGCTACATCAACGACCGCCATCTGCCGGACAAGGCGATCGACGTGATCGACGAGGCGGGTGCGCATCAGCGCATGCTGCCCTCCGAGATGCGGGTCGACACCATCGACGTCGAGCAGGTCGAAGCGGTGGTGGCTTCCATCGCGCGGATTCCGCCCAAGAGCGTCTCCAGCTCCGATCGCAAGCTGCTCGAAAAGCTCGACCGCGATCTCAAGATGCTGGTGTTTGGGCAGGATGAGGCGATCGACTCGTTATCCGCGGCCATCAAGCTGTCGCGTGCCGGTTTGAAATCGCCGGACAAGCCGGTAGGCAGCTTCCTGTTCGCCGGCCCCACGGGTGTGGGCAAGACCGAGGTCGCCAAGCAGCTCTCGCATATCATGGGGATCGATCTGGTGCGCTTCGATATGTCCGAGTACATGGAGCGTCACACGGTATCACGCCTGATCGGCGCGCCGCCTGGGTACGTCGGCTACGACCAGGGCGGCCTGTTGACCGAGGCGGTCAACAAGCAGCCGCACTGCGTGCTGCTGCTCGACGAGATCGAAAAGGCGCACCCGGAAGTCTTCAACCTGCTGCTGCAGGTAATGGATCACGGCCGCCTGACCGATAACAACGGCCGTGAGGCGGACTTCCGCCACGTGATTCTGATCATGACCTCCAACGCCGGTGCCGAGCAGGCGTCGCGCCGCTCGATCGGTTTCCAGACTCAGGATCACACCACGGACGCTATGGAGGTCATCCGCCGCACATTCTCACCGGAATTCCGCAACCGCCTGGACGGTATCATCCAGTTCAGCGCGCTGCCGATGACCGTGGTACGCAACGTGGTCGACAAGTTCCTGATCGAGCTTCAGGCTCAACTCGACGAGAAACGCGTTCAGCTCGACGTGGACGACTCGGCCCGCGACTGGCTGGCGGACAAGGGCTACGACCCGGACATGGGCGCACGCCCGATGGCGCGCCTGATTCAGGAAAAGCTGAAAAAGCCGCTGGCCGAGATGATTCTCTTTGGCGAGCTGGCCGAGCACGGCGGTACGGTGCATGTCAGCCTGGAAGAGGGCGAGCTTTCGCTTTCGACCGAAGCCGAGATGGCCGACGCCCCGTAACGGTCAACGCGTAAGGCTCAACCGCATACAGCGCCCTGTCATTGACGGGGCGTTGTCATTTTGAGGCGCCGTAAAAGAGGAGAAACGCTCGTGCCAATATGCGTAACGAAGGGGGCGGTTACGCCGGTTCAAATAAGCACGAAAGCGTTGGGCGGTTAGCGCGAACGGTAAACGATGCGGCCCTTGGAAAGGTCGTAAGGGGTCAGCTCTACCTTGACCTTGTCACCGGTCAGAATGCGGATGTAGTTCTTGCGCATTTTGCCCGAAATGTGGGCAGTCACCACGTGACCGTTTTCGAGCTCGACACGAAACATGGTGTTGGGAAGGGTATCGACAATGACGCCTTCCATTTCAATATGGTCTTCGCGTGCCATATAGGCAGATCCTCACTTATTTAATATCATCGTAGCCAGTTTAACAGATTCGCCGGCACTGTGGTTGCCAAGTACGGTGATTGGCAAGTAAAGCCGCCGCCAAATACGCGTCAACTGGCCAAATCGTTTACATGGGCTTGGTAAGCAGCGCTATATTGTGCCGCAAGGCTGGCGTCAAGGCAAAAAAGCGCGCCGTTTTAGCGAATGAGCGCACGCCAGCGGCGCCCGTCCAGCACTTCCAGCGGCGAAAACGCCTGCTTGTAACGCATTTTTCGACACTCCTCGATCCAGTAGCCCAGGTAAAGGTGGCTCAACCCCAGCTGCTGGCAACGCTCGATCAGCTTCAGGATCGCAAGCGTTCCTAGCGAGCGCCGGTCGAGCTCCTCATCTACAGCGAAGAAGGTGTAGATCGCCGATAGACCGTGCTCGAGGCGATCGAACGCGGCCACGCCGATCAATCGATCTTCCAGGTAGAGCTCCATCAGGTTGGCGTAGGGCTGGTCGAGGGTCAAAAAGGTGCGATACTGCTCCTGGCTTGGCGGATACATGTCGCCGTCGCTGTGACGCGCGCGGATGTAGTGGGCGTAGAGTGCGTAATGGGCGTTATGGTAATGAGCGGCCACGACGCGGGTCGTGACGTCGGCGTTGCGTTTGGCGATTTTGCGCTGGGTCCGGTTGGGTTCGAACTGCGCGACGGGAATGCGCACCGATTGGCACGCTTGGCAGCCTTCACAGTGTGGCCGGTACAGATGCCGACCGCTGCGGCGAAAGCCCAGCAGCGAAAGCGCGTCGTATACGCCGTGGGAGGGCGCTTCCTTGGGGTCCAGAAACAGCGTCGTCGCTTTTTGATCCGGCAGGTAGCTGCAGGCGTGGGGCACGGTCAGAAAAAAGCGTAGATCGCGGACCGGGCCGCGGAAGGCGCTGCTGCTCACGGCTATCTCCTTGAGGGTTGACGCTTGCATCAATAGGCTGAGGGTACGGCGTTCAGCCAGGGCGACGCCGGAACGACCGGGTAGTGACCGTCCAGGTCGAACGCGTTTTCCGGCAGCCACTGTTCAAGATAGCTTACGAACGTCGCGCGGGCGATGGGCGCGGCGCCCAAACGTTCCAGGTGCGGGGTATGCATCTGACAGTCGATCAGCGCGCCGCCGTTGTCCGCCATGGCGCGCGCCAGGTGTGCCAGCGCCACCTTGGAGGCGTCCGGCGTTTTCGAGAACATCGACTCGCCGAAAAATACCGGCCCCAGCGCTAACCCGTAAAGCCCGCCGACGAGTTCACCGCCCAGGTGAACCTCAACGCTGTGGGCAATGCCCAGGCCATGAAGGTGGCGGTAGGCCGCGCGCATGTCCGGGTTGATCCAGGTCTCCGGCTCGCCCTGGCGGGGCGCAGCGCAGGCGTGGATGACCGCATCGAAGTGTTGATTCAGCGTCACGCGAAAGCCACCATTGCGCAGGCGTTTGGCAAGGCTTCGCCGCAGCTTGAACTGCGCCGGTGCCAACACCATCCGCGGGTCGGGGCTCCACCAAAGCACGGGGTCGCCATCGTTGTACCAGGGGAAGATCCCGCGGCGATAAGCCTCGATGAGCCAGTCAGGGGTCAGCGCGCCGCCGGCGGCGAGCAAGCCGTTGGGCGTGTCGAGCGCGCTGGCCGACGCCGGAAAGGCGGGCAGTGGCGATGAAAGCCAGGGCAGCATGAAGGACTCCTTGTCGCCTTTGATAACAGCCTTTGTGATCGCCTCAAAAAACGCCGCCAGCGCGTTTGAACGCCAACTCGAAGCGACAAGCGCTGTGATGGCGAAAGGATGCTCGGTATGATGCAAACTCGCAAGTCGATTAACGACGCCACCAGGTGTAAAGGGAGAATCGCTTGAAAGTAAACAAGACGGTAGACAAGCGAACGCAGGGCGGGTCGCGTCGACCATCAACGTCGGCCCAGTCCACTCGGGTCAAGGCCGCCAAGGACAAGGCGCGGCGTTTCGGCCTGCGCCTTCAGGGCTCGATGCGCGAAGGCGTCGTCGTGGTACTGCTGGCGCTGTGCGTCTTTTTATTGCTGGCCCTGTTTAGCTACCAGCCGGAAGATCCGGGCTGGTCCTACCAGGGGCCGGAAACCGACGTGCACAACTGGATGGGCCCGGTCGGCGCCTGGCTTGCCGACGTGCTCTACTCGCTTTTGGGGGCGAGCGCCTTATGGTGGCCCGGCATGTTCGGCTTCGCCGCCTGGTGGCTGATGCGCTCGCGCCAGGTGCGCTTTGAAATCGACCCGGTCGCCATCGCGGTGCACGCTGGCGGGTTGGTGCTGTTGATGTTCGGCACCACCATGCTCGGCGCGCTG
Source organism: Halomonas sp. S3-1-1 (assembly GCF_023757625.1). GTDB lineage: Bacteria > Pseudomonadota > Gammaproteobacteria > Pseudomonadales > Halomonadaceae > Vreelandella. The sequence goes on from NZ_JALGBZ010000001.1 coordinate 1,060,141, forward strand.
CACTTTTATCATCCCGACAGCATTTTGCCCTACGCCTCCGGCGGCATTCTGGGCGAGGGTTTGGTCGGCACGCTGCGCCCGCTGGTTGGAAGCGGCGGGGTAGGCCTGATTGCCGCCGCGCTCATTTTGATCGGCTTTCCGCTATTTACCGGCCTCTCCTGGCTGAACGTGGCCGATGAGCTCGGCAAGCGCTTTTGCCGTTTGGGCGCCGGCTGGCGCGCCCGTCGTGCCAAAAGCAAGCAAAAGCGCGAAGAGCGCGCCTCGATCAAGGCCGCTTCCAAAGAGGCAACGCGCAAGTTCAAGGAGCGCAACCGGCAAGAAAAAGAAGCCCGCGAGCAGCAGGAAGCCGAAGCCGACGCGGCGCGCCGGGAAGCCAGTGCGGCGGCCGGTGCGCACGCCGCACCAAAGGCCCGCGGAGGCAGCCGGCGCGAGCCGCGCATGGCGGCTTTCGATCAAAGCGAAACCACCCATACCTCGATTCCCTGGGAGGCAGCGGCCCATCACTATACGCCGCCCGCGCCGGCTTCCAGCGAGCGGGAACCTTCCGCCGAGCCCGCCCCGAGCAAGCCAACGGCGGTAAAACCCGCCCGCGCCGAGCCTACGCTCTCGACCTCTAACTCTGATGCGTTAGAAGGCACCGACGCGGCAAAGATGGCAAGCGCACCGGTCGATGAGGCGCCGGCAACGCAAGTGCCGCCCGTTGAAGAAGCGCCCGCTGAAAAGACACCGCGCGAAGACGCCCGCGCCGAACAGGCACGCACCGTGTCACGCCCGGTAGACGCCGCGCCCAGCGAGCCGATGTCTGCACGCGTCGAGGCGCCGCTTGAGACCGGGAAAACCGAGGCGCCAGCGCCGGTGACGCCGGTGCAAGCGACGGAAGAAACACCGCCTGTGCCCAGCGCCTTTGCCGCGCCCACCCAGGCCGACGAACCTGCTTCCGAGCCCGAGCCCGAGCCCGAGCCCGAGCCCGAGCCCGAGCCGCAGCCGGCGCCTCCTGCCTTCGATCCGGCGCCTTTGGAGCAGGATACGCCCATTGAGCCGGCGCCCTGGAGCACGCCATCCGATACCGACGAGGCTCCGCTGTCGCTTCGCGCGTCCAGACGCGATGAAGAGCCCGCGACCCCCGCGCGCTTTTTCATCGACGAGCCCCAGGAGGAAGACGCGCTTGATGACGAGCTTATCGATGATGAAACGTCGCCGCAGGAGTGGGGCGCCCAGCCGCGCGAGCCGCTGAGCGCCAGCGCGCCAACTTTTGATGCGACCCGGCGGGTGCCGGAAGTGGTGCCCGAGCCGGTGTGGGAAGACGACGAAGAGATCGAGCCGGCTTATGCTCCCGCTCCGGCCACAACGCCTGCACCCGCCCCGGCCGCGGTCGCGCCGAGGGAAGCGCGTCAGGAGCCGACGTTTGCTCAGGAGCGCGCGGAGCCTGAGCCGGATACCGGGCCCACGCTTTGGACCGTCGAGCACTTGCAAAACCAGCGCCCGGCGTTCGAAACCGAAGACGAGCCCGAAGGCGAGGTGCCAAGCTACCAGCTTCTTACACCGCCGGAGCCGCATCAGCCCAACTATACCGAAGAGCAGCTTAGCGACATGGCGGAGCTTCTCGAGGTGCGACTGCGCGATTACGGCGTGAAGGCGGACGTAGTCGATACCTGGCCTGGCCCCGTCATCACTCGCTTCGAGATCAAGCCCGCCCCCGGCGTGAAGGTCTCCAAGATCAGCAATCTGGCCAAGGATCTGGCGCGTTCGCTGATGGTCAAGAGCGTACGCGTGGTCGAGGTGATCCCCGGCCGGCCTACGGTGGGTATCGAAATTCCCAACCCGCACCGGGCGATGATTCGCCTGCGCGAAGTCATCGACTCCGACCGCTACCAGCAGGAGAGCTCGCCGCTCACCATGGCGCTCGGTCAGGACATCGGCGGCGGCCCGGTGGTGGCGAATCTGGGCAAGATGCCGCACCTGTTGGTGGCCGGCACCACTGGCTCGGGTAAGTCGGTGGGTGTGAACGCCATGCTGATCTCGATGCTTTTAAAGGCCACGCCAGACGAGCTCAAGCTGATCATGGTCGACCCCAAGATGCTCGAGCTTTCGGTGTACGACGGTATCCCGCACCTGCTGGCGCCGGTGGTCACCGACATGAAAGAGGCCGCTAATAGCCTGCGCTGGTGCGTCGCCGAAATGGAGCGGCGCTACAAGCTGATGGCTGCAATGGGCGTGCGCAACATCGCCGGCTTCAACGCGCGTCTTGATGAGGCCGAGCGCGCCGGCGCCCAGGTCGCGGACCCGCTATGGGAGCCGCAGCCCTGGGAGATGCACCAGACGCCGCCGGTGCTCGAGAAGCTGCCCTACATCGTGGTGGTGATCGACGAGTTCGCCGACATGTTCATGATCGTCGGCAAGAAGGTGGAGGAGCTGATTGCGCGGCTGGCGCAGAAAGCCCGCGCCGCCGGTATTCACCTGATTCTTGCCACCCAGCGCCCGTCGGTGGACGTGGTGACCGGCCTGATCAAGGCAAACATTCCCTCAAGAATGGCGTTTCAGGTGTCATCAAGAATCGACTCGCGCACGATCCTCGATCAGGGCGGCGCTGAAAGCCTGCTGGGCCACGGCGACATGCTTTACCTGCCCGCCGGCTCCGGCCCGCCGAACCGCGTGCACGGCGCCTTCGTCGACGACGACGAGGTGCACCGCGTGGTCGAGGATTGGAAGCGCCGCGGCGAGCCAGAGTATATCGATGAAATCCTCTCCGGCGGCGTCTCCGCGGATGCGCTGGCCGGGCTTGAAGCCGAAGGCGGCGACGGTGATGACGCCGAACAGGACGCGCTCTATGACGAAGCCGTGCAGTTCGTCACCGAGACCCGCAAGGCGTCGATCTCTGCGGTGCAGCGCCGCTTCAAGATCGGCTACAACCGCGCTGCGCGGCTGGTCGAGGCGATGGAAGGTGCCGGCGTGGTGTCGTCGATGGGGTCCAACGGTGCCCGCGAAGTGCTGGCCCCGCCGCCGGTGGGCCAGTAAGTGAGGCGTCAATCGTGCAACAAGCGTGAAAGTCGCGCCGCCGGTGAAACCCCGGGGCGCGATGAACGTCTGAGTGTGGACACAGGGATGTTCCTGTCCAAATATCACAACCGTTGCGGCACGCGCGTGCCGCCATTTGGCAACACTGCCTGGGGAGTAAGGTAATGAGCGATCAAGATACGCGGCGCGGTGCTTCGCTGGCGCTGACGGCCAGCGCACTGGGTTTGACCTTCGCAGCACCGATGGCGCTTGCCAACGAGGCTGCCGAGCGTCTCTCCGAACGTCTCGAGCCGCTGGAGAGCTATCAGGCATCTTTTGAACAGATGATCAGCGGCAGCGGCGGTGAGCGCCTGCAGGATGCGCGCGGTGAAATGTGGCTATCCCGCCCGGGCATGCTGCGCTGGGAAGTCGAAGCCCCGTATGCTCAGGTGGTGGTGTCCGACGGAAACGAGGTCTATCTCTATGACCCGGATCTCGAGCAGGTCACGGTGCAGGCGATGGACAACCGCGTCTCCCACACACCGGCGCTGCTGCTCTCGGGTAGCGCTTATGATCTGACCGAGAACTTCGACGTATTCTACGCCCAGGAGGGGAGCGAAGACGTGTTTACGCTCGTGCCGACCTCCAACGAGACGCTGTTCGAAGAGCTCTCCATGGTGTTCGAAGGCGAAACCCTGAGCGAGCTGATGATGACCGACAGCACCGGCCAGCGCACGCTGATCACCTTCGATGACATCGTGCAAAACGGACGCGTCGACCGCAGCCTGTTCGATTTCGAGATTCCCGAAGGCACTGACGTTATTCGCGAAACCTACTAGGGGAAACCGCCGGCCTCGGCGCTGACCTTGGCCGGCGACTTTTAAGTCACCCGTATGAGCCAATCAAACGCCGCCCGGCGTCTGGTTGGCTTCTTCGTCTCTGGCCTCACGCCAAGCCATGATCTCGGCAAAGCGCTTCTCCTGACCAAAAGTGCTCGGTTCGAAAAAGCGCGTTTTGGGCAGCGCCTCGGGCCAGCAGTCGTGGGCGTCGCCGGCCGGGTAGCCGTCGGGCTCACTATGGGCGTAGCGGTAGCCTTCGCCGTGGCCAAGCTCCTCCATCAGCTTCGTCGGGGCGTTTCTCAGGTAGCTCGGCACGTCCACCTGGGGCTGGCTCTTGACGAACGACTGCGCCGCCTTCCAGGCGCGATCGATGCGGTTGCTCTTGGGCGCGACCGACAGATGAATGGCCGCGTGGGCGATCGCCCGCTGGCCCTCATAATCGCCCAGGCGCAGGTAGGCGTCCCAGGCGGCGATCACCAGCGGTAACGCCCGCGGGTCGGCGTTGCCCACGTCTTCCGAGGCAATGGCGCACAGGCGCCTCACCACGTCCAGCGGGTCGCCGCCGCCTTGGATGAAGCGCGCCATGTACAAAAGCGCGGCGTCCGGACGCGAGGAGCGAATCGATTTGTGGATCGCCGAGAGCAGATCATAATAGGCGTCGCCCTGCTTATCGAAGGCGCTGGACTGGTGGCCGATCACATCCGCGAGCGCCGCCTTTTCCAGCACTTCCCGCTCGCCGCGCTGCTCGGTAAAGTCGCAAGCGGTTTCAAGCAGCCCCAGCGCCCGGCGCGCGTCGCCGGCGCTGGCGCTGGCCAGCGCTTGTAGCACGCCTTCTTCGAGCTCGATTGACCGCCTGCCCAACCCGCGCTCGCGATCCTCGAGCGCCTGGCGCATCACGTCGATCAGCTCCTGCTCGCTCAGCGGCTTTAAAACGTAGACCCGAGTGCGCGATAAAAGCGCCGAGTTGACCTCGAAAGAGGGGTTTTCGGTGGTCGCGCCGATCAGCGTTAGAAGCCCGGATTCGACGTGGGGCAAAAGCGCATCCTGTTGGCTCTTGTTGAGGCGATGGATTTCGTCCAGAAAGAGCAGCGTCTGCGCGCGGGTCTGGCGCGCTCGCTCGACCACCGCGCGGATCTCCTTCACACCGGCCATCACCGCACTGAGCTGCTCAAGCGCCGAGTCCGAGGCGCGGGCCAATAGCTCGGCCAGCGTCGTTTTGCCCACTCCTGGCGGGCCCCAAAGGATCATCGAGCGTACGCTTTTCGTCTCGACCATCTGGCGCAGCGGTTTATGAGGGCCGACCAGCGCCTGCTGGCCCACGTAGTCGTCCAGGTGGCGCGGGCGCATGCGAAAGGCGAGGGGGGCGCCGTCGGCGGGCGGGGCCTCGGCGCTGTCAAAAAGGTCCATGTCTTTATCCTTCGTGCGTCAGGGCGTCGAGAGTCGCCGGGTCATGCTATGGCAAAGCACGTTGCGGCAGGCTACTTTAGGACATACGCTTTGTAACGCGGTGTCTTGAAGCGGCAGGCAACGAGCTCAGCACGACCGCAAAACTGCGTTTGAGCGCTTGGCAACATGCATTGCCAAATTCTCATTGCCATCGTGTATTTACTAAAGATTGGTTGCTAAAGATCAGTTGCTAAAGATTAGTTGTCACAGTGTAGTAGACACTGCTTATCCAGCGCGTGTCCAATGCCTTGACAGGGATTTTGAAGGTAAGGCTCGACAACCACTTAAGGAGTTTGGCTCATGTTAAATCAACTGCGTCAGGACCATGCCAATATGGCGCGCATGCTTCATGTGCTACAGCTTAAGCAGAAAACGCTGGTGCAGGGCGAGCGGCCCAACTTCAAGCTGATGCGTGAAGTGGTGGACTACATCCTTGCCTACATGGACGAGTTCGCCACACCTCTGGAAAAGATCTGCGTGGAGCGCCTCGAGGAAAAAGCCTCGGAAGAGCTGCCTTTCATGGAGAAGATGGCCGAGGACTACCGCCAGCTCAAGCCGAGCCTTGCTCAACTTTCCGACGACATCGACATGATCCTGATGGATAACGTGCTGCCGATGGATCGCTTCGCCGAGGATTTGAGCACCTACCTCGACGCCCACCGAACGTATCTTCGCCACGAGCGCGAGCACCTGTTCCCGCTGATCGACAAGTACTTCACCGACGAGGATCTGGAAGCGCTTCGCCAGGCGCTGCCGGATAAGGCGCAGCAGGAGCTTGAGCGCTTGCAAAACGCCTACCCGGAGCTCTACGCCGAGCTCAACAACGCCGAGGTGCCTGACATCTGATTCCACGCGCGCCCGAGCCTTTCGGGCGTGTTAAACTCGCGCCTTTTAAACACCCAGAGAGCGCTTGTGGCTTACTCATCCATTGGCCCGGGCGGGGCGCCATGAGCGGGCCCGTCCTGATCTTCGATTCTGGCGTCGGCGGGCTATCGGTGGCCCGCTCACTTACCTCACGCCATCCCGATATTCCTGTGTGTTACGCCTGCGACAATGCCTGGCTGCCCTACGGGCTGCGCGACGACGTCACGCTTTCCAAGCGTATTCTGGCCGTATGCCAGGTGGCGGTCACTGCCTGCCAGGCCAGCGCACTGGTCGTGGCCTGCAACACCGCCAGCACCCTGGCGCTAAGCGGGCTTCGCGAGACGCTGGACATTCCGGTGATCGGTACTGTGCCCGCCATCAAGCCCGCCGCGCTTGCAAGCCGTACACGACATATCGGCCTGTTGGCCACGCGCGCCACGGTGCACCGCCCCTACACCCAGGATCTGATCGAGCGCTTCGCCAGCGACTGCGAGGTCACCAAAGTGGCCGCCGACGCGCTGGTCACCGAGGCCGAGGCCTGGCTTGCCGGTCAGCGCGTCGACCGCGCACGCCTGCTGGATGCGCTCGAGCCGCTTTGGCAGGCGGTCATCGCGTCGCGCCCGCTCGATACCGTGGTGCTTGGCTGCACCCACTTTCCGCTGTTGAAACCGGTGCTCGAAACCCTGGCGCCCCGGCCGCTTCAATGGATCGACTCCGGCGATGCCATCGCTCGCCGGGTCGTCGACGTGATGCCCCACGCCCGTGGCCCACAGGATGGGCGCTCGTTCACCACCGCCGACGCCGACCACCTCGTTCGCGGCTTCGAGGCCTTTGGTTTCAAGGCCCCGCACCGCTTGTCGCTGCCCTGAGCGCGGGCAGCGCTGATCACTTTTTAAGGAGCCCTCTTGGCCATTCCCGCTGTCGACCCCCAACGTTACGCTGAGCAGCTCGATGAAAAGCGCACCTTCGTCGAGGCGCTGTTCGCGCCGTTTGCACCGCCGGCGCTCGAGGTCTATTCGTCGCCGCCGAGCCACTACCGCCAGCGCTGCGAGTTTCGGATCTGGCACGAAGGCGACGATCTGTTTTATGCCATGTTCGAGGTCAACCCGAGTGATCCCAAGGATAAAAAGGTCGTGCGCCTGGATCAGTATCCGGTGGCAAGCGAGCGCATCAACGAGCTGATGCCGAAGCTCAGAGAGGCGTTTTTGCAAAGCGACACGCTTCGGCGGCGACTCTTTCAGGTCGAGTTTTTGACCACGCTGTCCGGCGAGGCGCTGGTCACGCTGATCTACCACCGTCCGCTCGACGAGGCCTGGGAGGCCCAGGCGCGGGCGCTGGAAAAGTCGCTGGGTATCATGATCATCGGCCGTTCGCGCAAGCAGCGCCTAGTGCTCACTCGCGACCACGTCTGGGAGCGGCTGACGGTCGATGGGCGCACCCTTGACTACCAGCAGGTCGAGAATAGCTTCACCCAGCCCAACGCCCATATCTGTCAAACCATGCTCGAGTGGGCAAGGCAGGCGACCCGTGATCAAACCGGGCGCGATCTGGTGGAGCTTTACTGTGGAAACGGCAACTTCACCATCGCGCTTGCGCGTAATTTTCGCCGCGTGCTGGCCACGGAAATTTCTCGTACGTCGGTGGCCAGTGCTAACGTTAATATCGAGGCTAACCATATTGAGAACGCGGTAGTCGCGCGGATGTCTGCCGAGGAGTTTTCACTAGCGCTAAAAGGCGAGAAAGCCGGGCGCCGGGTCGCGGAGATGAATCTCGATAGCTTCGATTTTTCGACCGTGCTGGTAGACCCGCCGCGGGCGGGGCTTGACGAGCAGAGCTGTCTTCAGATCAGCGAGTACGAGCGGATCGTCTATATTTCCTGCAATCCGCGAACGCTTGCCGAAAATCTTAAAATATTGACGCAAACTCACGACGTCGAGCGCTTTGCGCTGTTTGACCAGTTCCCGTTTACCCACCACTGTGAGTGTGGCGTGGTGCTGGTAAAGCGCTAAATGAGCATGATGCGAGTACGGCATACTCCATAAGCAAGTTGGCAGATGGTTAGAGAGGAGTGAGCTGCTACAGTAAGCTAACGGAAATCGTGGCCCCAAGGCCGATTATTGTTCGTTTTGGCCCCACCGGCCCAGGCAATCGAGGTGATGGATGCACAACGTTGCGAGTGTTGAGAGTCGACAAGACCTTTTGAAACAGCTGCAGGAGCGCCTGGAAGCGCGGCTGGAGCCGGACCGGGCGGCGTGTATCGAAGCGTTCGCCCGCCACTTTTACGCCACCGTCCCGGTGGAGGATCTTGTCGACCGCCGTCTCGACGATCTTTACGGCGCCACGCTTTCGATCTGGCAGTTTTTGCTGCACCACGACCCGCAAAGCCCGAAAGTGCGCATCTTCAACCCTGATTTCGAAGAGGACGGCTGGCAGTCGCACCACACCTTCGTGGCGGTACTGCACGAGGACATGCCATTTCTGGTCGACTCGGTGCGCATCGAACTCAACCGCCGGGGCTTGACCGTTCACGCGATTCAAAACGCCGTGTTCGCCGTCGCCCGCGACGGCCGCCACCATCTCGAGGCCCTGACCACGCCGCGCGACGAAAACGCCCCGGAGGCGCGGGAGTCGCTGATCGTCATCGAAGTGGATCGCCACAGCGACCCGCAGGCGCTGTCGAACATGGAAGAGAAGCTTCATAACGTGCTGCGCGACGTGCGCACCGCGGTGCAAGACTTCGACCCAATGCGCCATCAAATCACCTCGGCCATTCAGGAGCTCGAGAAGAACTGCCCGCCGCAGCTCGACCCTGACGACCACGAAGAGGCGATCGCGTTTCTCGAGTGGCTCTTGAAGGACAACTTTACCTTTTTGGGGTACGACGAGTACTACCTGAAAGACGGCGAGCTCGAGCGCGACCCCAATAGCGTGCTGGGCGTTTTCCGCCTAAACCAGACGCGCTATCGCGAGCGTATCCGTACCGAAGAGGGCGTCGACGAAAGCGGTTTCGTGCTGGTGCCGCAGCTTCTGTCGTTTGCCAAGAGCGCGCATCACAGCCGCGTGCACCGCCCCACCTACCCGGACTACATCACCGTTGACCGCTACGATGACGACGGCAACGTGATCGGCGAGCGGCGCTTTTTCGGCCTGTTCACCGCCACGGTGTACAACGAGTCGCCGCGTAACATCCCGCTTTTGCGCCGCAAGCTCAAGGCGGTGATGGATATCGCGGGTTTCAACCCGCGCGGCCATAACGGCAAGCAGTTGCTGCAGATTCTGGAAGTCTTCCCGCGCGACGATCTTTTCCAGATCGATACTGAAGCGCTTGCTGAAACGGCGCTGGGAATTCTCAATATCCGCGAGCGCCGTCAGGTGCGCCTGTTCATCCGCACCGATGTCAGCGGCAAGTTCTATTCATGCCTAGTGTTCGTACCGCGAGACGTGTTCTCCACCGACCTTCGCCAGCGCATCCAGACCATGCTGTGTGACGAGCTTGATGCCCGCTTTGGCGATTTCAACACCTACCTTTCCGAGTCGATGCTGGCGCGCATCCAGCTCATTTTGCGTTTCAAGGGCGACGCACCCACCCAGTACGATTTAAAGCGGCTGGAAAATAAGGTGGCCAAGCTTGCGCGCAGCTGGCGCGACGAGCTTTTCGACGCCATGAATGAAGGCTTCGGCGAAGAGCGTACCAACGAACTAATGGAGCAGTTCCAGCAGGCGTTTTCGGCAAGCTACCGAGAGGACTTCAGCGCCCGTACGGCGGTGTTCGACATCCAGCATCTGCTGACGCTGCGCGGGGACAAGAAGCTGTCGCTGTCACTCTACCGGCCGATGGAAGAGCAGGCCGGCGGCATGAACCTGAAGCTCTACCACCGCGATAGCCAGATTCCGCTCTCTGACGTGCTACCGATGATGGAAAACCTCGGCCTGCGTGTGCAGGGCGAGCGCCCCTACGATATCAATAGCCCCCACGCGCGCTACTGGATCCACGACTTCGAGCTCGAACATTCGCGCACCGGGGTCGACATGAGCCAGATGCGCCACATCTTCAGCGAGGCGTTTCAGCGCATCTGGGCAGGCCAAGCGGACAACGACAGTTTCAACCGGCTGGTGCTCGGCGCCGGGCTCGATTGGCGCGAAGTCGCCATGCTCCGGGGCTACGCGCGCTATCTCAAGCAGATTCGCTTTGGCATGTCCCAGGATTACATCGCCACGACGCTTGCCAACTACCCTTTGATCACCCAGAGCTTGGTCGAGCTATTCAAACAGCGCTTCGACCCCGAGGTCGAGTCTCACGACACCCAGGCCTGCGAAGCACGCCTTGTCGAGCACCTGGACGGCGTAGCAAGTCTCAGCGACGATCAGCTCTTACGGCGCATCATGGAACTGATCAAGGCAACGCTTCGCACCAACTACTATCAGCGAACCGAGGCAGGCGAGTTCAAGGATTACATCGCCTACAAGCTCGAACCCACGAAAGTGACCGGCATTCCCAAGCCGCGGCCGATGTTCGAAATTTTCATGTGCTCGCCGCGGGTCGAAGGCGTTCACCTGCGCGGTGGTAAGGTCGCGCGCGGCGGGCTGCGCTGGTCCGAGCGTCTCGAGGATTACCGCACCGAGGTGCTGGGGCTGATGAAGGCGCAGCAGGTGAAGAACTCGGTGATCGTACCGGTAGGCGCCAAGGGCGGTTTCGTCTGCAAGCGCATGCCGGAAAACGCCGACCGCGAAACCGTGCAGAACGAAGGCATCGCATGCTACCAGATCTTCATCCGCGCGCTGTTGGACGTGACCGATAATCTCGAAGGAAGCGAGGTAGTGCCACCGCAGAACGTGGTGCGCCATGACGAGGACGACACCTATCTGGTGGTCGCGGCGGACAAGGGCACGGCATCGTTTTCCGACTACGCCAACGCGATCTCGCTGGAGTACGGCCACTGGCTCGGCGATGCTTTCGCCTCCGGCGGTGCCAACGGCTACGACCACAAAAAAATGGCGATCACCGCGCGTGGCGCCTGGGAGTCGGTCAAGCGCCACTTCAAGAACCTGGATCTCGACACCCAGCGCGACCCCTTTACAGTGGTCGGCATCGGCGATATGGCCGGCGACGTGTTCGGCAACGGCATGCTGCTTTCCGACAAGATCCAACTGGTCGGTGCGTTCAACCATCTGCACGTTTTCGTCGACCCCAACCCGGATACCGACGCCTCCTTCGCCGAACGACAACGCATGTTCGACATGGGTCGCTCGAGCTGGGAAGACTACAGCCAGGAGCTGATCTCCCAGGGCGGAGGCGTGTTCAGCCGCAGCGCGAAGTCGATCACGATTTCCGAGGAGATGGCCCGGGTCTTTGGCATCGAGGCCGACAAGCTCTCGCCCAACGAGCTCATCAACGCCATGCTCAAGGCGCGGGTCGATCTGATCTGGAACGGCGGTATCGGCACCTACGTCAAAGGCTCCGAGGAGACCGACGCCGACGTTGGCGACAAGGCCAATGACGGGCTTCGCATTAACGGTTGTGAGCTCAACTGCCGCGTGGTGGGCGAGGGCGGCAACCTCGGCTTGACCCAGCGCGGTCGTATGGAGGCCGCGGCGAAAGGCGTGCGCGTCTACACCGACTTCATCGACAACGCCGGCGGGGTGAACTGCTCCGATCACGAGGTCAACATCAAGATCCTGATCGACGAGGTGGTTAAGCGCGGCGACATGACCGAGAAGCAGCGCAACGAGCTGCTCGCCGAGATGACCGACGAGGTCGCCGAGCTCGTGATTCTGGATAACTATCGCCAGACCCAATCGATCGATCTCTCCGAGATGCTCTCCCGCCAGGGCTCCGGGCCTTACCGGCGTTTTATCAGCGAGCTCGAAAGTGCCGGTCAAATCGATCGCGAACTCGAGTTCCTGCCCTCGGACGAGGTGCTCAAGGAGCGCGCCAGCAACAACGAAGGCATGCGCCTGCCCGAGCTCTCGGTGCTGACGTCCTACGCCAAAAGCACGCTCAAGGGTGATCTAATCGAGTCCAACGTGCCGGACGACCCCTACATCGACCGCCACCTCGAACGCCTGTTTCCCTCGCTGTTGGTCGAGCGCTACCAGACGGAAATGTACGAGCACCGCTTGAAGCGTGAAATCGTCGCCACCCAGGTCGCCAACGACCTGGTGGATCACATGGGCGTAGTGTTCATTCGCCGGCTGATCGATTCTACCGGAGCGGGCCGCGCGGACATTACCCGCGCCTATGTCATCGCCCGGGACGCCTTCAACTTCAATGAGCTATGGGGTCAGATCGAGGCGCTGGACAACCAGGTGCCCAACCGCGTCCAGTACTCGATGATGCTCGATTTGATGCGCCTGATCCGCCGCGCGACGCGCTGGTTCGTGCGTCTGCACATGGGGCTCTCCACCCAGGATGCGATCGAATACTTCCGCCCGCGGCTGTCGCAGCTTCAGGAGAGCATTGGCGAGCTATTGAGCGGCGAGGAACAAAAGCAGTGGCTCAAGCGCCGCGACGAGCTCATCGAACAGGGCGTACCAGAGGCGCTGGCCTCGACGGTGGCCGGCGCGCCCAATCTTTACGGCGGGCTCGGTATCATCTTCGCTGCGCGCAGCACCAATGAAAAACCCCAGCGCGTGGCTGAGGTGTTCCACGAAATCGGCAGCCGCCTGGAGCTGCCCTGGATGACGCGTCAGGTGACCCAGCTTGAGGTGCGCGATGCCTGGCAGGCCCAGGCGCGGGAAACCTTCCGCGACGACATCGACCGCCAGCAGCTGGCGCTGACCATCAGCGTGCTCAACATGGACGCCGGCAGCCGCGATACCCAGGAGCTGGTGGATGAGTGGCTCAAGCAGCACGCCGACCTTCACCGCCGCTGGCGCCGTTTGCTCGAGGAGGTGCGCGGCGGCACCGAGGGCGGCTTTGCGCTCTTTGCGGTGGCCGTGCGCGAACTCGTCGATCTGGCCGAAAGCGGTAGCGAAGGCTAGGACGCCCGCTCGCTTGACCCGGCGCGGGGGGGGGGGGGGGGGGGGGGGGGGGGTGTGGGGGGGGGGGGGGGGGGGGGGGGGGGGGTGTGGGGGGGGGGGGGGGGGGGGGGGGCGAAGGGGACCCGCCCCCCCAACAGAAGGAGCCGGCCGGGCGTGGGGTCAAGAGAGGACGTTCTC
>NZ_JALGBZ010000002.1 GCF_023757625.1 Halomonas sp. S3-1-1
TCTTCGCCCCCAGCCGCTTGGCCAGCAGCGACGACATGATGTTGACCTCGTCGTCGTTGGTCAGCGCGCAGAAGATGTCGCAATCCTCGATGTTCTCCTCTTCCAGCAGGCGCTTGCTGGTAGCGCTGCCGTGCAGCACCACGGTGCGATCGAGGCGCTCGGAGAGCGTGGTGCAGCGCTCCAGGCTGTGTTCGATGATCTTGACCTGGTGGCTGTGCTCGAGATGCTCGGCCAGGCGCTCGCCGATGTTGCCACCACCGGCGATCACCACCCGGCGAAAACCGCGCTCAACGCGTCTGAGCTCGCTCATCACCGCGCGGATATCGCGCCGCGCGGCGAGAAAGAACACCTCGTCGTCGGCCTCGATGACCGTGTCGCCGCGCGGGATGATCGGCCGGTTGCGGCGGTAAATCGCCGCCACGCGGGTATCGACGTTGGGCATGTGGCGGCCCAGAAAGGCGAGATCCTGCCCCACCAGCGGCCCGCCGTAGAACGCCTTGACCGCGACGAGCTGCACGAGCCCGCCGGCGAACTCAAGCACCTGCAGCGCCCCCGGGTGCTCGATCAGCCGGCGCACATGATCGGTGACCACCTGCTCGGGGCTGATCAGCACGTCGATGGGAATCGCCTCGTGGGCGAACAGGCCCTTGCGAGTCAGGTACGGCGTGGCGCGAACTCGGGCGATCTTGGTCGGCGTGCGAAACAGGGTATGGGCGACCTGGCAGGCGATCATGTTGACTTCGTCGGAGTTGGTGACGGCGATCAGCATGTCGGCGTCCTCGCAGCCGGCCTGGCGCAGCACGATGGGGTAGGAGCCGGCGCCGGTGACGGTACGGATGTCGAGGCGCGTGTGGAGTTCGCGGAGCTTGGCCGTGTTGGTGTCGACCACGGTGATATCGTTCTCTTCGCGCGCGAGGTGTTCGGCCAGCGTACCGCCGACCTGGCCGGCGCCGAGAATGATGATTTTCATGGTGAATCGAATCCGTTGAAAGCGCCGGCGGTATGGTCAAACGAGAAGGGCGCTGCAATAAAGACGGCGGCCAGTGTAAACCAGCCGCCGTCGAAAAGCAGTGGGGAATTACTCGAGGGTGAAGCCGACCTTGGCGGTCACCTGCCAGTGGGCGACCTGGCCATTTTCAAGATGGGCGCGGGTGTCGACCACCTCGAGCCAACGCATGTTGTCGATGCTTTTGGACGCCTTGGCCAGCGCCTTTTGCACCGCGTCTTCAATGCTTTTTTCCGAAGAGCCGGTAATTTCTACGTGCTTGTAAACATGATCGCTCATGGTCATCTCATCCTTGTCGATAGTTGGCGATTGGGCGTGAAGCTCGCATCACGCCGGTTGCTTTTCCAGCCTGGCATAAAAAAAGCCATCGTGGCTATTTTGTTGCGAAAAGAGCTGCCGACCGTGGCCGCTGGCCATACCCCAGGCAACGTCTGTCGGGGTCGTTACGCGGGCGTCCGGGGTGCGTGCCACAAACGCGTCGATCTGTTTCGCGTTCTCTTGGGGAAGCACCGAGCAGGTGGCGTACAAGAGCGTGCCGCCCGGGCGTAAAAGCCCCCAGAGATTGTCCAGAATCGCCGCCTGAAGCCTGGCCAGCTGGCCGATATCGCTTTGCCGGCGCAGCTTCTTGATATCCGGGTGGCGACGAATCACGCCGGTTCCCGAACACGGCGCATCGAGTAAAATAGCATCGAAGAGCGTACCGCTCCACCAGTCGCGCTCAGCGGCGTCGGCGTGAATCAGATTGGCGCTCAGGTTGAGCCGGCCGAGCGTATCGTCGACCCGCGCCAGGCGCTGGTTGTCGCTATCCAGCGCCGTTAGCGCGATGTCGAACTGCTCGAGCAGGTGGGCGGTCTTGCCGCCGGGAGCGGCGCAGGCGTCCAGCACCTGGGCGCCGGGGCGTGGGGCGATCGCCGGACCTAAAAGCGCGGCGCTGAGCTGGGCCGCCTCGTCCTGCACGCTGACATGGCCTTCCGCGAAGCCGGGGAACTGCGAGACGTCGCAGGGCGTTTCCAGCGTGATGGCGTCTGGCGCGTGAAGGCAAAGATGTGCGTCGAGCCCCTGTTCCGTGAGCCTGGCCAGATACGCTTCGCGGTCGTTGACGCGCTGGTTCACGCGCAGCGTCATGGGGCCTGGCTCGTTGTTGGCGGCGACTACCTCGCGCCACTGCTCGGGCCAGGCGCTCTTGAGCGCATTCAAAAGCCAGGCCGGGTGTTCGAGCGCTGCGCTTTCATCGCGGTCGACCTCGGCAACGAGCGTTTCGCTTTCGCGCTGCAGGCGGCGCAGGCAGCCGTTCAACACCCGCGTGGCCCACTCCTTTTTCAAAAGCCTGGCCGCACCGGCGGTTTCGCCCACCGCCGCGTGGGCGGGAATGCGCATGTACAACAGCTGGTAGATACCGATCAACAAAAGCGCGTTGACGTCCTGGTCGCGCTTTTTGAACGGCTGCTTCAAGAGTTTGCCGGCGATCGCCTCGAGGCGCGGCAGGCGCCGGCAGCTGCCATAGCAGAGCTCCTTGAGCAGGCCGCGGTCGCGGGCGATGACGCTGTGCTCGTCGAGGCCGGCAAGCGAGCCCTGCTCGCTGAGAACGGGGGCGAGGGCGCGAGCGGCGGCGGCGCGAACTTCCTGGCCGCTGCCTTCCTGGGGGCGTTTGGCGCTCATGAATTATCTTCCTGTTGCGTCAAGGGCGAGCCCAAGCGGCTGCCGGGCGCAAGCCGTGGGGAATGGGCGTTGAGCAGCGCGCTGACCGGCAGCATTTTGCCCCCGGGAAGCTGAACGTGGCTGACGCACAGCACCTCGCGGCCTTCTTCACCGCAGGCGATGCGCAGATGATCGCGGCCGTGGGCGAGCAGCGTGCCCGGCTCGACGGCGTCATCGGTGCTGTCGCTTGCGCGCTCCTCGGCGCGGGCCATGTAAAGGCGCAGGCGCTCGTCGCCAAGCTGGCACCAGGCAACCGGCCAAGGGTTGAAGGCGCGAATCTTCTGCGCAAGCGTGCAGGCGTTCTGGTGAAAATCGAGCTCGGCCTCGGTCTTGCTCAGTTTGGCGGCGTAGGTCACACCTTCAATGGGTTGGGGCGTGGCCGTAAGCCCGCCTCCCGCCAGGGCGTCGAGAGCCTCGATCAGCGCTTTGGCGCCGTCCTCGGCCAGCCGGTCGTGAAGCAGGCCGCCGGTGGTTTGCTCGGTGATCGGCGTTTCGAGCTCGAGCAGCATGTCGCCGGTATCGAGGCCGGCGTCCATCTGCATGATGGTGACTCCGGAGGCGGCGTCGCCGGCTTCTATCGCCCGCTGAATCGGGGCGGCGCCGCGCCAGCGCGGCAACAGCGAGGCGTGAACGTTGATACAGCCCTGCCGCGGCGTATCGAGCACCGCCTGCGGCAGCAAGAGTCCGTAGGCCACCACCACCATGAGGTCGGAGTTAAGTGCTGCCAGCTCGGCCTGGGCGGCGGGGTCTTTCAAACTTTGCGGCTGGTACACGGGCAGGTCATGTTCGAGCGCCAGGCGTTTGACCGGGCTCGGGGTGAGCTTTCGCCCACGCCCGGCCGGGCGGTCGGGCTGGGTGTAAACGCCCACCACCTGGTGGTCGCTTTTGAGTAAGGCGGAGAGGTGGGATTCGGCGAACTCCGGAGTGCCTGCAAAGACGACGCGCAGTGAGGGCATGGATCTACCTGTTCGAAAAACGGTGGAGAGGGCGGCCGGATAAACGGACGTGAAAAAGCCGCCCACGGGCGGCTTTTACGGCGTCTAGGCGTCCTGCATCAGCTTGTGGCGCTTTTGCATTTTCTTCATGATGCGATCGCGCTTGAGCGCGGACAGATAATCGACGAAGAGCACGCCTTCCAGGTGGTCGTACTCGTGCTGGATGCAGTGGGCAAGCAGCCCGTCCGCTTCGAGCTCGAACGCCTCGCCGTCGCGGTTTTGGGCGTTGAGCTTCACCTTCAAAAAGCGTGGAACATCCGCGTAGTGCTCGGGAATCGAAAGGCACCCTTCGGAAAGCGGCTCTTTCTCTTCGCCGATCGGCTCATAGCGCGGGTTGATCATGGCCAGCGGCGAGTCGCCCGCCTCGGAGACATCCATTACCACCACGCGGCGGTGAACGTCGATCTGGGTGGCGGCAAGGCCGATGCCACGGGCGTCGTACATGGTCTCCAGCATGTCGTCGACCAGGCTTCGAACTTCATCGTCAACGGTCTCCACCGGCTTCGCCTTGGTTCTCAGGCGCTCATCGGGGAATTCGAGAATGGGACGTTTGGCCATGGCGTTACAATCACCGTTGTTGAATCTGCGGTTTGAAACGGGGAGCCCCGGCGCTTCAAACGCGGTAGGGTTGAAAAAGGAGCCAAAAAGTCGCGCTCGCGTTGCAATGGGCGGGCGCGACCCTGTGCTTTACTATAGGCCACTATATCACGCTGGCGGTACTTCTGGGCATGCACGCGGGCGTGTCGTTGACCGCTGCCACCGCTTTAGGATCCGCCATGCTCATGCATAAAACCTTTCGCTTGGGTGCCCTTGCCGCGCTGCTGGTGAGTGTCGCCGCGTTTGCCAACGCCGCACAGGGCTGGGAGCGTATTCGAAGCGACGCCCCCGAGCGCTACGTGGTGGTCAAAGGCGACACGCTTTGGGGCATCGCCGCGCGCTTTTTGCAAAACCCCTGGCAGTGGCCGTCGCTTTGGGAGGCCAACCCGCAGATTCGCAACCCGCACCTGATCTACCCCGGCGACACGCTGGTACTGCGCGACTGCGCCGGCGCCCCTTGCTTTGCGCTGGAAACAGGCCAGCCGGTGGTGAAGCTTTCGCCGCGCGTGCGCACCATCGAGCCGCGCGAGGCGGTGTTGGCGCTGCCGATGGACGTGGTCGAGGTGTTTCTGCGCCAGCACCGCTTTCTGGAAGCGGGCCGGGCGCTCGGGGAGCTTGGCTACGTGGTCGGCGGCGAGAACCAGCGCTTCATCAGCGGCGCCGGCGACACGCTCTTTGTGCGCGGTGAGCTGCCCTCGGGCGTGCCGCTGGGCTTTTATCGCCCGGGCGAGCCCTACCTTTCTGCCAGCGGCGAGGTGTTGGGCCAGGAGCTGGTCTTCATCGGCGAGGCGCGCCTGATCGACCAGCAGGGCGAGATCGCCCGGGTCGAGGCGCTCAGCGCCAGGCAAGAGGTGCGCAACGACGACATCGTGATCGCGCTCGATAACAGGATCGAGGGCGACTTTCAGCCGCGCGCGCCGCAGGCCGAGGTGGCCGGCCACATCATCGCCGCCCCCGGCGGGGTGCGCTTCATCGGCCGGCTGCAGGTCGTGGCCATCGACCTCGGCACTCAGGATGGCCTGCAACCCGGGCACGTGCTGCGCGTCGACCAGCAGGGCGAACTCATCAACGACCCGCGCACCAGCGAGCTGTTCCAACTGCCCAACACCGAAGGCGGGCTTTTGATGGTGTTCAAACCTTATAGTCGCATGAGCTACGCACTGGTGATGCAGGCCTCCAACGTGCTGGCGGTAGGCGACGAGGTGCGCACGCCCAGGCCATGATGAAACGGGCGCGATAAACAGCCCGGGGTGAAAAAGCTTAAAACTAAAAAGGAGGCGGGTATGGATGCCAACGCGTGGCTGGTTTTGGCCGCGCTGCCCCATATGGGCGCGCACCGGCTCAAGGCGCTTTATGATCAGGCGCCGGACTGGCCCTTGGGGTGGCTCGCCGCGCTCCCGGCGCCGGCGGCCAGCGCGCTCAGGCTCTGGCTCGACCACCCAAATAAAAGCCCGCTTCAGGCGCCAATCGATGCCACCCGCGCCTGGCGTGAGGCCGGCCCCCGCCGCCACGTGCTACACCCGGGCCACCCACGCTGGCCGACGCTTCTCGACGAGCTGCCGGACCCGCCGCCGGTTTTGTGGGCCCAGGGCGATCTCAACGCGCTGACCGGCCCGCGCCTGGCGATGGTGGGGACCCGCAAGCCGACCGCGGAAGGCGGGCGCAACGCTCGGGAGTTTGCCCGCGCGCTTGCCGCTCGCGGCTGGTGCGTGGTCAGCGGCATGGCGCTGGGCGTGGACGGCCTGGCCCAGCAGGCCGCCCTCGATGAAGGCGGCGCCACGGTGGCGGTGCTGGGCTCGGGGGTGGATGTCATCTACCCGGCGAGCCACCGCGCGCTTTATCAGCAGCTCACCCAAACGCCGCGGGCGCTGGTGCTCTCGGAACACCCGCCGGGCACCCGCGCGCGGCCGGCGTACTTTCCGCGGCGCAATCGAATCGTTACCGGGCTTTCGCTTGGCACGCTGGTGGTCGAGGCCACGGAAAAAAGCGGCAGCCTGGTCAGCGCGCGGCTGGCGCTGGAGCAGGGCCGCGAGCTCTTCGCGCTGCCGGGCTCGCTTTATAACGTGCAGGCCGCCGGGTGCCTGTCGCTGCTGAAAAGCGGAGCCATTCTTACGCGCCACGTCGACGACATTTTTGAGGAGCTCGGCCACTGGGCCGGCGCGTACCTGCCCGGAGCCGAGCGAAGCCCAGCGGAACCCGCCGCGCCCGGCCCGGTCCAGATGAATGCGTCGCTTGCGCTCGATACTCAGGATGCGCTGCTCGCCGCGCTCTCCTCGACCCCCACGCCGATCGATTTGCTGGTGCAGCATACCGACCAGAGCGTGGGGCAGTGCCAGCAAAGGCTTCTCATGCTGGAGCTCGAGGGCCGCGTGGCCCAGCAGGCGGGCGGCTGGGTGCGCTTGGGTTAGATCCGATCAAGCAGGCCGAATCGCGCAGCGTGGTAAGATGGCGGTTCGAACCGTGGCAGCGCCGCGCATTCACAGGAGGACGTGATGACTTCGATGGACAATCTTCAGCGCGTGGTCCAGACCCTACGCCAGGGCGGCGTGATCGCCTGCCCGACCGAGGCGGTATGGGGGCTGAGCTGCGACCCGGACAACGACGAGGCGCTGGCGCACCTGATGCGCCTGAAAGAGCGCGACCCGGCCAAGGGCGTGATTCTGGTCGCCGCTAGCATCCAGCAGTTCGGCCCCTGGCTCGAGTCGCTGCCGCTGGCGCTGCACGCCCCGCTCGCCGCGAGCTGGCCTGGCCCCCACACCTGGCTGGTGCCGGACAACGGGCGCAGCCACGGCCTCGTGCGCGGCGCCCACCAGAGCGTGGCGCTGCGGGTGACCGACCACCCCGTTATGAAGGCCCTTTGCGAGGCCTTCGGCGGGCCGCTGGTGTCGACCTCCGCCAACCGCGCCGCCGAGCCGCCGGCGATGAGCCGTGACGAGGTACGTGCCGTTTTCGGCGACGAGATCAGTGCCGTGCTCGACGGCGAACTCGGCGGTCAGACCCGGCCCAGCACCATTCGCGATCTGGTGACCAACGAGGTGCTGCGCGCCTGACATGAGCCACTTCCTGCACGACGCCATGGTGGCCAGGCTCGGCGCGGCGCGGGCCGACGAAAACCCTGGCCCGTTTCCGGAAGGTGGCCTCGTGCGCCGCATTCACGGCGACTTCACCCCGATGATGTGCGGCGGCATCAGCGCGCTGCTTTTACAAATGCTGCATCCGCTGGCGCTGGCCGGCGTGTGGGACCACTCCAACTTTCGCCACGATATGGTCGGGCGCCTCAGGCGCACCAGCGACTTCATCGCGACCACCAGCTTCGCCGATTTCGCCCAGGCAGAAGAGGCGATCGCTCGGGTACGCCGAGTGCACGCAAAGGTGCGCGGCCACGCCGCCGATGGGCGCGCCTACGCCGCCGACGACCCGGACCTGCTCACCTGGGTGCACGTCGCGGAGATGAGCCGCTTCATGGCCGCGCACCTGGTGTACCGCAACCCATCGCTCAGCGCGGCGGACCAGGACCGCTACTTTTTCGAAACCGCCTGCATCGCCGAGGCGCTCGGCGCCCGCCAGGTGCCGGACAGCCGCGACGCGGTGGCGGCGTATCTCGAGGCCAAGCGAGGTGAGCTTGTCTGCGACAAGCGCACCCGCGACGTGGTGCGAGTGCTTTTAGGCGCGCCGCCACGCCATCTGATTCTGCGCCCGGCAGGCGCCTTGTTCATGCGCGCCGGCATCGACCTTCTGCCCGAGTGGGGCTCCCGGGCGCTGTCACTCGACATGCCCCGGGTGCAGCGCCGGCTGGTGCGCGCCGGCATCAAAAGCGCGATACCGATGATCAGCCGCGCGGTGCGAAGCGGCGCCTACCGCCGCGCGCTGGTGCGCTTTCAGCGCCACGACTGAGTGCGGCGCCCCTTCACCGCTTCTGTTTTACCCCTTACCATTGACGTCTACCCCTGCACGGCTTTGGAGACACTGTGGCCCACGAGCATCTGGACGACGTTAAAACCTACCTGATGAACCTGCAGGACCAACTCTGCGAGGCGCTGGCCGACGCGGATGGGCGCGGCACCTTCAGAGAAGAGAGCTGGCAGCGCGAAGCCGGCGGCGGCGGACGCTCGCGGGTGATCGAAAACGGCGCGCTGTTCGAAAAGGGCGGCGTCAACTACTCCCACGTTTTTGGCGAGACGCTGCCGCCGTCGGCCACCGCCTCGCGCCCGGAGCTTGCCGGGCGCAGCTTCCATGCCGTGGGCGTCTCCTGGGTGCTGCATCCCGAGAACCCGCACGTGCCCACCAGTCACGGCAACGTGCGCTTTTTCATCGCCGAAAAGGAGGGCGAGGCACCGGTGTGGTGGTTCGGCGGCGGGATCGACCTGACGCCGTACTACCCGGTGTTCGAGGACGTCGTACACTGGCACCGGGTGGCCCAAACTGCCTGCGCGCCTTTCGGCGAGGACGTTTACCCGCGCTACAAGGCGTGGTGCGACGAGTATTTCTACCTCAAGCACCGCGACGAGACCCGCGGCGTGGGCGGTCTTTTTTTCGATGATCTCAACGAGCCGGATTTCGAGTCTGCCTTTGCCTTTCAGCGCGCGGTCGGCGATAGCTTTCTGGAGGCTTACCTGCCGATCGCCCGCCGCCGGCGCGATACGCCTTGGGGCGAGCCGGAGCGCGAGTTCCAGCTTTATCGTCGCGGGCGCTACGTCGAGTTCAACCTGGTGTGGGACCGCGGCACGCTCTTTGGTTTGCAAAGCGGCGGGCGCACCGAGTCGATTCTGATGTCGATGCCGCCGCTGGCGCGCTGGGAGTACGGCTACACGCCGGGCCCGGGAAGCCCGGAGGCGCACCTGAACGACTACCTGACACCGCGCGACTGGCTGGCCGAAGCCGAAAAAGCGGGAGTGAGCGCATGAGCAGCCGTTACTGCGTGCTGGGCAATCCGGTTAAACACTCCAAATCGCCGCTGATTCACCGCGCCTTCGCCGCGCAGACCGGTCAGCCTTTGGAGTACACCGCCGAGCTCGCACCGCTCGATGGCTTCGACCAGGCCTGGCGTGCGTTTTGCCAAAGCGGCGGGCGCGGCGCCAACGTCACCGTGCCGTTCAAGCAGCAGGCGTTCACGCTGTGCGATACTCAGAGCCTTCGCGCCCGGCGCGCCGGCGCGGTGAATACGCTCAGCCTCGGTCAGAACGGGCGTATCTATGGCGACAATACCGACGGCATCGGCCTGCTGCGGGATTTGAAGGCCTGTGAGGTGCCCCTGGCCGGCAAGCGCGTGCTGATTCTGGGGGCCGGCGGCGCGGTACGCGGCGTGCTCGAGCCGCTGTTGAATGAAGCGCCGCGGGAGCTTGTCATCGCCAACCGCACCGGCGCCAGGGCTGAGGCGCTAGCCGCGGACTTTCGCGATCTGGGAAGCGTCACCGGCGGCGGGTACGAGGCGCTATCCGGGCGCTTCGATCTGGTCATCAACGGCACCAGCGCAAGCCTTGCCGGCGAGCTGCCGCCGCTGCCCGAGACGCTGTTCGAACCAGACGCGGTGGCCTACGACATGATGTACGCCGCCACCCCCACGGTGTTTTTACATTGGGCGGGCAAGCGCGGAGCGCGCACGATCGACGGGCTCGGCATGCTGGTCGAGCAGGCGGCGGAGGCATTTTTTATCTGGCACCACGTGCGCCCGGAGACGGCGCCGGTGCAGGCGCTGTTAAGAAAAACGCTTATCGAGGGGTGAGCGCCTGCCTGCCAGGCGCGCAGCACGCGCCTGGCAGGCAAACGGAGTCAAAGGAAGAAGTGCGCGATCAGGGGCGCGGGCAGTTCGGCGTGCGGCCCTGGCCTCTGGCCTGCTCGTAGATCGACATGGCCTGGCTTATGGTGGACTGCAGCCCTTCGATGCGCTGGCCCTGGCTTGGGTGGGTCGAAAGCCACACGGGCGGAGCGCCGCCGCTGGATGCCGCCTGCATGTTCTCCCACAGCGTTACGCCTTCACGCGGGTCGAAGCCAGCCTGGGCCATCAGGTTCTGACCGATGGTGTCCGCCTCGCTTTCGTGCGTCCGCGAAAACGGCAGCGCGATGCCGTACTGCGCGCCCATGCCCAGCACGCCCATGAGCTGCTGGCCGCCGGCGGATTGGCCTGCAGCGCTGGAAATCACCGATAGTCCCAGCGAGGTCGCGCTTTCGGTCGAGGCGCGCTCGTTGGCGTGGTTGGCCAGCACGTGGCCGATCTCGTGGCCCACGACCGAGGCGAGCTGGTCCTGGCTGGTGGCGATGTCGAGCATGCCGGTGTTGACACCCATGTAGCCGCCGGGCAGGGCGAAGGCGTTGGGCTGCTCGGACTTGAACACGCGCACCTGCCAGTCCATGCTCCGCTGGCGCTCCGGCAGCACGTCGACGATGGCGTTGGTGACGCACTGCACGTAGCGCAGGCTCGCCTGATCACCCATCGGCACGTCCTGCTGATACTGGGTAAATGCCTGCTGGCCCATCTGATTCAGTTCGGCATCCGACAACAGCAACAGCTGCGATCGGCCAGTGGGCGAGGTGCTACAGGCGGCGAGCGAGGCGCACAGCGCGGTAACGGCGAAAGGGCGAAGCCAGCGCATATAAATTCCTTGTTGGCGAAAAGCCGTATGAAGGTGAACGATCCGTTTCGAGTAGTTTTATCATAACGCAGCGAGCGGTCAAATGCGGGCGGCGAATTGGCAAGTCTGTCCGCCCGGCGCCGCGCCGCAAACGCTAGCGTATTTGAGAGAGCTGACCGTCGGGGCCGACGTTGAAGCGCAGCGTCGGTGTCAGTACGCCGGTGGGCAGCGTCACGCCCAGCCCGCTCAGGCTTCCCGGCGTGATCGCAAGCTCGCTTCCCTGGGGCAACGAGCCGCGGGCGGCCAGCTCACGGGCCAGGTCGATCATCGGTCGCAGGCGCTGCGGGTCGCTGGCGAGAACGTCAAGCGACAGCGGCAGGCGAAGGTTCGGCCCCGCCCCCGGCGTCAGCGATACGGTTTTATCGTAGCGCCCGGTGACCGGGTCCGCCCCGGGCATATCCACTGCCCAATTGAAGCCCGCCATATTCACCGCCGGCATGCCCCGCGGCAGATCCAACCCGAGGGCGAGGGTGGCCTGAATCGGCAGGCTCCCCGAACGCACGCTCGAGGCCAGCAGGGCAGGAAGGCTTGCGGTATCGAGCCCGCGGTTCAGGTCGAGCGAGCCGACCCGAACGTTCTCGACAGTGGCCGAGTTCACCGATAGACGAAAGGCGTTGAAGCCGGCCTGGGGCAGCGCCATGCAGCCAGTAAGCCATACGGTGACGCTCAAAAGCGCGAGCCAGCGAACGCGAGCACGTAAGTAACGCATGAGACCTCCTTGGAAAGATCCAGCGACGAAACCGTTGGAGTGGGGCTATTTGAGGTAGCGCGCCGTGCTTTGTCAACTGGTTTGCATGCAAAGCCAGAGACCGCGCGAGACATCGAGCAAGGGCGGCTTGGCGCCGCCATCGCCGAATGAATTCGGCTCCTACGGTTGGCGTGCACTTATACCACTGGGTCGTTGTAGGAGCAGGCGCTAGCCAGCGATGCAGCGCAAAGCGCTGCCGGGGTGAGCGAGAAGCTTAAAGAAACGCCCGTCTCGAAACGGGCGCTTGTTTGGGCTAGGAAGGCACGCTTAACGGCGTTTCTGACGCGCCTCTTTCGTACGGCCCAGTTCGCGCTTTTTGGCCTTTTCCTTGTCGCTTGCGCCGGCCATGTTGTCGTACGGGTTGTCGCCGGAGCGAAACTCGAAGCGCATCGGCGTGCCGCGCACCTTGAGCACCTTGCGGAAGGTGTTGGTCAGGTAGCGCCGGTAGGCTTCCGGCAGCGAGCTCGTCTGGTTGCCGTGGACCACGATGATCGGCGGATTGCTGCCGCCCTGGTGGGCCATGCGCAGCTTGATGCGCCGGCCGTTGATCATGGGCGGCGGATGCTGGCTGACGGCATCCTGAAGGAGCGTGGTCAGACGGTTGGTCGACCAGTGGGCGTTGGCGGCGTCGAACGCGCGCTCGATCGAGGGGTAGAGATCGCCCACCGCGGTGCCGTGCAGCGCCGAGATGAAGTGCATCTCGGCGTAGTCGGCAAAGCCCAGCCGGCGCTTGATCTGGCTGCGCATCGTCTCCCGGGCTTCATGCTCGAGCCCGTCCCACTTGTTCACCGCCAGCACCAGCGCGCGGCCAGTGGTCAGTACGTAGTCCAACAGGTGCAAATCCTGCTCGACCAGCCCGCTGCGCGCGTCCAGCACCATGATCGCGACGTGGCACTCCTTGATCGCGTCCAACGTCTTGATGATCGAGAACTTCTCGGCGATCTCGCTGACGTTCTTGCGCCGCCGCACGCCGGCGGTATCGACCAGCACGTAAGGCTTGCCGCGGCGCTCGAAGGGAATCTCGATGGCATCACGCGTGGTGCCAGCCTCGTCGAACACCACCACGCGCTCCTCGCCGAGCAGCCGGTTGACCAGGGTGGATTTACCCACGTTAGGCCGGCCGATGACGCCGATACGAATGCCCTTGGTGCCGGTGTCGGCGGGAATGTCGGCATCGCGCTCGGGAAACGTTTCGAGCACGATATCGATCAATTGCGAGACGTTGCGTCCGTGGGCAGCGGCGATCGGCCAGGGATCACCCAGGCCGAGCCCCCAGAAATCGCCCATGGCCGAGTGTTCTTCGAGCCCGTCGGTCTTGTTGACCACCAGCCAGGTTTTTTTCTGATTGACCCGCAGGTGGTTGGCGATCGCCTCGTCGGCGACGTTGAGCCCGGAGCGGCCGTCGACCAGAAACAGCACGATGTCCGCCTCATCGATGGCGGCAAGCGACTGCTCGGCCATCGCCGCGTCGATGCCTTCCTCGTCACCGCTGATACCGCCGGTGTCGATGACGGTGTAGGCCTTGTTGCCCAGCAGGCCGTTGCCGTACTTACGATCGCGTGTCAGGCCGGGAAAGTCGGCCACCAGCGCGTCGCGCGAGCGCGTCAGACGGTTGAACAGAGTCGACTTGCCCACGTTGGGCCGACCGACCAATGCAATGACGGGTGTCATGGAGCGATTTCCAACGTTTGCAGCCGGCCATTGTTGGCCTGTACATGGAGGGTGCTGCCTTCGCCGACCGGGCGCAGGGTGATGCCGGATTTATGCACCCGCGTGCGGCCAACGATCGAGCCTTCACGGGCGTCGATCAGGTGCACGTAGCCTTCGAAATCGCCGACGGCCAGGCGGCCATCGACGAAGGCGGGAGCGGTCAGCTGACGATCTTCGAGCGCCGAGTTGCGCCAGATTTCCTGGCCGCTGTTGGCATCGAGGGCGACGATCTGGCTGTCGTCGGTGACGACGAACAGAGCGTTGCCGACCAGCACCGGCGTGTGACGGCTGGAGAGAGTGGTTTCCCACAGCACGCCGCCCTGGGTGGCCTCGAGCGCCACGACGCGACCGTTATAGCTGGTCACGAACAGGCGACCGTCCTGGCTGAGTACCGGCTGGCCGGAGAGATCGACCAGTCGCTCGACTTCGCTGCGCCCGCGGGGCGTGGCGATCTGCTGCTCCCATAGCGGCTGGCCGCTGCGGTTATCCAGCGTCGCCAAACGGCCGTTGGCAAAGCCGACGAAGGTGACCGGCTCGATCACCATGGGCGTGCCGGTGCCGCGCAGGGTCAGCGCTGGCTGCGAGCTCGAGTAGACCCAGCGCTCCTGACCGGTAGCGCGGTCGAGCGCGGTGACTTGGCCATCCACGCTCTGCACGATTAGAAGTTGCGGGTTGGCCTGCGGGGCGGCCAGCACTTCGCTGGAGACCCGAGAGCGCCAGTTGATGCTGCCATCGCTTTGATCGATCGAGATCACTTCACCGTTGCGCGTGCCCAGATAGAGCTGGCCGGCAATGGCGTTCAGGGCGCTGGAAAGCGGCGTGTCGAGCTCGATACGCCACTGGCGGTTGCCGTTGGTCGCATTCAGCGCCATGACCACGCCCTGGGCGTCGGCGGCAAACACGGTGTTGCCTTCGCGGGCGGGCTCGATCGGGTAGCGGGCGCGGCCCAGGCCGTCACCGACGTTTTGCCGCCACACGTTCGACACCGTAGTGGTCTCGTTGAAGCTTGTAAGCGGGGTCGGCACGTTGGTGGGCTCACTCTTGCTCGCGCAGCCGGCCAGAAGCGCCAGCGCCGCCGCGCCGAGGGCGGTGCGCAGCAGCGATTTGGAAATTAACGGTTGGGAAAGGCTGATCGTCATTAGGAGGTCGCCTCCTCGGCGCCAAGGTCGTCTAGCTTAAACTGTATGCCGTAAAGTGACTGGTTCTGTCCGTCGGCGGCCAGCGCTTCTTGCCACGCCTTGCGCGCGTTGTCGCGATCACCAAGGGCGGCGTAGGCGTCGCCGCGCACGTCGAGCCGCTGAGCGTTCAGGGCGTCGACGAGCGGCTCGTCCAGAAGCGAAAGCGCCTGCTCCGGATTGCCTTGGGCGATCTCGATACGCGCCAGGCGCAGCCAGGCCAGGCTCTTCACGTAGTCGCGTGAGGCGCCGTCGGCGGCGCGCTCGAGCGCGTCACGTGCGCCGTCGAGATCGTTTTGGCCCACCGCCAGGCGCGCTTCGAGCAGCAAGCCAAGCTCGGCGTAGAGCGTGCTGCCGTAATCGTCGTTGAGTTCGGCGACCAGCTGTTTGGCGCTATCGAGCTGCTCGGCGCCTTGCTCCGGCAGGTTGGCGATGGTCAGAAGCTGCTGGTAGCGCACGGACGCCGCCGCTGCTTGGCCCTCCTGGTAGTCTTGCCAGGCGTGCCAGCCGAACACGCCGGCCGCGGCGATCACCGCCCCCGCGATCAGCGAGGTGCCGTTCTCTTTCCACCAGCGCTTGATCACATCAAGCTGCTCTTCTTCGCTTCTCAGCTCCGCCACGGGCGGTCTCCTTGTTCGGGCATGGCGGATCAGGCAGGCGGGCCCGATGATCCGACACGGTTGATCGGGTTAGCGGATGATCAGATCATTAAGCGTTGCGGCAAGCGCTGCCTGCGCCACGCTCTGCTGCTCGCGATCGTCGCGTAAAAATTTGAGCGTGACCGTCTGGTTGGCCACTTCGTCTTCACCCAGCAGCAGGGCGATGCCGGCGTCGCTTTTGTCGGCCTTTTTCATGCGGCTTTTGAAGCTGCCGCCGCCGCAGTGTAGCTGCAGTTTCAGTGCCGGAAGCTCTGCTCTGAGCGTTTCGGCCAGCGTCAGCGCGGCGGTGGTGGCGGTGTCGTCCAGCGCCATCAGATAAACGTCGCTTTTGCCGAGCGCCTCAGCGGGGACGAGATCCAGGGTCTCGAGCAGCAGAATCAGCCGTTCGATGCCCATGGCGAAGCCCACCGCCGGGGTGGGCTTGCCGCCGAGCTGCTCGACAAGGCCGTCGTAGCGTCCGCCGGCGCATACCGTGCCCTGGCTTCCAAGCGCGGTGGTGGTCCACTCGAACACCGTGCGCGAGTAGTAGTCGAGCCCGCGAACGAGGCGCGGGTTGACCACGTAGCCGATACCGGCGGCGTCGAGCATGGCTTTCAGCGACTCGAAGTGCTCGATGGAGGCCTCGTCCAGGTGGTCCAGAAGCTGCGGCGCGGCGTCGAGCATCTCGGCCATCGCCGGATTCTTTGAGTCCAGAATGCGCAGCGGGTTGCTCTCCAGGCGCCGCCGGGAGTCTTCGTCGAGCAGCTCGAAGTGCTCGTTGAAGTAGGCAACCAGCGTGTCGCGGTAGGCCGCGCGCGCCTCGAGCGAGCCGAGTGAGTTGAGCTCGAGGGTGACGTGCTCGAAAAGCCCCAGCTCCTTCCAGAGCCGGGCCGAGAGCAGAATCACCTCGGCGTCGATGTCCGGGCCTTCGAAGCCGTAGGTTTCCACGCCGACCTGATGGAACTGGCGGTAGCGGCCCTTTTGCGGGCGCTCGTGGCGAAACATTGGGCCCTGGTACCAGAGCCGCTGGGTCTGGTTGTAGAGCAGCCCGTGCTCCATGGCGGCGCGCACGCAGCCCGCCGTGCCTTCCGGGCGCAGCGTCAGGCTATCGCCGTTTCGGTCCTCGAAGGTGTACATCTCTTTTTCGACGATATCGGTCACTTCGCCGATCGAGCGGGCGAACAGCGCCGTCTGCTCGACGATGGGCATGCGGATTTCATCGAAGGCGTAGCGCTGCATGATCTGGCGCACTTTCGCTTCGAAAAACTGCCAGCGGGGGCTATCGCTGGGCAGGAGATCGTTCATCCCGCGGATCGCCTGGATCTTTTTGGTACCGGACTTGCTCAATGAAAACTCCTTGTAAGCACGAAAAGCCAGGCTTTCCGTCTTGCGCGACGTTATACGCTTTTGGTGATAACGGCGTCTTGCTGCTGCTGTTTGAGGCGAACTTTTTCGCGGATCAGGGCTTCCAGGTCGTCGACCAGATGCTCGTTGCGAAGCTTGCTTGCGGGCTTGCCGTCGATATAGACGAGATTCGCCGGTGAGCCGCCGGTCAGGCCGATATCGGTCTCCTTGGCCTCGCCCGGGCCGTTGACCACGCAGCCGATCACCGAGACGTCGAGCGGCGTCATGACGTCTTCCAAACGCTCTTCGAGCTGGTTCATGGTGTCGATGACGTCGAAATTCTGGCGCGAGCAGCTCGGGCAAGCGATGAAGTTGATGCCCTTGGCACGCAGCTTCAGGCTCTTGAGCATGTCGAAACCGACCTTAATCTCCTCGACCGGGTCAGCGGCCAGCGATACGCGAATGGTGTCGCCGATGCCGTCCATCAATAGCATCCCCAAGCCAATCGAGGATTTCACCGTGCCCGAGCGCAGCCCGCCGGCTTCGGTGATGCCCAAGTGCAGCGGCTGCTCGATGCGCGCGGCCAGATCGCGGTAGGCGGCGACCGCCATGAACACGTCCGAGGCCTTGACGCTGACCTTGAACTCCTGGAAGTCGAGCCGGTCGAGGTAGTCGATGTGACGCATGGCGGATTCCACCAGCGCCGCCGGGGTCGGCTCGCCGTACTTCTTTTGTAGATCCTTTTCCAGCGACCCTGCGTTGACGCCGATTCGAATCGGAATGCCGTGATCGCGGGCGGCGTTGACCACCGCCTTGACGCGGTCTTCGCGGCCGATGTTGCCCGGGTTGATGCGCAGGCAGTCAACGCCGAGTTCGGCCACGCGCAGCGCGATCTTGTAGTCGAAGTGGATGTCCGCGACCAGCGGCACGTCGACGCGCGCCTTGATGCGCCCGAAGGCTTCGGCGGCGTCCATGTCCGGCACCGAGACGCGCACGATGTCCGCACCGGCCTTTTCCAACTGCTGGATCTGGCCGACGGTGGCGTCGACGTCCAGCGTGTTGGTGTTGGTCATGCTCTGCACGGCGATGGGGGCATCGCCGCCGACCGCGACCTTGCCGACGTGAATCTGACGGGAAGGGCGGCGCTTGATTGGAGAAGGGGCGTACATGGGACGGATCACTCTCCTAGAGTAAAGCGGGCAACGTTATTGGCACCGGCGCGCTGAGCGAGATCGACGGATTCGCCCATGTAGTCCAGCGTCACGCCGGTTGCGTTACCGATGGTGAGTCGAAAGGGCGGCTCGCCTTCAACCGTTGCCGTGGTGCCCGGCGTTTGCAGGCCCACGAATACGCGCTGGTTGTTGGCATCGAAAATTTCGGTCCAGGACTGCTCGGCGAAGCTCAGCTCGAGCGTATTGGCGTCGCCCTGGTTTTGCGCCTCGTTCAGCGCAAGCGCGGCGTCGATGGCGGTCTCGGAAAGTTCTACCGGCTCGGGCTCGGAGGTGGCCTCCAGCGCGGCGCTATCGTTGACGTCGGCGCCATTTGCCTGGCCGGTGGCCGCATCAGAGCTGGCCGGAGCGGAGGCAGGCGTGTCAGGCAGCGCTGCGTCCGTGCTTGCGGCGTCTAGCTGGCTCTGCTCTTCGGCGGTGGGCGCTGCCCCCATGCTCGGCGGCTCGCTACCACCGCGGCTTTGCCACCACATCACCGTTACGCCGATCAGCCCGGCGATCACTAACAGCGTGACGAGCTTGAAAAGCCAAGCGCCGACGCGTGAAGGCGGGCGTGAGGTGGTGACCGGCGCCACCTTGCTCTCGGCTTCAGCGGTGCCAAAGTGCGCCTTGTAGGCGTCGAGCACCAGGTGTTCGTCCATGCCTAAATACTTGGCGTAGGCGCGCAGATAGCCTCGGCGGTAGGCGGCCACGGGAATTTCATCGTACTGGTCGCGCTCCAGGCCCTCGACCACGGCGGGGCGCAAATTGAGCGCCCTTGCGGCGTCGGACAGTGCCACGCCGAGCTGTTCACGCTGATGGCTCAAAAGCTCGCCGGGTGAAGCGGTGGTGGTCGCGGTATTCTCGTGTAAATGCATGTCGCTCATGGCTGAGCATCCTTCAATAATTAGGTGATCAGGGGGCGCTTGCGGCCATCGACTGACGCTGATACTCGGCGGCGGCCTGTTCGTCGCCGCGGGCGCGGGCAACAGAAGCGGCCAGCGTCAGCGCCTGTCGATCCGGGCCTGCCAGCTGCAGATAACTTTGCAGTGGCGCCCAAGCGCGCTCGAAATTGCCCTGAGAAACTTCCAGTTCGGCTAACATTAAATACCCGCGCGGACTCCGCGGGTCGATACTTTGGGCGCGTACGAATCGCTCGCGCGCGCGGGGGACATCGTCGAGCGCCATGTAGCACTGCCCCAGGTTGGTGAAAAGCTGGGCGCGGTTGGCGTACTGGGCATCGGTCGATGCGATTTCAAGCTGTTCGCAGGCCTGGCGGTACTGGCCCTGCTGATACAAAAACGCGGCGTAGTTGTTACGCGCGCGAGTAAAGGAGGGGGCGGCGCTGACGGCCTGTTCAAAATAGCGGGTAGCCAGCTGAGTTTCGCCCTGCTGCTGATAGACCAGCGCCATACCTTGTAGCGCCTCGGCATGGCGAGGGTCGATTTCGATGGCGCGGTCGAGCGCGTTGAGCGCCCGGGACAGGTTGCCACGCTCCAGATAGGCCACGCCTAGTTGGCTATAGGCGTCGGCGGCGTCCTGACCGGTTTGCGGCGAGGGCTCGGTGCCTCGCGTGGCGCACCCGGCGAGTAGCAGGCTGCCCATTATAATGGACAGCGCCGGTACTCGGAGGAAGGTGGTGCGCCTACCGTAGCCAATCATGGTCGCCCTCGTGAATGAATATTACCCCGTCGCCGTAGGCGCCGGTCCTTGATAAAACGGCGGCTTTCGCCGGACCCCGGCGGTGAGTGCACCATTATGCCGGGTAAAAACAGGGTTCATCAAAGCGCTGTGTGAAACGGAAGTCAAGGCGCGTTAGTCGGCGTCGAGCTGGACCGACTGAATGTAGCGGGCGCTGCGCTTGGTGCGGTCTTTCACGCGACCCACCAACTGCCCGCAGGCGGCATCGATGTCGTCGCCGCGAGTCATGCGCACGGTGGCGTTATAGCCAAGATCGTAAAGCCACTGCTGAAAGCGCATCACCTGGTTACGAGAAGGCTTCTCGTAGCCGGAATTCGGGAACGGATTGAACGGGATCAGGTTGATCTTGCACGCGAGCTCTTTTAAGAGTTCGGCGAGCTGCTCAGCGTGCTCCTGCTGATCGTTCACATCCTTGATCAGGGTGTACTCGATAGTGACCTGCCGGTTCTCCGGGCACTTGGCGAGATACCGATGGCAGGCGTCCAGAAGCGAGCGGATGTTGTACTTGCGGTTGATCGGCACCAGCTCGTTTCTGAGCTCGTCGGTCGCCGCGTGCAGCGAGATCGCAAGGCTCACGTCGATCTCGTCGCCGAGTTTGTCGAGCATCGGGACCACGCCGGAGGTCGAGAGCGTGACCCGGCGCTTGGAGAGCCCGTAGCCGCTATCGTCGAGCATCAGCTTCATTGCCGGCACGACGTTGTCGAAGTTCAAAAGTGGCTCGCCCATGCCCATCATGACCACGTTGGTCACCGGACGATTGGCGGTGTCGCGGCGCGGGCCGACGCTTCGCTGGGCAACCCACACCTGGCCGATGATCTCGGCGGCGGTGAGGTTGCGCTGAAAGCCCTGCTTGCCGGTGGAGCAGAAGCTGCAGTCCAGCGAGCAGCCCACCTGCGACGACACGCAGAGCGTGCGCCGCTTGCCGTTTTCCGCCGGGATCAGCACCGTTTCCACGTAGCTGCCGTCTTCCACCTCGAGCACCCACTTGCGGGTACCGTCCGAGGAGGTGCCTTCGTAGACCACCGCCGGCCCGCGGATTTCCGCCACCCGAGCGAGCTTTTCACGCAGCGCCTTGGAGAGGTTGGTCATCGCGGAAAAGTCGTCGATGCCTTCCTGGTGAATCCACTTCATCAGCTGGGCGGCGCGAAATTTCTTCTCGCCGATGGAGAGGAAAAACGCCTCCATCTGCGCGCGCGAAAGACCCAGCAGGTTTTCCCGTGCCGGGGCGTTCGAGACGCTCTGCGTGGATTGAGTGGCGGCGTTCGCCTCGGGCGTGTGTTGGGCTACGGTGGTGGTCATGGCTCAGCGCTTGGAAAGGGCGGGGGCAAGCCCCCGCGAAAATGGCCAGCAACGCGGTTCGAGTCGGCGCTTTTAGCGCGGGCAGATCTCGTCGTTGCCGAAGAAGTAGGCGATCTCGCGCTCGGCACTCTCGGAAGAGTCGGAGCCGTGAACGGCGTTGGCATCGATAGTTTCGGCGAAATCGGCGCGGATGGTGCCGGCTTCGGCTTCTTTCGGGTTGGTCGCGCCCATCAGGTCACGGTTTTTGGCGATGGCGCCTTCACCTTCGAGTACCTGTACGACAACCGGACCGGAGGTCATGAAGCCAACCAGATCCTTGAAGAAGGGGCGCTCCTTGTGCTCGGCGTAGAAACCGCCGGCTTTCTCCTCACTAAGGTGTTGCATTTTGGCGGCCACGACCTTGAGGCCAGCCTTTTCGAAACGCGCGATGATTTCGCCAATCGCGTTCTTGGCAACTGCGTCGGGCTTGATGATGGACAGAGTGCGTTCGGTCGCCATGGTCTAACTCCTTTGGGGGTCTAAAACAGAAAGTGCCGCTTCTTGCGAAGCGGCGCACAAGGTGATCAAAAGCCGGTACGGAGCCCGCCCGGCAAAGTGGGCGCGATTATAGCGCCTCCCACCGGGGATGAATACCGATTCGGCTAAACGGTGAAGCTCTCGCCGCAGCCGCACTCGTCCTTGACGTTGGGGTTGTTGAAGCGAAAGTAGCGGTTGAGCCCTTCGCTGACGTAATCGACTTCGCTGCCGTTGAGCATTGCAAGCGCTTCGGGGTCGACGAACACGCAGGCACCGTGCTCTTCAAAACGCACTTCGTCATCGAACGCTTCGTCGGCGAAGTCCAGCACGTAGCTGTAGCCCGAGCAACCGCTGGGTTTGACGGCAACGCGTAGGCCCAAGCCCTGACCGCGTTCGTCCAGCACGTGACGGATCTGTTTGGCGGCGTTTGGCGTAATCGTGAGGGTTGCCATTGGCATGCTCCTTGAAAGTGTCAGCCTTGAGTAGGGCAGTCCGATGAAGGTCAGTTCGAGGCTTGCGGGGTGCGAAGCCCGCCAAGCGCGTGACGAATCAGACCGAGCGCATGATCGATTTCGTGTTCGGTGGTAAAACGCCCGAAGCTAAAGCGCAGCGACGAGTGGGCCAGCGCCCGCGGCACGCCGATGCCAAGCAGTACGTAAGAGGGCTCCACGCTTGCCGAGTTGCACGCCGAGCCGGTCGATACCGCTAAATCACGTAGTGCCATTAATAGCGCCTCGCCGTCCGCGCCTTCGAACGCCACGTTGACGATGCTCGAAACGCCATGCTCGGCCGGCGAGTTGACGTGCACGCCGCCGATAGCGGCAAGCCCGGCCAAAAAGCGCGCCTTGAGCGCATCGATATGGGGGCGATCGGCCTCACCGACCTCGCCCATCAGCGCAAACGCCTCGCCCATGCCGGCGATCTGATGGGTGGGCAGCGTGCCGGAGCGCATGCCGCGCTCGTGACCGCCACCATGAATCAAGGCTTCGACACGAATATCCGGGTGGCGTTTCACATAAAGCGCGCCGATTCCCTTCGGCCCGTACGCCTTGTGCGCCGAGAGCGACATCAAATCCACCTGCTGGGCGGCAACGTCAAGCTCGATACGCCCCACCGCCTGGGCAGCGTCAGTGTGAAACGCCGCGCCAAAGCCGTGGGCAACGTCAGCCAACGCCTTGAGGTCGTTGACGGTACCAAGCTCGTTGTTGACCGCCATCAGCGACACCAGCGTGGTGTCGTCGCGAAGCGCGCGTTCGAGCTGCTCAGGGGTGACGCGGCCATCAGGCCCCGGGGTGAGCCAAGTGACCTCGAAACCCTCGCTTTCGAGCGCCCTGGCGGTATCTACCACCGCCTTGTGCTCGATGGTGGAGGTCACCAGATGCATGCCGCGTTCGCGGTTGGCGCGCATGAAGCCGGTCAGCGCCAGGTTGTCGGCTTCGGTGGCGCCGCTGGTCCAGACGATTTCTCGCGGGTCGGCGTTGATCAAATCGGCGACCTGGCGGCGCGCCTGCTCGACGGCCTGCTCCGCCTGCCAGCCAAGCATATGGCTACGCGAGGCCGGATTGGCGAACAGCTGATCCACCGTCAGATAGCGCTGCATGACCGCGGCCACGCGCTCGTCCACCGGCGTAGTGGCGGCGTAGTCCAGATAAACGGGGAGCGGGGGAGCGGAGGTTGTCGGCATGGTGTCCAGCGGCTAATCAAAAAGTAAAAGGGCGGCTACTGCGACGAGGCGAGAATGCTCGCGTCGACGCGGTGGCGCTGACGGGTCGCCGTTTGCAGCACGTCCGGGCGCCTGGCGAGCTGGGCCAGCGTGACGTCATCGAGAAACTGACGAATCTGGTTCGAGAGCTCGCACCATAGATAGTGAGTTAAGCAGATATCGCCCTGTTGGCAATCCGACATGCCCTGGCAGCGCGTAGCGTCAACGCGCTCGTCGACCGCATCGATCACCTGAGACACGCTGATATCGTCGAGCCCTCTGGCCAGCAGGTAGCCGCCGCCGGGGCCGCGCACGCTGGTGACCAGCCCCGCCCGGCGCAGTCTGGCAAAGAGCTGCTCGAGATAGGAGAGCGAAATTTCCTGACGTTTGGAGATATCGTTCAAACACGTCGGGCCCTGCTCGGCGTGCAGCGCCAGATCGAGCATCGCCGTCACGGCGTAACGGCCTTTGGTGGTCAAACGCATAGAGTATCCCGGTGCCGGTCATGAGCGCACGGACGAAAGTGTGGGACCATTATGGGAAATCCCGAGTACTTTGGTCAACTATTATGGCGCTCATGGCCTGCTCCGCCCGGGGGAGTCGAATGACGGTGTGGGCGAATCAAAAGACGGTCGAATCAGTGCCGGGGCGTGTCGCTCTCTGTATTACTCGTTGTACTGCTCGACGGTGCGCGCGAGGTGGCCGCGGCGTCAACGCTCTCGCAACCCGGCGTGGGCTCGTCGAGCACCTCGGCGAAGTCTTCGTTGTTGAGCTCGGGAAGCTGGCCCTCACGGTAGCCGGCGTCGAGCTTTTTGAGGGTGGCGCACATGCGCTCCAGGCGCCCATCCACGGCGTGCATGTGATCGAGCATCGCCTGCATCGAGCGGGCGACCGGGTCCGGCATGTCCTGGCTCACCCCGTAAGCGTCGAAGCCGAATTTCTGGCAGATCGCCTCGCGCCGGGCCGGGTCGACCTCGAGCGCTGCCTCTACATCCGGGTCCGGGCGCTGGACGATTTTGCCTGGAATACCCACGACCGTGGCGCCGGCGGGCACTTCCTTGGTGACCACCGCGTTGGAGCCGACCTTCGCTCCGGCGCCGACGGTGAACGGCCCCAGGATTTTTGCCCCGGCGCCGACGATCACGCCATCGCCCAGAGTCGGGTGGCGCTTGCCCTTGTTCCAGCTGGTACCGCCCAGGGTCACGCCTTGATAAAGCGTGACGTTGTCACCGACCAGCGCAGTTTCGCCGATCACCACACCCATGCCGTGATCGATGAAAAAGCGCCGACCGATGGTCGCCCCCGGGTGGATCTCGATGCCGGTGAGCCAGCGCCCAAAGGTTGAAATGCTGCGCGCCAGCCACTTGAGGTTTTTCTTCCAGAGCCAGTGGGCGCCGCGGTGTAGAAGCAGCGCGTGAAGCCCTGGATAGTTGGTCAGCACTTCGAGAAAGTTGCGCGCCGCCGGGTCGCGGTCGAACACGCTGTTAATATCTTCACGCAAACGTTCAAACATGTAGGGTCCTTCGTCCAGGCGACGGCGCGGCGCTTCGAGTTCTAGCGTTAAGTTCTAACGTCA
This sequence comes from Halomonas sp. S3-1-1, assembly GCF_023757625.1. Classification (GTDB taxonomy): domain Bacteria; phylum Pseudomonadota; class Gammaproteobacteria; order Pseudomonadales; family Halomonadaceae; genus Vreelandella. The sequence continues at coordinate 24,543 of NZ_JALGBZ010000002.1, forward strand.
AGCTCTAACGTGGCCGCATTCGAATTCGAGTCTGACAGGTAGTTTAGCGCGCCTTGTCAGCGGCCGCTTTTTCTGTCGCGGTAAGCACGCCGCGCAGGATACCCATCTCCATCTTCTCGACCCGGGCACGTAGGTAGAGCCTTCGAAGCCTTGCCATCAGCTGGCGCGGCTTGTCCGGGTCGTGAAAGTCGATCGTGATCAGCGTGCGCTCCAGGTGCTCAAAGTAGCGCTCGAGCTCCTCGTGCGTGGCAAGCTCGGCCTCGGTATCCGCGTCGCTCTCGGAAGGCGCGCTTTGCTGGCCGTCGAGCCAGGCCAGGCGGCACTCGTAGGCCACGACTTGCACCGCCGCGGCCAGGTTCAGCGAGCTGAAGTCCGCGTTGGTGGGAATATGCACGTGGGCGTGGCAGCGCTGAAGCTCGGCGTTGGTCAGCCCGCTGTCCTCGCGGCCGAACACCAGCGCCACGCGGGCGCTGTCGGCCCGGCACTCGTCGGAAAGCCGGCCACCGAGCTCGCGCGGGGTGAGCATCGGCCAGGGGAGGGTGCGCGAGCGGGCGCTGGCGCCCACGGCCAAGGTGGCATCCGCCACCGCCTCTTCCAGCGTCTCGACCACCTGGGCGCTGTGCAGTAGGTGATCCGCGCCGGAGGCGCGCGAAATGCTCTCTTGGGTGATCACTTCGCAGCGCGGCGCGACCAGACGTAAATCCGCCAGGCCCATGTTGTGCATGGCCCGGGCCACGGCGCCGATGTTGCCGGGATGGCTGGTGCCGATAAGAACGATGCGAATGCGCTCAAGCATGAAAAGGCTCGGTAATGATGAAAACGCGCAGTTTAGCATGAGTCGATAGCAAGCCCGAGGGGGCTCTGTTAGAATTGCGCGCCAAAGGTTCGCCCACCCGATTTTTACCTGGAATCTTTACCTGGCTTTATCCGGGCGGCCCACCGTTCTTTAACATCACTGTGACAAGGTTTGATCATGAATCCGATGGTCCAGTTTGCGCTGCGCGCCGCGCGTGGCGCAGCCGAACAATTCTTACGCGTTCGCGAACGTATCGAAAACGCCCACGAGGAATCCAGCCTCGAGCGCCTGTTGGAAGATACCGCACGCAAGGCCGAAGCTACGATCGTGCACCAGCTCGAGCGCGGCTACCCGCAGCACGGCGTGACCGGTCGCTACACCCCCCATAAAGCGGGCGAAGGCGACGGGGCCGAGACCCTTTGGAAGATTGAACCGTTTCACGGCTACTCCAACGTATCCGTGGCGGGTAAAGGCTTTGCACTCACGGTGGTGTGTCTGATCAAGGGGCGGCCCGAGCACGCCGTCATCATCGCGCCCTTCGGCGACGACGAGTACATCGTCAGCCGCGGCAGCGGCGCCCAGCACAACGACAAGCGTATGCGCGTGAGCAAGTCCACCGCGCTCCCCGGTACCCGGATGGCGATGAGCCTGCCGCCCTCCTGGCTGCGTGAGGCGCACCTGCCGGCGTACCTGAGCGTCGCGCAGCACATCGCTCCGCAAACCGATACCCTGATCGCCACCGGCAGCGGCCTGCTGGATATCTGCGAGCTCGCCTGCGGGCGCGTCGATAGCGCCTTCGTGCTGGGGCTCGAAGAGCAGGACCTGCAGGTCGGCACGCTGCTGTTGAAAGAAGCCGGCGCGCTGATCGGCACCCTGCAAGGCCAGCCCTCGGTCAAGCCCGAAGGCCAGCTGATGGCCGCCGGCCCCCGCCTTTACAAGGCGCTGATCAAGCAGCTGGCGCCGCACGTTTGATGTGGGTGAATCCTGCTTCGTGGTTAGTAAGTGGTGAGTAGCAAGTAGTGAGTAAAATGAGTAATGAGTAGTAAGTAACGAGCGATAAAAAGCCCCTGCCGGTTACCCGGCAGGGGCTTTTTTGTGACTCGAAAGCCCGTGGTTGAAAAGCGCCCTAAGGCAGCTCCTCTTCCTCTTCGTCGAGTGCTTTCTTCGTCGGGATCAAATCCTCACGCGAGAGCTTCAGCGGCAGCAGCAGCGCCCCGGAGATGTAGATCGAGGAGAAGGTGCCCACGCCGATACCGATCAGAAGCGCGATGGCGAAGTTCTGAATCATGTCGCCGCCGAGTACTAGCAGCGCCAGCAGCACGAGTATCGTGGTGCCGGAGGTCGCCAGCGTCCTGGAGAGCGTGGCGTTGATCGCTTCGTTGAAGATCTGCGGCATGTCGTCGATACGCGAGGTGCGAATCGACTCGCGGATGCGGTCGTACACCACGATCGTATCGTTGAGCGAGTAGCCGATGACCGCCAGGATCGCCGCCAGTACGGTCAAGTCGAAGTCGAGCTGGAACAGCGCGAAGACGCCGACCACGATGATGACGTCGTGAATCAGTGCCAAAAGCGCGCCGAGGGCGAACTTGTACTGAAAGCGTAGCGCCACGTAGAGCATGACCACGCCGAGCGCGACCATTAGGCCCATGCCGCTCTGGTCACGCAGTTGATCGCCCACCTGGGCGCCGACGAACTCGGCGCGGACCAGGTCGACGCTTTCGCCGCTTTCACGCAGCAGGTTGACGACGCTGGTGCCCACGTCCGGGTCGAAAGCCTGCTGCAGGCGAATCAGCACCTCGGTGGAGGCGCCGAAGGTTTGCACCGAGACGTCCTGGAAGCCGCTGTTTTCCAGCAGTTGGCGCACGGCGTCGAGCGACGGCGCGGCGCCATAGCGCACTTCGATCAGCGTGCCGCCGGTGAAGTCCAGGCCAAGGTTCAGCGAAAGCGCGGCGATGGCGATGATCGACACGACCAGCATGACGGCGGAGGCGATGAACGCCATGTTCCGCCGACCCATGAAGTCGATGTTCAGATGCGATAGGGGTTTCATGACCACCTCTTGAAGTCGGGGCGAAGCGCAAGGATCGAAAGCATGTCGATTAGATCCATAGCTTTTTAACGGGCTTGCTGCCGTAGGTCAGGTTGACCATGGCGCGCGTCACCATCAGTGCGGTGAACATCGACGTCAAAATACCGATCGAGAGCGTCACGGCAAAGCCTTTCACCGGCCCGGTTCCGATCGAGAACAGGATCACCGCCACCAGCAGGGTGGTGATGTTGGCATCGACGATCGACGTGAAGGCGCGCTCGTAGCCAGCGTGAATGGCCTGCTGGATCGAGAGCCCGTTCTTGAGCTCCTCGCGAATGCGCTCGAAGATCAGCACGTTGGCGTCCACCGCCATACCGAGCGTGAGCACGATACCGGCAATGCCGGGAAGCGTAAGCGTGGCGCCCAGCATCGACATCACCGCGACCAGCAGCGTCAGGTTTAGCCCCAGCGCGACGGTGGCGAACACGCCGAAGACTTTATAGCGGGCGAGCATGAACAGCACGACCAGCAATAGGCCCAACTGCACCGACAAAAGCCCGCGCTCGATGTTCTCGGCGCCCAGGCTTGGTCCGATGGTGCGCTCCTGCACGAAGTAGATGGGCGCGGCGAGCGAGCCTGAGCGCAGCAGCAGCGCGAGTTCGCCGGCTTCGGTGGGGGAGTCGAGCCCGGTAATACGGAAGCTGTTGCCCAGTGCGCTCTGGATGGTGGCCAGACTGATCAGCCCGCGCTCGGTGTAGGGCTCGCGTTCGATGGTCTGCTCGCCGGTTTCCGGGTCGGTGACCACCGTGTCTTCGCTTTTATGCTCGATGAACAGCACCGCCATGTTGCGCCCGATGTTGGTGCGCGTGGCGCGGTTCATAAGCGTGCCGCCGGTGCCGTCCAGGTTGATGTTGACCTGGGGGCGGCCGTTTTCATCGAAGCTGTTGCTGGCGCTCGAAACGCTGTCGCCGGTAATGATCACATCGCGCATCAGTTGGGCGCTGCGACCGTCGTTGTTACGAAACCCGAAGCTTTCGGTTTCCATGTCCGGCGTGTCGTTGCGCGCTTCCAGGCGGAACTCCAGGTTGGCGGTGGCGCCGACGATGCGCTTGGCGGCCACGGTGTCCTGAATGCCCGGTAGCTCCACCACGATCTGGTTCGGCCCTTGGCGCTGCACCATCGGCTCTGCCACGCCCAGCTCGTTGACCCGGTTACGCAGCGTGGTCAGGTTCTGGTTGATGGCGTAGTCCTGAATTTCGCTGACGACCTGGTCGCTGAGCGTCATGGCCAGGCTCGCCGAACGGCCGCTGCCGTTGCTGGCGTAGTCGAAGTCGGGGAATTCGCGGCTGATCAGCCGGCGGGCGTCGTCGCGGTCTTCCGAGCTTGCAAAATCGAGCGACAGGGTTTGGCCGTCGATCTCGGTGTTGCGATAGCGAATACGCTCGCCGCGCAGAAGCTCGCGCATGGCGCTGGCGTTGACTTCCAGGCGCTGGGTGATCGCAGCATCCATGTCCACCTCCAAAAGGAAGTGCACGCCGCCGCGTAGATCCAGCCCCAGGGTCATCGGCGAGGCGGAGAACGCCTGCAGCCAGCCCGGGGTGGCATCGGCCAGGTTTAGCGCCACGGTGGCATCGCCACCCAGTACTTCGGTTGCCGCGTCGCGAGCGTCGAGCTGGTCGTCGTCGTCTGCCAGGCGAATCAGCCACTGGCCGTTCTCCTGCTCGACGCCGGTGACGTCGATATCGCGCTCATCGAGGGCGTCTTGCACGCGGGAGACATCGCGCTCGCTCAGCGCATCGCCCTGGGCGCTACTAATCTGAATGGCGGGATCGGCGGGAAATAAGTTGGGAAGCGAATAGATAAGGCCAACGATCAAAACGACCAGTATCAGCAGATACTTCCACAGGGGGTAACGGTTGAGCATGTAAGCCCTGCCTTCAATGACATACGGAATTGCCGTACGCGGGCAGCCCGCGTACGGCAACGTTTACCATCATCGACCATCTCACCCGTGCCGGGGTGGCTGGCACGTGTCGGCAGGGTGGGGCGCGAAGATTAGATGGACTTGATAGTGCCCTTGGGCAGTACCGCGGCCACGGCGTTTTTCTGCACGTTCACTTCGGTGCCTTCGGATACTTCAAGGGTCAAAAATTCGTCGCTGACCTTGGTGACGCGACCGACCAGACCGCCGCCGATGACCACTTCATCGCCTTTATCCAGGCTTGTGACCAGTTGCTTGTGCTGCTTGGCGCGTTTGGCCTGCGGGCGCCACAGCAGGAAGTAGAAAATCAGTACGAAACCGACCAGCATGACGATTTGGGCAATACCGCCGCCGCCGGCGGCACCTTCGGCATGCGCCGGGGAGATGAAGAAATCCAGCATCGAGCGAACTCCTGGGTTACGTGTTAATGGGTTAATTGTTAATGGGTAAAGCGGTCAGACCACCCGCCAGGGCGAGTGGCGATCAATTCGCAAGCGGTGGCACGGGCAGGCCGCGCTGGGCATAAAAGCCTTCCACAAAGGCGGTCAATGTACCCGCTTCGATTGCCGCGCGCAAATCCGCCATGACCCGCTGATAAAAGCGCAGGTTATGGATCGTATTGAGCATGGAACCGAGCATTTCATTGCAGCGATCCAGGTGGTGCAGGTAGCTGCGCGAGAAGTTTTGGCAGGTGTAGCAGTCGCACTCGTCATCGAGCGGGCGGGTATCATGACGGTGCGTGGCGTTACGAATTTTGACGGTGCCGGTTGCGACGAACAGGTGGCCGTTTCGCGCGTTACGCGTCGGCATCACGCAGTCGAACATGTCCACGCCCCGGCGCACGCCTTCGACCAGATCCTCGGGCTTGCCCACGCCCATCAAATAGCGCGGTTTGTCATCCGGCATCCAGGTCGGCAGATAGTCGAGCACCTTGATCATCTCTTCCTTGGGCTCGCCGACGGAGAGCCCGCCAATCGCTAGCCCGTCAAAGCCGATCTCCATCAACCCCTTCAACGAACGCTCGCGAAGCTCGGGGTGCATGCCGCCCTGAATGATGCCGAACAGCGCCGAGGGCGAGTCGCCGTGGGCATCGCGGGAGCGCTGAGCCCAGCGAAGCGAAAGCTCCATGGATTTTTCGGCTTCATGATAAGTTGCCGGGTAGGGCGTGCACTCGTCAAAAATCATCACCACGTCGGAGCCCAGCGAGCGCTGCACCGCCATCGACTCCTCCGGGCCCATGAACACCTTGCTGCCATCCACCGGCGAGCGAAAATGTACGCCCTGCTCGGTGATCTTGCGCATCTCACCCAGTGAAAAGACTTGGAAGCCGCCGGAGTCGGTGAGAATCGGCTTGTCCCACTGAGCGAAGTCATGCAGGTCGCCATGGGCCTCGATCACCTCCGTGCCCGGGCGCAGCCACAGGTGAAAAGTGTTGCCCAGAATGATCTCGGCACCGATCTCTTTTACCGATTCCGGCGTCATGCCCTTGACGGTGCCGTAGGTGCCCACCGGCATAAAGGCCGGGGTTTCGACGGTGCCGCGGGGGAAGTGAAGGCGGCCCCGGCGCGCGCGGCCGTCCTCGGCCAGGCGCTCGAAGCGCATAAAGCATTCGTTTCGCATGTCTAGACTCGTATCTGAATTCGTTGAGGCGGCCGCGATTAGCGCGTCAGCAGCATGGCGTCGCCGTAGCTGAAGAAGGCGTAGCGCTCGCTGACCGCTTCCCGGTAGGCGCGCTGGATGTTGTCAAAACCCGCGAAGGCGGACACCAGCATCAATAGCGTCGACTCCGGCAGGTGGAAGTTGGTGATCAGCGCATCCACGCAGCGCCACTCGTAGCCCGGGTAAATGAAGATGTCGGTATCGCCGCTGTAAGGGGCGATCTGACCGTCCGCACTTTCCCGGCAGGCGCTCTCCAGGCAGCGCACGCTGGTAGTGCCCACGGCGATCACGCGCCGGCCCGCCTGTTGCGCGTCGCGCACCTTTTGGCAGGCCTCTTCGCCCACCTCGATCCACTCGCTGTGCATGTGGTGCTCGAGAATGTTGTCCACCCGCACCGGCTGAAAGGTGCCCGCGCCGACGTGCAGGGTGACGAAGGCGCTCTCCACGCCCTTGGCCTTGAGCGCGTCCAGCAGCGGCTGGTCGAAGTGCAGCCCCGCGGTGGGCGCAGCCACCGCGCCGTCGCGACGGGCGTAGACGGTCTGGTAACGCTCGCGGTCACTGAGTTCGTCGTCGCGAGTGATGTAAGGCGGCAGCGGCATGTGGCCGTGCGCTTCCAAAAGCGCGATCATCGGCGTCTCGCCTAAAAAGCGCAGCTCAAAGAGCGCGTCGCGGCGGCCTTCCACCACGGCGTGAATGCCGCCTTCGAAGATCAGCTCGGTGCCGGGTTTGGGCGACTTGCTCGAACGCAGGTGCGCCAGGCCCCGGTGGGCATCGAGCGGGCGCTCCAGCAGCATTTCCACCTTGCCGCCGCTGGCTTTCTGGCCGTGCAGGCGGGCGGGAATCACGCGGGTGTCGTTGAACACCAACAGATCGCCGGGTTCCAAAAGCGCGAGAAGATCGGTGAAGCGGCGGTGGTCGATGGCGCCGTCCTGGCCGCTTAGACAAAGCAACCGGCAGTCGCTGCGCTGCTCGGAGGGGTAACGAGCGATCAGCTCTTCGGGTAGCTCGAAATGAAAGTCCGCGCGCTGCATTAAAGGGCTCTTGTGGGTGGTCGAACAGGCGCCCTAGGATAGCGCTTTCACGCGATAAAGTCAGTCGATGTGATTGACCCGGCAGCGATTCTCCGTATAATGCCCAGCCATTGCCGGTGTGGCGGAATTGGTAGACGCAGCGGATTCAAAATCCGCCGCTGTAAAAGGCGTGCCAGTTCGAGTCTGGCCACCGGTACCAACTTGTAAAAAAAGGCCTAGCGTTTTCGCTAGGCCTTTTTTATTGGCTTCTACTAAAGGCTTTGTAGCCGTTGGGTGTCGCTATGGACTACACGTTCATCGGGTGGGTCTTCATCGCTGTAACCGGCATTGTTCTTAATACGGCCTTTGCCAGAAAGAAAGGCTACCCGACTTTTTTGGGTATTTTAATCGGGATTCTACTGCCACTCTGGGGGCTTATCGTCATCGCGTTGATCCCTAACCGAAACCAACGTGAAGACGGCACGTCGCCGCTTTCAGGCAAGGAGAGTGCACGCATCACGCTGGTGTCGTTGGTCATTGGCGCGCTACTGACCGTGCTGGTGGTTGGGCTCATTTACCTCGGGATGTGGCTTGTGTTTCTTGCCAACTACTGAGGTTCATTGTGGTTTTTTCACTCCAGGAGGCGGTTTTCATCACGTTGAGCAAGCATTTCTGCCGCGTATGTCGTAGTCTCGGAGCGTTCTTTATTTAATGCACGGAGAAACACGATGAGCGTGACTTACCACGACAGCAACGCCCGCATGAGCCAAATCGCCATTCATAACGGCACCGTCTACCTGGCAGGCCAGGTACCGGCCGACGCCACCGCCGATATGAAAGGCCAGACCGAGCAGGTGCTGTCGCGCATCGACGAGCTGCTGGAAAAAGCGGGCTCCTCGAAGGCGCACCTGATCTCCGCACAAGTCTGGGTCACCGATATGGCCGAGTTCGATGCGATGAACGCCGCCTGGGAAGCCTGGATCGGCTCGAATAACCCGCCGGTGCGCGCCGCCCTTGAAGCCAAATTGGCCAAGCCCGAGTGGAAGGTCGAAATCATGATCGTGGCGGCGCTGGCAAACGGCTGATCCATCGCTCGTTTGATCCCCGCTTTAGAAAACCCCGGCGCCCGCCGGGGTTTTTCGTTGAGTGCGCCCGAGATTGGGGTCTGAATAGGCGCTATTTTTGAGTAAACTTCATGGGGCCACTGAGCGCAGCGGGGGCGTGCGCGAAAGCGCAAGGCTCATGACTGACAACCCGAACGGAGAGGCTACATGCGAGTGATTTCGAGCGAGGAGGTGGCCCGTCACCTTGAATGGGCATGTCTGATCGAACGACTCGAACGAACCTTCCTCACTGGCGTGGAGTCACCGCCGCGTCACCATCACGCCATGCATCGCCCCGACGGCGAAGCGACGATGCTCCTGATGCCCGCTTGGGAAGCCGCCGGCTACATCGGCGTGAAAATGGTGAACGTCTTTCCCCAGAACGCCGAAGCCGCCGTGCCGGCGATCTCCGGGCTTTATCTGCTCAGCGAAGGTAAGCACGGCCAGCCCTTGGCCTGTATCGACGGCAGCGAACTGACCCGGCGCCGCACCGCCGCGGCGTCCGCGCTGGCGGCCCGAAAGCTCTCGCTCGATACCGCCGAGACGCTGCTGGTCGTGGGCACCGGCAAGCTCGCGCCCATGGTGATCGAGGCCCACGCAAGCGTGCGCCCCATCAAGCGAGTGCTGGTGTGGGGGCGAAGCCCGAACAAGGCCGCCGCCATTGCCAAGGATTACGCGGACCGGTTCGAGACCCGTACCGTCGAGGATTTGGCCGAGGCGGTCGCAGCGGCGGACATCGTCAGCTGCGTCACGCTCTCTACCCAGCCGTTGATCAAAGGCGAATGGCTAACGCCGGGCACCCACCTGGATTTGATCGGCGCCTTTCGTCCGCAGATGCGCGAAACCGATGCCGAGTGCCTGCGCTTGAGCGAGGTATTCGTGGATACCTACGCCGGCGCAAAAGGCGAGGCGGGCGATATTCTGCAGGCCATCGATGAAGAAGCGTTTCGCTTTGATGACATTCATGCCGAGCTTTGTGAGGTGCTAAGCGGTGCGCACCCCGGGCGCTCCTCGCGTGAGGCGATCACGCTATTCAAGTCCGTCGGCGCCTCCCTCGAAGATCTCGCCGCGGCGGTCGAGGTGTGGGAGACGCTGTCGGGGGCCGAGGCTTGATCCCTGGGCGCTTACCTGGCGCTGGCGATTGGCCGCGTTAGCTATTACATATGGGAACGTTAATCCAGGTCCCGGCGAACAACTTTAAAAGGGAGAAACGATGAGCCAGACCGGTTTTTACTGGCACGAGCGCTGTTTTTGGCACGACCAGGGCGCCATCGGCGTGTTTTCCGCCCCTGGCGAGTTCCTTCAGCCCCAACCCGCTTCAGAAAGCCCGGATAGCAAGCGGCGTCTCAAGAACATTCTCGAAGTCAGCGGGCTGATCGACGAACTTCACGTCGTCAAACCCGCTTCGGCGACCCGTGAGGATCTCGAGCGGTTCCACAGCCAGCGCTATCTGGATGCGCTGCAAGCCGGCGACCAAGGCTTGGGCGGAAACGGCGGCGACTGCGCCCCCTATACGCCGGGTAGCTGGGCGGCGGCGACTCAATCGGCGGGGCTTGCCATCGCCGCGGTCGAGGCGGTCGCGACCGGCGTGGTCGACAACGCCTACGCCCTTTGCCGACCGCCGGGCCATCACGCCGAAGCTGACCAGGGCCGCGGCTTCTGCCTGCTGGGCAATATTCCGGTGGCGGTCATGCGCGCACGTGCTCTGAGTCAAATCAAACGGGTCGCAATTCTCGACTGGGACGTGCACCACGGCAATGGCCAGCAGTCTGCGTTCTATGAAGAGCCCGACGTGCTCACCGTCTCGATCCACCAGGCGGCCAACTACCCGCTGGATAGCGGTGGATTCGACGAGCAGGGCGAAGGCGAGGGGCAGGGCGCCAATCTCAACCTGCCTCTGCCGCCCGGGTGCGGTATCGGCGCCTATGAGTACGCTTTCGAGCGTCTGGTACTGCCGGCTATCGAGGCCTTCGCGCCAGAGATGATCGTCGTCGCCTGCGGTTTCGACGCCTGCGCCAAGGACCCGCTTGGCAAGATGCTGCTCAATAGCCAAGCCTTTGCCGAGATGACGTCAAGGCTCAAGGTGCTGGCCGAGCGCTGCTGCAAAGGCCGGCTCGTGCTCGTTCATGAAGGTGGCTACTCGGAAGGGTACGCACCGCTTTGTGGCCACGCCACGCTGCAGGCACTGGCCGGTAGCAATACCGCCGTGTACGACCCGCAAAACGACGAGATCGCCGCCTGGGGCTACCAGGCATTACAGCCGCATCAGCGCGCGCTGATCGACCATTGGCAAACGGAGAGGGAGCGCAACCAACGATGACACCGCTATACGACCGGGACGGCTGGATCTGGCAGGATGGTGAATGGCTCGAATGGCGAGCCGCCAAAATGCACCTGCTCACCCATACCATGCACTACGGTATGGGCTGCTTCGAAGGCGTGCGCGCCTACGAAGGAGCGGGCGGGACACATATCTTTCGAGCGGCGGAGCATACCCGGCGGCTGGTGGAAAGCGCCCACTCGCTGGATATTCCGCTGTCGTTCAGCGAAGAAGCGCTGATCGAAGCCCAGCGCGCTTGCCTGGCGCGAAACGCGCTAACGGATGCCTATCTCAAACCGACCGTGTTTCTCGGCGCCGAAGGTTTGGGGTTACGCGCTCAAGGGCTACAAACGCATGTGATGATCGCCGCCTGGGATCTGGGGCCATACATTTCGCCCCAGGCGGCCACGCACGGGCTTCGCGCGCTGACCTCCTCCTGGGCACGCCACCACGTCAACATTAGCCTGTGCCGCGCCAAGACCAGCGGCCACTACGTCAACTCGATACTGGCGCTGAATACCGCAGTGAAGGCGGGGTTCGACGAAACCATCATGCTCGATCCGGAAGGGTATGTAGCCGAAGCGTCGGCGGCCAACGTCTTTTTGCTACGCGACGGCGTACTGCACACCCCGGAAGTCACGTCGTGTCTGCAGGGCATCACACGAGACAGCGTCATTCAGTTGGCCCGCCAGGTGCTCGGTTTAGAGGTACGCGAGCGGCGCATCACTCGCGACGAACTCTACACCGCCGACGAGGCGTTCTTGACCGGCACCGCTGCGGAGATTCTGCCGCTGCGCGAGCTCGATGGGCGTCATATCGGCACCCGCGCCGGTGCGCCGCCGGTCGGTGAACCGATCAATCAGGAGAGCGTGACCGCCCGGTTGCAGCATTTGTATCGCCAGGCGGTGCGTGGAGAGCTTGAGGAATTCAGCCACTGGCTGACCCCGGCGTAGCCGGGGCCGGCCATCGACACAAAAGCATGGCTTTTCAAGAAGGTGTTTGGATGGCTTGTTCGAGCGTTGCGAGTCGTCCGGGCACCAGGGCATCTGCTACGGCGGTAATGCGAATCACGTTGGAAAGGGCCGGATGGGCGAGACGCGCAACCAGTACGCCTTCCTCCAGCAATTGTTGATGCACCGCCCCGGCTACGTCGGCACTTGGCAGGCGAATACCGACAAAGTTGGTAGCGCTTGGCAGAACGTCGGCCCCGAGGGCGTGAAAGTGTCTGGATAGCTGCTCACGGCGCGCTTTGACATCCTTGATGTGCTGGCGCACCTCATCAGAATGGTCGAGTACCACTTCCGCAGCGGCTAGCGTCAGTGTCGATACCGCGTAGTGAATACGCACCTTCATCATCATGGCCAGCACGGTCGGTTCGGCGATGGCGTACCCGATGCGCAGCCCGGCCAAACCGTGGGCTTTGGATAGCGTGCGCAGACGAATCACACCAGGCAGCGCCTTGGCCGTGAATTCGCTGGGTGCGTCGTCCCGGAAGTCGCTATACGCCTCATCGAGCAAAAGCCAGCAGGTATCCGGCAGCGCCTCGCGCAGCTCGAGAATCGCGCGGTCACTGTGTAGATGCCCACTGGGGTTGTCCGGGTTGGCCAGGTAGACCAGGCGCGCATTTTCGCGATGTGCTGCGGCGGCCAGCGCTTCGAGATCCGGCGCCAGGACGCCAGGCGCTTCATGGTAGGCGGGCTCTACCAAACGACACCCCGCTCCTTTGGCGAAATAGCCAAAGGTGGGATACGTGCCCGCCGTGGCGATGACCGTGACGCCGGGCTCGCAAGTGGTGCGCACGGCCAGCGCGATCAGACTGTCCGCGCCGGCATCCACCAGCAGATGCTCAAGGGGGATGCCCTGCTGGGCACTCAGCCGTTGGCGTACACCCAAGGCCTCAGCATCGCCGTAGCCGTAAACGTGCTCGGCCAGGGCGTCGCCAAAGTGCGCACGTAGCGCCTGATGGGGCATGTCCAGACCTTCGTTGGAGCCCAACTGATGTGGAATCTTTTGGCCTAAACGGCGCTCCAGCACCTTGATGCCGGGAAACGGGTTGATCGGACCTTCACCGGTCAGGTGCTCGGGGTAACGGGGCATAACGGTATCCTGAAAGTATTGGCTTTGACTCGTGGGCCGGTTTTTACTCAAAAAGCGCTTCGTCGAGTATCTTGCCGCGGTTGAGCAGTCCAAAGGGGTCGAGCGACTTTTTCAGCGTCTGCATCAGTTCGATCTCCGCCTCGTTTCGACAGCTTCCAAGCCAGGCACGCTTTTCAAGGCCGATGCCGTGCTCGGCGGAGATGGAGCCGCCCAGCGCCGTCAGTGGCTCGTAAACCAGCGCCTCCACGGCGCGGCGGACCGTGGGCTCCTTGCTACCCACGCCGACCGAAATATGCAGGTTGCTGTCACCCAGATGGCCGAACACGATCAGCTGATAATCGGGCCACGACTCCTTAAGCCTCGCTTCGAGCGTCTGGGTGTAACGCTCCATGTCGGCGATCGGCAGGCTCACGTCGAAGGTCAGCACCGGGTCCAGACCCTCCTTCAGGCCTTCGATATCTTCCCGTATCGCCCACAGGCCGTCACGCTGGTTGCTGGACTGCGCGATAACCGCATCGATGATCAGCTCCGCTTCCATGGCCTGTTCCAGCGCATCGCGAAACTGCGCTTCGAGGCGGGCGTCGTCGCTTCCCAGGCACTCGATAATCACGTAGTAAGGGTACTCGGTGGACAGCGGCGGCGTGTGCCGGCCCGAGGTGTCGGTCAGCAGCTGGTAGTGGTTTTGCCACATCACCTCGAACGCTCCGAGCGCGCCGCCCAGCGTCTTTCCCATCTGAGCGAGCAGTGCCGTCAATGCCTCGAAAGAAGGGCAGGCGACCATCGCGGTGTGTTCGTAGGGCGTAGGCGGTTGCAGGCGCAGCACCGCACGGGTCACGATACCCAGTACGCCTTCGGTGCCCACGAACAGTTGCTTGAGATCGAAGCCGGCGTTGTTCTTAAGCATGTGGTTCATCGAGCTAACCACGCGCCCGTCGGCCATTACCGCTTCGAGCCCCAGTACCTGCTGGCGCATCATGCCGTAACGAATCACCCGCACGCCGCCAGCGTTGGTGGCGATGTTGCCGCCGATGGTGCAACTGCCCCGCGCACCTAAATCCAGCGGAAACTGCAGCCCGGCATCCTGGGCGGCCTCCTGCACGCGCTGAAGCGGGGTGCCGGCCTGAACCGTCAGCGTGCCGCCTACCGGATCGACGCTCTCGATGGCGGTCATGCGCTCCAGCGAGATGACCAGATCGTCAGGGCTGGTTTGAGTACCGTGAACCAGACCGGTCAGCCCGCCGTGGGTCACCACGGTCTGCTTGCACTCGAAGCAGGCGCGCATCACCGCTGAAAGTTCCTCGGTACTGGCCGGGCGAACGATGGCGCCGGCCTGACACGGCGCGCCGGTCATCCAATCTTCCTGCCGACTCGTCACATCGTTGCCGGTCAATACATGGCTAGCGCCTACGATCGTGCGCAGCACGTCCACGGTGATCTTCATTCATGTTCCTTTCGATGACGAGGCCGAGAACAAGCCGTCATGTAATAAAAATGTATGTGAAACAATACCATATTTTTTAAATAGCGCTTTAGACACTGGCCGCGACCGGCGCTTCGCGCCCGGGGATGGCCTCCAGCAGCGAGCGGGTATAGCGCTCGCGGGGGTGTAAAAAGATCTGCTCTGCGCTTCCCTGCTCGACGATGCGCCCGTGTTGCATGACCACGATGCGATCGCAGATCTGCGCGGCCACGCGCAGATCGTGGGTGATGAACAGTAGCGAGAGCGACAGGCGCTGCTTGAGCTCCTCGAGCAGTTCCAGCACTTGGGCCTGAATGGAGACATCAAGCGCCGAGACGGCCTCGTCCGCGACGATCAATTCCGGATTGAGCGCCAGCGCCCGGGCAATGCCGATACGCTGGCGCTGGCCGCCGGAAAATTCGTGGGGAAAACGGTCCAGAGCGCCGGCGCCCAGGCCCACCATGTCCAACAGTTCACCGGCCTGCTCTAACGCCTTTGCCTTGGGCGTGCCGTTGGCGATCGGCCCTTGGGCGATCGCCATGCCCACTTTGGTGCGCGGGTTGAGCGAGGCATAAGGATCCTGAAAGATCATCTGCACCCGGTGGCGCTCGCGACGCAGGGCATCGCCCTTGAGCGTCGAGAGGTTCACGCCGTCGAGCAGTAGTTCGCCGTCGTCCGGGTGCTCCAAACGCACGACGCAGCGCCCAAGTGTCGACTTGCCCGAGCCGGATTCGCCGACGATGCCGACGGTTTCGCCGCGAGCAAGCGTCAGCGAAACATCATTCAGCGCGCGTACCTCGCGCGCCGGTTTCAAAAAGCCTCCGCGAGAGCGAAACACCTTATTGAGATGCTTGATATCCAGAAGCGCCGCGGGCTCACGCGCCTCTCGGTGGGGCGGTACGGCGTTGCTCGGGATCGCGGCGATCAGTGCCTGGGTGTACTCGTGCTGCGGGAAGCCAAGCACCTCCTTGGCTTCCCCGATTTCGACGATCTTACCGTGGCGCATCACGCAGACACGGTTGGCAATCTCGGCCACCACGCCGAAATCGTGGGTAATGAACATCACCGCCATTCCCCGGCGGCGCTGCAGGTCGCGAATCAGCTCGAGGATCTGCGCCTGGGTCGTGACATCCAAAGCGGTGGTAGGCTCATCGGCGATCAGGAGCACCGGCTCGAGTGCCAGGGCCATGGCGATCATTACCCGCTGGCGCTGGCCGCCGGAGAGCTCGAAGGGGTAGGCGCGAATCGCCTTTTCCGGCTGAGGTAGGCCCACCTCGATCAACAGCTCCAGCGCGCGAGCCTGGCGCTCGGAAGGGGGCAGCCGGCCGTGGGCCTCGAATACCTCGGCGATCTGGGCGCCCACGCGCATCAGCGGGTTCAGGGCGGTCATCGGCTCCTGGAAAATCATGCCGATCTTGAGCCCGCGCAGCGCCATGTGCTGCTTCTCGGTGAGGGTGAGCAGGTTCTGGCCCTCGAAGGTGATCTCGCCTTGTACCGGGCGTACCCCCTTGGGTAAAAGCCCCATCACCGTATTGGCCGCCATGGACTTGCCCGACCCGGATTCACCCACCACGCACATGATCTCGCCGCGGTTCACGTCATAGCTCACGTTCTCTACCGCCAGTGCGCGATCCGCGCCCTTGGGCAGCGCCACGCTCAGGGCACGAATGCGAAGTACCGCCTCGCCCGGCGCCTGGGATTGGTTCGATTGCGTCATGTCTCTCTCCTAGCGCTCGCGGGACAGTTTGGGGTTCAGCGCATCGTCGAGGCCTTCGCCCACCAGGTTCAGCGCCAGCACGGTGAGCAAGATGGCAACGCCAGGAAAGAAACTGAGCCACCAGGCTTGGCGGATCACGGTGCGCGCCGCGCCGATCATGTAGCCCCAGGACATCACGTTGGGGTCGCCCAGCCCGAGAAACGAAAGCCCGGACTCCAGCAATATGGCCGTGGCCACCATCAATGATGCCAGCACGATGATCGGCGAGAGCGTGTTGGGCAGAATTTGCTTGAGGATAATGGTGGTATTGGTCTGGCCCACCAGCCGTGCGGCTTCGACGTATTCACGGTGACGCAGCGACATGAACTCGGCGCGGACCAGACGCGCCACCGGTGGCCAGCTCACCAGCGCGATCGCCAGCACCACTGAGGTGACGCTGGGTTGCATGATCGCTACCAGCACGATCGCCAGGGCGAAGTTGGGAATGGTCTGGAAGAACTCGGTGAAGCGCATGAGCACGTCGTCGATCAGGCCGCCGTAGTAGCCGGCGATAGCGCCCATGGGCACGCCGATCAAAAGCGCCACGCTGGTGGAGACCAGCCCGATCAGAAGCGACACCCAGGCACCGTGCATTAGCCCCGCGGCCACGTTGCGGCCCATGGTGTCGGTGCCCAGGATAAAGCCATCCTGAGCGAGCGGCGGCAGAAACGGGCGCTGCACCATGCGCCAGGGCGACTCAGGAAACAGAAGTGGCGCTAGTATCGCCATGACGATGATCAGCGCCAGAATGACGAGCCCCACTAAAGCGCCGCGGTTCTGGGCAAAGCGTGCGAAAAAGCTCATGAGGCCCCCTTGATGCGCGGATCCGCGAGGCGGTAGACCAGGTCGGTCATGATGTTGAAGACGATTACCAGCGCGGCGGAGAAAAAGAAGATACCCAACAGCAGGTTATAGTCGCGCTGCTGAAGCGCCTCGAACATCAGTCGGCCAATGCCGGGCCAGGCAAACACGGTCTCGGTGAGGATCGCCCCGCCGACCATTTGCCCTGCCTGCAAGCCGGCCAACGTAATGATCGGCAGGAGGGCGTTACGCAGCACGTGGCGGCGCTGAATGATGCGCGGCTTCAAGCCCTTGGCGCGAGCGGTCTTGACGTAATCCTGCTGGGCGGCTTCGAGCATCGAGGTACGCGTCATGCGGGTGTAGATCGCCATGAAAAACAGCGCCAGGGTAGTGGCAGGCAGCACCAGGTGCTGGGCAACGTCCCACACCAGCGCAAGCCCCGTATGGCCTGCACCCACGGTGTAGAGACCGTAGGCAGGCAGCCACCCCAGATAGACCGAGAACACCACCACCGACATCAGCGCCACCCAGAACAAGGGCGTTGCGTAGAACACCAGCGCAAGCGCCATGATCAGCGAGCCGGAAGGTTTTTTCACCCGGGCGGCGGCCATGGAGCCGGCAACGATACCCAGAAAGAGCGAGAGCACGAAGGCCGTCCCGGTCAGCAGCAGCGTAGCGGGCAGGCGCGCCATGATCAGGTCGAACACCGGGACGCCCAAGCGGTAGGAGTAGCCAAAATCGAGCATGGCGATGCCCGATACATAGCGCCACAGCTGCACGTACATGGGCTGGTCGAGCCCGAAGCGCTCGCGCAGCTGGTTGAGAAACTCCTGATCCGCCGCGCCGGCTTCGCCGGCCAGAATCGATGCCGGGTCGCCGGGGGCGAGCTGGATCAGCAGAAAGTTAAAAATGACGATAAGAAACAGCACAATAACGGCTTTGATGAGCCGCATGGCAATCAAGCGGGCATAGACCATGATGGAATTCCTGACGTTTTTTTAGCCCGGCCGGGGCACGCCGGCCGGGCAAGGTCTGACTTAGCGGTCGAGCCAGGCATCCCTGAAGCCGTCGTTGACACCGACCCCGGAGGTCACCAGGTCGTTGACGTCACAGCGGTAAATCGTGGGGAAGCCAAGCTCCATTAGCCAGCCTACGGGCACATCCTCGTGAAGGATTTCCTGCACCTGCTGGTACAGCGCCTCGCGTTCGGAATCCGGGTAGGCCGTGGCCGCTTCGTCGAAAAGCGCATCGACCTCGGCGTTTTCGTAGCCTTCCACGTTGTTCCAGGGCGAGCCCTTGGCGATGTTGTCCGAAAGGTAAGTGCGCGAGATGCCAAGCGCCGGGTCGCCGTACTGGAAGAGGTAAGTAAAGGCCAGGTCATAGTCCCAGTCGCCCAACCGTTGGTTCCAGCCCCCGACATCGGTGGCCTGAGTGCTGACATTGATGCCTACTTCGCGCAGGTTCTGCTGGACGGCTTCGGCCCACCGGGTCCAGGTTTCGCCGTAGGGCAGCGGCAACAGCCTGATCTCCTCGCCGTCGTAGCCCATTTCGTCCAACAGTTCGCGGGCGCGGTCCGGGTTGTAATCGTAGGGCTCGAGGTCGTCGTCCTGAAAGCGCGCGTTGGAGCCGAAGGCAGAGAGCGGCACGTTACCCAACCCGTTCCAGAGCACGTTGCGGGCGAACTCGCGGTCCATGGCGTACATTACTGCTTGGCGGAAGCGCTTGTCGGCGGTCGGGCCTTCGCGGTTGTTCATCCACAGCATGGCGAAGGGGCTGAAGTACTCGTGGCCCTGCTCGGTCATGCAGACGCCGTCCATGTCGGAAAGGCGCGGAATGTCGAAGTTCTCTACGGTGCCGCTGGGCAGCACGTCGACGGTGCCATTTTCGAACGCCACGGCCCGGGAGCCGCCGTCGGGAATGATGTGCCAGTTCACGCCGTCCAGGTAGGGCAGGCCCTCTTCGTAGTAGTCATCGTTTTTGACCAGCTCGATGACGGTGCCGCGCTCCCAGTTGGCGAACTTGAACGGGCCGGTGCCGATCGGGTGGTCGTTGTGCTCGTTGTTGCGAAAGTCGGTACCCGCGTAGAGGTGTTCGGGCACCATGGTGAACGTGCCCGCCTCGAAAGAGAGCAGAAACGGCCCGAAGGGTTCGGCCAGCGTGAACACGACGGTGTGCTCATCCGTGGCTTCAATGCTTTCGACGTGTTCGAGCACGGCGCGAGCGCTGGGATTGAGTTCGCGATGAAAAACGTCCGCGGAGAACACCACGTCGTCGGCAGTGAAGGCTTCGCCATCGTGCCAAGTAACGTTATCGCGCAGGTGAAACGTATAGACTCGGCCATCTTCGCTCACGTCCCAGGACTCGGCCAGTTGCGGCATCGGTTCCAGGTCGGTGGTGTAGCGTAGAAGCCCTTCGTAGATATTGCCCGCGACGGTGCGGGTGGGGGCATTCTGGATCATGCCCAGTACCAGACCCGGCGGTTCGGGCTGAATGATGGTATCGATGGTGCCGCCGGTTTTGGGTTCCTGCGCCATCGCTGCGCAAGAAACGGCCAGGGCCGCTGCGGAAATCGCGAGAGCCAAAGGTGTTTTCATTGTTCCTACTCCTCGGTTATTCACGTCAATAACGTGATGTTTTGTCTTTTTAGCAAGCGAGGCGTGGTGCTAGGGAGCCCGTTGAAATGGGTTTTTTAGGGCCTTTTTGACCATAGCATCGCTCTTTTAAACTGTCGACAGTCGGCAGTCGTTTATCGACAGTGCCCTTTTTTGCGTCATACTGAACGTCGAAAACAATTTACAAAGAGAGGTGCCCATGGCCTTGTTACCCATGGCTCCCCAAGGGTTGATCCAGCAAAAGAATCTGGTCGAGCAAGTGGCCGATTTTCTCACTCAAGGCGTGATCGAGCAGCGCTTCATGCCCGGCGAGCGGCTCTCGGAAGTACAGCTTTCAAAGGATTTGGGCGTCAGCCGCGCACCGGTGCGCGAGGCGGCCAGGCTCCTCGAAAGCCGCGGACTTTTGGTCTCGCGCCCGCGGCGGGGGTTTTTCGTCAAGGCGCTCGACGCGGTCGAACTACAGGACGTGTTCGACCTGCGCCTGTGCCTCGAGCGCCACGCCATAGAACGCCTCGCCCAGCGCTACACCCCTGAGGCACGGCTCGCGCTCGAGCGTCAGGTGGACGTACTTTGCGAAGCGGCTGCGAGCGACAGCGGCACGCGGCGTATCGAAGAGGATTTGCAGTTTCACCGCCTGATGCTGCACTACGCCGGCAATGAGCGGCTACTGCGTGCCTTCGAGGGGTTGGCGCACGAGCTGCGCCTGTGCATCACTCTGATCACGCGGACCCACGAAGCGCCGGAAACCATTGCGACCAGCCACTATCAGCTGCTGGAGGCGCTGGCGAGCCAAAGCGGCCCGGCCTGCCGGGAAGCGATCGACTACCACATCGGTGTGGCGAGAGATTCCGTGGTGCGCGGGATCAATGAAGCAGGTGTGCAGGAGGAGGGCGGCGCGCGGTGACCGCATGCGTTTCTACCGAGCTTTTATTGCATGGCGCTTTTATGGCACGAAACGAGGAGACCTGGCAGTGCAGACGTTCTTTCACGACGACCAGAAGTGGCATCAGCCGCAAACCTATTTTTCGCGCGGCAAGATGCGCACACCCCAGGAGGTCGCTCAGCGCGCCACTCACCTGTTGGCCGCCGCCGAACGGCTAGGGTTCGAACTAGCGCCGCCTAAAGATTACGGCGTTGGCCCCCTTAGAGCGGTGCACTCGCTGGCTTACCTGCGCTTTCTGGAAAGCGCCCATGCCCGCTGGCACGCGGTGGGCGAGGACTGGGGCGAAGAAGTGATTTCCAACATCTTCGTACGCTCGCCCAACGCATTACAGGGCATTCTGGCCGAGGCCGCCCGCTACCTGGCCGACGGCAGCGCCCCGGTGGGTCAGCATACCTGGCACTCTGCCTACTGGTCGGCTCAGAGCGCGGTGGCCGGCGCCGAGGCGCTGATGAGCGGCGAGCGCTTCGCCTACGCGCTTTCGCGCCCCCCGGGCCACCATGCGGGCATCGACTCTGCCGGCGGCTTCTGCTTTCTCAACAACGCCGCCATCGCCGCCCAGCATTTGACCCGGCGTTATCCGCGCATCGTGGTGCTCGATACCGACATGCACCACGGCCAAGGAATTCAGGAAATTTTCTATTCTCGCAGTGACGTGTTTTACATCTCGATTCACGGCGACACCACCAACTTCTACCCGGCGGTCAGCGGCTTCGAGAACGAACGCGGCGAAGGCGAAGGGCTCGGCTACAACCTCAACCTCCCGATGCCGCACGGCTCTGCTGAGTCAGTATTCTTCGAGCGCCTGGAGCAGGTCCATCAGGCCATCCGCCTGTTCGAACCCGACGCTCTGGTGCTGGCGCTCGGTTTCGATATCTTTGAGCGAGACCCCCAAGCCAAGGTGGCCGTTTCCACCCAGGGTTTTCATGAGCTGGGCCGACAAATCGCAGCGCTGAACCTGCCCACGCTGGTGGTGCAGGAAGGTGGGTATTACCTAGAAGGGCTCGAAGCGAACGCGGTAAGCTTCTTCGAAGGACTGCTAGTAGAGGCAGTTTAAGCCGAGCGCGCATTTCTTATGGACCTGCCAAGCGTCGCCTAAACGAAGGATAAAGCGGCGGTTTTGCCTCAATGGCTGATGCTTGGCAAAAAAACCACCGAACCCACATCTACGCCGCTGCACGTGCCTGCGGAGCAGTTTTTTTATCAGCGCAGGCTTCGAAAGCACCTTGCTAGGCTGCCATCCGCTCGTCCATTGCGCGAGTACCTAACGAAAAGCAGCGGCGGGCTAAAGCAGCGGCGGGCTAAAGCAGCAGTGGTTGGGTGTGCAGGTGATCTATGTGGGGCTGATGTAATTGCTTACCTGTTTATAACGAGCCCCCTGAATTGTGCCCTTCGTCGATAAGCGCATTGCAGAGTGGTGCGCCAACGGCAGTATGATTGAAACCGGCAAAACGCGCAGGCACGCGAATTTTGGGTATGCCGCCAAATCTTGCTTTGCGCACAATAGAAACAATGGGATAGAGTAAATTTCTGCGGTAGCATAACCTCAATGAATGTGCCATCGCGTTTACTGAGGTTACGTAGCCTTCTGTATAATCACTGTTAACTTTCTGAGGAGCAATCGTGGAACTCCCGAGGTACAAATATCACCCCGATCCAATTTCTACTGGTGCGATCAAGGAAAGCAGGAAAGTCTGCGAGTGCTGTGAACAGGCTAGAGGGTATGTGTATACATCAACTTTTTACACTGAGGAAGAAATTGAGTTTATCTGTCCGTGGTGTATAGCAGATGGATCCGCCGCTCAAAAATTTGATGGCATGTTCTCTGATGACTACCCGTTGCAAGAGGCCGGTGTACCAGAGGAGGTAATCTCAGAGGTGTGCAAGAGGACTCCAGGGTATAACTCATGGCAGCAGGAAGTATGGCAGGCACATTGCGGTACAGCATGTGAGTTCCATGGAGATGCAGAGAAAAAAGATTTAGTTGAGTTGACGGGCGAAGCGCTAGAAAGGTTTCTAAGTGTTGAAATGATAAAACCGGAGGTTTGGAAAAAGATTCTCGAGCATTACGAAAAAGGGGGGAATCCTGCTGTCTACAAGTTTAAGTGCCCTGAGTGCTCGGAAGTCATCTACACAATGGACTTTACGTAGTGTCAAAAGATAACAAGCGCATGTTGTCGGAGTGGTTTTACGCTGCGCTCCAAACCATCCACAAATGCGGGCGTTAGCCATGTTTGAAATTAAGACCATGCATGAGTATCTAGAGTCAACGGAATATATAGACTGGAGTTCACCAGAGGTGCTGGCTATGGCGAAGTTACTAGCCGCTGGCGCAGAGTGTCCCGAGCAGGTCGCAGAAAAATGCTTTGTCTTTGTGCGCGATCAAATCAAGCATAGTTGGGATTACGAGTGTGACCCATGTGACATGTAAGGCATCTGACGTGCTGAAACATGGAACAGGCTACTGTTACGCGAAGAGCCACCTGCTGGCAGCATTGCTTCGAGCAAATGGAATACCGGCAGGCCTATGCTATCAACGTTTAACCATTAGTGATGATGGGGATGGGCCACCTTTTTGTCTTCATGGTTTGAACGCTCTATATCTTGAGGAACATGGCTGGTATCGGGTCGATGCTAGAGGAAATAAAGAGGGTGTCACGACTGATTTCTGCCCACCGACTGAGCGTTTGGCATTTTCTATAGCCACTGTGGGGGAAGCGGATCTGCCGCAAATATGGGCAGCGCCAATAACGCCTGTTCTCGACGTGCTTCTATCCCAAAAGACCTATCTTGAGGTATTCGATAATCTGCCGGATATTCAGTTGAATGCGGCTAACCAGGCAATGGCCGCGACAAACGCGTGAATTGCGGCGTTAATCACAAAGAGGTTTTGTTGTATGTCTTCGCCGCAAGTGGGGGTAGGTGTTCTGATTATTCAGAATGGGTGCGTACTTCTTGGAAAGAGAAAGGGCGCTCATGGCGCGGGCACCTGGTCGGCACCCGGTGGTCATCTTGAATTTGGGGAATCAATCGATTCCTGTGCCCGACGGGAAGTGATGGAAGAAACCGGGCTTGTGCTCCAGGGTATTCAGCACGGGCCTTTCACCAATAACGTGTTCGAAGCCGATCAGAAGCATTATGTCACCGTCTTCGTGCTGGCAAGCCCTAAGGGCGGTGAGCCTAAACTGATGGAGCCAGACAAATGCGAAGGCTGGACATGGTTTGAATGGGATGCTCTCCCAAGACCCCTATTTCCACCCTTGAACACGCTGATAAACCAAGGCTATTCACCGATTTCGGCGGTCAATGTCGCTAGCGAACAAGGAATGCCATGAAGAGCCTATGTATATATTGTGGTTCAAACCCTGGTCGGCAAGAGGCGTACTCCAGAGCAGCCCGTGACCTTGCACGATCGCTGGTCAGCCGAAACCTAACGCTTGTTTACGGTGGCGCCAGTGTTGGCATCATGGGTCTGATAGCCGATACCGTTTTGCAACTTGGAGGGCAGGCTGTTGGGGTCATCCCTGAGTCGTTGGTGCGAAAGGAGGTCGCTCATCCAAACCTGACCGAACTGCATGTAACGCAGTCCATGCATGAGCGGAAAACCCTGATGGCTGAACTGTCTGACGGGTTTATTGCCATGCCCGGAGGGATAGGCACGCTGGAAGAGATTTTCGAGGTTTGGACGTGGTCCCAGCTTGGATTCCACCAAAAACCGTGTGGCTTGCTCAATGTGGAAGGCTACTTTGACGCGTTAACGACATTTTTTGATCATGCTGTAGCAGAGCAGTTCGTCAAACAACCTCACCGCTCGATGTTGATGGTCGATTCTTCATCTGAAACGCTGCTCGAGCGATTCACCCGCTACGAACCACCTACGGTTAACAAGTGGGTAGGGAAAGCGCAAACATAATGTGATAGCGGCTAACGATTCGCTCCATCGGAGCTGCGCAAAGAAAACGCGCAGCCCAATGAATTCAAGCGTTATGCATTCAATCTAATCGAGGAAAATTCATGTCAATTTCATTAATGTGTATCGCATTACTCTCGGCACTGGTTATCGGCCTTGGGTTCAACGTTTCCATGGCTAGAGCCAAGTCAAAAGCCATGTACGGCTATAAAGAGGATCCAGAAGACCATTTGTATAAATCAGTGCGCGCCCACAGCAATGCAATCGAATATGTGCCCATCATTGCTTTGTTGATTTACGTTCTGGGCCAGGGTGCACCATCGGATTGGGTGCTTTGGTGCATGGTATTCGTCACTGCATGCCGGTATTTGGCGGCTATTGGAATTGTGGCGCCCAAAACCATGGCGAAGCCAAATCCTTTGCGTTTCATCGGTGCGTTGGGTACTTACATCGGTGGTTTTGCGCTATCTGTCGCGTTATTGATAAACGCCATACTTGCGTAACCAGGCAGTGCAGTGAGCCTCTGAAAAGGGCGTTAAAGACATCGAGCAAGCCTGATTTATGCCGGTACTTTCAATAGATTATCCGCTAGCGAAAGATGGATATCACCGTTGCTCTTCAAGATCTATTCGTGCGACCTCCAGCCCGGTTTGAAGCTGGCCATTTGGCCCCAGGCGAGTATTGCCCATGATTCGGGTTTGCCGGTCGATCGGCCAAGCGCCACTGATCTAACACTCGGCCATAATGTCTCTTCCAGAGCAGAGGTCGATCAAGTGATGACCCAAGCAAGCGGAAGCGGCTGGCGCCTTGATCGTCAAGCCGGCACATGAAACGTTCTGGGGTGGCTATGCAGGGTACTTTCAAGACCTCGACAGGCACCTTTGGGAGGTGGTATGGAATCCAAAGCTGCTGCCTCATGATGAGGCCTAACTTAGGCCAGGAGATGACAATGTTTGGATGGTTCAAGAAAAACACGAAAGGTCCAGATTACTCTGGCGTCGACTCAAGAGCAAAAGCTGAGGTGTTGGCAATAAGTTTATATATTTCAAGGTGTTAAATAAATTTGATCTATTCCTGAGAAAACTAGTATTTTTTAGTGACAAGTAAGAAAAAATAGCTAATCATAGAGAAATAAAAGACAAAAAACGGGGTGGGATATGAATTTTTTTTCACCAGCTTTATCTTTGTCTATATTAGGAATGGCTGTATTTTCTTCTCCTGCTAATGCCACCTGCAGTAGCGAACCCTACATGGGGTCAATATGTTTGACCGCCGCTAGCTATTGTCCGGATCAGTACCTTGAGGCGAGAGGGCAGTTGATGTCTATCGCACAAAACACCGCTTTATTTTCGCTGCTGGGTACTACCTATGGCGGCGATGGTAGACAGACATTTGGACTACCCGATTTACAGGGGCGGACTCCGGTGGGTTTAGGTAATGGACCAGGATTATCCCCTGTTGCTGCTGGTCAAACCCGTGGTACCGAAACAACTACCTTGATGAGTGCCAATCTAGCCCCACATACCCATGCAGCTACTGTCACCAATACACAATTGCCGGTTTCGAGTAACAATAGCAATAATTCATCCGCACCTGGCAGTGCTAATCCCTATCTTGCCGCTTCAGGGGGCGGCCCTGGCAGTGCAACCATTTGGTCTGAGACTTTGACGTCCCCCTTTCCTGTAAGCGTCGAGGGTGGTCAGGTTCAGGTAGGATCGACAGGGCAAGCAGTACCTTTCAGCAACCTGCCTCCCCAGCAGGGTATTCGTTACTGTGTTGCGATTAATGGCCTCTATTCACCCCGCCCTTAATACCAACAATTAATTAACTAACATTGAAGACAAACTGTACCTGTTCACTGTTAATGAGGCTGCCATGACCGCCGTCGCCGTTATCGACTCTGCTCTGCCGGATTATAATGTGCTTGCTAACGCTGCGGCGTCGCATGGCATGAAGGTGCTGTACCTTACACATGACCAGGATAGCCTTGGCTTCCTGATTGAACAGCTCTCTTCACAACCCCTGCCGGTTGAGGCGCTGCATCTTTTATGTCATGGGCAGCCAGGCACCATTTACCTTGGCAATACACGTATTGCTAATGATAATTTTGCCGAGCTTGCACCTCAGCTAGAGAAGCTTGGTCAGCTGATTCAACAAGAGCTATTTTTATATTCGTGTTCTACTGCTAAAGGCGATGATGGCGCTTTTTTGATAAGCCGATTAAATGCTCTACTTGATGTCGATATTAGCGCATCAAGCACGCCTATCGGCAGCGACTTGTTAGGGGGTAGTTGGCGATTTGATATCACCACAGCACCATCGCATGGTTCCAGCCTCGCTGTAACTACCTATCAGCATCTATTATCACCCACGACCATTACGTTTAGTGCGGACGACCCTAATTGGGATACGGATTCAATTGCTCAAGATGGTGAAGGGGGAAGTGCTGATTACCCCATGATAGTGCTGGAGTTTTATAATATTAGCAGTGCCGCCGGTGATAAAGTCAACTCTATAAATTGGTACAGTAGTAATGATCTTGCCACAGGTGATGGTTTTAATGGCATCACTATCGATTATTCTAGCTATTTTAATGAATGGGCCGGGCTTGCCGTCAAAAGTCGTGACGGTGAAGAATTTAAATTTAATGGATTTGATTTTTACGACTGGGGCAACCAAATAGGTGAGACGGTATTAATCGAGGCCTTTCGCGATGGCCTTAGTGTTGGTGCAATCGTCAATTTTAGTGCCAATGCCACATCTGTTCGAGTAACTCAAGATTTATCTGCCAATCCAGATTTTGCAAACGTTGATGAAGTCCGCATCTATTACGCCGACGGCAGCGGCTACTCCTCCATTAACAATATTGTGGTTGATAACGCGGTCATTCCCAATAGCCCTCCACAATTTAACTCTGTAAACGCCTTCGCTATTAATGAAACCGCCACCAACGACAACATCGTGCTGTTGGATGTGCAGGCAGATGATGGCGATAGTGGTGTGGCGGACGCCAGTATTACCTATTCCATTACAGGCGGTACGGGGCAAAGCTATTTTGATATCGATCCTGACGATGGTAAGGTCCGCCTTAATGCCGCCGGTGCAGCAGCGCTCGACTATGAAACAGCCACTAGCTATACCTTGACGGTGCAGGCCGACGATGGCGAAAGTACTAACAACATCGCCACTCAAAACATCACCATTTCAATTAACGATATCGCCCCTGTCATCACCACCGGCCAATCCTTCAGCATTAACGAGAGCGATGCTAATAGCACCTCAGTAGGCACTATCGCTACCACGGGTGACGATAACTCGGTGACCTACTCCATCGAATCCGGCAACACGGGTAGCGTCTTCGCTATCAACAGTGCCACTGGCGAGATTACCCTGAGCGATACCAGCCAGCTCAACGCCAGTGCCAACGGCAGCTATACACTTAGCATACGAGCTACCGATGGCACGACACCCTCAACTGAAAGTGTCACCATCAACGTCATCGATGATGTGGCCCCTAGCGTTACTGGCATTGCGCCCAGCGGCCCGCCGAATGCTAATGCCGCCTCAGTAGATTACACCGTTAACTTTAGCGAAAGCGTCAGCAATGTATCGGTCGACGACTTCACCCTCACAGCCACCGGTACGGCGTCTGGCACGATTACTGCGGTTGTTGGCAGCGGTGATAGCTATACGGTCAGCGTTACCGGTATTAGTGGTTCAGGCGACCTGCGTCTTGATCTTAACAGTGGCACCGATATCGATGATGGGGCCACCAATACCCCGACAGGATATACCAGCGGCACGATCCACAACGTTGATCTGGTAAAACCGAGCGTCACCAACGTGACCTCGCCGACGGTCAACGGGACGTATAAAGCGGGTGACACCGTTGATATTGCGCTGACCTTTAGTGAAAACGTTTCGGTGAACACGGGGGGCGGTACGCCACAGCTAGCGCTGGAAACCGGCGCGACCGACCGACTCATTAGTTATATCTCGGGCTCTGGCACCAATACGCTGATGTTTAGGTATACCGTCCAGGCCGGGGATGAAACCAGCGATCTGGCGCTGGCGGGTACCGAGATCATCCTTAATGGCGGCTCTATAAAGGACTCGGCAGGTAACGACGCGGTGTTAGTCTTGCCCGCCTCAGGCGATGCTAACTCTTTGAGTAGCAATAAAGATATTGTGATTGATGCCGTCGCACCTAGCATTACGAGTATTGCGCCCAGCGGCTCGCCTGCGGCTAATGCATCCTCTGTGGATTACATTGTTACCTTTAGCGAAGACGTCGACGGTATTTCTATCGATGACTTCATACTCAACCCCACCGGCAGCGCTTCGGGTAATATCGCCTCCATTTCCGGCTCCGGCAGTAGCTACACCGTCACCGTGGACACTCTTACTGGCGACGGCACTCTGCGCCTTGATTTCGACAGTAATACGGACGTACAGGACGCTGCGGGGAATATAGCAGCCGCCTATACCAGCGGTTCGGCACACGGCGTTGATCGAGTGCAACCGAGTGTGAGCAACATCACCTCTCCGAATGCCGACGGGACTTATAAAGCGGGCGACACAGTTTACATCACTTTAGCCTTCAGTGAAGCCGTGACGGTCAGCGGTACACCGCAGTTGATACTGGAAACCGGGGCAACGGATCGCACCATAGATTATGTGGCCGGCTCAGGTACCGACACGCTGACGTTTGCTTATACCGTTCAGGCGGGGGACGAGTCCAGTGACCTCGCGCTGACCGATGCCGGAATCATACTCAATGGCGGCTCAATTCGTGATGCAACTGGTAACAACAGCGAACTTACTCTGCCCACACCGGGTGCCGCCAACTCGCTGAGCTCGAACAAGAACATCCTCATTGATGCCGTCGCCCCCGTCATCACGAGCGTTTCTATACCCAATAACAGTCATAAAATCGGCGATACTGTGACCGTCACCATTAGCGCGGGAGAGGCAGGCTTATCGCTGGATGCTGGCGCGGTGAACGGGGTAGCGGTCACCGATTTTACCGATCAGGGCGGCGGCAACTACACCGCCAATTACACGGTACGGGAGGGGGATACCTCTCGCGCTAAAGGCGACGACATCCCCATTAACTTTGTGCTGTCCGATGCGGCGGGCAATAGCTCTAGTGCTTACACCAATGCTATCAGCCAGAGCAGTGATGCCATTGACACTGTTCGCCCCAGCCTGGATGGCGCTATCGTACCGTCGCTAACCACCATTACTGACGACCAGATCGGCAGTAGTAGTTTTACCCTGACATTAAATTTCAACGAAGCGATGAATACGGGCATCGCCCCCACCATCACCTTCCCAACGGAAGACCCCACGAATACCCTTACCTTTAACGTTGGCAGTTGGGTGGATGCGACCACCTATATCGCCACCTTTGATACCACCGATGCCAATGAAGTAATCAAGGACGTGGACGTGCGCATCAGCGATGCTCAGGATGCAGCGGGTAATACGCTGACAGCCGTAACGCAAAGCGATGTTTTCAGCGTAGTGACCGCTACCAGCCCGGTTATTCAGGCGATCACCTCGCCCACCGCCGATGGCACCTTTGCGGTAGGCAGCAGCATAGATGTCACCGTGTCTTTCGATAAAGCGGTCGACTTTGCGGCCAACGGCGGTGCACTGACGGCCACGCTCAACACCGGCGCAACGATTCTCCTCACTAGTAGCGATGCCGCTAATCAAGTGCAGTTTAGTGGCCGCTATACGGTGCAAGAAGGTGAGACCGATGCTACGGGGCTTAACGTCGCCTCGCTAAATCTGACGGGTGGAGCCACGCTAGTCGCCCACGATAACGGCATAGCGGCGAATCTTGATACGTTACCCAGCGGGCAAAACCTTGCCGATAATACTAATTTGTCGGTTGATGCTAATTCTCCCGCGGCTGCCTCAGCGCCCACGCTAGCGGCCGATTCCGATAGCGGCGTGAGCGATAGCGACAACCTCACCAACCACACAACGCCCACGCTGACCGGCACAGGCGCCGAAGCGGGGGCTACCGTGACGGTGCGTGTCGATGGCAACAGCGTGGGTAGCACCACTGCCAATGGCAGCGGCGACTGGGCCTTCACCCTGGCCGCAGGCGACTTGAGCGAAGGCATCAACACCATTGATACCATTGTTAGCGATAGCGCAGGTAATACCAGCAGTGCGTCTGCGGATCTTGCGTTGACTCTGGATACCACCGCGCCCACGGCCAATAATGATACGACTGCCACAGTACGCGAAGATGCGGGGGAGACCCTGCTGACCAACGTTAACGGAGCAGGCGACAAGCTAACCGATAACGACATAGGCGCTGACGATACAGCCCCGGTGACCGCAATTAATAATCGCGCCGATGCGCTGGGCAACGCGGTGGTGGGCAGCAACGGTGGACGCTTTATCGTCAATGCTGATGGCACGGCCAGCTTCAATCCCAATGGCGAGTTTGAGGCCCTTGCCCACGGCGAAACACTTACCACCAGCGTGACCGTCGATGTTCAAGATGCTGCAGGCAATGTCAGTTCTTCTACTCTAACGGTGGCAGTGGAAGGAGTTAACAATGCGCCGACCATCGCCACCAACGTAGGCCCTAGCGTAAAAGCGGGACGTAGCATCACTTTAACAACGGCTAACCTGGACGCAGGCGATCCGGATAATGATGGCAATGGGCTCACTTATACCCTGAATACCCTGCCAACTTCAGGCGCATTGCTGCTTAACGGCACTGCCTTGACAGCAGGTGAAACCTTTACCCAACAAGACATCGATAGTGGTTTGGTGACCTTTACCGCAGGCAGCAGTGCAGGCAATGCCAGCTTTGACTTTACCCTGGCTGATGGAGGTGAAGATGGCGTGGAGAGTGTCTCCGGCACTTTGACCTTTAACGTGGAAGCCTCACCGACGCCTGAACCTGAGCCTGAGCCAGAACCTGAGCCAGAACCGGAGCCGGAGCCGGAACCTGAGCCCGAACCAGTCGAGCTCGTTAACTTTGTTAATATACTTTCTGCGGAGGGATGGGAATTACCATCTGAACTTCTGGAACAGTTGCGTAATACGACAACCTTTGTACGTTACCCTGAGTTCGATATGGTGCTGACGCCTATCATCCGTTTGTACAACGGCATTCTTGATCGCGTTGCTGAGCGAGAGGGTTTGGAGTACTGGGTAACACAACAAAACGCTGGGGGCAGCTTCAACCACATTGCTCAAGATTTCATGTTATCAGAAGAGACGGTCACTGCGTTGCAAGCCATGGGTAGCGATAATGCCACCTTTGTGGAGACACTTTATCAAGACGCGCTTGGCCGCGCTGCGGATGAAAGCGGCCGTGATTACTGGTTAGACGTCTTACTGGATAGTAACGGGGATCGTAGCGAGGTCGCCCGCTGGTTTGTCCAATCACAGGAGTATATTAACGTCAGCACCCCAATCGTGAACGGGAACAAGTTGCTGGCCTGGGGTGTGAATCTTGAGCAAATGGAAATGCGTTCGTTAGGCTTTGATACCGGCGTATCGGTAGATCAAGACCCACTGGCGGAAACATTGGTGCGACTCTATACCGGCTTGATAGGTGAAGTGCCCGATGAAGCAATGTTTAGTGAATGGCTGGAGAGTGGCCAATCGCCAGAAGCGTTAGCGGAAAGCTTGCTGGAAAGCCAAGAGTTGTTAACGAATGGGGAGCCATTAAATGTCGAGGCATTAATCGATACGCTTTATGAGCAGGTACTGAATCGGGCGCCTGATACGGTAGGTGAGCAGTATTGGCAAGAGGTCATGCAAAACGATGAGGTCAGCTTGATTGATATGGTATTGGCATTTACTGACTCCGCTGAGCACCAGCAGCTCAGCCGATCAGAGGTGGATAATTATCTTGATCCGGCTAATCTTATTGGCGTTGAAACGGATCTAGAAAGTTATTTGTTCAGTTGATATCTGGACTGAAATAAATGGCACTGCCCGTAACTGGTAGTGCCATTTTTTCGTCCTTTAATTCAGTTTTGGCTTGGTGTAACGGCAGCCAGATAGGTCATGACTGTAACATCCCGGTTAAAGTCGTCCAGCACGTTAAACGTTCGGAACCGGCGGCCACAGAACAGACTGTCGCTCATGAAATCCATGGACCCGTATCGATTAACGGTGGCGGGTACGCTCAATGGCTCCGGGAATCTTGGCGGGAGCCGTTGCTTGCCCTGTCGTCGTTTATTCAGGTTGAGTACACAATACAGCCGGTGGAACCGCTTGCGATTCCATTCATGCCCCAACGTCGCAACACCTTGACCAGTCGACCGCTCTCAACCTCCTTCAGAATCTTGACGATCTGTGACTCGCTGTACCGTAATTTCTTCATGTTGCTCTCCGTTTGCCTCATTGTAGGCCGGAGAACTCTAATGACGCATGCATCGATTTTAGGGGATGGTTACAATATCCAGGTCGGGAAGCAATGAGCCGTTTGCGGGCATTACGGTAAATAGCAAGGCGGTTATTGAGGCGCTGCTTGCCAATCTAATCCAAAAGTATGGAAGGTAGCCCGCCAGCATTTAACAAGGCCTGGCACAGCGATGCCTGCTGCATTGGGGCTTCGCCTTTATTCTTTAGCCGCCTTGTTGACTGGCGTTAGGCCCCAGGAGACATCTCGCATGAAAGCCCGAGTCACGGTCATCACTCTTGGCGTGGACGATCTAGCGCGCGCACTTTCGTTCTATCGCGACGGGCTCGGTCTGAGCACCGACGGCATCATCGGCGAAGAGTTCGAGCACGGCGCGGTAGCATTTTTCGACCTCCAGCCTGGTTTGAAGCTGGCCATTTGGCCCCGGGCGAGCATTGCCCATGACTCGGGTTTGCCAGTCGATCGGCCAAGCGCCACTGATCTAACACTCGGTCATAATGTCTCTTCCAGAGCAGAGGTCGATCAAGTGATGACCCAGGCGGAAGCGGCTGGCGCCTTGATCGTCAAGCCGGCACATGAAACGTTCTGGGGTGGCTATGCAGGCTACTTTCAAGACCTCGACAGGCACCTTTGGGAGGTGGTGTGGAATCCAAAGCTGCTGCCTCATGATGAGGCCTAACGTAGGCCAGGAGATGACAATGTTTGGATGGTTCAAGAAGAACACGAAAGGTCCAGATTACGCTGGCGTCGACTCAAGAGAAAAAGCTGAGGCGTTGGTTCAAAAGGGCGAGCTTCAAAAGCTGCTGCTTTTACCGGCCGAATTCGGTGGCGAAGACGTGCCACCGAACGTGGTGTATGTGCCAGCGTTCGCCGTTGAACTCAAGGCGAATACGGATCAAAACATCATTTTGCCGCTTGCTCAGGAAGGTACCATAACGCGTTACAACGCAGCCCCGGAGTATGAGGGTAAAAGCTTTATCCCGGCCGCCATCAATATCGAGGCTAGCGAGCCTGGCTCCTTTACCTACAGGGTCGCCATTTGGGGAAAGGCGCTGGATGAGTCCAATGCGACGGCCTGACTGAACGAACAACTGAACGCCCAAAGCGTGGCGTTAGTCGCTTATGAAAACCGCTGGCTCTCAATTTGCGAGTCACCGGACTCACCACGGCAATGGCGTGATCGAATGCGGCCTTGTGTCGTTGGGTGGCCCATCTCGGATATGAAAAGGGTCAGGTCGATTGGTGCTTAACCCAACTGACTCCTTCTGGTTTATCGCCTCCCGTTTCCCATCTGGCCCTAAACCTGGGCGTAGCCTCCGTCAACGAACACCTCGCTCCCTGTCATAAAGCAGCTATCGTCGGACGCCAGGAACGCCACTACGGCGGCGGTTTCCCTGGGGTCACCCAAGCGCTCAAGCGGTATGGCCCGCTTCATCTCGGCCACGGCCTCAGGTGGTAGCAGTTCCATCACCTTGTCTGTTTGGGTCGGGCCTGGCGACATTACGTTCACGCGAATGCCCGTTCCCCTGAGATCATGCGCCCAGCTGCGCGCCAAATTGCGTACGGCCGCTTTGGAAGCGCTGTAGATGCTCATGGCCGGGGTACCCATGCTGCCCACAGTGGAGCCGGTCAGGATGATAGAGCCGCCGCTGCTCATCAGCGGCAGCGCCTTCTGAACGGTGAAGAGCGTGCCTTTGACGTTGATGTCGAAGATGTAGTCGTAGTGCTCGGCGGTGATCTGCCCCAGGCGTGCGAACTCGCCGACGCCCGCGTTGGCCACCAGTACGTCCAGGTGGCCTTTCTCTTTCTGCACTGTCTCGAATATGCGGTCGAGATCCTCCGTTTTCGTCACATCCGCTTGAAGACCCTGGGCGTCGGGCCCCAGTGCCGCCGCCGCGTTGTCGAGAACGTCCTGGCGCCGGCCGACAATGAAGACGAAGGCGCCTTCGTCGATGAGGCGTTGGGCCGAGGCCCGGCCGATGCCGCTGGCGCCGCCGGTGATGAGTGCGATTTTGCCGTTTAGCCGATTCATGTTGGGGTTTCCGTGTGTGTTGACTCGATTCGCTTTAACGATATATAAACCACTTACAAATGTTCAAGTATGCACCTTTTGGTAAGTAGGGTTATGGCGAAAGAAAACTCAGAAAACCCACGCTTCATTTGCGGCCTACATGCAACGCTGCACGTGATGACCGGGAAGTGGAAACCGTTGATTCTGTTCTTTTTGAACAAGGGTCCGACGCGTTACGGCGAACTCAAGCGGAGCGTCCGCGGTGTAAGCGACAAAATGTTGATCCAGCAGTTGAAAGAGCTGGAGTCCGACGGCATCGTCCTGCGAACCGATTATGGGGAGATCCCGCTGCGCGTCGACTACTCGCTGACGCCCTTCGGGGAAAGCCTGGTGCGAGCCATGGAGCCGCTTTGCAACTGGGGTGAAGCGCACGAAGAGGACATTGCCGCCGCGATGGACCGCCGCCAAGCCAGCCGGTAGGAGGCCGGTGGCCTGACCGGCTGCTTCACCAACGCAAAGCGGCTACTCAAACCCGCTGGTCGCCTACCTTGCCGATAGTTATTACGGCGGTGTTTTTGCCTGACTCGCAACGGCTTGGCGCAAAGCTCATTGGCCACATATCGACGTTGGTTATTTCGACTCTCAAGCAGTAAAAGCCTTGGATAGCAAAGCCATTACACGTGCCTGCTGAGCCGTTTACCTACCAGCCCCGGTTGCGCAAGCACCTTGCTACGCTGCCCCCTGCTAAATACCTAACATTGCTGTTGGGCAAGCAGCGGTGGCTTGGTAGGGAGATGTGCTTGGAAAAGTGTGACTGCGTATCTATTGAGCGTGAGGTCATGCCCTTCAAACCAAGGCACCACATATGCAATGCCGGGTGTCCATATAATTGAAATCGGCAAAACGCGCGGGCACGCGAATTTTTGATATGCAGCCAAAATTTGCTTTGCTTACAACAGAAACAATGGGATAGAGTCAAATGTTATGGCCACATAACCTCAATGAACGAGCGGGCACGTTTATTGAGGTTATGCAGCCTTCTATATAAGCACTGTTAACTGTGCAGATACAGTATGAAATTGCGACTTTTGGAAGTAATCTTAAATGGATGCTGAGATATTTTTTCTATTAGCTGGTGTGTGGGTGCTTGGTGGTCTGGGCATAATGTTTTCTCTACTCAAGGCTAAACCGATCATGCTCTTATTCGGCGGAATCGTGCTGCTCCTGTATGGATCTTTGGCTGCCATAGGCGCAAGCATGAACGGTGGGCATATGAATTTTCCAGCACTCGAAATGGCGGGTAACCTCTTGACCGTCTTTTTCTCAGTGATCAGCAGCGTCATGATTGGTTCTGCTTGGTCTGAATTGCGTGCTCGCTATGGTGCCAGTTAACAAGGCGCAGCAGTTCGCGGCCGATGGCCGCCGGACGTCTTTTCCGTGGCTCCTTCGTCGCCACTCCAAGGTAGCCGCTGTGCTTCAGCGTTAGATTTATTCACGAATAAGGAGGCAAGCATGCCAATGGCGCAGTACAAAGAGAAACTTTTTGATGAACTTGAGGCCCGGTCTGATGATTGGACCTTCGCAGATTTCGAACGCAGACTTGGCGAGGTCCTTAAAGGTACTAGCGATCATGATGCGAAAGGCATCATTAATGATGCTTGTGATGTAGGTAAGTGGCCGAATACCGTGAAACGGTATCTGCTGACGAACTATAGAGTTCATGGGAAAGTCAGCTCTGAATTTAGCGATACTTTCCGCCAGATTTGCTCTTCTATGACTGACAGCGAAAAGAAAGAATGGGGGATAGATTGAAATCTAACCAGTCGGTCAACAGGACGCCAAAACGTATCGTTTTTGATTCCCTCCGCTGGCTACCTCAGCGTTAAAAATATTCAAGTATTGCGCGGAAATTTAACGCTACAAAACAGCAGTGTGCTTAATTTTTATTTAGGTAGCGAGAGGGTGAACTAATGTATGAAATCAGTAAGGGCTATAAAATACGTTTAGAGAAATACAGAAAAAGACATCGGGAATCAACGCTCTTATTTGAGAAAGTTGGTGCATACTTGAATGATAATTTCAATTGGAAAAATCAATCAGCAATCAGCCAAGAAAAAAAGCCAAAATACAGGTTAACACTGAATGAAAATGTATCACGTAGACCTAACATTAGTATAATTCCATACAAGGATAATGTACGTATAAGGATAGCGCATCGCCCCGAAGATGAAGCGATGCTTATTCAATCACTGCCTGTTTGTTTCGAGAAAATCATTTATAAAGATAAAAATGGCAGTGATGTGTCTGCTTTTGTTTTTACCATCAAAGAGCTCGCGCAATTAAAATTTATACAGGGAATTCATGTTGAAAAATATTTTTCGCCTAATGCAAAAGAAACTTCTAATAAAGTCCCAGACGGGCCATCCCAAAATAGCGATAGAGAGTTCACCGATGAAGTAATGCTCGCTGCAATTAAAACAAGAAAAGGTCAGCCATATTTTAGAAAAAAACTTTTAGATAGATATGAAAAAACTTGTATTGTTACTGGTTGCAGAATCGTAAGTTTGCTTGAAGCTGCACACATTGTTCCACATTCAAAAAAGGGTGGCTACGATCTGGATAATGGGCTTCTTTTAAGAAGCGATATACATAATCTTTTCGATTTGAATTTATTATCGATTGATGGGGATGGGGTCTTACATGTCTCATCATTATGCCAAGGGTCAGAATATGAGAAATATAACCAAATAACAATACTAAAAGATATTTCAATGCTATTGAGGGTGAATTTAAACAATAGATTTAAGAAATTCAAGATTTAAAATAAAGATTTTTAAAGAGGCGCTGCTGCACGGATAAAAAAGTTGGCAACTTTTTTTGTCACAGAGCGCATCATTAATCTTTAAGCATTGACAATCTCAGTAAGGGTAAAACATGGAAATAATGAATATTCTGACTTTTGTTTTGGTAGCCACGTTGCTAGTCGTTTCACCTGGCCCAAATGGCGTGTTGATAGCGAAAACGGTTCCCCTGTCTGGACGCAAGGCTGGTTTTGCTAACGTATGGGGATTTGTGGCGGCGTTCTATGTCCATGGGACTTTGTCTATATTTGGCATATCGGTTCTGCTTGTCCAGTCAGCTCACGCCTTTTTTGTCTTCAAACTGCTGGGAGCTGGCTATCTATGTTGGATAGGGGTTAAGTCCCTATTGGCGGTTTGGAAAAATGACCAAACTGTTCCAGTGGCATTTGCTCAAGAAAGCAAAAAGGTCATATCCATTCGCGGAGCATTCAATGAGGGTTTACTCACCAACGTGCTTAACCCCAAAGTATCCATGTTTTACTTGGCCGCTTTTCCACAGTTCCTATCCATTGGTGAGAGTGCCTCTCAAGCATACTTTCTGGTTTCTGCACATGCGGCTATCAATTTAGTTTGGTTTTCTGCCTTGGTCTTATTGCTGTCTCAGTTGAAAGGGCTAGCAAGTAGCGTTGGATTCACTAAATGGTTAAAGTCAGTCACTGGGAGCGTATTTATTGGTTTTGGTGCGAAATTGGCATTCTTAAAGCCTTAGAAGAAGGTCTAAAAAAGCATTGCAGCGGATGAGCCGTTAAGTGCGGCGTTATAGCGAACCAAACATGAAACTACTCATATTAACGATGACGCTGTTTCTCTCAGGCTGCGTTGTTTACCCCATCAACAAGACGCTTCAGCCCGAGGCCGAAATCCTCGTCACCGACGCGGAAGGAAAGCCCGTTCAGGATGCCTGGGTGTCTTTAATATCAAGCTCCTACCCGTATGGTCTTGAACAGATGAGAATGGGGGATAAAACCAATGATAGCGGCGAGGCGAGCTTTGCAGAAATAAAGGAGTGGCGCACGGAATCGCTGATGATTCACGGTGCAAGCGTGTTTTTTTGGAATTGGTGCGTCGTAAAAGCCGATTTTGAAACCCACACGACCATGTGGAGTAGTAGTGATGACTTTCAGGCCCAATACGACGTCACTCTTACGCTAGGGGAAAGCACGCCATGCCCAGAAGAGCTCAATAAGATTGGCCCCAGGCTCTAGCACGTACAGTAAGGCTGAGCCAAGGGTAGGTGAAGCATAATGCCCATTGAGAGTCTTTCCGCCGCCGACATTTATTCCCTTGGCCAAGTCGTGAAGTTCTCACCGTAAGGCGGTAAAGTTATTGAATAGCACGGTGACACCGCCGCTTTAACAATAACACCGTCATGGGAAGCCCAATATGTTCGATTATACGGTTCTGCACTGGATGACATTCTTATCGGCCGCAGTGCTTCTGAATCTTTCGCCAGGGCCGGATATCGCGTTCATTCTGGGGCAGACACTTCGTAACGGTCGGCGGCAGGGGTTGGCGGCCATGCTGGGGATCTGGACAGGGGCAGGGGTGCATGTGGTCATGGCGGCGGCGGGGCTATCGGCCATTCTCGCCACGTCCGCGCTGGCGTTTTCCGTCGTCAAATGGCTGGGGGCTGCTTATTTGATATGGTTGGGTATCAAAATGTTGTTATCAAAAGGTGATTCCTTCGTCTCGAACGATCACGCCAGCACGCAGAGTAGCCGCTCCGTTTATTGGCAAGGCGTACTCGTCTCGGCGCTTAACCCCAAGGTGGCCATTTTCTTTTTCGCTTTCTTGCCCCAGTTTGTGGTGCCCGGTGCGGGGCCTAACGGCGCGCAGCTCTTTTTGCATGGTTGCCTCATCATCGTGGTCGCGGCGTTCATCGAGCCACCCCTAGTCCTGGCAGGCGCTCGGTTGGGGTCGTTTTTGAAGAAAAATCGCCAAGTGGGGCTTTGGATGGATCGAGGGCTCGGCACCTTGTTCGTTGCTTTGGGCGTAAAGCTTGCGACGAGCAGCCGATAGCTTCGTACAGTCTGGAACATCAGCTTTTCCTCACCACGCAGGTTGACCGCCCAAGGAGTCGAGGACATGAGCCCCGAAATCACCCTGATCGTTCTGCTCGCGGCGCTCTTCAACGCCAGTTGGAACGCCATCGTCAAAGTGAGCGGTGACCGAATCGCCGTCATGGCGGTGATCACGCTATTGGGAAGCTGCGTGTCCGCGCTCGCCTTGCCTTTCGTCACGCTCCCGGATCCGGCCAGTTGGCCGCTTCTGGGGCTGGCTATTCTGATTCATACCGCTTATCACTTCTGCCTGCCCATGGCGTACCAGCATGGTGATTTCGGCCAGGTCTATCCCATCGCGCGCGGGTCGGCGCCGTTACTCGTCACTCTGGGCGCGGCCGCGTTCGCCGGCGAAATGCTGGGTATGCTACCGCTGCTGGGCGTTCTGTTTCTCGGGGTAGGGGTGATGTCGCTGGCTTTCGATGCGCGTACCGGCATCACGCGTAACCCGCGCGCCATCCTCCTGGCGTTGGGCACGGGCGCTTTGATCGCTTCCTACACGCTGGTGGGCGGTTTGGGGGCTCGGCAGGCGGGGTCGGTACTCGGCTTTGCGGTGCTTCTAACGCTTGGCAATGGCTTGCTGACGTTCGCGATTGCGTGGACATGGAAAGCCAGGGAAATAAAGAAGGTAATAGGCAGCCACTTGGCACCCGCCATGGCGGGCGGTGGCATGCAGGTAGGCGCCTACTGGATCGTCATTTGGGCCATGGCCTACGCGCCCTTGGGCATGGTCTCGGCGCTGCGCGAAACCAGCGTGCTGTTCGCCGCGCTGATCTCCACCCTCATCTTGAAAGAAGGCTTTGGCGTGTGGCGATTCGTATCGTCCGGGCTGATCGCGTGCGGCATTGCGTTGACGCGTTATAAGCCGTAGCCACTGCCCATCCGTCGTAGGTCGAAAGATGATCTCCCTGGTATCGAATGTGAGAACATGGCGGTTGTGCCCGCTTGGCCAACACCTTATGTGCGTTTGGAGACAACATGAAAAAGTGGCTATTCATAGTGCTCGCTTCGCTGTCGCTTTCCACCGTGGCGGACGACGAGGCGCTCGATTGCAATAACGTAAGGAATACGCTCGAGACCAATCGGTGCGCGGCTCTCGAGTTAGAGGCCGCCGAAGAGGTACTTACCCATTATCTGGAAACGAGCGTTGAGGATAATGCGGATGACCCGGAGTTAGTCGAGGCTATCCAGACAGCTCAAAAGCAGTGGCAGGCGTATGCTGCCGCCCACTGCGGCGCGGTCTATACCCAGTGGCGCGACGGCACCATTCGCGGCGTCATGGGCATTACGTGCCGTACCCGGTTAACGAAACAGCGAACGCACGACATTTGGCAAGACTTCCTGACCTATATGGACAGTACGCCGCCGGTGTTACCGGAACCCCCGGTCGAGTAACGTCTCGATTCGTTACATGGTGCTACTGCCGTTACGCTCGATAGACACTTACCATGCGGATCTTGAGTTTGATCGAGAAGAGGTTACCCAATGCAGACGTTGAGAATTGACTTGGTATCCGATGTGGCCTGCCCGTGGTGCGCCATCGGCTACCGGCGCCTGGAACAAGCGCTGGAAACCTTGAAGGGCGAGATCGAGGTCGAACTTCACTGGCAGCCTTTTGAGCTCAACCGCGATATGCCGCCGGAGGGCGAGCCGATTCTGGAGCACCTGTGTCAAAAGTACGGCAAGGACGCCGCCAGCATGGAGCAGTCCCAGCGTGAGATCATGAAGGTTGCCGAAGAGCTCGGCTTGAATTTCCGTGGCGCGCTGGAGCGCCGGGCGAACAACACCTTCGCCGCCCACCGGGTACTGGCCTGGGCCGGAACTCAAAACCTTGAGACGCCCCTGCAGTTGGCCCTGTTCGATGCCTACTTCGGTGAGGCGAAAAATCCTGCCGACCCGCAGGTGTTACGCGAGAAGGCAAGCGAGGTAGGGCTTGACGGCGACACCGCCGAAGCCATCGCTTGCTCTGATCAGTACGTGGACGAGGTTCGAGCGGCGCAGCAGCGGTTCATGGACGCCGGCGTCAACGCCGTTCCGGGGTTCATCCTCGAGGGGCGCTACCTGATCGCCGGCGCCCAGCCCGCCGAGGTGCTGGCCGATGCGCTTCGCCAAGTGGCGGAAGAGAACGCTAACCGT
Source organism: Halomonas sp. S3-1-1 (assembly GCF_023757625.1). GTDB lineage: Bacteria > Pseudomonadota > Gammaproteobacteria > Pseudomonadales > Halomonadaceae > Vreelandella. Next base: position 66,494 of record NZ_JALGBZ010000002.1, read on the forward strand.
TGATGCTCGGTAGGCCTTGAAAAGAGTCGAGTAGGCGAGGAAAGGAGACGCCACTAGGGTGGCGTCTGTGATTTTTCAGGCTTTACTCGCTCAGCCCCACCTTCGCCATAAACGCCCGCGCGTGCACATCCACCGCCTTGATGGCGCTTACGACCTGCTGCGGCGTGAGCTCGTAGGCCAGGTTGTGGCTCGATTCGCCTTCCTTCAGCGCGGCCTCGGCGACGCGGTACAGGTCGTCATCGCTGGCGTCCTCGAGCTTCAGCGCTTTGAGCGTCACTGGCAGGCCCAGCGCCAGGTATAAATCCAGGTACTCTTCCAGCTCCGCCTGGGGCGTTTGATCCAGAATTAGCTGGGCGACGGTGCCAAACGCCACCTTCTCGCCGTGGGTCAGCTCGTGAATCTCGCCATGAAGCGCGGTGAAACCGTTGTGGATTGCATGCGCCCCGGCCAGGCCGCCGCTTTCAAACCCCAGCCCGCTGAGTAGCGTGTTGGCTTCCACTACCGCCTCGAACGAGGGCGTGACGATCTGCGCCTGGTTGGCCTGGTAGGCGAGCATGGCGTGCTCGAAGAGAATCTCTTCGCACTTCTCGCCAATGGTCGCGCCCAGGAGCGTAGCCTTACCGCCGGCCATATTGTTGGCGTTGGCGCGAATGGCAGCGCGGGCCTCGACCCACGTGGCCAGCGCATCGGCAATACCGGAGGCCAGAAAGCGCGGCGGCGCCTTGCAGATGATGCCGGTATCCACCAGCACCAGGTCGGGGTTCTTGTTGTAGAAGCGGTAGGACTCGAACTCGCCGTCGTCGTTATAGATGACCGACAGGGCGCTGGTGGGCGCGTCGGTAGAGGCGGTCGTCGGCAGCACGGCGCAGGCCGCGTCGAGTAGGTCGGCCACGCCCTTGGCGGTGTCGATCGTCTTGCCGCCGCCAAAGCCGATGACCACGTTGGCACGTTGCTCGCGCCCGAGCTTGACGATGCGCTCGATCTCGCGAGTGGAGGCTTCGCCTTCGAACACCACGCGCTCGAAGCTAACGTTTTCGCCCTGCAGGCTGTCGCTGAGCGCCTCGCCGGCGATATCCCACACCACGTCATCGGCGATCAGCAGCGCTTTCTTGCCGAGGGCGGCCACGTAGTGCCCGGCGCGCGCGGTGACGCCTTCGCCTTGCACGTAGCGGGCGGGGCTGATGAAGACTTTCTCGTTGGTCGCTTTCATGACTGATCGCTCCTGTGCATCAATGATTGGCTGGCCCAGTGTAGACAGTGCCCAGGCCGAAACGCTCTAATTGATTCAACAAACGTATCAGTAGCGACCGTTACCATGACCGGCGACAATAAAATGCCCCGCGCAAGGCGGGGCATCGTGGAATGGGGCAGGGTGAAGCTACTTCAGAAAGTCGCGCAGCAGATCACTTGCCTGGTCGATGGCGAGCACGCCGTCCAGGTGGCCCTGATTGCCTTGAAGCGTTTCCAGCGTCACCTCGTTACCCGCCTGGCGGATCAACGCGGCGGTGCGGCGCACGCCTTCCGCGGAGAAGACCTGGTCGTCTTCGCTATAGAGCATCAGCGTCGGCGCCTGAATGTTAGCGAGCCCTTCATCTGCGGATTCGCCGCCGGCCTCGAACGTTTGGTTGGCGCGTACCAAGTACAGCAGGTGATTGGCATCGGCGGTGTGGGCGCGAACGCCAGACAGGTTGTCCAGCGTCTGCTCGATCGCGTAGCGGGCGCCTAGCTCTTCAGCCGGGTCACGGTTTTCGTCCGCCCAATCGCGCGTGAAGGTGCGGTTCGCCCAGCGCCAGTGGCTGGCGTTGAGCGTGATCAGCGTGAGCGCCGCCTTGAGCCCATCAAGCGGCGGCTCGCCGTCGTAGTAGTCGCCTTCGTTCCAGTTCGCGTCCAGGCGGATGGGCGCCGCCCAGGTGTCGAGCATGGCGACCAGCCACGGGTCGGCGGCGCCGCTACCGATCACGGGCACCAGCCGCTCGACCCGCTCCGGGTAAACGCTGGCCCACTCGATCGCCTGCAGCGCGCCCATGGAGGGGCCCATCACCGCGTATAGCGACTCGATCCCTTGGCTCTCCAGCAGCGCCCGCTGCACCTCGACGAAGTCGCGAATCGTCACCACCGGGAAGTCCATGCCCCAAGGCTCGCCCGTCGCCGGGTTGATCGTGGCCGGGCCGGTCGTGATCACGTTCGGGTCATGGGCGTTGAGGTTGACCAGCGTGTCGGATGAAATGATATAAAAACGATCGGTATCCAGCGGCTTGCCCGGGCCGATGATGGCGTCCCAGTAGCCCGGCAGCACGTCGCTTTCTTCGTAGCGGCCAGCGGCGTGGCTGGTGCCGGAGAAAAAATGCGTGATCAAAATGACGTTATCACGCGCCTCGTTGAGCTCGCCGTAGGCCTCCCAGCCCACCCGAACGTTAGGAATCGTCTCGCCGCTTTGCGTGGTGAAGCGCTCGATCTCGAAGCTCTGTTTATCGACCAACCCGTCAAAGGCAAAAAGAGGCGTCGCGGTCATAAGGGCAAGGCTCGCTATCATCAGGGTGTGTCGGTGTAGGCGCGGCATGGAGTCTCCCGGGGGTATTGTGATTGTTTTGGTGTGCGTGAGAGGAAGCTCTATTGAGCATAGTCTGGATCGAGAATAGTCTGGATTAAGAATGGCTGGGATTGAGAATGGTCAAACACCGAGTTTTTTAACCACACAAGCGCATCGGGAGCATAAGCGCCCATGAACCTTCTGTTTCTCGGCACCTCCGCCGGCACGCCCACTAAAGAGCGCAATTTTTCCGGGCTGGCGCTTCGCGAGCGCACCGGCAAAGGCTGGTACCTGATCGACTGCGGCGAGGCCACCCAGCATCAGCTTCTGCACACGCCGCTGTCACTTCACGGGCTGCGTGCCATTCTGATTACTCACGTGCATGGCGATCACTGCTACGGGCTGCCGGGGCTTTTGGCGAGCGCCTCGATGAACGGCCGCACCGCGCCGCTGACGATCATTGCCCCTCGAGCGATCGAGCGGTGGCTCATGGCCACCTGCGAGGCGACCCAGCTTCGGCTGTCATTCGAGATGACGTTTGTCTTCTCCGAGACGTTGCCCGAGGTCGAGTTCGACGCGCTGACGGTCGCCACGACCCGCCTCTCCCACGGGGTGGACTCTTACGCCTACCGCTTTACCGAAAAGCCGGCACCGGCGCTCGACACCGAAAAACTGATCGAGCACGGCGTGCCGCGTGGCCCCTTGTGGGGGCAGCTTCATAAAGGCGAGGACATCGAGTGGCAGGGCGCAACGCTGAAAAGCGAGGCGTATTTAAAACGCGAGCAGCCGCCAGCCAACATCGTCGTTGCTGGCGATAACGATCGCCCGGAACTGCTGGCCAGCGCCTGTAAAGGAGCCCAGGTGCTGGTGCACGAAGCCACCTACACCGCTGCGATGGCGGACAAGGCCGCCGAGGTGCGCCACTCTTACGCCCGGCAGGTCGCCGAGTTCGCCGAGGCCGCTGGGCTACCGCATCTGGTGCTCACCCACTTCAGCCCGCGCTATCAGTCTCGTGCGCAGCCTTCATCGTCGATCGAGGAGATCAGAACGGAGGCCGAGCGCGTGTACTCGGGCACGCTTGTTCTGGCGCGGGATTTTCTGGAACTCAGCCTCGACAAGGCCGGTAACCTCTCGGAAGTCGTGCCCGCAGATACCTTCAACGCCACTTGAACGGATTCAGCCCGTTGGCCTGGCGCATCATTAGGCGTTTGGCCAGCGGCAGCCGTTCGGCCAGGTGTAGGCTGAAGTCGCCGAGCTGGCGAAGCGGTTTGGCGCCGGTGAACAGATGATGAAAACCGTCGGTGGCGGCGATCATGGCCTGGTTGGCCAGGCGGCGGTGCCACTCGTAGTGTTGCAGCGCGGAGGCGTCGCCTGCGTCAGTGTGCTTGAGGATTTGCTCGGCCAGGGTGTCGGCGTCGTGCAGGCCGATGTTCAGGCCCTGGCCTGCCAGCGGATGCACCACGTGGGCGGCGTCGCCCATAAGCGCCAAGCGCTTGGCGGTATAGCTTCGGGCGTGCTGGCGCTTGATTGGAAAGCTTGCGCGGGCCACCACGCGAGTAATGCTGCCCAAGCGTTTGGGAAACGCCGCTTCGATGGCGTCCATCAGCGCGTCGTCGTCCAGCGCCTCGCGCGCCTGAATGGCGTTGGGTTCGTCGTACCACACCAGCGAGGCGCGGTGGCCGGGCAGCGGCAGCATGGCTAGCGGCCCGGTGGGTGTGAAGCACTGCCAGCTCACGTCCTGCTGGGGTAGCGCGGTTTCCACGTTGACGATCATCGCGCGCTGGCGGTAGTCGTGGGTGGCGATGTCGATGCCGGCCAGCTCCCGGAGCCTGGAATTCGCGCCGTCGGCGCCGACCACCAGCTCGGCGCTCAGGGTTTTGCCGTTATCGAGCTCCACCGTGCGCCCACGGCCGCTGGCAAAGGTGGCGACCAGCGTGGTGTCGGTATAGAGCGTTACGCTCGGCAGGTTTTCCAGGCGCTGCCAAAGCGCGTGCTGAAGCGCAACGTTCTCGATGAAAAGCCCAAACTGCTCTAAATCGCTGTCCTTGGCCGAAAAGAGGCTATGCCCGGTGCCTTCCTGGTTCCACACTTCGATATGGCGAAACGCCGCGGTGCGCTCCATGGGGAGCTGCGCGCCGCTGGCCTCGATGAACTCGAGCGAGCGCTTGTTGAGCGAAGAGATGCGCAGGTCATAGTCGCCTTCGGGCGCTTTGGGCGGCGCGCCGCGCTCGATCAGTGCCACGCGGCGCCCGCTCTTGCCCAGCCGCGCGGCCAGCGCCGCCCCGACCATGCCGCCGCCAATGATGATGATGTCGTGATCCTGCTGCATGAGAAGCTCCTTTCTCCGCCGGGGGAGGGCACGTTATGGGCTCGGCCGATGTCTTACAGTATCGTTGGGATGTTAACTGGTTTTTTGAGGTGGCGTATTGACGCAGATAAAAAATCCAACCGATGTAGAGCAGGCAGGCGAGGAGCTGGCGGCGTTCATCGCTGGCCATCCGCGCCTTTTCATCATCACCGGCGCCGGGGTCAGCACCGATAGCGGCATTCCCGATTACCGCGACGCCAACGGCCAGTGGAAGCGCTCGCCCCCGGTGCAGCACGCTGATTTCATGGGCAATCTCCACGTGCGAAGGCGCTATTGGGCTCGCGCCCTGATCGGCTTCAAGGCGCTGGGCAGTGCCCAGGTGGGCGGCTCGCACCGAGTGCTGGCAGCGCTCGAAGCGCGCGGTCATGTGGAAATGCTGGTCACGCAAAACGTCGACCGGCTGCACCAGCGTGCGGGCTCACGCCGGGTGGTCGACCTGCACGGCCGGGCCGATACGGTAAGTTGCATGGCCTGCGGCTACTCGATGATGCGCTACGCCATGCATGCGGAAATGGCGCACATGAACCCGCGCTTCGCCGCTATGGACGCTGCCCACGCCCCGGACGGCGACGCGGATCTGGAAACCGATTTTTCGAGCTTTCGGGTCTACGACTGCCCGCGCTGTAGCGGCGTGATGAAGCCCGACGTGGTGTACTACGGCGATGTGGTACCCAAAGCGCGCCGGCTCGAAGCCGAAGCGGCGCTTGCGCGCTCAAGCGCGGTGCTGGCGGTGGGCACGTCGCTGATGGTGTTCTCCGGCTACCGGTTTTGCCGCGAAGCCCACGCCCGGGGCCTGCCCGTGGCGTCGCTGTCGCTCGGGGTGACCCGCGCCGATCATCTGCTCTCTCATCAGTGGCGCGCGCCGCTGACGCCGGTGCTAGCCCACGCGCTTGAGTGTCTCGATCGCGCGCCCTAGCGCGCTTTGGAGACCCACGGGTTGTCCGCGATCCAGAGCCGCCAGGGGGCGTCACGATCCGCCGGCTCGGCGTAGTCGATACCGACCCGCGGGCCGGTCGCCACGCGCTGCGGGGTGGGGCCCTGGGCGCCCCAGAGCTTGTCTGCGCGGGTCATGTCCTCGCCGTACAGGGCCTTGTCGATCGAAAGCGCCCGGGTGAGCTTGCCCGGGCCGTTGGAAAGCTCGCGATTTCGCGCCACGCGCACCCGTCGCATGGCGTCCTCGTTCAGGCAGGGCTCGACAGCGCGTACCAGCACTGCACACGGGTTGCCTTCCGGCTGGGTGACGATGTTCAAAAGCCAGTGCATGCCGTACACCAGATAGACGTAGGCGTGGCCGGGCGGGCCGAACATCGCCTCGGTGCGCGGCGTTTTGCGCCGATGGGCGTGGCAGGCGGAGTCCGTCGCCCCACGGTAGGCCTCGGTTTCGACGATGGTCGCGGCGATTAGCTCGCCCTTGACGCGGCGCACCAACTGGCAACCCAAAAGGTCCTGGGCGACTTCGAGGGTATCGCGGTCGTAAAAATCGCGGGGCAGAGGTGTTGAGAAGGATGCAGCGTCTGCAGAGTCGGAAAGCGCCATGAGTTCGCCATAAACTTGAGTCAGGTGCTAGGGTATTAGCCCAACGACACTATTGAAAGCGGAGGCTCCAGTGCTGACATACGAGCATGACTATACCCGGCTCCCTGAACCGCTTTGGCTTGCCTGTGAGCCTTCCGGTGTGCGCGCGCCAAAGCTGATCGCCTTCAACGAGGCGCTGGCCCGAAAACTCGGCGCAAGCGACGTGCCTGACGACGAGACGCTCGCCCAGTGGTTCAGCGGCAACGAGATACCCAACGGCGCAAAGCCCGTGGCGCTTGGCTACGCCGGCCACCAGTTCGGCAATTTCGTGCCACAGCTCGGCGATGGCCGCGCGCTACTGTTGGGCGACGTGGTGGACGCCGAGGGCAGGCGCTTCGACGTACAGCTCAAGGGCAGCGGGCGCACGCCGTTCTCGCGCGGCGGCGACGGCCGCTCGCCGCTGGGGCCGGTGCTGCGCGAGTATCTGGTTAGCGAGTTCATGGCCGCGGTGGGCGTGCCCACAACGCGGGCGCTGGCGGGGGTGGCCAGCGGCGAGCGCGTAGCGCGCCAGATGCCCGAGCCGGGCGCGGTATTCACTCGCGTGGCGTCGAGCCACGTGCGCGTGGGCACCTTCCAGTTCGCCGCTCGCCACGGTGAGGAGACCACCCGTGCGCTGGCGGACTACATTATCGCCCGCCACTACCCCGAGGCGCGCGAACAGGATGATCCGTATCTGGCGCTTCTGGAGTGCGTGACTCGCCGACAGGCCGAACTCGTGGCGCGCTGGATGAGCCTGGGCTTCATCCACGGCGTGATGAATACCGACAACACCAGCATCAGTGGCGAAACCATCGATTACGGCCCCTGCGCCTTCATGGAGCAGTTTGATCCGCGCAAGGTGTTTAGCTCGATCGACGAAGGCGGGCGCTACGCCTTCAACAACCAGCCGGCGGTCGCCCAGTGGAATTTGGCCCGCTTCGCCGAAACCTTGCTACCACTGATGAACGTTCAGGGCGAGGAGGGCGTGGAGCTCGCGGTCGAGGTGATTCGCGGCTTCGAGGCGCATTTCGACAAAACCCGGCAGGCGCTGCGCATCGCCAAACTCGGGCTCGCCGAGGACGCCGGTGACACCGCCGATACGCTGATGGACGCGCTCGAGACATTGATGCATCAAGGGCGTATGGACATGACCGCCACCTTCGATGCGCTGAACCACTACGCCGAAGGCTTCGATGACGCACGCCGCGAGGCGTTGCTGGCGCTTACCCATCAGTCCGAGGCGTTCGATGCGTGGCTCGAGCAGTGGCGCGCGGCGCCGCTTCTGAAGAATGACACGCGCTTTGACGCCATGCGCCGCGCCAATCCGGTCGTAATCCCGCGCAATCACCGCGTGAAAGAGGTCATCGACGCGGCCATGGAAGGCGACTTTTCGCCGTTTCATACGCTATTGAGCGTGGTGAGCGCGCCGTTCGATGAGTCCGTCGAGGCGCGCCGGCTGGCCGCGCCGGCCACCGATAGCCAAGCGGTGCTGCGCACCTTCTGCGGCACCTAGAGCGTGCGAGGCTATGCTACACTGTGATTTTTTACAGCCTTGGCCCACGTGACGGCCAAGTGCTGACCTTTCGACGGTGAGCCAGGCAGGAGCCCGTGCGCAAGATTATTCACTGTGACTGCGACTGCTTCTATGCAGCGGTCGAGATGCGCGACAACCCAGCGCTGGCGGACATTCCCATCGCCATTGGTGGCAGCGTCGAGCAGCGCGGGGTGGTTGCCACCTGCAACTATCCGGCGCGCGAATACGGCATCCACTCGGCGATGCCCATGGGGCAGGCGCTCAAGCGCTGCCCGCACCTGACGATCGTGCGCGGCGACATGCCCAAGTACAAGGAGGTCGCCCGCCAGGTCTTTGCCATCTACCGCGATGTAACCGAGCTGATCGAGCCGCTGTCGCTCGATGAAGCGTTTCTGGATGTTTCCGAGGTGACGCAGTTCAAGGGCAGCGCCACGCTGATGGCCCGGGCCATTCGCGAGCGGGTGCAAAAAGAAGTGGGCATCACCGTGTCTGCCGGGGTCGCGCCGAACAAGTTTCTCGCCAAGATCGCAAGCGACTGGAACAAGCCCGACGGCCTCTGCGTCATTGCCCCGAACGACGTCGAGCGCTTCGTCGAGGCGCTTCCGGTCAAGAAGATTCATGGCGTGGGACCACGCACCGCCGAGAAAATGGCGAGTCTCGATATTCACACCTGCCTTGATCTGCGGGCGCGCCCGCTGACCGAGTTGATCGAACACTTTGGCCGCTTCGGCAAGCGCTTGCATGAATTGAGCCGGGGCCATGATGAGCGCCCGGTAAAAACCCACCGCGAGCGCAAGTCGATCAGCACTGAACAGACTTACTCTCAGGATCTACCGACGCTCGAGGCGTGCCGGGGCGAGCTTCCGGAGCTCCTGCAGGATCTGGAGCGCCGCTACGCCCGGCTCGACCCGCCGCCGGCGGTGAAGGGGCTGATGGTCAAGGTGAAGTTCAATGACTTTACCCAAACCACCGTCGAGCACGCCGACCCGGCACCAAACATGGCCCAGTTCGAAACGCTTCTGAACGTTGGCTGGGCTCGCGGCAGTCGCCCGGTACGGCTATTGGGCGTGGGATACCGCTTGGCCGACGGCGCCCCGGATACTCAGCTTTCGCTCTTTTAAGGCTCCCCCTTTCGGCGCATTGACGTTGGCGTGGGGAGCGATTAAAACAGCTGTATGATCGATAGCGGCCTAAAGGCCGCGCTGACCTTCTATTCTCCCTTATCCCGAGCCGCCTATGACGCCCTCTCGCCCTCTGCTGGTCTTTGCCCACGCCAACGGCTTCACCGGCGCCAGCTACCGAAGCCTTTTGGCGCCGCTCGCCGAGCACTTCGAACTGGGCCCTATCGACCGGGTGGGCCATCACCCGCGCTACCCGGTCAATCGCAATTGGGCCAACCTGGTCGACGAGCTGCTGCATTACCTGCCCACCCATCGAAAAGTATTCGGCGTCGGGCACTCTTTGGGCGGCACGCTCATGGCCATGGCGGCGCTTAGAGAGCCCGAGCGCTTTTTTGGGGTGGTCATGCTTGACCCGCCCCTGATGCTGGGCGTGGATGCCTGGGCGATGAAAGCGGCCAAGCGCTTTGGCTTTGTGGACCGCCTGACACCGGCGGGTAAAACCAAAGGGCGGCGCAGCGTTTGGCCAAGCCGCGAGGTGATGGCCCACTCGCTTGGCCGCCGCGGCATCTTTCGCGGCTTTACCGCAGAGGCGCTCAACGACTATGTTGAAACAGGCACGACGCTTCGCGACGACGGCCAAGCGGAGCTGGTGTTCGAGCCGCGGGTGGAAGTGGCGATCTTTCGCAACCTGCCGGACCACCTGTCGTCGAAACTGACGAAAATCCGCGTGCCGGTGGAGATCGTCGCCGGCGACCGCTCGGATCTGCTGACGTCGGGTCGTATCGCGCGACTCATCCGCAAGGGCCTGCGCGTGAGCCACGTTCCCGGCGGCCACATGTTCCCGATGGAGCATCCCGAGGAGACCCGCGCGGCGATCATCAACGCCTGGCAGCGGCTCGCGCCCTGAGTCTGCGGCCAACGATGCAATCAAGGAGGCACGCCATGTACCTGTCCGTACAGCTGAGTTACTACCCGCTGACCGACGACTTCAAGCCCGTGGTCAAGGAGGTCGTCAAGCGCCTGGAAGCTACCGGTCTCGAAGTGCATGCCAACCGCATGAGCACCCAGGTGTTCGGCGAGTTCGACACGGTGATGAACGCGCTCACTGAGGTCATGAAGTGGTCCTTCGAGACCCACGGCAAAGCAGTGTTCACCGCCAACTTTCTGGAAGGGGATCGCCGGCCGCGGGAGTAGCCGTTAGTTATCGACCGCTTTGATCGTCAATGCCGCGCCCGCCGCGGCATTGTTGTTTGTGAGCCGAACGAACGGCTGCAATCGGTCCAGGTATTCTGAGTATTTATTCAAATCAATCAGTTGGTTAAGTTAGCGTTGAAAGTGAATGATACTTCGTTCGTTGCGGGGTTTGGTGTCGCATTCAGGCGCATTTACGTCGCCTTCGAAAACAGACGACCGGCCGAGAAGGGTACATTGAAAGCGACCTTCAATAAAAACGGCAGGGAACTCCATCATGACAGCGATCACTCCTTACTCTCGCCGGCGCACTGCCGGTAAAAGCCTGCTCACCGCTCTCGGGCTGGCGCTGGCTAGCGGTCAGGCGTATGCCCAGTCCTTTAGCCTGGACTTCTCCAACGAGTACAACGCAAGCTCTATTCATGCCCAGGGCGATGCCTACTTCATCGACAAGGTAAACGAGCTGACCGACGGCGATATCAGCATCACGCTGCACACCGGCGGGGCGCTGGGGTTCAACTCCGGTGACCATTTCTACGCCGTGGCCGACGGCGCCGTCGATATCGCCGATACGCTGTCGGGCACGATGAGCGGCGTGGACTCGATTTTTTTGCTTTCGTCGTTGCCGTTTCTGGTCAACGATATCGAAGACGCCCGCCAGCTCTACGATATTGCCAAGCCTTATTACGAAGAGGTGTTCGCGGACAACGACCAGGTGCTGCTCTACGCCTCGCCCTGGCCGCCGAGTGGTATCTGGTCTAAAGACGACATTCAAAGCGCCGATGATCTGCAAAATTTAAAAATTCGCACCTTTGATCGTAGCGGCACCGAGACCTTTAGAAACGTCGGCGCCGCGCCGGTGAGTCTCTCCTGGGGCGATGTCGTACCGCAGCTCGCCACCGGCGGTATCAGCTCCGTTCTAACCTCCGCCGAAGCCGGCGCCAACGGTAGTTTTTGGGAGCATCAGAACTACTTCTCCGCCGTTCAGTACGCCATTCCGCTCAACATGGTGCACATGAACAAGGCGGTCTTCGACTCCTTTAGCGAGGAGCAACAGCAGGCCGTGCTCGAAGCCGCTCGCCTGACCGACCAGCACAACTGGGCCGCCGTCGAAACCCGCACAGAAGAGAACTATCAGACGCTTGCGGACAACGATGTGGTCGTGAACGACCCGGTGGCGCAGGCGCTGACCGACGTTCTATCCGAGGCCTCTACCAGCGTGGTCGAGAACTGGGTCGAAAGTACGGGTGAAACCGGCGAGACGATTCTGGACGAGTTCCGGAGCCAGCAATGAGGGTTTTCGAAGCCATCGAAAAGGCGTCGAGATTTCTCAATCGTGTGGGCGCTGCCATTGCGGTGGCGCTCATCATTTATATGTTCGGCCATATCATCGTCGAGATTGCGATGCGCCTTTTCGGCCGCTCGACGTTCATTCTGGATGAGTACATCGGCTACGCCGTAGCGACCATGGCGTTTTTGGGGCTGCCTTATGTACTGGAGAAGGGCGGGTTGATTCGGGTATCGCTTTTGATGGATCGCGTTCCCGGCCCAGCACGGTGGCCGCTGGAGTTATTCAGCAGCCTGGCCACCGCTGGCTGTTTTTTCTGGCTCTCCACGTTCTGGCTGCAGAACGTACAGCGTAGCTACCAGCGCGGCGTGGTCAGCGAAACCCTGGCCGAAACCCCAATCTGGATACCGGAAAGCGCCATTCTCATCGGCATGTGGCTAATTTCGCTGACACTGCTGGTAAGGGCGTTCAAAATCGCGCTGCTGCGCTCGCGCTACTCCTCACATACCGCTTAGACCGGGCTAACAGGAACGACTTATGGATATTTTCTGGACGGCCGTCGGCGTGGCGCTATTGCTGGTGTTTTTCCTCTCCATGGGGACCTGGATCTTCGCCTCGATGCTGGCGGTATCCATTGGGTCGCTATGGCTTTTCGGTGACTTTAGCGCGGACCGAATCGGCCTGATCTTTTCGCGGGTGTTATACCGCGCCAGCAATAGCTGGGAGCTTTCTGCCATACCGCTGTTCATTCTGATGGGCGAGCTGATCTTTCGCTCCAACCTGTCGGAGCGTCTTTTCAAGGGACTGGTGCCGATCACCAGCCGACTGCCGGGCGGCATTTTGCACACAAACGTATTGGGCTGCACGCTGTTTGCCGCTGTCAGCGGTTCGAGCGCGGCCACTACTGCCACCATCGGTAAGATCACGACCCAGGAACTCAAGGTGCGCGGCTACGACCGTAACCTGTCGATCGGCTCACTCGCGGGGGCAGGCAGTCTGGGGCTTTTGATTCCGCCGTCGATCGTGATGATCGTTTACGGCGTGCAGGCGGAGGTGTCGATCAGCCAGCTTTTCATGGCCGGCGTGGTGCCGGGGCTTGTAATCGCGCTGCTCTACAGTAGCTATATCGGCGCGCGGGCGTTGATATCGCCGGACCTGGCGCCCAAGCAGGTGGCGCATGCGCAGTCTGTCGGCGAGTCGATTTTACTGCTGCTGCCGATTTTGATCCTGATTGCGATCGTGATCGGCTCGATCTACAGCGGTATCGCCACGCCTTCCGAGGCGGCGGCGGTAGGCGTGGCGGCCACGCTGGTGCTGTTGGCCGTTGAGCGCCAGATTAACGTTGCGATGCTCATCGAGGCGTTTCGCGGCACGCTGATCACGTCGATCATGGTGTGCAGCCTGTTGATCACGGCAACGCTGCTTTCCACGGCGATGGGCTATCTGCACCTGCCGCGCGAGCTCGCCAGTTGGATTGCGGCGCAGAACTTTAGCCCAACGATGCTATTGGTGGCGCTGGCGATCTTCTATATCGCGCTGGGGCTCTTTCTGGACGGGATTTCTATCACGGTCATGAGCCTGCCGATTACGCTGCCGATCGTGCTGCTGGCCGGCTTCGACCCGATCTGGTTTGGTATCTTTTTGATCATCATGATCGAGCTTGGTCAGATCACGCCGCCGGTCGGTTTTAACCTCTTCGTTTTGCAGAGCTTGACCGGGGAGAGCATTGGCCGCGTGGCGCTGGCGTCGCTGCCGTTTTTCTTACTCATGTGCCTGGCGGCCATCATCATCAGCGTCTGGCCGGAGCTTGCGCTGTGGCTGCCGCGCTATATGACAGGTTGAGTGTGGTTTAGGTCACAAAAAACGCCGCCCCAAGGGGCGGCGTTTTTATTCATCGAACCAGCATTCAGGTCAGCGATTCCAGGCAGGACTCGATGATGTCAAGACCTTCGTTGAGCACTGCGTCGTCGATGGTGACCGGCATCAAAAAGCGGATGGTGTTGCCGTAGAGGCCGCAGGAGAGCAGGATCAGCCCCTTTTCGCGTGCTTTCTTGCACAGCGCGCCGGCCAGGTCCGGGTTGGGGGCGCCGTCGGCTTTATTGGATACCAGTTCGAAAGCGGCCATCGCGCCCATGTTGCGCGGGTGGGCGACGCAGTCGAATTTTTCCTGCCACTGGCCAAAGCGCTGGGCCAGCTTGTCGCCCAATGCCCGGCTCTTTTCCAGAATATTCTCTTCCTCGAAGACCTCGAGCACGGCAAGCGCTGCGGCGCAGGCGGTGGGGCTGCCGGTGTAAGTGCCGCCCAGCGAGTTGGGGCCGGAAGAGTCCATGACCTTATCGGTGCCGACGATGGCTGAGATCGGCATACCGTCGGCCATGCTTTTCGCCATGGTCATGATGTCCGGCTCGACGCCGCTGTGCTCGATGGCGAAGAGCTTGCCGGTACGGCCAAAGCCGGACTGGACTTCGTCGACGATCATGAGAATGCCGAGCTCGTCACAGATATCGCGCACGCGCTTCAAAAACGAGGCGGGTGCCGGGTAGAAACCGCCTTCACCGAGCACCGGCTCGAGCACGATGGCGGCGGTATTGGCCGGGCCGGCGTCGGTCTTGAGCGTCATCATCAACCCGCGAATGGCTTCCTCTTCGCTGATGCCGTGGGAGGGCACCGGGTAGGGCGCGCGGAAAACGGTGCCGGGCATCGGGCCGAAATCGGTCTGGTAAGGCGCGACTTTACCGTTCATCGCCATGGTGTAGAAGGTACGGCCGTGGTAGCCGCCGTCAAAGCAAATCACGTTGTCGCGCTTGGTCGCCGCGCGCGCGATCTTGACCGCGTTTTCGAGCGCCTCGGCACCGGAGTTGGCGAGCATGACCTTGGCGTGACCCCGCACCGGCACCACGTGGCTAAGCTTTTCGGCGACCTTGACGTAGCCCTCGTAGGGCATGACGGTCTGGCAAGTGTGCATGACCTTGTCGAGCTGATCCTTGACCGCGGCGACCACTTTGGGGTGGCGGTGGCCAATGTTGAGTACGCCAATACCGCCGGCAAAATCGATGAAGCGGTTGCCGTCGGCATCCCAGATTTCGGCGTTTTCAGCGCGGGCGGCAAAGGCGGTGGCGGGGCTTGCGGCGCCGGCGGCGACGTATTTCTGCTTTAGCGCGTTAAGCTCGGCATTACTCGTCATAGCGGGGTCCTCGTGCGTTGAGCAAAAATAACGGGTGTGAGGACAGCATAGTACGCAAGTGCCGATATTTACACGTCGTCAGGCAAGGCGTACCTGGTTGCGCCCGCTGGCTTTGGCAAGATACATGGCCTGGTCGCCGCGCTCGATGAGCTGCTCGGCACAGGTAGCAGGCGTGCTGGCGACGCCGGCTGAAAGCGTGATCGCCAGCTGGTGGGGCGTGAAGCGGCTTTCCTCGACGATCGAGCGCAGGCGTTCGGCGGCGATATGCGCCTCGTCACTGCCGGTTTCCGGCATGATGACGAGAAACTCTTCGCCGCCCAGGCGCACCTGCAGGTCGGTATCGCGCAGGGCGTGGGCGATCGTTGCCGTGACCTCGGTGAGGGCGGTATCGCCAGTGGCGTGGCCGTAGGTGTCGTTGATCGATTTGAAACTATCCAGATCGAACAGCACCACGCTGAGCTCGCCGCCGTAGCGCCGGCAGCGCTTGAGCTCCTCTTCGAGCTGACAAAGCCCCGCGCGACGGTTCATCAATCCCGTGAGCCCATCGTGGCTGGCCAGGTGATCGAGCCGGCTGTTGGCTTCCTGCAATCGTTCCTCGAGCTTTTTGCGCTCGGTGATGTCGATGACGAAGGTGACCTTGTGCTGCTGATCGTCGTCGCCCTCGACTTTGGCGGCCTCCGTCAATACGGTGCGCTGCTCGCCGTTTTTGCAGTAAACTGTCCACTCTTGGCGGGCCTCGATCATCTCCGTGCCACCAAGAAACTCGGTATACTGGGCGCAGGCAAAGGAGTGGCTTTCCGGCGAGAGCAGCATGATAAAGTGCTGGCCGATCAACTCCTCCTGAAGGTAGCCAAAAAAAGCACAGAAGGCGGGGTTGACCAGCTCGAAATGGCCCTGCGGGTTGGTGATACAGATGCCGATAGGGGCACTGCTAAGAACGCTCCAGGCGTTGCGTTGGGAGCGTCTGACCTTTTCTTGTAGTTGGTCGGTCGAAAGATCAAGCATTCACTGCCTCGGGAGTTGCAAGTGCAAGCGCCTTGGCTCGCAAGGCCGCAAGTCGCGGCGACAGATCCTCACCCAATGAATTAATGGCAGGCTTGGCATAAAAATAGCCTTGCTGGCGCATAATGCCAGCGCGGGCAAGCCATAGCGCCTCGGCTTCGGTTTCGACTCCCTCGGCAATCAGCGTCGTACCGAGCTCACGACCTAGGGTAATGACCGACTTCAAAATTGCCTGGCGGCGCGGGTCGCTATCGCAGTGCATGACTATCTCGCGATCGATTTTTAGCTTGTTGGGGGCAAGCTCGGTAAGAAGATCGAGATTGGCGTAGCCGTTACCGAAGTCGTCGAGCGCGGTTTCAAAGCCCATGCTGCGGTAGGCGTCGATGATGTCGGAGAGGTGTTGGCGATCCTTTACACGCTCGGTTTCGGTGATTTCGAATATCAGCCGATTGGCCGGCCAGCCGACACGCCGCGATACCTCGAGTGTGGCCTGAATGCAGGCGTGGGGCTCGTAAACCGCGTTGGGGAGGAAATTGATAGAAAGGCTGGCCGGCATATTCAGCGCGCTGGCCATTTCGATCGCCCGCACACGGCAGGCCTGGTCGAAGCGGTAAAGAAGGTCATCAGTAACTTTCGAGAGAATGCTGTAGGCCGATTCTCCATTCACCCCGCGCACTAACGCCTCGTAAGAGGTAATCTGCGCTTGGGAAATATCCACGATTGGCTGGAACGCCATGGTGAATTCGAAAGGCAGCTCCCCTTCACACCGATTACAGTGCCCCTGTACGCGAGCGCAGTTACCCATAAAACATCCTCCACAAACCCTTGATTTCTTGGTTTCTGGCGCGCTTTTGATGCGCCATTTTTCTAGTGTTTTAAGCTTAGCCCTTGGTAGTTTAGTATCAGTATAGGAGTCCGTACATGTCCGGCGTTATGCTTTCAACGCTCGTTTAACAATTATTTTCAATAGTAGCGTTAGCAGACGAGCGAACAAAAAAACGCCCGGAGCGGGCGTTGAACAAGGGGAATCGTTAAATTGTGACAGCAGTTAGCGGTGGGGCTAGATAATACCTGCCTTGTAAAGTGCTTCGCGCTGCTGCTCGGTGATGCCGATCTCTTCCAGCACGTCGTCAGTATGCTGTCCCAAAAGCGGCGGCGCGGTGGGTGCCGTGGTCGAGCGGCCGTCGATACGCACCGGGTTGGCGACCAGGTCGACGCTGCCGGCCTGAGGGTGAGCAAAGGTCTTTCTGAGTCCGCGCGCCTTGACGTGGGCATCCTCGAATACCCGGTCGAGGGTGTTGATCGGCCCGCAAGGCACGCCGACTGCTTCAAGCGCCGCCAGCCACTCGTCGATCGAGCGCAGCGCGAGCGTGGCCTCTAGAAGCGGCACTAGCTCCTCTCGGTTCGCCACCCGCGCGCCGTTGGTGGCAAAGCGCGGATCATCACAAAGACCGGGCTGCTCGATGACCTGACAAAAGCGCCTGAACTGTTCGTCGTTACCCACCGCGACGATGATATGGCCATCGAGGGTCGCGAAGGCCTGGTAGGGCACGATATTGGGGTGGGCGTTGCCCAGACGCTCGGGCACGCGGCCCGAGGTCAGGTAGTTGGTGGCCTGGTTGGCCAATACCCCGACCTGAACGTCCATCAGCGAAAGATCGATATGGCAGCCCTGGCCTGAGTCACGGCGGGCGTACAGCGCGGCGAGAATGGCGTTGGTGGCGTAGAGCCCGGTGAACAGATCGGTGATCGCCACGCCTACCTTGACCGGGCCGCCGCCGGGTACCTCGTCCGGCTGGCCGGTCAGACTCATCAATCCGCCCATCGCCTGGATCATGAAATCGTAGCCGGCGCGGTGCGCGTAGGGGCTCTGCTGACCAAAGCCGGTGATCGAGCAATAAATCAGCCCCGGATTGAGCGCTTTCAAACTCTCGAAATCGAGCCCGTAGCGCTTGAGCCCGCCGACCTTGAAGTTTTCCACGACGACATCGGCGCCTTCAACCAGGGTTTTGATCAAGGCCTGGCCTTCGGGGGCGGCCATGTCCACCGTCACCGAGCGCTTGCCGCGGTTGGCGCACAGGTAGTAGGCGGACTCGAAGCTGTCACCGAGCCAGGGCGGCCCCCAGTGGCGGGTATCATCACCTTTGACCGGGCGCTCGACCTTGATGACGTCGGCGCCAAGATCGGCCAGCGTCTGCCCGCACCAGGGGCCGGCGAGCACGCGGGAGAGATCGAGCACCTTGACGCCTTTGAGCGGGGTGGGCGCATCGCTCATAAACACTCCTTGCGCAAGGCGGCTTAGAAGAACGCCTGCAGACCGGTCTGAGCGCGGCCCAGAATCAGCGCGTGCACGTCGTGGGTGCCCTCGTAGGTGTTGACCGACTCCAGGTTCACCATGTGGCGAATAACGCCGTACTCGTCGGAGACGCCGTTGCCGCCGTGCATGTCCCGCGACAGGCGGGCGATGTCCAGCGCCTTGCCGCAGTTGTTGCGCTTGATCAGCGAGACCATTTCCGGCGTCCAACTGCCGTTGTCCATCAGCCGGCCGACCTGCAGCGCCGCCTGAAGGCCGAGGGTGATTTCGGTCTGCATATCGGCGAGCTTCTTCTGAATCAGCTGGTTGGCGGCGAGCGGGCGGTTGAACTGCTTGCGATCCATCGTGTACTGGCGCGCGGCGTGCCAGCAGAACTCAGCGGTGCCCATCACGCCCCAGGCAATGCCGTAGCGTGCCTTGTTCAAGCAGCCGAAGGGGCCTTTCAAGCCGCTGACGTTCGGCAGCAGGTTCTCTTCCGGCACGAAAGCGTTATCCAGCACGATCTCGCCGGTGATCGAGGCGCGAAGCGACACCTTGCCTTCGATTTTGGGCGTGGAGAAGCCTTCTGTACCGCGCTCGACGATGAACCCCTTGATCTGGTTTTCGTGGGCGGCTGACTTGGCCCACACCACGGCGATGTCGGCGATCGGGCTGTTGGTGATCCACATCTTGGCGCCGGTCAGGCGGTAGCCGCCGTCGACCTTTTCAGCGCGAGTGATCATCGAGCCCGGGTCGGAGCCGTGGTCCGGCTCGGTCAGGCCGAAGCAGCCGACCATCTCGCCGGTGGCGAGTTTGGGCAGATATTTTTTCTTCTGCTCTTCACTGCCGTAGGTTTCGATGGGGTACATCACCAGCGACGACTGCACGCTCATCGCCGAGCGATAGCCCGAATCGACGCGCTCTACTTCGCGGGCGATCAACCCGTAGGCAACGTGATTGACGCCGGCACCGCCGTACTCTTCGGCAACCGTCGCGCCCAGTAGGCCAAGCTCGCCCATCTCGGACATGATGTCGCGATCGAAGCGCTCTTCGCGAAACGCGCTCAGCACGCGAGGCTGAAGATTTTCCTGACAGTAGTCGTGCGCGGCGTCGCGGATCTGGCGCTCTTCGTCGGTAAGCTGTTGTTCGAGCAGCAGCGGGTCGTCCCAGTTGAAGCGTGACATGGCAATAGCCCTCCTGATAGATGCGTCCAATGTATCGCTGATGCGAAAAAATATCTACATTTTTATAAAACGACGACGTTAGTTGAAGAAAAGCTAGTCGATGCCACGCTCGCGCAGCAGATCGGTGATGATCGGCACCGGCGTCATCAGGTGATCGCGCATCATGACTGCGGCGCGTTCGGCGTCGCGGGCCAGAATGACCTCGACCAGTGCGCTGTGTTCGTCGTGTTTTTGTGCAAGCGCCGTTGATGACATCACCGTCTGCTTGAGCCAAAGGTGGCGATAGCGCTCTACCTGGCTGAAAAGCGTTTCGCGCATTTGCAGAAGGTGGGGGGAGTTGCAGCCGCTGGCGATCGCGGTGTGAAACGCCTGGTGGCGCGCATCCCAGGTGTCCAGCAGCGCCTCCGGGGAGCTTACGTCGGTGACCTTACCCAGGCGGTGGGCGGTGGCCAGCACCTCGGCTTCCCAGTCGTCGTCGCCGCGCTCGATGGCCAGTTTCAGCACCAACCCTTCGAGCTGGGCGCGAGCGTCGTAAATATCGCGCAGCTCAGAAAGCGACATGGGGGCGACGCGGTAGCCGCGCTGGCTAATGGCGATGACCAGCCGGTCGGCTACCAGCTGGGAAAGCGCCTCTCTCAGCGGGCCGGTGCTCAGCCCGTAGTGCTCCTTTAGGCGGCTCATCAACAGCTTTTCGCCCGCATGATAGCGCCCGCGAATGATGTCACGCTTCAAATCGCGGTAGGCGGTGATGGCCAGGTTAGGCCGGGGCAGGGAGGTATCCATCGCGTATCCTGTATCGGTGTTGACCGCTTTTGATAAATGGCGGTCATTATCCGTTAATCTCGATTATTTAGCATGACAGGCGCGTCTTTAAAACGCCCTCAAGAGCGAAAGCGCTTTAAAAACGCCGGCAGTGAGCTTTGGTCATGGCACTATCGTCCCATTAACGTTCGATTTAAAACCGTGCTAACGTCGACTAAACGGTTCGGTGAAAAACAGGTTGGGTAAACAACCGTTTCCAGTGACCGACGCCGTTGATACCGCCTTGATTTAGACGTCAATAATGCTCCCAAAAGGATAGAGGCAACGCTCATGAAAACGCTAAAATACGCAGCCGCCACGACCATGTTAGCCATGGCGCTACCCGCCAGTGCTCAGCAGCTTTCGATCGCCACCGGCGGAACCGGCGGCGTCTACTATCCGATCGGCGGCGGTTTGGCCGAGATGATCAACAACCACATCGAAGGTGCCCAGGCCACGGCAGAGGTAACCGGCGCATCGGTCGAGAACATGGGCCTGATCATGCGCGGCGATGCTGACATGGCGACAGCGCTTGCCGACACCGTCTACCAGGCCTACACCGGCACCGGCGATTTCGAAGGCCGTCAGGTCGAGAACACCCGGGCGCTGGCCTCGATCTACCCCAACGCCGTGCAGCTTGTCGTGCTAGCGGAATCCGACATTCAGGGCATCGATGATCTGGCCGGCAAGCGCGTATCGGTGGGTGCGCCGGGCAGTGGCACCGAGCTCAATGCCCGCGCCGTGCTCGAGTCCAACGGCATTAGCTACGACGACTTCACCGCTCAGCGGCTCAACTTCAACGAAACTGCCGACGCCATCCGCGACGGTGACATCGACGCCGGTTTCTGGAGCGTGGGCCCGCCCACCAGCTCGATCATGAACCTAGCGGCGACCCGCGACATCCGCCTGATCAGCTTGACCGATGAAGAGATCGCCAACGCTCAGGAAGAGGAGGCGGTGTTCGCCCCCTACCAGCTGGAGGCCGGCCTCTACGACGGTATGGACGAAGCGGTGCAGACCATCGGCATTCCTAATGTGCTGGTGGTCAACGCGGACATGGATGAAGAGCTCGCCTATCAGCTCACCCAGCTTCTGTTCGAGCACACCGACGAGCTGATCGCCGTTCACCCGGCGGCCAACGACACCACCGTGGAGTTCACCATGGAGTCCACCCCGGTGCCGCTGCACCCCGGCGCGATCCGCTACTTCGAGGAGACCGGTGTCGAGATTCCCGACCGCCTGCGTCCTTGATCACTCCCTTAACGCTTACTCTTAACGATCGTTTAAAAGGCGTCTGATCATGCAGTGGTTCACTCTACCGCTGATAGCGCTTTCACTGATGACACTGCCGCACGCCGGCGCCTGGGGACAGGCGCCGGCGCGTTTGGTGGTGACCAGTGAGTCGGGTGAGGTGTTGATCGATGACGCCGTTATGGAAGACGGGCGCTGGTGTATGGCCTGGAACCATTCGGTGGCACACTTCACCGTGCTCGACTGCTATCGCAATCAACAGGGACAGATGGTGCTCGAGCGCAGCCACCAGCCGGACTTCGCCGCGGGACTTGGTCATATCGCGGGCCGCGGCGAGCAGGTCTCCGACGGCGAGGGCGGCTACTGGATCAACGCCATCGATGAGCCGGTGCCAGGCAATCGTTACCTGCTGCGCGCGGGTGCCCCAGCGGTCAACCACCGCATCGTCTGGCCTGACGGTGAGCATGAGCCTTCGAGTATCAGCGAGCGCGCCGCCGGTGAGCGCGTGACGGTCGAGCTAGCACCGTCTTCAAGCGCCAACGCCGATTGACCCTGTGTACTCGAACCTTCCCTGGTTTGAGTATGCTGGTTTTAGTACGAAGATCTTCCAACGCCATTTTTCTAACGCAGCTCTTTTAACGCTTCGAGGACTCCATGAGCGAATCCACTCAACCGCCGGTGGTCATGCCGGGTGCCAACGCGATTCAGCCTCGCGCCGCACTCTGGGCGATCACGCTGGTCGCGGTCGCCCTGTCGCTTTTTCAGCTCTATTCGGCGGGCATTCAGCCGCTCGGGCTTTTCTACCAGCGCAGCATTCACCTGGCGCTAGTCATGCTGCTGGCGTTTTTGATGTTTCCAGTGTTCGGCCCGGACCGCAAACGCGGGGCGCTCGGCTGGGCGCTCGATGCGGTCTGCTTTGCCGGTGCGCTGATCACCGGCGGCTATCTGGTGTTCTTTCTCGATGAGATCATCAACCGCGCCGGGTTCTGGAACCAGACCGACATCATCGTGGCGATGATCGCGACCGTCACGGTGCTGGAGGCGAGCCGCCGCGCGGTGGGGTTTGGGATGACCATCATCGGGCTGATCGCCATTATCTACGCCCTCGCCGGCCCCCGGGGTGAGCTGCCCTGGCTTGGCGAATGGCTGCCGGGCATTCTCTCCCACCGCGGCTATACGCTGGACCGCGTCGCGGGGCAGCTCTATCTCGGCCAAGAAGGCATCTTCGGGCTGCCGCTTGGGGTGGCGGCGACCTACATCTTCATTTTCGTGCTGTTCGGTGCTTTTCTCGAGAGCACCGGGGCGGGGCGTTTCTTCATCGATATGGCCTACGCCGCCACCGGGCGCCAGCGCGGCGGCCCGGCGAAGGCCGCCGTGCTCGCCTCGGCGGGCATGGGCTCGATCTCTGGCAGCGCCATCGCCAACGTGGTGACCACCGGCGCCTTCACCATTCCGCTGATGAAAAAGCTGGGCTACAAGCCCAAGCAGGCCGGCGGTATCGAAGCCGCCGCCTCGACCGGCGGGCAGATCATGCCGCCGCTGATGGGCGCCGGCGCCTTTTTGATCGCCGAGTACACCAACACGCCGTATCTGGAGATCGTCAAGATCAGCATCCTGCCGGCGATCATGTATTTCGCCACGGTCTACCTGTTCGTGCATATCATCGCGCTCAAGCAGGGCATGCAGGGCATGCCGCGCTCAGAGCTTCCGAAGATGCGCCAGGTGATGAAGGATGGCTGGCACTTTCTGCTGCCGCTGGGGGTGCTGGTGTGGCTGTTGGTGCTGAATCTGTCACCGATGCGGGTGGGGTATTACGCGGTCATCACCATGGTGGCGGTCGCGGTGATTCGCTACGCGCTTTGGTATTTCTTCGTCGCCCCCGGCCAGGGCCAGCCCGTAACGGCTGAGCGCACCAAAGCGGTCGTCTGGTCGGGGTTGACCAAACTGGTCGAAGGGCTTGAATTGGGCGCGCGTAACGCCGTGGCGGTGTCGATGGCCTGCGCCGTGGCAGGGATCATCGTGGGCGTGGTGGGGCTGACCGGGCTCGGGCTCAAGTTCTCGTCGATGATGCTCGCGTTCTCCGGCGGTAACCTGGTGCTGGCACTGGTCATGGTGCTGCTGGCGAGCTTGGTACTCGGCATGGGCCTTCCCGTGACCGCAAGCTATATCGTACTGATCGTGCTGGTGGGGCCTGCCTTGACCAATGAGTTCGGCGTGCCGCTTCTGATCGCGCACCTGGTGGTGTTCTGGTACTCCCAGGACTCCAACGTGACCCCGCCGATTGCGCTGGCGGGCTTCGCCGGGGCGGCGATCGCCGGCAGCAAACCGATGGAAACCGGCTTTCAGGCCTGGAAGTTCGCCAAGGGCCTCTACCTGATTCCGCTGTTCATGGTCTTCAACCCGGAGATCATTATTGGCGGTCCGGTACCGGTGGTGATCTGGAACGCGATCATCGCGATCTTCGCGCTGTGCGCCTTCGCTGCTTCGCTCGAAGGATACCTGTTCACGCGGATGAACTGGCTGGCGCGCATCGCCATCGGCGCAGCGATCTTTGGCGTGTTCTATCCAAGTTTTTGGACCGAGCTTACCGGGGTGGTGGTGATGGCGGCGGTGATCGGCGCCAACTATTTGGCGAGCCGCCGCGAGGGGCACCCGGTCACATCGTGATCGCCCCCAGGTTAGCGCCATAAAAAAGCCCGGAACGCCATGGCGTTCCGGGCTTTTTCGTTTAGGGCGTTTCGTTCAGAGCGTCTTCTTGCAAGACAAGCGAGCGTTAGAAGATCGATTCAGCCGCGCCGGAGCCCTGGGAGCCGGTCGCTTCCTCGAACTCGCGGCTTACCGTGCGCGCCTGGTAG
This sequence comes from Halomonas sp. S3-1-1, assembly GCF_023757625.1. Classification (GTDB taxonomy): domain Bacteria; phylum Pseudomonadota; class Gammaproteobacteria; order Pseudomonadales; family Halomonadaceae; genus Vreelandella. The sequence goes on from NZ_JALGBZ010000002.1 coordinate 90,650, forward strand.
GAGGGCAGGTTACCTTCGCGGAACAGCTCTGAAATGCCGCCGGACTGATTGTCGTAGAGCCGGCGGCCGTTGTCCGGATCGACCCGCGCGGTCACCACGTTGCTCGGACGCTCCGGCAGCGCCGACGGCGTACCCGCCAGGGCCTGACCCATGAAGTCGATCCAGATCGGCAGGGCGGCGCTGGCGCCGTACTCGGCGGTGGTTTCGTTGCTGTCCTTGCCCACCCACACCGTGGTCACCAAATTGCTGTTGAAGCCGGCGAACCAAGCGTCGCGCTGGTTGTTGGTGGTGCCGGTCTTGCCAACTATATCGTCGCGATCGAGGCTGAGCGCGGCGCGCCCGGTGCCCGAGGTGATGACGTCGCGCAGCATGTCGCGCAGGATGTACACCGCCGCCGGGTCGGCCACGCGTTTGGCGATGGGGTAGCTCTTGCCTTCGATCTCGACGCTTTGCTGGCCCTCGGCGCAGCTAGCGCAGGCGATGCTGGGCGTGGCCTCGTCGATAATGTCGCGGTCGTCGTTACGCGTGACGCGCTCGATGAACCAGGGCGAGACCTGGAAGCCACCGTTGGCGATGACCGCGTAGGCGTTGGTCATCTCCATCGGCGTAAGGCTTGCGCTGCCGAGTGCCAGCGACAGCCCGCGCGGCAGGCGGTCCACCGAGAAGCCGAAGCCTTCCAGATAGTTGATGGTCGGGGTGATGCCCATCGACTGCAGCACCCGGATGGTGACCAGGTTGCGCGAGCGGGCCAGCGCCGGGCGCAAGCGCATCGGGCCCTGGAAGTCGCGGCTCGAGTTCATCGGCCGCCACAGCGAGTCGCTGCCGTCATCTACCACCAGGGGCGAGTCGTTGACCACGCTGGCCGCGGTCATGCCGCCGTCGTCGAGCGCGGCGAGATAGATGAACGGCTTGAAGATCGAGCCGGACTGGCGCTGAGCCTGAATGGCACGGTTGAACTTGCTGGCGTTGAAATCGAAGCCGCCCTGCAGCGCGAGAATGGCGCCGGTGCGCGGGTCCTGCACTACCAGCGATCCCTCGACGTCCGGGCGCTGGGAAAGACGCACTGAGCCGTCGTCGCTTTCCACTACGCGAATCAGGTCGCCGCGCACGGCGATTTGATCTGCGCTTCCGGGCTCGCCGCCGCGGCTTCGCGGGCTCAGGTACTGGCGGGCCCAGTTCAGGCCGTCCCAGCCGATGGTTCTAAGCTCCCGGTCGCGGGTCAGCACCTGCATTTCGCGGCCGCTGCTTTCGACCACGATGGCCGGCTGCAATAGCCCGTAATTGGGCGTGCGCTCGAGCACCTGAAGCCAGTTGGAGACGTCGCCGTCGATGCCTTCGATCTCAGTCTGGCTGCGCTCAGCGGCCTGGCGCGCGGTCTGGCGAATTTCCGGCGACTCGGAAAGCTCTTCCTCGAGCCCTTGGGTCGTGGTCTGCTCTTGGGCTTCGACCAGACTCGCGGCGATGTCGCTCTGCTCCGGTCCGCGCCAGCCGTGACGGCGGTCGTACTCGATCAGACCATCGGCCAGCGCCTGACGTGCGGCGGGCTGGAGCTCGCTATCGATGGTGGTATAGATGCGGTAGCCGCCGGTGTAGGCGGTGTCGCCGAAGCGCTCGACGGCGAACTGGCGCGCCATTTCCGAAACGTAGGAGGCGTCCACTTCGGTTTGCGTATAGTGACGACGCGCGGTAACGGGCTCCTGCACCGAGGCCTGGTAGGTGTCGTTATCGATATAGCCCAGCTCGCGCATGCGAAACAGGATCCAGTTGCGGCGGATCAAAGAGCGCTCGGAGTTGGCCAGCGGGTTGAACGCCGACGGCGCCTTGGGCAGACCGGCGATCATCGCGGTTTCGGCAAGCGTTAGCTCGGAGAGCGGGCGGTCGTAGTAGGTTTCCGCGGCGGTAGCGATGCCGTAGGCGCGGTTGCCCAGAAAGATCTTGTTCACGTAGAGCTCGAAGATCTGCTGCTTGGAGAGCACCTGCTCCATCTGCAGCGCGAGCAGGATCTCGCGAATCTTGCGCGTGAAGGTCTGATCCAGCGTCAGCATGTAGTTACGCGCGACCTGCATGGTGATGGTCGAGCCGCCGGACTGGATTGCACCGCCGCTACTGGCAAGCTCCACCGCGGCGCGAGCCAGGCCTCGCGGGTCGACGCCTGCGTGCTCGAAGAAGCTCGAGTCCTCGGCGGCGATCAATGCATTGATCATGTTCTGAGGGATTTCGTCGTAATCCACCACCATACGTCGCTCTTCACCGAACTCGCCAATCAGCTTGCCATCGTTGGTGAAGATGCGAAGCGGGGTGTGGAGCTCGAAATTCTGCAGTTGGCGGACATCGGGAAGCCCGGGCGAAAAGTAGATAGCAGCGGCGATCACGGCCAGCGCCGTGGCGCCCACGAGGGCAACCACCGCGGAGAACAGTGACACGAGAAGGGTTCGTAAAAACGTCATGAACAGAGGGCACCCGTGGAGATAAAAGAGGTACGGCGTCCAACTCGCCGTATTGCGCAATTGGGCACCATTATAAGAAGCCTATCCATCGGCCACCAGTGTTGATATGCCTTGTTGGTCTTAACGTGTCGCGCTGTTAAAAATAAGGTAACCTCGCTACACGCTCGGTAAAACGATAAAACCAAACGGGATCCCATGCGCCTATCAACGTCTGGAAAGGGATTGATCGGGGTCGATATTACCTCGGCCACCGTTAAGCTTTTAGAGCTTAAACAGCTGGATACCAACTACCAGGTACAAAGCTACGCCGTTCGCCCGCTTAAGGAAGGCGCAGTGGTGGAGCGGCGTATCCGCGATATCAACGATGTAGCTCGGGTACTTCGAGCCGCCGTCGAACACGCCAAGCCTTCAACTCGCAAGGCCGCCGTGGCAATACCGGCGAGTGCGGCGATCACCCGTCTCATTACGTACCCTGCCTCTCTTGGCGAAGACGAAATAGAGGCTCGAATCATAGATGAGTACGACCGCCACGTTCCGTTTCCGTTCAATGAGGTGGCCTTCGATTTTCAGTGTCTAGGACCGGTCCCCGGTGACGAAAATCAGCAGCAGGTGATTTTAGTGGCGTGTCGTCAGAGTGACGTCAGCCAGCTTACCGACACCTTAATGCAGGCAGGGCTCGAGCCCGCGGCGGTTGATGTCGAAACCTTCGCCGTGGAGCGCGTATTCAGCGAGCTACGGCGTCAACTCAACGTGGCCGAGGAAGCGAAGGCAAACATGGCGCTGGTGGACCTGGGCGCGAACATGAACGCTTTTCATGTACTCGACAATGGGCGCATCATTTACAGTCGCGACACCGTTTATGGGGGGCGCCAGCTTACCGATACCATTCGCGAGCGCTACGAGTTGACCAACGAAGAAGCGGGGCTCGCCAAAAAACGTGGCGGGCTGCCGGACGACTACGAGGATAGCGTGCTCAATCCCTTCATCGACACCGTCGTGCAGCAGGTAGGCCGCTCGCTGCAGCTTTACTACACCGCTGGGCGTAAGCGGCGCGTGGAGCACCTGGTACTGGCTGGCGGGTCGAGCGTGATTCCGGGCCTTGCCGAGCGCATCGCCCAGGAGAACGACCTCACGGTGACTCAGGCCAATCCGTTCCAGCGCATGAAGCTGCGCCCACGAATCAATGTCAAAGGGCTTACCAGCGACGCGCCGGCGATGCTCACCGCCTGTGGGCTTGCCATGAAGGTGAGCCAGTGAACATCAATATCAATCTGCTGGCCTGGCGCGAAGCGCGCCGGGAGAGGCGCACCAAACAGTTCTACGGCGTGCTGGCGCTGTCGCTCGCGATGGGCATTCTGGTAGCCCTTGGCGTTTCGCTGATCTATCAGCAGGAGCTCGATGAACAGGCGATACGAAATGACTATATCGTCCGCCACATCGAGCAGCTCGATCAGCAGATCGAAGACGTCAAGCGCTACCAGGAGGATGTCGCTCAGCTCAACCAGCAGCTCGCGCTGTTCAATACGCTGCAAAATGAGCGCATCGATACCGTCGAGCTCTTCAATGCGCTGGCGGCCAGTTTGACCGACGGCGTGGTCTACGAAGAGCTCAGCCGCGAAGGCCCGCGGGTGAGCCTGACGGCAACGGCCAACGACGAGCGCCAGGTGTCCGAGCAGCTTCGCCGCTTGGCCCGCGTGCCGGGCTTCGCGGTACCGGTGCTGTCGGAAGTCACCAGCGCGCCGGACGAGCAGGGGCGGCGTTTTCGCTTCGATATGATGCAAACGCTACATACCGTTGAGGCCAGTGCGACGACCGAGGAGACCGCCCAGTGATGAGCAAAGCTCGGGCGCGCCAAGAGTGGCAGCGCCTCAAGGAAGTCGAGATGCAAAGTCTCGATCTAAAAGAGGCGGGCGGTTGGCCGATTTTTTTGAAGGCGCTGTGCGTGGTGCTAGTGTTTGCCGTCGCCTTTGGGGCCTTAATGACTTGGCAGGTGAGCGAAAAACGCGCCGGCCTTGCCGAAGCCAAACGCGAGGAAGCGCGGCTGTTTAGCGACTACCGCGTCAAGGCCTCGGAAGTGGCACTCTTGCCCAACGTTCAAAGCCAGTTGGCAACCCTTGGCGGTCATATGGAGCGCATGCGCGCGATGCTGCCGACCAATGTCGAGATTCCGTCGCTGCTGGACAGCATCAGCGATGCGGCGGTGGATAATCGTCTTACCATCGAGGTGATTCGCCTCGGCGCGCCGGTGGCCAACGAGCACTACATCGAGCATCCGCTGGATATCCAGGTGCGCGGCGGCTACCACCAGTTGGGCCGCTTCGTTGCCGATATAAGCCAGTTGGCGCGGATCGTGACCCAGCACGATTTGACCCTTACCGCCATCGAGCCGCCGGGAGAGTCGCTGCGGCTAACGCTGGATGCGCGCACCTATACCTTTATCGACGAGGCTCGAACCGAAGAGGTGGCGCCATGATCCAGCGCGCGCTGTTACCGCTATTGCTGGCCGTTTTGCTATGTGGTTGCAACGACGCCATGCTCGACCAGCTCGACGTCACGCTTGCCGAGATTCGGCGCGCGCCGAACGTGCCGGTGGCCATCGATGCCCAACCGTTTCCCGAGCCTGCATTATTAAACTATCGATATAGCGAGTCGCGTAGCCCGTTTTTGGCGCCTGAACGGCTCACGCGCAGTGAGACAATCGCTACTCGCAACAGCGCTCTGGCGCCGGATACTCAGCGCCCGTTAGAGCCGCTGGAGGCCTTTGCACTCCCGTCGCTACGCCTGGTGGGCACGCTTCAAATGGGCGGTCAGCGCGTCGCCCTGATCGCAACGCCGGACGGCAGCGTCGTCACCGTGCGCGAAGGCAACCACCTGGGTACCAACTACGGGGAAATTACCCACATTACGCTGGACGAGGTCACGCTGATCGAGCGCATCCTTGACGAGCAGCAAGGGTGGCAAACGAGCCCGGCCGCCCTGTCGCTGCAGCCTTGAGGCGCTCAAGCACTGCGGTTGAACAACCATTTTCGTTGGACGTTTATTTGGACATCCCTGTTTATGATCACCATTGCCCGCCGTACCGCGTTTTGTCTGCTCGCCCTGTCGCTGCTTGCTTGCCCGGCGCTTGCCTCGGCGGCGCTGTTGACCGATCTGGAGGTGCGTGACGCGCCTCAGGGCGAGGTCGAGCTGCTGCTTTCGTTTGACGGCGCGCCGGGCGAGCTGACCGGCTACGCGCTGGAAGCGCCGCCGCGGCTGGCGCTGGATCTGGCCAATACACAAAATGGGCTCGCCGAGCGAAGCCAGGCAGTGGGGCAAGGCGGTGTAGAGCGCATTACCACCATCGAAGGCGGCGGGCGCACGCGCCTGATCGTCGATTTAAGCGGGGCGCACACGTTTCGCTCGGCGGCCTCACCGAGCCGGCTCAGCGTATTTCTTACCCCCACCGCCATTGGCTCCCAGCCGCCGGTCGCGCCAGCGTCGACGGTAAGCGCCGCCAGCGTTCCCGCCGCCACACCGACACCGCGTCCGGCACCTGCCGCCGCCAGCGGGCCGCAAATCGAGGACATCGATTTTCGCCGCGGCACCAATGGCGCCGGGCGGCTTCTGGTGACGTTCAGTCAGAGCGGAGTAAACGCCCGCGTCGAGGAGGCGGGGCTTGGCGTAGTGAACGCCTCCTTGCCGGGCGTCACGCTGCCCGCGTCGCTCGACCAGATTCTCGATGTCACCGACTTCGCCACGCCGATCAATCGCATCACGCCGCGCACCACCGCTACGGGTACCCAGCTCGAGCTACAAACTCAGGGGCCGTATGCGCTGCTCTCCTCGCAAAGCGGACGGGTGCTGACCGTTGACGTCGAGCCTGTGGCCACGCCCGCGGATTCGCTTTCCCAAGGGGCGGAAGAGCGCTTTACCGGAGACCGGCTGAGCCTCAACTTTCAGGACATCGAGGTGCGCTCGGTGCTGGCCACGCTTGCCGAGTTTACCGGGCTCAACCTGGTCGCCAGCGACAGCGTCACAGGTCGAGTCACACTGAACCTGAACGACGTACCCTGGGATCAGGCGCTGGCGCTGATTCTGCAAAGCCAGGGGCTGTCGAGCCGCGAGCAGGGTAACGTGATCGTGATCGCCCCGGCCGGAGAGCTTGCCGAGGTCGAGCGTCAGGAGATCGAGTCGCGCAACCAGCGCCAAACGCTGGCGCCGCTGGTGACCGAATTCATCGAGGTGCGCTACGCCCGCGCCGAGGATTTCGCCCAGCTTTTGCGCGGCGCCGAAGGCTTTGGCCTGTTGACCGACCGCGGCCGGGTCAGCGTGGACCAGCGCACCAATACATTGCTGGTACAGGATACAGCCGACCAGCTTCGCGAAATCGTGGCCACCCTGGACCGGCTCGACGTCGCCGTACGCCAGGTACAGATCGAGGCGCGTATCGTCATCGCGCGCGACACCGCTTCGCGTGAGCTTGGCATCAACTGGGGAGCGTCGAGCACTCGCGGTTTCCAGCTCAACGAAGATACTGGACAATACGCTCGTCGCGATATCAATCCCAATGGCATCAGTCGCGCTCAGGGCGGGCTCGCCGTGGATCTTGGGCCCGGGGCGATCGGTGGCACCGGGTTCAGCTTCGGCTATCTCTCCGGCGACGTGCTGCTGGATCTCGAACTTCGAGCGTTGGAGAGCGAGGGCAAGAGCCAGACGATCTCCCAGCCGCGCATCATCACCGCCAACCAGCGCACCGCGACCATTCGCCAGGGCGAGGAGCGCGCCTTTCAGAGCGTGGACGTGCAGGGTAATCCGGACACTCAGTTCAAGGAGGCCGAGCTCTCGCTCGAGGTGACCCCGCAGATCACCCCGGACAACCGCATCATCATGGATCTGGTGATCAAGAACGACAGCTTCCGCGAAAGCGAATTCGGCGGCGAGCCGCCCATCGATACCAATCAGATCGAGACCCAGGTACTCGTGGACAATGGCCAAACCGTGGTGCTGGGCGGTATCTTGACTACCGAACAGCTCAGCCAAATCTCTAAAACGCCGCTTCTGGGCGATCTGCCGCTTTTGGGTCGGCTGTTTCGCTACAACCAGGAGAGCAATGAGAAGGTAGAGCTGTTAGTGTTTATTACTCCACGACTACTCGATGATGGTTTGGCGGTTCGCTGATGCAGGATTTACCCAATCTTTTTCTGGTCGGCCCGATGGGAGCCGGCAAAAGTACCATCGGCCGTTTACTGGCCGCGGAGCTTTCGCGCACGTTTCATGACAGTGACCACGTAATTCAGGACCGCTGCGGTGCGGATATCCCTTGGATTTTCGACGTCGAAGGCGAGCCCGGTTTTCGCCTGCGCGAAGTGCAGATGATCGACGAGCTCACCAGGCTTTCTGGGGTAGTGCTGGCCACCGGAGGCGGCGCGGTGCTGCGCGAAGAGAACCGCCGAGCGCTGCGCGAGCGCGGCACCGTGGTGTACCTGCTCACCACCGTCGAGCAGCAGCTCAAGCGCACCGCCCGCGACAAGAACCGCCCGCTATTGCAGCGCGTCGACCGCGAACAGGTGCTCAAGGACATGTTTTTACTGCGTGACCCGCTTTACCGCGCGACATCGGACATTACCGTACGCACCGACCGGCGAAGCCCGCGCGCGGTGGTCAACGACATTTTGCGTCGCGCGCGGCGCTTGAACGACCTGCTGGAAAGCCGCCAGCTCACCGACTCCGGGGTATCCTCATGACCGCAAGCGCCCGGCGCACCCTCAACGTGGCGCTCGGCGAGCGCAGCTACCCCATTCATATCGGCCGCGCTCTGTTGAGTGAGCCCGGCCTGCTGGCGCCTTATTTGGCGGGGCGTCAGGTGATGGTGATAACCAACGACACGATTGCGCCGCTCTACTTGCAGGCGCTGATCGACGCGCTGCCCGACGAGTGCGACGTACGCACGTTGTCGCTACCCGACGGCGAGCGCTACAAGAACCTCGAACAGGTCGAGCGTATCTGGGATGCGCTGCTAGGGGCCGGTTTCAACCGCCGCTGCACGCTGGTGGCGCTTGGAGGCGGGGTGATCGGTGACATGGTCGGCTTCGCCGCCGCCGCCTACCAGCGCGGGGTGGCGTTCATTCAAGTGCCTACCACGCTGCTCTCCCAGGTGGACTCTTCGGTAGGCGGCAAAACCGGCGTCAACCATCCGCTGGGCAAGAACATGATCGGCGCCTTCCACCAGCCCCGCGCGGTGCTGATCGATACCGACACGCTGGCCACACTGCCCCCGCGCGAGCTCTCCGCTGGGCTTGCCGAAGTGATCAAGTACGGCCTGATTCGCAACGTGGCGTTTCTTGGCTGGCTTGAGCAGAACATGGACGCGCTTCGCCGCACGGATGCCGAGGCCGTCAGCGAGGCGATCGCGGTGAGCTGTCAAATCAAGGCCGATATCGTCGCCGAGGACGAAACCGAGCAGGGCGTGCGCGCGCTGTTGAACCTGGGCCACACCTTCGGCCATGCCATCGAGGCGCACCAGGGCTACGGTAACTGGCTACACGGCGAGGCGGTCGGCGCCGGCATGGCGATGGCGGCCACACTCTCTTTCGAGCTTGGCATGATCGACGAGCCGGCACTCACCCGCGCCAGGGCGGCGATCGAGCGCGCCGGGCTGCCGTTGGCTGCACCGGCGAACATGGATGTCGAGGACTTTCTCAGCCGCATGCGCCTGGACAAGAAGAACGTCGAGGCCCGGCTTCGCCTGATACTGCTAAATGCCCTGGGCGAGGCGGTGATCAGCGATGAGACGCCGCCGGATACGCTGGAAGAGCTGCTGCGGCGCTACCCGCGAAGCGAATAGCGCACTGCTTTGCTTTATTCGTCTCGATAAAAGGCGCCGCCCGGCGCTCTCAAAAACCCGCCACCGTGGCGGGTTTTCTGCGTTTGGGTCATGCGTAAAGCCAACAGTTGCGCCAATCGGTATGCCGTATGCGTTATCGGCATGGAGAAATGCCGAATTGTAAGACTAAAGTCTATGTGGCGTTCGGGCTCACGCAGGCTACGCGAGGTGCCGGCTTAAGTGGTTGACGGGGCTATGTTTTTTGGTTGACTGGTACTGCAAATACAGGATTTGGCGAGAGTTTTGAGAATTTTGGTGCGGTCGGGCGATTGCGCCAGGTAGGGGCAAGTGGCTATGCTGAGCGGCCATTTTCCTGCGGCAGCGAACGCCAAAGAGCAGGGGGCTCGGGCGGGAAAGGCAAGTCAGAATAAAAAGAAAACCCGTCATTAAAGCACAAGTTCGCTGCCAGTAAAACACCTTGACTAGAGGCACGCCCATGAACAAAGGTCTTCATCAGCCTGGCGAGTTTCGCGATAACTGCGGTTTTGGGCTTATCGCGCACATGCAAGGAGAAGCCAGTCACGATCTCCTTAAAACCGCCATCGAGTCGCTGACCTGCATGACCCACCGGGGCGGTATCGCCGCCGACGGCAAAACCGGCGACGGCTGCGGGCTGCTGCTGAAAATGCCGACCCGGTTCATGCGCGATGTCGCAAAAGAAGCGCTGGATATCGAGCCCGGCGAGCACTTCGCCGTGGGCGTCATCTTTCTACCCAATGACGACGCGCGCGCCCAAACCGCCCGCGAGACGCTGGAGCGCGAGCTCGATAGCCGAGGCTTGAAGCGCCTGGGCTGGCGCGAAGTGCCCACCGACTCGAGCGTGTGCGGCCCGATGGCGCTCGACTGCCTGCCGCGTATCGAACAGATTTTCGTCGAGCCCGGCGACAGCGCCAACTTCACCGTCGATCTGTTCATGGCGCGGCGCTACGCCGAGCAGGCTCTGAAGAAGGAGGAGGACTTCTACGTCGCCTCGCTTTCTTCCGAGGTCGTCTCCTACAAGGGCCTGGTAATGCCGGAAGATCTGCCGGCGTTCTACAAGGACCTGAACGATTCGCGCCTGGAAACCGCGATCTGCGTTTTCCACCAGCGTTTTTCGACCAACACCGCACCGCGCTGGCCGCTGGCCCAGCCGTTCCGTCTACTCGCCCACAACGGCGAGATCAATACCATCGAGGCCAACCGCGGCTGGGCGAACTCGCGCAAGGCCAACTTCGCAAGCGAGCAACTGCCGGACATCGTCAAGCTCGACGAGGTGGTCAACACCACCGGTTCCGACTCTTCGAGCATGGACAACATGCTCGAAGTGCTGCTTACCGGTGGCATGGAGCTTCACCGCGCCGTGCGTATGATGGTGCCGCCGGCCTGGCAAAACGTCGAGACCATGGACGCCGAGCTGCGCGCGTTTTATGAGTACAACTCCATGCACATGGAGCCCTGGGATGGCCCGGCCGGCGTGGTCATGACCGACGGCCGCCAAGCGGTGTGCATGCTCGACCGTAACGGTCTGCGCCCGGCGCGCTGGGTGATGACCAAAAACGGCTACATCACGCTCGCCTCCGAAACCGGCACCTACGGCTACAGGCCAGAAGACGTGGTGGCCAAGGGCCGCGTCGGCCCGGGGCAGATGCTCGCCGTCGATACCCAGACCGGCGAAGTGCTGCATACCGACGACATCGACAACCGTCTGAAGTCCGCCTACCCCTACAAGCGCTGGCTGAAAGAGCAGGCGAGCTATCTAGAGTCGGCGCTGACCGAGCTTGCGCGCTTTCAGAGCATGGACACTGATGCGCTCAACGTGCAGCAGAAGATGTTCCAGGTGACGTTCGAAGAGCGCGACCAACTGCTGCGCCCGCTGGCGGAAAGCGGCCAGGAGGCGGTTGGCTCCATGGGCGACGATACGCCGATGGCGGTGCTGTCGAGCCGCCCGCGTCTTCTGACCGATTTCTTCCGCCAGAAATTCGCCCAGGTGACCAATCCGCCGATCGACCCGCTGCGCGAAGCGATCGTGATGTCGCTGGAAACCTGCTGCGGCGCCGAGCTCAACGTCTTCAAGGCGACCCCGGAGCACGCCCACCGCCTGATTCTGACCACGCCGATCCTGTCGCCGCGCAAGTTCACCGCGCTGGTTAGCCAGGATGATCCGGCGTTTGCCAGCTGCCAGCTGAGCCTTGGCTACAATCCGGACGAGACCAGCCTCAAGCAGGCCGTCGACGCGCTGTGCCAAAAGGCCGAGCGTCAGGTGAAAGAGGGCTGCGTGCTGCTGGTGCTCAGCGATGCCGAGCTGCCCAAGGGTGAAGTGCCGATTCAGTCCGCGCTCGCCGTCGGCGCCGTGCACAGCCACCTGGGCCGTCTTGCCATGCGCCCGATGGCGAACATCATCGTCGAAACCGGCTACGCCCGTGACGCCCACCAGATGGCGGTGCTTTTCGGTGTGGGCGCCACGGCGGTCTACCCGTGGCTTGCCTATCAGGTCATGGCGGACATGCACCGCGTCGGCGAGCTGACCGGCAACCCGGCGGACGCCCGCGAGAACTACCGTAAGGGCCTGCAGAAGGGGCTGTTCAAGATTCTCTCCAAGATGGGGATCTCGACGCTCGCCTCCTACCGCGGCTCGATGCTGTTCGAAGCGGTCGGCCTCAACGACGAGATCATGGACACCTGTTTCGTGGGCATGGCCTCGCGCATCCAGGGCGCCGGCTTCAGCGAGCTGCAGATGCAGCAAACGCTGATTGCGAAAGACGCCTGGACGCCGCGCAAGGGTATCTCCCAGGGCGGCCAGCTCAAGTACGTTCACGGCTACGAGTATCACGCCTACAATCCTGACGTGGTCATGACGCTGCAGGCCGCCGTGCAGGAAGGCAGCTACGCCAAGTGGAAGAAGTTCGCCCAACAGGTGAACGAGCGCCCGGTGGCGACCATTCGTGACATGCTCAAACTCAAGCAGTCCGGCGATTCCATCGCGCTCGATGAGGTGGAGTCTGTCGATGAGCTGCTGCCGCGCTTTGACAGCGCCGGCATGTCGCTCGGCGCGCTCTCGCCCGAGGCCCATGAGGCGCTCGCCCAGGCGATGAACGAAGCCGGGGGGCGCTCCAACTCCGGTGAAGGCGGCGAAGACCACGCCCGCTACGGCACCATCAGAAGCTCCAAGATCAAGCAGATCGCCTCGGGCCGATTCGGTGTGACGCCGTCGTACCTGGTCAACGCCGAAGTGCTGCAGATCAAGGTCGCCCAGGGCGCCAAGCCCGGCGAAGGCGGCCAACTGCCCGGCGGCAAGGTCAACGACATCATCGCCAAGCTGCGCTACGCCGTCCCCGGTGTGACGCTGATTTCACCGCCGCCGCACCACGATATTTACTCGATCGAGGATCTTGCGCAGCTGATTTTCGACCTAAAACAGGTCAACCCCGAAGCCCAGGTCTCGGTCAAGCTGGTCTCCGAGCCCGGCATCGGTACGATCGCGACCGGCGTTGCCAAGGCCTATGCGGATCTGATTACCGTCTCTGGCTACGACGGCGGCACCGCGGCGAGCCCGCTGACCTCGATCAAGCACGCCGGCTCCCCCTGGGAGCTGGGCCTGCCCGAAGTGCATCAGGCGCTTCGCATCAACGGCCTGCGCGACAAGATTCGCCTGCAGACCGACGGCGGCCTGAAAACCGGGCTCGACGTCATCAAGGCGGCGATTCTCGGCGCCGAGAGCTTCGGCTTTGGTACCGCACCCATGGTCGCGCTGGGCTGTAAGTACCTGCGGATTTGTCACCTGAACAACTGCGCCACTGGTGTCGCCACCCAGGACGACTACCTGCGCGGCGAGCACTTCCGCGGTACCGTCGACATGGTCAAGAACTACTTCCGCTTCATTGCCGAAGAAGTGCGCGAGCTGATGGCGATGATGGGCGTGCGTAAGCTCACCGACCTGATCGGCCGCACCGATCTGCTCGAAGTGGTGGAAGGGCGCACCGCCTCGCAGCGCGGGCTCGACCTGACGCCGCTGTTGAAAAACGACTTCGTGCCGGCGGACGCGCCGCAGTTCTGTACCGTCAGCCGCAACGTGCCTCACGACCCGGGCGCGAAAAACCAGGAAGTGCTCGAAGCGCTCAAGAGCGCCATCGAGAACCGCTCCGGCGGCGACTTCAGCTTCGATATCACCAACTGCGATCGCAGCGTCGGCGCGCTCTCGTCCGGCGCCATCGCCAAGCGCTATGGCGAAGAGGGGTTGGAAGAGGCGCCTATCAACGCCCACTTCACCGGTGTGGCCGGCCAGAGCTTCGGCGTCTGGAACGCGCGGGGCCTTAATCTGTATCTCGAAGGCGACGCCAACGACTACGTCGGCAAGGGCATGAACGGCGGGCGCATCGTCATCGTGCCGCCGAAGGTCAGTGAGTTTGAAAGCCACAAGACCTCGATCGTCGGCAACACCTGCCTATACGGCGCCACCGGCGGCACGCTTTACGCCGCAGGTGTGGCCGGCGAGCGCTTCGGCGTGCGTAACTCCGGCGCCATGGCAGTGATCGAAGGCGCGGGGGACCACTGCTGCGAATACATGACCGGCGGCATCGTCTGTGTGCTCGGCGAAACCGGCGTCAACTTCGGCGCGGGCATGACCGGCGGCTTTGCCTACGTGCTCGACGAAGAGCGCAGCTTCGTGGACAAGTACAACCATGAGCTGGTGGAGATTCACCGGGTCAACACCGAGGCGATGGAGGCGTACCGTCGCCACCTGCGCGAGATGATCGAAGCCTACGTGGCCGAGACCGGCTCCAAGCGCGGGGCAGCCATTTTGGAAGACTTCAGCGACTACGCGCGCCACTTCTGGCTGGTGAAGCCGAAGGCGGCGAGTCTGGGAAGTCTGCTGGATCAATCTCGGCGTCAGCCGCAGTAATCCGAATGTGTCCATCGCCGAGAGGAGAGAGATCATGGCCAACCGTTTGAACAACGATTTCCAGTTTATCGACGTGGGTCGTAAGGACCCGCAGAAAAAAGAGGCGCATACGCGCGCGAAAGAGTTCGCCGAAATCTACGAACCGTTCAAGCCGACGGACGCGGCGAGTCAGGCGCACCGCTGCCTGCACTGCGGCAACCCGTACTGCGAGTGGAAGTGCCCGGTACACAACTACATTCCCAACTGGCTGCAGCTGGTAGTGGAAGGCAACATCATCGAAGCCGCGGAGCTTTCGCACAAGACCAACTCGCTGCCGGAAGTGTGCGGGCGCGTCTGCCCCCAGGATCGCCTCTGTGAAGGCGACTGCACGCTCAACGATGGCTTCGGCGCGGTCACCATCGGCTCGATCGAGAAGTACATCACCGACACCGCCTTTGCCATGGGCTGGCGCCCGGACATGTCGAAGGTGGTTTGGACCGACAAGAAGGTCGCGATCATCGGCGCAGGTCCCGCGGGCCTGGGCGCGGCGGACATTCTCGCGCGCAACGGCGTCAAGCCCGTGGTGTTCGACCGCCACCCGGAGATCGGCGGGCTTTTGACCTTCGGTATCCCCGAGTTCAAGCTCGAAAAGAACGTCATGGAGCGCCGCCGCGCGGTGTTCGAGGAGATGGGCATCGAGTTTCGCTTGAACGTCGAGATCGGCGTGGACATCGAGTTCGATACCCTGGTGCAGGAGTATGACGCGGTGTTCCTCGGCATGGGCACCTACCAGTACATGGAAGGCGGCTTCCCCGGCGAAGATCTGCCCGGCGTCTACAAGGCGCTCGACTTCCTGATCGCCAACGTCAACCGGCGCCTGGGCTTCGAGAAGGACCCGGCAGACTACATCTCGATGGAAGGCAAACGCGTGGTGGTGCTCGGCGGCGGCGATACGGCGATGGACTGTAACCGCAGCTCGATCCGTCAGCGCGCGGCGAGCGTGACCTGCGCCTACCGGCGCGACGAAGAGAACATGCCAGGCTCGCGCCGCGAGGTGGCCAACGCCCGCGAAGAGGGAGTGGAGTTTCTCTTCAACCGCCAGCCCATCGCCGTGGTCGGTGAAGGCAAGGTGGAAGGCGTGAAGGTCGTACGTACCCGCTTGGGTGACGCCGACGAAAACGGCCGCCGCCGCCCGGAAATCGTGCCCGGCTCAGAAGAAGTGATCCCGGCGGATGCCGTCGTGGTCGCCTTCGGCTTCCAGGCAAGCTCGATTCCCTGGTTCGAAGGCTCGAGCATCGACGTTTGCGAGCGCAACCTGGTCAAGGCCCCGGAGCACGGCCAGTACGCCTTCCAGACCACCAACGAGAAGATCTTCGCCGGCGGCGACATGGTCCGCGGCTCGGATCTGGTGGTCACCGCCATCTACGAAGGCCGCCAGGCCGCCGAGGGGATGCTGGATTACCTGGGCGTGTAAGTGCTGCGTTTAATGTAACGTTTGGAATAACCAATGCGGGCCGTGGCAACACGGCCCGTTTTTTATGGCGTGGCTCGGGGAGTCCCGGAAGGTGATGGTGGCAACACCGCTGTAGGAGCAGGCTTTAGCCAGCGACCTGTCGATAGGGGTACCCGACGTGCTAACCCAACGGTTCAAATTGAGCCTTTGGGCGAGCTCTGGTATTCTGTCATCCCATCCTGGTGTGGCTTTCTGCCGTGCCTTCTGATCACGTTCTTACAGGTTTTCCATGACACGATATATCTTCGTGACCGGCGGCGTTGTGTCCTCTCTTGGCAAGGGCATCGCGTCGGCCTCGCTGGCGGCGATTCTAGAGGCCCGCGGCCTTAAGGTCACCATGCTCAAGCTCGACCCGTACATCAACGTGGATCCGGGCACCATGAGCCCGTTCCAGCACGGCGAGGTGTTCGTCACCGAGGATGGCGCCGAAACCGACCTGGACCTGGGCCACTACGAGCGCTTCATTCGTACCAGGATGACCCAGGGCAACAACTTCACCACCGGCCGGGTCTATGAGCACGTGCTGCGCAAGGAGCGCCGCGGCGACTAC
This sequence comes from Halomonas sp. S3-1-1, assembly GCF_023757625.1. Lineage (GTDB taxonomy): Bacteria > Pseudomonadota > Gammaproteobacteria > Pseudomonadales > Halomonadaceae > Vreelandella. Next base: position 106,880 of record NZ_JALGBZ010000002.1, read on the forward strand.
CTGGGCGGTACGGTGCAGGTCATCCCGCACATCACCGACGAGATCAAGCAGCGCGTCTACGACGGCGGTGAAGGCTTCGACGTGGCGCTGGTCGAGATCGGTGGCACCGTCGGCGATATCGAATCGCTGCCGTTTTTGGAGTCCATTCGTCAGATTCGAAGCGAGCAGGGCGCGAGCCGGGCGATCTTCATGCACCTGACGCTGGTGCCCTACATCAAGACCGCCGGCGAGACCAAGACCAAACCGACCCAGCACAGCGTCAAGGAGCTTCGCTCCATCGGTATCCAGCCGGATATCCTGATTTGCCGCAGCGAAGTCGAGCTCGAAGAGAGCGAGCGGCGCAAGATCGCGCTGTTCACTAACGTCGAAGAGCGCGCGGTGGTCCCGCTTCAGGATGCCGATACCATCTACCGCATTCCGCTGATGCTTCACGAGCACGGCCTCGATGACATCGTCTGCGACAAGCTGCGCCTGGAAGCCGAGCCTGCAGATCTCTCCGAGTGGGTGAAGGTACTCGATGCCAAGCTCAACCCGCTGAAGTCGGTGAGCATCGCCATGGTCGGCAAGTACATGGAGCTGTTGGACGCCTACAAGTCGCTCAACGAAGCGCTGATTCACGCCGGTATTCAGGGGCGTATCAAGGTCAACGTCGACTACATCGACTCCGAAGACATCGAGCGCCACGGCACCGAGCGCCTGGCCGGCAAGGACGCGATTCTCGTGCCCGGCGGCTTTGGCGAGCGCGGCGTGGAAGGCAAGATCAAGACCGCTCAGTTCGCGCGCGAGAACAACGTGCCGTACTTAGGCATCTGCCTGGGTATGCAGGTTGCGGTGATTGAGTACGCCCGTAATGTGGCCGGCTGGGCGGACGCCAACTCCACCGAGTTCACCCATGACACCCAGCACCCGGTGGTCGGCTTGATTACCGAGTGGCTCAATAGTGAAGGCAAGATCGAGCTTCGCGACGCGGCCTCTGACCTGGGCGGCACCATGCGCTTGGGCGGCCAGGTGTGCCACCTGAAGGCGGGCAGCCGCGCTCGCGAGGCCTACGGCAGTGACGAGATCGTCGAGCGCCATCGCCACCGCTTCGAGGTGAACAACCAGTTCATCGACGAACTCGAAAAAGCGGGGCTGGTGATCTCCGGCAAGAGCGTGGATCAGTCGCTGGTCGAGATGGTCGAGCTTGCCGGTCACCCCTGGTACGTGGCGTGTCAGTTCCACCCGGAGTTCACCTCCACGCCGCGCGACGGCCACCCGCTGTTTTCGGGCTTCGTTAACGCCGCGGTCGAGCACAAGGCGCAACGCACCCGCGCTCACGCCGCGCCCCACGAGTAAGGAGCGACGATGGCTTCCCAGGAGCGCCATATCGACATTGCCGGCCTGAGTGCCGGCAACTCCCTGCCGCTAATGCTGCTCGGCGGCATGAACGTGCTGGAGTCCGCCGAACTTGCCGATGAGGTGGCCGCCGCCTACGTCGAGGCGACCACAGCACTCGCCATGCCCTACGTGTTCAAGGCGAGTTTCGACAAGGCCAACCGCAGCTCGGTCCACTCGTATCGTGGGCCGGGCCTCGAGAAAGGGCTGCAGATACTCGCCGATATCAAGGCGCGCTACCGCGTGCCGATCATCACCGACGTGCACGAGCCGCACCAGGCGGCGGCGGCGGCGGAAGTGGCGGATATCATCCAGCTACCCGCGTTTCTGGCTCGCCAGACCGATCTGGTGGTCGCGATGGCCAAAACCGGGGCAGCGATCAACATCAAGAAGCCGCAGTTTCTGGCCCCGCACGAGATGCGCCACATCATCACCAAGTTCAATGAGGCCGGCAACGACCGCCTGATGCTCTGCGAGCGCGGGTCGAGCTTTGGCTACAACAACCTGGTGGTGGACATGCTCGGCTTTGGCGACATGAAAGAGACCGGCTACCCGCTCTTTTTCGATGTCACCCATGCGCTCCAGCGCCCCGGCGGGCGCGCGGATAGCGCCGACGGGCGCCGGGCACAGGTGGCGGAGCTCGCCCGCGCCGGGGTGGCCGTCGGCTTGGCCGGGCTCTTTTTGGAAGCGCACCCGGACCCGGATAACGCCAAGTGCGACGGGCCGTGTGCGCTGCCGCTGGATCAGCTCAAACCGTTTTTGACCCAGCTTTCACAGCTCGACGCGCTAGTAAAAGGTTTCGAGCCGCTCGTGATTCGCTAGGCGCGCGATGGGTGCCAACGCCATGGCCGGCGCTCACGGGAAACATCGCTATTTAGTAGACTGATAATCAAAAAGGACGCTGTCATGACCAAAATTGTGGATATCACCGCGCTGGAAGTGCTCGACTCCCGCGGCAACCCCACCGTAAGCGCCACGGTGCGCCTGGAAAGCGGCGCGGTAGGCCAGGCGTGCGCGCCGAGCGGCGCTTCCACCGGCTCGCGCGAGGCGCTGGAGCTTCGCGACGGCGACAAGGCGCGCTATCTCGGTAAAGGTGTCTTGAAAGCGGTCGAGGCGGTCAATGGCAGCATCCGCGAGGCGCTGGTCGGCATGGATGCGCGCGATCAACGCGGCCTGGACGACGCCATGCTGAAACTCGACGGCACCGACAACAAGGCGAATCTGGGCGCCAACGCCATTCTCGCGGTGTCGCTTGCCGCGGCGAAGGCAGCGGCCAATGCCAAGGGCGTGGCGCTCTACGCTCACATCGCCGAGCTCTACGGCAAGCCGGGTCACTACAGCATGCCGGTACCGATGATGAATATCCTGAACGGCGGCGAGCACGCGGATAACAACGTCGATATTCAGGAGTTCATGGTTCAGCCCGTGGGTGCGGCCAGCTTCCGCGAAGCGCTACAAGTGGGCGCCGAGATCTTCCACGCGCTGAAGAAAGTGCTCTCCGCCAAAGGGCTCTCCACCTCCGTGGGCGACGAAGGCGGCTTCGCGCCGAATCTTTCTTCCAACGCTGAGGCGCTCGCGGTGATCAAGCAGGCGGTGAGCGATGCCGGCTACACGCTAGGCACTGACGTGACGCTGGCGCTCGACTGCGCTTCCTCCGAGTTTTACAAGGATGGCCAGTACAATCTGGCCGGCGAAGGCAAAAGCTTTGATGCACAGGGCTTCACCGATTATCTCGCCGGGCTCTGCGACGACTATCCGATCGTCTCGATCGAGGACGGCATGGACGAGTCCGACTGGGACGGCTGGAAAGCGCTTACCGACAAGCTTGGCGATAAGGTGCAGCTCGTTGGCGACGACCTGTTCGTGACCAACACCAGAATTCTCAAGCGCGGCATCGACGAGAAGATCGGCAACTCCATTCTGATCAAGTTCAACCAGATCGGCTCGCTTTCCGAGACGCTGGATGCGATCCAGATGGCCCAGGACGCCGGCTTCACCGCGGTGATTTCACACCGCTCCGGTGAAACCGAGGACACCACCATCGCCGATCTAGCGGTGGGCACCGCCGCGGGCCAGATCAAGACCGGCTCGCTGTGCCGCTCCGACCGGGTCGCCAAGTACAACCGCCTGCTGATGATCGAGGCGGAGCTTGGAAACGTCGACTACCCCGGGCTAAAAGCGATCAAGGGTCAGTGAGCACAGGCGCTTCGCTTGTAAGCGATTGCTTAATCAAATGTAAGAGATCGCTTACTTAATCCCAAGAAAATAGTATTAAAGCACTATAAATAAATAGCTTTCTTTATAACGTTGTTTTTAAGTGCTTGATTTATAAGTAACTTTAATTTCAAGGCGAGCCTCCGGGCTCGCCTTTTTTAATGACGAGCGCTTTTTGCGTCGCGGCACATCTCTGCCACACTGGCGTCAGGACAAGGGGAGGCAAGGATGCTTTAGGCAGGATAGAGAGCGAAAGAAGCGGTGCGCCGGAGCCACAGTGAACGAGGCGCCGGCAAGGAGGACACCGAGGAGTGTTGACACAGGATGTGGTAAAAGGAAGTGCTTGGAGCGGGCGGCCTACGGGTCGCCTTTTTTATGCGCCGGTGATGGGCATCGACACCAACGTACTCACGAAGGGCAAGGGCTTCCTGGCGTTAGCGCGAATCCTATCGATGGTTACCTATCGATAGTTATAAGAAAAATGCATTGTTATTCCTTTCTACGATTAATTACCATGTCGCGTCCGAGTTAGCAGGCTATCGTTTGGTCTGCTCGTTGTCCGGTGCATTCCGCACCGGCCTGGTTTTATGGAGGCGACGACCATGCCCTGGTGGGTAGCGATAAACGTACTGATTTTTGCGCTGGCGATCGCGCTGCTGGCGCGCTGGCAGCGCCGCGGCGCGAGCCTTTCGCGTGTGGTATTGGTGGGTCTGATCGTTGGCGTACTGCTTGGCGCCGCGCTTCAGGGGCTTTACGCCGGCACCGACACGCTCACCGGCACCATTGACTGGGTCAACCTGGTCGGCGGCGGCTACGTGCAGCTTCTCAAGATGATCATCATGCCCTTAGTGCTGGTGACGATCCTCTCGGCGGTCACAAGGCTTCACGACGCCAGTTCGCTGGGCAAGATCAGCGTTGGCGTACTGGCAATGCTAATGATCACGACGGCAATCTCCGCGATCATCGGTATCGGCATGACCCAGCTGTTCGGGCTTTCCGCCGAAGGGCTCGTTCAGGGCGCGCGTGAGCTCGAGCGCGGCCAGGACATCATCGAGCGCAGCGCCCAGGTCGCGGATCTGACCGTGCCGCAGCTGCTGCTGTCCTTCATTCCCAGCAATCCTTTCCAGGATTTGGCCGGCGCGCGCCCGACCTCGATCATCAGCGTGGTGATCTTCGCGACTTTTCTGGGCATGGCGGCACTCGGCATCAAGCGCGAGAACGCCGCACTCGGCGACAGGCTGATCGACGGCATCGACGTTGTGCAGAAGTGGATCATGCGCCTGGTGCGCATGGTGATTCGTCTCACACCCTATGGCGTCATGGCGTTGATGACCAAGGTGGTCGCCACGTCCGACATCGGCGATATTCTCGGCCTGTTAGGGTTCGTGGTGGCCTCCTATATCGGCCTTGGCCTGATTCTGGTGATGCACGCGCTGTTTCTGTCCGGCGCCGGTGTCAATCCGCTGCGCTACTTCCAGAAGGTGTGGCCGGTGCTGACGTTCGCGTTCACTTCGCGTTCGAGCGCGGCGACTATTCCGCTCAACATCGAAGCCCAGGTGGACCGTATCGGCGTGCCGCCGGCGATCGCCAACTTCGCCGCCTCCTTCGGTGCCACCATCGGCCAGAACGGCTGCGCGGGGCTTTATCCTGCCATGCTCGCGATGATGATCGCGCCGACGGTGGGGATTGATCCGCTCTCGCTCGAGTTTCTGGCGACCCTGGTGCTGGTGGTGACGCTGGCCTCCTTCGGCATCGCCGGTGTTGGCGGCGGGGCGACGTTTGCCGCGATCATCGTGCTCTCGACGCTGGATCTTCCGATCGCGCTGGCCGGGCTTTTGATCTCGATCGAGCCGCTGATCGACATGGGACGTACAGCGATCAACGTCAACGGCTCCATGACCGCAGGCACGGTGACCAGCCGGCTACTGGGCCAGCACGACGGGGCGATCTTCGCCGCCGAGTCCGACGAGCTGGGGACGCCGAAAGCCGCCTAGCACGCGTTTTCAGGCCCAAAAAAAGCCACCTTCGGGTGGCTTTTTCGTGTGCAGGGGCAGGGCAGGACTCAGCGCTCGAGCTTGTCCATTTTGCCGCTCTTGCCGTCCCACTCTTCGGCGTCCGGCAGCGGGTCTTTCTTCTCGCTGATGTTCGGCCACACGTCGGCGAGCTCTGCGTTGATCTCGATGAAGGGCTCCTGACCATCCGGCAGCTCGTCTTCGGAGAAGATCGCCTCGGCGGGGCACTCCGGCTCGCACAGCGCGCAGTCGATGCACTCGTCGGGGTGGATCACCAGAAAGTTCGGGCCTTCATAAAAACAGTCGACCGGGCAGACTTCTACGCAGTCGGTATATTTGCACTGGATGCAGTTTTCGGTAACGACAAACGTCATCGGTTGGTTCCTCTTGCCAGGCCGCCGGCGGCCACGGTAATCGTAAATGATTGTTAATCGTGAATGGTTATAAGCTAACCGCTTTTTATAAGCTAAAACGTATGCCGAGTATTCTAGAGGCGGTGCCGGGCTGCGGCAAGCGCGAACTGGCCCGTCATAGAAGCTCGCGCCACTGATAAATCAGCGCCAGCGCCTCTCGCGGCGATAGATCGTCCACGTCGACGTTGGTAAGTGCTTCTACCACCGGATGCGGGGCGCTGGCGAACAGATCGCTTTGAAGCGGCGCGCTTGCCGCGGGCGCCGTGCGCTGCTGCTCGTCGACGTCGCGCTGCTCGAGCGTTGCAAGCTTTTCGCGAGCGCGATGGATCACGCCCCCGGGCACGCCGGCCAGTTGAGCGACCTGCAGGCCGTAGCTTTGGCTTGCCGGCCCCGCTTCGATGCGGTGCATGAACACGATGGTGTCGCCGTGCTCGGTGGCGGTCAGGTGAATGTTCGCCACGCCTTCGGCCTGTTCCGGCAGGGCGGTCATCTCGAAGTAGTGCGTTGCGAAGAGCGTCAGCGCTTTGGTGTTCGCCAGCTGTTCGGCGCTCGCCCAGGCAAGTGACAGGCCGTCGAAGGTGCTCGTGCCGCGGCCGATCTCGTCCATCAGTACCAGGCTCTGGTCGGTGGCGTTGTGCAGGATGTTGGCGGTTTCGGTCATCTCCACCATGAAGGTGGAGCGCCCGCCGGCGAGGTCGTCGGAGGAGCCGATGCGGGTAAAGATGCGATCGAGCGGGCCGATCTCGGCCTGCGCGGCGGGCACGAAGCTTCCGCAGTGGGCGAGCAGCGCGATCAGCGCGGTCTGGCGCATGTAGGTCGATTTACCGCCCATGTTGGGGCCGGTGATGACCAGCATGTGCCGCGTGGGGGAGAGCGCGATATCGTTGGGCACGAAAGGCGTTTGGCTGACGTGCTCGACCACCGGGTGGCGCCCGGCGGTGACGTGAATGCCGGTTTCCTGGCTGAGCGTCGGGCGCACCCAGCCAAGCGCCTCGGCGCGCTCGGCGAAGGCGCACAGCACGTCGAGCTCGGAAAGCGCCTGAGAGGTGGCCTGCAGCGCGTGAAGATGGGCGTTGAGCTCGCCAAGAAGGCGCTCATAAAGCCATTTTTCCCGCGACAGCGCACGGGACTTTGCCGACAGCGCCTTGTCCTCGAACTCCTTGAGCTCGGGGATGATGAAGCGTTCGGCGTTTTTCAGCGTCTGGCGGCGAATGTACTCCGCCGGCGCCTGCTGCGCCTGGGCGCGGGGCAGCTCGATGAAGTAGCCGTGCACCCGGTTGTAGCCCACCTTCAGGTTCGAAAGCCCGGTGCGCTCGCGCTCGCGCCGCTCGAGCTCGACCAGATACTCGCCGGCGTTTTCCGCAAGTCCGCGGTGCTCGTCGAGCTCACTATCGAAGCCTTGTGCGATCACGCCGCCGTCGCGAATCACCACCGGCGGGTTGGTGATGATCGCCCGGGTCAGGGTGTCCGCCATCTCGGGATAGGGGCGAACGTGAGGCTTGAGCGTGTCGATGGCGCTGCCGCTTTCCACCGCCTCCAGCAGGCGCTGCAGTTCGGGGAGTGCGTTGAGCGCATCGCGAAGCCGGGCCAAATCCCGCGGGCGGGCGCTGTAGAGCGCCACGCGCGCCAGTATGCGCTCGATGTCGCCAAGCTCGCCAAGCGCCTCGCGAAGCCCCATGTAGGCGGCGTCCAGACTCAAAAGCGCGACGCCGGCCTGGCGGCCTTTCACCAGCTCGGTTTGGCGCAGCGGGCGGTTTAGCCAGCGCTTCAATAGCCGCGAGCCCATGGGCGTGGCGCAGGTATCGAGCACGCTCGCCAGCGTGTTGTCGGTGCTGCCGCCGAGGTTGGTGTCGATTTCCAGGTTGCGCCGGCTGGCGGCGTCGATGACGACCGCGTCGTCGCGGTTCTCGACGGTGATGGCGGTGACGTGGGGCAGGCGCGAGCGCTGGGTGTCGCGGGCGTAGTCGATCAGCACGCCGGCAGCGACCAGCGCAGTAGAGAGGTGCGCGCAGCCAAAACCGCGCAGATCCTGCACCTGGAACTGATCGCACAGGCTTCGCGTGGCGCTCTCCAAATCGAACAGCCACTCGCCCTGGCGGCGCAGGCTGCGCTTTTGCGACCAGGCCTCGGGCAGCGTCAGATTTTCAGGCACCAACAGCTCCGCCGGCGCCAGTCGTGTCAGCTCGGCGAGCATCTCCGCTTCGCTTTCGACCTCGAGCACGTTGAAGCGCCCGCTGGAGAGCTCGAGCCAGGCAAGCCCAAAGCGCTCGCGGCCGGGTGACAGTGCCACCAGCACGTTATCGCGCCGAGCGTCGAGCAGCGCCTCGTCGTGCAGCGTGCCCGGGGTGACGATGCGCACCACCTGGCGCTCCACCGGGCCCTTGCTGGTCGCCGGGTCGCCGATCTGCTCGCAGATCGCCACGGATTCACCGGCAGCAACCAGCCGGGCGAGATAGCCTTCGGCGCTGTGATAGGGAACGCCGGCCATGGGAATCGGTTTGCCGCCGCTTTGGCCGCGGGCGGTCAGGGTGATATCCAAAAGCGCCGCGGCGCGGCGGGCATCGTCGAAGAACAGCTCGTAAAAATCCCCCATCCGGTAGAAAAGCAGCACTTCCGGGTGGTCGCGTTTGATCTTCAGATACTGCGCCATCATGGGCGTATGCGCGGGGCTTTGTGACATGGACGTCCTGGCTTGGCGTGGCCCACGGCAAGGCGTGGCCGTGGGCGGTGTTCGAGTTCCGTGTGCTGGTTCTATAGGCAACACAAACGCAGTATTCTACGCTGAACACAGCGCTGACATGAAGGAGTCTGCAGAGTGGCTGACGTATCCGGCTTGAAAAATCTCGATGTGGCGCTGCTTGCCAGGCGCCTGGGCAAGCTCTGCGTGGCGCAAAACGTAACGCTGACCACGGCGGAGTCCTGCACCGGGGGTGGTATTGCCTCCATGATCACCTCGGCAGCCGGAAGCTCCGCCTACTTCGAAACCGGGTTCGTTACCTACTCCAACGCGGCCAAGACCCGGCTTTTGGGCGTTTCGACTGAAACTCTCGACGCCAAGGGGGCGGTGAGCGAAGCGGTAGTCGACGAGATGGTACGCGGAGCGTGTCGCGAAAGCGGCGCCGATCTGGGCGTGGCGGTCAGCGGAGTGGCCGGGCCCGGCGGCGGCAGCGCGGACAAGCCCGTGGGGCTGGTGTGGCTCAGCGTCGGCAATGAGCGCGAACAGCGCGCCCAGCGCTTCGTGTTTCCCGGCGATCGGCAAGCGGTACGCGAGCAGGCGGTGCGCGAGGCGATGATCGCTTTGATCCTGCGCCTTTCGCGCTAATACCGTCGAGTAAAAAACCGTCTCATCAGCGCTTTAAGAGCGCGCTCACGGCCGGGCCATCACGGAAATAAATAGCACGACAGGGATAGGTTTTGCGGCCAATATTTGGCATAATACTGGCTAATTATACAGGTTGTTACGAGGACGCTTTACATGGCTCAAGATGAAAACCGTACCAAAGCACTGAACGCCGCGCTCAGCCAGATCGACCGTCAGTTCGGCAAGGGCACCGTCATGCGCTTGGGCGATGCGCCGCGTGTGGTCATGCCGTCGGTATCGACCGGCTCGCTGGGGCTGGATATCGCGCTCGGCATTGGCGGTCTGCCCTACGGGCGGGTCGTTGAAATCTTCGGCCCGGAGTCCTCGGGCAAGACCACGCTGACGCTGTCGGTCATCGCCCAGGCGCAGAAGCAGGGCAAGGTGTGCGCGTTCGTGGACGCCGAGCATGCGCTCGACCCGAGCTACGCGGAAAAGCTCGGCATCAACCTGGATGACCTGCTGGTCTCCCAGCCGGACACCGGCGAACAGGCGCTCGAGATCACCGACATGCTGGTGCGCTCGGGAGGGGTCGACGTCATCATCATCGACTCCGTGGCCGCACTGACCCCGCGCGCCGAGATCGAAGGCGAAATGGGCGACGCCCACGTTGGCCTGCAGGCGCGTTTGATGTCCCAGGCGCTGCGCAAGATCACCGGCAACATTAAAAACGCCAACTGCCTGGTCGTCTTCATCAACCAGATCCGCATGAAGATCGGCGTCATGTTCGGCAGCCCCGAAACCACCACCGGCGGTAACGCGCTGAAGTTCTACTCCAGCGTGCGTCTGGATATTCGCCGCACCGGCTCGGTGAAAACCGGCGATGAGGTCACCGGTAACGAAACCCGCGTGAAGGTCGTGAAGAACAAGGTCGCACCGCCTTTCCGCCAGGCCGAGTTCCAGATTCTCTACGGCAAGGGCATCTACCACGCCGGCGAAGTGATCGATCTGGGCGTGCAGTGCAACCTGGTCGACAAGGCCGGTGCCTGGTACAGCTACAAGGGCAGCAAGATCGGTCAGGGCAAGGCCAACGCTTCCCAGTATCTGGAAGAGCATCCGGAGATCATGGAAGAGATCGAAAGCCAGATCCGCGATCAGCTACTGGCCAAGGCCGAACCTAAAAAAGAGGAAGAGGTCGCCGCAGCAGATGACGCGGACGGCGAAGATAGCCTGATCTAATCGCCCGCCCACTGCGGAGAGAGCCATGTTCGGCGCCGGTAACGCGACCCCACGCGGGGTCGCAATCGACTTACTGGCTCGGCGCGAGTACTCACGCGACGAGCTCCATCAGAAGCTTGCTCAAAAAGAGTTTAAGCAAGCCGATATCCTCGAATGCCTCGACGCCCTCGAGGAGCAGGGCCTTCAAAACGACGACCGCTTCAGTGAAAGTTTCGTGCGCTCGCGCGTGCTGCGCGGCCAGGGGCCCATTCGCATCAAAATGGAGCTTGGTCGCCGTGGTATCAACGGCGAGGCCCAAACCCAAGCGCTGAACGCGGTGGTCGAGCAGGAGCGCATCGACTGGTTTGAGCTTGCCGCTGAAACGCTACAGCGGCGCTTTCACACCTCCGGCGCGCCGGCGGGCGAGCGTTTCGTGCCCCCTAAAGAGCGCGCCAAGCGTGAGCGCTTTCTGGCCCAGCGCGGCTTCGACTTCGACCAGATCCGCTACGCGCTCTCCACGCTTTCCGACTAAACCACCCCTGTAATCCCTTCACTCCTTGCGCCTCTTGCGGGCTGCCAGGGCTTCGTGGCTTTAGTCGCGTGGCAACTTCGTTATAATGGATGTTTTGCGACCCCAGCGGGTGGCGGCGATAGCGCCCCGGGGCATCATGCTTCATTGTCACGGAACCCCTATGAAAAGCGCAGCGATCAGGCAGGCCTTCCTCTCCTATTTCGAAGAGCACGGACACACCGTGGTTCCCACCAGCTCGCTGGTACCCGGCAACGACCCAACGCTTTTGTTCACCAACGCCGGCATGGTGCCGTTCAAGGACGTCTTTTTGGGCCGCGACCCGCGTCCCTACGTGCGCGCCACCTCGGCCCAGCGCTGCGTACGCGCCGGCGGCAAGCACAACGATCTGGACAACGTCGGCTATACTGCGCGCCACCACACGTTTTTCGAGATGCTGGGCAACTTCAGCTTCGGCGACTACTTCAAGCGTGACGCCATTCGCTTTGCCTGGACGTTTTTGACCGAAACCCTGGGGCTGCCGAAGGAGAAGCTCTGGGTCACCGTGCATATCAGCGACGACGAGGCCGAGCGCATCTGGAAGGATGAAATCGGTATCGACCCGCAGCGCTTCTCGCGCCTGGACGAGGACAACTTCTGGCAGATGGGCGACACCGGCCCGTGCGGCCCGAGCTCGGAGATCTTCTTCGACCACGGCGCTGACGTTTGGGGCGGGCCGCCCGGAAGCCCGGAAGAGGATGGCGACCGCTACATCGAGATCTGGAATCTGGTCTTCATGCAGTTCGACCGCGACTCTGAGGGCACGCTGAACCCGCTGCCCAAGCCTTCGATCGATACTGGCATGGGGCTCGAGCGCGTCGCCGCGGTGATGCAGGGCGTGCACTCCAACTACGAGATCGACCTGTTCCAGAATCTGCTGGCGGCGGCGGCCAAGGCCACCGGCTCCAACGACCTGGAGGCACCGTCGCTTCGCGTCATTGCCGACCATATCCGTTCCTGCGCGTTTTTGATCGCCGACGGCGTGCTGCCCTCCAACGAAGGCCGCGGCTACGTGCTGCGCCGGATCATTCGCCGCGCGGTGCGCCACGGCCACAAGCTCGGCGCGACGGGCACGTTCTTCCATGAGCTGGTCGAGGCGCTGGATGCGGAGATGGGCGACGCCTATCCGGAGCTTCGTGAATCGAGCGCGCAGATCGCCCGAGTGCTGCTGAAAGAAGAGGAGCAGTTCGCCCGCACGCTGGATCACGGCATGGGGCTTTTGACCGAGGCGTTGGAGAATCTCGACGGCGACACGCTGCCCGGCGCTACCGTGTTCAAGCTCTACGACACCTACGGCTTCCCGTTCGATCTGACTGCGGACGTCTGCCGCGAGCGCGGCGTCAAACTCGATGAAGAGGGATTTCAGCGCGAGCTCGAAGCCCAGCGCGAGCGCGCCCGCGCGGCGAGCCAGTTCGGCGCCGACTACAGCGCCAACATCGAACTCGAGGGCGCCACTGACTTTACCGGCTACGAGCTTCTGGCGGACGATGCCAAGGTGACCGCGCTACTCGATACCGAAGGCAACGCGCTAGCCGCGCTCGAGGCCGGACAGAAAGGCATCGTCGTGCTGGATCGTACGCCGTTCTACGGCGAGTCCGGCGGTCAGGTGGGCGACACCGGCTACCTGCACGTCGACGGAGGGCGTTTCCAGGTCACCGATACCCAGAAGCAGAGCGGCCACCACCTGCACCAGGGCGTGATGGTGGAAGGCACGCTGAATGTCGGCGCTGGGGTGCACGGCGAGGTCGATACCGGCCTTCGCGCCGCCACGGTGCGCAATCACTCCGCCACTCACCTGCTGCACGAGGCGCTTCGTATCGTGCTGGGTGACCACGTTCAGCAGAAGGGCTCGCTGGTCAACGCCGAGCGTTTGCGCTTCGACTTCAGCCATTTCGAAGCGCTGAACGCGGAGCAGCTTGCCGAGGTCGAGCGGCTGGTCAACGAGCAGGTGCTGGCCAACGCCCCGACCCGTATCGAGCAGATGAGCCTGGCCGAGGCCAAAGCCAAAGGCGCGGCGGCGTTGTTCGAGGCGAAATACGCCGACAGCGTGCGCGTGCTGACCATCGGGGCTGACGACTTCTCCATCGAGCTTTGCGGCGGCACCCACGTAGCGCGAAGCGGCGATATCGGCTGCTTCCACATCGTCACCGAGGCGGGCACCGCCGCCGGCGTTCGCCGCATTGAGGCGATCACCGGCGAGAACGCGCTTGCCTACTTCCAGCAGCAGGAAGCCACGCTCGAACGTTTGGGCGCGCGGCTCAAGGCCAAGCCCGAGCAGGTCGAGTCCCGTGTGGAGTCGCTGTTCGAGCGCAACCGCAGCCTCGAAAAAGAGCTCGAGCAGCTCAAGATGAAGCTTGCAAGTTCCGCCGGCAGCGACCTGCTGGGGCAAGTGCAGGAAGTGAGCGGCGTAAAACTTCTGGCGACACGGCTTGAGGGCGTCTCCGGCAAGGACCTTCGCGGCATGCTCGACCAGCTCAAACAGAAGATCGGCTCCGGCGTGATCCTGTTGGCCGTGGCGGACCAGGCGGCGGGCAAGGTGAGCCTGATTGCTGGGGTGACCGATGATCTAACCGACCGCGTTAAAGCCGGCGAGTTGGTCAACCACGTCGCCGCACAGGTCGGCGGCAAAGGGGGCGGGCGCGCGGATATGGCCCAGGCCGGCGGCAGCCAGCCCGAGGCGCTACCCGGGGCGCTCGATAGCGTGCCGGCCTGGCTTGCAAGCGCGCTCTAACTCAAAGGGCCGGTGGCGCTGCCATCGGCCTTTTTTATAGCGGTAGTCAGGCTAGCGCATGTTTCCAACGCTAATTTCCCGCTAGTCTACTATTACTCTTTTACTCCGAACGCATAGGGAAAATGGCATATGGCACTATACGTACAAAAGTTCGGCGGTACGTCGGTCGGCTCCGTCGACCGGATCAAGGCCGTGGCGGAAAAGGTAAAAGGCTTTCGCGATCAGGGGCATCAGGTCGTGGTGGTGGTCTCCGCCATGAGCGGTGAGACCAACCGGCTCACCGATATGGCCCACGCGCTCAACGAAGATCCGGCGCCGCGCGAAATGGATATGCTGCTCTCCACCGGCGAGCAGGTGACCATTTCACTGTTGGCCATGGCGCTGCAGCAGCTCGGCGTCTCGGCGACCTCGCACACCGGCGCCCAAGTCGGTATCCATACCGACAGCGCCTACACCAAGGCGCGTATCCAGCGCATCGAAACCGACGACCTCAAGACCGACCTCGATGAAGGCAAAGTCGTGGTCGTGGCGGGCTTTCAGGGCGTGGACGAAGAGGGCAACATCACGACCCTCGGTCGCGGCGGCTCGGACACCACCGGCGTTGCCCTGGCCGCGGCGCTCGGCGCCGACGAGTGCCAGATCTACACCGACGTCGACGGCGTCTACACCACCGACCCGCGCGTCTGCTCGAAGGCGCAGCGCCTTGAGAGCATCACCGTCGAGGAGATGCTGGAGCTTGCGAGCCTGGGCTCCAAGGTACTGCAGATTCGCGCGGTAGAGTTCGCCGGCAAGTACAACGTTCCGCTACGGGTGCTGTCCAGTTTCGAGGACGGCCCCGGTACCCTAATTGTTGCTGATTCTGACCAAGACGAGGATTCCATGGAAGAACCGCTGATCTCCGGTATCGCCTTTACCAAGAACGAAGCCAAACTGACCCTTCTGCACACCCCGGACGTACCGGGTGTCGCCTCGCGCATTCTCGGCCCGATCGCCGACGCCAACATCGAAGTCGACATGATCGTGCAAAACGTTGCCCCCGCCGGCGACTACACCGACTTCACCTTCACCGTGGCCAAGGGCGACTACAAGGCGACTAAAAAGCTTCTTGAAGAAACCGTGATTCCGGATCTGGGCGGCGGCGAGCTGCGCGGTGACGACAATATCGCCAAGGTCTCGCTGGTGGGTGTGGGCATGCGCTCCCACGCTGGCGTTGCCTCGAAGATGTTTCGCGTACTGGCCGATGAGAACGTCAATATCCGCATGGTCTCCACCTCGGAAATCAAGATTTCCGTGGTTATCGATGAAAAACACATGGAACTGGCGGTGAACGCGCTACATAAGGCGTTCGGTTTGGACAGCACAAATATAGAATCTGAATAACATTTGTGCTCTAAACCTTCTACGCTAATAGGTAACTTGCTGCCAACGGTGGTGAGCTCACTTACAGCGAATGCTTAACGTGTCATGGAGCCAGAGGCAACAGTCATTGGTGACTGGTGTCGCTTTGTCGCATAATAGCGGCGGTGACGCCTCTGGCGGACACGGTTCGTTGTACAAACGTCTGAGAAGGAGATCAGCCATGCTCATCCTAACGCGCCGTGTAGGCGAAACGCTGATGATCGGTGATGAGATCACCGTCACAGTGTTGGGAGTCAAAGGTAATCAGGTCAGAATTGGTGTGAATGCTCCCAAGGATGTCGCTGTACATCGCGAAGAGATCTACCAGCGCATTCAGCGCGAGCGTGACACTGAAAGCGAACCTGAATAAATGGCGGCTTATCCCACGTCCACTAGAGGGCGTCTAAGCGCTAACATAAAGCCGGTGCGAAAAAATTTCTGCTTAAGTCTGGACAACCCCACGCATAATCGGTAATATTCGCGCCGTGCCGTTGAGGAGAGGTGGCCGAGTGGCTGAAGGCGCTCCCCTGCTAAGGGAGTATAGGGTTTATAGCCCTATCGAGGGTTCGAATCCCTCTCTCTCCGCCAACTGCCGAACTTGTTGAAAATCGTTGTGCGTTTCAAAGTATTTTGGAAGTGAGCGAGTTTTCATCGGATATGCGCCCGTAGCTCAGCTGGATAGAGTATCTGACTACGAATCAGAGGGTCGGAGGTTCGAATCCTCCCGGGCGCGCCATCCGCAAGTTATTTGATTAAATCGCAGGGTTAAAGCTGGCGATTTGAATCAAAGGAAGTAGGCAGCATAGAAGTAAGTAGCAAGACATTTTGTAAAGCGCCCGTAGCTCAGCTGGATAGAGTATCTGACTACGAATCAGAGGGTCGGAGGTTCGAATCCTCCCGGGCGCGCCAGATTCCAGGAAAACCCGCCTCTTCGGAGGCGGGTTTTCTGCGTCGGCACTATGCAATCAGTGCTATGCAGTAAGTACTGTGCAATCAGTACGGTGCAATAAGCACCATGCAAAAGTGCCCGGCGCCCCACGCAGGCTGGTTCAGGAGGATGGAGTCTGTGCACGAGAGCTGCTCGCGCTCTCTGCGGTCGTTTAAAACGCCTGCCACGCATGTGGCCAGGCGTTTTTTTTATCTATTGATCAGGCGAAGGCGCACGCCTCTGGGCTGGGGGCGAGCTCGGCGAGTAAAACGTCGAGCTCGGTGATGCGCTTCAAGCGCTGAAAATGCTGGTTGGCCTCATGGCTTGACTGTCGCATCTGCGCCAGCCACTGCTTGACCAGCGATACGACCACGCGCTCGGGCAGCGTTTCGCGCTGACGATTTGCATACTCGGAGATGACGCCGGCGCGCATCGCCCAGGTGGTCTCGGCCAAGCGCTCGCCGGTGTCCAGCCAGTGGCGTATGCGTGGGGCAAGCCAGGGGTCCGCCAGCGCGCTGCGCCCAAGCATCACATCGCGGCAGCCCGAGAGCGTACGCGCCTTCCAGTAATCCTCCAGCGTCCAGATATCGCCGTTGGCGACCACCGGGATCGAAAGCTTCTCGCGGATGCGAGCGATCCACTCCCAGTGCGCCGGCGGCCGATAGCCTTCGTCGCGAGTGCGTCCATGCACTACCAGCCGCGCCGCGCCGCCGGCCTCGGCGGCCTGACCGCAGGCCACCGCCAGGCGTCGGTCAGAGAAACCCAGGCGAATCTTCGCCGTGACCGGGACGCGTCCCTCCAGCACTTCGTGCACCGCGCTCACCGCGCGCAACACCCGTTCCGGGCGGCGCAGAAGCGAGGCGCCGCCGTCGTGGCGGTTGACGAGCTTGGCCGGGCAGCCGAAGTTGAGATCCACGCTGATCGCGCCCAGCTCGAGCGCCTGGCGCGCATTGGCGGCCAGTGCCACCGGGTCGGAGCCCAGAAGCTGTAGGTGCACCGGCACGCCGCTGGGCGTAGCGACCGGCGGATGCTCGAGCTCCGGGCAGTGCTTATAGAACACCCGGGGCGGCAGGCGCGCGTCCACCACGCGCACGAATTCGGTCACCGTCCAGTCGAAGCCGCGCTCTCGCGTGAGCAAATCCCGGGTGAGAGCGTCGATGACACCCTCCATCGGCGCCAGGCCGATTTCCCCCTTTTGTAGTAAATTAACAACCATGGCTTCCACTATCGCGTCATTGCAATCTATCCTGAATGTGGCAGGTTAGAGGATTGTCCTCACTGCGCCAAGCGCCTTTGAAAGAGCCCGGCGCGCCAATCGATGGGATCACTCGGGAGAAAATCGTGCAAGAAGGAGAGCTGCTTCAGGAAGGGCTGGCCCTGATGGGATTGGGGATGGGCTTTGTATTTGTTTTTCTTACCATACTAGTGATCAGCGTGGTGCTGATGTCGGCGCTGATAACGCGCATGCAGCCCGCTGCCGAACCCACACCAAAGCGCGTCAAACCCGGCGCTGGCGCGACTCCGGTGGGCCAGGACGACGAGGTCGTGGCGGTCATCTCTGCTGCGGTGCATCGTTACCGCAGTTCACGTACTCGATAGCGACACCACCCCCTAGCGAACTTTGCAAAAACGAAGCGGCTTTTTTTGTTAAGTTTACTAACAAAACAATGTTTGGGAACGATTCATGAACGAGCAAGGTATCAACGAGAAAAGCATCAACGCTAACGGCATCAACGAGAAACCACGCCCGCTGGGCATTACCGATGTCGTGCTCCGCGACGCCCACCAGTCGCTTTTCGCCACGCGCCTGCGCCTGGACGACATGCTGCCGATTGCCGAAAAGCTCGACCGAATCGGTTTCTGGTCGCTGGAGACCTGGGGCGGGGCAACGTTCGATGCCTGCATTCGCTATCTGGGCGAAGATCCCTGGGAGCGTATTCGCGCGCTTAAGGAAGCGATGCCGAATACGCCCCAAGCCATGCTGCTGCGCGGCCAGAACCTGCTGGGCTACCGCCACTACGCCGATGACGTCGTCGATAAATTCGTCGAGCGCGCCAAAACTAACGGCGTCGACGTTTTCCGCGTGTTCGATGCCATGAATGACCCGCGCAATCTGGAGCGCGCGATCAAGGCCGTGCGCCAGGTCGGCGGCCACGCCCAGGGCACCATCTCCTACACCGTGAGCCCGGTGCATACCCTGGATAGCTGGGTGGAGCTTGCCCAGACCATCGCCGAGATGGGTGCCGACTCGCTGGCGATCAAGGACATGGCGGGGCTTTTGACGCCTTACACCGCCTTTGAGCTGGTCACGCGGCTGAAAAAGGCGCTGTCGATTCCGGTTCACCTTCACTGCCACGCGACCACCGGGCTTTCGACCTCGACCATTTTGAAAGCGGTCGAGGCGGGCGTGGACAACGTCGATACCGCGATCTCGTCGATGTCGATGACCTACGGCCACAGCCCGACCGAGTCGGTGGTGGCGATGCTCAAGGACACCGACCGCGACACCGGCCTCGATCTGGAAGCGCTTGAGGATATTGCCGGCTATTTCCGCCAGGTGCGCAAGAAGTACGCCGCGTTCGAGGGCTCGCTGAGAGGCATCGACTCGCGCATCCTGACCGCCCAAGTGCCCGGCGGCATGCTTACCAACATGGAGAGCCAGCTCAAGGAGCAGGGCGCCGGCGACCGGCTCGACGACGTGCTCGAGGAAATTCCGCGGGTGCGCGAGGATCTCGGCTTCATCCCGCTGGTGACGCCCACTTCGCAAATCGTCGGCACCCAGTCGGTGATGAACGTGATGATGAATGAGCGCTACAAGTCGATCTCCAAGGAGGTGCAGGCGCTGTTGAAAGGGGAGTACGGCGCCGCGCCCGCGCCATTCAACTCGGAGCTTCAAAAGCGCGTGCTGGAAGGCGGTGAGCCGATCACCTGCCGCCCGGCGGACAACCTGTCGCCGGAAATGGAGCGTTTGAAAAGCGAGCTCGAAGAGAAGGCGGGCGCCGAGAACATCCGCCTGGGCGAAGGCGAGCAGCGCATCGACGATGTGCTGACCTACGCGCTGTTCCCGCAGATCGGCCTGAAGTTTTTGAAAAACCGCGACAACCCGAACGCCTTTGAGCCCGCGCCCCAAGCCGAGCAAGCCAAAGGGACCGACGAGCCCAAGGCCCAATCACCGGCTCCGGCCAGCGCGGCATCGGCCGGCGGACCTGAGACCTATACCGTCAAGCTCAACGGCAAGGCCTACGTGGTCGAGGTCGCCGAAGGCGGCGATATTGGCCAAATCACCGACACTAGCGCGTCATCGGCGCCGGCGCCGGCAAGCGAACCCGCCGCGCCGAGCGGGGAGAGCATCGATGCGCCGCTGGCTGGCAACATCTTCAAGGTCAACGTGAAGGTGGGTGATCAGGTGAGCGAAGGCGACGTGGTGATCATTCTCGAAGCCATGAAGATGGAGACCGAGGTGCGCGCCCAAAGCGCGGGCACGGTGTCCAGCGTCAACGTGAGCGAAGGCGACAGCGTCGCCGTGGGCGACTCTCTGATCGAGCTTTAAGGGCCTTCGATAATGGATAAATTGATTACCCTGTGGGAAGGTTCGGGGCTTTATAACCTCCAGCTCGGCCAGGCGGTCATGATGGTGGTGGCGCTGGTGCTGTTGTATCTCGCCATCTACAAGAAGTTCGAGCCGCTGCTGCTGGTGCCGATCGGCTTCGGCGGAATTCTGGCCAACATCCCCGAGGCGGGGCTTGCGATTTCGGCGCTCGACCAGGCGATCGACGTGGCGCGCCCGGCGCTGCTGGAGCAGATCGGCGCCGCTTTGGGAGTGGCGTTCGATCCAGCGGCGGGGCTGGAGGCCTGGCGTGAAGCGCTCAAGGCGGTAGCGCACGACGCCGCCCCGGAAGCGGCGCGCGCGGCCCGCGACATCGCCGTGGGCGCAGGCTACAGCAACGGCGTGCTCTACAACTTCTACAGCGTGGCCATCGGTTCGGGCATCGCGCCGCTGGTGATTTTCATGGGCGTGGGGGCGATGACCGACTTCGGCCCGCTGTTGGCCAATCCGCGCACGCTGTTTCTCGGAGCGGCGGCGCAGTTCGGCATTTTCGCCACGCTCTTTGGCGCGGTGCTGCTCACTTCGATGGGCGTGATGGACTTTTCGCTCAACCAGGCCGCGGCGATCGGCATTATCGGCGGCGCGGACGGGCCGACCTCGATTTACGTCTCGAGCGTGCTGGCGCCTGAACTACTGGGTGCGATCGCCGTGGCGGCCTACGCCTACATGGCGCTGGTGCCTCTTATCCAGCCGCCGATCATGCGCCTTTTGACCACCGACAAGGAGCGCAAGATCGTCATGACGCAGCTGCGCCCGGTCTCGAAGCTCGAAAAGATCGTCTTTCCGATCATTTTGCTGCTGCTGGTGGCGATGTTTTTGCCGGACGCCGCGCCGCTTCTCGGCATGTTCTGCTTTGGTAATCTGATGCGCGAATGCGGCGTGGTCGAGCGGCTGGCGGATACCGCCCAGAACGCGCTGATCAATATCGTCACCATCGTGCTGGGGCTGTCGGTGGGCTCGAAACTGATGGCCGAGAGCTTTCTGGCCTTCGAGACGCTGGGCATTCTGGGGCTTGGCATCGTCGCCTTCGGCATCGGCACCGCCGCCGGCGTGTTAATGGCCAAGCTGATGAACCTGGTGAGCAAAATGCCGATCAACCCCTTGATAGGGGCGGCCGGTGTCTCTGCGGTGCCGATGGCCGCCAGGGTAGCCAACAAGGTGGGGCTCGAGTCTAACCCTCACAACTTCTTGCTGATGCACGCGATGGGCCCGAACGTGGCCGGCGTTATCGGCTCGGCGGTGGCTGCCGGGGTAATGATCAAGTATCTGGGCTAAAAGCGACGATGTAAGTGAACGCGCCAGAGAGCGTGGCGCGGTGTCGAGCAGCCCGTAGTGAGGGTCTTTCGCCAGGGAGGGCGAAAGTAGCGCCCAGGGATGGGTTCACAGCGCCCTCACGTAGGGGTGGGCGACACCGCTTTCCGCACCGGATCAGTGGTATGGGCTAACTGAAACGCCCCGCTTTCGAGCGGGGCGTTTCAGGTTTCAGCGCGCTGAAACGTCAGCGCGCTTTTCAGCCGATTCTCGAGGGCGGTGAAATCCGCCGGCTCGTCGGTGGGCCAGGCGATGGTCAGCGTCACGCCCTGGCCATCGTAGTCGGCGCTCACGATAGGCGCGCTCTGTTCGTCGAAGTAGGCGCGGGCCTGGGCTTCCTGGGCGAAATCGACCTTTACACGGTAGGACGTACGCTCGACGATTTCGCGCGTAGGCAGGGTCTCGAGGGCTTTGTTGACCGACTGAGCATAGGCGCGAGCAAGCCCGCCGGTGCCAAGCTTGGTACCGCCGAAGTAGCGGGTGACCACGCAGCCGATTTCGCCGAGCCCGCTGCCCAAAAGCGCCTGATACATCGGGCGCCCCGCGGTGCCGCCGGGCTCGCCGTCGTCGGAAAAACCGATATGGGTTTGCTCGCCGGGCGGGCCGGCAATGAACGCGCTGCAGTGGTGGCTGGCGCCCGGGTGGGCCGTGCGCGCCGCTTTCAAAAGTGCCTCGAAGGCCTCTGGCGTCGGCGCGTGGCAAAGCCAGGCGATGAACTGGCTTTTCTCGATGACAAGCTCGGCTTCGAAGCGGGCGTCGATCGCAAGGTCGGGGGCTCGGTAACGCAAGCGGGGCTCCCAGAAACGGTTAGTGGCGCCTTGCGGCAGCGGCGGGGCTTTCCACGCCCATCACCATGCCCAGCACCTGTATATCGCTATTATGCAGGAAAACCGATGGCATCGCCTCGCCTTCGGCGCACAGGCGCACGCCAAGCCGGCTGATCGCCAGCTCCTTGAGTGCGATTTCGCGCTGGTTGATCGTCGCGGTGGCGACTTCCCGGTGGCCGCCGCGCTGCTGGCGGTGAATCACGATCACATCGCCGTCGAAAAGATTGTACTGCTGCATGCGATGACCGCGAACGCGCAGCGCATAGGTATTGCGCCGGGTGACTTCGCGCTGCTCGCCGGTTACCCGCTTAAGGGCGGGGCCACGTGGGCAGGCCGCGACGCGCGAGGCGGTGGCAGGCTCAATCGGTCGTGATGCGATCATCGGTTTCTCTCCAGCAATCGCCCGATCCCTGGGCGTGAACAAGTGAAAAGCGCGGGTCATGTCTTTTCATACAGTGGTTGTAGTATAAGCCTGTTTTTAAATACAGTGCTACCCCTGTGGGGCGTTTAGCTAGAAGATGGTTTCAACGCCTGCCCGCTCAAGCCCGCCACGACAGGCGCGAGCGGCGCTCACATCGCTCTGCCGGGGCCGGCTTGCTGGCGGGAAAGCGCATTTTTGTGTACAGTGCGCGCGAACTTCACGCCCTGGAGATGCCCCTTGAGCCTGCGCCTTCAAGCCCGACAGCTTGCCTGCGAGCGCGACGACCGCTGGCTGTTCGACGGGCTGGATGTGATGCTCGAAAGCGGCGAGATTCTGCGCGTCGAGGGCCCCAACGGCAGCGGCAAGACCACGCTTTTAAAGATCCTTTCCGGGCAGCTCGACGATTACGACGGCGCGCTTGAGTTCAACGGTCAGCCGCTTCGCGCCTGCCGCGATACGTTTCTAGCGAATCTGCTTTACTTGGGCCACGCGCCGGGCGTGAAGGCAGGGCTAACGCCGCTCGAAAACCTGGCCTGGTATCAGGCGCTCGGCGGCGAGGCGCCGGATGAGGCCGCCTGCGAGCGTGCGCTTAATGATGCCGGGCTTGCCGGGTTCGAGGATACGCCGGCCGGGCGGCTCTCCGCTGGCCAAAACCGGCGCGTGGCGCTTGCCCGGCTGACGCTCACACCCCGGGCGCTCTGGGTGCTCGATGAGCCGTTCACAGCACTCGACCGCGAAGGCGTCGCCATGCTGGAGCGGCGGCTTTCGCACCACGCAAAGGCGGGGGGAAGCGTCATCATCACCACTCACCACGCCCTTGGCGGGCTCCAGCGGGTTCGCCGCCTGCGACTGGGTGAGGCGCTGGCATGAGCGCGAGCGACGGCGGAGCATTGAGGCCACCGCCCCACGGGGCGGGGCGCGCGTTCATCGCCACGCTCTCAAGAGGCTTGAGGCTTGCGTTTCGCCGCCGTGGCGAAGCGCTCAACCCGCTGGTCTTTTACGCCCTGGTGATCACGCTCTTTCCGATCGGCATTTCGCCGGACCCGGCGCTGTTGGCCGTGATAGCGCCGGGGCTTTTGTGGGTGGCGGCGCTTTTGGCCGCTCTGCTGTCGCTGGATACGCTCTTTCGCGGTGACTTCGAGGATGGAAGCCTGGAGCAGCTCATCCTCGCGCCGCAGCCGCTGTGGACCCAAACGCTTGCCAAGGTGTGCGTGCACTGGCTGATGACGGGGCTGCCGCTGGCGCTTTCGGCGCCGCTGCTCGCCACACTGCTTGCGCTGCCTGCGGGCAGCTACGCGGTGCTGACGCTTTCGCTGGTACTCGGCAGCGCCACGCTCAGTTTGGTGGGGGCGATCGGCGCGGCACTGACGGTGGGGCTTGCCCGCGGCGGCGTGCTGACCTCGCTGTTGATCCTGCCGCTCTACATTCCGGTGCTGGTGTTTGGCACCGGCGCCGTCGAGGCGGCTATCGCCGGGCAAAGCGCCTTGCCCTATCTCGCGATCCTGGGGGCGCTTTTAGCGCTTTCGCTGATGCTCGCCCCCTGGGCAATCGCCGCTTCGCTTCGTATCAGTCTCAACGGTTGAGGACGCGCCATGTGGGCCATCGTGCACAAGTTTGGATCCCCCCAGTGGTTTTACCGGCTAAGCTGCCGGCTCGAGCCCTGGTGCTGGGTGCTGGCGGCGCTGTCGCTTGGCGCGGGGGGCGTCTGGGGGCTGGCGCTGGCGCCGGCGGACTATCAGCAGGGCGAGAGCTTTCGAATCATCTACGTGCACGTGCCGGCGGCGCTGTTGGCTCAGTCGGTGTTCATCGCGATGGCGCTGGCAAGCCTGGTGTTCATGGTATGGAAGATCAAGGTAGCCGATATGGCCGCCGCGGTGATGGCACCGTTTGGTGCGGCGATGACGTTTACGGCGCTGTTTTCCGGCGCCGTGTGGGGCGTGCCGACCTGGGGCACCTGGTGGGTGTGGGATGCAAGGCTCACCTCGATGCTGATTCTGCTGTTTCTTTACCTGGGTGTGATTGCGCTGCGCGGTGCGTTCAGCAGCCGCCAGAGTGGGGCCCGGGCGGCCTCGGTACTTGCCATGGTGGGGGTGATCAACATTCCGATCATCAAGTATTCGGTCGAGTGGTGGTATACGCTCCACCAGTCCGCCACTTTCTCGCTCACCGAGCGCCCGGCCATGCCGGCGTCGATGTGGCTGCCACTTTTGATCATGGTGGTAGGTTTTTATAGCTTCTTCGCGGCGCTTACGCTTTTGCGCGTGCGCAGCGAAATTTTAAGGCGCGAAGGTGACAAGCGCTGGGTGCGTGCGCTCAAGGAGATCCCTTCATGAGCGCTTTTGACTCGCTCAGTGCGTTTTTCGCCATGGGTGGCCACGGCGTTTACGTCTGGTCGGCTTGGGGCGTCACCGCGGCGCTGCTGTCGCTCTGTTTTTTTCAGGCACGGCTCGAGCGGCGCGCGCTGCTCAAAGCGCTATCGCGGCGCGCCCGTCGCGAGCGGGCCCGCGCCGAGACCCCGTCCACCCCAATGCCAACCGAGGAAAGCGATGACGCCTAAACGACAACAGCGGCTGTTCGCGCTTTTGGGGCTGGTGGTGCTGGCGGGGGTGGCTCTGGGGCTAACGCTCTATGCGCTGCGCGCCAACATCAACCTGTTTTTTAGCCCGGTACAGATCGCGATGGGCGAAGCGCCGCTCGAGCGCCAGATTCGCGCCGGCGGCTTGGTCAAGGAGGGGTCGGTCACCCGCGACCCGCAAAGCCTCGATGTCGATTTCGTCGTCACCGACTACGTGGAGGAGGTCGAGGTCATCTATAGCGGCATCCTGCCGGATCTCTTTCGCGAAGGTCAGGGCGTGGTCGTGGTCGGTAAGCTTGAAAGCGATGGGCGGATTTACGCCGACAAGGTGCTCGCTCGCCACGACGAAAACTACATGCCGCCAGAGGTGGCAAAAGCGCTGGAAGAGGCGGGCTATACGCCATCGGATTATCAGCAAAAGGCCGCGCGCGTC
Source organism: Halomonas sp. S3-1-1 (assembly GCF_023757625.1). Lineage (GTDB taxonomy): Bacteria > Pseudomonadota > Gammaproteobacteria > Pseudomonadales > Halomonadaceae > Vreelandella. The sequence continues at coordinate 132,208 of NZ_JALGBZ010000002.1, forward strand.
GCCGAACGTTTAGCGGTGCCGACCAGCGAGGGCGAGTAGCCATGTGGATACGGATGATTCCCGAAGTCGGCCACTTCGCGCTGATTCTGGCGCTGTCGATGGCCGCGCTTCAGGCGACCCTGCCGTTGGCCGGAAGCGCGAGCCGGCGCCCGCTCTGGATGGCGTACGGGGCGCCGATGGCGGCGGGGCAGTTTCTGTTTCTGGGCGCGGCTTACCTGTGTTTGACTGCAAGCTACCTGCTCGACGACTTCAGCGTGGCCAACGTGGCCAACAACTCCAACTCGCTGCTGCCCTGGTACTACAAGGCCAGCGCCGTCTGGGGCAATCACGAAGGCTCGGTGCTTTTATGGAGCCTGATGCTCTCGGGCTGGGGCTTTGCCGCCTCGCGCTTCTCGCGCGCGCTGCCCCGCGACATGGTCGCTCGCGTGCTCGGCGTGATGGGGCTGGTGAGCGTCGGCTTTCTGCTTTTCATACTGCTTACCTCCAACCCCTTCGAGCGGCTGTTGCCCAACGTGCCCGGTGACGGCGCCGATTTGAACCCGCTGCTGCAGGATTTCGGCCTGGTGATCCATCCGCCGATGCTCTACATGGGCTACGTCGGTTTTTCGGTGGTCTTCGCCTTCGCCATCGCCGCGCTGATGGGCGGGCGCCTCGATGCGGCTTGGACGCGCTGGGCGCGGCCCTGGGCAAATCTCGCCTGGGCGTTTTTGACCGTCGGCATCGCGCTTGGCAGCTGGTGGGCCTACTACGAGCTCGGCTGGGGCGGCTGGTGGTTCTGGGACCCGGTCGAGAACGCCTCGCTTTTGCCCTGGCTGACCGGCACGGCGCTGCTGCACTCGCTGGCGGTGACCGAAAAGCGTGGCTCCTTCAAAAGCTGGACGGTGCTGTTAGCGATCACCACCTTCGCGCTTTCGCTGATGGGCACGTTTTTAGTGCGCTCCGGCGTGCTCACCTCGGTGCACGCCTTCGCCAACGACCCGGCCCGCGGCTTTTTCATCCTGGTGCTGCTAGGGGTGACGGTCACGCTGTCGCTTTTGCTGTTCGCGCTGCGCGCGCCTCGGGTCAGCCACCGGGTCGGCTTTGGCTTGTGCTCGCGGGACACGCTTTTGTTGATCAACAACTTCCTGCTGGTGATCATGACCGTCACGGTGCTGCTCGGTACCGTCTACCCCTTAATTCTGGACTCGCTGGGCCTTGGCAAGATCAGCGTTGGCCCGCCGTACTTCAACGCACTGTTCGTGCCGCTCGCCGTGCTGATGTGCCTGTTCATGGGCGCCGGCCCCGTGGCGCGCTGGAAGCGCATGCCCTTTATCGATCTCAAGCGTACGCTGTGGCTTTCCGGGCTTTTGGCGCTGGTGTTTAGCATGGCGGCGCCGCTGCTCTTCGCCGGGCGCTGGAACCCGTGGGTGAGCCTTGGGCTTCTGGCCGCACTCTGGATCGTGCTGCCGCTGGTGCGCGACGTGGTTGCGACCTGCCGCCGGGCGAGCTCGATCCGGCGCGGGCTTGGCAAGCTGTCGCTCGCCTATTGGGGCATGGTGCTGGGTCACGTGGGGCTTGCCGTGACCATTGTCGGAGTGACGGTGGTGTCGAACTACAACGTCGAGCGTAACGTGCGCATGGCCCCCGACACCGCGGTCGAAGTGGCCGGCTATGAGTTCACCATGCGCGAGCTGACTAGCCGCCGCGGGCCGAACTTTCTGGCGGATACCTCGGTGATCGAGGTGCGCAAGGGCGGTGACGGGCGCGCGTTCATCATGCGCCCGGAGAAGCGGCTTTATCTCGCCACCGGCATGCCCATGACCCAGGTCGCGCTGAGCCCGGGGCTTTTCCGCGATCTTTACGTGGCGATGGGCGAGGATCTGGACGACGGCAGCTACGCCATGCGCGTGCAGTACAAGCCCTTCGTGCGCTGGCTCTGGCTCGGGGCGCTACTGATGGCCCTCGGCGCCGTGCTGGCGGTGATCGACCGGCGCTACCGGCGCGCGTCTTCCCCCACCCAACGCGAGGTCACGCCATGAGACGCTGGCTATTGCTACTGCTGCCACTCGGCTTCGTCGGCATAGCGCTGTTTTTCTACCAGGGCCTTTCGCGCGACCCGAGCCAGCGTGACTCGGCGCTGATGGCCCGCGATTTTCCCACCTTTAGTGCCACCACGCTCAGCGATGAGACGCGACGCGTGGACGAGTCGCTTTTGCGCGGTCAGGCGACGCTGGTCAACGTGTGGGGCGAGTGGTGCCCGGCCTGCAAGCAGGAGATGCCCCAGCTTTTGGAACTGGCCGATCACGGCATTCGCCTGGTCGGGGTCAACTACCGCGACACCCGCGAGAAGGGCGCCGAGTTTCTCGAGGAGTATGGCAATCCTTTCGAGGTCAACGTGTTCGATCCCGACGGCAGTCTGGGCTTCGATCTCGGTGTCTACGGTGCGCCGGAAACCTTTCTGGTCGATCGAGAGGGCGTGATTCGCTACCACCACAAGGGCTATATCTCGCCGGAGGACGTGCGAGCGCAGATCCTTCCCGAGGTGGAGAAGTGGCAATGATCCGGCGTTTGGGGCTTTTGCTAGCGCTGATGCTAGTGGCCGCATCGGCGCTGGCGGCGATCGATGTGCGCGATTTCAGCGATCCGGTGCTCGAGCGGCGCTACGTCGATCTGACCGCCTCGATGCGCTGCCCGCTGTGCGAAAACCAGGCGATCGATGACTCCAACGCGCCCATCGCCGCCGACATGCGCCAGCGCGTTTTCGAGCTGCTCCATCAGGGCCAGTCGGATAGCGAAATCGTCAATCACATGGTGGAGCGCTTCGGCGAGTACATCCTCTACAACCCGCGCCTCGAGAACCGCACCTACCTGCTGTGGGGTATTCCTGTAGCGCTTGTCGTACTCGCCGCGCTGGTGCTTGCGCTGATCGTGCGCGGCCGGCGCCAGGCCTCTGCGCGCGCGCTGAACCTTGAAGAGCGCGCTCGGCTCGACGCGCTGATCGACGAGGAGAAAACCCCATGACGCCGCTCTGGATTGCGCTTCTGATCACGGCGCTACCAGCGCTTTGGCTAATGCTGTCGCCGCTTTGGCGGTCGCGGGCGCTGTATGACGCTCAGCGCCGTTTCGAGGGGCACGACGACGCCAACCGCCAAAACGTTGCCATTTTTCGCCGCCGGCTCGCATCATTGGAAAGCACTTTTGATCGCGGTGACATCGACCAAACGCGTTTTGACGAGGACAAGCTCGAGCTCGAGCGAAGCCTTTTGGACGACACCGCACCCGCGCCCAAGCGCGCGCTGAAAAACCCCGGCGCCGGGCGCCTGGTCGTGCCGCTGGTGGCGGTGGCGGTGCTCGTCGCGGCGGTGATCGGCTACCAGCGAAGCGGCGCCGAGGGCGATCTGCGCCTCTACGCGCTGCGAAGCGCCTGGGAGAGTACGCCCGGCCACTCTTTTGAGAGCTACATCGCGCCGCTGGAAGCCGAGGCCGACCGCCAGCCCGGCAACCCCAACGTCTGGGGGACGCTGTTCACACTCTATCGCGAAACCGGCCAACTCGAGCAGGCGGCGGATGCGCTGACCCGGCTGATCGCTATCGAAGGCCGCGCGCCGGCGCTTGTGAGCGAGCTCGCCGAGCTGCGCTTTTTCATGGCCGGGCGCACGCTGACCTCCAAGGTTCAGGCGCTGGTCGACGAAGTGCTGGCGCAGGACCCGCGCCAGCCCAAAATCCTGAGCCTACTTGGCGTTCACGCCTTTGGCGAAGGCGATTATGAGCTTGCCATCGACCGCTGGCGCCGGGCGCTGGCAAGCCTTGGCGAGGGCGAGACGAGCGAGGCGCTACGCGAAGGCATCCGCGAAGCCCAAACGCGCATGGCATCGCGTGAGGCTAACGTTTCGGTCGATGGTGTGTTTGAATAGCCCGCTCGTTTTTTCCGTTTTCAAAGAGCCGCGATGCGCCTAACGTCCATACGCCTTACCGGGTTCAAATCCTTCGTCGATCCCATCACGGTGCCCTTCGATGGCAACATGACCGCGATCGTCGGGCCCAACGGCTGCGGCAAGTCCAATATCATCGACGCGGTGCGCTGGGTCATGGGCGAGTCCTCGGCCAAGACCCTGCGCGGCGAGTCGATGGCGGACGTCATCTTCAACGGCTCCACCGGGCGCAAGCCGGTCGGCCTGGCCGCCATCGAGCTCAAGTTCGACAACCGTGACGGCGCCATGGGCGGCGCCTACGCTCAGTATTCGGAAATCGCCGTCAAGCGCCTGGTCACTCGCGACGGCCAGTCCAACTACTTCTTCAACGGCCAGAAGTGCCGCCGTCGGGATATCGCCGATCTCTTCATGGGCACCGGGCTCGGCCCGCGCTCCTACGCGCTGATCGGCCAGGGCATGATCTCCCGGCTGATCGAGGCGCGCCCGGACGATCTGCGCGCGACCCTGGAAGAGGCCGCCGGTATCTCCAAGTACAAGGAGCGCCGGCGCGAAACCGAAAACCGCATGCGCCGCACTCAGGAGAACCTGGAGCGCCTGGACGACATCCGCGAAGAGCTCGACAAGCAGCTCGAGCGCTTGAAGCGCCAGGCCGAGGCCGCCAAGCGCTATCAGACGCTGAAATCCCAGGAGTATCAGCTCAAGGGCGAGCTTGCGCTGATTCGCGGCCGCACCCTGCGCGCTGAACAAACGCGCCAGGAAGCCCGGGTGCGCGAGCTCGAAATCAGCGTCGAGAAGGACGTGTTCGGCGTGCGCGCCTGCGAAACCCGTCTCGAGCAGGCCCGCGCCCAGCACGATGAACTCGCCGAAGTGCTCGAACGCCACCAGCAGCAGTTCTTCGAGACCACCACGCGCATCGCTCGCCTCGAGCAGGACCAGGCCCACCGCAAGAGCCGCGAAAGCCAACTGGCAAGCGATATCGATACTGCCCGACGCGACCTCGAAGAGCAGCGCCGGGTAAGCGAAGGTGACCGCGAGCGTCTGACGGCGATCGACAAGCGCTGGGAGACGCTGTTGCCGGAGCTCGAAGGCCTGGATGAGCAGCTTGAGGCGCTGGAAGAGTCGTTAGCCTCGATCAAGCCGACGCTTGAAAGCGCCGAGCAGCACTTCGCCGACCTCGACGCCCGCTGGCGCGACGCCAGCCGCAGCGCCGAGCGCGGCCAGGACCAGGTGGCCGATCTCGAGCAGCGTATCAAGCGCCTGCAGGGCGAGCGCGAGCGCCGCGAGCAGCAGCGCGGCGATCTTGACGACACTACCGCCGTGCGCCAGGAGTACGCTCAAAGCCAGACCGAGCTCGAAGCGGCCGAGAGACGGGTCGAGCAGTTTCAAACCGAGCGCGAGCAGGGCCAGCAGCGCCTAAGCGACACCAAGGGGGCGCACCAGAGCGCGCTCAAGACCCGCGATGACAAGCGGGCAGAGCTGAGCCGCTGCCAGGGCGAGCTCGCCTCGCTCAAGGCGCTGATCGACGCCGCCCTAGCCGACCACGACCCGGCCCTGGACGGTCATCTCCAGGCGCTGGGCCTCGAGAGCGCTCCGAGGCTCGGCGAAACCCTGCAGGCCGCGCCCGGCTGGGAGTCGGTCGTCTCCTGGCTGCTCGCGCCTTGGCTCAATGCCCGAATGGTGGAAGGCGCGGCGCTGGCGGCGCTGCCCGAGGCGCTGGCCACCGACTGGTGCCTGATCGACGCCACCGCGCCCAAGGCAAGCAACGACGGCCGGCTCGATGCGAAAGTGGACGGCGCCGGAGCGCTTAATGAGTGGCTCTCGCGCATTCATGTTGTCGAAGACGATGATGAGGCCCAAGCGCTTGCCGCCCGGCTGCCTGCGGGAGAGAGCGCGGTCAGCCGCCAGGGCCTCTGGTGCGGGCCGGGGTGGCTCTCGCAGAAGGCGAGCGGGCAGGGTGTCGATGCGCTGCTGGTCACCCGCCGGCGCTTCGATGACCTGAGCCGGGAACAAAAAGAGCTCGAGCAGGCGCTCGAGGCGCTGGACGCGCAGTGCGAAAGCCTGGCCGAGCAGTTGGAGAACCTCGAGCACGAACGCGGCGAGCGCGACCAGGCCGAGCGCGAACACGGGGCGCTTCGCCAGCAGTTGGCGGTCAAGGAGCAGCGCCTGGCGCAGCGCCTGGAGCATCTGGAGGGCCGCGCCGCCGAGATCGACGATGAACTCGCCACCCTCAAGGAGGACGAAGCGACGCTGGTGCTCAGCCTCGAGGAGCAGCGCGAGCGCTGGAACGACGCCATGGCCTCGCTCGACGAGGCGGCCACCGCCCGCGAGGAGAGCGTGGAGCAGCGCGCCCGCGCCCGTGAAGAGTTCGACCGCCTGACCCGCGAGCAGGCCCCGCTCAAGGCGAGCCAGCAGGCGCTGGCGCTGGAGCGCGAGCGGCTTAACACCGAGCGCGACAGCCTGCGCGCCCAGCAGGCCCGCGCCGGGGAAAGCGAAGAGCGTCTGACGCTGCGTATCGAAGAGCTCGAAGAGGCCCGCGAGGCGCTAAGAGAGCCCGACGAGCTCGCCGCCGAGGAACTCGAAGAGCTGTTCCATGAGCGCGAGCAGCGCCAGGCTCGGCTGAGTGAGACCCGCGAGCAGGCCCAGGGCATCACCGAGCAGCTCAAAAACGACGAGCTCGCCCGGCAAAACCACGAGCGCACCCTAGAGCAGAGTCGCGAACAGCTTCAAACGCTTCGCATGGAAGTGCAGGCGCTCACGCTCAAGGCTGCCACCCAGGACGAGGCGCTTGCCGAGCTCGGCCACGACGCCGAGGCGCTCGCCAACGGGCTTGCCGATGATGCTGAGGAGTCGCGCTGGCAGTCGCTTTTGGAGAACACCTCCGAGAAGATTCGAAAGCTCGGTGCGATCAACCTGGCGGCGATCGAGGAGTACGACCAGCAGGCCGAGCGGCGCAACTACCTGGAAGCCCAGCACGCCGAGCTAACCGAGGCGCTCGAGACCCTGGAGCGGGCAATCAAGCGCATCGACCAGGAGACCCGGGTGCGCTTTCGCGACACCTTCGATCAGGTCAACGCCGGGCTGCAGGAGCTTTTCCCGCGGGTGTTCGGCGGCGGCGCGGCGTGGCTTACGCTCACCGGCGAGGATCTGCTGGAGACGGGCGTGGCGATCATGGCGCGCCCGCCGGGCAAGAAGAACAGCACCATTCATCTGCTCTCCGGCGGTGAAAAGGCGCTGACGGCGCTGTCGCTGGTCTTTTCGATCTTTAGGCTCAACCCGGCGCCGTTTTGCATGCTCGACGAGGTCGACGCGCCGCTGGACGACGCCAACGTCGGCCGCTATGCCAAACTGGTCAAGGAAATGTCAGAGAACGTCCAGTTCATCTACATCACCCACAACAAGATCGCCATGGAAGCCGCCGAACGGCTGATGGGCGTCACCATGCAGGAGCCCGGCGTCTCAAGGCTTGTGTCGGTCGGTATCGACGAAGCCGCCGCCCTGGTCGACTAAGGAAAGAGGGTAGGCTCAATGAGCGGCGCGTTTTGTCCGGCGCGACGTGTATCCGGAGCGTTTGATCCCGTTGATAAAAAATATAGCAACTGGACGTATATATAGTATTAAAAGGGCGCTTAACGAGTTTCGTTTTAGCGCTCTTTTTAATCAAACTAACGCCAACTCTTAAGCACTTGTCGTGATAATACCGAGTTGTGCTTGTTTAATGAGCGAATATGGCGGTAAGATTTTGTCAACATGGGATAACGCTTCTACACTGAGCACATTTATAAGCTGGTCGAAGAGTAATTGTAGACTTGCCGACCGCTATAGGGCTCGTCGCCCGGGTGTAAAAGAGCGTTAGCCAAAACAAGCGCCAGGATGGCACTTTTAGCAGTACTGTTTGTCCAAGCGCCGGATTTACTCTGTCGACTATTGAACGAAACGGCGGGTAGCCCGCGTAGAACAAACACACGTTGTCCTTTTTATAGTAGTCGCACTATGTTTGGTGGTCGGTGCAGCGTCTGGATGGATGCGAATGATCTTCAAAGGTAGCGCCTTTAACCGGTTAAAATGACCCATGGAATGCTCGACATGGAACTAAGAGAGTGGTTAATCATTCTGGGATTGGCGTTGGTGTCGCTTATCGTGGTCGATGGGGTTCGAAGGCTGCAGCGCCAGCGCCGAGTGCCAAGGCTCGACCAGGCGGTCGATAATCTGCCTAAAGCGTCGGCAGAAGAGTTCGATGACGAGGCCAAGGAAGCCGAGATCAACTGGGAGCTTCCTAACGGCGGCGCTCGCGTACTCAAGCCCGCCGACTACAGCGGTTTGGGCAAAAAGCCGCAGCTGGAGCGCCAGGAGCACCCCGGCCCGTCCCGCGTACTCTCCGATTTCAAGCGTTCGTTCTCCCGAGCAGCCACGCGTTCCAAAAAGCCGGCCGGCGGCCGGCAGTTTGCTTTTGAAGGCGGCTACAGCGACGAGCGCGCTGAAAGCGCTTCTCGAGTTCAATCCGGCGTATCCAACAGCGCTGCGTTTAAAACCTCAGCCCCTCAGGCGTCCGCACCCAAAACGTCTGCTTCTAAAGCCCCGGTTTCTGAAACCCCGGCCCCTGAAATGCCAAATCCCGGAGCATCAGCCCCGTCCTTTGCTACTGCTACCGACGAGCCGGTAAGCCCGGCACTCCGACCCGATACCGAGCGCGCCCAAGACGCCCCGGTAGCCGCGGAGCGCCAGGAGCCCAGCCTTTTCGCCGAGCCGGCGCCAAAGGAGAGCGCATCGCCCGGCGCCGAGCCAGTCGAGCCGACCCTTTCCCCCGCCCCGGCCGCGCCCGCGCCAGTTAACGGCACCAGCGCTCCCGGCGTTACTTCCGAGGTGCCTTCTTCGCGCACCGAGGCGCTTGCGAGCGACGAAGCCGTCGCAGACAGCAAGCCGGCAGCCGAGCAGGAGTCGGTGCTTCGCGCCGAGCCCGAAGATACCGCCGCCCACGTCAAGAGCACCGAGGCACGCAAGCGCCGGCAGCTGCGCGCCCATACCGCCGGCGAGCTCGATGACGATACCGTCGACGAGTATCGGCTGGTAGATTTCGAAGGCATCGGGCGCTCGTTCAAGCGCCGGATGATCGAGCACCGTCAAACGCGCGAGCGGAAAAAAGCAGAAAAAGCCGAGCGGGCGAAGGCGCTGGCCAAACAAAAAGCCGAACGCAAGGCGCTTGAAGCCGAGCAGCGCCGCGAAGCGAAGGAGGCCGCCGAGGCCGAGAAGGCGCGCATCGCTCAGGAGAACGCCCGAGCCCGCGAAATCGAGGCCGCCAATAGCGCGAGCCGATTCGATAACGACGAGCTTTACAGCGCCGAGCCTTCGATGAGCGCGCTGCGCCGCCAGGGCGGTGATAGCCGTTACGACGAGCGCTTTGATGAGCCCCAGAGCGACTACCGCGACGACTATGCTGATGAGTACAGCGATGCGCCGGCTTATGAAGAGAACAGCGTACACTCCCATCCGGCACTCGAAAAAGCGCTTCGTAACGACGTCTCCGGCGCTCGCGCCAAGGACGCGCTGACCGACGCGTCGGAGATGGTCGTCATCAGCGTGCTCTCCCGGGACGAGGAGGGGTTCGACGGCGTCAAGCTTTTAGAACTGATGATGGCCTGTGGGCTTCGCTACTGCAGCTCGATGGGCGTTTTCCACCGCTTCGAGACCGAAAGCGACGACAGTGCGCTGCAGTTCTCCTTGGTCAACGTGATTAAGCCCGGTACCTTTCCCATCGAGCAGATGGAGGAGTTCGCCACGCCCGGCGTGACCTTCCTGATGCCGCTGCCCGGCGCGCTCGACAGCGCCGCCGCGTTCGAGGCGATGGTGGAAACCGCCATGGTGGTGGTGCGTCATATGGGGGGCGAGCTCAAGGACGAAAACCGCAGCGTGATGACGGCGCAAACCATCGAGTTCGCCCGCCAGCGGGTCCATGAGTTTGAACGCCGCCACCGGCTACAGCGCCACGCCCGCTAGCGCCTCGTTCTTATGCCTCGTTCGTATGAAAGCACCCGCCTGAAAAGGCGGGTGTTTTTGTTTCTGGAGCCGCTGGCTGTCAGGCTTTAGGATAGTGTCCATCAGACCCGCTTTACGGAACCCCAACGAATGAGTCAGCCCTCTCATGATGTGCTCGAAGAGCTCGCCTCACTTCGCGCCGAGCTCGACGACGCCAACCACCGCTATTACGTGCTCGACGAGCCCGCGCTGACCGACGCCGACTACGACCGCAAGCTGCAGGCCCTGAAAGAGATCGAGGCGAAGCATCCAGAGTTGATCACGCCGGAATCGCCCACTCAGCGGGTAGGCGCGGCGCCGGCGGAAGGTTTTCCCGCGGTGGCCCACGCCACCCCGATGCTGTCGCTGGACAACGCCTTCGATCGCGACGATATCTTCGCCTTCGCTGAGCGCGTGGCCGAGCGCCTCGAGTGTGATCCAGGCGAGATCGAGTTCAGCTGCGAGCCCAAGCTCGACGGCGCGGCGGTGTCGCTGGTGTACGAGCAGGGCGTATTGACCCACGGCGCGACCCGCGGCGATGGGCGCACCGGCGAAGGCATCACCTCGAACCTGCGCACGCTGCGCTCGATTCCGCTCAGCCTTCGAGGCGACCCGGCCCCTGCGCTGTTGGAGGTGCGCGGCGAAGTCATCATGCGCCATGAAGGGTTCGAGGCGCTCAACGAGCGTGCCCGCGAAGAGGAGGGGCGCGTGTTCGCCAATCCGCGCAACGCCGCCGCGGGCAGCCTGCGCCAGCTCGACCCGCGCATCACCGCCAAACGCCCGCTGGAATTTCACGCCTACCAGGTCGCGCGGCTCGCCCCGGACGCCGGCGACACCAGCCACAGCGCGCTGATGGCCAGACTCAAGACTCTCGGCTTTCGCTCGAGCAGCGAGCTTGAGACGCTCACCGGCCCCGAGGCGGTCGCCCGCTACTGCGACGCACTCGGCGAAAAGCGTTTGAATCTGGGCTATGACATCGACGGCGTGGTGATCAAGGTCAACGACCTACGCGCCCAGCGCGAACTCGGGTTCGTGGCCCGCGCGCCGCGCTGGGCGGTGGCGTTCAAGTTTCCCGCCCAGGAGGAGGTCACCACGCTCAACGACGTGGAGTTTCAGGTCGGGCGTACCGGCGCCATTACCCCGGTTGCCAGGCTCGAGCCGGTGAGCGTGGCCGGCGTCACCGTCTCCAACGCCACGCTTCATAACGCCGACGAGATCGAACGGCTTGGCGTGATGATCGGCGATACCGTGGCGATACGCCGGGCCGGCGACGTCATCCCCCAGGTTGTGCGCGTCGACCCTGAAAAGCGCCCGACAGGGGCCCGCGTGATCGAGTTTCCTACCGCCTGCCCGGTGTGCGGCTCTGATATCGAGCGCGTCGAGGGTGAGGCGGTGGCGCGCTGTACCGGCGGGCTTTTCTGTCCCGCCCAGCGCAAGGAGGCGCTCAAGCACTTCGCCAGCCGCAAGGCGTTGGACGTCGACGGGCTGGGCGAAAAGATCATCGATGCGCTCGTCGAGCGCGACTGGGTCAAGACCCCGGCGGATCTGTTCGACCTCACCGCCGAGCGGCTGGCCGAGCTTCCACGCATGGGGGCCAAATCGTCGCAGAACCTGGTCGCGGCGCTCGAAAGTGCCAAAAACACTACCTTTGCGCGCTTCATCTACGCGCTCGGCATTCGCGAAGTGGGCGAGGCGACCGCGGTGAATCTGGCGAGCCACTTCGGCACGCTCGAGAAGCTCATGGCCGCCGATCAGGCCGCGCTCGAAGCGGTCAACGACGTTGGCCCGATCGTGGCCGCCCACGTGCATCTCTTTTTCCAGCAGCCGCACAACCGGGAAACCATCGAGGCGCTGATCGCCTCCGGTGTTACGTGGGAAGAAACGGAAGTCACGCGCGGCCCGACGCCCCTCGAGGGCCAGACCTGGGTGCTCACCGGAAGCCTTGAGACCATGACCCGCGACGAGGGCAAGGCGCGCCTGCAGGCGCTGGGGGCGAAGGTCGCCGGCAGCGTGTCGAAAAAGACCACCTGCGTGGTCGCCGGCGAAGCGGCGGGCAGCAAGCTCGCCAAGGCCGAGGAGTTCGGGGTCGAAGTGCTGGACGAGGCCGCCTTTACGCAACAACTGAAGCAGTGGGAGCAGGCCGAATGAGCCGATTCATCGAAGTGCCGGCGCGCATGCTGCCGCCGGAGACCCTGAACGCGCTGCTCGAAGCGTTCGTGACCCGCCAGGGCTACGACACCACCGATACCAGCGGAGACGGCATGCACGGCTGGGTGGTCGAACTCAAGCGCCAGCTCGAGCGCGGCGAGCTGCTGATCGCCCACGACATCGAGCTGGAGCAGACCGAAGTGATGACGCTCACCCAGTGGCGCGCTTTTGGCCGCGATCTTGCCGATGACGAAGAAGAGGGCGACTACTAGGCTCTGTCTGAAAAGTGCCTGCGCTCGACAATACGGCGTTAAAAATTGGCTCAGAATACTCATTTACACATAGTAAACTCCGTTTCTTCGCCAATTTTTGCCTAGTCTTGCCTTCGCTCGCCGACTTTTCAGACAGACCCCAGTCGCTTGGCCGTTAGGACTCGGCGCGAATCAGCGCGCTGATCAGCCGCCGGCCCGGGTGCAGGTGATCGGCGAGCGCTGCCTCGACCGGCAACGGCTCGCCGAGCATCCGCGAGGCGATCACCTCGGCGCACAGCGGGGCGCTGGCAAGCCCCCGGCTGCCGTGAGCCGCCGACACCCAAAGCCCCGGGTGGTGCGCGCCGGGTATGGGCGCCACACGGGAGGCATCCTTCGAGAGCGCGGCGTAGTCGCGCTGCCAAGCTTCCGCGTTGGGCACCGGCCCGGCGTAGGGCGTCTTGTCCGGGCTCGCCGCGCGGACCGCGGCGCGCCCGGAAAGTGTTGCCGGCGTCAGTGGCCCGCGTTCGCGCTCGAGCGCCTCGACCCACTCGGGAAGCGCGGCCTTGAGCTCGTCGATATTGCGCTGGTGATCCGCCTCGCGCAGGTCGCGCTCGCCGTCGTTGGGAGCGAAGCTGGCGCCAAAGGTGAGCACGCCCTCCAGCGGCGGGCAGACGTAGCCGCCAGCGCACACCACGCTGGTCGGCGCGCTCACGCCCTCGGCAAGCGCCAGCGAGCTCACCTGGCCGCGCACCTTTTGCAAGGCGAGCGTTCGCGTCTGGGAAAACGCGTTTGCCTGGTGCGCGCAGGCGACGACCACCTGATCCGCATCGCACTCGGTGTTATCCCCAAGCGTCAGCCGCCAGCCGGCTGCGCTGGCGTCAAGCGCGTTCACCTCGGCCTGTTTGAGCGTAATGCGTGGATGCGCCAGCAGCGCCCGGCAAAGTGCCTCCGGTCTCGCCCAGCCCGCCTGTGGATAGAAAAGCGCGTGTTCGGTCTCGCCCATGATGCCGGCCAGTGGTGATAGCGGCCCCTGATGCGCTCGAACCACCGCGTCCCCCAGCGGATGGCGCGCTAAAAAGCGGCGCTGGCGGCTTGCTTCCTTGTCGCTGGGGGCCAGCTGTACCACCCCGCAGGGCGACCAGAACGCCTCGCTTCCTTTAAGCCCGCCCAGCCACCGCGCGCTGTACAAAAGCCCCGCCAGATAGAAGCGGCTCTGCAGGTTGGTTTCGACGGCGAGTTTGACGTAGAGCGCCCCCTGGCGATTGCCCGAGCCGCCGGCGCCCGGTGCTTCGCGCTCGAACACGCTCACCTTCACCCCGCGCCGGGCAAGCGCGGCCGCCGTGCAGGCACCGGCCAGGCCCGCGCCGATCACCGCGACGTGCTCGACCGGCTGCGTCGCCGGCGGGGTGAACCAGGGCGTGTGGCCGCGTCGATTATCCACCGGCGGTGTTTCGATCTCGCCGGCGAGCATCTCGCGCTTGCGCCCGAAGCCCGGCACCTTTTGGATCGAAAAGCCCGCGGCCTTGAGCCCGCGCTTGACGATACCGGCGCAGGTGAAGGTGGCAAAGGTCGCACCGGGGTGCGAGCGCGCCGCCATGGCCTCGAACAGCGCGTCCTGCCACATTGCCGGGTTTTTGGAGGGCGCGAAGCCGTCCAGAAACCAGGCGTCGACCCGGCCGTCGAGCAGCGTCAAACGCTCGGTGGTATCGCCAAAGTGAAGATCCAGCGTCACCCGCTCGCTCAAATGCAGCCGGTGAATGCCGGCGATGGGGGCGGGCCAAAGCGCGCAGAGCGTGTCGGCGTAGCGGGCAAGCGACGGCCAGGCGCTCAACGCGCGGGACAGCGCCTCGACGGACATCGGGTACTTCTCTGTGGATAACAGATGAAGGCGCGCGCCTGCCTGGGCGTGCTCTTCGAAGCACGCCCAGGCACTGAGCACGTTGAGCCCGGTGCCAAAGCCCGTTTCGCCGATCACGAACGCCCGCGGTTCACGCCAGCCGGCAAAGCGCTCGGGCAGCCGGTTGGCGTTCAGGAACACGTGCTCGGTTTCGGCGCGGCCGTCCTCGCGGGAAAAATAGACGTCGCCGAATTGATCGGAGTGCGGGGCGGCATCTTCCCAGGTCAGCGGCGGGGCGGTCAACGCCGCCAAAGGCGGCAATACAGAGTGGCGCTGGGTCACACGGTTATCCGTTGTCGAGGCAAGAGTGAAAAGCGGTTAAAAAATGACCAATTCGTTAATGCGGGCGTACTCTCTCGCTTTGAGAAAAGCGTCCGCCGTGTTTTCACAGAGTTTTCCACAGCCTCTGTGCAAAAGCCGGCGGCGCCTCACAGCGGCCCGTAAAAATCAAGGCATTACTTTCTTGAAGGGCTTCACGGTGACCCGGGCGTAGACGCCTGCCGCCACGTAAGGGTCGCTGTCGGCAAAGGCCTGAGCATCGTTTAGACTATCGAACTCCGCCACCACGAGGCTGCCGGTAAAGCCGGTGTCCCCCGGGGTTTCGCTGTCGATGGCCGGGTGCGGGCCCGCCAGCACCAGACGGCCCTCGTCGCGCAGCGCTTCCAGGCGGGCAAGGTGGTCCGGGCGCGCCGCCAAGCGCTTTTCCAGGCTCTCGGAAACGTCTTCACTCATGATGGCGTATAGCATGGGGTGTCCTCGGCGTTAAGCGCAGGGCTTAATTTGGGTGGCGGGCCGTCGATGGCCCAAGGCCCTGGCGCGCTGCGCCGGCGGGCGGTGAATAAAATCAGCGTTTCATATCGCGGCGTACATGGTACGGCGCACGCGCGTTAGGTACCATGGCGCGGCACGTGCAAACGCCCGTACTTATACGTGAAGGCCCTCATTCTGACAAACTCCCCAACCGACGTCATGCCCATGCCCCGACTCCCTGTGACCGTGCTGCCCGAAAGCTTCGAGGCCGACCACGGCTACCCGGTGGATCTGCACATGCACTCCACCGCCTCCGACGGCGCGCTGTCGCCCTCAGATCTCGTTGCGTTGTGCGCAAGCCGCGGGCTGTCTCATATCGCTCTGACCGACCACGACACCATGGACGGCGTGCCCGAAGCGACGTTGGCCTGCGAGCGAGAAGGCCTTTGTCTGATCGCCGGCTGCGAGCTCTCCTCGCGCTGGCAGGGTATCAACATTCACGTGGTGGCGCTGATGCCGGGGGGCGCTCGTGGACCGCTTATCGAAGGCCTCAAGGCGCAGCGCCAGGCGCGTATTCAGCGCGCTGAGGTGATCGCCGAGCGCCTGGAGAAGCTGGGTCTCAAGGATGCGCTGGCCAAGGCGCGCGAACACGCCGGCAGCGAGCGCCCGCTGGGGCGCCCGGACTTCGCCCGGGCGCTCGTGGCGGACGGGCTGGTGCCGGATTGGGCCAGCGCCTTCAAGCGCTACCTGGGCAGCGGCAAGAAGGGCGACGTCAAGGCGCACTGGCCCGAAATCGGCGAGGCGGTGGAGTGGGTCGTGGCCTCCGGCGGAGTGGCGGCGATCGCCCATCCGCTTCGCTACGGGCTGACCCGGCGAAAGCGCGGCCAGCTGATGGACAGCTTCGTCGCCGCCGGCGGTCAGGCCGTGGAGCTGGTCAGCGGCCAGCAGAATCCGGACACTACTCGCGATCTGGCGCGCCAGCTCGTCGAGCGCGACCTGTACGCTTCGCTTGGCAGCGATTTTCACTTCCCCGGCAGCCACGCCGCCCCCGGCAGCACCAGCGCCATCCCGCGTACCGCGGCCCGGCCGATCTGGCAACATCCGCGGCTGGTCCATTTACACGACGCGCCCGCCGGGCTTCTGCCCGTGGGGGAGTCGGCATAACCTGGCCATCCTGGGCTATGCTTGGGGAACACCGCCCGCCGGGCGAGAAGTCACAGGGCAAGGAGTCAGCCATGAGCCAGTACTTTCAGATCCATCCGGAAAATCCGCAAAAGCGCTTGATCGACCAGGCGGTCGAGATCATTCGCAAGGGCGGGGTGGTCGCCTATCCGACGGACTCGGGCTACGCGCTGGGCTGCCATCTGGGCGAGAAAAAGGCGATCGAGAAAATCAAGTGGCTGCGCTCGCTCGACGACAAGCACAACTTCACGTTGGTGTGTTCGGATCTCTCCGAAATCGGTACCTACGCCAAGGTTGATAACGCGGTGTTCCGCCTGCTCAAGGCGCACACGCCGGGGCCCTACACCTACATTCTGGAAGCGACCACCGAGGTGCCAAGGCTTTTGCTCCACCCCAAGCGGCGCTCGATCGGCGTGCGCGTGCCGGATCACCGTATCACCCACGCGCTGCTCGAAGCCTTGGGTGAGCCCTTGATGAGCGTGACGCTGATTCCGGTAGACGAGACGCTGCCCATGAACGACCCGGAAGAGATCCGCGAGCGCTTTAGTGCGCACTTGGATCTGATCATCGACGGCGGCGCCTGTCACCTGGACCCGACCAGTGTGATCGACCTTCGCACCATGCCGCCGACCATTGTGCGCGAAGGCCGCGGCGATACGACCCCTTTCGAAAGCTAGCCTTCTAGGTGACGCCGGCGATCATTCGCCGGCGTCACTGTCTTTATCAGACCGCTTTTCCTCCTCACGCTTTTTCTCTTCGAGTTTTAACTCCTCCATGTTCGCCTTCGCCTCTTTTTCTCGTCGCTCTTCTTCTCGCGGGTCCTCGCTAAATTCGTCAAGCCAGGTGCCGCAGCGCAGGCAATAACGCGCGCGTTTTTCGTGGTGGTCGTGGCCGCAGCCGGGGCAGGCCTCATCCGAGTAGCGGTCCTCGCGTATCGAGCGGATCACCTGGGCCGAGAAGACGCCGGTGGGCACGGCGATGATCGAGTAGCCCAGCAGCATCAGGATCACCGTGATCGATTTGCCCAGGGGCGTTATCGGCACGATGTCGCCATACCCCACCGTGGTCATGCTCACGATCGCCCAGTAGATCGAGATCGGAATGCTGGTAAAGCCCGCTTCCTTGGACTCGATGGTGTACATCAGCGCGGCGAACAGCGTGACCACCATCAGAATGCTGCTGAAAAAGAGCAGGATCTGGCGCGAGCTGCGCTTGAGCGCCTCGAGCAGCATGTGACCTTCGCCAACGAACTCCATCATCCGCAGAATGCGAAAAATACGCAGCACGCGCAAAAGGCGCACGATCACCAGCCCGTGCGCGCCGGGTACCAGCAGAACCAGCCAGGCAGGAAGAATGGCGATCAAGTCCACCGCGCCGTAGAAGCTCTTGATATAGGCCATCGGCCGATCCAGACAGTAAAGACGCACCAAAAGCTCGATACTGAAAAGGATGGTAATTACCCACTCGATATAGAGAAATAGCTCCCCGTAGGGCTGGGCGATGCTCTCGACGCTGCCGAGGATGATGATGGTGACGCTGGTGAGAATCGCGATGATCAGCGCCAGATCGAAGGCCTTGGCGCCGGGGGTGTCGGCTTCGAAAATAATGTGGAAAAGCTGCGAGCGCAGGCCTTCCGGGCCCGGCGCGAGGTGAAGACTCATGGCGTCATCCTTAAACGTGGCAAGCCGATTCAGCTTAGCGCGCTTTCAAGGGTCAGGCGATGTGCCAGGCTCAAGGCGTTGTAGCCAAAGCTGATGCTCGTGGCGTTTTTATCCAGCGCCCGAGAAAGCGCCGCCGCGGTCGGGCGAAGCGGCTCGGCAAGCGTCGCGTGCTCGGCCAGCGTCTCGTAGGCGCGCGCGGCCTGCTCGAAATACTCGGGCTCGCCGCTGTCCTGATAGGCGTCCATCGCTACCGTCGCGCGGTGCAGCCACTCGCCAGGTGTGTCGGCCTCTGGCAGCGCCCACTCGCCATGAATTAAGGCGTTGCCTCGGGCGGCCTTGCTCGAA
Source organism: Halomonas sp. S3-1-1 (assembly GCF_023757625.1). Classification (GTDB taxonomy): domain Bacteria; phylum Pseudomonadota; class Gammaproteobacteria; order Pseudomonadales; family Halomonadaceae; genus Vreelandella. The sequence continues at coordinate 150,362 of NZ_JALGBZ010000002.1, forward strand.
TCGCTCGGGCGAAGGGGCACGAAACTCGACATCGAGAGCGCCAGCGACCAGAGCGCATCCGGGGCGCCTGCCTTGAGTTCGAGCTCGATTTCACAAATCACGGCCCGCGCGCCGTTGGCGCGGATCTCGCCTTCGTCGAGCACGAGCTCGATGCGGCTATCGTTCCAGTCGATCACCCAGCTGCGCCGGTCGAAATCCGTGGCAAGCGTTGGGGTAAGGGTCTCGAGCATGTCACTTGGCACGTTCTCGAACGGGGGCAGGGCGGCGAGCGCCTTTTTATCCAGCCCTTTGCTCACGGCCCACTCCCACTCGCTGCGCGTTGACAGCCCGCCGCCGCCGTGGCCTTTGGTCTTGACCGTTTGCAGCGTCTGCCCGCCTGCCTGACGCAGTCGCACGGCGATACCCTTGCGGGAAAGGTCTTGGTTGGGGGTGTCGTAATAGGTGTTGGTCAGGCGCTTTCGGGTCGGCGCCTTTGTCAGGGCAGGGTAGCTTAAAAGGGCGTCGATGGACGCGGCAGGCAGCGCTAGCTTAAGCTCTACTTCGAGCGGGGAGTGATCTTTCATGACAATAGCTACCTTGCTTTTGTGAACGTTGCGTTAAATTTCGACGTCATTATGAACTTTTCATGACGGCGGCAGGCGCACTCTTTATACTAGCGCCGCCATTTTCAGGCTTTCCACACTCAGGATGAAAGGCACTATGGTTACCTCCAATCCTTTTTCCGCCATGTTCGGCCGTTCGCCCTTCCAGCCGCTTCTGGCCCATATCGTCAAGGCCAATGAGTGCGCCGATCAGTTGCTGCCCTTTTTCGAGGCCTCGCTTGCCGGCGACTGGGAGACCGCGACGGCGCTGCGTGAGCGTGTCACCTGTCTCGAGCACGACGCGGACACGCTGAAAACCGAGCTGCGTTTGAATTTGCCCAGCACCATGTTTTTGCCGGTATCGCGTTCTGATCTATTGGATCTGATCAGCGTGCAGGACAAGATCGCCAATAAGGTGCGTGACATTACCGGCATTATGCTGGGACGTAAAATGCGCGTGCCCGACGAGCTGGCCGAGCCGATGCGCGACTACATGACCACCAGCGTGGCGTGCGTCGCCCAAGCGCGCCAGGCGCTCGAGGAGCTCAAGGAGCTTCTGGAGTCCGGCTTCGGGCGCAACGTGTCGGATGTGATGCAGAACATGATCCGCGAGCTGCATACCCTGGAGCATCAGGCCGACGATCAGCAGGTGGCGATTCGCCGCCAGCTTTTCGAGCTCGAAAGCGTACTGCCGCCGGTGGATGTGATCTTTCTTTACAAGATCATCGAGTGGGTGGGCGAAGTATCCGACCGCGCGGAGCGCGTGGGTAGCCGACTGCAGATTTTGACCGCGCGTTAAGGGGACCGCATGCAGATTATTGCCCAGTATGGCGATATTTTTATCATTCTCGCCTGTGTATTTGGCTTTTTCATGGCCTGGGGCGTGGGCGCCAACGATGTCGCCAACGCCATGGGAACCTCGGTGGGGTCGAAAGCGATCACCATCAAGCAGGCCATCATCATCGCGGTGATTTTCGAGTTTCTTGGCGCCTGGCTTGCCGGCGGCGAAGTGACCGCTACCATCCGGGGCGGCATCATCGACCCGGCGCTGTTGGAGGCCAATCCGCAGTTTCTGGTCTACGGTATGCTCTCGGCGCTTCTGGCCGCCGGTATCTGGCTGATGGTGGCCTCGGCCAAGGGCTGGCCGGTCTCGACCACCCACTCGATCGTCGGCGCCATCGTCGGTTTCGCCGCGGTGGGGCTGGGCGTAGAGGCGGTGGCCTGGGACAAGGTGACCCAGATCGCCTCGAGCTGGGTGGTGTCGCCGCTTCTGGCCGGCACCATCGGCTACGTGCTGTTCAAATCCGTTCACCATTTGATTTTCGAAAGTAATGACCCATTCACTGCCGCCAAGCGCTACGTGCCGGGCTACGTGTTTCTGGTCGGTTTCATCGTTTCGATGGTGACGCTCACCAAGGGGCTGTCCCACGTCGGGCTCGATCTGAGCTTTAGCCAAAGCCTGATCCTCTCGATTCTATTGGGCGCGGCCATCATGGGACTGGGAATCGTCATGCAGCGGCGGATCAAGTTCGAGCAAAACGCCGCCGACCACTTTGGCTACGCCAACGTGGAGCGCGTATTTGGCGTACTGATGATCTTTACCGCCTGCGCCATGGCCTTCGCCCACGGCTCCAACGATGTCGCCAACGCGGTCGGCCCGCTGGCCGCGGTGATCAGCGTGGTGCGTAGTGAAGGCATGATCGACAGCGCCGCGCTAGTGCCCTGGTGGGTGCTGGTACTCGGCGGCGGCGGTATCGTGTTTGGTCTGGTGACCTACGGCCACCGCGTGATCGCCACCGTCGGCACCGGCATCACCGAGCTGACGCCGAGCCGGGGCTTTGCCGCGACCTTGGCCGCGGCGAGCACCGTGGTACTGGCCTCGGCCACCGGCCTTCCCATCTCGACCACCCACACGCTGGTGGGCGCGGTGCTGGGCGTGGGCCTGGCCCGCGGCATGGCGGCGCTGAATTTGCGCGTCATCGGCACCATCGTGATGTCCTGGCTAATCACGCTGCCGGCGGGCGCGTGTCTGGCCATCGTGTTCTTCTTCATGTTCAAGGGCATGTTCGGCTAACGCCAACGCTCCTGCCACGCGGCACCGTTTTGCCTCGCCTTGGCGAGTCTTGCAAAGCGGTGCCGTTTTTTTTGGCGCTGGTTTTTCGGGCTCTGTTAAAGTAGTCGGTCTGCCAACGCCTTCATTCACTCTGCGCCGGAGAGCGGCCCCTTGGATACACGCTTCCCCTTTGTCGACTGGTTTCGCAACGCCTCGCCGTACATCAACGCGCACCGGGGGCGAACCTTCGTAATTTTGATCGAAGGCGACGCCATGGCCTCACACCGTGGCGAGCAGCTGATTCAGGACCTGGCGCTGTTACACACGCTCGGCGTTCGCCTGGTGGTGGTGTTCGGCGTGCGCCCCCAAGTGCAGGCTGCTCTCAACGCGGCGGGCGTGGCACCCGTTCACGTCGATGGGCGCTGGGTTGCCGATCGTGCGGTGATGGCACAGGTCGAGCAGGTGGCGTCCCACCAGCGGCTGTGGCTCGAGGCGCGCCTCTCCTTGGGGCTGCCAAGCTCCCCGCTTCACGGTGTCGAGCTCAGCGTGGTCTCCGGTAACCTGGTCACCGCCAAGCCGCTGGGAGTGCGCGAAGGGGTGGATTTCGATCATAGCGGCGAGGTGCGCCGAGTGCGCGCCAATGCCATTCAGGAGCTTTTGAGCCAAGGGTCGCTGGTGCTGCTGCCGCCGCTGGGCTTTTCCAGCACCGGCGAGGTGTTCGATCTCGACGCCGCCGACGTTGCCCAGCACGCCGCCGTGGCGCTAAAAGCGGATAAGCTGATTTTGCTTGGCGACTCGGAAGGACTCGAAGACGAGCAGGGCGGCCTGCTTCGCCAGCTCAGCCCGAAGGAGGCCGAGCCGCGGCTCGCCGCCGCCGCCCCCGGCTCCGAGCTCGCCCGCCACCTGAGCGCGGCCTCTACCGCGGCGCGCAAGGGCGTTGCGCGCACGCACCTGCTTAGCTGGCAGGACCCGGACGCGCTGCTGGGTGAGCTTTTCACTCGCGACGGCGTAGGGACGATGATCACCGAGCACCGCTACGAGCAGCTTAGAGCGGCCACGCTCAACGACGTGGCGGGGCTTTTGGAGCTTCTCGAGCCGCTGGAGCGCCGCGGGATGCTGGTGGCGCGCTCCCGCGAGCGCCTAGAGCACGAGATCGACGACTATCAGGTGATCGAGCGCGACGGCATGGTGATCGGCTGCGCGGCGCTGCACGTCTTTTCGGAGGCCGGCGTTGGCGAGCTGGCCTGTGTAGCGGTGCACGAAAGCTATCGCGGCGGCGAGCGTGGCGAGCGCCTGATCGAAGCCGTCGAGCAGCGCGCGCGTAAAACCGGGCTTGCTGCGCTGTTCGTGCTCACCACCCACACCGCCCACTGGTTCGTCGAGCACGGCTTTCAAAACGCAAGCCTTGAGGAGCTTCCGCCGCTCCGGCGCGATACCTACAACCACGCGCGCAAATCCAAGGTGCTGATCAAAACGCTGTAAGGCGCGCGACGGGCAGACGGGGCGGGCGAAAAACTGGATAATGGGGGCCATCGCCCAACGCCTTTCAAACGCGCCGGGCACACTCATTGATGCGGACGTCTGCCCATGGAAATCAAAGTTAACTACCTCGACAATTTGCGCCTCGAGGCGAAGTTCGACGACTTCAGCGTTATTTCGGATCAGCCGATTCGCTACAAGGGCGACGGCTCCGCCCCCGGCCCCTTCGACTACTTTTTGGCCTCGTCCGCCATGTGCGCGGCGTACTTCGTCAAGGTGTACTGCAACGCGCGCAATATCCCGACCGACAACATTCGCCTGTCTCAAAACAACATCGTCGACCCGGAAAACCGCTACAAGCAGATCTTCAAGATCCAGGTCGAGCTGCCCGAGGACATCTCCGAAAAGGACCGCGAGGGCATGCTGCGCTCCATCGACCGCTGCACGGTGAAAAAGGTCGTGCAGACCGGCCCGGAGTTTCAAATCGAGGTGGTCGAGAACATCGACGAGGACGCCCAGGCGCTGCTGATGGGCGCCCCGGAAGGCAGCGAAACCTTCATCGAAGGCAAGGATGCGCCGCTGGAGCAGACCATTGCTACCATGAGCGGCATCCTCGCGGATCTCGGCATGAAGATCGAGATCGCCTCCTGGCGCAACATCGTGCCCCACGTCTGGTCGCTGCACATTCGCGACGCTGCCGCCCCCATGTGCTTCACCAACGGCAAGGGCGCAACCAAGGAGAGCGCGCTGTGCTCGGCGCTGGGTGAGTTCATCGAGCGGTTGTCGTGTAACTTCTTCTACAACGATCAGTTCTTCGGCGAAGAGATCGCGGGAAGCGACTTCGTCCACTACCCGAACGAGCAGTGGTTTCAGCCGGGCGCGGGTGACGAACTGCCCGAAGAGATTCTCGACGCGCACACGCGGGCGATCTACAACCCGGAAGGCGAGCTTGCCGGCTCGCATCTTTTCGACACCAACTCCGGACGCGTGGACCGCGGGATCGTCTCGCTGCCGTTCACGCGCCACTCGGATGGCGAGACGGTCTACTTCCCGTCGAACCTGATCGAAAACCTGTTTCTGAGTAACGGCATGAGCGCGGGCAACACCCTGGCGGAAGCCCAGGTGCAGTGCCTGTCAGAAATTTTCGAGCGCGCGGTCAAGCGCGACATTCTCGAGCAGGAGCTTTCGCTTCCGGACGTGCCGCAGGAGGTGCTGGCGAAGTACCCGGGTATTGTCGAAGGCATCCAGGCACTGGAGGCTCAGGGCTTCCCGGTGCTGGTGAAAGATGCCTCAATGGGCGGCCAATTCCCGGTGATGTGTGTGACGCTCATGAACCCGCGCACCGGCGGCGTGTTCGCCTCTTTCGGCGCCCATCCGAGCTTCGAGGTGGCACTCGAACGTAGCCTCACGGAACTGTTGCAGGGGCGCAGCTTCGAAGGCCTGAACGATTTGCCGCTGCCGACGTTCAACTCGCAGACGTTAGCCGAGCCCAACAACTTCGTCGAGCACTTCATCGACTCGGTAGGGGTGGTCTCCTGGCGCTTTTTCAGCGCTCGGCCCAACTTCGAGTTCGTCGAGTGGGACTTCACCGACGAAGGGCGCAAAACCTCCCAAGAGGAGGCCGAGACGCTGTTCGACATCTTCGCCGAGCTCGACGCCGAGGTGTACATGGCCGTTCACGAGGATCTCGGCGCGCCGGTGTGCCGCATTCTGGTGCCGGGTTACTCCGAGGTGTACCCGATCGAGGATCTGATCTGGGACAACACCAACAAGGCGCTCGACTACCGCGAGGACATTCTCAACCTCCACGCCCTCGATGAAGAGGCGCTAACGGCGTTGGTCGAGCGCCTAGAAGAGAGCCAGATGGACGATCACGCCGACATAATCACGCTGATCGGTATCGAGTTCGACGAGAACACCGTCTGGGGCCAGCTCACCATCCTTGAACTCAAGCTTCTGATCTTTCTGGCGCTGGGTCGGCTCGACGAGGCGCTGGACTGCGTCGAGATGTTTTTGCAGTACAACGACAACACTGTCGAGCGCGGGCTCTTCTACCAGGCGGTACAGGCGGTGCTGGAGATCGCGCTGGACGACGAGCTGGAGCTCGACGACTACCTGCCCAATTTCACCCGCATGTTCGGTGAAGCGACCATGGCGGCGGTGGTCGGCTCCGTCGAAGGCTCCGTGCGCTTTTACGGGCTCACGCCCACCAACCTGCAGCTCGACGGTCTGGAGCGCCACCAGCGCCTGATCGAAAGTTACAAGAAACTTCACGCCGCGCGCGCCGTCAAAGCGGGCCTTGCGTGACCCAATCTGGAGAGGCCGATATGACCCCGACGCTGTTCAATACGACGTTGCTCAACACGTCGCTCATCGCCACCGCCTTGGCCCTTGCGCCGCACGCAGCGCTCGCCCAGAGCTCAGAGCAGAGCCAGAGCGAGGTGCGAAAGCTGTATAGCGGCCGGATGATGCCCGACGAGCAGGTCGAGCTTTCGCGCCACATCGACCGGCTGTTCCCGACCCGCACGGTCAAGGCAGCGGCCGAGCCGCATCGGTTTGGTCAGCGCGACGCCTCGCTCGAGGATTTCTCGCTGACGCATGACGGCGTGACCTACGATATCTATGACTTCATGGCGCTCAACCGGGTGAGCGGGCTGATGGCGGTGCACGACAACGACGTGGTGTTCGAGCAGTACGCGCTCGGCAATACTGCCCAGACGTCCTGGATGTCGATGTCGATCGCCAAGTCGGTCTCCTCGACGCTGATCGGGGCCGCGCTCAAGGACGGCTATATCGAAAGCCTCGACGATGCCGTCAGCACCTACGTGCCAGAGCTCGAAGGCAGCGTCTATGACGACGTCAGCGTCGAGCAGATTCTTTTGATGGCCTCCGGCGTTGCCTGGGATGAAACCTACGCCGATCCGGACTCCGAGCGTCGCCAGATGCTCGAGCTCCAGCTCGAGCAGCGCCCGGGCGCGATTCTCGAGTTCATGGGTGGGCTCGAACGCGCCGCCGAACCCGGCACGGTGTGGAACTACAGCACCGGCGAAACCCAGCTTCTCTCGGCGATCATCAACGGTGCGGTAGGCAAGAGTGCCTCTGAATACCTCTCCGAGAAGATCTGGGCAAACTTTGGCATGGAAACCGATGCTCAGTGGTGGCTCGACGGCGAGGATGGCCAGGAGATCGGCGGAAGCGGGCTGTTGATCACGCTACGCGACTACGCTCGCTTTGGTCAGTTCGTGCTCGAGGAGCAGCGCGCGCCGAACGTACTGCCGGAAGGCTGGGTGACGGAGTCGGCAAGACACCACGAGATCGGCGGCGAGGAGATCGAGTACGGCTACTCCTGGTGGCCGGAAGGTGACAACGCCTTCTCGGCGGTGGGCATCTTCGGCCAGTGGGTGTTCATCGACCCGGACAACGACATGGTCATCGCCATGACCAGCGCCCAGCCCAAGGCGGAGGCCATGGAGATCGTGCCGATCACCCAGTTCTTCCACGCCCTGAGCGACCACCTCGCCGCCAGCGGCGCCGATCGTTAGGCAATAAACCTGCGCTAGCCGAAAAACCAGTAGCAGACGCCGATGGCCATGATGATTCCCGCGGCATCGGCTAACAGCGCGCAGCCAAGCCCGTGGCGAATGCGGCTGATGCCCACCGCGCCGAAGTAGACCGCCAGCACGTAGAAGGTGGTCTCGGTGCTGCCCTGAAGCGTGGCCGCCAGCAGTCCGGGGAAGCTATCCACCCCGAAGGTGTCCATGGTTTCGATCATCATGGCCCGCGCGCCGCTGCCGGAGAGCGGCTTGATGAAGGCTGTCGGCAGCGCGTCCACGAAGCGGGTGTCCCAACCGATGCTCTCTATCAGCCAGCGCACGCCGTTCAACCCCGCATCCAGCACGCCGCTGGCGCGTAGCACGCCAATCGCGACCAGCATGGCGATTAGATAGGGCAAGAGCGTCACGGTAAAGCTCACACCCTCCTTCGCGCCTTCGATGAAGGCGTCATACACCTTCACCCCGCGCAGCGCCCCGACTAGTAAAAAGAGCATCACGATATTAAACAGCGCGAGATTGCCGATCAGCGTCGAGGCGGCGGCCAGTGCCTGGCTCGAAAGCCCGGCCAGGGTGGTGATCAAAAGCCCCAGCGCCAGCGCCGCGGCGACGAGATAGCAAAGCACCACCGGCTGAAAGAGGCGGATTCTCTGCACCAGCGCCACGGCGATCAGCCCGGCAAAGCTCGACGCGCTGGTGGCAAGCAGAATGGGGAGAAAGACCAGGGTGGGCTCGGCGGCGCCCTGCTGGGCGCGGTACATGAAAATGGTGACCGGCAACAGCGTCAGCGAGGACGTGTTGAGCACCAAAAAGAGAATCTGGGCGTTGCTGGCGGTGTCCCGGCTCGGGTTCAGTGTTTGCAGCGAGTGCATCGCTTTGATGCCGATCGGTGTGGCGGCGTTGTCCAGGCCTAGAATATTGGCCGCGAAGTTCATGCTGATCAGCCCCATGGCCGGGTGGCCGCGGGGCACCTCCGGCATCAGTCGGCTAAAGAGCGGGTCCAGTGCCCGGCCGAGCAGGCGAATCATGCCCGCCTTTTCGGCGATCGACAAAAACCCGAGCCACAGCGTCATGGTGCCCAACAGCACTAAAATGATATCGACGCTGACCCGGGCCATGTCGAAAAGTGAGGCGACCAGGCGCGCGAAGACCTCGCTGTCGCCGCCGACCAGCCACTGCCAGAGCGAGGCGGCAAAGGCGGCGATGAAAAAGCTTAACCAGATTCCGTTGAGCATGCGGGGGTCCCGAGGCGGTCCAAAGCGCTCCATCCTACCCAATTTGGCGCCGCGTCACAGTAGCGAAAACAGGCGCATTGATGCGATGCTGGCACACATGTTCAACCATGTGAGGAAGCGCTAATGTTTATTCAGGAGCAGCAGCTCGAGGGCCAGCACGTACGGCTAGAGCCCTTGAACGCCGGGCATATCGAGGCGCTTGCTCAGGCGGTGCGCGACGGGCAGGGGTGGACGCTCTGGTACGCAAGCGTTCCCCACCCGGACGACATGGCCGCCTACGTGGAGCGAGCGATGGAGGAGGCCAGTCGCGGTCATCTGGCCTACGCCGTGCGCCACCTGGCCAGCGGCGATATCGTCGGTACGACGCGGTTTTACGCCGTCGACGCCGCCAACCGCCGGGCGATGATCGGCTATACCTGGTACGCGCAGAGCGTTCGCGGCACCGCGGTGAACGCCGAGTGCAAGCTCTTGATGCTATCGAACCTGTTCGAGGGGTCCCAGGCAATCGCCTGCGAATTTCGCACCCACTTCTTCAACCGGGCCTCGCGCGCGGCGATCGAGTCGCTGGGCGCCAAGCAGGACGGCATTTTGCGCGCCCACCAGATCCTGAGTGATGGCTCGCTGCGCGACACCGTGGTCTATTCGATCATCGAATCCGAGTGGCCGGCGGTGCGCGCCCAACTTCAGAGCAAGCTGGCGCGCTTTGTCTTGAGCTGAAAGGAGCACCCATGCCTGGCTTCACTCATATCGTGCCCGTGTGCGAAGGCGATTACCCGAACGCCCATGAAAAGGTCGGTGAGCTGCTTGCCTGGTTTCAGGCTCGGGAAATGGTCGAGCAGCAGCCCTCGCACTGTCTCTTCGAAAATGAGCTGCTCGGGTACCGGCTCCTGGCGCCGATCGCGTCGATCTGGCGAGAGCCCGGGCTAACGGACACGCTGGATCTCAACGTGTGCGGGCTCGAGCTTCACGCCGGCGAGCGGCGGGTGTTTCACCCGCTGGAAGGCGCCGAGCTCTCCTTTGTTTGCCCGGCCTGCGGCTTTGACCAAGGGTGGGACGCGCTGACTGCGATCGGCGATTGGCAGGCCGGGGACGACGACTACCCGTGCTGCCCCGGCTGCCAAGCGCGCTTTCCTATCAACCAATTCGACACCGACGCCGGCGGCACCGACGTGCCATGGGCGTTTGGCACGCTCGGGTTGACGTTTCACAACGGCGGTGTTGATTTCGCGCCCTGGTTTCTAAAGGCGATGCGGGAGCTTACGGGCTGTGAGCTTCGCATCGTGGCGTCGCACCTCTAGCCCGCTGTAAGGCTATATCAGACCACGGGCGCACCCAGCACGTGCTCGAAGTGGGAAAGCGCCCAAGCGTGGCCGGTGGGGTCGAAGCTCGCTACGGCGTTTTTATGCACGACGAGCGTAAAGCCCTTGTTGTAGGCATCGACCGCCGTGTGCAGCACGCAAATATCGGTACACACGCCCACCAGGTGCACCTCGGTGATGTTGCGCTCGCGCAGCCGGGTTTCGAGGTCGGTACCGTGAAAGGCGCTGTAGCGGCGCTTGTCCAGGGTCAGAACGTTCGGCGCGTCATGAATGGCTCCGTGGTACGTCGCGAGCTCGCCGTAGAGTGCCCGGCCCTCAGTACCTTCGATATTGTGGGGCGGAAAGAGCGCCGTTTCCGGATGGTAGGGGTCGTCTTTTGTGTGCCGGTCGATGGCGAACACGACGAAGTCGCTGGCATCGACGAACTCCTTCGTCAGCGCCAGCAGGGCGTCATGAATGTGCTGGCCGGCGGCGCCACAGGTGAGGGAGCCGGTGTCGGCGATGAAGTCATTGGTATAGTCGATATTGATCAGTGCTTTCATGCCTGCCCCCTTCGGTGGTGGTGTCGCTGCGCCTTGCATCATCTAAAGCGAGAGAAAGAACAAAATCAACGGCGGTGATAAAAGCGACAGGATGAAGCCGCTGACCACCGCGACCGGCACGCAGGCCACGCCGCCGTGCTGCTGGATCACCGGCAGGGTGAAATCCATCGAAGTGGCGCCGCCGACGCCGATGGCAAGCGGCGCGTGGCGGTGGATGATCAACGGAATCAGCACGAACGCCAAAAGCTCCCGGGCCAGGTCGTTGAAAAACGCGACTCCGCCGAGCAGGGGGCCGAGCTGGTCGCCGATCAAAATCGCCGAGAGCGAATACCAGCCAAAGCCCGAGGCCATGGCGAGCCCCTCAAACGGCGAGAGCGATAAGAGCGGCGCGGCGGCAAGCCCGGCCAACAGCGAGCTCGCCGCCAGCGTTGCGGCGATCGCAAGCCCCAGCCGATTGAGCAGAATCTGCTTGAGCGCCATACCGGAGTTGCGTAGCTGGCAGCCGATCAGTACGAGCAGCGCGTAGAGCGCCCACTCGGCGAGCACATCCGCCGCGGTGAACAGCTCGCGACCCATCATCGGCGCCAGCAGCAGCCCCAAAACGACACCCAGCACGACCGTGACCAGCAGTAACAGCGAGCCCTTGATCGCGGCGAGCTTGCTGGTCGGCGCGTTCTCCACCACGTTTGATGCGCCCGCTTTGAGCGCCAGCCTGCGCGATAGCCAGCCAAGCGCAGCCAAGTTGAACGCCATCGTGATCGAAAATAGCACCAGCGTGCTGCCGCCCAGCGTCGAGAGCTGGCTCGCCAGGTTGTCGAGCCCGGCCAGGCCCACGCCCATCAGCAGCAAAATCAGATACACCGAGGCGCTGACGCCGCGATTGATGAGCGCCAACAGACGCGGTGAGCGAACGCGCAGAAGATAGCCCCCGATCAGGGGCAGCAGGACGATGAGTAAACCGGAGAACATGGCGGTGGGTGGGCCTTATTGCGGAGCAAACCGTGTCAATGTGATGGTGGTATCCCGTCGGCCATCCTTGATGTACTCCGCAGAGAGAATCAGGCCTGGCCACTGGGGGTGAAAGCTAATGTCGATATGGCGATCCGGCTTTTCGACGTCCGTAAGCGTTACGCTCGGCGCTTGGAACTCACCGGCGGGGACGCTCACGGTGGCTTGTGGGTGGACGTAGTACTGAAAATGCTCGTCGCGGCCGCGATGGTCGAGAAAGGTGATATCGCAGGGCGCGCGCTCGGTGCACTCGGAGCTCTCCACGCGGCGCGACAGATCGAACAGCGCGGTCTGGCGATCAAGGGCGGTGAGTTCGGTTTCATCGAGCGTATAGTCATCGCCGACGCCCAGCAGGGAATAGCTGCTCGAATAGAGCAGCGCCCGGGTGTCGTTGTCCTCCACCGCGAAGCGGCTGCGCTCCTCGCCCTTGGCTACGGCGATGGAAAAACGCATGCTGGAGAGCCAGTGAAGCCCTTCCTGACTGAGCGTATGGCGCACGGTGGCGCCGGGCCAGCCGCGAATGTCTAGCCGGTAGCTCGCCTCGAAAGGGCGTGGGGCGACAAGCTCCGGCGTCTGGGCCGCGGCGCTGGACGCCGCGCCTCCGGCCAGGGTCGTCAGCGCCAGAAAGGCGGCGCTGCGCAGCGACGATACAGTACGGGGCACGATCTTTTCTCCTTTGCTTCAATCTTCCCTAAGAGCGCCCGGCCCGCCGCTTCGTTCAGTCAAAACGTGGCGGCGGTCAGTAGCCGTCGCCCGGATTGACCGTGGCGATGGCGTCGCCGGCCTCGAAAGCGTGCAGATACGAGATCACCTGGTCGATGGCGTCTGCCAGCGGCGTAGGGGCGGCCATGTGTGGGGTGATCAAAACGCGCGGATGCTGCCAAAGCGGGTGGGCCGCCGGCAGCGGCTCCTCGCTGAACACGTCCAGCAGGGCGCCGCGCAAATGGCCTTCCTGCTCACCGCTTCCCAGCGCCTCGAGCAGTGCGTCTTCATCGATCAGACCGCCCCGGCCTGGGTTGATCACACTGGCGCCCTTGGGCAAGCGCGCGAGCCGCTCGGCGTTCATAATATGCCGAGTGGCACGGGTGTCCGGCAAAATGGTCACCACGCTTTGCACTTGGCCCAACAGCTCGTCGAGCCCCGCCTCGCCGTGGAGGCAGCGCACGTTCTTGAGCGTTTTGGGCGAGCGGCTCCAGCCCAGCACCGGAAAACCGGCCTGGTCGAGGGCGCTCGCTACCGCTTGGCCAATCGCCCCGAGCCCCAGTACGCCGACCGGCCACTGGGCTTTCTCCACGACCTCGTGCGGCTGCCATCGGGCGTCTGGCTGCTGCGCGCGATAGCGGTCCATGCTGCGATAGAAATGCAGCACCCCGTAGAGTACGTAGTCCGCCATCAGTTCGCCCATGCCGGCGTCGCGCAGTTTGACGATCGGCACGTCTGTCGGTCGCTCGGGGGAGGCGAGCAGATGATCCACGCCGGCACCCAGGTTAATGATGCCCTTGAGCGCGCGCTGCTCGGCCAGCAGGTGCCCCGGCGCTTTCCAGACGGCGAGATAGTCGGCGCCCTGGCGCTCTTGTGCCGGCGCGTCGCTGGTGAGCACGGTCGCCTCGGGCAGCGCCTCGCCAAGCGCTGTCTGCCACTGATCGGCCTGGTCGGTATGTACCACGATCTTCATGAAAAGCCCCCGTGAATCGCATGTTGTAGGTTACCAGCTATCATGGGTTAAGTGGGGGAAGGGCTGCAAGGACGCCGCGCACCCTCGGCGCTGCACCGGCGCTCATTTTGAGGCGAAAAGGAGATTCACCATGGCAACCCGCAAGGCCCACGTGGTCACGCGCAAGCGAAGCGGCAAGGGCTTTACCTATAAGACCGAAGACGGCGAGACGCTCAAGGATCAAACGTGGCGCGAGTGGATCAAGTCGCTTGCCATTCCGCCGGCCTGGCGCGACGTCGAGATCACCCTCGATACGCGCCACCATATCTACGCCACCGGCCGCGACGACGCCGGGCGCAAGCAGTACGTCTACAACCCCAAATGGCGCGAAAAGCGCGAGGCGCTGAAGTTCGATCGCATGATCGCCTTCGCCCAGAAGCTCACGCCGATGCGCCGGGTCACCGGCCAGCACATGTTGCAGGAGGGGCTGCCGCGCGAAAAAGTGCTGGCGTGCATGGTGCGCTTGATCGACAGCGCCTATTTTCGCCCGGGCAGTGAGCGCTATCGTCAGCAAAACGACTCCTACGGGCTGACCACCATGCGCTCGAAGCACCTGACCATCGACGGCGACGAGCTGATTTTCGACTACCGCGGCAAAAGTGGCCAGGACCAGCACCGGGTGGTGGAGGATGCGCGTTTGGCGAGCGTGGTCGCGGAGCTCGATGAGACGCCAGGCTACGAGATTTTCAAGTACTTCGATGACGACGGCAATAAAGTGCGTGTCGACAGCGCCGATCTCAACGACTACATCCACGAGGTGATGGGCGAGCAGTTCAGCGCCAAGGATTTTCGGACCTGGGCGGGTACCTCGATTGCTGCGCTGGCGCTGGAGGAGCTGGGGGTCGACGAGGATGAAAAGGTCAGCGAGAAGAACGTGCGCGAGGCCGTCGAGCGGGTGGCGACGTCGCTTGGCAACACGCCAAGCATCGCCAAGGCGAGCTACATCGACCCGCGGGTGGTAGAGAGCTACCTGGACGGTCAGACGCTCGAGAACTTTCGCCAGCTGGTCGAAGTCGAGCTCGAACACGAGGATCTGACCGGCCCGGACGAGCGCGCCGTGCTCGAGCTTTTGAAAAGTCGCTTAAAGCGCAAGACCTGAGGCGCGTCGTCGCCGCGCCGGCAGGGCCTGTTTTTGATCAAGGCTTTTGATAAAGCCTTTGACCCAACGCCAAGGGTCGGTGCTAGTATCGGCTCAAGACGGCAATGGCGGTGCTCGCACGGACCTGTCGCTGCATGGGCCCAGCAAGCTGGTTTTTTGATTTAAAAGGGCGAGTTGCTCGATGAATGAGGTTTCCCTGCCTTTCACTCGCGAAGAGTACGCCGCGCGCCTTTGGAAGGTGCGCGCTGAAATGGCCGGCCGCGGTATCGATGTACTGATCGTCAGCGACCCCTCCAACATGGCCTGGCTGACCGGCTACGATGGTTGGTCGTTCTACGTGCATCAGTGCGTGCTGGTGGGGCTCGAAGGCGAGCCGGTCTGGTTCGGGCGGCGCATGGACGCCAACGGCGCGCTTCGCACCTGCTGGATTGATCCGGAGAACATCACCTATTACCCCGACTACTATGTGCAAAACCCGGACATGCACCCGATGGAGTATCTGGCGCAGTCGGTGATGCCCGGGCGCGGCTGGCACACCGGTGTGGTCGGCATGGAGATGGACAACTACTACTTCTCCGCCAAGGCCTACCAAAGCCTTTTGCGCGAGCTGCCCCACGCCCGTTTCATGGACGCCAACGCCCTGGTCAACTGGTGCCGGGCGATCAAGTCGCCCCAGGAGATCGAGTACCTGCGGGTGGCCGGGCGCATCGTCGAAGGCATGCACTCGCGCATCATCGAGGTGATCGAGCCGGGCCTGCCCAAAAGCAAGCTGGTCTCGGAGATCTACCGCGTCGGCATCGAAGGCTTCGTCGACGAAAACGGCCGCGTGTTTGGCGGCGACTACCCCGCCATCGTGCCGATGCTGCCCACCGGCAAGGACGCCGCCGCCCCGCACCTGACTTGGGACGACACCCCGTTTCGCGAAGGCGAGGGCACGTTTTTCGAAATCGCCGGGGTATTTAAGCGCTATCACGCGCCGATGTCGCGCACGGTGTTTCTCGGCACGCCGCCCAGAGATTTCATTCGCGCCGAATCCGCGCTGTTGGAAGGCATCGACAACGGCTTGGCCGTGGCCAAACCCGGCAACCGCACCGCGGATATCGCCATGGCCCTGGGCGCGGCGATGGACAAGTACGGTTTTGATCGCGGCGGTGCCCGCTGCGGCTACTCCATCGGGCTCTCCTACCCACCGGATTGGGGTGAGCGCACCATGAGCCTGCGCCCAACCGACGAGACGATTCTGAAGCCCGGCATGGTGTTTCACTTCATGCCCGGGCTCTGGGTGGAAGACTGGGGCCTCGAGATCACCGAAAGTATTCTTATCACCGAAAGCGGCTGCGAGACCCTGGCGAACTTCCCCCGTCAACTGTTTGTGAAGTAGTGAGACGACGATAGACCCCAGGTTCGCCACCGCGCCGACGACGATTCGACAAAAGGACACACGCATGACTCAGCAAGCGAGCACCCGGCGGCCAAGCCCCGTTTCCGCCACCGTGGATTTCGACGCCGACGGTGTCCAACACGGCTTTCTGAAACTGCCGATCTCCACCGATATCTCCGCCTGGGGCGCGGTGATGATTCCCATCACCGTGGTGAAAAACGGCGAGGGCCCTACCGCGCTTTTGACCGGTGGCAACCACGGCGACGAGTACGAAGGTATTACCTCACTTTTGAAGCTGACAAACGCCCTGAAAGCCGAAGAAGTCTCCGGGCGGGTGATCATCGTGCCGTGCATGAATACCCCGGCGGTGATGGCCGGTACGCGCACCTCGCCGATGGATAAAGGCAACCTGAACAGAAGCTTTCCCGGCGACCCGGATGGCGGTGTCACCGCGCAGATCGCCGACTACTTCACCCGAGTGCTGGTGCCGATGAGCGACGTGGTGCTCGATCTACATTCCGGTGGACGCACCCTGGATATCCTGCCGTTTGCCGCCTCCCACGTGCTCGACGACAAGAACCAGCAGCGGGCCGCCCTCGATGGCGCCAAGGCGTTCGGGGCACCCTACGCCATGGTGATGTTCGAGCTCGACGCCGAAAAGCTTTTCGATACCGCCTGCGAGCGTCAGGGCAAGGTGTTCGTGGCCACCGAGCTCGGCGGCGGCGGCACTTCCACCCCGCAGAGCATGGCGATCGCAGAGCGGGGCGTACGTAATTTCCTGATCCACTACGGGCTGGTCGAAGGCGAAGTGGACATGCCGGAAGGCGGCCAGTTCTATCTC
Organism: Halomonas sp. S3-1-1; assembly: GCF_023757625.1. GTDB lineage: Bacteria > Pseudomonadota > Gammaproteobacteria > Pseudomonadales > Halomonadaceae > Vreelandella. The sequence continues at coordinate 167,165 of NZ_JALGBZ010000002.1, forward strand.
GATATGCCGGATGCCCGCTGCTACGTGCAGAGCCAGCACCAGGGCGTGCTGGAGCTGACCGTGGCGCTGGGTGAGGCAGTCCAAAAGGGTCAGACCATCGCCTACGTGTATGACATGACGCGAAGCGGCGCCGAGCCGGTGGCCTACAAGGCCGAGCGTGACGGCGTGCTGATGGCGCGCCGCGCGCCGTCGCTAATCAATATGGGAGATACGCTTGCGGTGATCGCCGATGTTGTCGAGCGGTTGGAGGCGTAGCCCCACGTGCTGAAACTCGACCGCTATGACCTGAAGATTCTCGACATTCTCAGCCGCGATGGGCGCATCACCAAGTCCAAACTGGCCGAGGCGATCAATCTGTCGATCAGCCCCTGCTGGGAGCGGGTCAAGCGGCTCGAGAAGGCCGGCGTCATCGAAGGGTATACCGTCTGCATCAACGCCGAGGCTTTGGTTCCGCGCAACCCGGTGTGGGTGCAGATCGAGCTCAAGGCGCACAACGTGGAGAGCTTTTCGCGCTTCGAGGCGCTGGTACTCGAAACGCCGGAGGTGACCGAGTGCGTGGCGGTCGGCGGCGGCGTGGATTATCTGGTGAAGTTCGAGGCGCGCTCGATCGACAGCTACCAGCGCCAGATGGATCGCTGGCTGGTCTCGGAGGCCGGCATCGAGCGCTATTTCACCTACATCGTGACCAAAACCGTCAAGCGTAAGCCTCTGGCGCTCGAGTTCGACGAGCCGTCATGACACCTTAATGAGCGTGATGAGGGGAAGGCTGGGTCGAATACTCGCGCCGACACACCCGATTGCGCCCTTGCTGCTTGGCATCGTAAAGCGCCTGGTCGGCGCACCGGGTTAGCTCCTTGAGCGTCGTGCCGCTGCCGAGCATCCCGCTGCAAACGCCCACGCTCACGGTCACCTTGTCCGCCGGTACGCCCCGATGGGGAATCCGACGTTCGGCCACGCGCTCGCGAATGTGCTCCGCCACGGCCAGCGCGTTATCGTGCTCGGACGCATCGCCGTAGCGCAGCACCAGAAACTCTTCGCCGCCATAGCGGCACACCACGTCCTTGGGCGCGCAGGCGCTTTTAATGGCATCGGCGACCTCGCGCAGCGCGCTGTCTCCCTCGCCATGGCCGTAATGGTCGTTGTAATCCTTGAAATGATCGACATCGACCACGATCACGGTGGCCTTCTCTAGCGAAGCGCCGCGCTGCGCCAGTTTCTTTTCCTGACGGGCCAGCGCCCGGCGGTTGGCAAGCCCGGTAAGCGGGTCCAGGTGCGAAAGGCGCTCGAGTTCGACGTTACGCTCGGTCAGCTCGCCGCGCAGGCGCTCCACGTGCAGATTCTCCATGTAGAGGCGCAGCGACTCGGAGGAGAAGCGGTAGTTGGCCATCAGCGATAGCACCAACACCGGCACGCCTACGGACAGATTCCGTATAACGTACTGCGTCGTCACTCCTTCCAAAAACCAGACGGTAGAGTAGAGGCACGCAAACACGAACAGCGAGCCGTAAACGCTGTACTCGAACGGTGGAGTAAAGACGATGGTGAGCACGAGAATGAACACCAGCCCGGCATAGAAGTAGTCGAGCACGCTCGGATCGCTGGAGCCAACGATCACCAGACACCAGGCGACGCACCCAAGGCAGGCCTGGCAAGTGCCCGCAAGCTCTTTTAGCCGAATCGAGCCCGGCCGGTCGTAGTAGAGCATTAGCGCGACGGTGGTTGGGCCCACCAGCAGTCCGCGGAGCAATATCGAGCGCCAGGTGACATCGGTGAGTAGGTAGATATCGACCAGCGTGTAGGAGAAGTAGAAAAACGCGAGCCAAACCGTGACCAGCTTGAGCGAGCGAAGGCGCTCATCATGTCGGTAATTGTCGTAGTGATCACGGACCGTCAGGTCGCCGGCGCGCTGCGAAAGCGCCTTGTAATAGGAAGTGAGTCGATACACGAAATCGGCCTCTGCAATGCCAAGCACGGGGTCGATGTGTCTCTCAAACGGTGCCGGCATGAAAAAGATCATTTAAGTTGCATGAGTTTACTCCACAAATGTTAACAAGTGCCTTATTTGCACAAGCGAACCAAAAAAAAACGTCATTGAAGCGCGGGCCACCAAAAAAATCGCAAGCTCGGCCGCGCTTTTCAAAAACACTTCGGGTAAATCCTCGCGTAGCGTAGAGCCATAACGTCAGTGCCACCGGCGCTTATCGCTTTTTGCACGTCTTCGTCGCTTGTTGACGAAGGCCAGGGAGGTTTTATGACCACGCACGCCGCGACACTTTCCAATCGCCTGGATGACCCGCGCCTGTTTCGCCAGTACGCCTACGTGAACGGCAAGTGGACCCACGGCGAGGGCGGGCGCGAAGAAGGCGTTGTCGATCCTGCCACTGGTGAGACGATTGGCCATATTCCGCTGCTCGAGACCAGCCAAATCACCGCCGCTGTCGACGCCGCCGAGGCCGCCTTCAGCCAGTGGCGGCTGCTGCGCGCTGACGAGCGCTGCGAGCGCCTTCTCGCCTGGTACGATCTGATTCAGGCCCATCGGGAGGATCTGGCTCGCATCATGACCCTGGAGCAGGGCAAGCCGCTGCCGGACGCTCGAGGCGAAGTGGAGTACGGCGCCAGCTTCGTGCGCTGGTTTGCCGAGGAGGGCAAGCGCACCTATGGCGAAACCATCCCCAGCCACATTCCGAACGCCTCACTTGGTACCATCAAGGAGCCGGTCGGAATCGCGGCAATGATCACGCCCTGGAACTTCCCGCTGGCGATGATCACCCGCAAGGCGGCCGCCGCCTTGGCTGCGGGCTGCCCGGTGATCGTCAAGCCCGCCAATGAAACGCCGTTTTCCGCGCTGGCGCTGGCCGAGCTTGCCGAGCGCGCGGGCATTCCGGCGGGCATCTTCAACGTGGTGCTGGGCGAGCCCGCCGAGGTGTCGAAGATTTTGTGTCGCGAGCCGCGCATCCGGGCGCTGTCGTTTACCGGCTCCACCCGCGTCGGGCGGCTTTTAATCGAGCAAAGCGCCGATACCGTCAAGCGCCTGTCGCTGGAGCTGGGCGGCAACGCCCCGTTCATCGTCGGCCCGGATATGGACCCGCGTGAAGCCGCACTCGCCGCGGTGGCGGCGAAGTTTCAGACCGCCGGGCAGGACTGTCTCGCCGCCAACCGAATTCTGGTGCACGCCTCGATCCACGACGAGTTCGTGGCGCACTTTACCGAGCGCATGGCCGCGCTCACCGTGGGCAACGGCTTCAAGAGTGAGGTGGATCTGGGCCCGCTAATTCACCGCCAGGCGGTGGAGAAGGCCGCCGCGATCGTCGACGACGCCCTTTCAAAAGGGGCGACGCTGATCGCCGGCGACCAGCAAAAGGCGCCGGGCGAGAACTTCTTCATGCCGACGCTGCTAACCAATGTAACGCCCAAAATGAAGGTGTGGCGCGAGGAGAACTTCGCCCCGGTAGCCGGTATTACCGCGTTCGAAAGCGACGACGAGGTGATCAACCTGGCCAACGACACCGAGTATGGCTTGGCCGCCTACGTCTATACCCACGACATCCGTCGCATCTGGAAACTTTTGCGGGCGCTGGAGTACGGCATGGTCAGCGTCAACTCGGTTAAAATGACCGGTCCGCCGGTACCCTTCGGCGGCGTCAAGCAGTCCGGCCTTGGCCGCGAAGGCGGCGCCACCGGCATCGACGAGTATCTGGAAACCAAGTACTACTGCCTGGGCGCATTGGGCTCCGTCTCGGGCAGCTAAGCGAATCGACAACATAACGTCGTTTTTATCAAGAATTTATCAGGCCCCGCTCGACGTCGCGCGGGGCGCACGTCAAAAAGGCAGCGTATGAGTCAGCATCAAGCGTTAATCGACCGCGACCGCAAGGTCACCTTTCACGCCTCGACCCACCTCAAGGACTTCGCCCACGGCGACGCGCCGGGGCGCGTGATCACCGGCGGTAAAGGCATCAACATCGTCGACAAGGACGGCCGCGAGTTCATCGACGGCTTCGCCGGTCTATATTGCGTGAACATCGGCTACGGGCGCACCGAAATCGCCGAGGCGATCTACAAGCAGGCGCTCGAGCTCTCCTACTACCATACCTACGTGGGCCACTCCAACGAGCCGCAGATAGAGCTTTCCGAGCGTATCGTCAAGGCCGCTGGCATGAACATGTCGAAGGTCTACTACGGCATGTCAGGCTCGGATGCCAACGAAACCCAGCTCAAGATCGTACGCTACTACAACAATGTGCTGGGTCGCCCGCAGAAGAAGAAGGTGATCTCGCGGATGCGTGGCTATCACGGCTCCGGCATTGCCTCTGGCTCGCTCACCGGGCTCAAGGCGTTTCACGATCATTTCGATTTGCCGATCGACACCATTCGCCATACCGAAGCGCCGCATTACTACCTGCGCGCTGCCGAGCAGCACGGCATGACCGAGCGTGAGTTTTCGGCGTTTTGTGCCGAAAAGCTCGAGACGATGATTCTGGAAGAGGGCCCGGACACCGTGGCCGCGTTCATCGGCGAGCCGGTACTTGGCACCGGCGGCATCGTGCCGCCGCCGGAAGGCTACTGGGAAGCGATTCAGGCGGTTTTGAACAAGTACGACGTGCTGTTGATCGCCGACGAAGTGGTCTGCGGGTTCGGCCGCACCGGGGCGGCCTTTGGCAGCCACTATTACGATATCAAACCGGATCTCGTCACCATTGCCAAGGGGCTCACCAGCGCCTATCAGCCGCTTTCCGGGGTGATCGTCGGTGACAAAGTATGGAAAGTGCTCGAAGCCGGCACCGGTGAGTTCGGTCCGATCGGCCACGGCTGGACCTACTCTGGCCACGCGCTGGGCTGCGCGGCGGGGCTTGCCAACTTGGACATCATCGAGCGGGAGAACCTGGTCGGCAACGCCGCGGAAACCGGCGCCTACTTCCAGAGCCAGCTGAAGGCGACCTTCGAGGGTCACCCGCTTTTGGGCGATGTGCGCGGTGTGGGCCTGATGGCGGCGCTGGAGTTCTCGCCGGATGCGAAACAGCGCCTGCACTTCGACCCGGCGCTGAAGGTCGGCCCGCGGGTCGCCGCGGCCGCGCTTGAGGAGAACCTGATCGCCCGCGCCATGCCCCAGGGCGATATCCTCGGCTTCGCGCCGCCCTTGACCATCAATCGTGCTGAGGTGGACGAAGTGATCGGCCGCGCTAGGCGCGCCGTCGACCGCGTCACCGACGAGCTGACCCGCTCAGGGGATCTCAAGACCGGCGATCAGGAAGCCGCCTTCACGATTTGAGGCACTAGTTGCTCGAGCGCCACGCCCGCGTTGGCGCTCGAGTAGGGGCATTCAAGGATAACTGTTGGGAGGCATCCATAGCGGCGCCGACGTTATAGCGTCCAATGAGTCTTGAGTGCTTAATGAGGCTTGTGGGAAAGTCTGTCGATGGAGGCGGAAACGTTACGGGCGCCTTTGAGTATTTCATCGACGATGGTTTCTATCTCGGTGACGCTTTGCTGACTGGAAGCCCCCTGCGAAATCACTTCCTGCATGGCGACGGTGGTCCGGGTCACGAGCTCGTTGTTGTTCTTGAGCACTTCGGTGATTTCGCTGACCGCTTTGCTTGAGCCCTGGGCCAAACGGCGAACCTCGTTGGCGACGACGGCGAAGCCTCGTCCTTGCTCGCCGGCGCGCGCCGCTTCCACGGCGGCGTTGAGCGACAGCAGATTGGTCTGATTGGCAATTTTGGAAATCGATTCGGTGATGCCGTTGATGCTTTTGGCCTGCTCGTTTAACGCGCCTATCAGCTGTTGAGCCTCGTTCATGGTCTGCGCCACGCGCTGGGCATCCTGCATCACCTGATGCAGATGATTGAGACCACTCTGGGCGATCTGCTCGGTTTGCGTGGAGGTGCTCTGGGCGGACTCGACGGCTCTGATGGCCGCAAAGGATTCTTCCATCGAGCGGGTGATGTCGGTGGCGAACTTAACGACCTTGATGACGTGTCCTTGGGTATCGCGAACGGGGTTGTAAGTCGCTTCGAGCCAGACGCTATCGCCACTAGCGTTCAGGCGTTCGAACTTGCCGGAGCGAAATTCGCCCTGCGCCAGCCGTTGCCAAAAGTTCGGGTTATCGGCGTAAAAACTCTCTTTACAGAACATCCTGTGTTGGGCGCCTTTGATCTGATCAAGGCGATAGCCCATGGTCTGCTGAAAATTTTCATTGGCGTCGACGATCTCGCCCTGGGGGGTGAACTCGATGACCGCCATTGAACTGTTGAGCGCCTCGAGTACCGCGCTGCGGCTCTCGGAGCGCTGGTGGTTACGGGTGACATCGTTGGCGATCTTTAGAATGGCGGTTACCTTGCCGCGCCGGTTCTCGATCGGAATATAGGTAGCCTCCAGCCAGACATCGCCCCCGTCTGCATCAAGGCGGTGAAACGTACCTTGCTGGCTGATACCGCTTGCCAGATCGCGCCAGAACTTCGTATAGGCTGGCGACTGGGTCAAGCTGGACGGGCAGAAAATCCGGTGATGTTTGCCTTTAACCTGCTCAAGGCTCGAGTAACCCATGGCTGCCAGAAATTGCGGGCTTGCCTCCTCTATCTCGCCGGAAGGCGAGAAGAGAATGCAGGCGGTATGGCGCATGAGCGCATAGTGCTGCGTATCGAACCATTGGAGGTTGAGCATGCTGTTTTCCCTTGATCGCGTTCTATCGTCAAGACTTTGATTCAATATGATTGTCTTGCCTGCCTATATCGGCCGCATCATGAGAATCTTGAGAATGGGAGTGTGCGTCTTGAGTGTTTGGACACAGCGATGACGTGGCATTTGCATCATCGGCGAGCTGACCCGCCGCGGCGTTTTTGTTTTGCGCCGGGCAGGCTACGCTAAGAGCACCCCCTTTGATTTTTGAAAACGAGGTGCACGATGCAACCGGTTTTAGCCTTCGACGTCTACGGCACGCTAATCGACACTCAGGGCGTTACCGAGGAGCTCGAGCGGCGTCTGGCGGACGGCTCGCGAGCGCAGGAGTTTGCAAGGCGCTGGCGCGAAAAGCAGCTCGAGTACAGCTTTCGCTTCGGTCTGATGGGCGCCTACGTGGCGTTCGGGGAGTGTACTCGAAGTGCGCTGATTTTCACCGACCGGGCGCTGCAGACCGGGCTTTCCGACAACGACTGTGATCACCTGATGACGCTTTACGGGGAGCTTCCCGCTTTTGATGACGTGCGTCCGGCGCTGGCCGGGCTCAAGGAGGCCGGCTTTCGCTGCGTGGCGTTCTCCAACGGCACCGAAGAAGCGGTAGCGGGGCTTTTGGGCCGGGCCGGCGTCTCGGCCTACATCGACGACTGGGTCAGCGTCGATGCCATCAAGCGCTTCAAGCCTGACCCGGCGGTCTACGCCTATCTTCGCAGCCGGCTGGATGTGCGCCCCGAGCACACCTGGCTCGTGTCGAGCAACGCGTTTGACGTGATCGGCGCCAAGCACGCCGGGCTCAAAAGTGCTTGGGTGCGCCGTCGAAGCGATGCCCCCTTCGACCCTTGGGGAATCGAGCCGGACATGACCGTCACTGACCTCGAGTCGTTTTCGGAACGCATCATGGGGTAGGGCGCCCATGGGCGCGGTGCTTCATTGACAAGCCCGCGCCGCGCTCCTATAAACACGTTATATCCCTCACCGCCAAGCGCTCATGCTCCTGCTCATCGTTACCGCGACGTTTGCCATCTTTTTCTCGTTTCTTTGCTCCATTCTCGAAGCCGCGCTGTTGTCGATTACGCCAAGCTATATTGCCCGGCTGAAAAACGAAAATCCGCGCCTGCACGCCTCGTTAAACGCCCTTAAGACCAATATCGACCGGCCGCTGGCGGCGATTCTCACGCTCAATACCATCGCCCATACGGTAGGGGCGACGGCGGTGGGAGCTCAGGCGGCGGTCGTGTTCGGCGAGGCCTCGATTGCGATCGTCTCGGCGGTAATGACGCTATTGATTCTGGTGCTGTCCGAAATCATTCCCAAGACGATCGGCGCGACCTACTGGCGGGCGCTGTCGCCGCTTTTGCCGCGCTTGCTCAAGCCGATGATCCTGGTGCTGTTGCCGTTCATCTGGCTTTCCGAGCAGATCACGCGCCGGCTGGGAAGCGCCGAGCACGACGTCGACCTGCGCGAGGAGATCAAAGCGCTGGCGCGGGTCGGGCTCGAGGAGAAGGTGCTGGACGACGACGAGTCGCGCACTATCGTCAACATGCTCAACCTGCACGAGATCGCCGTGTCCCGGGCGATGACGCCGCGCACGGTATGCGTGACGGTCACTCCCAACATGACCGTGGCCGAATTCGACGGCCAGCACGGCAAGGCATCGTTCACCCGCTTTCCGGTTATGGACAGTGCCGAGCAGCCCTTTGGCTACGTTCACAAGGCCGATATCTATCACGCCGACGACGACAAGAGCATGCGCGAGCTGATGCACTCGATCGGCCGGGTGGATGTCGATCACCACGTCGAGCAGGTTTTCGTGTCCATGCTCAAGGATCATCTGCACATGCGCGTGGTATACGACGAGCACGGCACGTTCGTAGGGCTGATTACGCTCGAGGACATTCTCGAAACCATTCTGGGTCAGGACATCGTCGATGAAACCGATAGCGTGACGAACCTGCGCCATCACGCTAGGCAGCGCTGGCTCTCTCGGGTCAAGCGTGGTCGCGAGCCGGTCGATCCGGTTGCGGCGCACAAGGAGTAAGCGCAAGCGGACGGAAATGGTGGAACACAGGGGCGTTAGGCAGTGTCTTAAAACCAAACGTTCTATAGAGAATTGATAGAGCGTGGTTTAAGGTATTAAAAGTTCGATCACCCGCAAAGGAGGCACCATGTCACTACGTATCAACGCCGTCGTTCCGGATTTTGACGCCGAGACCAGCCAGGGCGCCATCCGCTTTCACGACTGGATCGGCGATAGCTGGGCGATTCTGTTTTCACACCCAAAGGATTTCACCCCGGTGTGCACGACCGAGTTTGGCGCGGTTGCCAGGCTCAACGACGAGTGGAAAAAGCGCGGCACTAAAGTGATCGGTGTCTCCGTGGATGGCGTCGAGGATCACAAGCGCTGGGCGGGAGATATCGAAACCTACAGTGGCAGCTCAGTCGGCTTTCCGATCATCGCCGACGAAGGTCTGGAAGTCTCCAAGCTTTTCGACATGCTGCCGGAAGACGCCTACCTGCCGGATGGCCGCACGCCGGCCGACAGCGCCACGGTGCGTTCGGTGTTCATCATCGGCCCGGACAAAAAGCTCAAGCTGTCGATGACCTACCCGATGTCCGTAGGGCGTAACTTCGCAGAGATCCTGCGGGCGCTCGATGCGCTGCAGGCCACCGAAAAGCACGGTGTTGCAACGCCAGCGGATTGGACCGTGGGTCAGGATGTGATTATCCCGCCGAGCGTGTCCAATGACGATGCCAAAGAGAAATTCGGCGAGTTCGACGCGGTGCTGCCTTACCTGCGTAAAACGCGCCTTAAGTGATGTGATTCAGGCGCTTGCTATAGAGCGTCGAACAAGCGCGTCGAACAAGAGTGTAAGATGGGAAGGTGAAGAGGGCGGCCGCTGGCCGCCTTTTTCGTCAATGGCGTTTACCGCGCGACGCTGGCCCTCTTTATATCCAGCCGGCCGGCATTTATTACACCGACTGAAGCGTCAACTGTTCGACGGAGTCCGATACGCCGCGCGCGCCGGCCAAAATCTCGTTGACGATAGTTTCGATCTCTCTCACGCTCGCTTGGCTGGTTTTGCCCTGTTCGACCACTTGGGAGACGGCGAGGCTCGTGCGCTCGACCAGCTCGCTGTTTTCTCTCAGCACGCGGGTAATCTCGTCGACCGCTTCGCTGGAGCCCTTGGCCAGTTGGCGCACCTCGTTGGCGACCACGGCGAAACCGCGCCCCCGTTCCCCCGCCCGCGCCGCTTCGACGGCCGCGTTCAGCGAGAGAAGATTGGTCTGATTGGCGATTTTGGCGATCGAGGCGGTGATCTTGTTGATCGTTTGCGCCTGCTTGTTGAGCGCGGTCATGAGCTGCTGGGCGTCGGCCAGGGTCTGGGCCGCTTGGCGTGACTCCTCGATCACTCGGTGCAGATGCGTCAGGCCGTTTTGAGCGATCTGCTCGGTCTGGCTGGAGGTACTTTGGGCGTTCAACACCGCACGGCGGGCGGCTTCGCCTTCCTTGACGGCTCGCGTGATGTCGGTGGCGAATTTGACGACCTTCACGACGTTATTGTGGCTGTCATAAACCGGGTTGTAGGTGGCTTCAAGCCATACGCTTTGGCCGTGGCTGTCGATGCGCTCGAACTTGCCCTGCTTGAACTGGCCGCTGGCGAGCTGTGCCCAGAAGGCCGGTAGCTGAGAGATAAAATCCGGCGTACAGAAAATGCGGTGGTGCTGGCCCTTGAGCTGCTCATTTTTATAGCCCATGACGCGCTCGAAGTTGGCGTTGGCGTTCAAAATGGTGCCGTCGGGAGCGAACTCGATGACCGCCATGGAGCTATCGAGCGCGCGGAGCACGGCGCCATGGCTTTGAGCGGATTGATGGCGTGTAGAGATATCGCTGGAAATCTTGACGATCTTTTCCACCTTGCCGCGACGATTTCTCACCGGCAGGTAGATCGCTTCCAGCCAGATGTCCTCGCCGGCGGCGCTGATACGTCGGAAACTGCCCTGCTGCGGCTCACCGTTGGCGAGCGCGCTCCAGAAACGCTGGTAGTTCGCCGAGGAGGTTTCCTCCACCGGGCAAAAAATGCTGTGGTGCTGGCCGACGATATCGTCCAGCTGATAGCCAATCTTTTGCAAAAAGATGGGGCTTGCCCCTTGGATGATGCCGTCGGGCGAGAATTGAATGCTGGCGGTGTGTTCCTGAAGCGCCAAGGGTAAGGCGTCGTGCTTAATGAAGGTGAGCATGGGCGTTCTCAGTGGGTGAGGCTTGTACTGTGTTAATTCTTTGCTTCTATTTTTGTACAAATTATGTATTAGTTTTTTGCTTTTTCAAGCGTTGTTTGTCATGCGTTTTGATTAAAATAAGCTCGCCTCATTTTTTTGCGTACTAATACGTTGCAAACAATTGTGTCCTGCCCATTTAACGATTGAGACGCGCTATCAAGTGCGATAAACGCGCGCTAAAATTGCGCTATCGATGAACTTGACTTGGGTGGCATTCGAGAGCGTGCTTGCTATAATCGCGCTCTCTTAAAAGCCGCTTCATACGGCTTTTGCCTCGATCACACTCGCAAGGCAGCGGTCATTCATGCTCCTCACCTCTCTCTGGACGATGCTTCCACCCTAGCGCTGTGCCCTCACTCTGCGGCTTTTCGCCGCTATCCTCGCACCCGTTGCGCGCGTTTTTGCGCGGCTGGGGGTGTATGAAAGATCGATCAACGTTTTACGGGATATGGCATGGCGCTTTTCAACAAGTACGAATGGTTCTCCAACATCAAGGGCGATACGCTTTCAGGCATCGTGGTGGCGCTTGCGCTGATTCCCGAAGCGATCGCCTTCTCGATCATCGCCGGCGTCGATCCCAAGGTCGGGCTCTACGCTTCGTTTTGTATCGCGGTGATCATTGCTTTTACCGGCGGGCGGCCGGGCATGATTTCGGCGGCCACCGGCGCCATGGCGCTGTTGATGGTGACGCTGGTGCGCGAGCACGGCCTCGAGTATCTGCTGGCGGCCACGCTTTTGACCGGCGTTTTGCAGATCGCGGCGGGCTATTTGAAGCTCGCCGAGCTGATGCGTTTCGTTTCGCGCTCGGTAGTGACGGGCTTCGTCAACGCGCTGGCGATTCTGATCTTCATGGCGCAGCTGCCGGAGCTCACCGACGTGACCTGGCACGTCTACGCCATGACGGCGGCGGGTCTTGGCATCATTTATCTCTTTCCCTATCTGCCGGTGATCGGCAAATCGCTGCCATCGCCGCTGGTCTGCATCGTGGTGCTGACCATTGTCTATCTGGTCAGCGGCATCGACATTCGAACGGTAGGGGACATGGGCGAGCTGCCCGATACGCTGCCGGTGTTTTTATGGCCTGACGTGCCGTTGAATCTCGATACGCTCGCGATCATCTTCCCTTACGCCGTGATGATGGCCGTCGTGGGGCTTTTGGAGTCGATGATGACCGCGACCATCGTCGATGACCTGACCGACACGCCCAGCGACAAGAACCGCGAGTGCAAGGGCCAGGGCACGGCGAACATCGGCGCGGGCCTTTTGGGCGGCATGGCGGGCTGCGCGATGATTGGTCAGTCGGTGATCAACATCAAATCCGGCGGGCGCACGCGGCTCTCCACGCTGATTGCCGGGGTCGTGCTGTTGATCATGGTGGTGTTTTTATCCGATTGGGTATCGCAGATTCCCATGGCGGCGCTGGTCGCGGTGATGATCATGGTCTCCATCGGCACCTTTAGCTGGGCCTCGATCCGCGATCTGAAAAAACACCCCATGAGCACCAATATCGTCATGCTGGCCACCGTGGCGGTCACCGTGGGCACCCACAACCTGGCGCTTGGCGTGTTCGTCGGCGTGCTGCTGGCGGCGCTGTTCTTTGCCAACAAGGTGGGCAATATCATGGCCGTGTCGAGCGCCAAGACCCATGAAGGAGCGCGAGAGTATCGCGTCATCGGCCAGGTGTTTTTCGCCTCGTCGCAGCGCTTTATCGCCGCCTTCGATATCAAGGAGAGTCTCGATCACGTCGTCATCGACTTATCGCGCGCCCATTTTTGGGATATAACCGCGGTACAGGCGCTTGATCGGGTCGTGATCAAGTTTCGTCGCGAAGGGGCGAGGGTGGAGCTCAAGGGGCTCTCCGAGGCAAGCGCGACCGTGGTCGACCGCTACGCCGTTCATGACGACCCGGAAGCGGTCGAAAAACTGATGGGCGACCACTAAGCAAAAGGAGAAAGTCATGACCGAGCACGTATTTGCCGCCATCGACGACTCGCGGTTTGCCCAGAGCGTGAGCGAGTACGGTGCCTGGGCGAGCCTTGCGCTAAAGGCACCGCTGAGTCTTTTGCACGTGATCGACAATCACTCCGGCGTGCCCGGCGAGCAGGACCTTTCCGGCAACCTGTCGCTGGGCTCTCAGGATCAGCTGATGGAAACGCTCTCGAGCTTCGATGAGCGGCGCGCGCAGGAAAACCGCAAGCTCAGCAAGGCGCTATTGGAACAGGCCGGCGCGTGGGCGAAAGCGCAGGGCGCCCAGGCCAATGCGCGCCAGCTCAACGGCACCTTCGTCGAAACGCTTTTGGAGCTCGAAAGCAAAACGCGGCTTCTGGTGCTGGGCAAGCAGGGCGCTACTCACAGCCGATTAGAGGAGCTTGGCGAGCATATCGAGGCGCTGGTTCGCCGTATCCATCGCCCGGTGCTGATCGTGCCGCCCACGTTTACGCCGCCCAGGCGCGTGTTGATTGCTTTCGATGGAAGCCAGACGGCGCGCAAGGGGGTCGAAATGCTGGCACGTTCGCCGCTCTTTAGCGGCGCCGAGTGCCACGTTTTGATCGTGGGCGCGGCGACCGGCGAGCACACCAGCGAGCTCGCCTGGGCGCTCGAGACGCTCACCGCCGGTGAGCACCAGGCGAAAGGCGCGATTCGCGCCGGCGATATCGACCAGACGCTCGAGAGCTACATGGCCGAGCACGCCATCGACCTTTTAGTGATGGGCGCGTTTGGCCATTCACGGCTCAAGCACCTGCTGATGGGCAGCACCACGACGAAAATGCTGCGCCGTGCCAACACGCCGGTACTGGTGCTGCGCTAGTCCTGTGTATTGGCTCTGTGCGATAGATTTGTGTATTAACCCTGCGCGTTGGCCAGCCGCTGGCCAAGCCAGACACCCATCAGCCAAAGCGCCACGCTTATTAGGGCGTAGGCGCCGGCAAGCCCGCCGTGACGCTGGAGAAGCGTGAGAAGCTCGAGGCTGAAAAGCGAGAAGGTAGTGAACCCGGCGCAAAAGCCGGTCACCCAGAACGGCTGCCAGCGCGCCCAGCCACTGTTAGGTGGTTGCGCCATTCGGGTCGAGAGCCAGCCGATCAGCGCCGAGCCCAGTGCGTTGACCAGAAGCGTCCCCCAAGGCAGAGCGTTGCCCAGACCGGCCAGCGCCAGTAGCGACACCGCGTAGCGGCACACGCTGCCAAGCGCGGTCCCAGCGCCGACCGCCAGGTACGCCGCTATTCCCTTCATAACGCCCCCCCCGTCAGGTGCCATCCCAGCGCGGCGAGTGCCGTACCCGCGGCGAGCGTGCCCGCCAGATACACAATCGCCTCACGTAGCTTTCGGTCTTGCCAGAGGGTGAGCGTTTGCAGCGAGAGCGAAGAGACCGTGGTGTAGCCGCCGAGCAGCCCGCCGATTAGCAAAAGCCCGATCGGGGAGTTCGACAGCGGCGCGAAACCGTAATGGCCCAGCAGCGCCCCGGCGGCCAAGGCGCCGCTTGAATTGATCGCCAGCGTTCCCCAGGGAAATTCCGTTGCCAGATGCCGGGCGGCCAGCCGTGTAACGGCCAAACGGCTCATGCCGCCGAACCCGGCGCCAAGGGCCAAAAGCGCGATATTGATGACTGTTTGGAGGACCCCGTGACCCATCGGTACCTTTCACCTTGTTTGACCATCGCGGGGAGTATAACAGGCCCGCTGGGCGGGCCTTGAGGATTAGGCGAGGCGGGAAGAGCGCGACACCTTAGGCGGTCGCGTTTTCGCTGCGTGTTAGCGTGTCCTGGCTTGCCTGAGTCTGGGCGGCGTTGATGCCCGACAGCAGCGCCTTGAGCGAGGCGCTCACCGTGTCGCTGTCCTCGGCGACCGCGCAGATACGCTGGCCGTCGACGTTGAGCTGCACAAACGCAATGGCATTGGCTTCGCTGTCGCCGCCCAGCGAGTGCTCGCTGTAGTCGACGATCGCCACGTGGCTACCGGTGTGCTGGCGCCAAGCGTCGGTAAAGGCGGACATGGCGCCGTTGCCGGTGCCTTTTAAGCGCAGCGTATCGTCGCCTTGCGTCAGCGTGACCTCGATGCCTTCGTTTTGACCCTTCGAGAGGCGGTAGTCGGCCAGCGCCAGCGGCGCCTGATGGCTAAAGTGATCGAACATCACCTGGCGGACCATTTCGCTTGAAAGCTCGCTGGCGCGCTTCTCGCTTTCCTGCTGCACGTAGGGCGCAAGCGCCAGCATCATCCAGCGCGGCAGGTTGATGCCGTAGTCGCGCTCAAGCAAAAACGCCATGCCGCCCTTGCCGGACTGGCTGTTGACACGAATCACCGCCTGGTAGTCGCGGCCGATATCGCGCGGGTCGATCGGCAGGTACGCCACCTGCCAGGGCTCGTCGTCCTTCTGGTGCTTGAGCGATTTGCGAATCGCATCCTGATGGCTTCCCGAAAACGCCGTGTAGACCATCTCGCCGACCCAGGGGTGGCGCGGGTGCATGGTGATGCCGGTGCACTCCTGCACCACCTGCACGATTTCGTCCGGATTGGACAAATCGAGTTCGGGGTCGATGCCCTGGCTGTATAGGTTCATGGCCAGCGTGACGATGTCCATGTTGCCGGTGCGCTCGCCGTTGCCTAAGAGCGTCCCCTCGACCCGGTCGGCGCCGGCCAGCAGCGCAAGCTCGGCGGAAGCCACCGCGCCGCCGCGGTCGTTATGCGTGTGCACCGAGATGATCACGCTATCGCGGCGGCTAATGTGCTGGCAGAAGTACTCGATCTGGTCGGCGTGGTGATGAGGGCCGGCGACTTCCACGGTGGTTGGCAGGTTCAGGATACAGGGGGTTTCCGGAGTCGGTTGCCATACGTCCATGACCGCCTCGCAGATCGACAGCGAGAAGTCGATTTCGGTGCTCGAGAAGCTCTCCGGGGTGTACTCAAAGCGCCACTCGACGTCCGGGTACTTGTCGGCGTAGGTTTTGACCCAGGTCGCGCCCTGCACGGCGATATCGGTAATGCCGCCACGATCCATCTCGAAGACGCGCTCGCGCTGCACGGTGGAGGTGGAGTTATAAAGGTGGATGATCGCCCGATTGACGCCGACCAGTGACTCGAAGGTCTTCTCGATCAGGTGCTCGCGGCACTGCACCAGCACTGCGATGGTCACGTCTTCGGGAATTTGATTCTCGTCGATCAGCCAGCGCACGAAGTCATAGTCGGGTTGGCTTGCCGAGGGAAACCCGACCATCACTTCCTTGATGCCCACCTTAACGATCTGGTGCCAAAAGCGTTTTTTCTGCTCGACGGTCATCGGCTCCAGCAGCGCCTGGTTGCCGTCGCGCAGATCTTCGCTCACCCAGATCGGGGCGCGGTCGAGATCCTTGTCCGGCCAGGTACGGTTGAACGCGGGAACGCGGGGAGCGGGGCGGTACTTGCGATGATCGAAGGCAGACATAAAAAGGCTTCCTGACGTTAATGGGACGTTGAGACGTATTGTCGGCTTTTTGAGCGCGTCTCGTCATCTGACGGTAGCACCAGTATACCCATGGATCGCCAGAAGATTATTGCTAATACTCGAATCTTGCGGCAATAATTGGCAGAAACTATCGTTAAAATATGAAATTTTGGCAGGAGGTAGCCGATGCTGCCCGTTCCGCTGGAACTCGATCGCTATGATCGCCACATTCTCGATGTGCTGCAGGAAGACGGGCGCATCAGCAATCAGCTGCTCGCCGAGCGCATTGGGCTCTCGCCGTCGCCGTGTCTTCGCCGGGTGCGCGCGCTCGAGGAGCACGGCCTGATCGCGGGCTACCGCGCCGAGGTCGACGCGCGCCAGCTCGGCTTCGATTTGACGGTGCTTCTGCATATCGCCATGGATCAGCACACGCAGGAGCGTTTTGATAACTTCGAGCGCCAGGTGCGCGAGATTCCCAACGTCATCGAGTGTCTGATCATCACCGGCCAGGCGGCGGACTTTCAGCTCAAGATCCTGATTCGCGATATGGACGAGTATCAGCACCTGCTGCTGCACGTCATCAACCGTATCGAAGGTGTCACCGGCGCGCACACGAGCTTCGTGCTGCGCCGGGTCTTCGAGCATCGCCCCATGCCTACGCGCCGTCAGGCGCTTTAAGGCACCCTTTTCAATGCTCTTTTTTAATACTCTTTTTTTAATCCTTCTTTAATACGCTTATACAACGAGGAGAACGCATGTCCATCCAGCGTCACGACACTAAAGCGCGCATGAGTCGCGCCGTCATTCATCAGGGCGTGGCCTACCTGTGTGGCCAGGTTGCCGGGGTCGATGCGCGCCACGGCGATATCACCGAGCAGACGAAGAGCATGCTGGCGCGCGTCGACGCGCTGCTCGAGGAGATCGGCTCCAGCCGTGAGCAGCTGTTGAGCGCCACGGTTTACCTCAAGGAGGGCGGCGACGTCGCGGCGATGAACGCGGTGTGGGATGCCTGGGTGCCGGAAGGCTATGCGCCGGCGCGCACCTGCGTCTGCGCGCCGCTGCCCGCCGAGGAGCTCAAGGTCGAAATCACCGTGACGGCCGCCGTGAGCCAGTAGCGGGGCGGCTACTCCAGCGGAAAGCGCGTCTCGCGCAGGCTCTCCTTGATCTTTTTGAGATGTGGCAGGAAATCCTCGCCGCGGCGCAGCGTCACGCCGGTGGCCAGCGCATCGATCAGCGTGAGCTGGATGACCCGCGAGGTCATCGGCATGTAGTGGTCGGTGTCCTCGGGGGTAGCAACGTCAAGCGTTGCCGTACACTCTTTTGCCAGCGGCGAATCCGGCGCGGTAATGCCCAGCACCACCGCGCCGGCGGCGCGCCCGAGTCTGGCGATATCGACGAGCTCTCGGGTACGCCCGGTATAGGAGATGATCACGATCACATCCCCGGTGTGGCAGGCCGCGGCCACCATCCGCTGCATCAGCACGTCGATATAGGCCATGACCGGCAGGTTGAAGCGAAAGAACTTGTGCTGCGCGTCCTGGGCGACCGCGCCGGAGGCGCCAAGGCCAAAAAAGTGGATGTGCTTGGCCTGGGTCAGGTAGTCGACCATGCGCTCGATCGCGGCCATGTCAACCTGGCGTTCGGCCTCCTTGAGCGCGGCGATGGTAGCGCCAAAGATCTTCGGCGTGTACTGGGTGGCGTTGTCACCGGGCTCGACCGCGCGGGTCACGTAGGGCGTGCCGCCGGCCAGGCTCTGGGCTAGCTTGATCTTGAAGTCCGGATAGCCCTTGGCACCGAAGTTACGGCAAAACCGGTTCACCGTCGGCTCGCTGACCCCTGCGGCCTGGGCCAAGCTTGCGATGCTCAAACTCGTGGCGGCCACCGGGTCGTCCATGATGACGTTGGCCACCTTGAACTCCGAGCGATTTAGATCGTTGAGCCGTTCGCGCAGGCGGTCGAGCAGGTCGTGGGCCATGTGGGTTCCAGAGCGTTCGTCGAAGGGTGGGCGTCTGCCCACTGCGCGCACCAGTCGAAGAACTCATCGGCGGGCAGGGGGCGGGCATAATAATACCCTTGCGCCGCCTCACAACCAATGGAGCGCAGGTAATCCGCTTGGGGTTTGGTTTCGATGCCTTCGGCGACCACGTCGCACCCCACCGCGTGGGCCAGCCGCGTGATCGCCAGCGCAAGGTGCCGGTCGACCTCCATGTCCTCGAGATCCATGACGAAGGCGCGGTCGATCTTCAGCGTCGAGAAGGGTAGCGTTTTGATATAGGCAAGCGACGAGTGGCCGGTGCCGAAGTCGTCGATGGCCACGGCGATATTGAACTGGGCGAGCTTGGCAAGCTGCAGGCGGGCGTTGTGCATGTCGCTCAAAAGCCCGGATTCGGTGACCTCCAGCGAGAGAAAGTCCGTCGGTACCTCGTAGGTTTCGAGCGTTTTCAACAGTGTGTCGGCGAAGTCGCGCCGGGCGAGCTGACGGGCTGCGACGTTGACCGCGATATGAAAGTGATCGTTCAAAAGCCCCTGGTGGCGCCAGGCCACGATATGGCGAAGCGCCTCTTCGATGACCCATTCGCCGATGGCGAGAATATCGCCGCTGGCCTCGGCCAGCGGAATGAACTCCGCCGGCGAGACGCGTCCAAGCGCTGGATGGTCCCAGCGAATCAGCGCCTCGGCGCCGATCACGCGGTTGTCCGACAGCGAGATCTTGGGCTGAAAGGCCAAGCTGATCTCACCGCGCTCGGTGGCGCCACGAATCGACTGCTGCAGGCGCAGCCGCTGACGCTGAAGGGTTTCGAGCTCTTCGTTATAGCTTTGCACGCGCACGGGGGCGTTTTTGTGTGGCAGCGCCAGCGCCGCCATGTGCACCAGCCGCTCCGGATCAAAACCCTGATCGGCCCTGCTGACACCGATTCTGGCCCCAAGCGGTAGCAGCAGATCCTCCAGCGCCTGATCCTGGTTGAAGCACTCCAGTAGCCCAATGGCAAGGCCGGTCAGCCGCTCGTGGCTCGTCTCGGGCAGGATGACCAGAAGCTCGCTGCCGCCCCAGATACCGAGGGTGGCATCGCTTTGCAACTGGCCCTGAAGCTGTTGGCTAACGTGGAGCAGTAGCTTGTCGGCGATGGCGTAGCCGTGAAGGCGCACGACATCGTCGAGCTGGTCGATGGCGATGAACAAAAGTCCGGTCGGCGCCTTATCGCGGGCGGCGCGCTCGAGCACATGGGTCATCGCCCGCCGGTTGGGCAGTCGGGTGATGGTGTCCGTGCGCAACTGCTGATCCAGCGCCTGAGAATGCTCGTCGGCCAGGCGTTTGAAGCTTTGCGCCTGACGGGTGCGTCGCTGATAGCGCTGCTCGACCTCCAGCGTATTGCGAATACGCTGGAGTACATCGACGTGCTTGAACGGCTTGGTGATGAAATCTCTAACGCCCAGGGCCAGCGCGCGGTGGCGCGTATCGTCATCGATTTGTGCGGTGAGCACGATGATGGGAGGTGCCGCCTCGCCACAATGTGCCTTGAGCGCTTCAGTCACCGCGTAGCCGTCCAGGTGCGGCATGCGAATATCGAGCAAAACCAGATCAGGGCAGTGGCGTTGGCAGTAGCCGAGTACCTCGCGGGAATCGCTCAGGCCGTGTACGTTGTCGTAGCCGTGCTCCTCGAGTAGGTCGGTCAGCAGCTCGACATTGATGGCGTTGTCATCCACGACCAACAGGTGCTTTTGGGCCAGTTTCATAGATCACTCCCAGAGGCTGGGTGAAGATGCTCATCGAGCGCCTTCGTGAGTTTATCGATGTCTAAAGGCTTGGTGAGATACTCGTCGAACCCGGCGGCGAGCCCTTTTTCGACGTCCTCTGGCGTGGCGTTGGCGGAAAGCGCCACCACGCCCATGGCGTCGAGCGCCGAGTTTTGGCGCAGCGTCTTGAGCGCCTGATAGCCGTTAAGCCCGGGCAAGTTGATGTCCAAAATCATCAGGTCGAAACGGCTGTGGCGCAGTATCTCCAGCGCAAGCTCGGCGCTGCCCACCACCTCCAGATCCACCGTATCCATCTCTTCGAGAATATCCTGAATCAGACGCTGGTTGGTCGAGTTGTCCTCGACATACAGAATGCGACGTTGAGCAACGTTTGCGCGGTGGTTGAACGGCGCGTCGCTTTCAGGGTCGGTTTCAACCCTCTCGTCGGTCAGTGGAAGCGTGAACCAGAATGTGGCGCCTTGGCCGGGGGCGCTCTCGACGCCCACTTTGCCGTGCATGCGATGCACCAGCTCCCGGGTGATGGCAAGCCCGATGCCGGTGCCCTCGATGGCGCCGTACTCCGCATCCAGTCGATTGAACGGCTCGAACAGCTCGCTTTGGCGCTCCTTGGCGATACCGGCGCCGGTATCGCGCACGCTGATTTTGAGCGCATTGGCCTGGGCGGCGGCGCGTATCTCGATGAGACCGCGTTCGCAGTTGTACTTGATGGCGTTGGAGAGCAGGTTTAAAAGCACCTGTTTGGTGCGGGTGTAGTCCGCCTGTACCCGCCAGCCCGCCGCCAGCGGCGCGCGCTCTAGCGTGATGCCCGCCGCTTCGATGTTGGCCTCGAGGGTTGCACAGGCGTCGTCGAGCACCGCGCTCACCGAGATCGGCTCCAGCGATAGCGCCAAATGTCCGGATTCGATCCGCGCGAGATCGAGAATTTCGTTGATCAGGCCCAACAGGTGCTGACCGCTTTTTTCGATCTGCTGCACCTGTCGCTGTTGCTTGTCGCTGAGCGGGTCCCGGCGGCCCTTGTCCAGCAGTTGCGCGAAGCCGATGATCGCGTTCAAGGGGGTGCGCAGCTCATGGCTCATCGATGAGAGAAATTCGCTCTTGGCCTGGTTGGCCTCTTCGGCCTGATCGCGGGCCACGGCCAGCGCCTGAAGCACGTGCTCGCGCTCGGCCATCTGCCGGTAGAGGTTGATTAAAAGCGCGCAGGTGTCGGTAAAGGGTTGAAGCCAGTCGATTAGTGCCTGGTTGAGCGGCTGCTGGCTGTTGGCGATCGCGTACATGCCGATGACCTGATCGCCGCTGAGAATTGGTACGCCCATGTAGTTATCGAGCCGAGGATGGCCCGCAGGAAAGCCGCCTCGACTCTTGTGCCCATAAACATCCTCGGTAATCACTACCTCGCCATGGGCAAAGACGCGACCGAGCAGCGTGTCGGCATTGGTCAGCGTCATGTCGCCGCTTCGCAGCCGCTCCATCAGCTTGTGGGAGGTTTCGCTCCAGGAAAGGTCGGTGATGGCGTGAATCTTGAGCGCGTTGGTCGTGTCGGTGGGCAGCACTTCGCCGATCAGCGCGTAATCGCTGTCGGTCAGCTCTCTTAGCGCTTCCATCAAAAATACCCAGAGCCGCTGGCCGGACATCAGCGCCTGGTAGTCGGTGATCCCTTGGTGAAGCACCTTTAAAAGGCCCTGCTCCTTAAGAATGCGCTGATTGGCGGCGTAGACGCTACTCAGGTCGGTCATGACGGCCAGAAACTCGACGACGTTGTGTTGGGCGTCGTGAATGGCGTTGAGCGTCATGTGAACCGGCACGCGGTGGCCATCGCGGTGAAGCGCTTCCATTTCGCGACCAATGCCGATCACCGTCTGCGCTTCGCCAGCCAGGTAGTTTTTAATGGCGCGGTGATGCTCAGCGGCAATCTCTGGCGGCGTCAGCATGTCGATGCTTTGATTCAAAACGTCATCCGCCTTGAGGCCCAGTAGATTCAGTGCCGACGGGTTGATGGCGCTAATGTACCCATCGCGGCCGATACGGACCTTGGCCACTGCGCTTTTGCTGAACAGCGCCTCGAAGCGTTCGGCATCGCGGAAAAGCATGGCCTCTCGCTTATGACGGTGGAAAAGGTCCTCGACCTGAGCGGCGAGATTGGCTAAAAGCCGCCGCTCTCGATCGCTAAAGTACCGCGGGGTCTGATCGATGAGGCACAGCGTACCCATGGCAAGGCCATCGGTTGGGCGTAACGGGTGGCCGGCGTAAAAGCGAATATGGGGGGCACCTAGCACCAATGGATTGTCCAGGAAACGCAAGTCCTTGAGCGTGTCCTCGATGACCAGTGTGTCGTTTTTATAAACGGCATGCGCGCAGAACGAGTGTTCCCGCGGGGTTTGCTGGATCTCCAGACCGGTGTGTGACTTGAACCACTGTCGGTTTTGGTCCACAAGCGTAATCAGGGCAATGGGGACATCGAAAATATCGCAGGCAAGCTCGGTCAAGCGGTCGAGGACGTCGTCCGGCGGAGTGTCCAGAATCTCCAGGTGGTGCAGGGCCGCTAGTCGCTGGGGTTCGTTTTTGGGTATCTCGGCGGCTTGCATAATCTTTCCAGGAGTGGGCTAATCCCTTCTTTATCGGTCGTTTTTAGCCAGGCTTTAACGATTCGCCGGCTTGGTGGCCAATTTTTTTAACTCTCGCTGATCTGGCAGGATGATAAAAGCCTCAGCCGGGTTCTAGTGGGCGATTGATTGCGCGATACTCGGGGGCAAAGCGGTCAAACGATAGCCGTTATTCGCAAGCGGTCACGTGATCGGTCGTCATTCAATGCGAGGTGCTCATGACGGATGGCAAGTCTTCACAGGCGTTGAGTCTGGTCACGCTCTCGTCGATCGAGCGCGTGCCCCGGGCGCAGTGGGATGCGCTGGTAAGCTCGGAGCAGCCTTTTTTACGCCACGCCTTTTTGAGTGCGCTGGAGCAAAGCGGCTCGGCAAGCGAGGCGACCGGCTGGCAGCCGCGCCATCTGAGCGTCTGGCAGGGGGAGCGGTTGGTCGCGGCGCTGCCACTTTATTTGAAAAGCCACTCCAGCGGCGAGTACGTGTTCGACTGGGGCTGGGCGGAGGCCTTCGAGCGCGCCGGGGGTGACTACTACCCCAAGGCGCTGAGCGCCGTACCCTTTACGCCGGTACCGGGCCAGCGCACATTGGTGGCGCACGATATCGATGCCCAAAGCGCCTTTGCTCTGCTCGCCAACGGCTGGCGGGATCAGTGCGAGGCGCTTGGGCTTTCGAGCTGGCATCTGCTGTTTGCTGGCGACGATGAGGTCGACACTTGGCAGGACCAGTGCCCGGAGCTGATCGTTCGTCACGGAGTGCAGTTTCAGTGGCGCGACCGCGGCTTTAATGATTTTGACGGTTTTTTGGCAAGCCTCACCGCCAAGCGGCGCAAGACGATCAAGCGCGAGCGGCGCCTGGTCGCCGAGCAGGGCATCACGCTCAGACGCCTGGAAGGCGAGGCGATCGACGATGAGGCGCTTGCGCACTTTTTTCGCTGCTACACGATCACCTACCATGAGCGCGGTCGCCCGCCGTACCTCAACGAGGCGTTTTTTCAGGCGCTTTGCCGGGACATGCCAGAGTCGATGCTGCTCGTGCAGGCGCTGGTGGACGGCCGCCCGGTGGCCGCCGCGCTCTATTTTCGCGGCGCCACCACGCTTTACGGGCGCTACTGGGGCAGCGAAGTGGTCGCCGACTGCCTGCACTTTGAGGCCTGCTACTACCAGGGCATCGAGGTCTGTCTGGAGCGGGGCCTTGCGCTTTTCGACCCTGGCACCCAGGGCGAGCACAAGCTGGTGCGCGGCTTCGCCCCGACGCCCACGCGTTCGCTTCACTACCTGGCCCACGAGGGTTTGGCCGCCGGCGTTGCCGAGTTTTGCGCTCGGGAAGGCGAACACGTCAAGGCTTACCGCCAGGCGGCGCTGGAGGCGCTGCCGTTCAAGAGCTAGGCCATATGCCTAACGCGACAAGAGACGGCTCGCTGCCTGGCCCGCTTGCTGGCATAATGCGCGCCGTTCACGCCTTGAAAAGGCACTCGATTACAGGAAGCTTCGATGCATCGATGGCTTACGATCGCCCTGGTGGGCGTTCTGGGATTTTTACAGTATCAGCTCTGGCTGGGTAACGGCGGCTGGCAGGATCTGCAGCGCGTCGAGCAGCGCGTGACGGTACAGGAGGCGGCGAACGTGCCGATGCGCGAGCGCAACGCCCGCCTGGCCGCCGAGGTCACCGATCTCAAGACCGGGCTGGATGCCATCGAAGAGCGCGCCCGCAGCGATATGGGCATGGTGCGAAGCGACGAGCAGTTTTTCTGGGTGCCGGGCGTGGCGATTCAAAACGAGCTGATTGGCTTGAACGCGGCGATGGTCGCCAACCCGGTCGCCGCCGAGCACGAGGCCGCCGATGAGTGATCGCCTCTGGCTGGTAGTGCCGGCGGCGGGCCAGGGGCGGCGCATGGGCGCCGACCGGCCCAAGCAGTATCTCGAAATCGACGGCCGCCCGGTGCTGGCCCACACATTAACGCGTCTTCACGCCGCTTTTCCAGAGGCGCGGCTGGTGCTCTGCCTGGATGCCAACGACCAATTTTTCGACCCGCGCTTCGTGGCGTTTGAACACTGGCAGCGTGTCGACGGCGGATGCGAGCGGGTCGACAGTGTCCAGAACGCGCTGAACGCGATCGATGCCGAGGATGACGATCTGGTCATCGTGCACGACGTGGCGCGCCCCTGCGTGAGCGTCGAGGATCTGCGCACGCTGGTCGATAACGCCCGCGCTCACCCGGGCGGCGCGCTTCTGGCCATGCCCGTGGCAGACACCATGAAGCGCGAAACCGAGGCAGGGCACAGCGCGCACACCGAGCCCCGCGACGGGCTCTGGCACGCGCTAACGCCCCAGGGGTTTCGCTTCGCGCTGTTAAAGCGCGCGCTGATTCGCGCGGTGGAGCAGGGCATGGCGGTCACCGACGAAGCCTCCGCCGTCGAGGCGCAGGGGCTTTCGCCGAAGCTCGTCAGCGCTCGCCGCGACAATCTGAAAATCACTCATCCCGATGATCTTGCCCTGGCGGCGGCGATTCTTTCGTTGCAGGCCGGCAACAGCAACGACACCAGCAAAGAGTAGTGCTCATGCGTATTGGCCATGGATTCGACGTACACCGCTTCGGCCCAGGGGATCATTTGATGGTCGGTGGGGTTCGGCTTGCCTTTGAGCAGGGCTTCGTTGCCCACTCCGACGGCGACGTGCTGCTCCACGCGATCAGCGATGCGCTGCTAGGCGCCTGCGCGCTTGGCGATATCGGCCACCACTTCCCGGACACCGACCCGGAGTGGAAAGGCGCGGACAGCCGCGCGCTCTTGCGCCACGTGGTCGCGCTGGTGGGCGAGGCCGGCTTCGACGTGGGCAATCTGGACGCCACGATTATGGCCCAAGCGCCGAAAATGGCACCGCATATCGGCGCCATGCGCGAGGTCGTCGCTTCTGATCTCGGCGTAGCGGTGGGCCAGGTCAACGTCAAGGCGACCACCACCGAGCGGCTCGGTTTTACCGGCCGGGGTGAGGGTATCGCCGCCGAAGCGGTGGTGCTGCTCACGCCCAGGGCGCGCTGATGAACCCGCTGCCGGACTGGCCCCGCGCGCTTGAGAGCCGCTTTGGCCCCCGCGCGCCGGGCCAGTACCGCCAGGCCCCGGAGGACTTCTTCGTCGACGAGCAGCTCGACTTTACCCCGGAAGGTGAGGGCGAGCATTTGTGGCTACGTCTTGAAAAACGCGGCCTGACCACGCTCGAGGTGGTCAAAAGTTTGGCTCGGCTGTGTGAGGTCGCGCCGCGCGCCATTGGCTATTCGGGCATGAAGGACAAAATCGCGGTAACGCGCCAGTGGCTCAGCGTCCATTTGCCCGGTCGGCCGTCGCCCCAAGGGCTTGACGAGGCGCTCGCGGCCCAGGGCATTCGCCTGGTCGAGCAGGGGCGCCACCCGCGTAAACTCAAGCGCGGCGTGCACCGCACCAACCGCTTTCGCCTGCGCGTAAGCGGCGAGGCTGTCGAAAGCGAGGCGTTCGCCAGGCGCTGGGAGGCGCTGTGCCGTGAAGGCGTGGCCAACTATTTCGGCCCCCAGCGCTTCGGCGCCCAGGGGCGCAACCTGGAAAAGGCGCGCGCGGTGCTGCAAAAGGGTTGGCGCAAGCGCGACGACCGCCAGGGCATGCTGCTCTCCACGGCTCGCGCCTTTTTGTTCAACGAGTTTTTGAGCGCGCGGGTAAGTGATGCAAGCTGGCACTCGCCGGTGCCGGGCGATACGCTGATGCTCGACGGCACCCAAAGCGTGTTTGACATTGACGGCGTCGATGAGACGCTGATCGCGCGCGCCGAAGCGCTCGACCTTCACCCGGCGGGCCCGCTTTGGGGCGTTGGCGAGGGCGCGCTTGGCAAGGCCGGTGCGCTCGAGCAGGCGCTTTACGCTCGCGAACCCGCACTTTGCGACGGTTTGAGCCGTGCGGGGGTGAAAAAAAGTCACCGGGCGCTTAGGATGCGCGTCATCGAGCCCGTACTGACGCGTGAGGCCGATGCCGCGGTGCTCGAATTTTCTTTAGCGCGAGGCGGCTTTGCCACCGCGATTTTGCGCGAGCTGATCGACCACCCGGATTTTTGATGGTGCCCTTGCGCGAGCGGACTCATACATTAGAGACCGTGAACACGATCAGGGAATTACGCCACACCGACTGCCCAGGGAGAGGCCCATGCGACGACTGCTTTTATCCAACGACGACGGCGTGTACGCGCCGGGGCTTCGCGCGCTACACGACGGGCTAGTCGAGCACGCCAAACTGCGCGTGGTGGCGCCGGACCGTGACCGCAGCGGGGCGAGCAACTCGCTGACGCTGTCGCGCCCGCTATCGCTCACCGCGCTCGACGGCGGCTTTTACAGCGTCGACGGCACGCCCGCCGACTGCGTCTATCTCGGCGTGAACGGGGTGTGGGATGAGCGCCCGGACCTGGTGATCGCCGGGATCAATCACGGTAGCAACCTGGGCGACGACGTGCTTTACTCCGGCACCGTCGCGGCGGCCATGGAAGGACGCAATTTGGGCATGAGCGCGATCGCCATGTCGCTTTGCGGCGAGCGCCATTTCGAGAGCGCCGCGCGAATGGCGGCGACACTCGTCGGCGCCGCCGATACGCTGTCGCTGCCGCCCAGAACCCTTTTGAACGTCAACGTGCCGGATCTACCCTGGGAGGAGATCAAGGGCGTTCGCGTGACTCGACTTGGCTATCGCGGCCCGGCGGAGAAGGCGGTACCGATCAAGGACCCGCGCGGGCGCACCCGCTACTGGATCGCGCCGGTGGCGGCCAACGCCGATGACGGCGAGGACACGGATTTCGCCGCAATCAACGAAGGGTTCGTCTCGATCACGCCGCTACAGACCGACCTGACGCGCCACCCGGCGCGGGGCGACGTGCAAGCCTGGCTGGACGCTTTTGCCTGATCTCTTTCAGGAGGAGCGCCGTGGGCGGGGAATGACCTCCCAGCGCACGCGAGATCGTATGGTCGAACGGTTGATCGACCAGGGCATTGTCGACGCGCGGGTGCTCGAGGTCATGGCCGCCGAGCCGCGCCACCTGTTCGTCGACGAGGCGCTGGCGCACCGGGCGTACGAGGACACGGCGCTGCCGATTGGCTATGGCCAAACGCTTTCGCAGCCGTTTATCGTGGCGCGAATGACCGAGCTCGTGCTCAAGGCCAACCCCCGGCGGGTGCTCGAAGTGGGCACCGGGTCGGGCTACCAGGCGCTGGTGCTGGCGCGGCTGGTGCCCACGCTTTATTCCGTCGAGCGAATCGTTACGCTTGGCGAGCGCGCGGCCGGGCGGCTCTCGAGTCTTGATGCCCGCGTGAATCTGGCCATTGCCGACGGCGGCGAGGGCTGGCCGGGAGGGGCAACGTTTGACGTGATCCTTCTGACCGCCTGCGCGCAAACGCTGCCCGAAGCGCTGTTGGAGCAGCTGGGCCATCACGGCGTATTGATTGCGCCACTGGAAGCGCCGGACGGTAGCCAGTGGCTAACACAGGTCAAGCGTATCGGGGGAGCGTTCGAGAAGCGCCGCCTGGAGCCGGTACGCTTCGTCCCTTTATTGCAAGGAGTGGTGGATTGAAGCATCGACGCTTGGGCGTATTTTTAAAAGGCGCCGGGATGGGCGCCGCCGATGCGGTGCCCGGCGTTTCGGGAGGCACGATCGCCTTCATCACCGGCATTTATGAAGAGCTGATCCATACCATCAAACAGTTCGGCCCCAGCGCCTGGCCCGCCTGGCGCCGGGGCGGCTGGCGGGGTCTTTTTGCGCACCTGAATCTCGGGTTTTTGGTGCCACTTCTGGCCGGTATCGCGCTGAGTTTGGTCAGCGTGGCGCACTTGGCACTTTGGCTGATGCAAGCGCACCCGCTGCTGCTCGACGGCTTCTTCTTCGGGCTGGTTGCCGCCTCGGCGCTGGTAGTGGGCCGGGCAAGTGGGCGCTGGCGGCTTTTATACGTGCTGCCGCTGTTAGCCGGGCTGGTACTTGCCCAGGCGCTTCCGGCCTTGATGCCGCTGGTGCTGCTGTTGGGTAACGAGGCGCTGATCGTCTTCGTGGCCGGCGCTATCGCCATCAGCGCAATGCTACTGCCCGGCGTTTCCGGAAGCTTTTTGTTACTCACCATGGGGCTTTATGGCACCATCATGGGGGCTATCAAAAGCCTCGATATCGGTATTATCATGTGGTTCGGCTTGGGCTGTTTGACCGGTCTGATGCTCTTTTCACGATTTCTCTGGTGGCTTTTGAACCGCCATCACAACGCCACGATGCAGCTACTTTTAGGCTTCATCGTCGGCTCGCTGCCGGTGCTGTGGCCCTGGCGCGAACTTCTTAGCTATCAAATGGGCCCCGAAGGGCAGATCATTCCGCTGTCCCACCGCTATCTGCTGCCAAGTGACTACGCTAACCTGACCGACGGTAGCGCCCAGGTGGTGGGCGTCGTGGTCATGATGCTCGTTGGCGCGGTGCTGGTGGTGGTACTTAGCCGGCGGGCCGCTCAAGGGCCACGCAGTTCGACACAAAGCGCGCGGCGTTGAAAAGGAGTAGGGTTTGCATGCGTAAGGTTTTTACACTCTCTTTAGTGGCGTTGGCCATAAGCGGCTGCGTCAATCAGCCGTCAAACGCCCCCCAGGTACGAGATTTGAGCGAAGCGCGCCGCGCGGTGGAAAGCTCGCCCCAGTACACCGTCGCCCAAGGCGACACGCTCTATGGCATCGCCTGGCAATACAATTTGGACTACCGGGAGCTGGCGGCGATGAACAACATCGCCCCGCCGTATCAGATTCAACCCGGCCAGACCATCACGCTGCGCCAGGGCGGCGGTGCGAATGCCCAGGGGCCGAGCCCGGCCGATCAGTCGCCGGCGCGCCAGGGCGGCGCGGTAGCCACCGGCCTGGGCGGTGGCATGGCCGTCGTCGGCAACGAGAATGGCGCGCAAGCCGGCGGCCAAAACACCGTTTCGTCAAGCGAGCAGCAGATGGACTGGCTATTGCCGGATGAGAGCGCCATCGAGCGCAATCAGCGCATCACCGCCGAGCGCGGCGACACCAATAGCGACGGTAAAGACGACGGTAGTGACGACCAGGCGCCGGCGCGTGAAGAGGCGTCCGCGGCCGAGACTTCAACAGAGGAGGCGCCCGCCGCCACGCCGGAACCGGAGGCACCCGCTGAACCCGAGCCGCAGCCCGAACCGGTGGAATCGACGCCCGACGCCGCTGCGTCTGAGGCGCCCGCGGCTCCAGACCGCTCCTCGCGCACCTTCACTCCGGCCGAGACCATCAACTGGCGCTGGCCGGCGGATGGCCAGGTCGCCGGTGGCTTTGGTGAGGGCGAAACGATCACCGCCGGGATTGATATCACGGGACAAAAGGGGCAACCTGTAAGAGCCGCCGGTCCAGGCATCGTGGTCTACGCCGGCAGCGGAGTACGGGGTTATGGCAACCTCATACTACTCAAACACAACGACCAGTTTCTTAGCGCTTACGCGCACAACGACAGTTTGCGCGTCAGCGAAAACGATGTGGTCGAGGCAGGAGAAGTCATTGCCACCATGGGCGATAGCGACACCGACAGCGTCAAACTTCATTTCGAGGTGCGCCGCGATGGCCAACCCGAAAACCCCTTGGACTTTTTACCATCGCGTTAAAGCACTCTCTTTGAACGGCTTGGCCAAGGCGCCCCGCGCCTTTAAAAAAACCCGAACAGCTTGATAAGAGCGTCATATAACAATAACGGTGAGCGCGTACAGACAGTACGACCACCCACACTTTTTTACATGGCGGTTAGGCAAGACAACGGGGGTAAGATCATGAGCATGCTGGAGAAGGACCTGCAGGAGGTTGACCTTGAGACTGCGGAGGAGGCATTGGATGATGCCGACGAGACCGCCAACGAAGAGGAAGATGCCTTCGAAAAAGCACTGGGGCGTGAAGATCGACAGTCGACCCAGAGCCTGGACGCTACGCAAATTTATCTCAACGAAATCGGTTTTTCGCCGCTTTTGACGCCGGAAGAGGAGGTTTATTACGGCCGGCTGGCGCGCAAGGGAGACCCGATGGGTCGCTCGCGGATGATCGAATCCAACCTGCGCCTGGTGGTCAAGATCGCCAGACGCTACCTCAATCGGGGTTTGACGCTGCTCGATCTGATCGAGGAGGGCAACCTGGGGCTCATTCGCGCTGTGGAGAAGTTCGACCCCGAGCGCGGTTTTCGCTTTTCGACCTACGCCACCTGGTGGATTCGCCAAACGATCGAGCGGGCGCTGATGAATCAGACGCGCACCATTCGTTTGCCCATCCATGTGGTCAAGGAGCTCAACATCTATCTGCGCGCCGCTCGTGAGCTGACTCAAAAGCTCGACCACGAGGCGACCGCCGAAGAGATCGCCGAGCACCTTGATAAACCGGTGAGCACGGTCAAGAAAATGCTGGGCTTGAACGAGCGCGTGTCGTCGGTGGATTATCCCATGGGCGGCGAAAGCGACAAGCCGTTGATCGATACCTTGGCCGACGACGACGTCTCTGGCCCGGAATCGCTTCTGGTCGACGGTGACGTGCGTGAGCACGTCGATCACTGGCTCGATGAGCTCAGTGAAAAGCAGCGCGAAGTCGTGGTTCGCCGTTTTGGCCTTCGTGGGCACGAGTCGGCGACTCTCGAAGAAGTCGGCGCTGAAATCGGCTTAACCCGTGAGCGGGTTCGTCAAATCCAGGTCGAAGCGCTAAAGAAGCTTCGCCGCTCGCTGGAAAAACAGGGCCTTTCTCTCGACGCCATCTTCGAGAACTAAGCCTTAACGCACTGCTTCCCGCGAGACTTGCCCACGGCAAGACAGGGCGCACCGGCCAGCCGGTGCGCCGGCATTCAAGCAGATGACCCGGCCCAATACGTTGGGCTTTTTTATACCCGAATGAAACCCACAGGCGCCGTGTCAGCGCCTGGTAAGTGAGAAGAGCAATGCGCCCTCTGGCGGCCCATATCGATCTCGACGCGCTGCGTCACAACTACCGCGTGGCCGCCGGCTGCGCGCCCCAAAGCCAGTCCGTGGCGGTGATCAAGGCCAACGCCTACGGCCACGGCGCGCTCGCCTGCGCTCGTGCGCTTGAGCCGCTCGCCCCGGCGCTGGCGGTGGCGTGTATCGAGGAGGCGATTACGCTTCGCGAAGGCGGCGTCACCGCCCCCATCGTGCTGCTCGAGGGCTTCTTCGACGCCGAAGAGCTCACTCTGGTCGATGCCCTCGGCCTGTGGACCAGCGTGCACAGCGGCTGGCAAATCGAAGCGCTTTTGGCGTTTGAACCCAAAGCACCGATCCCCGTCTGGATCAAGGTCGACTCCGGCATGCACCGGCTGGGGTTCGAGCCCGACCGGGTAGAAGCGATCTGGCGCCGGCTCGAGGCCGCCCCCGGGGTGGGCGAGCTTCACCTGATGAGCCACTTCGCCACGGCGGATGCCGGCGATAGCGGCTACTTCGAGCGCCAGCTTCAACGCGTCACGGCGCTTGGAAACGCCCTCGGCGCGCCGCTTTGCTTGGCCAACTCGCCGGCCACGCTTGCCTATCCCGCCGCCCACGGCGCCTGGAACCGGCCCGGGGTAATGCTTTACGGCAGCAACCCGCTGGAGGTAGACAACGCCATTACCCAGTTGCTTCGCCCGGTCATGAGCCTGCGCTCGGAAATCATCGCGCTGCGCGAGATCGAGGCGAACGAGCCGGTGGGCTACGGCGGGCGCTGGCGCGCGCCCCGGCGCTCATTGATTGCCGTGGTCGCCGCGGGCTATGGCGACGGTGTCGATCGCCACGCGGAAGACGGGACGCCGGTGCTGGTTAACGGCCAACGCTGCAGGATCGTCGGGCGCGTGTCGATGGATATGCTCACGGTAGATGTGACCGAGGTGGTGGGGACGGCGATCGGCAGCGAAGTGACGCTGTGGGGCCAAAGCGCCTGTGGGGCGCTTCTGTCGGTGGACGAGGTCGCCCGCCACTGCGATACGATCAGCTATACGCTTTTGACCGGGGTGCTGCCCCGGGTGCCGCGCCGCTATCACGGCGCTTGATCAAGGTTATCGGAATGTCGAAGAAACCCTTTCCCCGTTCGTTCGCTCACCCGCGCTACTGGCCGACTTGGCTTGCCATCGGTGCGATGTACATCGTGGCCTGGCTGCCCTGGCGGCTGAAGCTTGCCATCGGCAAGCTCATCGGGCTGATGGCCTGGGCGCTGATCAAGCGCCGGCGCCATATCACCGCAACCAATATCGCGCTCTGCTTTCCGGAAAAAAGCGTTGATGCCCAGCGCCAGCTGGTCAAAAAGACCTTCATCGCCAACGGTATCGGGCTGGTCGAGACCGCCACCGGCTGGTGCCGCCGCGCCGAGGGGTTTCGCCACCGGGTGGCCTACCACGGTGAGGAGAACCTGGCTCGGGCCAAGGCTCAGGGCAAGGGAGTGCTGGTGGTGGGCATTCACTTCTCGACTCTGGATCTGGGCGGGGCGCTGCACTCGCTCTTCTTTCCGGCGGACGTGGTCTACCGGCCGCATAATAACCCGCTGTTCGAGCGCTTCATGACCCGGGCGCGCTCGCGGATTTTCGGCCAGGCGATCGACCGCCACGACCTGCGTGGAGTTGTGCGTCGCATCAAGGCGGGCCATATCGTCTGGTACTCGCCGGACCAGGACTTCGGCCGCGATGTCAGCGTCTTTGCGCCGCTGTTTGGCCAGCAAGCGGCGACCATCCGTCTGACCTCGAAAATCGCCCGCATGACCGGCGCGCCGGTAGTGCCTTTGATGTTCCACCGCAACCCGGACGATTGCACCTACACCATCGAGTGCCTGCCGGCCTTCGAGGATTTTCCAAGCAAGGACGAAGTCGAGGACGCCACGCGGGTGAACCAGTTCATCGAACGGGCGATCCGCAAGCACCCGGAGCAGTACCTGTGGCTGCACCGGCGCTTCAAGACGCGCCCGGAAGGCGAGGAGAAGGTTTATTAGCCTCGAGCCTTGAGGCCGTCTTGAGCGCCCCTACGCGAGGGCGCCATGAATACGCCCCTGTAGGCTACTTTCGCCATCTGGCCACCATGGAAGGTGGAAATGCTGAAAACGTAGGGAACGTTTTTCGGGCTTGGCGAAAGACCCTCGCTACGGGGCGCTCAAGACTGCATTTGGGGTAGAATCATGGGCTACAAAAAAGCCGACGCACAGGCGTCGGCTTTGTCGTTTTCGATCGTTTGATCATCAATCGAGATTGCGCGAGTAGAAGATCTCCAGCATCTCCTTGCGCAGGCGGCTTTCGATGTCGCGCGCCTCCTCGAAGGTGATGTCGCGTCGCGAGGTGCCGAACAGGTAGTTGTCCAGCTCGAAATCCTTGAGCAGCATCTTGGTGTGGAACATGTTGTCCTGATACACGTTCACATCCATCATCTGATACGCCTGCTTGGTATCCTCGGCCAGGTAGTCCTGAATCGAGGTGATGGCGTGATCGATGAAGAGCTTTTTGCCGTCGACGTCGCGGGTGAAGCCGCGCACCCGGTAATCCATGGTGACGATATCGGAATCGAAGCTGTGGATCAGGTAGTTCAGCGCCTTGAGCGGGCTGATGTGGCCGCAGGTGGAGACGTCGATATCCAGGCGAAAGGTACTGATGCCGTTGTCCGGGTGGGACTCGGGGTAGCTGTGCACTGTCACGTGGCTCTTGTCCAGGTGCCCTACTACGGTTTCCGGAAGCGGGCCCGGGCCCGGCGTCGTTTGGGCTGCCGGTTCGTCGAGCTCGTGCTCGGCGATCAAAATGGTCACGCTAGCGCCGTGGGGCTCGTAGTCCTGACGCGCGATGTTGAGCACGTGCGCGCCGATGATGTTGGTCACATCCTTGAGAATCTGGGTAAGACGCTCGGCGTTGTACAGCTCATCGATATAGTCGATATACGCGCCGCGCTGCTCTTCGGTCTTGGCGTAGCAGATATCGTAAATGTTGAAGCTTAACGAGCTGGTGAGGTTGTTAAACCCGTGGAGTCGGAGATTATCAGGCAATTCCGCGCCTCCTGATGGCAGTGAAAACACCCCGACGAGCCAGCGCCGGAACCGATTGGCAAATGTTGAGCGCCCCGCGTCGGGCGCGAGGGCGGGCTATTATGCCCCCCCGCGGCCCGCGTTGCATCCCGCCTCGCCATTTTTTTACGCCGCCGCGTCCTGGATCTCGAAGGAGTGCGTGATGTCGACGCCACCCTTGACCAGCATGATCGAGGCGCTGCAGTACTTCTCGGCCGAGAGCTCGACGGCGCGCTGCACCTGCTTCTCCTTGAGCCCGCGCCCGGTGACCACGAAATGCACGTGGATGCGGGTGAACACCGAAGGCACCTCGTCGGCGCGCTCGGCGTCGATCTCGGCCACGCAGTCGGTGACATCGGCTCGCGCCTTGTCGAGAATGTTCAGTACATCAAACGCCGTGCAACTGCCCATGCCCATTAGCAGCATTTCCATCGGGCGTGGGCCGGTGTTGCACCCGCCGTGATCCGGCGGCCCGTCGATCACTACGCTGTGGCCGCTGCCCGATTCCGCCACGAACTGGCGTCCGTCTGTCCACTTCACTCGTGCTTTCACGCGGCTCTCCTTTCGACTGATGCTGGGGTTTGAATACGTTTTAGATACGTTTTGAATGCGTTTTTAAATAAGTTTTTGAGTATGTTCCAAAGGCGGTTGGCGCGTTGGATAAGGGCGCCGGGCCCACTACCGATGCGCGCAGGATAACACGCCTGCCGGTCGAGACCGCCTAGCGCGGCAGCGGCCAGCCGCCTTCATCGATGGCGATGAGGTCAACGATGTCCGGATTGTAGAGATAGACCCACGCCTGGCCAAAACGGGTCGTTAGCGTGACGCGCTGATACTCGCCCTCGCCCGGGGCGTCGAGTCGGTGATCCTCCAGCACGTCGAGCCGGGCGAGCATTGCCTCGTCGATGCGGTAGACCTCCAGCGCAATGCCTTTGGATTCGCGCTGTTTGGCGCCGGGGTAGGGGCCCACGTCGTAAAGCGTAAGCACGCGGCTGGTATCCGCGCCGACGAACTCGGCGCCCTCCAATAGATAGGCATTATTGAGTCCCTTTTTCAGCGTGCCGTACACGGCGATCAGAGGCGTGACGGCGATATCGTCGGCAAGGCTCACGGTGACTCCCTGGTAAAGCGGTGTGTCGATGACGCCAAAAAATCCTCGAGCGCCGTTAACCGCGCCGGCGTGCCGACATCCACCCAGTGGCCGGTAAAGTGCTCGGCGCTGACCTGCCCGCGGGTAATCGCCTCTTTTAGAAGCGGCGCCAGCGCGAAGGCCCCGGGGGAGCAGCCCTGAAACAGCGCCGGATGAATGACGGCAATGCCCGAGTAGGTGAGCGCCGGCGTATTGAGCCCCGCTTGGCCCTTTTCGAGCGAGAAATCGCCGTTTGGGTGCTGGGGCGGGTTGTCCACCAGCATCAGGTGGGCGAGTGCCTGCGGCCCGAGCGTCGGGGTGGGCAGGGCGTCGCACCAGACGTCGCCGTTGACCAGCAAAAACGGCGCTTCGCCCAGAAGGGGCAGCGCGTTGAAAATGCCGCCGCCGGTTTCCAGCGGCGTCTGCTCCACGCTGTAGGTGATCGAGAGCCCATAGCGCGCACCGTCGCCAAGTGCCTTCATGATCTGCTCGGCGCGGTAGCTTACGTTGATCACTACATCAAAAATGCCGGCCCGGGCCAGGTGCGCCAGATGATGTTCGATCAGCGCCTTGCCGCCGACCGGTAGCAGAGGTTTGGGGCAGGTGTCGGTCAGCGGGCGCATGCGCGTACCGAGCCCGGCGGCCAGAATCATCGCCTTCATGGCGAATCTTCCAGCCTGGCGGCGATGGCCGGGCGCAGCGTGTCGCGCGTCCAGCGGGCGAAATCGTCGTGGTTTGAAAGCCCGGCCAGGCTGTCCTCGAGGTGATCCAGAAAGTGGGGCAGCCGCTCGAGGTAGCCGGTTTTACCATCGCGCAGGGTCAGGCGGCAGAAAATGCCCAGCACCTTCAGCGAGCGCTGGGCGGCCATCGCGCGACACCAGCGCAAAAACGTCGCTGCATCAATGCTTGCCGGCAGGCGCCCGTCCTGGCGCGCCCGGGCGTGAAATTCCAGCGCCAGCGCGTCGAAATCATCCGCGTTAAAGCGCCAGTAGCGCCCGCAAAGAAGCGAAATGACGTCATAAGTGACGGGGCCGGCCACCGCGTCCTGGAAATCGATCATGTAAAGGCGGCCCGCGTGGGGCATAAGGTTCATGGCGTCGAAGTCTCGATGTACACTCACCACCGGCTGCTCGAGCGCCCGCCGCGTCAGGTCGTCCTCCAGGGCGGCGAGCGAGGCCGGCACCGCGATACCGAGCCAGCCTTTCAGGCACCACTCGGGAAAGAGCGCGAGCTCGCGGCGCACCAGCGCTTCATCAAATGCCGGCAACGTGCTCGGATCCATGGCGTTTTGCAGCGCGCTCACAAGCCCGAGCGCCTGGGCCGAGTGCTCACGCACGCTCGCGGCATCGGTGAATCTGGCCTGAAGCGGCGTGTCGCCCAGGTCCTCGAGCAGTAGAAAGCCCTGGTCCAGGTCCGCCTGATAAATGGCGGGTACCGGCAGGTTGGCTGCGTGAAGCCGCCGGCCGATCGCCACGAACGGGGCGGAGTCCTCTTGCTCGGGCGGGGCGTCCATGACAATTTGTGTTTCGCCGGAGGGAAGTCTCAGGCGAAAATAGCGGCGAAAACTCGCATCGCCCCCGGCGGGGGCGAGGGTAAGGGCGGTCGAATCGAGACCGTGCTGGTCGGCGACCCACTTGGTGAGGGCGTCAAACCTGGATGTGGACATGCAAGCTCCTTGCTGGTCGGGCATCATGCGAGCTGTATAATACCGATTCTGAATGCCAAGGATAACGAACATGGGCAAGCGATGTACGGGGACGGCGCTGGCGGGGCATACGCTGCTGGGTATTTTTGCGCTCACGGCGACGTCGGCGGTGGCGCAAAGCGAGCCGCTGCCCGCCAGTGCGCTGGACTGGCAGCCCTACCGGCCGGACGAGGCATCCAATCAGCTATGCCGCGGCCGCTACGTAATGCCCGGCTACCGTTTGCCCGCCGAGCAGAACCCGGAAACACTCTCGGTGGAGGCGCAAAGCGCCGATTACGCCCAAAACGGTGAGGCGCTCTTGCGCGGCGACGTGGTGCTGCGCCGGGGCGATAGCGAGCTTCAGGCCGCGCAGATTTTTCTTCCCGCCGAGCGCGAGCAGGTCGATGCCGAAGGGGAGCTTGCGCTTCGAGACGGTCAGGCGCTGGTGCGCGGCGATCAGGCCACGCTGTTTCTCAACGAAGATCGCGCCACCATCGACAACAGCCACTACGTGCTTTATGAGCCGCGCCTGCGCGGCCAGGCCGAGCGGCTCGAGCAGACCGGCGAGGATCAGTACCGGCTGCGAAGCGCCAGCTTCACCACCTGCGAGCCCGGCGAAAACACCTGGCAGATTTTGAGTAGCGACATCCGCCTGAACCAGGCCGAGGGCTTCGGCACCGCCCGCAACGCCCGCCTGCACGTCAAGGACGTACCGGTCTTCTACTGGCCCTGGGTGCGTTTTCCACTGGACGACCGGCGTCAAAGCGGCTTCTTGTGGCCAACGCTTGGCTTCTCCAACGATGGATTGGACTACGCCCAACCCTACTACTGGAACATCGCGCCCAACCAGGACGCGACCATCACGCCCCGCTTCATGACCGACCGAGGTCTTTTGCTCAACGGCGAATACCGCCACATGAGCGAGCAGACCCGCACCCTCATCGAAGGCGGCTACCTCGCCGACGACGGCGGCCGAAGCTCTGGCGACAACCGCTTCGAGGGCGAGGCGCGCTGGTACATCGACGCCCAGCACCGCGGGCGCATCAACGCGCGCAGCAATTACAATTTGCGCTACGGCGGCGCCAGCGACGGGCGCTACTTCGATGACTTCGGCGCCGAGTTCGGCAGCAGCGAGCGCGCCGGCATGGAGCGCCTGGCGCAGGTGGATTACCGCGGCGAGCGCTGGCAGCTCGACGCCCGCGCCCAAGGGTTCCAGCGCCTCGAGGACCCGCTGGCCGACAGCGACAAACCCTTCTACCGGCTGCCGAGTTTGACCGCCAACACCACGAACTGGGATCTCGGCGGCGGCTTTTACGGCCAGTGGCGCTCGAATGCGACCTACTTCTGGCGCGATGTGAACGAAAATCTGGTGCCCGAGCGCGAAGCGGCCAACGGCTCGCGCCTTCACCTGACCCCGGCGGTGGGCTGGCGCTTCGAGAAGCCCTGGGGCTACATCGAGCCGCGCACCGAGTTCTGGAACACCGCCTACGAGCTCGACTACGGCAGCCGCGATACCGACCGCGCCACGTCGCCCACGCGAAGCCTGCTGATCACCTCCATCGACAGCGGCCTGATCTTCGAGCGCGATCTGGAACTCGGCGGCGACGGCTATCGCCAGACCCTGGAGCCGCGCCTCAACTACGCCTTCGTGCCGCGCACCGACCAATCCGATCTGCCCGAGTTCGACAGCTACGAGCGCGCCTTCTCCTGGGACCAGCTCTGGTCACCGCTGCGCTTCTCCGGCGCTGACCGGGTGGGCGATCTCAACCGGATCTCTTACGGCGTGCAGTCGCGGTTGATCGAGGACGACGCCGGGCGCGACCGGCTCACCTTCGGAGTGGGCCAGAGCGCCTACTTCGCCGAGCGGCGCATCGACGAAAACGGCGATCCGGACACGCTTCCGGATCGCCCGGAGGAGAACCCCTTCGTCAATCCGCAAAGCCGCTACCAGGCGACCCGCGAGCGCTCGCCGCTGGTGACGCGCCTGGACTGGCAGATCAACGACCGCTTTAGCACCGGCTATGAGTGGCTCTACGACGACCAGCGCCAGCAGACCGAACGCTCCAGCATCGACGTTCGCTACCGCCATCCCGAGGGCCACGTAGTGAACCTTGGCTACCGTTGGGAGATCGAAGGCTTCGATCCCGGCGTCGTGCCGGGTGATGACGGCTTTCGCGACTACAACCGCGAAGAGTGGGATCTTTCGGTGGGGTACAAGGCCGCCCCGCAGATCGACCTGATCGGGCGCTATCTGTATGACCAGACCAACGACCGAGCGCTGGAACAGCTGGCTGGCGTGCAGTGGAACGACTGCTGCTACGGCGTTCAGCTCGTGTGGCGCGAATGGATCGACGATAACGACACTGCCCGCGTGGCCGACGATTTCAGCGACCGCGGCCTGTTTTTGCGCTTCGTTTTTCGGGGGCTGGGCGGCGTTGGTCAAGGCGCGAACACCTACTTCGACCGGGCGATTCCAGGCTACACGCCTTCGCCTTTGTAACTTGCCACTGTCATTTGCCAATAGCATTTGCCACTGCGGCGATGCGTGGCTAGCGTAACGCGCGGCTATTTTTAAGCGACGAAGAGAGTTTTTCCATGATGATGCACAAAATTCGGGCCCAGGGCCGCTTTACACGAACGCTTTCGCGGCTGACCACGGTCGGGGCGCTGGCGCTTAGCCTGGGCGCCGGCGCGGCGCTAACCAGCACCCAGGTGCTGGCCCAGAGCTTTCAAAACAGCCAGCGCCAGACGCTCGATAGCGTCGCGGCGGTGGTCAACGACGGCGTGATCATGCAAAGCGAGCTAGATGATCGCGTCAATCAGATCGAGCAGCAGGCCCAAGCCCAGGGCGGCGAGCTGCCGCCGCGGCGCCAACTCACCCAGCAGGTGCTCGAGCGCATGGTGCTCGACGAAATCCAGCTGCAGATGGCGCGTGATGCGAATCTCAATGTCGACGACACCGAACTCAACCGTCAGCTGCGCAGCATTGCCGAATCCAACGGCATGAGTCTTGATGGCTTCGCCGAC
Source organism: Halomonas sp. S3-1-1 (assembly GCF_023757625.1). Classification (GTDB taxonomy): domain Bacteria; phylum Pseudomonadota; class Gammaproteobacteria; order Pseudomonadales; family Halomonadaceae; genus Vreelandella. The sequence continues at coordinate 207,740 of NZ_JALGBZ010000002.1, forward strand.
GCCCTTGAGGCCGACGGGCTGAGCCTGGCCGAGGTGCGCGAGGACGTGCGCCGCGAAATGCTGATGCGTCAGGTGCAGCAGCGTCAGATCCAGCAGCGCGTCAACGTCAGCGAGCGCGAGGTCGACCGCTTTATCGAGCAGCAGCCCGGCCAGCAAGGCCAGTCCTTCATCGAGGAGAGCCAAGCGCGCCACATTCTCGTCGCGCTGACGCCGACCCGCGATGAAAGCCAGGCCCGCGCTCGCGCCGAGCAGGTGCGCTCGCGTCTGCAGCAGGGCGAATCCTTCGCCGCGGTGGCGCGCGAGTTCAGCGACGACAGCGGCAGCGCCATGAACGGCGGCGACCTGGGCTGGGTACGCCCGGGCCAAACCGTGCCGGCGTTCGAAGAGGCGATGAATAGCCTGAGCCCGGGCCAGATCTCGGCGCCGGTGCGGTCGCAGTTCGGCTACCACGTGATCGAGGTGCTCGATCGCCGGCGTCAGGACGTGACCGACGAGAGCCGCCGCGAGCAGGTGCGCCAGGCGATCTTCCAGCGCCGCGCCAATGAAGAGCTGCAAAACTGGCAGCGCGAAATTCGCGAAGAGGCTTTCGTGGACATCCGCCAGTAATGACCGGCGAGCCTCGTTTACCGCTGCTGGTCACCACCGGCGAGCCGGCGGGCATCGGCCCGGAGCTTACGCTGATGCTGGCCGCACAAAAGCGCCTGCCCCCGGATACCGTTGCCGTCGGCGACCCGCAGATGCTGGCCGAGCGCGCCGCGCGCTTGAAGCTTGAAGTGGAGATCGTGACCGGCAAGCAACCGCCGGAAAATACCGTGAGGGCTACGCTTGCTGTGTGGCCGGTCCCCCTCGGCGCGCCCTGCACGCCCGGGGTGCTGACGCCGGCCAACGCCGCCTACGTGATCGAGACGCTTAACGTCGCCGTTGCCGCCTGCCGGGAAGGCAGGGCGGCGGGCATCGTCACCGCGCCGCTGAACAAGGGCGTGATCATCGACGGCGGCTTTACCGGCTTCACCGGCCACACCGAGTGGCTGCGTGACGCCTGCGGCGTCGATGAGGTGGTGATGATGCTGGCCACCGACCGCGCCCTGCACGCCCAGCGAGACGGCTGGAAGGGAAGCCGTGATCTGCGCGTGGCGCTGGCCACCACGCACCTGCCGCTTCGCCAGGTGGCGGACGCCATCACCTTCGAGCGGCTAACGCGCCTCATTACGCTGCTCGCCGAGGACCTGACCCGCCAGTTCGCGATTCCCTCGCCGCGCATCGCGGTGTGCGGGCTCAACCCCCACGCCGGTGAAGAGGGGCATTTGGGCTTTGAAGAGATCGAGACCATCACGCCGGCCATCGAGTATCTGAAAGCGCAGGGAATCGACGTTCGCGGCCCGTACCCAGCGGATACGCTCTTCACCCCGCGCCACCTTTGTGAGGTCGACGCGGTACTGGCGATGTATCACGACCAGGGGCTTTCAGTGCTAAAGTATGCAGGGTTCGGCCAAGCGGCCAACATTACCCTTGGCTTGCCGCTGGTGCGTACCTCTGTGGATCACGGCACCGCGCTCGATCTGGCGGGCCTGGGCGTGGCGAGCCCCGAGAGCCTGCTGGTCGCGATCGACCTGGCCCGACGCCTTGGCGATCAGCGCGCCGTCCATACTGCTTCGACGCGCTAGCCGCCGGTTCATTCGCCACCCCGTTACACGCTTTATCCTACTCAAGGACTTTCGTTCGATGTCTCAAGCGCCCCTTCAACACCGCGCCCGAAAACGCTTCGGCCAGAACTTTCTTCGCGACCCCGGCATCATTTCGCGCATCGTGCGCGCGATCGGCCCCGCGAAGAGCGACCGGCTGATCGAGATCGGCCCGGGCCAGGGGGCGCTGACCGAGCCGCTTCTCGACGCCGGTGGTGCGCTTGAGGTCATCGAGCTCGACCGCGACCTGATCCCGGGGCTGCGGGTGCAGTTTTTCAACTATCCCGGGTTCGTGATCCACGAAGGCGACGCGCTGAAGTTCGATTTCAACGCGCTTAAGGGCGACGGCCCGGCGCTTCGAGTGGTGGGCAATCTGCCCTACAACATCTCCACGCCCTTGATCGTGCACCTGCTCGGCATGGGCACCGCCGTGGCCGACATGCACTTCATGCTGCAAAAGGAGGTGGTCGAGCGCCTCGCCGCCGAACCTGGCGGCACCGACTGGGGGCGGCTGTCGGTGATGGCGCAGTACTACTGCCAGGTCGAGCAGCTTTTCATCGTACCGCCGGAGGCGTTCGTACCGCGGCCCAAGGTGGACTCGGCCATCGTACGCCTGACGCCGCATGAGTCGCTGCCGCACCCGGCGGATGATCCGGCGCTGCTGTTCGAGCTGGTCAAGCTCGCCTTTGGTCAGCGGCGCAAGACGCTGCGCAATAACCTCAAGGGCCGGGTCAGCACCGAGACGCTGGAAGCGCTTTCGATCGACCCGGGGCGGCGCCCGCAAACCCTGAGCGTGGCGGAGTACGTGATGATTGCCAACCACGTCGCCCGTCTGGACGCCGAACAGGCGAGCGCCGAGCGGGGTGAGCCGTGAGCCAGCTCGATATCGACGTGAGCGTCACGCCCGAGTACTGCCTGGAGGAGTCGAGCGTGAGCGAGTCGCGCTACGTGTTCAGCTACACGGTCACGGTGCACAACCAGAGCCCGCACAGCGTTCAGCTCATGGCGCGCTATTGGAAGATCACTCAGGGCAGCGGCGACGCCCAGGAAGTGCGCGGCAAGGGCGTGGTGGGCCAGCAGCCTCTGATTGGCCCCGGCCAGCGCTTTCGCTACACCAGCCGGGCGATTTTGCAAACCCCGGTCGGCGTGATGGAAGGAGCGTACACACTCCTCAACACCTACACCCAGCGCGCTTTTGACGTTGCCATTCCCCCGTTTCGCCTGGCCGCGCCCAGCCAGCTCCACTAGACGCGCCGCTGCTCCAGCGCCTCGTTGAGATGCACGCCAAGGCGCAGGGCGAGCTGAACGATCGTCAGCGTCGGGTTGGCGTGGCCCGAGCTTGCGAACACGCTGGAGCCGGCCACGAACATGTTCGCCTGAGCAAAAAGCCGACAGTTGCGGTCAACGACGCCGCGGCGGGCGTCGTCGCTCATGCGCGTGCCGCCCATATGGTGGCGCCCAGCAATCTCGCCCTCCTCGGGGAGCGCCACCGGCTCCTGTGCCAGCCAGTCGGCAAACTGCACCCGGCCGATGTTCTCCTCGAGCAGGTACTCGCCCAGTAGCATCAGGCTTTCGCGGATGGTGTGGCGATCCAGCGCCGACTGCTGCCACACCAGTCGACTTCGCGGCACGCCCAGCTCGTCGCGCTCCTCCATGAGCTCCACCGCGTTATCGAAACGAGGCTCCTGCTCCCAAGCGGCGCGCAGATAGACGCCATGGGCGCTACCGGCGCTTTGGGTTAGTTGCTGTTCAAGCCCCGGGGCTTCGCGGCCAAGCGCGGCGGCAAGCGCCTGGGTGGCTTCCGGCGCCATGCGGTGCAGGCGAAGCCCGCAGTTGAGAATGCCGCGCTCGGCCATCGCGCGTGGGGTCGGCGACAGGTAGACGTTGTAGTCGGTGTGAAGGCCCAGACGGGCCGGATCGAACAGCAGCGCCTGACCGATGGTAGCGTGCGGATGCTCCATCCAGTAGCGCCCGATCGTGGTGGTATCGGGCACCAGCCGGCCGCCGCTTTGCGCGTTGCACCAAAGCAGCAGCCGGGAGTTCTCGATACCGCCGCAGGCGAGCACGAAGCTGCGCGCGCGGATCGTTTTACGCTGGCCGTCGAAATCGCTGAAGGTGGCCGTCTCGACCCGGCCATCGCCCACGCTCAGATCCACCAGGTTGGCGGTCAGACAATACGTTAGCGTCTCAAGACCGTTGAAGGTCGCGGCGAACTTGTCCTTCATGCGCGTGGGCGGGCCCAGTGAGAAGTAGACCCTCTCGAGCCCGGCGCCGTCGATCGGCGCATCCGGGGCGATCTCCTCCAGATCCAAAAGCGCGGCCGCCGCTTCAAAATAGGGCTCCAAATCCGCACGGGAGATCGGCCAGGCCGTTTCCGGGGCGGCCTGTTTGGCGGTGAAATCATGGGCGTCGAGCGGACGACACACGCCGCCCCAGTGATTGGTCGAGCCGCCCATGTAGCGAAGCCGAATACTCGAAAGCTCAAGATAAGTATCGCCCAGGGTGTCGCCACGGTAGAGCGCCTGGGAGCGCTCGCTAAAGGAGGCCTCGCCGCCTTCGCACAGAAGCACCCGGCGGCCCTGCTGAGCCAGCGTCATGGCAACGGTGATGCCCGCCGCGCCCGCGCCGATCACGCAGACATCGAAGACCTCCTGCTCGCTTAGCGCGCTAAAGGGCTGATACATTAGCGGCTCGAACCGTCGATGTCGGTGCGGCGCAACAGCCAGCCGTTTTTCAATAGCGAAGGCGCTGTCGACGCTGCCTGTACCAGGGAGTGGGGCACGCCGGCAAGCAGTGCGCCGCCGGCGCCGAGCGAGAGGCTTTTTAAAAGCGCCCGGCGCGCGGGGCTTGTAAGCTTAAGCGACGCGCAGGCCGTCGCCTTTGAATCGATGGGTAGAGAGTGGAGTTCTGGCATGGTCGTGGTCACCCTAAAGCCAACACGGGGTCGTGCTATTTGCCTATAGTAGCCGGACGAACGCTTTCGACGGGCATTTCTTTCAACGCTTCGCACAGGCCCACCACGCCCGCGCTTTTCACGCTGTCGCCGCCTTTTATGCGTAACGGTTTTTACGAGCAACGCTTTTTTACAAGCAACGTTTTTTACGAGTGACGGTTTTTTATGAGCATCGACGTTTTATGAGTATGTATGCCATCGGCGATCTTCACGGCTGCCACGCGGAGTTTGTAGCGCTTCTGGACAAACTCGCTTTCGATCCGGCCCGCGATACCCTGTGGCTGGTGGGCGATCTGATCAACCGCGGGCCCGGCTCGCTCGAGTGCCTGCGCGAGGTCAAGGCACTTGGAAGCGCGGCGCGCTGCGTACTGGGTAACCACGATTTTCATCTGCTGGTCGCCGCCCGCGGCGGCGGCCGGCTGAAAAAAAACGACACTCTGGAGGCGATTCTGAACGCCCCGGAGCGCGAGGCGCTGCTCGACTGGCTGCAGGCTCAGCCGCTGGCGGTGTTCGAGCGCCGCACGCTGATGGTCCACGCCGGGGTGCTGCCGAGCTGGAGTGCGGACGCCGCCTTGGGCTATAGCGCCGAGGTGCAAGCGATGCTTGAAAGTGAAAGCGCCGGGCAGTTTCTACAAACGCTTTACGGCAACGAGCCGGCGCGCTTCGTCGAGTCGCTGGAGGGCATGGACCGCCTGCGCGCGCTGGTCAACGTGTTCTGCCGCATGCGCTTTATCGACGGTGACGAGACGCTGGATTTCGCCGCCAAGGAGGGCCTGGACAGCGCCCCGCAGGGCTTTCACCCCTGGTTTCAGTACCCGCGTCGCGACGACACTTGCTTGGTGTTCGGCCACTGGGCGGCGCTGGAGGGCAAAACGCCGGGCTCGCAGATCGACGCTTACGCGTTGGACACCGGCTGCGTGTGGGGCGGGTCGCTCACCGCGATGGATCTCGAGACTTTCGAGTGCGTGAGCGTACCCAGCCAAAAGAGAGGGGGCTGACGTGGCCGTTTGTGATAAGGCGCTCGACGGGCTCGAGGTCTACCGCGTCGGCGGCGCGGTGCGCGATGCGCTGCTCGGCTGGCCGGTGTTCGACAACGACTGGGTGGTGGTCGGCGCCACACCCGAACGGATGCGGGCGAAGGGCTTCAAGCCGGTCGGGCGGGACTTTCCCGTATTTCTACACCCGGAAACCTTCGAGGAGTACGCGCTGGCGCGCACCGAGCGCAAGGCGGGCCACGGTTACGGCGGCTTCGAGGTGCACGCAAGCCCGGACGTGACGCTGGAGGAGGACCTGCTGCGCCGCGATTTGACCATCAACGCCATCGCACAGCGCCCGGACGCTACGCTAGTCGACCCTTTCGATGGCCAGAAGGATCTCGAGCGGCGCCTTTTACGCCACGTCTCCCCGGCGTTTGCCGAGGACCCGCTACGGGTGCTTCGCACCGCGCGCTTTCTGGCCCGCTACGCCGGGCTCGGGTTCACTATCGAAAGCCAAACCCAAGCGCTGATGCGCCGGGTCGCGCAAAGCGGTGAGCTTTTACATCTGGCCGCGGAGCGGGTGTGGGTCGAAACCGAGAAGGCGCTGGCCGAGCCACACCCGGCGCGCTTTTTTCAAGCGCTCGACGAGGCCGAGGCGCTTAAAAGCTGGTGGCCGCACCTGGCGGCCCATCTCGACGAGGCGCTGGGGCTTTTGGAAAAGGCACCCTCCGGCGGCGAGCTCGCCCACTGGCGCATGGCGCTTTTGGCAAGCGCCTTGAGCGAGCCCGAGCGCGAGGCGCTGATCGAGCGCCTTCGACTGCCCAACGCCGTCGCCGCGCTTTGCCGCCACGTGGCGCTGAGTCGCCATCTCGTCGAGCGCCCGCTTTGCCCGGCGCGCGCGTTCGAATGGCTCGAGCGCCTCGACGCCTTTCGCAAGCCCGTCCAAGTCGAGGCGCAGCTCTCCCTTATTGCGATACTGGCTCCAAAGCTCGAAAAGCCGCTTAATGATGCGTTTCAGCGCGCCCGGAACGTAAGCCCGCAGGCGCTGATGCTCGAGGGTTTTCAGGGCAAGGCGCTAGGGGAGGCGCTGCGCGAGCGGCGCTTTAGCGCAGCGGCGAGCGCGCTCGAAACGTCTGAAGACTAGGGCGAAATCGCCATGCCGCGAAAGCTGAACGCCACCGGCCACAGAGGCTGGTCGCTGAAATCGGCGCGCGCGAAAAGTGTGGCGTAGGGCGTTTTACAGCGCGGATGGCACTCGTTGGGTAAAAGTTCGGCGAGCGGCCTGAGGACGAAGGCGTAGTGGGTGATGTCCTCGCGGGGCAGGGTGAAACCCTCGAAGTCGGCGCAGGTGTCGCCTACGCTGAGAAGGTCGATGTCCAGCGCTTTAGGGGCGTGGCGCTCGCGGGGCACGCGCGGGTTGAGCGCCGCCTCCTGAGCATTGGTCCACTCGTTGAGCGCCTCTGGGCTCCAGTCGCTCTCAAAAGCGACCACCGCGTTGAAGAAGTTGGCCGCGGCCTGACAGCCGACGGGCTCGCTTTCAAACACCCGCGAGATTCTCACCGAATCAAAGGTGCGCTTTAGCGCCTCGAAGCAGGCGCCAAGATGCGTGGCCGGGTCGGCGTTGCTGCCCAGGCTCAAGCAGACCAGGCTCACGACGCCGGGCGCTCGATGACCTCGGGAATCTCGCCGCGGGTGATCTCGAGCCCCACGCTTTGGGCGGCGGGCACGGCGGCGGGCTTGCGCACGGCCAGGCGTAGCCAACTGATTGGAAACTCGTGGCGCAGGCACTCGCACAGCCGCTCGGCGAAGGTTTCGATCAGGGCGAAGTGATGCTCGTCGGCAAACTGCTGAATGCGCTGGCAAACGGCGCCGTAATCCAGGGTCAGGTGCAGATCGTCGGTGGCCGCCGCCGGGCGAATGTCGGTGGCAAGCGTCAAATCCAGGCGCAGCGACTGGGTGATGGTGCGCTCCCAGTCGTACACGCCGATCACGGTTTCAATCGTCAAACCTTCAATTAAAATACGGTCCATGCGCCCTGTTCCTGTTACAAGTGCTTGTCACAATACCTATCAAGGTCAAAAAAGAGTGTACGTGAGCAGCCCGGCAAACGATACCAATCCGCGTGAGTGTGCCCGGTGAATGCGCTTCTCTGGGCTTTGGCGGGCTATCTGAGCGGCAGCTGGCTTGCCGCCATCGTCGTGTGTCGGCTGGCCGGCGTTGCCGACCCGCGCCGGTGCGGCTCGCAAAACCCGGGCGTTTCCAACGTGCTGCGAAGCCACGGGCCGCGCCTGGCGGCGGTCACACTAGCGCTCGACGCCGCCAAGGCGATGCCGGTGTTGATGCTGGCCAAAAGCCAGGCGCTACCGGTGTGGTTGCAGGGGGCGGTGGGTCTATCGGTGCTTTTGGGCCACAGCTACCCGGTATGGTACGGCTTTCGCGGCGGTAAGGCGGTGGCCTGCGCCTTCGGAGCGCTGCTGGTGCTGGTGCCTTGGGTGGCGCTTTTGTGCGCAGCGCTCTGGGCGCTGATCGCCTGGCGGCTTCGCACCGCAGCGGCGGCCTCGCTTGCCAGCGCGCTGGCCGCGCCGCTGCTGACGCTCTGGCTTGCGCCCGGGTATCTGGGCGTGGTCGGCGCGTTCACCTTGCTGGTAGTGGCGCGCCACGCGCTCAATATTCGCCGCCTGCGCGAAGGGCAGGAGCCTCGCCTTCGCCGCTAAAGCTTGGGCGGCGTCAGGGTGTCCAGCGGCCAGCGCGGGGTCGCCTGCATGAGGCCGGTGGTGTCGCGCTCGCCGGCCTCCAGGCGCCGGGCGCCCACATAGGCGATCATGGCGCCGTTGTCGGTGCAGAACCGGGCCCGGGGGTAGAAGGTTTGGGCGCCACGCTTTTCGGTCTCCACGGCCAAGCGCTCGCGAAGCCGTGCGTTGGCGCTCACGCCGCCGGCCATCACCAGCCGCTTGAGCCCGGTATCATCCAGCGCTCGGCGGCATTTGATCACCATGGTATCCACCACCGCTTCCTCGAAGGCGCGGGCGATGTCGGCCCGGGCCTGTTTGTCAAGCGCCCCTTCGGCGTCGAGCTTTTTGATCGCGGTCAGGGTGTGGGTCTTGAGTCCGGAGAAGCTGAAATCGAGCCCCGGGCGATCGGTCATCGGCCGCGGGAAGCGAAAGCGCTTCGGGTCACCGCGCTCGGCGAGCTTTGCGACCTGGGGGCCGCCGGGGTAGGCAAGGCCCAGCATCTTGGCGGCCTTGTCGAAGGCTTCGCCTGCCGCGTCGTCGACGGACTCGCCCAGCAGCCGATAGCGTCCAAGACCGCTGACCTCGACCAGCTGGGTGTGCCCGCCGGACACTAACAGCGCGACGAAGGGAAACGCCGGCGGGTTTTCCTCGAGCATCGGCGCGAGCAGGTGGCCCTCCATGTGGTGAACGCCAAGCACCGGAATATCCAGCGCCCGCGCCATCCCGTGGGCGGTGCTGGCGCCGACCATGAGCGCGCCAACGAGCCCCGGGCCCGCGGTGTAGGCGATACCGTCGAGGTCACGCTTATCCAGGCCGGCTTCCACAAGCACCTGGTCGATCAGCGGTAGCAACTTGCGGGTATGATCGCGCGAGGCGAGCTCCGGCACCACGCCGCCGTACTCGGCGTGCATGGCGACCTGGCTGTAGAGCGTATCCGCCAGCAGCCCTTTGCCTGCCGGGGCGCGGGTGTCGTAAAGCGCGACACCGGTTTCGTCGCAGGAGGTTTCGATGCCAAGCACTCTCATGGGCGTCTCTTTAAAAGCGTTCAGGATGTGCGCGATTTTATCACGCCGGGCCTTCGATCCGGTACGCGCTTTCATAAGGGACCGCCTCCTCGGCGTTTGCTGAGTTGACGCGGGGCAACGCTCGACTAGGGTTATTAAAACCCTCGTTCATACACCCAAGGACATTGCCATGCGGCACGCATTCCCCCTCACTCGACGCCGGCTTCTTGGCACCCTGTCGGCGCTGGCGGGGTCGAGCCTGGTGCCCGGTGCCTACGCCAGCGACGAAAGCGATGACAGCGACGAGGCCTCCAGTGACTCGCCCTCGCGCTGGTGCATCAAAAACGCCACCATCCTGACCATGGAGGAGGGTAAGGCGCCACTGGAGAAGGCCGATATCTGGGTCGTGGACGGGCGTATCGAAGCAGTGGGTGAGAGCCTGGATACCGGCGACAGCGAAATGATCAGCGGCGAAGGCTGCATCGTCATGCCGGGGCTGGTCGATACCCACAATCATATGTGGCAGACCCAGATGCGCGGCATGTTCGGCCAGACCGAACAGAATCTATTCTTTCCTTTGACGCAGCGGCTGGGCGAACACTTTCGCCCCGGCGATATCTGGATCGGCGAGTATCTGGCGGCGATGGAGAACGTCAACGCCGGTGTGACCACCAGCTGCGACTTTTTCGACAACAACCGAAGTCCCGAACACTGCCAAGCCGCGCTCGAAGCGCTGGGCGCCTCGCCCCTGCGCACGCGGCTGATGTTTGGCAACCAGAGCAAGAGCGGTGGCGGGCAGATCGACCTTGAACACTTGGGCGAGCTTGTAGAGAACTGGGAGCGCTTTAGCGAGCGCGGGCGTCTTTCATTGGGCCTTGGCTGGCGGCTGCCCGATAACCTAAGCAATCAGAACGCCATGGCCGTCAAGCGACGGGAGTTCGATGCGGCGCGCGAGATGAACCTGCCGATCTCCGTGCACGTCAGCGGCGAAAATCACGACGCTCTGTTCCAAGCGCTGATCGACGGCGAGTTTTTGATTCCCGAGCTTCAGGTCGTGCACGCCACCAACGCAAGCGAAGAGCATCTGAGCGCCCTTAACGAGGCCGGCGCCAGCCTTTCGCTGACGCCGATTACCGAGCACCGGGTCGGCTATGGGCTTACGCGGCTGTCGCACTTTGAAAGCGTCGAGCGGCTGGGGCTCGGTATCGACGGCAACGCCCTGGCCGGTAGCGGCGATCTGTTTTCGGTGATGAAGTACGCCGCGTTGACCGAGCTCGGCGCCAGCGAAAATCAGGCCAGCGTCGACTGCGAGCGGCTGGTGGCGCTGGCCACGCGCTTGGGCGCCGAGTCGATCGGGCTTGGCGACGAGATCGGCACGTTGAGCCCGGGCAAGAAGGCAGATCTGATCATGCTCGACACCCACCAGGTGGGCCTTGGCATGCTGCCAAGCGAACCCTACGCCTTTACCGTGTTTGCCGCGACACCGGCAAGCGTTTCGCTGGTGGCCGTGGATGGGCGCATCGCCAAACGCGGCGGGCAGCTTGTGAGCATGGACGACGAGCAAATCGCCTCGCGCATCGATGCCTCGCTTTCGCACCTGCGCGACAAGCTATGAGCCGGTTTCGAAGAGCGTTATTCGAAGAACCTTATTTAAAGAACCTTATTTGAAGAACGCCAAAGGCCTAGCGCGCTTGGGAGAAGGGCCAGGCGGGCGCGGTGCCAAGTTTCGCCCGGTTGCAATATAGACGTATCGCGACTAGACTACTCGGCGCTGTAAAAAAGGGTCGTACACTGTATCTACAGATGCTGGATTAAGCGGTGTGCGCACTATCCGAACTCAAGTCTCCTTAAGGTGGTGAGTGCTTAATGCCTTCTGTAAAAGTACGTGATAACGAGCCGTTTGACGTCGCTCTGCGTCGCTTCAAGCGTTCTTGCGAAAAAGCCGGCGTTCTCTCTGAAGTACGTCGTCGTGAGCATTACGAGAAGCCGACAGCCGAGCGCAAGCGCAAGGCAGCGGCAGCTGTGAAGCGTCACGCTAAAAAGCTTCAGCGTGAGCGTAAGCGTTTCGAACGGCTCTATTGATCCGTACCCAGAAACACGCGCCCCGGCGAATGTTTCAAGAGGGATGCCAAACGGCCGCCGTCAGGTGGCCGTTTGTTTTTGAAGACAACGACATTAATGAGTGATCTAACCCAAGTCGCGCTTGGGTTAGGCCATTGACCCGTGCCCCGCGCAGGAACGCTCCTTCATGGCCGGACAGATCCCCCAGCGTTTCATTGACGATCTTCTGGACCGCGTCGACGTCGTCGAGGTGGTGGGCGAGCGCGTTCAGCTCAAAAAGGCCGGGCGCAACTACTCCGGGCTTTGCCCCTTTCATCAGGAAAAGACCCCCTCCTTTACGGTGAGCGCCGACAAGCAGTTCTACCACTGCTTCGGCTGCAGCGCCAACGGCAACGCCCTGCGCTTTTTGATGGAGTACGACAAGCTGTCTTTTCCCGAGGCGGTCGAGCAGTTGGCCGCCCGTTTAGGGCTCGACGTGCCCCGCGAAGGCGCCGATGACCCCCGCGAGCAGCAGCGCGAACAAAAGCGCAAGGAGGGCGTGAGCCTTCTGGAGCTTGCTGGCAGCTTCTACCGCGAGCGGCTGAAGATGCAGGCGGGGCAGAGCGCCCGCGACTACCTTAAAAAGCGCGATCTCTCCGACGAGGTCATCGCCGCCTACGGCATCGGCTTCGCGCCGGACGGCTGGGAGGCGCTCAAGCAGCATCTCAGTGCCAAGGGCGTCAGCGAAGCGGTGCAAATCGAGTACGGTCTGCTGATCCACCGCGAGGATACCGGGCGCACGTATGATCGCTTTCGCGATCGGGTGATGTTTCCCATCCGCGATTTGCGCGGGCGCACGCTGGGCTTTGGCGGGCGCATCATGGGAGACGGCCAGCCGAAGTATCTGAACTCGCCGGAAACGCCGGTGTTTCACAAGGGCCGCGAGCTCTACGGCCTATATGAGGCGCGCAAGGCCAGTGCGAAGCTCGAGCAGCTAATCATGGTGGAAGGCTACATGGACGTGGTGGCGCTGGCGCAGTACGGCATCCACAACGCCGTGGCGACGCTCGGCACTGCGACCACCGAAGATCACCTACACCGGCTGTTTCGCTTGGTCAGCCGCGTGGTGTTCTGCTTCGACGGCGATCGCGCCGGGCGCCAGGCGGCAAGTCGGGCTTTGGAAACGGCGCTGCCGCAGATGATCGACGGGCGCGAGGCGCGCTTTCTGTTTCTGCCCGAAGGCGAGGACCCGGACTCGCTGGTGCGCCGCGAAGGCGAACAGGCGTTTCAGGACCGGGTGACCTGCGCGATGCCGCTGTCCGAGTTTCTGTTCGAGCAGGCCGCCCAGGGGCGCGATCTGAACACCGTTGAGGGCAACGAGCGCTTCGCTAGCCACGTTCTTCAGGCGATCAACCGGGTGCCGGAGGGCATGCTTAAGTCGCTGCTGCTGGAGGCGCTGGCCAAGCGCAGCGGTTTGAGCAAGGAGCAGCTCGCTTCGATGCTCGAAAAGCCCGCCATTGAGCCCGCGCCGGCTAGCGATGAGCCACCGCCGCTCGATGATGGTTTCTATCCGGAGTCAGCGCCCGCGCCCCAGGCGGCCCGGCAAAAGCCCAAAGCCTCGAGAAAGGTGCTGTCGACCGTCGAGCGCATCAGCCAGCTGCTGTTGTTCGAGCCGCGCCTGGTCGACGTTGTGCCCGACAATCTCGACTGGCTACAGCAGGGCGACCCGGATGCCGCGCTGTGCCGCGAGCTGGTCACGCTTTTGCGCGCCGGGCGCTACAAAAGCCCGCAAGTGGTGTTGGCGCACTTTCAGGGCAGCGAAGAGGGGCAGGCACTCAACGAACTTGCCCGCCGCGAGCTGTTGATTCCCGCGGCAGCCAGGGAGACCGAGCTTTTAGGGCTAATCGAGCATCTTGCCGGGCTCGAGCGCAGACGCTCGCCGCAAGAGGAGTACGAGGCGCTTTTGGCGCTCGAGCGTTCGGGGCAAAAACTGGACAAAAATCAGCGGCAACGTTTGGCAACGCTGGTGGTCGAACTCACTCGCAAGTAGTAGCTCACAAGCAGAAGCTCGTTAGGCAGTAGCAAAGTCAGGCGGGAAACGTATAAAAACCAAAAGCGCCGGGACGGCGTTTGAATAGCACGTCGCGAAAGGGGGAAATGAAAGGGGTTGAAATACGCCCGTGCGGCGCCATATAGAGAGCATTAGCGGCCGGGAAGCGGCCTAACCGAATAACCTAACACACCCGATTCATCGCGCAAATACGTTTCGCTGGGAAAAACGCAGCAAATTACGCTATAATGTTCGGCTTGTTGAGTTTTATCGATTCAGCGCCCCAGGTGTTTCATTCTTCTTCGTCGAGATAGGGTTTCTATGGCTGGAAATGCGCAGCAGCAGTCACGTCTGAAGGAGTTGATCGCGCGCGGCAAGGAACAGGGCTACCTGACCTATGCCGAGGTCAACGACCATCTACCCGAGGATATCGCCGACCCGGATCAAGTGGAAGACATCATTGGCATGATCAACGACATGGGTATCAGTGTCGTTGAGGAAGCGCCGGATGAAGACACTTTGATGATGTCGGATCACTCCACGGACGAGTCCGCTGCGGAAGAGGCCGTAGCGGCCCTCGCCGCTGTGGAAAGCGACGTGGGTCGCACAACGGACCCCGTTCGCATGTACATGCGCGAGATGGGCACGGTCGAGCTTTTGACCCGTGAAGGCGAAATCGAAATCGCCAAGCGGATCGAAGAGGGCACGCGGGAAGTGATGTCATCACTTGCCTACCTGCCCGGCGCGGTTACCTCCATTTTGCAGGCCTACGATGCCACCCAGGACGAAGAAGCGCCCGGGCGGCTGTCGGATCTCTTCTCCGGCTTCATCGACCCTGATGAGGGTATTCCCGGCGTTGCCGAGGCCGAAGTGGCCGAGCCTGTCGTCGACGCCGAGCCCGGCGACGACGAAGACCTCGACGGTGATGACGAGGACGACGAAGACGACAACTCGGCCAGCGAAGGCGGCCCGGACCCGGAAGAGGCCCGCGCACGCTTCGAGCAAATTCGCGAGCAAAACGCCGCCGTCGAGGCCGCCTTCGAAAAGCACGGTCGCGGCAGCGCCGAGCTCAAGGCGGAGCAGGCGCGTTTGGCCGAGCTGTTCTCACCGATCAAGCTCGTACCGAAGCACTTCGAGCGCCTGGTCGGGCAGGTTCGTATCAGCGTCGAGCAGGTGCGCGCTCAAGAAAAGGCGATCATGCAGCTCTGCGTGAAAAAGGCCAAGCTTCCGCGCAAGCTGTTCATCAAGTCGTTCCCGGGCAACGAGTCCGATCAGGGCTGGCTTGATCGCTTCCAGGAGGAGCAGCCCAAGTACGCTGATCGTCTCGAGCCGCTGCGCGCCGATATCGCCCGCGCCCAGCGCAAGATCGCGTTCGAGGAAGACATGGTCCAGCTGATCGTGCCGGACCTGAAAGAGGTGAACCGCAAGCTCTCCATTGGTGAAGCTAAAGCGCGCCGCGCCAAGAAAGAGATGGTCGAGGCGAACCTGCGTCTGGTGATCTCGATCGCCAAGAAGTACACCAACCGTGGCCTGCAGTTTTTGGATCTGATTCAGGAAGGCAACATCGGCCTGATGAAGGCGGTGGACAAGTTCGAATACCGCCGCGGCTACAAGTTCTCGACCTACGCGACCTGGTGGATTCGTCAGGCAATCACCCGGTCGATCGCCGACCAGGCGCGCACTATCCGTATTCCGGTGCACATGATCGAGACGATCAACAAGCTCAACCGCGTATCGCGCCAGATGCTTCAGGAAATGGGCCGCGAACCGACCCCGGAAGAGCTTGGCGAGCGCCTCGAAATGCCGGAAGACAAGGTACGCAAGGTGCTGAAGATCGCCAAGGAGCCGATCTCCATGGAGACGCCGATCGGTGACGACGACGACTCGCACTTGGGTGACTTCATCGAGGACGGCACCATGCTGCTGCCGATCGACCTGGCTACCGGCGAAGGCTTGATCGAAGCCACGCGCAACGTGCTGGGCGGTTTGACCGCGCGCGAAGCCAAGGTGCTGCGCATGCGCTTCGGGATCGACATGAACACCGACCACACCCTCGAGGAAGTGGGCAAGCAGTTCGACGTCACCCGCGAACGTATTCGTCAGATCGAGGCCAAGGCGCTGCGTAAACTGCGCCACCCCAGCCGCTCGGAGCCGCTGCGCTCGTTCCTCGACGAGTAAGCTGACCGCCCTGTGTGGTGAATAAAAAAGCCCCGCCGTTTTATGAACGGCGGGGCTTTTTGCGTTGGCTGCTCCGGCGCGGTGTCTACCAGGCCGCGCCACAGAGGCCGATCAGCTCAGCGGTTTGGCCGCCTTGCGCGCGAGATAAATGCGCCGCGCCATCAGCAGCAGCTCGAGCGTGGCGAACATGATCAGGCTATAGCCCAGCAGCTCAATCACCTCTTCGGCGGCGTCCTTGATGGTGCGCTCGAAGCTTTCGCCCAGCACGGCTTCCCAGAAATCGCTGCGACCATAAAGGCGCGAGAAAATGTAGGTGGTCAGCACGCCGCTGGCAAAAAGGCCAAAGGAGAAGGTGTTGCTGAAGTAGCGAAACTCGTCGAGAAACCGACGGCGCTGAATGATGACCCAGGTGATCGACGGCACAACGATCAGCGCCACCAGAATCTTCCAGGTATGGCGGGCAACGTACTCATCGAGAAAGTAATCCTGCTCACGCACGAGTGAGGCGGCGATGAACGCGAACAGCAGCAGTGTGACCGTCGGCCACACTTTTAGTACCTGGCGCACGAAGATGAGCATCAAGCAGGCGCTGGCCAGCACGGCGGTCTGGGCAAGTTCGGTAAAACCGTATTCGCTGAAGCGAAGTTCCGGCATGTAGAGTGCTTCGAGGTAGCTGCCCTGGGCGATGGCACCGATAAACAGCACATAAAGTATTGCGCGCATGAGACTCGTTTTGAAGTTGATGGACCAGTTGGGTGGGGGCAGTGACATTGAGCATCCTTACAGGGCATGACGCAGATCATAAACATTCAGCATTGAATGTTCATTATATCGTCACTTCGCTGTGCTCGCACTCAGATAATGCCCGAGGCGCTCGTACTCGGAAAGCCTATAAAGCCGCCAGGGCGGCCTTGAATCAGCGTTTAGGCATTCCGGTATCGATATGCGCCGCCAAGTAGTCGACCAGCTGGCGAATCTTGGGGGAAAGATGGCGGTGGCGCGGATAGACCGCCCACACCGCGGTATCGTGGTGCTGAAACGGCTCTAACACCGCGACCAGCTCGCCGCTTTCCAGGTAAGGCGCCACGTAGTAATCAGGAAGCTGCGCAAGCCCCAGGCCCTTGAGCGCGGCGTCCAGAAGTGCCGGGCCGGAGTTGCCGCTCCACCGCCCCTCCAGGCGTACCTCGCGGCGCTGGCCGTTGACCTCGAACAGCCAAAACGGGCGCGAGCCCAGCAGGCACGGGTGCTGGCTCAGCTCCGAGAGCGTATGCGGGCGCGGCGCCTGGCGGAAATAGTCGCTGGAGCCCACGATGTATTCGCGGCGTTCGCACAGGCGCTTGGCGAT
This sequence comes from Halomonas sp. S3-1-1, assembly GCF_023757625.1. GTDB lineage: Bacteria > Pseudomonadota > Gammaproteobacteria > Pseudomonadales > Halomonadaceae > Vreelandella. The sequence continues at coordinate 224,701 of NZ_JALGBZ010000002.1, forward strand.
CAGGCTGGAATCCTTGAGCACGCCCATGCGAATGGCGATATCGAATCCTTCGTCGATCAACTCCACCGCCCGGTTGGTGAAGTGCATGTGCACTTCGAGCTCCGGGTGCTGGCACTGAAAGTCGTTGACCAGCGGGGCGACATAGCGCTCGCCGAATGTCGTGGCCGCGGTGAGCTTTAAAAGCCCGCTGGGTTTGGCCTGGAGCTTGTTGATCATCTGCTCGGCGTCGCGCAGTCCATCGAACAGGTGGCGACAGTGCTCTACGTAGAGCGAGCCGGCGTCGGTCAGGCGAATCTGGCGCGTGGTGCGATACAAAAGCTGCACGCCGAGCTGGTTTTCGAGCTGGCTGACCAGCCGGCTGGTGTGCGATGTCGATACTTTTAGATGGCGCGCCGCCGCAGAAAAGGTGCCCAGCCGCACCACCTCGATGAACGCTTCGATACGATCCCAGCGCTGCATGACACTCCTTAAAAGCCGATTGTTGCTGACGAGCAACAATCTTGTGAGTATATCCCTGTTTATCCCGTTCGCACAGGTGGCTACACTGGCTGGCATGGAGCAAACGTTTGGCTCTTTATCCCAGGAGATTTGATATGAAGTCACGCGCTGCGGTAGCGCTTGAAGCGGGTAAACCGCTCGAGCTCGTCGAGATCGACGTCGAGGGTCCGAAAAAGGGCGAAGTGCTGGTGAAGATGGCCGCTACGAGCGTTTGTCACACCGACGCCTATACGCTGTCAGGCGCAGACCCGGAAGGGCTCTTTCCCTCGGTGCTGGGCCACGAAGGCGCCGGTATCGTCCAGGAAGTGGGCGAGGGCGTCACCAGCCTGAAACCCGGCGATCACGTGATTCCGCTCTACACCGCCGAGTGCGGCGAGTGCAAGTTCTGCAAGTCCGGCAAGACCAACCTGTGCGGCAGCGTGCGTGCCACCCAGGGTAAGGGCGTGATGCCCGACGGCACCTCGCGCTTCTCCCTCGACGGTAAAAAGCTGCACCACTACATGGGCACTTCGACCTTCAGCGAGTACACCGTGGTACCGGAAGTATCGCTGGCGGTAGTATCGCCGGAAGCGCCGATGGACAAGATCTGCCTGCTCGGGTGCGGCGTGACCACCGGTATCGGCGCGGTGCTCAACACTGCCAAGGTCGAGCCGGGTGCAACGGTTGCCGTGTTTGGCCTGGGCGCCATTGGTTTGGCGGTCATCCAGGGCGCGGTCATGGCGAAGGCGGGCCGGATCATCGCCATCGACGTCAACGAGGATAAGTTCGAGCTCGCCAAACAGTTCGGCGCCACCGACTTCGTCAACCCGAAGAAGTACACCGATCCGATTCAGCAGGTCATCGTCGATCTGACCGACGGCGGCGTCGACTACTCTTTCGAGTGCATCGGTAACGTCAACGTCATGCGCTCGGCGCTGGAGTGCTGCCATAAGGGCTGGGGCGAGTCGATCGTCATCGGCGTGGCCGGTGCCGGCGAAGAGATCTCCACTCGTCCGTTCCAGCTGGTTACCGGCCGGGTCTGGAAAGGCTCGGCGTTTGGCGGTGTCAAAGGCAGAAGCGAGCTTCCTGGTTATGTAGAGCGCTACATGAACGGCGAGATCAACATCGACGACTTCATCACCCACGACATGCCCTTCGAGAAGATCAACGAAGCCTTCGATCTGCTCCACGAAGGCAAGAGCATTCGTACCGTACTGCACTTCTAAGCGACCTGCGTGTATTAACGCTATAGTCAAAAGAGAGAATAAAACGCGGTGGGCCCTCCCGCCGCGTTTTCATCTTTAGGAGCTTACTCATGAGCATGAGCGAAACCCTGGAACTCGTGTCGGCCAACAGAAGCTTTGGCGGCTGGCACAAGCGCTACCGCCACTACTCCCGGGCGCTGGACTGCAATATGGTCTTCGCCGTTTACCTGCCGCCACAGGCCGAAAACGAGCGCGTGCCGCTGGTTTGGTGGCTCTCCGGACTCACCTGTAACGACGAAAACTTCATGCAGAAAGCCGGCGCTCACCGCGTGGCCGCCGAGCTCGGCATCGCTATCGTCTGTCCGGACACAAGCCCACGGGAAACCGATCTGCCCGGCGAGCACGAAAGCTTCGATTTCGGCTCCGGCGCCGGCTTCTACGTCAACGCCACCCAGGCGCCCTGGAAAAGCCACTATCGCATGTACGACTACGTGGTCGAGGAGCTTCCATCGGTGGTGCGCCAGCACTTCCCGGTCAACGGGCGCGAGTCTATCAGCGGCCACTCCATGGGCGGCCACGGCGCGCTGATTCTGGCGCTGCGCCACCCTGGTCGCTTTAGCTCGGTCTCGGCGTTCTCGCCGGTGGTGAACCCGATGAACTGCCCCTGGGGCAAGAAAGCGTTCACGAATTACCTTGGCGAGGATGAATCGAGCTGGCGCCAGTACGACGCCTGCGAGCTGGTAGCCAACGGCGCCTCGCGCCAGCGCCTGTTCATCGACCAGGGCGATGCCGACCAGTTTTTGGAAGAGCAGCTCATGCCCGAGCGTCTGGAGGAGGTGTGCGAAGAGCACGATCACCCGCTAACGCTTCGCCGTCAGCCAGGCTATGATCACAGCTACTTTTTCATCGCCTCGTTCATCGAAGATCATTTGCGCTATCATGCGCAGCATCTCATGAAACGCTAAGGATGCTGTAATGCTCAATCGCGCGCTGCGCCGCTGGCTTAAACGACTCTGGCGTATCCTCTGGCGTGGCGCGCTGGCCTTCGTGGTGCTCTCGGTCGCGCTGGTGCTACTGTTCAAGGTGGTGCCGCCGCCGGGGTCGATGGTCATGGTCGAGCGCAAGATTCAGAGCATCATCGCCGGCGAGCCGATCACCATCACCCGCCAGTGGCGAAGCTTCGACGAGCTCTCGAGCAACGCCAAGCTCGCCGTCCTTGCCGCGGAGGATCAGCGCTTTCCCGAGCACCGCGGCTTCGATTTTGTCGAACTCAAGCGCGCTTGGCAGGCAAGCCAGGACGGCTCGCGCCTGCGCGGGGCGAGCACCTTGAGCCAGCAAACCGCCAAGAACGTGTTTCTCTGGAGCGGCCGAAGCTGGCTGCGCAAGGGGCTCGAGGCCTGGTTTACGCTGTTGATCGAAACCTTTTGGAGCAAGACCCGCATTCTCGAGGTGTACCTGAACGTGGCCGAGTGGGATACCGGCGTCTTCGGCCTCGAAGCCGCGGCGGATCACTACTTTGGCGCCTCGGGCAGCGCGATGACCGAGCGCCAGGCGAGCCTGTTGGCGGCGATTTTGCCCGACCCGCGTAACAGAAGCGCCGCTCGTCCGGATGCCCAGGTCGAGCGGCGCAGCCAGTGGATTCGCCGGCAGATGCGAAACCTGGGCGGGGTCGGCTACCTGGAACGGCTTTGATCCGGCGGCGAGCGCCGGATCACCAGCATCACCCCGACAATGGCCACGGCCATACCCACCAGGCCCAATAGCGGCAGCCGCTCATCGAACAGCCACCACGCCTGTAGCGCCGTGACCGGCGGCACCAGATAGAAAAGGCTCGCCACTTTCGACGCTTCGCCCTGCCGTATCAGCGCCATCAGCAGCAGAATGGCGGCGATCGACAGCACCAGTACCAGCCAGCCAAGAGTCAATAGAAACGTCGGCGCCAGCGTCACCTCGCGGGTTTCGAGCAAAAGCGCCCCACCCCCCAGCAGCGCCCCGGCCGCTAAATACTGAATCACCGTGCCGGAAAGAAGCGCCATCTGCGTACAGAAGCGTTTTTGGTAGAGCGTGCCCAGCGAAATGCCCAGCAGGGCGACGAGCACACACGCCAGCGCATCAAAACCGAAACCATCAAAAAGTTGCCGACCGAACTCCAGCTTGCTACCCAGTACCAGTGCGATGCCGGCAAGCCCCAGTGAAAGCCCCACCCATTGCAAGCGCGTGAGACGCTCGCCTAAAAAAGGGCCGGCCAGAAGCGCCGTCAACAGCGGCTGAAGCCCCACCAGCAGCGCGGCAAGCCCCGACGGCATGCCCAGATAAATGCCGTAAAACACGCCGCCCAGATACGCACCGTGCACCAGACATCCCGAAACGCCGATGTGCGCCCAAAGCGCCGGCGCGTGCGGCCAGGGCGCTTTCATGAAGAAGGCCAGCGGTACCAGCAGCAACAGCGTCAGTACGAAGCGAATGAATAAAAAGGTGAACGGCTCGGCGTAGGGCAGGCCGAATTTGGCGCCAATGAAGCCCGTGCTCCAAAGCAGTACGAACACAAGCGGCATGGCCGTAAGGCCTGCATGCGTTATTCGCGCGCGGGGCGTGGCATCGGTCGAGAAGCGCATGGCTCACCTTTAAGAATGGGTTTTTCATTTGTTAACTTATTGTTACTTATAATTACACTAAAAATTGAACCTGTTGGAGCGTGCTGCGTCTGAGTCACCACACACATAACGCGCATAGAGGTTTCTTATCATGCAACGATTGACTGCCTTGTTTTCAGCTGCACTTCTTGCAACCGGTTTGATGGCAGGTACTGCCCAAGCCCAGCAGGAACAAGAGCCAGCGCAGGATTCCGTGGCCACCCAACAAGCCGCCCCGACGCAGGACTTCTCTGACGAGCAGCTACAGCAGTTCGCCGATGCTTCTCAAGAAATCGCCGTGATCTCGCAAGAGTACACACAGCGTCTGCAGGAAGCAGAAGACGAGTCCGCTCAACAGGAAGTTCGCGCTGAAGCCAACGAGCGCATGATCGAAGTGGTCGAAGGCAGCGGTCTGGACGTCGACACGTTCAACGCGATCGGCCAGTCCATCCAGCAGGATCCGGAAATGATGCAGCGCGTTCAAGAGATGGCCAGCCAGTCCTGATGGGACTGACGCCAAGCCCCGACCGGTTAAGTGTCGGGCGCGCTCCTTAAGGCGTCAAGCAGGTTATCAACTCTAAAAGCCCGGCGTTTTTCGCCGGGCTTTTTTGTGCGCGCTGCTTTACCGCCCAAGGATATGCCGCCAAACTTGGTGCCAAACGGGCGAGCGCTTCACCGAGGAGTCATTATGGATGTGGAACTGTGGGAAATACGCCAGCATATGGGGCAGTTTCCCCCCTTCGATGGGCTGTCTGACGAGCTTTTGGACGCGATCGCTGAAAGCGTCGAGATACGCTACTTCAAGACCGGCACCGAGGTCCTGAAACTCAACGAAGTGCTCGACGAGCTTTGCTATATCCGAAGCGGCGCGGTCGAGGTCTATCGACGCCGAGGCGAGCTTTACAATCGCTTGGGGGAAGGCGATATCTTCGGCCATTTCAGTCTGATGCGTAATCATCGCGTACGCTTTCCCGCTACCGCCATCGAAGACACCCTGATGTACTTCATCCCAAAGGACATTTTTCAGCGCCTTTGTGAGGAGGACGAGGATTTCGCCGACTTCGTCGAGCTCGAGCGCCCGCGCCTTGAAAGCGTCGCGCAGCAGCAGAAGAAATCCAACGACATGATGGTCACCCGGATTCGCAAGCTGGTCACGCGCTATCCGGTCATGGTGGAGTCGACCATCAGTGTTCAGGACGCAGCGATCCAGGTCGGCCAAGCCCAGGCCTCGGCGGTACTGGTGATCAACGAGGGCAGCGACAACCCGCGCTACAGCTTCAAGGACAGCGAGGGCAAGACTTGGCAGATGTGCGGTATCCTCACCGACAGCGATTTCCGCAACCGGGTAGTGGCCAAGGGGCTATCGCCGCAAACCTCGGTGGGCGACGTGATTTCCGATCATCTGATCACGGTGCAGTCCGACGCCTCGGTATATGAGGCGATGCTGATCATGCTGCGCAGCAACGTCCACCATCTGCCAGTGCTCTACCGCCAGCGCCCGGTCGGCGTGGTGCATCTCTCCGATATCATCCGCTACGAAACTCACAGCGGGCTTTATCTGGTGAGCAATATCTTCAATCAGGCAAGCGTTCAGGGGTTGGCGCGACTTGCATCAGACGTGCGAGCCGCCTTTGTGCGCATGCTTCAGGAGGGCGCCAACTCGGTCATGGTCGGAAGCGCGCTGTCGACCATCGGGCGCAGCTTCACCCGGCGGCTTCTGGAGCTTGGCGAGCAGGAACTCGGCCCGCCGCCGGTGCCGTACTGCTTCATGGTCAACGGCTCCATGGCGCGCAACGAGCAGGGCATCGTCACCGACCAGGATAACGCTCTGATTCTTTCGGACCGTTTCGACCCGGAGCAGCACGACGAGTACTTCAAGGCGTTGGCCAGGATCGTTAGCGACGGGCTGGATGCCTGCGGCTACCCCTACTGCAAGGGCGATATCATGGCGACCAACCGTCAGTGGCGCCAGCCGCTGCACGTCTGGAAGGGCTATTTCGAGGAGTGGATCGCCAACCCGACGCCGGAGAAGCTGCTTCACAGCTCGATCTTTTTCGATCTGGACAGCATCTACGGCGAGGATCACTACGTGGAAACGCTGCAGGACTTGATCGCCCAGCGCGCGCCCCAAGCCCCGCGCTTTCTTGCCGCCATGGCGCGAAACGCGCTCAACCGCACGCCGCCGCTGGGGTTTTTCCGCACCATCGTCATGGAGAAGGACGGCAAGCACAACAACTCCATCAACCTCAAGCGCCGCGGCACCGCGCCGATGGTGGATCTGATTCGCGTCCACGCCCTGGCCTGCGGCTCCAAGGCACAAAACAGCTTTCAGCGCTTGAACGATATCGACAACACCCAGCTGCTCGCCTCGGGCGTGAGCGACAAGCTGAGCTACGCGCTCGAATTTCTGCACATGTCCCGGCTTCGTCACCAGATGATCGACCTTCAGGAGGAGCGCGAGCCGGACAACAACATCGAGCCGGAAAACGTCGACGACAGCGAGCGCCACACCCTCAAGGACGCCTTCCAGGTGCTGAGCAACGCGCAGAAGTTCTTGAAATTCCGCTACCCCATCCCGGCCCAGCGCTAAGGACGTCACCATGAAAGGAATACGCCCGCGCCAGCGCGTTAATCAGGCCGACTGGAATGGCTACATGAAAAAGCGGGGTGCGGTCGCCCAGGACGACATCTTGAAGCGCTTTTTCGACACCGAACTGCCGGGGCCGGATACGCCCATTTCGGAAGTGCCGATGGTAGCGCTGGATATGGAGACTACCGGGCTCGACGAGCGCCGCCACGCCATCGTCAGCATTGGCTTGATTCACTTCACCCTCGATCGTATCCCGCTTTCCAGCCGGCGCTACTGGGTGGTCAAGCCGCCCCGGCCGCTGAGCGAGGAGTCGGTAACGTATCACCACATCACCCACTCGGAAGTGAGCGACGCGCCGGATCTGGATGAGATACTCGAGCCTCTGCTCGACGAGCTGGCCGGGCGGCTCGTCGTGGTGCACTTTCGCAACATCGAGCGGCCGTTTCTGGACGCCGCGGTGAAGTCACGCCGCGGCGAAGGGGTGCTGTTTCCCATGATCGACACCATGTCGCTGGAGGCAAGGCTCCACCGTCAAACGCTCTGGTCGCGGTTTCGCCGCTGGCTGGGCCGTCCGCCGGTCTCCATTCGATTGGATGCCAGCCGCCAGCGCTACGGGCTTCCCACCTATCAGGGCCACCACGCGCTGACCGATGCGCTGGCTACCGCCGAACTCTTCCAGGCGCAGGTGGCGCACCGCTACTCCCGCGATACGCTGCTCAAGACCTTTTGGTGTTAAAACCGGCGCAGGCGCCAGTACCTTCAAGCATAAAAAAACGGGCAGCCATTTGGCTGCCCGTTTTCATACTGCCTACGGTGGATCGATGCTCGATCGCACTTTCTTTTAATCGTACTTTCTTTCAATCATACGGCCTTGGGTTCGCTCATCAGGCCCTTGATGATGGCGTAGCACGACACCAACAGGATAAGCGCGAAGGGCAGGCCGGTAGAGACCGCCATGGTCTGAAGCGCCGTCAGACCACCGCCTAGCAGCAGCGCGATAGCGATCGCCCCCTCGATGGAGGCCCAAAACACGCGCTGGGGAATCGGCGAGTCGACCTTGCCGCCAGCGGTGATCGAATCGATGACCAGCGAACCGGAGTCCGACGAGGTCACGAAGAAGACGATGACCAGCACGATGGCGATGAAGGAGGTGATATCCGACAGCGGCAGCTGCTCCAGCATCAGGAAGAGCTGTAGATCGACGCCGGCTTCGCGTACCGTTTCGATGCCTTGACTGACGTACTGATCGATCGCGGTACCGCCGAAGGTAGTCATCCAGAGCACCGAGACGACCGAAGGAACGATCAATACCGAAATCAGAAACTCACGCACCGTACGGCCGCGCGACACGCGGGCGATGAACATGCCGACGTACGGAGACCAGGAGATCCACCAGGCCCAGTAGAAGGCGGTCCAGCCGTGGGTAAAGCCAACGTCTTCACGCCCGAAGGGGTTGGAGAGCGCGGGCAGATTGACCACGTAGTTGAAAAGATTCTCGAAGAAGCCGGTGGCGATGAACAGCGTCGGTCCTACGGCGATGACGAAGAACAAAAGCGCGGCGGCCAGGGCGATGTTGATCTTGGAGAGCAACTGAACGCCCTTGTCGACGCCGGCCACGATCGAGCAGATGGCCACACAGGTAATGCCCACGATCAAAAGAATCATGGTGATATCGCTTTCCGGCGCGCCGAAAAGATACGTGAGGCCTGCAGCGGCTTGAGTAGCGCCCAGCCCCAGTGAGGTGGCAAGACCGAAAAGCGTGGCGAACACCGCCAGAATATCGATCAAGTGCCCCGGCCAGCCCCAGACGCGCTCGCCCAGAATCGGATAGAACACCGAACGCATGGAGAGCGGAAGGCCCTTATTGAAGGCAAAGAGCGCGAGCGACAGCGCAACGACGGCATAGATTGCCCACGGGTGCAGGCCCCAGTGGAAGATGGTCGCGGCCATGGCAAGCGCCGTCGCACCCGCTGCGTCACCTTCGGCGCCGGAAAGCGGTGCGCCGCTGCCGCCCTCGAAGGAGGTGCCAAAGTGGGTTAGCGGCTCGCTGACGCCAAAGAACATTAGGCCAATGCCCATGCCCGCGGCGAACAGCATCGAAAACCAGCCCATGTAGGTAAAATCCGGTTTGGCGTTGGCACCGCCAATGCGAATTTTACCTAGTGGCGAGACGATCAGACCAAGACAGAGAATGACGAAAATATTGGCGGTAAGAATGAAGAACCACGCCAGATTACCGGTCAAAAAGTTGAAGATGGCGTCGTAAATGAACGAGATGTTGTCCTGTAGCGCCAGTGTGAGAACGACGAACAGCGTAACGACGATGGAGGAAATGGTGAAGACTTTACCGTGGAGGTCGAGCCTCAAACCCATTTTTTCGGCGGTGAAGTTGTCCTGACCAATAACGTAATCGGTATCGATGAGGTTCGCTGGCCCGTCTGGGGAGGGAATACCCTCACCGACCGGCTCTTCCTTAGGCTGGTTGGGTTTTTCGTTTTCCACTCGATCTTTCTCCATGTTGAATCGAATTCGCTAGGCGCACGGCCAGAGGGCTGCTCTACAAGACGGGGCCACAGCACTTGCCCGTCAGTTGTATAAGAAACAACCCCCATGCACAAACTGTTTGTACAAACCTTTTATAAACCCGGCGCATTTAATGCACCGGGTAACGGTCGTGGTTACGAATCGAGCCACTGCTCGACGACGTCCTGGTTCTCTTCGACCCACTGCTTGGCGTTTTCATGGGGGTCGCTGCCGTCTTCCTGGTTCATGAGCATGACCTCGCCCATCTGCTCTGGCGTCCACTCGAAGGCGTCCAGAATGGCGTAGGCGCCGGGCATGTCGTCCTCGAAGCCGTTGCGCACCACGGTGTGGATCTGCTCGGCGCCACCGTATACTTCTTCCGGATCGTCCAGGTACTTGAGGTCCCAACGGGCGAACATCCAGTGCGGGGTCCAGCTGGTTACGACGATATCTTCTTCGTTGTTGATGGCGCTATCCAGTGCGGCGGTCATGGTCGCACCGCTACCGCTACGCAAATTCAGATCGAGATCATAGGTATCCACGACCTCTTCGGTAAGGCTCATCAAGCCTGCGCCCGGGTCAATACCGATGATCTCGTTATCGAACAGCTCGGCGTTGTCGTTAAGATCGGCAATAGAGTCAACATCGGTGTATTCGGGAACGACCAGGCCTAGCTTGGTGCCGTCCAGGTTCGGACCCAAATCTTCGACGTCGCCTTCAATGCGCTCCATATAGTCGGCGTGGGTGGTCGGAAGCCAGGCTGCGACGATCGCGTCGGCGTCGCCAGTCGAAAGCGCCTGAAACATGGCCGCAGCAGAAAGCGAGGTCATGTTCACCTCATAACCTTCCTGCTCGAGCACGGCAGCGATCACGTTGGTCGAGGCGACTTCAGAGGACCACTCGACGTAGGCCAAATTGACCGTGCCCTGCTCCTGGGCCTGAGCGACGCTGCCAGCGAGCAGGGCGCTACCGGTCATGAGACCGAGGGTGGCAAGACGAACAGAACGATTGATACGAGTTTTCATGCTGTTTCCCTTTTTTTGAATATGTAACGCTTTATAAAAGGCAAGAGCCTTCATCTTATGAGAGGCCAAAACGCGCGAGAACACCGGTTTTGGCTTCCCAAGCATGGTGGCTTATAGCGCGGGCTTCAAGTTTTGAGCGCCCGCGCGACAAGCCCATGGCCTCATTGACGCTTTGATTTACGCAGCGCTTGAGTCAAACGATCGAGCAGCATGGCCAGAATGACCACCGCGATACCGGCCTCGAAGCCATCGCCCGGGCGCAGGCGCTGAATGGCGCGCCATACTTCGCTACCCAGCCCGTCGGCGCCGATCATCGCGGCGATTACCACCATCGACAGCGCCAACATGATGGTCTGGTTGATACCGGCCATCACTGTGGGCAGCGACAGCGGCAGCTGCACCTTGAAGAGTTTTTGACTGCGCGTGGCGCCGTAGGCATCGGCGGCCTCGATCAGATCCGTCGGGACCTGACGAATGCCGAGCGTGGTAAAGCGAATGGCCGGGGGCATGGAGAAGATCACGGTGGCGAAAATCGCCGATACCGCGCCGATACCGAAAAATGGAATCGCTGGAATCAGGTAGACGAACGCCGGCATGGTCTGCATGAAATCGAGAATCGGCATGATCACCTTGTAAAGGCGATCGGAAAGTGCTGCCAGGATGCCGATGGGAAGCGCGATCACGACCGCCACGAGCGTGGCGATCACTACCAGCGTCAGCGTCTCGATCATCGGGTTCCAAAGATCCATGTTCCAGATCAGCGCAAGGCCTGCCACTGCGCCGATCGCCAGGCGCGGGCTCGCCAAGCGCCAGCAGAGCAGGGCGATAAGCGCCATCAGCGCCCACTCGGGAAGCCACATCAAAGCGTCGTTCAGGCTGTTGATACCGGTTTGGGTCACGCGTGAAATCGCACGTGTGACGACCGAGTATTCGCTGGTCAGCCAGCGCAGTGCGGTTTCGATCCAGTTACCCAGAGGAATGCGGGGAATGTTGTCCATCACTGATCTCCTGCTCGTGCCAATTCATCCAGTACCGCGCCCTTGACGACGACGCCGAGAAGGCGCTTTTCCTCGTCGACCACGGCAATCGGGAAGCCTTTTTCGCTAAACATGGCGAACAGGTGCTGTAGAGGCTCCTCGGGGGTGACTTGACGAAAATCCTGAGTCAGGTAGGCATTCAGCGTTTCGTCACCGGCTTCGATGGCCTGGCTTGCGGCGTCCGCTTCCAACAGCCCCTTGAGGCGGCGGTCGCGGTCGGTCACGTAGACGGAGTCGATACTATAGTCGCGCATGCGGCGAAGCGCGGTGCGAGGGCCGTCGGTGTCACGGATGCTGGTGCGTACCGGGCGCATCGCGCTCTCCGCGGTCAGAATGCGCGAGCGGTCGACCCCCTCGATGAAGCGGCGAACGTAGTCGTCGGCGGGCTGGGTCAAAATCTCTTCCGGCGTGCCGATCTGAACCACTTCGCCATCCTTCAACAGCACGATGCGATCGCCGATCGACAGCGCCTCGTCCAGGTCGTGGGTGATGAACACGGTGGTTTTCTGCATGCGCGTTTGAAGCTGCAAAAGCTCCTGCTGCATCTCCTTGCGGATCAACGGGTCGAGCGCAGAGAACGCCTCGTCCATCAGCAGAACGCTGGCATCGTTTGCCAGCGCCCGGGCAAGGCCTACGCGCTGCTGCATACCGCCGGAAAGCTGGTTGGGGTAGGCATCTTCCCAGCCGCCAAGACCCACCTGCTGCAGCGAGTTGTAGCCAAGCTCTTTACGTTTGGCCTTATCGATGCCGCGAATCTCGAGGCCGAATTCGGCGTTTTGCTGAACGGTGCGGTGGGGGAAGAGGGCGAAGTTCTGAAACACCATGGAGAAGTGACGACGGCGACACTCGAGAAGCTTCTTCTCGCCGAGCGAAGGAATGTTCTCATCGTCGATGACGATCTCGCCTTCGGTGGAATCGATCAGGCGATTCAAACAGCGAATCAGGGTGGACTTGCCGGAGCCCGAAAGCCCCATGATGACCAGTAGTTCACCTTCGTAAACGTCGAAGGAGATATTGGAAAGGCCCAACGTTTGACCGGTCTGCTCGAGTATTTCCGGGCGCTTGAGGCCCTGGTCGCGTAGCTCGAGCGCTTTTTTCGGCTGTTTCCCAAATACCTTGCTTAAATTGCGAACCTTGATTTTGACAGGACGTGTTTCATCCATTAATCGAACCTTTTTATGGGGTGATTTATCGTTGGCTATCTCACTAACGCGCAGACTGTTGGTGCCAAGGCCTGCCACGGTTTCCTGGAGATCATAAAAGTAAATTAACGATGACTCGCTGAATTATTAAAAATTATTATACATAGATGGCATCAATGTGTCACAACGCCCGGCTCGTACGGTGAACTAACGCTACATGTGTCATTTTGCCCCTGTTCATCATTAGCATAGATTAATCCAAAAGCGTGAGAAAATTTTTTATAAGTTTATGATTTTATGAATAAAATATAGATAGTGTGCTGGAGTGGCACGGGTTGTGTAACTTCGCTTTCAACGACACGCGTTGAAATTCAGGGTCGAAGGATTCGACGCTAGCGCCAGAGACGGCAGCCTGACTATTTCGCAGGATTCGATGGAGGCAGGTTTTATGGATAAGCATTTTGTGGATAAACAAGGCAAACCGACGTTCAAACGCAAATCCCTCATTGCTCTTGGGATGCTGCTGACCGCCAGCACATTGACGCTTGCGGGCTGCGGTGGCGACGATGAAGACGAGATGCCGCCAGCCCCGCAGCCCGAGACCATGGAGCAGGGCGGCACTGCTAATGATCCGGCCATGAACGAAGAGCCCGGTATGGCCAATGATTCGGCCATGAGTAACGATCCGGCAATGGCCGACGACCCGGCGATGAGCGACCCGGGCCTCGAAAGTAATGCCACGACCTCGCAAGAGCCGATGCCGAGTGACGAAGGCGCCATGAACGATCAGGACCCGGAAGAGAATCCCGGTTTTGGCGATGGCACCGAGCCGATGCCCGGCTCCGCACCTGGCGACGGCGAGCGTGAAGACGAAACCACCCAGTAAATTGAATCAGTAAGATGACCGCTCCCTACGGTAATGAATCGAGCGGGCTGTCCGTTCCCTGCGGCTGCGCTCAATGATTCATTACCATTACCCCCGCGCCTGCGGGGGTTTTTTTGTGCTCTTGAGGGTGAAGGGCGTTGGAAACGCTGAGGGTACTGGCAAAAACCGCGCGCCAGCGCTAGGTTTAAAAGGCCCTACACGGGTAGATCGCTTCAAGGAACGCGACTTCACAAGGTCAAGGAGAAAGACACATGGCACAACAACGTGGCGACCGTTCTAAAGCGCTGCTGCTAAGCGCTCTGCTGGCTTTTGGTGCGCTAAGCCTTGCCGGCTGTGGCGACGATACCGATGCGCCCAACCCGGACGCCGAGCCCGAGGAGCAGCAGCCCATGGGCACTGGCCCAATGTCCAACGACGATGCCGGCGAAACGCCGAGTGACGGCGTCTAACCGAGCGCCTGCGGTTTTGATCTCTCAATGGCCAGACAGCCTCGACTGTCTGGCCATTTTTTTGCCATCAACGCGTGGCTAGCTATCGTCTTCGAGGCGACGGTAGAGCGTGCGGCGGGCGATGCCCAGCACTTCGGCGGTGCGCCGCTTGTTGCCGCCGGTCGCCTCGAGCACCTTGCGGATATAGCGCTTTTCGACCTCCTCGAGGCTTGGCCAGCGGGCGGGCGCCGGGGCGGGCGTCTGGGTGCCCGAGAGCACTTCACCACTGAGCGTGGGGGTAAACTCGGCCTCCGATTGGGCGCTGACGTGATCGCGAAGCCGCTCCGGCAGATCGCCATGCTGTAATACGCCCTCTTCGCTGAGGGTGACGGCGCGCATGACCGCGTTTTCGAGCTCGCGCACGTTGCCCGGGTAGGAGTAGCTAAGCAGCGTATTGAGCGCCTCGGGCTCGATCTGCTCGATCTGCTTGCCCTGGGCATCAGAGTGTTTGTCGATCAGCGCAAAAATCAGATGCTCGATGTCGCTGCCGCGCTCGCGAAGCGGCGGAATGCGCAGCGAAAAGGTCTCCAAACGGTAGAACAGATCGCTTCTAAAATTCTGCGCTTCGATCTCCTTTTCCAGATCGCGGTGGGTCGCGGCGATGATGCGCACGTCCACCGGCTCTTCGCGCTCGCCGCCCACCGGGCGAATCGTTTTCTCCTGCAGCGCACGTAGCAGCTTGGCCTGCAGGTTGATCGGCATTTCGCCGATCTCGTCGAGAAACAGGCTGCCGCCCTGAGCGCTTTGGAAAAGCCCCTTGCGCGCTTCGTTGGCGCCGGTGAAGGCACCTTTGACGTGGCCGAAGAACTCGCTCTCCATCAGGTCGGCGGGGATGCTGGCGCAGTTGACCGGCACGAAAGGGGCCTCACTTCGCGGGCTCTCCTGGTGAATGGCGCGGGCCATAAGCTCCTTGCCGGTGCCACTTTCGCCCAGAATGAGGATCGGCGCGCTGCTTTTGGCAAGCCTGGAGGCGTCGTGGAAAAGCCCCTGCATGGTCGGGCTTTTACCCACGATGCCGTGAAAGTGAGTCAGCTCGGCGTCGTGGGCAAGCGCCAGGCGCTGGCGCTCGAGGACGCGAAAAACCGCCTCGCGAATGGCGTCCAGATCCAGCGGCTTGGTGAGAAAGTCATTGGCGCCAAGCTTGAGCGCCTCGACCGCCTGGTCGATGGTGCCAAAGGCGGTAATCACGATGATGCCAAGCTCCGAGCCGCTTTGGCGAAGCTGTTGCAATAGCTGGATACCCGACATGCCCGGCAGGCGCACGTCGGTGATCATCATCGCCACCGGCGTGTGGCTCAAAAGCGCCACGGCCTCTTCGGCGCTCGAGACGCCAAGCGTGGTATAGCCGGCGTCATTGAGCTCCTCTTCGAGCAGCTCGCGGATGGCGGGGTCGTCCTCGACGACCAAAAGTGGTAAAGCGTGTTCCTGTTCGGTCACAAACGTTTTCCTCAAGCGGATGCGGTGTCTTCACTCAAGGGGAGGGTGATTTCAAATCCTGCTCCCCCGAGGGCGCTGTCGAACACGCCAATCGTCCCGCCGTGATCATTGATAATGCGGTGTACCATCGAAAGCCCCAGCCCGCTACCTTGGCCCACGGGCTTGGTGGTGAAAAACGGATCGAATACCTGCTGGTGGTGCGATACCGGAATGCCCGGGCCGTCGTCCTCGACCCAAAGCGTTATTTCACGGCTATTTTGCTGGGCGCGAACCCTGATAAGGCTAACATCCATCGCCTGGGCGGCGTTGCGCAGCAGATTGGTCAGCACCTGCACGACCTGCTGGCCGTCGGCCATCACCCAAAGCGGTGGCGTTGGGAGCGTGACGTCGAGACGAATGCCGCGGGGCTCCAGCTCCTCTTCTACCAGCTGGCTGGCGCTGGTTATAAGGTGATCGAGCGACTGTCTCTCTTTCTCGACGTTGTGCTGGCGGCCAAGCTCCATGAGCTGGCGCACGATCTCGACGATGCGCTCGACCTCGCCGCGAATGCGCCCAAGCCTTGCGCGCTCATCGTCGCCGATCACGTCGCGCCGTGCCAGGCGCTGGGCCTGGCCGTTGATGACGGTGAGCGGCGCGCCGATCTCGTGGGCCACCCCGGCCGCCAGCACGCCAAGCTCAGCGAGCTTTTTGGATTTACGCAGGCGTTTTTCGAGCTCGATTTCACGCTCTCGCCGGGCGTCGATATCGCGGTCCTTCTCGGCCATGGCGTCGAGCATGCCGTTGAGCCCGGAGGCCAGCCGGCGATACTCCGCCGGCCCCTCAACGCTTGCGCGCTGGCGCCGGTCGCCATCCTCGACCAGCAGCATCACGCGTAGAAGCTGGTTCAAGGGCCGCTCGATGTAGCGCCGAAACCCCCACCAGATACTGAGTACGATACCGCCAGCGCCGATAATGAACACCAGCACCGCCACGATACTGATAAAGCCCGTGTAGTTCTCGATACCGGTATTGAGCCGGTTGACCTGCAGCACGCCGTAGACGGTGCCATCCTGGGTGCGCAGCGGAATCAGCGCCGAGTAGTAGGTCCAGCCGTCGTGCTGGCGGTAGTTGCTATAAAGATCGTCCCGCGAGATCACGCTTTGAATCTCGTCCGGGGTGAAGAGATTCTTGCCAAGCCCCAGCCCGTAGATTTCCCGACCCTGCACGTCGAACACGTACGCGCCGTAGATCCGGTGAAACGAGAACGCCGACTGCAGCGCCTCTTCCAGGGGAGCGGCGCTTTCGCGGGCGACGGCGTAGCTTAGCGAGGTGCTTAGCGCCCGAGTGATGATCTCGACCTCGGTTTGAAGCTTGGAACGCACGTTATCCTCGAGCGCTTTGATCGCTACGAAGCTGAACGCCACCAGCGCCACGAACAGCGGCACGATGACCGTCAGAATCATTAAATTGCGTAAGCGCATCGCGTGTCCGTCGCCGCCAAGGGGTTATAGAAGCTGTTAAAAAAAGTCGTTCAAGCGTCAGTCGGTTGGCAGCAGGCGATAAAGCCCGCCCTGGTCGCTGTCGGTCAAAAGATAAATGCCGCCGTCCGGGCCCTGGCGCACGTCGCGAATGCGCCCGACTTCACCCTCGAGCACCACTTCGCTATCCACGACGCGGCCGCTGTCGATCACGAAGCGCTCGAGCTTTTCGCTGGAAAGACCGCCGGCGAGCAGATTGCCCTGCCAGGTGGTGAAGCGTTCGCTGTTCACCTCGGCAAGCCCGGACGGCGCAAAGCGGCCATCAAGGGCGACGGCCGGGTCGGTCATCCCCGGCTTGGAATCGACGCCCAGCGGCTCGTTGGTGGCGTAGTCGTTGCCCAGAGTGACCTCCGGCCAGCCGTAGTTGAGCCCGGCTTCGATCAAATTCAGCTCGTCGCCGGTGCGCGGGCCGTGCTCGGATACCCAGAGCTCGCCGTTGTCGCGAACCGTCATGCCCTGGATATTGCGATTGCCCAGCGTATAGATTTCATCGAGCGTGTCGCCGTCATCGATGAAAGGGTTGTCGTCAGGCACGCCGCCGGTTTCGGTCAGGCGCAGGGTGGAGCCGGCGTGATCGTCGCGGGCCTGGGCGCGGGTGGGGTCGGAGCCGCGATCGCCCACGCTCATGACCAGCGTGTCGTCCAAAAGCCACGCTAGCCGCGAGCCGTAGTGACGCCCGGGCCCTGAAGCCCGGTCCTGCTCGAACAAGTGCTCGACTTCACCCAAACCGTCGCCTTCCCAGTGCACCCGTGAAAGTGCGGTGCGCGTGCCGTTTTGGTCCGGCTTGCTCCAGGTGAAGTAGATCCAGTCGTGCTCGCCGTCGCCAAAATCCGGGTGGAGCACCACGTCCAGAAGCCCGCCCTGGCCCTGGGTGCTGACCTCGGGCATGCCCTCGAGCGCCTCGATATGGCCTTGGCCATCCACCAGGTTGAGCGTACCGCGTCGCTCGCTCACCAGATACCGGCCGTCGGGTAGAAACGCGACCGCCCAGGGGCGGGTCAAACCGTCGGCCACACGCTCGATCGAGAACCTAACGGCGTCGGTTTGAACCGCCTCGTGAATCATCTGGGCTTGGGCGCTAACGGCGCCGGTTAACAGCAAAAGACCACCCAAAACGCAAGAGGCGCGGCGAAGGGGTGAGGACAACGGGGCAGTGGGGTAGAACATGAGCTCTCCGACCAAGGGGTGACGTCGACCCAGCAGTGACTGCGCGTGCGCGAGAAGGTTTCCTACACGCTACATCATAAACGCCAGCAATGCAGGCAGATAGAAAAGCGCCAACAGCGTTGAGCAGAACACCAGGCTTGCCACGTAGACCGGCTCGCGCTGAGCGCGCTGGGCGAACAGATAGTTGAACACCGCCACCGGCATGCACATCTGCAGCACCAGAATCATCTGCGCGAGCGCCGGCAGATTCAAAAGCTCGGCTACCAGCCAGGCCGTGGCGGCGGCCAGCGGAATGCGCACCAGGCTAAAGCCGAGCCCCGAGCGCAGGTTGTCGACCCGGATGCTCGCCAGCGATACGCCCAGGGTGATCAGCATCAGCGGTACGGTAAAGCCGGACATCAAATCAACGGTGTTGGCGATCCAGCCAGGCAGCGCCGTGTCGGAGAGCATCAGCGCCATGCTGATCAAAATGGCGTAGACCGTCGGCGTTTTGACCAGCGTTTTGAGCGGATTACCCCGGCTCGAGAGCATGGCGCCGATGGTGAACTGAAAAAGCGACACGGTCACCATGACGGTGATGCCGTAAACGAAGCCGGCGCTGCCAAACGCGTAGAGCACGACCGGCAGGCCCATGTTGCCGGTGTTGGGGTACATCATGGGCGCGATGAGCACTTTCCAGTCGCGGCGCAAAAGCCTGGCCACGCCAAAGGACGCCACGCCCATCAGGCTGATGACCAGCGCGGCGGCCAGCATGGTCTTGCCGAAGGTGTGGGCGTCGATCGAGGCGCCGGCAAGCGAGGCCAGCACCAGCGCCGGCGTGCCAATGTTGAACACCAGCCGGGTGACGAATTCGATCGGGTAGGGGTAGCCCAGGCGCACCCAGAAAAAACCCAGGCCGGCACCGGCCAGCACCGGGGCCATCACGGCGAACAGTTCAACGAGCATGGAGCGTTCCTGGCAAGCGTAAACGCCTATTGTCATCAATCGGGTCGTTAGCTGGCAAGGTTTCCCGGCGATCGTACGGCCACCCAAGCGTGAATGCCGGGCGAAAAGGCTAGGCGAACAGCGGCGGCGCCTGCCACTGGTGCGGCACGTGCTCGCGCAGGCAGCCCAGCAGCGCGCTGACCCGGCGCGAGTGATGCCCGAACGCGTAGAGCATCGACACCGGCAGTGGCTGGGGCTCCCAGCCCGCTAGGCACGGTACCAGCTCGCCGGGGTGGTGCATTTCGCGCTGATGGACGATCCAGTGCGGCAAAAGCCCGATGCCCTGGCCGTTGGCGATCGCGTCCACGTGGATCAGGGTTTGATCCACTCTGAGCCGCGAGCGGGGCGGCGAAAACACGTACTCCGGGGCGCTGGCGTGATAAAGCGGCAGGCGAGTCGTGTCGGTGTCGAGCAGGTCGATCCAGGCGTGGTGATCCAGGTCGCTCGGGTGAGTAAGCGCAGGTGCCTGGGCCAGATAGCGCGGGCTAGCGTAGAGCCCACGGGTGAGCTGCCCAAGGCGCTCCTGGTTCAGCCCGCATTCGTCGAGCGCGCCAAGCCAGATATGCACACTGTTGGTTTGAAGCGTCGTGGATGGCCTTTCCCGGCTCTGAAGCGTGAGTTCGATGCCCGGGTGGCGATCGAGAAAGGTATCCACGACTTTGGAAACCCAGTTGCGGGCAAGCGCGCCGTGAACCTCCAATGTGATCTTGCCGCTAATCTCCTCGCGAAGCTCCGACAGCGCCTCCTGGCTTTGCCGGGCCAACGTCAAAAGCTCCGTGCAGTAGCCGTGAAAAAG
The DNA here is from genome assembly GCF_023757625.1 of Halomonas sp. S3-1-1. Classification (GTDB taxonomy): domain Bacteria; phylum Pseudomonadota; class Gammaproteobacteria; order Pseudomonadales; family Halomonadaceae; genus Vreelandella. Next base: position 244,608 of record NZ_JALGBZ010000002.1, read on the forward strand.
CAGCCCGGCTTCGGTAGGCGTTAGCTGGTTCGCTTGGCGGCGCAAAAGCGGCTGGTTCAAGCGCGACTCGAGCTGGCTAATGCGCCGGCTTAGCGTGGATTTGGCCACTCCCATGCGCTGGGCGCTGCGGGTCAGGCTGCCGGTCGCCATGACGTCCGAAAACGCGTTGAGTTCGTCGAAGTCGTACATGAAATCGGGCCCGCGAGCAAAAGAGGCCCATTGTGCCAGTAATGGCCACAAATGAAAATAAGAGCTATTTGTGTTGCGGTTCCAGCAACTCCGCGTTCCCCCGCATCCGGTAGTGAATGTGAGAGCATGTGAATGCTAATTATTAGCATTCAACAAGCAATAACACTATTACGATATCCGGATCTTCATAGGAACTGCGTCATGTCATTCCCCTTGCGCAAAACGCTGCTGGCAAGCGCGATTTCGTCTTTGATCGTCACGCCGGCCTGGGCACAAGAGAGCACATCCCTGAACGATGTCGTCGTCACGGCGGCGGGCTTCGAGCAGCAAACCACTAACGCCCCCGCATCCATCAGCGTGCTCTCTCGCGAAGAGATCGAGCGCGGCTACTACCGGGACGTCACCGACGCGCTGCGTGACGTGCCGGGCGTCACCATCACCGGCGGCGGCGCCGGCGACAATGGCAACGACATCTCCATTCGCGGCATGCCTTCGCAATACACGCTGATTCTGGTCGACGGCCGCCCGCAAAACTCACGCGAATCGCGCCCGAACGGCAGCGCCGGGTTCGAGCAGGATTGGCTGCCGCCGCTGCAGGCCATCGAGCGTATCGAGGTGGTGCGCGGGCCGATGTCGACGCTTTACGGCTCCGATGCCATTGGCGGGGTCATCAACATTATCACCCGCCAGGTAGCCGATGCGTGGCACGGCAACGTACAGTTCGACACCGTTTTGCAGGAAGACAGCGATTCCGGCGATAGCCGCCAGACCAACTTCTATGTCAGCGGGCCGCTGGTGGACGACCGGCTGGGGCTGCAGGTGTATGGCCAGGCCTCTCAGCGCGACGAGGACGATATCGTTAGCGGCTACGAAGATAAAAGCCTGCAGAGCCTCACCGCGCGCCTAAGCCTGAGTGCCAGCGACAACCATGATTTTACCGCCGAGGCGGGCATTACCGAGCAACAGCGCCTGTCACGCGTCGGACGCTCGACCGCCGCGGACGGATGTCGCGGCGGCTGTTCGGACAGCGATAACGACTTCTCCAACGACCACGTGGCGCTGACCCACAGCGGCCGCTTCGACTGGGGCACCACCGAAACCTTCGTGCAGCGCGAAAACAGCCGCAACGATTCGCGCGATATCGAAATCACCAACACGAACGTCAAGACCAGCGCCATTTTACCGCTGGGCATGCACATGCTCACGGTGGGGGCAAACTACGAAGAGGAGTCGCTCGAGGACAGCACGACCAACCAGGTCTCGGATCGCACTAGCATCGATGGCAGCCAGTGGGCGCTGTTCGTGGAAGACGAGTGGATGATCACTCCCACTTGGGCGATCACCGGCGGTCTGCGCCTGGACGACGACGAAAACTACGGCAGCCACGTCAGCCCGCGCCTTTATAACGTCTGGAACATGACGCCGGACTGGACGCTCAAGGGCGGTGTCTCCACCGGCTACCGCTCCCCCAACCTGCGCGAGATCACCGCCGACTGGGGGGCGATCAGTCGCGGCGGCACCACCTACGGCAACCCGGATCTGGAGCCGGAAACCTCGCTCAACAAGGAAATCGCGCTGCTGTATGCCGATGAAAACGGTTTGAGCGGAAGCCTCACGCTGTTCCATAACGACTTCGAGGACAAGATCACGCGGCTACCCTGCATTTCGGTCGGCTTGGGCGAGCAAGAGTGCCCGGCCGCGACGCAGTTCGATATCGACGCTAACGGCGAGCTCAATACCAATACGCGCATCAACGTCGACGATGCCATCACCCAAGGCGTCGAGGCCAGCCTGAGCGCGCCGCTTGGCGATGCGCTGGCGCTAACGGCAACCTATACCTACACCGATTCCGAGCAGAAAAGCGGTCAGAATCAAGGCGAGCCGCTCAACCAGCTGCCCAAACACCAGGTGTCGGCGACGCTCGATTGGGACGTAAACGGGCGTCTCAACCAGTGGACCAAACTGACCTACCGCGGTGAAGAGAGCCAGCCCACCAGCGGTCCTTCTCGCGGCTCGCTGGTGGCACCGTCCTACACCTTCGTGGACACCGGCCTTGGCTACCGCCTCAACGACACCGCAACGGTCAGCGCGGGTATCTATAACCTGTTCGACGAAAGCATCACCCCCGAGGAGTACGGCTACATCGAAGACGGGCGCCGCCTTTGGTTGGGCCTGAATATCGAGTTCTAACGCCACCCCGCGTGATCACCTCATTGAAAACGGCTACCTCGGTAGCCGTTTTTGGTTAGCACTTGTGAGAGAGCGCCCGTGAGAGAAAGCCTTATGAGACAGCGCGAAAACCGATAATCACCGCGCCTGTCATTCAGCCGCCGAGACAAAAAAGCCCCGGCCAAGGCCGGGGCTGAATCAGCAAGCGATATCAAACGAACCGCTAGCGAGCACCGCGAGGTCGGTTAGAACTCGTAGGTCGCGGAGAGCCAGTAGCTGCGGCCATCCAGCGCGACGCCGTTGGTCGAGCGTCCGGTCTGGGTGTAGTCGTAGGCGATATAGGTGTCATCGTCGAAGTTATAGGTGTCGTAGCCGCCGAAGTCCTTGTCGAACAGGTTGTATACCGTGCCGGTCAGACGCAGGCTATCGGTGAAGCGGTAGGTCGAGCGCAGGTTGAAGAGCTCGTAGCCGTCGAGCTTGTTGCCCAGCTGCTCGACCAGCGCGGCCGAGCTTCCCGATACGTTGCCGGAGAAGCGCTCGCGAGAAGAGTAGTACTCGCCCTCGAGTGTCGTGCTCCACTGCGGGTTGATCGCCCAGGAAAGGTCCGCAGTTAGCTTGTGTTTGGGCGCGTTGGTCAGCGCTTGGCCTTCGTTATCGCCGGAGGTCACTTCGGTGTCGGTATAGGTGTAGCCGCCGCTGATGCGCCAGGCCGGGTCGAACTGGTAGCTCGAGGTTAGCTCGACACCACGGGTTTCGGCGCGGTCGACGTTGACGGAGCGGTTGAAGCTGTCCTGACTGACGAAATCGCCCACGCTGATGCAGTTGGCCGCGTTGGCGAAGGGCCGGTTGCCGTCGCTGTCGACGAACTGGCAGTTGGGAATGTCGTCACCGCTGGAAATCCGGTCGCGGAATTGGGTAAAGAATACCGTGGCGCCGGCGGAGAAGCCGTCGAGGTTGTCGTAGATCGCGCCGATTTCGTAGTTGGTGCTCTTTTCCGGTTCGAGATTCGGCGAACCCAGGCTCGCGGAGTTGCCCTGGTTGCCAAAGCCGTTCACGCCGTCGTGAAGCTGATTGAGCGTCGGCGTTTTGTAGCCCTGGCTGATGCCGCCCTTGAGCGTCCACTCGTCGGTGGTGTTCCACACCAGGTAGCCGCGCGGGCTGAAGTGGCCGCCGAAGGCGTCGTGGTTTTCGTAACGCCCGCCCAGCGTCAGGGCCAAATCATCGGTCAAAAACCACTCGTCCTCGACGAACAGGGCCCAGCTCGACTGGCTGAACTCCTCATTGCCGGCGGTGGCGTCTGTCAGGTCGGCGTCGATGTACTGGCCGCCCACCGTGACCATGTGCGCGTCCAGCGGCGCGACGAACTTGGTATCGACGACGACGTCGCGGTTTTTCAGCGTGCGCGGCTCGCCGCCCAGGGCAAAGTAGCCGTAGTCCGGCGCGTTACCGGCGGGCAGGGTGCGGCCAAGCGATTCGGTTTCGTTACGCGTGATGCTGGTGTCCCAGGTACCCGTCGACAGGCGCGCGGAGTGGCCAATGGCGATCTGGTCGCGCTGGAAGCGAAGCTCGTCCTCGTAGCCAAAGAACTCAGTAGGGGCGGGGGTTTCGCAGTCGTTGCGGCGCAGGCCGTCGCGGCTACCCAGCCGGCAGTCGGTGTTGTCGTAAACCTGGCGGGCGCGCTCGGCGTCGAGCCAGATCTCGTGGGTGTCGTTGGGCGTAAAGCTCAGCCGGCCGCCGATGGAATAAATGCGCGCCTCGGACGGGCGCGGGTCGCGGCCGACGCTCTCTTCCACCAGCCGCTCGGAGCTGTCGCGATCGAACACGCGCCCGCGCAGCTGCACGCCCAACGTGTCCTCGATGAGCGGGCCGGTGGCGTAAAGATTCAGCGTCGAGCTGTTGCCCGCGTCGCGATCCTCCTGGAAGGTGTTTTCCACGGTGACCGAGCCCGCCCAGTCGGTACCCACACGGCGAGTAATAATGTTGACCACGCCACCGAGGGCGTCGGAGCCGTAGAGTGTGGACATCGGCCCGCGAATGACCTCGATACGCTCGATAGAAGAGAGCGGTGGCATGAAGCTGGTGGAGGTCGAGCCAAAGCCGTTCGGCGTCACGTCGCCGGAGGTGTTCTGGCGGCGGCCGTCGATCAGGATCAGCGTGTAGTCACTGGGCATACCGCGAATCGAAATGCTCTGACCGCCGGTTTTGCCCGTGCCCGCCCGTACGTCCACTCCGGGCACGTCGCGAATCGCCTCGGCGATGCTGGAGAACTGGTTCTGCTCCAGCTCCTGACGCGTCACGACCGAGATGCTCGCCGGGGCGTTGTTGAGCGTTTGCTCGTAGCCGGCGGCGGTGACGACCATGCTGTCCAGGTTGGTCGCGCTTTGCTGGGCGTGCGCGGTGGCGGTGAAAGACCCCAGCGCAATGGCGCTGGCGAGGGCGGTGCGAGTGAAACGAGCCATGAAACAACCCTTACTTGAAGAACGATCTTGAAGGCCGATGAGATCGATGTAGTGGTATTAATGAGATTTGTTATCAAATGTGATCGAGAGTCTAAAAATAATAGTTCCCAATATCGAGCTAAAATTCAGGAACGTTGCGTTGCAAAAAAAGGAACTTTTAGCGCGTTATCGAAATGGCCTCACGTCAGGCGCTTATAAGCCGTGCGAATTGCTAAAAGTGGAACAAGCCATTCGACAGGATGGTAATGCAATCGCTTTTGAGAATCGTTATTATCATCAACCTCGATAAGCGGCAGGCATTCTCAGGAGAGTCAAATGGCGGGTAAAGCGCGCGGTACGATGAAAGCGACGACGCTCAACGCGGCGTGGCGTGTAGGGCTGACCGGGGCGCTGATGGGCGCACTGCTGACGGGCCAGGCCCAGGCGCGCACGCTCGATACCGCTTTTGGCGAGGTTGAAGTGGACGGCACGCCAGAGCGGGTCGTCACGGTGTACGAAGGCGCACTCGACGCCTCCATCGCCGCCGGCATCATGCCGCTGGGCGCGGTGACCACCCGCGGCGGCACCGACGTCGCCCACTACATCACCGAGTACTTTTCTCAGGACTTCGACGTCGAGCGCCCGGAAGTCGTGGGCGTGGTGCGTGAAATCAATACCGAAGCGGTGCTCGCCCAGCAGCCGGATTTGATTCTGGCCGCCCCACAGCTGCCCGAAGAGCAGTACCAGCTGCTCTCGCGCATCGCCCCAACCGTGGTACCGCAGAGCGATGGGTTCGCGCCGGACAGCTGGGAGAGAGAAGCGCGCCTGTTCGGTGAAGCGCTCAACCGCCAGGACGCCGTCGAAGAGGCGATCACCGCCGTCGACGAGCGCGTGGACGCGCTCTCCGCGCGTATCGAAGAGCGCCACCCGAACGAGAGCGCGTTCGTCGTTCGCTGGATGCCGAGCGGCGCCATGGTAATGTCCGAAAACCTGATCGCCACCGGCCTTCTCAACCGCGTGGGCGTGAACGTCAGCGACGCCGGTTTGATCGAAGAGGGCAGTGCCCACAGCGACGTGCTGAGCCTTGAAAATCTCTCCATGGTCGACGGCGATTGGCTGTTTCTGGCCACTCTCAATGAAGAGGGCGAGCAGGCGCTGGACGCTGCGCGGGAAAGCGCCGCCTTCTCGCGCCTGAACGTGGCGCAGCAGGAGCAGGTCGTGCCCGTCGATGGCCAGCTGTGGAGTAGCGCCAGCGGCCCGCTGGCGGCGCTGGCCATTCTTGACGACATCGAAGACGCACTGCTGCCGTGAACGGGTTTGTCAGTGCGGTGAGCGGCCCATTAGCGCACCGCTCGCCACGCCATTTGATGCTGGCTCTGCTCACCGCCCTCGTGGCGGTGAGCGCGTTGAGCCTGTTGATCGGCGCGGGCAGCGTCGGCCCGGCGCGCATTCTGGCGTTCTTGCAGGGCAGCGCCGACGACGAGGCGCGCTTTGTCATGTGGGAGCTTCGCGCGCCGCGCACGCTGATCGGCATCGTCGTGGGCATGGCGCTGGGCGTGGCCGGGGCGCTGTTGCAGGCGGTGTCGCGAAACCCGCTGGCGGAGCCCGGGCTTCTGGGCGTAAGCGCCGGCGCCGCCTTCGCCGTGGCGCTGGCGCTGGTGCTGGGGGCAAGCGCGGCGACGCTGCGTATTTCCGTGGCCCAGCTCGGCGCGCTGATCGGCTGTGTCTGCGTGATGAGCGTGGCGCGATTTCGCGGCGTAGGCAACGACCCGGTGCGGCTGGTGCTGGCGGGTGCGGCGTTTTCGGGGCTTTTAGGCTCGTTGACCTCGCTGCTGCTTTTATACGATCAGCGCGCGGCGGACGAAATTCGCTTCTGGGTGGTGGGCAGTTTGGCCGGGCGTCGTTTGGACGACCTGGTCAGCGTGCTGCCGAGCCTGGCGGTGGCCGCGGTGGCGGTCGCGATGACCGCGCGGCCTTTGGCGGCGCTGGCGCTCGGTGAGCGCGCCGCCTCCGGGCTTGGCCATCACCCCGGCGTGATCCGGTGGATCGTGATTGGCAGCGTTGCGCTGCTGGTCGGCGCGGCCACGGCAATTGCCGGGCCGATCACCTTCGTCGGTTTGGTGGTGCCGTTCGTTGCCCGCGCCCTGGCGGGGCCGGACATTCGCCGCACGCTCTGGTTTTGCCTGCCGATCGGGCCCTTGATCGTGGTCAGCGCCGATATCATCTCGCGGGTGGTGGTGGCGCCTTCGGAGCTGCCGCTGGGCGTGCTGACCGCGCTTTGCGGCGCGCCGGTGCTGATCGCCGTGGTTCGCGCGCGGCGTTTGCCCATGCTTTAATGCGCGCGTTCAGCCGCCGTGCCTCGAGACCCGTGCTTAGCCATAACGCTCTTTTATTTGCCGGCGATTCATTCAGTGACGACTCAATCTGTAACCATGGCATCGAAACCCACCGCCACCTCCGAGTACCGCTCGGGGGCTGCCTCTCCTACGCGCGCCGTGAGTGATGCGCCTGCCGCTTGCCCGTCGCCGCCGGGCTACTGGCGCCTGGTTTGGCAGGGCAGGGGGCAGGCCTTTAGCGTGCTGCTCGAGCGCCGCGCCGTGGCGGTCAACCTGGGGCTTTTGCTTGCACTGCTGATCGCCGGCGTGGTGTATCTGAGCCTGGGGAGCGTGCCGCTGTCAGTGAGCGAGGTCATTCCCGCCCTCGCCGGCCAGGGCGACATGATGACCACCTTCATGGTGCAGGAGCTTCGCCTGCCAAGGCTGGCAGCGGCCTGCCTGACCGGCGCCGCCTTTGCGTTGGCGGGCGTGCTGATGCAGACCCTGGCGGGCAACCGGCTGGCAACGCCGGGCATCATCGGCATCGACAACGGCGCCACGGCCTTCGCCATCGCCTCGGTTATCGGGGTCGGCGTGACCATCGCCCCGCCGGCCATGGCGCTGGCCGGGGCGGCCACCGCCGCCGCCATCACCTTCGGGCTCTCCGCTGGCAGCGGTACCCAAGGGTATCGCTTCATCGTGGCCGGTATCGGCGTGGGTGCGGTATTCGGCGCGCTGACCCAGTTCTATCTCGCCCGCGTGCCGATCGACACCGCCAACGCCGCCTACCCCTGGACCATAGGCACGCTCAACGCCCGCTCGCCCGGCGCCGTACTGCTGCTGGCTGCGGGGCTAGGCGTCGGCGTGATGCTGGCGATGGGGCTGGCACGGTCGCTGTCGATTCTGCGCTTTAAAGACGCCGTTGCAAGCGGCTTGGGCGTGAAGGTGAAAGCCTGCCGGATTCAGGTGCTCGCCCTTTCTGTCGTGCTCACGGGGTTGGCCGTCGCGGTGGCCGGGCCCGTGGGCATGGTGGCGCTGATCGGCCCGGAAATCGCCCGCTCGCTTTCAAGTTCGCGCCACGTGCCGGTGCTGGCCGCCACGCTCGCCGGTGCCCTGGTCATGGTGTTGGCGGATCTGGCCGGGCGCACGCTTTTATCACCTATCGAGATTCCCGTGGGCATCGTCACCGCCGTGGTTGGCGGCCCCTGGCTTTTATGGATACTGATGCGCCCACAAAGGAGCCGCCCATGAGCACGTCCCCCGACACGCCGGCGCCGACGCTTTCGACCCAGGCGCTGGACATGAGCTACGGCGCCCGCCGGGTGATCCGTGAGCTGGGGCTGAATTTGCCCAGCGGCAAAGTGACCGCGATCGTCGGGCCCAACGGCTGCGGTAAATCCACGCTGCTCGCAGGGCTTTCCAGGCTGCACAAGCCGGAAAGCGGCGCGGTGCTGCTCGACGGCGCCGACATCCAGACGCTTCCCGCCAAAACCCTGGCCAAACAGCTCGCGCTGCTGCCCCAGGAGGCGATCGCCCCGGAAGGGCTGACCGTGACCGAGCTGATTCGCTTTGGCCGCCAGCCCCATCAGGGGTGGCTGCGCCAGTGGTCGCCGGAAGACCAAAAAATCGTGCAGTACGCGCTCACCGCCGCCGGGCTTGAGGCCCTGGCCGACCGCCCGCTCGAGGCGCTCTCCGGCGGGCAGCGCCAGCGCGCCTGGATCGCCATGACCATCGCCCAGCAAACGCCGCTTTTGCTGCTCGACGAGCCCACCTCGGCGCTGGATCTCGGCCACCAGATCGAAGTGTTCGAACTGGTGCAAAAGCTCGCTTGCGAGGGCCGCACCGTGGTGATGGTACTGCACGATCTGGCCAGCGCCTGCCGCTACGCCGACCACCTCATCGCCATGTTTGATGGGCGCATCGTTGCCGAAGGCGCGCCCTCAAGCGTCGTCACGCCGGCGCTTGTCCGCACGCTCTACCAGGTCGACTGCACGCTGCTGACCGACCCGGATACCGGCAGCCCGCTGATTGCGAACGTGCGCCGAGCGGTCAGTGCCTGACGGCTAGCGGTTGATCAGCACCGCGTCCAAAGTGACCGGCACGTGATCGGCGATCTGCTGATAGCCCAGCAGCGACATGACGCTGCGTACCGTGTTGTTCGCCATCAGTGTGCTGCCATCCAGCTCCATCGGTTCGGCGTGGGTGACGCGCACCTGGTTCAAGCCTTCCCGAGTGAAGCGAAGCGGCACCTCTTCCTGGCGATTGATGCCTTCGTTCTGCACGCGGAAGGTGAGCGTCTCGACCATCGACTCGCCGATATCCAGCGCGTCCAAACGCTCCGGCGGCATTTGGGCGGTGAGCGTGACCAGGGTGGAGTCGGTCAGAAGCCGCGCCCACACCGGCAGGTCGCCAAAGCGCGAGAGCAGGTCGGTCTGGTTGAGCTTGAGCGGCAGCGTCAGAGTGCCGTCTGGCGAGATGTTGCCCTGAAGGTTGCGCACCTGATGGTGGTGGGTTTGCGGCGAAGGGCCGTCGAGCTGCGTGATACTCGCCTGTACCTGGGATTGGCTGGAATCCAGTTGCCAATCCGCGAAGGCGGGGGCCGCCAGCATCAGCGGTACAAGAGCAAACAAGGCTTTCATGGCATGTCTCCACAGTAAGGACTCCACAGCAGACTCGCCCCTGGGGTAAAAGTGCCGTGGTGATCGCAAGATAGCGCCCCAAGGGTAGCCTCGCCCCGCCACATTCGCTATGATATGCACGCTTTTCGGGCCTATAGCTCAGTTGGTTAGAGCAGGGGACTCATAATCCCTTGGTCGTAGGTTCAAGTCCTACTGGGCCCACCAATGAAATTAAGTGGTTACAGAGATTAGAGCGGGTTTTCGTTAGTGCTTGGTTGCCGTTTGGTTGCTAATGCGTGGCAATTTTGCAACCACGCTGTCCCATCGTGTCGGATCAGCATGGGCATATCGGCTTGTTACCGTCAGTGATGAATGCCCCAGCAAATCCCTGATACTCGTTAGTGATTCTCCTTTGCTAGCTAGCAATGAAGCATAGCAATGTCGCATATCGTGAAAACGGATATCTGGCCGACCGATTGCTTCCCTAGCCCTTTCAAATGCTCCCCTGACTCTATCCCCCGTTGTATCAAACGGTAAGCTTTTAAGCAGCGTTATTGCTTCTGCGGAAAGCGGGATGACCCTCGGTTTGCCATTTTTCGTTTGGTGTGGCTTGAGCACAATACGTCCGTTGAAAACATTCCCCGGCTCCAGAGCCAACAGTTCGCCACGCCTCATCCCTGTTAGCATGGCTAGCAAAATTACTTCACGTTCGACCTGATACCGCTCGGGCACAGCTTCCAGCAGCTCTGCAAGCTCTAATTCAGAGAGATAAACATGGCGCTCGTTTTTAGGCGAGGGCTTACGTAGCTTTCCGTCAAGTGGCAAGTCGATCCAATCCCATTCGCGATACGATAGCGAGAGCACTCGCTTGACGGCCTGTATGCGGTTGTTGATGGTCGACTGAGCCAATCCCTTTTCTTTTAGTGCCTTCTGCATCCTGCGCGCCGCATCTAGTAGTTCCTGCCCGATGATAACGCCTGGGGCATGCTCATCCATCCAACTGGCGACCAATAGGATGTGCTGCTTCTGAGAGCGCACGTCATATTCGTTGACCATTCGCTGCAGCCCCTCTGAGAAGGTGTATTTGGGCTTGCGGCCCATGACCCCATTAAACTCATCTTCTTGGCGCTGGGCTTCTGCCTTTAACGCGTACTGCCTCGCTTCTCCTTCTGTGCGAAAAGTTCTTTGAGTGCGCTGGCCGTTGATGGTTGCGCGGACAACCCATGTGCCGCGGTCTTTTCTGTTCGAGACTGTGTATCCCATTTTCGATCCTCCTTCCGCTGAGGACCGCGCCTGCAGCTCCTAGCGTACTCCTCAACCTCTTGCTGATCAAAGCGCACAGCGCTCCCAAATTGAACGAATCCGATGTCTTGCTTGTGCTCGTATACCCAGCTCAAGCTCATACCCAATTGCTCTGATACCTGCTCTGGTTTTATTAGTGATCTAGCCATGAGCATCCTCGCCACTGAAGAAATTGACGAAAATATGATTGCGAAAAGTATTGGCTTTTTCATACTGTCTGCTGAGTGGCAGTTTTTCAGATAAGCAGTGGTATTGACTTTTTTAGTGAGTCGTGAGTCGTGAGTAACTCGAGTGACTGCTCTGAATCGATTGGGTAGATGCGTCTAAGGCTGAATAAAGAGTTTTCAAGTTTGCATTGATTTTGATTTGCTTGCACTTTGGTAATGATTAGGGGGGGGGGGATGCGTGGAGATGAGATGGGGCTAAATATGGTGGGTGATGAGACGCTTGGGGAGGAGATATTGCGCCCTAAGTCGATCGGGGCCATGTTTTGGGTTTTCCAAGAGCTAGGTGCTTGTGCGCAGAAGATTGTCAATCAGATTTTCAAGCGTTTAAGCATTTCCGATGAAAATAAGCGAGCAGAATATTTATCAAAGCTTGAGAGAAGCATCGTTGATATCCGTTTGAAGGATCGTAAGTTATATCAAGCTGTCGAGTTTAATCAGTATGAAGTTGAAGGTATTGAGTTCCGGAAGCTCTGTGCTGATCAAGCGATGCGATATGCTGTTGCAGTTTTGGAAGAGTTCAATAGAAATGTAAAAAACTCGCTATTATACCCTGAGGGACCCTTTTTAAAACAATCAGCTGAGTCCTTTCGGCTTATGATAAACTGGCTGGTTGAAGCGCAGCGGCACTTGGCCGCATTAGATGTTTTGGAAAATGTTAGGAAGGAAATTTATACCATTCGAGCGGCCAAGGGTGGCCACTCACTGCCTCGGTCTGCTTCAGAAGAAGATCAGCGAAAACTTCTAAAAACTATGATAACAGGGTTGATGTGCTCAGATCTCGAGGCGTCAAGCCGAGTTAAGCGAAATACTAAAGCAGTATCAGATAAGTGGGCAGAAGAGGTTTACGAGCTTAATAAAAAAATTCCTGTTTTTAGCTGGGGTGGTGGACTTAATAAGTTTCGAGGAGAAGTTTTAAATCTGTTAATACAGAAACGTAGTAAGAGTGAAGGTGTCAGTGAGAGGCACATGCGTGCAAACTTGAGACTTCGAGCCCTTTTAGATAAGGATGGTAGCTCCAATAATGACGCTAGCAGCGCTGAAGATACGGAGCTGATCCGCGAGCGAGGCCAACGAGAAGGGGTTCAGTGCACTCTAGTATATTTGTTAGAGCAGCGTTTCGGCAAATTGCCAGATGAGGGATGGGAACGAGTAAATTTGATTTCTGATATTGATGATCTTCTGGCCTGCATTGATCGATTGCCCGACGCGGCGTCGTGGCAAACCGTGCTACAGGTGCCTGGAGACGACAAGTAATGTATATTGCACTTGCCGCCCGTCAGGGCGGCAATAAACCACGATTGTCAGTAAACGTTCGGGTTCTGCGGACCCAGCCAAGGAGCGAGGTCGATGTGGCGGGTGCGGTTGAGAGTAAAAACCGCCACTTGCTGATGGGTGAGCAGCACATCAAGCGCTGCTTTGAGACGCTTTTTATCACGCAAAGGGCGTGGACAGCGTTGACGTACTTCGTTATACCGAATAATACGCCAGTTGAATTGCCTCAGCTCATTGAACCACTCGTTTAGCCGCTGGGCATCTTGCTCCTCTTGGGGAGGTGGCATGAAAACCTGCATGAAGTGGCCAGAGTAATAGAGACTGATATCCATTGCCATCAACACTATCTCTTGTGTGATACCCCCGTCATAATCCTCGAACAAGTGTATTAATGCCGCGACGCGAGCCACGTTTTCCGCCAGCTTCGAGCCATGGTCGGGACACGCTTCAAAGTACCCCCCGGGGCGCATCTGTTGCTCGATCTCATTAGCCATCTGTATCCAGCAGGCTGCACCTTCTGGCGTGAATTCAAGTACCTCCCTTGGTGTGTCTGGTGCGTTTGTCAGGATCAGGTTTTCCCGCATCAGGGTCGTCAGGCGTGCTTCAGCTAGCTCCCAAGCATCCCATGTCGAGGCGGACTGTTGCGAGTGGAGCCGCTGACCCCGAGTCGATAGTGGTGCACAGACGAGAAAGCGAGCGAGCATGCCGGAGTCTCTTGCCTGTCTACCCTGTGCTTCTATGTAATTGTCCAGGATGCCGGGCTGCACCATCAGTAGCAGCATCAGGCGGACATCATCCAGAGCAATATCTTCTTTAGTAGCCCTGGTGATGATTGTGCTACCACCGCTCCATAGGGAGTTGATATGGCTGCGTGCCCGATTCATGGGGCCCTTGAAGAATAGCTCTGCTTCGTCGGTCGCCAAGGCGGCGCTTGGCACCCTTTTGTCCAGTCCTGAAAAGAGTGCTTCTGGTGAGGTGTCGTCATACAGTAACCGGAACTCACGGGGTAATTGGGGCCGACGCTGATGCAGCTCTTGCAGCAATTGTCGTTCACGCTCCGCTGTACTGCCTTTGGTCCGTTTGCGATAGATTGATTGGATCAGCACCTTCTCCTCGGTTTTCCACTCCTCAAACTCTCCTTGATAGACATCCAGCCGTTTACGCCACTCCCTGCGCTGCTTGCGCTGTTCTTCTTGAATGGGGTGTAGCACTTTGTCGAAGAGCGGAGACTTGCCTTCGCCGGAGCCAGCGACTCCTAGCACGTTGATTGAGGTTGGCTTGACTGCACCATAGGGCATCTTCAAATCGTAGCGGCCCTGAGCCACTATACTGACCCCTGCTAGCAGGGTCAGAGCGGTGAGATCTTGCGACACTTGGCAATTCTGACTGAGCTCATTGCTGGATCGCCACAATAGAGTTGATGCGACGCGTTGGGGATTGAAACTGCCTGGGGCAGGCAGTATCGGGTTAAAGAGATAGCTCATTGTCACTCTCCTAATTCGTGTGGTTGGGCTCCATCGAGCCTGTTTCGGTGCCAGTGAAGAGAGTGAGGCTTGTCGAGAGGGATGAAACTAGCGCTGCTTACAAACGAGACGGCTGATAAGCAGAGGGGTTGACAAAATGATTAAAATAATTATCGGTTTTTTGAATATTTAAAGGTAAAGAGTCAATCTAGCCGGTCATTTTGGCTACGGATAGCCAAAATGACCGGCTCTTACACTGGAAGTAGGAGCTATGCCTCATACCGATGAGTACCTACAGGGTGTGGGTGGTTAAAAGTTATATTCTATTTTGTTATATATTAATTCGATAATGGGTTGACGGTAGGATGTTTCTAGCTTGCCGAGCTACATGCCAATGAGTAGAGACACTGCTTCAGTCAGTCGATATGAGGGTGATGGAATTACGTTCTCAGCCTGGAGCAACTTAGAGGTGATTCAGGTATGGGGTCTGTTCCAATTAAAGACTTACCGGCTACTGCCTTGGTGACAGCGGATTCTTTGGGCGATTGGCTTTGAGTAAGCTTTGCTCAGATAGGAAGCAGCGTAGAAAACCTGTGCAAAAGTTCCCGCGTCATTTCGGTGCATGCGATACACATAGGGCTGCTTTGTCAGCTTGTCCGTGGCGACATGAAGTAGTCCAGCCATGTCGTAAATCGGCCAGTTGATGGCCCAGCTCCAAGCCCTAACGCAGCGGTGGTAGAGATTGCCCTGCTCGTATTTACCACTGAAGGAGGGTGAGAAGCACCCCAGTGAACAAAAGGCATCATAGTTAAGCAATAACTGCATATGGTAGTGAGGCTTGTCGCTAGTGTCCTGCTCTCGGGCCCACAGGTAGCGGATTTCGGTATGATACTTGGTACCTGCCGCTTCAAGCTCCTTCCGCAAGGCATAGAAAAACCGGTTAAGGCACGCGTTGTCAGCGTGGATCGGCCCAACTGGCATTGCTTGGGGGAAGCGCAGGTCTAGGCGAAACGCCAAGGTTCGGTTCTGCTCGTAGGTAGTGTGCTGTAGTACCCGCAGAGTGGTCTCCAGATAGTTCTCAATCTGAGGGCCCTCTAGACGCTGCTGAACTGGTAGCCCTTGGTACCAGCTATCGTAATAGAGGCGTAGCTTTGGATTGTAAGGGTGGCGTTTTGGTTTATTCGTGAACATAAGAGTCTCTTAGATGTAGTTAATGACACACGCGTACACGGCACTCTCCCCAGTTAAGCGGTGGCTTTGATTGATGGTCATTGGGTGAACGTCAAGGGCCTTACATGGGGTGCCCTTGGGCGAATAAGGAAGTGCAGCGCTGTAAAGGCTGGTCAGCAGAGGGGTTGTCTGTGTATCGCCTCTTGGAAAGGCGATCTTCTGAGGTGGCCTTATTGTCATGGCGTTATTCGCCATCATGTTGCTGTCGGTGTGATCTTTCCTGTTGATACTGTAAGGAACAGCACTTCTCTGGCCTCTTTTATGGGATGGTCGGAGCCTTCGAAAGGCCTCCTCCCTAGTAACTCTATTTCTCAACCTCCTTCGTATCTTTATTGCTATTAGTTATGGATTTGCTACTGCATATTACTATTACCGTCATTGTTCCTATTCTTATGGTGGTGTCGGCACCATTAGAGGCATGATGTTCAGTGATAGATGTGTTGAGGGACTATTCCTGAAGATGAAAAAAATAATTCCATTTAATCAATGAGATAATAAGAAATCTGTCAGGCTCACAGTATCAGTCACGCCAGTAAAAAATATTCAGACCTATATCACTCCTATGTATCCACCCCACTGGAACCTTTTTCCTTTGCATAGGAGCCTCAATATGTCCCCACCCTGCAAGCGTTGTGCATCAACACGCATGTTGAACCTAGATACAGCCCAACGCGTGAGCGTGATGGGCAGCACCTTGATCGGCGGTGCTATTGGCGCATGGCGCGCGACGGCCATTACTGGCCCATTGCCACTGGCGGTGACTCGCTTTCCGCTGGCAAAACTGCCTGCTGCCATGATAGGTGCCGTGGCCGGGGGGCAAACCGGCTCACACATGGCCACCTCGCTGTTTGAGCAGTGGCTGCCAGTTGGCAGCGGGACACCGTGGTTATGCTTGTCTTGCGGCTGCACCTACCGCGACGCCTAACCGCCTTTAGCACCTAACGCTTAACCTATCGTTGTTCGCCCTGTGTGGGGCGAATGATCCGCCTATTCACTTTCTCGCGCTGGCCTTTGGTCGGCGCTTTTTTTATGTCTGGAGAATGACTTATGGCACATCTCGTTGAACACATGGCTTACGTTGGTGATACCCCTTGGCATGGCTTGGGGCAACAGCTGTCTCGTCATCAACCGCTGGAGGTTTGGCAGCATCAGGCCGGTATGAACTGGCATATCGAAGAAGCGCCGGTGCGCTTTATTGCCGAAGGGGCTAGCCACCTGGGCAGCATTCACTCGTTCCCTGAGCAAAAGGTGCTCTACCGCTCAGATACCAAAGCACCGCTGTCCGTGGTTTCACAGCGCTATAAGGTGGTACAGCCTGAAGAGATTTTGGAGTTTTACCGTGACCTGACCGAGTACGCCGGGTATGAGCTAGAAACCGCTGGCGTGCTAAAAGGCGGACGTAAGTTCTGGGCGTTAGCCCGTAGCGGCTTAAGCACATCGCTCAAAGGTCAGGATGAGGTCAATGACTACCTGCTGTTGGCCACTTCCTGTGATGGCACTCTCGCCACCATGGCCACGCCCACCACGGTGCGGGTGGTGTGCAACAACACACTGCAAATTGCCGTCGATGGCACGTCGCAAGCGGTGAAGGTGCCGCATCGCTCGGAGTTTGATCCGCGTGCCGTGAAGCGTCAGCTTGGCATTTCGGTGTCGCAATGGAATGACTTCATGTATCGGATGAAAACCCTAGCGGAGCGTAAGATCACTCGGCAGGAAGCGCAGCAGTATCTTCAGTCGGTGGTTTGTGGGGCCGAGAAGCCGCTGGACGATCCCTCTAAACTGCCCAACTACCGGGCGCTGAACAAGGTGCAGAAGCTTTACCACGGCGAAGGCCGGGGTTCTCACTTGATTACCGCCAAAGATACGGCCTGGGGCTTGCTCAATGCGGTGACTGAGTATGTCGATCACGACAAGCGGGCACGTAGTAACGATACCCGTATGGACTCAGCCTGGTTTGGCCAAGGCGCGCAGCTCAAGCAAGAGGCCTTGGATGCCGCCCTACAGCTGGTGTCGTAACTACTTATACACCCATTCCCACAAGCGATTCACCTAATGATCATCCTAATCCTCACTGCATAGACGCCCAGCCCCTGAAAAGGCTGGGCGTTTTGCTGTGGGGCTTATGCCGAGAGGTAACTGCATGAGCTTTATTTCCGACGCCATTGAGATGGCCATCACTCGACTAACCAAACAACTGCTAGAACACGACGCCCATAACGCAACGTCGCTGGTGTGTGCCCAGGGCGAGTTCTATCGCGCGGAGATACGCCTGGAGCGTATCGATCCCGCAGACATTGCGCGTCACTTACCTGACGTTCCTGCACCCGTTAAATGACACACCCCATGAACAGGGCTGACTCGCCCGCATTTCCCTCTTCACGTAAAAGGAGGTGCCCCATGGCACAGCGTACTCATGTAGTAAATGCGTCTCCCCAAAAAGGCCCAGTACCTTCCATCCAAGCAGACGCCAACGCTCAACATTCCCCTAGCTCAGCGGCGCTAGAAGCGCATCCTACGGCTGGTAGCACCGCCATTATCCAAGTGATTGAGCGAGCTGCCCTTAACCCTGACGTCGATATCGACAAGATGGAGCGCCTGCTGCAAATGCAGGAACGGGTGATGGATCGCCAGGCCATGATGGCCTACAGCGCGGCCATGGCAGCGATGCAGACAGAGTTGCCCAGCATTGAAGAGCGTGGGCAAACCAACAACGGCTTCTATGCCACGCTGGAGGATATCGTCGATGCCGTTCGCCCCATCCTACAAAAGCACGGCTTTGCGGTGAGCTTCCGTATTCAGACCCAGGAGCGCGGTATTCAGGTCACCGGCGTGCTGATGCACAAGGACGGCCACCGGGAAGAGACCAGCATGCTGTTGCCTGCGGACATGAGCGGTAACAAGAACGCGGTCCAGGCATTTGGATCGTCCACCAGCTACGGCAAGCGCTATGTACTGTGCGCCTTGCTCAACATCACCACACGCGGGCAAGACGATAACGGCCAGACCAGCACACGTGCAGCTGTAAAGAGGGTCACGGCCTTTCAGGCGGGGCAGATTCAGCGTTTGATCAGCCAATGCCCAGCTACTACCCAGGAGTGGTTCAGCGGCAAATACGGCGCTGCGGTTCAGGTCCCTCAGGCAGATTTCGACAAACTCCGCGCATCCCTCACTAAGCGAGCCGTGAAATAGCGGCTCGGCCCGACCACTCATCGCCTACAGGAGATATGTATGCAGATACTCACCATGCCACAAGGCTCGCCCGAGTGGCTGGCGGCGCGTCTTGGGCGCGTCACCATGTCGGAACTCAAGGCATTGCTGTTGAAGGGTAAAGGCCCCGGTGGGTTGGGTACCGGAGCCATCACCTACATGCACCAGTTGATCGGTGAGCGTATGACCGGTGAGCTGGCCGAGCCATTTCAAGGCAATACTCATACCAAGCGGGGGCAGGAGCTAGAGAGCGTCGCACGCTCGCTGTATCGCGATATGACCGGCGCACCGAAGCCTAAAGAAGTGGGCTTGATTCTCAACCACAACGTGGGCTACTCACCGGATAGCTTGATTGGCAGAAACGGCTTGCTGGAGATAAAGACCAAGCTGCCTAAGTTCCAGATTGAGGTACTGCTCAGTGGGGAAATACCCGACGAGCACGTGGCTCAATGCCAAGGCGGTCTATGGGTCAGTGAAAGGGAATGGATCGACTTTGTGAGCTATTGGCCCGGCATACCGCTGTTTATTAAGCGCGCTTACCGTGACGATATCATGATTCGTACGATTGCCGAGCGGGTTGACGCGTTCCATGAAGAGTTGGAGCGGCGTATCAGCCAAGTGATGGCCGCGTGACTTGCCCACTGAATCACAATACACATCCACTATTAACGACATAGATGCCGGGGCCACCACCCCGGCATTTTATATTTTTGGAGACAGCTATGACTCATTCCAAACTCAAAGCCGGTGAAGTGGCAGGCACCTACTTAGTCACTTCGCCGGTCACGGAAACTGACATCATCACCATGGCCAAGCGCTTCGCACGCCGCAAGCTCGCCAAAGGCCGCAAAATATCCAAACCTTCGCAGGCGTTTGAGCATCTGCAGCTACTGCTTCAGGACTATGAGCACGAGGTCTTCAGCGTGCTATTCCTCGACAGCCAACACCGTGTCATCCGCTTTGAAGAACTGTTTCGCGGCACCATTGATTCAGCCAGCGTGTACCCAAGGGAAGTGTTGAAAGCCGCTCTGGCCTACAACGCCGCAGCAGTCATCCTGGTTCATAATCACCCCAGTGGTGATCCTGAACCCAGCGACGAAGATCGACGTATCACGGTGCGTCTTAAGCAGGTTTTAGAATTAATGGAGATACGTCTGATTGACCACGTGGTAGTAGGCAGTGAGGGGTTTGAATCCTTGGCGGCACGAGGGGATCTGTAAGTCCTTAATGAGTTTTTCTGATGGTTTTTATACATAAGTGATTGATTATAATAATAAAATTTATATTTTTCATGTGTATCAATTTGAACGTTTACCGGGCTGCCCGTTCGCTAGTAAAAACAATACGTAATGAAGCAGCCCATGTCACCCTCATGAACGAAGTGTTAGAATCATGCATTTCGGTAGCGGTGTAAGCAGGAACTGGCGTTCCAGCTTCCTCTTTTTTTTGAATCAATATCAAATGGTAACAAGAGATGAGTCTGGCTGCTAATGGCATGAATGATCACACTGCTGCTCCATGCCCTAAGGAGATTGATCAAAATGAGAAAGCTGAAATTGAAGGCCACCGCAGGAGGGGGAGCCTGAAAAAAATACTAAAGGAACTCGATGAACTATTCTTGATAGAACAGCGTTTTGATCTTGCACCATATGTGCACTGGAAAGGAAACTCAGTAGCGCCAATGCATCGATGGTTCCGATATCGTGAAGCATATTCACCAGAGTTAATTGACAAATTAGAATTAGGATGTCGGATTCTTGATCCTTTTTGTGGATGTGGTTCTATCCCAATCGGCGCAGCTACTAGGGGGAAAAAGGCAGTTGGTATCGACCTTAACCCAATTGCTGCTTTTTCTACAAAGGTGAAGCTTACACCATTAAATGAGTCTTCAATTAAGAATGTTAAAAGTTTTCTTGAAGAGTTGCCTAAAAATATTTTTAGTCATGATCGCTGGCCGCAGCCAGAACTAAGTATCGCAACAAAAGTATTCGAGCCTCGTGTTCTAGATATGGTGCTTAGGTCAAGGGCTGCTATTGAATTTTGTTTCTCAAACAATACAGATGCAAGAGATTTTGTATTTCTAGCCTGGCTATCTATTCTAGAAACAGTGGGGAGCTATTATAAAGAAGGTAATGGGATTAAGTACAGGAACAAAAGACGGAAAAAAGGGAAATATGAAGATCGAGTAGATGGAGAGTGGCAGTTAGCAAGGTTTGGCTCAGATCAAGAAAAGTTTTTCATAGATGCTTTTTCTAAGCAACTTAGTATGATGATTGAGGATTCTGCGCTCTGGGAGTCTGGTTCTTGGGAAGGTCAAAAAGTTATTGGGGGGAGCGCCTTTAATCTATCTGACTTTACTAGGGGCGATAATTTTGACTCGGTTATCTTTAGTCCTCCTTATGCGAATCGATTCGACTACTTCGAGTCTTTTAAAGTTGAGCTTTGGTTCGGAAATTTTGTAAAGTCTTATGCGGACTTGGGCAGCTTAAGAAAAGCTTCGATGAGATCACATTTAAATGCAGATCTTAAGCGTCCGGCTACGCCCCCTGAGTCACTGGAGGATTTGATCGCTTTGATGGATCAGGAGGCTAGTAGCTGGCGCATGGGAGTGCCAGACCTCATGCGTGGATACTTTCATGATTTAGGTATTGTTCTTCGACAATGTCGAGCAGCTGTCCCAAAGGGTAAATGTCATATAGTAGTCGGTAATTCAGCATTCGCAGGAGTCATTATACCTACGGACGTTCTGACAGCTATTATAGGCCTTAAAGTCGGATTTAAAAAAGCTAAAATTCTAGAAACGCGCCACTTAACAGTAGCGCCGCAGCAAAGAAATTTATTGAAAGGTTTTGAATCATACATGCGTGAATCAATTGTGGTGCTTGAATGAGTGATCTAAACTACGATTTGTTTAATACACATTCAAGTGATCTTGAGAAAATGCAACTGACGAAATCTCAGAAGTCTGAGGAAATGATGCTGGGAAATATCCGTGAAGTTGAAGAGTTCCCTAGAATAGAAGACGTGAAACACGGTGAACTTTTAAGTCTTAAGTTGTCAGCGAGAACCTCAGGCCTGACTCATGGGTTTCATCGATTTCCTGCAAAATATATTCCGCAAGTACCGAAGTGGGCGTTAAAAAATTTCACTACACCTAATAGTGTAGTACTGGATCCATTTATGGGGTCTGGTACAACATTAGTAGAAGCTCTTCGCTCAGTCAATAACGCTTTTGGCACTGATATTGACCCTTTAGCATGCCTATTAAGTAAGGCGAAGACTAGCGATGTTAGTTTGGATCGCTTAAGAGAACTTGCTAGCTTTCTGACACCAGATAAACTTCCTGAAGTGGTTGTTCCTTTCCTTCCGATGTCCGGTGTTAAAAACATAACACATTGGTTCACAGAAGGTGCCTGGAAGGATCTATGTAGGATTTATTTTGCGATAGAAAAGCTCGATTGTTCTTGTGATGAACGAAATTTTTTTCTAGCTGTATTTAGCTCTATACTTCGTCTGGTATCAAATGCTGATAATCAGACCCAGAAGACATACGTGTCTGGAACTTTAAAAAAATATCCTCCTGATGTTTTGACAACTTTCGAAAAATATTTGCGGAAAGCAATTAAAGGAGTAACTGAACTTTCTTTAGTTCGAGGTGAGCGGCAGGCACATGTCCTAGCTGGTTCAGCTACATCTTTACCTTTAGATAATAATTCAGTGGATCTGATTGTTACGAGTCCTCCATATCTTGATTCCGTCGATTATATGTATAACTTTATGCTGGAATATTTTTGGCTTGGGCCAAGCTTAGGTGTACCAAGTCGAGTTGAATACAATCTCCGAAGACGTATGCCAATAGGGTCTAAGAACCCAATTAGCCCAGCTACTAGTATTGACTCAACAATACTGGAGTTGTTTGATCCAAAACAGATCCCTGAATATCGGAGAAAAGCCGTTTTATCTTACTTTAGCATGATGCAGAGTCATTTTTTTGAAGCAGCACGTGTTATGAAAGAAGAGGGCAGGTATGTTTTAGTAGTTGGTAATAGCGAGGCTGCAAAGGGCATTCTACCTGTGCATGATTGTTTGCTAAGGTTAGCTAAGATGGCTGGGCTTCACCTTGAAAAAGCATTTGCCTATCGTATTCGCCGTCATTACATGAAATTTCCACGGAAAGGGCGTGGAGGAATAATTTTGATGGATTGGGTTATTACTCTTAAGAAAACAAAGCACGAAATCCCTGATAATGAAGATCGACTCCCTCTTCCTCATGTAACGATTGGAGCGGATGAGGTGGCCAATTGAAAACTAGCTTTCCACAAGCTTCACTAGCTACAGACTTTTGGAGAGTTAATAGCTATGGGTATCCATGCTTTTTTAGTGAAAGTGCAAAGGCTCAAGAAGCATGGAGTACATTACTTTCTTTTTTTGAGTATTCACAATATGATTTGCTAAAAGACTATTGGTCATCACCAATGGCACCACGAAAGCTTAGCCCACATGCTGTAGAAAGCTGGAAGGCTACCTTTGAGGAATTTGGCATTCTTTTTGTCGAATCAAGATCCAATCTTATCACTATTACACCAGCGGGCAATCAACTTATTGAAGCCGCACATAATAACAACAAGGTTGAGTTTGCTTGGATTGGTCTGAATCTTTTGTTTCGTTATCCGCTTCGTGGCCCTAGGCGCCCCAAGAGTTCTGCACATCAAGATGCTGATCTATTAATTTACCGATTTTTGTATTCAGCACTTTTAGATCTGGATAATTATTTATGGTGGACGGAGCTTGAATACATTCTTTGTAGAGTATTCCAAACTCTTCATGCAAAAGATGCAATTGATGATGTTATACGCTTAAGAAACCAACCAGAGCTTCTTTCTCACCTTGATCTTCCGGTAGCTAAGAAAAAAGGTGCGTTCTACAACTCACTCAATCAGGTCGCAGTTCATGCTGGGATGAACCATTTGATATTAGGTCGCGAGGATCTTGACAGCCCCTATGGCGTTGAGCAGTCAGATCGCAGACAATTCATTCAACATGATTGGATTGGAATGGTAAGAAAGGCGCTATCCAATAATAGAGATTCGGATCAGTGTACAACAGGAGGATTTGCTATTTCCCGGTTACCTGCAGCTCCCAAGTTTCAGGATGAACGAGAATATTTTGACTACTTGGGTGCACCCGTAATTTCAATGCTGTCTAAATCTAGAGCTTCTCTTGACAGTGTTTTTTTGCAAGGAGAGCAAGTTTACTTTCTGACTGAAAAAGAAAGCCATTTTTTGGTCTATCAACAATATATATCTGGACATGTTGCATCCCTTTGTCAGCTTGCTCGAGGGCAGCGTATAATTCTTAGTTATGACGAAGCTTGGACTTATATAGTCGAAGAAAAAGAGTTATTGGATGCTAACACTGTCAAAATCAAGATACGACGTGCTAGGCCAATATCAAATATTCATGCAATTCGATCCTTGCGCGGTGAATACAATGTCTGAAATTAATGAGAGCAAGCTTATTGATAGTGGTGCGATTCCTCCAACTGATTTTCATGATTCTATTGAGCGTCTCAATGAGATTGCCGGTTATGAGCTAGAAATTCCAGAAGATTTTGAAGATAGGTTAAATCGCGCAACAGAAGAACTGGTTGTTCCTGAAGAGGCTCTTCGAGAAATTGCTGCGGCAATCCGTGTCGGTCATGTTGTGCTTCAAGGGCCACCTGGCACTGGAAAAAGCTCTCTTATTCGCGCACTAGCAAAAGCTTTTAATGCCTCTACTTATGCTGTAACAGCACATGAAGATTGGACAACTTACGATATAATAGGTAGGCTTGAGCTTAGGCTTACTGAAGATAAAAAAGAAGAAATTGTACCAATCAATGGTTCACTTACTGAATCTGTCATCAGGTGTGGAAATAATGTAGTGCAACATTTTGATGATCCGAATCATGAGCAGGCAGAATGGCTTCTGATAGATGAATTAAACCGTGCTCATCTTGATAAAGCGTTTGGTGAACTATTCTCTGTTCTAGGAACAGATAGCTTGGTGCCAATAAATCTTCCACATCAAGTTGAAGGAAACCGAGAACTAGTAATCCCGAGACGTTTTCGCATAATTGCTACATTGAACTCTTATGATAAGCAATTTGTTCAGAGCCTTAGCCAAGCAATTCGTAGGCGTTTTACTTTTATTACGTTAGACATTCCTAGACGAAAGCAGAATGATGAGAAATGGGTTTTCGACTTGTCTCATCCTACTGCTGCAATTCGAGAATTTTCTTTTGTTATAAATCGAGCAGCACAACGAATTGCACGTCGGGAGTGTTCTTTAGGTCAGAATGATATAAATACTGTGTCAGAAAGTATAGTTATTGATGTAACTAAGAATCATATTAAACGAATTACAATATTATTTGATATAGTAGAGTCTGTTAGGTTTGCTTCTGAAGGGGATTTTATCCCACACTTACCTATAGGCACAGCACAGCTTATTGACACTATCGAGCTGTTTTTGACAAGAATTCGACAGGATGAAATTCAAGAACTGGGCGCCGTAGACAAAGTATTAGATTGGGCTGCTTCTGTTAAGCTGGCCCCTCTTTTTGAATCAGATGTACTTAATCCTGAACAACTTATTCAATTTGCAAAAACTTTGCAGCCTCCTTTTGATCAGCGTTTTTCTAGACAGCTTTTAGTTATTTCAGCATCGGGGATGCATTTTGTTCCATAAAAATGAAAATCATACTGAGTATCGTTTTTTTCAGGAGGCGCTCCCGCTGCTTTCGACGTATTTCTCTGGAGAGAGTGTTGAAATTGCAAACGTAAATATCCCTGCTGGACAAGATTCAGATGATGAAAGTCTCAAGTTTGTTGATCAGATCAGGTTTCGTCATGCAATTGCAAGTTGTACGTCACTTATCCCAATAGTACATAAAATTGAAGGTCAAGTATCCAATTTGACTGATACGTTACGTAAAGAAACGAAAGGTGAAATCCGCGGACGACTGGATATACAAAGGTATATGGCTAGAAGAATATCGACAAAAACTTGGCCTAGAACTTATCCGGTTTTGGTAACAACGACTAAACCTAACACTCCAGAAAATCGTCTTGTAGTTCAATTGTTTCGTATACTCCTTTCTAGATTGCATACTAATACACACCCATTGAATTACTCAGAATCAAAGCTTGGGCAAAGTTGCAGAAACTGGATTAGGGCACGACTTAGAAGCGAACCTTGGGTAGATGTTTCAGGTTCATCTTCAATTCAAAGACTTTTTTTGGAAGCTTCACGGCGGACTGCTAGGCGACAAACAGGAAATGACTACTCATACTTAGAGTTGATTAAGTTTATAAAAGATTGGAAGCTATTGGGGGAGGATATTGCAGGAGGCCCTTCTTCAAATCATTTTATCAATTCGATGTTTGCCTTTCCCACAGATCAATCATTTATGGATAGGATCTATGAGATCTGGTGTATTCGTCAAATAGGTCAAGCCCTAACAACGCTTGGGGCCACTTTGCTCGATGGGCCGCATGCTCTGTATCAAAATAGAAAATATCCTATTTATGATTTTGAATTAGAGGGGGATCGTATAAGAGTCTTCTTTCAACGTTCTTTACCTCATGAAAATGCTAGATGGGCTTATACTTCAACGAGTGCAAAGATACGAGCTATTCCTGATATAATTGTTATAGCTAATGAAGTCCACTATATCATATTTGATGCAAAAAATCGGCTAGTGACCGGTTCTACTAGATCCGAGGAAACTTATAAGATGCTTGGTTATTTTGAAAATTTTAATAGTATTTTAAAAGGAAAAAGCAATTGGGGGGTATTGGCTTTTACTTCTAATGACTTGTTTCGTCGAACACTCGTTTCAGATAACGGGCGTCGTTTAGAGCTGATAAGCGCTCACCCTAAGAATCCTACAAAATGTGGTTTTAGTTCTGATGTGCGGTCTATAATTAATGAGTGGTTGAAAAGTTGGAAGTCCTAAGATCGGTATTATTGTAAATGCTACTAAGTGCCTGATCTTAAGTTTTTGTGTAATGTTGGAGTCAGATGTCTCTAACGGATGGAAACATGTTAAGGAGTTTCGTTACTCCTCTTACTGACTCTGAATAGCAGATGCTATCTTCCGCCTATCACTACGGAGAGAAGCGTGCTGAATGCCGCCGTGCACATGCCATCCTATTGAGCAATCAAGGCTGCAAAAAAACACTAATGCGAAGCAAGCTCGTTGAAAAAGGCCGGGTTGTCCTGAATCGTCGCCAGTACCTTAGCGGCTAGCCCCGTTGGATTACGGCGCTTGGTTTCCCAGCTCTTGATGGTGTCTACACTGGTTCCCATAGCTTTGGCAAACTCAGCTTGAGAAACATGAAGCTTGGCGCGGATAGCTTTCACGTCAGCCACCTCATGGCGAGTGATACGGCTGGCCTGCGCTTTACCTTGTTTAATCTCAACGGCTTCCTGCAGTGATGATTGCAGCTCGTCAAAGATGCTCATTTGGAAACCTCCCCCTTCAATTGGTGGGTCAGTGTTTTCAGTGCGGCCTTTTCAGCGGGCGTTAAGCTGTCCTTCACGCTCTTGGGGTAGGCCAGTATAAGGTAGATTCTCTCTGCCGTTGCCAAAAAGTAGATAACTCTGGCACCGCCGCTCTTGCCTTGGTTGCCCAACGGCATGCGTATTTTGCGCAGCCCTCCCGTGCCCTGAATCAGGTCACCTTTGTCGGGTTGGGCAATCAGGGTGCGCTGCAGCTCCTTTAATTCGTCGTCTGTCGCAATCGCCTGGATCTGGCGGGTGAACGTCGGGGTTTCGATAAATTCAATCGCATGACTCACGTTAGGGCACTTCCTTTAGCCAATGCATTGATTTAGTGTACATAGTACATTTATGGTTATCAATTATCCACCCTATATTTTGCTGTAGCTGGCAGTGATTTGGTTGCCAACTGGTCGTCGCTTGGTTGTCATTTGGCTGCTAACAGGGTGAAAGCAGTGAGAGTAATGTAAATCATGGAAACCTTAACTCATTAAAAAGCTTTTGTTTCCGCATTGCAGGCGCGATCCCAAAGTTTGTTTGGTTGCACTCATAATCCCTTGGTCGTAGGTTCAAGTCCTACTGGGCCCACCATTTCTTTTGGCCGATATATCCCCATTACTTGAGCCAAGCGCTCAAACAACACCCCAAGCCTGCCTCAAGCGCTCCACCGTATGCTCCCATTTGGGCGTGGTCGGCTTGCACACCGTATTTTGATTCCCGAATAGCCCTACCTCACGAAACGACTCATTAGCAGTAACGCTTTTGATCCAGCGTACCGGCACGACGTACTCCAGCGTTTCTTCATCGTCCATCGGGCTGTTGTTGTGCAGGTGAGGATATTCGGCAGGGGTGGTCACCGCTTTCAGGCTTTGTAACCCTTCCATCGTCTCGACCTTGAACTCATCCGCCGGGCAGCGCTCGCCCGTTACTTCCGCCACGCCTACGTAGCCGGTCTTGGGAATATTGACCCAGACCCGGTCGCCTTCGGACAGCAGGTTGAGGGTCTTGGAGTACCAGTGGGCGCCGCCGCCGGCGATGAAACCAAAACGCCGGGCGAGCTCCCAGGGGCGGTCGTCGCCGAAGGAGGCGTAGAACTCGCCGTTCCAGGGCGCCTTTTGCGCTTTACGCGCGGCGGGCTGGGGCGGCTCGTCCGGGTCGATCATCCAGGCGCGGCTCAGGTAGTGGTTGCCGCCGTCCTCGAACGCGGAGAAGAACATCGCGTTGATCGAGAGCTGCGCGTGGTCGTTCAGGTAGTTGATGATGCGCTCGCTGCTGGCGTCGAGCCGTGTGGCCACCACCACCATCTGGTGGCTGTCGTTGAGGGTAATGTCGTCCAGCGGCACGCCGAATTTGGCCAAGAATGCTTCTTCGAGGGTGGGGTGAGGGCGCGGGTAGCGCTCATTGAAGGCCAGATAGATCTCGATCAATTGGTAGTCGGCCAGCGTCACCACCCAGCTGGCGTAGTCGATGGCCTGGGCGACCACGTCTCTGGGCGTTTTATCGCGCTTCAATTCGATGATGATGACATTGCCGTTGGCATCCAGCGCCAAAAGGTCGATCAGCTTATCGAAGCCGGTGCGTACCTGACGACCGATCAACAGCCAGTCCCTGTTGAGAATCGAGACGTCTTGCATTATTTGCTCTTCGAGCCGGCCCTCGTCGGCGAGCCCCATTGGCCGCAGCTTTTGCGGTGCCTCGCTGGCATCGCTTGCCAGTTTCCAGATGCCTTGCTCGATCGCCATTTGGCGTCTCCCGTATAGGTGCTCACTAAAAGCGCTGCTTTTTAGGCCGAGGCCAGCTCGCTCAGCCGCTCGGTATACCAGTTCACCTTGCTCCCAGTCACCAACAGACGCCTTCGTGCCCGCGTCATGCCCACATAAAGAAGCCGGGCTTCCTGGGCCTGTTTTTCTTCGGCAGGGTCCAGCGCGCCTAGGCCGCTGAGCAGTACCGTGTCGAACTCCAGGCCCTTGCTGCTCTGGCGGCTTAGCAGGACCACTTCATGGGCGTCCGGGTCGTAGCGGCGTTTATCGAAGGATTGTTGCAGGCAGCGGCTGGGAATCCCGGCGTGTTGAAGCGCCTTATGAAACCGATTTCCCTGGGCGTTGCTGGTATAAACCACCGCGATGCTGTTCAGCTCGCTTCCCTGTTCCTGCCAGGTCTTTATACAGCGTACCAGGTAGTTGGCCTCGGCGTCGTCGCTTTTGAAGGCGCGAAACGCGGGTTGAGGGCCGCTGACGCCGGCTACTTCCGGGGCGATCAACGGTACGTGATCGTCATCACCGTCGTGCGCCTTGAGGAAATCCCGGGCGAACTCGTAGGCGAAGCTCAATATCTCGCGGGTGTTGCGGTAGTTGAGCTTGAGGATGGTGGTACGCCCGCGCGCCTGCACCCCGGCCGATGAGAGCGGAAATTTCAGCGCGCCTTTCTGGTAGATCGACTGGGCGTCGTCGTAGAGCAGCAAGAGCGAGTTGGTATTCGGATCAATCATCTGCACCACGAGCTTGAGCCAGGCCTGCTCGAAGTCGTGGCCCTCGTCAATCATTACGGCGGCGTACTGGGCGCGAGGAATGTGCGCTTGATCGACGGCGTGGATAACGCTTTCCACCTGGCGCTCATAAGCGGGGCGGCTGCCGGGCAGCAGGTCGACGTTGTACGTCTTGAGCTGCTGGCCGCACCATTCGTGAAAATGGTGCACCTTCACCTTTTCGAGCAGGCCTTTTTCGGCAATGAAGCAGCGAAGCCGGGCGGCCAGGGTGATGTTAAAACAGAGCACCAGGATCGGCTTGGAGGTGGCTTGGGCCAGGTGCAGGCAGCGGTAGCCCAGAATCAACGTCTTGCCGGAGCCGGCCACGCCGTGGATCACCCGGTGGCCGTCGCCCATGCTGCGTGCCAGCTGCTCCTGCTGCAGGTCCATCACGCGCACGATGTCCGGTACCACGTTCGTTGCCAGCGCCTCACTCTGCTCTTCGTCATCGAAGAGGTTGCCGGTGGGGGCATCGATGCGCACCTCAGGAAAGAGCTGCCAGCGAATGCGGTCGAGCTGGGGCAGGGTGAGTTTGTCGCCGAAGCGGTACTCGAACATTCCCCATAGGCGCTCCTGAAACGCTTCCGGGTCGGCGGTGGCGAGCATTTCATCCTTGCAGATGAGTAGGCGCCCGGGCAGCACGGCTTCCTGCGCTTCTTCGCTCATCGCGGCGTCCCACTGCCGCCGTGTGATGTTGGGAAACACCACGCCGAACCCATAGGGAAAGCAGAGCTTGCCCTGATAGCGGCCATCGCCCTGAGTGAGTTGCGGGTCACGCTCAAGCTGGTTGAGAGCGGTAAAGGCGCACTGGCGCGCCTGGACCAGCGGGTTGCTCACCGTCTTGCGCCCTTTTGGTGTATCGATGACCGCGCTTTCCGGCGTGATCGAGTGCAGGGTATCGAGCTTCCAGTCCTTCACTTCGAGAAACAAGAGCCCGCGGGCGGGATGTAGCACGATGAAGTCCGGGTAGCGACGCTGCCGCCCCAGCGGTATGTCGTACCAGACGATGTAGTCGTCCTCGAGCAGGCTATCCAGGCGCTGCGCCACGCGGCGCTCGCCGCTGGTCATACGGGCAATGGTGGAAAGCGCGGGAATGAAGGTGGCCATGGTGTCGAGTGTCCGAAGGCGAGCCGCTGGCTGTTTAGTAAAATATTATTAGATTCCTCATTCTAGCGAGCCCGCTGAACCGCTTCAATTTAAAAGCGATGTTAAAAGAAGCGACTAACAGACGTGGCTGGTTTTAGCGCGTCCCTTATAACTCCTCCCAAGTGATGGCAATTACCACTCTGGCCCCCTTTATGCATGATGTTTCCCAAAGCCACCCCCGGCTTTATTGACACGACCGGGCTGCCGCCCGGTAACGAGGAGCCCATGCGTTCATTGACGATGCTGCGACCGGTGAAATCGATTCTCTACAGCGTGGCACTGCTGCTGCTGGGCAATGGGCTGCTCAATACGCTATTGAGCCTGCGCGGGGTGAGCGAAGGGTTTTCCACCGTGCTTTTGGGGCTGGTGATGTCCGGCTATTTCGTCGGGTTCATCTGCGGTACCTGGGTGAGCAGGCGGTTGATTCGGCGGATGGGGCACATCCGCACCTTCGGCTTTTGCGCTTCGCTCTGCGCCACCGTGGCGCTTTTACACCTGGTATTCGTCACGCCCTGGGTGTGGCTGCCGCTGCGGGTGATCTACGGGCTTTCGTTCATCACGCTGATCACGGTGATCGAGAGCTGGCTCAACAGCCAGGCAGCGAGCCACGAGCGCGGGCGTCTCTTCGCCGTCTACATGGTGGTCAACCTGGGATCGCTGGCGGTGGCGCAGCAGCTGCTGCGGATCTCCTCCATCGAGGGGTATTTGCTGTTCGTCATCATCTCGATGTTGATCAGTTGGGCGGTGCTACCCATCACACTCACCCGGCGGGTGCAGCCGAAAGTGAGCGAGCGCCCGAAGAGCAGCCTGCGCGCGCTTCTGGGTTTTGCGCCGCTGGCGGTGGCCTCGGCGGCGCTCTCGGGGCTGGCCATGGGCGCATTCTGGTCGATGACGCCGGTTTACGCCGACCACATGGGCTTCGATATCGCCGGGGTGGGGCTGGTGATGAGCACGGCCATCGTTGGCGGGGCGCTGCTGCAACTTCCCATCGGGCGCTTTTCCGATAAGCACGACCGGCCGGTGGTGCTCACTTGGGTAGTGCTTGGCGCGGCGCTGGTGGCGCTGATGATGCCCTTCGCACCCAGCCAGCCCGCGCTGCTGGGGCTCTATTTTCTGTGGGGCGGGCTCGCATTTTCGCTCTACCCGCTGGCGGTAGCGCAGCTGATCGATCAGCTCCACCCGGACGAAATCGTGGCAGGCTCGGCGGACATGCTGGTGATGCACGGCGCCGGCTGCGCCGTGGCACCGCTGGCGGCGGGCACGCTGATGCACTTGGTCGGGGATCAAGGCCAGCCGCTTTATATCGCCAGCGTGTTCCTGCTGCTGGGGCTCTACGCTATCTACCGCCGCCGCCGGGTGCGGGCGCTGAAGACCCATACCGCCCACTTCGAGCCGATGGTGCAAGGCAGCGCCGAGGTGCTGAGCATGATGTTCGACGACGCCCAGCCGGATCTCTTCGACGACCCGAGCTTTTACGAAGCCCACGAACGCGAGCGACTGGTGACGATGCTTCGCGAGGGTTAACCCGGTGGCCGCTTGTGGTTCGATGTGGCGATCACCAGGCCCACTACGATCAGCATGCCAAGGGGAATCATCCAGCCGCCGAAGAAGACGTTGATGTTGGCATCGCCCAGCGCGCTGGTACAGCCAAAGCCTCCGAAGCCGAAGGCACAGCCGTAGGGCTGGCGGTCCAGCGAGACGATCAGCCCTATCCACAGTGCTATCCCGGTTACGGCGGTGAACAGCATCGCGCCCACGCGCTGGGAGCGGCGCAGCAGGGTACGAATCGCCACCCATACCACCAGTGCGTAGGGCACCACCCAGCCCACTACCGCCAGCCAGTTGTGCAGGGAGTCCTCGACGAACAAGAAGGTCATGTTCAAACGCGGGTCGCAGGCCAATTTGACGGTTGAATCCACCGGGCGATGAGCGCCATAAATAACATCGGCACAACGGTAGGGCGTATAGGCGAACCCCCAGGCGGCCAGCCAAACCGGCAGGCACAGGGCGGCAATGATGAGTAGCGTTCGATGGCTCGGCACAAACAGGTTCCGCAGATTTATTCTTTAGAGATCATAAGAATACCATTGTCGGTAGCCTAGGCGATCACAATGACTCCTCTCGTACCGGGAAGCGGGCGCTGACGTGCTTCTTGAGCCCAAGTGCCAATTGACGACTCGCATCGCTTTGCCCGCCGGGGGCGCGGTGTAGCGCGATGTCGGTATGAGGAAGTTCGGGTAGCCCTTCGCGCGTGCCAAGAATGCGAAGATCCTCGCCGATCATCGACGGCGTGAGAATGGTGATCGCAAGCCCGGCTTTCACCGCCGCCGTGAGTCCGGATAGGCTCGCGCTGGTATAGGCGATACGCCAAGCGATGCCTGCGGCGTCGAGGGCTGCGATCCCGCGCTCTCTGAAGCTACAGACCCCATCCTTCGAGACCGCCAGCGGCAGCGGTGAGCGGCGCTGGGTGTCGTAGCCTGGCGCCCCTGCCCAAACGGTGTCTTCTCGGCATAGAACCTCCCCGCCGGGGCTGTTACGTTGGCGCGTGGTGATCGCTAGATCCAGCGCACCGACCCTGACCTCTCTTACCAGATCGACGCTCAAGCCGCAGTGAACCTGAAGCTCGACGGCGGGAAAGCGCGCCTCAAAATCCGCTAGCGCGGCGGGCAGGTAGACTACGTAATCATCGGGAATGCCCAGCCGAACGATACCGTCGAGCCGTTCGTTGGTGACTTCCTGCCAAGCGAGAGCATTTTGGCGCAGCATCTGCCGTGCGTGGGCGAGCAGGCGTTCGCCGGCGGGAGTGGGTACTGGCGAGGCGCGCCCGCGCTGCAATAGCGGCTGACCAAGCGTCGCTTCGAGGCGTTTCATATGAGCGCTGACCGTCGACTGCGCGATATGAAGGGTTTCGCCGGCAGCGGTGAACCCTCCTGACTCCACGACGCTGACGAAGGTATTAAGCAGTATGAGATCCAGCGGACGAGCAGCGGGGGTATGCATTATCACGATTCATGATGGATGTATTGTTTATCTTCGTTTTCATTATGGTGCGCTCGACGTCAGGATGTCGAGGTTTTCATCCTACTGCTTGACCCGCAAGCGTGGCCGCCCGGCCGTTCTGGCTTTGAGGCATAACGCCGTTGAAAATTTGGGCGGGTGGACAGCGTGGGTAGCGTCGGGAATAACGAATTCGACGGAGAGAGGCGATGCCGGCAGACGATTCGAAAGAGGAGGGTAGCAAGCCCGCGTTACCCAAAGTGCTCGAGCGCCAGAAATCGTTGGACAGGTTTTATATGCCCGCCATGCCGCCGCTGGGTATGTGCTCTTGGATCAAGCGGCACATCACGCGGCTGATGAAGAGAAGCAAGCGATCTCGCTAGACCTGGCGTCGACGCGCATTCGTTGTGGCAAATAGCGCTGCCTACCCAAAAGCCCGTCATCCGACGGGCTTTGTCTTTGCTTTGCTGGCTCGCCCAAAAATTCAAACACAGGATGTGTCGCGAATGAAACACACGAGTGGAAAGTGAGTATGAGTAGTCAAGACGTTTCAAAAAGTACGCGCCCGGGGGGTATCAATCCTCCGGTTTTTTATCCGGCTGCCGCGTTGATCAGCCTGTTTTCGCTGTTCGCGATTTTGGCACCGGAAACGGCAGGGCGAGTTTTCGGCTCGCTTCAGGACTGGATCATCGATACCTTTGGCTGGTTTTATCTGCTGGCCATGGGCGTTTATCTGGTGCTCGCGCTAGTGCTGGCGCTGAGCCGCTACGGCAACTTTAAACTCGGGCCAGACCATAGCGAGCCCGATTTCAGCTATCTCTCCTGGTTCGCCATGCTCTTCTCGGCCGGCATGGGGATCGGGCTGATCTTTTACGGCGTCGCCGAACCCATCTTTCACCTGGCCAATCCGCCGGTCGGCGAGGCCGGGAGTGCGGCCGCCGCGCGCGATGCCATGCGCCTGACGTTCTTTCATTGGGGGCTTCACGTCTGGGGCGTCTACGCCATCGTCGCGCTGGCGCTGGCGTACTTCAGTTTCCGCCATGGCCTACCGCTGAGGATTAGCTCGGCGCTCTATCCATTCATCGGCAAGCGCATTTACGGGCCGATCGGGAACGCAGTGGACGTGTTCGCGGTGTTCGGCACCATGTTTGGTATTGCGACATCACTAGGGCTTGGCGTACTGCAGATCAATTCGGGGCTCAACTATCTGTTCGATGTGCCCACGACAACCTCCGTTCAGCTCTTGCTGGTAGCGGGGGTCACTGCCCTGGCCACACTGTCAGTCATTCTGGGCCTGGACGGCGGCATACGGCGTCTCTCCGAGTGCAACCTTTGGCTCGCGCTCGTACTTCTGCTGTTCGTGATCGTCGTCGGCCCGACGCTGTTCATCTTTCAATCGCTGGGCCAGAACGTCGGCTCGTACCTCTCGTCGCTCGTCGACATGACATTTAACGTTTACGCCTATACCGGTAGCGAGGACACGGAGGCGTTTCTCGGCGCCTGGACCCTGTTCTACTGGGCCTGGTTTATTGCTTGGTCGCCGTTCGTGGGCATGTTCGTGGCCAAGGTCTCGCGAGGCCGAACGATTCGTGAGTTCGTGCTTGGCGTGCTTCTGGTGCCGGTAGGGGTGACCATGGTTTGGCTTACGGCTTTCGGCGATACCGCGCTTCACGGCGTGCTTGAGGGCACGATGCCGGATCTAGTCGATCGCGTTTTCGCCGACAGCTCCACCTCGCTTTTCCACTTTCTCGATGCGCTGCCGCTGTCCAGCATCTCATCGGTCATCGCGACGCTGCTGGTCATCACGTTCTTCGTCACATCGGCGGACTCCGGCTCGATGGTCATCGACTCCCTCACCTCCAAGGACGGTGATGAGTCGCCCGTATGGCAACGAATCTTCTGGGCAGTGGCTGAAGGCGTAGTGGCCGCCGCGCTAATTTTGGCAGGCGGTCAGAACGTGCTGGCTGCGCTGCAAGCCGCGTCACTCGCCTCGGCCCTGCCGTTTGCGCCGATCCTGATTCTGGTCGGGCTGGGGCTTTTCAAGTCGCTGCGCATCGAGGCGCTCAAGCGCGACAGCCTGCAGCAGGTCGCCAATACTCCGAGCAACGTTTCTCGCGTGGGCACCGGCGGTGGCTATCGCTGGCAGAACCGGCTCGAGACGCTGGTCTCTTCGCCCAAGCGCCAGCAGGTGATGACGTTTCTAATGCAGACCGTCGAGCCGGCCATGCGCGACGTGGCAGAGGTTTTCGAAAACAAGTCTCTCGATGTAGCCATTACGCATGAGGAAGATCGCTGCTACCTGCGCGTCAGTCACGGTGATGAAAGTGACTTTATCTACGGCATTCGAGCGCGCGCTTACGTGGCCCCGGCCTTCACGCTGAACGGCTTGCGCCAGAACTCGCGTTCGGAGAAGCGTAGTCACTACCGCGCCGAAGTCTTCCTTCGCGAAGGAGGGCAGGAGTACAACGTGGTCGGCTACAGCACAGATCAGTTGATCGGTGACATTCTCGATCAGTACGAGAAACACCTGCACTTTTTGCATCGCATTCGCTAGGCATCGGCGCCGTGATGGCCCTATGCACGATTCTTTCGAATCACTGGATTCTTGAGGTGGTCTTGGCGGGCTTCAAGCCGCGGCGGTATCCACCGGACTGCCGTTCACGATCGTGCTGGTGATCGGCTGCTACGGCTTGATTAAGGGGCTGATGTCGGAGCCCCGGTTACCCAAGGCCAAAGCAGCCAAAGCCAGCTAACGCTGTATGCGTTTGGAGTCATCTAAAGGTGGCTTTGAGTCCAAAGCCGGTCTTGAAAGCCAGGCATTCGGACTCCGATCCACGAACATGAGGAAATACATGAATCTTGCGAACAAGATTGCCGTTGTCACCGGAGGTGGTCGAGGTATCGGTTTGGGTATTACCGAGGCCTTACTCGAAAAGGGCGCGCTTGTCCTGATTGCCCAGCGCCAGCCGCTGGAGGGCAAACTGGCATCGAACCGCAATGTTGTTTGGGCAGAGGCCGACCTCAGCCATCCAGAAGCCCCGGCACTGATTGCCAAGGCGGTGGAAGACGCGTTTGGCGGCGTCGATGTGCTGGTCAACAACGCTGGAATGATGTTCGAGGAGACGCTCGAGGAGATGAGCGTGGAGCGCTGGGATCGCTTGATGGCGATCAATATGCGAGCGCCGGTATTTTTGGCTCAGGCGCTATTGCCACAGATGCGCCAACGAGGTGGCGGTAGCATCGTCAATATTGGCTCGATCGAGGGGATCGGCGCGAACCCCGGGCACATCGCCTACTGCGGGTCGAAGGCCGCGGTCCATGGATTCACGCGCGCGCTGGCGGTGGACCTTGGGGATGACGGTATTCGCTGCAACGCCGTCGCACCGGGCTGGATTCACTCCGATCTCAGCGAAAAATACCTGGAAGCCCAGGACGATCCGGAGCAGGCGCGCACGGATCTCTTGCGCCTGCACCCGGCAGGGCGTACAGGTAGGCCAAGCGATATCGGCGCGACCGTGGCATTTCTCGCAAGCGATGAAAGTGCCTTCATCAATGGGCAAATCATCGTTGTCGATGGCGGTCGTACCGCAAAACTGTCGCTACCGTTTTAATGCCCCATGGCCATTATGGGATCAAACCCCCAGCGTTTTGGGCGGCAGACATTCGCTCGACCCGCGATCGATCACGCCCGCGCCAACACGTTAATACGCCTCTAACATGACGAAACGTTCATCCACAGGAGAGTCATCATGCACATCAAACAGGTTCGTAACGCCACGCTGCTTATCGAATTCGCCGGTAAAAAGTTTCTCATCGACCCCTACCTGGCCGAGAAGAACGCCTATCCCGGCTTCGAAGGAACTGCCAATGATCACCTGCGCCACCCCCGCGTCGAGCTGTCTACCCCCATGAGCGAGATCCTCGATGTGGATGCCGTCATCGTGACGCATACCCACGACGATCACTGGGACGAAGCCGCACAGCGTCTCGTACCAAAGGATCTGCCGCTGTTCGCTCAGCACGAGCAGGACGCCGATTTGATTCGCAGCCAAGGGTTTACTGACGTCCGCGTGCTAAGTGAGCAGACGCGCTTCGACGATGTCAGCCTCGTCAAAACGCCCGGTCAACACGGTAGCGACGAGGCGCTAGCGGCCGTTGGAGAGATTCTGGGCCAAGTGTGTGGCCTCGTGTTCCAGCATCCCGACGAGAAGGTTTTATACCTGGCAGGCGATACCATCTGGAACGAGTATGTAGCGGCCAACCTCAACAACTACACCCCGGACATTACCGTGCTCAACGCGGGCGATGCGCAGATACCCGGGCTTGGCTCGATCATCATGGGCACGCAAGACGTAGCTAAAGTCTACGCGGCGGCCCCTCAGTCGATGCTCATCGCCAGTCACATGGAGACGGTCAACCACTCGGTGTTGACGCGGGCCGAACTGCAGGCGTTTTCAGCGCAACACGACATGACCGACCGACTGCTGATTCCAGCAGACAACGAAGGCTACGAATTTTGAAAGCACAAGCCAGGTATGGGCGCCGAATACTGCATGGCGGCGCTCATGGTGAAGTCCATCGACCGAGGTTGGCATAGGCGAGCAGCGGTGGCGTTTAGAGCAAACGCAACGCGACGTTGCGCTTTCAACGCTTGTTAAGCGCTTTGGTTTGTGGTGGTGAATAAAAATCTCTATCATTCGCTTTACTCAATCGCCCCTTGCTCTTTAACGAGACCGATCATATGGATTCCAGGCCCTTTACCGTCGCGCCTTTATCGCTGGCCGTTCGCCGCTCGCTACTCTTTTCTCTGACCGGGGCGCTTTTTACAGCGCCTTTGGCGGCGCTTGCCCAGGAGCAAGCGGTGAACTTGGGCACCACCACGGTCACCGCCACCGCGCTCAAGGTCGACACACCGGATATCGAAACGCCGCGCTCGATCTCCACCGTCAGCAGCGAAGCGCTCGACACCCAGGGCGTGCGCACCTTCGATGAGGCCTTTCAGTATCGCTCTGGCGTTACCTCCCAGCCTTATGGTGACGACAACAACGCGGACTGGTTTCTGCTGCGCGGTTTTAGCGCCGAAAGCGCGACCTATCAGGATGGCCTGCGCCTGTTTCGTACCGGCGGCTACTTCTGGTGGCTCACCGAAACCTTTGGCCTCGAGCGGGTCGATCTTCTCAAGGGCCCGGCTTCGATCCTCTACGGCGAGGCGCCTCCGGGCGGGGTGATCAACGCGATCAGCAAACGCCCGACCCGTGAGCCCCAGGGCACCATAGAGCTTCAGGCGGGTAATCACGACCACCGCCAGGTGGGAATCGATACCTCGGGCCCGGTGGGCGAAAGCGACGACGTGCGCTACCGCATGGTCGGGCTTTATCGCGACCGCGAAGGGGAGCTCAACGGCACCGGCAGCGAGCGCTACTACTTCGCGCCGAGCCTGGCCGTCGACTTCAGCGACGACACCACGGTGACCTTTCTGGCCAGCGTGCAGAAGGACCGCGGCACGCCGACCTCCGGCTTCTTTCCGGCTCAGGGCACCGCGAACGCCACGCCGCTTGGCCGCATCGACCCGGAAACCAACTACGGCCAGCCGGATTTCGATACCCTCGATCAGCGCCAGACCTCGCTGGGCTACGAGCTCGAGCATCAGATCAACGACACCTGGGAGTTCCAGCAAAACGCCCGCTACGCCCATCTCGATCTGGAGCTCAAAAACGTCTACCCGAACTCTTTCGTGACGCCGCCGCGCAGCATTTCCCGCGGGGTGATCGACCGCGACGGGGATTACGACGCCTACACCCTGGATAACCGCCTGATTGCGCGCACCTACACCGACAACACCGAGAACACGCTGCTGCTCGGCGCGGGCTACCAGAAGCTCGATTTGAACTACGTCAACCGTGACAGCTTCCGCACCCTGGGCGACGGCTCGAGCTTCTTTGCCAACATCGATACCGTCGATCTCTACCAGCCGGACTACGCAGCGTTCAGCGAACCGGACACCGGCGACCCCACCCGGCACGATCTGAGCCAGCGTCAGTTCGGCTTCTACGTGCAGGATCAGCTGCGCGTCGCGGACAACTGGATCTTTCTGGCCGGCGCCCGCTACGACAACGTGAAAAGCTCCGAGGATTTGAGCGACAAAACCGGCCGCTCTGATCAGGGCTACGACGACGAACAGGTGTCGCTGACCGCCGGCGCCATGTATCTGGGCGACAACGGTATCTCGCCGTACGTGAGCTACAGCGAATCCTTTACGCCGGTGGCGGGTAGCGGCCCGAGCGGTGAAAGCTACCGGCCGCTGGAAGGCCGCCAGCTCGAAGCCGGGGTCAAGATCGCGCCGTTCGATATCGACGGCTACGTCACCATCGCCGCCTTCGATGTGGAAGAGGACAACACGCTGATCTCTACCGGCGCGCCGGTACAGGAGCAGGCCGGAGAGCGCCGCTCTCAGGGCCTGGAAGTGGAGGGCGTGGGCTATCTGACGGATGCGCTGCAGCTCACCGCGGCCTACACCTACACCGATGCGCGTTATGACGTCAGCGACGCCCAGCAGGACGAGCGCGTGCCGCTGGTGCCGCGCCACGCCGCCTCCGCGCGCCTGGACTACGACGCCAGCCAGTTCGTGCCCGGCGTCTCCGTCGGTGCCGGCGTGCGCCATGTGGGTGAAAGCGAGCCAAGCCCCGGCAGCAGCGTCGACGGCAGCGTGTCTTCGGCCACCGTGTTCGACGCCGTGGCCAGCTACGACTTCAACCCGAACTGGACCGCCCAGGTGAACGTCAACAATCTCACCGATAAGGAGTACGTCAGCGGCTGCGACTTCTACTGCTACTACGGTGCCTCGCGCAGCGTGATCGGAAGTATTAGCTACCGCTGGTAGGATTTTTCACTTGTGCACAAAAAACCCGGCTCAGGCCGGGTTTTTTAGTGGGCGGACATTTCTATAAGTTTTGATGCTCCCTTTTGGCTACTCCTCCAAAACTTATTCTTCCAAGCCCCGGCTTTCATGCAGGGCGTTATTTTCATTCCATTTTTACGCTCCACCGCGTTCAACAAGGCTTAGTACCGCGATAAAACTGAGGGTGCTTTTAATTTGAAATGTCTTTAAAAATATTTGACATGTTAAAAATATAAATTCAACCTTCTTAAAAAATCTAACATCCTGAAGGTATTTTAATGAGTGACAGTTTTCAGTTTCACCCGGAAGCGTGGATCGAGCATCGTGCGCCACGTTTTAAGGGCCAGCGCCTTTCTTCTCGCTATTTGATGATGCAAGACGGCACGCGGATCGCCGTCGATGTGCACCTGCCTGGTAATGAAGAAGCCGGCGAACGCTTTCCCGTAGTCGCCTTCTTTACGCCTTATTACCGGCGCATGAAGCTGACGCCCGATGCGCCTCAGGATTTGGAGGATTGCCCCAATATCGGCGTGTTTCGTTCGCTGCTGCTGGCGCGCGGGTACGCGCTGGTTGCCGTCGACGTACGTGGCAGCGGTGCATCCTTTGGCGTCAGGACCGGGCTTCGTTCGCCCAAGGAGCGCACGGACTACCTGGAAATCGTCGAGTGGATCAATGCTCAGGCGTGGTGTAGTGGGTCGATCGGCGTTACGGGTATCTCGTATCTAGGGGCGGCGGCGGATTTCACCGCGTCCTGGGCGCACCCGGCAGTCAAGGCGATCGTGCCTCACTCGGCGGTATGGGATACCTGGTCCAACCAGCTCTATCCCGGCGGGGTCATGTGCCGGCGG
Organism: Halomonas sp. S3-1-1; assembly: GCF_023757625.1. Classification (GTDB taxonomy): domain Bacteria; phylum Pseudomonadota; class Gammaproteobacteria; order Pseudomonadales; family Halomonadaceae; genus Vreelandella. The sequence continues at coordinate 285,995 of NZ_JALGBZ010000002.1, forward strand.
CTGGTCAAAGAGTACGGCAATCTAATGGACGCACTGGACGATGACGCAGCCGAAGATCGGAACAAGTTTCCCTATTTCAGTGGCACTCACTACGATGGCCCAGCGCCAGTTGATGAAGATACCGACGGCATCTTGCTAGCCGAAGCGCTCGAGGCGCACAAAGCCAATTTCGATATGGCCGACTTCGTCCACCAACTGACCTTTCGCGACCGAGCGCTGCATACCGACCCGGATTTCAGCTCGGCGATCATTAGCCCTTACTACTACGCCAATCGTGATGCAGATAGCCAAACTGCGGTTTACACAATTTCGGGCTGGATGGATGGCCACTACGCCAAGGGGGCGGCTCTGCGCTACCAGTGGCAGCAAAATCCGAACAAACGTCTGCTTCTGGGCGCTTGGGATCACGGAGCACGCACCGGCGCAAGCCCCTATCGCCATGACCCGCAGCCTCAAGCAAAACCTTTGGCCGAGACGCTGCGCTTCTTCGACGAGCACCTGATGGGGATCGCGACCGGCCTCAAAGACGAGCTTCCGGTTCACTACTACACGGTTGGCGAGGAGCGCTGGAAAGCCGCTTCGGAGTGGCCGCCCTGTGACATCCGGTGGCACACGCTCTATTTCCAGCCGAATAGCGGTCTGGCGGCCGAAAAACCGCAGGCGCTGGATGTTGCGGACCACTACACCGGCGACTATCGCTGCGGAACAGGCAATCAGTCACGCTACAACCGCTTGTACGCGCAGAACGTGGAGGGGTATTACGCCGACTGGGACGGGCGCGATCAGACCATGCTGAGCTACACCACCAGCGTACTGGACGCCGACATGGAGTTGACCGGCCACCCCGTCGTGCGGCTGCACATTGAAAGCGATACCCAAGACTGCGCGCTGTTCGTGTATATCGAAGATATCGATGATAAGGGCAAGGCAAGATACGTGACCGAAGGCGTGTTTCGGGCACTTCACCGCCGCGTTGCCCCGGCGCATCCTAACTTGCCTCCGCTAGGGCCAGAACACAGCTTCAACGAGCGGGATGCACGCTATCTCATCCCAGGGGAGTACAGCGAAGTGGCTTTTGATCTGCTGCCCACTTCCTGGCTTTTCAAGGCGGGCCACCGCCTGCGCGTCGCCATTTCCTTGGCCGATAGCGATCACTTTTCGCGCATTCCCGATGGCGTGGTACCCACGATCCACGTCGGCCGCAGTCAGCATCGCGCCTCGGCTATCGAGCTTCCGCTCATGCCACGCGAGTGATACTCGCTCATAACAAAGTGCCGCGCTTTGACTGGGCACGCTAATCGACGGCTGCAAAAAACGCCCAACTGCAAAAAGCTCTAAAACAAACCAACAGGGTACTCAACGATGCAAACATTAACGCGATACTGTCTGAGATTCGTGCAGACCTGCCTACCCAATGCGCTACTGCTGGCCATGGCGCTTAGTGTGGTCGTGTTCATGATGGGCGTTTTGCTAGAAGGCCAAAGCGCTACCACCATGCTCAATGGATGGGGCGACGGCTTCTCCAACCTTTATCGATTCGCGATGCAAATGTCGCTGATTCTGCTGACCGGTTTCGTCATCGCCAAGACGCCAATCGTCGCCAGAATGATCGACCGTCTCGCCTCCATGCCGACGTCGCCAGGCCAAGCCGCCGGGGTCGTGGCCGTAGTTTCCATGGTCACGTTCTACGTCAACTGGGGTTTCGGGATGATCGTGGGCGCATTTTTGGCGCGTGAAATGGCTCGGCGCGTGCCCGGGCTTCATTTCCCCCTAGCCGTGGCTGCCGCCTATTCCGGTGAAATTATCCGTGGCACCACCGCCTCCATTCCGCTGCTGATGGCCTCGGAAGGCAACTTCATGCAGGACGTAGTGGGCGTAATTCCGATCACCGAAACGCTCTACGCTTGGTGGAACGTAGGGCTTTCGGTGATCCTTCTATTCCTGCTGTATTTCGTGTTTTCGCGCATTAAACCCGAAGCCGATGAAATCGTGCAGTACCAAGGCGAACCGCTGGACAATACGGTTGAGCAGGTCGATACCAGTCAAATGCCTTGGGCCGAAAAACTCGAGCATTACCGCTTGCCCAACCTGGTGATGGCGCTGCTACCCATCGGCTACCTGATCATCAACTTCCAGGAATTAGGATTCACCCTAAGTCTGAATCTGGTGATTTTAATTTTCTTGGCCGTGGGGCTCATCTTGCAGCCGAGTCCGGCAAGTCTGGGCGCGGCGGTCAAGGAGGGCATTCTTGCCTGCCGCGGTATCATTATCCAGTTCCCGCTCTATGCTGGTATTGCCGGCATGGTGCAGGTGTCGGGGCTGGCGGACAGCATGGCTGGCTGGTTTGTCGAAATCGCCAATGTTCACACCTTCCCGGTCGTGACCTTCATCTCCGCGGGTATTGTAAATATCTTCATTCCTTCCGGCGGCGGCCAGTGGGCGATCCAGGGTCCCATTATGCTTGAAGCTGCGCAGCGCTTGGGCGCCGATATCCCGCAAACAATTATGGCATTCACTTGGGGCGATGCCTGGACCAACCAGATGCAGCCTTTCTGGGCGCTGCCGCTTTTGGGCGTGGCCGGGCTTTCCGCTCGCGACATCATGGGTTACTGCGTTATGTGGACCTTGATATGCGGTGCCACCATTATGTCCGTCTTCGTGGTGCTGTCGCTGCTTTGAATCGTTTCGAAAACCAGGCTAGATGATAAACTAAGGTGGTGTCTCGGGTTTCCGGACACCGCCTTGCTTTTAACATGGAACGTTTCATGGCTCCCAAGAAGAAAGTCAGCCTGAATGCTCAAGCCTTCGATATTATCAAGCGCGATATCATTGCCTGCCGTTTGAGGCCGGGGACGACCATCACCGAGGTGTGGTTGACCGAGCACTACGCGTTTGGAAAGGCGGCGATTCGCCATGCTTTGACGCGACTGGCCCAGCAAGGGTTAGCCGTCAATCACGGCCGTCTTGGCTATACCGTTGCCCCGATCACCCTTAAGGGCATTCGCGAAAGCTATCAGGCCAGGCGCCTGCTCGAGCCTGAACTATGCCGGTTAGCGGCGGGCAGACTGGATAAGGAAACGCTCAGCGCTCTTCAGGAGTGCAGCCAAGCGACCTATGACCGCCACAGCACTGCCGAAATGATCGACTACTCCTATGCTAACCATCGGTTTCACAGCCTGATCGCGCGCGCCGCTGGCAATCAGCGCCTAGCGCGGCTCATTGAGGAGCTATCGGAAGATCATATGCGCATTGCCTACGTTAGCATGGTGTATGGGCAAAGCGATGGCTATTGGAGCGAAGAGCACGCCGAGCTTGTCAGCGCACTCAAAAAAGGCCAAGGCGATATCGCCGCCCGGCTGATGGATGAGCATTTGAAGCGCGGCGAACAAGCGATTATGCAGGCCGTACTGGAATTGCCCGATTTGCTGGAAACCGCCATCGGCTAATGAGGCTTATCACGCTGCAATCGCTACATCGCGATGTTTACTCGTCGCGTTTTTTTGTGGGTTTAGATGTGGATATCCATCAACCGTTAATGGCCTCAATGCGGGTAGCCTGCCACACGAAGCTTTCCGTGGGCCCCTGGTCGAGATCGGCGCAGGTGTCGACGCGTAAAAGCGCGACGCTCTGGCACTGCACCTCGAACGTGGTGGTATGTTCGGCCTGCTGGCACTGCCAGCGAAGCGTGCGCTGCTGTTCGTCGCCCTGATCGTCGGTCAGCGTCAGTTGGGAAAAGGGCGCCTCAAACTCAAGGCGTTCAAGCAGCGCCACCTCGGCGCACTGCTGGGCCGGGGTAAGCCGCGAATCGCCCCGGTAGCCGGGCAGAAACCGCCGCCCGCTGGCCTCAGTGCGCAGAAAGGGCAGCACCTGCTCGGGGCGAAGGCGCCCGTACTTGCGCACATGGGGCAGCACGATGAGGCTGGCGGCCAAACGGCACCCGCCCAGGTGGCTGCTTTCCCATACATCGAAAGGCAGGGCGTGCTCCAAAACGGCGGCGGCCAGCGCCTTGTAGGTGCGGTAGCCGTATTTCGCGCAGCACTTGTCCTTCTTGCCGTGAGTGCAGCACAGAATCAGGTCGGCTTCCGGCGGCGCCTGCTCCCACTTGGCAAGCGAATGGCCCTCGCGCCACCGGTCGAGAAAGCGGGGCAGCTCATCGCGCGCCACGTTGAAGCGGCGGCGTTCCGGCATCAGAAATATCTGATGGCAGGTGGCGTCCTGTGCCCGGCGGTGAATCAGGTTGACCCGCCGGCCAGCGGCGGCGATCTCGTCCAACTGCGTTTTCAGCGAATCCGCCATGTCGCTTGCGTGGCGCAGGTTGCGCTGCCACTTGGCGCGGGGCCAGCTGATCAGCAGGTTCTGCTCGGCGTGGGCGGCGCTGCCCGCCAGCGGGTCGTGCTGCTGCTGGCTCAGCTCGGCGCAAAAGGTGTGGGTCATGAGGCTTTTCGGGGTGAAAGGCTGTAGGGCGGGCGCTCAGGCGCGCGCTTTCGCGGTACGCAGATCGGGCGGCCGCTTTCCGGATCATTGAGAACCTGGGCGTCGAGTTCGAACACGCGCTTGAGGTTCTCGGCGGTGAAGACTTCGCCAGGCGCGCCCTGAGTCACGATGTGCCCGTCGCGCATTAGCACCAGGCAGTCGGCGTAGGCGGCGGCCAGGTTCAGGTCGTGCAGTACCAGCAGCAGCGTGCGGCTCTTCTCGTGGGCGAGCCGCGACAAAAGCTCCAGAAGATCCACCTGTACCTTCAAATCCAAAAAGGTGGTGGGCTCGTCGAGCAGGATCAGGTCGGTTTGCTGGGCCAGCACCATGGCAATCCAGCAGCGCTGGCGCTGGCCGCCGGAGAGCGCATCGACACCGCGCTCGGCAAAGGCGCCAACGTCGGTGTAGGCCATCGCCTCGCGCACGGCCTCCTCATCCTGGCGGCTGTTTTTCTGCCATAACCCCTGGTGAGGAAAGCGACCCATGCCGACCAGTTGGCGAACGCTCAAGCCTTCTGGTGCCACCGGGCCCTGAGGCAGAATTCCCAGGCGCTTGGCCACCTCGCGGGTAGGGCGCTGGTGAATGTCCTTGCCGTCCAGATAGACCTGCCCGGCGCTGGGGGCGAGCGTACGCGCCAGGGTCTTGAGCAGTGTCGACTTGCCGCAGCCGTTGGGGCCCAAAAGCACGGTAAGACGGCTTTCCTCGATGGCGATATCCACCCCTTTCAGCACGGGCTCGACATCGTAGCCGGCGCGAAGGCCAGCGCCGGTCAGGCGAGAAAGTGGGGGCGAAGAGAGCGTCATGGGCGGGCTCGTGCAGTCAGCGAACGGAGCAAACCCTAGGATAAAAAATTCCCATTTTCAATATTTTCCCGTCTTTGCGCCTTCTTCTGGTACGACATATCGCTACACATTAAAGGGCATTAGCGCACGAATGAGTCGAACGCGGTGTTCCATTTTATAGAAAATAAGGGTCTAATATGCGCAATACAATCATTATCATTTAGATGCTCGTTTAATGCGGGTATTTGCGCGCGCCAACACAAGGCACATCGAAAAGCGGTTAAAAAAGCTGTTAAAAAAAGGGGTAGGACAAGGTGAATATCGATAAACGCATGGCCATCTGGCCAACGGTCACCCTCGCCGGGCTGGTGGCGGCGACGCAGGGCTTTGCTCAACAAACCGAATCGGGTGAACCGGTTAGCCGCAGCAGCGCTGAGCCGACCATGGTGGTCACTGCCTCGCGCACCAATGCAACCGTGGAGGACTCGCCGCAGACGGTGCGCATCATTAGCGAGGAGGAGATCACCCAGCAGCGCCAGATGACCAGCGACTCGTCTCAGATCCTCAGCAACCTGCTGCCGTCCTACTCACCCAGCCGCCAGAAGATGAGCGGCAGCGGCGAGACGCTGAGAGGCCGCACGCCGCTGATCCTGATCGACGGTATTCCCCAGTCCAACCCGCTGCGCCCGACCGGGCGCGAAGCGCACGCCATCGATTTCTCGATGGTCGAGCAGATCGAGGTGATCCAGGGCGCCAACGCCACCAACGGCGTGGGCGCGGCGGGCGGGGTGATCAACCTGATCACCAAGCGCCCGGAACCCGGCTCCTTCAACCAGTACGTGGAGGGCCAAGTCACCACGCCCACTAGCGAGCTCGACGGCGAGACGCTGAGCTACAAGGCGGGCTACGGCGTGAGCGGCAACAGCGGCGACGTGGATTATTTGTTTTCGGCAAGCGTTGAAGACCAGGGGCTGTTTCTGGACGGCAACGGCGACGCGGTCGGGGTGGACAACACCCAGGGCGATCTCATGGATTCGCGCTCGTATGATCTGCTGGGCAAGCTCGCCTACTGGATCGACGACGACCAGCGCCTGCAGTTCACGCTCAACCACTATGATATCGAAGGCCACAACGACTACGTAAGCGTCACCGGCGACCGCGCGAACGGCGTGGTCACGACCTCGCGGCGCGGCACCCCCGAAGGCGATGCGCCCTACAACCGGGTGTGGACGACCGGGCTTGGCTACGACCATTTCGATCTGGCCGGCATGCAGCTCAGCGCCCAAGCGTTCTACCAGGACTACGAGGCGCTGTTCGGCGCAACCGACTCGGCGACCTTCCAGGACCCGGCGCTGGCGCCGGTGGGCACCTACTTCGACCAGACCCTAGCGGCGACCACCAAGTTCGGCACCAAGGTCTCGCTGACCCGTGACGACCTGTGGGACGAACGCCTGAAGGTAACCCTGGGCTTCGATACGCTGTTCGATGAAACCGAGCAGTACCTGTACACCAGCGATCGCACCTACGTGCCGCCCACCGACTACACCGATCTCTCGCCGTTCGTGCAGGCCGACCTGCGCCCGGTCGACTCGCTTCTGCTCTCCGCCGGTGCGCGCTACGAGTACGCCAAGCTCGACATCGATAGCTACCGCACCGTGGCGGCCAACAACGGCGTGGCGGTGGAAGGCGGTGACCCGAGCTTCAACGAAACGCTCTATAACCTGGGCGCGGTCTGGAGCCCGGTCGAGCACTGGAGCCTGTTCGCCAACTACTCCGAAGGCTTCTCGATTCCGGACGTGGGGCGCGCGCTTCGCGGCATCAGCACGCCGAATCAGTCCGTTGGCAGCATCGATAACCTCGCACCGATCGTCACCGACAACATCGAGACCGGGGTACGCTTCGAGAACGGCCGCCTGGCGGCGGAGCTCAGCTACTACGAATCCTCGTCGGATTTCGGCAGCCGCCTGACCGAGATCGACGACGTCTTCTACATGCAGCGCCAGGAGACCGAGATCAAGGGCGTCGAGGCCGCGCTGGACTACCAGTTCACCGACCGCCACTCCGGCCGGGTGGCCTACTCGCGCATGGACGGGCGCTATGACAGCAACGAGGACGGAAACCTGGATGCCAAGCTCTCGGGGCTCGATGTCTCGCCGGATCGCCTGACCGCCAGCTGGTCAGCGAACTGGACCGATGACCTCTCCACCTTCGTGCAGGCCAACTACGCCTTCGATGAAACCTTCGATGAGGCGAACCGCGAGTTCGACGGCTACCTGCTGATGGACGCGGCAATCGGCTATCAACTGCCAGTCGGCCAGATGAACGTCGGGGTGTCCAACCTGCTCGACGAGCAGTACGTGACCTACTACTCGCAGAGCGCGCTGGTCAACGACGAGCGCTACTTCGCCGGTCGCGGGCGCACGTTAACGCTGGGCTATCGTCTGGAGTTCTAGCGTCAGGATGATCGCGAAGGCTTGGCGCGTTCCGTCTATCGCGTTCTATAAAGCAGGTAGACGAAAAAGGGCGCGCCGATGCCGGCCACGAAGATTCCCGCCGGCAGGTCCTTGGGCAGAAAGGCGACCCGCCCCAGCAGGTCGGCGCAGAGCACGATGAGCGCGCCGACCAGCGCAGCGGCGGGCACAAGCCTTGCCAGATGACGACCGGTTAGCCTTGCCGCGAGATGCGGCGCCATCAGCCCAACGAAGCTCAAGCCCCCGGCAAAGGCCACCGCCGCGCCGGCCAGCACCACGCTGCAGGCTAAAAGCGCCAGCCGGCTGCGCGTGATGGCCACCCCGAGCCCCAGCGCCACGTCGTCGCCCAGCACCATGGCATCGGCGTGACGGGCAAGCATCAAGCAAACCGGCAGCGTCACCAAAAGCCAAGGCAGTAGCCCCCGCACATCGTACCACTGCGCGCCGTAAAGGCTGCCGGTGAGCCAGACGTAGGCCGCCATGGCCGCCGCGTCGTCGCCGATCACGATCATCATCGTCGTCCCCGCGCCCAGCGCCGCTACCAGACCAATCCCCACCAGCACCATGCGCGTCGGGCGAATGCCCCGTTGCCAGCTCAGCCCGGTCACTGCAAAGGCCGCAGCCAGCGCGCCGAGCATTGCCGCCACGGGCAGCCAGTGGATGCTCAGGGTCGACCCCAGCAGCGCCAGAAACGCCACCGCGGCGAAGGCGGCGCCGCTGGTGATGCCGATCACGTCCGGCGAGGCCAACGGGTTGCGCACGATCGCCTGCAACAGCGCCCCGGCCACGGCCAGCGCTGCGCCAACCAGCACCGCCAGCGCGATGCGCGGCAGACGAAGCTCCCAGACGATGAAGGCGATGTCACTTTTTGACGGCGCGATTAACGCCTCGGCCACTCGGGCCGGCGAGGTCGGAAAACTGCCCAGACACAGCGACAGCGTCGCACTGGCGATCAATAGTAGAAAAAGCGCTAGCAGCGTGGCGCGAAAGGAGGCGAGCGCGGCGGGCGCTGTGCGCGAAGAAGCGTTCATGTTCATTGGGCGGCCAGCCTGCGCCTTGCCAGGTAAATGAAGAAGGGGGTGCCGAGCAGCGCGGTCATCACGCCCACGGGTACTTCCTGGGGCGGCATCACGAAGCGCGCGGCGACGTCCGCCAGCAGCAGCAGCGCCCCACCAAGCAGCGCGCAGGCGGGTAGCAGCCAGCGGTGGTCGACTCCGAAGAGCCCGCGCGCCATGTGCGGCACGATCAAGCCCACGAAACCGATCATCCCCGCCAGCGCCACGGAGCTTCCCGCCAGCACGATGACCGCCGCGCCCAGCAGCAGCTTGGTGGTCGTCGCCGACATGCCAAGGCCTGTGACCAGGTCGTCGCCCAGCAGCAGTGCGTTGGCGCGCCCGGCGAGCAGCGCGCTGAGTATGAGGCCGCCCAGAAACAGCGGTAGCAGCGGCGCCACCAGGTGTAGATCGCGCCCGGACACCGAGCCCGCCAGCCAGTAAAGCACGCTCTCGAAACTCTGCTGATCGATCACCAGAAGCCCCTGGCTGAACGACACGAACAGCGCCGTGACCGCGACGCCGGCCAGCACCACGCGAAGCGGGGAGAACTCCCCCTGGCGGCCGCGGGCCAGCGCCACCACCAGGCCGGCCGCTAACAGGGCGCCTAAAAGCGCCGCCCAGACGATCTGCCCCGGCGTGCTCAGCGGCGCAAGCGACACCGCCACCACCACGAAGAACATGGCGCCGGCGTTGATGCCCAGAATCCCGGGAGAGGCGAGCGGGTTGCGGGTCACGGTCTGCATCAAAGCCCCCGCTACGGCAAGGCTCGCGCCGACCAGCGCGGCCACGCAGGCTCGCGGGATGCGCTCGGTGAGCAGGATGATCTGATCTACCCGGCCCGGGTCGTAGTGGAAAAGTGCCTGGGGCAGGGCGCTCAAGGCGATTGGCGTGGTGCCCAGCATCACGCTTGCCAGAAACGCCGCCAGCAGCGCAAGCGCGCCTACAAGCAGCCCGAGCGCCCGGCTCGATGTATGGCTCAGCATGGGGCGTTCTCCCTACCGGCCGCGCAGGCGCTTTCGCCAAACGCGGCAGGGCGAAGCTGGTAATGGCGGTAAAGGTCGTCGAGCATGGCGTTGGCGGCCAGAATGCCGCCGCCCATCATCCAGCTGACCGGCTCGACCTCGAATACCCGGTCGCGCTCGACCGCCGTCAGCCGCTGCCAAAGCGGATGCGCCGACCAGCGGCGGTAGTTGTCGGCGATGGCCGGGTCATCCGGCTCGAGCAGCACGAACATCACGTCGGCGTCCAGCACCGGAATGTTCTCCGGGCTTGTCAGCTTCATCCCCCAGCTTTGGGCGGTCAGCGTCTTGGGCTGTGCAAAGCCCAGCTCACTAAGAATCGAGCCGGCGAAGCCGCTGGTGTAGATACGCAGGTGATCGCTCTTGAAGCGCACCACCGCCACCTTTTGCGGCCACTCGCTGCCGAAGTGCTCCATGATCTGGCGGCGAAAGTCGGCGACTCGCGCACCCCAGCGCGCAAGCAGCGCCTCGGCGCGCGCCTCGCGCCCGGTGGCCTCGGCCATTTGGCTCAGCGTGATCTTGAAATCGAACACCGTGGGCATGGAAAGCGTCGGCGCGATGGCGCGCAGAAGCGGGGCGACCCGGGCGTGGCGAAAGTCGCTGGCAACGATCAGCTCGGGGGAAAGCCAGGCGATCTTCTCGAGATTGGGCTGGGTTTCGAGGCCCACGTGCTCCACCCCGGCCAGATCGTCTCGCAGGTAGCGATACATCGGCCGCTCGAGCCATGAATCCACCACGCCGATGGGCGTGAGTCCCAGCGCCACGGCGTTGTCCGTCGCCCCCTGAAAAAGCGTGACGATGCGCGGGGTCTCGCGTGAGGAGGCGTCGCGCACCAATGTATCGCGCACTGACGCATCGTGTGCCAAGGTGTCGGCCGAAAGCGCCATAACGCCCGGGGCTGCCAGCAGGGCGCCAAGCCCCGTGCAAACGGTGAGAAGCCGACGGCGTGTAAGGCCGTCGTCGCGAAGGCGCGGTGTGATCGCCACGAAGGGTACCCAATCAAAAGAGGCGATGTTGTCACGCGCTAGAGGAGAATGCAAAGCGTTATCAGGCGTTATGCTAAGCGATGAGCGAAGCGCTCAACACCGTAATGCCAAACACCGCGACCCCCGCCGCCACCGGCCAGCCAAGCGAGCGGGTGCGCCGCCAAACCAGCACCGTAGCGAAAAGCCCCAGCGCGGTGGCAAGCCAGGACGTGGCGTTGGGGTTGACTGGCACGATCGACACGCCCAGCACGGCGGCGATCATCAGGGGGCCGAGAATGGCCAGCCACTCCGGCAGCGGCGTGGGGCCATCGCTTTGATCGAGCCGGCGCTGCATCCAGAGAAACGGCGCCACGCGAATCAACAGCGTGCCGAGTGCCGACAGCGCCACGGCGATCCAGAGCTCGATACTCATGCGCGCCTCCTGGCGGAAAACCGCACCGCGTAAAAGCACAGCGCCCCGCACGCCGCCCCCAGCGGAATCGCGACGTTGCTGGCGCCGATCAGCGTCAGCGCAAGCGACGCGATAATCGTGGCGAGCAGCGCCAGCGACCAGCGCAGGTCGACAAAACGCGGCGCGGTCATGGCAAGAAACAGCGCCGGCAGGGCGAAGGGCATGATTTCGCCCAGCAGCGGCCAGTACGCGGTCACCGCCTCGCCGGCCACCGCGCCCACCACGGTGCCTACCACCCAAACCGCCCAGGCCATCAGCGCGCAGCCTAAAAACCAGCCGAACCGCCGCGCGGGGTCGAGCGCCGGGAGTCTCGTCAGCGCCAAGGCGAAGACCTGATCGGTCAGCCCGTGCATCAGCCAGAGCCAGTGGCGGCTTCGGGGCAGCAGCGCGGCCAGGTTCGGGCCATACACCAGGTGGCGCGCGTTGATCAGCAGCGTCAACGCCACGACCAGCCAAAGCGGCGCGCCGGTGGCGATCATGCCCACAAACAGAAACTGCGAGGCGCCGGCGTAAATCAGAAGCGAAATCGCTGCCGCTTCGAACGTCGTAAAGCCCGCCTGGGTCGCCACCAGCCCGAACGACAGCGATACCGGTATGTAGCCGCCCAGCAGCGGAATGCCCTCGCGCGCGCCCTGAAGGGTGGCGTGCCAAATGGCGTGGGGGCGGGCACTGGATTCGGTGGACGCGCGCATGGGACCTCGATGCCTTTGAGCTGTTATTAGTGGTGCGTAATAAGCGGTAGCGGGTGGTGCGTGATAGTGATTGGTACGTGGTAGCGAGTGGTACGTGGTAGCGAGTGGTACGTGGTAGCGATTGACGCGAATGGTTAGTGGTAAGTAATGGTGACGAGCAGCGTGGCGCGCTCGTGTTGGGTGCGATAAAAATGCGGTCGGTCGGCGTTGAATCGAGCGCTGTCACCGGGGGCCAGCGTGCGCAGTGCGCCGTGTTCACCCGCCTCGATATGCCCGCTAATGACGAACAGCGTCTCGACGGTGTTTGGGGTGTGCCCTTCGGCCTGGCGCTCGGTATGGGGTGCGAACCCCATCCAATAAGCATCGACCTGGGGCGTGCCCTGACCCTGCTCGATCAGCGTGAGCTGTACGTCGTCGTCGCCCAGCACCTCGTCGACCGGCGCAATTAGGGCGCCGAAGGGCACTCCGAGCTGCACCGCCAGGCGCCAGATCGTGTCCAGCGTCGGGTTGCCGTTGCCTTGCTCGAGCCGGCTCAGGTTGGACTTGGCCATACCCGCCGCGCTTGCCAGCTGGCTCAGCGACAGCCCGCGCGCCAAGCGCAAACGCTGAAGGTGCGCGCCCAGCGTGCGTAGCGTCTCTTCTTTCATGGTGAACCGTTCGCGAATTTAGCGTCGTGCTATTTTTGCAGTGTTCTTTTTAGAGAACGCTTTATATAAGAAACGTTTTATAAAAAGAACGCCGGGTCGTCAACCCGGCGTGGCTAATAAAACGAAGAGAGGAGATAAATGGCAGGCGCGGAGTGATAAATCAGGCGGCTGGTTTTTTCGCGCGGCAGGCAGCGGCGGTAAAGAGCACGTCGGTCGAGGAGTTCAGCGCGGTCTCGGTGGCGTCCTGTACCACGCTGATCACGAAACCGATCGCCACGGCCTGCATTGCCACTTCCGTCGAGATGCCGAAAAGACTCGCCGCCATGGGAATCAGCATCAGCGAGCCGCCGGCCACGCCGGAAACCCCACAGGCGGCCAGCGCCGAGACCACGCACAGCAGCAGCGCGGTCGGAAAGTCGACGCCGATGCCAAGGGTATGGGTCATGGCCAGCGTGATCACGGTAATGGTGATCGCCGCACCGCACATGTTGATGGTCGCGCCCAGCGGTATCGAGATCGAGTAGGTGTCGGCGTCGAGATCCAGCCGGCGGCAAAGTTCCAGGTTCACCGGAATATTGGCCGCGGAGCTTCGGGTGAAAAAGGCGGTGATGGCGCTTTCTCGCAGGCAGGTCAACACCAGCGGGTAGGGGTTTCGCCGGGTCACAATGTAGACCAGCAGCGGATTGGTGATGAGCGCGACCACACCCATGCAGCCCACGATGATTCCCAAGAGCTGGGCGTACTTGAGCAGCGCCGAGACGCCGGACTCCGCGAGCGTTCCCGCCACCAGGCCGAAGATGCCCAGCGGCGCCAGACGAATCACCAGCGTAACGAGCTGGGTGACCGCCCCGGAGAGATCCGAAAGCGCCCGGCGCGTAGTGTCGCTTGCCTGACGCAGTGCAAGCCCCAGGCCCACCGCCCACACCAGAATGGCCACGAAGTTGGCCTCCATCAGCGCGCTGACCGGATTGGCGATCGCGTTGAGCAGCAGGTCGCGCAGCACGCCGATGATGTCGCCCGGCGGGTTGCCATCGGCACGAGGCGCATCGAGCGCAAGCTCGGTGGGCATCAAAAAGCTCGCGCTCACCGCAATCAATGCCGCGATCAGCGTGCCGATGACGTAAAGCGCCAGCACCGAGCGTATCTGGGTGGGTCGGCCCTTTTGGTGAGCCGCGATTGCCGCCATCACGAGCACGAACACCAGAATCGGCGCGACCGCCTGCAGCGCGCTGATGAATAGCTGGCCAAGTAGTGCCACGCGGGTCGCCACCGCCGGCGAAAGTAGCGCCAGCGCAACGCCGGCGGCGATACCGATGAGAATTTGAGAAATCAGGCCCAGCCGTAATAAAGGCCGAAGCGCCGCTTGGGCAGTCGCAATCATTGCAAAGCTCTTGGTCAGTCAGGACAAGGCGCCGACGCGCTGCGCGACGCTCGCGAAAGGCGGGCATTCTAGCAGCGAAGGGGCAGGGCAGGGGCATTACGAGAAAAAAACGACGCAGGCGTCTTTAAAGAGCGAACACAAAAAAACGGCTTGCTTTCATCCGGAAAGCAAGCCGTTTTTATCAGTGCTCGGCCGTTACAATGTTATGCCACGGCGGCTTCAGTCTCAACGCTGGTTTGGTGGGCAGCTACCGGGCTAGCAATTTGGGCCTTGGCGGTCGCGCTCATGGCATCGACCATGGAGTAACCCTTGTTGATAAGCTCGACCACGTCAGGAGACGAGCCCCACTTCATCAGCATCTCGTCTAGATAAAGTTCTGCGGAAGAGAAATGACCGCAATGGCTCAACATTTTGGCAATGGTAAAGTCCGTATGCGGGGTATCAAACATTTCGCTGCGGATTTCCTTGATCGCCATTTGCAGGCCGGCTTCCGAAATGTTTTCCAGTTGTAATCTGTGCATGCCACCACTCCTTGTGAATGCTGATACTTGGTAAAGTATTTATTTATACGCGTCTTGTACCAACTCACAGTAATACACCTCACCAGCAGAAGCAATCACCAATTGTGGCCCTGTCGAAAAAATCCGCGCGTATAAAAAACCCCGCTCACGGTGGCGGGGTTTTCGCTGTACAAATGGGGTCTTAAAGCGGTACTACGAAGGCAAGCGTTGCCAGGCTTCCGGCGAGAAAAGAGGCGGCGGTCAGCCATAAAAACTCCGTGTTGCTCTCTTTTTCTCTCCTAAGTTTCTGTTCGCTTAGATATTTTTCCAGATGCTCTGGGCTTCCTGGCTGAGCCCCATTGAAAAGATGTTGGCGTATCATCTTAACTCCTTGAGCGTAAACTATTTGAGTAAATCCCCTCGTACGTGTTTTACGACCAGCCCGATGCTTGTACAGACATTCTCTGGGTCTTGGCGAAAGTATAGACCATGCACCGGGTCCAGCGTTCATGAAAGTTGTACAAAAAGTTAACCTGAAGGTCATCAAAACGGCATGTGAGAAACGTTCGCTCGCTAACCGGCTAATATCAAAGGCGATGGTCCTGAGCCAGCCCGCGCGTCGATTTTTGTTAAGCAGTCACGCATATAAAAGGAGCAGGCAGTGTATTCAACTAAAGTTGTTAGACTTTGGTATTAATCGAGGCTAATTCGCTGGACTAATTGCCGCTTGCAGGGAATAAAGGGCGCTCTAAAATCGGCGACGCTGTTTTAGCCATCTCAAGGCGCTGTCGCGAAGCGTCTTTACTGCTCACTCAATACCAAGCGGTACTGCCTCATGTTCAAAACGGCCACCCTATCGGTCTGGGACCAGCTTTGGCACTATCATTATCAGGCCAAAAACCTTCTTCTCTGCGCGCTGCCGACCTCCGGTGCCCCCGGCGCGTCCGGGGCGCAGGGCAGTTCAGGCACGCCGACACCCCCCGATGAAAACCCCAATCCCTCGCCGCGCCCGCCGGCCTACAACCGTGCGCAGTCCATTGGACTCGTGCTAGGGCCTTTGATGTTCGCGCTGACGGTGCTGTTTTTTGAGCCGGCGGACTTGAGCTTCGAAGGCCGCATGGTACTGGCGACTACGCTGTGGGTTGCCATCTGGTGGATCACCGAGGCCATTCCGATTCCGGCGACCTCGCTTTTACCGATCATACTGCTGCCCATTACCGGGGCGCTCGAGGGCAGCGCGGTCACCGCCGCCTACGGTAATCCCATCGTCTTTCTGTTTTTGGGCGGCTTTTTGATCGCGCTGGCGATGGAGAAGTGGGATCTGCACAAGCGTATCGCGCTGACCATCATTTCCATACTCGGCACCAGCATCAACAGCATCGTTTTCGGCTTCATGGCCGCCACGGGCTTTCTTTCGATGTGGGTGTCCAACACCGCCTCGGTGATGATGATGCTGCCGATCGCCACCGCGATCGTCTATCAGGTCACCCAAGAGCTTGCCAAGAGCGACGGCGATCACAGCGGTGAGATCGACAAATTCAGCAAAGCGCTGATTTTCGGCGTCGGCTACGGCGGTACCATCGGCGGACTGGGCACGCTGATCGGCACGCCCCCCAACATCATTCTGGCCGCCGTGGTCAGCGAGCTGTTCGGCTATGAAATCTCGTTTGCCAGCTGGCTGATGTTCGCTTTCCCGGTCGTGGTCGTGCTGCTGTTCATCGGCTGGATCATGCTCACGCGCTTTATCTACCCGATGAACCTGGGCCATCTGCCCGGCGGCAAGGAGCTGATCAATAAGGAGATGAAGGCGCTCGGGCGCACCAGCTTCGAGGAGAAAGCGGTGCTGGCCGTGTTCTTGCTGGCGGCGTTTTTCTGGATCACCCGCTCGTTTTTGTGGCAGGGCCAGATCATCAATATCCCCGGTATCAACGACACCATGATCGCGATCACCGCGGCGGTGGCGCTTTTCTTGATTCCCTCGCGCACCAAGGGCGGCTGCCTGCTGGATTGGGAGATCGCCCGTGACGTGCCCTGGGGCATTTTGCTGCTCTTCGGTGGCGGCCTGGCGATCGCCGCCGGCTTCAACTCGTCGGGTTTGGCTGCCTGGATGGGCGATCAGATGAGCGTGCTGGAAGGCGTCAACTTCCTGATGGTGATTCTGCTCTCCGCCGCCATGGTGCTTTACCTTACCGAGATCACCTCCAACACCGCGACCGCGACCATGATTCTGCCGGTACTGGCCTCCTTGGCGCTGGCGCTGAACGTGCATCCGTTCGTGCTGATGGTGCCGGCGGCCATGGCGGCCAACTGCGCCTTCATGCTGCCGGTCGGCACGCCGCCCAACGCGATCATCTTCGCCACCGGCAAGATCACCATCGCCGAAATGGTGCGCAACGGCTTCTGGCTCAACATCATCGCGCTGATTTTGATCGTGGCCGCGACCTACTTCCTGCTCCCGGCACTTTGGAGCGTGGATCTGACGGTGTATCCGGACGCGTTTCGCAACTAAGTCGCAAGCGTTTAGCACTCAAGCCCCATGCCCCCGCCCGATGCGGGGGCTTTTCGTTGGGCGGACCAAAACGTGGCGAAAGGCGCCGGGCCCGTTGGCAGATGAGCGCCGCCTCGCTACGCTGGATGAAACGCTCAAGGCAGTGAGCTTTAAATCTTGAAAAGGAGAACCGCATGGACTCGCAAAGCGATCAGCAGACCCGTATCCGCCAGGCCCTCGGCGTCAAGGCGTCGATCGATGTGAACGAGGAGATCGAGCGGCGCGTGGCGTTTCTTTACCAGCGCCTCAAGGAGGCTGGCCTGCGCACGCTGGTGCTCGGCATCAGCGGCGGCGTCGATTCCACCGTGACCGGGCGGCTTTGCCAGCTCGCGGTAGAGAGAGCCCGCGCCGAGGGCCTCGAGGCCGAGTTCTACGCCATGCGCCTGCCCTACGCCGTGCAGGCCGATGAAAACGACGCCCAGCAGGCGCTCGACTTCATTCGCGCCGATCATCTGCTCACGGTGAACGTCAAGCCCGCCAGCGACGCCGCGCTCCAAGCGCTCGAGGAGGGCGGTCTCGTGTTTCGCGACGAGCACCAGCGCGATTTCGTGCTGGGCAATATCAAGGCGCGCCAGCGCATGGTGGCGCAGTACGCGGTGGCCGGCGCCCACGCGGGGCTGGTGGTCGGCACCGACCACGCCGCCGAGGCGCTGATGGGCTTTTTCACTAAATTCGGCGACGGCGCCTGCGACGTGGTGCCCCTGGCCGGGCTTACCAAGGACCAGGTGCGCCGCCTCGGCGCCGAGCTTGGCGCACCAGAAGCGCTGGTGAAAAAGCCGCCCACTGCGGATCTCGAAACCCTGGAGCCGCAGCTCGCCGACGAAGACGCCCTGGGCGTGACCTACGCCGAGATCGACGCCTTTTTGACTGGCGAGCAGATCGACGGCGCAGCGCGCAAGACCATCGTGCAGACGTTCGAGCGCACCCAGCACAAGCGCGACCTGCCCATCGCGCCCTAGGCGTTCACTACCGCCGTCGAGCAAGTGCCCAGGCGTGGAGGTCGATGATAAGATGCGGGCACTTTCATTAGGGCGATGCCATGCGACTACTGCACACCGCGGACTGGCACTTGGGGCGGCTTTTCCACAACGTATCGCTGCTCGATGACCAGCGCTTCGTACTCGACCAGCTCATCGAGATCGTCGATCGTGACGGCGTCGATGCGGTGCTGGTCGCTGGCGACATCTTCGATCGCGCCATTCCCCCCGCCGGTGCCGTGACGCTGCTCGACGACGTACTTTATGAGCTTTGCGACCGGCGGGGCTTGCCGGTAGTGATGATCTCCGGCAACCACGACAGCGCCGAGCGGCTGCGCTTCGGCGCCCGCCACCTCAAAAAGGCCGGGCTTTATATCCTCTCAGAGCTCGACCGAATCGACACGCCGGTCACTCTCGAGGCAAGCGGCGTGACGGTCGATGTCTTCGGCATTCCCTACGCCGACCCGGAGCACGTGCGTAGCGTCTTCAAGTGCGAGGCGCGCGACTTCGACAGTGCCCACCGCTTTTTACTCGAGCGTATCGAGGCCGCCCGCCAAAAGAGCCGCCCGACGTTTCTGATGAGCCACTGCTTCGTCGACGGCGCCGCGGCCTCGGACTCCGAGCGCCCGCTCAATCTCGGCGGGGCGGAAAGCGTGGCCTGGGAGCCGATGCAGGGCTTTAACTATGTGGCCCTTGGCCACCTGCACGGCCCGCAGTACCGCGGCAGCGAGCACATCCGCTACAGCGGCTCGCTACTGAAATACAGCTTTTCAGAGGCGCGCCAGCGAAAGGGCGTGATGCTGGTAGATATCGACGCCGACGGCAAGCTTTCTTTCGAGTGGCGCACGCTCACCCCCAGGCGCGAGGTGCGCGTGCTCGAAGGCGAGCTTGAACACCTGCTGGCCCAAGCACAAAACGAGGCTGTCGAGCGCCGCGAGGACTACCTGCTGGTGCGCCTGACAGACCGCCACGCCATTCTCGACCCGATGAGTAAGCTGCGGGCGCTCTACCCGAATGTGCTCCATCTGGAGAAGCCGGGCATGCTCGAGGCGCGTGGCGCCCAGCAGCTCGACCGCGAAAAGCTCCACTTCAGCGCGCTGGACATGTTCAGCGACTTCTTCGAGCAGACCAGCGGCGAAGCGCTCGACGACGACCAGAAAACGGTCGTGCGAGCGCTGATTTCAGAGCTCAACAAGGCGGAGGGCGGCCCGTGACCCCACTCGTTCTCACCATGCAGGCCTTCGGCCCCTTTGCCGGGGTCGAGCGCCTCGACTTCACCGCCCTGGGCCGCCACCCGCTCTTTCTGATCAACGGCCCCACCGGCGCCGGCAAGAGCTCGATTCTCGACGCCATCTGCTTTGCGCTTTACGGCCAGACCACCGGCGAGGAGCGCACCGGCACGGAGATGCGCTGCGACAGCGCAATCCCAACCCTTCTCACCGAGGTGACGCTGGATTTTCGCCTGCAGGAGCGCATTTACCGCCTGCGCCGCGTGCCCCAGCAGGAGCGCCCCAAGGCGCGCGGCGAAGGCACCACCACGCAAAACGCCGAAGCCCAGCTCTGGCAGCTCAACGAGGCGCTCGAGGAGCAGACGTGCCTGGTGGCCAAAAACGTGGGGGAGGCTAACGCCCAGGTCCAAACGCTGCTGGGTTTGGACGTCAAACAGTTTCGCCAAGTGATGGTGCTGCCCCAAGGCAAGTTCCGTGAGCTGCTGGTCGCGCCGTCCAGCGAGCGCGAAAAGATCTTCGCCCGGCTGTTTCAAACGCAGATCTTCAAGCGTATCGAGGACGAGCTGCTGGAGCGCGCGAAGGGGATCGTCGCTCGGGTCAAAAGCCACCGCGAGCACATTAGCGGCCTGCTGGCCGGCGGCGAGCTCGAAAGCGAGGCCGCCCTCGATGAGGAGCTTACCGCGCTTTCGCCCCGGGTCGAGGAGGCCACCGCCGGGTTTGAGGCCGCCAAGCGCGAGCGCCGCCAGGCGGAGCAGCGCCGCGACGCAGGTAAAGAGATCGAGCGCCAGCGCCAGGCGCGGGATGCGCTGATGCGTGAAAAGAGTGCGCATCTGGAAAGCAGTGATGCCATCGAAGGCGAGCGCCAGCGCCTGGCGCAAAACGAGCGCGCCCAAGCGCTTCGCGCACCGTTCGAGGCCGAGGCCCAGGCGCAAAAAGCGCTGGAAGCGGCGCGCGAGGAGCAGCGCCAGGCCCAAGTGGGGCTCGATGATCAGCGTGGGCGCACGGCGAAAGCGCAAGCGGCGCTGGCCGAGGCGGCAACGCGTTTAGAGCAGCTTAGTGAGCGCACCGAGCGCCGCCGGGCGCTCGGCGAGTACCTCGAAAAGGGCCAGGCGCTGGAGGAGCTCGCCGCGCGGGCCCGCCAGGCGGACCAGGCGCACCAGCAGGCGGAGTCCATCTTCCAGCAGCAGACGCAGCGTCTGGAGGAGATTCGCTGCCAGGGCGAGGCGGCCAGCCAGCGTCTCGAGGCGCTTCAGGCGGAGTACCAGTGCCTGGCCGGGGCGCCGGCGGAGCTCAATCGCCATCGGGAGCTTCTCAAGGCGCGCCGCGAGCTCGAGGCGCTGGCCGACAGGGAGCGCCAGACCCAAACCGGCGAGCAGCGCGCGGCGCAAACCCTCGAGCAATGCCAGGCGCAGACCCGCGGCGCCGAGCGCGCCGCCACCGAGTGCGAGATGCGCTGGCACCAGGGCCAGGCGGCGCTTTTGGCGCAAACGCTCCAGGCGGATGCCCCTTGCCCGGTGTGCGGAAGCGTTGATCACCCGGCGCCCGCGACGCCTTCCGGTGATATCGTCACTAAAGAGCAGGTAGAGCAGGCCAGAGCCCAGACGGCCAGCGCCCGCCAGGCGCAGCAGGACGCCGAGCGCGCGCTGGAGACGGCGCGCTTCGATGCCCGCCAACACGCCGAGCAGCGAAGCCGCCTGAGCCAGGCGCTTGGCGAGTGGGCCGGTGCGCCGCTATTGGAGCTCGAGCGCGCTGTCTCGACGCTTGAGGCCAGCGCGACGCGGCGCGAAAGCGTCGAGCGCGAGATCGACGCGCTGTCGACTCAGCGCGAGACGCTGCGCCGCGACTGGAGCGCCCAGGATCAAAAGTTGAAAGCGTCTCACAATGAGCGGGACGTGGCGAAAGAGCAGGTGCTGCGCCTTGTGAGCCAGCGCGACCAGCTCAGCGAGGCGCTGCCCGCGGATGCCCGCGACCCGCAGGCGCTTCGAGCCGGCATCCAGGCGCTTGCCGATGAAATCAGCGAGATCGAAACGGCCCACGCCGGCGCCCGAAAGGCCCACGACGAAAACGTGGCCCTGCAGGCCCGCGCCGAGGAGCGCGCAAGCGGCGCCGAAACGCGCCTCAAACAGGCCGAGCAGGCGCTGGAAAGCGCCCGCGCCGAGTGGCAAAAGGCGCTGGCGGCGAGCGCCTTCGAGGACACTTGCGCGTTCGATGCCGCCCGGCTCGAAGAGCCTGAGCGCCAGGCGGCGGCCCAGCGCGTCGAGGCCTACCAGCGGCGCCTGGACGAGCTCATTGGAGCCATCGCCAGCGCCGACGCCAGGCTCAAGGATCAGCCCGAGCCGGATATGGCCGCACTCGAGTCAGAGGTCGAGGCGAGCTTGGCCCGCGAGCAGGCGGTTTTCGAGGCGTGGCGCGGGCTGAGCGAGCGCCAGAACGCCTTGAACGGCGTGCGTGAGAAGCTCAAGGTTGCCCATGAGGCCCAGCAGGCGCTCGAGGCGGAGTACTGGCTTTGGGGCACGCTTAGCGACGTGGCCAACGGGCGCACCGGTCATCGCATCAGTTTGCAGCGCTTCGTGCTCGGCGTGCTGCTCGACGACGTACTTATTCAGGCCTCCGAGCGGCTCACCCGTATGAGCCGCGGGCGCTATCAGCTCGTGCGCCGGGAAGACCCCTCGAAAGGCAACAGCGCCTCAGGGCTCGAGCTCGACGTGGCGGACACCTACACCGGCAAGCAGCGCCCGGTGGCGACCCTGTCTGGCGGCGAGTCCTTCATGGCGGCACTGGCGCTGGCGCTGGGGCTATCGGACGTGGTCCAGGCCTACGCCGGCGGCATCAAGCTCGATACGCTGTTCATCGACGAGGGGTTTGGCAGCCTCGATCAGGACGCGCTGGATCAGGCGATCGAGGTGCTCTGCGAGCTGCAGTCCAGCGGGCGCATGATCGGCATTATTTCTCACGTCAGTGAACTCAAGGAGCAGATGCCGGTTCGTATCGAAGTAGCCGCGCACCGCCTGGGCAGTACGACCTCGATCAAGGGCGCGGTCCATTGAACGTTGACGTCTCGACGACAAGGAGCAATCAATGAACGCGAGCAGCATTTTACAGCAGCTGATGAAACAGGCGGGCGGCAAGAGCCAAAGCGGCGGGGTAGACGTCAAGGGCGTACTCGACGGCCTCTCGCGCCAGTTCGGCGGCGGCGAAGGCGCCAAAAGCAGCGGCAGCGGTAGCGGGCTGGATGTCAAAAGCCTGCTCGGCGGCGGCGCCATGGGCATGCTGGTGGGCTCCAAGCGCGGGCGCAAGCTTGGCGGCAAGGCGCTCAAGTACGGCGCGATCGCCGGCGTCGGCATGCTCGCCTGGAAGGCGTGGCAAAGCCACCAGGCCAAGGGCAGCCACGGCGACGCAGCCGGTCGCGAGGAGGGCGAGCGGGTCGACGTGCTCGAAGGTGAAGTTCAGGAGCGGCGCAGCCTCGAGCTTTTGCAGGCGATGATCATGGCTGCCCGTGCCGATGGCCATATCGACGCCGACGAGCGCGCCCTGATTGGCGAGCAGATCGATAGCCTCGGCGCCGACGACGAGCTGCACGCCTGGGTCGAGCAGCAGCTCAACGCCCCGCTCGACGCCAAAGCGCTCGCCTCCCAGGCGGATTCGCCCCAGGCGGCGCGGGAGATGTACCTGATCAGCCTGGCGGTGAGTGACGAGCAGAACCCGATGGAAAAAGCCTGGCTCGACCAGCTTGCGCTGGAACTCAACCTGGATCAGCAGATGGTCGCCGAGCTCGAGCGCCAGGCGGCTCAGGCCGGATAATGGTCGTCGACGGCGTTGGGTAGAGGTGAAAGGGAGCGAAAACGTCTAACCTGCTGGTAGGGTGGCGGGTTGCCACTCCACTGAATCAAGGAGTCCACGGATGAACGCAAGCAGTATTTTCAAGCAGTTGATGGAGCAAGGCAGCGGCGAGCTGGGCCTCAAGGGCGTGCTGGACGAGCCGACGCCGGGTCCGCGCGGCCCGCGCCCAAACCGCACTCAGTCGCCCCGGCCGCGCGCAGGCTTCGATACCCGAAGCGCGCTGGGCGGCGGCGCCATGGCGCTGCTGATGGGCTCAAGGCCTGGCCGCAAGCTGACCGGCAAGGCGCTCAAGTATGGAATCGTGGCAAGTATCGGTATGTATGCCTGGAACGCGTGGCAAAGCTCGGAATTACGTAACGGACCGAGCACCGGTGCCGATGATGAATGGGACCGTGACCAGGCCCGCACCGCCGGCGGCGAGCACATCGATTCGCTCAGCGGCGAGCACCAGGAGCAGCGCAGCCGCACACTGCTGCAGGCGATGATCCTGACCGCGCGCGCCACCGGCCAAAGCGATGAGCAGACGCGCACCCGGGTCACCCAAAAAATGAGTGATCTGGGCGCCGACGACGAGCTCTACACCTGGGTAGAAAAGCAGCTAAGCGCGCCGCTGGATGCCAGCGCGCTTGCCGAGCAGGCGGATTCCCCCGAGGCGGCCCGGGAAATCATGCTGGTCAGCTTGGCGGTGGCTGGCGAGCGCCACGAGATGGAAAACGCCTGGATCGATCAGCTCGCCGATGCCTTGGGGCTCGATCGCGAAACGCTGATCCGGCTCAAGCGTAAAGCCGCCCAGGCGAGCTGATGCTCGAAGCGCTCAACATTGCGCTGGCCACGGGGCTGGGGGTGGGATTTGCGCCGCTCGCCCCGGGCACCGTGGGCACGCTTTGGGGCGTGGCGCTGGCTTGGTGGCTGCTGGGCTTTCGCATTAGCCATCAGATGGCGATTAACGCGCTGCTGCTGGGCTTGGGCGTACTCGTTTGCCACTTCGCCTCCGGCTACTACGGCGGGCTCGACTACGGCAGTATCGTGTTCGACGAAATCGTCGCCTTTCCGCTGGCGGTGATTGGTCTCAAGGCGGCGCGAACGCTCTGGGTAATGGCCGCCGCGTTCATCGTGTACCGGCTACTCGATGCGATCAAGCCGCCGCCCATCCATCTGGCCGAGTTCGCACCCGGCGGGCTCGGCGTAGTGCTGGACGACGTCATCGCCGCACTTTTGACGTGGCTTTTGTTGGCCGCGCTACTGTTGGTTTACCGCCGGACCTACGCCCCGCGCGCTATTTGACGCGCGCATAAAAAACGCCGCAAGCAGCGCTTGCGGCGTCAATCAGTAACGCTAGTAAAGGCCTTTCAGGCCGACACCGTCCCCTTACTCCTGAACGATGATGACCGCCTTGGCATTGACGAACTCGTGCATGCCGAAGCCGCCGTGTTCGCGGCCGTAGCCGGAGTCCTTCACGCCGCCAAAGGGCATTTCCGGGGTTGCCACACCGAAGCCGTTGATGAACACCATGCCGGTATCGAAGTATTTGCTTGCAAGCTCGGTGGCGCGCTTCACGTCCTTCGAGATGATGCCGCCGCCCAAGCCGTAGCGGCTGTCGTTGGCGATGCGCATGGCGTCTTCGTCGTCTTTTGCGCGAATCAGCGCGGCGACCGGGCCGAACAGCTCGTCATCGTAAGCTGGCTGGCCTGGGGTGACGTTATCCAGCACCGTGACCGGGTAGAACG
The DNA here is from genome assembly GCF_023757625.1 of Halomonas sp. S3-1-1. GTDB lineage: Bacteria > Pseudomonadota > Gammaproteobacteria > Pseudomonadales > Halomonadaceae > Vreelandella. The sequence goes on from NZ_JALGBZ010000002.1 coordinate 310,773, forward strand.
CGCCGGGACCAGACGGCTTCTCGCCTCCGCAGAGGATTTTGGCGCCGTTTTGCACGCTTTTCTCGACCTGGTCGTGCAGGCCATCGCGCAGATCTACGCGAGCCATCGGGCCAACGTCGGTGCCGCTCTCTTTCGGGTCGCCGACCTTGAGCGCCTTCATCTTCTCGACGAAACGCTCCTTGAAGGCTTCATAGTTCTTCTCGGTCACCACGAAGCGCTTTGCCGCCACGCAGGTCTGGCCGCCGTTGAACACGCGCCCGGTGACGCAAGTATCCACCGCCAGATCCAGGTCGGCGTCGTCGAGCACCAGGTAGGCGTCGTTGGAGCCGAGCTCCAGCACGGTCTTTTTCAGGTTCTCGGCGGCCTTGGCAGCCACCTTGCGCCCGGCGGTGTCGCTGCCGGTCAGGGTCACACCGCGCACGTGCTTGTGCTCGATGATCTTGTCCGATACGTCGTGGGAGATGACCAGCGTGCGGAAGACGTTTTCCGGCAGGCCCGCATCACGGTAGAGCTTCTCGAGGAACAGGCCGCTGCCGGTGACGTTTTCGGCGTGCTTCAACAGCACCCCGTTACCCGCCATCAGGTTGGCGATCGAGTAGCGCACCGCTTGGTAGGCGGGGAAGTTCCAGGGCTGGATGCCGTAGATCACGCCCATCGGCGAGTAGGTCACGATGCCGCGCTCGCCGTTGCCGGGCTTGCGCTGCTCGTCGGCGAGCTTGTCCGGGCCGTGCTCGGCGGTGTAGTCGCAGATGCCGACGCACAGGTCGATCTCCTGGCGCGCCTCTTCCGGCGGCTTGCCCATTTCATCGACCATGAGCGTGGCGAAAGCTTCCTTGTTATCGGCAAGCGCCTTGCCGATCGCCTTGATGACCTTTGCCCGCTCGTCCAGTGACTTGAGCCGCCACTGTAGAAAAGCCTCGTGGGTCTGCTCGACGACCTTGAGCGCCTGGCTCTCGTCCATCAGCGTGTAGCTTTCGAGGTTTTTGCCGGTGGCCGGATTGACCGTCGTGATGCTGTTGCTCATAAGACCTCCTGTCTTTTAATCAACGCTTTGAGTGCGGGCAAAGCCCGCGTCCAGTCCTTGGGTGAATCACCCATTAGCCGACTGGTCTATTTGGTTCGCTCTTAACCCTAGTAGACAAACGCCGCGCTAGCCAAACATGAATGTCTAAAGGCCTTGATTAGGCCTGACCAAAGGCTCGGCCTATTCAGCGTAGCTCGTTTTGATCACTCGACTGCAAGGATGGTTCCGAAGGATTCACGCCGGGTTGCCAGCGGCAATGCCGGCTCAAATTCGGTGGAGCCAAACGCTATCCAAAGTGTCGAGCGCCGCGCGAATCGGCGGCTCGGCTTCGCGGTCCTGTCGCCAGACCAGGCTAAGCGCGCAGGGTAGGCGCACATCGTCAACCACCGCGAGGCCGTTTTGCTGGCGCTCGGCCATGGCCTGGGCGTCGCGGGCCAGGCTCAAGCCCACGCCGGCACGCACCAGATCCAGCATGCACGCCTCCTGGTCGACCTGGGCCACACGATTGGGCGTGGCGCCGCACTCGGCCAGGGCGTGGCTCAAAAGACGGTGGTGGGCGGAGTCGGTGGGCGTGACGATCCAGGGTAGCCGCGCCAGCGCTTCCCAGCGGGTATCCAAAAGCCGATTCTCCCAGCCCGGCGGGGCCACCACGTGGTAGTGAAAGTGGGTCAGCTCGCGAAATCCGAGTGTATCGACGCCGGGACCCTCACCGGGCGGGGCGAGGATGAAGCCGACGTCGAGTTCGCCCCGCTCGATTTGGGTGATGACACTGCCGCTCATGCCGTGGGCGAGCTCGGTTTCAAGCTGCGGGGCGCGGGCCATCAGCCGGCTCAAAAAGTGGCCCAGGCGGATGAACTCCGGGTCGACGATGGTGCCGACCCGCAGTTTGCCGCGCAGGGTTTGTTGCAGGGCGCTGGCGCTCTGCTCGAAGGCCTGAGCGCTGGCCAGCGCCTGACGCGCGGCGGGCAACAGTGCAAAGCCATCGTGGGTCAGCGTCAGGCCTTGTGGGCGGCGGATAAAGAGGGTTAGGCCCAAGTGCGCCTGAAGCTGCTTCAACTTTAGGCTGACGGCGGGCTGAGTCAGGTGCAACTGGGCGGCGGCTTTCGAGACGCTGCCGCTTTGCGCCACTGCTACGAACGCCCGCAGGGCGGCGTACTCCTGCATGAAAGCTCCTCGGCCCGTTTTGTTATCAGAAAAGCTTATATCGCGCTTAAGAATTACTCAATTGATCCTGGCCCGGCGCGCGGTAAGCTCGAATGAACCAGGGGTTTAGGCCGTATCGCTAATTTAGCGCACGGCAAACCGTTTCAGCGATCACCGAACAAAAGGCAGCTTATGTCCACCGCGATTCAGCACTACATCAACGGCCAGCGCGTTGACGGCGACGCCGCCGAGCATCAGGGCGTCACCAACCCGGCCACCGGCCAAACCACCGGCCAGGTGGCGCTGGCAAACCAGACTGACGTGAACCGCGCCGTCGAGGCCGCGAGCCAGGCGTTTCCCTCTTGGGCGGATACGCCGCCGATTCGCCGCGCCCGGGTGCTGTTCAAGTTCCTGGCGCTTTTGAATGCACACAAGGACGAGCTCGCCGAGGCGATTACTAAAGAACACGGCAAGGTCTTAACTGACGCCCAGGGCGAGGTGGCCCGCGGCATCGATATCGTCGAGTTTGCCTGCGGCGTGCCGCAGCTACTCAAGGGCGATTACACCGATCAGGTGAGCACCGGTATCGACAACTGGACGCTGCGCCAGCCGCTTGGCGTGGTGGCGGGCATCACACCGTTCAACTTTCCCGCCATGGTGCCCATGTGGATGTTTCCGGTGGCGCTGGCCACCGGCAACACCTTCATCCTGAAGCCGAGCCCGCTGGACCCGAGCGCCTCGCTTCTGATCGCCGACCTTCTAAAACAGGCGGGCCTGCCCGACGGCGTGTTCAACGTGGTGCAGGGCGGCAAGGAGGCGGTCGAGGCGCTGATCGACCACCCGGACGTTCAGGCGCTGTCGTTCGTGGGTTCCACCCCGATCGCTAACGCGATCTATCAGCGCGCCGCCGGCCACGGCAAGCGGGTGCAGGCGCTGGGCGGGGCGAAGAACCACATGGTGGTGATGCCCGACGCGCACCTGGACAAGGCGGTGGACGCGCTGGTCGGCGCGGCGTTTGGCTCCGCCGGCGAGCGCTGCATGGCGATCAGCGTGGCGGTGCTGGTCGATGACATTGCCGATGAGGTAGTAGCAAAACTTGCCGCGCGCGCCCGCACGCTCAAGGTCAAGGACGGGATGCAAGAGGACGCCGAAATGGGGCCGATCGTCACCAGAGACGCCCACGCGCGCATCACCGGCTATATCGAGAAGGGTGCGGCAGAAGGCGCGACGCTGGTGGTCGACGGGCGCGAATTCGATTCGAGCCAGGCAGGCGAAGGCAACGGCGAAGGCTTCTGGATGGGCGGCACGCTCTTTGACCACGTCACGCCAGAGATGACCATCTATAAAGAGGAGATCTTCGGCCCGGTGCTCGCCTGCGTACGCGTGCCGGATATCAAAAGCGCGATCGACTTGATCAACGCCCACGAGTTTGGCAACGGCGTGAGCCTTTTCACCGAGAGCGGCAGTGCGGCGCGGGAGTTTGGCCGGCGCATTCAGGTCGGCATGGTGGGCATCAACGTGCCGATTCCGGTACCCATGGCCTGGCACGGCTTCGGCGGCTGGAAGCGCTCGCTGTTCGGCGACACCCACGCCTACGGCGAAGAGGGCGTGCGCTTTTACACCAAACAGAAATCGATCATGCAGCGCTGGTCCGACTCCATCGACGACGGCGCCGACTTCATGATGCCCACGGCTAAATAGTCAGGAGGTTTTATGGCAGCGCGCAATAACAACGCCAATCAAGGCGCCGGCGACACCTTCGATTATATCGTGATCGGTGCCGGCACCGCGGGCTGTTTGATGGCCAACCGCCTGAGCGCCGACCCGGGCAACCGGGTGCTGCTCATCGAGGCGGGTGGGCGCGACAACTACCACTGGATTCACGTGCCGGTGGGGTATCTTTACTGTATCAACAACCCGCGCACCGACTGGCTCTACAAGACCGAGCCAGACCAGGGCTTGAACGGCCGCTCGCTGATCTACCCGCGCGGCAAGACGCTGGGCGGCTGTTCGAGCATCAACGGCATGATCTACATGCGCGGCCAGGCCCGCGACTATGACCATTGGGCGGAAGTGGTCGACGACCCGGCTTGGAACTGGCAAAGCTGCCTTACGGACTTCATGCGTCATGAAAGCCACTACCGGATGGACGACGGCGGCGACGCCGACGAGACGCACCGGCGCTTTCACGGTCAAGGGGGCGAGTGGCGGGTGGAGAAGCAGCGGCTCAAGTGGCCGGTGCTCGACGACTTCGCCCGCGCCGCCGTCGAGGCGGGCATCCCGCGCACCGACGACTTCAATCGCGGCGATAACGAAGGCGTGGCCTACTTCGACGTCAACCAGCGCGCGGGCTGGCGCTGGAACACGTCCAAGGCGTTTCTGCGCCCGGCGCTCAAGCGGTCGAACCTTACGCTCTGGCACACAAGCCAGGTCAACGGGCTCTGCTTCGAGCAAGGAGAGGGCGAGCCGCGCTGTACTGGCGTCGAGCTCGAGCGCCGCGGACACCTCGAGCGGGTGAGTGCGTCAAAAGAAGTGGTGCTCTGCGCCGGCGCCGTCGGCTCGCCGGCACTGCTGCAGCGCTCCGGTATCGGTGCGCGCGAGCATCTGGAAAAGCTCGGTATTCAGGTGGTGAAAGAGCTGCCCGGGGTAGGCGAGAATCTGCAGGATCACCTCCAGATCCGCTCGGTGTATCGTGTCAGCAACGCCAAAACGCTCAATGCCATCGCTTCGACGCTGTTGGGCAAGGCGGGCATCGGCTGGGAGTATGTGACCAGGCGCACCGGGCCGATGAGCATGGCGCCCTCGCAGCTGGGCGCGTTTACGCGAAGCTCCAGCGACTACGCCCACCCCAACATTCAGTACCACGTGCAGCCGCTGAGTCTCGAGGCCTTCGGCCAGCCGCTTCATCCTTACCCGGCGATCACCGCAAGCGTATGTAATCTGAACCCGACCAGTCGCGGCACGGTGCGCATTAAAAGCCGCGACCCGATCGATCCGCCTTCGATTCGCCCGAACTACCTGAGCACCGAGGAGGACCGACGGGTCGCCGCGGACTCGCTTCGCGTGACCCGGCGCATCGCCGCTCAGCCTGCATTTGCAAAGTACGAACCCGAAGAGGTCAAACCCGGCGCGCAGTACCAAAGCGACGAGGAGCTTTGGCGGCTGGCCGGCGATATCGGCACCACGATATTTCACCCGGTGGGCACCACGCGGATGGGAAAAGCGGAGGATCCGATGGCGGTGGTGGATGCTCGATTGAAGGTGCTGGGAGTGGCCGGGCTACGGGTGGCGGACGCCGGTATCATGCCCACCATCACCAGCGGAAACACCAATTCACCCACCCTAATGATCGCCGAAAAAGCCGCTAAGTGGATTTTGGATGAAGCGTCATCGCATTGACATTTTTTTATGACATGGTGTTGACGCATGTGCTGCAAAGGTGCATGCTTCAAAACAGTAGGTTAGCAAGTCGAACGTTGTCAGCAGTATCGAAACGCTTAAGCGTTGAGTCTGGTGAAAGTTTCTTGTTCTACCCACTGTAACTCGGGTATTACCCGGCTTTTCATTAAGCTACATCGAGGATTTCGATCATGGCAACTGGTACCGTTAAGTGGTTCAACGACACTAAAGGTTTCGGCTTCATCTCTCCGGACGACAACGGCGACGATCTGTTCGCTCACTTCTCCGAAATTCAGGCTGACGGCTTCAAAACTCTGCAAGACGGCCAGAAGGTTTCCTTCGACGTCACCCAGGGTAAAAAAGGCCTTCAGGCTTCCAACATCAAGGTTCTGTAATTTCGAACCCCTGATGTATCCCGCTTGCTAACGCATCGGGCAAGAAAAACCCCGCTCATGGCGGGGTTTTTTAATGCCTGTCGTTTGGGCACCTAGACCAGGTCGCGGGGGATCGACTCGTCCCAGCTTTGCGAGTAGACCCGCGTATCGCCTTCCCAGGCATCGAGCGTTGCCTGGATGCGAAAGGCATCGCTACTTGCCGTGAGCCGCGTGTGGGTCAGCGTGCGCACCATCCAGTCGCCGCGGCGGAAGGTGCGCTCCCAGTCGGTGATGCCTTCGATGCTGCGGTAGTCGCCGTAGGCATAGCGGTAGCGCTCGGTCACCTTGCCGGCGATCTCCAGGTCGATGTCGTCGAAGCGGTAGGCGCCCTCGTCGTTGACCACCAGCACCTCGTTGACGTCGGTGGCCAAATCGCGAATCACCCGCCACACCTCGCCGCCGGTCTCGAGGACCGTGGTGGCAAGGCCCGGCGCCGATACCGGCGGCTCGAACGCGGGCAGCGCCGCTTCCTCCTGGGGTCGCGGCTCGCGGGTGGGCAACACCAGCCGACACGCCTCGGGGTGGAAGGTCAGGCGCACCGGCTCCGGCGCCGGCCAGGCGATCGGCCAGTAGCTCGTCGAGATCGACACGCGAACGGCGTGGCCGGCCATGAACTGCTGGGCGATGTGCTTGAGCGCGACCCGCACGCGGTAGCGCCTGCCGGGCTCAAGTGGCTCGGGAAACTCGTCGCTGTCGCGGTGGGTCAGGTTCAAAAGCCCATAAGAGACGCGGGTGGCCTTGTCGTCCGGGTGAATGTCGCTTAAGCGCACCGCGACCATCGCCACCGGCTCGCTCGATGCGAGTTCGAGCTCCAGCACCGGCTGGCCGCAGATCTCGAGCGGTGCTTCAAGCCGCGCGGTCTGAAAAATCAGCGAGCCGCCGTCTTCGTCGCGCTGGTCGTGGGGCAGGTCCGGCGGGGCGTTGTAGGAGCACCACTTGCCGGCGTGAAGGCCCACCGACAACGACGAGCGCAGCGTCATCGGCGTCTCGCTTGCGCCACTTGCGCTGCCGCTCGAGGCGTCGTCGTTGGCCAACAGGTCGTGGCCGGCGGTGAGCCTAAAGTGCTGGGGTACGATATTGAGCGAGGGCCAGCCCGGCTCTGCGACCCAGCGCCCCGGGCGATGATCATAGCGGGTAGAGGGCGGCGCCGACTCCTGCATCCAGACCCGCAGCATGGGTTCGTCCATGATGGTGTTGTCGATGCCCTTGAGCCAGTAGTCCCACCAGCGCAGCGCGTCCTGCAAAAAGCCGATAGCGGGACCGGGCACGCCCAAGTGCGGGTACTTGTGTGACCAGGGGCCGATGAGTCCCTTGCGCGGCACGTCGAGCCCGGCCATGAGCCGGAACACCGCGTTGCAGTAGCCGTCCGCCCAGCCGCTGATGGCGTAGACCGGGCATTTGATCGCGCTGAAATCCTCGCACACCGAGCCGTGCTTCCAGTAGTCGTCGCGGCGCTGGTGCTCGAGCCACTGCTTGAGCCACAGCCCGCTTCCGGCAAGGCGCTCTAGCCACATCTCGCGCCAGCGCTCGCCGACCAGCGCCGGGTCCGGCGGGCAGGCGTTGCCGTCGAACATGGTCGAGGCCCAGGAGAGGTTATCCACCAGCATGCAGCCGCCCATATGGTGCACGTCGTCGGCGTAGCGGTCGTCGGTGGAGCAGATGGTAATGATCGCTTTCAGCTCCGGCGGCTGGCGCGCGGCAATCTGCAGCCCGTTGAAGCCGCCCCAGGAGATCCCCACCATGCCGGCGCTTCCGGTACACCAGGCCTGGCGGCCGAGCCAGGCGAGAATCTCGACGCCGTCGTCGAGCTCCTGGGGCAGGTACTCGTCATAAAGCACGCCGTCGGACTCGCCGGTGCCGCGAATGTCCACCCGCACGCCGGCGTAGCCGTGGCCGGCCCAATAGCGGTGCATACCGGCGTCGCGCTGGGCGGTCAAATCGCGCTTTCGATAGGGCAGGTATTCGACGATGGCGGGCACCGGGTCAGTGTCGGAATCGAAGGGCCGCCAGATGCGCACGGCCAGGCGCGTGCCGTCGCTCATCTCGATCCAGGTCTCTTCTTCGAACACGCGGCGGGGCAAGTCATCCACGATCTGCATAAGCACTCTCCTTCCTTAAAAGCGAACTCGTCGCTTAGCCGATCACGTCGCTGAACTCGAAGTGAAGCCGTACGGCGAGGTTGCGGTAGTTTTTCTCTAGCGCCTCGCTGGTGGGTGCCCCCATCCAGATATAGGCGAGCGCGTAGCTGTAGGCGTCCTGCTCGGGAAGCGTCGAGAGCCGCTGGCCAGGTGTCACCTGAAGGTCGATCAACGTGCCCGGGTAGGCCTCTTCCAGCGCCTTGATCTCCTCTTTGGAGGGCACGCGGGCGACGGTGGCATCATCGAAAAAGACACGGTAGAAGAACTTGCCGGCTACCGGATAAGCGCCTTCGCGATGAGGCATGTTGGGCGTTTGGCCCAGCGCCAGGTCGATGGTGACCTGCTGGTGGCTGACGCCGTCAACTTTTTCGAAAAGGTCGCAGTGGGACTGCGAAATGCGCGTGTTGACCTCCAAAAGCCAGATGCGGTTTTGCACTTCGTCCCAGAAAAACTCCACGTTGAAGGCGGCGTTGTCGTAGCCGATATGCGACAGCAGCATCGTGGTCAGCTCGCGCATCTTGTCCTGAATCTTCTCCGGCAGGGTGGAGGGGTAGTGGTAGTACAGAAAGCTCAGCACTCGCGGGTAGCGAAGCGAGTCAACGATGCCATAGGGCACCACCTTGCCTTCGAACACGTAGCCTTCCACGGTGCATTGCCAGCCGCCGATGATCTCCTCGGCCATGCAGAAGCCGCCATCGACCCGGCGCACTTCCTCGGGAATCTCGGCCTGGTCGAGAATGAAGTTGAACGGCTCGGAGATCAGCCCGATATCGCGTCTAAGTTCCTTGATCGCGGATTCGAAATCCTCGGGACTATCGATGCGAAAGCCAAGGCGCGACCCCGAGGACTTGATCGGCTTGATGAAAAACGGAAAGTAGAGCCCGGCGCGGCCGATTTCCGACAGCGCTTGGTCATCGAAGGGGTCAAAGGCGGTAAAACGAGGAATGAAGTTGCCGATCACCTCGCGCTGGCAGCGCCGGCTCCAATACTTGTGCTCGCACTTCAACAGGCTTTCCAGGCTCGTGGTGCGGGTGTTAAAGCGGTCGCACAAAAGCGGCAGCATGGTCGAGACGGGAAAATCCATGTAGCCGACGATGGCGTCGATATCGTGATCGAAGTTCGAGAGCGTCTCGCCTGCACGCTCGACCATGGACTCGATCGGGAACACCTCGGTGTCGTACACCTCGGCGGGCTCGATGACGCCGTGAAACTCGAAGTGCTCGGCGCCTCGCAGGCGATTCAAGCGCTCGCGGTTGAAGTCGTTGAGCCCGACGACGAAGATATGCTGCGTTTGCATGCGGTCTTCTCCTGTAATGACGAAACAGTCCGGCCGACCACCACGTACGATCAGGTACCGCCTATCCAGTGTGTAAAGAAGAGTTAGCCTTTTATATTTTTGGTAACGGCCGCTTTAACGAGCTTAGCGGGCTTTACTCGAAGGCGCTCGGCGCTTTTCGCCGATTTTGTGCTAATGCCATCGCTCTTTTAGAGACACGCTTCAAACGGAGCGGCACGGCTAATCTCGCATATGTTTTTATCGAATAAATGTGTTCCTAAAAATAGCTTTTTGGAATATCTGGCAGGCGTCACAATGAGCGCGTTTCTTTTTTCAAGGCGCGCGTCATGTCACTGGATGCTTGGATTGCGATCGGGGTCGTACTAACGGTATTTCCGTTGATGGCGCTCTCCCGGCTGGGGCCGGATATTATCCTGATGGGCGCGGTGGTAGTGCTGCTCACCCTGGGCGTGATCGACCCAGGCCAGGCGCTCGGAGGATTCTCCAATTCAGGGCTCTTTACCGTGGCCTTTATGTACGTGCTGGTGGCGGGCATTCGTGAAACCGGCGGCATCGATCTGATCATTCGCCACGTACTTGGCACGCCCGCCACCGAGCGGCGAGCGCTTTCGCGGCTGGTGCTGCCGGTAGCCTCCTTGAGCGCTTTTCTGAACAACACCCCCGTCATGGCGACCTACATTCCTGCGGTCATGAGCTGGAGTCGGCGCATTCGCCGCTCGCCGCAGCGGCTGTTGATGCCGCTAAGCTTCGCCTCGATTTTGGGCGGTACCGTCACGCTTTTCGGCACCAGCACGAATCTGGTGGTCTACGGGCTTTTGACCGAGCGCTACCCCGAGCTTTCGATGGGCCTTTTCGACCTTGCCTGGGTGGGCCTGCCCGTGGCGCTGGCGGGGCTTATCTACCTGATTTTCGTCGCGCCCAGACTGTTGCCCAATCGTGAGGGCATGGGGCGGGCGTTCGCCAACCCGCGGGAGTTCACCATCGAGATGGAGGTCGAACCCGGCGGCGTACTGGTCGATCGCACCGTGGAAGAGGCGGGGCTTAGGCATCTGCAGGAGCTGTTTTTGGTCGAGATCGAGCGCGCCGGTAACGTGGTCAGCGTGGTTGGCCCCGGCGAGCGGCTCAAGGGCGGCGACCGGCTGGTGTTCACCGGCACCAGCGACGCCGCCGTCGAATTACAGCAGATTCGCGGGCTGGTGCCGTCGAGCGAACGGGGCTCGAACCTGGAGAAGGAGTTCAAGGAGCGCCGGCTGGTCGAGGCGGTAGTGTCACACCAGTGTCAGTTCATCGGCCAGCGCATCCGCGACGGGCGCTTTCGCACGCTCTACGGCGCGGCGGTGCTAGCGATCTGCCGCGGCGGTGAGCGGGTTACCGGCAACCTGGGCCAGGTACGGCTGCAGTCGTCTGACGTGCTGCTTTTGGAGGCGCGCCCGCCGTTCATCGAACGCCACCGCGAATCCCGCGATTTTCTTTTGATCAGCGAGCTCAACGGCGCCGCCCGCCCGGTGCACGAGAAGGCGCCGCTGGCCTGGGGCATTCTGATCGGCGCGGTACTGTTAGCCGCACTTGGCGTGATGAGCATGCTCAACGCGGCGATGCTGGGGGCGGCGCTGGCGCTGTTGACCGGCTGCTGCTCGGTGGCTGGGGCCAAGCGCGGCCTCGACACTCAAGTATTGTTGACCATTGCCGCCTCGTTTGGGGTGGGCGCGGCGCTTCAGGCCTCTGGCGCGGCGAACGTGCTCGCTGGCGGCGTGCTCTCGATGGTGGCGGGCAGCCCTTGGCTTCTGCTTCTGGGCACCTACTGCGTGGTGGCGCTTTTGACCGAGCTTGTGACCAACAACGCCGCGGCGGTGATCATCTTTCCGGTGGTGACCGCCGCCGCCGAGAGCATGGGCGTGAGCGTCATGCCTTACGTGGTGACCATCATGTTCGCCGCCTCGGCCAGCTTTTTGACCCCGATCGGCTATCAGACCAACCTGATGGTCTATGGCCCCGGCGGCTATCGCATCAGCGATTTTCTCAAGGTCGGTGGCGGGCTCAACGTGCTGACCGGGGCGATCGCCGTGGCGTTGATCCCGCTGGTATGGCCGTTCTAACGCTCGCCGTTGCGGCCACTTTGCGCTAGGGTGTCGCTTTTGTTTACGAGGAGATCGCGTTATGTCAGAGCCGGGTGAACTGATCATCGAGCCCAAAAATGGCCAGCCGGCGGATGCCTGCGTGTTCATCATCCACGGCCTCGGCGCGGACGGTCACGACTTCGAGCCGCTGATTCCGGCAATGGGGCTGTCTTCGAAGCTGAACGTGCGCTTCATCATGCCCCACGCGCCGCGTCTGCCGGTGACCGTCAACGGCGGCATGGTGATGCCCGCCTGGTACGACATTCTGGCAATGGACCTTGGCCGCCGGGTGGACGAGGCGCAGCTCAAACGCTCCGCCGAGCGCATTCAGGCGGTGATTCAGGAGCAGCTCGACCAGGGCATGGATAGCCGGCGTATCATCGTCGCGGGCTTCTCCCAGGGCGGCGCGGTCGCCTACCAGGCCGCGCTCACTTTTGATGCCCCGCTTGGCGGGCTGCTGGCGATGTCGACTTACCTTGCCACCGGCGAGAGCATCGCCTTTGCCGAGGCCAACGCCGCCATTCCCGTCGAAGTGCACCACGGCAATTTCGACCCGGTAGTGCCGGAAACTCTGGGGCGCGCCGGCGCCGAGCGGCTCAAGGAGAAGGGCTATAGCGTCAACTACCGCCAGTACCCCATGGCCCACGCGCTCTGCCCGCAGCAGGTCAACGATATCGGTAAATGGCTGCAGGCGCGCCTTGGCTGAGGCGACATCGACAAGCGCCTAAAACGCAGGCACAGTGGCTGTTTACAGTAGATGTTAACCAGGGCTTTTAACGTCAGTTTCTAACCGTGGCGTTGAACAACGACTTTCTACCGTAGCCTCTTATAGCCGAGCAGGGAATCAGCGAAGGCCTATGCTAGCGTCCATCGACCTTTTGGAAATAGGGCTTTCGCTCTGCCTCGGCGCAGCGGCGCTCGTGTGCCTGTTCGACCGCCACGTGGGCCGCGCAACCAACGCCTACGTTGCCTTTGCGCTATCACTGGTGCTCGCTTGGCTGTGGCTGGGCGCGCCGCTTTTAGCGCTGATCGAGCTCGTGCTCGGCGGGCTTGTCACCGGGGCGAGTCTCTTTTACGCCCTCGGCGCGCTGGACGCCCGCCGTCGCGGGCTGCGCTTTCATGTCACCTCGCTTCGCCGCCACGGCCCTCATATCGATACCTTTCGCGGCCCGGTCAGCCACCGACTGGCGCGGACCCTGCTGACGGTCGCCTGGTGCGGCATGGTCGGCGCGGTCATTCGGCTGGTCATGCCGGAGATGGCCTATAACCCTTCCGAGCATCCGCTGATGCTCGTGGCGGTACTGCTGGTGGGGCTGGCGATGGGCGCGTTCGCCCTGCACCGGCATCGCCTGCGCCGGCTGCTCGCTTTCAACGTGCTGGGTAGCGGCGTGTTTCTGTTGGTGGTCGGGCTTGCCGGCACCGCCGAAGGTTCCCAGGCGCTGGTGGGCGTCGGGCTTTTGGTCGCGTCACTTGGCTCGCTGCTGGGGGCGGTGCTCATTCGCGAGCTCAACGCCCACGAAGACGAGGCGAGCCAGGAGCAGGCCGGCGCCCCAGGGAGGCCGGGATGATCTGGCGATTTGGCCTGTTTGAAAGCACTTTCGCGCCGCTGGCGCTCACCCACTGGGCGCTTTTGTGTGCACTTTTGCTGCCGCTACTGGCGGGGCTGCTCGCCGCTTTCTTGCCGCCCAGGCGGGGCGCGCCGGTGCTGGTCGTGGCCGCCTTGTTATTGGCCGCCGGGGCCGCGCTCACCCTCGATGCCTACCAGACCGGGCTTTTACGCTGGCAGGCCGAGATTCTTGGGGTGACGCTATCGCTGCGCTTGAACGGGCTGGGGGCGCTTTTACTTCTGGTCACGCAAGGCGTCTCGGCGGCGGCGGCGCTCTACGCGCCGGGCTATCTGCGCTTGATCGAGGCGGGGCCGGCGGGGCGCTGGCTCTGGCCGCTGATGGGGGTGACCGTCAGCGCGCTGTCGCTTTTGTGGCTCGCCGCGGATCTGCTCACGCTCTACTTTGCGCTGGAAGCGCTCGGGCTTTCGGCGGTGGGGATGTTGCTGCTGTCGCAAAAGAGCGAGGCGCTCGAGGCGGGCATGCGCTATCTGCTGCTCACGCTGGTCGGCTCGCTGGCTTATCTGATGGGCGTGGCGCTGATCGTCGGCGAGTGGGGCGAGCTCGAGCTATCGCGGCTGGCCGTTGCGGTCGAGCCCGGAACGGTGGCCTATGTGGCGGCGGCGCTGCTGGGCGCGGGGCTTGCGCTCAAGGCCGCCCTTTTTCCGCTGCACGCCTGGCTTGGGCCGGTACACGAAAACGCCTGGACGCCGGTGAGCGCCCTGCACGCGGCGCTGGTGCTCAAGGCGTCGCTATATATGCTGATCCTGCTCTGGAGCCTTCTGCTGCCCCAGACACTTTGGGCGCCGCGCCTGATCGCCTGGCTTGGCGGGCTGGCGATCGTTTGGGGCGGGCTGACCGCTTGGCGGGCGCAAACGCTCAAGTCCCTGGTGGCCTCCTCCACGGTGGCGCAGCTGGGCTATCTGATGGTCGCCTTTCCGCTGCTGTTGGGCCCTGACATCGCTCCGATTCCCAAAGCCCTTGCCTGGCAGGGGTTCTGGCTGCAGCTGATCGGCCATGGACTGGCCAAGGCGGCGATGTTCCTCGCCGCGGGCAATCTAATGCTCGCCACCGGCGAAAGCTCGCTGAAGGGCCTGGCCGGTACCAGCCGGCATTTGCCGCTGTCGCTTTTGATCTTCGGCCTCGCCTCGATCACGCTGATGGGCCTGCCGCCAAGCGCCGGGTTCACCGCCAAGTGGCTGCTGTTACACGCCATGGTGCTCTCGAATCAGTGGGTAGGGGTGGCGTCGCTGCTCGTCGGCACGCTGTTGACCGCGGCGTATATCTTTCGCATGTTTCGCTACTCCTTTGACGAGCGCGCCCCGCACCACCGCTACCAGCCGCTGGCGCGGGGCATGGACGCCGTCGCACTGACGCTTGCGCTGGCGGCGTTGGCACTCGGGCTGTTGGCGCACTTTCCGCTTTCGCTTCTGCACGGAGGGGGCGCATGAACATGGCCTGGCTGCCGCTCGCCGCGCTGTCGGTATCGCTTTTCGCCGCGATCGCGATCTTTTCACTGCCGGAAACCGCGCGGCCGGCGCGCACCGTGATCAACCTCGCCGCGGCGGCGTGCAAGGTGGCACTGGTGGTGCTGATGGTCTGGCGGGTCTCCCAGGGGTTCGAGGACACCTTTAGCTTTCAGATCATCGGCGGCATCGACTTCGTGCTGCGCGCCGACGCGCTCGGCGTCATGTTCGCCGGGCTCTCATCAATACTGTGGCTCTGCACCACCGTCTACGCCATCGGGTATCTGGAAGGTGCGGCGAACCGCAAGCGCTTTTTCGGCTTCTTTAGCCTCTGTGTGACCAGTACGCTGGGGATTGCGCTGGCAGGCAATCTGTTCACCTTCCTAATCTTCTACGAAATGCTCACGCTCTCGACCTACCCGCTGGTTGCCCACGCCGGTACGCCCAAGGCGCTGGCGGCGGGGCGGGTCTATCTTCGTTATACGCTCAGCGCCGGCGTGGTGCTGTTGCTCGGCGTGGTGCTGCTCTACAGCCTGACCGGCGATCAGTCGTTTGCCTCGGAACAGGGGCTGGATCGCTATCTGAGCGATCACCGTGGGCTGTTGACGTTCATTTTCGCGCTGCTGGTGGGCGGTTTGGCGGTCAAGGCGGCGATCGTGCCGCTGCACGGCTGGCTGCCGCGGGCGATGGTCGCGCCGGCGCCGGTTAGCGCGCTGTTGCACGCCGTTGCCGTGGTCAAGGCCGGCGCCTTCGGCATTCTGCGCATCATCTATGATTTGTACGGCATCGAGCTCAGCGTGGAGCTTGGCGTAACCACTTGGCTTGCGGCGATGGCGGCCTTCACCATCCTGTACGGCTCGCTGCGGGCGATGGCCCAGGCCGAGCTGAAACCACGGCTTGCCTTTTCGACCATCAGCCAGGTTTCCTACATCGTGCTGGGGGCGTGCGTGGTGGGGCCTTTCGGCACCATTGGGGCACTGGCGCACCTGCTGCACCAGGGCTTGATGAAGGTGACGCTCTTTTTCTGCGCCGGCAGCTACGCCGAGGAGCTCGGCATTCACCGCATCGACGAGATGAACGGCGCCGGGCGGCGCATGCCGCTGACCAGTATCGCATTTACCCTGAGCGCACTCGGTATGGTGGGTTTGCCGCCGACCGCCGGCTTCATCACCAAGTGGTATTTGGGCATCGGCGCCATCGAGGCCCGGATGCTCTGGGTCGTGGCGGTGCTAGTACTCAGCAGCGTGCTCAACGCGCTCTACTTTCTACCGATCATTTACCGGCTCTGGTTTTGCCAGGGGCCGGCCCACGGGGTGGGCGAGTGGCCGAGCGAGCAGCGCCTGGGGCGCTTCGAGACTCACGGCTGGCTTTTGTGGCCGGCGGTTTTTACCACAACGGTGGGCCTTCTGGCCGGGCTGTTAGCGGGGCTGCCCTTTAGCCCGCTGGACTGGGCGACCCGCGTTGCGGTCGGGGAGTACCTGCCATGACCGCGCTGCTGTTGGCCGCACTTTTATGGCCGCTTTGCGTGGCGCTTTACGTGGTGCGCCAGATGTTTCGCCCGCCCGAGGCGAGGCGCTTTTTTTCGCTCGGGTGGCTCAGCGCCGCCTGGCCGGCGCTGTTGCTGGCGTTCATTGGCGAAGGAGCGTGGGAGTGGCAGGCCTGGCTGCTCGGCGGGCAGTGGGCGCTCGACACGCTCGCAAGAGCCTGGCTTGGCTTCACCGCACTCTTGTGGAGCCTGGCGGCGCTCCACGCGCGGGGCTACTTCAAGCGCGAGGCGGCGCGCGCACGCCTGGGCGATGACGGCGAAAGCGGTAAGCTTTTGCGCTTCACGCTGTTCTGGCCGCTGACGTTTCTGGGCAACGCGTTTTTGATTCTCTCCAGGGACGTTGCGAGCTTCTATCTCGGCTTTGCGCTGATGACCTTCGCCGCCTACGCGCTGGTGCTGCACGAGCAAAGCGGTGCGGCCAAGCGCGGCGCACACGCCTATATCGTGCTTGCGGTCATCGGTGAAGCCCTGATCCTCGGCGGGCTTTTGTGGGCAGCGGGCAGCGGCGAGATGACGACGCTCGAAGGCGTGCGCGAGGCGATCGCCGCCGCTCCCCAAGGCGTGTGGATGGCGCTTCTTCTATGGCTAGGCTTTGGCGTCAAGGCCGGGGTGATCGGGCTTCATGTCTGGCTGCCGCTCGCCCACCCGGTGGCGCCGGCGCCGGCAAGCGCGGTGCTTAGCGGGGCGATGATCAAGGCGGGGCTTTTGGGGTGGCTCGCGCTACTGCCGCTGGGTGTGGAGGGTTTGGCGCCGGCGTTTTCGACGCTTGGCGAGGTGATGCTGGTGGCCGGGTTCGCCGCCGCCTTTGGCGCGGCGTTTTACGGAGTGGGCCAGCGCCACCCTAAGGCGGTGCTCGCCTACTCGAGCATCAGCCAAATGGGCATGATGACCGCGCTGGTGGCGGTGGGGCTGCTCGACGCAACGCTTTGGCCGGCGCTGCTGCCGGGCATTGCGCTGTTTGCCGGCCACCACGCGCTGGCGAAGGGCGCGCTGTTTTTGGGCACCAGCGTGAGCGAGCACATGCCGCGCCTGCCCACCGCGCTGTTGTGGATTGTGCTGGCGCTGCCGGCGCTGTCGCTGACCGGCGCCTTCGGCGCGGGGGTGATCAGTAAGTACAGCGTCAAGCACGTTCTGGAAGAAGGCGCGCATCACCACATCGTATTGCTGCTGACGTGGGCGGCGGTGGGCACCACGGCGCTGGTCAGCGTTTGCCTGTGGCGCCAGTGGCAGGACCGCGATACCGGCGATAGCGACGCCTGGCAGCTCGCCGGCTGGGCGCTGGCGATTCTGGCCGCCCTGACCGTGCCCTGGTGGCTGCCGCTGCCGCAGGAGAGCGTGCACGTGCCGGCGCTGAAGTCGCTTAAATCCCTGGTATGGCCGCTGCCCGCCGGCGTGGCGTTGGTGGTCATCGGCGTGGTACTTGCCCGGGCGCTGAGCGCGCCGACGCTGCCGGCAGGGGATTTGTGGTGGCCGTATCAAAAGGGGGCGGGGTGGCTGGTCGCGCTTTGTAAAGGCGTGGCGCAGCGATCAAAACGCGTGAAGCGCTCAAGCGTTGCCCGGGCGCTGGTGCTCGAGCGCCGCGCTATGGCGCGCTTGAACCAGGCGCTTGAAGGGGAGCGATGGCTGCGCCGCCACGGCAGCGGGCTGATGATGGCGCTGGCGGTGGTGCTGGCGCTATTACTGATTTGGGAGGGGAGCCAATGAGCGAGACACCACAAACGAGCTTGCGCGGGCGCCGCGCGCAAACGCCGGAAGAGATTCCCACGCCCGGGCTTCTGGACGTGTGCTGGCGCGTGGTACGCGCGGCGCGGCGTAACCGCTTGACCATGCTGGCCGCGGGCACCGCCTTCTACGCGCTGCTGGCGCTGTTTCCGACCATCGCGGCGGTCATCTCGCTTTGGGGGCTGCTGTTTGACCCGCAGGAGGCGGCTCAGCAGCTTTACGAAATTAGCCGCTTCATGCCGCCGGACGCAGCGAATTTGATCGACCAGCAGGCCGAGCAGGTGATCGAAAATACCGAGGCGGGCAACTTCATGGCCGCGATGATCGGGCTCGGTATCGCCATGTTCATCGCCTCCAAGGGGGTGGCGGTGCTGGTGGTGGGGCTCAACGTCGTTTACGGCGAAAGCGAGAAGCGCCCCTTTGTGCGCCGCACGGTGCTGTTGACCCTGCTCACCTTCGGGCTGATCGCGATGACGCTGATTTCACTTGGCTTCATCGCGCTGATCCCGATGGCGGTGGAGTCGCTGGCGATCGAGGCGCCGCTGAACAACATCATCAACTGGCTGCGCTGGCCGGCGCTTTTGATCATCACCAGTTTTCTGGTCACGCTGCTGTATCGCTTCGCGCCCTACCGGCGAAAGCCGCGCTGGGAGTGGCTCAACTACGGCACGCTGTTCGCCACGCTCGCCTGGCTTCTGGGGTCGGCGGCGCTGTCGCTCTACGTGCGTACCTTCACCACCTTTAGCGAAGTCTACGGATCGCTGGGGGCGGTGGTCGCCATGATGATGTGGTTCTGGATCTCGGCATTTTTAGTGCTGTTCGGCGCCGAGCTCAACTGCGAGCTGGAGCGCCAGACCGTCAAGGATACCACCGTCGGGCGTTCGCGCCCCTTGGGTGAGCGAGAGGCCTTTGCTGCGGACACTGTGGGCGTGCCCAACCCGATGGGTGACGAAGACGAGGATGAGAGCGCGCCGGATATCCGCTAGTCGCGCCGCCGGCGGCGGCGCGAGTCGAAGGTGTCGGAAGGGGAATTGATGGAAGGGCTTACAACAGCTCTTCGGCGGCCAGCGCCAAACGCGAGCGCTCGACGCTTTTTAGCGTAATGTGCCCGGCGTGGGGCCAGTCTCTAAAACGCTCGACCACCGCGGCCATGCCGCAGGTGTTGGCGGTGAGGTACGGCGTGTCGATCTGACCGACGTTACCCAAACAGACGATCTTGGTGTTGCGCCCGGCGCGGGTCACCAGCGACTTGAGCTGTTTGGGGGTGAAGTTTTGCGCCTCGTCGATGATCAAAAAGGTGTCGTTCAGGGTGCGCCCGCGCATGAAGCTCGGCGAGCGGATCTGCACCCGCGAGCCGATCAGCTGGCGAGTGGCGCCGTTGTCCCAGCTCGATTCGCCGTCGTCGTTACGCAACAGGTTGTCCATGTTGTCGTGAAACGCCCCCATCCAGGGCGACATTTTCTCCTCCTCGGTGCCCGGTAGAAAGCCGATGTCCTCGCCCATGGGGATCGGCGCGCGGGTGAACACGATGCGCTCGAACTGCTTGGCGTCCAGCGTTTGTTGAAACGCCGCCGCGAGCGTCATGTAGGTCTTGCCGGTGCCGGCGTTGCCGGCGATGGTGACCAGGTCGATCTCCGGGTCCATCAGCAGGTTGAGGGTAAAGTTCTGGCGGCTGTCGTGGGCGTGCACGCCCCAGACGCCCGAGTGGTGGCGGTAATTGGTCAGAAGCTGGAGCGTGGCGCGCTCAGAACTCAGCTCGCGCACGATAGCCTCGAACTCGGCGCCGTTTTCGCTATCGCTGACCAGCATGCCGGTGTGCCACTCCACGGGCATCTCGCCCTTGAGGTGGTAGAAGGTGTGATGGCCGGTGCGCTCGACGTCGACCTCGACGTTCAACGTTTCCCAAAGCGTGGCGCCTTCGCTTGCCGCGTGCTGGTAGACGCTGGCGCCTTCGATCATGGCGTCGCTGTCGGAGAAGGCGCGATCGTTGTGGTAATCCTCCACCGGCACCTTGAGCGCGGCGGCCTTGATGCGAAGGTTGATGTCCTTGGTGATCAGGATGACCGAGGCGTCCGGGTGTTCGTCGCGCAGCCGGCAGGTTTCGGCCAGAATGCGGTTATCCGGGGTGTCGCTGACTTCGTTGAGAAGCTTAAGATCGCTGTAGCAGAGAAAATGGAGCCGGCCGCTTTCGCCGGAAAGCCGGGGTATGGGAACGCCGTACTGAACTTCCTTGAAGGTGACCTGACTGGTGAGATCCGACAGCGTGCGGCTGATTTGGCGCGCCGTGCGGGCGATTTCGCGAATGCCGTTTTTATGCTTGTCCAGCTCCTCGAGGACGGTCATGGGGATGACCACATCGTGCTCATCAAAATGGTACAGAGCCGCGGGGTCGTGAATCAGAACGTTGGTATCGAGCACATAAAGCCGTTTGGCTTTCTTATCGAGTTTGACCATCGTGGAAGTCGCTCCTAAGTGGACGGCAACATCGACACTGGCAGGGCTTTTTGACGCACGCATGACACTGCCCGTGTTCTACGCTCTCGGGTGTCGTCGTTCTCCTCTGTGGTTTTTTTATAGCGTGGCGGGCAACGCCGCTTTTCGCCAATCACGCGTTTCAACGAAACCGCGTTCACTCCTCGTCGGCCAAAAACCGGGTGAGCCGGCCAAGCAGCGCGCTCGCCACCGGTCCCTGGGGGCCGCTGACTAGCGAGCGGTAGTGGTAGCTTTCGAGCGTCAGCTCGTGGGGCAGGCGGCTGAGCGTGCCGGCCTTCAGCGCCTGGCGGATGAGCGGGGCGGGCAGAAGCGCCCAGCCGGTGCCCTGGATCACGGCGTCGCGCATTAGCTCGAACATCGTCACGCTTAGGTAGTTGGCTGAGAACAGCGCCTCGCTCACCAGTCGGTCGTCCTGCAAGTGGCTCAAGCAAATCTGGGTATACTGGGCAAGATCGTCGCGGTGCACGCCGGGCAGCCGGCTCAAGGGGTGGTGCGGCGCGGCCACCAGACGCATGTCGACCGGCGCCAAGCGCTTGGCGTAGTGGGGCAGCGCTTGGGTCGTGTAAAGGCCGAAGGCGATGTCCACCGTTTGGCGCGCGATCAGCGTTTGATGGGTCTGCGGCGGGGCGAGATAGACCGAAATCGCCGTGAGCGGAAAGCGCGTTTTGATGTCGTGCATCACGCCCTGCCAAAACGCCTCGGGCAGGGCGTCGTCGCGGGCGATGCAGAGCTGGCTCTCCACGCCCAGGTTGTGCTGTTGGCAGTAGTTGTCGATGCGCGCGGCGCTGGTCAACAGTCGGTAGCAGTCCGGCAGAATGCTCTCGCCCATCGGCGAAAGCGTAAGGCTGTTGCCGGAACGCTCAAAAAGCGCCACGCCCAGGTGATCTTCCAGCGCGCTTACCATGGCGCTCAAGGTGCTGCGTTTGGCGCCGGTATGGCGAGCGGCGCCGGCGAAGGAGCGCTGCTCGGCGACCTCGATGAACGCCTGAACCTGTTCGATACGCACAAGGCCTCCAGCGCCAAGAAAGTTGGCGGTGAGCGATTGGTGGAAAGCGGGGTGGGCGCCTATTATGGCGCACCTTTCACCTCTTTCGGGATGTTTTCTGCGTGTCTTCGTCAACGGTCGAGCGCCGCGCGCTCAGGTTTTCGGCGCTCTGTGCCTCGGTTTTCGCCCTCGCCGGGCTCGTCATCGGTCTCGCCTCCGGCTCCATCACTATCCTGTTCGACAGCGGCTACTCGCTACTGAGCCTGGTGCTGGCGACGCTATCGCTGGTCGCGCTCAGCCACGCGCAAAAGCCCGCCGATGAGCGCTACCCCTTCGGCCGGCTGACCGTCGAGCCGCTGGCAGTGCTGCTCAAGGGCGTGGTGATCGCGCTGGTGTGTCTATTTTCGCTGGTGTCGGCGCTTTGGAGTCTTTATCAGGGCGGGCGGCTCGTGACGCTCGATTTGGCGCTGGGGTTCGGCGCCTTCAACGTTATCGGGTGTCTGTTCACCTGGTGGCGGCTGGCGCGCTACGCCCGCGGGCGCCACTCCTCGCTCATGGCCGCCGAGCTCAAACAGTGGGCGATGGATACCTGGCTTTCGGCGGCGGTGCTGATCGGCTTCTTTGCTACCTACCTGCTGACGCTATCGCCGCTTGCCGCCTGGGCGCGTTTCGCCGACCCGGCCATGGTGCTTCTGATCGTCGCCTATTTCTTGCCCATGCCAGTGCGGATGATCCGGGGGGCGCTGAAAGAGCTGATGTTCGGCGAGCCCGGCGGCGGCATGCGCGAGGAGCTGGCCGTGGGCGTGGCGGATTTCGCGGTCGAGGAGAGCGACGTGCGCCTGGCGCGGGTGGGCAACTTTTTGATGGTCGACATTCAGCTAGAAAAGGGGCAGATCGACGACGCCGAAGCCATCGTCGAGAGCGTGGCGCGCCACTGCCACCATCGCCAGCTGCGCCCGGTAACCAGCATTACGCTGGTGACCTAAGCCTGGCGAAAAGCGTTGACGCCGTCGTGAACGGGTGGTATCTAGCGCTACCGGCAATCGGGCCGGATTTTGAGGGTTTGAAACATGCTACTCGGCCGCTTCATCGCTTTGCTGGTCGCCACTACGCTGGTCGCGGGCTGTGCCAGCACCACCGTTGCCCCCCGCTATACCTCGACCAATACCGACGTCATGCGCGTTGGCGGCGAGCGCCCCTCGAGCGCCGACCCGCGCACCGAGGACATGGGCTCGTACTGCCTGGAAACCACCGAGCGCTGGAACGAGCAGGGCCGCACTCCGGATGGCCAGAACCTGTGGGCCAAGGACACGCTGCGCAAGGTCGTGCCCTGCCAGTAAGGCGAGCCCTTGTAAAAAACGCCCGGCATTGATGCCGGGCGTTGTGTTTGGGGGAAATCAGCTTGCTAGTCTCGACGACTGCTTAGTCGTCGCCTTTCTTCTCCGGCTTGCCCTTGCGCTTGGTGCTGGCGAACTCCTCGAGCTCTTTTTCGCTCATCGAGTCGTACATCTCCTTTGACGAGCCTACCAGTTCACTCACGTTGGTCTCGCCGCGCTTGGCGGCCAAGGCGGCCCCTGCGGCCTTTTGCTGAGCCTTCGATTTTGCCGGCATCTTTTTCTCCTGACGCTTTTTTTCCTGATGATGGGGGTGCGTTTATCTTTTCCATGATGCTTTGCTAAAGTTTAGCCACTTCTCGAACGCCTGCCGAAACCACGCAAGGAAAGCGCCATGACGCCAGCTATCAATACCGCCAAACAAGCGGGTATCGACTTTACCGTTCACGAATACACCCACGAAAGTGGCGCCCCTTCCTACGGGTTGGAGGCTGCCGAAAAGCTCGATGTCGACCCGTCGCGCGTATTCAAAACGCTGGTGGTCGAGCTCGACGGCAAGACGCTGGCGGTGGGCGTGGTGCCGGTCACCCACCAGCTGGGACTTAAGCAGATCGCCCGCGCGGCGGGGGCGAAGAAAGCGGCCATGGCGAAGGTCGACGCCGTCGAGCGCGCCACCGGCTACGTACTGGGTGGCGTGAGCCCGCTGGGGCAGAAAAAGCGTTTGGCGCTGTACGTCGATGAAAGCGCCAGCGCCCTTGAGACCATTTTCGTCAGCGCCGGGCGGCGGGGGCTCGAAATCGAGCTGGCGCCCCAGGCGCTGGTGGCGCTGGGGCAGGCGCGCTTTGCGCCGCTTGCGGTGTGAGGTCGGCGCAAAGCGGGCCGCTTTCTGGTATCGTGCGCGTTATGCGCACCAGCGACGGCACCTGGCAGTGACCGGCACCGTCGCCTCTTCTTTTCAGGAAATATTCGTGGCCGATACCTCTTTCGCCTCTCTGGCGCTGCCTTCTGCGCTCACCGACAACCTGGCCTCGCTTGGCTATCACGAGATGACGCCGATTCAGGCCCAAAGCCTTCCGCCCATGCTCGAAGGCCGCGACGTGCTTGGCCAGGCGAAGACTGGCTCGGGCAAGACCGCAGCGTTCGGGCTGGCGCTTTTGGCCAAGCTCGAAGTCGAGCGCTCGCGCGTGCAGGCGCTGGTACTCTGCCCGACCCGGGAGCTTGCCGACCAGGTCGCCGAGTCGATTAGAAAGCTCGCCCGGGCGCTGCCCAACGTCAAGGTGCTTACGCTTTGCGGTGGCGCCCCTTTAGGCCCGCAAATCGGCTCGCTCGAACACGGCGCGCATATCGTGGTGGGCACGCCCGGGCGTATCGACGAGCACCTGCGAAAGGCTACGCTCAACCTCGATGCCCTCAACACCCTGGTGCTCGATGAAGCCGATCGCATGCTCGACATGGGCTTTCGCCCGGCGATCAACGCGATCATTCGACAGACTCCTAAAGCGCGCCAGACGCTGCTCTTTAGCGCCACCTTCCCGGACGATAACGAAGGCGGCGAGCTTTTCGAGATGACCCGCGGGGTGCTGACGGACCATGTCAGCGTCTCCATCGAAGAGGGCCACGACGCCGCCACCATCGAGCAGCACTTTTTCGCCGTGCAAAGCGAGCAGGCGCGCCTGGCCGGGCTCGAGGATCTGCTGCTGCACTACCGGCCGACCTCCAGCGTGGTGTTTTGCAACACCAAGCGCGAAACCGACGAGGTCGCCGAGGCGCTGTTGGAGCTTGGTTTCAGCGCCGTGGCGCTGCACGGCGATCTGGAGCAGAAGGATCGAGACCGGCTGCTGGTGACCTTCGCCAACCAGAGCGTCTCCATTCTGGTGGCCACCGACGTGGCGGCGCGCGGGCTCGATATCGCCAAACTCGACGCCGTGTTCAACTACCAGCTTGCCCGCGAGCAGGGCGCCCACGTGCACCGCGTCGGGCGTACCGGCCGCGCCGGTGAAAGCGGCGTCGCGGCCACGCTCATCGCCCCGGAAGAGCGCTACCGGCTGGAGCGTTTGAGCGACTATCTCGGCGAGCCGCTCGACATCGAGCCGCTGCCCAGGCCCGCCCGCCGCACCCCGTTTACCGCGGCGATGGCCACGCTGCAGCTGGGCGGCGGTAAAAAGGACAAGCTGCGCCCCGGCGACATTCTCGGCGCGTTGACCGGCGAGGGCGGCATTCGCGGCGACCAGGTCGGCAGCATCAAGGTGCAGGCGAGAAGCGCGTTCGTCGCCGTCGAGCGCGGCGTGGTCGACCAGGCGCTGGGTAAGCTTTCGCGCGACAAGCTCAAGGGCCGCGCGTTTCGCGTGCGCCGAATCTGAACCGTGTACCGTTTTCACTTGCATTCACCGCTTCACGCATTCGCCATCAGGAGTGACCGTCAGAGGCCATGAAGATACCCAAACGATTACAGCCACTGGTCGACGACGGCCTCGTCGACGAAGTACTGATGCAGCTGATGAGCGGCAAGGAAGCGCAGGTGTACGTCGTCCGATCCAGCGGTGAAAAGCGCTGCGCCAAGGTGTTCAAGGAGGCGAGCCAGCGAAGTTTCAAGCAGGCCGTCCAGTATCAGGAGGGCCGCAAGGAGCGCAACAGCCGCCGGGCGCGGGCCATGGCGAAAAAGACCCGCTACGGCCAAAAAGAGCAGGAGCAGGCCTGGCTCACCGCCGAGGTCGACGCGCTCTACCGGCTGGCAAGCGCCGGCGTGCGCGTGCCCACGCCCTACGGCTTTGTCGACGGCGTGCTGTTGATGGAGATGATCACGGACGCCGAAGGCGACGTGGCCCCTCGGCTTGGCGACGTCACGCTCACCGAGGCCCAGGCGCTCGCCTACCACGACAAGGTGATCGGTGACGTGGTGCGCATGCTCTGCGCCGGCCTCGTTCACGGCGATTTATCCGAGTTCAACGTGCTGGTCGACGCCAGCGGCCCGGTGATCATCGACTTGCCCCAGGCGGTGGACGCCGCGGGCAACAACAGCGCCGCCGCCATGCTCGAGCGCGACGTAAACAACATGCGCGCCTACTTCGGCCGCTACGCGCCGTCGCTTCTGGCCACCCACTACGGCAAGGAGATGTGGGCACTTTTCGAGGCTGGCAAGCTCACCCCGGAGAGCAAGCTCACCGGCCACTTCGAGTTCGACACCCGAAGCGCCAACGTCGACGAGCTGCTGGACGTGATCGACGACGCCAAGGAAGAGGAAGCCGAGCGCCAGGCGCGGCTCAAAGACGACGATGATGATGACGGCTACCCGTACTAACCTCGCTTAATCGCTCGGATGCTATGCTAAGCGGCATAGCTCATTAGCAGGTTAAGAAACGGCGCGAAGCGCCCGGGGTATTCGTTTGAAGGCAATCGCAACCAACCGCACGGCCAAGGGGCTTTTTACCTCGCTTGGCGCTGGCGCAATCGGCGGGGCGGCGTTTGATCTGATCGGTCTGCCGCTTGCCTGGATGCTCGGGCCGCTGGTGGCGAACCTGCTGCTTTCCTGTAACGGCGTTCACGTGGCGGTGCCCGAGCGCCTGCGCAGCGTGTTTCTGGCGGTGATGGGGCTGGTGCTCGGAAGCCAGGTCACCCCGCAGCTTGCTCACCGCGTAGGCGACTGGCCGGTCTCGGCGGCGCTTTTGCTGGCGGGCGTGGCGGCCTCCACCGCCGCCGCGGCCGCCTGGTACCGGCGCTGCGGGTTCGATGCGACCAGCGCCTGGTTCAGCGCCGCTCCCGGGGCGATGACGGCGATGATTCTGCTGGGCGATCGCTGCGGCGGCGACCCGCAGCGCATCGCCGTCGCCCAGTCGCTTCGCGTGGTGCTGGTGATTCTTTTTCTGCCGGCGTTTTTCTGGATCGCCAGCGGCGATGGCGCAAGCCCCGCGCCGCCAGGCACCGCGCTGGAAAGCGGCTGGATGCTGCTGCTGATTCCGCTCGTGCTACCTCTGGGGCGCTGGCTGCGCCTGCCAAGCGCTGCGCTGCTGGCGCCGCTTCTGGTGGCCGCGCTGCTCTCGGGATTCGATATCGCAAGCCTTGCGCTTCCGGACTGGGGCATGAACTTGATGCTTTGGGTGCTGGGCAGCGCCATCGGCTCGCGCTTCAAGGGCATGACCGGGCGCCAGCTCGCCCGCTACCTGTGGCAATCCGGCGTTGCCACGCTGTTGGCGCTTTCGGTGCTGGCACTTTTTGCCGAGGCGATTCACCAACTGCTGGGCGTCGAGCGCGACGTGGCGATTTTGGCGCTGGCGCCGGGCGGTATCGGCGAAATCGCCATTCTTGCCGTGGCCCTCGACATCGACCCGGTGTTCGTCGCTTTTCACCATCTGCTGCGTATGATCACCCTGATGATCGTGGCGCCGTTCTGGGCGCGCTACCTCACCCGGCACCGGTAGCGTTTGCGATCGCTTGGAAACAGGTTCAAGCCGCGCTTTTAATCATGCGCTGGCGGCGCCTTTCGTTAACCTCCTGAACGCTCTTTCATCCTCTCAACTTCCGGTTTCAAGGACCTTCCATGCTCGCTCGCACTATGAAATCGCTGTTTCAGTTTTTTGAGAACCGCGTAAACCCTTACCCGGAAGAGCAGATGACGACACCGCCCAGGGGGCTTTTGCCGTTCATCTGGCACTTCTCCCGGCCGATCTGGCCGCTGTTGCTCGCCATGTCGCTGGTCACCGGCGCGGTGTCGGCGGCGGAGGTGTTCTTTTTTAGCTACATGGGCGAGCTGGTCGATTGGCTGGGGCAGGTCGAGCGCGACGGCTTCTGGCAGCAAAACGGCGGCTGGCTGATCGGCGTTGGGCTTCTGGTCATCGTCGGGCTGCCGCTTTTGGTGCTGCTGCAGTCGCTGATCACCCATCAGAGTATTTTCGGCAATTACCCGATGATTGGGCGCTGGCTGTCGCATCGACACATGTTGAGCCAAAGCCTGGCGTTCTATCAGGACGAGTTCGCCGGGCGCGTGTCGCAAAAGGTGATGCAAACGGCGCTGGCCATCCGCGAAACGGTCACCAAGGTGATGGACCTGATGGTCTACGCGCTGGTCTATTTTACCGGCGCGGCGTTTCTGCTCGGCCGCGCCGACCCTTGGCTTTTACTGCCGTTGGGGCTGTGGCTCGTCGGGTATCTGGGCATCATGCGCTACTTCGTGCCCCGGCTTCGCGACGTCTCCATGGCGCAGGCGGACGCCCGCGCCGAGATGACCGGGCGCGTGGTGGATAGCTACAGCAACATTCAAACCATCAAGCTCTTTGCCGACACCCTGCGCGAGCAGCGCTACGCGAAAGACGCCATGGAAGGGTTTCTGACCACGGTGCATCGTCAGATGCGCCTGGTCACGGTGATGAGCGTCTGTTTGACGCTGCTCAATACGCTGCTGCTGGTGGGGATCGCCGGCATGGCGATCAGCGCCTGGTATTTCGAGGCGATTTCACTGGGCGTGCTGGCGATCGCCATTGCGCTGGTGATGCGCATTCGCTTCATGTCCGACTGGATTTTGTGGGAGGTGGCCGGGCTTTTCGAGAACATCGGCACCGTGCAGGACGGCATGAACACCATTGCCCAGCCGCCGAGCATCACGGATGTACCCAACGCGCCAGCGCTTACCGTGCCCCGGGGCGAGATCAAATTCGACGCACTCAGTTTCCACTACACCCAAGCGAAAGGCGAGCACCGCACTGTGTTCGACGGCTTCGACCTGACGATCAAGCCCGGTGAAAAAATCGGCCTGATCGGCCGCTCCGGGGCGGGCAAGTCCACGCTTGCCAACCTGCTGCTGCGCTTTTACGACCTGCAGGGCGGGCGCATCCTGATCGATGGCCAGAACATTAATGAGGTCACCCAAACCTCGCTTCGCCACCAGATCGGCATGGTGACTCAGGACACGTCGCTTCTGCACCGCTCGCTTCGCGATAACATCCGCTACGGAAGCCCTGATGCCAGCGACGAAGACGTATGGCAAGCGGTGTGCCGGGCGCACGCCGACGGCTTTTTGCAGGACCTTGTCGACCCCCACGGCCGGCGCGGGCTGGATGCCCACGTCGGCGAGCGCGGGGTCAAGCTCTCTGGCGGGCAGCGCCAGCGCATCGCCATCGCCCGGGTGCTGTTGAAAAACGCGCCGATTCTGGTGCTGGACGAGGCGACCTCGGCGCTCGATTCCGAAGTGGAGGCGGCGATTCAGGAGCAGCTCGACGCGCTGATGGAGGGCAAAACGGTAATCGCCATCGCCCACCGGCTGTCGACGATCGCCATGCTCGACCGCTTGATCGTGGTCGACGGCGGCGAAATGGTCGAAAGTGGCACCCATCAGGAGCTGTTGGCGAAAGGCGGTATCTACGCGAGTCTTTGGCAACGCCAGTCCGGCGGCTTTTTGGGGCTGGACGTGTCGGATGCGGATTCGTCTGCTAACGTGACGTAAGCGCAGTAGACCAGTTGATTAATGGATGAATCAGGAGGAGTGCATGTCCAATCGTACCGTTACCTTGAAAGCGCCCGGCGGGCTCGACCAGCTCGGCGTTTCTGAGCGTGAGGCCCCAAGTGCCCCCGGCGCCGGTGAGATCCGGGTGCGCGTTCACGCAAGTTCGCTCAATTTTCACGACTACGCGGTGGTCGCGGGCATGATCCCGACCGAGGACGGGCGTATCCCGATGTCCGACGGCGCCGGCGTCGTCGAGGCGGTGGGCGAGGGCGTAACCGAGTTCGCGGTCGGCGACCCTGTCGTTTCGACGTTTTTCCCGAGCTGGCTAGAAGGCCCGGCGCGGGTGGGCGATTTTCGCACCACGCCCGGCGACGGCGTGGACGGCTACGCCCGCGAGCAGATCACACGCCCGGCTACCTGGTTCACCCATCAGCCGAAGGGCTATAGCCACGCAGAGGCGGCCACGCTAACCACCGCAGGGCTCACCGCCTGGCGGGCGCTGGTGGTCGATGGCGGCCTCAAGGCCGGCGACACCGTGCTGGTGCTGGGCACCGGCGGGGTGTCCATCTTCGCGCTGCAGTTCGCCAAAATGATGGGCGCGCGGGTCATCGCCACGTCGTCGTCCGACGAGAAGCTCGAAAAGCTCAAGACGCTCGGCGCCGAGCACGCGATCAACTATCAAACCACGCCGGAGTGGGGCAAGAAGGTCAAGGAGCTCACCGGCGGTGAAGGCGTCGATCACATCGTCGAGGTGGGCGGGCCGAAAACGCTGCCGCAATCGATCGATGCGGTGAAAATCGGCGGCCACATGGCGCTGATCGGCATTCTGACCGGGCGAGAAGGCGACATTCCCACCGCCAAGCTGATGGCCAAGCAGGCAACCCTCAAGGGCCTGATCGTGGGCAGCCGCCGGGATCAGCTCGAGATGATTCGTGCCATCGAGGCCGCCGACATGCATCCGATCATCGATCGTGAATTTGGCCTGGAAGAGATCGGCGATGCCTTTCGCCATCAGGAGTCCGGCAAGCACTTCGGCAAGATCTGCCTGAGCTTCTAAGCGACTTCCTCGATTTTCGATGCTTAAAACGACGACTGCACGCCCAAGGGCGTGCAGTCGTTTTATACAAGGCGCATTAAAACGGCGTTAGGCGCTGCTCTCGACGGGCTCGTCGATACGACTATAGACCACGCCCTTGACCTCCAGCTCCCACACGTCCTGGTAGGGGAGCGTCAAGCCCTCGATTTCGTCAGAAGCGCCTTGAGCGCTTTTGATTAGCGCTTCGGGGATGACCCTGACGCCTTTCGTATCGGCCTGCTGGATGCGCGCGCTGAAGCGGTTGCCGTCGTGATCGATCAGCACCCGCTCGCCTGCCATGCACTTGGTCAGCTTATCGTGAAGCTCACTCTCATTAACCGGAACAACGCTCATTGCGACCTCCCGTTGGGCAACACCCGATGATGACACCGGAGTCTACATGCTTGAGTGTTCGCTTGGCACCACCTTAAAGGGCCCTTGAATGGACTCTTGACGACGGCGACTACTTATTATTGACCTTTTTGCCCGCGTTAAGTTCGTAAGCCACGGGTTTAACTCGGCGTGCTAAGCTAAACGTCTTTAGCAACCAATGAGATGCGCCATGGCAAAGCGTTTGGAAAATGCTTCTTCCTCGCTCTGGGAGGTCGTTGAAATCGAGGCGTTTTCTACTCCTGAGAAGACTCAGCGGTCTCGTCGTCAGCACTATATCAGGGCGCTCAGGACCTGGCTTACCGGGAAACGCGACGCCCAGCGACACGCAATCGAAGAGAATAAGCTACGTAAGCTTCCCGAAGTGCGTCTGGCCCACTTGGCGCCGCCCATTGACTGGTCGCGACCTGCCGCCGCTCTTGGCGACACTTTGGACCGGGCTTTTCACGAGCAACCGGTCGTGTTTTTTGTTACGCCGCCCTACGGTGGGCACCCTGATATCGTCTCTCGCTGGGCAAAAGCGCACAGGGTAGGGCTCATCGAGGCGCCTGCCGTCGAGGAGCTGCTGGCGGGAGAGGCGGACTGGGTCATGCAGCTCAACGAGCAAGCGCGCTGGGCGCTACCGGCATTGGAGCGCTGCTTTCTGCGCAACCATGCCGGCATCCAGGGCGTGCGCGTGTTTTTGGAACGCGCGCTCGGCGGGCATTTGGGCCAAGGTGTCATCGGCTGCGATAGCTGGAGCTACGCCTTTCTCAAGCACATCATTGGGCTTGAGAGCGTACCGACCCTGACGCTTCAGGGCGTGGAGGGCGAGCAGCTCGCCGAGTACTTCATCGGTGCCGGGCGTGGGCACTCGGCGCTTACGGTTTACAGCGCGCGCACCGGCGAGCCGCTTTCCACCGAGAGCCAAAAGCAGCGTAAACGGGAGAGCGATTTTCAGTACCTGGCTGCGCACTGCCGGGGTCAGCTCGGTATCGCGCGCAGCTACTGGCGCGAGCAGCTGCGTGAACCGGTACAGCAAAGCGAAGGTGACGAAGAGCTTTGGCTGCTCGACGCACTCGACGAGGCGGAGCTGACCAATGAAACCGGCGATGTCGCCACGCTCGTGCTGCACGCGCTGCTCATTCATAGCGGGCTTTGTGACGAGGCGCTCGCCGAGGTTGTGCCGTTCACTCGGCACGAGGCGCTCAACGCCCGCATGGCACTGACCCGAATGGAGATTCTTTCTGAGTACGAAGGGCGGTGGCAGGTCGCGCCCTTGAGCTATGCCAGCGTTCGCGAGCTTCTGACCTCGCGTAACTATCTCGTGGACCCGCTTTAGGACGCTTCATGGAAGAGCGAAAAAAATACGCCGAGCTTTTTAACGACATCGACAGCGGTACGGTTATTACCGTCGGTCTGATTCTGTTGGCGACAGTTTTACTGATCGTTTTAAGCCAGCGCGGGCTGAACTGGCTGGCCAACCGGCTTCACGGCCAGCTTCGCTTTCGCGTGTTCGCGCTGGTGCCGCTGACCCGGCTGTTGATTCTGATCGCAGCGATCGTGCTGATCGTGCCCATGATCATCGATCCGTCGCTTCGCAACATGGTGACGCTGTTCGGCGCGCTGGGGCTGGCGATCGGCTTCGCGCTAAAGGACTACGTCAGCAGCCTGATCGCCGGGGTGGTGTCGGCGGTGGAGCTTCCGTACCGGCCGGGGGACTGGGTGCAGATCGAGGATGCCTACGGCGAGGTGAAGCACGTGGGCATGCGCACCGTGCACATCCAGACCCCGGACGACGATCTGGTGGCCATGCCGCACCTGAAACTGTGGGATACGCCGGTCTATAACGCCAACAACGGCGGGCCGTCACTGCAGTGCGTGGCGAGTTTCTATCTATGCGTGGAGGACGCCGCGGGATGGGTGCGTCAGGCGCTCAAGGACGTGGCGCTGACCAGCGCGTATTTAAGATTCGATGCGCCGATCATTGTCGTGGCCGAGGAGAAACCCTGGGGCACGCACTACCGCATTCGCGCCTACCCGGTCGACCCGCGCCAGCAGTTTCTGTTCATCACCGACCTGACCGTGCGCGCCAAACAGGTGCTGGGTCAGGCCGGGATTAAAACCGCGCACTTGCCGCCGGATACCGCACTTGACGCCGGCGAGGTGACCTCGGGGCCGAGCAAGCCGCGCGGCTAGCGCGGGGTTAGCTTGCCTGCTCAGGCAGCTCCGCGCTGTGGAAGACGTTTTGCACATCGTCCAGGTCGTTGAGCATGTCGAAGAACTTCTCGAACATCACCGCGTCATCGCCTTCCACCGGGGTGGTGGTCTGGGGCAAAAACTGGATTTCGTCGGCTTCGAAATCGAGCTCGCCAAAGGCGTCGAGCAGCGCCTGCTTGGCCTTGGCGTAGTCGGTGTGCGGAGCGAAAACGGTGATGCGCTCCTCTTCCTGCTCGATGTCGGTGACGTCGACGTCGGCTTCCATCAGCGCCTCGAGCACCGCTTCCTCGTCCTTCCCCTTGAAGGAGAAAATCGCGCAGTGGTCGAACATGTGGCTGACGCTTCCGGGCGTGCCGATCTTGCTTTTGGTCTTGGTGAAGCAGCCGCGCACGTCGCCAAAGGTGCGGTTGGGGTTATCGGTCAGACACTCGACGATCACCATGGCGTTACCCGGGCCAAATCCTTCGTAGCGGGCGGTGGCGAAGTCCTCACCGCCGGCGCCGCTGGCCTTGTCCAGGGCCTTGTCGATCACGTGCGAAGGCACCTGATCCTTTTTGGCGCGCTCCATCAAGCCACGCAGCGCCAGGTTGCCGTTGGGGTCGGTGCCGCCAGACTTGGCGACGACGTAGATCTCGCGCCCGTACTTGCTGTACACCTTGGTTTTCGCTGCGGCCGTTTTGGCCATCGATTCCTTGCGGTTTTGAAACGCCCTACCCATGTTAACGTCCTTTCATCGCCAAAGCCGCCTGAACGTCAGGCGCTAGATTCATCAACGCCATGGTGGATCGACACTGCGGGCCGTAGAGCCCGGGTCGATCAACGCCATGGTTCATCAAAAGGGAAAAATTTTACCCAACAGCGTAACATGCTAACAGCGTTATTTAAGACCGCGGGACAAAGAGGTTTTGGCCCCGCTTGAAAGCCGCCCTTGGCGACGATAAAAACGAAAAGGAAGCACGCATGCCGCTGTCACTCTGGCTGTCGCTGGCCGCCATTTGTAGCCTGGGGGCGATGTCGCCCGGGCCGAGCCTGGCGCTCATCTTGCGCCACACGCTGGGCGGAGGCCGGCCAAGCGGGGTAGCCGCGGCGCTGGCCCACGCGTTCGGCGTGGGGATCTACGCGCTGCTGACGGTGCTGGGCCTTGGCGCGCTGATCGTGAGTCACCCGGAGCTTTTCAAGTGGGTGACCTGGCTCGGCGCCGCCTATCTGGCCTGGCTTGGCATCAAGGCGCTGCGCGCCGGAAGCGCCGGGGTGCTCTCGCCGGGTCACGTGGCCAGCACTCGGCGCCTGGCCGCGAAAGAGGGGCTGCTGGTGGCGCTGGTCAATCCCAAGCTGATTCTCTTTTTCGTGGCGCTGTTGAGCCAGTTCGTGTCGCCGGAGATGGGCCTTTTGGCCAAGCTGATCATCGTGATGACGGCGGTGGTGATCGATGGCGGGTGGTATTTGATCGTCGCGCTGGGGCTTTCGCACACCTCCGTGCTGCCTTGGCTTCAGCGCCGCTCGCACTGGATCAATCGGGTGACCGGCGTGCTGCTTTTACTGCTGGCGCTGCGCGTGGTGATGGGGCCGCTGGTCGAGGCGTGACGCGCCGGGTAACGTAAACGTTTTCAACGGGTTTTCGACAAGGGCTTTGCCATGACCATTTTCGAGCAGGACTGCCATACCCACCAGGGCGAACCGTTCAACCTGCGCGCGCTGAAAGGGCAGGTGCTGCTGGTGGTGAACGTTGCAAGCCAGTGCGGCTTCACCCCGCAGCTCGAGGAACTCGAAAGCCTTTATAAGCGCTACCGCGACCGCGGCTTCACCGTGCTGGGGTTTCCCTGCAACCAGTTTGGCCGCCAGTCGCCGGAGAGCGCCGAGGCGTTTTGTAAGTTCGGCGAGCAGCGCTTCGGCGTGCACTTTCCGCTAATGGAGAAGGTGCGGGTCAACGGCCCCGACGCTCACCCGCTGTTTGACGCACTCAAGCGCGACGCGCCGGGGCTTTTGGGCACCCGCATGATCAAGTGGAATTTCACCAAGTTTCTGGTCGGCCGCGACGGCCAGGTGATTGCGCGCTTCGGCCCCAAGGAGCGCGGCCTGACGCTGCGCCGGGCGGTGGAAGCCGCACTCGATCAGGAGCCCTGAACGTCACCGCGCGCGACCATCAGCCGCTGCATTAGCGCGCCCCAGCGGTGGCGCACCATCATCGTGGTCAGCCCTGAAAACAGCGCCCAGCTCTTGCGTCGCCAGCCGCGCAGGCGCAGGTTGTGCGAGACGAGCTGCTGCATCAGCTTGCGATCGTCGAACGCTCGCCATTCGCTGGCAATCGATAGCTGGTGGCGCGCCATCACTGGCGCAAGCTCGATGCGAAACATCCACTCGAGCTCCTTGAGCGACAAATCGTGCGCCTGGATCATCTCG
Organism: Halomonas sp. S3-1-1; assembly: GCF_023757625.1. Lineage (GTDB taxonomy): Bacteria > Pseudomonadota > Gammaproteobacteria > Pseudomonadales > Halomonadaceae > Vreelandella. The sequence goes on from NZ_JALGBZ010000002.1 coordinate 345,972, forward strand.
ATCATATGGGCGTAGTCGCGCTCGCTAGGCTCGCGGTCGAGCCAGAGCGGAGCGAGGGCGAGCCAAACGTCGCCGCGTTCATCCACTAACTGCTGTGCGTTCATTGGGTCATCACTGCGGGTTGGCCGTCCGGGCATCGGCCTTGACAGGGCCGGATACGTTCACCCGGGTATCCTGACGCGAAAACCCGCCAGGCTCAAGTGCGGACAGCGCCGCCTCGGCCCGCTAGAATAGGCGTCAACGCCACGGGCCTGCCCGTCGATGAACCCCGATTTCGATAAGGAGATCCCAGTGATTATCAAACCCAAAGTACGCGGCTTTATCTGCACCACCACGCACCCCAAGGGCTGCGAGGCGAACGTGCGCGAGCAGATCGAGGCGACCCGGGCTCGCGGGCTCGATAAAAGCCAGGGGCCGAAAAAAGTGCTCGTGATCGGCGCCTCCAGCGGTTACGGGCTGGCGGCGCGCGTCACCGCCGCCTTTGGCTATGGTGCCGACACGCTGGGCGTGTTCTTCGAAAAGCCCGGCACCGAGAAAAAGCCCGGCACCGCCGGCTGGTACAACAGCGCGGCGTTTGACAAGTTCGCTAAAGAGGAAGGCCTCTACAGCAAGGCGATCAACGGCGACGCCTTCTCCCATGAAGCCCGCGAGAAGGCCATCGAGCTGATCAAACAGGACCTGGGGCAGGTGGATCTGGTGGTCTACTCGCTGGCATCACCCGTGCGCAAGCTGCCGGATACCGGTGAACTCAAGCGCTCGAGCCTGAAGCCGATCGGCGAGACCTACCGTGCCACGGCGATCGACACCAACAAGGACACCATCATCGAAGCCGAAGTCGAGCCGGCCACGCAAACCGAGATCGATGACACCATCACCGTGATGGGCGGCGAAGACTGGGAGCTCTGGATGAACGCGCTGGCGGAGGCCGACGTGCTGGCCCCGGGCGCGAAAAGCGTGGCGTTTAGCTACATCGGCACCGAGATCACCTGGCCGATCTACTGGCACGGCGCGCTTGGCAAGGCGAAAGAGGACCTGGACCGCGCGGCCACGGCGATCGACGACGCGCTCGGTGAAACCGGCGGCCAGGCAAACGTGGCGGTCCTCAAGTCCGTGGTCACCCAGGCGAGTGCGGCCATTCCGGTCATGCCGCTCTACATCGCCATGGTGTATCGCATCATGAAAGAGCAGGGCGTGCACGAAGGCACCATCGACCAGCTCAACCGCCTGTTCGGCGAGCGTCTCTATGCCGACAAGAGCGCCCAGGGCCTCGACGAGATGGGGCGCTTTCGCCTGGACGATTGGGAACTTCGCGACGACGTGCAAAAGGCGTGTCAGGACCTGTGGCCGGAAGTCACCAGCGAGAATCTTTTCGAGATTACCGACTATGCTGGTTACAAGCACGAATTCCTGAAACTGTTCGGCTTCGAGCGTGAGGATGTCGACTACGACGCCGACGTCGACCCGGAGGTCGATTTCGACGTTGTCTCGCTTTAACGGCGTTTTTTCAAAAAGGCTCGAGGTCCATGAGAGCGGGCGCCCATACCGGGCGCCCGCTCAAAAGGCGAGGCCATGGATACCCGCGAAAGCAAAACCCGCAGCCAGGAAAAAGAGCACGTACTGGGCCAGCGTCAACCGGAAAGGGCGCCGCAAATGCCCGCCCATCGACAGCCCGAAGCCCGGCGCTCCCCCAAAGGGTTTTATAAACTCCTGCCCATTGTCGTCTCACTACTTGCCGTAGCGCTCGCGCTATTCATTATCGCGGGCATACTCGCTGGCAAGTGACCCTCACCGACTCTTTAAACGGCACCTAATTTCGCCTGGTGTCGTTGACTTTGCGTGCGCAAAATAAATTGCGTATCGCCACTTTGCTCACTAGCTTCAATAGAGTCGATCAACTACAAGGAGTCACCCCATGAAACGGACAGCACTGGCGGTCGCCATCGCAGCGATCTGTACCGGCATGTCGTTTAACGCACTGGCCGAAGAAGAGAGCCCGGCGACGTCCGGCGGTTCCAACGAGCAGCAGGAGACCTCGGGGGCGGCTGCCCAGGGCGCGCAGGGTGCGCAAAGCCAGACCAGCACCGAAGACGACACCGACGGCAGCGACGTGCAAAGCGGCGATACCGATATGGAATCGGATGCTGATACCGATACCGATATGGAGTCGGATAGCGACATGGAATCGGACACCGACATGAGCACGGCGGCCGAGCCTGATGCCAACGCGGATACCGACAGCGGCACCGGCAGTGCCTCTGGCGCCGACAACGACACCATGGGTCAGATGAGCGGTGATCAGGGTAGCGACATGGATACTGACACCGACACTGACACCGCAGAAGACGCTGACACCGAAAGCGACGGCCAGATGGAGAGCCAGCCCTCGATCAACTCCGACGACGCCACCGCAGATGAAGCCATGCCGGCGGATGAGTCCATGACCGAAGAGGCCGCCGACGACAGCGAGGGTCAGATGGAGGAGGGCAACCAGAACCGTAGCCCGAACGCCATGGAGGATCCGGATAACCTGGAGCCCGACGAAACGCTCGCCGAAAACGACACCCAGGGCGGTCTGATGTCGCTGACGATCAGCGATGTCGAAGGCATGACGGTGGTCAATCAGGAAGGCGAGGAGATCGGTGAGGTCGATAACGTGGTCGAGCACAACGACTCCGGCGACCTTTACGCCGTCGTCTCCATCGGCGGCTTCTGGGGCTTTGGTGCCACCGACGTCGCGCTGGCACTGCAGGAGATCAACCTCGAAGACGACCAGCTCGTCATGCAGACCACCTACGGTAGCGACGAAATCGAGTCCGCGACCGAAGAGTACAACGAGGACAACTACAGCGACGTCGACGGCGACATGCAGGTAGGCGAGCTCGCCAACCATCCGAACCGCGGCCAGTAACACGCCGCGTTCATAGTCAGCGCACGCTGGCGCTAAAACACGCAGGGCAAGGGGCTTCCCCTTGCCCTGTTTGCGTTGGCGGCTTTTATCATTAGGCTGCGCTGATTCCCCAAGCGTTATTGGTTAAGATAGCCCTTTGTTTTCAACCGGTCGTTTTCATGGCGCACGCGTCACCCATCGATGCTCCTTCGTCCACTCCGAAGCGATTCGGCGTGCTGCTGCTGCCCGGCTTCTCACTGCTCTCCCACGCCTGCCTGGTCGAGCCGCTGCTGCTGGCCAACCAGCTCAGCGGCCAGCGCCGCTATCAGGTGGTCTCCCTCGGTCTTGAAAAGGGCAGCGTGCGCAGCGCCGCCGCGCTCAGCGCCGAGGTCGAGCTCAAACTCGACGACGGCGCAGAGGCCTTTGACTGCGTTTTTATCGCCGCGCCTTCGCCGCTGCCGTATCCGCTCGGCGCGGCGCTTGTCGGGTGGCTGCGCGCGCTTCCTTCCAAAACGGCGCTGGGCGGGCTTGCCGGTGGAAGTGAGGTGCTGGCGCGCTGCGGGCTTTTGGACGGCTACCGGGCAACGCTTCCCTGGCAGCGCTTTGCCGCGCTCTCCCAGGCCTACCCGGCGGTCACCTTCACCCAGACCCTGTTCGAGATCGACCGCGACCGCCTGAGCGCGGCCGGCGGCACCGCCGCGCTCGATATGGCGCTGACGCTGATTCGTCGCGAGCTGGGGGCCGAGCTTGCCCAGCGGGTTTCCGAGCAGTTCGCCTACGAGCGCGTGCGCACCGCCGACGAGCCCCAGCACGTGCCGCTTCGAAGCCGCCTGGGCCACGCGCCGCAAAGCCTGGTGGACGCGGTGGCGCTGATGGAGGCGAACATCGAAGAGCCGTTTTCGACGCTGGAGCTTGCCGAGCATCTGGGCGTGTCGCGCCGCCAGCTCGAACGGCTGTTCAAGAAGTACCTGCAGGCGGTGCCAAGCCGCTACTATCTGGACCTGCGGCTACAGGCCGGGCGCTCGCGGCTGCGCGAAAGCGACCAGCCGATCGGCGAGATCGCGCTGGCCGTGGGGTTTTCCTCCGGGGCGCACTTCTCGACCGCCTACCGCAACCACTTCGGCCTGACGCCCCGAGAGGAGCGGCTGGTGCCCTAAGCGCTTACGCCATGGTATCCACGATACCGCCTTCGACCCGCAGCGCCGCGCCGGTGGTGGCGCTGGCCTGCTCGGAGGCGACGTAGACGCACAGATTCGCGACTTCGTCGGTGTCGGCAAGCCGGTGAATGATCGACGAGGGGCGGTTCTCGTCGATGAAGCGCGCCTCCGCCTCTTCGATCGACACGCCTTTCTCGCGCGCCTGCTCTTCGATCATGGCGTTGACGCTTTCCGAGCGGGTGGGCCCGGGCAGAATGGCGTTCACCGTGACCTGGGTGCCGGTGAGCACCTTGGCGAGCCCCCGCGACACCGACTGCAGGGCGGACTTGGTCATGCCGTAGTGGACCATCTCGGTGGGGATATTCAGCGCCGATTCGCTGGAGATGAACTGGATCCGGCCCCAGTTGCGCTCGCGCATGCCGCGGGCGTAGTGGCGCGAAAGACGCACTGCGCTCATCACGTTGGTGTCGAAAAAGCGCTGCCAGGTGTCGTCGTCGGTATCAAAAAAGTCGCCGGCTTCGAAGATACCGACGTTGTTGATCAGGATGTCGGCTTCCGGTACGCGCTCGATCAGTTTCTGGCAGCCGTCCGCGGTGCTCAAATCCACCGCCACGCCGGTGGCGTTGGCGTTTTCGACGTCGCGCCCGAGCGTTTCGAGCGCTTGGTCGATCCGCTCCTTGCTGCGCCCGGTCACCACGACGCTGGCGCCCGCCGCAGCGAGCCCCTTGGCGATCGCGTAGCCAATGCCGCCGGTAGAGCCCGTGATTACTGCGCGTTTACCGCTCAAATCGATCTGCATGCGTTTCTCCTGGATGGGTCGTCAAAATGGCTCGGGCCGTCGTATTAGCCGGCTAATCATCGCGTTAATCACTATGGTCGCTAAGGCGGGAAAATCAAGCCGACACTTTCTCTGGCACTCTCTCACAATGTCTCTGGCACTCTTTCAAGCAGCCTTTCCGTCATCCTTTCAAAAACGCTGCGCCGTGAGCGAAGAACGTAGCGCCAGCGCCGCTTTACATAATTAACCGTCTCATTCGTGAAAGTGCGAAACGTAGCCGGCTGCGTATACTGGAACTCTTTTGCCCCAACCGGAGAGTCACATGAGCCACACGCCCAGCCGTCAGGATTTCGACACCTACATGACGCCCAACTATGCGCCGCAGCAGGTGGTGCCGGTGCGCGGCGAAGGCAGCCGCCTGTGGGATCAGGAGGGGCGTGAGTACATCGACCTGGCCGGCGGCATCGCCGTCAACGCGCTGGGCCACTGCCACCCGGCGCTGGTCGGGGCGCTCAAGGAGCAGGGCGAAAAGCTCTGGCACCTCTCCAACATTTACACCAATGAGCCGGCCCTGGCGCTTGCCCGCAAGCTGGTCGACAGTACCTTCGCCGAGAAGGTGTATCTATGCTCCTCCGGCGGCGAGGCCAACGAAGCCGCGCTCAAGCTGGCCCGGCGCTACGCCTTCGACCACTTCGGCAAGCAAAAGGACAAGATCATCTCCTTTCGCCAGTCGTTTCACGGCCGCACGCTCTTTACCGTCACCGTTGGCGGCCAGCCGAAATACTCCGAAGGCTTCGGCCCGATCCCCGGCGGCATCCAGCACGCCGAGTACAACGATTTGGAGAGCGTGCGCGCGCTGATCGACGACGATACCTGCGCGGTGATGGTCGAGCCGATGCAGGGCGAAGGCGGCATCATTCCCGCCACCCAGGAATTTTTGGAAGGGCTTCGCGCGCTGTGCGACGAACACCAGGCGCTGCTGATTTTTGACGAGGTGCAAACCGGGGTCGGGCGTAGCGGCAAGCTCTACGCCTACCAACACTTTAGCGTTACGCCGGACATTTTGACCACCGCCAAATCCCTGGGCGGCGGCTTCCCCATGGCGGCCATGCTCACCACCGACAAAATCGGCGCCTCGCTGGGTTTCGGCACTCACGGCTCGACCTACGGTGGCAACGCCCTGGGCTCGGCGGTCGCACTCGCTGCTCTGGAGATCATCGATAATCCGGAAGTGCTCGACGGCGTCCAGGCGCGCCACCAGTTGTTTCGAAAGCACCTGGAGGCGATCAACGAGAAGTACGGCGTGTTCAAGGAGATTCGCGGTATGGGCCTGCTGATGGGCGCGCAGATGAGCGACGCCTTCGAGGGCCGTGCCAAGGATATTCTTCCGCTGGCCATCGAAGAGGGGCTGATGGCGCTGATCGCGGGGCCCAACGTGCTGCGTTTGGCGCCGTCGCTGGTGATCCCCGAGGCGGATATCGAGGAGGCCATGGCGCGGTTGGAGCGTGCGATCGAACGCCTCGTCGCGCAGTCATGAGCGGGGCCGGGCAGGCCCTGACGCCAAGGAGGCTGAGTATGCGAATCGTGCGCCCGGTGGCGATGAAGGATCTCGACGCGCTGATGGCGCTGGCCGAGAACGCGGTGCCGCGGCTAACCAACCTGCCGGCCAACCGGGCGCGCCTCGAGGAGCGCATCACGCGCTCGCTCGAGGCGTTTGCTCGTGAGGCGGAGTTTCCCGGCGACGAACACTACATGTTCGTGCTGGAGGACACCGGCGCCGAGAACGAGGCCGAACGGGTGCTGGGCACCGCCACTATCCGCGCCCAGGCCGGGGCGACGGATGCCTACTATACCTACCGCCAGGAGACGCTGATCCACGCCTCCCAGCAGCTCAACGTGCGCCGCGAGGTACAAACCCTGGCGCTCTCCCACGAGGTGTCGGATGCCACTCTCTTATGCGCGTTCTCGCTGAACCCGCGCTATCAGGGCACCAGCGCCGAGAGCCTGCTGCGTCGCGCTAGGCTTTTGTTTATCGCCCAGTACCCGGAGCGCTTCTCCAACATTTTGGCGGTAGCGTTTCCGGGCTATCTCGATAGCCAGCAGCAATCGCCGTTTTGGGAGAGCGTGGGCAATCACTTCTTTGCGCGCAGCTTTCAGGAGATCAACCACATCGCCGGCATGCGCTCGAAAAGCTTTATTGCCGAGGTGATGCCGCAGTTTCCGCTGTATCTGCCGCTGCTCACGCCCCAGGCCCGCGCGGCGATCGGCCGCGAGCACCCGGCCCACGAAGGCCCGCTGCAGGAGATGCTGGCGGAAGGCTTCGCGCGCTCGCGCCACGTCGATATCTTCGACGCCGGCCCGATCGTCAAGGCCGAGCGCGAGCGCCTCGAAACCTTTCGCCAGGCCAGCTGGCACCCGGTGCGTATCCGCCCAGAGCACACCCTGCCGGACGCCGAGCCCGCGCTGATCGCCAACCAGAGCGCGGCGTTTCGCTGTCTGGTGGCGCGCTACGCACTCTCGCCCACCGGCCAACTCATGCTTAGCCCCGAGCACGCCGAAAGGCTCGGCGTGGAAGAGGGGCGCGCGGTGCTGGTGGCGCCGCTGACGCTTCCAGGCGCTCAGGACGTTCTCGACGAGGGAGAGATGTAATGCGCATTCGACCCATCGCCCGCGGCGATATCGACGGCCTGCAGATGCTGGCGCAGCAAACCGGCGTTGGCTTTACGTCGCTTCCGGATAACCGCGAGTTCCTGTCGGGCAAGATCGAAACCGCTGCCCGCGCGTTTGAGGAGCGTACCCCGGTCGACGACCGGCTCTACTTCTTCGTGCTCGAGGACGACGCCACCGGCGAGCTTGCCGGCTGCTGCGCCATCGAAGGTCAGGTCGGCCGTGAAGTGCCGTTTTATCACTACCGCCTCGGGACGCTGGCGCACTCCTCGATTCAGCTCGATCTGCACCGCACCATCGACACGCTGTTTTTGAGCTCGGACCACACCGGCGACGCCGAAGTGTGCTCGCTCTACGTGCGCCCGGAGTACCGCGGCGAGGCGAACAAGCACCTGCGCTGCGGCGCGCTGCTCTCCAAGGCACGCTGGCTTTTCATCGCCGAGTTTCGCGACCGCTTTCCGGACAAGGTGCTGGCGGAGATGCGCGGCGTGTTCGACGAGAACCACCAGAGCCCGTTCTGGGAGAGCCTGGGCAAGCACTTCTTTCCGATGGATTTCAACGAGGCCGACCGGCTCACCGGGCTTGGCCAGAAAAGCTTCATCGGCGAGCTGATGCCGAAGTTTCCCATTTACACCACCTTCATGTCCGAGAAGGCGCGCGCCTGTATCGGCCAGGTTCACCGCGACACGCGCCCGGCGCTCGAAATGCTCAAGAAAGAGGGGCTACGCTGGGAGGGCTATATCGATATTTTCGACGGCGGCCCGACCGTGGAGGCCTATATCGACGACGTACGCGCGGTGCGCACCTCCCAGGTCTACTCGGTGGAGATCACGCGCGACCCGGGCGCCCAAAGCGTTAGCCGCTGGCTGGCGGCCACCACCACGATCGGCGCGTTTCGAGCCGCCTGGCTTGGCCGCGGCCCGGATGACAGCGGCACGATCGTGCTCAGCGAAGAGGAAGCGCGACGCCTGGACGTCGGCGCTGGCGACACGCTCAGACTACTCGATACTCAGGAGGCGTCATGACCGCACAACCATTAAGCGCAAAGGCGCAGCAGTTGATCGACGGCCGCTGGCTTACCGGTGACGGCGCGCGCTTTAGCAAAACGGACCCGGTCGGCGGGCAGACGCTCTGGCAGGGCGAAGCCGCAAGCCCCGCCCAGGTCGGCCAGGCCGTCGAGGCGGCGCGCGCGGCGTTCAACGCTTGGGCGCGCACGCCATTTGAGCAGCGCCTGGCACTGGTCGAGCGCTTCGCCGAGGTGCTCAAGCAGAGAAGCGAAGAGCTTGCCTGGGCGATCGCCTCGGAAACCGGCAAGCCGCTTTGGGAGGCGCGCACTGAAGCCGGCGCCATGGTCGGCAAGGTCGCGCTGTCGGCCAAGGCCTACCAGGAGCGCACTGGCGAGCGCGAAAAAACGGTGGGAAGCGCCAGTGCCGTGCTGCGCCACCGGCCCCACGGCGTGATGGCGGTGTTCGGCCCCTACAACTTCCCCGGCCACCTGCCCAACGGCCACATCGTGCCGGCGCTTCTGGCAGGCAACGCCGTGGTCTTCAAGCCCAGCGACCAGACCCCGCTCACCGCGGATCTGACGCTGCAGTGCTGGCAAGAGGCGGGACTGCCGGATGGGGTGATCAACCTGGTGCAGGGCGGTGTCGAGGTGGGCCAGGCGCTGGCCGGCGACGACCGCATCGACGGGCTGCTTTTCACCGGCAGCGCCAAGGTGGGGGGAATGCTGCACCAGCAGTTCGCCGGCCAGCTCGACAAGATCCTCGCGCTCGAGCTTGGCGGCAACAACCCGCTGGTGGTCAAGGATGTGCAGGACGAGCGCGCCGCCGTACTGACCATATTGCAGTCGGCGTTTCTCTCCGGCGGCCAGCGCTGCACCTGCGCCCGACGGCTGATGGTGCCCAAGGGAGCGGAGGGCGATCGCCTGATCAAGGCGCTCTCGAACGCCATCGATAACCTTCACGTGGCCGGGCAGTTCGAGGAGCACCCGGCGCCGTTCTACGGCGGGCTCGTTAGTCTGGCCGCCGCCGACGGCCTGCTTGACGCCCAAAAAGCGTTAGAGGCCCATGGCGCGCGCGTGATCAACCGCATGAAGCGTACCCAAAAAAACACGAGCCTTCTAAGCCCGGCACTGATTGATGTAACCGGACTTACAGTTCCCGACGAGGAGCACTTCGGCCCGCTGCTAAAGGTTCATCGCTTCGATGACTGGGACGAGGCGATTGCGCTTGCCAACGACACCCGCTACGGGCTTTCCGCCGGGCTGATCGGCGGCGACCAGGCCGACTGGGACGATTTTCTGCTGCGTATTCGCGCGGGTATCGTCAACTGGAACCGCCAAACCACCGGCGCCTCCGGTGATGCGCCCTTTGGCGGCGTAGGCGACAGCGGCAACCACCGCCCCAGCGCCTTTTACGCGGCGGATTACTGCGCTTACCCGGTGGCCTCGATGGAAGCCGAGTCGCTGGAGATGCCGGAAACGCTGCCGCCAGGTATCACATTATGAGCCGCGGGGATGAAAGCGTCAGGGAGATCAATTTCGACGGACTGGTCGGCCCAACTCACAACTACGCGGGCCTGGCCGCCGGCAACCTGGCCTCCCAGCGCCACGGCGGGCTCACCGCCAACCCGAAAGAGGGTGCGCTGCAGGGGCTTTTGAAGATGAAATCGCTGATGGAGGCAGGCTACGCTCAGGGCGTGCTTCCGCCCCAGCAGCGCCCAGACATCGGCGCGCTGCGCGAGCTGGGCTTTCACGGAAGCGACGAAAACGTGCTGGCGCGTGCCGCGTGCGACGCCCCACAGCTTCTGCGCGCGGTGTGCTCGGCCTCCAGCATGTGGACGGCCAACGCCGCCACTGTTACCCCCGGCATCGACGCGCCGGACGGCCGCGTTCATTTCACCCCGGCCAATCTGCAGTCCAGCTTTCACCGCTTTCTAGAGCCGGACACCACCGCTCGCGTGCTGAAGGCCGTTTTTCAAAACGAGCGCCACTTCGCCCACCATCCAGCGCTTCCGGCCACGCCCGCGTTTTCCGATGAAGGCGCGGCGAACCATACAAGGCTTTGCGGTGAGCACGGCGAAGCCGGCGTGCATCTATTCGTCTACGGCCGCAAGGCGTTTGATGCCGGTGCGCGCGCGCCGAGTCGCTACCCGGCGCGCCAAACGCTTGAGGCAAGCCAGGCCGTGGCCCGACAGCACGGGCTGAGTGAGGCGCAAACCGTGTTCGCCCAGCAGCACCCGGAGGCGATCGACGCTGGCGTGTTCCATAACGACGTGATCGCCGTGGGCAACGGCCCGGTACTGCTCTATCACGAGCTGGCCTTTCTGGACGAAGAGGGCACTCTGGAGGCGCTGCGCGACAAAATGGCCACGCCCCTGATCCCTGTGCGCGTGCCGGTCGAGGCGATCAGCCTTGACGACGCCGTCGGCTCGTATCTCTTCAACTCGCAGCTGCTTTCCAACCCGGACGGCAGCATGACGCTGGTGGTCCCCGGCGAGTGTCAGGAGAACGAAACGGTATGGCGCGTGATTCAGGACCTGATTCTTGCGGGCTATAATCCGATTTCCGAGGTGCTCGTCAAGGATGTCAAGCAGAGCATGCAAAACGGCGGCGGCCCGGCCTGTCTGCGCCTGCGCGTGGCGCTCTCGAGCGCCGAGCGCGAGGCGATCGATGCCCGCGTGCTGCTGACGCCCGCTTTGTTCGAGGACCTGACCGCTTGGGTCGAGCACCATTACCGCGACCGGCTGGCACCCAAGGATCTGGCCGACCCGCAGCTTGCACGCGAGTCGCTCACCGCCCTCGATGAGCTTACAAAACTGCTCGAAATGGGATCGGTGTATCCGTTTCAGCTGGGGTAGCGCGTCGGCAAACCTGTATCGAAAAACGCTTTGGAGAAGTGAACGTGCACTACGTGTTGGTCAGCGCCTGCCTGCTGGGCAAGAAGGTCCGCTACGACGGTCAGGCGCTGACGGTTGCCGATGAAATCCTCGAGCAGTGGCGAGCTGAAAAGCGCATCGTGTCGGTGTGCCCCGAGGTCGAGGCGGGCATGAGCACACCGCGACCGCCGGCGGAGATCATCGCCGGCGACGGCGCGAGCGTGCTGGCGGGCGAAGCCCAGGTGCGGGAAAACGAGGGGCGCGATGTTACCGCCGATTTTATCGAGGGGGCGTCGATAGCGCTCGAAAGGTGCCGACGGTTCGGTATAAAGGTTGCCGTGCTGGCCGAGTCCAGCCCCTCCTGCGGCAGCACGTCTATTTATGACGGCCGTTTTGCCGGCCACAAGGTAGCCGGCATGGGCGTGGCCGCCGCGCTTTTATGCCAGCACGGCGTGCGCGTGTTCAGCCAGTACGACATCGCCCGCGCGCATCTGGCGCTGCTCGACGCGTGACGCCGCTCATCCAGCCCACCCGCGACCGAGCGTTCGCCTCCAGGCTCATTCAGCGCAACATGGCCGATTATTACGAGGCGCTGGACATGCACTGGGAGGAGGCGCTGTTCGAGCGCCAGTGGCGCGAGATGGAAAGCTACCAGCTCGTGCTCGACGACCGCCCAGTCGGGCTTTTGTGTCTCGACGCTTTTGATGATGCGTGCCATATCCGCGAGCTTCAAATCGACCCGGCGTGGCAGCGCTGCGGGCTAGGCGCGGCGGCGCTCGATTTTGCCCTTTCGCGGGCGGGACAGGCGGGCAGCGCCGCGCTGCGCCTCAAGGTGTTCTGCATCAATCCGGCGGTCGCGTTTTACACGCGTCACGGGTTTCGTATCGTCAAGACCGAGGCCAATGTCCACTTCATGCAGCGTCGCCTCGTCTAAACGCCGTTAAGACTTTCGAGCTATCGACCCGGCCTGGCAAAGCGGGGCCAAATTCCCGCCTTGCCGAGGTTCAAGAGCGCAATTCCCGCGGCGATCAGCAGCGCTCCCATCAGTAATCCATCCGGGGCGCTTTCGCCCTGAACAAGGATGGCCACCGGCACGCCGAACAGCGCCCCTACCGACCCCAACAGGCTCAAAAGCACCGGGCCGCCGCTTTTTTGTAGCAAGAAAAGCAGCAGAAACTGCCCGGCGAACACCGCTGCCTGCAGCGCGATCAACAGCGCCACGCTCGTTTGGGCGGGCACGGCGAGCGTAAAGCCGGGCAGTAGACTCACTCCCAGCAATAGCGCTACCGCGGCCACCAGCATGCCCGGTGCCAGGGTTTCGCCGGCTACCCCCGGCGGCCAGCGCAGCGTGCGGTAAAGATTGCCAATCGCCAGCAGCACCGGGCCGAGCAGCGCAAGCAGTATCCAGCGAACGTCTGCCTCCGGGGTGGCGATCTTGTGCGCGGCGAGAATGAGCGCCCCGGCGAGCGCGGCGAGTACGCCTAGGCCGCGGCTTGGCTGAAAGCGCTCCATCTTTAGCGCCAGCGCGCCGAGATAGGTCAAAAGCGGTGGCAGGGTGATGACCAACGCCACGAAACCGGCGCCGATATGCGCAATGGCCGAGAAGAACAGCAGGTTGGAGCCCGCCACCCCCACCAGCGCCGACACCGTGTAGTACTCGAGCGTGCGGGCGTTGACCGGCGGCAGCCGGCCGCGCGCGGCGGCCAGCGCCAGCAGAATCAGCGCCGCCCCGAAAAGTGACCAGAACAGAAACGCTAGCGGCGACAGCGCCATCTCGCCGGCTTGCTTGGCCAGATTGGTGGAAAGACCCAGCAGTGAACCCCCGGCGAGCAGATAGACGAGCGGGGCGAAACGTCTTGAGGAAAAGGCCTTATCGGTAAAATCGGAGCGGATTGGCGGCACGAGGACATCCTGTTCAAATATCTTGATATCAAGATATCTGTTTTTTTATCTTGACGTCAAGATAAAAAGTCGTAAGCTCGCAGCCATGGATCATGTCGATAGAATACTTTTGCAGTGGCAGCGCCAGCGCCCTGAGCTCGATGTGGCGCCGATGGGCACGCTTGGCCGCCTCAAGCGGCTCAACCAGGTGCTGATGCGCGCCATGGAGAAAACCTGGGAGCCGTTTGGGCTAAGCGAGTCGAGCTTCGACGTGCTCGCCACGCTCCGGCGCGAAGGCCCACCGTTTGCGCTGTCGCCGAGCGCGCTGATGGCCTCCACCATGGTCACCTCCGGCACCATGACCCACCGCCTTCAGCAGCTCGAAAAAGCCGGGCTCATTGAGCGGGTGAAAAACCCCGAGGACGGGCGCGGCTTTCTGATTTCGCTCTCAAGCGAGGGCTTCGCGCTGATCGACGAGGCCGTGACCGCCCACGTCGAAACGCAGCAGGTGCTGGTCAGCGGGCTGACTGACACGCAGCGCGGCGAGCTCGATGCGCTGCTCAAGCAGATGCTGGCCAGCGTTGAAGCGTCCACCGGAAATGACGATTAAGGAGTGAGCGCGATGGCGCTTTTGTTGAAATGTCTGCTCGGCGCGCTGGCGGTGCTGCTCATTGCGCTTTTATCGCGGACCAAAAGCTTTTTCATCGCCGGTTTGGTGCCGCTGTTTCCCACCTTTGCGCTGATCGCGCACTACATCGTCGGCTCCGAGCGCGGCATGGCGGATCTGCGCACCACCGCGCTATTCGGCCTCTGCTCGCTGATTCCCTACGCGGCCTATCTCGCCGCCATCTACTACGCCAGCTACCGGCTCACCCTGACCGGCACGCTGACCGCCGCTACTCTGGTCTGGCTGCTCTTCGCGTTGCTTTTACTGTGGGGCTGGACGCGCTTCTATTCCGGCTGAGCGAGGCGCTGGCGCACGCCGTCGGTGACCGCTTCCATGAAGGCGCGCACCCGCGCTAGGTGGCGAAGGTCCGGATGGGTGAGCAGCCAAAGCGGCGTGGCAAGCGCTGCGACCGGCTCGCCGAGGCGTAACAAGGTGTGGTCGGCGTCGCCCAGGTAGCAGGGCAGCACCGCCACCTCGTTGCCCAAGCGCAGCGCGTGTTGGATCGCCAACAGGCTATCCAGCCGGTAGACAACGTGCTTGTCCGTCATCCATTTTTCCAGCGCGGTGTCGCCCATATGAGCATCCGGCCCGATCCAGCGCGCCGCGGCAAGCCTGTCACTCGAGACGGGTTCCCAACGCTGGCGCTGGCCGTAGACCGCCAGCGCCAGCGTACCTAACTGGCGGCCGACCAGCGTTGGCGGCGGCGCGTGGGTCGGGCGCAGGGCGATGTCGGCCTCGCGATGCGAAAGGCTGTGACGCTGATTGGAGATGGCGACTTCCAGGCGGATCTCCGGGAACGCTCGACGAAAGTCAGCGAAGATCGGACTCAGCAGCCCGGCGAAAAGGGTGTCGGTGGTGGTCACGCGCAGGCTGCCCGAAAGCTTTAAATCCTGGCCGGTGAGCCGGCGCTCGGCGCGGTGAATTTCCTCTCGTACCCGCTCGGCGCTGGCCGCCAGCTCCTCGCCGGCAAGCGTCGGCGTATAGCCGTGACGATGGCGCTCGAACAGGGTAACGCTCAGGCGCTGTTCGAGCGCGGCGAGCCGTCTGAACACGGTGGCGTGGCTTAAACGAAGCGCGCGGGCCGCGCCGGAAAGCGAGCCCGCCTGCGTCACGGCCAGCACCAGCTGCAGATCATCCCACTTCATGTGCTGTACATTCATGCAAACCCGATTGTCTAAATTGGCGAATGTTGTTGCAATATCGTACAGGGTAGCCTGTACGCTGATGTCGTGACAGCCAGAGGTATTCCATGAACGTTTTGATCGTATTGGCCCACCCTGAGACGCGCTCGTTCAACGCCGCGCTGATGAAAACCGCCGTTGCCCGCCTTGAAAGCGCGGGGCACGCGGTAGCGGTCAGTGATTTGTACGCCGAGGGCTTCGACCCGGTCGAGCGGGCGAGCCACTATGTTGATATCGACGACGGCGTCTTCAAACCGCTGGACGCGCAGCGCGACCACGCAAAGCGCCAGACGCTGCCCGAGGAGGTCGCCCGCGAGCTCGACCGGCTCGAATGGGCGGATCTGGTGATCTTCCAGTTTCCGCTCTGGTGGCACGCCCAGCCGGCGATTCTCAAGGGCTGGTTCGATCGCGTGATGGTCTACGGCGGGCGCTACTCGAGCCGTATGCGCTACGACCATGGCTATTTCAAGGGCAAACGCGCGCTGCTCTCGGTCACCGCAGGCTCGCCCCGGCAAGCTTTTCAGCCCTTTGGCCGCGCCGGTGACATGGCCGCCTGGCTCTGGCCGATCCATTCGTCGCTTTACTACGTAGGCTTCGATGTGCTGGCACCCCAGGTAAGCTACGGCGTGCAGGGCGGCGGTATCGAGTACCAGAAGCAGGAGGCGCTTGAGGCGCATCTCGCGGACTGCAAGCGTCGCTGGGCCGAACGGTTGGGGCATCTTGAAAGCGAAGACCCGATTCCCTTCGCCGGCTGGCAGGACTGGGACGAGGCGGGCGTGCTGCGGGAGGCGGCGCCGCTTCGCTGGCGCTTGGGGTGAGGCCCGCCGCCCCAAGCGGCGGCGGCAGGCCGGGAGTTAGCCTTCGGCGGGCTGTAGGCGGCGCAGGTGGTTGCCTTCCGGGTCGTCCTCGCCCTGGAACTGGTTGACGGCAAACACGTGGCCTTGGCCGTGGGCGCTCTGGGCCACGGCCAACGGTGTGTTCCGGTGGCGTTTAAGTGAGGATGGCAGGGTGTTCTCTCCTTGAAGGTAGGTGGGGCGGGCCGCTGCGGTATTGCCTTGTATTAGTCGATGGGTGACATACCCGTCACGTCGCCAAGCGCCGCCATTAGCGAGGCGCGAAAGGTCTCGCCGTGGCTCAGGCCGGGGAATTCCCGGTAGTCGGCGGTAACGCCATCGAAGCCGTCGAGGCGCTCGGCCAGTTGCTCGACGGCCTCCGGCGGTACGCTCGACACGCGTTGCAGGTGCGCGCGGACCCGCGGGTCGCTCATGTCGCGGTGAGAGGTGTCGCGTTCGCGCTCACCGCCGCCCAGGCTGAGCAGCACGCGCAGCTCGCTCGTTGTGTAGGCGGCGCTGTCGCTGTCGAGCGCGTCGAGCAGCGCGCCTTCACCCCACCAGAGCGACGGGCTGCCCGCGGCGTAGGTGCTGAACGCGTCGGGCTGGGTAAAAAGGGTATATAGCGCGAAGAGTCCGCCGAGCGAATGACCCCAGAGCGTCTGGCGGTGCGGGTCGGTATGAACGTGGCGCTCGACCGCCGGGCGGATGTGACGCTCGATCGCGGCCAGAAACGCCTTCGCGCCGCCGCCTCGGCCTTCGTCATCCGCCAAGGCGGTATAGGTGTAATCCTGTATACGCGTGCGGTCGATGCGCAGGTCGTTGTCGTAGCCCAGAAACACCAGCACTGGTGGTGCGGATTGGTCTTCGATCGACTCGAGCAGCGCAGCGTCGAACTCCATCAGTGCCGCGTTGCCGTCGAGCATCCAGAAGGCGGGATAGCCTTGGTCCGGCGGTGCCTGCCGGGGAATCCCCAGCGTGACTCGCCAGTGCCGCTCGGGCGTCTGGCTTTCGACGGTGAAGCGCTCGAAGCGGTAGCTTGCCAGCTGCTCGTCGAACACAGTGTGTCCCAGCGTCTGTTGAAGGTCGCGTTGCTGAGCCAAGGTAGCGCTACTCCATGAAACGATGAAGACAATAAACGAGACGACCACGCGTTGACGCAGGTGCTTCAATGAACGGTTCGACATGGTGGGTCCGTCGCGAGCTTTACGTTAATCTTAATGATAATTGATATTAATTGATGTCGTGCTAATAAGGCAACCGGGTAGACTCATGAGGTCGCGTCTCAAACGTGTGTGACCACACGAGCAGCCCATCACGATATACTGGCGGCTTGAACGCCACGATCGAAAGGGTAGAGTTGTTATGTCACTGGATTTTAACTGGTCGCGCTTTGATGAGCTCGACACCCGCGCCTTTTTCGAGATCGCCCGCGCTCGCGAGGCGGTGTTCGTGGTCGAGCAGGCCTGTGCTTACCCGGAGCTGGACGCGCTCGATCTAACGGCCTGGCACCTGCGCGCCACCAAAGGTGGTGATCTTGCCGCCTACGTGCGCGTGGTGGGACCAAAGGAGAAGTTCGCTGAGCCGTCGATCGGGCGGGTAATGACCGTAGCGGCCTTTCGCGGCCAAGAGCTTGGCCGTGAGCTGATGGCGGAGGCGATTCGCTTTACCGAAGCTGCCTACCCGGGTCAGGGCATTCGTATCGGCGCCCAGGCGCACCTCGCGAGCTTTTACGCCTCGCTCGGTTTCGACGCCGTAGGTGAGCCCTTCGATGAAGACGGCATCCCGCACATTGAAATGATCAAGCTCGCGCCATGACGGCCTCGAGCTACCGCTTTAGCGAGGCCGAGCGCCGCGGCGTCTACCGCGCCATGTTCGAGCGCCGCGATGTGCGCTCGCAATTTTTGCCCGACAGGGTCCCGGAAGAGGTGCTAAAACGGCTTCTTGAAGCGGCGCACCACGCGCCGTCGGTGGGCTTCATGCAGCCTTGGGACTTCATCGTCATCGAGAGCCGGGAAGTCCGCGCCTCGATTCTCGAGCTGTTCAACGAGGCCAATGATGAGGCGGCGACGCGCTTTAGCGGCGAGCGCCAAGCGCTCTACCGCGGCCTGAAGCTTCAGGGCATTCTCGAAAGCCCGATCAATCTCTGCATCACCTGCGATCGTACTCGCGGTGGGCCGCACGTGCTGGGGCGCGACAGCGTCATCGAAACGGATCTGTTTAGCACCTGCCTGGCGGTGCAGAACCTGTGGCTCGCCGCCCGCGCCGAAGGCATCGGCGTGGGCTGGGTGAGTATCATCGACCCGCAAAAGCTTGGCGACACTCTCGGGCTTCCCGAGCACGTCTATCCGCTGGCCTATCTTTGCCTTGGCTACGTGAGTGAGTTTCTGGAAAAGCCGGAGCTGGAGGCGAAGGGCTGGCGCTCCAGGCTTCCGCTGGCGTCGCTCGTGCATGCCGATCTCTGGGGGCAGCGCCCGGCCAACGGTTTGGCCGGCTCTTTTGATGACGAGCAACCCGCGTAGCTTTCAAGGTCGCAGGCCCGGCGGTGGCTAGCGCGCAATCAACGCCTTATCGCTGATCACAGCGCTCCCGGTTCGCGCGCTTGTCGGCGTACATGCGTTCGTCGGCCAGCGCCAGCACCTCTTGAGAGGGGGCTTCGCTTGAACAGGCGCACCCCAGGCTAAGCTCGATGGCGAAGCTAAGCGGGCCGGTGGGAAGGTTGAGCACGCACTGCTGCTCGGCGAGATGAGAGCGAATTCGCTTGAGCAACGTTTGAGCCGCGTCGAGGCTGGTTGCCGGCAGCAGGAATATGAACTCATCGCCGCCGTAACGAGCAAGGATGTCGCTCTCCCGGGTACAGGCCTGCAGATGCTGGGCAACGCAGGTAATCAGCTCGTCGCCTGCCTCGTGGCCGTAGCGGTCGTTTGACTCTTTCAGGCGGTCGATATCCATCACGATGACGGCAAAATCGGCGCCGGACAGGCGCTCCTTGTTGGCGATACAGGCGTGCAGCGCCGAGTCGAAAAAGCCGCGATTATATAGGCCTGTGAGAGCATCGCGTTCGGCAAGCCGGGTGAGCTCGAGCTGAAGCAGCTTGTTTTCGGTGGCGCCGGCCAGCTGATCAGCGAACAGCGGCAGGATCTGCTCGAGCCCGCTGTTGCCCTCGGGTGCCTTGACGATGAGCCAGCCCAGATAAAGGCCAGAGCGGTTATGCATAGGGGTTAAATAGAGCGTGGCGTCATCGTCACTTTGGCGGACAAGGGTACGGCCCGTTTTTTCCGCCGAGAGGTCGGCGGTCAGTGTCCTCAACTGATGCTGGTCGTCGGCGGTCAAGTTGGCGGTGGCCGCGAACGAAACGGTATCCGGCCGCGCGCGCTCATGGAGGATCACGGCGAACCCGTAATCCGGAAAATGGGTGCGAAGGTGATCGATAAACTGGTCTAGCAAGGCGGGAATTGTCATCGTGTGATGGCTGAGCAAGGTCAGGTCGAGCAGGGTTTGAAAGAAGCGATTCTGCATCTCGATGGCGCGCATGCTGCGGCCGATCTGACGGTTTTGCTGGTAGGTAACGCGGCCCATCACCATGAAATAGACCACGGCCCCCGTCCATTGATAGATATCGACCCAGACATTGACGTAGGGGCGAAAGTCCGGGCCGGTGACCAACGCGCCGGCCAGCGCTGAAAAGGTAAAAACCAGCGCCGATATCAGCATGCGGCGTGGCCCGCCCACCACGAGGTTGTTCAACAGGCAGGCCAGCGCCAGCGTGATGGTACCCAGCACATAGAAATCCAGCACGCTGCACCAGATACCAAACAGCAGCGTATCGAAAAGCAGATTTTTGAACTCGGCGCGTTTGGTATTTTTGGCAAGCGTTGCATGCCAGTAGGCGATCCCCGGCCAAATCAGCAGAATTACGCCGGGCAATATCAGCTGCCACTGTGTTCCCTCCACCCGCGCAATCCATACCGTGAGGCCGAACGCATGCACAAAGGCAAACACCCGTGGGCCGGTCGTGGCGAGCGTCAGGCGATGTAATCGCTTGGAACGAGGGAGTGGTAGGGGAAATGGCATGCCGTGGGTCCCTCGGATCATTGTTTGTATGAGGTTAGCATGCGTGTCATTTAAGAGGACTTATTCATTAACCGTAGGAAAGTACTAGTCAGCATCTAGCGAGCGTCACGACAGCTTTTCAGGATAAGGCTTCACGATAGGGCGGCGCTTATCGCTCGTCGGGTTTTAGGTTAGAGTCGTCTAATCGACAAAGGAATCGTTTCATGGAAGACCGACTCGACGCGCTGCTCGCCCCGCTGATCAAAGAGGCGCAGGTATTGACGCCCCACGCCGACCCGAGCGCAATGGAGCCCTCGCTTGCCAGCAAGTTCGGCGGTTTGCCTTACTGTGAAGCGGGGGCAACGTGGCCTGTATGCACGCTTTGCACCCAGCCGCTCACTTTCGTGTTTCAGCTTTTTGAGGAGAGGGCGAACGCGCTGTTCGCCTTTTACTACTGCTTTGACTGCCTGCCCGCCGGCGACGACCCGCGCGACCGGGGGCTCTGGCACGCACAGTGGTTTCACGCACCAGCAAGCGACAAGCAGATTCGCCTGGAGCGCCCCGACACCGATCGCAACGCAATCACGCCGTGTCGGATCACGCGCCAAGTGGTGCGCTCGCTACCCGGCTGGGAGGGGCTCGATACCCAAAGTACGCAAGCCGAAGCGCTCTGTTGCGAGCTCGATCCGGAAAGGCCCTGGCAGGCGTTGGATCAGGCAGTAGCGCGGGCGGGCTGTATTGATGATCTGAAAAGCTGGCAGGGCGGCTACCCGCTTTACCTGCAGGGCGAGCACGTGCCCGACTGCCCCCATTGTTCGAACCCCATGACGTTCTTCGCCCAGATCGACTCCGAAGGCGAGGCGAACCTGGACTGGGCCGCGGTCGGTCTCATCTACGTCTTCTGCTGCGAGCGACATCCGCAGAGCGTGGAGTTCGTCCGGCAGAACACTTAGGTCCGTTTGCTCAACAGGAATCAGAACACCCCATGTCCGACCCCTTTTCAATCGAGCGTCTTCACGCCGATAGCCCGCAACTGCCGACCGTCACCGCCTGGACCTTCGCCATGTGGGGACACTTGCACCCGGGGCAAACGTTCGAACAGGCGCTGGACGAGACGCGCGGTGAATGCGGGGCTCGCGGCGTGCCGTCTCTGTTCGTAGCGCTGGAAAACGGTGAGCCGGTGGGCACGGCGAGTCTGATCGCCGAGGATATGCCCCATCGACCGGAACTTTCGCCCTGGCTTGCCTCGGTCTTCGTCGTGCCGTCCAGGCGGGGCCGCCAAATTGCCTCACAGCTGGTACGACGCGTGGAGCAGGAGGCTCGCGCCAACGCCATCGAGCGGCTGTATCTCTATACGCCAGACCAGCAAGCCCTTTATCAGCGTTTGGGCTGGCAACCCGTGGAGCGCGACCAGTACCGCGGGGAGGATGTCACCATCATGTCCCGCACCTTTGACCAGCACGGAGACGCCCAATGATCAGCGGCCGCGCGCTTCACTACTTCGATACCGTGGCGCGGTGTCGCTCGCTGCGCCAGGCGGCGGCCATGCTGCACATCGCGCCTACGGCGATCAGCCGCCAGATCGATCTGCTGGAGCATCAACTGGGCGCGCCACTGCTGGAGCGCGGGCCCAACGGCATCAGTCTGACCGCCGCCGGGGAACTTCTGGCCGCTCAGGCGCAGCACACCCTGCGCGACCTGGAGCGTGTTCAGGAGCATATCGCCGACCTCAAGGGCCTACGTACCGGACGAGTGCGTCTGCAGGTGGCCGAAGGCGTGGTGGCGGGGCTTCTGGCCCCGGCGCTTGCTGATATGGCCGAACGCCATCCAAGACTCAATTTCGATATCGGCATCGCCAGCGCAGGGCAAATGGTAGAGGGCTTGCGCCTTGGCACCGCGGATATCGGCCTTTCATTCTTCATGCCGCGTCATGAGGATATCCTTATCCTGGAAAGTGCGCGGCTGGAACACCATGCGGTTATGGCACCAAGGCATCCGCTTGCCGCCGTTCACGAGGTAACGCTCGAAGCACTTGCCGAACATCGCATCATCTTGCCAGGTGAATCCTTCGGGGCGCGTCAGGCGTTCGAGCGCAGTGCCCACCGGGCGGGTATCAAGCTCATGCCCACCTTCGATACCGCGTCGCTTGAGACTCAGAAGGCGCTGGCCCTGAACGGCGCCGGTGTGCTCATTCTTCCTCCCATGGCGGTAGCTCGGGAGTGTCGTCAGGGCGAGCTCAAGAGCATTCCTCTTGCCTCGGACGAGCTCGAGCCGGCGCGGATGGATCTCTGCATCTTTCGTCACCGCACTCGAAGCTTCGCCGTCGAAGCGTGTCTTTCACTACTGGCCAAGGCCTTACAGGCTCATGACAGCTCGCCTCGTTGAAAGCGCACACAAAAAGTGGACACGCTGTCGTCCAAATTGAAATAGTATGTAGCGCTGACTAACGCCATTCTAAAAGCGTCGATAACAACCCAAAGGACGACGGCATGTTCGAGCTTCATCAATTGACGGCAACTCAGCTATTAAACGGCTACCGCGATAAGGCATTTTCACCAAGTGACGTGGCGAAAGCGCTGATCGATCATATTGAGCGTCACGAGCCGTGTCTCAATGCGCTTTACGCCTACACCCCCGAGCGTTTTCTGCAGGCGGCGGATGCCTCGACCGCCCGTTGGGCAAAAAGTGAACACCTTGGGGAACTTGACGGCGTGCCGGTGACGTTGAAGGAGCTGGTAGCTACCCGTGGACAGCCTGTCCCCGTCGGCACGGGGCTAGGGGATCAAACGCCGGCGGCGCAAGATGCCCCGCCCGCGGCGCGTTTAAACGAAGCTAACGCGGTGCTGCTTGGCAAGACCACCTGCCCGGATTTCGGAATGCTCTCGTCGGGACTCTCCTCGTTTCACGGACTTACCCGCAATCCTTGGAACTTGAGCTGCAACACCGGTGGTTCCAGCTCCGGCGCCGGTGCGGCGGCGGCGGCCGGATTCGGGCCGGTGCACATCGGCACTGATATCGGCGGCTCGGTGCGCCTACCCGCCGCTTGGTGCGGGGTCGTGGGCTTCAAACCTACGCTTGGGCGTATCCCGATCGACCCCTACTACGTTGGCCGCTGCGCCGGCCCCATGGTGCGCTGTGTCGAAGACGTCGCGCTAGTGATGCCGACTTTGACTCGTACCGACCGGCGCGACGCCATGCGTCTGCCACCGGAGCGCATCGACTGGCAGGATCTGACGCTGGATCTGAACGGCCTGCGCATCGGCGTGATGATGGACGCGGGGTGCGGATTGGCGCTTGAGCCGGACATCGAGGCGGCGGTGACCTTCGCCGCCCAGCGCCTGGAGGCTCGCGGTGCAACGCTGGTACCCGTGGCGCCCGTGCTGACGCGCGAAATGCTTGATGGCCTGGATCGCTTCTGGCAGGCGCGCCAGCAAGGCGAGCTCGAGAAACTAAGTGACGGGGAGCGCGCCCGGGTTCTGCCCGCGATTATTGAGTGGGCCCGCGGTGCAAGTGAGTCGAGCGCGCTGGATGTTGTGAGCGGCTTCCAGCAGACCATGGCAATGCGTCGCGAAAGCGAGGCTATCTTTGATCAGGTGGATTTCGTGATTTCGCCCACCACACCCAACGTCTCTTTTCCTGCCGAGTGGATTTCACCGACCGACGACCCTTGCCGACCCTTCGAGCACATCGCCTACACCGTGCCCTGGAACATGGGCGAGCAGCCGGCTATTTCGCTCAATGCGGGCTACAGCGAGGGGGGAATGCCCATCGGCGTGCAGCTGATCGGACCCCGGTTTAACGACCACGGAGTGTTGAAGCTGGCCTATCAACTGGAAACCGAACTGGCTCTGCCCGTGCGTTGGCCGCTGTTGGATACGCGCGCCGCTTGAATCATAAAAAATGACCTGTTTTCCAACAATCCCAAGAGAATTGCCATGCGCCATCTTTTCGTACTACCCACCTCGCGCGCAGGGTGGGTCCTGCTCGCTGCGTTCGTCATGCTGGTATTAGCCGGCATTTGGCCGGTCATCGGCTTCGTCAATCGTGCGGCGCTGGTATTCGGCCTGCCGCTAATGATCGTCTGGAGCTACGTCGTTATCTTTTCCTGTGTAGGTGTCATGCTTGTTGGTAACCATATCGTCGAGGGAGATGGGCATGAATAGTTTCTGGCCGCTCGTCATCACACTGGGGTATGTCGCCATCGCAATGGCTATTGGGCTCAAAGCGCGCGCCGGGCATCGCATGGACACGCTGGAACAGTGGGGCGTGGCCGGGCGCAGCATGGGGCCGGTCACACTCTATCTGCTGATCGCGGCGGGTAGTGTGAGCGCTTACACCTTCATGGGGGCGCCGGGCTGGGCCTACTCGAAAGGCGTGGCGGTGTTCTACGTGGCGGTGTATCTGGCCTACCTGGCGCTGGTGGCCTGGTATTTCGGGCCCAAGGTGTGGCAGTTCGGCGAGCAGTTTGGTCACGTCACTCAGGCAAGCGCCATCGCCGACCGCTATCAAAGCCCGACGCTCGGCGCGCTGGCATCGCTAGTGATGGCGGTGGGGTCGATCGCCGTCGCGGTGCTCCAGACCGTGGGCTCGGCCTACATCCTGTTCGTGATGAGCGGCGGCGCTATCCCCGTGTGGCTCGGGGTGATCATCGTGCTTTCCTGTATCGCGGTGTATCTCTACATCAGCGGCCAGCGCGCGATCGGGCGCACCAACGCCTTTCAGGGCGCGCTGATGCTGGTGGTTGCCTGGGCGGTCGGGCTATGGGCGGTGCATAGTGCCACCGGCGGGCTCGACATGTCCGCGGTGTTCACCCGCATCCAGCAGGACCACGCCGAGTTTCTGACGCTGCCTGGCGCCCGGGGTGATATGAGTTTTAGCTTCTGGACCACCTCGATCATCGTGTCGATGTTTTCGTTCATGCCGCCGGTGTGGACGCAGTGGATGTGTGCCTCTTCGGCGCGCACCATTCGCCGCAGCGCCACCTGGCTTCCCACCTACTACGTGGTGATCCTGCCCGTAGTGGTGGTCGGGTTCATCGGTATCTACTCGCTGCCGGATCTTGCTCGCGCCGATACGGTGGTGCTGGAGTACGCCATGGCGAACCTGCCGGTGGTGCTGGTGGGGCTGTTGGGCGCCGGAACGCTGGCCGCCTCGATGTCCTCGAGCGAGCCGTTCATCCACTCGGTGGCGCTCTCGGCGACCAAGGACGTGCTGCAGCCGCTGTTCAAGCTATCGGATGCGTTTACCGCGAAGCTCGCCCGCTGGCTGCTGCTACCGGTCATGGCGCTCATTATCGCGCCGCTGGCGATCGCCGAGCCGGGGAGTCTGGTGATGATTTTGCTGGTGGGCTTGGGATTTGCCTCGCAAGTGCTGCCGGCGTTCATCGGCATGTTCTTCTGGCCGCGAGCGTCCAAACTTGGCGTGATGGCGGGGATTCTGTCGGGGTTCGCGGTGACCGTGGCGTTCACCACGGTGTGGTCGCATCCGCTGGGTATTCACGCCGGCTTCTGGGGGCTGATGTTCAACCTGCCGGTGTTCGTCGCGGTATCGCTGGCCACCCCCGCCGTCGAGGCGAGCGTGGTCGAGCGATTTTTCCGTATTTCGGCGCCGCGCGGGTTCAAACGCGCCTAGCACTGTCTTAATCCTTCACTGTCTTAATCCTTTAACGAAGCGCGGCCAGACTGAGAGGCTTGCATCCATTCAGGAGAGCCGCGCAATGAGTCATCGGCTTGTCGGGCGTAACCGCCCTCAACAGGTTATCGAAGCGCTTCACGTTGCCAGTGAGTCGCTTCCCGCAGCGCAGCGCCAGGCGAGGTTCGCGCGTATGGCGGCGTCACCGCGGCGCTTTTTCGACGCCACGCCGTCTCTTTATTGGCAGGACGTGTGGCCGGAGTGGCGGCTGGCGCTGTTCGGGGGCTGGCCGGAAACGCAGACCTGGCTGCACGGCGATGCAAGAGTCGATGCGTTTGCCGCGGTGGGCCACCCGGGCCAGCCGATTCACTACGGCTTAACTGGCGTGGATCGCGCGCTGATCGGTGACTATCAGCTCGATCTGTGGCGCTTGGCCGCAAGCATTGCGCTGAACGCACGCGAGCATGGTGAGCTTTCCTCGAAAGCGCTCGACCGCGCGCTGTGGGCGCTGGCCGAAGGCTATCGGGCGGCGCTGGTACGTATGAGCGACGGGAAATCGGCAAAAGGGAGCGAGCTCAAAAACGCTAAGGGCCCGCTCAAGGCGTTTTTAGGCAAGGTGGTGGACAAGCAGCACCCCGGCCGCGCGCTGGACAAGTGGACCGAACTCACCGAGCAGCAGGGGCGAAGGTTCGCCCCGCGACCGAATAAGCTCGCCAACCTGCCGGCAGATGTGGCAAGCCGGCTCAAACGGCTGATCGAGAACGACTACCCGAAAACCCTGCCCAAACCGGTCAAGGAGGGCGACGAGGGCCACTTTCGCGTCAAGGACACGGCGCGTCGGCTCAACACGTCGGGAGTAGAGCACTACTACGCGCTGCTGGAAGGCGGCGTCGAGGGCGAGCACGATGACGTGATCATCGAGGTCGTCGAGCAGGCCCCGCCAGCGGCGTTTCATCTGTTAAGCCGCGCCGACCAGCAGGGCTGGCGCAAGCTCTTTCCCAACGAAGCGCTTCGCCACGCCGCCGCGTTTCACGCGTTGATGCCCCACGCCGACCCGTATCTTGGCTGGCTGACGCTCAATGATCGGATCTTCGCGGTGCGCCGGGTGGCAGGCTTCGAGAAACGCCTGCCGGTGTACAAGCTCAAAAGTGCCAAGGCCTACCGGCGGCTGGCGCATCAGTGGGGCGGGCTGCTCGCCGAGCACCACGTGAAGGGGGCGGCGGCGCTCAATCGGGACGAGGCGCGCTTTGCCGACGCGGTGTGTCGGCGCATCGATGGCCGTGAAGAGGCGTTTTGCGAAAGCGTGGCCGGGTTTGCAACGCGCTACGCCGACTGCGTCGAACAGGACTATCGTCTGTTCACCGAGCACTTCATGGGCGGGGCCAGCTAAGCCCGCCGCGTTGTGACGCCCGTTTAGCCGGCGTCGAAGCCTGGCAGCTTTCCAAAAGACGGCTCCGGTGTATAGCGCACGCAGCGGTTGCGTCCGCCGCGTTTGGCTGCATAAAGCGCTTGGTCGGCCAGTGACAGCAGCGCCGTGGGCTCTGATGCGTCGTCCGGGTAGCTTGCGAGCCCACAGGAAAGCGTGACCTGAAGGGTGGGCTGCTCATCTCGACCAAGCTTAACGTTGGCCATCGTGCTCACCAACGAGTCGGCAAAGCTCTGTGCCTTATGCGCGGCCAAGCCAGGAATGACGGCGACGAACTCCTCCCCACCAAAGCGGCAGACAGTGGCGATCTCGGCCAAATGCCGCTTTAAATGGTCGGCGATGTCGGTGAGCACCCTGTCACCAACGGCGTGACCGTAACGATCATTGATCGACTTGAAGTGATCGAGATCGAGCATCAAAAGCGTCAGAGGCTCCTCTTTGGTGCTGGCGTGCTGACATTCCCGTGCGAACAAGAGGTCGAAATGGCGGCGATTGTAAAGCCCGGTTAGCGGATCCTTGTAGGAGAGTCCGCGAAGCTTGGCGACCAACCGATCGAGCTCCTCGGTGCGCCTGGCGACTTCCTGCTCCAGGGTTTCATTGGCACGGCTGATCTGACGCTGGGTGTGCCGGTAGTGCCAGAGAAAGATCGCCGCGTTGGCCAGCGTAAACGCGAGCAGGCCACTGCTCAGCGGCACCAGGCGCCAGCCGATGAAGCCGTGAGCGACCAGCATATCGAGCACCAGCAACAGCGCGAACAGCGTAATGCTCATGATCAAAAGGCGCTGTTCCAGGGCGAGCGCCGAAAAACGCCAGTACGAAAGCGCCAGCATGAGGGGCAGCGTGACGAGCAAAAGTGCATCGAACAGCGGAAACGTCAGCGGCAGCGCCACTAGTCCAAGCGCCACCGCGACCATGGAGGTGGCCAGGTAGAGTAGGTGCAGCTGCCAGATCCACGGCATGAGTTGCCGTGCGCGGCCTTCGAGCCAGTGGCCGAGCAACAGAGCCAGCGCGATTGGCAGGGTGAAATAGCTGGCGGCGCGCAGCGTATCCCACACCAGGGCGTTGGTGAAAAAGAGCTGGCGCGCCGGCGATTCGGCGACGAGCATGAGCCCGCCGGCGTAGGCGAACAGCGCAAGGGCGCCAAAACCGCGGCGCTCCGGGCCGATCAGCATGAAAAGGGTAGATAGAAGCGCCAGTACGAGCACCAGCGCGCTGACCGCGAGCGCTTGGGCCGAGTTGCGAAGCACCTGCTGGAATACATCGAAGCGCTCCATGACCTGGACCTGGCCCCAAAGGCCAATGCTGGTGTAGTCGGAGTAGAGCGCGAAGACGAGTGTCTTTCCAGCGCTGTCGGGGGGTAGCGTGATCACGTGCCAGGGCCAGCCGGCAAAGGGGCCGCGCCCCTCGGCGTCGAGCGCGCCGTGCTGGTAGATCAATTCGCCATCGAGATAGGCCCGCCCGACCAGGTTGATGCTGGTGATATAGAGCACCGGGTCGTGCCACTCGCCCTGGGGCAGGGTCGTGCGAAGCCAGAGATAGCGCTTGTCACCTCGCCCCGGCGGGTTGGAGGGCGAGGTGACCGGCTGCCAAGCCGAAGGATCGTTTTCTGTGCCGGTGGCGCCATTTCGCGCAATGGGCGCCTCGCCATAGCGGTACTCCCACTGGGTGAGCGGGGCAGGTGGGCTGGCTGCCTGGGCCGTCTGAGCCAGTGCGAGCAGTAAAAGCACTAGCCAGCCGTAGCGAGCAAAAAAAGCAAACGAACGCATCGTGAGTCTCTTGACCGATACGCAGCATGCCGGCGCTTGACCGGCTCGCCATCCTTGAGCGCCACGTCAGGAGTACGTAATGAAGTGCATAAACAAGTGCTTTAATAAGCACTTTAAGCAGTACATGCAACGGTGAAAGCAATATACCCCAATTAACGCTACAAAAGCGTTAAACGGCGGCATTTAACGTTAAACGCCGAGCGCGGCGGCTCGGCGTTTGAAAGGTGAGGCGAGTGAAGGGCGCTTACTGGCCTGCGACGCCGCCTACCACGCCGCTTTGAAAGGCGTTTGGACGCGTGCCGCGGTGGGTATCGCTCCCGCGCAGGTGATTGGCGACCGTATCTTCCGGTGAGCCCGCCATTTCGCGGAACATGCCCATCGAGCCCAAAAGCGCCGAAGACTCGTAGGGCACGAATACCCGCTCGCCGTCCTTGGCCATGTTGGGCAGCACCTTGATATAGCTTTGGCCCAGCAGATAGCCAACCACGGTGCGCTTGTCGTCTTCACTTTCACCGATGGCATTGAGCACCAGCTTGATCGATTCCTGCTCGCCCTGGGCGCGCAGAATCGCCGACTCCTTGTCGCCTTGGGCGTTGAGAATCGCGGACTCGCGCTGGCCCTGGGCCATGGCGATCGCCGCGGACTTCTCGCCCTCGGCTTCGGTCACCGTGGCGCGGCGCTTACGCTCGGCGGCCATTTGCAGGCGCATGGCGGACTCCACCTCTTCGGGCATGGCGATGTCCTGCACCTCGACCCTGGAGATCTTCACGCCCCACTTGGAGGCGGGTTCTTCCATCGCCGCCTGAATTTCGTTGTTCACCTCGGCGCGGGATTCGAACAGCTTGTCGAGCTCCATCTTGCCCACGACCGAGCGTAGCGTGGTCTTGGCCAGTACCTCGACCGCTTGGCTCATATTCTCCACTTCGTACACCGCGCGCTTGGGGTCGATGATCTGGAAGTAGAGCGCACCGTTGATGCGCACCGTGACGTTGTCGGTAGTGACCACCGGCTGGCCAGGGAAGTCCATCACCGTCTCGCGGCGGTCGATGCGGATCTCGTCGGTGGTGATCGCCTGGTACTCATCGCCGAGCTTACGATAGCGCAGCATGGTGATGGCGCGGGGCTGCTCGATGAAGGGGATGATCACGTTGATGCCGCTTTCCAGCACCCGGTGGAACGAGCCCAAGCGCTCGACCACCATGACTTCGGACTGGCGCACGATCACCAGCCCCTTGGCGATAATCGTAATGCCGATGACGACGACGATCAGGCTAATGATCAGACCGGGGCTAATGGGTAGATCCATGTTCAGGGTTCCTTGTACTCGGTGGGTTCTACGGGAGCAGGGGGCGCATCGGTATCGCGGGTGACCAGAGCGGTCGTTCCTTCGAAGCGCTTGAATAGCACGACGCTGCCTTCGGGGAGCTCGTTGTCGTTGCTTTCGAGCACGCGCAGGCGGTAGAAATCGCCGTTGACCTTGATGCCGGTGGCGCCGTCGAAATCGCGCTTGAGCGTGGTGTAACGGTTGCCTTTCTCGACCCCTGTGCCGGTGGTGCCGTAGGCCACACCGCGGGGTGAAAAGCGCGGGCGAATGTACCAGATGCCGACTGGTACCAGCACGCCGGAGAAAACGCCCATGCAGACCAATTGCCAGGCAAGACCGAGCCCCGACGCGGTGACCAGCGCCGTGAGCGCGGCGGCTACGCCCAGCGCCAGTAGCAGCATGGCGCCGGAGGTCAGCTCGGCCAAGCTCAAAAGCAGTGCCAGCACGAGCCAAGTGTAAGCGGGGTTCCACTCCATGGGGCGTTCCTCCCTTGAGACGCCGCCGCGTGACGACCCAACGTCGACGGCGGCAATCCATATGTAATAACGCACATTGATGCTAGCTTACCGCAATAAGGGGGTGCAGCGCGCCCCGTTCAAGCGCATCGAATGAAAGGGGAGTCGTGTGTCAGGAGTGGTCTACTGGCTGGATATGATTGGGGTGATCGTCTTTGCACTGTCCGGCGTGGTGCTGGCGTGTCGCTCGCGGATGGACCCGTTCGGCATGCTGGTGCTCGCCGCGGTCACCGGCATCGGCGGCGGCACGCTGCGCGATTTGGTGCTCGGCATTCGCCCGGTGTTCTGGGTCAGCGACCCCACCTACCTGTGGGTGATTCTAGCCACGGTGGGCGTGGCGCTTTTAGGCTTTCACTACATTCACCGGCTGTCGCGCCGGTTTCTGCCCGTGGCCGATGCCTTTGGCCTTGCGCTGTTCGTGGTGATCGGCACGCATAAGGCGCTGCTGCTCGGCACCTCCGCCGTGGTGGCGGTGGTGATGGGCATCATGACCGGAGTGGCCGGCGGCATGCTGCGCGACGTGCTCGCCCGGCGGGTGCCGATGGTGCTGCGCGAGGAGATCTATGCCACCGCGGCGATGGCCGGCGGCATCGTCTACGCCGGGCTCTACACGCTGGGCGCGCCGCTCTACGCTGCTATTGCCGCCTCGCTGGGCGCTACGCTCGGGCTGCGCTTGGCCGCGATTCGCTGGCGCCTGGCGCTGCCGCAGTTCGCTTGGGTGAAGGTGGCGCCAAAAGTCGAACCAAGCGACAGCGCGCTCTCCACCCCTAAAAAGGCGAAGGAGCGGGTGCGCATGATCCGCCGCCAGCGCCGGCGCTAGCGCCGCTTACGGGCGTGGATAGCGCTGTGCCTGGCGCCAGCGGTCGAACCAGCGTTTGGGCTGTAAAAGGCGCAGGCTCGGCTCACTGTCGACGAGCTCGACGCCGAGCCCTAGCGCTCCCAGGCTTGCGTAGAGCGCACCGTTGACGCTTCGCTTTTCAAGCCAAACATCCGATAAAAGCCACAGTGGCCCGCCAGAAAGCGTTAGGTCATTAAGCGCGAGGCGCTCGCCGCTCATGGAGAGCTCGGCGCTGCCTTCGATGCCGTGCACGTTCAAAAGCCGCCCCAGCCAGTCGCTGTCCCGGGCGCGGGCCAAAAATAGCCGCGCCAGCAGGCCGGTGTCGCGCATGCCAAGGCGCAGCGTGCTGGTAAGTTCGACGGGTTCGGCCATGGTCAGCGCGGCGTTGAACAGCTCGAGACGTACCCACCAGCCGGCGTCCTGACGGCCTTCGCCGCTCAGGCGAAACACGTTTTCCAGCCGGACCCAGGAGTCGTCGGCGCGAAAGCGCCGGGTTTGCCAGTCGCCTTCGGTCAGCGCCAGGTGCAGCTCGAGGTCGCCGCGCAGGCGCTGCTCCAAAAGCGCCAGCTCCGTTTGAAAAGCGCGCAGCGTGATCTCACCTTCCACCTGGTAGCCCTGCAAACGCCACTGGCTTTCAAGGTTTGCCTGGCCGCCTAACAGCGTCACGCCGTCGGTGTCCGGAAGAAAATCGTTGTAGCGGGCGATGTCCGGTACCTCGACTATTGGGAGCTCGACACGGGTGGTGAAGTGCTCGGGAGATGGCGCCTCGTGCGCCTGACGAAAGCGCGACGTTTGAGTCGTAAGCGTGAGGTGGCGCCCGGCGAGCGCCGCGCGGTCATCGCCTTCGCGGGTCAGCGCGAAGCGCGGGATCGAAAGCGTCAGCGAGGCGTCGTCGCGGCTTGAAAGCGCGGCGTGAAGCTCACCACGGCCGCTGGCCGCGAAATCCAGAAAGCGGGCCTCCAGGTCGTTGGCGTTCACCTGCAGCCGGGTTGGAGGTAGAAGATCGCTGCCCAGAAAAGCGCCGTCCAGCAACAGCTCGCCGCTTCCCGCCACGGAAAGCCCCGGCCCCTCGGGCAGAAAGGCGTTCAAAAAGCCGAGCCGCTGAACCTCGCCTTCCAGCGACAGCTCGCCGCCGAGCACGCCGTTTTGACGGCGAAAGCGTCCCTGGCTGAGCACCAGCACGCTCTCCAGGCGCTCGGCCTGGGCCTCGCGGCTGGCCACCTGCCAGCGAAGTGAAGAGCCGCCGAGATCAAACGTCGAGCCGTCGAGCGCGGCATGTCGAACGTTGAGCGTTATTTGGGCGTCGCTTTCAAGCGTTTTGGGTTGGCGCTCGCTGGGCAAGCGGGTCACCCAGCGCTCGCCGGAAAGCGTAATCTCTCCAGCAAGGTGCCCACCGCTTAACGACAGCGCCCCTTGGCTTCGGGCCCGGCCGCTGACGAGCTCAAGCGCCTCGGGAGTGGGAAGCGCCGCGTTCAGGTAGGGGGTGAGGGCGGCGATAGTGGGGAGCGTCGCGTTTTGCCAGCCAAGCTGGGCGGTGGCGTCCTCGATACGCGTATTGTCGATCGGGCTTTCCAGATCGAGAGTGATATCGCCATCGGCCAGCAGCGTGCGGTTTTGATGCGTCAGCGAGGCGTTTTCCAGCGCGAGATGAGCATCGAGCGGCGCGTTTGGGGCAAGCTCGGCGCTTAGCGTGCCGTTGCCCTGAGCGGTGACATCGTCGTAGGTCGCGCCGAGATTTTGGGCCTGGATATCGAGCCGGCCGCGGTGGAGCTCGCTTTGGCGAACGGTGGCGCGCAGGCTTAGCCCCCCCTGGCCGCTCAGCGCAAGCGCCCCCGGCGTCGAGGGGCGCAGGTAGCGGTCGAGCATATCCAGGCGAGTGACCCGGCCGTCGAGTTCGACCTCGGCGCCGCTCGGGGGCTCGAGCTGATCCAAACGCCGGTTGGGGACCTCGGCGGTGATTGAGAGCGCGGCCTGCTCGGCGTAGGGGGTGCGGTCGGCCAGCACGACGTCCTCGAGCGCGGCGGCGAAGTGCAGCGCGTCGTCACTGACGTTCAGCCGTACCTGTCCGCTGCCCGTCGCGTTATGCCGCGAAAGCCTGGCAGGCTGCGGCGCGCTCGAAAGCGCTGCCGTATCGACGCCAAGTGTAAGCCGTGGGGCGCGCAGCGTTACCTCGCTTGCCTCACGGAGCGTGCCTTTCTCCAACGCGAGGTCCACTTTTAGGTCGCCATTACCGGCCAGGTCCAGCCAGGGGAGGGCTTCGAGGTAGGGCATGAAAACGTCCCAGGCATCCGCACGCGCCGAGGCGTCGAGCCTTGCGGTGAGCGCTTCTAACAACGCGGGGGTGAGCGAGGCGCCGTCTGGCTTTCGGGTGAGCAGCGGCGCGAGCGTGGCCTCGGCGTCCAGGGCGATGTCGCGGGCGAGTATCGCGCCATCGCTTGCACGCACCAGTCGGCCTTGCTCGACTGCTAGCATGAGGTTGGTGGCGCTGAGCGTGTCGCCGCTGAACGTGGCGTCATCGAGGCGAAGGTTGCCCTCGGCGTTCAGGGAGATATCGCCCACGCGAAAGCGGCGGATGCCGTCGGCTTCGAGCGCCTGGATATGCAGCGTTCCGCGCAGCAGCGCGGCGAGTGACAGAGAGAGCGTAGCGCGCTCGACGCTGATACTGACCGGTAGCGCCGCGTCCTGGCGCGTCAGGGTCAGCTGGTCTACTTCCCAGCGGCCGGGGTGCTGGCTGTGAGCGCGCTCCCAGCGCACCTCGACGCCATCGATTTTCGATAGCCGGTCCGACATCCACTGGCTGTTGAGAAGCATGGAATTGACCAGCCACCACGCCATCGAAAGTATGATGGCCAGGATCAGGACTATACTCAGTGTCAGCACTAGCCATCTGGGCAACAGGGTGGTTTTGGGCAACATACGGCTTTTGATAATGGCTCCTTTTGGCGCATATTTTATGGCATTATGCGCGACAAGGGACTGATATGGGTTTTCGACTTCAACGCTAGGCAGGCAGCAAAGCCATGTTCAAGGATTTTTACACGCAGCGCGGCGATCACGTGGTGATCTCCGCGGAGCAGGCCAGCCGTTTCGCCAAGGGCGTCGCCGGTGACTACAACCCGATCCATAATCCGGACGCGCGGCGCTTCTGCGTGCCAGGGGATCTGCTGTTTACCCTGGTGCTGGCCAAATTCGGGCTCTCGCGCCATATGGAATTTCGCTTTACCAATATGGTCGCGGCGGACACGCCGCTCAAGTTCAGCGAAGAAGACGACGGCAAGCTTCACGTGTGCGATGACAGCGGCAAGTGCTACCTGCACGTGACGCGCTCGGGCGAAACGACGTTCGAGCCGGACGTGATCGAGAATTTCGCGCGCTGCTACGTGGCCTTCTCGGGCAAGAACTTCCCGCACTACCTGAAGCCGCTCATGGAGGAGCACGGGGTGATGTTCAACCCCAAGCGTCCGCTGGTCATCTACGACAGCATGGGCTTTTCGCTGACACGTCTGGATGGCTTCACGCCCAACCTGGCGCTGACCGACTCCTCCCTGAGCGTTCAGGGCAAACGCGCCGAGGCGCTTTTAGAGTTTGCCATCGAATCCGCCGGCGAATCGGTCGGGGTGGGATCGAAAAAACTCGTGGTCAGCGGGCTTTGCGACTACGACGACCACCAGATGTCCGCGATCGTCGACGAGTTTTACCGGCTCAAAGCCGCCTATGAGGCTGCCTGAGACGCGGCCGAGCGCCTCGCCGCTCGGCGCCGGGTTCAGGTAAGTAGAAGGGTCAAACCGCGCTGCGTTTGAACGGAATCACGTCGACCTCGACTTCCAAATGGTGGCCGCCGCCGCCGTTCATCACCCCCTTCAGCGGGGTCACATCGAAATAGTCGCGCCCCCAGGCCAGTACCGGGTGGCGCTCGCCGGCCAGCGTCCCGTTGGTTGGGTCCAGCGACAGCCACCCCCACTCAGGTACCCATAGCGCAAGCCAGGCGTGCGAGGCGTCGGCGCCGATCAGCCGCGCCTTGCCCGGCGGCGGCTCGGTTTCCAGATAGCCGCTGACGTAGCGCGCCGAGAGCCCGATCGAGCGCAGCGCGCCGATCATTAGATGGGCGAAATCCTGACAAACCCCGCGGCGGCTGGCCAGCACCTCGGAAAGCGGCGTGGCGAGGGTCGTGAAGCTTGGGTCGTACTCGAAATGAGCGTGTACGTACGCCGTCAGCGCCTGGGCAGCCTCCACCACCGGCCGGTTGGGGGTAAAGCACTGTTTAGCAAAGACGGCGAGCGCGTCGCTTTTACGCACGAAGGGCGAATCCATGCGGTAGAGCTGGGTCTCGAAGCGCGCGTCGGCGTCCAGTAGCGCCGCAACGTGCTCCCAGCTACTCGATGACGGCGGCAGCGGGCTCATTGCCCAAGTGTTGATGGGCGTGGTGACGGTCACGTCGAGGGTTTGGTGAGGCTCTTCCAACGCGAAATAGAGCACCCGGTTGCCGAACACGTCGCGCCGCTCGGCCTGATAGTGCGGCGTTGGGGTAATGGTGAGTGTCGAGGCACCGCACTGCTGATACTGCGCCTTGCGGGGCAGCACGCGCGCCTCGCTATGGCACAGTGTGACCGGCGCGCCGTAGTGGTAGCGCGTGGTGTGACGAAGGGTGTATTTCACGGCGCGATCTCTACGCTGACCAGCAGTCGCGCGCGCTCGACGTGGCTGAAGTGGCTGTGGCTGATCGCATCGGAAAGCGCGTTGAGCGGTGCGAGCAGTTCATCGAACAGCTGGGCGAGTGCCTGCTGGGCTTCCGGCGTGTCGTTGACGTGGCTTAGCCGGTCGATGTCGGCCAGGTGCAGCGCGGCGTTGGCCTGAATCAAAAGCCTGCGCTCGGCATTGCGATAGGGCGTGGCGCTGCCGGGCAGCCGTTCGACCTGCTTGTGCAGGCGCTTGAGCATATAGCCCACCGAGCGCGGGTTGGTTTCATCGAAGAGCAGAAGATCGATGATCGCCGCCGGATGAAGCTCGCTTCGGTAGCGCCGCCGGTAGGCGGTGAAGTTGTCGGTGGTGGCCAGTACGACCTCCCAAAGCGCCAGGCGCCGCTCCGGGCGCGCATTGAGCGTAAGTTTCAACAGCGTCAAAAGCCCCAGTGCCCGATCCAGAAACCGGCCGATATCCATGAACCGCCAGCCAAAATGGTGCGGCATGGTCTCGTTGCACAGCCCGAAAAAGCCGGCGAGCTGTGCGAACACGCCTTCGCAGGCGCGGCGAGCAGCGCTGGTATCGATATCCAGGTCGAAGGCGTCGAACTGCTGGCGAAGCTGGTGAACGACCCGCCAGGAGTCGTCGCCCAAGTGGTCCCGCACGCTGCGGGCGTTATGCAAAAGCTGCGAGAAAAGCGGCTGCAGCGCGCGCGGATCGCGCCCGTCGAATTGGGTCAGAAGTGCCGCCCGCTTCGGCCCAAAGCCTTGAGGCAGTTCGGCGTCGGCGCTTTTGGGATCGCACAAATCGAGCGCCAGAAGAAGCTCGTCCAGCACCTGGTCGGCGATATCATCCTGGTCGTACTCCATCAGCCGCATCAGCGCCTCGCGCAATAGCCGTGTCCGGCTATCGAGGCGCTCGCCGTAGCGCCCCAGCCAGTACAGGCACTCCGCCACGCGGCTCGGCAAATCTTCGCTGTCGCGAGTGACCACAACCGGGCCATGCGCCTGCTTGAACTGGCTGACGTGGGGCTGAGCGCTGTCGGCGGTGATCCACACGTCCTTGACCACCGGGCTTTGAAGCGACGGCGAGCCCGGCTCGCCAAGCCAGCCAAGCCCGCCGGGCAGCACCTGGTAATCCTCGTCGGTGGCCTTTGGCACTGTCACGCTTTTGGGCGTGCGCGCCACGAAGCAGCGCAGGTTGAAGGTTGCCGGGCTTAGTGTCGCGAGGGTTTCATCGAACACCGGCATGGTGGCAGAGGCGGTGTCGGCGGTCGCAGCGGTGAGCTTGAGCGGCTCACCGAGCAGGTGCTCGCAAAGCGCGGGCAAGTAGCTCGTCAGCGCCGGGCTTTCCAATACCCCGACGCCCAGGGCGTTGGAGAGCGCCACGCCGCGGGTGCGCGCGGCCTGTAAAAGCCCGGGTACGCCGGTCGCTGAGTCGCCATTGAGTTCCAGCGGGTCGCACTCGGCGTCGCGGCAGTGGCGCAGCACGACGTCGACAGGCTTGAGCCCGCCAAGGGTTCGAAGCCAGAGCTGGCTCTCTCGCACCACCAGGTCCTGGCCCTGGACCAGCGCGATGTTGAGATAGTTGGCCAGATAAGCGTGCTCGAAGTAGCGCGGGCTTTGTGGCCCCGGGCTTAAAAGCACCACGGTCGGGTTGTCGCGGTGCTGGTAGGCCAGCACGGTAAGCGTACGGTGGTGAGCGTCGAGAAAGCTCGCCAGGCGCTTGAGCGGAGCGTTGCGGTACATCTGCGGCAGGGCGCGGGCCATCAGGATGCGGTTTTCGAGCGCGAACCCGGTGCCCGACGGGGCCTGAAGCCGGTCGCCCACCACTCGCCAGCGGCCGTCGCGGTCGAGAATGACATCGACCCCGTGGTAGTTGATCGGCGCGCGATCCGCCGGGTGGGCGCCGTGGGCAGGCAGCAGAAAATCCGTCGAGGCGAGCAGCGCCTGGGTGGGCAAAAGGCCTGCATCGAACAGCGTACGCGGGCCGTAAAGGTCGTGATAGATGGCGTTAAACAGCCGGCTTCGCTGCACAAGCCCCGCTTCCAGGGTTTGCCACTGGCTGGGCTGGATCACCCAGGGCAGCGGGTCGAGCCGCCAGGCGCGGCCCTGATGCTCGTCGTGCATGTTGAAGATCACGCCGTTTTCAGCCAAAAGGCCCTTCAAATCCTCCTGTTGGCGAAAGCGGCCCGGCGCACCCAGCGCGTCCAGGCACGAAAGCAGCGCCGGCCAGCCCGGGCGCAGCTGACCGTGGCGGTCGACCATGGCGTCGAACGGTGCGGGCATTCCCTTGCCTAGCTGTTCAATATAGCCCTCGACCAGCCCGGTAGCGGTGGGCAAGGGCGTCACAGAGGCAGTCATACAGTGTTCCAAAACGGCGATTGAGTGTGGATGATAACCCGTTAGCTGGGCCGGCGGCGTAAATCCAGCGTCAGCGGCAGCTCCTGGCTTGGCAGCTCCTCGCCGGGCATCTGAAAGCCGTGGCGATGGCCGCCGGGAATGAAGCGCCCGAGCCTTCGCGCCTCGGCCTCGAAGGCGTTGACCGGGAAGTGTTCGAAGTTGCGCCCGGTGGGGTGAACCACATAGTAAGTGCAGCCCGCCACGCTGCGCTCGTTCCAGGTATCGATCACATCGAACACCAGCGGCGCGTGAATCGGAATGTGCGGGTGCAGCGCCGAGGGCGGCTGCCAAGCCCGGTAGCGCACCCCGGCGACCGCTTCGCCGCTGCGACCGGTTGCCTTGAGCGGCACGCGGCGCCCGTTACAAGTGACGATATAGCGCTCGTCGCTCATGCCGGTCACCTTGACCTCCAGGCGCTCGACGGAGGAGTCGACATAGCGCGCAGTGCCGCCGGCGGTGGCTTCTTCACCCAGCACGTGCCAGGGCTCGATCGCCTGGCGAAGCTCGATGTCGAGCGTCGACGTCGTGAGCCGGCCGTGGACGGGAAAGCGAAACGCTCGAAACGCCTCGAACCAGTCGAGCTCGAAGTGAAAGCCGTGGTGGCGCAGGTCGCCAAGCACGTCGTTCAAGTCTTCCCACAGGTAGTGGGGCAGCATCCAGCGATCCTGTAGCGCGCTTCCCCAGCGCACCGGCTTGGCGCGGTAGGGGGCTTTCCAATGGCGAGCGACCAGCGCGCGGATCAACAGCATCTGCATCAATCCCATGCGCGCGTGGGGCGGCATCTCGAAGCCGCGAAGCTCCAAAAGCCCCAGCCGGCCGCTGTCGCTGTCCGGCGAGTAGAGTTTGTCGATGCAGAATTCGGCGCGGTGGGTGTTGCCGGTCAAGTCGGTGAGCAGGTGGCGCAGCAGCCGGTCGACCAGCCAAGGCTGAACCACTTCGCCGACCGGCATTTGAGACAGCGCGATCTCGAGCTCGTAAAGCGCCTCGTGGCGTGCCTCATCCACCCGCGGGGCCTGGCTGGTGGGGCCTATGAAGAGCCCGGAGAACAGGTACGAAAGGCTTGGGTGGTGCTGCCAGTAGGTGACGAGACTTGCCAGCAGGTCCGGGCGGCGAAGAAACGGCGAGTCGTCCGGGGTCATGCCGCCAAGGGTGACGTGGTTGCCGCCCCCGGTGCCGGTATGGCGGCCGTCGAGCATGAATTTTTCGGTGCCCAGCCGCGACAGGCGCGCCTCTTCATAAAGCCGCTCGGTTTGCGCCACCAGGGTTTGCCAGCTGGCGGCGGGCATGATGTTGACCTCGATCACTCCCGGGTCCGGGGTGATCATGAAGCTCTCCAGGCGCGGGTCGCGGGGCGGCGCGTAGCCTTCGATCATCACCGGGCAGCCAAGCTCTTTGGCGCAATCCTCGATACTGCCGATCAGATCCAGGTAGTGCTCCAGGTGCGTCAGCGGCGGCAAAAAGATATGCAGGCGCCCGTCGCGCGGCTCGACACAGAGGCTCGTGTGCACCACGCCCTTGCCGCGGTCCTCCTCGGCGCTGGGCTGCTGCTGCACCGACTCGCCCTCCGGGTGGCTCGAGCTTGTATGAGTGCTCTGGCCGGAACGCTCGGCACTGCTAAAGCTGTGCTGCTCGGCGTGGCGCCGCGCCACCTCGCCGTGAATGTCGCCAAGCTCGTCGCGTGGGGCGAACACCGACTGAGCCTTGGGCTGATCATCCGGGTCCGCCCAGGGCAGGGCCGACAGCGGCAGACGCAGGCCCATGGGCGAATCGCCGGGGGTGAGATAGAGATGATCGCGCTTGATCGGCCAGCGACCGGTTTCCCATCGGTGGCTTTGGCTCACGGAGTGGCGAAGGGGCAGGGCGTAGCCCACCACCTCGCCCAGGCCCCGCTCCAGTAGCCTGGCCAGCCGGCGCCGCTCGGCGTCGTCTTTCAGGTTGGTCTGGCGCGGGTCGATGTTGACCGGCAGTGTCTGCTCTTTCCACAGATAGTAGTAGGCGTCTTCAAAGGCTGGAATCCAAAAGCGCGGGTCGAGCCCGAGCCGCTCGGCCAGCGCGTGGGTGAAGCTTTTTGCCAGCATTTCGTTGGCGTGGACATTGGGGGCATCCGCCATGCAGGCGAGCCATTTCGGATCGCGCCACAAGGGCTTTCCGTCCTTGCGCCAGTAGCAGGCCAGCGCCCAGCGCGGCAGCGGCTCGCCCGGGTACCATTTGCCCTGCTGCTGCTGAACCACGCCGCCGTCGCTATAGGCCGCCTGCAGCCGGGTCAACAGCGCCTCGGCGCGTTCGCGCTTGTGGGCGCCTAGAGCCTCGGTATTCCACTGCGGGCTCTCCATGTCGTCGATCGAGACGAAGGTCGGCTCGCCGCCCATGGTCAAACGCACGTCCTGCTTTTGCAGCTCCGCGTCGACCTGGTCGCCGAGCGCGACGATGCTTGCCCACTGGGCATCGCTGTAGGGTTTGGTGACCCGAGCGTCCTCGTGAATGCGCTCGACGCGCATCTCGACGTCGAAGCTGACCTCGCACTTCTCCGAAAAACCGGTGATCGCCGCGGCGCTGCCGGTGGTGGGCGTGGCCGCCAGCGGAATGTGGCCTTCGCCGGCGAACAGCCCCGAGGTCGGGTCGAGCCCAACCCAGCCTGCACCGGGCAGAAAGACCTCGGTCCAGGCGTGCAGGTCGGTGAAATCCACCTCGGTGCCGCTCGGCCCGTCGTCCAGTGCCTTGACGTCCGGCACCAGCTGGATCAGATAGCCCGAAACGAAACGCGCCGCCAGCCCCAGATGGCGAAAGATCTGCACCAGAAGCCAGGCGCTGTCGCGACACGAGCCGCTGCCCAGCGTCAGCGTCTCTTCGCAGCTTTGTACCCCCGGCTCCATGCGCACCAGATAGCTGATGTCACGCTGCAGGCGCTGGTTGATCGCGACCAGAAAATCCACCGTCGTGATCGGCGTTTTGTCTACCTCGCTTAGCCATTCGGCAAGCTTTGGCCCCGGCTCTTCTACCTCGAGGTAGGGGCCAAGTTCGGCCTTGAGTCCATCCGGGTAGACGAAGGGCGCGGTTTGGGCGATATCGTCGAGAAAGAAGTCGAACGGGTTGATCACCGTCATCGGGGCGATGAGTTCGACGGCGATGGTGAGCTCGCGCCGCGGCGTGGGAAACACCACTCGCGCGTTGAAGTTGCCGAAGGGGTCCTGCTGCCAGTTGACGAAGTGATCGTCGCCGGAGATGTCCAGCGAGTACGCCTCGATGTGGGTACGGCAGTGCGGCGCCGGGCGCAGGCGAATGACGTGCGGCGAAAGCGCCACCGCGCGATCGAAGCGGTAGGTGGTACGGTGGTGCAAGGCAACGCGAATGGTCATGGGCCACCCTTGGTTGAAACGAAGTTCGATCGAGTCGCCCAGGCCCTGACACCGGCACCGCGGCGGATCATCGCTGAATGAAGTGAAGTATCGCCCTGGGTCGCTTTTTTTGCAGCACTATTTGCGTTGAATGTTTCATGAGGTGTCGAGAGTTGAATAACGTTTACAGAGCGTTACTCGTTAGAGTGCGATTAAAAAAGAAGGATCTAAACTGAAGCTATCGGACCCGTGGTCCTTCGCTGCGCCAGGAGAGCGCCCCATGAGCCAAGTGAACTGGAATCATTACCCCTGCCGGGATTTTTTCGACGAGCTCATCGCCGCGCCCGGCCAACCCCGCGCCTCGGCGCTCGAGCTTTGCAACATGCTTGCCCGCTTTAGCGCCGATGAGCTCGCCGAGCGCAAGACCGCTGCTGAAATCGCCATTCGTACCATGGGTATTACCTTCACGGTGTACTCAGAAGGCGCGATGATCGACCGCGCCTGGCCTTTCGACATTGTGCCGCGCATCATCTCGGCCAGCGAATGGCGCAAGACCGAGGCCGGGCTCAAGCAGCGCGTGCAGGCGTTGAACCTGTTCATCGATGACCTCTACCACGACCAGAAAGTGGTCAAGGACAAGGTGCTGCCGGCGGAGGTGCTAGCGCAGTCGGTCAATTTTCGCCCGCAGTGCGTGGGGATCAACCCGCCGCACAAGGTCTGGGCGCACATCTGCGGGTCGGACCTGGTGCGCGGCGGCGACGGCACGCTCTACGTGCTGGAAGATAACCTGCGTATTCCTTCCGGCGTCTCCTACATGCTCGAAAACCGCAACGTGACCAAACGCGTGCTGCCAGAGCTTTTCGCCTCGAACAAGATCCTGCCGGTGGACGACTACGTTGCCCAGCTCTACGACATGCTGGCGGCGATGTCGCCTCGACCCGGCGACGACCCCCAGGTGGTGGTGCTCACCCCGGGTATCTACAACTCCGCCTACTTCGAGCACGCTTATCTCGCCCAGCAGATGGGCGTGGAGCTCGTTCAGGGCAGCGACCTGCTGGTCGACGACAAGGACGTGGTCTACATGCGCACGGTGGAAGGACGTCGCCGGGTGGACGTGATCTATCGCCGGGTCGACGACGAGTTTCTCGATCCGGAAGCCTTCAACCCGGAATCGAAGCTCGGCGTAGCCGGGCTGATGCGCGCCTGGCGGGCGGGCAACGTAGCGCTGGCCAACGCCCCGGGGGCGGGCGTGGCCGACGACAAGGTGGTGTACGCCTTCGTGCCGGAGCTGATTCGCTACTACCTGGACGAGGAGCCGCTTCTACCCAACGTGCCGAGCTATCTGTGCATGTTCGACAAGGACCGCGACTACGTGCTCGAGCATCTGGACGAGCTGGTGGTCAAGCCGGCCAACGAGTCCGGCGGCTATGGCATGCTGATCGGCCCACGCTCGACCAAAGAGACGCGCGAGGAGTTCGCCGAGCTGATTCGCGCCAACCCGCGCAATTACATGGCGCAGCCAACGCTTGCGCTGTCCACCACGCCGACGCTTGCCGGCGGGCTTCCGCAGCCGCGCCACGTCGACCTGCGCCCGTTCATTCTCTCCGGCCCGGATATCCACGTGACCACCGGGGGGCTGACGCGGGTCGCGCTGGTCGAAGGGTCGCTCGTGGTCAACTCCTCCCAGGGTGGAGGGAGCAAGGATACCTGGATCGTCGAGGTCGACGAGCTCGACCCGGCCCACGCCGATCAAAAGGGGGATTGAGCCATGCTGTCACGGGTCGCTGAAAATCTTTACTGGATGGCGCGCTACATCGAGCGCGCCGAGGATACCGCGCGGCTTTTGAGCGTCAATAGCCACCTGATGCTCGATTTGCCGCGCAACCTGCCGCTAGGCTGGGCACCATTGATTG
This sequence comes from Halomonas sp. S3-1-1, assembly GCF_023757625.1. Taxonomy (GTDB): domain Bacteria; phylum Pseudomonadota; class Gammaproteobacteria; order Pseudomonadales; family Halomonadaceae; genus Vreelandella. Next base: position 389,782 of record NZ_JALGBZ010000002.1, read on the forward strand.
AAATGACTGGTACGCTCGAGCAGTACCGCGCGCGTTTCGATCACTTCGACGAGCAGGCGGTGGTGCATTTTCTCTGCGCCGATACCGAAAATCCAAGCTCCATTCTCGCTGCGCTCGCCAGCGCGCGGGAGAACCTGCGCACCACTCGCGACGTGGTGCCTCGCGAGATTTGGGAGGAGGTGAATCACCTTTATCTGAGCGTGGCGGATCACGCCGAAAACGGCGTCAGCCCGCGCCGGCGCGACACCTTTTTGAAGAACGTGATTCGAAGCTGCCAGACCCTGACCGGGCTGATCGAAGGCACGCTGAGCTATGGCCCGGCGCGCACCTTCATTCAACTGGGTCGCCAGCTCGAGCGCGCCGATATGACCACGCGGATTCTCGACGTGCGCTCGGCGAGTCTGTTGCCGCAAAACCCGGAGGAGCTTCTGCCCTTTGAGAACCTGCAGTGGATGAGCGTGCTGAAATCGCTGACCGCCTACCAGATGTATCGCCAGCAGGTGCGCCTGCGCGTGCGTGGTCCGGATGTGCTGCGCTTTCTACTTCAGGATAGCCATTTGCCGCGGGCGATCGCCTGCAGCCTGGAGATTCTGGCCCACGAGCTTCAGTGGCTGCCGCGCCAGGACCGGGTGGTGGCGACGGTATCGCTGGTGCGCGCGGACGTGGTCGACGCCGATATTCAGGCGCTCGCCCACTCGCCGAGCAAGCTGCACGCTTTCGTCGACGAGCTGCAGGTGGGCTTTGCCAAAATTCATGACACGCTCAGCACCACCTACTTCGTCAACAGCGAAGACGTTCCCCGCGTCACCCAAAGCCAGTCGCAAGGCAGCTTCAGCGGGGAACAGGATAACGACTAGTCGGTAGGCGGCGTGGACTGCTGGGTGCCTGCACGCGCGATCAGCGCGTGCAGGTAGTCGAGCTTTTCACGCACCGGCGGGGCGAGTACCGCCGGGGCCAAATCCAAAAGCCCCATGTCGCGATTGAGCTCGTTCACGGCTTGGCCCACCTGGTGGTAAGCCAGCAGCATGCTATCCAGCGTGCCGTCGTACTCGGCGCGGGAGAGGCCGATGTGAAGCGCGGTATCGAGCACAGACACCATATCCAGGTAGTAGGCGAAGCTTTCGGCGAAATCCTCCCAGGCGTGCATGGTGGAGTAGGCGGAAATGTGGCGCTCGGCCCAGTCCTGGGGCGCGCCCTGCTGGTAGTACTGCTCCAGCGCTTCGCTGTAGGTCGGGTTTTCATGATCGCCAAAGACCGCCTTGCACGCCTGCTCATCCTGATCCTTCACCAGTAGATCCCAGTAGTAATGGCCCACTTCGTGGCGGAAATGACCGATCAGCGTGCGGTGGGATTCGTTCATGTCCACCCGCAGGCGCTCGCGCTCGACCGCGTCCGCCTCTTTCACGTTAATGGTAATCAGCCCGCTGGCATGGCCGGTGTACACCTTCTGCTGACCGGCCACCGAGCGCCAAAGCCCCTGGTCGGGCAGGGCGTCGGCCATGAACGAAAAGCGCAGCGGCACGTGCGTCTCCTCGGGCGTGGCGCCGTGGGGCAGTTTCAAGAGATCCAGCGTGTAGAAAAGCCGCCGTTTTGCCGCCTCCAGTGCGGCCCAGCGCTCGCGGCTGCCCTCGACGCCAAGATCCGGAATCATGTCGTTGTGGCGGCAGCAGTCGCACAGCGGGTCGCTGCCGAGTACGTCGGTACCGGTTGTATCGCCGTCTGGGGAAGCCCGCGTAAAGCCGTTGCCGGATGCCTCATCCATCGGCGCATCCTCTACCGTGGCGGTCACCACCATGCGGTTACAAACGTTCTCGACGGCGTAGTTGTGGCACTTGGTCAGGTGCGCGTCGCAGCCGGCGGTCGTGCACTGGTAGCCGCCCTGTTCGAGCGGGTCGAGCGCCACGATGGCGCGGCACGACGGGCACCAGCCCACCTCGGAGTCGCAGGCGACACAGCGGGTGTTTTCGAAAAACAGCGGATTACCACAGCCACAGCTAAAGGTCTGCATGAGTACCTCCTGGTAACGACCTTTTACTCTTTCTCCCGCGCCTGAATGACGTCCTTTTACAAGGCGCGCAGTACTTCGCAAGCAGTACTTTACAAGCAGTACCTTGCAAGCAGTACACCCCAAAGCAGTACCTCGCAGCATAGTCGGGCCCGGGTAAAGCCGCTATGGCGGGTGCGGACTCTCTCAGGGCGTCAAGGCTAATTGACGTTTACGTCAACTTGCTGCTATATCTTGGCCGGTACGCTTACCTTCGATAAAGCAATAATAAAAGCCAAGGAGAGACGCTGTGGCTCTACGCGATATCCCCCTGTACATCGACGGCGCCGCCGTCACCTCGCAAAGCAGCGAGTGGCGCGACGTAGTGAATCCGGCGACCCAAGAGGTCGTGGCCCGCGTGCCGTTTTGCACCCATGATGAAGTCGAGCGCGCCATCGAAAGCGCGCAACGGGCCTTTCCTGAATGGCGCAAGACACCGCTGAACAAGCGCATGCGCATCATGATGAAACTCGCCGCGCTGATTCGCGAGCACACTGGCGAGCTTGCCGCACTGATCACCGAGGAGCACGGCAAAACCCTGCCGGACGCCGAAGGCGAGGTCGGCCGCGGGCTTGAGGTCGTGGAGCACGCCTGTTCGATCACCTCGCTTCAGTTGGGCGAGCTGGCCGAGAACGCGGCCAACGAAGTGGATGTGTACACCATGCAACAGCCGCTCGGCGTCGGCGCGGGCATCACCGCGTTCAACTTTCCGATCATGCTGCCGTGCTTCATGTTTCCGCTGGCGATCGCCACCGGCAACACCTTCGTGTTGAAGCCGTCTGAACAGGACCCGAGCTCCACCATGCGCCTGGTCGAACTCGCCCATGAGGCTGGCGTGCCGCCGGGCGTGCTCAACGTGGTGCACGGCGGGCCGGAAGTGGCCAATTTGATCGCCGATCATCCGAGTATCAAGGCGCTGTCGTTCATCGGCTCGTCTCACGTGGGCGGGCTTTTGTACGAGCGGGCGGCGAAGGCCGGCAAGCGCATGCAGGCGATGATGGGGGCGAAAAACCACTGCGTGGTGATGCCCGACGCCAACAAGAGCCAGGCGATCAATAGCCTGTTGGGCTCCGCCTTTGGCGCGGCGGGTCAGCGCTGCATGGCCAACTCGGTGGTGGTACTCGTCGGCGAGGCACAGGCCTGGCTCGACGAGCTCGTCGACGGCGCGCGCAACATGCGTGTGGGCCCCGGCACCGAGCGCGACGCGGATCTCGGCCCGCTGGTGTCACCCCAGGCAAAAGCGCGGGTCGAGGGGCTGATCGAGCAGGGCGAGCGCGAGGGCGCCACACTCAAACTCGACGGGCGCGGCTACGCGGTGGAAGGCTACCCGGAAGGCAACTTCGTCGGCCCGACGCTGTTTTCTGACGTGACCGCAGAGATGCGTATCTATCAGGAAGAGATTTTTGGCCCGGTGCTGTGCGTGGTTAACGTGGCCACCCTGGAGGAGGCGATCGCGTTCATCAACGCCAACCCCAACGGCAACGGTACCTCGATCTTCACCAGCTCCGGCTGGGTGGCCCGGCGTTTTGAGACCGATATCGATGTCGGTCAGATCGGTATCAACGTGCCGATTCCGGTGCCGGTGGCGTACTTCAGTTTCACCGGCTCCAGAGGCTCGAAACTGGGCGATTTGGGCCCCAACGGTAAACAGGCGATCGCGTTCTGGACGCAGACCAAAACCGTCACCGCTCGCTGGTTCGAGCCAGAAAACGTCTCCGGCGGCATCAACAGCACCATTTCGCTCGGCTAACGTCTGCCGGGCGAAAACACGCTCAATCGTCTGCCAGCGGCAGGCACTGCTCGAAAAGCCGCTCGATTTGATCGAGTTGGCTTTCGTGCAGAATCAGCAGCGTCTTCGCGCTGTACGCTTCGCTCTTTTGCGGGGCGAGCAGCGCGAACTCTCCCTCCTCGAGATGAAATTCGTGAATCTCAAGTGTTCCTTGGGCTGTTTGGCACAGCGAGCAGCGGTAGCTGTCGTCTTCGCCGTAGACCAGACGGTGGTACATCTTGAACTGAGTATAAAGCGTGAGCCCGCCTTCGAACGCCGGCCAGCGTGCCGGGGCCCGCTCGATGCCCGGCTCTAAGGTGAGTCCTTGCTCGCGGGCATGGCTCAACGCGTCGGCCAGCGGCTCGGCCAGCAGGGCGCCGGCGTTTGAAGGCGCAGGTGGGCGGGCGCCCTTAAAGCCGCTCGCCGCCGCGCGAAATTCATCGAGCGAGGCCAGGGGGTAGTCGATATGGGCGAGTGCCGCCGGGTCGTCGTTGCCGTTTTCCCAGCCGTGGACGATTCTAAGCGTTATCAACCCCCGCGCGATGGGGCGGGCGAGCAGCACGTAGAGCGCGACCTTGATATGCAGCTCGCGCTCAGACGTATCGTTGTCGAAGGCGCGGTAGGGGTCGGCAAACAGCGCGTGCAGTCGGCCTTGCACATGTTCCTTGGCCTCGGTCTGATTCATGGTGTTTCCTCGTGGTGAGCGTCTGATATAAAAGTATGGCTTTTTTGCCGGGTTAGCATTAATTATTGCCGGTCGCGTTAACGCTTTAATTCAACGTAGGCTAAAGTATTCAGCCTCTAGGGCCCGCAACGGCACGGTTTTAAACGTTTTAAGGAAGAGCAGGCGATGATTCGCACCATGTTGACGACGCCGGGCAGCGCGCTCTTGGTCGGCGGCGAAGAGCTCATCGAGCAGTGGCGCAGTAACCCGGATAGCCATATCTGGATCGATCTTCAGGGCGAAACCCAGGAGGTCGAGCGCGGCCTGCTGGAGCGCTTCGAGTGCCACCCGCTGGCCATTCAGGACGCCCACAAGGATCGCCACCCGCCGAAGATCGAGGAGTTCGAGCACCATACGCTAATCATCTACCGCGGCATTTCGTCCTTCGATGCCGAGCTCAACTTTGTACCTCAGCAGATCGCGTTTTTCATCGGCGAGCGGTTTTTGATCACCCTGCATCCGGGCGAGGCGATGAGCGTCGAGCGGCTTTTCAACGCCCAGGGCCATGCGCTGCTGGCGCAGTCGCCGGAGCGCGCGGCGCTCAGAGTGATGTACACCTCCGCCGGATTTTACAGTGACAGCCTGCTGGAGTTCGAGACCGCGCTGAGCGATCTGGAAGACGCGCTTTTGGAAGACGGCAACGATGTGCTGATGCGCAAGATCATCAGCTATCGCTCGAAGCTGGTCAAAATGCGGCGCATATTCAGCTACCACAAGGGCATCACCCAGGAGCTGACCGCCTACGACTACGAGCACCTGCCGCGGGATCAAAGCGAAACCCTGCACGCGATCAACGACGTGGCCGAGCGCTTCGAGCGCCTCTACACCCTGACCCAGATGTACTACGACATCTGCGGCGACCTGGTCGACGGCTACATCTCGATCTCCTCGCACCAGCTGAACATCACCATGCGAATACTGACGGTGATCACCGCGATTTTCGTGCCGCTGACCTTCATCGCCGGTATCTACGGCATGAACTTCGAGAACATGCCGGAGCTTGGCTGGCGCTACGGCTACTTCTTCGTCTGGGCGCTGATGCTCTTCATCGCCGGCATGCTGGTCTGGTACTTCCAGCGCAAGAAGTGGTTTTGACCTGCGCTAAATAATGGTCCGGCCGGGGGATTGAGCGGGGTGGAAAGTTTGATATGGTCATTCAAACCCACCTCACGTACCGAGACAGGAGGCCTTTTATGGTCAACGCGCGCTCAACCGTTCCCGATACCATGGCAGCGATGCTCCTGACCGGGCACGGCGATGTCGAAAAGCTCGAGTACCGCGAGGACGTGACGACCCCGCGCCCGGGCCCCGGCCAAGTGCTGGTGCAGGTCACCGCCACGGCCAAGAACAACACCGACCGCAAGGCGCGGGAAGGCCTCTACCCGACCAAAGGCAAGGAAGAGGTGACCTCCTTTGCCATGGGCGGGACGCCGACGCTGACCTTTCCGCGCATTCAGGGTGCGGACATCGCCGGGCGGGTGGTGGCCGTGGGCGAAGGTGTCAGCGAGGCGCGCCTTGGCGAGCGCGGGCTTTTGGACTTCAACCTCTACCCGGACGCCCGTGCCGACATCAACCTGGCGCCGGACTACTACGGCCATGGCGCCGACGGCGGCTTTGCCGAGTACGTTGCCGTCCCTTCCGATCAGTTCTACCACATCCCTAACCCGGCGCTCGACGACGCCGAGCTTGCCGCCATGGGCATGTGCTCGTATCAGACCGCCTATCACATGATGACCGCCGCAGGCGTATGCGCGGGCGAGCGCGTGCTGGTCAGCGGCGCCAGCGGCGGCGTGGGCACCGCGCTGATTCAGCTCTGCCGGGTCGTCGGCGCGGTGCCCTTCGCCGTCAGCCAACCGGACAAGGTGCAAGCGCTTTTAGCACTCGGCGCCGAGGCGGTGATCGACCGAAGCGATCTCGATTCTTTCGTCGAGCGCGTGCTCGAGGCCACCGGCGGTGCGCCGATCGACGCGGTGATGGATCTGGTCGGCGGCGAGATGACCGACCGGTTCATCGACACCATGATTGCCGACATGAGCGCACGCTCCACCTACCCCAGGCTCTCGATCGCCGGCGCCAGCGGCGGCAACGTGAGCGAGATCATGTGGACGCGGATCTATCTCTATCAGGTGCAGATCTTCGGCGTCTCCCACGGCACCCGGGAGGAGGCGGCCCAGCTGATGGACTGGATCGAAAGCGGCGCGCTCAAGCCGGTGCTGCACGCCGCGTTCAAGCTCTCGAAGCTTCACGACGCCGAGCGCTACTTCGTCAGCCGCGGGAGCGACTACCTTGGCAAGGTCGTAATAGTGCCCGACGCCCAGTGGGACGCCCACGGCGCGGCCTACGCGCTCGATCGAAAGTAACGATTTCGAAAGTAGCGATTTCGAGAGTAACGACGTTCGATCACCTCCCTCACTGCCTTTACTCACTGACCGGAGCCGCCCGTGAAAAATCGCCATACCATCGCGCTGATGGACACCCACGCCGGCGGCGACGTCAGCCGGATCGTCACCGGTGGCATCGATGCGCTGCCTGGGGACACCGTACGCGCGCAAATGGAGTACCTGCGCGACGACGCCGATGGCCTGCGTCAGCTATTGCTGGGTGAGCCCTACGGCATTCCCGAGATGTCGGTGGATCTGATCGTGCCCGCCACGCACCCGGAGGCGGTGGCGGGCTACATCATCATGGAGGTGATGGGCTATCCCATCTACTCCGGTTCGAACACGCTGTGTACCGCCACGGCGGTGCTCGAAAGCGGCTTGGTGCCCAAGCGGGAGGGCCTTCAGCGCTTCAAGCTCGAGGCGCCGGCGGGGCTCGTTCAGATCGAGGCGCTGGTTCGGGACGGCGTAGTAGAGTGGGTCACCTGTGAGGGGCTGCCAAGCTATATCGATACCTACCGCGAGACCATTGCCGTGCCGGGCATTGGAGAGGTGACGTTTTCGATCGCCTACAGCGGCGGCTTCTACGCGCTGGTCGACGCCGAGGCGCTCGGCTTCAAACTGGTTCGCGAGGAGGAGGCGAAGCTTGCCGCCTGTGCTTACAAGATCGTCGAGGCGATCAAGGCCAAGCGCGGCTTCTCCCACTACACCCTGGGCGACGTGGGGCCGCTGCCGTTTCTGCACTTCATGGGGCCCGAAGAGCCGGTCGCCGACGACTACATTCGCTCGCGCTCGACGACCTACGTGCACCCTGGCGTGATTTGCCGAAGCACCACCGGCACCGGCACCTCGGCCAGGCTTGCGCTAATGAACTTCGAGGGGCGGCTCAACGTAGGCGACAGGCTCGAAACGGTGTCGCTGCGCGAAACCGGCTTCATCGGCACCTTTACCGGCACGCATCAGGAGGGGGCGTATCAGGTGGTCGAGAACACCATCACCGGGCGCAGCTACGTGCTGGCCGAGTCGCGCATCGTCATCAACTGCGACGACCCCATGGTGGCCTGTGGCGGGCTGCACCATATTCTAAGTGACCGGCATTGAGGCCAATGAACTGATCGCATCGCTTGGCGTTATGATTAACGTCGGTGGGCTCGCAAGCCACACGGGGCGGGGGCGCTGTGAATACCTCCCTGTACGCTACTTTCGCCTTCCCTGGCGAAAGACCCCCGCCCCGGGTCACTTGCGAGCGCCGGTGTTGCGGCGCACCGCTGCCCATCGAGGTCAAAAGCGCGTTAGTGCGATACTTTCCCCCTCAGCGATTTGACCGCGCCCTTGCGCGTTTTGTTATCCACTCGGCGGCGCTTGGCACCCTTGCTCGGTTTAGTAGGGCGGCGCGCCTTACGCGGCGTGACCGCTTCCAGAATCAATGCCTTGAGCCGGTTCAGCGCATCCTCCTTGTTAAGCTCCAGCGTGCGGTGGCTCTGGGCCTTGATGATGATCACGCCCTCTTTGCTGATGCGCTGATCCGAGTACGCCATCAGCCGCTCCTTGTAGATCGCCGGCAAGGTCGAGCTCTGGATATCGAAGCGTAGATGCACCGCAGAGGCGACCTTGTTGACGTTCTGCCCGCCGGCGCCCTGAGCGCGAATCTGGGTGAGCGTGATCTCCCAGTCCGCAAGCGTCACGTTGTTGGAAAGCGTCAGCATGAGGGCTCCCTGAATCGTTCATTGATATAGCGCCATTAAAACACAGTCGCTGGGTCGGATTATTCGCGGTTTTTGATCACCTGCTATCTTGAAACGGTTTTCAAGACGCGATTTGCGTTACTCAACGAGCCTCATTCAACGAGACTTGGTCAACGAGCTTTACCGGAGAGCATGCAATGCCACACTACGCGATCGATGACAACGAGCTGAGCGCGGGCAAGATTTACCGGCTGTTATCCGGCACCGTTTGCCCGCGGCCGATCGCCTGGGTCGCCACCCGCGACGCCGAGGGCCGGGCCAACCTGGCGCCGTTTTCGTTTTTCAACGTCGCCAGCATCGACCCGCCGGTGCTGGCGTTTTCGCCGCTTCTGGATGGCGAGGGCAAGGCCAAGGACACGGTGAACAACCTCGACGCGGTGGGCGAGTGCGTGGTGCACGTCGGCAGCGAAGACCTGATCGAGGCGCTTAACGCCACCAGTGCCACCCTGGACGCCGGTGAAGACGAGTTCGAGCACGCTGGGCTCGAAAAGGCCGACATGCCGGGACTCAGCGTGCCGCGTATCAAGGCCGCGCCCGTCGCGTTTGGCTGCACGCTGTTCGATATCGTGCGCTTTGGCGACAACCCCTTGGCCGGGTCGCTGGTGCTGGCGCGCATCGAGAGCATCTACGTGGACGAAAACATTTGGGACGGCCGCCACGTCGACATGGAAACGCTCAAGCCGACCGGGCGGCTGGCGGGCAACGACTACGTGCGCATCACCGACCGCTTCGTGATCGAGCGGCCGGGTTGAATTCAGCGTTCGGCGTCGGCATTTACACGGCTATAGGCAAGCATCAGCGCTTAAATCAACATCTTCAGGCAAACGCCAAGGAGGCACCATGACGACACTCGTAGTCGGCGCGAACGGCCAGATCGGCAAGCAGTACTGCCAGCAGGCGCACAGTAACGGCATCGCCGTGAGAGCCATGGTGCGCCGTGAGGACCAAGCCGTCTGGTTTACCGAGCGCGGCATCGACGTGGTAATCGGCGATCTGGAAGGCGAGATGGCCCACGCCTTCGATGGCTGCAGCGAAGTGGTTTTTACCGCAGGCTCCGGGCCTCATACCGGCCCGGACAAGACGCTGTTGATCGATCTGCACGGCGCGATGCGTACCGTCGATATCGCCAAGGAGAAGGGCCTGAAGCGCTTTTTAATGGTCAGCGCCATTCGCGCCGAGAAGCCGCTGGAGGCCCCGGAGAAAATGCGCCCTTACATGGCCGCCAAGCTCGCCGCCGACCGCTACCTGGAAAATTCCGGGCTGCCCTACGTGATATTGAAGCCCGGCCCGCTCACTGATGAGGCACCGACCCACGGGTTCGCCGACTCAAAAGAGGACTCCCCAAGCGGTTCGATCACCCGGGCGGATGTGGCCTATGCCCTCGTTCACGTTAGCCAGCACCCGGCGCTCGAGAATCGCTCGGTAACGCTCTTGAACGGCGAGCGCTCCATCGGCGAGCTTTTCGGGTAGGCGTGGATGAAACTCGACGCCCCGGTCGGGGTGATCAGCGATACCCACGGGCTGTTGCGCGACGAAGCGCTTAGGCTGCTCGACGATTGCGGGCTGATTCTGCACCTGGGCGACGTGGGCCATAAACCCGAGCACGAAACGATCCTCGAACGCCTACAAGCGCTTGCGCCGGTTTACACGGTTCGCGGCAACATCGACACCGCCCCGTGGGCCGGGCGGCTGCCCATGACGGAAAACCTTGAGGTCAGCGGCTGGCGCCTGCACTTGGTGCATCGGCTCAAGGATTTCAATGAGGCCACCGCTTGTGACGCGGTGCTTCACGGCCACTCTCACAAGCCGTTTCACGCATGGCGCGGTGGCCGTTTGCTGTTCAACCCGGGCGCGGCGGGCAAGCGCCGCTTCAAGCTTCCGCTGACGCTTGGAAAACTCTGGTGTGACGAGCATCGTCTGCGCCATGCCATCCTTCATCTGCCCGTTTAGCACCTGGAGTAGACCATGGCATCATCCGATTCGCTGACCGCTGCGGTTAGAACCCTGCTGACAGCTACCCCGGCAAGCGCGCTGCCGCTAACCTATCAACAGGTCGCCACGGCGCTCGGGCTCGAGCCGCCGCGCACCATTGCTCGGGTCACCCAGGCCCTTGAAGCGCTCATGCATGAAGACGCGGCCAGCGGTCGGCCCTTTATCGCCGCTCTCGTTGTAAGCCGGCGCGACGCCGTGCCCGGCCAGGGTTTTTTCGAGCTGGCGCGCACGCTTGAGCGCTTTCCTTCAGATTTTTCTCTTCAGCAGGACGCCTACCGCGACGAGTTTGCGCAGGCATTGGCTAACCGCTAGCGGCCATGTGAAACGGCTGGGCGCTCTCGAAGTGGCGTCAAAAGCTCGCTCAGGCCGTTGTGGTCGATCTCGTGCATCAGCGCTAGTAGCGTACCGATCTCACCGTTGGGAAAGCCTTCCCGCGCGAACCAGTTCAAATAAGGTCCCGGCAGGTCGGCGATGAGCCAGCCCTGGTATTTGCCAAACGGCATGGGGTAGGTAACGAGTTTTTCCAGATCTTCCGGGTTCACAGCGCGCTCCGTATTGGTCGTGATTGACCGGTGGGGAATTTAATAGCCAAAAGCTTACGTGGCGGCGGCGCTGGCGACCAGTATATCGGCCAGCGCCCGGGCGCTGGGCGTGGAGAGCCCGGCGCCGCGGTGGACCAAGCCAATCTCTCGATAGAAGTCCGGCGCAGGCAATTCGATTGCGCGCACTTTAGCGGGCCAGCGCGTCAGCGATTTCGAGGCGGGCAGTAGCGCCACGCCGACGCCGCTTGCCACCAGCGCAACGATAGCGTCGAGTTCGTCCACCTCGCACACGTCTTCCACCTGGCAGTGCTGCTCGCGCAGAAAGCGCTCTACTTGGCGCCCGCCAAACGACGTCCGCTCGTAGCGGATAAACGGGTGGCGGGTGAGCAGGGCGCGCCAATCATCGCCTTCGATTCCGGCAGGCACCAGCAGCTGAAACGGCTCTTGTGCCAGGGTGTGCCAGTAAAGGCCGCGGTGCAGCGCGAAGGGCGGGCGAATGATGATCGCCATATCGAGCTCCCCAATGTCCACCTGATCCAACAGCGCCATGGAGAGTCCGGGCAGCACGCGGGTTTTACACGCGGGGTGGGCCTGGTGAAAGCGGGCCAGTGCCTGGGGCAGAATCAGCCGCTGCATCGAGGCGATCGCCCCGATGGCCACGGTTTGCGTCTCGGCTCGCTCGCCGGCAAGGCCGAGCTGGCCGTAAAGGGCGATCAGCTCCTGCGCTTGGCTCAGCACTTCCTGGCCCTGATGAGTAAGTTGGGAATTTCGCCCCTGGCGCTCGAACAGCGCTACCCCTAAATGCTCCTCGAGCCGCTTGATCTGGGCGCTGACGCCGGCCTGGGTCAGGCCGATCCTTTGCGCGGCGCCGGCGAACGTACCTTCTTGGGCCACCGCCAAAAGCGTTGTGAGTTCGCGGATCATTGATCAATCCTTGTTGTGAATCGGGCAAAAAAATATTGATTTTATTTTGGCATAAAGCGGCCTAGCATGGATTTTACGCGCAATCGACGCACTCATGACCTTATAGAGGAGCCTGCCATGAGCCTTTCCCCCTTTCATCTCGCCATTCCTGTTTATGACGTGCCGCTGGCACGCGCGTTTTATAACGACGTGTTCGGTCTCGAAGAGGGCCGCTCCAGCGACAACTGGGTAGACTTCAACTTCTTCGGCCATCAGCTGGTCATTCACGGCCACCCGAAAACCCCGGGCCAAGAGAACGCCCACACCAACCCGGTGGACGGCCACGATGTACCGGTGCCGCACTTCGGCGTGCTGCTGGAGTGGGACGAGTGGGAGGCGCTGGCCGAGCGGCTGAAAAACCAGGGTATCGAGTTCGTCATTGAGCCCTACGTGCGCTTCAAGGGTCAGGTCGGCGAGCAGGCCACCATGTTTCTGCTCGACCCCTGCGGCAATGCCCTCGAGTTCAAGGCCTTCAAGGACAAGAGCCAGATTTTCGCTAAATAGGGCCGCGCTCAGGTTTGGCGTTCTCGCTGGCGGTGCGCCAACGGCGTATGACCGAAGTAGCGTTTGTAGTCGCGGCTGAACTGGGCGGCGCTGCGATAGCCCACTGCGAGCGCCGTCTGGTTGACGTTATGACTCTGGCCGGCCAGTAGCGCCTGCGCTTTCAACAAGCGCAGGCGTTTGACGTACTGACCGGGCGAGGTGCGTGTGATCTGCTTGAAGTGCTGATGAAACGCCGACCCGGACATGTTCACCCGCCGCGCCAGTGCCTCGACGCTCACCTCCTGGTCGAAGTGGTCGTGCAGCGTCGACAATGCCTGCACGATACGCCCGTAATGCCCGTGGCCTTGCACCAGCGCGCGCAGCGCAGGGCCCTGCTCGCCGTTGAGCGCCTCGAACACGACCTCGCGAATGCGCGCCGCGCCCATCGCCCGGCACGCTCCCGTATCCCCCAGCGTTTCGGCCAGCCTAAGAATCGCGCCCTGCATGGTCGCGCTCATTGCCACCGAGGCCATGGGCTGAGGAAACGCCTCGACCGGCGCAGGTTGACCCATGGCGCTGGTCAGTTCACCCAGAAGCGCCGGGTCGAGCTTGATCGACACGCCCAACAGCGGCGCCGTGGAGCTTGCGTAGGTTTCACACTCGAATGGCAGCGGCAGAGTTTGCACCAGGTACTGCCCCGGATCGTAGTGGATTTCACGGTCGCCCAGATAGCCGGTCTTACGCCCCTGAGCGATCACGATCAGGCTGGGCTCGTACATCAGCGGCGTGCGCGGCTGGTGGCGGCCAAGATACAAAAGCGACACCTGCTCAAGCGGCGTGGCGTTAAAGCCGTCGTGGCGAATCAGCGCCGCAATGAGCCCGGAAAGCGTCGTCGAGGTATGAAAAGGGGTGACCATGGAGAGTCTCCAGGCGGGTGGTTTCAAAAGATTGTGCCATTTTTGACCGCTTTATTGTTACTTGATCACTCGGTTTTGGAGAAACGAGCAAAAACTGCGTAGCTTTCTGCATCGTAAAGCCCTACCTGGTGGGCGATAATCAGCACCCACGATTGACCCTTCAGGAGTACTCATGAGTCAGACACAATCCTTTGCCGCGTTTGCCGCCGATCAGCCGCTGGCCCCCTTCAGCTTCGATCGCCGTGCGCCGCGCGCCGATGACGTCGCCATCGAGATTCTTTACTGCGGCGTCTGCCACAGCGATCTTCACTTCGCGCGCAACGACTGGGGCATGAGCCAGTATCCGGTCGTGCCGGGGCACGAGATCGTCGGCCGCGTCACGGCGGTAGGCGACAAGGTCAGCCGCTTCAAGACAGGTGATCTGGTCGGCGTGGGCTGCATGGTCGATTCCTGCCGCACCTGCAGTGCCTGTAAGAACGGCGTGGAGCAGTACTGCCTCGAAGGCTTTACCATGACCTACGGTAGCCCCGACCGGCAGGACGGCACCATCACCCAGGGCGGCTACTCGGATTCCATCGTGGTCAGCGAACACTTCGTGCTTAGAATGCCGGACGGCATCGATCTGGCCTCGGCCGCGCCCATTCTGTGCGCCGGCATCACTACCTATTCTCCGTTGAAGCATCACGGTGTGGGCAAGGGCCACAAGGTGGGCGTGATCGGCATGGGCGGGCTTGGTCACATGGGCGTGAAGCTTGCCAAGGCGCTGGGCGCGGAAGTCACCGTGTTCACGCGCTCCAGCGCCAAGGTCGAGGAGGCCAAGCGTAACGGTGCCGATCATGTCGTAGTCTCGAGCGACCAGGCGCAGATGGAGGCGGTGGCAGAGACGTTCGATTTCATGCTCGACACCGTGCCGGTCCAGCACGATCTGAACCCGTATCTCGCCTCGCTCAAGTACGACGGCACGCACATTCTGGTAGGTTTGCTGGAGCCCATCGAGCCGGCCATCGAAGCCTTCAATCTGGTGTTCAAGCGTCGCGTGGTGGCGGGCTCGCTAATTGGTGGCATCGCTGAAACCGAAGAGCTTTTGACGCTGTGTGCCGAACAGGGCATCAGCTGCGATATCGAAATGCTCGATATCAACGACATCAACGAAGGCTTCGAGCGGATGGAGAAAGGCGACGTGCGCTACCGCTTCGTAATCGACATGGCGACGCTGAAAAACGCCTAAACCTGGTGTTGGACATCGCGTCTTGATACTCGCCGCCCGCTCACTGCGTGCGGCGTTTTCGCATGGTGCGCTGCGCCCAAACTAGGATGTGGGCAGGTGGGCCGTCACGCGCAGGCGCACGTAGTCGGCGCTCCAGTGACCCTGGCCGTCGCTCAGGCTGTGGGAGAGCAAATTCAGCGTGTTGTCCATCACCGTCTCCTTGATGTCGTCATCAAGGCCGTGGAAGAAGGGGCTGGCGAAGGTATCGAGCCAGTTGGCCATGCCGGTCGGAAGCTTCGTGGGCCGAGCGATCAGCTCGATGCTATCGACCTTGAAACCAACGGTTTCGAGCAGGTGGGCGTACTCCTCGACGGTGGGGAAGTACCAGGGATGGCGGTGCTTGGCGCTGATGCCGCGAAACTGTAATGAGGCGATCAGCGCGGTGCAGATAGCGGCGACGTTGCCGTGCCCGCCGAACTCCGCCACGAAGCGCCCGCCGGGTTTTAGGGCGCGCTTGATGCAGGCCAGCACCGTTTGCGGGTCGAGCATCCAGTGCAGCGCGGCGTTGCTGAACACCGCGTCGAACTCCTGATCGAAGGGAAGCTGGTAAGCATCGATGCGCCGCGCGTTCACGCCTCGGGCCAGAGCCGCCTTGATCATCTCCTCGGAGGCATCGACGCCGACCACCTCGGCGCCCGTTTGGCCGATGTATTCGGTTAGTGCGCCGTCTCCACAGCCTAAATCGAGAATTCTTTCGCCCGGCTTCGGCGATAACAACTTGACGACATCCTTGCCGTAAGTCACGACATAATCGGCATGCTGCGAGTAGCTGGTAGCATCCCAGGTTTGCCCAGAGGTGTTATTCGAAATATCGGTCATGGTTGTTTCCTGACGTCATTGAGAAGGGCAATAGACTTATCCAGTATAGCTTGGCACCCGGTCCAGCTCGCTGCTGTATCGCTAAGTCATAGGCAAAGATAAATCGATTGCTCAGGTATGTAAAAGCGTCATGTCGATAATGCTCCGTCTGTTGTCTCATTATGCGAGATGAAATCAGTATTTTGTCTTGATAGCTTGTTAGACATCCCTTTCATAACGACAAGCATAAAGACAGCCATGGCCAACCAAGAGCTTACGCTCACCTCGGGCCCCTCGACGCTTCTTCACGCCATGCAGATACTGCAAGTAACGGCGCAGGGAGCACATCGCGGCGCCGGCATCGACGACTATCTGGATGCGCTTAACGTTAGCCGCCCAACGCTTTACCGCTTGCTCAAAAGTCTCAAGGAGCAAGGCTTTCTGCGCTCCTCCACCCAGCGGGGGCGATATCTGTTGGGGTATGAACTGCTCGTATTGGGCGCCCAGGCGGGCAATGGTGCGGGCCTTCGCGATTTGGCGAGGCCTCGTATGCTCTCTCTGGCCCAGTCGCTGGGAGACAGTTTTTACCTGTTCGCTCGTGATGGCGTCAATGCCGTCTGCCTCGAGGTCCAGAACGGTGCCTATCCGGTGGGAAGCTTCGTTAGAGCGACCGGTGGCCGCGTACCGCTGGGCGTTGGTCAGGCATCCATTGCGCTTTTGGCGTGCCTGCCAGAGGGCGAACGCGACGAGATCCTCGCCATCAACGCCAGTCTGCTCGAGCGTGAGTATGCGATCTCGATCTGCGCTGTAAAAACCGAGATCGATCATTTGCATGAACACGGTTTCTCGCGAGGAGTAGAAGGCTCGCTGCTACCCGAGTTCGCGGGGCTGGCCGTGCCCATTCTCGATCACAGCGGGCATCCGCTGGGGGCCTTGAGCTGCTCGATGCTTAAGTCACGCATGACCGATGCGCATCGACAGGATGTGCTGGCACATATGAAAAAAGAAACCCTCGAGCTGGTCAATCAAGCGCACGGTCTGCTCTTTTTCGAATGATCCGACGGGACTGATACCCCATGCCTTTAGCTACACATCCGACTCATCAACGCCGTTGCGGCTGGAACGCTTGGCTGCCCTCGCGGACGCCGCGTCCATCGCTTGTGGGCCCGGAGCGTGCCGACGTGGTCATCGTCGGTGCAGGCTATACCGGCGTGGCTGCCGCCCTGGCGTGGCATCGCCAGCGCCCGGGGGATCGCATTTTGCTCCTCGAAGCCGATCAGGTGGGCGAGGGGAGTCCCGGCCGAAACTCGGGTTTCATGTTGGAGGTAGCCCTGGCCAACGATGCGCATCCCGACGAGCTGGCGCGTATGTCACAGCTCAACGCTCTCAGTCGGCAGACGATGGCCACGCTGCGCCAACGTGTCGAAGAGCTGGGTGGCGACTGCCAGCTACAGCATAGCGGTACCTACCGGGCCGCACGCAGTGACGTGGGCAGACGCTCGCTCGCTCAGTATCGAGGGTTTCTCGACGCAGCGAAGCTTCGTTATGAAGCGCTGAACCAGGGCGAGCTCGCAGAGCGCTTGGGAACCGAGTATTACCTGGAAGGGCTTTACTCGCCGGATTGCTACCTGGTTCAGCCGGCGGCGCTGATTCGTACGCTGGTGGAGGGACTGCCCGCTGGCGTAGAGCTTTACGAGCAGACGGCGGTGCGCGATATCATCGCCGATGGCAGCGACTGGCGCGTCTCCACCGCGCAAGGCGAGGTCCGCGCTCCCTGTGTTCTGCTCGCCAACAATGCCTTCTCGCGGGCCCTGGGCGCCGATACCTCGCGTCTGGTGGCCATCTATACCTATGCCGCGCTGACCGAGCTTCTGCCCGAACAACACCGGCTGCGTATCGCGCGCGAGCCTTGGGGGCTTCTGCCGGCTCACCGACTCGGCTGTACGCTGCGTACCACCGAAGACGGGCGCTTGATGATTCGTTCGCGCTACAGCTATGAGCGCGAAGCCGATAACGATCGCATAGAAGCCGAGCTGAAGGCGAGCCTCGAAGCACGCTACCCGGAGCTTGCGCCCATTCGCTTCGAAAGCCTGTGGGGAGGCACTACCGGCCTAACCTACAACGGTGCGCCGCTCTGGGGCGAGATCGCCCCAGGGCTTCACGTCTCGGCGGGTTGCAACGGCGGTGGCATCGTTAAAGGCACTTATCTGGGGGATGCCTTGGCACGTCGAGCGATGGGGCTCGAGGTAGAAGACGTTCAGGCCCTGTTCGGCACCGCGAGCTGGATGCCGCCCGAGCCGCTTCGCCGGCTGGGGTTTCATATCAAAAGTCGCATGGAGCGGCGTAAGGCCATCAGTGAAACCTGAGCCACCGCTTCGCTTCACGTAACGACATTCCTCACTACAAGAAACGATACGTCCCACTACAAGAAACGATACGTCCCACTACAAGAAGAGATATTGCCATGCCCCCTGATGCGCATATTGGAGTGCTTTCGATCCTGCCCGCGACGCTTGCCATCCTGTTGGCTTTCGTGACGCGTAATACGGTATTTTCGCTCGCGGTCGCCTGTTTTGTGGGCGTTTTGACCCTTGGCCAAGGGTTGATGGGGTTTCCGACCCTGCTCAAGGAAACCCTGGGGACAACGAGCTTTTCCTGGATACTGCTGCTCGAGCTTTTCATCGGTACCGTGATCGCCTTCTTTCAGCGGACCGGCGCGATCCAGAACTTTACCGCTTGGGTCGAACGCCGAGCATTGACGCGAATGAAAGTGCAACTCATCGCCTGGGTCATGGGCATGTTCGTCTTTTTCAGCGATTATTTCAGCCCGCTCTTCGTGGGCAGCACCATGCGCGGGTTGACCGACCGCTACAGAGTTTCGCGGGAGAAGCTTGCCTACATCGCGGACTCGACCTCGGCACCGGTCAGCGTGTTGGTGCCGATCACCGGCTGGGCAGTGTTCATCTCCGGGCTTCTGATCGGCATGGGACCCATCGAGACGGCAGGCCAGGCCATGGGCGTGTTCCTCAAGGCGATCCCTTTCAATCTCTATGCCTGGCTCTCTGTGCTCGTGGTCGGGCTGGTCATCGTGGGCGTCGTACCTCTGTTTGGGCCAATGCGGCGTGCCGAACGCCGGGCAATGGAGGAGGGCAAGGTTCTGCGCGACGGGGCCGAACCGCTGGTAGGCGAAGAGTTGACGGATATTCCCGCCTATGAAGGTGCGCGGACCAGCCTTTTTCTGAACTTCTTTGCGCCAGTGCTCATCGTCATCGGTATCGCCGTGGGAACCTTCATCGTGCTCGACTCGGCCAAGACGATGGAGGCCTTCCTGGCCGCGGCGATCTTTTTGGGAGTGGTCATGCGACTGCAAGGCATTCCTTTTGATGACATCATGAAGACCGCCATCTCCGGCATGAAAGGGGTCATGCCCGCTATCATCATCCTGGCGCTGGCGTATTCGCTCAACCAGCTATCCAAGGACATGGGCACCGCCAGCTATATCGTCGAGGCTTCGCGCAGTTGGCTGACCCCGTCCCTGCTGCCCGCCGTGACCTTCCTGATCGCCGCACTCGTCGCCTTCTCGACCGGCTCCTCGTGGGGCACCTTCGCGATCGTCATGCCGCTGGCGGTACCACTAGCTTTCAACTTCAGCGCAGATGACTTGACGCCACTGGTCTATGCCACCGTAGCCGCCGTTGCCGGAGGCGGCGTTTTCGGCGATCACTGTTCCCCGTTGTCGGATACGTCGGTGTTGGCATCCACGGGGGCAGCGTCGGATCATATCGATCATATCAAGACTCAGATTCCCTTCGCGCTGGCCGTCGCTCTGCCGTCGTTTCTGATCTACTTGGCGCTGGGCGCCTCGTTTTGAGGGTATACGGCGAGGGCAGGGGGGCTGCAAGCAACGCGTGGTAGGAGTCGGGCGTAGAAGTGTGCGATGCTAGGGCGCTTTTCGAAACACATTTGAGAGAACAGCCCCCATGAACGACACGATCAAGCAGATGATGAGCCACCGCTCGGTGCGTAAATTTCGCGATCAGAGCATCCCGCAGGGGCTTTTGCTGGAGCTGATCGAGGCCGGCCAGGCGGCGGCGACCTCGAGCCATGTGCAGGCCTATAGCATCATCGATGTGAAAGCGCCGGAAAAGCGTGAAAAGCTCGCGGAGCTTGCCGGCGGACAGCCCTATATCGCCAGCGCCTCCCACTTTCTGGTGTTCTGCGCGGACATGAAGCGTCCGCTCGAGGCCGCCGAGCGCGCCGGGGCCGAGGTGGTCTCGGGTATGACCGAACAGCTGCTGGTTGCCACCGTCGATGCGGCGCTGGTCGCTCAGAACGTGGTGGTCGCAGCGGAGTCCGAAGGCCTGGGGATCTGCTATATCGGCGGTATTCGTAATAACCCCCAAGCGGTCAGTGAACTTCTAGCGCTGCCCGACCAGGTCTATCCGGTGTTTGGGCTCTGCCTTGGCTATCCGGAGCCGGACAAATTGCCTGAAGTGAAGCCGCGCCTACCGGTGGAGGCGATCCTCAAGCAGGACGTCTACCAGGATGACCGCGAGCAGGTCGCCGCTTTCGACGAGACCATGCGCGCCTACTACCAGGCACGCAGCAGCGCCAACAAGGACACCGACTGGTCGCACAATTTAACCCCGCTGTTCGAAACCAAGCTGCGCGCCCACATGCGCGAGTTTCTCATCGAGCGCGGCTTCGAAATGAAATAGGGCTTGGCCCTCACCATTGGATGGCGTCGTTGAGCAGCTCCTTCAGCGGTATGGGCCTGCCCAAATGATACCCTTGGGCGTAATTAATACCGTGTGACTGCAGGATGGGCACGAGCGCCTGCTGATCGACGAACTCGGCGATGGTCTGTTTACCGAAACCACGAGCGATATCGGCAATGGCTTTGACGATGGTTTGGCTGTCGCTGTCGGTCAGCAGGTTGCGGATGAACGACCCGTCGATCTTGATGTAATCCACCGGCAACTGCCCCAGGTAGTGGAAGCTGCTAAAGCCCACGCCGAAATCGTCCAACGCCGTTTTGCAGCCCAGTTCGCGCAGCTTTTGTAGCACGTTGTGGGCAATCGAAAAGTCGGTGATCGCGGCGGTTTCGGTCACCTCGAGAATCAGTCGACATGGATCGATCCGGTGGGTTTGAAGCTCCTGGGTCAGATACTGGCGCAAGCCATGGTCGTGCAACGACTGCCCGGACAGATTGAGCGCCAGCGAAATGCCGCGCCCTTGCAGTATGGTCAACGCCTGCAGGCTTTGGTGAATCACCCACCGGTCCACTTGCGTAATCAGCCCGCTCTGCTCGGCAATGGGAATGAAGTGCGCCGGGAGCACAAGGCTCTGGTCGGCGTTTCTCAGGCGTAAAAGCACCTCGAAGTGTTTCACTGAGTGATCCTTGAGACACATGATCGGCTGAACCCAGATTTCGAACTCGTCGTTTTCCAGCGCCGTGCGCACCCGCTCGATCCAGTAGACCCGCTCCTGAAGCTCGCTTTTCGCATTGTCGACCATCGACAGCAGGTGCCAGTAGGGGTTACCGCGCTCTTTCGCCTTGTACATCGCGATATCGGCGCTGGCCAGCAGATCCTCTGGCGTATTGCCGTGCAGCGGGTAGAGCGCGATGCCGACGCTGGCGCCAATGTGGTGCTTGCGGCCACCGGCGCTGAAGTCGATGGCATTGATGAGCTGAACGATATACTGAGCGACCCCAATGGACTGGTCGCTGCCGATATCGGTCATCAGTAGCGCGAACTCGTCGCCACCCAAGCGTGCGATGGTGCTGCGCTGTCCCAGATTGGCGCTGAGCGTGAAGGCGACCTCTTTGAGCAGCGAATCGCCGACGTGATGACCACTGAGCTCGTTGATCTCCTTGAACTGGTTGAGATCGAGTAGCAACACGGCCACCTCGGCATGCTCCTTAAGTGAGAGCTGCAGCGCATCCTGGAAGTAGCGGCGGTTGTAGAGCTCGGTGGTGGTGTCACGCTCGGCAAGCCAGGTCAGGCGCGCCTCGGCAATCTTGCGCTCGGTAATGTCCAGCCCCACGGTAATGCGTGAAAGCCCGCCGTTGTGCGCCTGGTTCAAGGGCGCATGATACCAGGCAACGGTAGAGCGCTGCTTGTTGGCCGTCTCGAACGTGCTCTCCTCCGGGGCGGGCCGCTCGACGCTAAGCGGCTCACCGCTTAGCGGGCGGCGGCGCTCCACCAGCGGTAGGATCATTGGGTAGGGGTGATTGAACACTTCGCCGAACCGACGCCCGATCAGATCGTCTTGCTCGAGCCCAAGTGCCTTGCAGGTGTAGCCGTTGACCAGGCGGATATAGCCCAGCGCATCCTGGGCGATGATGAACATCTGGGCGGTGTTGAGCAGGCTGTTGACGAAGTCGCGCTCGCCGGCGAGTTCCTCGATGCGGCTTGAGAGTTCGACACTGCGCTCTTTGGCATCATCCTCGAGGGTATTGAGCTGCAGGGCCAGATCGCGGGTGGCTTCTTCGAGCACGTCGATTTCGTTACGCCAAGGCGAGTGGGTAAACGATAGCCGGCGCTGTACGCTGTCGAACTCTCCGCGCGCCAGAGAGGGCAGCAGCTCGGAAACGTGGCGAAGCCGCGCCATCGGCCCAAAAAGAATGAGCAGTAGCAGAAGCTCGGCGAGTATCCCGCCGGCCACCCCCGTCAGCATCAGCGTGCGGGTGGCTGACTCAATGGCGATCATCTGAAGCGACGTGTCGGCCACCAGCAGAAAGTAGCCGGCGCTTCGCCAGTCGCCGTCATCCTGCATGTAGACGGCGCTTACCTCGATTTGGCGGTTCTCACGGGACACGCTATAGGGCGCGTTGACCAGCTGATGAATCGAAACATCTTTTGCAGCCGTTCGCAAAACCGGCATCGCTTGCTCCGGGCGTGTCAGCGCGACGATGTAGCCTTCCCACTCGGGGATGCTCAACTGCTGCGCGCTATCGCGGTCGTCGCTGCTAGTCACCATCAAGGCGATCTCGCTGCCCGAGACCGCCTTGACCTCGCGCATCGTCTCGGCGAGGTTGCGCGAAAGGATCATCACCCCTTGGTTGACACCATCGCTGAGCACCGGTACCGCGACGAACTGATGACAGGTCAGCGCGCAGCGAAGCCGCGACATCGACGTTTGCGTTTGCAGCACGTCATCGATCCAGCGTCGAGCGGGGAAAATCGGCATCTCGTCGCCGTGGCCCAGATGCACGACCTGATCACCAAGGCGGTTAAACACGAAAATGTTATCCACCCCGCCTTCGAGTTGCAGCGTTGGCCACTGGGCGCCCAGCAGCGAGCGAAGCGTGGGCAGGTCATCGTTTTCAAGGGCGGTGCCCAGTTCCGGGGTGGTGGTGGCAAGCCCGGCCAGCTGGCGCAGACTATCGCTGGAGCGCTGCATGGCCAGATGAATTTCGCGTTGCTGGCGCTCGTGATGCTGATAGCGGGTCGACTCCAGCTGCTGGGTCAAATAGTACTGACCCAAACAAACGAAAAGCACCACCAGTACCATAAGCAAAAGGCTGCTCAGCGCCAGTACACGCCAAGTCAGGCTCAGCCAGCGAGGCGACTGGCAGTTTGCCGTAGGCTGCATGAATAGATGTTTCCCGTTAAATAACGCTTAAAAACGTATGAAGGTGATGATGAAAGCATGTGTCCGTTGTCGCTTGCCTGTCAAAACCTGTTCATTTAAATGCAGGTGAGCCAAGCGCAGTCAGGCCAAATGCCTTTTATTAGACGCTTTTCATAAGGCGAGCTTATCGGCTTTCGAGGAGGGCTAAAACCTTCAATAGCGGATAAAACCGCGCTATCTCGGTGCACGGCGAAAAACGGCGCGGGAAAGCGCATCGGCGGCGTTTTTGCCAAAGGCAGCCAAGCACCAAGGGCACTATACTCATGGCGAAGGTCACAAAAAGTACGGCGCGCGGATGCGCTGTCTGCACACAGTCAAGGAGAGTCACATGGCCGGTGGATGGGCAAAGGATGGCGCCGAGCAGGAGCAGATCGAGAGCACGCTCGAAGAGGGGGTGGAATGGGCGCGCAGCCAGCTACCCAGCGGCGAAAGCCGCCATCACTGCGAAGAGTGCGAGGCGGTGATTCCCGAGCCGCGGCGCAAGGCATTGCCCGGCGTCAGGCTCTGTGTCGCCTGCCAGACCGAGCAGGACAAGCACGCCAGCCGCACCAGCGGCTATAACCGCCGCGGTAGCAAGGATAGTCAGCTGCGTTAGAGTGCCTTGGTCGATGGTACGTTTCGCGGCCCCCCTGTTCTGGCACCTCACGTTGGGAAGAGCGTTTTCATGCAAAAAAGATCCCCCTGGTTTACCGTCAGCCTGCATGTTGCGATCGCGCTGTTGGTGGGCATGGTGCTTGGCAGCATCATCCAGACCCAAGCCAATTTGGCGGCGCTTTCGACCATGGGCGTCGAGGTCTCAGCGTTTCGCCGCGTGATGACCACGCTCTGGGATCTGGTCACCTTCTCACCGATCTACGCGCTGCTGTTTTCAGTGGGTTTCACCGTCTCTCAGGGCGTGGCGCTTTTCATATCGCGGCTGGCGCTGGCCGGGCGCTATCGGCTGCTGCTCTGTCCGCTGCTGGCCATCATCGCGCTGTTTTTGACCTTTCATCTGGTCGACCGGTTTGCCCCGATGCCCACGCTCATGGCTGCTACCCGCACCACGCTTGGGTTCGTGGCGATGCTCGCAAGCGCCGGCGCCGCCGGGCTGACACTGGCGCTGCTGCGCGGTCGCGGGCGACACCACGCGCACCGCGCGACGACGGCCACCGAGCCGCCGTCGCGCTGATGGCGGCAAGTGTGGCGTCAACGACCCCGCCCTGGGCACGGGCCTAAGAGCAAGCGCCAGTCGGCTACCGGTTGGAAACCGTATGCGAGGGCCTCGAGCATCCCCGAGGCTAGCTTTTTCACCGAGCGGCCCGAACGGCTTTTGCGGATAATACCAACTGAAAAATGCTTTGCTACCGACAACCCCAAGCGCATTCGCGATGCACACCGGCCCCCACTACAGTAGGCGTATTCGATGTTTTTTCGGTTACGTTAAGTCGCTTGTTTTATCAATCGAAATGGAAACCAGGTCGGCTCAGACCACTTTTTCAATTGTCGTTTTGATCATATTTATTAGTTGATTGACCCTCTAGCCCCATGGCTACGGTGTGGTACATTTTTATGAGAAGTGATCATCTGGCCGCTATTCTAGTATTAACCTTTTAGTAGTAGCGTATTTTGTGAAATTGCTTGAAGCGACAACGCGATAATGTAGTCAAACAAATTACAAAGTGGGTGGGGGCGCTCATGCAGCAGCCAGTCTTCGATGCCGAATCGGCGAATCTATTTAGTCTGATTTCGCATCAAGCTCTTTTGCTCTTGGATACATCTGGCACCATCCGCCTTGGCAGTCGAGGAGCGTGGAAATTGCTCGGCGTCGAGCGCCACATCGGCATTGGTACGCCTCTTTGCAGCCTGCTTCCGCTTCCACGTGAACCTGATGATAGCGATGGTTGTACTGTCGCGCAGTTACTGTCGCGCGCAAGGGAGGCTGCTGAGCAAGACTCGAGCTATCAATACCGTACCGAGCGTGAGGGTATTTGGCTCGATATCCAAATCGAATATCTGCCAGAAAAAGTTGAAACCCCTGACCGTTTTATCGTTTCTGTCGAGAATGTTACAACGGCACATCAGGCTCAGGCGCAGCTAAAAGAGAGCCTGCGTATGCTCAATGACGCCGAGCAAAAAGCAGGGCTTGGCCATTGGCGACTCATGCTCAGCGACCAAAGCATCATCTGGTCCCGAGGGGTATACAACATTCATGGCTTTGAAGAGGGAAGCGACGTCTCCCTGGAAGAAGTCATGGATGCCTACCTGCCCGATGACCGACAGCGGGTTAATCAACTGTTGGCGGAGTCGGTGGCACGTAAGGAGGGCACGGCTTTCAAGGCCTCGATCCGTCGGCCGGACGGGGTGTTTCGAGCCGTCGACGTACAGTGGAATATCGAGCTGGACAAAGCACAGCAGCCGGTGTCCGTATTTGGTGTGATTCACGATTGCACGCAGGAAAATACGGTGACGCGTCAACTGATTGCCGCTCGTGATGAGGCGCTGGCCGAAGCTCAAGCCAACAAGATGCTACTGGCCACCATGAGTCATGAGATTCGTACGCCGCTGGCCGGTATCATCGGTATGTTGGATGCGCTGCTGGTCGAAGATGCTTGGGTGAAAACCACCTTCGATTTAAAAGAAAATTTTAAGCGACTGCGGGCCATCAGCAGCGCCTCGAAATCGCTGATGGCTACCCTGGATGATGTGCTGGACCATACCAAAATCGAGAGCGGCCATTTCCAGCTCGACGACTTCGAATTCGATTTGGCCGATGTCATCAATGGGACGGCGGATCTTTTCCAGCCCAGCGTAATAGATAAAAAGCTCAGTTTGGAGCGTTCGGTCATGGGGCCGGTCGACGTCGTAGGAGATCCTAAACGCATTCAGCAAATCGTGGCGAATTTCCTGAGCAACGCCGTTAAATTCACTTTGCAAGGCTTCATAAAGGTTTCGTTGAGTGAAGAGCCCGATGGTCAGCTATTGATCGAGGTAGCCGATTCAGGGGTGGGGATTGCCGAAGAGGATCAGAAAAAACTTTTCACCCCTTTTCAGCAAGCGGACGACTCCATATATAGTCGGTTTGGCGGTACCGGTCTTGGGCTTTCTATATGCCGCAGCTTGGCAGAAGCCATGGAGGGTAGCCTGGGCGTGAAGAGTAAACCCGACGTGGGCAGCTGTTTCTGGGTACGTTTGCCGCTGCGTCGAGTCAAGTCCCAGAAAAAGGCGTCGGATGGCAAAATGGTTTTACCCCTTATCGGCTCCCGCGCCCCGCATGTGTTAGTAGTTGACGACAATAAAACCAACGTTCTGATCGCTGAGGGAATGCTGCGGGCCATCGGGGGGACCTGTGAAGAGGCGGAGAATGGTCTGGACGCGCTTGAAACCTTGCTGACCTCATCCTTTGACGCAGTACTCCTGGATAGCAGCATGCCGGTAATGGATGGGGAGCGCTGTATCGAGTTGATTCGCCAACTGCCGGAGCCGTTATGCCGCATTCCAGTGATTGCGTATACCGCCCATCGTCAAACCGATGTTCGCGAAACATATCTGGCCGCAACGTTTGATGCCATTCTCGAGAAACCACTAAGTCGCGAAAAGCTCTATACAACGCTTAATTACCTGTTTGGTGAGACAACGCCTCCTTGTTCTCAATATCGCCATGAGCTCCCCCCTGACGTACGCACGATGCTGTCGAGTGTCGTAACTGTTTTGGAAGAAAGTGACCCAACAGCAAGAATCCGGTTTCTAGAGAGCTTGCAACAAAAGGCGCGTGACAACGGGGATCAAAAGGCGCAAGCGCTGTTTGGCTTTTTAACCGCTTGTGTCGCCACGCTCAATCAACAGCAGGTACTTGGGTTGTTGAGAGCTATCGATCGGCGTCATGCGCTTGATAGCGGTGCTTCACCCCAACAGGGGGAGGGGCAGCATTGAGTCGCGAAGAAGCGGCGGCCAACGCCCCGCAGGTCATCGAGAGGCTTCAACGACGTTTAGCGCGTGCTGAACTTGCCCGCGAGGAAGCCGAGCAGATTCTTGAGCGGCGCGGGCGCGAGCTAATGCTGGCCAACGAGCAGCTCATGGAGCGCGAGTCGCAGTTGCGTGAACGTCTGGAAAAAGAGAGCCAGTACCTGCTTAGAGCCCAGCGCACGGCCCGTATCGCCACCTTTCACCGCGACCGCGGTAGCAGGCTTTCGACATCCCCCGAGTTTAGTTGGTTACTTGGCTTGGACCCGGCGGCAAAGGTCGACGAAGAGACCATGCTAAAAACCATTCACCCGCTCGATTTAGAGCGCGTGAGAGGCTTCGAGGAGGACTTCTATCGCCACCGGCAGGCCGAGGTCGACCACGAATACGAGTTCCGTATATTGCGCGATGGCGAGGTGCGTTGGGTGCGCTGGGTACTACGGCGTGAAAATGACGATAAGGGATCGTTTCAATCGCTTTTGGGCACCGTGCAGGACATTACCGAGCAACGCGCGGCCGACCGACGCGCCCGAGCGCTGGCGCTGGTCGCCGATCGCCGTGTGAAGCAATTGACCCGCTTGAGTGAAGAGCTCGAGGCGAGCAGAAAGGCCACCAGCGATGCCTACCGGGTGCGCTCGGAGTTTCTTGCAGCGATGAGCCACGATATTCGTACGCCGCTCAACGGGCTGCTGGGCATGATGGATTTGATGTCGCTGGGATCACTTGATACCTCGCAGCAAGAGCGCTTGCGCATCGCGCAGCTGTCGGCAGTTCAATTAAAAAGCCATATCGAGGATATCATCGATATGGCCAATGCCGATGCCGCCTACCAGCCGCCGCAGACCAGCCTATCAGGGCACGGTGTCGAAAGCTGCGAAAAAGCGGCGTCACTACAATCGACAATGTCTGATGAGCGGGTATTTAGCGGTGTTCAGAGGCCTTTGGTATTGGTAGTCGATGATATCGAGACTAACCGCATCGTGCTGGCACAAATGCTCGACGTTCTGGGATGTCGCGTTGAGCTTGCCTGCGATGGTGACGAAGCGATCGAGATGATTCAGACCGAGCGCTTTGATGCGGTAATGCTGGACATTTTGATGCCCCGGTTATCGGGGCGGGAAGTCGTCGAGGCCGTTCGACGTCAGCCACAATTTGCAACGCTACCCATCACTGCGGTGACCGCCCACGCCAATCGTCGTGAACTCCATGATTTAGTAAGAAAGGGCTTTACGGCGGCTTTGACCAAGCCGGTCATGCGCACGGAGGTAGCCGAGCTGTTGGCCAGTCAATTGACCGCGTTTATCGAGCCCCTGCGACCGGCCATTGAGGGCACGTCCGACGAAAAAGCGACAGCTAACGTAGATGAAGCGGATGTACTGGATGAAGATTACTTTCGCGCTATCTTCGCGTCGTTGCCCGCCGATCGCCGGGCCATGCTGCTCAACGCAGCGGTGGCCGATATAGAAAGGCTGACCCATGAGATGACCCACGCCCATGCCGCTGGCGATAGCGATACCCTGCAGCAGGCGGCGCACAGTCTTAAGGGGGTCGCGGGCAATTTTGGCGCTCGGGCGCTGTTTCAAACCATCGTAGCGTTCAGGGAGGCCTCTCCACCACTAGCGGAAACACTGCTTAAACAGATACGCGAACAGGGTGTGAAAGTGATTGCTCGCTCTCACACCCTGTTCGCCGAGATCAATGCCGCTGAGTAAAGAGAGGTTTATCAATAGGCGCCCCGTGCAGTGATGACAGCGGGAATGGTTTTGAAGATTAGCTTGATATCCTGCCAAAGGGAGGGGTTTTGCAGATACTCCACATCCATCTCGACTTGGCGATCAAAGGGAATATCGGCGCGGCCAGACACTTGCCAAATGCAGGTAATACCCGGTTTGCCCATCAAGCGCAGCCAGCTCTGGCCTTGATAGTTAACCACTTCATCGGGAAGTGCCGGGCGCGGGCCAACGATGGACATCTCGCCGCGAAGCACGTTGAGCAACTGAGGCAGTTCGTCCAGCGATGCGCGGCGAAGCAAGGCGCCCACACGGGTAATGCGAGGATCCTTTTTCATTTTGAAGCAGGCGCCTTCACGCTCGCTTTGGGCCATCAGCTCGGCCCGGCGAGCTTCGGCGTTTTGAACCATGGAGCGGAATTTGAACATCTTGAACGGCTTGCCTTTTGCGCCGATTCGCTGCTGACTAAAGAGTACCGGCCCACCGTCTTCCAAGCGAATGCAGGCTACGATCAAGGCGATGGCAGGTGACAGCATCACGACGGCCGAGCCTGCGATGGTGATATCCAGCGCGCGCTTGAGAAACGCCTGGAAGAGGCGCATCGGGTGATGCAGGCTCAAGGCGTGCAGCAGCGCCAGTGCCAAAAATAGCGTGTTGCCGATGAGGTAGCGGCTTGCTAAACGGCGAGGCTCTTGCATGAGCCGCCAAATCCATTCACAGCCCACCCGGCGCATCGCTTTCGGCGCCCGGGGAATATTGCCAGCGTAGTAGTCGAAGAGACCGCCCACGCCCATCACCACCGGTGCATCGATGGCGTCGCGGTGAGCGTTGATCCAGAGTTCTTGCGTCGGGACACCGAATCCGACCAGCACGAGGTCGGGCTGGCTCGCGTTTACCGTGGCGATAACGCGTTCACTGTCGTCGGCATCGAAGTAGCCGTCCTGAGTACCCGCGATCTTGAGCGCCGGGAAGCGTTCGACCATTCTGGCCGCGGCGCGCTCGGCGGTGGCGGGGCGACCGCCCAGTAAGTAGATTGAGAGCCCTCGCTGCGCTGCCTGCTGGCAAATGATCGGGAAAAGATCGGTACCGTTCAAGTTCTCGCCAAAGGGGGCGTTGGCCCAGCGAGAAGCGATTCGCATGCCCGAGCCGTCGGGCAGCAAGCGGTCGGACGCTTCCAG
This sequence comes from Halomonas sp. S3-1-1, assembly GCF_023757625.1. GTDB lineage: Bacteria > Pseudomonadota > Gammaproteobacteria > Pseudomonadales > Halomonadaceae > Vreelandella. Next base: position 419,888 of record NZ_JALGBZ010000002.1, read on the forward strand.
CGCGGCGCGGTACTTGGGGTGGCGCATGGCGGTATTAATGCAGTGGGCATTGACGAAGTTGACCGTGGATTTTTTGCGCAGCCGGGTCATGCTCAGGATATCCTCCACGGCGGCGATGCGCGTGGCATTAACCAGAGGAAGACCGAAAAGGCGGGTGGTCAACGGAGTGTGAAGGGCATGGTTGATGGCGTTCATGACAGTGCTCCTTGGGGGTCAAGACCGGATTTGGGTCTGTGCCTGGAGTACTACATTTTTCGTGCCATATATTTTTTATCCATTTTTATCAGTCTCTTATGTTATTTTTTGGGACGCCAAGTGGGGTTTGAATAAGGAGTGTTCGCAAAATTCTTTGCATTTTGCTAATGCCGTCATTGCAAAAAGCTAAAAAACACTCGGTCAAGCTATTTACGCTTACTAAATATTTATCAAGTCTATGAAATAAAAGGACTTTACTCGGGTTGGCGCGATTATGGCTCTGGTTCCAGTCATTAGTGGCTCTATTTAACTACGAGGAATCGACATGAAAATGGGCACGCTTTTATCGCGCAGTACAAGAGGGGAGGCGAATCTGCTGGTGCGGCGGCTCGCCTGTTTTGGAAGCGCCGAGATGATCACGCGCGTCGTGCGCATACTCTCTATCGTCATCATTGCCCGGCAGGTTTCACCTCAAATGATGGGGCTGGCAGCGCTGGCGCTGAGTATTTTCGAAATGGTGAGGGTGTTGGCCAACGCTGGCATAGGGCAACGTATCATCGCCGAATCCGAGGAAAACCTGCAGGCGACCTGTAATACGGCACACCGCCTTTTTTGGCTCTGGTGCCTCGTGGTAGCCGCTATACAGCTCTCGATTGCCGGAGGGCTGGCACTGTTTGACAAACCGGATATTGCCGCCATGTTGGCGGTGTTGGCCGGGATGTACCTGCTGATGCCCGGTGGCCTGGTACAAGTTTTTCTGCTCATGCGGGCCCAGCGGTTTGGCGCCATTGCCAGTATTGGAGCTGCCCAAACCATCAGCGATCATCTGCTGACGCTGGTACTGGTGCTGGTATGGCCGAGCGCTTGGGCGATCGTTCTGCCGAAACTACTTACCGCGCCGCTGTGGCTGGTGCTGGCAAGGCAGCGCATGGCTTGGCGCCCCGAGCCTGCGGCGGGTTACACCGCTTGGCAGCAATTCACCGGCTTTGCACTAGGCGTGCTCATTTCCGAAATACTCGTCGTAGCGCGGGGCCAGCTGGATAAACTCATCGTGGGATGGCTGTTCGGCGTTCAAGCGCTGGGGATCTACTACTTCGCCTTCAACGCGGGTCTAGGGTTAACGACCTCCTTCATTATGGCATTGGGCCAAGTGCTCTTCCCCTACCTTTGTAAGGCGGGTCACGCGACTGAATGCTTGCGTCGGGGCCGCGTAGGCTTGTTGCTGGGACTGGCCGTATTTACCCCGTTACTGGCGCTGCAGTCGGGCTTGGCCGGTTGGTATGTGCCTCTGGTGTTCGGTGAGCAGTGGCGTGACGCCGCCCCGCTAGTCGCCATTCTTGTGCTAGGGGGAGTGCCGATGGTGTTCGCAGCCTGTGCAAGCGCTTGGTGGCGTGCCAACGAATCCCCCGCGACGGAAGCCAAGTGGAATTCAGTGGTGACCGCCGTTTGCTTGGGAGCGATTTTGCTATTCTCTTCATTGGGGCTCGAGATGGTCGCCGTGGCCTATGTGGTCGGCATGGCGGTCATCATGATACCGGTGACGCTTGGTGCGCTGTTCAGGGCCCGGCACCATCCCGCACCGATACTGGAGGCTGCGCATGCCTGATCCACTCTTCTCCATTGTGATGCCGGTCTACAATGGCGCCGCGACGTTGGATGCCACGATTGCGTCAGTACTCGCTCAGCGCCAAGCCTCCTTCGAATTGATCGCGGTTAACGACGGCTCCAGGGATGCCAGCTTGGCAAGGCTCGAGGCGTGGCAAGCCCAGGACTCGCGTATCCGGGTGATCGACCAGGCCAATGCCGGCGTTTCCGCCGCACGTAACCAGGGCGCTAGCGCGAGCAGGGGGGAATGGATCGTCTTTCTCGATGCCGATGATCTATGGCATCCCGATAAGCTGCTCGCCCACGAACGTTTTCATCAGCAACACCCTCAGGTGTCAATCAGCTATGCCGGCATCGCTTTTTTACCTTCTGACGCTCACGCGTTCGCCGACGCCCGGGCATGGTCGACGGTGCCCACCGGTCCGGTGACGCTGGAGCGCGTGCTGGGCGAAAACCCCGTTTGCACCAGCTCTAATATCGTCGTTAGCCGTCAGACTTGGGAGCAAAGCGGAGGCTTTCGGATTGGCATGAATCACGCCGAAGATCAGGAGTGGTTGGCGCGCTGCGTCTCTCAAGGGTGGGTACTCCAGGGGATCGCCGAGGTGCTGGTAGGTTACCGCATGTCTGAGGAGGGGCTGTCGGTCAATCTGGAGGCGATGTTCAATGGCTGGTGGGCGCTGGCGCTCGAGTACAAGGCGCACTGTAACGTTGATCGCGCGCGCGCCATCTACTGCCGCTACCTGGCGCGCCGTGCGCTCAGAGCGGGCTTGCCTCATCGCGTGGCGTGGCACTACGCCTTGGATGGCCTGAAACACTCACCGAGCGGTTTTTTCAATCACCCCAAGCGCGGCGCGCTAACGCTGGCAGGGGTGGTGCTGGGCCCCATGATGACCCGGCGTTTACGAGCCAGAATCTTTGCTTGAGGCCTCTATGGGCGAGTAAGAGACTGCCGGTAAAAGAACGCCAATCACCGCTTTCCATGGGGTTTCATCCCGTAGGTGGTTCCCCCTTGAGCGTAGCGAGCCGATATGAGATTAAACGTGCTCGGCTTCGCCTGTTTAAGGCGCTGTTCGACAAGTGCCAGGCCTCGACAATATTCGTTGAGTCGCTCCAGACTACCTGTTTTCCCCTTGCACGAACTTCCTTGTAACTTCCCTGTGTAAACTACGCTGCCTCTTCGCCAATGCCTGCGTTTATGTCGCCGTTGCTTTTAGGTTTTCAACACCTAAGCCAGCCCGTGACGCCCGAACGCCAGCGCAAGCCGTAAAGGAGGCATTTAGCGTTATGCCAATTGCATAGCATTTTGCAAAAATGCCAGCAGAAGACTCATGAAGGGCATTGCATTTTGCAATACGGCATTCTAAATATCAGGTGATTGGCACACTAGTTTTTATTTATGTTGCTGAATTATATGTAAATAAAAAAACATGGCCCGTAAGTTGACTGTGAAAGTTCATAAACCCAACGCATCGAGGCTACTGCCATGAACAACCCTACCTACTCCGTTATCATGCCCGTTTACAACGTCGAAGCCTTCGTTGCCGAAGCCGTCGAGTCCGTTCTGGCGCAAACCTTCACCGACTTTGAGCTTATCATTGTCGACGATGGTGGGGCGGACAGCAGCATGGATATCTGCCGCAGCTTCGACGATTCGCGCATTCGTATCGTGACCCAGCAAAACCGCGGCTTGGCCGGAGCGCGTAACAGCGGTATCGCCGCAGCTCGGGGCGAATTCATTGCGCTGCTCGACTCCGACGACCGCTGGCACCCGACCAAGCTGGCGCTGCACTTCATCCACTTGACGGCGAGCCCCGAGGTTGATGTGAGCTACAGCGGCTCGCAATTGATCGATTCGCAAGGCAAGCCCATGGGCATTGTGCAAGCGCCTCGCCTGACGGGTATACGCTCGAGCCACATAATGATGCGCAACCCGGTCGGTAACGGCTCCGCACCGGTGATTCGCCGCCGCGCGCTGTACCGGGCAAGCTTTGCCCATCCCGAGGAGCCGGGCCGTCAGTGCTGGTTCGATGAGAGCTTTCGCCAGTCTGAAGACATCGAACTCTGGCTGCGTATGAGCGCCGAACACGGCTGCACCTTCGAGGGGATCGAAGGGCTTCTGACTGACTACCGCATCGTGGACGGTGGCTTGTCCGCCAACATGGTGCGCCAGTTCGAGAGCTGGGAGCGTGTGATGGAAAAAGCCAGACAGTATGCACCGGCCTTGGTGGACCGTCATGGTAAGAAGGCGCGCGCCTACCAGCTGCGCTATCTGGCGCGGCGGGCGGTGCAAATGGGTGATGGCGCCTTTGCGCTCTCGCTGTTCAAGGACGCGTTAGGCTCCAGTTTGTCGATTATTGTCTCTGAGCCCTACAAAACCCTGGAGACCGGGCTGGCCGCAGTCGCTGCCCGCTTCATGCCGCGTCAGTGGTTTAGCAAACTGGCGGCGTATCGTCTTGGCACAGGAGAACCGACATGAACCGTTTGAACGTTGTCCACCTGCTCGATGATGTCGCGCCCGGCGGCGTAATGCAGGCACTTGCCGTGTTTGATCTGCCCGAACTGGCTGAGCGGCTCGCCTGCCGTATTCTGCAGATCAACCCGGAGGCCGACGCTGCGCCGACGCTGGAGGCCGACATTATCATGACCCATTTTCCACCGCGCTGGCGTGCGCTGACGTTTCTGGCCGCGTTAAAGCGCCGCAACCCCCACGCTCAGCTGGTGCATATCGAACATAGCTACACCGGCGGCTGGGAGGAGCAGTGCGTGGCGCACCGGTTCAGGTTTCGCACCATGCTTCGCATCGCCTACCGGCTGTTTGACGATGTCGTGGCCGTGTCGCAAGGCCAAGCCGCGTGGTTGAATCAGGTAGTAGGCGGTCTGGAGAATCGTTTGAGCATCATCCCACCATTGAGCCTTGTGGATAGCCTCGAAGCATTGCCACTGCCCACTTGGAACGGTGAACGGCCGCTGGTGATCGGCGCCTATGGTCGCTTTACGCAGATGAAGGGCTTTGATCGGCTGTTGAAGCAGTTTAAAACGCTGCCCGCCGAGCGCTTCGAGCTGGTGCTCGGTGGGTTTGGAGAGCAGGCGCAGAGCCTGCAAGCGCTAAGTTACGGCCTTGCCAACGTGCATTTCTACGGCCATGTCGCCAATCGGGCCAGCTTTTTGGCTGGCTGCGATATCGTCGTGGTTCCTTCGCATTTTGAGGCTTACGGGCTGGTTGCGACCGAAGCGCGTCAGGCCGGACGGCCGATTATCGTCGCCGATGTGGATGGCCTGCCCGAGCAGACCTGTCAGGGACGTGCGGGGATCGCGCTGGATTTTAGCTCGGAGAGCGCGTTATCCAGAGCCCTGGAGGCACTGACGCCGAAGGCGTTTGCGCGCATGTCTCGCGAAGGCAAGCTCTCTGTAGAAGGGCTCCAGACTCAGCGCGTTCTGGCCTGGAAAAAGCTGTTCAGACTCTCTCGCTGGCGTCAGGGGGTGGCGCTTGCCGGCTAGCGTGGGCCAAGCGCCGCTGGCGAAAAACGACGGCGCGGCGGCAGGCGATGCCCACCAGCACGAGTGCCGGCCAGTAAAGATAACTGAGAATTTCGAGGTTTTCGCCAAAGGTGTAGAGCGTCAGCAAAAGCAGCAGCGAGAAGGCCACCCGACCGACCGGGTCGTGCAAGGAGAGCTTCGCCGTCACCAGCAGGGTGGCCACCAGCGGTACCAGCAGGGCGACCACCCCGGTGATACCTTTCACGAACAGCAGGCCGTACCAGCTATGGTGGCTGCCAATCGGCATGTACTCAACCAAATGCGGCCCGCGCTCGACTACCCCGTGGCCAAACCAGGGCGCCTCGTTTTGCCAGCGCTCCACCGCAATTCTACCCAGCGCCGCACGGACCCGGCTCGAGTCCGCCCGGGCCCCTTTGAAACTTTCCACCGCCTGGTTCATGAGCTCGAGTAGTTGCCCGGCAACCATGGTGGCCACCAGCACGGGTCCGGCCGCGGTAAACCAGGCCCAGGGCTTGCGTAGCTGGCTGATGCCAAACGCCGCGGGCCAGACCACGGCAAGAGCTACCAGCGCCAGCCGTGACTGAGAAAGCAGCGCAATCATCAAGCTCGCCGTGACGCCAATCACTTTCCACTTCCAGCTTTTTTCTTCCAGCGCGCACAGCGTGTGCACCACGGCGATCAGCCCTGCTGCCGGCGACCACGGAGCAAAAAATTGCCAACGCGGTGTGCCCACGCCCGGCTCGATGGTGTAGAGAATCACGGCGAAATACTCGGGGCCCGAACCGCCGACGACTTTCAGGGGAGATACGTAGAGAAGCCCGGGCAGGCCGATAAACGGCGCAACTAGAAAAAGTGGAATCAATAGGAGCGTTTGCACGCCAAGTCGACATACGGCGCGGTAGATAATCTCGGGCCGGATATCGAGTACCGCCCCAATAAATGGAAAGAGTGCAATCAGTGCCCACCCTTTGGCCCACCCAATGGATGACTTGATCGTCTTGCCGGTGCCGAGCTCATTGAGCAGATGACCCACGATCAGAATGATCAGCATGGCCAGCATGCCAAGCATCCAGAGCCAGATGCAGGGATGAACCGGCGGGGGACGCTTGTGCTCGGGAAGCCCCGGCGCGATGTAGAGCTGCGCGGCCGCTAGCAGGGCCAGCAGCCAAGCGAGCACCGGACCGGCAATGTAGAGCCCGCCAACCATCCAGAGTAGCCAAGTGCTCTGGATGGCGACAGAGATTATTTTTTCGGCAGGATTAGCTGGATGATAGGTTGACGCAGCCATAACAGTAAGAAGCCCATGGTGACGAGCAGTGAGCCCAATACGCCGCCAACGATTGCCAGCGGGAGCGACGGCGAAGAGGGGGCGCCGGGCAGGGAGGGAGTTTCGAACGTCTGTACCAGCGGATAAGAGGCAAACGGGTCCGATTTGTTGGTATCAAGGCGTGCCAGGGCGGAGGAGAAGACCGCTTGGGCCACGCGCTGCTCGCGCAGAAAGTCCGCCAGCCTGGCGGCGGTTTGCACCAGCGCCTCCATGTCGTCGTCATGCAGTTTGATTTGCTCCTGCACCTGCTCGAGCGACGCCTGAAGACCCACTACGCCGGAGGTTTCCGCCAGGAAAGCATCCAGCAAGCGCTCGCGGCTGTCGCTCACGGACAGGTCGACGAACTCTCTTAGGCTATCGAGTGGCAAATCGGTCAGCGTCTGACCGCGTTGTAGCATGGCCTGATTCAGGCTCACGCGCTGGGCATCGAGCTCGGCCAGCGTTATGTGATTAGGGCCCAGCGTTGCCTGAGCCTGCGTCCACTCGGACAGGGTATCGGCGTAGCTCTCTAAAAGTGATTGAAACAGCGGGTCGGCCTTGAGCAGTTGGGCTGAGCGCGCCTGGTCGACGCTGAGTGCCAGCAAATCGCTCAACGAGCGAGTCACCGACTCCTTTTCCGACAGCGCCTGCTGAAGCTCGCGCTCCGTGGCGCGCAGGGCGTCGACGACGCTGATTCGCTTACCGAACTGGTCCATGGTCGCAAGGCCGGTGTCGCCTTGAAACCGGATCACTCGAAGCTGCGCTTCCTGCAGCTTTTGCTGAAGCTCATCGAGACGGTCGCGGTCCGCCGCTTCGCGCCTCGCGGCCTCATCTTCACGCAGCTGGTCAAGCACCGTTAAGAAAGCACGCCGAAGCGCCTCCAGGCGTGACTGGGCCTGCTCGGGACTGCTTCCCTTGATTGAGACCAGAATCAGGTTGGTCTGGTCGATCAGGTTAATCGTTGGCGATGGCAGCCGGTCGCTGCCATCGTTTAATAGCTCGGCGCCGCTTCGCAGGGTCAAATCTGCCGTCAACAGACGCTTGTAATTTTGGGTGGGGCTAAGCGAGGGGCTCGAGAACGCCGAGGAGGTCTGCGAAGAGGCTTGGCCGATGGTTTCCAGGCTTAACATGCCGCCGACGCCGGAGCCTGGCAGAATCAGCGACATGGAGCTTTTATACGTCACCGGCGCCAGCACGATATAGCAGGCCACTAGCGCCCATATCCCAATCAAAAAAGGGGCAATAGCGATGATGTAGCGGCGATAGCGGCCGGCGGACGGGAGCCCGTCCCTAATGAAATACCAGACCCGGACAAGGCGTCGCGGTTGCTTTTGGGTTGGGCTGCTCATTGGGCCACGTCGTTGATTAAAATCGCGGTCGCCGCCGGGCCGACCATCTCGCCGAGTAGCGAAAAGGCGTCGCGGAAGTTCATCATTCGGCTGTCGTAGCAAGCGATGGCGTCGTCGGGCATCAGGTAAGGATTGATGCGGTCGCGCTGGGCGCTGGTGAGCATGTCTTCGATATCGCGGTTAATCACCACGCTCTGTTGATTGATCGGGTTTTTTGAAATCAGGATCGCCTTGCGATGGGAGTTCATGGCCGAGCCCCCCACGCAGTTGGCGGACACCAGCCCCTGCAGCAGCCGTGTTCCGTAGGGTAGGCTGGTGGTATCTTTGCCGATCGCCGCAGTGGCATTGCTCGCCGCGGGGCGAGAAAGATTGGACATGTACACTCGAATACCCGGAATGGTGAGCGATCCGGGTCTTACCAAGCGAGCATCGAAACAGCCGGTGCTGGGGATCGTAATACGGTCCCCGTGGGTAACACGCATATCCGTGAACCGGGTGCCATCAATCAAGCCGCTCAGGTCCACCCGGGTCCAGGCATCGCCGCGCTGGAGCACCACATCGCTTACCGAGGCGTCGGGCCGTATGCCGCCTGCCGCGCGAATCGCCGTCGACAAGCTGCGGCCGACATTGGCATCGCCGCTGTTGACGTTATTCGTTAGGCCCGCCCGCGCCTCGGGCCCACGCTCACCCGCCCTAACAGGCCCAGGGTTGAAGACCGCTCCGCTGACGACCACTGACACCCCGGCGCTCTCGATCAAATTGATATCCACGACGCGGGGCAGGTCCCGTACCAGCCCACGCGCAATGAGCTGCTCGCGCACGCGCTGAGCGGCCTCGTCGATCGTCATGCCTTGCAGGTTCACTCGACCCATGCCGGCAATCACGAGCTGGCCGGTATCGTCGATCACGTAATTACCCGATAACATCTCGTCGTCACCGATCACCTGCACTTTCATGCGGTCGCCGGGAGAAAGCCTATGGGTGTCGGTTAACAGTTGATGTGCGAAGACGTAGTTCTCTTCGGGAAGCGAGGTGGCGACAGACGTAGTGGGGTGACAAGCGAGCGTCGTCTCATCCTCCAATTGCTCGGGCATCCAGGCCGCGCCCGGTGGGTTATGCGGGGTCGGAGCAGAAGAGCATCCCGCGAGTAGCACAGCATGGATGCCCAGACTCATAAGCCAAATTGTGTGACGCCTCGTAGGTCTCATGATGATACCTTTAATTGACTATCGGCGGTGTCAGGTAGTTAACGAGATACAAAATATGGGCCACTCACTGAAGGATAATGGTAATGCTTTATTTTTAATTTGATTTTATTGATCTAGCGCTTTATTGGACGTTAATTAAGCGTATTGGGTTGTTCGTTCGATGATAAATATAATGAAACTGGTTCAGTAGTCCATGCGTAAGATCCAAGCGCCAGACAACGTAAAATTGCAGAATGCGAATTAATTTTCTTTTTTTGCGAATATTTTTTTGCATTTTGCAATTTTTGTTCCCCTGGAACCGCTTGTGCCGAGATTATTGGCTGGCACGTAAATTGCTCATTCAGATTGAGGCCACCTTTAAAGGGCGAGGCAAAAGAGAAAGCAGTGGTGATCAGGCGAGTGTCAGGCATTGCGGCACTAAAAAAGAGTGACGGGAAGGCGTTCGGATGGCCGGACTTAACGGTATGAATAACAAGAGCGACCGATATGAAAGGCGTAATCTTTGTAGAGCTGATCAACTTTATGGATGAAACCTTTGGTGGCGACTTTACCGAGCAGGTCATCGAAGAGGCCAATTTGCCCAATCAAGCCGCTTTTACAGCGGTGGGGTTTTACCCAAGTGAATATGCCGGGCAACTGGTAACGGCAGCCTCGCGTTTAGCCGATGCTAATGCCACAGAAGTGTGTGAAGCCTTTGGACGCTTTCTGTTTCAACGCTTCGAGATACGTTTTCCCGACCTTATGGGGCGTTATGGCTCGACAAGAGAGATGCTGGATCACGTTCAGAGCCACATTCACGAAGAGGTTAAAATTATCTATCCGGGTGCTAATCCGCCCAGCGTGACAACCCGAGAGTGTGAGGAGGGCTTTGAGGTACTCTATCGCTCGCATCGGGCATTTGCCCACATTGCGTTTGGGCTCGTTCAGCAGTGCATCATTTTCTATGGGGAGGCATGTGAGGTTAGTTGGCGCGATAGCAGCCACCCCGGCGAGGCCCGATTTTTAATTACCGCAATAAACCGGAGTAGCGAATGACCGAAAAGCCTCGCGTTCTGATCGTAGAAGACACGATATCCTTGGCACTTACCTACGCCGGTCAGCTTGAAAAGGTAGGCTGTACCACTACGCTTGCCGAGCGCGGTGAAGAGGCCCGTGAGCGCTTCTCGGCATCACCTGGTGGGTTTGACGTCATTCTACTCGACCTTAACTTACCTGATGGCGACGGTTTGGCGCTGTTGGAGTCGGCGCCGGAGTTTCTGGCACAGTCGAGCGTAGTGGTGATTACCGCTGATGGCTCGATCAACCGGGCGATTCAAGCGATGCGCGCCGGGGCGTATGACTTCATGGTCAAGCCGGTCTCGCCGGAGCGGTTGACCACCACGGTGCTCAGAGCCGGCGAACGTCGAATGCTCGAGCGCGAGGTGATGATCGCCCGCAAACTGCAAAAACGTGACCAGTTCGAGGGTTTCGTGGGCCGCTCGGACGCCATGCAGGTGGTCTACCGGGCGATCGAAAACGTCTCCAATTCTCGCGCCACGGTGTTTATTACCGGAGAAAGCGGAACGGGTAAGGAGGTGGCCGCCGAAGCGATACATTCTCTGAGCGACCGGCGCCAAGGGCGCTTTGTGGCCATCAACTGCGGCGCCATTCCCGAGCATCTATTAGAGTCCGAACTTTTTGGCCACGTCAAAGGGGCTTTTACCGGCGCGCTGGAAAATCGCGCAGGGGCGGCGCGAGAGGCGGATAATGGCACGCTCTTTCTGGATGAAATCTGCGAAATGGAGCTCAAACTCCAGGTCAAGCTGCTGCGTTTTTTGCAGACCGGCACGGTGCAGCGGGTCGGCAGCAGCCGGCCGGAAGCCGTCAACGTTCGGGTAGTTTGCGCCACCAACCGCGACCCCGCCGAAGAGGTGCGTGCCGGGCGCTTTCGCGAAGACTTGTTTTACCGGCTGTCGGTGCTGCCCATTGAACTGCCGGCACTACGCCAGCGCGGTGAGGACGTCGTGCTGTTGGCCGAGACCTTCCTGCAGCGCTTCGCCGAAGAGGAGGGCCGCGCCTTCAACGCCCTGAACGCTGACAACATCGCCAAGCTCAATGGCCATGACTGGCCCGGCAACGTGCGCGAGCTGCAAAACACCATCCGGCGCGCGGTGGTCATGAGCGTGGGTGACGACTTGACGCTACCGCCGCTGAAAAGCAACGAGCCTTCCTCTAATACGCCGGTAAGATCCACATATACCTCGGTAACGACGACCTCGAGCGCCGCGTTGATGGAGGAGTCATCCGCGACGGCACTACATGAAGCCGTCTCAGCGCACACTATCGAAGCCTTTTTCGAGGGTATGACGCTGGCTGAAATCGAGCGCTGGATCATCGAAGCCACAATCGCGCGTCACGCCGGCAGCGTTCCAGCGGCCGCTCGAGTGCTTGCCATCAGCCCCTCGACACTTTATCGCAAGCTGGAGAAGTGGGCTTAAGAGGTGGCCATGAACTGTTGCATGCATCCCGCCATTACAATAAAAAGCGGTCATCATGATGAGGCATGCTAAAGGGCGTATCCTGGTGGTCGGTGGGGCGCGCTTTATTGGTTCGTACAAGCTCAAACGTCTGTGCCGAGCGAAATACGTCGTTACCGTGCTGGATAATATTTCCAATGGCCATCGCGACGCGGTGGGCGCTTAGAGCCGGGCGCCATTGCGCAAACCGCTGCCGCTGCCTGCCGCACCACTAAGACAGCAAAGGCCTCGTCAGCCGGTGGAGCTTGCCGGCGTCTACGCGCTGGCCTCTCAGGAATCTAGCTTCACTACCGGTCACGTCTACGGCGCGGGGGGGGGCGGTGGCGGCCACCCCTGAACCCGGTTCGGCCTGCGGGTTGGAGTGGTATATAATTAGGCGCTTAATTATTTCCACCCGCAGGCCGCTCGATGGTTCAAATCCTCTATTCCCACTACACCGACAACCGCGAGTTCGTTAACCGCCGGATCAACACCGATAGTTACGACAAGGCGTGCGAGATCATCGACCAGTACCCCTGGGCGCGCGAGGTGGCGCTGTTCGAAGAGCTGGGCTCGGCCGGCGGCTTCGAATTCTTGCTCGGTGATCGCAAGGGCCCCCACGCGATCTATATGCTCACCCCGATCGAGGCGGAGCGCCGAGGCTCTCTGCATCTCGATGTCGTGGCCAAAACCGGTATGTTCAACCTGCTGGGCCGCCGCTCCATGAGCCGCGACTTTCACATCGTCACCGCCGATACCGCCAAGGAGCACCTTCGGGAGCTTTTTGAGCACTCCGTTGAGTTCATTCATGAGAAACACCGGCCGTTCAAGCGCTGACCCGGCCGCCCTCTTCGTGGGCGATATCACGCAATAGCGTTAAAGGAGAGCACCCGCATGGAGGTTCATGGCGCGATCGTCGGTGAGCGGCTAATCACCCGCCACGAGTATCACTACGCGAAAAAAGTGGTCGCGACGCACCGCTATCTCTTCTGGTTTTTAATGGGGGTGGGCGTACTGCTTTTTTGTTCGGGAGTAGGGCTTGGCGTCGTCATTTATTTGGATGACCCGTGGATGGAGACGGTCGCGTGGCTTCTGATCGTCTTTTTAGTGGTGGGCCAGATGCTGGGCGGGGCCTTTATCTTCTGGCTGGGCTATAAGCGCCGCCTGCGCATCGATCCGCGCGTCGCCATCATTCGCGGCGTTTTGACCGTTCGCAAAAAGCGCGTGCCCAGCAACGCCGGCGGCGTTAACTACGTTAACGAATATTACATCGGCAACGCGCTACTGCACGGCCCACCGGGGTCGTATGACCTTCTCGAGAAGCTGAATGCCCATGTCATCGAGGTTCACGCCCTCTTTCTACGGATGTATCCGCCGCTGAATTTGAGCAAGCGCTATGAAGGGATCGACGAGGCGCTGCTCTTCAATTTGAAAGACCGGGACAACGCGAGCGACCGTATCAACCTCGACGGCGCCTTCGAGAAGTACGGGCGAAAGGTGTTCAAACGCCAGGCCTGGCGTTTCAATCTTCTCAGCCTCCCGCCCATGCTCCTGTGCCTCGGGCTCGCGTTCTATTTCATCGTGAAATTCGAGCTCTTCACGTTCTGGGCGTTCATGGGCGTTTTGGTGGCATCCATCATCGCCGGAGGCTTGATGTACGAATTGCTCGAGGTTCTCTACAAGAAACTGAGAAAGGGGCTGGACCCTGATTACCACAGTTTGACGCCGGAAGAGATTCTCAAGGGCTAGGGTAGAAAGTAAGAGGACATAAGAGACCGTGACTAAAAAGCTAAAAGAGGACGAGGCCGTCATCCACGAGGCAAGCACGGTCGGTGAGCGCGAAATGACGCCTAACGAGCGGTTTCACGTTCGTCAGGTGGCGCTTTACAAGCGTATGGGGCTTCACGTAACGGCCATCGTCGGCGCCGTGTTCGGGCTAATGGGCATCGCGCTTTTAGTGCTCACGCTGGGGCTTTTGATTCGCTTCCAGATCGTGGGCGTTTTGATCGCGGCGGCCACGACGGGGCTTCTGGGGTATGTTTCACGAGGGATGATCCGTGAAGGTACCAAGCGAAGGCTCAAAACGGCGGCTCGAGTGACGATGATCAAAGGCGTGATGGAGCAGGAGGCGGTCGGCTATTCCACCCCCAACGGCAGAACCATCCTGTTTTTCCATAGCATTGGTGACGTCGAGTTCATCAGGCCACTGGATACGGAATACACCTTCGTGCCCTTTGTCGGGAAGCCCTTCGAGGCGCACGTGGTCGAGCTCTCTTTTGAAACGTCCGATGGGACGCCGCTGGCGCTGAAGAAAAAGCGCGAGGCCATCCTGCTCAAGCTCGAAAGCGAGGAGGAGGGCGAGACCAAGGTCGATATCGACGGCGTCTACAAACGATACGGCCGCGGCTATTTCTACCGCTACTTTCTTGCCCACGCGTTGATCGTTGGCCCTTCAATACTATTGAGCCTGGTATTGATGATCGGTTACGCCGACCCGCTCGCCCGGTCTTACGGGCTCGGGTTTTTTACCGTCATGCTGGTCATCATCGTGCCCATTGCCATCGCCTTCGCCATCGGCTCGCTGGCCTACTTCCTCTGCCAGAAGCTGCGCAAACTGATCGATCCCGATTACGTTAAAAGCCACGAAGAGCGGCTAAAGGGGTAGCGTCTCGTTGCGCGTTTGAGACTTGAGTCGCGTGATGAAGTCCTCGATCAGCGGTGAGGTGTTCTCGCGGTGCCAGTTCACGTTGAGCGCCAAGCTCGCGTCGGGCCTGCCGGGCAGCGGCGCCAGCGCGCAAAATACCACGCCGTCCAGGCGTAGTGATCGCGCAATCGAGGCGGGCACCAGCGCCACGCCCAGCCCGCTCGCCACCAGGCCCAGTAGCGTCGTTAGCTGAGCCGCCTCCTGCTGGATATTCGGTGTAAATCCCGCTGCCTGGCACAGCGCCATCAGCTGGTGGTGATAGCCCGGCCCCAGAGCGCGCGGGGTGAAGACGAAGTCGCTTTCGGCAAAATCGCCCAGAGCGACCGGCTCATTGCTGGCCGCGCTCTTCGCGCCGGGGTGGTCGGTGGGCAGCGCCAGCAGGATGGCCTCCGTCAGCACCTGTCGGGTTTCGATGACCGCCGGCAGCGCCAGCTCGCGCATCAGCGCCACGTCGACCTCGCCGGCAACGAGCGCCTCGAGCTGACGCGCCGAGGGCATCTCGCGCAGGTCGAGCTCGACCTCGGGAAGGGCTCGGCGAAACGCGCGCAGCGTCTCGAGGACCGGGGTATAGCCGGCCAGCGATAGCGTGGCGATGGTCAGCCGGCCCGCGACGCCGTCGGCCACGCGGCGCGCGCGGCCGATGCCGGCATCAAGCGTGTCGAGCGTGGCGTAGGCGGTTTCCAGAAAGGCGCGGCCGGCCGGGGTCAGAGCAACACTTCGCCGACTGCGGGTCAGCGCCGCAAACCCCAAACGCGCCTCGAGTTTGGCGATGGCCTGGCTCAAGGCCGGCTGCGCCATATGCAGGCGCGCGGCGGCGCGGTGAAAGTGTAGCTCCTCGGCCACGACGATGAACTGCCTGAGCAGTCGGGTCTCGATCATTGCAGGGCCTCGGCGTCAGGCGAAACGTTCTGATACTTTAAACCAACGCGGGGCAGGCCGGTAATACGTGTTGCCTATCATAGTCGCGCTCGAACAGTATTAGATAAAAATGATTCAACGCGTACCTTGAAAGGCGTTCACCCACGCCATTTCGAGGAGGCGCACCATGTCATTTCAAGACAAGACGGCCATCATCACCGGCGGCGGCCGAGGGCTCGGCTGGGCCTACGCGGCGGCACTCGCCCGCGCCGGGGCAAACGTCGTGATCAGCGACAGCGGCGCCGACCGTGACGGCAGCGGCGCGGATACCGCCATTGCCGATCACGCTGCGGCGGCGCTCACGCGGGAAGGGCATCGCGCCATCGCCCACGGCGGGGCGCTGGAGGAGGAAGCCGAGTGCCAGGCGCTAGTTGAGCGCACCCTGGCCACCTTCAGTGGGTTGGATATCGTCATCCATAACGCCGGCTGGGTCGGCTACCAGCGCATCGAAGACGCCGAGGCGGCGTTTCTCGCGCGTTCGCTTTCGGTCAACGTCTGGGCGCCGAGCTGGCTTGCCAAATACGCCTGGCCCGCGCTCAAAGTGTCCAGGGCCCCGCGCATCGTGTTCACCACGTCTGATCGCGCGATGTACCTGCGCTACGGGCAGAAGGGGCTTGGGGCCTACGCGGCGGGCAAAATGGCTCAGGTAGGCCTCATGAACGCGCTGGCCTTCGAGGGCGCCGAACACGGCATTCGGGCGAACGCCGTTTCGCCGGTGGCCAGAACGCGCATGTGGGGCGAAACCGGCGAGCCTTCGGATCTCAAGCCCGAGTGGGTGACGCCGGGCGTGCTGTATCTGGCAAGCGAGCGGTGCCAGGAGAGCGGCTATATCCTGCGCGCCAGCAACGGCCAGTTCAGCGCGACCCGGTTCGAGGAGAACACGGGAGTGGACTACCCGCGCGACCTGAACCGCGTCAGCGCAGCGAGCCTCGACGAGGTGGCTTGTTGCTGGGCACAGATCAAGCAAGCGCACGCTACCGGTGGCGCTCATGTACCGGGCTGAGGTCAGGCGCTTTGCGTGCGTGCAGGCGGCGCTTGGCGAAAGCCCGGTGTGGGAGGCGCGCACCGCAACGCTCTACTTCGTCGATATCAGCGGCGGCAAGCTTCACGCGCTGGATGCGACAGGCCGCCTCGAAACGCTCTATTCGTCCAGGGCACCCTTGGGCGCGCTGGCGCTTACCGAGTCCGGGAAGCTGCTGCTGGCCGAAGGCGCGCGAGTGGCGCTGTTCGACCCCGGTACGCGGCGCATCGAGCGAACCTCCCGGCCGGTGAGCCTGGCGCCAAGCCGGCGCTTCAACGACGGCGCCTTTGACCCGCGGGGGCGCTTCGTCAGCGGCCTGATGGATGAGCACCATGCAAGCGAAAGCGGCCGGCTCTACCGCTTCGAAAGCGATTTCTCTGCCACACCGCTGTACGAGGGAATGGGGCTTCCGAACGGCCTGGCATGGAGCCGGGATGGCGAGCGCCTTTATTTCGTGGACTCGATCGCACGGCGAATTTTGCAAGCGTCGTACTCACCGGGATTTGGGGCGCTTGACCGCGTGGACACCTTCGTTGATACCTCCGCGCACCCTGGGCGGCCGGACGGGCTGGCCATGGACGAGGAGGGCGGGCTCTGGGTCTGCCAGTTTGGCGGGGCCTGCTTGCTGCGCTTTAACGGCTGTGGTGAACTGACCGACCGGCTTTCGATGCCTGTACTTCGGCCCACCAGCGCCTGCTTTGGCGGTGCCGACATGAGAACGCTCTTCGTGACCTCGGCGCGTTTTGGCATGCGCAATGACGAGCTTGCGCGTTATCCTGCCTCCGGCGACGTTTTCACGGGGCGCCTGCCGGTTGCCGGCCTGCCGCGCTATCGTGGCAGCATAGCGTGAGCGTCGATTTCTACCCCGCTTTCGAAAAGGAGTCGCCCATGTTCACCGGCCTGAGTGCCTTTCCCTTGACGCCCGTAAGCGAACAGGGCGTTCGCGAGGATGAATTCACGCACTTCGTGGCGCGGCTGGCGAGCGCGCGGGTGGATTCCATCGGCGTGCTGGGCTCGACCGGCAACTACATGTACCTGTCTCGCGAGGCGCGCGCCCGGGTCACGCGACTGGCAGTGGACAGTGCCGGTGACGTGCCGGTCGTGGCCGGCATCGGCGCGCTTTCCACCCGCGAGGTGATCCGCTTGGCCGAGGATGCTCAGAAGGCCGGGGCGAGCGGGGTGCTGCTGGCGCCGGTGTCGTATCAAACGCTGACCGAGGAAGAAGCGTTCTGCCACTACAAGGCGGTGTGCGACACCCTCGATGTGCCGCTATGCGTTTACGACAACCCGGGCACCACGCATTTCGCTTTCAGCGACGCGCTGCACGCCCGCATTGCAGCGCTTCCCCGGGTGGCTTCGATCAAGATTCCGCCGGTGCCGCTGGATCGGGACGCGGCCCAAACGCGCATCGAGCGGCTGCGCGCGCTGATTCCCGATGACGTCACCATCGGCATCAGCGGCGACCCGGCGGCGGCCACCGCCCTGGCGGCTGGCTGTGACGGCTGGTACTCGGTGCTGGGCGGACTCTTTCCCGACGCCGCACTCGCGATCACCCGCGCCGCCCAGGCCGGCAACATCGAGGATGCCCGGCGTGTGTCGGCGACCTTCGAGCCGCTCTGGGCGCTGTATCGCGAGCACGGCAGCCTGCGCGTCATCGCCACCGCGGCCGAGGTGCTGGGGCTTGCGAGCGCGCCGTGCCTACCGCTGCCGCTCAAAACGCTGACGGGCGAGGCGCGCCAACGCGTCGAGCGCTTTTGCGACCTCGCGCTGGATCATACGCGCTAGATAATTTGGACGAGCGCTCGATGCCAAACGAGAAAACGCCGGCCGCGGCGGAGAAAAGCGCCGCCACCGCTTGGGTGTGGGACGATACCCGCGCTTTTCTGGCCGTGGCGCGCCACGGAACGCTGAGCGGGGCGGCGGGGGCGCTGGGGCTCGGCATTGCCACGCTCTCCCGGCGCATCGAGCGCCTCGAAAGTTCGCTCGAAGTGGCGCTGTTCATCCGGCTTCAGTCGGGCTACCGGTTGACCGAGGCGGGTACGGCGCTAGTGGAAAACGCTGAGGCGATGGAGGCCGCCGCCGCGGCCATCGCCTTCGGCGCCGGGCAGATGCGTCTACCCACCGGCCGGGTGCGCTTGGCCACGGCGGAAAACCTGGCGACCGAGCTGGTGCTGCCGGCGCTGCCAGAACTGTACCGCCGCTACCCGGGGCTCACCCTCGAGCTTGTCACCGATATCACCACGGTCAACCTGCACCGCCGCGATGCGGATCTGGCGCTGCGCATGGTCAGGCCTACGCGGGGTAACGTGACGCTACGGCGGCTGGGCACGCTGGGCTACGGCGCCTATGCGAGTACCGACTACGCCGCCAGGCGAGAAGCAAGCGCAGACTTCGACGAAGACGCGATCATTGCCTGGAGCGAGGAGTACGCCCATTTGCCGGTGGCCAGGTGGTGCGAAGCCGTGCTGAAAGGCCGCGCGCCGGTATTGACGACGACCTCGGTGGCGACCCAAGTGGCAGCGGCGCAGGCGGGCATCGGGGTGGCGGCGCTGCCGCACCTGGTGGCTCAGCGCGCAGGGCTTGCGTGCCTCTCAATCGATATCGACGTGGCCCAGCCGATCTACCTGGTGAGCCAGACCGATATCGCATCGTCGATGAGAATACGCGCCGTGGCGGATTTTCTGGCAGAGCTCGTCAGCCGCCACCAGGAACGCCTCAGCGGGCGGGGGGCGGCGAGCTAGCCGGGTCTATTCGGTCAGCTCGAGCAAGCGGTCCGGGTAGTTGGTGAACAGGCCGTCGACGCCCCAGTCGAGCAGGCGCTGCATTTCGTTCGCGTCGTTGACCGTGTAGACATGCACCGCCAGGCCGTTCTCCTGGGCCTGATGAACGAACTCTTCCGTGATGACCGGTTCGTCATCAAACAGGTAGTTGGTGCCCAATCCCACGGCGTAATCCGCCACGACCTGGAAGTCCGCGTCGGTAATCTCGTCCGGGCCTGGGGTGACGCCGGTCCACTCCGTCAGATGGCCTTCGTTCTCGTCATCCGGGGAGTACCACACCAGCTGAATCAGCGGGATGTCCGCGTTCAGGTCGTGGATCTTCAAAAGGCTTTCCTGATCGAAGGACTGGATCAGCACGCGGCCGGTCTCGATCATGTCATAGGCTTCCAGCCGGCGCACCAGCCCCTCTTCCACGCCCGGGTTGAGCGCCGGCGACTTGGTTTCCAGGTAGTACCGCGCGTCCTGGCCGAAGCGGTTGAATACCTCTTCCAGCGTCAGGATGTGGGCGCCTTCAAACGCCTCGTTGGCAAGCGCGGGGTTCTCCTCGTTGAACCAGCTGCCGGTATCCAGCTCCTTCAGCTCGGCAAGCGAGTAATCGTTGATATGCCCTTCACCGTTGCTGGTGCGCTCCAGGGTGTCGTCGTGAAAGGCGACCAGCTCGCCGTCAGACGTCATTTGAACGTCCAGCTCCAGGTAGTCCGCGCCCCACGCGTGGGCGAGCTCCAGCGCCGCCATGCTGCTTTCCGGCGCGTGGCCGCTGGCGCCGCGGTGGGCGATCACCTGAAACGACTCGAGATCCTTTAGCTGCTGCTCCAGCGGCGTTTGAGCCTGCACGCAAGAGGCGGCAGCGAAAAGACCTAGAGACAGCGCACCTAGAGAAGGAAGGCGTTGCATGGACACTCCTTTTATTGAACGTTTGATCAATAACCCTACCCCTTTTCCCGGGCGATTCCAAACCGTGGGGTCGCCACCGAACGTGCGTGTCGCGTCTAGGCGCCGGACGAGACCAGCAAGCGCGCCCCGGGGCCTTCTTCGGCCAGGTGGTCGTCCGGGTTGCGCAGCGGGCAGTCGGCGAGAGACAGACAGCCGCAGCCGATGCACCGGTCCATCTGGTTACGCAGCTGCATCAAGCTTTCCATCCGGCGATCGATCTCCTCGCGCCAGGCGGCGGTGATCGCCTGCCAGTCCGCTGCACTCAGCGGGCGATCGGAGGGAATCGAATCCAGGTGCGCCTTGGTCATTGCCAGCGGAATACCGGCTCGCTGGGCGATGCGAATCACCGCGACCCGGCGCAGTACGCTACGCGGGTAGCGGCGCTGATTGCCGCTGGTTCGCCAAGACTGAATTAGCCCCTTGGACTCGTAGAAGTGAAGCGTCGATACGCGCACGCCGCTGCGCTTGGCGACGTCGCCAACGGATAAGTCGGTAGCCATGAGATGTTAAAACCTCGAGTTTAATAAAGGTATGTTGAGCAATGCCTCTTTAATAAGGCAGTTCGGGTCAAAAATAAACCTGTTGACCTCAACTATGGTCGAGGTCTTAGCCTTGTGCCGTGGCTGTCGTCGCCACATTCAATCTGTATGTCTTTCACCCAAAGGAGTGACGGCTGATGAAAGCCTGGTACAAGGAAACCCTTCAAACGCCGCTTGCCTGTGTCGAACGCCCGGATCCCGAATGCCGGCCAGGGGCCGTCGTCGTGGATGTGCGGGCGGTCCACGTGCCCGCCTATCTGATGGCGATGGTCGACAGCACCGATATTCCGCTGCCCGTGCCGCTGGTGCTGGGCGCCGGCGGCGTCGGCGTGGTGCGGGAAAAGGCCGATGACGTCTTCAACGTGGAGGTTGGGGATGTCGTGGCCCTCGACTCGCTGGTGGAGTCCGGTGATATCGACCACCCCGAAGACGTGCTCATGGGGCTGGGCGAGATAGGCGGGCGGGGCGAGGACACCGAGGTAGTGGACGCCATGCGCACGCGGTGGCGAAACGGCACCATGGCGCAAAAGGCGCTGCTGCCGAAAGAAGCCGTCACCCGGCTGCCCGGGGCGGAGCATTTCGATGACCCCGGCCGGCTGGCGTTTCTTACCTGGCTCGGCATCGCCGGGGAGGGTGTCGTGCAGTCCGGCCAACAACCGGGCGACGTCGTGGCCATTCTGGGCGCCACCGGGCAGATGGGCGGCGCGGCGGTGCTGGTCGCTTTGGCCAAAGGCGCTTCGCGGGTAATCGCGCTGGGTCGCAATCAAGCCGCGCTCGAAAAACTGGCCACGCTGGATGCGCGTGTCGTACCCGTCCGTCTGACTGGCGACATCGACCAGGACGCCGCGGCCATCACGGCGGTGGCAGGGGCCCCGCATGTGGTGATCGACACCATGGGAGACGCTTATAGCGCCAATCCGCTGCTGGCCGGTTTTGCGGCGCTCCGGGATAGCGGCACCCTGGTGCTGATGGGCGGCGTGCGCCAGGACATTCCGTTTCCCTATGGCGAGGTACTACGCCGTCGGCTGACGATCCGCGGGTCGCGCATTTACCGATCGGAAACGGTGCTGTCGATCTGGCGCCTGATCGAGGCCGGGCTGATCGATCTGGATAAAGTAGGCATGGTCGAGGTAGGCATCGACGACCCGAAAGCCGCCATCGAAACCGCCACCAAAACGACCGGGCTCAACTTCGTGTCACTGAGACCCTGACGCGCAAGCGGCGCGGCTAGTCGCGTCGCTTGGCCAGTTGCTCGATCAACAGGTTTGCTTCGTTGGGGTGGGTCAAGCGAACGATCTGTATTGAGCGGTACTCAGGATTCAGCGTATCCAGCAGGTAGCGCCGGCGCTGGCGGCGCCAGTAGGTCAGCATCCATAAAAGAATCGAGTCGCGGCTTAGAAAGGTCTTGCGAAAGGTTTCGCGGTTGCCGGTGCCGGGCCAGAGTTCGCGGCGGGTGACGATGCGCATGATCGCCCGCTGTAAGGATTGGCGAAAGGTGCGCCAGAAGCCATAGTCGAGCCAGACGATCATATCCACCTCGCGCCACTTGATCGCGCGGGTGCGGTTGAAGTTGCCGTCCAGCACCCAGCCATCAGGGGCGTCGGCCAGCGCCGCCTCGAGTTTGGGGAAAAACGCATCGTCCGGCGTTTCCTGCCAGTTGGGGCGCCAGAAGAGCTGGTCGAGCGCAATATGAGGGACGTCCAGCGCCTCGGCAAGTCTTTTCGACAGCGTGCTCTTGCCGCTGCCGCTGGTACCCACGACGTTGATTTTCATGGTGCCGGCCTTCAAAACGGCGCGCCAGTCTACGCAGGTGCCTTTAACCTGGCAACCTGGAGGCGCGAGACGCCGGACTATGATTGAATAAGACGTTCTGAATTCAGTCGGCGGCCAGCAGGGTCACCACCCACCGATAAAAAAGGAAATATCCCGTGGATGCACTAACGTGGCTGACCTATGTCGGCGTCATTTTCGCCCTGATCATCTTTCCCGGGCCGGTGGCGCTTCTGTGCACCAGCCACGGGCTGCAGTTCGGCCGCCGCCAGGCAACTGCCACCGTGCTGGGCGGCATTATGGCCTCGCTGGTGCTGATGGTGATCTCGTCATTGGGCCTCGGCGCCGTGCTCGCCACGTCCGAAACCGCCTTTTACGCGCTCAAGATGGTGGGCGGGGCGTATCTGATCTACTTGGGCGTCATGGCCTGGCGCGATACGTCCAGCCCGGCAATGGCAAGCCCGAACGTGGCCGCAGGGCCGAAGGTATCCGCCACAACGCGCTTTCGCCGCGGCTTTACCGTGGGCATCAGCAATCCCAAGGATCTGCTCTTTTTCGCCGCGCTGTTTCCTAACTTCATCGACGTGAGCCAGCCGCAGCTTCTCCAGTTCGTCATCCTGGCGCTGAGCTGGCTGGTGATCGATTTCACCCTGATGTCGACCTACGCGGGCCTGGGCGCCAGCATCAGCCGCTGGTTTCAGACACCGCGGCGCTACAAGCGCTTCAACCGGGCGACCGGGGGGCTGTTCATGGCCGCTGGCGGGACGCTGATCGCCTCGAACCAGTAGCGCTGGGCTCACTCTTTGGCGTGGCATCATTCTCGGTCACTGCACTGCGCGCCTTTATATGCCATTAAAATATAGATGATTGCTTTTTAATTTCTTTTTGTCGTCCTGAGTTTGCACTAAAATGGCGCGCCCGCTGAGCGGGATCGCGAGCCCGATGGGCCGAACAGGCAATTTTCAGGACGTATCATGAGTGACCAAGAGGGCGCGCACTTCAAGCGCAGTATGAGCACGCGGCACCTGGTGATGCTGTCGCTTGGCGGGGTGATCGGTACCGGGCTCTTTCTGAGCTCCGGCTATACGGTGCAGCAGGCGGGCCCGATGGGCGCGGTGCTGGCGTACCTGGTGGGCGGTATCGTCGCTTGGCTTGTGATGATGTGCCTGGGCGAGCTTGCCGTGCACATGCCGGACTCCGGCGCGTTCAGCGCCCACGCCACGCGCTACATCGGCCCCGGCACTGGCTACATGGTCGCCTGGATGTACTGGCTCACCTGGACGGTAGCGCTGGGGTCGGAGTTCACCGCGGCGGCGGTGTTCATGGGGCGCTGGTTTCCCGATATTCCCGGCTGGTACTGGAGTGGGCTTTTTGCCGCCATCGTGTTCGGCGTCAACGCCTTCACCTCGCGCTTTTTCGCCGAATCCGAGTTCTGGCTTTCGCTGATCAAGGTGCTGGCAGTGGTGGCGTTTGTGCTGATCGGCGCCGCGGCGATCATTGGCTTCGTGCCGCTGCAGGACGACACCGGCGCCGCCGTGGCCTCTCCCGGGCTTTCGGCGCTGTGGGGCGAGGGCGCGATGCCGCCAAGCCTTCTGACGATCGGCATGACGCTGCTGGCGGTGATGTTCGCCTTCTCCGGTACCGAGCTGATCGGCATCGCCGCCGGTGAAGCCGAGGACCCGGCGCGCAACGTCCCCAAGGCGATTCGCGCCACGCTCTGGCGGCTGATTCTGTTCTTCGTCGGTACCATGGTGGTGATCGCCGCCCTCCTGCCTCACACCGAGGCCGGGCTCAGCCAAAGCCCGTTCGTCGCGGTCTTCCAGCGCATCGGCGTGCCGGGGGCGGCCGACATCATGAATTTCGTGATCATCACCGCGCTGCTCTCGGCGGCCAACTCCGGGCTCTACGCCTCGGCGCGCATGCTCTGGACCCTCTCGGATCAGGGCACGCTGCCTAAATCGCTTGGCCGGCTCAACAAGCGCGGCATCCCCATGAACGCGCTGCTCTTGAGCATGATCGGCGGCTTCGGGGCGCTGTTCTCGAGCGTTTACGCGCCGGAAACCGTGTATCTGGTGCTGGTGTCGATCTCCGGGCTTGCGGTGGTGATCGTGTGGATGGCGATCGCGCTGAGCCAGTTCAACTTCCGCCGCCAGTATCTGCGCGAAGGCGGCCGGCTCGAGGATCTGGTCTACCGCACGCCGGGCTATCCGTTCGTGCCGTTGATCGCCTTCGGCGCCTGCCTTGCCGCCTGTATCGGCATCGCGTTTGATCCGCAGCAGCGCATCGCACTCTACTTCGGCGTGCCGTTCATCGCGCTCTGCTATCTGATTCACTACCTGCACCGCCGCCAGTCGGCCAAACGTGCCCGCACCGCCAGGGAGACCACCGCATGAGCCAGTACGCCAACCCACTCCAGACTCTGCTTCGCGACGTGCCTTTCATGGTGATCGACGGCGCGCTGGCCACCGAGCTCGAAGCGCTGGGCTGTGATCTCAACGACAGCCTCTGGTCGGCGCGGCTGTTAAACGAGGCGCCGGAGAAGATCCGCCAGGTGCATCAGGCCTACTTCGAGGCCGGCGCCGACTGTGCGATCACCGCAAGCTATCAAGCGACGATTGCCGGCTTCGTACAGGCGGGGCTCTCCGAGCGGGAGGCGCGCGCGCTGATCACGCGCTCGGTGACGCTGGCGTGTGATGCCCGCGACGCCGTCTGGCGGCCGGATAGCGGGCGCCCGAAACCGCTGGTAGCGGCTTCTGTGGGGCCCTATGGCGCGTATCTTGCCGACGGCAGCGAGTATCGCGGCGGCTATGACCTGGACCGTGCAGGGCTTGTCGAGTTTCACCGCGAGCGCTTTGCACTGCTGTTGGAAGCAGGCGCCGACCTGCTGGCGGCGGAAACGCTGCCGTCGCTCGACGAGGCGCTGGCGATCACCGACCTGCTCGCCGAGCACCCCGGGGCGCAGGCGTGGATCACGTTCTCGGCGAAGGATGACGCGCACATCAGCGACGGCACGCCGATTGCCGAGTGCGCCAGGGCCCTGGCAGGGCGCCCGGGCGTGGCGGCCATCGGTATCAATTGCACCGCGCTTGCCCATATCGCGCCGCTGATCGAGGCGATCAAGCAGGCGTGCGACCTGCCGGTACTGGTCTACCCCAACTCCGGCGAACAGTACGACCCGACCACCAAAACCTGGCACTCGGCGGCCTGCGACCACAGCGGCGGGCCCTCCGGGCTCGTTCAGGGCGCGGCGATCTGGCGCGCTGCCGGCGCCGCGGGTATCGGCGGGTGCTGTCGCACCACGCCTGCGGATATCCGAGCGCTGGCCGAGTACCGCCAAACGCTAGCGTGACGCGTCAAGCTCCCGTTCGAGCCACGCTGCCAACTGCTCTCCCGCGCCGGTACGGCGCTCGTCCGGTAGCCACAGGCAGAGGCGGGCGGGGGTGGCGACACTTCCCCAGGGCGCGACCAGCCGCCCGCTTTTAAGATCATCCTTCACCAGCAGCCGGGGCGCGATCGCGACCCCGAGCCCCGCGACCGCGGCCTCCATCAGGTAGTAGAGGTGGTCGAACCCCAGGCTGTGTTCCAGCGCCTTGTTGAGGGCCCTTTCATCGAGCCCCTGGGCGTGGGCCCAGGCCGGCCACGCCTGAGGGCGCGAGGCGGTCGTCAGAAGCGTCTGTTCGAACAGCGACGCCGGTGCATCGGCGTCAAGACGCGCGGCAAGTGCCGGGCTTGCCACCGCGCAGATCTCCTCGGCCATTAGCTCGATCACCTCACCACTCACGGGCCAGGGCGGCTCCAGAAACGCAAGGGTGGCGCTGGCGCTCTGCTGTCCGCCGGGCTGCTCGGTGTCGCTGACCACCACTTGAAGGTTGAGCTCGGGCAGCGCCCGGCGCAGCGGTTCGAGCCGAGGAATCAGCCAGCGCGCCAGAAGGCTGCCGGGGCAGGCCAGAGTAAAGGGCGCGCCCTCCACCTCACGCTTGAGCGATGCGCAACTATCGCGCAGCTGCGCAAAGGCCTCGCCAAGGCCGCGCTGTAGCGTTTCTCCGTGCGGGGTCAGCACCAGGCGACGACCGGATTTGGCGAACAGTGCCGTCTCGAAATGTTCGTCCAGCGTCTTGAGCTGGCGGCTGACCGCGCCGTGGGTCACGCTGAGCTCACCGGCGGCGGCGCTCACGCTGCCAAGCCGGGCGGTGGTTTCAAAGGCACGCAGCGCACTCAGCGGCGGAAGGCTGTTCTGCATGAAGGGATTCTCGATAGTTGATTAAAACTCACAGATAGCCGCTATCTTATCGATTTTTTGTCCCTCGCGTCTCGGATAACGTGAAGACATCAATGAACGCCTTACCAGGCAACGTCTTTCCAGCCCTTCGAGGTCGCGATGAACCAGCCTTTTACTCCTTCGACCGCCTTGCCCGATGGCAACGGCATGTTCGGCCGCTTCGGTGGGCGCTTCGTGGCGGAAACGCTGATGCCGCTGATCAATGAGCTGCGCGATGAATACGCCGCGGCCAAGGCGGACCCCGAATTCCAGCGAAAGCTCGCCTACTTTCAAACCGACTACGTGGGTCGGCCAAGCCCGCTCTATTTTGCCGAGCGGCTCACCGAGCACTTCGGCGGCGCGAAGATCTATCTAAAGCGCGAAGAGCTCAACCACACCGGCGCGCACAAGATCAACAACTGCATCGGTCAGGTACTGCTGGCCAAACAGATGGGCAAGAAGCGCATCATCGCCGAGACCGGCGCGGGCATGCACGGCGTGGCCACGGCCACGGTGGCGGCGCGCTTCGGCCTTGAGTGCGTGATCTACATGGGCACTACCGACATCGAGCGCCAGCAGCCCAACGTGTTCCGCATGAAGCTTTTGGGCGCCAAGGTGGTGCCGGTCACCTCCGGCACCGGTACGCTGAAGGACGCCATGAACGAGGCGCTGCGCGACTGGGTGACCAATATCGACGACACCTTCTACATCATCGGCACCGTGGCTGGCCCCCACCCGTACCCCGCCATGGTGCGCGATTTCCAGGCGGTGATCGGCCATGAAACCCGCCGCCAGATGCAGGAGAAAGAAGGGCGCCTGCCGGATTCGCTCGTCGCCTGCATCGGCGGCGGCTCCAACGCCATGGGGCTTTTCCACCCGTTCCTTGAAGATGCAAGCGTGCAGATGATCGGCGTCGAAGCCGGTGGCAAGGGCGTGGCGACAGGCCAGCACGCGGCGAGCCTGAACGGCGGCACTCCTGGCGTGCTTCACGGCAACCGCACCTTCTTGCTGCAAAGCGAGGATGGCCAGATCATCGACGCCCATTCGATTTCGGCGGGGCTCGACTACCCGGGTATCGGCCCCGAGCACGCCTGGCTTCACGAGCAGGGCCGCGTCGAGTACGTCTCGGCCACCGACGACGAGGCGCTCGAGGCGTTTCAGATCTGCTGTCGCGAAGAGGGCATCATTCCGGCGCTTGAAACCGCCCACGCCCTGGCCGAAGTGGCCAAGCGCGCGCCCACGCTACCCCGCGATCACCTGATGGTCGTCAACTTAAGCGGCCGTGGCGATAAGGACATGATGAGCGTCGCTCACTATCTAGGAGACAAGTTCCAATGAGCCAAGCCAACTCGACTGACGGCATCTCACGTATCGAGCGCTGCTTTGCCGCACTGAAAGCGCAAGACCGCCCGGCGCTGGTCAGCTTCTTGACCGCCGGCGACCCGAACCCGGATACCTCCCAGCGCCTGCTTGATGGCTTGCCGGAAGCGGGGGTGGATATCATCGAACTGGGCATGCCCTTCAGCGACCCGATGGCCGACGGCCCGGCGATCCAGAAAGCGGCCCTGCGCGCCCTGGACGCAGGCCAGACCCAGGCCAAAACCCTTGCCATGGTGAATCGCTTTCGCGAGAAGAACCAGGACACGCCGATCGTGCTGATGGGTTACTACAACCCCATTTACTGCTACGGCGTCGAGCGCTTTCTGGAAGACGCCGCCCGGGCCGGCGTGGATGGCCTGATCGTGGTGGACCTGCCGCCCGAGCACGATGACGAGCTCTGCACGCCTGCCGCCCGCCACGGCATCGACTTCATCCGCCTGGCCACGCCCACCACCGACGCCAAGCGCCTGCCGCAGGTGCTGGCCAACGCCTCCGGGTTTATCTACTACGTCTCGGTGGCCGGGGTAACCGGTGTGGGGGCGGCCACGCCGGACAGCGTCGAGCGCGCAGTCGCCGATCTCAAACGCCATACCCGGCTCCCCATCGGTGTTGGCTTCGGTATCCGCACGCCGGAACAGGCCGCGACTATCGGCCGTTTCAGCGATGCGGTGGTGGTGGGCTCAGCGCTGGTGGACCATATCGAGCAAGCCGCGACACCCGACGAAAGCGTGTCGCGCGTGCACGGTTTGGTCCGCGAGCTGGCCCAGAGCGTGCGGCGCTGCCGTGAAGAGGAGGTGGTTAGCTAGATAACGCCGCCATTGGCGCGGAGCGTCTGGCCGTTGATCCAGCCGCCGGCGGGCGAGGCGAGAAACGCCACCACGCTTGCGATGTCCTCGGGCTCGGCCAGACGTTCCAGCGGCGGCATTTTGGCGAGTTTGTCGATCAACTCGTCGGACTTGCCGTCGAAAAAGAGCTTCGTGGCGGTGGGGCCGGGGGCGACGCTGTTGACGGTGATCTCGCGTCCGCGAAGCTCCTTGCAGAGAATCGCCCCCACGGTTTCCACCGCCGCTTTGGTCGCCGCGTACACGCTGTAGTTCTCGAGCTTCAGGCCCACCACGCTGGTCGACAGGTTGATGATTCGCCCGCCGTTCTGCAGGCGTTTGGCTGCCTCGCGCATGGTGTAGATAGAGCCTTTCAGATTGATATCGATGTGGGCGTCGATCAGCGCATCGTCGCACTCGGCCAGCGGTGCGAGCTTCAGAATCCCGGCACTGTTGACCAGCACGTCGAGCCGGCCGTACTGCGCTTCGATCTCGTCGAAGAGCTGGCGCACCGCGCCCGCATTCGCCACATCCGCCTGAAACGCTTTGGCGCTGCCGCCTTGACCCTCGATCTCCTCGACCACGTTTGCCGCCGCCTCGACGTTACTCGCGTAATTGACCACGACCGCGAAGCCATCCTCGGCAAGCTTCTGGGCAATGCTTGCGCCGATACCGCGCGAGCCGCCGGTGACCAGCGCCACTTTCTGTGCGTTCATGCGTTGTCTCCTCCTGATAGGGCATGTCGACCAACAGCTTAGAGCAAATATCGCGCTTTATAACCTGCCGCGTTTCGGCCACTTTCAAAATAAGCCATGAAAGCCGGGGAGAGACCGTGACGAAAAGGGTCAGAAGGGCCGGGCCGAGGCGTCAGGCGTGAAATACTAGCCCACGCCGGTGACAAGAATCGTCATTGGGCACCCCACTGCGTCTCGGGCATTTTGCCGGTCTCCATCAGGCTGCGGCGCGGCCCCTCACCCGAGGCCATCATCCAGCTAGGATATTCCGGCGTCAGGGCGCTTGCCGCATTCAGGGCGGCCAGGTCGTCCTCGGAAAGCGCCACCTCGGCGGCCTTCAGGTTGTCCTCCAACTGATCGAGCCGTTTCAGGCCGAGGATCACGCTGGTGACGACCTTCTGGTGCAAGAGCCACGCCAGCGAGATGGCCGCGAGGGTGGTGTCATGCCGTGCAGCGATGCCGTCCATCACGTCCAGAAGCGGCGCGCCGCGCGCTTCGTTCACCGGGGGGAATGGAACGGTGGCGCGGCGGCCTTCATCACTGTTGCGATACTTGCCTGTCAGATAGCCCCCGGCGAGCGGACTGAAGACCATCAGGCCCAGGCCTTCGGCCTGCAAGAGCGGGGTAATCTCACGCTCCACGTCGCGCCCGGCCAGCGAATAGTAGCCCTGATAGCTCTGGAACCGCTCCAGTCCCAGACGTTTGGCATCACCAAGCGCCATGGCCAGCTGCCACGCGGCCCAGTTCGACACGCCGATATGACGGACGAAGCCCTGGCGGACAAGATCATCCAGGGTGCGCAGCGTTTCCTCGACCGGGGTGGCGGGGTCGAAGCCGTGCAGCTGGTAAAGGTCGATATAGTCGGTGCCGAGACGCTTCAGGCTGCCATGCACCTCGTTCAGGATATGCTGGCGCGAGGCACCGCCATCGTTCGGACCTTTGCCGGTGCCATGCTCGAACTTGGTCGACAGCACAACGTCCTTGCGCGCGATACCGAGCGAGGACAGGGCGCGACCCACGATCTCTTCCGACTGCCCGCCCGCATAGACGTTGGCCGTGTCGATGAAGTTGATGCCTGCATCAAAAGCACGGCGCAGGATCGCTTCGGCCTCGTCCTGCATGACGCCGCTGGCGGCAGCATAGGGGCCGCCGCTCTGACCAAAGGTCATGGTGCCCAGGCACATTTCGGAAACGAAGAGGCCGGTGCGGCCCAGAAGGTTGTAGCGCATGATAAGCTCCGGTTATGATCAAGCCACTCGATAATTTCGATACCTAATAGTATCGGAACTGAGCGGTATCGGAACCATGTAGTATCGGATTAAAAATGTCAATGACTAACAATGATCTTCCTGTTGCCGCGCGAGGACGCAAACGCGACCCCGAACGTGACGTCGCCATTCTGGAGGCGACGATCGACCTGCTGGCGGAGGTCGGCTATGACGGGCTGAGCACGGCAAAGGTGGCGGATCGCGCGCAGGCCGGGAAAGGCACGCTGTATCGCCGCTGGCCGACGAAAACCGATCTGGTACTGGACGCGGTCGCGCACATGAAGGCGCAACAGATCGACCTGGAAGCGCTGCCGGATACCGGCTCGTTACGGGGCGATCTTCTGGCGATGTTTCGGCCACAGGACGGCGCGAAGGTGGACCGGATATTGCGCGCCATGGCGGGTGTGGTATCGATGATCAGCCAGGTGCCGGGATTGGCAGACACGGGCGACTACTCGATTTTCGAGCCATGGATCACGGCGAATGCGGTGCTGATGGAGCGCGCCCAAGCGCGAGGTGAAATTCCGCCAACGGCAGATATTGCCCTCGCCGCCCAGATCATCCCCTCCATGGCGGCCTATCGAGCCCTGATTCTGAGGGTCGCGATTGATCGTGATCTGCTGGAGCGTCTGGTTGAGCAGGTGGTGCTGCCAGCCCTGGGCGAGAGCTCTTTTAATCCGTCGCCCTCGCAAGATGGAATGGGCCAGGACGGATAACGACAGATGCTGGAAAAGATTATCAGCGGCGGCCAGACCGGCGCCGACCGGGCGGCACTCGATGCTGCGCTCGACACGGGCTTTCCCATTGGCGGCGCCTGCCCGGTAGGGCGGGTGGCCGAAGATGGACCGCTTGACCCTATCTATACACTGACGGAAATCGGCGGCGGTTACCGTCAGCGCACCAAACGCAACGTGCAGGACGCCGACGGCACCGCCATTTTCTATAGCGCTTACCCGCGCGGCGGCACCGAGGCGACGGTGCTCTTCTGTATTCGCCAAGCTAAACCTTACAAACTGATCGATATCGACCTGGTAACGTATGAGACGGCAGCTACGCTGCTGGACGACTTCGTGCGCGAGTTCGATGTCCGAGTGCTGAACGTTGCCGGGCCCAGTGCCCATCATTGCCCCTCTATTTATGCGCCGGTGAACCGCTCGATTCGTCTTCTGTTAGGACGGCAGGTATAAAGAAGAAGGCGAATTGCGTTAAAGATTTCTGGTAAAAGGGACGTAGGGTGTTGCCTAAGCGGCTGGCCGAAACCAGATTAGGGATTTCTCAAGTGTCTGAAATAAAACAAGTGTCAGGCCGATGTCGTGTTCGTGACGTTGATTTGAAAGTAGCCCGGCCTGGATGATGAGGTCTGGAACAGCGGAAAGGGATTCAACAATGATCGTCAAGAAGCTCAGGTTACAACGAGGCTGGTCGCAGGATCAGCTGTCTCAACTCAGTGGGTTGAGCGTGAGAACCGTTCAGCGAATCGAGGGCGGGCAGAAGCCAGGCTTGGAGTCGCTTAAATCCTTGGCCGCTGTATTTGAAATCGACGTCTCGGACCTTGAAGGGGTGCCCGACATGAACAGCGAAATCCACATCACCAACGAAGAGAAAGCCGTGATCGAGAAGGTTAAAGCGATCAAGGATTTCTACGCTCACCTCATCTCCTACGTGCTCGTCATCACACTTCTGTTTGCTATCAATCTCATGAGCGGTTCGAGCTATATGTGGGCGTGGTGGCCGGCCATGGGGTGGGGCATCGGGATTATCAGCCACGGCCTGAGCGCCTTCGAGGTGCTAAACCTCTTCGGGCCAGAGTGGGAGAAAAAGCAGATCGAGAAGCGCTTGGGTCGCAAGCTTTGATATAGCGTCGAGCCCGAATCCGAACCAGCGGGCCCCGGCCGCACGCGGGTTCGATCAGTTAAGCGCTGAAGCCAGCGGCTCCCACACATGCTCGACGCCAATTGACACGGCCACGGCTGCCAGCAGTGCGGCCATGGCGAGGTTGAAGCCTTTCACCAGGCGCGGTTGCTGTATGCGCTGGCCGACCAGGCGGCCCAACAGCATGTAGCTGCCGGGGGCGCCGGCAGCAAGCAGCGAAAGCCCCACGGCCCAAACGACCAGGCTCACGCCGTCGATACCCGCCGCCGGGAACTGCAGCGTGACGATGGGCAACACCGCCACCATGGCCTTGGGATTCAAAAGCTGCATCGCCACCCCGTCACGGAAACTGAAAAGCCGCGTGGGCGCGTCATCGGTTTCGAGTTCTGCGCTGGCGCGGGCGATCTTCCAGGCGAGATAGAGAATATAGCCGCAGCCCAGCGCACTGAGCACCACAAGAATCTGGCCGTCGATCCACGCAGCACCGGCGAAGCCCAGTACCACCAGGTAGAACAGCATCGCGCTGCCCACGCCCAGGCAAAAGCCAATGGAATATTTGGCCCGGCCATTGATGCCCAGATTAAGGCCGAGCAGGTTCACGGGCCCGGGCGTGTACATGATGCCCAGCCCATACAGGATGATTCCCAGCATGGTAAAACCTCGGAGGGGGATTTAGCGTGAAATATCGCGCCGGTACTGGCTCGGCGTCACGGCGTAGATGCGCTTGAAGCGGCGATTGAAGTGGCTCGAATCGCTGAAGCCGTAGCGCAGCGCGACGTCGCTGGGCAAGGCGCCTTCAGTGAGGGCGGCCCGCGCCGCATTGATGCGGCAGTTGATCACGTACTGGTGCGGGGTAATGCCGTAGTGCTGGCGGAAAAGGCGCAGGAAATGGTACCGGGAGAGGTGCGCGGCGGCGCTGATCGCATCCAGGGAGATGTCCTGCTCCAGGTGGGCGTGAATGTACGCCTTGGCGCGCTCCAGCATCGCCTCCGGCCGGGTGGCGCGGGGCTTATCGACCACCGCGCCGCCGAGCTGCGCGGTACGCTCCGCGATACGGTAAAGCGCGTTCTCCTGGTCGATGCAGCTACCGATGCCCTGGGTGACCAAACGCGCCAGTTCCAGGATTGACGTGCGCAGTTTGGCGTCATGCATCAGCGTAGTGGGCGAGCGAAAGCCCGCGCCGCTCGGCCGGCCCAGCGCCTCGGCGAACAGCGGCGCCAACTGGTCCGGGTCGACGTACAGCATCAGGTAATCCAGCGTGTGCTCGCCGCCGGATTGGCCGTCGTGCACCTCCTCCGGGTTGAACACGATCACATTGCCCGGCGGGCTCTGGTGAAACTGCCCGCCGCTGAAGAAATCCTGCCGCCCGCCCAGGGTCACGCCAAAGGCGTACTCTTCGTGGGCGTGGCGGTCGTAGCTGAAATCTTCCATCGCCGCGTGCAGCACGGTCAAACTCGGCACGTGCTGGCTCTTGATGAATTCAAACCGGCTGGCGTTTCGCATACCGCGCTCCTCGTCTGTCACCCGGTAAGCTTAAGGCAGGTGACCCTTCGAATGCTTGTACAGAATTGCTCACATTCGGGTCGACAAGCTACAGCGCCATGACCATTTCGTGCCACGCCATGCCGCCGTGGTCGGAGTCAGAAGGCTTTACGTAGCGATACCCCATGCGCCGGTAGAGCTCGACGTGGCGCTCCTTGCACATCAGATGAATGGTCTGTTTGCCAAGCGCCTTCATGCGCTCGACAAAAGCGTGCATCAGTGTGGTGGCATAGCCCTTGCCTTGGTGGGCGGGGTCGATCACTACCGACATGATGACCACGTTGGGCGCGGCGGGGTCGTGGCCGACCAGCTCCTTGAACGCCTCGTCGGACATGACGACTTCATGCGCGCAGCCGCTGTTGATAAAGCCGATGACCTCGTCTTCCCGCGTCATGACCAGAAATCCTTCGGGGTAGCGCGCGATGCGCGTAGCGATCTTTTCCAGAGTGGCGCCTTCGTCGCCCTCATAGGCGGCGGCTTCGATGTCGTAGCAGCGCTGGGCATCGGCAGGGGTGGCGGCGCGCAGGGCGGGATGATTCATGGGGCAGGCTCCTCTCGTGATAAGTGGGGTGAAGGAAGCATAAAGAAAATCAGTGTCCTACGCTCGAGGCAATGAAACGAAAGCGATCAAAAATCAGCGCGACGCGCAATCGCCAGAAAGCCGGTTAGAGAGCCGGGTTCCAGGTGTCGGTGAATTTATCGACCGACTTATATTGTGTGAAGGTTGCCTAAAGCGATAGCGAGAGCTTAAATTAGATACTAAAATCAGGGCTTGAATTAGCCCTTTTTTTGGAGCTTTTGATCATGCATCAGGTATTGGCCCCACTGTCCGTCAGTATTTCTGAATTGAAGAAGAATCCTTCTTCGCTGCTGGCGCAGGCCGACGGCGCCGCTATTGCCGTGTTGAATCACAACAAGCCCGCTGCTTATTTGATCCCGGCCGATACCTTTGAGGCCATGATGGAAATGCTCGAGGATTACGAGCTTGCCAAGTTGGTAGAGCAGCGTCGAGGTGACAAGGATAAAGCGGTCACGGTCGAGTTGGATGACCTATAGGCTTCGATTCGTACCCGCTGCGTTAAAGGAGTGGGAGAAGCTGGGAGCGCCAGTCAAAAACCAGCTCAAAAAGAAGCTGGCGGAGAGACTTGAAAATCCTCGGGTACCGGCGGATAAGCTCAGCGGATACGAGGCCGTTTACAAGATCAAGCTGCGCTCGGCCGGGTATCGTTTGGTGTATGAAGTCATCGACGACGAGCTGTTTGTCTATGTATTGGCCGTAGGAAAACGCGACAGAGGAAAGGTGTACGCAACGCTCAAACAGCGTCGATAATGCCTACCTGAAACGCTTCATTTTTTGATCATATTCTTCGAGATGCTCCATGCACTACCGCCCCATGACCCTCGACGACTACGCCGCCGCCGTGGCGCTTTGGCAGCAAACGCCGGGCGTGCGCCTGCGCGACGCGGATTCCTTCGAGGGCATCACGCGTTATCTTGCGCGCAACCCGGGGTTGAGTATCGTGGCCGAGCAGGGCGAGGAGATCATCGGCACGATCATGGCGGGCCACGACGGCCACCGTGGGTTCATCCAGCACCTGGCGGTGGCCGCGCATCAGCGCAAGCAAGGCATTGGCAGCGCGCTGGTCAGCCGCTGCCTGGATGCCCTGCGCTCGGAGGGCATCGACAAGGCGCACCTGATGTTGCTGGTAGACAACGACGCCGGCAAACGCTTCTGGCAACGCTTGGGATGGCAGTTTCGTACCGATATCGAGCTTCACTCTTTCGTGTTGAGCGAGAGCCCCACCGCTTGAAACGCCCGGCCTAGCGACTCATCCATCCCAGAATGAGCGGCAGCGTGATGAGCGATACCAATAGCGACACGATGATCGCCAGCGACACCGTTTCCTGGTGGTAGTCGTATTTCTTCGCAAACACGTAGACCCCGGCGCCGATGGGCTGCGCCGCCATGACCACTGCCGCGGCGAGCCACAGCGCATGGTCGCGTCCCATTCCGAACAGATACACGCCGGCAAGCCAGGTAACGAGCGGCTGCAGCACGATCTTGAGCAGCAGCATGGGCGCGACGACCCCCAGCGCCTCGCGCGTCACGTGCTCTTGGACGTTCAACCGCGAGAGTCCTAGCCCCAGCGCGAAAAGTGCGGTGGGCCCCGCGGCGCTGCCCAGAAAGTCCGCGAACGTGGCCAGAAACGCGGGCACCGGCACCCCTAGAAGCACGAAAACGAGACCGGCGAGTACTGAGACGGTCAGCGGGTTGGTGAAGGTCGCCTTGAAGGCTTTCCAAAGACTCGCCGCCGCCGAGGGCCGGGCCGCTTGCGCGCGGCCAGCGAACAGATCCCAACTGATGATGACCGCCATGATGGCGGGAATGTTGTGCAGTATGGTCGCGATGGCGGCGGGCAGGGCGGCCTCCGGCCCCAAAGCGGAGATAAGGATAGGCACGCCCATGTAGCCGGTCGTGCCGTAGCAGGCGCCCATGCTCAGAATCGACGAGCGGGGCAGGCCAACGCCGCGGGCGCGGGCGATCAACCCGGCGAGCAGATAGATCACGACGATGCCCAGCAGCGAGGCGCCGATAAAGCCCCACTGCGCAAGCTCGGAAAGCTCGGCACGGGCGATGGCCAGAAAGAGCAGCGCCGGTAGTGCGACGAAGAGGACGTAGTCGTTGATCAGCTTGTCGGCATTGCCGCTTTCCGGTTTCACCTTGCCAAAGCCGTAGCCCAGCAAAATGACCATGAAGATGGGGACGACGATCATGAACATAGGGTTTTCTCTTGATGGATGGAGGCGTCGGGACAGCGCTTGGCGCGGGGAACCCGGCGACCCGATTCTTCCGTTACATCGGCTATTTGTTAAATGAATTATGGTCTGCTTATAATCGACAAAATCGATTGCGGAGTTGAGGCGGGGCTTGAATGGCAATGACGGAGCAGGATGAGCAGCGGCTGAGTGAACGCGGCATTACGCTGGAGCAGCTGCGCACCTTCGTGTGCATTGCCCAGGAAGGCGGCTTTGGGCGGGCAAGCGAGGTGCTGGCGCGCACGCAGTCAACGCTGAGTGCGGGGCTCAAGCGGCTGGAGGAGGACGTGGGGTGTCGGCTAATCGAGCGCCGCCAGGGCCACGTGATCGGCCTGACCGACGAGGGGCGACGGCTGCTGCCCGCCGCCCGAGACATTCTTCAGCGCACCAGCCGGGCGATCGGCGCGCTGAAAACGCCTTCACTGGAAGGCCGCATCGCACTCGGTGTGCCGGACGACTTCGCCATCCACAACCTGCACCGGGTGATTTCGCTCTGTCTGGCCGAAAACCCGGGGCTGCGCGTTGAGGTGACGGCGGCCTCGTCCAGCGTGCTGTCGCACATGATGGATGAGCAGCGCTTGGACGTGGTAATTCTCAAGGGCATCGCCGGTCAGCCGGTGGTGTCGAGCGCCGAGCGCGTCATTCAGGTGGAGCCGCTTTACTGGGTGAGCGCCGGGGCGGCGCATTTCGACGAGATGGGAGAGGTGCCGCTGGCAACGTTCATGGAGGGCTGCGTGATTCGCCAAAGCGCGGTGGCCGCCCTTAACGCGGTGGGGCGGCCACACTATTTTGCCTACGTCAGCGGCTCTTTCGATAACGTCAAAAAGGCGGTGGCGAGCGGGCTGGGCGTGGGCATTCTGCCCCAAAGCGCGCTGACAGACGAGCTGGTCGTGCTCGATGAAGGCAACGGCGTGCCGACGCTGCCCGCCATCCAGCTGGTGCTTAGCGCCTCGAGCTCCCGTGCGCTGTGCGAGCGCTTTGCCGGCTATCTCGGCCGCGCGCTTGGCGAGTAGCCGCGCTGCAAAGCAAAGCGGCCCCACTCTGGGAAATACACTCTTCCACCAAGGATCAACCATGCATTTATGGCGAGTGATACTGTTCTTTTCTGCGTGCTTTACTTTAGTGTCTCCAACAGTAGCTGATGACTGGGCGGCTCCTGAAAATCCGGATGTACTTGAGGTTCTAAATGAGGCTCGTTTAGATGCAATGGCCGGTCGGTATGAAGAGGCATTAGAAAAACATATCTGGTTTTATGATAAGGCGACGCTGATAGATGAAAGTGTGTCAGCAGTACGCCGATCCTCTGCTCTTGCCGACTGGGTAAGGCTGGGACAAGAATATCAGCCGGCGTTAGAAAAGCTTTGCCAGACAAGAGACGAGCTTTTAACCAAAATAATGGATGGAGCGTATGATTCAGATAGCTTTCATGACCTGGTGGCCATGAATCAAATACTCGATGAAGATTCGCTAACCATAGAGGCCTTTAAATATCTTGATTCAACAAATCCGGAAGCAGCACGCAGAGCCTTTAACTTTGCAGATGCCGCACTGATTAAAGAGGAGGAGTATGCTCTGTATGGGGAATACGTATCTCCCCAACGTGACTTTCTACTCATGAAAAATAGCTATGAACACAGCATGCTGAACGCGGAAGATCCTGATTTTTCTGCTTCCAGAACTGAATTTTCAATTAATTCATTTCGCAATAAAGCAGCTACGCTGGTGGCAATGCTCGCAGTTAATGGTCGCGTTTCTGAAGCCGAAGACATTATGTCTCAGGCGAAAGAAGTACTTGAGGACCCCTCATTCCATGCAGAACTTGAGGCCGCATCAAATGGAAACGTTCCTGATCCTTGGCCTTGAGCAACTCTTGCCGAACGGTTTGGCCACACCCCTCGGTGTAACGTCGTATCCAGGGCTCAGAGTTGCTCCCAGCGGCTAGCGCCTAAATTGATAGTGACGTCTGGACGCGCTAAAGCCCCTGCGCCCCCCGGCGCAGCCAGCCGTGCACGAACGCGAGTTTCTCGAGCGTGACTTCGGTCAGCATGAAGGGGTAGACATCGGACAGCCCCATCGCGCGGTTGACGTGGTTTACCCCGGCGATCAGGGCCGTGGCGATATGAATCAGCCGCTCGGCGTCCGGCTCGGCGTAGGCGTCCCACTTGTGATCGCGGGGCAGCTCCGGTGAATCCATGCCGGAGGAGACGAAGCTGTCGGTGATGTCGGTCAGGTGCAGAATGTGCGAGACGGTTTCTGCCCAATCTTCATGAGGGTGGGCCGAGGCGTAGGTCGAGACGAAATTCGTGCGCCAGTTCTCCGGCGGGCCTTCGTTGTAGTGGTGCTGGAGCGCCTCGCCGTAGTCGGCGCGCTCGTCGCCGAACATGTCGCGAAACGCTTTTAGAAAGTCTTCGCGCAGGCTCAACCGCCACCACAGCATGTGGGCGATCTCGTGGCGCATGTGGCCGATCATGGTGCGGTAGGGTTCGTCCAGCGCCTCGCGCCGGGTGGTGACCAGCACCGGGTCGGCCTCGGCGATACTGATCGTCACTACGCCATCCACATGTCCCATCATCACCGGTTTTTTGCCTTCCGCCAGCAGGTGGAACACCGGCGGCGCGCCCGGGTCTTCCGGGCGAAACCAGTTCCAGCGGCCCAGGTTGTCGATCACCCAGCGCTTGGCGGCTTCGGTTTGTGCCCAGTTGGCGGTGGCGTTAGGAATGCTCGGGTCGGGTGCGACGGCGGTCATCGCGCAGGCGCGGCAAAGCTGACCTTTTTGCGGCGCGATCCAGTTGCAGCCGATCACCTCGCGATTGGCGCAAAACGGCGGCATGGGGATGAACGCGCGGGCTTGCGGATCGTAGGCGACCGGCACGCCGTCCGCCGTGGTCAGGTTGTCGAACCACAAGGAGCCGGCACCGACCGGATTGGAGAAAACGCGCATGGGCAGGGCACTCAAAAGGCAGAAGCCTTGAGTCTAGGTAGTGATCGACCAGGGCGTCCAATAAAGAATGCGCCCGCGCCCGCCGTTTTGTCAGCCTGGCGCAGCCCCGCTAAGATAACGCTTTCATTCCCGGTCGATGACCGCCACTGGACGCGCGCCCATGAACGAACTCACGCCGCTGATCGACACGCTCTACCGCCAGGCCAAACAGGGCGAGTGGCCGCGCGTGCTCGACCAGTGGCAGGCGTTTCCAGTGCTGGCCCGGCGCTGCAGCCGTTATCGAAAGGCGGGATCGAACTGGGGATTTCTGCATCAGGCCGCTTATTTCGGCCGGGAAGACGCCAGCCGCGAACTGATCCCCCTCGGCGCGTGTCTCGAAGCGCGCACCCAGGAGGGCGAAACGCCCGACGCGATCGCAACCCGGCGCGGCCATACGGCGCTTGGCGAGTGGCTGGCCCAAGCCGCACCCAAGGCGGGCGGCCACTGGAAAGCCCCAACTGATCCTGACATTTACCCCGCCAGCGGCCACTGGCACCCCTGCCACGCACGGCGTGCAAAACAAGGCCTGCTGGTTGGCTACGGTGACAGCATCGTCGCCATCGATGCCGGGCAGCGCTACTTCGTCGATGCGTTCGAGCGCGTGCTGGTGGGTTGGCACGGCACTTTTGATCCGCCGATGGACATGGGCGGCTGGCCGCTGGTCAACGAAGACACTCATTAGGGTCTGTCTAAAAAGTCGACGAGCGAAGGCAAGACAAGGCAAAAATTGGCGAAGAAGCGGAGTTTACGTTAAGTAAATGAGCATTCTGAGCCAATTTTTAACGCCGTATTGTCGAGCGCAGACACTTTTCAGACAGAGCCTAACAGGATGCCCATGCCGACGACTGATACCCTGCAAGACGCCCCGTGCTTCACCGCCCCCGCCGGCGAGATCATCGGCTGGACTGACCGCGGCGCGATTCGCGCCACCGGCATCCGCTACGCAAGCGTTGAACGCTTCTGCCCGCCGGTGGACGAGCCGCCTTCGAGCGCGCCCATTCACGCCACCGAATGGTCGCCCGCCGCGCCGCAGAATATCGTGCCGGAGCTCAACCACGCCCTGGGCGTGAGTGCGGGGGAGTTCGTCGTTAGTGAAGAGGCGCTGCACCTGTCCGTAACGCTGCCGGAAAGCCCCTCCAGCACGCCGCGCCCGGTCATGGTGTGGATCCACGGCGGCTCCTACGTGTTCGGCACGGCGGATCTGCCGGTGTTCGATACCCGCCCGCTGGCACTTGAAAACGATGTGATCGTGGTGGGAGTGAACTACCGGCTGGGGCTTCTAGGGTTTATCGGCGGGGAAGGACGCCCGGCGAACCTGGGGCTGCTCGATCTGATCTCGGCGCTGCGCTGGATTAACGCCAACATCGAAGCCTTCGGCGGCGATCCGGACAACGTGACGCTGTTCGGCCACTCCGCCGGGGGCGACGCCGCGGCGCACCTGATGATTGCCGAAGGCGCCGAAGGCCTTTTCCAGCGTGCCATCATCCAGAGCGCGCCGCTCGGCATCAGCCGGGGACGGGCGAAAATGAACGCCAAAATGTTCCAGCAGGCCGCCGCGGCCACCGATGACATGCCGCTGGGCGAGGTGCTCGCCCTGCAAACGAAGGTCGTCAAGACCGCCCAGGGCTTTGGGCTTAAATCCGCCATGCCGTTTTCGACCCAGTACGGCCACTACCCGCTGCCGAAGGAGAAGCAGGCGCCCGCCGCCTGGCAGCGCGCAGCGGCGAATATCGATGTGTTCATCGGCACCACCTGTGAAGAAACCGCGCTGTTTCTGGTCATGTCGCCGGGGCTGACGCGCCTGCGCCACATGCCGTTTCTGGGCGCGCCGCTCACCGGCGCCATGGTCGCTGCCACTACGCGCAAGGTGTACCGGTATGACGCCCACGCCTTTGCCCGCCGCCACGCCAAAGCCGGTGGCCGTGCCTTCGTTTACCGGTTCGACTGGAACAAGGGCCGCGCGCCCTATGGCGCCGCCCACACGCTGGAGCTTCCGCTGCTGTTGGGCGAGCCGCAGAGCTGGCGCGATGCGGATATCATCAAGGGCGTGGCGGAGGATGAGCTTCACGCGTGCGGCCAGCGCCT
Organism: Halomonas sp. S3-1-1; assembly: GCF_023757625.1. GTDB lineage: Bacteria > Pseudomonadota > Gammaproteobacteria > Pseudomonadales > Halomonadaceae > Vreelandella. Next base: position 461,966 of record NZ_JALGBZ010000002.1, read on the forward strand.
GCGCACGCTCTGGGCGAATTTTGCTAGAAGCGGCCAGCTGCCGGAGAAGGGCGAGCTGGAGCCTAAGCTACTGGCGTGGTGGAAGGCGCAGTAATGGCGCTGTTGTTGAGGCGCTGGCGTTGATCGAGTTTGATGAACCTACGCACCACCGCAGGCTCAAAAAATAACCCACCGAACGGAGCACACCATGAGCATCGACAACTGGGATACCGAGTTACCGGAACGGCTGGCCATGCTCGATCAGCTGAGTTTCGATATCGACGAAGGTTTTGATTTTGAACCCTACGCGCGATTCTTGACCGCCGAGGAAACCACCGAGTGGCTACAGGCCTGGACCGACAACCCGCACGCCACCGGCGCGCAGTTTCGCGTTTTCGGCCAGGACGGCAGCGGCGGCTACGCCGCGTTCTGGATGGTGCTGCCGCAAACGCCCATCGAGCAGCAGCCGATCGTGTTTTTAGGCTCGGAAGGCGAAAGCGGCGTGATCGCCCGGGATCTTGACGACTTTCTGTGGCTGCTGGCCGGCGGGCTTGGCCCGCGTGAGGCGCTGGATTACCCCGATGCGAACGCTACGCCCAATGCCGCCTTTCAGGCGTTTGCCCACCAGCACGCGCACTCCCGCGAGCAGAGCGTGTTCGAAGTCATCGATAATGCCCACCTTACCTACCCGGGCTTTACCGAAGAGCTCGAGCGCCTGTGTCATCCTGAGTGAGTCAATGCGCCGCTCGCCGCGGCGCGTTCGCCGCGCTCTTTAGCGTTATGCAGCTCAACGCGACTGCGCTGTTTGTATTCAGGTAAAATAATACAGTCAACGCTAAAGCAACCAGGAACGAACATGCAGGACACCATCGATCGCTCGAACGTTTATAAACTCTCGTGGCTCGCCTATTTCAGGCCTTTCTTGATGGCGCTGGTGGTCGGGGCTATCGGGCTTCTCATTACCGGCTTTGCGAACCAACCCTGGCTTAGCTACGTGGCGCTGGTGGCGGCTATCGTAAGCTTTATCTACAACGTCATTTACGTGAGGAGCGTACGGCTTTTCGTGGATGAGGCCGGCGTGTGGATCGACGAGGGCGTGTTTCCTTGGCAGAAGGGCAGCCGTGGCGTGAAGTGGCGCGACCTGGATACCGCGCTGTTCTTCAAGGGCTTCGTGAGCTGGGCGTTCAACTCCTACGCAATCACCATTGGCCACCGCTACACCAAGGACAGCGAGATCAACATTCGCCACGTGAAAAACGGCAAGCGCTTCGTCGAGCTGGTGAACAACGAGCATTATCGCCTGGTGGGCGAAATGCCCAGCATCAACGCGGCAGGCTAAGTACCGCTGCCAAGCCCAAAAAACTATGCAAGGTCTCAAGCTTCGAGCGAGCCTTATTGATATGGATCTGCTTCGGTAAAGCGCCCGAGGCAGGTCGTGAATGCGTCATCAGAGGCTCAACTGACGTTATCGCTGAATCCAAATCCATAGCATTGCCGCCCACCCTGCCAGCGTCAGCAGCAGATAGGTGCCCGCCACGGGCGTGACGATCAGCCAGATCAGGCCATAAACAATCGTATGGCGTCGGAAGAACGGACGTTTTGCTCCATCCTTGTGCGCCAGTGCAAGAACGACAACGCCAATTGCCGCGATGATCTGCCAGATGACGAGTAGCACGGTTAGAGGCGCTTGCGAGATCGGAATCACTGTGGGTAGAAGCTCAGGTGCACATAGTCGCCCGTAATACCGGTGGTCACTGGCGCGACGACCACATCCCCTTGGGCATCACTGTAGCCAAAGCCGCCGTTGCCAAAATCCTCGAACGCCTCCCACTGCGTGAACTCGGCACCGGCGGCCTGCGCCAGGGCGGCCGCCAGCGCTTCGCTCTGCGCCATCGGCTCGTCCACGCTGGTCATGATGATGGTGCATTTATCGTTCGTAAACGAGGCGCCGATCAGCACCGAGGCGTTGATGCCGTTTGGGCCGGTGTAGCTGACATAGGTGAGGTCCGACCCCATGCTGAGTTTATCGCCGAAAATATCAGAGCTGGACAGCCGGTTTATCGACTTTTCCAGATTGCCGCCGGGTTTCAGGCAGTAGTCCCGAAAATAGGCCAAACCGCTATCCATACGGTCCTGCGCAAAAGCGGTAGTGGTGGAGCACGCCAGCAGGCCCACTGCTATCACGAAGGGTTTCATTGCGGGGTTTCCTTAGTGGTTTTGACGGTAGGTCGAAGCTGTTGGCGCAGCGTACTCAATGCACCGACAGCAAAACGGCCCGCATCATCGTGATCCGGTGAAACCAGAACATAATATAGATGGGGCTAATATATTCAATGGAACGCTAGTGTAGTGCCTTCAGGGTGGGCTTCATTAGCTGTGCTTGGTAAGCGATTCAGCTGGATAGTAGAGCTAGCGTCGTGTGAGGAAGCTGCGGATTTTGGCTCACCTATTGTGTCTTCGCCATCAACCAGTAGGCAAAGCGCAGGTGAGTACGGCCACATGAATTATAGTGAGGTAAGCGATAGCACTGAAGCGGGGCTTCACTCGCGCCGTAGAGCGTTTGCTATCGACTAAAAGCTAGGTCGCTGTGCTAGGACTAACCTAAGTTAACTGATAGTGTTGGATTATTAGAGAGAACAAAGCTTCAAGAAAATGTCGTATTTCGACCCAAAAGAGCCGACCACGATCAGGTAGTTCCGAGCATCGCCGCAACGAGCTTTTCTGCGCGGTGTTCATGGCTAGCGACTAAGAGTATCGATTGAATCAGAGGCAGGTTGACCCAGCAAAAATGCAGAGTTACATGATTGAGCACGGGATGCTGCGCCAGAGCTTGACTGCAAAACTTTGTGAGCGAGATCGCGGAGAACTTCATGTGCACATGAACGGAGCGATCCCGTTGTCGATCATTCAAAACATCCTTGCCGACGAATCAACTGAGCTGCCGCCTGATTTTTTAATTGAGCGGGACTTGGTGCGGTACACCCCATGTCAGTCACTTGCGTCATACCTGACTCCTTGGCAGGTTTTGCGTCTTTTTCCTAAAAAGCGCGAGAATTTGGATCGTCTTACCTTAGCGGTCGTTGCGAGTCTCGCGGAAAACAATGTGCGCTTTGTGGAACTTCGCAGCAGCGTTTTGTACCTTGCGAGTCTGCAAAATAGCTCTCCTACTCAAGCTCTGGAACGCCTTATAGAGTCGTCCAGAGCCGCGGCTGACCAATTTGGCATGCGTCTAGGTTTGATCCTCACGGTGACCCGGGGCGACTACAGCTCGGTTGCCCTGTCCACACTTTTGCAGGCATATCAAAATCTTGGTGAGCCAGAGGATGTGGTAGGGCTTGATCTGGCGGGTGACGAGGAAATTGCTTATCCCAGCGAATTGCCGTCGTTATATCGGAAGGCGAAAGACAGGTTTGGACTAGGCATCACTATACATGCCGGCGAAACCGGACGCGTGGACAACGTTAGGGCAGCTGTGAAATTGTTTGGTGCAGACCGTATTGGCCATGGAACAGCCGCTAGCAAGGATCCTTACTTGTTAGATCTCTTGGCGAGGCGAGATATCTGCATCGAAGTATGCCCAATAAGCAACAGGCTCACCGGAGCTGTCCCTGACGATGAGGAACATCCTCTGCTAGAGTTTCGACGTCACCAAGTTCCCTTTGTCATTTGCTCGGACAACCCAGCAATTCATCAGCGAGGCCTTACAGACGATGATGCTGCAGCGATGACTGAGGGACTATCTGCTAGTGATATCTACCAACAGTTTGAGGTTGCCAAAAGGTTCTCATTCATAGAGGGTCTAGATTGAAAATCCGATTCATGTCCGGTAATCAGCATAAGGTCAACGAGGTGCAGCGAATTCTTGCCCCTGTTGGGGTAGATGTCGTGCCGGTGTCGCGGAAAATTGAAGAGTTGCAGACGGAAGACGTCGAGCGCTTGGTGCGGGATAAGTTGATCAAGGCCTTCGAAGCTATAGGTCGGCCTCTTTTCGTTGAGCACACAGGACTCTACCTAAACGGTCTTAACGGGCTACCTGCAGGGTTGACCCAAATATTCTGGGACAAGCTGGAAGCAGATAGATTAGTTAAGCTTGTAGCAGGTCTCGGCGACGCCGAAGTAACCGCAAAAACGGTACTTGGGTATTGCGATGGACGTGAAATCCGCCTCTTCTCAGGCTCCATTGAAGGAACTGTTCCTCCCGTACCGGCTGGCCCAACGGACTTCCAATGGGACTGTGTTTTTGTCCCGAAAGGGCACAACAAAACCTTCGCCGAAATGGGGCCGGCTAAAGACAAAATTTCAATGCGTCGCAAAGCTCTCGATCAGTTTGCCGAATACCTCAGAAATTATAGGGGAATAAGATGAACGACGAGTTGCTGCGTTCACATCATGCCGGCAAACTTATGCTTTTTGTAGGCGCAGGAGTGTCTGCCAACCTTGGTTTACCCACTTGGAGCGAGCTAATCGAACGCATTGCTCAAGACCTGGGTTATGACCCGAAGATATTCTCCACTTATGGGACTCCGCTTGCGCTTGCGGAGTACTACAAGAGAAAGAAGGGAACTCTGGGCCCGCTTCGAAGCTGGATGGATCGCGAGTGGGACAGGCCCAGTGAAGACATCTCAAACTCCGAGATTCATCGACTGATTACTATTGGAAGATTCTCACGGATTTACACCACCAATTATGATAGGTGGCTTGAAATGGCCCATGACAAGTTCAATGTGCCGTACGACAAGATCGCAAAAGTTGCTGACCTCGTAACTGCCACTGAAGGCCGGCGTCAGATCGTGAAATTCCACGGAGACTTCGATGACGAGAATTCAATCGTACTCGATGAAACCAGCTATTTTCAGCGACTGAATTATGACTCTCCGCTGGATATAAAACTCAGTAATGACGTTTTGGGGAATTCTGTTCTTTTTATTGGATACAGTATCTCGGATATCAATATTCGACTCTTGTTTTATCGATTGACGGAAATGTGGGGACGATCTGTTCTATCATCTGCAAGGCCAAAGTCTTACGTTTTTACGAATAAACCTAATCCTGTAGCACAGGAGGTATTAGGACAGTGGGGTATCGAGATGATCATCTCGGAAGAGGATAATCCCAAGAAAGCGCTCACGGATTTTCTTCAAGAATTGGTTACCAGCCACGATCTGAACGGTTAATACCCATTCGATATGGCGATGCTGAGCTTGCGAACGGTAGCTATGGATCGAAGTGGTTAGGTGCCAACCCAAAGTAGCCGATCCGCCAAAGCCAGTCAGCCTGTTAATTGATGTTATATAGCCGGAAACATGATTGATTTTTGTTGTTGAGCAGTCTTGATACACCTCATTTAAAATATATTGTGAGCAGTATGGGATATGAAATTAAGGAAAGATCCGACATTTCAATCTAATCAAAATACGCGCCGTCTAATACCTGTTAGCGATCAAGGGGGAATCTGTGCCTTACGAATTAAAAGATCGGCTTGTTGTAGGAGTAGCATCAAGCGCCATGTTTGACTTGTCTGAATCAGACAAAGTCTTCCGCACTCAAGGTGAAGAAAAATATCGAGAATACCAAGAAGCCCATAAGGACGAACCTCTTGGCGAGGGGCTTTCCTTCTCTTTTATCAAGCGACTTCTTTCCTTAAATGACCTGAGCACAGTTGATGCTGGACCACTAATTGAAGTGGTTTTGCTGTCTCGCAATGACCCGGATACAGGGCTTAGAGTTATGAAATCCATAGAACATCATGGGCTTTCTATTTCTCGTGCAATATTTCAGCAGGGTCTATCGCCCTACGATTACATTCCGGCTCTAAATATATCGCTATTTCTCTCGGCAAATAAAAGTGATGTTCTTGAGGCAATTGCCAAGGGGTTTCCAGCTGGCTATGTAATGGAGTCTAAAAAGATTGATGATCCGAATGACACTACCCTTCGAATCGCTTTCGACTTTGATGGCGTGATTGCTGACGACGCGTCAGAAACAGTAATGCAACAACGAAATCTAACTGAGTTTCATGATCATGAAACTGCTAACGTGATGGAGCCACATGGCGGAGGCCCTCTCAAAGAGTTCTTGCTTCGAATATCAAAGATCCAAATAGCCGAGGAGAAAAAGAGAAAAATCGATCCTACTTACAAGAATCGTTTGCGTGTCTCTATTGTCACAGCGAGAAATGCTCCATCCCACGAACGTGCCATTAATACTCTGAAGAGCTGGGGTGTGATGGCGAATGATGCATTCTTTTTAGGTGGCGTTGAGAAAAAACTGGTGTTAGACGTCCTTCAGCCGCACATCTTCTTTGACGATCAATCAGGTCATCTGGCTACCGCAAGTGAAGTTGCGCCTTCAGTGCACATACCTTTTGGTATTACAAATAAGTCTAAAGAGTAATTGCTAAAAATGGATTTAAGTCGCTGCTTCTTCACTTTGTGTATCAACTCAGATGTTATATTACTATCGTCTGATGTCCGCTCTTAGCCGATAGCTGATCCCCTTTAAGAAATACTCGCCTCAAATATTCATGCTTCCAAATATAGGGCAACACACATTACGTTGCCCTATATACACTAGAAACGGTTTATTCAGTACTCGGCTCACTCTCAGCCGCCTCAATCTGCCCACGCCCCTGCATCCAGTGCATCACGCCCCAGCAGATCGCGGCCCAGCTCGCGCCGGCGGTCCAACCGGCGAGCACGTCGGTTGGCCAGTGAACGCCTAAATAGACGCGGCTCACGCCCACCAGCAGGGTCAGCAGTATCGCCAGAATCAGCAGGTACGCTTTTAAGCGTAGCGCGGGCTGGATGCGGATGAGGAGTGCGGCCAACGTCAGGTAGGTCACGGCGGACATCATGGAGTGGCCGCTGGGAAAGCTCGCGGTGTAGACCATGGCTTCGTGCGGCACAAGATCCGGCCGGGGGCGATCAAAACCCATCTTCATCACGGTGCTGAGCAGGATGCCGCCGGGCACCGCCACCAGCGCAAACAGGGCGGCGCGAAAGTGCCTGGCCAGTAGCAGATACCCCAGCGCCCCCAGCGTGAGCATTACCAGCACGCCCACCCCGCCGAGGGCGGTGAAGTCCCGGCCCATTTCCTCGACCCAGCCCGGGCCGATCGGGTCGTTCAGGTCGGCGGGATTACGCAGGGCGAGCAGCAAGCGCTCGTCGAAGCTCTGGGTGTCGCCCTCGATGACTTCACCGGCCAGCGCGACGAAGCCCCAAATGCCGCCGGAAATGACCGCCAGGCACAGCAGCAGGGCGAGTTCGTGGCGGCCGAGCCGAGACAACATGGAAAAGGCCTGTCGCCCCATGTGGCCCATTCGTTTTTGATACGTCATTGGCAAATCCCTTGCGTTGATAATGTTATACCGCCTCCATCGATGCGGTTTTTTTGTGGCCGAACGTTGTCTTGCTTGAATTCGGTCGTGGGGTTTTAACTTGTCTACCTGGCCGGATCAAGCCCGCATGACTTCCCGCACCACCGCTTCATTCAAAATGCCGCGCTTGGCTTCCACCACGGTCAGCCACTCGCGGGCGCGGGTGATGCCGGTATAGACGAGTTCGCGCGTCAAAATCGGGTTGATCGTGGCGGGCAGCAGAAGGGCCGTGTGCACGAACTCGGAGCCCTGGGATTTGTGCACGGTCATCGCGAACACGGTTTCCACCGAGTGCAGGCGCGAAGGCAGCACCCAGCGGATGGGGTGTGCCGGGTCGCTCGTCGGAAAGGCGACGCGTAACAGCGACTGGCCGGGCGCGCGCGGGTCCCGCACGGCCAGCGTAATGCCGATGTCGCCGTTCATCAGCTTTAGCGCGTAGTCGTTCTGGGTGACCAGCACCGGGCGGCCCTCGTACCAGCCTTTTTCCAGCGTGACGTCGTTGGCGCTCAGCCAGCCTTCGCGGCGCAGGGTGTGGGCGATGCGCGGGTTCAAACCTTCCACGCCCCAGGGGCCCTTGCGCAGCGCGCATAAAAGCTGAAAGCGGCCGTAGGCGGCCAGCACCTGGCCGGCCCAGGCGTCGAATGCGTACGGGTCAGCCTCGAAGGAGGCGCCTTCGGGGCGCTGGGTGTTCAGCACGTTCAAATAGTGGCGGTAGCCGGTGGGCGGGGCCACGGGCGCGCCCTTGTGGTCGGTGCGGCCTTCGCCGTTTTGCGCAAAGCCGGCGGGGCTGCCGTCGATCACCAGCGCGTCCAGCGTCGCGTCCCCCTGGCCGCTCGCGCCGCCCAGCACGCGGTGCTGTAAATCCGGGTAGCCCTGGCGCAGTAGTTGGTTCACCGCCTGCTGTTTGTCACGCTCTCTCATGGCGTGGCCGGGCTGGTTAATCGCCTTCGCCAGCTGGCCGATGCCGCTTTGCTCATTGAAGCGGTGGCTGACCCGCAGCATGGTGATCGCCTGGTCCAGCGACTGGCCGTGTTCGTCGATGTACTCCGGTGGTATCGGCTGGCCGGTGGCGGTTTCAAGCCAGGTAGCGGTTGCCGGGGTGTAGTGGGCAGCCTCGGCGCGGCGGCACAGCTCGCCCAGCACCGCGCCGGCTTCCACCGAGGCGAGCTGGTCCTTATCGCCCAGCAGTACCAGCTGCGCGTTCGAGGGCAGGGCGCTGAGCACGGCGGTCATCATTTCGATATCCACCATCGAGGCTTCGTCGATCACCAGCACGTCCAGCGCCAGCGGGTTGTGCGGGCCGTGGCGGAAGTGGCGGGTGTCGGGGCGCGCACCCAATAGCCGGTGAAGGGTGGTGACCTCGACGGGAATAGCGCCTTCAAGAGCGCCTTCAACCTGCTCTTGCAGCAGCGTCTCGAGCGCGGCGGTGGGCAAGCCGCTGACCTGACCGGCGATGGATTCATTGAGCCGCGCGGCGGCCTTGCCGGTGGGCGCGGCCAGGCGAATACGTAGCGGCTTTTCCGGGGCGTGTGAAAGCCGCAGGGTTTGCAGCAGCGCAAGCAGGCGCACCACGGTGGTGGTTTTGCCGGTGCCGGGGCCGCCGGTAATCACGGCGAAGCGGCGGCGAGCGGCCAGCGCGCAGGCGGTTTTTTGCCAGTCCAGGGTTTGGGTATTGGTGAAGAGGGTGTTTAGGGCCCGGGGAAGAAGGTTGGCTGCTGTGGCGTGATCGGGATGACTGGCGTCATCCATCGCCCAGTGAACTGGGCTCCTACCCGTATTCGCCAGCTCAACTACATCTTCGTTTGCGGTGAGGCGGGTGGCAATTTCCGCGTGCAGGGTTTGCTCGTACTGCCAGTAGCGGCGCAAATACACGCGCGTGTCGCTTACGACCAGCGGGGTGTTGCCGGGGCCAGTGCTTACCAGCAGTGGGTGATCGAGCGCGGCCTGCCACTCGGCAAGCGTCAAGGTGTCGAGCAGCGCGCTTGGCAGCAGGGGCGGCTCGATCAGGTCGTCGCCTTCCGGCGGCAGCGACAGGGCGAAATCCGGCGCTTCCAGGGTGGCGGCCAACTCCAGGCACACGTGTCCACGGCCGAGCTGATGGCTGGCAAGTGCCGCCGCCAGCAGCAAAAGCGCCGGGGCGTCTGGCGCTTCGGTCAGCAGAAAGCGCGCCAGCGCCCGGTCCAGATCGCGCAGCCAGCCCCGCGCCACCCAGCGCTCGAGCAGATCGAGCAGCGCCTGGGGCTCAACAAGGGCGGCGTGCGGCGCGGTGGTTGCGGCGGGCGCGGCATCGGCGCTGGGCTCGCGCGGGGCGGGCTCGTCCGCTTGGGGCGCATCGAAAAGATCGAAGGTTTGCGTGTCCTTGCGGCTCATGCGGTGGCCTCCAGGGGGGCGCCGGTGAACAGGGCGTCCAGCGCTTCGATCAGCGCGATGGGCGCGGGCTCGGCGTAAACGCCACGGCCCAAGCTTAAACTGCCGCGCAAAAATACGGTGAGCGAGCCGCCCAAGTGGCGGTGCGGGTCGTAGTCGCTCAGGCGCGCTTTTAACAGCCGGTGCAGGGCGAGCAGGTAGAGCGCGGCCTGCAGATCGTAGCGTTTTTCCAGCAGCGCCTGGCGTAGTGCCTCCTGCTCGTAGGCGGCGTCCGTCGGCCCCAGGTAGTTGGATTTCCAATCCAGCACGTAAAAACGGCCGTCGTGCTCGAAGGCCAGGTCGATGAACCCCTTGAGCATGCCGTTGAGCGTGTCTCGGTCCAGCGCCGGGCGGGCGTGGCCGGGCAAAAGGTGGCGGCTCACCAGCGCGTCGATCCGGCGGGTATCCACCGCTTTCGCGGCCAGCCAGAACTCCAGCTCCACCTGATAATCACTAAGCTCGGTCAGCGCCACGCTTTGCGCCCCGCCAAGCGGCAGGGGCGTGGCCAACAGCGCCTTTAGCCAGCCGGAAAGCGGCGCTTGCCACACCTGCCAGCCGCGAAGCTGCACCCGGCGCCAGAGCATGTCCTCGAAGGCCTCGCTATTTTCCAGCGCCGTAGAGAAGCCGGTGCGGCCCGCCCACTCCAGAAGGCCGTGCAGAAAGGTGCCAGGCCCAGGCCCGCGGGGGAACTTGTGCAGGTGAAAGGCCTGAGGCTCGGCCAGGTCCTGGGGTTCATCGAGCACCTCGAACGCGGTGGCTTCCTGGGCGGTGGTGGGCTCCAGCGGCGCGCTCGAAGGCGCGGTGAGCGTGCCGGAAAGGCGCAGCGCCGAATAGCTGGCGATCCACCAGTGCTCGCGGGCCGGTCGCGTTGGCACGCGGGCGTGGCCCAGCGTTTCGCTATCCAGCGCCGGGGCCAGCCGCAGCGCGGTGGGCGCCGGCGGCTCGGCCACGTGGATATCGCTGCCTTTCGCCAGCGCTTCCAGCGCCGTGACCAGCGCGGCGGGGTCGATGGGCTCGCCCGCGTTCAATAGATACCCCACCGCGCTCGCCTCCCCCTCCTTCAGCGGCGCCAGGCCCAGCCAGGTCGCGTGGCGGGCGCGGGTCAGCGCCACGTACAGCTTGCGTAAATCCTCGCCCAGCCGTTCGCGCTCGGCAATGGCCAGTACGTCCTCGTCGGCGTTCAGGCTGAGCCGCAGCTGGCCGTCAGCATCGTGCCAGCGAAGCGGCAGGTCGTCCGCCTTCACCGGTCGGTGGTTCTGGATGAAGGGCAGAAACACCAGCGGGTACTCGAGGCCCTTGGACTTGTGGATGGTGACCACTTTGACCAGGTCCGCGTCGCTTTCCAGGCGCAGCTTATGGCTGTCGTTCTGGCTATCCGGGTCGGCAATGGCCTCCATCAAAAAGCGGATCAGGGCGTGCTCACCGTCGAGCTCCTGGCTTGCCTGCTGTAAAAGCTCGCCCAAGTGGAGCAGGTCGGTGAGTAAGCGCTCGCCGTCCTCGAACTCGGCAAGAAGCCGGGCGGGGATCTCGAAGTCCGCCATCAGGCGGCGCACCAGCGGAAGCACCCCCTGGCGCTGCCACAGGCGGTGGTAGTGGCCGAACTGCACCACGCGGGCTTCCCAGGCCAGCTCGTTTTGCTGCAGGTGGTCGAGCTCGGATAGTGACAGCCCCAGCGCGGGCGTGGCCAGTGCGGCTCTCAGGTGCGCTTCGGCCTGGCGCGAGCTTGCCAGCGGCTCGGCGCAGGCGCGCAGCCACCGCTCTACTTGGGCGGCCATGGGTGAGGCAAACACCTTGTCGTGGTCCGACAGGTACACGCTTTTCACCCCGCGGCTCGCAAGCGCCAGGCGAATCGCGCGCGCCTCGCTCAGGCCGTTGACCAGCACCGCCATGTCGGAGGGCTTCAGGGGCGTCAGGCCCTGCTCGCTCTCAAAGCCGCTTTGGCCGCGGCGGCCCGCGTCCAACAGCGCAGCCATATGAGAGGCGCAGCGTTCGGCCATCTCGGTCTGGTAGGCGGTTTTGGACAGCGGCTCGTCCCTTGAAAGCGGCCAGAGCGTCATCGCGGCAAGCGGGGTGCCTTCGTGCACCAGCTGCTCCTTGCGGCCCCGGGCGTCCACCGGCAGAAACGGCAGCGGGTTGTCGCCGTGCGCGTCGCGAAACAAAAACGCGCCGCGCGGGTGCGCGTCGGCGTAGCGGAAACAGTGGTTGACCGCCTCGACCATGGCGCGGGTCGAGCGAAAGTTGGTCGACAGAGTCACGTGGCGGCCGTCGGTGTCCTGGCGGGCCTGCAGGTAGGTGAAGATATCCGCGCCGCGAAAGGCGTAGATCGCCTGCTTGGGGTCGCCGATCAGCAGAACCGCGCTGTCGCGGCCTGGGGTCGCTACCCGGTAGACCGCGTCGAAAATACGGTACTGCACCGGGTCGGTGTCCTGGAACTCGTCGATCAGCGCCACCGGAAACTGGCGGCGGATCTGGGCGGCCAGCGCCTCACGGTTGGGGCCTTGAAGTGCCCGGTCCAGATGGGTCAAAAGCTCCGTAGGGCCCATTTCGGCGCGGCGCTGCTGCTCGCGCTCCAGGCGCACCTTGCACCACTGCACGGCGTGAATCAGAAGATCGCTGTGGGGCTCGGGTAATGTATCGAGGGCGGGCTTGAGCGCCCCCAGCGCCTGCCAGGCCTCTCCGCAGGGCGGCTCGCCCTCTTTCCAGATCTCCGCCATGCCTTCCGGCGTCAGGCGTTTCCAGGCGGCATCGGTCAGCGCCGGGCGCTCCTGGTCGCTTTGGGCCCACTCCTTGAGTGCCCCCAGCCAGTTGGCGCGGCTTTTGGCGTTGAAGCTCTGGCCCTTGAACGCCTTGGCCTTCGCTGCTTCTTCCAGTGTCGGCACCAGCTCGTCGAGCCATTCAGGCCATGGGGCTTTTAGCGCCGCCAACGCCTCGCGCTTTTGCGCCTCCACCGCGGCCAGGGTCACTTCGGGGGCCGGGCGCGGCTCTCCCAGCGCCTCGCACTCCGCCAGCAGCCGTGTAAGGGTTTCATGCAGCGCTTTCGGCGATGCCCAGTAGCGGGTGATATGGCCCAGGGCCTCGACATCCAGCGGGTAGTAGAAGGTGCGCCAGTAGTCGCGCACCACCTCCTGCTCGAGCTCACGCTGGTCGTTTTCCAGGTTCAGCGAGAAGAGGCTGCCGCTGTCGAAGGCGTGCTCGCGCAGCATCCGGTAGCACCAGCTGTGAATGGTCGATACCGCCGCTTCGTCCATCCACTCGGCGGCCAATTCCAGCCGCCGGGCGCAGGCGGGCCAGGCGCCTTCATCGTACTGGGCGCGAAGCTCACACAGCAGGTCGTCGTCCTGGGCGCCGCGAAACACTGCCGCGGCTTCTACCAGCCGTGCGCGAATACGCTCGCGAAGCTCCTGGGTGGCGGCGTTGGTGAACGTGACCACCAGAATTTCCGGCGGCGTGAGCGGGCGCTGGTAGGCGGTGTCGTCGTCGGTGGCGTGCCCGCCCAGCACCAGGCGCACGTATAAAAGCGCGATGGTGAAGGTCTTGCCGGTGCCGGCGCTGGCCTCGATCAAGCGGCTGCCGTGTAGCGGCAGGCGCAGTGGGTCGAGCGGGGCGGGTTGGCTCATGAGGTCTCCGGGCGCGGCGGGAAAAGGCGCCCGGAGGCGCAGGTTTGGCACTATATCGCGATGGTTTGAGGGGATCAAAAGGCGGGCAGCGCTTGCCCGGGCTGTGAGTAAGGCCCGTCACCTGCTAATCTTGTCGGCCAGCCCCGCCAGTCCGGTCCTGAAATGCCGCGGGGGCACCTGGTTCATGCTGACGATGAGACCCCATGCTGACATCGCTTCTCGATAACGATTTTTATAAGATCACGATGCAAAACGCCGTGATCAAGCGCTTTCCCTACGCCCACGCGCACTACGCGTTCATCAACCGGGGCGAGCATCGCTTCCCTGACGGGTTCGGCGCGGCACTTCGCCGGGAAGTGGACAAGATGGCCTCGCTTGCGCTTACCGAGGACGAGAAGCGTTATCTGGAAACCACCTGCCCGTATCTCGATCCCACCTATCTCGATTTTCTCGCCGGGTTTCGCTACGACCCCTCCGAGGTGATCGTCGAGCAGCAGGGCAGCGAGGTATCGGTGGTCATCGAAGGCCCCTGGTATCGCACCATTTTGTGGGAAGTGCCGCTGATGGCGCTGATCAGCGAGCTTTGGTACGTGCTGCGCGAGGAGCACGCCCCGGATAACACCGCAGAGCTGATCGAAGAGCGCACCCGGGAGAAGATCGAGCACTACCGCGATCTGGGCCTCAAGATCGCCGAGTTCGGCACCCGCCGGCGCTTTTCGTTTGCGGTGCACGACCGGGTCGTGGGCGCGCTTCGCCACTACGGCGGCGATACCTTCACCGGTACCAGCAACGTGCTGCTGGCCATGCGCCACGGGGTGAAGCCGATCGGCACCCATGCCCACGAGTGGTTCATGTTCCACGGTGCGCGCTTTGGCTTCAAAATGGCCAACAGTCTGGCGCTCGAGCACTGGGTGGACGTTTACCGCGGCGATCTCGGCATCGCGCTGACCGATACCTTCACCTCGAAAGCGTTTTTCGAAAGCTTCGACAAGAAGTTCGCCAAACTCTTCGACGGCGTGCGCCACGATAGCGGCGACCCGGTGGAGTTCGCCAAGGCGACCATCGAGCACTACAAGCGCCTGGGCGTGAACCCGCAAACCAAAACGATCATCTTCTCTGATGCGCTGACGCCGGAGCGGGTCGAGCGCATCCAGGCGTTCTGCCAGGGGCGCATTGGCACCGCCTTTGGCATCGGCACCAACTTCACCAACGATGTCGGCGTCGAGCCGATGAACATGGTGATCAAGATGGTCAAGGCGCGCCCGGAAGGGCAAGGGTGGCTGCCGGTCATCAAGCTTTCGGACGTGCCGGACAAGCACACCGGGGACCCGGACATGATCGCTCTGGCCAAACGCATTTTGTCGCTAAGCCACGCCACGCCGGAAACCTGCCCCTGATCGAGCCGAAAGCGGCTCGCACTTTGAAACGCCACGCGGCGGGCTTTTAACGCCCGCCTTTTTTATCGCTGCTCTTGCTACTTCTCTCGCCACTTCTCTTGTCACCCTTGACCGCCTTGAATAGTGGGGCGTAGAGATGCTCGACCAGCTCAGCAAACCCCTCATTCATGGCGGTACGGGCGCTGTAAAGCTGCTCGAAGCTCGGCCACTGGTGGGCGAGATAAGCGCTTTGGGACACATCACCTCTGAGGTAACGCCCGCCCTCATAGGCGCTCTCGGCGGCGGCGTACGCGGGGCTGTCCCGGTCGCTCTCTACCGTGCCGAGTTTGCCCAGCCACTCGAACCCGGCTTGGGTTGCCAGCGGCAGCGGCCCCTGCTGGCCCTGGCGCCAGGCGTCGAGCTGGGTGGCCAGGTGCGCCTTCGCGGTGTCGCGCGCTACCGGCTCGAATGTGACGCTACCGGCTTTCGAGATCAGCTCGGTGGTCATGGGGGCGTCCAAATTGCCCGCCAGGTGCGCGACCCAGTGGCGCAGCAGGTGGTGCCACTGGTATTTGCTCTGCTTTACAAGGCTCGAGCTTAAAAGCAGCACCCGGCAGCGCTCATCGACGTCGTTCACGCGCACCTCGCCCAGCCAGTCCTCGAGTGTTGGGCTTTGATCCGGGGCGAGCCACACCCGTTGGGCGGCGCTCTGTTGGTACGGCCAGGCGGCCAGCATCTGCTCGTACTGTTCGAACAGCGCCTCCATCGGCTCGGCGAGAGAGGCGCGCATGCGCTCGCCAAAGGCGCCGATCGCAAGCACGCCCTGGCCCTGAAAACGCGAGAGCTGCTCGTTGAGCGCCTCGATGCGCGGCTCATTGCTGTCGACCGCGCGGCGCTGGGCGGCGATCAGCCGGTCCTGAAGCTGCCAGTTCTGCAGGCCGTCCAGCGCAAAGGGTTCGGCATCGAGCTCGGCAATCGCTTCCTGCTCGAAGTAGACGCCCAAGCGCGTATTGAAAAAGCTCTTCACCGGCTCGCGCAGAAAGCTGCCCAGCTGGGCGAGGTTGAGCGTAGCCGGCTCGCTCTCGGCGGGAGGCGGAAGTGGCGGCGTGTGACGGGCGCTCTGCGCAGTGTGCACCTCGCGCCACTCGTGGGCGTAGGTGAACAGCGCATCGTCCTGGACGAAGTAGCGCCGGCTGAAGGGCTGCAGCGGGTGCTCGGTGGTCAGCCGCGCTAGAAGGTCATTGCCGTCGTGCTGCCAGCCGGCTTCCACATGTTCGCGCAGTTGGCCGACCAGCACCGACGGCGGAAGCGGGGCGTTATCGATCTGGCTTTTGCCGACCCAGCTCACATAGAGCTGGTCGCGGGCGGAAAGCAGCGCTTCGAGAAACAGATAGCGGTCGTCCTCGCGCCGCGAGCGGTCGCCGGGGCGGTAGTCGCCGCCCATCAGGTCGAAATCCAGCGGCGGCTGGGAGCGCGGATACTCCCCGTCGTTCATCCCCAGCAGGCACACCCGCTTGAAGGGAATGGCGCGCATTGGCATCAGCGTTGCGAAGTTGACGGCGCCGGCTAGAAAGCGCTGGGAAAGGCTGTGCTCGTCGATCTGCGACAGCCAGTGTTCGCGCACCATGGAGAGCGGAAGCGCATCATCGAGCGCGGCTTCCTGGGTGCTCTCGAGCATCTGCTGCAGGCCGTTTTCGAGCTTTGCCAGCATGACGCTTTCCGCCGGGTCGTCGGTGAGAAAGAAGGTTTCCAACAGCGCGCGCAGTCGCGCCACCCAGGTGGTGGCGTCTGCCGGCTCGCAAAAGCGCTCCCAAGTGGCTTCGAGTTTTTCCAAGAGTGTGGCCAGGGGCCCGGCCAGGCGCGCCTCCAGCCCGCCGATATCGTCAAACGGCTCGATGCCCTGCCAAGCGCCGGCCTCGCCCACGCTGTAGCCCAGCAAAAGCCGTCGAAGGCCAAAGGTCCAGGTGTTCTGGGCGAGCCCGCCGGGCAGCTCCAGATGCGCTCTGGCGCGGGCGTTCAACCCCCAGCGAATGCCCGCGCCTTCCATCCAGCGCTCCAGCGTAGGCAGGTCGCGCTCCTCGAGCCCAAAGCGCTGGCGCAGCGCCGGCACGTCGAGCAGGTCCAGCACGTCGCTGGTGGAAAGCCGAAGCTCCGGCAGGCGCAGCAGTTTCTCCAGCGCGATCATCAGCGGCAGCCGGTGGCGGCTGGCCTGATCCGACAGCGTATGCGGGATGAAGCGCGGGTCGTCCTGACTGAGCTGGCCGAACACCGCCTCGATGTGCGGCGCGTAGCGGTCGATGTCCGGCAACATGACGATGATGTCCCGCGGGCGCAGGTTCGGATCACGGCTGAACGCGGCCAGCAGCTGGTCGTGCAGAATCTCGACCTCGCGCTGGGGGCCGTGGGCGATGTGAAAGACGATCGAGTCGTCGGTATCACCTGGGGCTGGCCAGTGCTCGCGGGTCTCAGACACCGGGCGCAGCTCGCGGATATCGTCCTGAAGCTGGCTCAAGAGTGTGCCGCCACCTTCCAGCGAGAAGGGCTCGAACATGTCGATGCGCAGCGCGCGCTGCTCGAAAAGGCTCTGATAATCGCCGGTGTCGTCGTGCTCGTCGATCAGGCGCAGGTAGTCGCGGCCCTGCTTGCCCCAAGCGGCGAGCAGCGGCTGGGCGTGCAGGTGCAGCGCACCTTCGGCGTCGCCGGTGCCGAGTACGTCGAGCGCCTCCGGCATGCCCTCCTTGCGCCGCTGGCGGTAGCGGCTGGCGCGCAGTAGATCCTTGTGCTCGATGATGTCCGCCCAGTAGTACTGGCAGGGGTTATGCACGCAGAGCACGATCTGACAGCAGCGCGAAAGCGCGGCGAGCGCCTCGAGCGTTTGGCTGGGTAGCGACGAAATGCCGAAGATGATCAGCCGCCGGGGCACGCCCGGGGGGCAGGCCTGGCCTTCCAGATGTTCGGTGGCCTCGAGAAAGCGCTGGTGAACGCTCGCCCGGCTGCTTTCGAGCCCGCTGTGCCCCTGGGTGGCGGCCACGTCCTCTCTAAGCCTTCGCCAAAGCGCGGGCTGCCAGCGCTGGTGCTCTTCCAACGCGCGATGCTCGCCGCGGGCGCCGATGAGCACGTCGTCGCCCTGGGCCCAGGCATCGAGCCAGTCCGCCCGGTACACCTGGTACTGGTCGAACAGATCCGCCAACCGCTCGGCGAGCTGATAGTGCTTGCGCTGGTCGCGGTCGAGCGCCAGAAAGCGGGCGAGCGGCTCGAACGTCGGGTCCGCTACCAGGGTGGGCAGCAGGCGCAACAGCCGCCACACCAGGCGTGACTTGTCGAAAGGCGAGGTTTCCGGCACCGCGTCGGCATCGTGGCTGATATGAGAAAGCACGGTGCGGTAAGCCTGCCAGAGAAAGCGGGCGGGGAGAGTAACGTCGAGCGCGGCGGCGATGCCTGCGCCGCCGTTTTCCGGGTCCTCGGCCAGGGCCAGCTTTAGCCACTGGCCGATGCCGTTGCTCTGTACCAGAATGGTTTCGTTTTCCAGCGGGCCAAGCGGGTGCAGGCGCATCCACTCGATCGCCACCGCGCGTAGGTCTTCCAAACGGTTGGCGTGAACCACCATGAAACCCGGCGTCAGCGGCGGTGCAGATAGGCTCGACATGGACACCCCCGGAAAACGGTAGAGCGAGGTCGGCTAACGCCGACGCTCATTTAGTAGAAGAGCATGACGTTTAGTAGGAGAGCGTAACGTTGCCGATGCCCATCAGCCCCAAAAACGTCATGCCCACGAACAGCAGCAGGTACAAAAGCACCAGCACGCCGAAGATGGTGAAGTGGGTCTTGAGCTTTGAAAGCGCAAAGCGCAGCTCGCGCTCGTCGCCGCTTTGATAGGCGCGCTGGCTGGCACTGGCCGCCTGAAAGAGCACCACACCTGCCCAGATGGGAATCCAGGCAACGATAATGCCGACGACGGTAATCGCCGTTAACACCCCACCCAGAATGAGCATGACGCCGATCAGCTGCATCCAGAGTTTACCGCGGTAAAGCGGCTCCGCTATGCTTTTCAATAGCTCGTTTTTCTCATGCGGTTCCATGGCGTCCTCGCAGTGTCGTTTGAAAATCAATACGTTGTTGGAAGGTCATGATCTTAATGAGTTTCGACACGTTTGTCTTTACTCGCCGTGTGAGTGGAATTTTGCCGGATAATTACTCCGTGCATCTTGCAGTGAGGCCCGCGCATCGCCAAGCTATGACGTTTTTTAGAACACGAAAAACATAAGGAGCCCGCCATGACCGAGCCGACTAGCCCTTCGCAGAACGCTTCACAAACCGGCACGTCGCAAGACGACGTAGCGCAAGGTTCGCGCCGCCACTCCGCCCCGGTCGTCGACGGCCCGGGCAAGGCGGCCAGCCGTGCGATGCTGCGCGCGGTAGGGTTTAACGACGAGGATTTCAAAAAGCCTCAGGTGGGCGTGGCCTCGACCTGGAGCATGGTGACGCCCTGCAACAGCCATATCGGCGAGCTGGCCGAGCTTGCCCGCGAAGGCGCGGACGCCGCCGGCGGCAAGGGCGTGGTGTTCAACACCATCACCATCAGTGACGGCATCGCCAACGGCACCGAGGGCATGAAGTACTCGCTGGTCTCGCGCGAGGTGATCGCGGACTCCATCGAAACCGTGGCCGGCTGCGAGGGCTTTGACGGACTGGTCGCCATCGGCGGCTGTGACAAGAACATGCCCGGCTGCGTGATGGGCCTGGCGCGGCTCGACCGCCCCAGCGTGTTCGTTTACGGCGGCACGATCATGCCGGGCAAGGGCCACACCGATATCGTGTCGGTGTTCGAGGCCATGGGCGCGCACTCGCGCGGCGACATGGACCTGATCGAGCTCAAGCAGATCGAAGAGACCGCGATTCCCGGCCCCGGCTCCTGCGGCGGCATGTACACCGCCAACACCATGGCCTCGGCGATCGAGGCGCTCGGCATGAGCCTGCCGGGAAGCTCCGCGCAGAACGCCATCTCGCAAGAAAAGCGCGACGACTGCAAAGCGGCCGGCGAGGCGGTGCTCGAGCTTTTGAAAGCCGACATCAAGCCCTCCGACATCATGACCCGCCAGGCCTTCGAGAACGCGATCACCGTGATCATCGCCTTGGGTGGTTCCACCAACGCGGTGCTCCACCTGATCGGCATGGCGCGCACCATCGGTGTCGAGCTCATGCTGTCCGACTTCACCGAGATCGGCAAGCGCGTGCCGGTTGTGGCGGATCTGCGCCCCAGCGGCCACTACATGATGAGCGAGCTGGTCGCCATCGGCGGCATTCAGCCGCTAATGAAGATTCTGCTCGAGGCCGGGCTTCTGCACGGCGACTGCCTGACCGTCACCGGCAAAACGCTGGCCGAGAATTTGGCGGGCGTCGAGCCCTACCCGATGGATCAGTCGATCATCGCGCCGCTGGATAAGCCGATCAAGGCGCAGAGCCACCTGCGCATTCTTTACGGCAACTTGGCGCCGCAAGGGGCCGTGGCCAAGATTACCGGCAAGGAAGGCACGCGCTTTTCCGGCCCGGCGCGGGTGTTCGGCTCGGAAGAGGAAGCCCAGGCGCGCATCAACGACGGCACCGTCGTCGCCGGCGATGTGGTCGTGATTCGCTACGAAGGCCCGAAGGGTGGGCCGGGCATGCGTGAAATGTTGACGCCGACGTCCGCCATCATGGGCCGCGGCTTGGGTAATGACGTCGCGCTGATCACCGACGGGCGCTTCTCCGGCGGCAGCCACGGTTTCGTGGTCGGCCACGTCGCGCCGGAAGCCTTCGAGGGCGGCCCGCTGGGGCTGGTCGAAAACGGCGATCTCATCACCATCGACGCCGACGCGGACACCATCGATATCGACGTTAGCGACGACGAGATGGCCCGCCGCCAGAGCCAGTGGCAGCAGCCCGCGCCGCGCTACACCCGCGGCGTGCTCGCCAAGTACGCTCGCCACGTTAGCTCAGCCAGCACCGGTGCGGTCACCGACCAGGACGACTAAGCCCCTTCAGGGCAACCTCCAGGGCCGCGTTCGCGGCCCTTTTTTTTGTCACGTGCGCGTCAAACGGCTCGGCTAGAGTGGTGCTTTCGTTTTATGCGAGGGCCTTTCAATGACGAGCCGGCGTGGGCGGGTTTTCGACGTCTTTCGAACGTTTTGGTGGCTGGGCTGTACGTCTTTCGGCGGCCCCGTCGCGCATCTGGGTTATTTCCATACCGAATTCGTCGTAAGAAAGCGCTGGCTGACGGAAGCGGCCTACGCGGAGCTGGTGGCGCTTTGCCAGTTTCTGCCCGGCCCGGCGAGCAGCCAGGTGGGCTTTGCGCTCGGGCTCCTGCGCGCCGGCCCGAGGGGGGCGTTTGCGGCGTGGGTGGCGTTTACGCTGCCCTCGGCGCTTTTACTGGTGCTGTTCGCGCTGGGCGCGGCGGCACTCGACGGCCCGCTTTTCGAGCGCGTGATTGATAGCCTGAAACTCGTGGCCGTGGCGGTGGTCGCCCACGCGGTGTGGGGCATGGCGCAAAACCTCTGCCCGGATAGAGCCCGCGCGGGCATTGCGCTGGGCGCGGTGTTCGTGGCCGCGCTCTCAGGCGGCCCGGCGGGGCAGGTCGCCGCCATCGTGCTCGGCGCGGCGGCGGGGCTTTGGCTCTGCCGGCAGCACCCGAGTAGTGCCGAGTTCGACACGCTCTCTTTTGGCGTGTCGCGCCGGGCCGGTGGCATCGCGCTTGTGCTTTTCGCGCTGCTGTTGGGAGCGCTGCCGCTGCTGGCGCCAATGGCGGCGTGGCTCGATATGGTCGATGCCTTTTATCGCGCCGGGGCGCTGGTGTTTGGCGGTGGCCACGTGGTGCTGCCGCTTTTGAGCGCCGAGACGGTTCAGCCAGGTATCATCTCAAGCGAAACGTTCATGGCCGGCTACGGCGCCGCCCAGGCAATTCCGGGGCCGCTTTTTACCTTTGCCGCGTACCTCGGCGCGCTGTGGCCGGGCGTGAGTGTTTGGATGGGGGCGGCGCTGGCGCTGGTGGCGATTTTCGCCCCCGGTTTTTTGCTGCTGGTGGGGGTGCTGCCGTTTTGGCACCGTTTTCGCCGCGGCCAATGGGCTCAGGCGCTTCTGCGAGGGGCCAGTGCGGCGGTCGTGGGGATTCTGGGGCTCGCGCTTTTCGACCCGGTGTGGACAAGTGCGGTGTTTAAGCCCCTGGATTTCGCCCTGGCGCTGGCCGGGTTTTTGCTCTTGAGCGTGTGGCGCCTGCCGGTTTGGGCGGTGGTGTTGATCGTAACGCTGGGCGGGGTGGCGCTCGGGTAAGGGTTGCGCTATAAAAAAACGCCTCGCGTTTGGCGAGGCGTTTATCGGTTCAAACCTGGAGGCTATGGCGTTGGCGCCTCCAGCTCTAGTGTGCGGCGCAGGACGTTGAGTTCGTCCAGGTCCAGATGCTCGAGCCTTCCGGCGAGCAGGTCGCTGATCTTTTGGACGGGTAGGCCAGCCCGACGGGCGATTTCGCGGCTTCCCAGATCCGATACGGCGACCAGACGAGTGATGATGCGCATCAAGCGCGTGCGCTTTTCCAATTCCCTGACGTCGAGGTCAGGGCTGCTTCGAGGAGGGTCCAGCGTTTCTACGTGAGCAGTCGACGTTGCCGTACTCATGTGACTCCATGGGTCAAAAGTGACACCTACACAATGCCGCTATCGGGGGCGCTTTTCAATGCCTGATTCGGCTAAAATTTCCTCCACCGATCGAAGCCCCTAATTCGGCCCGCTCTGGTAAACTATGCGCCTTTAAAAATGATAGCCAAGCCTTGCGGCTTTTCGTCTTTTACCGATTGATGGCCTTCGGCCGAGGAGCGAATCCATGTCCAGCCGCGCACCCCAAGTGGGCGTAATTATGGGATCCAAATCCGACTGGCCCGTGATGGAACACGCCACCCAAATGCTCGAGCGCCTGGGCGTTGCTTTTGAGACCCGAGTGGTATCGGCCCACCGCACGCCGGATCTGTTGTTCGACTACGCCAAGGGCGCGGCGGAGCGCGGCCTTCAGGTGATCGTGGCCGGCGCGGGGGGGGCTGCTCACCTGCCGGGCATGGTGGCCTCTCAAACGCCGCTTCCGGTACTCGGCGTGCCGGTGGAGTCCAAATCGCTCAAGGGGCTCGATTCACTGCTCTCCATTGCCCAGATGCCCGGCGGTATCGCCGTGGGAACGCTTGCCATCGGTAAGGCCGGAGCGACCAACGCAGGCCTTCTGGCCGCGCAGATCGTCGGGCTTCAGGACAGCGCCGTGCGCGAGGCGGTCGAGGTTTTCCGCGCCGAGCAGACCCAAGCCGTGCTCGATAACCCGGACCCCCGCATCGATAGCGACCAGGCCTAAGGAGACCACCATGAACATTGGCGTTTTGGGTGCCGGCCAGCTGGGTCGCATGCTCGCTTTGGCCGGCTATCCGCTCGGCAACCGCTTCACCTTTTTGGACACCACGGGTAGCCCCAGCGCGGGAATTGGCGAGGTGATCGTCGATCCGCACAACGAGCATTTGGCCGCATTTCTCGAAAAAGTCGATGTCGTGACCTACGAGTTCGAGCATCTGCCGGTGGCGCTCGTGCGCGAGATCGAGAAGCACAAGCCGGTCTACCCGGGCAGTAAAGCGATCGCCGTGTGCCAAAACCGGGTAGAAGAGAAGGCGCTGTTCGACCGGCTCTCCATTCCGACGCCGGCCTACCGCGTGGTGGAGAGCGCCGAGGCGCTGGCCCAGGCCGCCGAGGAACTTGGCTGCCCGGTGGTCGCCAAGTCCGTCACCGAGGGCTATGACGGCAAAGGCCAGGCCGTGCTCAAGTCCGCCGATCAGGCCCGAGATGCCTGGGCGTCGATTGGGCACTCTCAGCTGATCGTCGAGGCGTTCGTCGATTTCGTACGCGAAGTGTCGATCATCGCCGTGCGCGGGCGTGATGGCGAGGTGGTGTTCTACCCTATGGCGGAGAACCAGCACGAAGACGGCATTTTGCGCTACTCGGTCGCGCCGCTGCCGGATCTCGACGACAGCGTTCAGGCGTTGGCCGACGGCTATATTCGTCAATTGCTCGACGAGCTCGACTACGTTGGCGTGCTGGCGCTGGAGCTTTTTCAAGCCACCGATGGAAGCCTGCTGGCCAACGAGATGGCGCCGCGCGTGCACAACTCCGGCCACTGGACGATGGACGGCGCCGCGACCAGCCAGTTCGAAAATCACCTGCGGGCGGTTCAAGGGCTGCCACTTGGCTCGACCGAGGCCATTGCGCCGACCTGTATGGTCAACGTCATCGGCCGCGAAGGCGACAACACCGCGTTGTTGGCGATCCCGCATACTCATCTGCACCGCTACGACAAGGACGAGCGCGCCGGGCGCAAGCTTGCGCACATCAACGTGCTGGCCGATTCACATGCCGAGCTTTTGGATAAAGTGCGCCAGTGCCAAGCGCTTTTACCCGAAGCCCCTCCGGTACAGTGGAGTTTTAAGGTTTAAGTAACGAAATGAATGTCATTAACCGCCTTCTGTCAGGCGGTTTTTTTTATAAGTCGATTTTGGTATTCGCTTTAATGAGATAATTCGTTTACAACTACTGCATAAGACTTCATTGAACGAAGACAGGTTGCCTTAATTTAGGCGACCCAAAAGCGCAGGGAATGGACATGCTGTGGAAGCTCAAACCCGCTGGGGCCGCTCGATATGGCGCCGGCGATGCCGATGAGTCGCTCTCGCTATGCGATCTTGAAGCGGCGAAGGTCGCACTTCTATACGAAAAGCTATGGCAGCCCGTTATCAGCAGCCTGGTCGTGGCGGCCTTTACCGCCGCGATCCTATGGTCGGC
The DNA here is from genome assembly GCF_023757625.1 of Halomonas sp. S3-1-1. Lineage (GTDB taxonomy): Bacteria > Pseudomonadota > Gammaproteobacteria > Pseudomonadales > Halomonadaceae > Vreelandella. Next base: position 486,552 of record NZ_JALGBZ010000002.1, read on the forward strand.
GCATCCGCCGGTTGCTATCTCGGTTTGGTTATTATCATTTGGCGTCATAACGATTTTGCGGCTGGTATTGGCTCGCTGGTACCAACAGGATGCGGCCAACGCCCATCAAAAAATATGGCTCTACATTTTTAGCGCGGGTTCGCTTGGTTCGGCGGCACTCTGGGGAGCTGCGGGGGGGCTATTTTATTCCCCCGATAATCCCACTCAAACAGCGGCATTAGCGGTCATTGTTTGCGGTATCGCTGCTGGCGGCACGACCACACTGTCGCCGGTCAAGTGGGTCGGGATTGGGTTCATTAGCCTCATTTTGCTGCCACTAGCCGCCGTCTTTTTGTTACAAGCGACGATGCAATCGATACTGATGGGCGTCGTCGTGCTGGTGTTTTTGGCGCTGATGCTAACGACCTGTATTCGGTTTCACCGCATCATTCACGATAACATCGCGTTGAAGGTGAATATCGAGTCGCGCAAAGCGAAGCTGCAGGAGTGTGAAAACCGCTACCGCTCGATCTTCGACCATTCACCGCTGGGGGTGCTGCACTTCGACCGTAATGGAATGATCACCGACTGCAACGAGCAGCTACTTCGGATTTTGGGCGGCACGCGCGAGGACTTCGTCGGCTATCGCATGCTCGACCGCTCGGCGAATCAACAGGTGGCCCAAGGGGTGCGCGACAGCCTCGAGAAGGGCTCGGGCTATTTCGAAGGCACGTTCTATCTGCCCGGCGCTGAGAAGGGCACGCCGCTGCGCGCCATTTTTAACGGCGTGAATTGCGTCAATAATCAGCGAATCGGAGGTATGGCCATCGTCGAGGATTTCACCGAGCGCACTCAACATGAAGCGACTATCTACCGGCAGGCCTACTACGACTCGCTGACCGATCTGCCCAACCGGCGTCTGTTCATCGAACGGCTGATGGCGCTGTGCGAGGAGTCATCGAACCGCAAGCGAACCGGCGTGGTGATGTTTCTGGATCTGGACCGCTTCAAGATGATCAACGATACCTTCGGCCACGCCGCCGGTGACGATCTGCTCATACAGGTCGCCAAGCGCTTGGAGGCCCACCTGGGCGACGACGACATGGCGGCACGGCTAAGTGGCGATGAGTTCGTGATGCTCAAACTGTTCGACTGGCCCTTCGACGATCGGGCCGAAGAGATGGCGAAGGCGTGCATGGAAACATTGAGAGGCAAGCTTGGCGGGTTTTATCATTTGGAGAGCCAGCAGGTGGATGTGACGCCAAGCATGGGCTACACGTGCTTCAATGCCGCCGAGTGCGACCATGCCGAGATCCTCAAGCAGGCCGATATCGCAATGTATCAGGCCAAGGCGCAAGGTCGCGGCCGGCTTTGCCGCTACCGCCCGGAAATGCGCGACCAACTAAAGAAGGCCGCGCTACCTGACCGCGTTACAGCGTTAATTGACCGCTAAGTACCACCCACAGCGCGATGAGCGCGAAGTGGCCAGGATACCAAGCAAGCCAGAGCCGCCTCGGCATGGTTTTAAATACTTGGGGAACGTAGCGGGCACCGCCGGCGGCGAGGATGAGAACGACGATGCAGGTGCCGACGGTGAACGACTTGGACATGTCCGAGGCGTTCATTTGGCCAGCGATCCACAGTACCGGAAACGCGGCCAGCCCCGCCCATAGCCTCGATTTAAGCGCGTTATCAGTGTCGTTGAGCGCGTACATGGCGAACATGAAAAGTGGGATAAGCATCAGGCCGTTATGGCCATACTCCACCCAAAAGCCAAGCAGATACCAAAGCGTTACCGCCACCGCCGCCCCCAGTAGCAGCCAGCCAAACCCGAGTGTTTCTTGACGGTAGTGTTGCCAGCCCTGACGCGCCAACGCCCCGAACGCCAAGCCGCTTGCCAGCGTAAAGCAGACGTTGAGAATGAAGGCGTCGCTGGATCGGGGCATCATCATGTACGGCACCTGGGCGATGAGCCCGATCACCAGTACCCGCCGGGCGTAGCGCAGCGGATTGCGCGTATTGAACAGCCCGTGCCAAGCCACCATGGCCGCGAACAGGGGAAAGGCGATGCGCCCGATGGACGATCCCGCCCAGCCCAGATCCCAGCTGTGCGGCAGCACGTAGCGCACCAGGTGATCGATGGTCATGGTCAAAAGCGCGAGCCACTGCGCCCAAGCCGTCCAGTGTGATAGCGGGCGCTCGGGAGCTATCGCCGCAGGACGCGGCGAAGAAGTCAGGTGGGCGTGGGCGGTGTCGCCGGGAATATGTGCCATAAAACCTCCGTGTTGACATGGCTTGAATGGCTTCAGACTTGAACGGTCGCGTCGAGTTCAAGCCCGATCGCTTTCGCGGTCGGCGCGTTCGCCGCTCTTGCGTATCCGCACGTATCATCCATGCGCTCGATCCGCACGTACGATCCATACGTACTATCTATCCGTACTATACCCCAAAGCTTCCGGGCGTTGCCCCAAAAAGCAAAACCCCGGCGTTTGCCGGGGTTTTGCTTAATGACGAGACGCTTACGAAAAGAGATTACTCGCCGTCGAAGTAGCGCGCGTGGATCTCGTCGTAGGTGCCGTTTTCCTGCAGCGTTGCGAGCGCTTCGTTGAAGCGTTCGGCCAAGTCTTCATCGCGCTGGCGGAAGGCGATACCGAAACCGTCGCCGAAGTACTCCTTGGGCTCGGTGATCTGTTCGCCGACGATGGTGTAGTCGCCTTCGTCGCTTTCGACCAGCGTGGATTGGCCGATCGGGAAGTCGAGGAAAACGATGTCCAGACGCTCGGCGTCCATGTCCAGCACCATGTCATCGGCGGTGGAGTAGCGGCTGATGTCGGCGACGCTGCCGTACTTGTCGGTGACGTAGTTGTCCTGCAGCGTACCGCGCTGAACGCCGATGGTCAGACCGTCGAGCGTCTGCTCGTTGGCCTCACTGATGTCCAGATCGCTTGCCGCGAACCAGGCCGACGGCATGGTGATGTAGGGCTCGGAGAACAGCACCTGCTGGCGGCGCTCGTCGTTGATCGTCATCGACGACATCACGGCGTCGTAGTTGCGCGCCAGTAGGCCGGGAATGATGCCGTCCCACTCCTGCTCGATCCACTCGCAGGTCACGCCGACCTCTTCACACAGCGCGTTGCCCAGCTCGATGTCGAAGCCGGTGAGATCGCCTTCCGGCGTGCGGTACTCCATGGGAACGTAGGGAACGTCCACACCGATACGCACGGTGTCGTAGTCACGTGCTTGGGCCGAGGACGCGGCGGCGACCGCAAGGCCTAACAAAGAGAGCGAAAGCAGTTTTTTCATCATCAAACTCCACTGTCGTGAACGGGTGTATTCAGTGATCCTCTTTAACGTAACCCAAGCAGGGGCGAGCGCAAAGTCGAAAACGCATTAAAAACCAACGTTCGTTTGACGCAGCCGCCGCTTACAGCGACGGCGAGCTCAGGTGCGCTAGTAGCCGCTTTTCCAAAAAGCGGAAAAAGAACAGAATCGCGAAGGTCAGGCAGAGATAGATCAGCGCCACGAACAGAAACGGCTCGAAGGGCGTGTAGAAGCGCGAGTAGACGTAGCGCGCCGCGCCGGTCAAATCCATCAGCGTCACCACGCTTGCGATGGCGCTGGCGTGAAGCATGAAGATCACCTCGTTGCCGTAGGCGGGCAGGGCGCGGCGAAAGGCGCTGGGAATCACGATGCGCCGCATCATCAAGGACTCGGACATGCCGTAGGCCCGCGCCGCCTCGATCTCCCCCTTGGCGGTCGCCTTGATCGCGCCGCGAAAGATCTCCGTGGTGTAAGCCGCCGTGTTGAGCGTGAAGGCGATTAGCGCCGGATAGAAGGCGTCGCGAAAGACCGGCCACAGAAAGCTCTCCTGAATGCCGTCGAAAAACACCACGCCGTAGTAGATGATATAGAGCTGGATCAGAAGCGGCGTACCGCGAAACACGTAGGTGTACGCGTAGATCGGCAGGCTAATCCACTTGCGTTTGGAGCTTCGCAGAATCGCCAGCGGCACCGCCAGCACCAGCCCCACTACCAGCGAAAGAAACACCAGCTGCGTGGTGGTGACAAGCCCTTCCCAGTAGTGGGCCATGGTGGCCGGGGTGAAGATGGCGTTGTCGTCGAGCAGCTCATGATACCAGGTAGAAAGATCGAACATGTCAGTGCTCCCCGAAGCCGATGTCGTAGCGCTTTTGCAGGCGCGCGAAGATCCACTCGGTGACGCTTGCGATGAGCAGGTACGCCACCGCAACGGGAATCAAAAAGACGAAGGGTTCGTGGGTCGCGCGCGAGGCCTCGGCGGCCACGCGCACCATGTCGGTCAGCCCGATCACCGAGACCAGCGCGGTGGTCTTTAAAAGCACCATCCAGTTATTGGAGAGCCCGGGCAGGGCGTGGCGCATCATTTGCGGAAAGCGCACGCGGCGAAAGAGCAGGGCGCTGCCCATGCCGTAGGCCTTGCCCGCCTCGATCTGGCCCGCGTCCACGGCCATGAAGGCGCCGCGAAAGGTCTCGCCCATGTAGGCGCCGAAGATGAACCCAATGGTCAGCACGCCGGCGGCAAAGGCGTTGAAGCTGATATAGATGTCGATATCGTAGTCGTAGAGGAGCACGTCGCTAATGGCGTTGACGCCGATCTGGCCGCCGTAGAACAGCAGCATCATCAGCACCAGATCCGGCACGCCGCGAATCAGCGTGGTATAGACGCCGGCCACGCGCCGCAGAAGCCAGCTGCGCGACATTTTGGCCGTGGCGGTGATCAGCCCCAGTATGATCGCAAGCCCGAGCGAAAGCGCGGCGAGCTCGACGGTGACGAGCGCCCCTTCGAAAAGGCGCGGGCCGTAGCCTTGCAAATCCAGCATGGTCGCCTCGTCGGTCAGTGGTTAGGGGTGAGAAACTGCTTAAGCCGGGGCGAGCGCGGGTTGTCCAGCACCTCAGCGGGCGTGCCGGATTCCTCGATTAGCCCCTCCTGCAGATAGATGACCTGGCTCGAGACGTCGCGGGCAAAGTTCATTTCGTGGGTGACAACGATCATGGTGCGGCCCTCTTTCGCCAGGTCGCGCATGACCTTTAGCACGTCGCCGACAAGCTCCGGGTCCAGCGCCGAGGTCGGCTCGTCGAACAGCATCACGTCCGGGTCCATGGCCAGCGCCCGGGCAATCGCGCCGCGCTGCTGTTGGCCGCCGGACATCTGCGCCGGGTGCGCCTTGGCGCGCGCGGTAAGGCCTACGCGCTCCAACAGCGCGTAGGCGTGTTCGGTAGCTTCCTTTTTCGATTGGCCCAAAACGTGTACGGGGGCTTCGATGATGTTCTCCAGAAGCGTCATGTGCGCCCAGAGGTTGAAGCTTTGAAACACCATCGAAAGCTTCGCCCGCATGGCGACGACCTGCTTTTTATCCGCCGGCTCGCGCCCCTGGCGCGTTTGCTTGAAGCGAATGGGGTCGCCGTGGACGATCAGCTCGCCTTCGTCGGGCTGCTCCAGCAGGTTCATGCAGCGAAGAAAGGTGCTTTTTCCCGAGCCCGAAGCGCCGATCAGGGTGATGACATCCCCCTTGTGGGCTTCGAGTGAAAGTCCCTTGAGAACTTCGGTATCCCCGAAGCGCTTTTTGATATTGCGCACTTCGAGAGGGGTGGGTGTTGTGGCCATATAACCAGGCTCCAGAGCAGAGTTGCCGCTTAAGCGAACGGTGTCGATACGGATATTCGTAGCGGCTGGCGCGAAAAAGGGAGCGATTCTATCAGGCCTTATACCCGATGCGCTCGTTGTTATGCGATTTAATGCGCTGATCCTGGCGGCCTGTGAGCGCCGCCTTCGATCATGTTCAACGGTTTTGCCTAGTGTAGGGCGTTTATGGTCTGGCTGCTTGCGTGGCGACCGGCGTGACCAGCAGCGCCGCCCGCGCGCCGATCTCCACCCGGGCGTTGGGAAACACCACGTGAAGCGGCGTTTCACCGACGATGAAGTCGCCGGCCTCTTCGTCCTGGGCGAGTTTGGTGTGGGGGGAGAAGCGGGTAAAGTTCGCCACGTCTTCGTCAAAGCAGAGCGTAAACGCCTGCGAGCGGCGCATCAGCTCGTGCTCGACCTCGAAAAAGCGCGGAGGCTCGGCGCCTTCTTGTGGCGTTTCGCCGGCGCCGAGCGCCTGAATGAGCTCAAGCATGGGGGTGAGCGATGCCAGATCGTTTTGGCCAAAGGGCGCGTTTTGGCCAAGCTCGAAGGTAAACGCCTGGGCCTGGTGGTAGTGCTTGCTGTAGTGGGAGAACGTGAAGCTCGACTGGTGCTGATGCAGCACCGCCTGCATGTCGGCGCCGGCAAGCCAGGCCCACTGGCGGGCATGGGTGGCCGTTTCGCCAAAGGGCTCGACCACAAAGCGCGGATAGAGGCTTTGGCGGATCGCGGTGTGCAGGTCGTAGTGAAGCCGCGGGCGGCCTTTATAGCGCTCGAAGAAACGATCCACCTCGCGCATCAGCTCGCGAGCCCGGTCGGCCTCTTGGCCTTGTTTTGTCAGGCCGCGCTCGAAAAGCCGGTTCAGGTTGGTCTCTACAAAGCGGGTTTGCGCCTTGAGGGCGGGAATATTGCCCAGTATCACCAGCACCGGCGCCTTGAGGGGCGCGCTACCCGCCTCCAGCGCGCAGAGCCACTGGCCCAGAAGCTCCACCGGTGCGGTTTCGTTGCCGTGAATCGCAGCGGAAAAAACGCAGGCGTGGGCATCGGTGTTTGAGGCGTTCGGGATGAGTTCCAGCACCCCCGGTGCGCCAAGGCGGTAGCGGCCGCTGGCAAAGCGGCCCTCGCGTTTGGCGGGCATGTCGTCATCGAGCGCCCCGTCCAGCCACTGGCTCAGCATGCGCGATTCTCCCTTTTTCGAGATATTCGTTGTTCGAGCTATCTGTTGTTCGAGCTATTTGTTTTCGATCCAGAAGATGTATCACGTTGGGCCGGGCTAAACAAAAAGCCGTGTCGCCAGGCTGTAAAAGGGGCGGGCGTAGGTGTAAGCCAACGCCCGCCTGGCAGCAAAGTCGCATTGAACAGGCATAAAAAAAGCGCCTGCCCTTCGAGGGCAGGCGCTTTTGGACGGCGTGAATTACTCGGCGCGCTGGCGCTGCATCTCGTCCTGGTACTCACCGGCAAGTGAGGTCTTCTGCTGTTCCGGCAGGCCACGACCGGCCAGTTGGAAGACTTCCTGCTCTTCCTCGTCCAGGTGGTGGGTCACCAGGTGCTGAAGCTCCTTGGCGTGCACCAGCCAGTTGCTGGCGCTGTAGTCGGTTTCGTCGAGAAGCTCGATCAGCTCGTCGATCTCGTGGTGCTCGGCGACGCTGTGGCGAGCCTTCTCCTGGGTGAGGTCGATGTCCATCATCGGCATGTACAGCGCGCGCTCTTCGGCGTTGGCGTGGTACTTGAGCTCGGCGCGGATCTGTTGATAGAGCGTATCGCGCTCGCTGCTATCACCGTGGGTTTCTACCAGTTTGGCCAGCAGGTCGCGCTGAATGTCGTGGTCCTTACGAAGCGCTTCGAAAATCGTCATGTAAAACTCCCTTTTTGCTGTGACGGTCGCATTGAAAACTAGTGCGGGATGACCAAAAGCGCAAGAGACAAACGCCGGCAATTCAAGCGACGCCACCGCGACCTTCACTTGGGTTAATTTTCCGCTAGGCTAAAGGGGTGGTTTATCTGTCGACTCAAACGGAGAGAGCAATGACCAAGGTACTGGTACTTTACTATTCCATGTACGGGCACGTGGATACGCTGGCCGCGGCCGTCGCCGAAGGCGCCAGGGAAGTGGAGGGCGTCGAGGTCACGGTCAAGCGCGTGCCGGAAACCATGCCGGAGGAGGCCTACAAAAACGCTGGCGGCAAGCAGGACTTTACCACGCCGGAAGCCAAACCCGACGAACTCGCCGACTATGACGGCGTCATCATCGGCACGCCCACCCGCTTTGGTAACATGGCCGGCCAAATGCGCACCTTTTTTGATCAGACTGGTGGCCTTTGGGCCAACGGCTCGCTGCGTGGCAAGGTGGCGAGCGTGTTCACCTCTACCGGTACCGGCGGCGGCGAGGAGATGACCGTCACCTCCACCTGGACCACGCTTGCCCACCACGGCATGGTGATCGTACCGATCGGCTACGGTATCGAAGAGCAGTTCGATATTTCCGAAGTCAGCGGCGGCAACCCGTATGGCGCGGCCACCCTGGCCGGCGGCGACGGCTCCCGCCAACCCAGCGAGCGCGAACTGAAGCTCGCGCGCTTTCAGGGCAAGCACGTGGCGGGCATTACCGCGAAGCTCGCCCGCTGAGACCATGGGCTAATTGTTTGAAAGCCGCCAGGCGCTACTATAGTGCCCGTTAGCCCCGCAAACCCCACGCCCGTGGGGTTTGCGCGTTTTAGGGCATCCACCTCCAAGGAATCTCGCGTGAGCCGACTCGACAAAGCCCGCAACCTGCACGACTTCGAAGCGCTGGGGCGCCGCCACTTACCGCGCCCGCTATTTGGCTACATCGCCAACAGCGCCGAGGAGGGCCATACCCACGCGGCGAACCGCCGCTGCTTTGATCAACTCGGGCTGATGCCTCAGGCGCTGGTGGATGTGTCGGCCATTTCGCTTGAAACCGAGCTTTTGGGTGATACCTACCGCGCGCCCTTCGGCATCGCGCCGATGGGGATTAGCGCGCTGTCCGCCTACCGGGGCGATATCGTTCAGGCCCGGGCGGCGGCCCGCGAAGGCGTGCCGATGATTCTCAGCGGAAGCTCGCTGATCCCACTGGAAGAGGTGCTGCGGGTGGGGGAGACCGACTGGTTTCAGGCCTACCTGCCCGGCACGTTCGAAGAGATCGAGGCGCTGCTGGCGCGCGTCGAGCGCGCAGGGTACAAAAAGCTCGTGATCACCGTGGACTACCCGGTGCCGCCCAATAGCGACAACAACCGCAAGAGCGGGTTTTCGTCGCCGCTGCGCCCGAGCCTGCGCTTGGCGCTTGATGGCATCACGCGCCCGCGCTGGCTGTTCGGCACCTTTCTACGCACGATCTACCGCCACGGCATGCCGCACTTCGAGAACAACTACGCCACCCGCGGCATCGCGGTGATGTCGAAAAACGTCACCCGCGACTTCTCCGGACGCAGCCATCTGCAGTGGGACTATCTCGAGCGGGTCAGGGCGTTGTGGCCCGGCAAGCTGATCGTCAAGGGTATTCTCAACCCGGCGGATGCGAGGCGGGTCGAGGCGCTGGGTGGCGACGCGGTAATCGTTTCCAACCACGGCGGGCGCCAGCTCGACTACAGCCCGGCCGCGCTCGAGGCGCTGCCTGGGGTGGTCGAAGCGGTCGAGCACATCCCGGTGATGATCGACAGCGGCTTTCGCCGCGGCACCGACGTGATCAAGGCGCTCGCCCTGGGGGCGGCGTTCGTGTTCATCGGCCGGCCGATGAACTACGCTGCCGCCTTCGCCGGCGAGGCCGGGGTGCGCCACGCCTTGAGACTGGTTAAGGAGGAACTGACCCGGGATCTTGCGCTCATGGGCGTGACCGATATCAATTACCTTTGCCGCGAGCACCTGATCGACCGGCGCGTCGACTCCTTTACAGCGCCGGTTTAGCCCGCGATTTTCTCGGCGATCGCGCGGCCCAATGTCTCGGTCGTGCCTTGCCCGCCGACGTCCCGCGTCAAGACCTGCGGATCCCCCTCTTCGAGCACCGCTTCGATGGCGTCGATCACCGCCTTGCCGGCCTCTTCATGGCCCAGATGTTCGAGCATCATCGCGCCGGACCAGATCTGGCCGATCGGGTTGGCGATGCCTTTACCCGCGATGTCCGGGGCACTGCCGTGGACCGGCTCGAACAGGCTCGGGAAATGGCCTTCCGGGTTGATGTTCGCCGAGGGGGCAACGCCGATGGTGCCGGTGCAGGCCGGGCCCAGGTCCGAGAGGATATCGCCGAACAGGTTGCTGCCCACCACCACGTCGAACCAGTCCGGGTGAAGCACGAAGTTGGCGGTCAGGATGTCGATATGGAACTTGTCCACACTGACGTCCGGGTACGCCTTGGCCATCTCGGCGACGCGCTCGTCCCAGTAGGGCATGGTGATCGATATACCGTTGGACTTGGTCGCCGAGGTGAGCTTCTGACGCGGGCGGGTTTTGGCGAGATCAAACGCGTACTTCAGCACGCGGTCGACGCCGGTGCGGCTCATCACGGTTTCCTGAATTACGATTTCGCGCTCGGTGCCTTCGAACATCTTGCCGCCGATGCTCGAGTACTCGCCCTCGGTGTTTTCGCGCACCACGTAGAAATCGATGTCGCCGGGCTTACGGCCGGCCAAGGGGCTCTGGATGCCGGGCATCAGCTTGCAGGGTCGCAGGTTGATGTACTGGTCGAACCGGCGGCGAAACTGCAAAAGCGAGCCCCAAAGCGAAATATGGTCCGGCACTTTCTCCGGCCAGCCGACGGCGCCGTAGAAAAGCGCATCGAAGCCCTTGAGCTGCTCGAACCAGTCGTCCGGCATCATCTGGCCGTGCTCCAAATAGTAGTCGCAGCTGCCGAACTCGAAAGTGGTGAAGTCCAGATCGAGACTGAAGCGCTTCGCTGCGGCCTCGAGCGCGCGAATACCTTCGGGCATGACTTCGGTGCCGATGCCGTCGCCGGCAATCACTGCAATGGTGTGGGCCATGAAGAGCTCCTCGGTGTTGGGATATTTAACCGAGTGTAGCGGCTTTGGCGCGGGAATTAATCGGGCTACACTGCAAGCCATTGTTGCTTTTGAGTGGAGAATACGTGGCCGCTTTTGATGATCTTGCCTTTTTCCAGCACCTGGCCCGAGCCGGTAGCTTGACCGCGGCGGCGCGCACGCTTGGGCTTTCGCTGTCGGCGGTGAGCAAGCGCCTGAAACAGCTCGAAGCCCGCCTGGGCGTGAGCCTGGCCGCACGCACTACCCGGCGGCTGACGCTAACACCAGAAGGCGAGCGCTACCTTGCGCGCGGTTCGCTGATTCTCGAGGAGCTTGCCGAGCTCGAAGGCACGCTCAACGAGGCGCAAGGCCAAACGCTGAACGGGGCGCTGCGAATCAATGCCACCTTCGGTTTTGGCCGCGCCCACGTCGCGCCGCTTTTGTCGGCGTTTTGCCACGCTCACCCCGGCGTGAACGGCTGGCTGGAGTTGACCAACTTTCCCCTGAGCCTGGCCGATCACGGCCTGGATATTGGCATTCGCGTCGGCGAGCCGCCGGATTCACGGCTGATCGCAAGACCGATTCTCGAAAGCCGCCGAGTGCTGTGCGCCGCACCGGGTTACGTCAAGCGCATGCCGGTACTCAACACCCCGCAGGATTTGACCCGCCACGCGTGCCTGGTGGTGCAGGAGAACGACACCGATTTCCCGCTCTGGCGCTTCGAGCCCAAGTGCAAACGCGGCCCGGCGCAGTCGGTGAAGGTGAGCGGGCGGCTTTCGAGCAACGATGCCGAGGTAATCACCAGGCTTGCGCTGGACGGCCATGGCGTCATGCTGCGATCCTGGTGGGACGTGCACGCGCATCTAAAGAGCGGGGCGCTGGTCGCACTCTTGCCCGAATGGTTAGGGGTGCGCGCGGATTTTTACGCGGTGTACCAGGCCAGGCGTCACGTACCCGCCCGGGTGCGCGCGTTCATCGACTTGCTGGCCTGGGAAATGGCCGGGCGCGTGCCGCCGCTACCCTAATTCAGGGGCGTTCAGTCCGCCCCAAAGGTGCTTGGTTGAAGTAGTCGCACAGCAGCTCATAAAGCGCTGGATAGGCCTCGACCAGGTGATCCGGCGCGGTAAAGAAGTACTCGCAGCACACCGCGAAGCACTCGCCGGGGTGGCTGGCGGCGTAGTCGTCGATGGGCGGGGTGAGGCCCTTTTCGAGGCAGGCGTTGAGATCCTCCCAGACGCTCGAGAACACCGCGTGCCAGCGCTTGGCCGAGAGCGAGCGGGGCAGCGGCGGGAAGCCGTCGATATCCATGGAGTTGCCCATGTCGAGCTTGTGGGCGAGCTCGTGGATGAGCACGTTGAAGCCGACGAAGTCGCCGCTTTCGATCAGATCGGCGTAGGCGATGACGACCGGGCCCTGGTAGGAGGTTTCGCCGACGCGCTCGTCGATGCCTTGATGCACCACGCCGAACTCGTCCATCTCTTCTACCTCGCGGGTGAAGCTTTCCGGCAGGATCACGATCTCGTGAACGTTGGCGAAAGCCTCGCGGTGTTCCGCATCGCTCCAGCCAAGCGTGAGCAGGCACGCCTGGCCGGCGATTGCCAGCCGGTCGGCATCGTCAAACGGCGCGTTTGAAAGCTCGGCGTGACGGGTCAGGCGCTTGGTGCGAAGAAACTGCCAAGCCCGCTCGGCCAGAAGCTCGGCCTCCATCGGCGCAAGCGCAGCCAGAAGCGGTGTCTGCTGACGGGCCTTACGCCAGCTATCCGCCGGCGGCGAGGCGGGGGTGCGGGTGAACCAGCGTTTGAACATGGGGCTCTTTAGTGGCGTGCAACTTGCGTATTGTGGCGGAATCGATCAGCTTTCACCAATTCGACCCAAGGCCCATCCGGAACAGGAGAACGTTCATGTGGCAACAGCGTGACATCACCTTGGCGGCGCACCCGCGCGGCTTTCATCTGATCACCGACGAAATTACCCGCGCGCTCGATGACATGCCACCGGTCGAGGCGGGGCTTTTACACGTGTTCATTCAGCACACCTCGGCCTCGCTCACCCTCAATGAAAACGCCGACCCTACGGTGCGCGCGGATTTCGAAAGCCACTTCAACCGCGCGGTGCCGGAAAACGCGCCGTATTACCAGCACGTGTTCGAAGGCAGCGACGACATGCCCGCCCACCTCAAGGCGAGCCTTTTAGGCGCCAGCGTGCAGGTGCCGGTGACGCGCGGGCGATTGAACCTGGGCACCTGGCAGGGGATCTATCTGTGCGAGCATCGCGACCACGGCGGTCGCCGCCGGCTGGTGCTAACGCTTCAGGGCGAGTGACCGCTGCCTTGAAGCGGTTTGAGCACTGAGACGCCTTGGCTGTGCTACGCTTGGCCGTTTTTGTTTCGATTTTTAAAGACCGCTTTTCAAAGACAGCTTCATCAACGTCCACCTTCCTGTCGAACATCTCGAGCGCCATGGTCCCACGTTTTCTTCGTCTGTCTCGCAAGCGCTGGCTGCGCCTTGCCTTTACGCTCAACCTGGCGCTGGTCGCGGGGCTGGTGATCCACCAGGTGTGGCTCTACGCCGGCGAGCCGGAGTTCGAATCACTTCACACGCTGGAGGTGTCGAAGATCCGCACGGCGCTGACCGGGCGCGATCACTACCGTTTCGCGGTGGTGGGCAACATCAATAACTCGGTGAACGTGTTTGGCAAGACGATCGTGCCGAGTCTCAACGAAAGCGGGCTCGACTTCATGGTCTCGGCGGGCAACGCCGTGGCGAGCGGCCAGCAGGAGAGCTACCGGGCGATTTACGAAAGCCTCTCTAAGCTTACGATGCCCTTCGTACTCACCTACGGCGACAACGAAGACAGCGACTTCGGAAGCTACCTGTTCTACGAGTATTTCGGCCCGCACTTCTACGCCTTCGTGGCCGGTGACAGCCACTTCATTTTCCTCGACGGGACGGGCAAATCCTCGACCTCCTGGCAGCTCGACTGGCTCGAGCGCGAGCTTTCCGCCTCGACCGCCGCGCACCGCTTCGTTTTCGTTGGGCTGCCGCTTCACAACGTGATCAGCGAAGCGCCGCTTTTCGAGGCCGATAACTACTTGAACGATCCGCGTCTGAGCGAAGGCATTCAATCGCTTGCCGAGCGCTACCGGGTGGACGCGTTATTTTCGGCCAACCTGTCGCTCTATTCGCACCAGACGCTGGACGGCGTGGATTACGTCACCACCGGCGGCGCCGGCGGTATTTTGATGGATATTCAGGGCAGCTTTCACCACTACGTGGTGGTCGAGGTGGGCAAGGACGGCGTCAAGATCACGCCGGTTCGCCTGAACGTTGACCAGCCCGGCTGGTGGCGGCTGCTGGGCAGTATCGCCTCGACCATCTATGCGTTTTTCTACGTCAGCTATCCGCGCTTTCTGTTGATCGTGGGGCTGTTGACGCTTCTGGCGATGCGCCTTTACCGGCTGATTTTCGAAGAGCGCGACTACTACCCGAACTTCGATCTCGACCCGACCCCCTATCTTGGCAAGCCCCTGCGCGTGGCGATGGTGTCGAACAACTACTTTCCGTTCGTTTCCGGTGTGTCGATCTCCGTCGAGCGGCTGCGCAAAAGCCTGGCAGCGCTTGGCCATCGCGTTACGCTGCTGGTGCCGCGTTACGCCGAGCAGCGCCAGGACGACGACGGCGTGGAGCGCCTGCCCACGCTCATCGCCTTTGGTGAAAAGCGTGAGTTTCGGCTCACCAACCCGTTCAACCGCCGCTTTCGTCAGCGCCTTCGCGCGTTTCGCCCGGACATTATCCACGTTCACCACCCGTTCTGGCTGGGGTCGATGGGGCTCTGGATGGGGCGGCGTTTGAACGTGCCGGTGATCTACACCTACCACACTCGGCTCGAACACTACGCTCACTTCGTGCCGCTGCCTGGGGCGCTGTTTCGCAACCTGATTTCTCACTACCTGATCAAGCGCTTCTCCAACCGCTGCGACGGCGTGATCGTGCCGACCTACTCGGCGGAGGAGTACCTGCGCATGATCGGCGTGAAAACGCCGACGCTGGTGCAGCCCACAGGGATCGACACCCGCCGCTACGCGAAAGCGAACGACGGTGAGGTCGAGGCGCTCAAAGAGCGCTGGAAGATCGACGAAAACGAGCGGGTGTTGATCAGCGTCTCGCGGGTGAGCCGTGAGAAGAACATCGGCTTCATGCTCGACGCGCTGGCGCAGCTTCAAGGCCAGGGCGGCGAGCGGCTAAGGCTTTTGCTGATTGGCGACGGGCCGGACCGGGAGAGCTTGCAGGCGCGCATCGACGAGCTGGCACTGACGGATCGGGTGACGCTTACGGGGGCCGTTGCGCCGGAGGCGATGGCGAGCTACTACCACCTAGGCGATCTGTTCGTGTTCGCCTCGACCTCGGAAACCCAAGGCATGGTGATTCTGGAGGCGATGGCGGCGGGGCTGCCGGTGGTGGCGGTGCGCTCCAGCGGTATCGACGACGTGGTGCGCGACGGCTACAACGGCTTCAAGACGCCGCAAAATCTGCGGGTATGGGGCGAGCGGGTGCTCGAACTTGGTGAGGACGCCGCGCTACGGCGCACCCTTGGCGATCAGGCCAGGACTTTTGCCAGAGATTACGACGTCGAGCGCTTTGCCGACGCAATCACCCACTTCTACGCCCAAACCCTGGCCCAGCATCACACGCCGTCGCGCTGATCCTCACGCGTTGGTTCGTCTTGTGCTGCACGCTGAGCCTTGCGCCGCGCCGCCCGCGCATCGGCGTAGCGCTTCAGGGCGTAAAGAAGCACCGCCCCCAGCGCCAGCCCGCCGAGCGCAAAGGCGACTTCACGCTTGCTGGCGGCGGTCAAAAGCGCGCCGAGCTGGCTGCCCAGCAGAATCACCGCGGCCAGTCCCGGCACGATGCCGATCGTCGAGCCGATCATGTAGTCGCGAAAGCGCAGGTGAAAGGCGCCGGCCAGCATGTTGGTGAGCGGAAACGGCGCCAGCGGCAGCACGTTGATCACGATCATGGTGCGAATGCCGCGCTTGGAGAGATAGCCCGACAGCCCCCGCAGGTGGCGCCCGCCGTAGTCCATCAGCGCGTCGCGCCCCAGCCAGTGACCGATCCAGTAGGAGAGTACCGAAAAGCTCAGCGTGCCGATCGTGGCGTAGAAAAGCCCCCAGGCCGGGCCGAACAAAAGCCCGGTGGCCACCACCAAAAGCGTTAGCGGAAACATCACCAGAAGCGTTGCGTTGTACACCACCAGCACCGCGGCGAACATCCAGGGCGCGTCGCGCCACCGGCTGACGTACTCAATGGCATCGTTGAGCCCCTGGGCGCTCATGTACCCGGAGTGCTGAAGCCAGCGCCAGCCGAAGGCGAGCGTAACAAGCAGGGCGACCAGGCCCAGGCCCTTTAAAAGCGTGCGTGACATCCTGTTGATCACCGGCCGTTTCAAAGAGCGTCAGCATACGCTAGCCGGCCGGTGGGTTGAAGATGGCGCTCATCAAGTTGCGCTTCAACGATAGCCCAGTCCTTCCTGTTATCCACGATGAGCATCTGCATGGATCGCTTTTTGTCCGTCTTAAGACGTTCAATGGCGGCTTACGTCTTGTTCGATCACTGGGTAGAGAAACCGAAGCGCATGATGTCTGTGTCATGCGAGCCTGGGGTTAAGGCCTAATACGATGCTGTGAATAGCCGTCTCACGCTTTAACGATTCAAGCAGTGAGACTAAAGAAATAATGAATTTGCTTGCCATTTTCACTTGGCCATGAAGAATGGCCCGGCTTAAACGTTATTAAAGGTGCCTGTATGGATTTCTCTTTTGCGCCGCTTTGGAACTCGGCGGTTGAGCTCGGCAACGGGCTGTTATGGGACTATGTGCTCATATATTTGCTACTTGGCGCCGGTCTTTATTTTACGTTACGAACTGGTGGCATTCAGGCGCGCTACTTTGGCCACATGTTCAAGTTGCTTAAAAACTCACGTCATGCTGACGGTGGTGTTTCCTCTTTCCAGGCACTCTCGACAAGCCTTGCAGCCCGAGTAGGAACCGGCAATCTGGCAGGTGTTGCGGTCGCGATCTACTACGGTGGCCCGGGTGCTGTCTTCTGGATGTGGATGACGGCCGTCGTCGGCATGTCCACCAGCTTTATTGAATCTACGCTCGCCCAGGCTTACAAGACCGATCATGGTGATAACACTTTTAGAGGCGGGCCGGCCCGATATATCGAGCGAGGTCTTGGCCTTCGCTGGATGGCGGTGCTCTTCTCGGTCTGTCTGATCATCGCCTTTGGTTTGGCCTTCAATAGCGTTCAGTCAAATGCCATTGCCCAAGCAATGGAGCAGGCCTTCGATGTTCCCACTTGGGTGATGGGCGTTGTGCTAGTGGTAGTGGTCTCACCGATTATTTTTGGTGGTTTAAAATCGATTGCCAAGGTGGCCGAGCTCGTTGTCCCGTTGATGGCGCTGTTATACCTGATACTGGCACTAGTGGTAGTTGGTCTCAACATAGCGGATTTTCCTGCTGCGTTGATGACGATCTTGCAAAGCGCATTTGGCCTGAATCAGGCCGCGGGCGGGGTGGTTGGATATGCGATCTCGCAAACGATCATGAATGGTATTCAGCGGGGACTGTTCTCCAACGAGGCGGGTATGGGCTCGGCGCCGAACGCCGCGGCTACTGCCAGCACTCGGCCTGATCATCCGGCTGCCCAAGGATTCATTCAAATGCTCGGCGTGTTTTTAGATACGTTGGTCATTTGTACCGCGACGGCGGCGATCATCATCATGGCTGGCCCCGAGCTTTTAGCTGGCGATGAAAACAAGGGTATTCAGCTCACTCAAATGGCGCTTTCAATCCACGTAGGCGATTGGGGCGGCATGTTTGTGGCCGTGAGTATTTTGCTCTTTGCCTTTACCTCGATCATTGCCAATTATTCCTATGGTGAGTCCAATATCGAATACCTCGCCAAGGGGCGCGCTACCATAGCTGTGTTTGTGTATCGTATCGCCGTGCTTAGCATGATCATGATTGGTGCGAGAGCGAGTCTCGAGGCTATCTGGAACTTCGCTAACCTTTCCATGGGCACCATGGCGATCATCAACCTGGTCGCGATTTTGATGCTGTCGCCCATCGCCTTTGCGCTGTTTCGCGATTACGAAACCCAGCTCAAGGCGGGGGTAGAGCCGGTGTTCAGACCTCGCGACTTCCCGAAACTCGCGCACAAGGTCGACCCCAACGCCTGGCCGGACCGCGACTAGCGCGCTAGCGCTCGCTGACCCCGCACTGCCGGGATCAGCGCCATCTTTTAGCGCTAAAAAGATCGGCGTTGAACCGGCCGTTCCTTGATGTCTCTCCAAGAGGTTACTTCATGCGCTCTGTGATCCTGGAGCAGATCTACACCATCGTGGCCCAAATTCCCGAAGGGCGGGTGACCACCTACGGGCGTATCGCGGCGATGACCGAAGGCGCCACGGCGCGCTCGGTCGGCTCCGCCATGCGGCATCTGCCCGAGGGTCACGAGCTTCCCTGGCACCGGGTGATCTCGGCAAGCCTTGCGCTGGCCGACCACGGCGGTGCGGCCCGCCAGCACGAAAAGCTGCGCGCCGAAGGGGTTGCTTTCGACGACAAGGGCCGGGTGCCGCGCCATCTGGTATGGCCGGACACCCCGTAGGAGCAGGCGTCAGCCAGCGATGCAGCGCGCAGCGCTGCCGGTGTGTTAGGCGGGATGGCCACATAACGGGCCGCTATCACCCGGGGGCGGCTAACGCCGCCATCGCCCAATGAATTGGGCTCCTACAATAGTGCTGTAACTCTACCTACCGTAGGAGCAGGCTTTAGCCAACCCCGGCAGCGCATAGCGCTGCCGGGGTTGGCCGGGGCGGCGTTATGGTCTGTTTTATCTCAATCGTCCAGATTCGCCCCGGACTTCCAGGACCAGTCGCGCCAGCGCAGGTCGAACAGATCCTTGCGGCGGTCTTTCAGGTTGGTGACCGAGCCTTCGGCGCGCACCACCGTGAGTCGCGTCAGGTCGAGATCCGAGAAGAAGATCATCTCGGTGTTGGGCGTGGTTTCCGCCAGTACCGCGTCGTGGGGGAAGGCGAAGTCCGAGGGCGTGAATACCGCCGACTGGGCGTACTGGATGTCGAGGTTCTCGATCGACGGCAGGTTGCCCACACTCCCGCATAGCACCACGTAGCACTCGTTTTCGATCGCCCGGGCCTGGCCGCAGTGACGCACGCGCAGGTAGCCGTTTTTGGTGTCGGTCCAGAAGGGCACGAACAGAATGTCCATGTCCTGATCGGCGAGCAGCCGGCCAAGCTCCGGAAACTCGACGTCATAGCAGATCAAAATACCCACGCGGCCGGCGTCGGTGTCGAACACCTGCAGATCATCGCCGCCTTCGATTACCCAGTCGCGGCGCTCCTGAGGGGTGATGTGCAGCTTCGCCTGCTTTTCGATCTCGCCGTCGCGGTGAAAGAGGTACGCCACGTTGTAGAGGCGGTCGTCTGCACCTGCCTCGATCATCGACCCGCCAACGATGTTGATGTTGTAGGAGACCGCCATACGCGACAACTCGCTTTTGAAGCGCTCGGTAAAGCCGGCGAGAAAACGCACCGCGGCCATCTGGTCCTGCTGGGCGGCACGGTCCTGTAGGCCCATCAGCGGCGCGTTGAAAAGCTCCGGGAACACGGCGAAGTCGCTTTGGTAATCCGACAGCGCATCGACGAAGTACTCGATCTGCTGAAGCGCGGCCTCCACCGAGGAGAATTCACGCATCTGCCACTGCACCGCGCCGACGCGTACCTGAGTGGGACGGGTATCGAGCACGCTGTCGGCGGGCTCGAACAGGATGTTGTTCCACTCCAGAAGCGTAGCGTAGCCGCGGGACTGGGCGTCCTCCGGCAGGTACTTGCGCAACAGCCGCTTGACCTGGAAGTCGTTGGCCAGCTGGAACGATAAGATCGGATCGTAGATCTCCTTGCGCGAGACCTTGTCGATGTACTGGGCCGGTGTCAGCTCGTCGGCGTACTGATGATACTCCGGAATGCGCCCACCGGCGAGAATCGCGCGCAGGTTGTGCGAGCGGCAGAGCTCCTTGCGCGCCTCGTAAAGGCGCCGGCCCAGCCGGTAGCCGCGATAATCCGGGTGAATCAGCACGTCGAGGCCGTACATCGCGTCACCCTCTTCGTCATTGAGGATGACTTCGCGGTGGCCGATCAAATCGTCGTAGCGGTGGGGATTGGAGAACTCGTCGTAATCCACCTGAACGGTGAGCGCCACGCCCACCAGCACGCCGTCGTCCTCGATGGCGATCTGGCCGTCGGGGAAGGCTTGGATCAGTTTGTCGATGGTGTGCTTGGGCCAGGCGCCGCCGATGTCGTGATAAACCGCGTCCATCAGCGTTTTCAGCTGGTCGTAGTCGTCGCTCGTCAGGTTGCGAAGATTGAGATGCAGCTCTTCAAGGGACATAGTCGTGGGTACCCACCGTTGAGAAAGACGTGAAAAAGAGTGTGACTAGTGTATCACTGCTGCGCGCTGCGGGCTTTTTTGCCGGCCATGCCGACCAGCGGGCGGGTGAGCGTCTGCGCCATGATCACGCCGGCCAGAATCAGCAGGCCGCCGTAGAGATGAAAGCTTGCAATCCGCTCGTCCAAAAACGCCATGGCGATCAGCGCGCTAAAAAGCGGCATCAAATTGATGAAGATGCTCGCCTGGTTGGCGCCGATCTGGCGCACCGCGCGCATCCACAAAAAGGTGGTAATGATCGAGGCGGGAATGCCGGCGTAGAGAATCAGCCAGACGTTCTGGCCGTCGATCGGCGTCATCGGCCCCAGAAGATAGGGCGGCAGCAAAAACAGCACCGCAAAGCAGACCTGGGCGTAAAGCATCACCCAAGGCGGCAGGTTCATCTGCCAGCGCTTGAGCATCACCCCGTAAAGGGCGTAGCAGATCGCGGCGATCACCATCAGCGCATCGCCAAAGGCGACCTCGAGCTTCAAAAGCGACAGCGGGTTGCCCTGGCCGAGCAGAATGCTCACGCCGACAAACGCCAACAGCCCGCCGATCACCCCGCCAAGCGTGGGCGGCTCGCGCAGAATCAGCGCGCTCAAAAGCACCGTCAAAAGCGGCACCATGGCGGCGAGAATTCCCATGTTGGTGGCGGTAGTGGTTTCCGCCGCCACGTACCCAAGACCCTGCCAAAGCCCCATGCCGAGTAGCCCTAGCGTGGCAAGCTTTGGCCAGTTGCGGCGAATCTCCGGAAGATGCTTGAGCGTGGCCGGCAGCACCAGCGGCGTCATGACTAGCAAAGCGAGAAACCAGCGCAAAAAGGCGATGCTGCTCGGCGCGATGGTACCGACGGTGAGTTGGTTGATGGTCATGTTGCCCGACCAGATCATCACCGTGGCCAGCGGAGCGAGGAAGTAAATCAACGGCATAGCGGGTTCCTTGTTCGTTAGCCGGTTAATGTGACGCGCTTTTGGCGCGTGGGCAAGAGGGCAAAACCAAAACCCTTGCGCCGCCACAGGGCGCCGACGCTGTACGCCGGCCGGCCAATGTCATACGCTTGTTTGAATATTGTTTAGAACGCGCCGTAAAAGCGCTTGCTACGATTTCAACAACGATTCCAGCAACGATTTTAATAACGACTTCAACAACGCCGAGAGACCGTGATGACAAAGCCGCTCGCCTATCCGCACCTGTTCACGCCCATAACGCTTGGCCATCTGACGCTCCCCAACCGCGTGCTGATGGGCTCGATGCACACCAATCTCGAGGAGACCCGTGGCGGCTTCGCCCGGTTGGCGGCGTTCTACGCCGAGCGCGCTCGCTTGGGCGTGAGTTTGATCGTCACCGGTGGCATCGCCCCCAACCCGGAAGGCGCGGTGTTCGAAGGCGCGAGCGCTCTGGTCGATGAGTCAGAGCTTTCCGAGCACCGCCAGGTCGTGGACGCCGTGCACGCCGAGGGCGGGCATCTGTGCATGCAGATTCTGCACGCCGGGCGCTACGCCTACTCGCCGAAATTGGTCGCGCCCTCGGCGCTGCAGGCGCCGATCAACCCGCACGCTCCAAGAGCGCTGGATACCCACGAGGTCGAACAGCAGATCGACGACTACGTGCGCTGCGCGCTGCTCGCCCAAAAAGCGGGCTACGACGGCGTCGAGGTGATGGGCTCGGAAGGGTATCTGATCAATCAGTTCATCTGCCGACGCACCAACCAGCGCGATGATGAGTGGGGCGGGGATTTTCAGGCGCGGATCCGCTTTCCGGTGGAGATCGTGAAGCGCATTCGCGAGGCGGTGGGCGAGCGCTTTCTGCTCATCTTTCGCCTCTCGATGATCGATCTGGTCGAAGAGGGCAGCAGCTGGGAGGAGGTCGTGGCGCTTGGCCAGGCGATCGAGGCGGCGGGAGCCAACGTGATCAACACCGGCATCGGCTGGCACGAGGCGCGGGTGCCGACCATCGTCACCAGCGTGCCGCGCGCGGCGTTCACCGAAGTGACCCAGCGGATTCGCTCGGCGCTGTCGATTCCGCTGATCACCACCAACCGCATTAACATGCCGGAGGTGGCCGAGCGTGTGCTGGCCGAGGGCCACGCCGACATGGTCTCGATGGCGCGCCCGTTTCTCGCCGACCCGGCCTGGGTGCAAAAGGCCGCCCAGGGCCAGAGCGATGAGATCAATACCTGTATCGCCTGCAACCAGGCGTGTCTGGATCACACCTTCGCCGGCAAGCTGACATCGTGTCTGGTCAACCCGCGGGCGTGCCACGAAACCGAGTTCAGCCTTGCACCCACTGAAACTTCCAAGCGGGTAGCGGTGGTCGGCGGCGGCCCGGCGGGGCTCGCCACGGCGGTGGCGGCGGCCGGCCGCGGCCACGCGGTGACGCTGTTCGAGCGCCAGGGCGAGCTTGGCGGGCAGTTCAATTACGCGCGCAAGATTCCCGGCAAGGAGGAGTTCGACGAAACGCTGCGCTACTTCCACGTCATGCTGGATAAATACGCCGTTAAGGTGCGCCTGAACATGGAAGCCACCGCCGAGGCGCTTGCCGATTTCGACGCGGTGGTGATCGCCACCGGCGTGACGCCGCGCGCGCTCGATCTTCCCGGCGCGGATCACCCGAGCGTGCTTAGCTACGCCGATGCGATTGAACAGCCGGACCGTGTCGGGCCCGAGGTGGCGGTGATCGGCGCCGGCGGCATCGGCTTCGACGTCTCCGAGCTTTTGTCCCACGTGGGGCATCCGGCGCTCGATGTAGACGCTTGGTGCCAGGAGTGGGGCGTGGATTTGAAGGTCAGCGAGCGTGGCGGCCTCACGGCACCCAACCCGCCGGTACCGGCCCGGCGCATCACCATGCTTCAGCGTAAAAGCTCGAAGCCCGGCAAGGGCCTTGGCAAGACCACCGGCTGGGTGCACCGCGCCGCGCTCAAGGCGCGCGGAGTGAAAACCCTCGTTGGCTGCGAATATCTGCGCATTGACGACGAGGGGCTGCACATTCGCCAAAACGGCGAAGAGCAGGTGCTGAAGGTGGACAGCATCGTGGTCTGCGCCGGGCAGGAGTCGGTGCGCGATCTCGTCACACCCCTTGAACACGCTGGGGGCGAGGTGTACGTGATCGGCGGCGCCGATGAAGCTTCCGAGCTCGACGCCAAGCGGGCGATCGATCAGGGCATGCGCTTGGCGGCGACGCTCTAGGCGGCGTTTAGAGCCCGTATGACGCTTTCATTGGATTAGCGCTAGACTGAGACCCTCTTGCCCGCGGCGCGCGTACCGCTCGCCGCGGGCGTTTTCGTACCGCAGCGTCCGGTGAGTGGCACCCAGCTCGCCCGCGCTCGTCAGCCACAAGGACCCATCCAACATGCCTTCGGAGTGCACCCCCCGGTTTCTCGCCAGCGACAACACCTCGGGTATCTGCCCGGAAGCGATGCAGTACCTGATGAAGGCCAACGATAGCGATGATCTGGCCTACGGCAACGATACCTGGACCGCGCGCGCGGCGGATCGATTTCGCGAAATGTTCGATTTCGACTGCGACGTGTTTTTCGTGTTCAACGGTACCGCCGCCAACTCGCTGGCGCTTTCGGCCATGGGGCGCAGCTACCACAGCGTGATCTGCCACGAGCTCGCCCATATCGAAACCGACGAGTGCGGCGGCCCGGAGTTCTTCTCCAACGGCGCCAAGCTTTTGACCTCGCCCGGCGCCAACGGCAAGCTCACCCCGGACGGCATCGAGGCGCTGGTCACCAAGCGCTCCGACATCCATTATCCCAAGCCCAAAGTCGTCTCGCTCACCCAGGCTACCGAAGTGGGGACGGTGTATTCGCGTGAGGAGCTTTTAGCCATTCGCGCGGTGGCGGACAAGCATGATCTTCGCCTGCACATGGACGGCGCGCGCTTCGCCAATGCCTGCGCAAGCCTGGGCGCAAGCCCGGCGGAGCTGACCTGGCAGGTGGGCGTGGACGCGCTCTGCTTTTCCGGCACCAAAAACGGGCTGGCCTTTGGCGAGGCGATTTTGTTCTTCAACCGCGAGCTCGCCGAGGACTTCTCCTATCGCTGCAAGCAGGCCGGCCAGCTCGCCTCCAAGATGCGCTACGTCTCCGCCCCCTGGCTTGGGCTTTTGGAAAGTGGCGCCTGGCTGACCAATGCCCAGCACGCCAACGCCATGGCGCGCTATCTCAGTGAGGGCTTGCAGCAGCTTCCCGATGTATCGCTGATGTTCCCCACCCAAGCCAACAGCGTGTTCGTCGAGCTTCCTGCCCACGTGGTCGAGACGTTAAGAGCCCGCGGCTGGACGTTCTATACCTTCATCGGCGCCGGCGGGGCGCGCTTCGTATGCGCCTGGAACACCACCGTCGAGCTTCTGGACCAGCTTCTGGCCGATGTCAGCGAGGCAATGAGCGCACGCTAGAAACGCGCGCGCCGCACATGAAAGTGCGGCGTGCGGTGCGGGGAAGGCGGGATCAGGGCGAGATTTGCTGGCTCGCGCTGGTAAAGCCCATGAGCGACAGGTTCAGATCCAGACGCTGGCCGTCCGGCGCGATGGCGCTGACGGTCGCGGTAGAGCCGCCGCGAAGCTGCTGCAGAAGGCTTGCTTCCAGCGGCAGATCCGCCCGGCAGCCCTGCTCTTGGCAGAACTGGTAGGGAAATCCGACCGGCTCGTTGCTGTCGACCTGCAGCTGCATGCCCGGCGCCAGGTTAACGCCCAGCGGCATGACGAAGGCCATCACCGCCATGCCCTGGGCCTGGGGTGGGTAGCCCACCATGGCGCGCATCAGCGGCTCGTTGCTGTCCGGATTGTTGACGATCTGGTTCATGGTGCAGCTCTGCTGGCCGGTATTGCCGGCAGGGCAGCGCACTTCCCAATCCTGAAAGCGCTGGGTATCGACGTTCGGGGCGCTCTGCTGGGCCTGAACCGTTGAAGCGGCGGTGGCCGCCAGCAGGGGAAGTAAAGCGGTAATCAGCGCGCGACGAATCGGCATACGTTCATATCTCCGGGTGTTGTAAAAGCAAGTGTTGTAAAAGCAAGCGTCAGAAAAGCAAATGTTGGAACAGCCAGTGTTGTAAAAGCAGGCATAGAAAGCAAGCGTATCAACGGTCAGGTAGGCGCCTTTCGGCGTGACCTGAGTTAGTGCTTCCCATTCGAACATGAGCCGCCCCCCGGGTTCCAGTACCGCGTAAAAGCGGTAGGCGAAACATCCTGTTTTCAACCCGAAATTCATTCTAGCGTTGAAGTTTTTATCACTCTTTTTCGATTAATGCTGTCTACGCTAATAGAGCGATACCTCGTTTGGTACACCGCACTGACAGGGTGGTTGAGCGGTATACCTGAGGCTGGGCCACAGGAGAGTTCAATGAGCATCTTTGATCACGTTCAAGACCGGTTCGCCCGTATTCAGCAGGAAGAGTTGACCCTCGAGGAGTATCTCGCCCTTTGTAAACGCGATCCGAAGGTCTACGCCAGCGCCTCCGAGCGTATGCTCGAGGCGATCGGCGAGCCGGAGGTAATCGATACCGCCAAAGACCCGCGCCTTTCACGCATTTTTTCCAACAAGGTGATCCGCCGCTACCCGGCGTTTGCTGAATTTCACGGTATGGAAGATGCCATCGAGCAGATCGTGGCTTACTTTCGCCACGCCGCCCAAGGCCTTGAAGAGCGCAAGCAGATCCTCTACCTGCTGGGTCCGGTCGGCGGCGGTAAGTCGTCGCTTGCCGAGCGCTTGAAGCTCTTGATGGAGCGCATTCCCTTTTACGCGATCAAGGATTCGCCGGTGCAGGAGTCCCCGCTGGGGCTTTTCTCGCCGGAAGAGGATGGCGAGCTTCTGGAGCAGGAGTACGGTATCCCCAGGCGCTATCTAAAAAGCGTGATGTCGCCCTGGGCGGCCAAGCGGTTAAAGGAGAACGGTGGCGATATCTCGCAGTTTCGCGTGGTGCGCCTGTATCCCTCGCGGCTCAATCAAATCGCGATCTCCAAGACCGAGCCGGGTGACGAGAACAACCAGGATATCTCCTCGCTGGTGGGCAAGGTCGATATTCGCAAACTCGAGCTCTTCTCCCAGGACGACCCGGACGCCTACAGCTTCTCCGGCGGGCTTTGCCGCGCCAACCAGGGGCTGATGGAGTTCGTCGAGATGTTCAAGGCGCCGATCAAGGTGCTCCACCCGCTGTTGACCGCGACCCAGGAGGGCAACTACAACCCCACCGAAGGCATGGGCGCGATCCCCTTCGACGGTGTGATTCTCGCCCACTCCAACGAGTCCGAGTGGCAGGCATTTCGCAACAACCGTAACAACGAGGCGTTTCTCGACCGCGTCTACATCGTCAAGGTGCCGTACTGCCTGCGCGTTTCCGAAGAGATCAGCATCTACCAAAAGCTTCTCGAGGAGTCCTCGCTCAACCAGGCACCCTGCGCGCCGGACACGCTGCGTATGTTGGCGCAGTTCACCACGCTTTCAAGGCTCAAGGTGCCGGAGAACTCCAGCGTCTACTCCAAGATGCGCGTCTACGACGGCGAAAACCTGAAGGACACCGACCCGCGGGCGAAGTCGATCCAGGAGTATCGCGACGCCGCCGGGGTGGATGAGGGCATGCAGGGGCTTTCGACCCGCTTTGCCTTCAAGATCCTGTCGAAAGTGTTCAACTTCGACAGCACCGAGGTCGCCGCCAACCCGGTGCATCTTCTGTACGTGCTGGAGCAGGCGCTGGAGCGCGAACAGCTGCCCGCCGAAGTGTTCGAGCGCTATATCGGGTTCATCAAGGAGTTTTTGGCGCCGCGCTACGTCGAGTTCATCGGCAAGGAGATTCAGACCGCGTATCTGGAGTCCTACAGCGAGTACGGCCAGAACATTTTCGACCGCTACGTGACCTACGCCGACTTCTGGATTCAGGACCAGGAGTACCGCGACCCGGAAACCGGTGAGCTCTTGAACCGCCAGTCGCTCAACGAGGAACTCGAAAAGATCGAGAAGCCGGCGGGCATCTCCAACCCGAAGGATTTCCGCCACGAGGTGGTCAACTTCGTGCTGCGCGCGCGTGCCCAGAACAACGGCATGAACCCGAGCTGGCAGTCCTACGAAAAGCTCAGAGGCGTGATCGAGCACAAGATGTTCGCCAATACCGAGGAACTTTTGCCGGTGATCTCCTTCAACGCTAAGGCGTCGAAATCGGATCAGAAAAAGCACGAGGATTTCGTCGAGCGCATGGTCGAGCGGGGTTATACCGAGAAACAGGTGCGCCTGCTGTCGGAGTGGTACTTGCGCGTACGTAAATCTCAGTAGCGCTGGTTTTTGTAGCCCGGTTCAAGGAGGTCGTATGACCTACTTCATCGATCGTAGGCCCAATGCGAAGCACAAAAGCGCGGTCAACCGGCAGCGCTTTCTCGAGCGCTATCGTCACCACATCAAGCGCTCGGTGGAGGAGGCGGTCAACCGCCGCTCGATCACCGATATGCAGCGCGGCGAAAGCGTTTCCATTCCGACCCGCGACATTTCCGAGCCGGTTTTTCAGCACGGCCCGGGCGGCAAGCGAAGTATCGTCTCGCCCGGCAACAAGGAGTTTCTCGAAGGTGACCGGATCCGCCGCCCGCCAGGCGGCGGCGGAGGGGGCGGGGCCGGCGAGGGCAAGGCGAGCAATCAGGGCCAGGGCGATGACGAGTTCGCCTTTACCCTGAGCCGCGAGGAGTTTCTGGAGTTCGTGTTCGATGGGCTTGAGCTTCCCCACCTGCAGCGCAAGCCGCTCAAGACCATGGAGGAGATCAAGATGGTGCGCGCCGGGCTTGCCCGCGACGGCGTGCCTTCGCGCATGAGCGTGACCCGCTCGATGCGCGAGGCCTACGCCCGGCGCATTGCCATGCGCGCGCCGATCAAGCGCGCGCTGATGGAGGCGCAGCTAGCGCTGGCCGAGGAGCTCGGCAAGGACTCGATTCTGCGCAATCCGGCGCGCATCGCTGAGCTTGAGGCCGAGATCAAGCGGCTCGAAAAGCGCATCGCGTCGGTGCCGTTCATCGATACCGTCGACCTTCGCTATCACCAGCTCGCCCCTGAGCCCCAGCCTTCGAGCCAAGCGGTGATTTTCTGCGTCATGGACGTCTCCGGCTCGATGACCCAGAACCACAAGGATATCGCCAAGCGCTTCTTCCTGTTGCTGTACCTGTTTTTGGAGAAGCACTACGAGAAGGTGGAGCTCGTTTTCGTGCGCCACCACACTGCCGCTCGCGAGGTCAGCGAGGAGGAGTTTTTCTACTCCCGGGAAACCGGCGGCACGATCGTCTCGAGCGCCTTGAAGCTCGTTCACGGCATCGTCGAGAAGCGCTACCCGGCAAGTCAATGGAATCTCTACGTCGCTCAGGCTTCCGACGGCGACAACTGGGATGACGACTCCTCGATCTGCCGCGATCTCTTGATCAAGGAGCTGATGCCGAACCTTCAATACTTCGCCTACGTGGAGATCACCCCGCACGAGCATCAGTCGCTCTGGCACGAGTACGAAACTGTGGCCAAGCGGTTCAGCGAGCGTTTCGCGATGCGCCAGATTTTCGAAGCCGGCGATATCTACCCGGTCTTTCGCGAGCTGTTCAAACGCCGGCTGACCACGTCGTCCTGATCCGATCCTGTTTTTCGAGGAGTACGCGATGCGAGTCTCTTCCGATGCACCCGCGTCTGGCCCCATCGCCACGGGCTCTGACTGGAATTTCGACATTCTCGAGCGCTTCGACGAGGTGCTGGCAGCACTCGCCGACGAGTACCGGCTCGATACCTACCCCAATCAGATCGAGGTGATCACTACCGAGCAGATGATGGATGCCTACGCCAGCGTCGGCATGCCGGTGGGCTATCACCACTGGTCCTTCGGCAAGCAGTTTCTCGCCGTGCAACAGGCCTACAAGCGCGGCCAGATGGGGCTGGCTTATGAGCTAGTGATCAACTCCGACCCCTGCATCGCGTACCTGATGGAAGAGAACACGCTGATGATGCAGGTACTGGTCATGGCCCACGCCTGCTACGGCCACAACTCCTTTTTCAAGGGCAACTACCTGTTTCGTACCTGGACTGAAGCCGACTCCATCGTCGACTACCTGGTGTTTGCGCGAAAGTACATTGCCCGGTGTGAGGAGCGCCATGGTACTCACGCCGTCGAGCAACTGCTCGACGCCTGCCACGCGCTGCAAAACTACGGCGTGGACCGCTACAAGCGGCCCTCGAGAATCTCCGCTGCCCAGGAAGCCGCCCGCCAGCAGGAGCGTGAGGCCTACCTGCAAACCCAGGTCAACATGCTTTGGCGCACCATCCCTAAACCTCTCGAGAAGAGCGAGACGCTGCCGGGCGGGTTTTTTGACGAGGACGACCCGCTGGGTCTGCACGAGGGCGGGCGCTACCCGCCGGAGTCTCAGGAGAACCTGCTCTACTTCATCGAGAAAAACGCGCCGCTGCTCGCGCCTTGGCAGCGCGAAATCGTGCGCATCGTGCGCAAGCTCGCCCAGTACTTCTACCCGCAGCGCCAGACCCAGGTAATGAACGAGGGCTGGGCCTGCTTCTGGCACTACACCCTGATGAACCGGCTCTATGACGATGGCCACGTGGACGAAGGCCTGATGCTCGAGTTTTTGCAGTCCCACGCGGCGGTCATCAATCAGCCGGAGTTTGACAGCCCCTACTACAGCGGGATCAACCCCTACGCGCTGGGCTTTGCGATCTTTCGTGATATCGAGCGCATCTGCACCGCGCCCACAGAAGAGGACCGCGCCTGGTTTCCGGATATCGCGGGCTCGCCCTGGCGGGAGACGCTGGAGTTCGCCATGCGCAACTTCAAGGATGAGTCGTTCATCCAGCAGTTTCTCTCGCCGAAGGTGATTCGCGATCTAAAACTGTTCGTGATGGTGGACGACGATCAAAGCGATACGCTCGCCGTGGGCGCGATTCACAACGAGCAGGGCTACCGTCGGGTGCGCAACGCGCTCTCCGCCCAGTACGCGCTGTCGCTTCGCGAGCCCAACATCCAGGTGTTCGAGGCGGCCATTCGCGGCGACCGATCGTTGACGCTGCATCATGTGCAGGAAAGCCGCCGGCCGCTGGAGCGCAGCGTCTACCCGGTCATGCGCCACCTGCAAAAGCTGTGGGGCTTTCCGGTGCATCTGGTGTCGATGGACGAAGGGCGCGTCACGCACCGCTACCGCTGGCCGGTAGAGGAGGGCGATGGCGAAGGCGCGTAGTGCGTTTTGAACCCGGCTCAAACAGAGACCCCCCAACAAGTGGCGGGGTCTCTGTTTAAAAGCGTCTGGTTTGAACTTTTGCGATTACCCTTTCGAGGTCCAGGACTGGCACCAGCCGTTTGGAGCGACGCTGTTTTCCGGGAAGAGCTGGCAGCCTTCGTTGGACTCGGTGAAGAACATGCAGTTGGAGCAGAGCTCGCCTTCGCTGAAGGCGGGGTGGTCGCTGGCGCTTTGCGCCTCTTCCACGTAGTTGAGCGCCTGGGCGGCGGGGGCGCTCGGGTCGAGCCGGGGCAGCGACTGGGCGAACGCGGTTTTCGATAAAACGCCGGCGCCCAGCGGCAGGGCAGCCAGGCCCAGTACACTGTTGCGCATGAACGTACGGCGGCTTTGATCGGCCATGGTATCTCCTGATCTTGCTAACGAAGAGCCCGTCATCCGGGGCGAGCTGTCACGGGTAGGTCGCGGGCGAGGCGCTATAGCGCTCTGGGTATCGCCTCATGATAAAACATTCACCGATGACGCATCTTAACCCATGCGGGCAGGCGTCTCTAATGGGTTCTGGGATGCGCGGCAATAGACCGCGTCAATCGCAGCGTTTGGCCCGCCGAGCGGGGCTGGTATACTCGCAGGCCTGAATACGCAGACTTTCATTACGTTGACCAACGAGGGCGCCATGCAAAACGCTGTCATTTTGATTAATACCGAAAAGGGCCAGGTAAAAGGCGTGGCCGAGCGGTTGGCGGAGGTCGAGGGCATCAGCGAGGTGTACTCGACCTGCGGGCGCTACGATCTGGTCGCCATCGCCCGCACCCGGGACTTCGAAAGCCTTGCCGAGCTCGTCACCGAGCGCTTGAACGCTGTAGAGGGTATCAGCGACACCGAAACGTTGAACGCCATGCAGGTTCACTCGCGCCACGATCTGGAAACCATGTTTTCCCTGGGCTGGTAGCCGCGCCGGGTAGATAACCGAAGAACGATAAGTGTCGCGCGAGCAGCGACGACAAGGGAACGTGGGGAGAGAGTCGTTGGGAAAATCGCTTGCGCGCTGGCGCCGTCAGGGTCGGCGCTTTGGCATTGCGCTGCTGTTCGTGGTGGTGGGGGGCGGGCTTTGGGAGTACCAGGAGCGCCACGCGCTGCAAAACGTCGTCTGGATGGGCGCGCCGACCTGGAACGAGCTCGGCTTCACCAGCTTTCATCGCGTTTTGCGAAACGACGGCTTCGTTGTCGGCTGGTCGGACGTGCGCGTCAACCCGCTCTGGGTCAGCTACCAGGTCACCGCAGTCGCCGACGATACCCGTATCGGTTCGCGGCCGGGCTTTCGACCGGACTGGCGAACGCTCTGGCCGGTCGGTACCGACAGCTACTCCGGCAGCGGTTATGATCGCGGCCACATGGCGCCCAACTATGCAATCGCCGCGGTTCACGGCCGAAGCGCCCAGCTCGATACCTTCCTGATGAGCAACATGAGCCCTCAGAAGCCAAATCTGAACCGCCAGCTTTGGCAGCGCCTGGAGGAGTCGGTAATGGATCACTTCGCGCCGCGCTTTGACGTGTTACAGGTCATCACCGGCCCGATCTTCCCCGAGCGCTTTACCGATAACGTCCTGAACCGCGTGGGCCTGGTCGAAGTGCCCGAGGCGTTTTACAAGATCATCGTCGCCCCCCACGCCGACGCCCCGCTGGCGCTGGCCTTCATCATGCCCCAGGACGTGCGCGGCAACGAACCGCTCGCGGACTATCTGGTCACCATCGACGACGTAGAGGCGCGCACCGGGCTTAATTTCTTCCCGCGGCTATCGCCAGCGGTGGAATCGGTACTGGAAGGCGAGGTCAACACCCAAGGCTGGGCGCTCGAGGAAGTCTCGAAACGGCCGGGGCGGTTTCAGTAAGGGCATAACAGATAATAGAGGGGAATCGACGGGCGCTGGAAGACGGCGTCGGTTCGAGCACGGCTTAAGTAGCGCGCGATAATCGGAACATTGCAGAGGCTTATTAAAAAAATACGAGGAATTAAAAAAGCGGGAAGGCCTGATAATGATGCGGACGACACCTCGATGGTGCCCAGGAGAGGACTTGAACCTCCACGTCCATACGGACACTAGCACCTGAAGCTAGCGCGTCTACCAATTCCGCCACCTGGGCGCATCATGTGCTCGTATCCGATTGGTGCCCGGGAGAGGACTTGAACCTCCACGACCATACAGTCACTAGCACCTGAAGCTAGCGCGTCTACCAATTCCGCCACCCGGGCGAATACGAACCGCTTGTTTTACACCGCTCGATCTCGTGAAAAGGGGATAACACGGTATCGATTGGTGCCCAGAAGAGGACTTGAACCTCCACGTCCATACGGACACTAGCACCTGAAGCTAGCGCGTCTACCAATTCCGCCATCTGGGCAAGTGGCGCGTATAATACCAGGCCCAAGCCTAAATGCAAGTGTTCAGGCGCATTTTTGAATCAAAAATCGATCGAATGGGCGCGCCGACGGTTGGGTGATTGAAGCGGCGGCGCTATACTGCACCGATGACCAAAGACACCATGACTATTTTCGGCGCGTTTTGCCTATTCAAAGCGCCCGCCTCTCTATCCAAGGCGTGCTTTTGCACGGCCTTTTTTCCTTGCCTTTCGCACACGCCATCAGGGACGACGAACGCATGAAGTACTGGACGTTAAGTGATGACCCGCACGCTGAGCGCGAGGCGCATAAATACGACAACCCCGCGCCCAGCCGTGAGTATCTGCTGGCCGCGCTCGAAAGCTACGGCAAGCCGATCACTCATGAAAACATGAGCCGGATGCTGGGCATCGAAGACGAAGACCACCTCGAAGCCGTGCGCCGGCGCATGGCGGCGATGGAGCGCGACGGCCAGGTGCTGCGCGACCGCCGCGGTGCCTATGCGCTGATCGACAAGCTCGATCTGATCAAAGGCAAGGTGCAGGGCCACCGCGACGGCTTCGGCTTCGTGCTGCGCGACGACGGCAAAAAGCCGGATATCGTGCTGCCCGCGCGCCAGATGCGCCGCGTCTTCCACGGCGATCACGTACTGGTGCGCGTCAGCGGGCGCGACCGGCGCGGGCGCGACGAAGGCACCATCGCCGAGGTGATCGGGCGCAACACCCAAACCCTGGTGGGCGTGTATCGCAGCAATACGCCGGAGTTCGGCATTCTGATTCCGGAAAACCCGCGGATCACCCAGGAAGTGTTGATTCCCCATACCGCCAGCGAAGGCGCGAAGGATGGCCAAGTAATCTCGGCCCGCATCACTCAGCAGCCCGCGACCCGCGTGCAGCCGATGGGCGAGGTGATCGAGGTGCTGGGCGAGCGCATGGACCCGGGCATGGAAATCGACATCGCGATTCGAAGCTACGAGATCCCCGCGGAGTTTCCGCCGGAAGTGCTCGATCAGACCAGCGGCATTTCCGCCGAGGTGCTGGAAGAGGACAAGAAGCACCGGGTGGATCTGCGCGATTTGCCGCTGGTCACCATCGATGATGAGTCGGCCAAGGATTTCGACGACGCGGTGTACGCCTGGAAGACCAAATCCGGCAGCTGGAAGCTGATCGTTGCGATCGCCGACGTATCCCACTACGTGCGTCCGGGCACCGCGCTGGACGACGAGGCGCGCACCCGCGGAAACTCCGTCTATTTCCCCGGCCAGGTCGTCCCCATGCTGCCGGAGCTGCTCTCCAACGGGCTCTGCTCGCTGAACCCGCACGTGGATCGTCTCGTAATGGTTTGCGAGATGAATATCTCCAAAACCGGCGCGATCAGCCGCTACTCGTTCTACGAGGCGGTGATGAACTCCCACGCGCGGCTGACCTACAACAAGGTCGCGGCAATGCTGGAGCCGGAGAGCGAGCAGGGACAAAAGCTTCGTGAAGAGCACAAGGATCTCGTCAAGCCGATCGAGAGCCTGCACGCGCTTTACAAGCTTCTGCGTGAGGCGCGCGAAGAGCGCGGGGCGATCGACTTCGATACCACCGAAACCGCGATCGTGTTCAATGAAGAGCGCAAGATTCAGGAGATCGTGCCCAGAAGTCGTAACGACGCGCACAAGATGATCGAAGAGTGCATGCTCGCCGCGAACGTGGCGACCGCACGCTTTCTGGACAAGCACGACCTGCCGGCGCTTTACCGCATCCACGAGCGCCCGATCCCGGAGCGTCTGGACAAGCTGCGTCTGTTCTTGAGCGAGCTGGGCCTTTCCGTTGGCGGCGGCGACGAGCCCACGCCCCAGGACTATCAGGCGCTCAGAGAAGCGATCAGCGACCGACCGGATGCGGACATTATTCAAACGGTCATGCTGCGCTCGATGAATCAGGCGGTTTATTCGCCGCAAAACGAAGGTCACTTCGGTTTGGCCTACCAGGCCTACGCCCACTTCACTTCGCCGATTCGTCGCTACCCCGATTTGCTGGTGCACCGCGCGATTCGCTCGGTGATTCGCGGACCCCGCCAGACC
The DNA here is from genome assembly GCF_023757625.1 of Halomonas sp. S3-1-1. Classification (GTDB taxonomy): domain Bacteria; phylum Pseudomonadota; class Gammaproteobacteria; order Pseudomonadales; family Halomonadaceae; genus Vreelandella. Next base: position 521,345 of record NZ_JALGBZ010000002.1, read on the forward strand.
AGCACCGTGGTGCGCGTCGAAGGCGGCCCGGTCGAGCCGCCGAGCAAGTGGTGCCCCTACACCTTCGAGCAGATGCTTGAGCTTGGTGAGCACTGCTCGATGACCGAGCGCCGCGCGGATGAAGCGACTCGCGACGTCGAAAGCTGGCTCAAATGCGAGTTCATGTCCGACAAGCTTGGCGAAACCTTTGACGGCACCATCGCCTCGGTGACCCAGTTCGGGCTGTTCGTGCGCCTGGACACCTTCTTCGTCGAAGGTCTCGTGCACGTGACCTCGCTGCCCTCGGACTACTATCACTACGAAGCCGAGAAGCATCGCTTGAAGGGCGAGCGCACCGGTGCCACCTATCGCCTGGGCGATGGCCTGACGGTACAGGTCGCTCGGGTCGACATGGACGATCGCAAGATCGACTTCGCGCTCGGCGACGAAAAGCCGCGCCCGCGCCGCCAGCCGCGCAAGCGCCCCGGCGGCGGTGATGCTTCCGAGAATTCGCGCCGTTCGCCATCCAAACGTGGCGGTGGCAAGGCCTCGGAAGGCAAGGCCGAGCCCAGGGCTGAAGCCAGGGAAAATGAGCGCTCGCAAGTCCCAGCAAGTAAGGCCGATTCCAAACCTGAATCGGCGGGTGAGGCGCCGGCGGCTAAAAGCGGCCCGCAGCGCAGCCGCCGCGCCCCTAAAAAACCACCGCTAAATAAGGGATAAGGATGAAGTCATCGTCCAGACGCGGTACGCGTGGTGGCTCAAAAGGGGCGGCGCCGGTACCGGTGCCGGAAGGCCTCGACCAGGTCTACGGCGTTCACGCCCTGGAAAGTCTGCTGGAGCGGGGCGAGGCCCCGCGCGAGCTTTGGATTCAGCAGGGCGCGGGCAAGCGCTTGAATCTTTTGATCGAGCGCGCCCGTACTCAGGGCGCTCGGCTCAAGGAGCAGCCGCGAGAGCTTCTCGACCAGCTCACCGCCGGCGCCGCCCACCAAGGCGTAGTCGCGTTTTGCGCGCCGCTGACGGCGGAAGGGGAGGAGTCGCTTTGGCTCAAGCTGCGTGCCTGGCAGGCCGATGCGCCGCCGCTTTTGCTGGTGCTCGACGGCGTCACCGACGTGCACAACTTCGGCGCGTGCCTGCGTAGCGCCGATGCCGCCGGCGCGCACGGCGTGATCGTGGCGAAGGACAACGCCGCGCCGCTCAACGCCACGGTGCGCAAGGTCGCCTGCGGCGCGGCGGAGGTCGTGCCGGTCTACCAGGTCACCAATCTCTCCCGCACGCTTGAAAAGCTCAAGGAGTACAACGTCTGGATCACCGGCACCGCCGGAGAGGCCGACTCCTCGCTTTATGAGCTCGACTTCAAGGGTCCCACGGCGCTGGTCATGGGCGCCGAGGGCAAGGGCATGCGCCGGCTGACTCGCGAGGGCTGCGATCATCTGGCGAAATTGCCCATGGCCGGCCAGGTGTCGAGTTTGAACGTCTCGGTTGCCGCGGGGATCTGCCTGTTCGAGGCGGTTCGCCAGCGCCAGCTTGCAAGTTGACCCCAACGCTTCTAAAATGCGCTCGCCCGTTTATTCGTTGCGGGCGCCTTGAGGGTTTTTCCCTCACACCATGAAAGTTCTGCTTGATGCCAAGGCGATTGAACGACGCTTCATCGTGGTCTCCACGATGGTGAAAGCGCGTTTGCGTAGGGCATTCAGTTAACTCCTTGCTTCCCTGCCAAGCCTTATTGGTGCGCACCGGAAGCTGTCAAACCGCAAGGAGATTCCATGCGTCATTATGAAATCGTGTTTATGGTCCACCCGGATCAGAGCGAGCAAGTGCCGGCTATGGTCGAGCGCTACACCAGCATCGTGACCGAAAATTCGGGCACCGTGCATCGCCTTGAAGATTGGGGCCGTCGTCACTTGGCTTACCCGATCAACAAGATCCACAAGGCTCACTACGTGCTGATGAACGTCGAGTGCACCGGTGAAACGCTGGAAGAGATCGAAAACATCTTCCGTTTCAACGATGCCATCATCCGTAGCCTCGTGGTCCGCTGCAAGGAAGCGGTCACCGAAGCCTCGCCGATGATGAAGCCAGCAGAAGAGAAGCGTCCGCGTCGCGAAGACAAGCCGCGCAACGACTCTGATGCTGATGCCGACTCCGAAGCAGAAACCGAAGAAACTGCCTAAGTTTATTCACCGCACGTTTTAAAGGAGCTACTCCATGGCACGTTTTTTCCGTCGCCGTAAGTTTTGCCGCTTCACCGCTGAAGGCGTCAAGCAGATCGACTACAAGGATCTGGACACGCTGAAGGCTTACATCACCGAAACCGGCAAGATCGTTCCAAGCCGTATCACCGGTACTAAAGCACGCTACCAGCGCCAGCTGGCGACCGCGATCAAGCGTTCGCGCTACCTGGCACTACTGCCCTATTCCGATAGCCACCAGTAAGCGCTTGATGTGATGCTGGCACTAGCACGATGGCTGATGCAAAAAACGCCTTACGCCGTTGGCGTGGCGTCACTTGCAACGCTGGTGCCCTGGCTTTTTTGGTTGGGAGCCGCCATTGCCGCTCTGGTGACGCTTCGTCGCGGGTTCGCCCCGGCGCTGCCGGTGATTCTCGCCGCCGCCATCCCCGCCGGTTTTTGGTGGATGCAGGGCGACGTGATTCCGTTAGCCAGTGTGCTGCTGGTGACGCTGATGGCCGTCATCCTGCGCGAGCGGATGCGTTGGAGCGAAGCGCTGATCGTCGGCACGCTGGCGTCGGCCTTCATGATCCAGCTCGGTATCTTCAGCCTGCCCGGTGGGTCGGAGCTGATGCTCGAGCAGCTCAGGCAGAGCTCGGCAGAGGTGGACAACATGCTCACCGAGTTCGCCCGCCAGGGGTACGACACCCAAGCGCTAGCCGCGCTGGTGGTCGGCGGGGTCACCGGGCTGATCGTGCTGTTGGCATCGATCGCCTGTCTGGCCCTGGGGCGCAGCTGGCAGGCCGGGCTTTATAACCCGGGCGGCTTTCGTGAAGAGTTTCACGCGCTGCGCTTGAGCCCTAAAGAGTTCGCGCTGTTGGCGATTCTTGGCGTCGTGGCGCTGGTGCTCGGAGGCGAGGCGCTCCTGATCGTTGGCTGGGTGCCGCTGTTAGTGGCCGGCATTGCGTTAGTGCACGGATTTATTGGACTAAAGGGGATGAACGGGCTGTGGCTGGCGGTATTTTATGTGCTGCTGATCACAACCTTGCCCACGATTCTCATTGTGCTGCTGTTGGGGCTGATTGATACTTTCGCGAACGTTCGCGCACGCCTTACCCGCAGCAATTGACTAGAGGTTTACGAGATGGAAGTCATTCTGCTCGACAAGATTGGTAAGCTGGGAGGCTTGGGTGACAAGGTCACTGTAAAGCCCGGTTACGGTCGTAACTACCTGGTACCGTACGGCCTGGCCGTACCGGCAACCAAAGAGAACGTTGAAGCGTTCGAAGCGCAGCGTGCCGAGCTCGAAGCTCAAGCCGCCGAGCGTAAATCAGAAGCCGAAGCGCGCGCTGAGCAGCTCAACGACATCGAACTGTCGCTGGTCTCCAAAGCCGGTGACGAAGGCAAGCTGTTTGGCTCGATCGGTCCGCGCGATCTGGCCGATGCGATCTCCTCTGCCGGCATTGATGTCGCCAAGAGCGAAGTTCGCATGCCCGAGGGCCCGATTCGTCAAACTGGCGAATACGACATTGCCCTGCACCTGCATGCCGAAGTGGATGCAACCGTACGCGTAGTGGTGGTTGCAGAGTAATCCCAACGGATGCTTTGCCACCTCCGGTGACGCCGAAAAGGGCGCGGGTTATCCCGCGCCCTTTGTTTTTTTAACTCGTTTTTTAGACTCGTGTTTTTGCCCCGTTTTATACCGCTTTAGGGGCGTAAGGAGTCGATTTTGCAAGGCGCTGCCTTGCAAAATCGTTTTCGCCACCGCCAAGCGCCAAGCGCCTGGCGGGCTCGTGAGTAACATGGGGCCGCTTGTCAGTGACCCCGCGCAGGGCGATTGTCCGCCCAGGACACTATTGCCCGCGTAAGACGCTATCGAAAGGAGCCCGGGATGGATGAGTCCCCTGCGGATCAGGAAACGGCGGCGCTAAAGCTTCCGCCGCACTCGCTCGAGGCCGAGCAGTCGGTGCTTGGCGGGCTGATGCTCGACAATCAGGCCTGGGACAACGTCGCCGAGCGCCTGGCCGCGGACGATTTCTACCGCTACGAGCACCGGCTGGTGTTCAACGTCATGATCCACCTGGCCGAGTCTGGCCAGCCGCTGGATGTGATCACGCTGTCCGAGGCGCTGGAGGCGCGCGACCAGCTCGACAGCGTCGGCGGGCTCGGGTTTTTGGCCGAGCTTGCGCGCAACACGCCGTCGGCGAGCAACATTCGCGCCTACGCCGATATCGTGCGCGAGCGGGCCACGCTTCGAAAGCTGATTCGCGCGGCCAATCAGATCGCCGACGGTGCCTTCTCGCCTCAGGGCCGCCCGGCGGACGAGCTGTTGAACGAAGCCGAGCGGCTGGTGTTTCAGATTGCCGAGGAGCGCCCCAAGACCGGTGGGCCGATCGGCATGAGCGAGCTTCTGACCAAGGCCGTCGATCGTATCGACGAGCTTTTCAACATGAAAGGCGAGATGACCGGGCTCTCCTCCGGGTTTCGCGATCTCGACGAGATGACTTCGGGCTGGCAGCCTTCGGATCTGGTGATCATCGCCGGGCGCCCGTCGATGGGTAAAACCACTTTCGCCATGAACCTGGTCGAGCACGCGGTAATCTCGAGCGACAAGCCGGTGATGGTGTTCTCCATGGAGATGCCCGCAGAGTCCCTGATGCTCAGGATGCTCTCGTCACTTGGGCGCATCGATCAGACCCGCGTGCGCTCGGGTCAGCTCGAGGACGAGGACTGGCCGAGGCTGACCTCGGCGGTGAACCTTCTCAAGGACAAGCAGCTGTTCATCGATGACACTGCCGCGCTTTCGCCCAACGAGATGCGCTCGCGGATCCGCCGCGTCGTGCGCGAACACGGCAACATGGCGCTGATCATGATCGACTACCTTCAGCTGATGCAGATCCCCGGCTTTTCGGAAAACCGTACCGGCGAGATCTCGGAGATTTCACGCTCGCTCAAGGGGTTGGCGAAAGAGTTCGGCTGCCCGGTGGTGGCGCTTTCCCAGCTCAACCGCTCTCTGGAGCAGCGCCCCAACAAGCGCCCGGTCATGTCGGATCTACGTGAATCCGGCGCCATCGAGCAGGACGCCGACGTTATCGCCTTCGTCTACCGCGATGAGGTATACAACCCGGATAACCCGGATAACCAGGGGCTCGCCGAACTGATCATCGGCAAGCAGCGTAACGGGCCGATCGGCACGGTCCATATGGCGTTCATCGGCAAATACACCCGCTTCGAGGATCTGGCCCCGGACAGCTACGGCCAGGCCTTCGGCGAATGACTTGAGCCACGGGGCGCAGCCCGTATAATGCCGACCCCTTCAACGTGAAAACCGATGTGTAGGGTGATATCAGCGTGGGCGGCACGACCGAGTTTATTCATTGATCTCGGCGTGACCACGTTCGATCAAACGTTCAATCGACAGGAGCAGCGCATGGCTGGTGGTGGTTTTAAGCGAGGCAACAAGAAGCGTCTTCCCAAGCTCGAAGGCCGGGGTGAACTCGAGTCGCTGGAGCGCGAAGGGCCGTTCAAGGAGTGGCTGGGCATGCCGGATCTTTACCGCTACCACTTGGTGGTCAACGGCGAAGCTTTTAGCTACCAGACCGAAGACGGCGAGCTGCCCGTAGAAATCGGCGACAAGGTCGTGTTTCGATACAAAGAAACCAAGGGCGGCAACTGGATAGACCGTAACTCTCTGGGCAAGGCCATCGATCCTTCCCAGTATCAGTAGGCAGGCCAAAAAGGGCTTTTGGTGAGCCAGGTCTCTGATAAAAAACTCTTTTGTTACGTTGGCGCTTGGGCGCCTTAGTGAAGCGGCGAAATTTGCGCTACTGTTACCCTGATAGGGTAATAAAACTGTCATGGGGAGGCGTCAGGCTGTGCCTCATGACCACTAATAACAGGAGAGATTCATGGATTTGAACGAACTGAAAACCTTTGTTGAAGGCTCCAGCAATTTCGAGATACGGGTAATTACCCACTCGGGCAGCCGCTTTTATCAAGTCGAGCTCGAGGATGTCGAGGGTAGCCGACACATGTTGACCCAGCGCGGTAAGCCGATGCTGTTTCGCTCGCTGGACGACGTCTATCTCGAGCTCAAGCGGGCCGACATTCACCGCGCGTATCTGGTGCAGCACGTACCCCACGACGAGATGATCGGCCGCGCCGCGCACTACAGCGAGCCCTTGGCCTCGCGCATGCCGCTCGTTTTCTAACGCGGCGTTAGAGCCTCAAGTGGTTTCTCACCGAGAGTGTCTCGTTTGGCGCTTTTCCACCCACCGCCCCAGCCGTACGCGGTAGCGGGCAAACAAACGGTAGCCTGCATCCATCACCCCGCGAAGGCCCGGTAAGCAGGACATCCCTACCATCCGCCGGTAGCCCAGCACCGCATACAGGGCCCGGCTGGCTTCCATGCCGATATACCACTGCTCGTTTCGATCCTTGACGTGCAGTTTGCCCATCAGGTCATCGAAATTGCACCCCACGGTGGCGGCGTCGAACGTGCTGGCCTGAATATCCACCAGTTCGATGCGCTGGCGGCGCGGATGCTTTTCCAGCCAAGCGACCTCTTTCAGACAAAACGGGCAGTGGCCGTCGTAGTAGAGCGTCACCGGCGCGCGGGCGTTAAGACTTTTAAAGCGTTGGCTGTTCACGTTAATGGCTCTTGTATCCTTGGGTGTGGTGTTTCTGACCATAGCCCTGGCTTACCGAGAGCTTGCGCAGAAAGCTTTCGGCCTGCTGGCGAATGGCGTCGCGCTTTTCGTCGCCCATTTTATTGAGGGAGCCGTAAATCAGCTTCATGCGCGGGTTCTGACTCAGACGCTTCGCGTTTTGCTCGAGAAAATGCCAGTAGAGGCTGTTGAACGGGCAGGCGTGGGTACCGGTCATCTGCTTGGGCGAGTAACGACAGTTGGCGCAGTGATCCGACATGCGATCGATGTACTTGCCCGAGGCACAGTAGGGCTTGGAGCCCATCAGGCCGCCGTCGGCGTGCAGCACCATGCCGAGCGTGTTGGGAAGCTCGACCCATTCGCTGGCGTCGGCGTAAACGGCCAGGTACCAGTCACACAGCGCCTCCGGCTTGACCCCGCATAAAAGCGCGAAATTGCCCGTGACCATCAGCCGCTGGATGTGGTGGGCGTAGGCGTTGTCGATGGTCATCTGAATCGCGCGGTTCATGCAGCGCATGTCCGTCTGCGCGTTCCAGTAGAAATCCGGCAGTTCGCGGCGAAAGTTGAGCCGGTTCTCGCGCTTGTAGCCTGGCATCTGCGTCCAGTAGAGCCCGCGCACGTACTCCCGCCAGCCCAGTATCTGACGGATGAACCCCTCCACGGCGTTGATCGGCGCGTTGCCTTCGACGTAGCTTTTTTCGGCGGCCTCGCACACCTCCAAAGGCGACAGTAGGCCGATGTTCATGGCTGCCGAGAGCCGTGAGTGGTAGAGCAGCGGGTCGCTGTCGCTGATCGCGTCCTGATAGCGGCCGAAATCCGGCAGCGCCTCGTCGATGAAGTGTTTGATATCTGCCAGCGCCTGGCGGCGCGTGACCGGCAGGTTGAAGTTATCGATGCTGCCCATGTGATCGCTGAAATGGCGCGCGGCATCGGCCAGCGCCTCTTTAGTGATCTCATCCTGACCGTGCTGGGGCAGGGTGGGAAAGCTTTTCTGGCCTTTCAACGGCTCGCGGTTGTCGTGATCGAAATTCCACTGACCGCCGGCGGGCTCGCCGTCTTCCATCAAAAGCCCGGTGCGCTTTCGCTGCTCGCGGTAGAAGTACTCCATGCGCGGCTGCTTGCGCCCTCTGATCCACTCGGCGAACTCGTCCGGGGTGGTGAAAAAGCGCGTGTCCTCACCGAGCAGCCAGGGAAGCTTCGCGTTCTGGCGATCCTGCATCGCCTCCCAAAGGCGCCACTCGCCGGGGCGGGTGGCGTGGATTTCGTCGCAGCCGTGAGCGCGCGCCAGCCGCTCGGCTTCATCGAGCAGCGAATGGGTATTCTGCTCGTCGTCGAGACGGCTGTAGGCCACCTGAAAACCTTTCTCTTCGAGCGCTTTCGCGAAGTGGCGCATTGCCGCTAAAAACAGGCCGATCTTGTGAATATGGTGGGGGACGTAGCGCGCCTCTTCCTTTACCTCGCAAAGCGCCACGACGGCGTTGTCCGGGGCGTTTTGTAACAGCGGAAGCGATAGCGACAGCTGGTCGCCAAAGACCAGCAGCAGCGGCTTGGACATAAATTGATCCATAGTTATACGAATAGTGTTCATAGTATAACTTCATGCCGCCACTTTGCTGAAAAGTGATAAGCTTTATCGACTCAATCTGCAGGAGATGGCCATGAGCGACACCGTTTCGAAAGACGCACCCGGCGAAGGGCGCTTGACCCACGCGCCGGCCTCACACCCGCCGGTGGCCCGCAAACGGGTTGGCGTGGTGCTGGCCAACCTGGGCACGCCGGACAATACCGACTACTGGTCCATGCGCCGCTATCTCAACGAGTTTCTCTCGGACAAGCGGGTGGTAGATTACGCCGACTGGAAGTGGCAGCCGCTTTTACAAACCATCATCTTGACCAAGCGGCCGTTCTCGTCGGGTAAAGCGTACAGAAGCATCTGGAACACCGAGCGCGACGAAAGCCCGCTTCGCACCATTACGCGCGCTCAGACCGAGAAAGTCACGGCGCGCTTGAAAGCGCTGTTCGGCGACGACGTCGAAGTGGACTACTGCATGCGCTACGGCAATCCTTCCACGTCCAGCGTGCTCGAGCGTATGCAGCAAAAGGGCTGTGAGCGGATCGTCTTTTTTCCGCTCTACCCGCAGTACGGCTCGCCCACCACGGCGACCGCCAACGACCAGGCGTTTCGCAGCCTGATGAAGATGAAGTGGCAGCCGGCGCTTCGCACCGTGCCGGCCTATTTCGACCACCCGAGCTACTTGAGGGCGCTGGCCAACTCCGTCGAGGAGGCCTACGCAGGGTTTGCGACGCGCCCCAGCAAGCTGGTCGCAAGCTATCACGGCGTGCCCGAGCGCTATCTGCTCGAAGGCGACCCCTACCACTGCCACTGCCAGAAAACCACGCGGCTTCTGCGCGAAACCCTTGGGTTCGACGCAAGCGATATCGATACCGCCTTTCAATCCCAGTTCGGCCCGGAGAAGTGGGTGGGGCCGGCGACCGTCGACCACGTAGCCGAGCTTGCCCGTCAGGGGCATACGCATATCGCCGTGCTTTCACCGGCGTTCTCGGCGGACTGCGTCGAAACGCTGGAGGAGATTCAGGAGGAGATTCGCGAAAGCTTTCTCCACGCCGGCGGCGAAACCTTTAGCTACATCCCTTGTTTGAACGACCGCGACGATCACGTAGATGCGCTGGTCGAAATCATCCAAAACGAGCTGGGGGGCTGGCTTTCAACGCGCGAGTGACGAAATAATGTTAATGATTTCAATCGCTAAAATAGCAGGCTAAGTAAAGTGGCGGCCCCGCTTGAGAGCGGGCAATGTGGAAACGGTGCCACGGCTGCTATAAGGTGACAGATACCAATCACAGTTATTCAACGCAGCCGACATGGATGTGTCGCCGCGTCGAGCCCATTACTTGGGCGGTCATCACTCAGGGAGATCGTGTCAGATGCAGCTCGCCATCCTGTTGGGTTTTCTACTGGCGGCCTCGGCGCCGTTGATCAATCGCTGGTTCGGCGAGCAGGCGAGCTTCATACTGGCGCTGTTTCCCGCCACCATCGCCGCCTGGCTTTTGAGTCAGGCCGGTACCGTGGTGGCCGGCGAGCCCTTGCTGCTCGAGTGGGCCTGGGTTCCTTCCCTCGGCATTACTCTTACCTTCATGATCGACGGGCTGTCGCTGCTGTTTGGCCTGTTGATCACCATCATCGGTACCTGCGTGCTGGTCTATGCCGGGGGCTACTTGAGAGGCAGCCCGGATATCGCCCGCTTTCACGTCGCCATGCTCGCTTTCATGATGTCGATGCTGGGGCTGGTCATGGCGGATGGGCTTTTGACGCTGTTCGTGTTTTGGGAGCTCACCAGCGTTACCTCGTATCTGCTCATCGGCTTCAACCATACCGATCTAAAAGCGCGCAACTCCGCCCGCCAAGGGCTGTTCGTCACCGTGGCCGGGGGGCTTGCGCTGATGGGGGGGCTGGTGCTGCTGGGTATCGCAAGCGGTAGCTGGTCGTTTTCCGAGGTGCTGGCCGGGGGCGAGGACCTTCGCCAGCATCCGCTCTATACGCCGATGGTCGTTTGCCTGCTGCTCGGCGCCTTTACCAAATCGGCGCAGTTTCCGTTTCACTTCTGGCTTCCCAACGCCATGGCCGCGCCGTCGCCGGTGTCGGCCTACCTGCACTCCGCTACCATGGTCAAGGCGGGCATCTATTTAATGGCGCGGCTGCAGCCGGAGCTGGGCGGTACCGAGCTTTGGGTCTGGACGCTGTCGCTGGTGGGCGCGCTCACCATGTTCACCGGCGCCTTTCTGGCCATTCACCACACCAATATAAAAAAGCTTCTGGCGTACTCCACCATCATGGCGCTGGGCACGCTGACCATGCTGCTCGGCATTGGCAGCGACTACGCCATGACCGCCTTCGTCACCTTTATGCTGGCCCACTCGCTCTACAAGGGGGCGCTGTTCATGGTGGCGGGCATTCTCGATCACGAGACCGGCACCCAGGACGTGACCGAAATGGGCGGGCTGTGCCGAGTCATGCCGGTCACTGCGGTCATTGCTTTCGTCACGGCGCTATCGCTTTCCGGCGTGCCGCCGCTGTTTGGCTTCATTGGCAAGGAGCTGATGCTTGAGGCGGTGCTCGGCGCCGAGGGTTTTCAGGCGGTGCTGTTAGGGCTCGCTTTCGCCTCGGCCATCCTGACGATCGCGGTGGCGGCGATCGTGGCCATACGCCCCTTTTTTGGCAAGGTCCGGCAAACGCCTCTCACGCCTCACGAGGCGCCGTTTAGTATGCTCGTGGGCCCAGGGCTGCTGGCGTTCGGTTCGCTGTTTTTTGGTCTAGCGCCGGCGTTTTTTGGTATCGACGCGCTGCTGACCGCGGCGGCCAGCGCCATCGTGGGCCAGACGCTCGAGGTGTCGCTGTCGCTCTGGTACGGCGTCAACGCTGCGCTGATTTTATCGATCGTAAGTTTGGCGCTGGGGTTTTTACTCTTCAAGCGCTGGGACAGCGTGCGTGGCCGGCTTTCAGTGCTGGCGCCGATTCAGCGACGCGGCCCGGAAGCGGGCTACGAAGGGGTCTTGAATGCCATCGTGCATGTCTCACATTGGCAGACCCGGCTTTTGCAAAACGGCTACATGCGTAACTACATTCTTGTGATGCTGGTGGTGCTCATCGCGCTCGTGGGGTATTCGCTTTTGGTACGCCACGCGCCGGTGCTGCGCTTCGAGCTCGATGCGCGCTTTCACGAGGTCATCGTGGTCAGCACCATGGCGATGGGGGCGCTGTTCGCGACTATCTCGCGCTCGCGGCTGGGGGCGGTGGTGTCGGTGGGCATCATGGGGTTTTCGATCGCGCTGATCTTCATTCTCTTCAGCGCGCCGGATCTGGGCATTACCCAGCTTTTAGTCGAAACGCTGACGGTCATCCTGCTCGTGTTGGTGCTGTTTCGTCTGCCGCGTTTTTCCCATCTTTCCACTAGCCTCGAGCGTTTTCGCGACGGCGCCGTCGCCGCGGCCATGGGCGTTTTGATCTTTTTGCTGGTGATGACTGCCTGGAGTATCGACCAGTTCGAACCGATCTCCACTTATATGGTGGAAAACAGCGCGCCGCTGGCGTTTGGTCGCAATATCGTCAACGTCATTTTGGTCGACTACCGAGCGCTGGATACGCTGGGCGAAATGTTTGTACTGGCGCTGGCCGCAATCGGCGTGATCGCCATGCTCAAGTTCAACCACGGCGCCCCCAGTGCAAAGCGCAAAAAAGCGCCCAGGGAGCCTTACGATGGTTAAATCCGGCACGATCATCCTCAACACCGCGGCGCGCTTTTTGATGCCGCTGCAGCTGATGTTCTCGGTGTTTTTACTGCTGCGCGGCCACGATGAACCCGGCGGCGGCTTCATCGCCGGGCTGGTGGCGGCGGGGGGCTTCACGCTTTATTTGTTCGCCTTCGGGGTCAGCGCCACGCGGGAGGTGCTGCGCATGCTCGACCCGCGGGATCTCATCGGCATTGGCCTTCTGCTCGGCATGATCTCGGTGGTGCCCGCCTGGTTCATGGATCAGCCCTTTTTGACCGCCCAGTGGTGGACCATTCCGGTGATTGAGTTCAAGGCGTCGACCCCCTTGATCTTCGATATCGGCGTGTATCTGACGGTACTGGGCTCGGTGATCGGCATGGTCATGGCGCTGATGGAGGTGGACAAGGATGAACCCTAACTCGCACGGAGGTTTCCCATGGAGCCGATAATGGCCCTGGCGATCGGCCTTTTGTACGCCACCGCCATTTTTTTGATGCTTAGACGCTCGATCGTCAAGCTCGTGATCGGTTTGCTGCTGCTCTCCAACGCCGCGAACCTGTTGATCTTCACCGCCGCCGGGATGACCCGCGGCGCGCCACCGCTGATTCCCGAAGGCATGTCTCAGCCGCTTGGCGAGGTGGCCGACCCGCTGCCCCAGGCCGTGGTGCTGACCGCCATCGTCATCGCTTTTGGCGTGCTGGCCTTCGCCGTGGTGCTGATTCGCCGCGCCTATGAAATCGTCAAGGCGGACGATCTGGACAAGATGAAGGATACCGACACGTGAGGCCCGAAGTCGCTCTGCCCGTTTTGCTGCCGCTGCTCTCCGGGGCGCTTTCGCTGCTGTTCTGGCGCTCGCGGCCGATGCAGCGCTTTCTCGCCGTGGCGGGTAACGCCGCGCTTTTGCTGGTCAGCGTGTGGCTGTTCGTTTCGGTACTCGAAGACGGCTATGTCACCATTCAGATGGGCAGTTGGCCGGCGCCGTTTGGCATCACCCTGATCGCGGATACGCTGAGCGCGGTCATGATTCTGATGACCGGCCTCATCGGCCTGGCAATGGGCATCTATTCGCTGGCCGCCACCGGTCACGGTCATGAGAAGTTCGGCTACTACCCGCTCATGCACCTGCTGTTGGCGGGCGTTGCTGGGGCGTTTCTCACCGGCGACATCTTCAACCTGTATGTCTGGTTCGAGGTCATGCTGGTGGCCTCCTTTGCGCTGTTGATCCTGGGCGGCGAGCGCGCGCAGATGGAAGGGGCGATCAAATACGTCACCCTCAACCTGCTGGCATCGGTGATTTTCCTCACCGCGATCGGGCTTTTATACGGTAGCGTCGGCACGCTCAACATGGCGGATATCGCCGTGCGCGTGGAGCAGATGGAGCACACCGGCATGGTCGAGGTGCTGGCGGTGATGTTCATGGTCGCTTTCGGCATCAAGGCCGCGGCGTTTCCGCTCTTTTTCTGGCTGCCCGCCTCCTATCACACGCCGCCGGTCGCGGTGTCGGCGCTGTTTGCCGGCCTGCTGACCAAGGTGGGGGTCTATTCGCTTTTTCGCGTGTTCACGCTGATTTTCGATCAAACCATGGGGTATCTTCAGGACATCCTGCTGTGGGGCGCGGTGTTCACCATGGTGACCGGGGTGCTCGGCGCGGCGGCGCAGTACGAGTTTCGCCGGATTCTGTCGTTTCATATCGTTAGCCAGATCGGCTACATGCTCTTGGGCCTTGCGATCTTCACGCCCCTGGCGATTGCCGGTGGGGTGTTGGCGATCGTGCACAACATCGTGGTGAAGACGAACCTCTTTTTGATCAGCGGCATTACCCATCGGCTGCAGGGCACCTACCAGCTAAAAAAGATGGGCGGGCTTTATCGCCAGTCGCCGGGGCTTGCCATCGCGTTTTTCGTCTCGGCGTTTTCGCTGGCCGGGGTGCCGCCACTGTCCGGGTTTTTCGCCAAGTTCGTGCTCATTCGCGCGGGTTTCGAGGCCGAGGCCTATGTGGCGACGGGCATTGCGCTGGCAGTTGGGCTGTTGACGCTCTACTCGATGGTGAAAATCTGGAACGAAGTGTTCTGGAAGGCGCTGCCTGAAGACAACCGGGTGCCCGAAGCGCCCACGCCGGTAGGCGATGACGGGCGTTTGTTAAAGCCAGGCCTTTGGCTGATGTACCTGCCCGTGGTGGTGCTGGCGACCGTGACTCTTTTGATTGGCGTGTTCGCCGAGCCGATCATGCGCGTCATGACGCTGATTGGCGAGCAGCTTTTCAACCCGGCGGGCTACGTGGAGGCGGTGCTGGGAAGCCCTGACGGCGCCGAGGCGAGTATCGTGGAGCCGCTGGAACTTGACGCCGAGCCCTCCGACGCCCCCGGGGAGGAGTTGCCATGACTGGTGCTATCTGGAACCTGCTGCTGGGCCTTGCCTGGGTGCTGTTGAGTGGCGATTTTACCGGGCTGAACCTGCTGGTTGGGATGATCTTTGGCTATATCGCGCTGGTGCTAATCGAGCATCAGGTGGACGCATTAAAGGGCTATCCGGCACGCATTCCGCGTATCCTTCGCTTTCTTGGCTTTTTCATCAAGGAGCTGGTTCAGGCGAATCTTCGCGTTGCTTTCGACATCCTGACGCCGCCCTGGCATATGAAACCCGGCGTCATCGCCATGCCGCTGTCGGCGCGCACCGAAATGGAGATCACTCTGGTGGCCAATTTGATCTCGCTGACGCCGGGGACGCTGAGCCTGGACGTCTCTGACGATCGCCGGGTGCTCTACATTCACGCCATGTTCCTGGACGACGAGGACGAGCTGCGGCGCAACCTCAAGGAAATGGAGCATCGCGCACTGGAGCTGTTTCGCTAATGGATACCGTCATTTTACTTTGTCAGATCATCATGGGCCTGGCGCTGGTGCTGACGTTCGTGCGGGTGGTAAGAGGGCCAAGCCTTCCCGACCGAGTGGTGGCGCTGGAGCTTTTCTCGACCACCGTCGTCGGGCTAGTTGGGGTGTACGCCGTGCAGTCCGGTGTCGCAAGCTTTCTGGATGCGGCCATCGTCATCGCGCTAATGGGATTTCTGGCCGCGATCGGCTTTGCCCGGTTTTTGGAGCGAGGAGGGCCAAGGGATGATTGAGTTCGTCAAGGGGGCGCTACTGCTCAGCGGCTCACTATTCATTTTGCTGGCCGCCATTGGCCTGTTGCGTCTGCCGGATTTACTAACGCGCATGCACGCCACCACCAAGGCCGCCGCGCTTGGCGTCATACTGATCATGCTGGCCTCGGCCATGCATTTTGCTGAAGTTGGCGTAGTGGCCCGCTCTTTCGCCATCATCCTGTTCATTCTCATGACCGCGCCGGTCGCGGCTCACGTCATTGGGCGGGCAGGGTACTTCGTGGGCTCAAAACTCTGGAGCGGTACGGTGAAGGACGAATTAAAGCCCAACTACGATCCATTGACTCATGAGCTCAAAAGCGGCCTTGAAACCGAAGAGAACGCCAAGCGACCGGTAAAAGGTGAGAGTTCAGAGTAGTCAAAATCAATCGTCAAAAATTGTACCACTCGTTTATTAACGGTTTTAAAACAGTATTTTAATAACCTGTGTTATCAAAAAAGCCGCCTTTTTGAGGGCGGCTTTTTTGTTTTTGGCTGATACGGCTTGCAAAAAGGATGGTTATTTAATGTACAATAATTGTATTGTATAAGATAATGTGTTCAGTTATTACGCTGTAAACGTTTTTAAACCCGTTACTGCTGCGCCCTGGAGTTGGTTAAAAGCCTACGAAGACCGCGTTCTATACCCGCGTTCATGTCGTATCGAGGATGGACGCACAGCTGATGTGGAGCGCTAAAGCGGTTACTCCGCCCATGCACACCCAGCCAGCAAGGTACGCCAGGAGACTCTTGATGCAAGCGACTACCGATATTGTCTTGATAAACAATAGCTTAAGGGTATCAGACAATCCGTTATTGAGATTCGACTCCCGTCCCGATCAGCTTATCTGTCTTTTCGTGCTCGACCAGCGACTGCTTGAGCCGGCCTTGCCCGGAGAAGCGACGCCGCGATTGGGGCCTGCGCGGCTGCGGTTCTTATGGCAAAGCCTAATGGCGCTTCGCGGTGAGCTTCTACACCGCGGCAGCGATCTACTTGTGCGTATCGGTGAACCGGCAGAAATAGTTGTACAGCTTGCTAATCAATACTGCGCGCGTAGCGTGCGAGCGATGGAGCATTCGGGCGTCGAAGAGGCGCGATTGATCGATCAAATCGACGGTGCGCTGCCTGATGAAACGACGCTCGAGCGTATCGAAAGCGGTTATCTTTTCGATCGTGAAGAGCTTCCTTTCGAGCTCGATGACATGCCCGGTAGCTTCTCGGCGTTTCGCCAGCGGATCGAAAAACAGTGGTCGTTTGGCGAAGCGCTCGCAGCGCCCTATACCTTGCCTTGCTGGCCTGAAAATGCCTCGCGTGGCTTTCCACCGCTTAAAAAAGTGAGTGAAGAGAGCGCTTTCTGGCAGCCCGACGACCGCCAGGGATTCAATTTCATCGGCGGTGAGGACGCCGCGCGCGACCGACTTCACGACTATTTTTGGCAGCTCAACGGCGCCTGGTCCTACAAAAAGACCCGCAATGGTCTTCTGGGTGACACCTTTTCAACACGATTTTCACCCTGGCTTGCCTGTGGTTGCCTTTCCGCGCGGCAGGTGTACGAAGAGGTCAAGGCCTGGGAGGCGGTCAACGGAACCTGCGAGTCGAGCCAGTGGATCGTGTTCGAACTGATGTGGCGCGATTATTTTCACCGAAATGCACAAGTGGAAGGCCCCAAACTGTTTGGGGAGCAAACGCTATCGAAACCGTGTGAAAATTTTGACCGCTGGCGCGAAGCTAGAACTGGCGTGCCGTTCGTCGATGCTGCCATGCACGAGCTTAGCCATACCGGCTGGATTTCGAGCCGCTCGCGACAGAACGTGGCAAGCTTTTTGGTCAGGGATTTGGGAGTCGATTGGCGCCTTGGAGCGCAGTGGTTCGAGCACTGCCTGATCGATTACGATGCGGCCAACAACTGGGGCAACTGGAGCCATATCGCCGGTACCGGCCGCGATGGACGAAAGGATCGCTATTTCAACGTTTTAAAGCAGGCCAAACAGTACGATCCAAAAGGGCTTTATGTAGCTCACTGGCTTCCTGAGCTCGACAAGCTCGATTTTGGAGTCGACCGTCATCAGCCTTGGCGCAGCGCGCCGGAAAGCTTTGACCCACCCTGTGTCGAGCCCCAGGAGTGGGAGCGCTGGCTGATGGATAAGCCTGCCTCCAATAGCGCAGATAAGGGCGATGACGCCATTCGGATCAAGAGCCCGCTGGAGCGCCAGATTGCGCGTAACGACTCGAAGGTGTCCGCTTCTGAGAGCGCGCTTCAGGCGTCCAGACTCTCGATCGAGGAGATTGAAGAGGCCGAAGAGTAGCGATTGATTCGCGTTGATGGATTCAAGCGGTCACGCTGGCAAGCCACGCGATTCCAGGCCATTATCAGTCTCTGCCAAGGATAGCCAAGAGATTGAAACCATGTCGTTGAAAACCAGTATGTTTGCAGGCTATCGAGGCGTTCAGCTCGGTACCATTAGTCTCGCGGCGGGCCTGATGCTCGCCACTCCCGCCTACGCCAACCTTGAGCTAATGAGCGAAGTCGACGCCCGCGGTGCCGAAGAGCTTCGCTTTGCCAGTTTCGAGCAGTGGCGCGACGAATTTCGAAGCTACGCGAAAAGCCAAGGCGTTAGCGAAGCGACCCTAGCCTCGTCTTTCGACAATATTCGCTATCGCGAGCGCGTCATCGAGCTCGACCGCTACCAGCCCGAGTTCGTGCGCCCGATCTGGCAATATCTCGACTCCGCCGTATCCGATACGCGCGTCAGTAACGGTCGTGAAAAGCTCGAATCACACCGTCAAACCGCCGCCGAGATGCAGAGCCGCTTCGGCGTACCGGCCGAAGTCATCGTGGCGATCTGGGGAATCGAGAGTAACTACGGCAGCAACTTTGGCGACTTTTCGACGCTCGAGTCGCTCGCTACGCTCGCCTTCGACGGCCGGCGCCGCGATTTCGCCCGAGGCGAGCTTCTGGCCGCGCTTCGTATCATCGATGAAGGCGACATCACCGCCGAGCGCATGAAGGGCTCCTGGGCCGGAGCCATGGGCCACACCCAGTTTATCCCCTCGAGTTTCGAAGCCTACGCCGTCGATGGCGACAACGACGGTCATCGCGATATCTGGGGCAGTATTCCCGACGTCATGGCCTCGACTGCCAACTATCTTGCGAAGGCCAACTGGCAGCCGGGCGAGCCCTGGGGGCGTGAAGTCGTACTGCCCGAAAACTTTGACTACGCCCAGACCGAGCGCCGTTCGACCCGCGAGTGGGCCAGCCAGGGCGTACGCGCAGTCAGCGGGGAGCTTCCCGACTTTGACAGCGCCGCGATCATCGTGCCCGCCGGCGCTCAGGGGCCCGCCTTTTTGGTCGGCCCCAACTTTCGCTCCATTTTGCGTTACAACAACGCCACTAGCTACGCGCTCGCCGTGGGAACGCTGGGTGACGCCATCGCCGGGCGGCCGGGCATTTCCCAGGCCTGGCCGCGCGACGAGGCACCATTGACGCGCGACGATGTCAGAAGCCTTCAGCAGCGGCTCAATGCTGCCGGATATTCCGTGGGCACGCCGGATGGCATCATGGGGCCCAACACGCAAAGCGGGCTGCGCGCCTTCCAGCGCGACCAGGGGTTGACGCCGGATGGCTTCGCCACGCAGTCGCTGCTCGAGCGCCTTCGTTAGCGCTCGATCCATCAACGAACGCCACTGTTTTTTCATCAAGGATGACTGTCAATGAGCAAGGCTTTTTCACACGTACTGGGACTATGCGCACTTTCCGGCGCATTGGTAGCGAGCAGCGCCACATTGGCCGACGAGCGCGACGTCTACGGCTGGGTCGAGAACGCCGTGATCGATCACTGGGACATCACGGTGAAGGCGAAGCTCGATAGCGGCGCGCTCACCTCGTCGCTGGACGCTCGCGATATCGAAACCTTCGAAAAAGAGGGCGAGGAGTGGGTACGCTTTCGTCTCCAGCTAGAGGACCAGGGCAGCGGCGAAACCTTTAGCGATGAAATTGAGCGCCCGCTTCACCGTGAGCAGACCGTTCGCGGCGCGGGTGGCAGCGACGAGCGCCCGGTCGTGCTGCTGGATATTTGCATGGGCAACACGGTCTATGAAGAGCAGTTTAGCCTTCGCGACCGTGAAGAGATGATCTACCCGATGCTGTTGGGTCGGCGCACCATCAGCCATCTGGGCCTGCTCGACGTGGAAAACACTTTCCTGCAAGACCCCGAGTGCTCTGAGGACGCCGAGTACGTCGCCTTTGATCCCGAAGACGATCAGGACTAACCCCGAGCGCGGCGGCGAATCAAAGCGCTTTGAGCGAATCAAGAAAGTTTGAGTGAATCAAAATAGCTTCGATAGTAGCGCCGTCACCGCGGTTTCGACCCGCAAAATGCGAGGGCCCAGATGGATGCCCTCGCAGCCAGCCTCCCGCAGCTTTTCCACTTCCCAGGGGATGAATCCGCCTTCGGGCCCAACCAGTAAAAGCGTTGGCTCGTCGACCTCGCGCGGGCAGGCGTTAGGCATGCCCGGGTGGGCCAATAGCCCGCGCCGGCCGTTGAGCAGTGCAGGAAGCTGATCTTCCAGAAAGGGCCTGAACCCCTTGGAGAGAGTGATCTCGGGCAGGATCGTGTCCTGGGTTTGCTCCAGCCCCAAAATGAAATGCTGGCGTATTTTATCCGGGTGAAGCTCCGGCGACTGCCAGTAGCTTTTCTCGACGCGATTGGTATGCAGCAGCGTCAGCGCTTTTACCCCCAGCGCGGTCACGTGCTCGAGCGTGCGTGCGAGCATGCGCGGACGCGGTAGCGCCAGCACCAGATGCACGGGAAGTGCAGGGGGAGGTGGCTGGGTCAATACGGGGACCTCGAAGACCGCGCGCTGATGATCTAGTGCGACCAGGCGCGCCCTGCCCACGCCTTCACCCAGTACGCCCACGGTGAAGATGTCATCGACCTTCGCCCGGTGAACGCGGATCAGGTGCTCAAGACGTCGGGTGTCGGTCAGGGTGGCGCGGCGGTCAGAGTCGAGCTCGTCGGGGGCCAGTAGTATCAGGTTCATGAGGTTCGTTAAATACTCGTCAATGAAAGGGCCTAAGGCGGAGTTGGCCGACTCGGCTTGCATGCGTGCGCGTTGCAGGCACAATACGGGCAACGGCTACAAGGCCTTTACCGCGTTTAAGGAGATGCGCTGTGCGCGTGATTCGCAAATATGCCAACCGGCGGCTGTACGACACTCAGCAAAGCCGCTATGTAACGCTTGAAGACCTGCGGCGGTTGATTATCGACGAAGAGCCTTTTCGCGTCGAGGATGCCAAAAGCGGTGAGGACTTAACGCGCACGATCCTGCTGTCGATCATCATCGAGCAGGAACAGGCCGACAGTGATGCCGAAGTGTTCTCCAACGACCTGTTGGCCCAGCTGATTCGCGTCTACGATATGTCGTCTCCACTGCCGCTGGCGCGCTACCTGGAGCAGGGCACGCAGCTGATGCTGCAACAGCAAAAGCGCATGCAGAACCAGTGGCAGCAGGCGCTCAAGAACTCGCCCATGGAGCTGATGCGCGAGCTGGCCGAAGAGAACATGCGTTTTTGGCAAAGCGCACTCAACAAGCCCAACCCGACCGAGCCCCCAAAAGAAGACGACGATAGCAAGCGCTCGTGAGTATGAGTAAAGGCACTGCCGGGTCCGCCCACCGGGTGAACAGGTGTGGCATAATGCGTCCAGGTAACGCACCCGTTTGAGAAGGAAATACATGAACGTTTTGATGATAGGTGGCGGCGGGCGCGAGCACGCCCTGGCGTGGAAACTGGCGCAGTCGAGCCTGGTCGAGAAGGTGTTCGTCGCGCCGGGCAACGCAGGCACCGCCACTGAACCTTCGCTTGAAAACGTGGCCATCGACGCCACCGATATCGACGCGCTGTTGGCCTTTGCCCAGCGCGAGAACATCAAACTGACCGTCGTGGGCCCCGAGGCGCCGCTGGTGCTGGGCGTGGTCGACCGCTTTCAGGCAGCGGGGCTTGCCATCTTTGGGCCCACCCAAGCGGCGGCTCAGCTCGAAGGCTCCAAATCCTTCACCAAGGATTTTCTCGCCCGCCATCAGATTCCCACAGCGGCCTATCAGACCTTTACCCGGGTGGACGCGGCGCTTGAGTATCTGACGGAAGTCGGCGCGCCGATCGTGATCAAGGCCGATGGCCTGGCCGCGGGCAAGGGCGTGATCGTTGCCATGAGTGAGACCGAGGCCGAGGCCGCCATTCGCGATATGCTCGAAGCCAACGCCTTTGGCGATGCTGGCGCCCGCGTGGTTATCGAGGAGTTTCTCGAAGGCGAGGAGGCGAGCTTCATCGTCATGGTCGATGGCGACAACGTCGTTCCCATGGCGACCAGCCAAGATCACAAGCGCGCCTTCGATGGCGATACCGGCCCCAACACCGGCGGTATGGGCGCCTACTCGCCGGCGCCAGTGGTCACCCCAGCGGTCGATGCCCGCATTATGGAGCAGGTGATACTGCCCACGGTGCGCGGCATGCGTGACGAAGGTAACGCCTACACCGGCTTTTTGTACGCGGGGCTAATGATCGACGAGGCGGGCAACCCTAAAGTGATCGAGTACAACTGCCGTTTTGGCGACCCGGAAACTCAGCCGATCATGATGCGCCTTACCTCCGATTTCGCCGCGCTCTGCCTGGCCGGCGCCCAGGGCGAGCTTGCCGGCCTTACCTGCGAGTGGGATTCCCGCGCCGCGGTCGGGGTGGTCATGGCCGCCGGCGGCTATCCCGGTAGCTACTCAAAGGGCGACACTATCGAAGGGCTGGCGGCGGCCGAAGCGCAGCGCTGCAAAGTGTTTCACGCCGGTACCGCGCAAGATGACGACGGACACACCGTGACCGCTGGCGGGCGCGTGCTGTGTGTGACCGCGCTTGGCAACAGCGTGCTGGAGGCCCAGGCCCAAGCGTATCTGGGCGTAGAAAAAATACGCTGGGCGGGCGCGGAGTACCGGCGCGACATCGCGCACCGGGCTATTGCTCGCGAGCAGTCACTTTAACCTGGGACTTGTTAACCCAGGTCTCATTCATTAATGACTTGGCCGGGAGGCGGGTATGGAGCGCGTAACGCTGGAATTCCCTGAGGCGATGATCGTTCATCGCCACGCCCTGTCGGTGCGCATCACGGACATGAACTATGGGCGCCACTTGGCCCATGACGCCGTAGTGACGCTGCTGGCGGAAGCGCGGGCGCAGGCGTTTGCCTCGCTATCGTGGCCGGAGTGGGATATGGGTGGCTACCCAAGCGTGGTCGCGGATTTGAGCGTAATGTTTCAGCGCGAAGCGCGCTTTCCCGACGAGCTCGTCATCGAAACCGCGGTGCCCGACCCCGAGGGTAAAGCGCTGGTGGTGTATCATCGAATATTGAATCATCGCCAAGAACCGGTGGCAACGGCGCGTGTTACGCTTTTATTGATCGATACGACGGCGCGCAAGCCCGTGGCGATCCCCGCCGAGCTTACCCGCGCGCTAGACGCCGCTCGAGGTGACTGATGTCACGTGAATATCCAATTATCGCCGTGACCGGCTCGTCCGGGGCGGGCACCACTACGGTGCGACGAAGCTTCGAGCGTATGTTTTTGCGTGAGGACGTGCACGCCGCGGTCGTGGACGGCGATGCCTTTCACCGCTATACCCGCGAGGATTTGCAGCGCATTTTTCGCGAAGAGCCGGAGCGCAAGGACGAGCTTTCCCACTTCGCCGTCGAGGCCAACCTGCTCGACCGGCTCGAAGGGCTTTTTGCCGAGTACGGCGAGCACGGCTCGGGCACGTTTCGTCACTACATCCACGCCGAGGACAAGCAGAAGATCGAAGCCGGCTACCGCGTGGGTACCTTCACCGAGTGGCAGCCGCTGCCCTGCGGCACCGATCTGCTCTTTTATGAAGGCTTGCACGGCGGGCTCGTAACGCCAGAGTACGACATCGCTCGCCACGCGGATCTTTTGATCGGCGTGGCCCCCACCATGAACCTCGAGTGGATTCAAAAGATCGACCGCGATACCAAGCTTCGAGGCTATTCTCAGGAAGCGGTGATCGATACGATTCTTGGGCGCATGGACGACTACGTGCGCTATATCCAGCCGCAGTTTTCGCGTACGCACATCAACTTTCAGCGTGTGCCCACCGTGGATACCTCTAACCCCTTCGAGGTGCAGGACATTCCCACGGACGCGGAGTCCTTCGTGGTGATTCGCTTTCGCGACCCTTCCACGGTGGATTTTCCCTGGCTTCTGGCCATGATTAAGGATGCCTTCATGACGCGACCGCACACGCTGGTCGTCCCTGGCGCCAGGCTGTCGCTGGCCATGGAGTTGATTCTGGCGCCGCTGGTGCGCCATTTGCTCGCTCAGCGCCGCTTTCGTTAGGGCTGGAGGTCTCAGGTGTTAAGCGCCATCCCTTCTGGCCTTTCATTGATCGTTTAGTGTCGTCGTCTCACTCAACAGGAGCCCGCCATGGAATGTCTTTTCTGTAAGATCATCAACCGCGAAATCCCCGCTGATATCGTTTATGAGGACGAGCATGTCCTGGCGTTCAACGATATCGACCCCAAGGCGCCAACCCACCAGCTCATCATTCCCAAGCAGCACATCGCCACGCTCAACGATATCGACCCCGAGCACTTGGCCGTGGTCGGCCGGCTGCAGTACACCGCGGCGCGTCTGGCAAAAGAGCAGGGCTTTGCCGAGGACGGTTATCGCGTGGTGATGAACTGTAACGGCATGGGCGGCCAAACGGTCTATCATATTCACATGCATTTGATGGGCGGTCGCCAGTTTACCTGGCCGGCCGGCTAAGTCTGACTATCGGACAATCGAGGTTACCGTGATGCGCGAACGCCACTTTAGCCGCTCAGATCGCTTTATTTCGCACATCGATAGCGCCCTGCGCACGCTGATCCCCAATACCCGTGGAGCGCAGCGGGTCAATCCGTCGGCCAGTATGGCGGAATCCGAGCTTGGCGAGCTCGAGCGCCGTCACGCGGCGAGCACGCTGCGCGTGCTGCACGTGGCCACCGCCGGCGTGCAGGGGCTTTGCCAAGGGCAGGTGGGGTTGGTCATGCTGCCCCGCGCGCGTCAGCAGATTGATCACTCCCAGCGCGAAGCCACCGACCATCTGGCCTGGTGTCAACAGCGCCTGGAGCAGCTCGAAAGCCGCACCAGCTACTTTACGCCGGTCTACTACGGTGCCGGGGTAGGGCTTGGCATCGTGACCGGGCTGATCAACGACCGCTTCGGGTTGGGCGTGGTCGCGGCGACCAAGGAGCTCATCGGGCGCCAGGCCAACGAGCAGATGAACTATCTACCCACGGATGACCAGCGTTCACGCACGCTGCTGCGCCAGGTCGTCTCGGATAATACTCACCACGCGCAGCTGGCACTGGAAGCCGGCGGCATGCGCTTTCCCGCGCCGATCAAGTGGGGGATGGGGCTGCTGGGTGGGGCGTCGTTAAAAAAGGCGCGCTATACCTGAGCCTGTATACTCAGGCCTGCGTATCCAGACCCAGGCCTGCGCTCGAACTTTGAACGTTCGTGTTCAGCCGTTGCTCGACCGCGCATAAAAAAGCCCCTCGCGAGGGGCTTTTTGCATGGTCGGCCTTAGGCGTCGATGCGCTTGTACTTCATGCGTTTGGGGGTATCGTTGCCCACCCGTTTTTTATGATCCTCTTCGTAATCGGTGTAGTTACCGTCGAAGAAGACCACTTCCGACTCGCCTTCAAATGCGAGGATGTGGGTGGCGATCCGGTCCAAAAACCAGCGGTCGTGTGAGATCACCATCGCGCAGCCCGGGAAGGCGAGCAGCGCCTCTTCCAGCGCGCGCAGGGTCTCGATATCCAGGTCGTTCGACGGCTCATCGAGCAGCAGCACGTTCGCACCCTGTTTGAGCGTTTGCGCCAACTGCAGGCGACCGCGCTCGCCGCCGGAGAGCTCATCGAGGCGTTTTTGTTGGTCGTTGCCCTTGAAGTTGAAGCGGCCAACGTAGGCGCGCGACGATACTTCGTAGCCGTTGATATTGAGAATGTCCTGACCGCCGGACACCGCTTCCCAGACGGTCTGCTTGTCATCCAGGGCGTCGCGCAGCTGCTCGACATAGGCGATATCGACGGTGTCGCCGATGACTACTTCACCTTCGTCGGGCTGCTCCTTGCCGGTGACCAGCTTGAACAGCGTCGACTTACCCGCGCCGTTGCCGCCCACGATACCGATGATGGCGCCGGGCGGTACGCTAAAGGAGAGATCCTGATAAAGCAGCTTGTCGTCAAAGCGCTTGGTCACGTTATGGAATTCGATGACCTTGTCGCCCAGGCGCGGCCCCGGCGGAATGTAGATCTCGTTGGTCTCGTTGCGCTTTTGGAAATCGCCGGACTGCATCTCCTCGAAGCGATTAAGGCGCGCCTTGCTTTTCGCTTGGCGGCCCTTAGTGTTGCTGCGCACCCACTCGAGCTCCTGCTTGATCGCCTTTTGACGCGAGGCTTCCTGCTTGGCTTCCTGGGTCAGGCGCTGCTCTTTTTGCTCCAGCCACTGCGAGTAGTTGCCCTCGAAGGGAATCCCCTGGCCGCGGTCGAGCTCGAGAATCCAGCCGGCGACGTTGTCGAGGAAGTAGCGGTCGTGTGTGATCGCGACCACGGTGCCGCTATAGTCATGCAAAAAGCGCTCGAGCCACGCCACGGACTCGGCGTCCAGGTGGTTGGTCGGCTCGTCGAGCAGCAGCATGTCCGGGTTCGACAGCAGCAGCCGGCAAAGCGCAACGCGGCGGCGCTCGCCCCCGGAAAGATTTCCGACCTGAGCATCCCAGGGCGGCAAGCGCAGCGCGTCGGCGGCGACCTCGAGCTTGCGCTCGATGTTGTGGGCGTCGGCGGCTTCGATGATATTTTCAAGGCGCGCCTGTTCGCTTGCCAGCGCGTCGAAGTCCGCATCCGGTTCGGCATAGGCGGCGTAGACCGCGTCGAGCTTCTCCTGAGCGGCCTTTAGTTCGCCCAGCGCCTCTTCGACGGTCTCGCGAACGTTTTTCTCATCGTCCAGCTGCGGTTCCTGGGGCAAGTAGCCCACGTTGATGCCGGGCATCGGGCGAGCTTCACCTTCAAACTCCGTATCGACACCGGCCATGATGCGCAGCAGTGTGGACTTACCCGCGCCGTTGAGACCCAGTACGCCGATTTTGGCGCCGGGGAAGAACGACAGGGAGATGTCCTTGAGAATTTGCTTTTTGGGCGGCACGACCTTGCCAACCCGGTTCATGGTGAATACGTATTGCGCCATGGAAATCCGTTAGGTTGTTGAGAGTGGTGTCAGAAGCGACGTGGGACTAGATGATAGTGCCCAGAACGCGCAAAGGCCAGAAAGCGAGCCGCCGTTGCGAGTCATCAGTAAAGGCGGCGGAACCGGCAAGCCCGAAACTTACGGCAAAGCGCGTTAAACAAAGCGCATTAAAAGAGGCGTCGTTAACCGCTACTCTTCTTCGTCCCAATCGTCCTCAATGGCGCGTTTGAGGCTTCGCTCCTCGAGCCACGCTTCCACCTGGCGGCGGGCACGCAGGGTATCGGACTTGCTGGCTTTTTGCTTGCTATAGGAGTCGTCGTTGACCGCGTCGAGGTTTTCGAATTCATCGGCGTCGAGTGTCGAGGCGGCGAAGGAATCGCGATTCAGGGGGTCACGGCTCATGAGAGGCCCTCCAACCCAAGCCGGCGCACCGGCATTGTAACGGCTTAGCGTTGTCATTTGGCTAAGCGCCCAAGCGCGACGTTTGCGCTTAGGCGCTATATAGCGCCGCTTGGGTCGAAGTTCAAGCTTTTTAAATGTCGGTGGGTGCGATCAGGCGCTTTCGTGCTTTTTCTGAAGCTCGCTAAGGGCGATCTGTGCCTCGACGCGCTCGGTCACGTCCTTTTGTACGCCAACGCAGTACATCAGGTTATCGCTTTCATCGTATACCGGCGTGATGGAGAGCTCGTTCCAGAACATGGTGCCATCCTTGCGATAGTTTCGGAGCACTTCGCGGGAAGGGCGGCCGCTACTGATCGCTTCGCGAATATTATCGAGGGCGTCCTGGTCACGATCATCGTTTTGGAGGAAACGGCAGTCGCGATAAAGAATTTCGTCGGCGGTATAGCCGGTCAAGCGTTCAAACCCTTTATTGACGTAGATGAGAATGTTTTCATCGCCTTCCTGTTCGGATACGACGATACCGTCGTCAGAGGCGTCTACGATCCGTTCGAGGAGTTCGGGGTTGATGAGAGGAGATCGTTTCATAAAAGGGTTCCTGTTGCTTGTCGCTCATCCGTTGCCAGGCGCTGTGCATCAGCACGGACAACAACGGTGTATAAACACTTCAACCAGCATTAACATAGGCAGCAACGTACACGCTGGCAAATTATCTCGTTCGTTCCACGCACTTGCACGCGTGGTTACTCCACTTCAGGCAATTGATAAGCGCTGAGTAGCGCAAAGAAGGCCGTCATCGCCAGTATCAGCAAAAGCCAGGCGCTGCCCAGCCACTGCGATAGTGCTCCCACCAGCCCGCCCACGGCCAGCATCAGGATACCCGTCAGCGTGTTGGAAAGCGCCACATAAAGCGCCCGGTTATCCTGAGTCGCTATGTCGACCAGATACGTCTTGCGACCCAGCCGCACGCCGTGGTGGACAATCGTCAAAAGCGCGTACACCAGTGCGTAAGGCACCACGCTTTGCGCCCATTCACCGGGTAGCCCGACCAGGCTTGCGCCTACTGCGCAGCAAGCCGTCGTACCCAGCGCGGCGTAGCACATGACACGGCGGCTGGACTGGTCGGCCAGTTTACCCCATATCGGGCTTGCGACCATGGCCGCAAGCCCCGACACCACCACCAGTAGCCCAAGGTTGCCCAGATCATCGCCGCTTTGCTGCTGGCCAAGCAGCGCAAGGTAAGGAAGCGCTAGAGCGCTCGAGAGTAACAGCGCCCGCGATACGTTGAAGTGTAAAAAGGCGCGATCGCTTTTGAGCAGCGATACCCCCGTCTTGATGCTGCTCCAGGCGTTTTCCCCGCCTTCGACCGCGCCGGGCTCCTCCTTGATGCGCGCCACGCAAAACGCGTTGAGCAACCAGCCGAGCGCGGCCACGCCCAAAAGCGC
Source organism: Halomonas sp. S3-1-1 (assembly GCF_023757625.1). Classification (GTDB taxonomy): domain Bacteria; phylum Pseudomonadota; class Gammaproteobacteria; order Pseudomonadales; family Halomonadaceae; genus Vreelandella. The sequence continues at coordinate 549,715 of NZ_JALGBZ010000002.1, forward strand.
CGCCAGCACCCATTCGCCCGGGCGGTCTCCCATCAATACCAGTACGCCGCCCGCCGCCAGCGTGGCCGCGCCGGCGATGCTGCCGCTATAGCCCATTAGCGTTCCGCGGCGGCGCTTGGCGATCGTCTTACCCATCACGTCCTTGGTGGCGATGGAGGAGACGCCCCGCGAAAGCGAAAGCAGCGCCAGTGCCGCCAGCACCAGCGCACCGCCAAACGTGCTTTCACCCCACAGTGCCAGTAAGGCTAAACAGCCGGCGCAGATCGCTTGTAGCAGGGCGCCGGCGACCCAGACCCATTTGCGCTGGGGTTTCGGGCGAATGAAACCGGCCACGAAAATCTGGGGCAGCAGGGCGCCAGCTTCGCGAATCGGTACCAGCAATCCCACCATCCAAACCGGCGCGCCGATCAGTCCCATCAGCCAGGGCAGCACCAGTCGAGCGCTGGAGAGCTCGTCGGCGAGCTTGTTACCCAGCGCGGCAAATAGATGCAAGAAGAAGTTACGCGGTTGCTCCTTGCACGCCTGCTCCGGAATGTCGTCGCACATCCGGCTATCGTCATCACCGGTCAGCCGTTCGAACAGGCGGGTCTGGGAAATGGGCGACTCGACCATCTCGATTCCTTGGAAGTTGTTGAATCAGGGTGACAGAATGGCGGTTAATTGCAGTTTGTCAAAGCTCAAAGGGTTACTTCATGTCTCGCATCAACATTCGTTACTGCACCCAGTGCCATTGGCTTTTACGCAGCGCTTGGTATGCCCAGGAGCTGCTGTCGACCTTCGGCGAGCAGCTGGACGAGGTTGCGCTTTCGCCTTCGCACGGCGGCACGTTTGAAATCTGGTGTAACGATACGCTTTTATGGGAGCGAAAGCGCGACGGCGGCTTCCCGGACAGCAAGGAGCTCAAAAAGCGCGTGCGCGACATCGTAAGCCCCGACCAGAATCTTGGGCATATCGACCGATGAGTCAGGACCGAAACGCCATTGCTTGTGGGGTAGGCGCCGTAGCGCTCTGGTCCACCGTGGCCACGGCGTTCAAGGTGGCACTCGGATTCATGAGCCCGCTGGAGCTGATGTGGATCGCTACGCTGGTCTCCTGGCTATTGATGGGGGCGCTGGTCATCAAGCGCGGGCTTTTTCGGCAGGCGGCAAACGGGTGGAGAACGGCAGTTTGGGCGGGATTGATGAACCCGGTGGCGTATTATCTCGTGCTGTTCGCCGCTTATGATCGCCTGCCGGGCCAGGAAGCCATGGCGCTCAACTATACCTGGGGGCTGACCATGGCGCTGCTCGCCGTTCCTCTTTTGGGTCAGCGATTGTCCGTGACTGATTTTGCCGCCGGGTGCGTGGCCTACGCTGGGGTCTGGGTGATCGCCACACGAGGGCAGGTGTTCGATGTCGCCTTCGAGGATCCATTGGGTGTGGCGCTGGCACTGGGGTCGACGCTTATCTGGGCTCTCTACTGGCTGCTCAACACGCGCGATGCGCGCGAGCCGCTGGTAGGGCAGTGGCAAAATTTCTCCGTAGGCTTGCCAATACTGACATTCCTACTACTTTTAGGCCCGGGGATCACATGGCACGGCCTTGCTGCACTAAGCGCTGGCGTTTACGTTGGGCTGTTCGAGATGGGTATCGCGTTCATTTTGTGGCAGTTGGCGATCCATCGCGTATCGCGCGCATCGCGTGTCACTAACCTGATTTTTCTATCGCCGCCGGTCTCGCTTTTCCTACTGCATTTTGTGGTGGGCGAGCCGCTTTTGGTTTCTACCTTTACGGGACTTGCCTTAATTTTGATCGGGCTAGCGCTGCAGCAACTACCGAGCCACAAAAAAGCATGAAAAAAGCCGTAGAGGTTTTGTAGTTCTTAATTGTAAATATTTGTGACTTTTGTTTTGATGGCTTGTGTCTAACGCTTATTTACTTAAATTCAGCAAAGTTGGGAAGTAATTCTTGACACTTGGCTTTAAAAGCGAGCTCAGCATTTGGGTCGGTGTAGAAAGCAAGCGGCAAGGGCTGTCGTGGTTTCAACGTTCGAGTGGAACGCTCATTGGGGATTCATGGATATGAAAGACAACGTTACAAACAAACTTAAGCATTTCTTCTCTGCGCGGGCGATTCGTCCCTTGACCATAACGACCATGGCTTGCCTACCGCTCTCCGCATTGGCTCAGTCTCTGCCAGCTACTCTCTACTCGCCAGGCTCGACCGACCTGACAAGCGCCATTCAGCAAACCATCATCACCAACCCTGAGGTCAATGCTGCTTGGGCAAATTTCGACGCCTCGGGCAGCGACATTCGTGCCGCGCAGGGCGGTTATCTGCCCACCATCGATGTGCGCGCTGGAGTAGGAATTCAGGATCAAAGCAACGACGGTCGGGGAAGCTATAATTCCGACTTTGCCGAACTAACGCTGAATCAAATGGTGTTCGACGGTTTCGCAACGCGCAGCGACGTCGAGCGTTTGGATCGCGCTCGTCTGGTGGCCTATTTCCAGCTCTTGGGGGCGAGTGAAGAAGTCGCGCTGGAAGCGTTTCGTACCTACCTCGACGTACTTCGTTACCGCGAAATGGTGCGTTTGGCCCAGGACAACTATGCCCAGCATCAGCGCGTGTTCGGTCAAATCGAAGAGCGCACGCTTTCCGGCGCCGGCCGCGGAGTCGATCTCGAACAAATTAGCGGTCGCCTGGCGCTGGCTGAGTCGAACCTGATGACCGAGGCGTCGAATCTTCACGATGTGACGGCGCGCTATCAGCGCATCGTGGGCCAACTGCCCGCGCAAAACATGGCGCCGGCGCCGTCACTCGAGGCCAACGTACCCGCTGATGTGGCCCAGGCCGTGAGAATGGCGTTCGAAGGCAATCCGGATTTCCAGGCCGCAATCGAAAACATCGCTGTGGCCCGCGCCGAGCAGGAGAGCGCTCGCGCCGGTTTCATGCCGCGTTTGGATATCCAGGGCCGTACGGGCACCAACAATGAAGACAGTACGATCGTTGGGCGTACCGACCAGCACAGTATTCAGCTTGTAGCGAGCATGAACCTGTATCGCGGCGGCTCTGATCTGGCAAGCTTTAACGCGGCCGCTTCACGTATCGAGCAGGCGCAGAGCCAGCGCGAGCTGGCCTGTACCAACGTGCGTCAGACCACGCAAATTGCCTACAACGATACCCAGCGTATCCGCGAGCAGCTCAACTACCTCAACGAGCACCGTCAGTCCATCGACCGCGTACGCGGCGCCTATCAGCAGCAGTTCGATATTGGCCAGCGCACCCTGCTGGACGTGCTCGACAGTGAAAACGAGTATTTCGAAGCTAGCCGCGCCTACGCCAATGCCGAATTCGACCTGACGCTCGCCCAAGCGCGTACCCTGGCGTCCATGGGCCAACTGATGCCAGCGCTCAACGTGACGCGCGAAGATATCCCAAGCCTTGATGAGCTTGGTTATGACGGTGCTACCTTGAGTTCCGCCGAAACCTGCGCCCTCGACGGCCCACGTGGGTTTACGCTGGAGGACTTTACCCGTGGTATCTCGGTACCTCCGGCGCCTCAGGCTTCTCCTGGCGCGGCGGCCTACTCCGAGCCGGCGATCTCTGACGACCCGATGGCGACTCCCGCATATTGAGCTCGGACTCGGGTCAGGCGCTCTTTTCTCGTGCCTGTGCGTACCTTTCGCCTCGCCTGCCGTTTGGGTGGCGGGGCGTGGGGAGAAGGTCCGGCGCTTACAGACGCGTAATGCTCACGAGGATCAGCCTTTCGTTTAGTCAAATACGTATTTTATACCGCTGTATTAAGCTTATTGCCCGGCGGCCGATGGTATTAAATATACCGAAATTTTCGGCTTGAATACGTTGCGGCGAAGGTTTTGCAACGGTCGGTTGGGTCCATCGGCACCGAACGATTCGATGCTTGCGGCAGCCGACGGACAGGAGATCAGGTTTTAGTGGCTCAGGATAAACAGGTCGTCTCTACCCCTACCCGCGAACGCTCGGACGACGAGCTTCTCGAATGTCTAAAAGCGATTGCTTCTTACCACCAGCACGAGGTATCCCCAGAGGCGCTAAAGGCGGGACTACCGCTTGAAAAAGGCAATTTGACCCCGTCGGTGTTTGGCCGGGCGGCTCACCGTGCCGGACTCACTGCGCGTATCGTCAAAAGCCCGCTGTTGGGCCTCAATCCGTCGCTCTTTCCAGCGCTACTGTTATTGGAGCCGGGACGAGCCTGCGTGCTGCTGGGGCTGGATACAAAGCAGCAAAAAGCGCGCGTCATTTTTCCCGAGCTTTCCGAGTCTGCCGTCGACGTTGCGCTCGATGAGCTCAACGGTGGCTATAGCGGTGAAGCGATCTACGTTCGCCCCCGGTTTCAGGCTGACAACGCCTCCGAACCCGGCGTCGCGAAAAAGCGCGGCCAGCACTGGTTCTGGGGCGTCATCAAGGAAAATCGCCGGCTTTACCGCGATATCATCAGCGGATCGATTGCGATTAATATTTTCGCGCTGGCCATGCCGCTGTTCGTACTCAATGTTTATGACCGCGTTGTGCCCAACCAGGCGACCGAAACCCTTTGGGTCATGGCGGCCGGTGTTTTCATCGTACTTTGTTTCGATCTGGTTCTTCGTTTGATGCGCAGCGGTTTCGTAGACCTTGCCGCCAGCCGTGCGGACGTCAAGCTGTCGTCCTCGATCATGAGCAAGGTGCTGGGCATGCGCATGGAAGAGCGTCCGGCCTCCACCGGGTCGTTCACCTCGACGCTTCAATCGTTCGAATCGGTACGCGCTTTCATTGGATCGGCCACTATCGTCGGGATCGTCGATCTGCCATTCGTGCTGCTGTTCGCGGGGATCATCGCGCTGATCAACCCGTGGCTGGTACTGCCGGTCATCGTGGGGATTCTTTTCGTGCTGCTCTACGCGCTCGCCGCCCAAGGCAAGCTGCACGAGCTTTCCGAAACCACGTGGGAGGTTGGTGCTCAGCGTAATGCGCTGCTGGTCGAGTCGGTTTCGCAGCTCGAAAACGTCAAGGCGCTGCGTGCGGAGAGCCGCATCCAGCGCCATTGGGAAAAAGCCACGGCGTTTCTTTCGCGTACCAGCGCACAGCTCAAACTGGTGAGCTCCTCGGTGTCGAGCGTTGCTCTCTGGGCGCAAAACAGCGTGGCGGTCTGTGTCATCATCGTTGGGGTTTATCAAATCGTTCAGGGCAATCTGACTCAGGGCGGACTGATCGCTTGCTATATGCTTTCGTCACGCGCGATGGCGCCGGTCAGCCAGGCTGCTGCCCTGTTGGCCCAGTATCACCAATCTTCTACGGCGCTTGAAGGGCTCAACCGCGTCATGGAGAAAAAAGAGGAGCGCCACGAAGGCAAGGCCTACGTGGAAAAGCCCAGTGTGACCGGCCATTTGGAGCTCGACAAAGTCACGCTTCGCTACCCAAACGAGGAGCGCGATGCGCTGCGCGACGTCTCCATTACCATCAAGGAAGGCGAGAAGGTCGCGCTTTTGGGGCGCGTTGGCTGCGGCAAATCCTCACTCAACAAGCTGCTGCTGGGCTTCTATCAGCCCAGCGCCGGCGCTGTGATGCTCGACGGCGTGGATATTCGTCAGTTGGATCCGCTTCAACTGCGGCGCCATTTGGGCTACGTGCCTCAGGAGGTCAGCCTGTTTTCCGGCTCGCTCCGTGACAATATCGTAGCCGGCGGTGGAAGCGATCATGTGGATGACCACGCGCTGCTGCGAGCGATCAAGATCGCCGGGCTGGAAACGCTGGTGAATAGTCACCCCAAGGGAGTCGATCTGCAGGTAGGTGAGCGCGGGCAGGCGCTATCCGGTGGCCAGAAGCAGGCGGTCGCGATTGCCAGGGCGGTGGTACAGGATCCGCCGGTACTGTTGCTCGATGAGCCGACCAGTGCGATGGATAACGCCAGCGAAGAGGCTTTCAAGGCGAATCTGACCCGTATCGGTGAAGGTAAAACCATGCTGATCGTTACTCACCGCACGTCTCTTCTATCCCTCGTCGATCGCATCATCGTCATGGATGCGGGCAAGGTGGTCGCCGATGGGCCGCGCGATAGCGTGGTTGAGGCGCTGCGTAACGGCCAGATCGGGAGGGCATCGTAATGGCGAAGAAATCCTCCACCAGCGAACAAAAAGGGTTCGAGGCGATCGGCCGGTTTTCCGAAAAGGGGCAAAAGCCGTTTCGACCGTTTATGGACCGCCTGTTTGCGCGCCGGGTGAGTTCGGCTCATCTCAACCGCGATTGGGCCAGCGACACCGACTGGGCGCGCATGCAGCAGGAGCCCATCCGCGCACGGCTGTTTTTGTACGTGACCTTGCTGGCCTTCATTACCGTCCTCGTCTGGGCCTATTTCGCACCCATCGACGAGGTAACGCGCGGTAGCGGGCGCGTGATTCCGGCAAGCCACCTTCAGCGCATTCAGTCTTTCGATGGCGGTGTGATCGAAGAGATCAACGTGCGCGAGGGTCAGGTCGTAAGCCAGGGAGAAGTGCTGATGCAGATCGACCCCACGCGCTTCGTCTCCGATTTTCGCGAGAACCGTGCTCAGCGCTACGCCTTGGAAGCACGCGCCGAGCGTCTGCGGGCGCTGGCGACCGGCACCGAGTTCGAGCCCTCGGAAGAGCTTCGCCAGGAAGTGCCGCATATCGTGATGCAGGAGCGCGAGGCCTACGAGAGCAGTTTGGAGGAGCTTCGCGAGCAGGAGAACGTGCTCGAGGATCGCGTTCGCCAGCGCCAGGAGGAACTCAGGGAGGCTCAAGCGCGGCGCGATACGGCGGCGCGTGAAGCCAGTATGGCCAGCCAGGAGTTGAACCTGACTCGGCCACTGCTGGCGTCCGGCGCGGTGTCCGAGGTCGAGGTGCTGCGCCTTCAACGCGAAGTGTCCCGGGCGACCGGCGAGCGCAACCAGGCCGATGCCTCGGTATCCCGTCTGCAAGCCGCCGTTGAAGAGTCGCAGACCCAGCTTCGCGAGCAAAGCGCCGAGCGGCGTAGCCAGTGGCGCAGTGACCTCGCCCAGGCCGTCGGTGATTTGAACGCGCTGCAGCAGTCCGGCACCGGGCTACAGGATCGGGTACGCTTGACCGAGATCCGCTCGCCGGTCGATGGCGTCATTCAGCGCATCCATATCAATACCATCGGCGGGGTAGCGCAGCCCGGCCAGGAAGTCATCGAGATCATCCCAAGCGACGACCAGCTGTTAGTCGAGGCCCGTATTGCGCCCCAGGACATCGCCTTTCTGCATCCGGGGCAGGCTTCTACCATCAAGCTCACCGCTTACGATTACGCCATTTACGGCGGCTTGCAGGCGGAGCTCGAGCATATCAGCGCCGATACGATCACCGATGACGATGGCAACACCTTTTATCTGGTACGCGTACGCAGCCTGCAGGACGAAAACGCCACCGAAGGGCTTCAGGTCATTCCGGGCATGACAGCACAGGTCGATATCGTGACAGGTAAGCGAACGGTGATGCAGTTTTTGCTGAAGCCCGTTTTAAGAGCGTGGCGTGACTCAATGGGAGAGCGCTAATGAAACATGTTTTTATCACACGTGATGGGAGCCTCAAGGCGCGTTGGCAAGACGCTCTACCCGACGCGATAGGCGTTACCTCTGGCCAGGCTATCACACGTTCAGAGCCTGAGGATGTGGTGTGGATCACCACGACCGTCGATGATTGGCGCGAACAGACCACGGCGATCAGCCGTCAGGGCGTGAGCGTAGTGGTCATGAGCTATGCCCCCAATGACCGCGAGGCGCTGCTGGCGCTCGAGCTGGGAGCCCGTGGCTATACCCATACGTTTTCTGCGCCGGAAGTGCTCAAACAGATCGCGCTGGTCGTTACCCATCAAGGGGTTTGGGTAGGCCAGTCGCTTTTATCGCGTGTTCTCACGGGCTCTGTGCAGGCACTTCAACAGCGAACCAGTGACGAAATCACCCGCCAGGGCCTGCAGACTCTTGCCACGCTGACTGAGCGTGAACGAGCGGTAGCGCTGGCTGTTGCCCGGGGAGCCGCTAACAAGGAAGTCGCTCGAGAGCTTACGATCACCGAGCGCACGGTAAAAGCGCACCTGAGCGCCATCTTCAAAAAGCTGGCCGTGCGCGATCGCCTGCAGCTCATTTTGAAGCTCTCTTCGGACGCCGAAAAACGCCTTTCCTGAGCAAACGCTCAGGCGTTACCCGCAGTGCATGAGCACCGCACTGCGGGTGGCAAGTTACATTCCTTTACTGTCCTTCAGTACAATAGGGAGGGGTCGCTAAATCCCTTACTATTGCGCTATAAGCCGCAGTTTCCATTCGCACGACGAGTGAGCGGGCGGCCACTAATATTCATCGGGGATTTACCTAAATGGCAACAGCAACGGTCATCGCTATCACCGGGGACGCTTGGGTCACGGATGGCAAGGGCAACCGGCACGAGGTCAAAATCGGCGATACGCTTATCGAAGGCGAAACGCTGATTACCTCGGACGGTGGACGAGTCGAACTCGATTTTGGCGATGGCGCAGGGACAGACGTGGTCGAAGGCGGCCAGGCCATGGAGCTGACGCCGGACCTCGACCGGGAAACCGTTGTATCTTCCGATGAAGCCAGCGTGCTGGATGACGATATAGAGGCGTTGCTGGCCGCCCTGGATGACGACGATATCGACCTGCTGGATCTGCTCGATCCTACCGCTGCCGGTGGCGCAGGTGGCGGCGGCGGCGGCGGCAATAGCTTCGTCCGCGTGGCGCGTATCTCCGAAGACGTAAGCCCCCTGAGCTTCACCACCGCTGGCTCCACGGCGGAGACACCCCCTGTTCTCTTTACGCTCAATCCCCCCGGCCCGGACGACGCTACCCCCGATACCGATATTCCGTTAAGCCCGGATGAGCCCCTGATTCCCGGTGAAGATGACGGTGATGCAGACGCAGATGCCGATGCAGACGCAGACGCAGACGCTGATGCCGATACAGATGCTGACGCCGATGCTGACGCGGATGCGGATGCCGATGCGGACGCGGATGCCGACGCAGACGCAGATGCCGATGCCGACGCAGACGCAGACGCTGATGCCGATACAGATGCTGACGCCGATGCTGACGCGGATGCCGATGCCGATGCTGACGCTGACGCGGATGCGGATGCCGATGCGGACGCGGATGCCGACGCAGACGCTGATGCGGATGCAGACGCTGATGCCGATGCCGATGCCGATGCCGATACGGATGCCGATGCCGATGCCGATGCCGATGCTGACGCGGATGCCGATGCGGACGCTGATGCGGACGCCGATGCGGATGCCGATGCGGATGCCGATGCGGATGCCGACGCAGACGCAGACGCAGACGCTGATGCTGATGCTGATACAGACGCGGATGCCGATGCGGATGCTGATGCTGATGCTGATGCTGATGCGGATGCCGACGCAGACGCAGACGCGGATGCCGATGCCGATGCCGATGCTGATGCGGACGCAGACGCTGATGCCGATACAGACGCTGACGCCGATGCGGATGCTGACGCTGACGCTGACGCTGACGCTGACGCTGACGCTGACGCGGATGCCGATGCGGACGCTGATGCGGATGCGGATGCGGATGCGGATGCCGACGCAGACGCAGACGCTGATGCCGATACAGACGCTGATGCCGATACAGACGCGGATGCCGATGCTGATGCGGACGCTGACGCCGATGCCGATGCCGATGCCGATGCAGACGCAGACGCGGATGCCGATGCGGATGCAGACGCCGACGCTGATGCCGATACAGACGCGGATGCTGATGCTGATGCGGACGCTGACGCCGACGCGGATGCCGACTCTGACTCGGATTCTGACAGCGATTCGGACTCTGATAGCGACTCCGATTCGGATAGCGACTCCGACTCCGACAGTGACTCAGATTCGGACAGCGATTCGGATTCAGATAGCGACTCCGACAGTGATTCGGACTCCGACAGCGACTCCGATAGCGACTCGGACTCCGACAGTGATTCCGATTCGGACAGCGACTCGGATTCAGATAGCGACTCCGACTCTGACAGTGACTCTGATTCGGACAGCGACTCCGACAGCGATTCCGATTCCGACAGCGATTCGGACTCCGATAGCGACTCGGACTCCGACAGTGATTCCGATTCGGACAGCGACTCGGATTCAGATAGCGACTCTGACAGTGACTCGGACTCTGACAGCGACTCCGATTCTGATAGCGATTCGGACTCCGACAGTGATTCCGATTCGGACAGCGACTCGGATTCAGATAGCGACTCCGACTCTGATAGCGATTCGGACTCTGATAGCGATTCGGACTCCGACAGTGATTCCGATTCGGACAGCGACTCGGACTCCGACAGTGATTCGGACTCTGACAGTGATTCGGACTCTGACAGTGACTCCGACTCCGATAGCGACTCGGACTCCGACAGTGATTCCGATTCGGACAGCGACTCGGATTCAGATAGCGACTCCGACTCTGACAGTGACTCGGACTCTGACAGCGATTCGGACTCTGATAGCGACTCCGATTCGGATAGCGATTCGGACTCCGACAGTGATTCCGATTCCGACAGCGACTCGGATTCAGATAGCGACTCCGACTCTGACAGTGACTCGGACTCTGACAGCGACTCCGATTCTGATAGCGATTCGGACTCCGACAGTGATTCCGATTCGGACAGCGACTCGGACTCCGACAGCGATTCGGACTCCGACAGTGATGCCGATTCGGACAGCGACTCGGACTCCGACAGCGATTCGGACTCCGATAGCGACTCGGATTCCGACAGCGACTCCGACTCCGACAGTGACTCGGATTCCGACAGCGACTCCGACTCCGACTCCGACAGTGACTCTGATTCAGATAGCGACTCCGACAGTGATTCGGACTCTGACAGTGACTCCGATTCCGATAGCGACTCCGACTCTGATAGCGATTCGGATTCCGACAGCGACTCGGATTCAGATAGCGACTCCGACTCTGACAGTGACTCGGACTCCGATAGCGATTCAGACTCCGACAGCGATTCGGATTCCGACAGTGACTCGGACTCCGATAGCGACTCCGACTCTGACAGTGACTCGGACTCTGATAGCGACTCCGATTCTGATAGCGATTCGGACTCCGACAGTGACTCGGACTCTGACAGTGACTCTGATTCTGACAGTGACTCTGACAGCGACTCCGACTCCGACAGCGATTCGGACTCCGATAGTGACTCGGATTCTGACAGCGATTCGGACTCCGACAGCGACTCCGATTCGGATTCCGACAGCGACTCGGATTCAGATAGCGACTCCGACTCCGACAGCGATTCGGACTCCGACAGTGATTCCGATTCGGACAGCGACTCGGACTCTGACAGTGATTCGGATTCGGACAGCGACTCGGACTCTGACAGTGATTCCGACTCGGACGGTGATCACGATCCGGACTCGGATAACGACCCTGATGGCCCAGAAGAGGAGGAAGAGGAAGAAGAAATAAAGGCCACGATCACCATCGCCGACGACCTGTTCGGTGGCGACAACGTGATCAACAACGCCGAGTCCCAGCAGGCGCAGAGCGTTCACGGCACCGTGGGCGGCGCGACACAGGCCAATGACCCCGTCACCGTGACCATCGGTGGAGTGGAGTACGAGACCACCGTCAATGACGACGGCGAGACCTGGAGCGTGGAGGTACCGGCAAACGCAGTGGGCGACCTGACCGGCGGCGAGATCAGCGCCACGGTCACCGGCAGCGACAGCGCCGGTAACCCCTACAGCGACATCGACACCGCGGATTACGGCGTCAGCACCGACCTGCCGCAGGCGACGATCACCATTGCCGACGACCTGTTCGGTGGCGACAACGTGATCAACAATGCCGAGTCCCAGCAGGCGCAGAGCGTCCACGGCACCGTGGACGGCGCGGCGCAGGCCGGTGACCCCGTCACCGTGACCATCGGTGGCGTGGAGTATCCGACCACCGTCAACGACGACGGCGAGACCTGGAGCGTGGAGGTACCGGCGGACGCGGTAGGTGACCTGGCCGGCGGCGAGATCAGCGCCACGGTCAGCGGCAGCGACAGCGCCGGTAACCCCTACAGCGACACCGACACCGCGGAGTACGGCGTCAGCACCGACCTGCCGAAGGCCACGATCACCATCGCCGACGACCTGTTCGGTGGCGACAACGTGATCAACAACGCCGAGTCCCAGCAGGCGCAGAGCGTCCACGGCACCGTGGACGGCGCGGCGCAGGCCAATGACCCCGTCACCGTGACCATCGGTGGAGTGGAGTACGAGACCACCGTCAATGACGACGGCGAGACCTGGAGCGTGGAGGTACCGGCAAACGCAGTGGGCGACCTGACCGGCGGCGAGATCAGCGCCACGGTCAGCGGCACCGACGGCGTGGGCAACCCCTACGGCGACACCGACACCGCGGATTACACGGTAAACTTTGCTCCTGAATCAGAAGGTGGCTACGCGATTGGTAAGGAGGATAGTTCCAGCGTCTTGAAGTGGAATGACTTCGATATCAAGGACACGGATTCGCCTGAATCCGAACTGGGCGTATTAATCACGGGCCTTCCCGCTGATGGGAAACTGCAGTTCCGCGATGGTAATGAATGGACTGATGTTGAAGTGGGAAACCAGTTCAGCCAGGCACAGATCGAAGCAGGCGATCTTCGTTTTATGCCCGTCGCTAACGAATCCGGTTTCAGCGGCTATGGCGGCGAAGGCGTCGGTAATAAGCAGGCGCATTACGCCAAATTCGGCTTCAAACCCACGGATGCTTTGAACGACGGCCAGGAAGCGAGCTTTACCATCGACATTCGCCCGGTCGCTGATAAGCCGGACGTTGATTTGAAAGTCATTGCGGGGGATATCAATGCCGGCAGTGGCGGTAGTGAGGTCATCCAGGTCAATGGCGGCAGTGGTAAGCGTGGTGGATTCGATGTTCAGGATGGGCAAATCGTCAAGATCGGCGATGGCGTGCAGATATGGCTCTCTAAAGGAGATCCCGAGCCTGAGGTTATGGGTAACGGTAAAGTTACTTATTACTACGAGTCCGATGCCCATGGCTCTTCGGAGTACGCGGATGTATTCGTACTTCATGAAGGAAGCAAATTCGTTCGTTCTGCTGATGATTTTTCAGATGTCATCCACGCAGTGCATGGTAATCGGGTTAGCCAAGCAAATGGAGAAGGGCTCAAGGATGTCATCTTTCTGGCGGGTAGCGATGCGAACCACTACAGAGTTAGCCACCCCGATCCAAATAATACAGATACTCAGTACAACACGCTTGAGTCACTGAGTATCACATACAATGGCAAGTTCCTGACGGGGGGGAATAATCACCTTGAGGGTGCCATTACAGGTGATGGAAGCGTTCTGACTCCGAATAAAATTGATATTGATTCGGATAATAATTCTTCTGCTGTACAGCAGTTTGATGTGTGGGTGTCGGCGAGTTTAACTGATGACGATGGCAGCGAAATTCTATCGGGTATCACGCTAAGCGCTATCCCTCAGGGCTCGGTTGTCGAACTTGTAAACGCCGCTGAAGGTATCGAGTTAATCGACAAAGACGGTGAATGGCTGATCACGAATCCAGGTGAGTCAGATGTAGAGAACATCCAACTGAAACTAAGCGTACCTTTTGGTACGAAGCCTTTTGACATTAAGGCCGAAGCAACGTCTACCGAGGTTTACCAGGACTCCGATGGTAACGCTGTCGCTTTGGAAGGTATTGACACCGCCACAGGCAATGATCAAGGCACCGTTGTAATTGCACCAGTGGCGCCTCCCACCGTCACTGGCCTTGATAACTCGCTCGCAGTTAGCGAAAGCTATCTTGAAGACGGCACAAAAGAGGGAGACGGCGAGGCAAAAGCGCAAGGCAGCTTTACCATTTCATCTGCGGTAGGTATTGCCGAAGTAACGATTGCAGGCAAAGCGGTGTCCATCGCCACCTTGCAAGCTATCGGAAAGGCGGGAAGCACGGAAATTGTAACTGTTGAAGGCAACAGGCTGGTCATCACTGGTTATGAAGGAGACCAGAAAGGCGGCACTGTCTCATACGAGTTTGTGTTGGAAAATACGGTTCGCCATACAGAGCTAGGCCCGGATGAGTTTACCCAGCCAGCAATTGAGGTATCCGTCAAGGATGCGCTTGGGCAATCTTCCCGCGGGGCTATTGGCGTGACAGTCATTGATGATGTGCCTGTGGCCGTGGATGAACAGCAAACCATCATTGGCGCAAGTGCCACCACCGTTACCGGCAACGTAACGGAGCACGATACGTTGGGCGCTGATGGGGCGCATGAACAAGGGGCGGTTAGTTCCGTGGAGTTTAACGGCCTGACACTCATGCTAAATGGAGAAACGATTGCTATCACCGGTGAGTATGGAAAGCTGACGATTAGTCCTGACGGTTCCTATACCTATGAAACGTTCGGGAAAGCTGTAGATGGCGTGAAAGATACCTTCACTTACCAGATAACCGATGGTGATGGTGATATCGCTACAGCAACATTAGCTATCGACTTCAGCGTGGATGGGCCAAAGTTGGTGGTAGGCAGCAACCTTGATGATGACAGCAGTCAAACAGCGCCGCCGCAGCATCATACACCTAACCCCGATGCGACTTCTGCCGGTGACATTCAAGGCGGATCGGGCGACGATATTCTTATCGGTGATACGGGGGGGGCGAAGCTTAACGTCGAGCCCGGGGGTAATTACAATATCGCGCTGGTCGTGGATGTTTCAGCGAGCATGAATAATCTTTCTGGCACCGACGGATTGAGTCGCATTGACCTGACCAAGCTGGCCCTGACAAACCTGGTCAATCAGCTGTCAGAGCACGCAGGTGCAATCAATATCAGTCTGATACCGTTTGCCAGGGCATCGAATCAGTGGGGTGGGCAAGCAACGCGTATCGAGGCATCGGTAAAGGGTCTAAGCAACGATGCGGCTATGGGTAAACTATTGGACGCGATTGACGACCTCTACGCTGAAAGCGGTACAAACTACTCGGCTGGTTTCAATAAAGCGCTTGAGTGGTTTAACGGCGATGATGCCAATAGTGACTACGAAAATTTGACATTCTTCTTGACTGACGGCAATCCAACTTTTTATGGAGAGCACGACGAAGGCCCGGCAAACAGCACTGACTTGGCAACACTGCGCGCCTCACTGGACGCGTTCAACCAACTGACGTCTATTAGCAACAAGGTTCATGCGATCGGCATTGGTCAGGATATTAATAAAGAGTATCTGCAGCTCTTTGATAATACCGATTTTATAGGCAATGAAACTGTCATCGCGCCCTCAAGCTATACACTGGCCGATTTCCAAGGGTATGGCGACCCGTTGGATAGCTCAAGCAAGTGGAACAAGCTGGGTGGAAGTGATCGGTGGGGCAGGCATGAGGTCAATGACGGCCTGTTGAAGATATTCGATGGTGCCGGAAATGCTTCTACCTTTATCGCTAGCGACGGTTTCAGGGTATCTGAAAGCGGAAGCACGATCGAAGTGAGTTACAGAACGTCGAATTCCAATGTCGCTGACACGTTTGCTTGGAAAATACAGCAATTGGGTAAAGAGGGCTGGGTCGATGCCTCTCAATACGATTATCTTGATAGAACGGCTAGTTTCAAGGAGGTCGTGAGCGGTGAGCTTGGTGCGGGTACTTATAGGGTGGTTTTTGCTGTGGATAACCAATACAGCAGCACTACTTCGAACCTCTGGATCGATCATGTAAAACTGTCACAGCCAAATGTATTGGAAGCACCCGCTGGCCAGGTTCAGATAGTCAATACCGCTGATGAACTAGACGTGGCTCTGAAGCAGGGCTCGGAAGATCTGGAAAGAGCGGAAGTGGGGGACGACATTCTAAATGGTGGTGAAGGTGACGACCTCTTGTTTGGCGATGCCATCTATACTGATCATCTTGATTGGGAAGGCCGGGATTGGAATGGCGACATGCCCGAAGGCTCTGGTTATAAAGCCCTAACAGCCTATCTTGAGCATGAGCTAGGCCGCGCCCCGGGCAATGCCGAGCTTTATGATTACATTTCCAAGAACTTCGAGAGTTTGATCGATCCGGATCCACAGAAGGGCGGCGATGACACTCTGATTGGCGGCCCGGGCAACGACATGCTGATAGGCGGTTTAGGCGCCGACACCTTCAAGTGGGAATTCGCTGACCAAGGCACGGTGAATAAGCCGGCCGAAGATCAAGTAATGGATTTCACGCGAGGTGTGTTTGGTCAAGAGGATCAAGCCGATCGTCTGGACCTGGCTGACCTGCTCCAGGGCGAAAGCAGCGACACCATCGATCAGTTCATTCACGCGGAGCAGGACGGCAGCGATACGATTCTGCACATCAAGTCGCAAGGCGGCTTGGCAGAAGATAACAGTAATGCCGACCAGCGCGTGGTACTCAAGGATGTATCGATGCCTCAAGGCGAAAGCTCGTCGGACTTCCTGCAAAGCATGCTGCAGGACCACCAGCTTAAGATCGACCAGTAAGACGTCACATCACGGGTTGTGTAACAACAAAGGCCGCCTCCGGGCGGCCTTTTTTAACCTTGAATTCTGTTTAACGAAAGAAGGGGGTTGCCATGTTCTATATCAAACGCAATGCCGACGGCGACATCGTGACACTAAGTAAGGAAGCGACCAGCGAATCCTCTGAGCAGGTGAGCGCGGACGACCCGCAGGTGCTGGCGTTTCTGGCCAACGAGCCCGGTGCAAAAGCGAACTTTCTCGCCTCGGATTTGGCTTTCGTGCGTGTGGTTGAGGACTTGATGGAGGTACTGCTGGACAAGGGGGTGATTTCATTCACCGACCTGCCCCAGGCGGCTCAGAACAAGGTGATGCAGCGTAAATCGCTGCGGGCCAAGAACAACATCAATTTGATCGGCGAGGACGGCGGGATCATCTGATACCGCCGCCATAACTGCGGCGTGGTCAGGCCGGCGCGCGTATTGCCGGTCCGGTAACGCCGTCGATCCCCATGCGCAAAAGCTGGGCCAGTTCCTCTTCGGATTTCACGCCCTCGGCGATGACCACGATGCCCAATGAGTGGCAAAGCGTGGTCAGGCCACGCAGAATGCTCTGCTGCTCAGAGGAGGCGTGAATGTCGCGCACCAGGCTCGAATCCACCTTCAGGTAGGAGAGCCCCACATCGTGAAGCTCGGCAAGCTTGGTGAACTCTGATCCCACATGCTCGATACCGAACTGGCAGTTAAGGTGTCTGAGCGTGGCGCAGAAACCGCGCATACTCGCCAGCGCACGCGAATCGAGGGTCGCGGGGATTTCGAAGCAGAGTCTGGGGGCGAGGGTGGCGTTTTTCTCCAGCAGGGTACGTAGTTCGTTGACGAAACGAGCGTCGGTGATGGCGGCGATCGAAAGGTTGATGCCCAGCCACTGATCCGGGTCCTGACGAAGCTGCTCCAACGCCTGCTTAATGACCGCCATATCCAGCGCAGGCTCTAGATTAAAGCGCGCAAGCCAAGGAATGAAGACCCCAGCGCTTTGCCACTGCTCGGCCAATTGCAGCCGGGCCGGGCTTTCGTAATGCAGGACATTTTGCTGAGCGTCCAACACCGGGAAGCGGCCAAGCTCGGGGCCTTGAAGCAGCGCCGCGTCCAGCGCCGTGCGCCACGCCGCGTGGGTGGCAAAAAGCGGCTGACGCTCGCGTTCGCGCACCACGACCGGCAACCTCCCTTGAGCGCTTTCCGCCTCTGCCAGCGCCGTGTCGAGCGTGGCCATCAGGTCGCTGCGTTCATCGTTGGATGCGTAACTGGTAATCGCCGCCGGCAGGCGAAGTTCTATCGTGTCACTCGCCGGTCTTAGCGTCGCAAGCGCATGTTTTAAGCGAGTGCTGAGCTCGTCGGCGTCGGTTTGAAACGGTACTGCCAGTATGAAATCGCTGCCGTTGAGCCGGCCGATCAACGTCTCTTCAGAAGTAGTATCGAGTGTAGCCAGCTGACCCACCAACCCCTTCAACAGGTTGTCCGTGGCATCGTGGCCGAGGCGGTCGTTCAGATCCACCAGATCCTCCACGCGAACGATCGCCATAAGCCCTGTCGCCCGCGCATCGTCGCTATCCAAAAGTGCCGCCAGTCGGGTCATGAACACCCCGCGGTTGAGCGCGCCGGTGAGTGCGTCGTGTTGTAGGTCGCGGCGTAACTCATCGAGCTTTTGGCTTTCGTGGGTCAACATCTGGCGCACGTTGTGAGAGAGCACGTTCATGGCACGCGCTACCTCGCGTAGCTCGCGGGTACGCGGCTCCTTGATGGTGGTAAAGCGTCGCGCGCTGATATTGCGCGCCTGTTCAACTACACGACTGAGCGGGCGCTTGATGGTACTGACGATCACCGCCGCCACGGCCAGGCTTGCTATCCCTGCCGCGATGAACCAGGCCGCCAGCTCCATGAAGCTTCGCCACAGTGCCCGGTACGCAAAGCTGTACTGGCTTTGCAACGTTAGCGTTCCGTACTGCTGCCAGCCTTCCTGAATGGTGGCGGTGCCCGGCGGAATGTCAAAGTCGATCAGGTGGCGAAACCAGCCGGGCACGTGGCCTTGGTACTCACTTGCCACACGCTCGACCAATACGCTGCCGTCGGTGTCGCGCAGTACGATCTGCTGGTAATAGCCGGTGTCGAACTGCGCCGAGATCAGTAGCTCGAGAATCACCAGGTCCTTATCGAGCTGCGTCATGGAGAGCGCCAGAGCGGTGGCGTTATCCTCGTTCTTGATGCTGATTTCCTGCTCGATGTAAGCGCGGCTAGTGGTGATGCTGATCGCAAGGCTTCCAACAAAGGAGAGCAGCAAAAGCCCGGTGATGGCCAGCCAAAGCTGTTTGATAAGCGACATAACGGCACGTCCTTTTATTGAAAGCTTTTATTAAAAGCCCTTATGAAAAACCTTCCTGCGCGGTCTTTAGAGAAAGCCTTGAGATTGCATACGTTCCAACACGCTACGCCAGCGCGAAAGGCGCGCCAAGGGATCCGCGCGCGATTGCGACGAGCCGCCGGCCCAGAGGCCTTCGCTGTTGAAGCTGAATACCGGGTCGAGATCGGTACGCTGTGACGCGGGCGAAATCGATGGCGCCATGTTATCGAGAACCAACGGCACAGCGCTTGGGGTATCATAGTAACCCAGCACCATGTGCGCTTGGGTAATACTGCTTCGGCCAATACGGGCGCGTACGTAAATCATGCGAAGACGCTCGCCGGGAACCCCGAGCTGCTTGAGCGTAATGTATTTGGCGATCGCATAATCCTCGCAGTCGCCTTGGCCCTTACCCATAGCCTCGAGCGGCGTGGCCCAGTAATCTTCCTGCCCCCAAACGACGATATCGTCAACCCAGCGGACGTTACGGTTGAAGAAATCGTTCACCTCACGAAGCTGCGTTTGAATATCCTGGCCCGCAGCGCGCTGCAAAAGCGCAAACCATCCCTCGAGGACATTGAGCCCCGCTTGGCCGTACATCGACCTCATACGCTCACGCAGCCGCGTCGGGTCGAACGCCGATGCCTGAAAAGGGTACAGGCCTAGCCCCGCGCCCAGCGCCAAAAGCCCGGCGGACGCCAGAAACGTCCGCCGGGTCAGGCCCGCATGGGTAGAGGAGGAGCATCGAGGCATAAACGCCCAGCTATCGTCGAATGAAGCTTAAGATTACAAGCTGGCGTGCATCAGTGCTATATAACTCATTATAAAAATGACGGAAAAAATTAATATTTTAGTGATAGTGCCATGGAAGGCGTCGAGGCACTTGCTAATGCTCCTGCTCAAGCAGCGGTTCGAGCAGCGGCCATACGTTCTCCAGAATGAGCGGCTGGGCCTCAGCGGTCGGGTGAATGCCGTCGCTTTGCATCATCGCGCGATCCAGGGCGATGCCCTCCAACAAAAAGGGGAGTAGCGTCACGTCGTACTCGTCTGCAAGCGTGCGATACACGCCGGTGAAGGCGTCGCGATAAGCCTGGCCGTAATTGGGTGGGATATCGATGCCCAGCAACAGCACCTGGGCGTCGGCGGACTGGCTTTGCTCGATCATTCCGGCCAGGTTTTCGCGCATCTGCGTCGGAGGTAGCCCGCGCAGGCCGTCGTTGCCGCCCAGTTCCAGCAGCACGATGTCCGGGGCGTGCTGGTCAAGCACGTTTTCGAAACGCTCCAGGCCGCCGCCGGTGGTTTCACCGCTAATACTGGCGTTCACCACCTGCGCCTCATCTTCAAGGCGGCGCTCAAGTAGTCGTACCCAACCCTGGTCCTGCTCGATCCCGTAGGCCGCGCTCAGGCTATCACCCATCACCAGAAGCGTCGGGCGCGACTCGGCACCGGCAAGACCGGGGTGAAAGAGCACTATCAGTGCGACCAGCCCGGCGGTTACCATGCAGGTAAGCCGATGCCACATTAAAGGGATGCCACGCTTCATGTCCTACTCCTCTGACAAGGATTCGACGACTTCCTCTCAACCGGAAGCCGAGCGCTCAAGCTTAACCGATGAGACGGCCAAGGCACACGCCCGCGATACGCATCAGGGGCCGCCGGTGCTGCTCGCCGAGCGCCTTTGCAAACAGGTCAAAAGCGGCGAACGGGCGCTGACCATTTTAAAGGATCTCTCGCTTTGCGTGGCCCACGGCGAAACGGTAGCGATTTTGGGTAAAAGCGGTGCCGGGAAATCGACGCTTTTAGGCATTTTAGCCGGGCTCGACACGCCCAGCGACGGCGAGCTGAGCCTGTTCGGCCACCCCTTGAGCCGTTTGGACGAGGATGGCCGCGCGGCGCTGCGCGCCGGGCGGGTGGGCTTCGTATTTCAAAACTTTCAGCTTCTGCCCACGCTTAGCGCGCTTGAAAACGTGCTGTTGCCGTTGGAGCTATCGATTCGCGCCGGTGAAACCCAAGCGGCGCACGCTTGGCTTGAGCGAGTAGGGCTTGCCGAGCGCGTCGAGCACCTGCCGAAACAGCTCTCCGGCGGTGAGCAGCAGCGCGTGGCCATCGCCCGCGCCTTCGTGACCGATCCGGAGCTGGTATTCGCTGACGAGCCCACCGGCAATCTGGACCCGGACACCGGCGCTCAGGTCATCGATCTGCTGTTCAGCTTGAACCGCCAGGCGCATACCACGCTGATTCTCGTCACCCACGATTACGCCTTGGCGCGGCGCTGCGACCGCTGCCTGCGGCTGGAAGGCGGGCGGCTCACGGCGTTCGAGCCCGAACAGGCCCTGTCCGGCGGTGGCGATGAGTAACGTCAATTGGCGCCTGGCCGCGCGTAGTCTCAAACGCGATCTACGCGCCTCGGACGTACGCGCGCTCTTTATCGCGCTGGTCCTGGCCGTGGCGGCGTCCACCATGATCGCGTTTTTCCTGGATCGGCTGGAGCGCGGCCTGGAGCGCCAAGCGGGCCAGATGATGGGCGGCGATCTGGTGCTCGAGCAGCGCGAACCCTTCGACGATGCGCTGCGCGAAACCCTCGAGCAAGCGGGCTTTTCGCTCAGCGACCAAGTCGATCTGGTGTCGATGATCAGCCAGGGGGAGCGGTTTCAACCCGCGAGCCTCAAGGCGGTCGACGAGGTCTACCCGCATTATGGCGCCACGTTGGTGGACCGGGGCAACGGCACCGAGGAAATACCCGCCGGCCCCGCCCCTGGCGAGGCCTGGGCCGACCCGCGCCTGTTCGAGCTGCTCGAGCTTGAGTTGGGCGAGCGTGTTCAGGTCGGCGAGCTAACGCTTGCCGTGACCGGGATCGTCGAGCGCGAGGCCGACCAGTCCGCCGGTTTTAGCAGCTTCAACCCGCGGCTGATGCTCAACACTCAGGATCTCGAGGCGACCAACCTGCTCCAGCCGGGTTCGCGTATCGAATTCGAGCTGCTGGCCGCCGGCCCGCCCGCCGCGCTCGAGCGCGTTCAGCCGCTGCTGGACGAGCTGCGTGAAGCGGGGGTCGAGGTGCGCGACGTGCGGGTCGACCGGCCGCAGCTGGGCAACGCGCTGGCCCGGGCAGAAAGCTATCTGGGGCTGGCGGGGCTGGTGGCGGTGCTTTTGGCCGGCGTCGCGGTGGCCATGTCGACCCGGCGCTACGTCGAGCGCCACTTGGATACCGCCGCACTCCTGCGCTGCTTTGGCGCAAGCCAGGCGCAGCTCGTCACTATTTTCGCGCTTCAGCTACTGGGCCTTGCGCTGATCGCCTCGCTGCTGGGCGCGCTGATCGGGCTAGTGGGGCAAGCGGTACTTTTATGGCTACTCGCGCAGTTTTTGCCGCTAACGCTGCCGCCACCCGGAGTGATGCCGCTGGGCCTTGGCGTGCTGACCGCGCTGGCCGTGCTGGTCGGGTTTGCCGGGCCGGCGCTTTTGCGCATCAAGCAGGTCAGCGCGCTAAAAGTGCTGCGTCGCGAGCTCGACCCGCTGCCGCCGGCGGCCTGGCTCGTTGTGGGTGTCGCCGGCGTGGTGTTTGGCGGGCTGTTGTGGCTGTATTCCGGAAGCCTACCCTTGGCGGCCGGGTTGCTGCTCGGCGGTGGGGCGCTGCTTGGCGTGCTGTGGGCGGCCAGCGCTTTGGTGCTCAGCCTGGTATTGAAAGCAGTGGCCAGGCTCTCCGGCGCAACGCCCTGGAGCCAGGCATTTCGCCTTGGCGGTCGCCAGCTCGCTCGGCGTAAACAAGCGGGCATGGGCCAGCTGTTGGCGTTTTCCGTCACGTTTTTTGCCATGGCGATGATCGCCCTGGTGCGCGGCGATCTGCTCACGACCTGGCAGGATCAACTGCCGGATGAAACCCCCAACTATTTTGCGATCAACATTCAGCCCAGCGAGCGCGACGCTTTTGATGCCGCCATCACGCCCCGAGTGGATACCCAGAGCGCGCTTTATCCGATGGTGCGCGGGCGTATCACGGCAATCAACGGCGCGCCACCGCGAGAGGCCGTGCCCGTCGAGGCCCGCGGAGACGGCGCGCTGCGTCGTGAGCTAAATTTGACCTGGCAGGCAACGCTACCCGAGGGCAACGAGGTAATCGCCGGCCAGTGGTTCGACGCCCAGCGCAGCGAGCCTCAGGGGTTTTTGAGCGAAGTCGACGCCAGGCCCGCGAGCGCTTCCATGCCGGGCACCGCCGAGCAGGGCACCACCGTACCGATTTCCGTCGAGCAGGGCTTGGCCGACCGGCTAGGGCTGACGCTGGGCGATACGCTTGCCTTCTCCATTGGCGGCGAGACGATCGACACCCGCATCGAAAGCCTTCGAAGCCTCAACTGGGACAGCTTCAAGCCCAACTTCTTCGTCATCTTCCCGCCCGGCGTGTTGGAAGCCTTTGGCCACAGCTACATCACCGCGTTTTATCTGCCGGAGCGCGAACAGGATTTAATCACGCAACTGGTGCGCGATTTTCCCGGGGTATCGCTTTTGAACGTCGATGCAATTTTAGGGCAGGTGCGTGAGGTGCTGGGGCAGGTCACTCGCGCCGTCGAGCTGATTCTTATGCTGGTACTGCTGGCCGGCGTCAGCGTGCTGTACGCGGCGCTGACCGCCAGCCGCCCGGTGCGCGCCCACGAAAGCGGGCTTTTACGCGTGTTCGGCGCGGGCAATAAGATGATTTCCCGCGTGCAGGGCGCCGAGTATGCGTTACTGGGGCTTGCAAGCGGCCTCATGGGCGCGTTTCTGGCCGAGGTGGCCAGCGCCGCGCTTTATCTCTTCTGGCTCGATTTGACCCCGCGGCTGCACCTGACGCTATGGCTCCTGCTGCCGCTGGGCGGTGCCGCCCTGATCGGCCTGATCGGCCACGCGTTGTCGCACAGCCTTCGCCGTCAGGCGCCAGCGGCGAGTTTGGGGCTTATGGGGGAGTCCTGAATGCTTGCCTGACTCTTTGGCCAAACTCTTTTGTTGAATTAATTTTCCTTTCAGCCTGTTGGCTAGCCGGGGTTGTGTGGTGCTCTTTGACAACGCCGCTGCGCTTGGCAATATAAGCGCTTGGTTAATAACGATGATGATCGTTCGAGACACGGGATCAAACGAGGACACGGCATGCAGGTACAAAGGAATAGTTCGAAACGCAGCGCGTGGATGTACTGGAGCGCTGCTGCACTGCTGGGTGTTTCGACCTTGGCCAATGCATCGTCTCAAGCATTCGAGGGCGATCTACGCGAGCGGCTGAGCCGTGACGGGGGCGAAGTCACGTTCTCGCGCGTTTACGAAGATGCCGAACAGGGGACTCATGTCGCCGAGGATATTGCGGCACAGCGGCCCGATGGAACCTCAGTCTCTATCGGCCGCTATACCGTTGAAGGCGATTACGACGCGCCGGCGGCGATCTCGTTGCAGGACGTTGTCTTGAACGATCCGGCGATCGGTGAAGACGGGGTGACACTCGAGACGCTTCGTATTGTCCATCCGGAACATGCCGTGCGCTTTTTAAGCGTACTGGATGAGCCGGATTTCAGATTCGATGACATCGAGGCAACGGGGTTTCGGATGAGCGTGCCCAATCAATCTTTCGGTGATGGACCTTTTAATGTCTCGGCACAGAACATCGTCATCGATGCCCTAAGGGCCTCGGGCGTCACGCAGCAAGGTGTGGAGCAGTTGAATGCGCATGGGATAGAGTCTCATATCATACTGGACTCTCAAAGCGGTAGCGCCACCGAGCTGAGTATCGAAACGCTGGGCCTTCAGGACTTCGAATGGCCAAGCCAGCACGTTGATCATATGGGTAACTTTGAGGTTGGTCAGATGCAGCTTGACAGTGAGCTTTGGCACGTTGGCTTTGATCGACTCTGGCTGGACGGTGATCCGTTCGATGGTGCTATGGGGGTGTATGGAGGCTTTGCCGACTTGAGGCCATGGCTCGAGCAGCTACCTGCCAGGGAAGGCGAACAGTTGAGCATGGTTTATAACGCGTTCGTCGGCGAGCGTGACCAGCTGCACTTTTCCATTGAGCATCACTCAAGTCTTGGCGAGGGCAACAAGCGAGTGCTGGACACCGCGGGTAATATTCTCATACCCGGCGCGGGCAGAGTGGAGTACGACTTGGGTGCCCGGCTGCAATTGGCGGACGGCATCGAACCGAATTTTGTGCTCGATGATAATCAGTACCTCGATTTGGCGCAGATCAATGGTGGAAACGCTTCACTGACCTATGACGATGAAGGCCTGCTTCCTCGAATACTTCAATTGCTATCAGACAGTCTGGGAATAAGTACCGAAGAAGCGCTGCGTCTGCATCGTCGAGACTTCATGCTCATAGCTGAAGAAGCCGCTCCCGGGATTGATGAAATTTTGCTTGCGATGCTCACTCTCATGCAAGAAGACGCCGAGCGTATGACGATTGATATGATCTTTCCTAAGGGTATCCTTGTGAGCGAGTGGTTGATGGGCCCACACTATTGGAATGAAAGATACGATATCAGCGTCGAGCTCGAGTAAAGCCAGCTAAGCGCTACCGGGTCTGTATGAGCTTTGCTCATCATGGCCGTGAGGCGGATGCGATGAAAGTCGTGTCTGGCTGAGGTATCATGGCCGCCTTGCTTTTTTCGATGCCCTAGCCTGTGAGGTTTGCCCCATGTTCAGCCGCGATATGACCATTGCCGGATTCGATGATGCGCTTTTTGACGCCATGCAAAAGGAAGTGGCGCGTCAGGAAGATCACATCGAACTGATCGCCTCCGAAAACTACGCCAGCCCGCGCGTGCTCGAGGCCCAGGGCAGCCAGTTGACCAACAAGTACGCGGAAGGGTACCCGGGTAAACGCTACTACGGCGGCTGCGAGTTCGTGGATATCGCCGAAAACATGGCGATCGACTACGCCAAGGAGCTTTTTGGCGCCACCTACGTCAACGTCCAGCCGCATTCCGGCTCTCAGGCCAACAGCGCCGTATTCCAGGCGCTGGTCACCCCCGGTGACACCATCCTGGGTATGAGCCTGGACGCTGGTGGCCACCTGACTCACGGCGCCAAACCGAACTTCTCCGGCAAGCACTACAACGCCGTTCAGTACGGCCTGAACGACCAGGGCTTGATCGACTATGACCAGGTGGCCAAGCTTGCCCGCGAGCACCAGCCGAAAATGATCATCGCCGGCTTCTCCGCCTACTCGCAGATCATTGACTGGGCCAAGTTCCGTGAAATTGCCGATGAAGTGGGCGCCTACCTGCTGGTCGACATGGCCCACGTGGCAGGGCTCGTCGCTGCAGGCGTCTACCCAAGCCCGCTGCCCCACGCCCACGTGGTCACCTCGACCACCCACAAAACCCTGCGCGGCCCGCGTAGCGGCGTGATTCTCTCCGCCGAAAACGACGCCGAGATCGAGAAGAAGCTGCAGTCTGCAGTGTTCCCCGGCGGCCAGGGCGGCCCGCTCATGCACGTCATTGCCGCCAAGGCGATCTGCTTCAAGGAAGCGATGGCGCCGGAGTTCAAGACCTACCAGCAGCAGGTGGTCAAAAACGCCCAGGCCATGGCGAAGGTGTTCATCGACCGCGGTTTCGATATCGTCTCCGGCGGTACCGAAGATCACCTGTTCTTGCTCTCGCTGGTCAAGCAAGGCGTGACCGGTAAGGATGCCGACGCCGCGCTTGGCCGTGCGCACATCACCGTCAACAAGAACGCCGTGCCCAACGACCCGCAAAGCCCCTTCGTCACATCGGGCCTGCGCATCGGCACCCCGGCGGTCACCACTCGCGGCTTCGGGGAAGAAGAGTGCACCGAGCTTGCTGGTTGGATCTGCGATCTGCTCGACGTACTCGCATCCGGTGACGATACTACCGCCGTCGAGGAAGAAATCGCCGGCAAAGTGGCCAAGGTGTGTGCGAAGCTTCCGGTTTATAAATAAGCTTTGAAAGGCTGTTAGCAACGTGCGTTGACAGTGCTAAAAATATGATGGGTGCCGCTGGTCGGCACCCATTTTAATTATGCGCCAAGCGTAGAAAGCTTATAGAGGCTTTGCTTTACTAGTTTTTCTGCGCGTTCGAAAGAGCCTGCCTCAACGTAACAGCGAAGCTCCGGCGCGTTGCCGGAAGGGCGCAAATGAACGATCTCACCGTTTGAAAACGTCACCCTCAGGCCATCGGTCGTATCAATAGCGGTGATGTCCCCCAAAAGCCCGAGCGAGCGCTGCAGTTTTTGCGGCGATTCAGACCACTGCTCCAGTAAGGTTCGGCTCTTGTCCACGGGAAACGCCTTGAGCCGGTCGCTGGCGGTATAGTGCTCGGGTAGCGCTTTATTGAGCGCCGAAAGCGTTTGGCCTTTTCGGGCGGATTCTACCATCAGTGTAAGCGCCGGTAGCAACGCGTCGCGAGTGGGCAGGGCGGCCAGCGTACGGCCTTCTTTTTGTAATGGGGTTTGAAGCAAAAAGCCGCCGTTGGCTTCGAACCCGGCAACGCTTGAGAACGTATCCGACAACGATGCCATGCCTTCGAGCACGAACGGTGAGCCAATGCGCGTGCGGACCACTTTTTTAAACGCCCCACACGCTTCGATGACTGTGTTGCAGCTGATCGGTACTGCCAGCGCCTCGATACCCAGCGCTCTTGCGCACAAAAGCCCCACGATATCGCCTCTGAGCCAGTTGCCGGTTTCATCGCCCAAAAGCGGCCGATCACCGTCACCGTCGGTTGAAAGCAGCGCGTTCAGGCCGTGCTGCTGTGTCCAGGCGCGCCCCTTGGCTTGGTCGTCAGCGCTGACGGCTTCGGTATCGACCGGTACGAACGCATCACTACGACCTAGCACGACGACATCGGCGCCCAAGGCATCTAGAATATAGGCGCTCAAGTCTCGTCCGGCTGCGGAGTGTTGGTAAAGTCCTACACGCCACCCCTTGAGCGGCTGATCAACGAACCAGCGGGTATAGCGCTCGGCGTAGGCTTCGTTCGCCGCGTCAGAAAGCGCCTCACGGGCAGGCGCCGAAAAAGAAGGCAATTCGACCTTCGCCGATAAAATAGCGGACTCCTCGGCCTTAGTGATTTCGCCATCCGGGCGATAGAACTTGATACCGTTACGATCAAACGGAATATGACTACCAGTGATCATGATGCAAGGCACTCCATCCTTCATCGCTTGAAGCGCTAGTGCTGGTGTCGGCAATACCCCATAATCGTCGACTGCAAGCCCGAGTGTTTTGGCGGCGCTAGTGCAGGCAGCGGCCATGGCTGGGCTACTGGGGCGGCGGTCCATTCCAATAGCAATGCGCTCGAAGCGAAATGAGCCCTGCATAGCGTTGATGAAAGCAGCGGTAAAGGCGGCGCAAACCTCATCGGTAAATTGTTCGACCAGGCCGCGCGCGCCGCTGGTACCAAAGGCGATACCGCTCTGTTCGATAACGTATGAGGTGAAAAGGGGGGAATTCAAGAGTGCGCTCCTTTTAGAAATGACACAGGGCAAATAATAGTGCGCAATGGTAGCATTTTGCTATCGAAGCAAAGCGCCTCTTATAACCCCAAAGACAAAAAAGCCCCCGCGGGTGCGGGGGCCAATGATGGAGCCAAAGAGGGGGTTAGAACTCACCGCTTTCCAGATTCAGACCGACCAAAATGGGATCGTGGTCGGAGCTTCTAAACGCATCCGGCGCGTACAGGTTTGCATCCTGGCGGTCGCTGGTGAAATCGGTGTTGTAATCCAGTGCGCTCGCTTCGTCCGCGTTGATGTGCCAGGTCGTGGTGCCTGTGACTTGGGGAGCCAGCGACTCGCTTGCCAGCGCGTGGTCAAGCGAGCCCCAGAAACCGTCAAAGACGTAACTATAGTCTTCGTCGAGCAGCTCGAAGCCGCCATCGACCAATGTCGTGACGGGATCCTCCATGGCATAAGCGTTCAAGTCGCCCAGAATCAACACGTCCTGATCGCTGCTGCCGGTAGGATTGCTTGCCAGCCACTCCTTTAGCTCTTTCGCTGCCTCGACGCGGGTCGGGTTGTTGTTGCCTTGGCCATCTCCAATGGCGTTCTCGTTATTGATCACGCTGCCCTTGGATTTGAAGTGGTTAACGACCACCGAGAACTGCTCACCGTTTTCATCGCTGAACGTCTGCATTACCGGCGGGCGATTGCCATAACCAAACGCGCCATCGATTTTGGTGGCGGCGGCGCCTTCGGGCGTGACCGCCTGGCTATTGTAGATAACGCCCACGGTGATGGCATCGTCCCCGGCGCTGACGATATCGCCATTGGCATCCCGTGGAATACTGTACGCCCAGGTGACCCCTTCGATGCCTTTTTTTGCGTTGTCGGCGTTGAGCGCGTTGACCAAACTTGCCAGCGCGCTATCGTCGCCATAACCGTTGTTTTCGATCTCCATCAGCCCAAGCACATCAGCGCCGCTGGTGTTGATCGCTTCGACGATCTTGGCTTCCTGACGGGCGAATTCTTCGGCGTTGTCGGCACCTCGCGGCGAATGCGTGGTGCCATCCAGTGTGCGCGTGGATTGGCCGCTATCACCCAGCGTATTGAAGTAGTTGAGCACGTTGAACGAGCCTACCTTGACCGTTGCATCGCCCAGCGCATCCGCATCCGGCATTGCCGGGCGCTCCGTGCCTTGAAAGTCCAGGCCGTCCACGTTTTGCACTTTCCAGTCGTCGAAGCTGAAATCCAGCACGCCTTCGAGCGTGTCCAGCGTGTCACCGCCGCGTAGCGGATTATCCGCCGAAAGCTCCTCGCCGTTTCGTCCGAAAATGACCGGGTCCGGATTTTGAGCCGAATTGGCGTCATCAAGCTTGATGGTGCGTGCATCGGCGTCGTCAAGCCACGCCTGATAGCCCTCGACGCTCGGCGCGTTGACCTCGGTGAACTGCTCCAGACGCCCGCCCGCGGAAAGCGTGACGGTGCCGTAACGGCCTAGCTCATAAAGCTCGGTGACGACCAGCGGCTGGCCGTCCATCGCTTCGATGGCGACGCGCATGCCCTCGAACGCTTCCAACCCCTGCTTATTGATGAACGGAAGCTTGATGACCTTGCTTTGCGGCAGGGGCTGATCGTGTTGAAGAATCTTCAGACTCGAACTGTCGGCGGTCAGCTGGGTTTTGTCGTAATACTCTGACACCGTGCCGCCGATTCGAATTTGATCGCCGGCCGAAAGCGTAGCCAGCCATTCAGCGCTGCCGCTACCGGCGTAGACGAAGATTCCCTCCGATGTGTTCGGGTTATCGTCGTTGTCTGCGTCCTCCTCCTGCAGGAAGAAGCCGTCAAGACCAGGTGTCACCATGGTGACGATCGCTTCCAGCGTGACGCTTTCGCCGTCCAGCGAGCTGGTACCGCTTTCACCTTGTACCGTCGAGATCAGAGTAAGCGCGACCTCGGGCTCGACCGCCGCACCCGGCGAGGCGAGGGCGGGCACATCATTAGCGTCACCTCCCAATGCGTTGGAGGGGAGCGCACCTTCTTCATCCGACTGTGTAAAGGCTTGGCGGTCGACGTTCCAGGACGCCGCATCGTAGTCAGACGTATCCGGGTAGGCTTCGAAACCAATGCGGTTGCCATCGATACGCGGGTCGCCTTGCCAAAGCGTGACCGCATCGCCGCCGCTGCCAAGGCCCGCGGCGTCATCGGCGAAACCGATCTTGAGCGACTCGATACCGCCCAAATTGCTCCAGGCGGTGCGGAACTCGGCGACCGCCTCAACACCGCCGTCAACGATAACGATGGCGGATTCCCCCGGCGCCAGCGTGGTCAGCCCTTCGATGCGCACGGCATCCTGAGGCGAGGCGCTGTCATCGTCGTAGTAAAGCGGTGAGCTGGTGAAATCCAGCGTCTCATCGGAGCGGTTGGTGATTTCGAACCAGTCTTCGGTGATGTCCGAGCCGGATTGGCCGGGCCAGATTTCGGTGATCGCAAGTCCGATATCGGCCTCGCCCGGTACGTAGGGCGTTTCCATGGTGCCGATGCGGAAGGTCTGAGTCAGCCCTTCCGGCATGGCATTACTGGCGAATTCCCAGTTATCGGGGTTGCCGATGGCTGTCAAAAGCTCCTCGGCGGTGCCGTAGCCGTCGCTATTAAAGGCGGCGTTACGTACCTGGCCGACCGCGACCGCGGTAACACCCTCTTCCAAACCCGAGGGCAGGCCGGAGTCGTTGGAGCTTGAAGCTGTTTCCTGCCACTCGCCGCTATTGGTTTGCACCGCGTAGATAAATGAGGGATCGATGTCTTCGCCGACGAAAGCGATGACCTGGTCACCGCTGGTCGACAGATTGAAGCCGTTGTTACCCACGGCTGGGCTGTTGGCGTTGGTGAACTGATCGGCGTTTTCGAGAGCAGAGATTACCGTACCCGGGGCCACGCCGCCTTCCGGGGCGGTCCATTTGACGGCGCCTTCATTGGCACGAAAGCCATCCCCCTGCCAGCCGGAATCGGTAAAGGTAATCTCGGCGCCTTCAGCGATACCCCTGAGCGCAACGAACTGGAACTCTTTGTCGCTGCCGCTGACCGCGATGATAGCGATATCCCCGGGGCGAGGGGTCGTATCTGGCAGGGCATCAAAGGCGATATCGAGGCCGATGAATTGCTGCTGAGCGTCCGGGAGATCCTTGGATTCGCGGCCATCTTCGAACCAGTCGACAGTGCCGCTATCGAACAGCACGCTCGCGGAGACGCCTTCATCGCTGACCGCGATATCGAAAAGCGCTTCGGGCTTGGCGCCAATAGCCCCGGGAATCGTGTTGAGATCGACGCCTTCGATTTCACGCACCGCGTGATCGCCGTCCCAGAAATACAGGCTAAAACCGGTTTCCAAACTGTCGTCTTCCGGGCCGGCCAGAATCAGGTAGCCCTGATCGCCGGCGGGCTCGATGGCACGCACCGCGCGGCCGTCCAAATCCAGGCGAAGCGGGGTGCCGAAGCCGGCCTCTGACGCCGAGCCGTTAACGAGTTCGACGGCGTTATCGACCGGGATAAGCTGCGCAAAGCCGTCATCCAGCGGAGCGCGTAGTCCAAGATAGAGCGCGTCGTCGATGAACACCGCGCCTTCGACGTTGATGCCCAGGTCGAGCTTCAGCGCGCTTTCGCCAAGCCCGTGGCCATTGCCTCTGTCCCAGCTCAAAAGCTGCTCACTGAGATCCGTGAACTGACCGACCACGTTGATCTCGAGATCGTCGCCGCTGCCGGTAACCTCGGTTGCGAACACCATCGAGCGCTGGCCGCTCTGGTGCGAGCCCAGCCAGTATTGAACTCCTTGATGAGTCGCCACAGCTTCGAGGTCCGCTTCCTGGCCCTCGCTTAGGCCAAGTGCTTGATTGAGGTTGAACGACTTGACCGGCTCGCCCCCAGCGTCGCGATCATAAAGACGAAGGATCTGGTCCTCATCGTCGGCGACCAGCATGAGCGTTTCGCTAATAGCGACGGCGGCGGAAGCGTCGGACGCGCCCTGGAAGTAGCGTTCGCCGAGTTGAAAACCGGGCTGTGGCGTCTGTTCGGGCTCTTCGGGCTCCTCAACTGGCTCCTCTGGCTCTTCAACTGGCTCTTCGGGTTCTTCGATCGGCTCCTCAGGCTCCTCGATCGGTTCTTCTGGTTCTTCGATTGGCTCCTCAGGCTCCTCGATCGGCGCTTCAGGCTCCTCGATCGGTTCGTCGGGTTCCTCGATCGGCGCTTCGGGCTCCTCGGTTGGCTCGTCGGGCTCTTCGACCGGTGCATCGGGTTCTTCAGTCGGTTCCCCAGGCTCTTCTATTGGAGCTTCGGGTTCCTCGACCGGCTCGTTGGGCTCTTCGGGAGTCTCGGCTTCATTTTCGATACGGCGTGTGATATCGCCCAACACTGTTTCGAAGTCGGCACCGGAGGCATCAACGTTACTCAAGGCAGAAAGCGTTTGAGCAGACTTTAGCTGCTGGCTTTCATGGCTTTGAGCCAATGTTTGCGCAACGTCCACCCTGGAGACGCCCGAGGCGAACTGGGCAAGCCAAAAATCGGTGCTTTCGGCATCCGGCGAGCGCCCCAAAAAGGTCGAGTAGGCCTGGTTCAACCAGATCGTCGAATCCTGATTGGCGATCGACTCAAACTCCGCAGAGCTTCGCAGGCTGGCGGCGATCTCATCGATGCTTAACCCTTGGCGGTGCATGTCGACCCAGTAAGTGAGGCCGTCGATGTCGGCGGGGCGTAGCAGGTACGTTTTGTAAAGGTCGACGATCGGCTGAATAGCGCTATCGAACTCGTTGCCCATCATCAGGTTCTGCGCGACGCCGCCGGTATCGAGCGTGCCGTTTTCCAACAGCTCGACCCAATAGCTCAACCCGGCTTCATCGGGTTCACGCAGTAAAAGCGTTTGATAAAGCGACGTAACGATCGTTTGATATTCCATCGAGAAAGCCCTTGCAGCAGTTACGCAGGAGTTGGAAAAACGAAAAAAATAATTTCCGTTTTTATTGCTCTAAGGTTTCTAGTTGTTACCAGTAAGTGAAATAACGTATCGCTTTAATATGGCGATATCGTGACGCGATCGTGTGGGTTTTATTTCAAGCGGATGAATATCAAAGCATTCTCCGCCGTATGGTTAGGTGTGTATCGAACGAGATTTATCGAAAGCGTCATCTTTTCGTCATTGTTGGCTCGCTAATATCTCTTTGCTTTGTAAGTTCGCTTGGCCAACCGCCGCTAAAAACCGCTACTAAAAATTGAAGGGATCGAACATGAGCAACTTTCAGCTACAGCTTCTGCACGCCTCGGATATGGAAGGGGGTGGGGGCGATCTACTAAATGCGCCGAACTTCATCTCGATAGTCGATCATCTGGAAGATCAGTACGCTAATAGCCTGTTTGTGAGCTCGGGCGATCTGGTTTTGCCGGGGCCTTACCTGAACGCGGCGGCGGAAGAGAGCTTGCAGTCGGCCTTTCAAACGGCGGTGGAAGATGTGTATGGGCTGGAAGCGGGCTCCATGGGCGGTATAACAGCCGCATCGGGCCGTGTCGAGACGCTATTGATAGACTTGATCGACGCTGCAGCCGTTGCTCTTGGTAACCACGAATTCGACCTGGGCACGGGGTTGATTGCCGACATGATCGCGCCGGTCACTAACGGCGACAGCGCTGCGGATGTCGAGTGGCTGGGGGCTCAATTCCCCTATCTTTCCGCCAACCTGGACTTCTCCAACGATGTGGCGCTCAGCGGCCTGGCAACCAACGAAATTTTTTCCAGCGAAGCGTTTCAGTCCACGCTGGAGGAAGTGTTAGCCGGTGCCGATAAGCCCAAGCTTGCGCCGGCGGTCATTGCTGAAAGCGGTGGTGAGCAAATTGGTATTATTGGTATCACGACGCAGATCCTCGAGAGCATCTCATCTACGGGCGATGTCGATGTCATTACCGGTGGACGCAACGACATGCAGGAGCTGGCGGGTGTGATTCAGCCGGTGATCGACGAGCTCGAGGCGCGTGGTGTCAACAAGATCATCTTAAGCTCGCACCTGCAGCAGATTCAGTTCGAAGAAGAGCTTGCCACGCTGCTGGATGGTGTGGATGTCGTGATTGCGGGGGGGTCTAATACTCTGCTCGCCAATGAGCAGGATATCGACCGTGGTCTTTTCCCCGGCGCCGGCGAGCCTTACAAGTCCTACCCGATCCTGACCCAGGATGCCTCCGGTAATGACGTCGTGGTCATTAATACTGATGCGGGCTGGCGCTACGTGGCGCAACTCGTGGTCGAATTTGATGAAAACGGCAACATCATTCCTGAGTCGATTGACCCGGCGACCTCTGGTATTTACGCCTCTACCGACGAGCAGGTCGAAGCGCTATGGGGCAGCCTCGAGGCCGCGTTTGCAGAAGGCACCAAGGGGCAGGTTGCACAAGATTTGGTCGGTGCTGTCGGTGATTTCGTCGAAGTGCAGGATGGCAATATTCTGGGGCTCACCGATGTTTACTTGAACGGTGACCGAGGTACAGTGAGAACCGAAGAGTCCAACCTTGGTAACCTGACGGCTGACGCCAATCTCTGGTATGCCAAACAGGTCGACAGCGATGTCATGGTCTCTTTCAAAAATAGTGGCGGCATCCGCGAGCCCATTGGTGACGTCGTGGTGCAAGGGGGCGATAGCGAGCCCAGTTACCAGCCGCCGGGTGCGAATCCGGCAATCGGTAAGCCGGAAGGCGGCGTATCCCAGCTCGATGCTGGCTCGGCGCTACGCTTCAATAATGACCTTGCCATTTTGACGCTGACGCGTAGCACGCTGCTGGATGTGCTCGAGCATGCCGTCGCAGCTTCTGCGCCGAATGTCACCGCCGGTCAGTTTGCCCAAGTGGGCGGTATCCAGTACAGCTTCGACTGGGAGCAGCCCGCCGGAGAGCGCATTCAAAGCGCCGCTATCTTGAACGA
This sequence comes from Halomonas sp. S3-1-1, assembly GCF_023757625.1. Taxonomy (GTDB): domain Bacteria; phylum Pseudomonadota; class Gammaproteobacteria; order Pseudomonadales; family Halomonadaceae; genus Vreelandella. The sequence continues at coordinate 584,949 of NZ_JALGBZ010000002.1, forward strand.
TGATGGTCAGATTCACGATGTTCTGGTCGCCAACGGCCGTTTGGTGGGTAACGCCGAAGAGAGTGTGAAGGTGGTCACGCTTGGCTTTATGGCTGATGGTGGCGATGACTACCCGCTCGAGGGCAACTATCTCGACCGCGTCGATCTTGTCGAAGCCTATGACCTGGATGGTAAGTTCGACTTCGCCGACAAAGGTACCGAGCAGGACGCCTTTGCCGAGTACATGGGGGCGATGTACAGCGAAACGCCTTTTAATGAAGCCGAAACACCGGTCGGTGAAGATACGCGCATTCAAAATCTGGCTTTCCGCGACGATGCCGTGCTCGGCGATACGGTCGACCCGCTGCTACGCCTGTACGATGCCGCTTTTGATCGCGAAGCGGACGGTACCGGCTTGGGCTACTGGCTTGACGTCAGCGAAACCGCAGGGCTTGGTGATATCGCCAACAGTTTCGTAGCTTCCCGGGAGTTTGCGGCTCAGAACTCCGGCATTCAAAATGATGCGTTCATTGAACTGATGTACACTAACGTACTCCAACGCGAATCGGATGCGGCCGGCAAGCAATACTGGCTCGATGAGATGGCTAATGGAGTCGATCAAGGCAACGTAATGGTTGGCTTCATAGAGTCCGAGGAGAGCATGATGCTGTTTGGATAAAGCGTTTAGCTAAACGTTCCTCTCCCCAAGAGTTTGCTACGCTCTTCGGCTCGAGCCCGCAAACGCAACGCCCCTACCCCTGGCAGGGGCGTTTCTGTTATGCTTCCGCGATTCTAACTCGCGTGATTTTATTGATTTTACGGTGACCCCTCCATGGCAAATCAACAGGAAGCAACGGATCTACAGCGTGCTCTGAGCGCCTGTAAAGGTTCGTTCGTGTCGGTGGGCTTTTTCAGTATGTTTGTCAATCTACTGATGCTTGTCCCACCGATGTACATGCTCCAAGTCTATGATCGCGTTTTAACCACCCGAAGTTTTGACACCTTGTTAATGTTGACGCTGGTAGTCGTCTTTCTCTTTATGGTCATGGGTGGGCTGGAATTAGTAAGATCCCGCATGCTGGTGAGAATCGGTAACCGCTTGGATACTACGATCAACCAGCGCCTTTACAGCGCCATGTTTCGGCGCAGCCTGGTAGCTTCGGGTGCTCAAAGTGCTCAGCCGCTAAATGACTTGACCAGTTTGCGTCAGTTTTTAACAGGCAACGGGTTGTTTGCATTCTTCGATGCGCCTTGGGTGCCAATTTATCTGGGAATTTTGTTTGTTTTCCACCCTTGGCTCGGTATTTTCGCTACCTGCGCAGGTATCATTTTATTTGTCTTGGCGGTCGTCAACGAAAAATCGACTAAAAAGCTTTTAGCTGAAGCTAATAGCGAACAAATTCAGGCACAGAATCTGGCGAACTCCAATCTGCGAAATTCGGAAGTGCTTCACGCCATGGGTATGCTGCCTGGCATTATGGGGCGCTGGTCCAAACGCCATCACGAGTTTCTAGCCAAACAATCCCAAGCCAGTGACCGCGCTGGCGCTTTGACCAATACGTCCAAGGTATTGCGTCTGATGTTTCAGTCGCTGATTCTTGGTCTGGGTGCTTTGCTGGTCCTCAATGGCGATATGAGTCCGGGTATGATGATTGCCGGCTCGATTTTGATGGGGCGCGCGCTCGCGCCTATCGATCAGATGATCGGCGGCTGGAAAGGGTTTGTGGCAGCCCGGGGAGCTTATAGCCGTTTGAACGACCTGCTCGAGCAAATCCCCAGCGAAGATCGGCACATGCCGCTACCTGCCCCACAAGGCGTTATCGATCTCGAAAACGTTGCCGCCGCGCCTCCTGGATCGCGTATGGCAACGATTCGTGGAATCAACTTCAGCGTCGCCCAGGGCGAGCACGTCGGTATCATTGGCCCTAGCGCTGCGGGCAAGTCAACACTTGCTCGGGTACTGCTGGGTATTTGGCCAACTCAGATTGGTGACGTGCGTCTGGATGGCGGCGAAATCAATCAGTATAACCGCGATGAGCTTGGCCCCTATATTGGCTATCTACCCCAGGATATCGAGCTTTTCGATGGCACAATCAGTGAAAATATTGCTCGCTTTGGCCAAGTCAGCCCCGAGAAAGTGGTAGCGGCGGCCAAAAAAGCGGGCGTTCACGAAATGGTTCTTGAACTTTCCAATGGCTATGACACCGTCATTTCTTCTAATAGCGGTGCATTGTCAGGAGGGCAGCGTCAGCGCCTGGGGCTGGCGCGTGCGCTCTACGGCAATCCAGTTTTGGTGGTGCTGGACGAACCCAACGCCAATCTCGATGATGCCGGCGAACGTGCCTTGAGTGACGCCATTGCTAGCCTGAAACGGGAAGGCACTACGCTGTTTGTGATCAGCCACCGCACCAGCGTGCTCAAGTCTATGGATAAACTATTGGTCATGAAAGAGGGGCAAGTGAGCATGTTTGGTCCAAGAGACCAGGTACTTGCCCAGTTTGCCAAAAAATCGCGCCCCCAGGTAAGCCAGCAGAGCTCGACACGTCTCTCTGCGATTTCTGGCGGTCGCAACGGTGGCAGCGAGGAGTCGTAGGATGAGCAAACACAACGAGCAGCTTCCGGCAAAAAATGAAATAGATGTCACGCCGCAAGGTCCTGCCACCATAGACGGTGAAGCTGAAGAGGTACTGCCTACCAGCGACAAGGGCTATCGCAAGCTTGGCTACGCCATTTTGATTATTGCCCTGGGCGGGTTCGTACTGTGGTCGGTGACCGCTTCTCTCGCCGTTGCCGTGGTAGCACCTGGCAATGTCTCCATGGAGTCGTTCAAGCGCACCGTCCAACATCTTGAAGGTGGTATCGTGCGCGAGCTTTTGGTCAGCGATGGCGACCATGTCGAGGCCGGGCAGCCGCTAGTGGTACTAAGCGATACGCAGGTTCGCTCTCAGCTGGAAATTGCCCAGTCCCAGTATTATATCAACCGCGCCATGGAAGCGCGGTTACTCGCCGAACAACAAGGCGAGGACATACTGGAAATGCCCGAAGAACTCAGCAGCATCGATATCGAGCGCGTGCAGAGGGTAACCGCAGTACAGCAAGGCCTCTTCCAGGCACGTCGCCAGTCGTTTAATAGCTCGATGGAAGCGATGGACGAGCAGATCGTTCAGATGCAGGAGCAGATAGAAGGTCTCGAGTCGCGTATTCGTGTGAATAATCAGCGGATCAGTTCTCTGCGCGCCGAAGCTGAGGATTTCCGCTCGCTATATCGTGAAGGGTTGGGGGACAATCAGCGTCTTCGTGAGCTCGAGCGCCTGATACTGCAGTACGAAGGCGATAACGCCGAATTCCATGCGAACATCGCTCAGTTGCGTTCTCAAATCAGCGAAAACCGACTACAAAAGGAAACCACTCGGCAGGAGTTTCAGGCTGAAATCGGTGAGCAGCTGCGTACTGCACAGTCTCAAATCGCCGAGGCGGAAGAACAAATTACCTCGTTGAGAGATCAGGTGAACCGGACGGTCGTTAGCGCACCGGTTTCCGGAACAGTAGTGGGTCAGCAAGTTCACACGATTGGGGCAGTCATTCGTCCCGGTGATACGATCATGGACGTCGTGCCTTCCAACGACGGCTTCGTGGTGGAGGCACGCGTGCCCACCCGGGAAATCGATAGTCTGTTCATAGGTCAATTTGCCGAAATCCGTTTTTCGGCGTTCAATCAGCGGTTAACAAGCCAGGTCGACGGTGAAATCATTCATATCAGTGCCGACAGTTTCGAAGATGAAGCGACTGGCCAGCGCTATTATAAAACGCGCATCAAGGTTACTGATGAAGGTCAAAAAGATATGACCGAGCAAATGCAGCTGCTCTCGGGCATGCCAGCAGAAGTGATGATTCGTACTGGTGAGCGGACTTTTGCAAGCTATATCGCCAAGCCGGTTACCGATATGCTAGCGCGTGCCATCAGGGAGGACTAATGATAAAAACATCACGTTTTACGCTAAGTGCACTTGCGTTTTCCATCGCGCTGACTAGCTACTCAGCACTTGCGCAAATTGATACGCCCGCTGACCCGCAAGCATTGAGTGAATTTTCAACGCTTTCCGATGCCGGCGCCGATGAGCCTCAGACGCTGCCATCTTTACCCGGCTTGTTCGTACGTGCACTCCAACACGACTCGGACCTCTCCAGGCAGCGGTTGGAACTCGAGGCCACGCGCGAAGAAATTCCCATGGCCCGCTCACGTTTATTGCCCCAGGTTTCGGCAAGCGGCGGTTATCTTTGGCAAGACTCTACCAACCTGCAAACTGTTGGTGATGAGGAGCTGGGTATTCCCCAAAATCCAGATCGGCCTCAAGAAGTCGACGAAACCTTCTACCAAGTGCAACTGCAGCAGCCTCTGTTTAGTCTCGAACGGTGGCGGGGCGTCGATGTCGCCGACGCTGAGGTCAGTGCCGCCGAGCTGCGCTTGGCCGTCGTCGAACAGGAGCTGGCGCTTCAGGTCAGTGAAGCGTATGTCACCGCTTACTTGGCTGCCCAACGGTTGGGGCTTTTGGAAGCCCAGCAAGAGTCGCTGGATTTGCAGGTCCGCCAGGCCGATCGTGCCTTCGATTTGGGGATCGGTAATCGCGTGGACCTTTTAGAGGCGCAGTCGCGCTACGACCAAGCGGTTTCCGATGCGGTCGAGGCAGAAAACGAGTTGGATAATGCTTTGAGCGAGCTTGAACGGTTAACCGGCGTGATGCCGACTTTTGCCAGTGGCTCGCCGGGTGAGCTTGGTGATGTCACCTTTACTGACGAAATCGGCGAGGTGGATGGTTGGCTTTCGCGTACCGGGCAGAATTTGAACGTACTGCTGGCCGATGAACAGCAGAAGGTTGCGCAGGCAAACGCAAGTGTCAGCCGCTCGGGCTACTATCCTGAGCTCAACCTCAACGTTAGCTATTCTGATCGCGATAGCGATGATCCTTACCGCGAAAGCGAAGATTACCGGGCAAGTGTCGAAGTCAGCGTACCTATCTATCGGGGCGGTTATACCAACGCCAGTGTTCGCCAGGGTGAAAAACGGATTGAAGCAAGCCAGGCCACTGTTGACAACGAGCGCAACCTGGCCATTCAAGAGGTGCGTCGACGAGTGAGAGCGCTCAATGGTGGTCAGCGCCGCCTCGAGGCCCTGAATCGTGCCATTGAATCGAGTCAACTCTTCTTGGACGCCGCTGAGCGCGGCGAGCAATTGGGCCTTCGGGATTTGGTCGACGTTTTGGATGCGCGTTCGAGCTTTTATGATCAGCGCATTCAGTATGTCGATACCGTAGGTAACTATGCTCTGGATTTGTTATCGCTGCACGCAGCCGTCGGCAGCTTGGAGAGTCAGGATCTGGATCGGATCATGACGCTGCTCGCCTCCATGTCCACCGTTGCACAGGTCGCTCGGTAGCCAGCCGCTATGGCCGTCATAAAAGCAAGTCAAGGTAGTGAATGGCTGCGCCGCGCTATGCGCTGTTTCGATGCCAGCATTGCCGTAATGGTATCACTGGTCGTGCTCTCTTCGATGCCACATATTGATATCGAGGGTAATGATTATCTGTTTTTTATTCTCATTGGTAGCCTATTGTTTCCGGCGGTAGGTGAGCTTTTCGAGCTTTATCAGCCTTGGCGCGGTCGCAGTCTCTATACCATGCTAGGCATCTATCTGGTTGCTTGGCTTGCAACCATTGGGCTGCTTAGCCTTCTGTTGGTAGCCATCAAGGAGACACATAGCTTCTCACGGCTATGGATGGGCGTTTCCGCCCTAGCGGTGCTGGGCGTGGGTAGCGCCATGCGCACGCTACTCTATATTTATCTGCGTCGACTGCGTGCTCAGGGCCACAATCTCAAGCGTGTGCTGCTGGTTGGAAAACGGGAAAACATCACCCAGCTGGAGAAGAAGATCGCATCGATGCCCCAGGCTGGCTACAAAGTGATCGAACATCATCCTGATGAGGGGGGCGGCGCGTTTTTTCAGCGCATGGCGGCGTTTGCAAAGTCCAACATATTTCAGCGTAACTTCGATGAGATCTGGCTGGGCTATCCGTTAGAGCAGGGCAACCGCGTCCGCCATTTGACGCGCCTGCTGGCGGGTATTCCGGCCAGCATTCGTTTTTTTCCCGATTTACCGGATGTTCGGTTGCTCAACCACCGCATTACTCAAGTAGCGGGACTTTACTCGTTAGAGCTGAACTACACGCCACTCAATGGCCCCATGAAAGTCATCAAGGCACTTGAAGACCGCGTGCTGGGACTAGCGCTGTTCGTGCTATTTAGTCCGCTGATGATTGCTATTGCCGTCGCCATACGCTGGAGCATGGGCGGGCCTGTGCTATTCAAGCAGGAGCGCCACGGCCTTGATGGCAAACGATTCAAGATCTACAAGTTTCGTACCATGCACCTGCATGAAAGTACTCACATTCAGCAGGCCTCTCATCAGGACCCGCGCGTGACGCGCGTAGGGCGTTTTTTGCGTCGAACCAGCCTGGATGAATTGCCCCAGCTCTATAACGTGTTGCAGGGGCGTATGTCACTGGTAGGGCCAAGGCCGCACGCGATGGATCATAATGACCACTATAAGGACCATATCGACATTTATATGCAGCGCCATCGCGTAAAGCCAGGCATGACCGGATGGGCACAAGTGAATGGCTTGCGAGGGATTACCGATGACGTCAAGCTGATGGCAAAACGGGTAGAATACGACCTCTACTATATCGAGCGCTGGTCTTTGGGTTTTGATTTGCAAATTTTGACGATGACGCTCACACGAGGGTTTGTGAATGGTCAGCCCTAATACGGCTGGTCGTTGATATGCCTGGTGATTTGTTTCAAGGAGGAAGGATGATTTTACCAGTTATTTTGTCAGGGGGCGCCGGGTCCAGACTTTGGCCTGTTTCACGTGAGCATTACCCCAAGCAGTTTTTAAATTTACACCGCGATGATGCAAGTTTACTGCAGGAAGCGGCGTTGCGTCTTGATGATGTCGCTGACTCCGGTGAGCCGCTCATCGTCTGCAACGAAGAGCATCGCTTTTTGGTTGCCGAGCAGATGCAACAAATAGGGTTCAAAAATAGCCAGATCCTCCTTGAGCCTTGCGGGCGCAATACGGCCCCGGCCTTGGCCCTGGCGGCGTTGGCCGCAAGCCAAGCCAATCCCGAGGCCGATCTTTTGGTCATGCCCGCCGATCATGTCATCAAGGATACGCAGGCATTTGCCCGAGCCGTCGAACAGGGGCTCGAGCTAAGCCAAAAAGGGCAGCTGGTAACGTTTGGTATTACGCCAACGGGCGCGCACACAGGCTATGGTTATATCAAGCGTGGTCAGGCGTTATCCAACGGTTTCATGGTCGAAGCCTTTGTCGAAAAGCCGGACGCGATAGCCGCACAGCAGTACTTGGAAAGTGGCGATTATCTTTGGAACAGCGGCATCTTCTTGTTCAAAGCGAGCAGCTTTCTTGCGGCGTTGGGTGAACATGCCCCGGACATTTTGGAAAGCTGCCAAGCTGCGTTCGAGGCCCGCTGCGAAGACATGGACTTTTTGCGTATCGATGAGGCCGCCTTTGCCCAGTGTCGCAGCGAGTCGATCGACTACGCCGTAATGGAGCATACCCGGCGGGCAGCGGTGGTGCCGATGTCGCCGGGCTGGAGCGATATTGGTGCTTGGGATGCGTTGCATGAGCTTAGGGCTGGCGAAGACCCGGTCAGCGGCAACGCGATACACGGCGACGTCATGCTTCATGAAACCCAAAATAGCCTGGTATATAGTGACTCGCGCTTGGTTGCTGCTGTTGGGGTGAGCAATCTAGTGATCGTTGAAACCGATGATGCTGTCCTGGTTGCCGACCGTCGCCACGCTCAGGATACCAAGCTTATCGTCAATGCCTTGAAAACCGCCGGACGCAAAGAGTTTCAGTCGCACCAGCAGGTATATCGTCCTTGGGGCCATTACCGCACGATGGTATTGACCGACAGCTTCCAAGTGAAAGAAATCGTGGTCAAGCCGGGAGGAACGCTCTCGCTGCAGATGCACCATCATCGCGCCGAACATTGGGTCGTCGTAGAAGGCACCGCACGGGTTACCCAAGGGGAAGGGCATGGCGATACCTCCAGTTTACGAAGCTTTTTACTGTCCGAGGACCAGTCGACGTATATACCATTGGGCACAGTGCATCGGCTGGAAAACCCGGGCGTCATTCCCTTGAAGTTGATCGAGGTCCAGACGGGCTCTTACCTGGGAGAGGACGATATCGTTCGCTACACCGATAAATATGGTCGTGAGTAGGGGTTCCGCACTGTAATGAGAGTCGCCATTATTCACGACTGGCTGACCACTTGGGCCGGCGCGGAAAAAGCGCTGGCCGAGTTGCTCAACTGTTTTCCTCAGGCTGAGCTTTTTACAACGGTCAATTTTTTGGAAAAACGCAATATTCCCGCGCTGACTAATAGGGTTATACATACGAGCTTTATTCAGCGCCTGCCCTTTGTGCGAAAGCGCTATCGCCACTATTTGCCGCTAATGCCGCTTGCCGTAGAGCAATTCGATTTAAAAGGTTTCGATTTGGTCCTTTCCAGCAGCCACGCTGTTGCCAAAGGGGTGCTCCCCGACCCAAACGCAGTTCATATCTGCTACTGCTATAGTCCAATGCGCTATGCTTGGGATATGCAGCATCAGTATCTGCGTGAGTCTGGTAAGGCCCGTGGTGTAATGAGTTGGATTATGCGCTGGCAGCTGCACAGACTCAGGCAGTGGGATTATATAAGCGCCCAGCGCGTAGATCATTTCGTTGCCATTTCACGCTATATTCAGCGGCGCATTGCTAACTGTTACCGCCGTGAGGCCGATGTTATTTACCCGCCGGTTGAGGTCGATAAATTTCGTCACGATCAGCCCCGAGAGGCGTTCTACTTGACCGCCTCGCGAATGGTGCCTTACAAGCGTATCGATCTGGTGATCGAGGCGTTCAATCGTATGCCTGACAAACAGCTCATCGTTATTGGCGATGGGCCGGACTATTCCAAGCTAAGTGCGCAAGCAGGGGCGAACGTAACGCTTATGGGCTACCAGCCGGATGAAGTGCTAATCGACCACTTGGAGCGTACCCGTGCCTTCCTGTTTATGGCCGAAGAAGACTTCGGTATTTTGCCTGTAGAAGCTCAGGCAGCAGGCGCGCCGGTTATCGGCTATAGCATCGGGGGCATGGCTGAAACCATACCTGACGATATCTCCGGGCTCTGGGTTGCCGAACAAACCAGTGAGGCATTGATCGAGCGGGTGAACGCTTTCGAAATTCGGCGTGAAGCCGACCCGGAATCTTTCGCGGCCTCCATATGCCGGAAAAACGCCGAACGCTTCTCTACCGCAAACTTTACCAGTGCCATTCAGTCGCTAGTCGACAAGCACTTGGCCACTTGATGCGTTTTCTGAGGGTGTCTTTCCGTACCGTTGATGGCAGGTGTTGGTAGTGGTCTATTAAAGGTGTTGGTAATGACTCTGGCACTGCGTCATCGGCTGCTCGCCTAGCCAAGTGATGAGTTGGCGGGTGTAGCGATGGCGCGCTTCATCGACGAGATGAAAGTTGGTATCGAAGAAGTCGTCGGCTTCGTACATGACGTCAATGGGACTACCGATCCACAGAAGACCGGCGGCCTTTACCCGGTTCGCTAAAGAAGCATAAAAGCGCGCTTCGATCGGTGACTCGGTATAGACCGACTGATAAAGAAGCGGTGGAGGCATAAAGATCGGGCAAGCGCCTTTTGATAGTAGTCGGTCGCGAAATGCACTCAGCGGCGCCTCAGCAAAATGGCCTTGGCGGGCGGCTTCTCCGTAAGTTTCCGGCGGTAGCGAGGTAAGAAAATCCCAATGACGCGCTTCGCGTAGCGATCTGGCGGTATGGATTTGATCGCCATGGCTATCCAGGTTATGCGGTCCGTAGTCACCGCTCACGGTGAAGCCCTCGGGCATTCCTCGGTAACCTTCAAGAATGCGTGTCAGCGATGTTTTGGCGATAACGCCCAAGGCCCGCTTTAAAGGAAGCTGTATAAACGTTTCAGGGTGACTGTTCGCCCAGTGGATTAATGAGCTCGAGATAGGCTCATCTTGATTATAAAGTGGATACTCCAATGGTAGAAGTACCAGATCACCTGACTGAATAATGGGTTCGGCGCTGGCTAGTATGGCAGGCAGTGAGATGCCAGCATTGACCCCCAGGTTAACGACGGGGCGCCGGTAAGCCGCCTCTAACGCTTCGCTTTCAATGCCAAACATCGCCGAGGATCCAGCCACCACAACGATTTTGGGAGAGTCGAGCGCTTTGGCTATAGTTTGCTTGTAGCTGATCGCTTGTTCGATCCACGCGTTGTTAGGGTGCGGCCGACCCAGTTGGCCCGCCCAGAAAACCAGCCATAGGCAGAGGATGGTTAAACCACCTGCCAGCACTCCCGCTAAAAAACGCAGCATAACTCTTTGCTCTCTTTAAACATGCGCGTCGCGCTTAGAAGTTGAAATATAAAAATGCTTGGCTGGGCAGGTCGATCATGGCTTTGGCTACCATCACGTAAAGTGCACCTGCAATGATGCCCTGCCAGAGGCTGCGCGAGGGTGCCGCTAGCCATTGCGACAGGCGCATGCTGTTGGGCATGGCAAGGGCAATGAAAGAACCGAGTAGTAATACCGACCCTGGGGAGCGTAGCGCCCAGATGCCTTGACTAAAGGTGTGGTAGACATCGCCAATCGCGCCCCACTCCCAGTGACCTAGACCTGCATACAGCGCCCAAGCGTGTTCCAGGCTGGTCGCTCTAAAGGGCACCCAGGCTAGCATTACCAGCGTCAACGTCAAAGCCCAGCTTATCCCGCTGGATAGGCGCAGGGGGCTAAATCGACGCCACACCACGAAGATGATCAACAGTAGGCCATGCATCCCGCCCCATAACAGAAATTGCCAACCGGCGCCGTGCCATAGCCCGCCCAGCAACATGGTGACCATAAGTGCGCTCAAATGACGTGGCAGACCGTGCCGGCTACCCCCTAGCGGCACATACAGATAGTCACGCAGAAACTGTGAAAGTGTAATGTGCCAGTGACGCCAGAATGTCTGGATATCTTTCGCACGATAGGGGGAGGCAAAGTTTTCGGGTAGCCTGATACCGAACAATAGTGCTAGACCCAGCGCCATATCCGCGTAGCCTGAAAAATCAAAATAGAGCTGCAGCCCATAGGACCAGCCCGCCAATAGCGTATCGCCAGCGGCAATATTTCCAGGCGGCAAGGTGAAAAGCTGGTTCACGAAGGGCGAAAGGTTGTCGGCGAGCAGCAACTTCTTCGCAAGTCCGATGGAAAGTAGTACCACTCCGCAGCGAATCAAGGCTGCGTCGGGCAGTTTGAGGCTTGCTAACTGAGGTGCCAGGTTGCGGTAGTGAACGATAGGGCCGGCAATTAGCTGGGGAAAAAAACTGACGAATACGCCGTAGAGCGACAGGGGGCCGCGCGTGACCTTTGCTTGGCGTACGTCTACCAAAAAAGCGATTTGCTGAAAGGTAAAAAACGAGATGCCTAAAGGCAATACCAAGGGGCTGAAAACCTCGGAGGTGGGATGAATCACCGAGAATAGAAAAATCGAATATTTGAACCAACCCAGAAGTCCAAGGTTGAAGGCGACTCCCAGCCATAGCCATCCTGGGTGTGGCTCGTCGACACGTCCGGCAAGCCAATAGTTAATGGCGATACTCGCCAGCAACAGGGGCAGCAATGTAATATCCCAAGCTGCGTAAAAGACCAGCGAAGCAAGACCTAGCCATGCAAGCACCAAGCGCGGTGTGGCATAGAGCGCCAGCAGTAGGAATATCAGCCAAACAGTGGGTAAAAAGAACAATAAAAATTGTGGAGTGCTAAAAACCATGCATGTGCGCTCGAACGGTCGCGGGGGTAAGCGCTAAAGAAAGCGCCAGTGTGAGCATACCATAGTCGCGATCATTCAAGAGCAGGGGAAGAGCCAGATAAAGTCGCTCTCTGCCAAGTCATCAGGATCTATATCACTGCGGATAAAGGGCGTACATGGAAAGTTATCGTCTAACTACGCTAATACAGGTAGCGCTACTGACTACCTTGATGGGCAGCTACCTCTACGAGGGGATTCTCGATCCGACCCATACAGAGTGGCTTCTCAACGAAGGCGATCTGCTTCAACATTTTCTGGGTTGGCACTTTTTTCGTCACGAAGCTTGGGGATGGCCCCTGGGCGCGCTACACACCTTTGGTAGCGAAGTACGTACCAGCATCGTATTCACCGACTCTTTACCGCTATTAGCGCTTCCATTGAAGCTTATCGAAGGGTGGCTACCCGACCCTTTTCAGTATCAAGGTCTAGCCGCGTTGGCTCATGTCGTGCTCAACGGCATCGCGGCTTGTCTGCTTTTGACCCGTATCCAAACGCCGATGATCGTAACAATCGCAATGAGCCTTGTGATCGCCGTAATGCCTGCCGCGATTTTTCGTGGGCCAGGAGGAGCTGGCCACGAGACGTTGATGGCGCACTGGATACTGCTGTTGGCGATCTATCTGGTTCTTTTTCGCCCGGTCCCGAACGTAAAAGCCTGCGTACATTGGGCGCTACTTCTCACAATAAGTGTTCTCGTTCACTTTTATCTTTTTTTGCTGGCGGGCTTGTGCTGGGCGCTTTGGTGGCTGCTGGTGACACTAAAGCGCTGCTGCATTACCTCTCTAGCCGCCGCGCCCCGCTGGTGGTGCGGGTGGCTGCTGTATACGCTTTTTCAGCCGCTTTCGGTGCTGGTGGTGATGTGGGCGGTGGGCTACCTGCATACTAGCGAAGGGTCGCCGGGATCGGATGGTTTTGGCTTTTATCTTTCTGAGTTGCTGAGCTTTTTTAACGGTTACAGTTATCTTGCGGAAATCGATAGATCATCCTTTTTATGGTTTGCATGGCATCCTTCTATAGCAGGTCAGTATGAAGGGATGAGTTATGTGGGGTTAGGTGTTATTGCTCTCTGGGGCACAGCGCTAGTGCTCTTCCTTCGCCAGCCACTGTGCATCACCGGGTATTATCGCTTTAGAGCTGGTGCGCTGGTCCTGGTAGCAGGAGTGCTTTTCATCTTTGCGTTAAGCGATACGCTAGTGTTGGGTCGCTTGGCTTTTGAGTTGCCCGTGCCCTGGCCGGAATCTCTGCGCGGTTTGTTACGTGCCAGTGGGCGCATGGTCTGGGTACTTATGTACCTCGCAATTTTCGCCGCCATCCATGTACTGGTGAGCCGATTAAAAAAGCGTGCATTAATATTGACGGCAAGCGTTGTACTCGCGGTTCAAGCCATCGATCTAAGCCGATGGCATCACTATTTTCACGTCCAAAGCGAGCAGGCTGCTAGCTATCACCTTGAAGAAGACCCGCGCTTTAACGGCTGGTCCAGCCCACGGTTAACGGCGGCGCTTGCAAAGCATCAGTCGCTGGAACTTACCTATGCCAGCGACATCGTAGCCATGCTGCCGCTGGCTTGGTTGGCAGGGAAGTACCATATGTCGATCAATGTGGCCTACGTGGCTCGCATTACCGAACAAACGATTAGCGCCGCCGTCGCGCCCACTCGCCAAGCACTGTTGTCGGGCCATCCATCGTCGAACGTTGTCTACGCCATGATTGATTCGGATATGATCGAGCGCGCCTGCGCGCTGCCTGACATGCAGTGCATCACGACCGCGCTGGCAACCTTTGCCTGGCAGTCCACCGATAAGGAAGCGCAATGAGAAATGCCCCCTGGTGTTTGAGTATCATCGTTCCGGTACTCAACGAGCAAGAGTCCTTGGCGCCGTTTGTCACACGCATGCTCGACGAGCTGAGCCGGTGCGTGCCGGCTTTTGAAATTATCTTTATCGATGATGGATCCACGGATGATACCCTGGTGGAGCTCAAATCGCTGAATGCTGACGATGAGCGTCTGCGCTATGTGTCGTTTAGTCGTAACTTTGGCAAAGAGGCGGCGTTAACGGCAGGGCTTGCTCATGCCGTAGGCGATGCCGTTGTTCCCATGGATGTCGATCTTCAGGATCCGCCGGAGCTGATCCCGACATTCATCCGTTACTGGCGCGAAGAGGGCTATGACATGGTATATGGCGTTCGAGCTTCACGTCCTGAAGACTCCGCTGCCAAACGCACGACTGCCAAGGGGTTTTATAAACTGTTTAACCGTATCACTCACTCGCCTATTCCGGGTAATGCGGGTGACTATCGACTCATGTCGAGGCGGGTAGTCGATGTGCTATTGCAACTGCCAGAACGTAACCGATTCATGAAAGGCCTCTACGCTTGGGCGGGTTTCAAAACCATTGGCGTGTCGTATCAGCGTCCGGCACGCCAAGTCGGTGAGAGCAAGTTCAGCTTCTGGAAACTATGGAATTTCGCTCTTGACGGTTTGGTAGGTTTTAGCACGATTCCCCTGCGAGTTTGGAGCTATATAGGCGCCTGTATTGCGTTCGTTGCTTTCATTTATATGGCAATTGTCATGCTGGGAGTGGTGGTCAATGGTCGCGACGTGCCAGGCTATGCCTCCCTCATGAGCGTCGTGCTCTTTTTCGGCGGGATGCAGCTTCTATCGATTGGCGTTTTGGGGGAGTATATCGCGCGGTTATTCATTGAGGTCAAAGGCCGTCCGCTGTATATCGTGGCGGAGGCGTCGTCACTCGCCCCAGCGAAGCAATCGAACACGGACGTAGGCGACGAAGAGGATTTCAAGACGTCTTCTCGGTCTTCGGCTAAATCGGTCTTCAAGCAATGGCCCGGTAATGAGTAAAACACGCGCCGAAATGTGGCAGGCGCTGCGTTTTATCGCCGTTGGCGCTACTGCCACCGCGACCCATATGCTGGTAGCAACCCTGCTTTACGCATTTTTGAACGGCCGTGCGATCCCCGTAATCAATTTTGCGGCATGGCTTACTGCATTTGTCGTGTCGTTTTGGGGTCACCAGCGGGTGACGTTCAAGCGCTCGACCACGTTTGGGCGCTTTTTGTTGATGTCACTTTCGGGGCTGGCCATTAACTATGCGCTACTGGGCGCGCTATTGCAGACGCCGCTTTTGCCCTTGTTGGCCATGCTGCTAGCTATTGCGGGCGCCGCCATGAGTACTTATCTATTGGCAAAATATCATACCTTTGCCGGGGCTGTCGGGCGCAAGTAAGGCGGCTTTCCCATTGGTAACGGTGGTGCGGACCCATCGCTTGGCTTAACATGGCGCCCTATTTGGGACCCTCATCAGCACGGGAAAAGGTAACGGAATGCTAACATCCCTCAAAGGCGCTTGGCGTTATCGCCAGTTCATTGCCACTTCCATTCGCCACGAACTGGTGACGCGTTTTGCCCGCAGCCGTATAGGCGGCGCTTGGATGATCATTCATCCACTATCGATGGTGCTGATTTATGCGTTAGTGCTCTCTGCGGTGCTTTCTGCAAAACTTCCTGGTATTGAAAGTCAGTACGCCTACGCGATTTATCTGACGGCCGGTATGCTCGGCTGGAGCCTTTTTAGCGAAATTCTCAACCGCTGCTTGGGTGTCTTTATAGAGAACGCCAATTTGATGAAAAAGTTGGTGTTTCCCAAGATTGCTCTTCCCGTGATCATTACGGGCTCTTGCCTAATCAATAACCTGGCGCTTTTTATGGTAATTCTGATCGTATTTGCCCTGTTGGGCCACTTTACCCCGGCCACGCTGCCATGGGTGCTGGTGCTGACTGGTATCACCGTTTTGCTGGCGCTGGGGCTTGGCCTCATACTTGGCGTCTTGAACGTTTTCATCCGCGATATCGGCCAGCTTATGCCTATAGTGTTACAGTTTTTGTTCTGGTTTACTCCGGTGGTATATCCCGCCGAGATCGTGCCGGCATCTTTGCAAACATTGATCGCGTTCAACCCTCTTTTTCATTTGATAGGTGCCTATCACGATGTGTTGGCCTACGGACAGCCGCCTTCCTTGACGGTGCTTATGGCACTAATGCTTTTGGGCGGTGGTCTGGTTCTGGTTAGTGCGCTTTTGTTTCGCAAGGCAAGCCCGGAAATGGTGGATGCGCTATGAGTCACTCAGCCGCTAACGCCTCCGCCAGGAGTGTCTCAGCAACGCATGCATCGGCCAGCAAGCATGCGCTGCTGGAAGTGCGCGAGTTGGGCAAAGCTTATCGCCGCTACCGTAACGAGCTTGCACGCGTTGTCAGCTGGTTTACGCCCATAAAGCCTAAGGATGAAACCTGGATACTGCGCGATATCAATTTCGATATCGCGCCGGGCGAGGCGGTCGGAATCGTTGGACAAAACGGCGCGGGCAAAAGCACGCTGTTAAAGATGATTACCGGTACCCTGCGGCCCACGGAAGGTTACATTCGAACCCACGGTAGAATAGCCGCGATACTGGAGCTTGGTATGGGGTTCAATGGAGAATTAAGCGGGCGCCAGAACGTGCTGCACTCGGCAGGTCTGATGGGCTTCACGCATGCGCAGATCAGTGAAGCGATGGATGATATCGAAGCCTTTGCCGAAATCGGTGACTACTTCGATAAGCCTATGCGCGTTTACTCCAGTGGTATGCAGATGCGCGTCGCCTTTTCGGTGGCGACTGCGTTTCGCCCACAAATCCTGATTGTCGATGAAGCGCTCTCGGTTGGCGATGCCTACTTTCAGCACAAAAGCTTCGATCGTATCCGCGAGTTCCAGCGTCAAGGTACCTCACTGTTAATCGTCTCGCACGATAAGGCGGCCATACAAAGCCTTTGCGATCGCGCCATCCTCCTGGAGCAGGGTCAGATACTGCAGGATGGTCTGCCGCAGGACATTATGGACTACTACAACGCTCTGATAGCGCAAAAGGAGAACGCCAGGGTCGAGATCAAGCCCTTGGATAGCGGCCAAATTCAGACGCAGTCCGGCACGGGCGAAGCTAGTATCGTCCAAGTCAGCCTGCACGCGGCAAACAGCGGCGCGATTGATGTAGTCGATGTGGGGCAGCCGGTCGAACTCAGAGTAACGGTAGCCGTTCATGTCGATTTGCCAGAGCTGGTGGTGGGGTACAAGATAAAGGACCGCGTGGGTCAGGACGTATTTGGAACGAATACTTGGCACACTCACCAGATAGAGAAGGAGTTGGTGGCTGGCGAGAGGCTGACCTATCACATGCGCTTTAGCGCCAATCTGGGGCCCGGCAGCTACTCCGTGTCACTGTCACTTCACAGCAGTGATACGCATCTTACCCGCAATTATCAGTGGATAGACCACGCTCTGGTCTTTCAGGTCGTCAATATGGAAAAAGACTTCTTTTTGGGCAGCAGTTGGATCATGCCGATCATTGACTGTGAGCGTGAAGCCGCATCCCGTTCAGAATTCAACGAGTCGACTTAATGGATTTTTATACCCGTTTTACCAACCATTTTCGCGGTGAAAAAGACGACATCAAACAGCGGCTCGAAGTCTATATTCCGATGTTGAGCCCCATCATGGCGCGTTACCCTGAAGCGACGGTCGTAGACCTCGGTTCAGGGCGTGGCGAGTGGCTCGAGTTGATGCGTGAAAACGGTTGGCCCGCCAAGGGAATCGATACCAACGAAAGCATGGCGCAAGCGTGTAATGAAAACGGACTCCTAGTCGAGGTCAACGATGCGCTCGACGGATTAAGGCAGACAGAAAGTGACTCGTTGGCAGCCATTACCGGTTTTCACATCGCTGAACATATACCCTTTGATGGCTTGGTAGAGCTGATTCAGGAAGCTAGGCGCGTTCTAGTGCCTGGCGGGGTACTGATCCTTGAAACGCCTAATCCAGAGAATCTCACCGTGGGTCTTTGGAGCTTTTACCTGGACCCCACGCACCTGCATCCGCTGCCGCCCCCGCTGCTGCATTTCGTAGCTACCGACGCAGGTTATGCGAAAGCCGATATTCTGCGTTTAAACGGTCCCAAGCCGCCGGAAAAAGATAACGCTGTCCATGAGTATTTGAACTGGGCCGTCTCAGCCTATCCGGATTACGCGCTGATCGCTCACAAGGACGCTGATGGAGCTAGCGCTCCCTGGTTCGAGTATCTGGATAAGTTGACTGAGTTCCAGCAGGGCAGCCTCGACACCTTGGCGGAGAAAATCCAACAGCAAGCCGACCAGTTGGAAAAAGCAAGACACCAGATCGAAACATCAGAACATGAGCTGGCCGACGCTACGCAAAAGCACCAGCAGACGCTTCAGGAGCGTGACTACTTCCAACAGAAAGCTGAACAACTACTGCAAGAGCTCAATGGCCTCTACCATAGCCGTTCCTGGCGCGTTACGAAGCCCCTTCGCGGTGTTATGCACTTTCATCGCCACTCCACGGTCGCCCGTGGCAAGCTGCTACGCAAAATGGCGCAGATTCCTTGGCTAAAACGTTTGGCGTTGAAGGTTTTAAACCGCTTTCCCGGCCTGAAGGTACGTGTGCTAAAGCACATGGCCGCCAGCGATAGCCTATTTAGCCGTAAAGGGCAGTTTAGTGCCGAGGACTTCGTTAATCTGAATGCCGATACCCGTGCCCGAGTACGGCTTGAGGCTTTGTCGCTGCGTGATACGCCTTTTGAAGCCCAAATGGTGCAAGGTATACGCTTGGAAGGGCACATCAATGGCAGCTATAGCTTGGCATCGGTAAACCGCCATCTGCTAACCCGGTTGCAGCAAAACGACAATTCGCCAGTACTTTGGCTGGCGCCTCACGAGGGCTCGCCGACGGGGCAGGTAAGTACGGTGCCCGGTGGCGAGGAAGAGGTTGCCCGATTGAATACACTGGTCGATCCTGCCGCTTGGCAGAGTCTACCGGCCGAGCAACGAATCGCGCTTTATCACCATTATCCGCTTATCATACCTGATCCCCACCACGGCAACGCTGTGGCACTGTTTTTCTGGGAAGAGTCGTCGGTGCCCAAAGACATGGTAGAGACGCTCAATCGCCACTACCACGGTGTGATCGTTACCGCCTGGTTCGTTAAAAAAGTGCTCATGGATAGCGGCTGCAAGCGACCGATTCACGTAGTAGCTCTGCCGTTGGTCGCCAATTCAAACGCCCGTAAAAGCCATGTTAGCGACCTTTTGAGGGTAGGCCAGGGTCGGGCCGTTCATCTTTTGCATGTCTCCTCGGCGTTCCCTCGAAAGGGCGTCGATATACTGCTTCAGGCATTCGAGCAGTTGGCTCAGCAGGACGCTGAGCTGACGCTGACGCTCAAAACCTTTCCCAACCCGCATAATCAAACCGAGGCTTGGGTCGAGGCATACGTAAGCAAGCAGCATCGCCACCGGCTTACGCTCATAATGGAAGATTACTCTGCCGAACAGATGGCCGCGCTCTATCATCAAGCCGATATCGTCGTGCTACCTACCCGGGGAGAAGGGCTCAATATGCCCGCCATCGAGGCCGGGGAATTTGCGCGAGCCTTGGTAGTCACCGGTTACGGCGCCCATACCGACTTCATTTCCTCTGCGTATGCCGGTTGGGTAGATTACTGCTTCGATCACGCCCAATCCCATTTTAAAAGCGGCGAGGCCCTTTGGGTCGAGCCAAGCGTCAGCGGTACCGCTGAGCAAATCAAAAATCGTATCGAAGCACTACGCCTTGGTGGCGAGCGCGCTGAGGAAACCGCCAAAGATCTACACGATGCTATTCAGGCACGTTTCTTTTCACCTTCGGCCGTCACATCGCTGTTGTCATCGCTTAGCCGTTTAAAAGCGATGCCCCAAACACCGCTTCCCACGCTTTCAATAAGCCTGTACTCCACGTGGGGCGAGCCCTGCGGCATCGCGCAGTATAGCGATCACTTGCTAGAAGGCGTGCAGGCGGCGGGCGAGCCGGTCGAAATCGAAGTACACGCTGCTACCCAGCCGCAAGCCACGCGTTCAGAGCCACTAAACGTTATCGGCAAGAGCTGGCACAAAGGCAGCAGCCCCTCTTTAGCTAGCGCTCGCGGAAATATAATCTGGCTACAGCATCACTTTGCTTTTTATGAACTCGACCGCGCGCTGGGGCAAGAGGTGCAGCACTGTCGTCAACTGGGCAAGCGTGTTTATATCACCCTTCACACGACCCGGCCAGTAGTGGATTTCGAAACTTCGCGTCGCCGCATGGTCGCCGCGACCCTGGCTGAGTTTGACCGCGTTTTCGTACATACGCTAGACGATCTTAACTATCTCAAGCGTATTGGCCTCACCGACAACGTGACCCGGATGCATCAAGGAGTAGTCAGCGACAATGCCTTTCAATTGCCGGTTAGTCAGGTAAAAGAGTCGTCGCCGATCATCGGCTGCTTTGGTTTTTTACTGCCTCATAAAGGCGTAAATACTCTAATTGAAGCTTTCGCCGCCCTGCGCAAGCGTCATGCGTTACCCGAGTCAGCGATATTGCGACTGGTAACATCCGTTCGGGACGAGTCGAGCTCCCTGGAGGAGTTGGGGCGCTGCCAGCGGACGGCCGAGCGTTTAGATGTGGCAGAGCATATCGAATGGTATACCGGCTTTTTACCGCTTGAAGAGGCGCAGCAACGTCTGTCTGAATGCAGCGTCGTGGTTTTGCCTTACCAGTACACTCAGGAATCCAGCAGCGCTGCGGTACGCACAGCCGTTGCCGCATGTCCGACCGTTTTGACGACGCCAGCGCCTATTTTTGATGAGGTCGCGAGCGTAGTTTGGCAGACCGAAGGTTTTGAACGTGACCATATCGCTGAAGCGATTACGCAGGTGTTAAACGCATCTGACGAGCAGTGCAGCATGTACCAAAAGGCGCGAGAACAATGGCTTTTGGAACGGCGCTGGTCTTCGCTGGGGCGCCGTTACCACGATCTTTTCAGCGCTGCGCTGATCGATCAAAGGCTGTCGCTTGGCGTGGATGAAGCCCTTTGACGCCTCGGGGCGGCTCGCCACGATAGCGTCAAGGAATTGGCGGGCCATTGTTAACCGTGAAAGGGCACGACCACTTCGTGTCCATTTATTAATTTTGAAGAGAAGGAATGCGTCATGAATGCGATCGTGACAGGGATAACAGGCCAGGATGGCGCTTATCTAGCTGAGTTGCTGCTCGAAAAGGGCTACACCGTATTCGGTACCTATCGTCGTACCAGCTCGGTCAATTTCTGGCGTATCGAAGAGCTTGGAATTCAGGATCACCCAAACTTGCATCTGGTTGAGTACGATTTGACCGACCTCTCATCAAGCATTCGACTGATGCAACAGTGCAAGCCGCGCGAGGTATATAATTTGGCGGCTCAAAGTTTTGTGGGTGTCTCCTTCGATCAGCCTGTAACTACGGCTGAAATTACCGGCATTGGCGCTGTTAATCTATTGGAAGCCATCCGCATCGTGGATAGCTCTATTCGTTTTTATCAGGCTTCTACCTCCGAAATGTTCGGAAAAGTGCAGGAAGTGCCACAAACCGAAAAAACGCCTTTCTATCCTCGTAGTCCGTATGGCGTCGCCAAGCTGTACGCTCACTGGATGACGATTAATTACCGTGAATCCTATGGTCTGTTCGCGACCAGCGGTATTTTATTCAATCACGAGTCGCCGTTACGCGGTCGCGAATTCGTCACGCGTAAAATCACGGATGGCGTTGCCCGTATCAAATTGGGTAAGCAAAGCCATTTGGAGCTCGGTAATTTGGATGCCAAGCGCGACTGGGGGTATGCAAAAGAGTACGTAGAGGGCATGTGGCGGATGCTTCAAGCGGATACGCCCGACACCTATGTGCTGGCCACCAATCGGACAGAGACGGTACGCGACTTCGTGACCTTGGCATTCAAGGCCGCCAATATCGAACTTTGCTGGGAAGGCGAGGGAGAAAACGAGTTTGCAGTAGATACGGCAACCGGTAAAAAAGTCGTCGTCATCAACCCACGCTTCTATCGCCCGGCCGAGGTCGAATTATTGATTGGTGACCCGGATAAAGCGCGTCAGCAATTAGGCTGGCAGCCTACTACCAGTCTTGAAGAGCTGTGCAAAATGATGGTCGATGCGGACTTGGTACACGTGGAAAAGGGCACTGGCGCCTAGGCGCCAAACCTTTTTACTATAAGGAGCCCTCATGAAAACATGTTTGGTCACGGGAGGTAGCGGCTTTACCGGCCGCTATTTAATCGCTCTCTTGAAACGCCAGGGCCACCGTGTAGTGGCTCTGGCTAGTCAGCCCTGCGGTGCAGACGAAACGCACCACGTTGACCTTAATGATGAAGCAAGCCTGGTCGATGTAATCCAAGAGATCGCACCGGAAGAGGTTTACCATCTCGCGGCGCTCTCTTTCGTAGGCCACCCTACGCCGCTTGATTTTTACCGTGTCAACACATTGGGTACCGATGTACTGTTTAAGGCACTTAGCAAACTTATACAGCCCCCACGCGTGCTGGTTGCCAGCAGCGCCAACGTCTATGGAGCCAACGCCCAAGCCATCATCGATGAAAACGTTACGCCGCTTCCCGTTAATCATTACGCTCACTCCAAATTGGCGATGGAGCATGTAGCGACAACCTACGCCCAGCGAATGCCGCTACTCATTGCGCGTCCTTTTAACTATACCGGGCGAGGGCAGGCACTACACTTTCTAGTTCCTAAAATAGTTCAGCATATCAAGAATTTGGAAAGTGTTATTGAGCTTGGAAATGTTCACGTTAGCCGTGATTTCAGCGATGTGAGGGATGTCTGCAATGCTTATACATGCCTTTTACATCAATGGCCCTCCGAATCGCAAAGCGGTGACATCGTCAACATTGGTTCTGGACGTGCGGTATCGCTCAAAGGCTTGATCGACGACCTTCAATCCATCTCTGGTCATGAAATAAAAGTGATGGTCAATCAGGATTTCGTGCGCTCAAACGAAATTTCAGAGCTAAAAGCCTGTACGAGCCGACTGGATCGCTGGGCTCCGGGGTTAAGCCGGGTTCCGCTCAAGCAAACGCTTGAATGGATGCTGTCCAGCTAGTATGACCATGGTAGCAAAACACTGTTTTTTATTGGCAAGTGGTAGGAAGGTATGGCAAGCTCAGGACAGCTTGAACAATTAATAGTTTTAACCTATTGATGTTTGAGCCAATGAACCAGATAGCTACTGGGCTCGCGCTCAAAAAACGAGGTATTAACAAGGTGTTTGCCATGCAGATGCTATTGACTTACCTTGGGGTCTGCGAGTACAACGTAGCGGTCATATACACGTACCGGCCTTGAGCGATACACTAAGTGTGCTCATGTTTTAAGCCCGGGCGAAAGGGATGAGTATTGGAATTGGTGCTATCACCAAGCTGATCTCAAGAGCGAGGCCTCGCTCACTGCCGCGATTGCTCTATCAAGCTCTCGTGGCTAATGTCGATTCGACGTCTAAATAAGGAGTTACATCAATGGCTTTGTCAGTCACTGAAATTCAGCAGCTTTATACGGCCTATCTGGGTCGTCCCGCTGATCGTGCCGGTATCGACTACTGGCAAGAACAGAACGTTAGCGAATTCGAACTGCGCGCTAACCTGGCCAACGACAACCAGCCCGAGTACGTCGAAATGTACGGCGATCGTACGCGCGCCGAACTGGTAGAATCCATCTATCAGAACATGTTTGGCCGCGATGCCGATGAAGAAGGTTTGGATTACTGGGTGAACGGTGACGGCGCTTCCGTACCGGCCAGCGAACTGCAGCAGCTGTTCATCTCTGCCGCGTCTGAAGAAGACCGCGCCGCATTCGATGAGCGTGTCAGCGACGACATCGATAGCATCAATGCGCCGGAAGCGCCCGAAGCTACTGACACTATCGACGTAACCTTCAATACCAGTACCACTGGTAACTCTGAAGAGATCTTCGGTACGTTCGAAACCACTACAGACGGCGAACTGGTACAAATCGCGCTGCCGTCCTTGGCTATCCCTAATCAGCAGCAGACCGTTACCTCTATCGGCAAAGCCGAGTGGGACGAAGCTGGCCAAGTGGTAACGACTTCAGCCGACTACACGTTCAACATGTCCAACCAGTTGGGCGCTGGCAAAGAGTACACTGGTGAGTTCCTGAGCCCGCTGCTGACCTCCGAGTCGCGCAGCGCCGACTCTCAGCTGTTCATCGAGCTGCTCGATATTCGTGCCGCAGGCACCGACGAGCCGCTGGGTAACCTGCCTATCGACGGTATCCGCTTCCAGGTCGACGGCGAAGAGACTGTTCTGCGCTCTGACGATATCTTCAACGCCAAGACCTACCCCGAGCTGCTATCTGCTATTCGTGACGCCATCATCGATAACGATGACTTGGCTGGCTTCACCGCAGAAATCGGTTCCAGCTTCACCGCGACTGACGGTGGTGAGCCGATCCCGGGTGCCGTAGGTAGCACGATCATCCTGACCGATGCTCAAGGTCGTGAAATTTCTGGCGGTTCGTTCACTTACAGCGATCAGGAAACCGGCGGTTTCACTCTGTATGGCGATCTGTCTACCGAAGCACCTGAGTCCGTTCGTGAACTGATCTCTACCAACTTGGATCTGGACAACGTTGGTTACGGTTCTCAAGGCGGTACTATCAACCTGGCCGGTGAGTCCAACACCGATAAAGGCGTTGAAGAGTTCAACGTCGATGCTGAAGACGGCGTATGGCTGACACGTCTTGAATCCCAGACCATTTCTGGTACTCAGGCGCTGAAAGAAATCAACCTGGATGGCAGCGGCTACTTCCGCGTCGGTCAGCAGAGCGATCAAAACGTATTTAACATCGCTCAGCTGATGACTCAGGCTGCGGTTTCTGGCGTAGCACTTGCACAAAGCCTCGAAGCTTCAGCAGGTCTGGTCGATGTAGAGAAAGTCAACGCTCAGGAATTCGGAGGTGAAGTCAAGCTCAACGCTTACCTCACTGACGACGTGATCGAACGTGACATGAACCTGCAGGACAACCAGGCGGATCCGGCTGGTGACAACGTCAACTACACCTACCAGACAGCTGGTGGCAACGACCAGATTTCTCTGATCGTTGAAGAAGGCGTTCTACAGCGTGAAGACGCTCTGCTGAACATCAACGCAGGTAACGGCAATAACGTTGTTGAAACCCTGATCGTTGATGAGACTGGTCGCGCAGTTGAAAGCGTTAACCAGCAGTTGAACCAGGACTTTGGTGCCGAGCAGGTGACCATTGTAACCGGTAACGGCGATGACGTTGTACGTACATGGGGTGCGGGCGATGCCACCATCAACACTGGTGCTGGTAACGACGTAATCTACGCCGACAACTCTGGTCTGCTGGGCGTAAACGGCGTTCCGCTCGAAGATGGCGCTACTCGTTGGGAGTTCAATTCAACTGCTTCTGGCGATGCACCCACTGGCGTTTCCAACAGCAATGCTGATCTGTCTGACGGCGCCAACGGTACCGAGCAAGTATTCAGCGATGCGTTCGACCTGCAAGTCCGTGTGGATTTCAAGGGTTTCGAATCTTCTTGGATCAACGTTCCGCACGCTGGCAACCAGACCACTTCGCTTGAAGTCAACCAGGCTATCAAGGACGCTGTCAACAATGACGCCGTTCTTCAGCACCTGATCCAAGCCAACGACGGCAACGGTAACATCCTTGATATCGTTTCTCTGATCGATGGCGATAACCTGTCTGACCTGACTATCGATTTCCGCGGTCCGGAAGACAACGATGACTTCGATACCGACAGCCTCGACGCGATTCGTGACATCTACACCGCCGATGGTGCTGGTGATGACGCAACCGACAGCGTCGTAGGTGAAGTAGCTGGTGTTGACAGTTCCGTTGAAAGCGATAACACCATCAATGCTGGCAACGGCAACGACGTTATCGTTCTTGGCACCGGCGAGAACAGCAACGACACCATCGTTCTGGAAGACAACTTCGGTCGTAACAGCATCGTCAACTTCATCGCGGGTAGCGATTCAGAAGACGACGATAGCTTCGATGCGGGCTACGATATCCTGGACTTCACCAACTACCTGGGCGGCTCTGCCAACTTCGGCGATGCAATCGGCGATGACCGCAGCGTAGTTGTAACCGATGACTTCGATTACGAAAGCGGCGTTTCCTGGGGCTCTCTGAGCGAAAGCGACGTTGCTGCTGAGTACGAAGACCAGGCTGGTTCTGACTTCGATAGCATCCTAATGGTTGAAGCTACAGGCGGCGGTGCTGGCCAGTACAAAGCGTTCCACGTTAGCTCTACCGATGGTAGCGAAGACGTAAGCGTTGACCTTCTGGGCGTGCTCGACTTCGGCGCTACTCAAGACTTTAATGCCGCTAACTTTGCATAACGTTTAGCAGCTAAAAGCCTTGTAAGCCCCCAGCTTCGGCTGGGGGCTTTTTATTTGTAGCAAAGATTTTTGAACACGCGGACTACGGATTTGTCATATTTATCATCAGTAATGAATGTTTGTAACGCGACATTTAAGAGGCCTCATGTCTAGCTTTGCACCGCTTTCTTTCAGTGAGTTCCAGAATAAACGCTGGTTAAATACCCCTGATTTCAATTTTGTTTCTACTCAGAGCGCCATTGCGCTTGTCGCTCAAGAGCTTCCTCACGCAATCCCCACCATGCCAGTAGGGTTCCGTAAGCTGGAAGACGGGCGCTACGAGCTGGTTGCTATTTGCGCCTTGGGCAATGAGCGAAACTTGTTCGTCCATGCGGATGGCCGCTGGCTGGCGAGCTACAAGCCTGCGCTGTTGCGCTCTTATCCGTTTTTAACCCAATACGATAATGCTCAAAACCGGCACGTGCTATGTGTGGATGAGAGTAGTGGTTTAGTAATTGACGATGCTAGTCAGCAGGGTACTCCTTTCTTCGATGACACAGGAAAGCCGAGCGAACAGCTCACCAAAATAAAAGAGTTTTTGACTCGGTGGCAGAAACAGAGGGCGGTCATTCAGAAGGCAGTAGACATGCTTTCAAGCTTGGGAGTGATCGTGCCTTGGACATTGCATATAAAGCAGCATAATGGTGAAACCATCTCAGCACTGGACGGTTTTTATCGAGTAGACGAGGCCGTTTTGAATGCGTTATCCAGCCAAAAGATACAAGCCTTGAGGCAGGTGAATGCGCTACCCGTCGCGTATGCTCAGCTTTTTTCACAGCACAGAATTGCCGTACTTACGCGTCTCAATAGTATGCACGCAAAAAATACGGATACGCCGTTTAGCGAAAGTGATGTGGATTCTCTTTTCAAAGAAGGTGATGATGATTTTACCTTCGACTTTGATAGCTAAAACGTGACATTTGCATGTTTTAAATGCTTTTCAAACACCTGTGTGAATCATTGAAAATGCCGTTGAGAAGGTGTTTCAATGATTGTTTTGTCACCTGGTTTATTTTAAAGAGTGGGCGATATTGGGGAGGTGGTGTGCGTAGGACGATGCTTATTACGAGGCGCCAGCGATCGATACACTAAGCAAAGACGCGTTCCCGACACGGGTTCCTTGGGTGATCGAAACAACTTTTACCCAAGGGTCCAACTTCAGTAGAATATCGCGCCTATTATAGGCCACTAGAGCAGCGCTGGATGTCCGAATTACCCAAGAGTATCGTGCTGAATGGCTATCGATATCCCACGTGGACCCTAAGCGTACGGGCGCGTGAGCAGCTCGCTAATCTCCATCGTGTGGATGCGTATATCGAGGAGTTGAATGATCGGCTGTCGTTTTATACGTCCGCGCGTGATCTATGTCAGAGGCACTTGTTGGATGCGCTGCCCAAGAGCTCGTTACCTGCTCAGCGAAGCTACTGGCAAACTGCGCCGCTCGAATGGGCACGCGCTGAATGGCCACCCCGTTCTTCCTCATTGAGGCTACGCCTACTAGGTGATGCAATTCATTATCGTGAAGGTGACCAGGTGCTGATATACGTCAAAGGGCACGGAGTGGTGGGATGGGGGCAAGTTGAAACCGAGGCGCTATCCACCATGCGTTGCCTGGTTTGGCGCTTTAGAGTGGCAACCCTAAAAGATGCGCTGTCTGCCAAAGCACTTAGGGGTTTAGGTCTTCGCCATCCTAATCGCGCTTCTCAATTGCTACCTACACCATCTGGAGTACCGGCGCTTTTGACAGCGCTCGAGAAAAGGCCCGCTTTCACGCCGTGATGTGAGAGAGCTTCGACATTTGAACAAACACCTGTAATAATCCGCTCTTAAGTATTAACGACCCCTAAGGAGTACTTTATGGCGCAGGAGAAAGCCCAGACCGTCACTATCGATGGTCAGGAATATAATATGGCGGATCTATCTGAAAACGCGCGTGCTCAGCTAGTGAACCTACGCGTAACGGATCAGGAAATTCAGCGCCTCAATCAGCAGTTGGCTATTGCTCAGACAGCTCGTACTGCCTACGCCAATGCACTTAAAGCCGAGTTACCTGAAAAGCAAACCCACTGAGTGCCTTCTTGAACGACAAGGTATTGCTTGGCTGTTTATATTCGACGGTCAAGCTGTTCCTTATTTAGCTAACGATTTAATCGCTTGGTTTCAGTGGCGCACTGGCACCAGGCGGTTTTTTTGATCCCGTCTAACTATTTTCGCTTTATGCGCATACCAAAAAGTGCATCTATCGCCCGGGTCGGGGCGCGCCTGCCTTAACGTAAGTTATGTATCGAGATAATCCTTTTTTGAGGGTTTGCTTGAACGCTCTCTTCCCAAACCCTTCCCAAAGAGAGGCTGGGTTTCCTGAAAATGTATGCCAACGGTTGTGCTACTATTTCTGCCCCTTGTTTTGGCTGGACGGCAGAATGGTCGGTAGCAAACCTTTAACGTTTTTTGTCAGTGTTGCTGTTTTTATGATGGGCGCGATTGCGTTGATTGCGCCTTCTGGCTACTCCATCGGCGCGGGGTTGCTGTTGCTGGCTTCGCCTGTTCTTTTACTTCAGCCTCTCTCAATTACGTTGACCCGTCAGGATAAATGGATCATTGCAGTGCTTTTTGCATACTGTGCCGTGGTTGGTGGGCTTGGGGGTATGGAGGCAGGGGCGCCCGGGTTTGATCGTCCATCACGCTTTCTTTTAGCGATTCCTGTGCTGCTTTTAATTTTGCATTACCCTCCCTTACTTTCGTGGCTCTGGGGTGGATTGGCGCTTGGCGCCATCGGCGCTGGCAGCTGGGCACTCTGGCAAAATTTAGTTTTGAATGTGGAGCGCGCCGACGGTTTTGTGCACGTTATTCAGTTTGGCAATTTAAGCATGCTAATGGGCGTTTTTAGTTTGGCTGGATTGGGCTGGGCTTTAGGTCGCCGTGGCAGAGCTTTGTGGTTTGCGCTGCTGCTGGCTGGCGCATGTTTAGGGATGCTGGGCTCACTTTTGTCAGGTAGTCGCGGCGGATGGATCGGCCTACCTTTCATCGCTTTCGTGCTTTATCGTAGCTATGGTCGCGGGTTCTCGCTCAAAACCAGGGCGGTGGCGGTAGGGCTTATACTGGCCATTGCCGCGATTATGTACGTGACCCCGCAAACCGGGGTTCAGGAGCGCATTCAAGCTGGTATTAACGATGTAACTCAGTATGTCGGTGGAGGCGATCGTGACACTTCACTGGGGCTTCGTTTTCAGATGTGGCGAGGCGCCGGGCTCCTTATTGCCAAGCATCCGGTGTTGGGATGGGGCGATACTGGTTACGTCCAGGCGATGCAGGCGCTGGGCGAAAGTGGCCAGATCAATCCGGCAGCGGCCGGGTTTGACCACGCGCACAACGATTTTATCGATGCCACCGCCAAACGCGGCGTGGTAGGACTCACTATTTTGCTGGCCCTTTATCTAGTACCGATGCGCTTGTTTGCCTCTGGGCTTTCTCACGAAAACTACCGCGTTCGCTCGATAGCGGTGGCGGGTACGCTGCTGCCCGTGGCCTATATCGATTTTGGCCTCTCGCAAACCTTCATGGCGCACAACAGCGGCGCCATGTTCTACGCCTTCTGGCTAGCGGTGTGGTGGGGCGCGTATAGCGCCTACCGGCGCCAGTCAGCCGCCGTCGCCGCGTCTTTCACGCACTGAGCCCTACTCGCATTAAAAAGCCGGGTCTGGCTTAACGCGGTTGGATGCGTTATAGCTAAAAGGTGGCCGCCGGGCGAGGGAGTCGTAGTTTTCGCAAAGCGGGCCGAAGAGCACGCGATGGCCGCTCGAGCGCAACAACAAGCAGGGAAAACGAGCTGCAACAATAATGCTGGGAGGCATAACCGATGCTAACACCGACTCAAACCATACAGTCCTACTATCTGGCGCTTTTTAGCCGCGCCGCCGACCCCGCCGGCCTTGCCCACTGGCAGGCGCAGCTGGATAGCGGTGCGCTCGCCCCCCAAGGCGTGCTGTTCAATATGCTACAGTCGGAGGAGTTTCTGGCAGGTACGTCCGGACTGTTCGACCCGGAGGATAGCGGCTGGGTTCACGAAATTTACCAACGACTCTTTGCCCGCGACGCCGAACCTGCGGGCGTCGAATACTGGAACGCGCGCGCCGCGGAGGGCGCTACGGCTCAAGCATTAATGGAGTCCATCATGGCCTCGGCCAGCAAAACTGATCTGGAAGCCCTCGATGCCTATACGTCGGTAGCGCAGTTCTATTCCCAAAACGTGAGTGATGCGGACTACGACGCTGACCAGCCGCTGGTGCAGGACGGCTTTCGCAGCAACGAGCAGCTTTATGCCGACCTGCAGGCGCTCGACGCGCGCTTCGACACGCTGTCGCTGACCCAGGCGGGGGAGTCGATCGAAGGGAGCCCGCTTTATGCGGCAAGCGTGGGTGATGGGCCGCGTAAGCTGATGATCGTGACCCAACAGCACGGCGACGAGCCGGTGGGTACCGAGGCCGCCATGCATTTTCTCGAGTGGCTAAGCGGCGACAGCGACGCTGCTGCGGCGCTTCGTGAGCAGGTGAGCGTGACCGTGATGCCGCGCGTCAACCCGGACGGCTTCGCGCGCTGGGAGCAGCTGGTTGCCGGTAATCTCGACCCGGAAACGACGCTGGACCCGCGCCGCAACGCCGCCGATATCGATCTCAACCGCACTTGGGACTCCTCTCAGCCCCTCGATGCCACCCAAGCGCCGGAAACCGCGGCGATCCGCGCCGTGCTGGCTGCTTTCGAGCCGGAGATGCTGCTCGATTATCACAACCAGAATAACTATTTGAACGCAGCCGGCGAGCTTGAAACCCAATCGGTTCTGTGGCCGACCAATGACAGCGTCGCGCCGGGCATTACCGCCACAGCCCAGCAGGCCGCCCTAGCGCTTGCCCAGGGGCTCGAGGCGTTCGACTATGGCTATCTGTCGCTTTTCCCCGGCGGTGACGCGGCGGATATCGGCCGTAACGGGATCGGCATCGACGGTACGCCGGTGCTGCTGGTCGAGCAGCGCGGGCTCGAAGAGTTCGAGCTAAAAGCGCTGGAAGGGCTCGAGCTTGATTTCGACGCGGTGGCAAGCGCGCTGACCCTTGAAGGCATCCTGGGGATGCTGGAGATCGCGCGGGCACTTGGCAATGATGGCTTTGCCGGCTTCGACCCGGCGCTGGCGTTGGAGATTCCCGAGCGCGGAGAGCGTACCCCGTTCGAAGAGCTTTACGGCGAAGAGATCGAATGGGGGGGCGCCGCCGCCACGCTCGACGCGACCGCCATGGCGGCGATGAACGAGCCGGTCACACCGCTGACGCTGGCCGGCGTAGCGGATGCCCCGATGGCAGAGTATCAGGTGGCCTGAGCCGTTTCACCGTTTTAAATGTACCGTTACGTCAGAAAAAAAGCGGCGCGCTACCGAGTAGCGCGCCGCTTTTTTGGTTGTTGGCTGGCAGGCGCTTAAACGCTTTAGCCGCTACCAGCCGCCCTGACTTTCCAGCAAGCTCAGCGTGTTGTTGTTGATCGGCAGTTTGAAGTCGGCGGTGGCCAGTACCATGGCGTCGCCGGCGCGAACGACCCGGGTGCTCACATAGATATAGTTCTGCGCCTGAGCGTAAGTGCCCATCAGAATCGAGCGGGCGTTGCTCTGGGCGCCCAAGCGCTGTACTTGGCGTGACAGGATCAGCTCGCCGACGTTCTCTTCGACGAACATGCTGTCGCGCATCTTGACCTCGCGCACTTGCATGCCCTGCTGGGCCAGTGCCGAGGCCATGATCTCCGAGCTGATGCGCCCAAACGTGGATGACTGGGTCAGGTTGTCGATGCTGACGAACGTGGCCGCGATCATCGGGCTGTAGCGGGTCATGTCCGGGTTGCTGGCGACCATGCGCGCCGCCGCTTCGTGGGCCAGTTCCGAAAGATCCGGCTCCGGCAGGGCGGGCGTGGGGCCGCGCTGGTTCATTCCCGCGCACCCGGCCATTAACAGCACGCAGGCGACAAGTAGGGCGTGGCGCAGATGAAGTAGCAGCGAAGTCGGAATACGTGTGGGCATGGCCTTACCAGGTATCGGTGAGCGGAATGGCGGGGTCCGGGTAGTGCACCCGTTGCGGCGCGTACTGACGCCGGTCGCCCTCGTTGATGTAGTAGATGTTCGACGACGAGTAGAGAATGCGGTCGTCATCGATGACCTGCGTGGTAATGATGATCTCTTCGTTGCCGGTGTATGTCCAGCTACCGCTAAAGACGTCCGCGGCGATGCCTGCAGGAATCAGCCCCAGCGCCGGCTCGGCCCAGTGGTTGATGGGAATGGTCGCTACGGCGATTCCCGCGGTCAGCGCGGTGAATGCGCCGGTCGGTGGACGAATGAAGCCTCGGTCGCGGTGCTCGACGATTTCTACATCCACGATTACGTCGACGCTGTTGCCCCCGGGGGCGGTGGTAACGTTGGCGCCGCGGGTCACCAGCTCGCTGGTCAAGAAGGTGCGAAAGCCGCGATCGAACTCCCCGCCGCTATAGGGAACGTAGCCATCCGGGTGCGGGTTTTTAATGTGCAGGTCGCGAAAGCGCACCCGCTCGCGCTGGAGAATCTGGCTGGCCTCGTGACGGGCGAGGATCTCCCAGTGGTGGGCGGCCTGCATGCGCTGCTGCTCCGAGTAGGGATAGGTCGTCGCAATCGGAGCTTGGGAGGTGTTGGCATAAAAACAGCCGCTCAATGCAAGACTCAAAAGCCCTACGCCGAGTGCGCCTGCCACGCGCGTCGTTCCAGCTAAAAGACGGGTATACAACGGCTAGTTCCTTCTCTTCGCAAAAGGGGTTTTTGATAAACTGGCTTGCATACGAGTACTTATCGGCCAATCGCTCGAACACTTGAATGAGTAATCACGCCCATGCTTGAAGATCACCGCGGCGGCTCGCGCCACGACACGCTTTTGTCCGCGTATCCGACGGAAGACGGCAACAGCGGCTGGATGATCAGCTATCTCGACATCATGACGCTGCTGGTCGCGCTGTTCGTCGTCATCATTGCGGCGGCCAACATACGCCCGGGCTTCTCAAGCGATGAGCCGCTCGATCTTTCCAGTTTCGACGGCCCCATCGTGCTGGAATCAATCCTCGACGTGCCGCTGCCCGCACCGCTCACCCGTGCCGCCACTGAGCTTCCCATCCCGAACCCTGACGAGTTGAGCCCGAGGGCGATCAGCGCCGCGCTGGGCGTGGCGGGGCTGCCGGGTAGCCGGATCGCGCCGCTAGCCCCGGCCATTGTGCCGCCGCCGGCACTTTTGGCCCACACGCCCGCGTCGGTGGAGCTTGAGGAAGTGCCCGAGGCGCCTGCCTTCGAGTGGCTGCTGCCCGCGCCGCTGTTTGCCGAGCGCGCAAGCCAGACGCTTCGCCCTTTGGGTGCGGCGCCGCTTGCCGACTACATGGTGATTTTGACCGACGAGCCGCCGGTCAACGCGGTGCCCATCAGCGAAGAGGCGGTGCGCGGCGCCGTGAGTGTGGCGGAGCGTTTGAATGAATCGCTTTACTTGCCTAGCCTGGAGGGGGTAGAAGTTGCGCGTGTGCCCGAAGGCATCAGTCTACGCGTGCAGGATCGGCTGCTGTTTCCTTCCGCCACGGCGGAGCTGACCGATGACGGCACCTCGCTGGTGGGGAGCCTTTTGGAGACCATTCAGCGCTTCGATGGTGAGGTATCGGTCGAGGGCCACTCGGATAGCCAGTCGATCAATACGCCGGAGTACTCTTCGAACTGGGCGCTTTCCAGCGCCCGGGCGATCGCCATCGTCGAGGCGCTGCAGGCGGCCGGCGTCGATGCGTCGCGACTCCGCGCGGTTGGGCTCGCCGCTACGCGCCCACTAGCGGATAACTCGACTGCCGAGGGTCGCGCGCGCAACCGCCGCGTCGAGGTCGTCATTCATGTCGAATAGAGAGCGGGTGTTAACGAAATAACGGCCAAAAAAAGACCCGCCGGGGGTGGGCGGGTCAGCTAGGGCTTGGCTCGGTGTAGTCTGCTGGTGTCAGGTGAGGGGTGTACAAGGCCACCAGCAGGTACAATTTGAGTATAGACATTTTCACGCTTCTGCCAAGGATTTTTTCAAAAATTTTTATACGCCGAGTTAAGGCTTGTCCAACTTCGCGTTTTCCTGCCTTTCGGCCCGCTCAAAACCGCGCTTTTTCTGCACCAAAATAGAGCTTAAAGCGTGCGCTCTTCTAGTGCCTTCTGCCATCCTTTGGTTCACCTGCTCGACAATGTGCTGATAAACAAAGCGTTTCAGCGAGTGGCACGCAATCTGCTTGGATTAGAGATATGCCAATGAGCCGCGATCGATCAGGGCTCATTCCAGGCCATCGCCTCGTTGGCTTGCGCGCCGTTCAACCCAAAGCAGGTAGTGCCATGACGGAACATGCCTCTTCGAGCCACCAAGCGCCCCCCCGTGAAGCGTCAACGGCAGATACTCCGGCGCTGGACCCCGCTTTCGAGCCGCGCCTAGTGGTCACCGACCTGGACGGCTCGTTGCTCGATCATGACAGTTACGATTTCTCCCCTGCCCGCGCCACGCTCGCAAGGCTTCGCGTGCTCGGCGTGCCGGTCATCCCCGTGACCAGTAAAACCCGCGCCGAGCTCGTCGCGCTTCGCCAAGCGCTGGATCTCACCGCGACACCCTTTGTCGCCGAAAATGGCGCGGTCATTGGGTTACCGCCGGGCTGGTGCCACCCGAGCTTGGATCGCCCCGGTAGTGCCCGCGACAGCCTCGTCATCAAACATACCGGCGTGGATAGCCGCTTCATTCGCGCGCGCTTGAACGTTTGGCGCGAGCGCTTGGGCATTCGCTTTACCCGAATGGGGGAGATGTCCATCGAGGAGCTGATGGCGCTAACCGGGCTCGATGAGCCACGCGCACTCACCGCGCGCCAGCGCGAAGGCAGCGAGCCGCTTATGTGGGAGGACAACGATATCGCCCTCGACGCCTTTCGTTTAGCGCTGGAAAGCGACGGACTCACGTTGACCCAGGGCGGGCGGTTTTATCACGTGATGGGCGCGTCTTCTAACAAGGGTAGCGCCGTGGAGTGGCTGATCAAGCGCTTTAGCGCCCTAAGAGGCAGCCGCCCGCTGACCTTGGGGCTGGGCGACGGCCCAAACGATATTGCAATGCTCGAAGCGGTGGATCAGGCGGTGGTCATCAAGGGCCGCCACGATTTGGCGGTCGAGCCCCAAAGCGCCGCGCTTTATCGCACCGATGCTTTTGGGCCCGCCGGTTGGGTTGAAGGCCTTGCGCACTGGTGGGGGGCCGAGAATGTGCGGCCAGGCGTTGAAACCGACACGCCCTGACCGAACGTGGACAAACGAACACCCAGGCGCTACGCCAGAGAGGGCATATGAGCGATTTTCATCAAAACGGTTTGATCACGGATTTTCATAACCTGACCCGCCGCCCCGTCGAGGAGCTGGAGGCGGATCTTTGCCGATTTGCCGAGCGCCGCCCCATGGGGCTGATTCTGCCGTCGCTGTTTTCCGAGCTCGAGGGCCCGGCGCTTTCGGCGATCATCGATGAGCTCAAGGACGTCCCCTATTTGGGCGAAATCGTGATCGGCCTCGACCGTGCCGACCGTCAGCAGTTTCTCTTCGCTCGCGAGTTCTTTTCGCGCCTGCCGCAGCATACCCGCATTCTCTGGAACGACGGCCCGCGCTTGACTGCGCTGCACGATGAGCTCGAAGCCCACGGCCTGGGGGCGGTGGAGCCGGGCAAGGGGCGCAACGTCTGGTACTGTTCGGGTTACCTGCTGGCCTCGAACCGCTCGAAAGTAATCGGTCTACACGACTGCGATATTTTGACCTACGACCGCGGGCTTTTGGCGCGCCTGATGTACCCGCTGGCCCATCCGCGCTTTAACTACAGCTTCTGCAAGGGCTACTACCCGCGTATCGCCGAGGGCAAGCTCAACGGGCGTGTCTCCAGGCTGATGGTAACGCCGCTTTTACGCGCGCTGAAAACCGTGTGCGGGCCGCTACCGTATCTGGATTACCTGGACAGCTTTCGCTACCCGCTTTCCGGCGAGTTCGCCATGCGTAGCGAAGTGCTCGAAGGGATTCGTATTCCGGCGGACTGGGGTCTTGAAATCGGCGTGCTGTCAGAGCTTCAGCGCAACTACTCGATGCGCCAGATCTGCCAGGTCGATATCGCCGACACCTACGATCACAAGCACCAGCCGGTCAGCGAAGAGGACGCAAGCGGGGGGCTCAACCGCATGAGCCTCGACATCGCCAAGGCGCTTTATCGCAAGCTCGCCACCCAAGGCGTGAGTTTCAGCAGCGAGGATTTTCGCACGTTGAAGGCGACCTATTACCGCCTGGCGCTGGATTTGATCGAAGCCTACGACCACGACGCCACCATGAACGGGCTGAGTCTGGATCGCCATAGCGAAGAGCAGGCCGTCGAGCTTTTCGCCAGCAACCTGCTGGAAGCGGGCAACCTGTTTCTTGATAACCCGCGCGAGCGCCCCTTCATCCCCAGCTGGAACCGCGTGCAGGCCGCCATTCCCGACCTGCTCCCGCGCATGCGCGAGGCGGTGGAGCTGGATAATCAGGGCGATGTCTAGTCACTCGCGCGGCGCAATAACAAAAGCGCCCGCGCCGTGAAACGGCGCGGGCGCTTTTTCATCATGATACGGTGCGCGCCTAAAAGTCCTGCGAATGTGTCAAGCGGGGCGCGCCACCAACAGGAGACGATAGCACCGGTGTCGCGGTCGCCGTGGACGGGATACGGAAGTTGGCGACCCGATCGCGCAAGCGCGTACTCAGCTCGGCGAGCGTCTGAGTGGCGTGGTTACTCTGCTGCACCAGACCGGCGTTTTGCTGGGTCATCTGGTCCATCTGGGTCACCGCCTCGTTGACCTGCTCGATTCCGCTGCTCTGTTCACGCGTGGCCGCGGAGATCTCCTCCACTAGCGTGCTGAGCTGCGCGATATCGTCGACAACGCTATTGATGATATCGCCGGTGCTGCGTACCTGAGTGCTGCCTTCTGCAACCTTCACGCCGGAGGTCTCGATCAATTTCTTGATCTCCTGGGCCGCCGCGGCGGAGCGGCTGGCCAGTTGACGCACCTCGTTGGCCACCACGGCAAAGCCGCGGCCCTGCTCGCCGGCGCGCGCTGCCTCGACCGAGGCGTTGAGCGCCAGGATATTGGTTTGAAAGGCGATACCGTCGATGGTGTTAACGATACTGCTCATCTGTGCGGCACTTTCGTGGATGCTGCTCATGGTGCTGACCACGGTGGTCATGGCGTCACTACCGCGTCGCGCGTTATCGGCGGTGGACGAGGCCAACTGGCGGGCATGATCGGCGTGCTCGGCGTTTTGTTTAACCGTGGCCGTTAGCTCCTCCATGCTCGAGGCGGTTTCGGCCAGCGAAGCCGCCTGCTGTTCGGTACGCGTCGAGAGCTCCTCGTTGACACCAACGATCTCCTCGACGCCACTGTTCACCTGATCGGCGCTATGGTGAATGCCGCCGATCGTCTCGGCAAGATTCGTGCGCATGCGGTCGATGTTGTACAGAAGGCTTGCCTGGTCGGCCCGGCCCAGTGTCGTTTCCCGAGTGAGATCGCCCTGGGCGATGTGGCTGACTACTCCGGCGGCGTAGCGGGGGTCTCCACCCAAACGACGGCCGACGTCGCGAATGACCCAGCCCATCAGCAGCGTGACGGGGATGCCGATGATCAGAAGCGCCACGAGCGAGCGAATCAAACTCGAAATGAAGGTCGCGTTAATGTCGTCGACATATACCCCGGCGCCGTAAGCCCAGCCCCAGTCGGCCAAATAACCGAAATAGCTGATCTTGGGAAACTGCTTGTCGCCGGCATCAATGCGACGTGAGTAGTAATCGACGTAACCACCGCCACCCTTGGCGGCTTCGAGCAGGGCGCTATAAAGGTGCATGCCTTTACTATCCTGAAAGCTGCTCATGTCATCGCCTCGCTCGCGTCGCGGGTGATAGACGATATCGAGCTGATCGTCGAAGGCGAAAATATACTCGCCGTCACCAAATTGAGCGTTGGCAATGCTCTCGATGGCGCGCTGCTGGGCTTGCTCAAGCGTAAGCTCTCCGCTGCGAGCGCGCGCCTGAAGCGATTCCAGCTGGGTGCCCAGGCTCTCCACCACCTGCTTGATACTGTTGCGCCGCTCCTGCTCGATGGTTTGACGGGTTTCCAGGCCCAGCCAGCCTACCAGGATCAACATGGCCAGGCATATCACCGCAAGAATGCCCCAAAGGCGTTGGTTCGTCGTTAGTCGTGTCATGATCTTACCGGTGTGGCCTCGTAGAAGTAGGGAAACGCGGTTGTTTATATCGGCTGGATTGAAGAGCGCATTAATAAAAAAACCGCTCGTAGACAAGCGGTTCAACAGGATTCGTTTGAGTCGTATCAGGCTTTTAAAGCGCTATCGCTATTTAGAAGG
Organism: Halomonas sp. S3-1-1; assembly: GCF_023757625.1. Lineage (GTDB taxonomy): Bacteria > Pseudomonadota > Gammaproteobacteria > Pseudomonadales > Halomonadaceae > Vreelandella. The sequence goes on from NZ_JALGBZ010000002.1 coordinate 623,699, forward strand.
AAGGGGCAGGGGCGTCGCCGGATGGCTCGGGCAGTTGGGCCGCGGTAGTAGGAGCAATGCGGAAGTTAGCGACCGCCTCTCGCAGCTGATGGCTGAGCTCAGAAAGCTTTTGAGCGGTGTGATTGCTTTGTTGGACCAGTCCGGCGTTTTGCTGGGTCATCTGATCCATTTGGGTTACAGCGTCGTTAACCTGCTCGATTCCGCTACTCTGCTCGATGGTGGCGGCGGCAATTTCCTTGACGAGCGTGCTGAGCTCGCGAATGTCGCCGACCACGCTATCGATGACTTCGCCGGTAGTGCGCACCTGCTGGCTACCGTTGGAGACTTTCGCGCCTGAGTCCTCGATTAGCTGTTTGATCTCCTGGGCCGCCGCGGCGGAGCGGCTGGCCAATTGGCGTACTTCGCTTGCGACCACGGCAAAGCCGCGGCCCTGCTCGCCAGCGCGCGCCGCCTCGACGGAGGCGTTAAGCGCCAGAATATTGGTCTGAAAGGCGATGGTGTCGATGGTATTGACGATGCTGCTCATCTGGCTCGAGCTTTCGCTGATGGCCTCCATCGTGCTCACCACACTCAGCATGGCGCTGCTGCCGCGCTGGGCGTTTTCCGCGGTCGAGGAGGCGAGCTTGCGCGCGTGATCGGCGTGCTCGGCGTTTTGTTTCACCGTGGCGGTCAGCTCCTCCATGCTGGAGGCGGTTTCGGCAAGTGAGGCCGCTTGTTGCTCGGTGCGCGTGGAGAGCTCTTCGTTGACGCCGGCGATCTGCACGACGCTGCCGTTGACCTCATCGGCGCCCTGATGAATCTCGCCGATGGTGTTGGCCAGGCTTTCTCGCATACGGTTGATGTCGAACAACAGGCTCTGCTGATCCCTACGGGTGAGCCGTGTGCTGACGGTCAAGTCACCATCGGCGATGTGGCGCACGACGTCGGCGGCGTAGCGCGGATCTCCGCCCAGGCGTTTGGCAATATCGCGAATCACCCAGCCCATAAGCAGCGTCATGGGCAGCCCCAGTAGCAGCAGTGCCAGCGCGGCCTTGATCAGGCTATCGATAAACGCCGCGTTGATGTCATCGATATAGACACCGGTGGCGATGCCCCAGCCCCATTCGGGTACGTAGGCTACGTAGCTCATCTTGGGAATCTGCTCGTCTTCACCGAGGCGGGTAGTGGCGTAGTAAACGTGCCCGCCGCCGTTCTGGGCGGCCTCGAGCAGATCCGCGTAGAGCCGCACGCCGTTGGCGTCTTCGTAGCCGCTCATATCGGTGCCGCTGTCCCGCGTCGGATGTGAAATGACGCGAAGCTGATCGTCGAAGGCGAACAGGTATTCGCCGTCGTTGTAACGGAGACTCGAGATGAGTTCGACGGCGCGTCGCTGCGCCTCCTGCTGATCGAATTCGCCCTGGCTTGCCCTCGCCTGTAGCGCTTGTACCTGGCTTTGGACGCCGGTCACGATATATCGGATGCTGGCCTGGCGTTCGTCGGTGAGCGTCTGGCGGTTATCCCAGGCCAGCCACCCCACGAGCAGCAGCATCGATACCCAAATCACCGCCAGCGTGCCCCAAAGCTTTTGTGTCGTTGTTAAACGCTTCATGGAAGATCCTTTTATTGTTGATGTGTCTTTTATCGACCTCCTTGAGGGGCGCATTAGAAGCGAGAGGGCACTCTTTAGTCGTAGAGGAATCGGCTTTGGGGCGCCTGAAAGAGCATCGCGGCTTAGGGCGCCTCACCGCCCATCAGCTCGATCAGGCGCTGCTCGCTCGGCAAGCCTTCGATACGGTCCAGGCGCGTGTGGCCGTCCTCGGTTTCGCGCTGAAAGGCGGTGGTGGGAGTGGCGATCAGGCCTAACCCTTCGAAGAGCTGGTTGTTGGCGTAGACCTGCTCCTCGATCTCGATGTCTTGGGCGCTGGGTTCTAGCGGTTCGCCTTCGCTGTGGGCCGTCAGTGCGGCGGAGGGGTCGTCGGCGGCCAGAATCGTCGCGGCGAGCGCCGGGCTCGTGGGCGCCAGAATGCCAACCATAATATGGCGAATTTGCACCTGGCCGGCCTCGACCCAGGGGCGCGTTTGGCGCCAAAGCCGCTTGCAGTAGGTGCAGTTGGCGTCGGTAAACATGTAGAGCGTGCGCGGGGCGTCGACATCGCCGTCCTGAATCCAATGGCTCTGCTCCAGGCGCTGCCAGGTCTGCGCCTCCAGCGGCACCCGCACCGCGGCCTCGAGCTGCGCCTCGGTCAGGTTCTCGCCGTTTTGATCGAAAAGCGTGCCGATCACGGCGTGCTCGCCGTCCGGCGTCAGGTAGACGATCATCTCCTGGCCTTGGCGGCTCGCGCCAAAGCCCGTTAGCCCGCCGGGCGCATCGATGCGCTCGTGAATGGCGATGCCTTGAGCCTTGAGCGCCTCGATGGGCGCGGGCAGCGGCGAGGCGCCGGCGGGCGCTGCGAGAACGGCAAGTGTTAGCGCGGCTAATGAGACGGTCTTGCAGAAAGTCGCCATGGTGAGTCTCTTGTCTGAGTGGAAAAGCGGAAGGATTGGCGGCCTTATTCGCCCTCGCTCACTAGCCAACGAACGGCGTAGGGCGGCAGGGCGTTTTCCGGCGTCCAGGGCGTGGCATCAATCAGTAAACGCCAGCGGTGCGCGGCGAGCGCCTTCGTTAGCTCCGCGCCGGCCTCGCAAAGCGGGGCGGGCCGGTCGGTCACGTTGAACAGCGCCAGCAGCGTGCGGCCATCCTCGAGCGGGCCGCGCGTGATCGCCAGCAGGTTGTCAGAGGTGGCCAGTACCTGCTGGGCCGCCGCCGGGTGAAAGCAGGGCTCGGCGCGGCGCTGGCGCAAAAAGTCACGTAACGCGAAGAATATATCATGGGTCGGCGTGGTCGGGCTTTCGAGCAGCAGGTCGAGCTCGTCGAGCGCCCAGCGGTGGCGGTTGATCGAGCGTAGTCGCCCGCTGCGCTCGACGCCTTCGTGATCGTTGAGCGAGCCGGTCAGCGTATGGATATAGAGCGCGGGAATGCCTTTGAGCGTGAGCATGATCGCTTGGCTGCAAAGAAAGCGAGCGATCTGCCAGGGGTCCGGCCCGCGGCGGGTGCCGCGCATCGCCTCGAACCAGGTGATGTTGATTTCATAAGCGGTGTCGGTGCCGTCCGGGTTGCTGCGCATGCTGACGAAGCCGCCGAAGCGGTGCATTAGCTCCAATAGCGCATCGCGCTCGTGATCCGGCAGTAGGCCTTCCAGCGGGCGCACGCCGATGCCGTCGTGGCTGGCGGTGAAGTTCAGGTAGGTGCAGTTATCGGGCAGCGGCGGCAGACTCGCAAGCCAGGCCTGCAGGGTCGCGGTTTCGCCGCGGGTCAGAGTGTGAAGCAGCAGCGGCGGCAGGGCGAACTGGTAGACCATGTGCGCCTCGTCTGCGGCGCTTGCGCGCTCCGGGGCATTGGGCGCCAGCCGGTCGAGGCCGAAGTAGCTGATGTTCTCAGCGTGGGGCACGTTGGTTTCGGTAATGAGCAGCGTTCCCGGAGAGATTTCGTCGACGATCGCGCGCAAAAGCCGCACTACGGTATGGGTTTCGGGCAGGTGAATACAGTTCGTGCCCAAGCGCTTCCACAAAAAGGCCACCGCGTCGAGGCGGATAATGCGGATACCTTGCAGCAGGTAGAACAGTAGAATGCCGACGAATTCAAGCAGTACGTCCGGGTTCTCGAAGTTCAGATCGATCTGATCGTCGGAAAACGTGGCCCACAGGTGGCGCGTGCCCCGGCGGGTGGCCACCGGTACCAGCAGCGGGCTGCTGCGCGGACGGGTGACCTGGGAGACATCGGTATCCGGGTCGACCTCTATAAAGAAATCGCGCCCAGGAAGGCTGCCGGTCAGATAGTCGACGAACCAGAGCGACTCGCGGGAAACGTGGTTGAGCACCAGATCACCCATCAGGTCGAAGTGGCTGGCAAGCTCGCGAATGTGCGACCAGTCGCCAAGCGACGGATTGACCTCACGATAATGGATGACCGAAAAGCCGTCGTCGCTGCTCCAGGGGAAGAACGGCAGCACGTGTACGCCGCTGATGCAGTCGCCTAGTCGCGCGCGCAGAAAGTCGCTCAGCACGGTCAGCGGCGCCGTATCGCCCTGAACGATCGAGTCGCCGTAGCTGATCACCCACTGATCCTTTTCGCTCCAAAGTGGTGCGCCAGCGGGTGTGCTGGCCACGCAAGCGACCGGCGTGCCGTCCTGGCTTTCGCCGCGCCCACGCGCGCTTTGATAATATTCCAGGTGCTGTTTGACCCGCCGCGTGACCTCGCCGGCGCGGTGGCCGTAAAGGTGGGTCAGGTAGCGGTGAAGTGTCTGTTCGAAAAGCGTCATGGCGCCTCCTTCCGGGTAAACTGTCACAAACGCTGCAGCTTGTGTGCCAAATCGTTACAATGCTAGGTTATGCCCGCACCCGTTAGCGCGGCTTTACGGCGCCCCTGATTAAAAAAGCGCGTCATGCAGCGCGCTTTTTTAATCATGTGTCGGTCGATGTAGCGGTTTTGATGCGTTTTTTGATAGCTGCGTTGTTACTGTTTTAACTATGGCGACGGCTTTAACCATTGCCATGGCTTTAACCATAGCCACTGCTTTAACCATAGCTGCTGCTTCGACCGCTGCTTCAACCATAGGTGAACGGCCATGCATTGCCCTTTTTGTGGTGCTCACGATACGCGGGTGTCCGATTCGCGCCTGGTGGCCGACGGTGATCAGGTGCGCCGGCGGCGTCAGTGCGCCAGCTGCCAGGAGCGCTTTACGACCTACGAAACCGCCGAGCTGATCATGCCGCGGGTGGTGAAATCCGACGGCTCGCGGGAAAGCTTCGACGAAGTCAAGCTGCGCGCCGGTATGCTGCGCGCCCTTGAGAAACGCCCGGTCAGCGCCGAGGCGATCGAAGCGGCGGTCGAGCGTATTCGCCAGCAGCTGCGCGCCCGGGGCGATCGCGAAGTCAACGCCCGCGATATTGGCGAGGCGGTCATGAACGCGCTCAGCGGGCTCGACCAGGTGGCCTATATTCGTTTCGCCTCGGTCTATCGCAAGTTTCAGGATCTCGACGAGTTTCGCGCCGAGATCGATCGCTTGGCGCCTCAGGGCGCCAAGGGCGAATCCGGCAAGCCCCGCGAGGAGAGCTGATGGACGCGCCGTTTTCCAATGCTGACCACGTGCACATGGCCCGCGCCATTGCACTGGCCAAAAAGGGGCTTTACACCACCGACCCCAACCCGCGGGTCGGCTGTGTGATCGTTCAAAGCAATGACGAACACGGCCGCGTCGTCGGTGAAGGCTTTCACGAGCGCGCCGGCGAACCCCACGCCGAGGTGCACGCGCTTAACGCCGCGGGCGACAACGCCCGCGGCGCGACGGCCTTCGTGACGCTTGAGCCCTGTTCGCATACCGGGCGCACCGGACCCTGCGCCGAGGCGCTGGTCGATGCCGGCGTGGCGCGCGTGGTGGTCGCCATGGTCGATCCCAATCCTAGAGTGGCCGGGCGGGGTATCGAGCGCTTGAAAGCGGCGGGCATTCGGGTCGAGGTTGGGCTTTTGGAGGCGGACGCCCGCGCGCTCAACCCAGGGTTCGTCTCGCGCATGGAGCGCGGCACGCCCTTCGTGCGCCTGAAAATGGCGATGAGCCTGGACGGGCGCACCGCCATGGGCTCTGGTGAATCGCAGTGGATCACCGGGCCCGAGGCGCGGCGGCAGGTACAGCGGCTGCGCGCACGCTCGAGCGCCATTTTGAGCGGTGTCGAGTCGATCATTCTGGACGATGCTCGCCTAACGGTTCGCGCCGAGCAGCTGGGCCTGGACAACGCCGAGACGGTCGTGGCCCGCCAGCCGCTTCGCGTGATCATGGACTCCACGCTTCGCTTGCCGCTGGCCGCGGCCTGCCTGCAGGAGCCGGGCCAGACGCTGGTGATCACCACCGAGGCGCACTCTGATGAGAAGCGCCAGAAACTCGAAGCGGCGGGGGCGCGAATTCACGTCATGCCCGCCGTCAAGGCGGGGCGGGTGTCGCTCTCCGATATGCTCAGCTTTTTATCGAGCGAGTATGATGTCAACGAAGTGTTGGTCGAAACCGGCGCGACCCTGGCCGGCGCCCTGCTCGACGCAGCGCTCATCGACGAGCTGCAGCTATTTGTCGCGCCGACGCTTTTAGGAGGAGAGGCGCGGCCGCTTTTCGCTCTTCAGGGCTTGAGCGAAATGGCGGACCAAAAGCGCCTCGATATTCAGGATATTCGCGCGGTCGGCAGTGATTGGCGCATCATCGCCACGCCCCGCGCGGTGGCGTCTTAAACGCGTAATTTTAGAGAACGTTACATGCGCAGGCCAAGGCCCCCGCGCGCTAAATCTGGCGCGCCGGGGCCAGCCACGGTACCCTGCGCGCAACATCGCACGACGGTGCGGCTACTTTACGGGAGTTTCCATGGTGCAACCCTCTTTTGATGGTTTGTCCCCGATCAGCGAGCTGGTCGAGGATATCCGCCAGGGTAAGATGGTGATCCTCATGGATGATGAGGATCGCGAAAACGAAGGCGATATCATCATGGCGGCAGAGAAGGTTCAGGCCGAGCATATCAACTTCATGGCGCGCCACGCCTGCGGGTTGATCTGCATGCCGATGACGCGTGAGCGCTGCGAGCGGCTGAACCTGCCGCTGATGGTGGGTAACAACGGCTCCGGGTTTGGCACCAAGTTCACGCTCTCGATCGAGGCGCGGGAAGGGGTCACCACCGGTATCTCTGCCGCCGACCGCGCGCGCACCGTGCAGGCTGCCGCCGCGCCCAACGCCCGCGCGGCGGATATCGTTCAGCCCGGCCACATCTTTCCGCTGATGGCCGAGCCCGGCGGCGTGCTGCGCCGGGCGGGTCACACCGAAGCCGCCTGCGATCTGGCCGCGCTCGCCGGGTGCGACCCGAGCGGAGTGATCTGCGAGATCATGAACGACGATGGCAGCATGGCGCGCCGCCTGGAACTCGAGGTGTTCGCCAAGGCTCACGGGATCAAAATGGGCACCATCGCCGAGCTCATTCACTACCGCATGGTCAACGAGCAGACCGTCGATCTGGTCGAAACCACTCAAGTGGCGACCGCTCACGGCCCGCTGGCGCTGCACGTGTTTCGCGACCGGTTGCAGGGCGGCCACCACCTGGCGCTGGTGAAAGGGCGCCCATCCCCGGAAACCACGACGACGGTGCGCGTTCACCTGGAAGATACGCTCAGAGACGTGCTGGGGCTCAAGCACGAGGCCTCTTCGCGCTGGCACGCCCACCGGGCGCTCGAGGAGATCGCGGCGGCCGAGGCCGGCGTGCTGGTGCTGATCGACGAGGGCCACCCGGCCCAGGGTTTGAAAGATCAACTGGATGTCTTTTTGGGTCGCGTGCAGCCGCCGCGCACCAGCGACTCCGACGGCTCCGGCAACTATTTGACCATAGGCACCGGGTCGCAGATTCTGCGCCATCTGGGCGTCGGCAAAATGCGCCTTTTGAGCTCGCCGTGGAAGTTTTCAGCGCTGTCGGGGTTCGACCTGGAAGTGGTCGAGCTGGTGAGCCCCGACAGCAGCACCGATTCAGCGTCCGAGTGAGACGTCCTGATACGCTTATTGAGTAGGATGAAAGAAGATGCAATCCCTTATGCAAGTTGAAGGCAGCTTCGTCGATGTCGACGGGCGCTACGTAATCGTCGTTGGGCGGTTCAACCATCACGTGGTCGACAGCCTCGTCGAAGGCGCGGTCGATAGCCTGACGCGTCACGGTGTCGATGCCGACAATATCCATATTGTCCACGTGCCCGGCGCTTGGGAGCTTCCGCTGGCGGTCAAGCGCGTGCTCAAGACCATGAAGCCCGAGGCGGTCATCGCGCTGGGCGCGGTGATTCGTGGCGGCACGCCGCACTTCGAGTACGTGGCTGGCGGCTGCAATACGGCCATCAACCACCTGCAGCTCGAATTCGATACGCCGGTAGCCAACGGCGTATTGACCGTGGAGTCCATAGAGCAGGCGATCGAGCGCGCCGGTACCAAGGCGGGCAATAAGGGCACCGAAGCCGCGATGGCCGCCATGGAAATGGTCTCGCTCTTGCGTGCTCTGCCCGGAGACGACTCATGAGCGAGCGTCCGGAGCGTAAGCAAAGCGCCGCCCAACAGGCCCGTCGCGCCGCGCGCGAACTGGCCGTTCAAGCGCTTTATCAGTGGGACATGACCGGCAAGTCCGCCACCACCGTCGAGGCGGAGTTTAGAAGCCAGCTCGCCGACGACGACCTGGAAGACCACGAAAACTGGGTCAAAGTGATGGAGATCGCCGACAAGGCGCTGTTCCATACGCTATTGCACGAAACCGTGCGCCACAAGTCCGAGCTCGACCGCGAAATCGCCCCGCTCTTGGACCGCCGGCTGGAAGATCTCGACACGGTGGAACTGGCCATTCTGCGCCTGGGCGCGTATGAGCTCGCCAAGCGCCCGGAAGTGCCTTACCGCGTGGCGATCAACGAAGGCGTGGAGCTTGCCAAGTCCTTCGGCGCGACCGACGGCCACAAGTACGTCAACGGCATCCTCGATAAGCTGGCTAATCGCTTACGCAGTGCCGAGGTCAGCGCTCGCCGCCTGTAAGGCGCAGCGCTTGAATTGCGTTAAGGGGCCATTGTGTTTGGCGAATTCGAACTCATTGAACGGTTTCTAAAGCCTGCGCCCGCCGCGCTCGATCGCGGCGTGGCGCTGGGCGGCGGCGACGATGCGGCGCTTTTGATCCCGCAGGCGGGCTTTGAACTCGCGGTAAGCGTGGACACCTCGAACGCGGACGTTCATTTCCCGTCCGAGGCTCCCGCAAGGGCCGTCGGCCATCGCGCGCTAGCGGTGGCCTTGAGCGATTTGGCCGCGATGGGCGCGCGTTCTCGCTGGTGCTTGATGGCGTTGACTCACCCAAGCGATGCGTTTGAAGACGAAGCCGCCGCCGCGCGCTGGTTTGAGGACTTTGGCGGCGGCTTTCACGCGCTTTGCGAGCGCCACCAGACGGCGCTGGCGGGCGGGGACGTGACCCGCGGGCCGCTTGGCATCAGTGTGACCGTGATGGGCGAGGTGCCCAAAGGCCAGGCGCTCACCCGCGCCGGCGCCCGCCCGGGTGACCTGATCGCCGTGACCGGGGCGCTTGGCGGCGGTGCCGGGGGGCTTACGCTTTGGCAGCGCGGTGAGCGCGACCTGGCGCACCCGCTGCTAACGCGCTACCTGCTGCCCGAGCCTCGGCTCGAGGCAGGTGTTGCGCTGCGCGGCATCGCAAGTGCGGCGCTGGATATTTCCGATGGGCTGCTGGCGGATCTCGGCCATTTGCGCCAAGCATCCAACGTCGGCGCCGAGCTCGATATGGATGCGCTGCCTGTCGCTCAAGGCCTGATCGAGGCACTTGGCGAGTATGATGCGCAGGCCGCCATGCTTGGCGGCGGCGACGACTACGAGCTTCTGGTGACGCTGGCGCCCGGTGAGCTTGAAAAGGCGCGGCAGGTGCTGGCGGAGTTAGGGCTTGCGCTTTCTGTGATCGGGCGCTGCTGCGAGGCGCCGGGCGTTCAAGGGGTGCCGGCTGAGGCGGCCCAGGGCTGGCAGCATTTTCACCGGGGGCAGTCATGATCAAGGCTCCGTCGAGCGTCTGGCGACGCCCCACGCACTTTTTCGCCTTCGGCCTTGGCAGCGGCATGGTGCCCTGGGCGCCGGGTACCTTCGGCACGCTGGCGGCCATTCCGTTTTACTGGATCATGGCGGATCTGCCGCTGGGCTGGTATCTGAGCATAGTGCTGGTCGCCTTCATCGTGGGCGTCTGGCTGTGCGACAAGACCTCTCACGATCTGGGCGTTCACGACCACTCCGGCATCGTCTGGGACGAGTTCGTCGGCTACTGGATCACCATGGCGGCGGTGCCGTTCTCCTGGGAGGCGGCGCTTTGGGGGTTCATCGTGTTTCGTATCTTCGATGTATTTAAACCCTGGCCGATCCGCTGGGCCGACCGGCGCGTCGCCGGCGGCTTTGGCATCATGATCGACGACGTCATGGCCGGCATTTACGCTTGGAGCACCATGCACCTGTGGTTCTGGCTGCACTAGGCCAAGCCTTGGTCTTTCACATCGATGTCATGGGGCGGTATTACGCTTTTAAGCGTCGCGTTCAGGGTGATGCGTTTGGCCTTGGCGTGTAAAAGCAATAAGGTGATTACCTAAAGCAGCGCGTAATAAAAGCAACAAGCAATAAAACAGCACGGTGACGCAGCGGCCCGGCAATTTGGAAGAGGGCGCCTGATTTCGGCTATCCAGGGAGATGGCATGCGCAAGGAACGTCTTATTGTCCCGATCATCGTCGTGGCGGCGCTCGTTTGGGCCGTTGCGCAGTTGATCTCGAGCGTTCTGTTCGAGCGCAGCCTAAGCCAGGCGTTGGAGGATTTGGAAGCGCGCGGCGAGTGGCGCGTAAGCCGCCCCGAGAGCAGCCCCGGGTGGCTCTCCTCCCAGGGGCGGCTTTTGCTGTCGCCGCTGCTCGGCCGGCCCTGGCAGTTGGAAGTCACTTATGATGCCCGTCACGGGCTTTTGAGCACCGACGTTCAGGGCACGTTGGTGCCGCGCCTTGGAAGCGCGTTGCAAAAGGCGGTGGGTGAGGTCTCGGCGCTGTCGCTGCCGCGCTGGCAGGGGCGCTACCACACGCTGAGTGGCAAGAGCGAATTGCGCCTGGCGCTGGCGCCGTTCGTCATTCAGCAAAGCGGGCGCGAGCTCGACGTGCGCGGCGCGCGCCTGCGTCTGGAGGGAGTATTCGGCGACTGGCGCCTTCGCGCGCTGTTCGATCAGCTCACGCTGAGCGACGGGCCGGCCTACCTGCGCTTTGGCCCGACCGTGCTCGAAAGCCGCTACACCTATATCGAAGACGCCTACCACTTCGCCCAGCGCGATCATCTTACCGTCGAATCCACCACGCTCTCTTACCCGGGGTACGAGATCACCGTTGCCTCTACCGACGTGCAAAGCCAGATGGTATTGGATGAAAGCGAGCTGCGCCTGAAAGGGCGGCTGGCGCTGGGAAATGTGCACGTACCCAGCGAAGCGCCGGATACGCCGCTTGTGAGCGGCGAGATCGAGGCGGAGCTTTCAAGGCTCAACGCCGACGCGGTGCGCCAGATCATCCGCCGCCTGCGTCAGGAAGCCGCCTGGGGCGACCCGGAGCGGCCGATGGCCGAAGGCGTCATGGCGCGTTTGGAGCCGGAAGTACTCTCGCTTCTAAGCGACTCCCCACGCCTTGACGTGACTCGCATCCAGCTCGAAAGCCCGCTGCTGGGTATCGACGTCGCCGCCGACGGCGCGCTCTTTTTCGACGGCCGCCGCCTCGATGCGCTCAGTCTCGAGGATCTAAGCGATGCCAAAACGCGCTGGCGCTGGCGCGACCGGCTCGATGGGGATTTCGTCTGGTACGACGCGCCCACGGTTGCCGCCCTGTGGCTAGGCCTGCCGCTGGGCACCCAGGAGCTGCAGTTCGACGTCATTCGCGGCAGCTGGCGGGTCAACGGGCGCCCGCTGCCCGAGCTATTGCCCCAGTAGCGCGCCCTGCGCTGACCGGCGCGGGGGCGCCTCTCGAGCGATACGGTTATCTGCCCAAAGGGTTGAAGTTTCCCCGCGCTGCCCACATTCCATTGAAAATGCAAGACGGCGCAGCCGTCAGTCTCAGTCGATGGAGGGCGCATGAGCGACCAGGATCATGAACACGATAACGATTCACCCGTTTGGTTGACCGACGAAGACGTCGCCGATGACGATACCGCCCAAAACGATGAGCATCGCTCCGACGGCGAGCGGGTTCATTCGCTCGTTTCAGCAAGCGACATGCTCCCGGAGCGCATCTATCTGCTCCCGATCCATAACCGCCCCTTCTTTCCCGCTCAGGTGCAGCCGCTGGTCATCAACAAGGACCGCTGGGAAGAGACCATGCGCCGGGTCGGTAATACACCGCACCACACGCTGGGCGTCGCTTTCGTAGGCGAGCAGGGCATCGATTCGCTCACCGAAGGCGACTTTCCCGCCATCGGCACTGCGGTCAAGGTGCACAAGCTCAAAAGCGAAGATCAGCAGATCCAGTTCATCGCCCAAGGCGTACGCCGCTTCAAGATCCAGCGCTGGCTCTCGAAAGAGCCGCCGTATCTGGTCGAGGTGAGCTATCCCAAGGAGCCGGTCGACGCCGAGGACGAAGAGACGCGCGCCTACGCCATGGCGATCATCAACGGCATCAAGGAACTGCTGCCGATCAACCCGCTTTACGGCGAGGAGCTCAAGCACTACCTCAACCGCTTTAGTCCCAACCAGCCGGGACCGCTAACCGACTTTGCCGCGGCGATCACCTCGGCTAAGGGCCCGGAGTTACAGGACGCGCTGGCGACCCTGCCGGTAGCGGATCGCATGCACAAGGTGCTGCCGCTTCTGCGCAAGGAGATCGATGTCGCCAAGCTGCAAAGCGAGATCAGCGAGCAGGTCAACGCGCAGATGCAGGAGCGCCAGCGCGAGTTCTTTTTGCGCGAGCAGCTCAAGGTCATTCAGCGCGAGCTGGGCATCTCCAAGGGCGACCGGGAAAACGATGTCGATACCTTCCGCGAACGCTTGAAAGCGCTCAAGGTGCCCGAGCGCGTCCAGGGGCGTATCGACGACGAGCTCGACAAGCTCAGCGTGCTGGAAACCGGCTCGCCGGAGTACGGCACCACCCGCAACTACCTCGACTGGCTGACCTCGCTCCCCTGGGGCATCACCAGCGAAGACAAGCTGGACTTGAACCATGCCCGTCAGGTGCTCGATCGCGACCACGACGGGCTTGGGGATGTTAAAGAGCGCATCGTCGAGTTTCTCGCCGAAGGTACCTTCAAGGGCGATGTAGGCGGCTCGATCGTGCTGCTGGTCGGCCCGCCCGGGGTGGGCAAGACCTCTGTGGGCCGCTCGATCGCCGAGGCGTTGGGGCGCAAATTCTATCGCTTCTCTGTCGGCGGTATGCGCGACGAAGCCGAGATCAAGGGCCACCGGCGTACCTATGTCGGCGCGATGCCGGGCAAACTCGTGCAAGCCTTCAAGGAGGTCGAGGTCGAGAACCCGGTAATCATGCTCGACGAGATCGACAAGCTCGGACAGTCCTTCCAGGGCGATCCGGCCTCGGCGCTTCTGGAAGTGCTCGACCCGGAGCAGAACGTCGATTTTCTCGACCACTACCTCGACGTGCGCATGGATCTTTCGAAAGTGCTGTTCGTTTGCACCGCCAATACGCTGGATTCGATTCCGGGGCCGCTGCTGGACCGCATGGAGCAGATTCGCCTGTCCGGCTATATCGCCGAAGAGAAGATGGACATTGCCAAGCACCACCTGTGGCCGAAGCTTCTCGAGCGTAACAAGCTGCCGAAAAAGCGCATCAACCTGACCGACGCCGCGCTCAAGCAGGTGATCGAAGGCTACGCCCGCGAAGCCGGGGTGCGCCAGCTCGAAAAGCAGCTTCATCGCATCGTGCGTAAATCGACGGTGAAGCTTCTGGAGTCGCCGGAAGAGACGGTGAAGATTTCGGTCAAGAACCTCGAGGAGTTTCTCGGCGCGCCGCTGTTCCGTAAGGAGAAGGTACTCAAGGGTCAGGGCGTGGTGACGGGCCTTGCCTGGACTTCCATGGGCGGGGCGACGCTGCCGATCGAGGCGGGCAAGGTGCATTCGCTGGACCGCGGCTTCAAGCTGACCGGAAAGCTTGGCGATGTGATGCAGGAGTCGGCCAACATCGCCTACAGCTACACGCTGGGGCATTTGAAGGAGTACGGTGCCGACCCCGAGTTCTTCGACAAGGCGTTCGTACACCTGCACGTGCCGGAAGGGGCGACTCCGAAGGACGGGCCGTCTGCCGGCGTGACCATGACCACCGCGCTCTTGTCGCTAGCCACTAACAAAGCAATCGATCGGCCCTTGGCGATGACCGGCGAGCTCACGCTGACCGGGCAGGTGCTGCCGGTGGGCGGCATTCGCGAGAAAGTGATCGCCGCGCGGCGCAGTGATATCTTCGAGGTGATCCTGCCTGAGCCCAACCGTCGCGATTACGACGAGCTGCCGGACTACCTGAAAGAGGGCATGACCGTCCACTTCGCCAATCGCTATAAGGATGTGGCCAATATCGTCTTCAAGTAGATAGCGACAGAACGTTAGTCTGATAATTTTAATGCGCCACTCTCATCAAAAAGGGTGGCGTTTTTTATGCCTATTCGGCGAATTAAATTTTGGTGGGATCAGGATAATGGCGCAAACCTCACTTTAATAATTGTTGACGGGACCCCAAGGTGCGAAATAATCAACCTGTGACTCAGAAAGAGTACGTGCTCGGCGACGAGACCGTTTTGATTTCCCGTTCGGATCTCGAGGGGAACGTCACCTACGCCAGCGCCGCGTTCGTCGAGGTCAGCGGCTACTCGCGTGACGAGCTGATGGGCTCGCCCCACAACATGATTCGCCACCCGGACATGCCCGAGGCGGCGTTCAAGGATTTCTGGCACACCATCAAAGCGGGCAACACCTGGCAGGGCCACGTCAAAAACCGGCGTAAAAATGGCGACCACTACTGGGTGAACGCCACGGTCGCCGCACTTCGCGACGGCGACCGTATCGTTGGCTACACCTCGGTGCGGCGTAAGGCGCAGCCTGACGCCATTGCGCTTGCAGAAAGCGTCTACGCCGAGCTACGTGAAAAGGGCGCCTCGAGACGCTACCGGGTGAGCGGTGGCGCCATACAGCGCAAGGGCGTGATGGGCCTGCTCGGCCGCTTTCAGCTCGGAAGCCTGAGAGCGCGGCTGACCGGCATGGTGGTCGTGGCAATGGTGCTGCTGGGGCTTGGCGGGGCGCTAGGCGTATACGGGCTGGTCAACGCCGGCGATCGCTTGTCGCGGCTCGACGACGGCGGACTGCAGTCGATCGCCAATCTACAAAACATTGAGCGGTGGGTGAGCGAAACCGTGCAGCAGGTGGAGCCCGCCGTGCGCAACCCCAGGGGGGCAGACATTGCGGCCATCACGGCGAGCGCCCAGGAGCAGCTGGTTGAAATCGACAGCCAGTGGAACGCGTATCTGGCCGCCGAGGATGCCGCAGAGCCGGTCATACAAGCCTTCGATGGCGCGCTGAGCCAATGGAGCGCCGCGCTGAATCAGACGTTAGCGGCACTCGGCGCCGGCAGCAACTTTGCCGCTTTTGAAGCGTTCAACGATACCGCCTTGCCAGTCACCGGCACGCTGCGCGAGCTTTCTGTTCAGCTCGTCGAGCTGGAGCGTACCGACGCCCAGGCGCTGGTCGAAGAAGCACACCGCGACCGTGAGCAGATGCTCGTTGCCCAGCTCGTGCTGCTCGTGGTGGGGCTTTTAATTTTGGTGGGGCTCAGCGTTCTGATTCTTCGCTCGATCTTCAAGGGGCTGGAAGGCGCCCGCCACATGACGTTCCAGGTGGCGGCCGGTAACCTGGCTGCGCGTGCCCAAAAGCAGGGAAGTGACGAACTTGGCAATTTGCTCTACTCGCTGGATACGATGCGCTTTAGCCTAGCGGCGGTGGTCGGCGAGGTCGAAAGCCGCGTCTCTTCGGTAACGCCGGCGGTCGAGCAGATCGCCGAGGAGAACGACGTGCTTTCCCAGCGCACCGGTCAGCAGGCGAGCTCGCTGGCGGAGACCGCCTCCAGCATGGTGCAGATGACGGCGACCGTGGCACAAAACACCGAAAACGCCCGACAGGCAAGCGACCTTGCCGAGCAAAACGCCACCAGCACCCGCGACACGCGCAAACAGATGGAGCAGCTCGTCGAGCGCATGCAGCGCATCGCCGACAGCGCCGACAAGATGACCGAAATGATCGGCGTGATCGACGGCATCGCCTTTCAGACCAACATTCTCGCGCTCAACGCTTCTGTTGAGGCGGCTCGAGCCGGTGAGCACGGCCGCGGCTTTGCGGTGGTGGCAAGCGAAGTGCGAAACCTTGCCGGACGCTCCGCCGACGCCGCTCAGGAGATTCGTCGCATGATCGACAGCGCCACCGAGGAAGTCGACGGCGGGCGCACCGCGGTGCAGCAGGCGGAAAACTCGATCGAAAACGTCATGCGCCAGGTGAGTCGGGTCAGCGAGCTAATGGCCTCGATCACCAGCGCCTCGGACGAGCAGAGTAGCGGTATCAGTCAGATCAACGGCGCGATCGCTGAAATGGACAGCACCACTCAGCAAAACGCCCACAAGGTGCAGATGATCGCCGACTCCGCCGATAATCTCACCGTCGAGGTATTCGAGCTTGCCAACGTGGTCGATGCCTTCCGCTTGAAGGGCGCTCAGGAAGAAAACATCCAAACCTCGCTCGAAAAGCTGGCGCGGGTTAATCAGTCGCTGAAAAAATCGAGCCCTGCGCTGCCCGCCTACTAGACGGGCGCGCCCTGCATGAGTCGGGCATAAGGATATGTGCCCGATTCGAGAGGTCGCTAGCTGGCGCTTGCTCCTACCGGGTGCGTAATCCTGTGCTAGCGCGAGCGGTGGCTGCTCCCCCGTATTCACGTTCAAAACCCGCCTTCAAAAATATTGTGCTGTCGGTGCTAAATCAGCTCCGTGCCGTTGAAGCGCTTTTCGTCGCGCAGTTTGTCGCGGGCGATGTAGAGCGCTGCGATGGCGCGGGCTTCGTGAAAATCCTCGCGTAAGAGAAGCGCGGGCAGCTCTTCGATGGCGTGCGTTTCCACAATGAGCGGCTCGGGCTCGTCGCCTGGCAGGCGCTTTTCAAACAGGTCGGTGGCCAGCACCACCTGGATACGGTGGCGCATGTAGTTCGGTGCCAGGGAGAGCTCGACCAGCGGCTCCAGCTGGTGCGCGCCGACGCCACACTCCTCCATCAGCTCGCGGTTGGCCGCGGTGAGAATGTCCTCGCCTGGGTCGACCAGCCCCTTGGGCAGGGTCAATACGTACTCCTCGAAACCGGCGGCGTATTCGCGTATCAGCAGCACGTGGTCCGGGTCGGGCATCGCAACGATCATCACGGCGGGGCGTTCGCTGCCGCTTAGCCGCTCGAAGCGGCGCTCTTCGCCGTTGGAGAAGCGTAAATCCAGCGCTTCGACGTGAAAGAGCCGGCTTTTCGCGACGCTTTCGCGGCCCAGAATGTGCGGTTTAATAGGATCCTGATGGGACATAAGGCCTCCGTGGCTGGAAAAAACGCCGTGCGCTACAATAGCACGCTTACTGTTTCGACTCTCTTTTCAACACCGGAGTGGCCATGATTGATTGGCGCGAGATCGACACCGTCCTGCTCGATATGGACGGCACGCTGCTGGACTTGCACTTTGACAGCCACTTCTGGCTCGAGCATCTACCCAAGCGCTATGGCGAGCTGCACAAGCTCGACCAGGCCACTCAGGACACGCTGAAGGCGCGTATCATCGGCGAGCAGGGCACGCTCAACTGGTACAGTCTCGCTTACTGGAGCCGGGAGCTCGACGTCGACGTGGTGGCGCTCAAGCGCGAAATTCAGCATCTGATCGGTTTTCGCAGCGACGCGCTGGACTTTCTGACCTGGCTCAAAAACGCCCACCCGCGGGTAGTGCTGGCCACCAACGCCGACCGGGCCAGTTTAAGCCTGAAACTGCCGCTGACGGGGTTGGAAAAGTATCTCGACGCCATCATCTCATCGGAAGACGTGGGGGCGGCGAAGGAGGAGCAGGCGTTCTGGTTTGCCCTTCAAGAGCGCGAGCCTTTCGACCCGCAGCGTACGCTGTTCATCGATGACAACCCGAGCGTGCTCGAAAGCGCCCGGGAGTTCGGTATCAAGTACCTGATGGGGATCAAGCAGCCCGATAGCCAGCGCCCTGAAAAAGAGCTTCAAGAGTTCGTTGCCCTGGACCGATTCGCCCAACTGCTGCCCAACGACTTACCGGCACAGCAAGGAGAGCCTCAATGAATGATAGCGTTCGCCTGGACAAGTGGCTCTGGGCCGCGCGGTTTTTCAAGACCCGGGCACTGGCCAAGAAAGCCATCGAAGGGGGCAAGGTGCACTACGACGGCGACCGCGTGAAAACCAGCAAAAACGTGGAAGTAGGCGCGCTGATTCGCGTGCCCCAAGGCTGGGACATTTACGAGGTCGAAGTGGTGAAGCTCTCGGATCAGCGCCGCGGCGCCCCGGAGGCGCAAACGCTTTACGCCGAAACCGAGCAGAGCCAGGCCAGACGCGCCAAGGAGACCGAAGCGCGCCGCCTCAACAACGAGGTCATGCAGCACCCCTTGAAGCGTCCGGACAAAAAGCAGCGCCGCGAGATCCAGCGCTTTCAACGCAACCAGGGCGAGTAACTCTTGGCGGCGCTCGTCTGCCCGCCCCACCCATTTACGCTCTAGACTCTTTTCCCGCTTTTTTAACTACTCTTTTAACTACTCCTTCGATGGCCTTTTATGTCTGATCAGATCCAGCGTTTCATGTTCGACCAAACCAACGTGCGCGGCGAGATCGTTACCCTTGCCGACACTTACCACGAAGTGCTGAGCCGCCATGCCTACCCCACCGCGGTCAACGCGCTGCTCGGCGAGCTCCTGGCTGCCGTGGCGCTGTTGACCGATACGGTCAAGCTCGACGGTACGCTCAGTATCGAAGTGCGCGGCCAGGGCGATCTATCGCTTCTGATGGCGGAATCCAACCCCGGCGGCGAGCTTCGCGCCATTGCGCGCTTAAGCGAAGAGGGCGCGCTGCCCGATGACTCGGCTTGCTTTCGCGATCTGGTCGGCGACGGCCAGATCGTCATCACCCTCGACCCGAAAGAGGGCAAGCGCTACCAGGGCATCGTGGCGCTGGAGTTCGACACGCTGGCCAAGTGCCTGGAAGCCTACTTCAGTCAGTCCGAGCAGCTGCCGACGAAGCTGTGGCTTGCCGCCGACGGGCAGCGAGCGGGCGGGCTTCTGCTCCAGCGCCTGCCGGACGCCTCGCAGAATCAGGATATCGATGCCTGGGAGCGCAGCGTGCACTTGGCCGAAACGATCAAGCGCGAAGAGCTTTTAGGGCTGGAGCAGCGCGAGGTGCTCTACCGGCTCTATCACGAAGAGACGGTGCGGGTCTTCGATCCCAAGGCCCTGCGCTTTGGCTGCACCTGTTCGCGTGAGCGCATGAGCCATGCGCTTTACTCTCTGGGCGAGGCGGAGCTCAAGGATATTCTCGAGGAGCAGGGCTCGATCGAGACGCAGTGCCACTTCTGTCACACGAAATATCACTACACTGCGGCAGAAATCGAGGCGTTGATCGACGATCCCGGAAGCTCGGCGCCGGTCATTCACTGATCGTGTAGTCGCATTGATTCAAGGGGCCGCACTCGGTCAATCGGTGGCGGCCCAGCTAACAAGCGGCATCCACGACTAAAGGCGAACGCGCGTTTGAAAAGTTACTGCAGTGCAGCACGAAAATTGCCCGAATTGTAGTAGTTTAACTACAAAAAAGGCGCGCCGAGCCCCCGTTTGACGGGGGCTTTCTTTTTGCCATAATGCGCCGGTCTTTAGCGCTCGGCCCGCTCATTGAGCGGCTACGCGACCCCTTTCAGCGCAAGATCCAGCCTTATATGGCTGTGCATCCAACACTCGCGCCGAGCATTCATACCGAGAATCGGCCCCTGGCCCAGGAACTGACATGACCACGACTCAAGCCGCTCCCAACGCCCACATCAACCTTGGCAGTGCCGAACTGATCGAGCGCGCCGTGGCCCGGGGAGAAGGCCGCCTTTCGGCGGACGGCGCCCTGGTCGTCAACACCGGCGAGCGCACTGGTCGCTCCCCCAAGGACCGCTTCATCGTCGATGAGCCATCCACCCGCGATCAAATCGACTGGGGCAGCGTCAACCGTCCTTTTGACGCCGACAAGTTCGACGCGCTCTGGACGCGAGTGGAAGAGTACCTGGGCCGTGACGAGCACTTCGTCGCCGAGCTTCACGTGGGCAGCGACACCACCCACTACCTGCCGGTACGCATCACCACCGAAACCGCTTGGCAAAACCTGTTCGGTCGCACCATGTTCGTTCGCCCCATCGCCTACAACCCGGCGGGCAAGGAGGCCTGGACGATTCTCAACGCCGCAGGTTTCGAGTGCGACCCGAGCCGCGACGGCACCAACTCCGACGGCACCGTGATCATCAACTTCGCCGAGAAGAAGGTGCTGATCGCCGGCATGCGCTACGCCGGTGAAATGAAAAAGGCGATGTTCTCGGTTCAGAACTTCCTGCTGCCGGCCTCCGGTGTGCTGCCGATGCACTGCTCGGCCAACGTGGGCGAGGATGGCGAGACGTGTCTGTTCTTCGGCCTTTCCGGCACCGGCAAGACCACGCTCTCCGCCGACCAGGGCCGCTACCTGATCGGTGACGACGAGCACGCCTGGGGTGACGACATCGTTTTCAACATGGAAGGCGGCTGCTACGCCAAGTGCATCGATCTCTCCGAGAAGAACGAGCCGGTCATCTGGAACGCGATCAAGTTCGGCACCGTGCTCGAGAACGTGGTGCTCGATGATCGCCGCACACCGAACTACGCCGACGACAGCCTGACCCAGAACTCCCGCGCCGCCTACCCGCTGGAGCACGTCGAGAAGCGTGTACCGGAAAACCTGGCCGGCGAGCCGAGCGCCATCGTCTTTTTGACCTGCGATATGTCCGGGGTACTGCCGCCGGTGTCGATCCTCTCCAAGGAAGCCGCGGCGTACCACTTCCTCTCCGGCTACACCGCTAAAGTGGGCTCGACCGAGATGGGGTCTTCCGAGGGCTTGGCTGCAACGTTCTCCACCTGCTTCGGCGCACCGTTCTTCCCGCGCCCGGCGCGTGAGTATGCCGATCTGCTGATCAAACGCGTCGAGAAGAAGGACGCCCAGGTGTATCTGGTCAACACCGGCTGGACCGGCGGCGCCTATGGCGAGGGCGGCTCGCGCTTCTCGATCCCGACAACGCGCGCGATCATCAGCGCGATTCAGTCCGGCGTGCTGCGCGACATCGACACCCGCCACATCGACGGCCTGAACCTCTCCGTGCCCACCGCCGTTCCCGGCGTCGATTCGAGCCTTCTGAACCCGCGCGACACCTGGGAAGATCAGAGCGCCTTTGATCGCCATCAGCAAGAGCTCGCCACCAAGTTCGTCGAGAACTTCAAGAAGTTCGAAGGCGTGGACGAGGCGATCATCAAGGCCGGCCCCCAACTGACCTGATCGCAAGACTCGATACCCAAAAGGGGCGGCGCACTCGCGCCGCCCCTTTTTTTATTGTGTCTCACTGGCGCTCGTTAAGCCGCGCTACCGGACGGCACCTGCAAGGGCGAGCGTCGCCTCGATTACAGCCGAAACCCTTCCTGAATATGTTCCGCCAGACTGTCGATGATCGGGGAGTGAGCGGATGTTGAGCGCACCAGTACGATCGAGACCTCCGGTAATGTAGGGAATAGATCGTCGCCCAATATCTGCATGTCCTCGGTGACCAGGCTCTGCATCCAGGCGGAGACCGCCAGACCTTCGCTGACCACCGCCTGAAGCGTGGCAAGGCTTGGGCTACTGTAGGCGATGCGATAGGGGCGCCCCTCACGGTCCAGCGCATTGCAGGCGTGGCGGCGGCAAGCACAGGGCGCGTCGAACATGGCCAGCGGCACCGGCGAGGCAAGGTGAACGCTATGGCTGGCCGCTGCGACCCACACCGTGGATTCTCGCCGTAGTACGGTGCCAATCTCATCGCCTATCTCACGGGTAACGATGCGCATATCGAGCTCTTCGGTAGGCTGTTGAAGCAGGACCGAGGAGGGCGCGCACTGTACATCGACATCCACCAACGGCCAGGCGCGGGCGAAGGATTTCAAAATACCGGGCAGAAAACGCATCACGTAGTCATCGGGTACGCCCAGGCGAACCCGCCCCACCATATCCGGCTGGCGCAGAGTGTTAAGCGCCTCGCTTTGCAAATCGAGAATCCGGCGGGCGTAGCGCAAGAGGGTTTGGCCTTCGCTGGTAAGCGTCAGAGGCTTGCTGGCGCGAACGAACAGCGGTCGCTGGATAATATCTTCTTCCAGGCGTTTCATTTGCATACTTACCGCCGACTGGGTGCGATTTACCGCATTGGCCGCGCGTGTAAAGCTGCCTTGATCGACGATCGCAATAAATGTTCGCAGTAATTCGGAATCGAGGGTGGGGAGCACGGCTGGTCTCGCAAGCAAATAGTAAAAGCGGATAACAAAAACAGAGGAACGGTGCAAAGGTGCTATCAATTTAAATGATAAAGAGCATTAGAACTATTCGTTGGCTTGATTTTAGAGCGTGCTAAATAATTTCTCCACGTTAATTAACAGGAGAAATCATGATGAGTGCGACACAAGACAAGCCGACCGACAATCAAGGCAACTGTCAAAAACAGGGCAGAGTAGAGGCGCTTAAAAGGCGGTGGCGTCTTTGGTGTCAGCTACGCCAGGAGCGAATCGCACTAAAGCAGGCAAGTGACGCCACCTTGAAAGATATTGGCCTGACTCGCCAACAGGTGCGCCAGGAAACGAGCCGGCCTTTTTGGCGAACGAATACGTGCCGCGGAACACAGCGCTGGTAGCAAGCCCGTTATGGCGGGCGGAGGCGTTGCCGCGAGCTCGACATTTCATGCCAGCGCCATGGCTTTGTGATACCGTGTCGGCATTTAAAAGCCGGCATGAGTTAGTGGCACGTATGGATGTTAATCAACGGATTATTTCGCGCTTGGCCGACGAGCTTGGCGTGAAAACGCAGCAGGTCAGCGCCACGGTGGCGCTTTTGGACGAAGGCGCGACGGTTCCTTTTATCGCCCGCTACCGGAAGGAAGTCACCGGGGCGCTGGACGACAGCCAGCTTCGAAACCTCGATGAGCGGCTTCGCTATCTGCGCGAGCTCGAGGAGCGCCGTAGCGCGGTGATCAGTGCCATCGACGAGCAGGGCAAGCTCGATGGCCCGCTGAAAGCGCGCATCGACGCCGCGGACACCAAGCAGCGGCTGGAAGACCTTTACCTGCCGTTCAAGAAAAAGCGCCGCACCAAGGCGCAGATCGCCCGCGAAGCCGGGCTCGAACCGCTGGCGGACGCGCTGCTGGCCGATCCGACGCTTGACCCCGAGCAAGAGGCGCAGAGCTATCTGCGCGCCGCCGAGGGTGAAACGCCGGCCATCGAAGACGCCAAGGCCGCCCTCGACGGCGCCAAGCAGATCCTCATGGAGCGCTTTGCCGAAGACCCGGAACTCATTGGCCAGCTGCGAGAGCGGCTTTGGAGCGAGGGCGAGCTCAGCGCGCGGATGCTCGACGGTAAGGAGCACGAAGGCGCCAAGTTCTCCGACTACTTCGAACACGACGAAAAACTCGCCAAGGTGCCCTCCCATCGCGCGCTTGCCATGTTCCGCGGGCGCAACGAAGGCGTGCTGAGCCTCGCCATTCGTCTGCCGGGTGAAGACGAGGCGCCGGTGCACCCGGCCCAAGTGGCTATCGCGAAGCAGGTTGGCGTTCGTGACGAAGGGCGCGCGGCGGACAAGTGGCTGATGGAGGTGGTGCGCTGGACCTGGCGGGTGAAACTCTACACCGCACTCGAGACCGAGCTTTTGGGCCGGCTACGCGAGCAGGCCGAACAGACCGCCATCGACGTATTCGCCGCTAACCTCAAGGATCTGCTGCTGGCCGCCCCGGCGGGGCAGAAGGTCACGCTGGCGCTGGACCCGGGCCTGCGCACCGGCTGCAAGGTCGCAGTGGTGGACGCTACGGGCCAGTTCGTCGATCAGGCGACCATCTACCCTCACGCGCCGCAAAACCGTTGGGACGAGTCGCTGGCAGAACTCACTAAACTGATCAAACGCCATAATGTCGAGCTGATCGCGGTGGGCAACGGCACCGCCAGCCGCGAAACCGACAAGCTCGCCGGCGAGCTGGTGAAAGCCCTGGCGCCGAACCAGCGCCTGAGCAAGGTGATGGTGTCCGAGGCGGGCGCTTCGGTCTACTCGGCATCCGAGTACGCCTCGCGCGAGCTCCCGGAGCTCGACGTCACCGTGCGCGGCGCGGTTTCCATCGCCCGGCGCCTTCAGGATCCGCTCGCAGAGCTTGTGAAAATCGAGCCTAAGTCGATCGGCGTGGGCCAGTATCAGCACGATGTCTCACAAGTGCAGCTCTCCAAAAGCCTGGAGGCCGTGATCGAGGACTGCGTGAACGCGGTCGGGGTGGATCTCAACACAGCCTCCAGCGCTCTTTTATCGCGGGTGGCCGGGCTCTCCGCGGTGATCGCCGAAAACATCGTTTCCCAGCGTAACCAGCACGGGGCGTTCAAGAGCCGCAAGGCGCTACTGGACGTCAGCCGGTTAGGGCCGAAAACCTTCGAGCAGTGCGCCGGCTTTCTGCGTATTCACGGCGCCGAGAACCCGCTGGACGCCAGCGGCGTTCACCCGGAGGCCTATACGGTGGTCGAGCGCATCGCGCACGAAACCGGGCGCGAAGTGAAAGGGCTGATCGGCGATAGCCAGACGCTCAAGGGGTTGAACCCGGCGACCTTCGCCGATGAGCGCTTCGGCGTGCCGACGATCAGTGACATTTTCAAGGAGTTGGACAAGCCTGGCCGCGACCCGCGCCCGGAGTTCAAGGCCGCGGAGTTCCGCGAAGGCGTCGAGAAACTCAGCGACCTTCGACCGGCCATGATTCTCGAAGGCACGGTCACCAACGTTACCCACTTCGGCGCGTTCGTGGATATCGGCGTGCATCAGGATGGCTTGGTGCATATCTCGGCGCTTTCGGATAAATACGTCGAAGACCCAAGAACCGTCGTGAAGGCCGGCGATATCGTCACCGTAAAAGTGATGAGCGTAGATATTCCACGAAAGCGCATCGGGCTTTCCATGCGCTTAAGCGATGAAATCGAAAGCGAGGGTGGCGCGAGCGAGCTGCGTGAGAAAAAAGCCTTGAGGGCGCCAAAAGGCGGGCGCAATCAACGTGATAAGCCCGCCTCTGATAACTCGATGGGCGCGCTCGGGGCGGCGCTTTTGAAAGCGAAGCAGGGCAAATAGTCGCGCGCCTTGAATAATTCGCTCATCGCGCCATATTCTTGGTGCTATTGAGGGCTAGCCTGATGGCAATACCCGTAGACTTTACCAGGGCCCGATCATGGGGCCTTTCGACAAGGAGTGTTCGTTTTGGCTGAGCCACTCACTGTGCCTACCTCGCTGACCGCCCAGATCGAGCGCCTGTTGCCAAGCGCACGCTTGGGGCGGTTGGGGCGGCTGCGGCGTGGACTGGAAAAAGAAGGGCTGCGGGTTGATAAAGAGGGCCATATCGCTCAGACGCCGCACCCGGCCGGGCTTGGCTCGAAGCTGACCCACCCGCACATCACCACCGACTACTCTGAATCGCTTTTGGAGTACATCACGCCGGTCTATACAGAGCCGCGCGAGGCGCTGGCGTTTTTATCCGATCTGCACACCTTTACCTACCAGCATCTGGACAACGAATGGATCTGGCCGGGCAGCATGCCGTCCAGGCTTTCGGGTAACGACAGCGTTCCCATCGCCGACTACGGCACCTCGAATGTCGGCACGATGAAGCATGTCTATCGCAAGGGGCTGGACGTGCGCTACGGGCGCATCATGCAAGCCATTGCCGGGGTGCACTACAACGTGTCGCTGCCCGAGGACATGTGGCACGCGCTGCGCGAGCTCGAGAAAGCGACGAACATTCCGTTCAACGACTACCGCTCGACGCGCTATTTCGGCATGATCCGCCATTTTCGCCGCCATAGCTGGCTGCTGTTGTACCTGTTCGGCGCCTCGCCTGCGATCGACAAGAGCTTTTTACCGGAAGGCAAGGTACCGGAGAAGCTCGCCCCGCTGGGTGACGACACCTATTTCGCCGAGTACGCCACGACGCTTCGAATGTCGGACTTGGGCTATCAGAACAAGGTCCAGGAGCAGCTCAAGATCTGCTTCAACTCGCTGTCGAACTACGTCAACACGCTGCGTCACGCGATCTCCTCGCCCTGGCCGGACTACGAGAAGCTCGGTGTGAACGTCGATGGCGACTGGCGCCAGCTCAATGCCAATATCCTGCAGATCGAGAACGAGTACTACAGCGATATTCGCCCCAAGCGTGTCGCCAAACACAACGAAACGCCGAGCCAGGCGCTCGAGGCGCGTGGCGTCGAGTACATCGAAGTGCGCTGTCTGGATTTGAACCCCTTCGATGCCCTCGGCGTGACCGAAGATCAGATGCGCTTCGTCGACGTGTTCCTGCTGTGGTGTCTTTTGAGCGACAGCCCCTGGATTTCCGATGAGGAGTGCGACCGCCTAGATGACAACCGCCGGCTGGTGGTCGAGCGCGGCCGCGACCCGGCGCTAACGCTTACGCGCGACGGTGAATCGATTTCGCTACCTGACTGGGGCGAGCAGATTGTCGCCGAGATGGGTGAGGTCGCGCGCCTGCTCGACGCGGTGGAGGAGAGCGCGCCGCATCAGGCCGCGCTGGATGCGTTGGCGCCGAGGCTGCGAAATCCCGAGCTCACGCCGTCAGGGCAGCTGCTGGCGCGCTTGAAAGAGGGCAACGGTTCGCTCAGCGATACGCTGCTGTCACTTGCCAAGGAGCAGAAACAGTCGCTGGGCTCAAGCCCCATGCTGCGCTCGCGCGAGGCGCTGCTGGATCAGCTGATCGAAACTTCGCACCAGCAGCAGCGCGATATCGAAGCCGCCGAAACCGAATCGTTTAGCGATTTCATCGAGCACTACTTCACCAAAGCGCGCGAAATGCGAGGCTTTTCGTCGATTACGTCCGAGGAACTGGAATGACCCCTTCCTTCATTCGGCCCACTGCCTGGGCCGGTGTCGCTTTTTGCGTACTCATGATGACCGTGGCGCTGATGCTGGAGCACGTGGTGGGGCTCGAGCCCTGCCCGCTGTGCATCTTTCAACGGGTAGCGGTGATCGCGGCGGGGCTAGTGCTGCTGCTGGCCGCGCTGCACAACCCGAAAGGCACGGTGGGCAAGAGCGTGTACGGCGTGCTGGGCCTTGCCGCCGTGGCCACTGGGGCGTTCATCGCCGGGCGCCACGTGTGGCTTCAGCACCTGCCGCCCAGCGAAGTGCCTTCCTGCGGGCCGGGGCTCGATTACATGATGGACATCCTGCCAATGCGGGAGGTCGTCTCCATGGTGCTCACCGGCTCCGGCGAGTGTGCCAATATCGACTTCACCTTTTTGGGGCTCTCGCTACCGGCCTGGACGCTCATCGGCTTTCTGATCCTCGCCATCGCGCCGCTGCGCATGCTGTGGTTGGCCTATAAGCGCTGATCGACCGGCCGGGTTGATGAATCGACAACAACCAACAAAAGGAAACGTGGCGTGCCATATCGCGATTTTGCTACGCAGGAAGAAATCGACCGGGCTTACGATACCATGCAGGGGCGCGACCCTAGCCAGCTCGCCAAGGCGTGGCTTGAGCGCAGCGACGTTTCCCGGTCGCGCCATCGTGTGACGCTGGATCGCGCGTATGGCCCCTCGTTGGCCGAGCGCATGGATATCTTTCATGCAGAAGGTCCCGCGGCCCCGGTGCATATTTTCTACCATGGCGGCTTTTGGCGCGCACTAAGCCATCGGGAGTTCAGTTTTGTCGTCGATAGTTTGGTGGCGGCCGGGATCACGGTGGCGGTGGTCAACTATGCGCTGTGTCCGCAGGTGCGTTTCAGTGAGCTGGTTCGGCAAAATCAGGCGGCTCTGGCACACATCCATCGACACGCCGACGAGCTTCAAATCGACCCGAATCAGCTGAGTATCTCGGGCCACTCGGCGGGGGGGCATATCTGCGCCATGCTGGTCACCACGGATTGGGAGGGGATGTTCGGACTGCCCGCCGACGTGATTCGCGGAGCGCTATGTATCAGCGGACTTTTCGATTTGCGTCCCTTCCCCTGGTCCGGACTTCAGCCCAAGCTTCAACTGACCGGCCGGGATGTCGAGGAGTTCAGCCCCTTGTGGCGCTCGCCTTGCGTTCAGGCGCCCATGCACCTGGTGGTCGGCGGCCAGGAAACTGAAGAGTTCCAGCGCCAGACGACGGCATATGCGCGTCATCTGGAGCAGGAAGGCCTCTCGGTCGAGCTGCACCTGCTGGAAGAGGATGACCACTTCTCGGTGCTCGAGCACTACCTCGATGGCCGCTTTGTGGATTGGATAAAAGCGTTTCACGCGCTCTAACGGAAAGCCGTGACGCTCTGACGAACGCTAATCAGGACCGTCACGGCGGGTATTCAGGGGCCTGGGATGACCGCCGTGGCCTCGATTTCCACTTTGGCCTGGTCCTCGACCAGGCCCGCCACCTGCACCATGGTCATCGCCGGAAAATGCTTGCCGAGCACGTTGCGATAGGCCGCGCCCACCTCCTTGAGACGCGCCAGGTACTCATGTTTGTCCGTGACGTACCAGGTCAAGCGCACGATATGCGCCGGGCCCGCGTCGGCTTCCTCGAGCACCGTCACGATATTGGTCAGTGCCTGTTGGACCTGACCGACGAAATCATCGGTTTCGAATAGCTGGTCGGCGTTCCAGCCGATCTGCCCGCCTACGAACACGGTTTGGCCCGAGGCCATCACACCATTGGCGTAGCCGACGGCGGATTTCCAGTGAGAAGGGTGTAGAAGTTGGTGAAGCGTGGCGTCGCTCATGAGGGCTGTCCTTGTACGTTGTCGACGGTGATGTGCTGGCGTATTGCATCTGTCCAGGGCATTGATTTGCCACTGTTTAAATCCATGAAAACCAGAGTCGAGCGGCTGGTCAAGCGCTTTTGCTCGCCGCATCGGGCGCTGATCTCGAGAGTGAGACTGCTGCGGCCGATGGCGTGAACCGAGAGCTCGAAATGAAGCACCTCGCCCAGGCGGCTCGGTGCATGAAATTGGGTTTCGATGGAGGCGGTGGGTACGCCGGTCATATCCTCCACGTGCAGGCGGTTGAAGTCGTGGTGGACGACGTCGGCAAACCAGTCCTCGATCACCGAATTGATCATCTCGAAGTAGCGCGGATAGAACACGATCCCGGCAGGATCGCAGTGCTGAAAACGGATCTTTCGCTGTGTGCTGAATGGCATGGTATGTCTCTTCTTTGAACTCGCGCTACACGCCCAGGTAACGATCGCGGACAGCGCCATCCAGCGCTGCGGGCCGGTCGTTCCACACGGTGCGCCCTTTTTCCAGAATGGTGCAGCGATCGGCGATGGGTAGTATTTCGCTCAACGACTTGTCGACCAGCAGGGTGGATTGCCCTTGGTCCTTGAGCAGCCGGATCGCCCGCCAGATTTCCTGGCGAATGACCGGCGCCAATCCTTCGGTCGCCTCGTCAAGCACCAGCAGCCGGGGGTTGGTCATCAGCGCTCGACCGATGGCCAACATTTGCTGCTCGCCGCCGGACAGAGTTTTCGCCCTTTGAGAGCGGCGCTCCTCCAGGCGAGGAAACAGCGCTTCCACCTTTGCGAGCGTCCACTCGCCCGGGCGGGCCGTGACCTGCAGGTTTTCGCGCACCGACAGGTTGGGAAAACAGCGTCGTCCCTCGGGCACCAGCCCGAGCCCCGCTTTGGCGATACGGTAAGCGGGAAGGCGGCGTAAATTCTGCGATTCGAACTCGATGCAGCCCCGGCTTGCGGGCGTCAGGCCAAAGATCGAGCGGATGGTCGTGGTTTTGCCCATGCCGTTGCGGCCCATCAACGCGACCATCTCACCCGAATTGACCTCGAGATCTACGCCGAAAAGTGCCTGTGAAGGGCCGTAGAACGTTTCGATTTCGGCAACCTTAAGCATCGCAGTCTCCCAGGTAGGCTTCCCGAACGAGCGGGTCGTGGCGGATCGCGTGGCTATCGCCCTGGGCGATGATGCTGCCCGATACCAGCACCGAGATTCGATCGGCCAGTCGAAATACCGCTTCCATATCGTGTTCGATCAGAAGGATTGGCACGTCACGCTTGAGCGCCTCCAGCAGCTCGGTCAGCCTGGCCGACCCTTCAGGCCCGAGACCCGCCATGGGCTCATCGAGCAGCAGGGCGCGCGGTTTGAGGGCCAGCGCGCAGGCAACCTCCACCTGGCGGCGCTCGCCGTGGGAAAGCTCCGATACCGGCGTCCACGCGCGATGGCCAAGCTGCATGTGCTCAAGCGCCTCCAGGGCGGGCGCAAGCAGCGCTTCGTCTCGGGCAACGGGTTTGAAGAACCGGAAACTGTGGCCCTGCAGCGCCTGTACGCTCATCATCACGTTGCGCATGACCGATAGCGGCTCGGCCAGCGAAGAGACCTGAAAACTGCGCCCCAGCCCCAGGCGGGCACGCTGGGCTACGCTCAGATTGGTGACCGTTTCACCACCCAGCTCAATGCTTCCCTGGTCGGGGCGTATGTGGCCGGCGATCTGGCCGATGAGCGTCGATTTCCCCGCTCCGTTGGGGCCAATCAAGGCGTGGATCTCGCCCGGTTCGAGCGCCAGTGAGACATCGTTGGTCGCCTGCAGCGCGCCGAAGTGCTTGTGCAGATGCGTTAGTGAAAGAACGGCGTCACTCATTGCGCTCCCTCCCGGCCAGAAACCCCATGACGCCGTGTTTGGCGAACAGCACCACGCCCAGTAGTACGAGACCTAAAAAGAGCTGCCAGTACTGGGTGATGCCGCCCAGGAAGGTCTCCATCATGACGAACAGGATCGCACCGGCCAGCGGGCCGTAAAGACGCCCTACGCCGCCTAAAATCACGATCACCATCAGCTCACCGGAGAAATGCCAGCTCAGCACGGTCGGGCTTACGAAACCGTTCAGGTCGGCATAGAGAGCGCCGGCAAGCCCGGTAATGGCCGCCGAGATGACGAAAGCGACCAGCCTCACCGGATACGGGTTGATACCCGAGGTGGCCAGGCGCACGTCGTTGAGCCTGGCCATGGTGAGCGCGGCCCCGAAGCGCGACTTCATCAGTCGGGAGGTCAACGCCATGGCGAGCAGCAGGCCGACGAAGCAGATCAGGAAGTAGTTCAGTGGATCGCTGCTATCCACAAAGGGAAGCGAATTGCGCAGGTAGATAGGCAGGCCATCCTCGCCGCCATAGGTAGGCCAGGAGTTGGCGAAGTAGTAGATCATCTGGGCGAAGGCGAGGGTGATCATGATAAAGTACACCCCAGTCGTGCGCAGCGAAATCGCCCCGATTACCAGCGCCAGCAGAGCACAAAGCAGCGCCGCCGCCAGCCACAGCACCAGCAGGTTGTCGCTACCCGGCAGGCTGATCGGCCAGGTCATGAACGGCGTTGCATCGAACGCGTGATAGGCACCGATACCGGCCACGTAGCCGCCCAGGCCGAAATAGGCCGCATGACCAAAACTCACCATGCCGCCATAGCCGATGGCCAGATTCAGCCCCACCGCCGCCATGGCGATGATCGTGATTCGCGAAGCCAGGTTGACGTAGTAGAACTCGCCCATGACATAGGCAGCCACCGGCAGAATCAGCAGCACCGCCAAAAGCGCGATCTGCACCACGCCCTTGCGGTCGAGGGCACGCTCGTTTCGAGGCGTCGGCGCCACCTCGGGCGCGGATCGGGAAGTCGTGTTAATCATGAGCGGAGAAGAGCCCCTTTGGCTTGAACGCGAGGATGATGGCCATGAGGATGTAGATCAGCATGGCTGCCAGGGCGGCACCGACGCCGGCCGCTTCCGAAGGCGGCATGAAGGCACGAAAGAGAATCGGCAGATAGACACGCCCCAGGGTGTCCACCACGCCGACCAGCAAGGCGCCGAAAAGCGCTCCCTTGATCGAGCCGATTCCGCCGATGACGATCACCACGAAGGCCAGAATCAGCACCGGCTCGCCCATGCCTACCTGCACCGACTGCAGCGCGCCGACCAGCGCGCCCGCAAGTCCGGCAAGGCTTGCACCGAGGGCGAAGACCACGGTATAGAGCTTCGAAATGTTAACTCCCAGCGCACCGATCATTTCGCGATCGCTTTCGCCGGCACGAATACGCATACCAAGGCGCGTTCTCGAAATGAGCAGATAAAGTGCGATGGCAATGACGACTCCCACACCGATCAGCATCAGCCGATAGGTGGGGTAGCGGGTGTCACCGGGCAAGGTCACGAAACCGGTCAGCCAGGAAGGCGGGCTCAAGCGCAGAGGGGAGGAGCCAAAAAGCCAGCGCGTTCCTTCGGAAAAGATCAGTATCAGCGCGAAGGTGGCCAGCACCTGATCAAGATGGGAGCGATGGTAGAGCCTTCGTATTACGATCAGCTCCACCAACGCGCCGGCGACGGCCGCCGCCGCCATGCCGGCGGCCAGCCCCGTCAGAAAAGAGCCTGTCGAGGCGGCGACCGCCGCCGTGGCATAGGCCCCGACCATGTAGAAGGAGCCGTGGGCGAGGTTGATCAATCCCATCACCCCGAACACTAGCGTTAGGCCGCTGGCCATCAAAAACAGCATGGTGCCAAGCTGCAGACCGTTGAGTAATTGCTCGATTAGCAGAGTAACGGACACGTTGGGTATCCTTGACCGAGTGAGGAGAAGGGCCGAGCATTTGCGCCCGGCCCGGCGGGATCACATCTGGCACTGCTCGTAATAGATATCCTGGATATCTTCGATGGCGACACCGATCAAGCGGTTGGTCGGCTGGCCGTCGTCTCCCTCAACGACCTCGCGAACGTAGATGTCCTGAATGGGGTGCTGGTTGGGGCCGAAGCGGAACTCACCGCGCACGCTGTCGAAATCGGCGGCGCGCAGCGCTTCACGAAAGGCGTCCGCGTCATCAGGGTGGGCGCTATCGAGCGCGCTCAGGATCAGGTTGGCCGTGTCATAACCTTGTGCCGCGTAGAGCGTCGGTGTGCGGTCGTAGGTTTCGCGAAAACTGTCCACGAAGCGGTGGTTGGCCTCGTTATCGAGATCATAGGCCCACAAGGAGGTGTTGCGTGCGCCAATCGCCGCGCTGCCCACGGCCTTGATGAGGATTTCATCAAAGGAGAACGCCGCGCCAAAAATGGGGATATCCACCCCCGAGCTTTCCCACTGCTTCATGAACGAGATGCCCATGCCGCCGGGCAGAAAGAAGAACAGGCTGTCCGCGTCGCTGGCGCGGATTTGCGCGATCTCGGCGGCGTAGTCGGTTTGGCCCATCTGGGTGTACAGCTCGTCGACGACGTCACCTTCATAAAGGTGCTTGAACCCGGCCAGCGCATCGGTGCCCGCGGGGTAGTTGGGAGCCATGATGATCGGTCGCTCGTAACCCTGTTCGCGCATGTAGGCGCCCATGGCACCGTGCAGGTTGTCGTTCTGGTAGGCCACGTTGAAGTAGTTTTCATGGCACATGCGCCCGGCAAGGTCGGAAGGCCCGGCGTTGGGCGAAAGGTAGAAAGTGCCCTGGCGAGTCACCGCCGGTACCACCGCCATGGCCAGGTTGGACCAGATGATGCCGGTCATGATATCGACGTCGTCGCGCTGCATGAATTCATTGGCCAGGCTGCGTGCAAGGTCCGGGCGATTGGCATCATCCTGGATGAGGACCTCGATATCGTCGCGGCCGGATTGCTCGATGGCCAGCATGAAGCCATCGCGAACGTCCACACCCAAGTGCGAGCCCCCTCCGGAGAGTGTGGTGATCATGCCGATCTTAACGTCATCGGCTTGCGCTGCCAGCACGCTCGATGAAAGAAGCAGGCCGAGGCCAAAGCGGGTGATCTGTTTCATGTCGGTTCCCTCATGTATTGGTCGTTTTATTGCTGAGAGGCTGATTCGTGGATACTCGGTGTGTCGTCTTGCGAAGGCTTCGCCAGCCGAAAACGCTGCACCTTACCGGTAGTCGTCTTGGGCAGTTGATCGATGAAGCTGACCGAGCGCGGGTACTTGTAGGGCGCAATCGTCTGTTTGACATGGTCCTGAAGCATTTTTCCGCAGGCCTCATCTTCTTCAAATCCTGCGTTTAATACCACGAACGCCTTGACGATTTGCCCCCGCTCGAGATCGGGAACGCCGATCACCGCGCACTCCTTGACCGCGGGATGGGCAAGCAGGGCCGACTCCACCTCGGGGCCGGCGATGTTGTAACCGGCGGAGACGATCATGTCATCGTTGCGGGCGGCAAAGTGTAAGTAGCCCTCCGCGTCCTGATAAAACGCATCGCCAGTGATGTTCCAACCATCGACGACGTAGTTTTGCTGGCGCTTGTCCGCCAGGTAGCGACAGCCCGTTGGGCCACGCACGGCGAGCCGTCCAACGGTGCCCGCAGGTACTTCCTGCATATCACTGTCGACGATTCGGGCCTGGTAGCCGGCTACCGGTTTACCGGTACAGTTGGGGCGGTGATCGTCCAGACGATTAGAAATGAAGATGTGGAGCATTTCCGTGGCGCCAATGCCGTCGATGATCGGGGTACCGGTTTGCTCGATCCAGTCGTGATAGATGGGCGCCGGCAGAGTTTCGCCGGCGGAGACCGCCACGCGCAGGCTGCCCAGGTCGTCATGGCGGGTGGGGGAGGCGAGCATCGCGCGATAGGCGGTCGGGGCAGTGAAGACGACCGTTGCCTGGTATTCACGGATAATGTCCATCATGTTGGGCGGGGAGGCGTGCTCGAGCAGCACGGCACAGGCCCCAAAGCGCAGTGGAAACACCGCCAGCCCGCCAAGGCCGAAGGTGAATGCCAACGGCGGCGAGCCCACGAAAACGTCATCGGCGCTGACCTTGAGCACCTCCCTGGCGTAACCGTCAGCAATCACCAGCAGATCGCGATGATAGTGCAGGGTGGCCTTGGGTGAGCCCGTGGTGCCCGAGGTAAATCCCATCAGCGCGATATCATCGGCGGCGGTGTCTACCGCCTTGAACGTCACGGGTTTTGAAAGTGCCAGGCGATCGAGCTCCGCCTCGTGATTGGCCGTGCCGTCGAAGCCGACGATACGTGCAAGTCCGGGGCTTGCCTTCTGGCACTCATGGAGTTCGTCGAGAAGGCGAGTGTCGCATAGCGCAAGGCTGATCTCGGCCTTGTCGACGATCTGCGAAAGCTCTTTTGCGCGCAGCATCGGCATGGTGTTCACCACGACGGCGCCCGCCTTGGTCGCCGCCAGCCAGCAGGCCACCATGGCCGGATTGTTGGCCGAACGAATCAGCACACGGTTGCCGGCAACGATGCCCAGGTCGTCGACCAGAACATGCGCCAAGCGATTCGTCCACTCACAAAGCTCCTGGTAGGAGCGGCGGCGGCCGTTGCCCGCCAGGGCCGTGCGCTGGCCGTGCCCTTGAGCCACGAGCCGGTCGCAGAGTTCGACGCCGACGTTGAAGCGTTTTGGGTAGTCGTGGCTGCCGAGCAGAAACTCGGGCTGCTTCTCGATAGGTGGAAGATTGTCCCGTGGAAACGTGTCCAGATGGGCCGACTCGGTATACATGACCAACCTCCGTATTTAGTGTCGTTATTTATTCCCGGCTGTGCCTTGATCGGGCGCTTCCGGGGATACGGTGTCTGGCGTTTAATGCGTGATTGTTCTTGTTTTTTATTTTGACTGTTTCAGTGGCGCGATAGTCAGCCTATCCGGTGCTCGATGACGCCTCTGCCATCACGCTGCGAGCGATGACCACTTTCTGAACATCGGACGCGCCTTCGTAGATACGCAGCGCGCGAATTTCGCGGTAGAGGCTCTCGATGATATGCCCCTTGCGCACGCCGTCTCCGCCGTGAAGCTGTACGGCTTGATCGATGACCTTCTGCGCCTGGTCGGTGGCGAAGAGCTTCGCCATGGCGGCTTCCCGCGTCACGCGCTTGGCGCCTTGGTCCTTGGTCCAGGCCGCGCGGTAGACCAGCAGGGCGGCGGCATCTACATCGAGCGCCATATCGGCCAGGTGGCCTTGCACCATCTGTAGATCTGCCAGCGCCGCCCCAAAAAGCTCGCGGGAGAGGCCGCGCGATACCGACTCGTCCAGCGCTCGGCGAGCAAAGCCTAAAGCGGCCGCGCCGACCGTTGAACGAAAGACGTCCAGTACCGACATGGCGATCCGAAAGCCCTGGCCTGGCTTGCCGATCAAGGCGCTTGCCGGCAGGCGCATGTCGTTGAACCCCAGGCGGGCCAGCGGATGCGGCGCCACCGTCTCGAGGCGCTCGCGAATCTCGAGCCCTGGGGTGTCCGCCGGTACCAGAAAGACCG
This sequence comes from Halomonas sp. S3-1-1, assembly GCF_023757625.1. Taxonomy (GTDB): domain Bacteria; phylum Pseudomonadota; class Gammaproteobacteria; order Pseudomonadales; family Halomonadaceae; genus Vreelandella. The sequence goes on from NZ_JALGBZ010000002.1 coordinate 659,802, forward strand.
AAAGCCCCTTCGCCCCCGGGCCTTCTCCGGTACGGGCGAACACCGTATAGATATCGGCGATGCCGCCGTTGGAGATCCAGGTCTTCTCGCCGTTCAACCGATAGCCGTCGCCATCACGTTCGGCGATCGTATCCAGCTGTGCCACGTCCGAGCCGGAGCGAGGCTCGCTGAGCGCAAAGGCCGAAATCGCTTCGCCTTGTCGCGTCTTGTCCAGCCACTTTTTCTGTTCATCGCTGCCATAAAGGCTGATGGCCCCGGTGCCGAGTCCCTGCATCGCGAAGGCGAAATCGGCAAGCCCGTCGTGGCGGGCAAGCGTTTCACGAATCAGGCACAGGCTGCGCACGTCGATATCCGCGCCCGCGGTGCCCTTCAAAAACCCCGCCTTACCCAGGTCCTTCACCAACTGCCGACAGGTCGCATCCACATCGTCATGCGCGCGGGGCAGCTCCCGCTGGCACCAGCTTTCAAGCTGCTCGGCCAGTTCGCGGTGGCGCGCATCGAAAAAAGGCCATTGGAGAAAACGTGTATCGCTCATCAGTCCCCCTTGAACTCAGGTGTTTGCTTGGCAACAAAAGCCCGGTAGGCGCGCTCGAAGTCTTTGGTCTGCATGCAGATCGCTTGGGCCTGGGCTTCGGATTCGATGGCCTGATCGAGGCTCATCGACCACTCCTGGTTAAGCTGTGTCTTGGTGATGCCGTGAGCGAAGGTGGGTCCCTCGGCCAGGCGTGTAGTGTAGGCGAGGGCTTCTTCCTCAAGCGCTTCGGGCTCGACTACGCGGTTATAGAAGCCCCAGTGAAGGCCTTCCTCGGCGCTCATGCTGCGCCCGCTGTAGAGTAGGTCCGCCGCGCGGCCCTGGCCGATGATGCGTGGCAGCATGGCGCAGGCCCCCATGTCGCAGCCCGCCAGCCCCACCCGCGTAAACAGAAAGGCCGTCTTGGCGCGGGGGGTGGCAAAACGTATGTCCGAGGCCATGGCGATGATCGCCCCGGCGCCAACGCAGATACCGTCGATCGCGGTAATGACCGGTTTCCCGCAGTGAAGCATCGCCTTGACCAGATCCCCGGTCATGCGGGTGAATTCGAGCAGCTCTTTCATCTCCCTGCCCACCAGCGGCCCGATGATCTCGTGTACGTCGCCGCCGGAGCAGAAGTTGCCGCCATTGGCGGTGAACACCACGGCGTGGACGTCGGTGGCGTAGGGCAGTGCCCGGAAGGTATCGCGAAGCTCGGCGTAGCTTTCAAACGTCAGTGGGTTCTTACGCTCGGGACGGTTCAGCCGAATGACGGCGACGCCGTCATGCATTTCCCAGATAAAGTGTTCGGGTTTCAAATCAGCCATGCGCGTCATGTTGTTGTTCTCGCCTCAATCGTTAATCGGTGTCGCGGGTAGCGGTAGGCAAGCTGTGGAGCAGCTCGCCGATATGGTGGGCGTCCTCCTCGCCTACGCCCTCGAAGAGGGCGTTGATCCAGCGTTCGTGCTCGACGGCCATGGCGCTGAATACCTCGCGACCGGTTCGGGTCAAGCACACCCGCGTGGCACGGCGGTCACCCTCGATGGCGATCCGCTCGACGTTGCCATCTTCCACGAGGCGGTCGACGATGCCGGTGACGTTGCCGTTGGATACCCGCAGCCGCCTGGAAAGCTCGTTCATCTTCAGCCCGTCCTGGTCGGCGTACAGCGCTGCCATGACGTCGAAGCGAGGAAGCGTCGTATCGTGCTCGGTACGCAGGCGCTCACGCAGGATGGACTCGGTCTGACGGGTCACTCGCAGCATGCGCAGCCACAGGCGCAGGCGCTCCTTGCTTAGGCTCTGGGCGGTCATACTTCGCCCCCGGAAATGGAAATGGCCTGGCCGGTAATGGCCCCGCTGCCGGGCCCGCACAGCCAAAGCGCCGTGGCAGTCACCTCGGCAGGAGCCACCAGCCGCCCGGTCGGGTTGGTCGACTGAAAGTGCTCGGTGGCCTGCTCCAGGGACTGCCCGGTTTTGGCGACGATGTTCTCCACGCTTGCGGCGAGCAGCGGCGTATCGGTAAAGCCCGGGCAGAGCGCGTTGACGGTCACGTTGCGGCTGGCGGTTTCCGCCGCGAGCGCGCGCACCAAACCCACCACGCCGTGCTTGGCTGCGCAGTACGCGCCAACGTAGGCATAGCCCTTGAGCCCCGCGGTTGAGGCCACGGCAATCAATCGGCCGCCATCATTGAGCCGCTTGAGCCCTTCACGAAGGGTGAGAAATACGCCGCTCAGATTCACGTCGAGCATGCGCTGCCACTGCTCGAGGGAGGTTTTGGCGAAAGGCGCGCTCTCGGCGGCCCCGGCGTTGGCGATCACGATATCCACGCTTTCGAGCGTCTCGAACAGCGCCACCATTGCGGCCTCGTCGGTTACGTCTACTACCTCGAACGCGAGACCGTCATGCGCCTGGGCCAGTGCTTCGAGGGGCTCGCGCCGTCGGCCGGTAACGGTGACACGCGCTCCCGCCTCAACGAAACCGCGCGCCATGTCGGCGCCGATACCGCTACCGCCACCGGTGATGACAACGCGCTTGCCGCTCAGGTGCTCGCTAAAGTGGCTCATATCCACCCCTCGTTGCGTTCGGCCAGGCGTTTGAACTGAGCCCCGCCCGCCTGGTAGGGGGCCGGCCACGCGACGTCGTCATCCCCGAGCCCGGCGGCTACGTGAAGCGTCCAGTAAGGATCGGCCAGGTGCGGGCGGGCAATGCACACCAGATCCGCTCGCCCGGCGATCAGTATCGAGTTCACGTGATCGGCCTGGTAAATATTACCGACGGCCATCGTGGCAATCGGCGTCTCGTTGCGGATGCGATCGGAGAAGGGGGTTTGGAACATGCGCCCGTATACCGGCTTGGCCTGGGTCGAGGTCTGCCCGGCGGACACGTCGATGATGTCGACGTGGGCCTCTCGCAGGCGTTTGGCGATCTCGACCGCCTCGTCCGGCGTCACGCCTTCGTCGCCGCGCCAGTCGTTGGCGGAAATGCGTACGGCGAGCGGTTTCTCTGCGGGCCAGACATCGCGTACCGCCTGGATCACTTCGAGCGGGTAGTGCAGACGGTTGTCCAGCGAGCCGCCGTACTCGTCATCGCGGTGGTTGGTCAGCGGCGTGATGAAGGAAGAGAGCAGGTAGCCGTGGGCCGCGTGTATCTCGATCATATCGAACCCGGCGCGCTCGGCCCTGCGGGCGGCCGCGACGAACTCGTCGCGCACGTGGTCCATGTCCTCGCGCGTCATGGCGCGTGGCACCTGATTGCGTTCCGACCAAGGAATCGCGGAAGCCGCCATGATTGGCCAGTTGGCCTCGATGAGCGGCGCATCCATCTCTTCCCAGCCAAGCTGGGTAGAGCCCTTGGGGCCCGAATGGCCGATCTGGGCACAGAGTTTGGCGCGGGTCTCCTGATGAACGAAGTCGCAAAGCCGCTTCCACGCCGCCTCGTGCTCCGGTGCGTAGAGCCCCGGGCAGCCGGGCGTGATGCGACCGGTGGCGCTGACGCAGGTCATCTCGGTATATACAAGCCCCGCGCCCCCTTTGGCGCGCTCGGCGTAGTGGCTGAAATGCCAGTCGGTGGGGCAGCCGTCGACGGCCTTGTACTGCGCCATGGGTGAGACCACCACGCGGTTGATCAGGTGCATGTCGCGAAGCTGGTAGGGGGCGAACATGGGCGCTCGCGCGCTATCCGGGTTGCCCGCCTGCGTCTGGAACCAGCGCTCGGCGCTTTCCAGCCACTGCGGGTCGCGGGCGCGCAGGTTTTCATGGCTGATGCGCTGCGAGCGGGTCAACAGCGAGTAGTTGAACTGCACCGGGTCGAGATCCAGGTAGCGCTTGATCTGCTCGAACCACTCCGTCGAGTTGCGCGCCGCCGACTGAAGCCTCAATACCTCGAAACGGCGCTCCTCTTCATAGCGGGCGATCGCTGCCTTACTGTCGCTCTCACTATGTAGATACGTGGCCAGCGCAATAGCGCTTTCCAAAGCCAGCTTGGAGCCCGAGCCGATCGAAAAGTGGGCCGTGGCCGCCGCATCCCCCATGAGCACGATATTCTGATAGCTCCAGCGCTCACACAAAACGCGAGGGAAGTTGATCCAGGCAGAACCACGGATGTGATTGGCGTTGGTCATTAAGGCATGACCGTTCAGGTGTCGCGCGAATATACGCTCGCAAACCGCGATCGATTCCTGCTGGCTAAGCTCGCCAAAACCAAACGCTTGCCAGGTCTCTTCGCTGCACTCGACGATGAATGTCGCGGTGTCGCTATCGAACTGATAGGCGTGCGCCCACACCCAGCCATGCTCGGTGTTCTCGAAGATGAAGGTGAAGGCGTCGTTGAAGGTTTGGTGAGTGCCTAACCAAACGAATTTACACGCCCTGACGTCGATATCGGGATTGAAGTGCTCGGCATGGATCTGACGGGTTCGGGAGTTGAGGCCATCGGAGGCGATAACGAGGTCATAGTCACGCTGGCATTGGTCGATAACCGCTTGGGTCACGTCCGTTTCGAAGCGCATTTCGATACCCAGTTCCCGGGCACGCTCCTGTAACAGGATGAGTAGTTGCCTGCGACCGATGCCGCAGAACCCATGGCCGGTAGAAACGGTTTTAACACCTTTATGAACAACCGCAATGTCATCCCAGTAAGCAAAATGCTCGCGAATGCGCTCGGCGCTCACTGGGTCGTTCGTCGTCAGGTTCTCAAGGGTTTCGTCTGACAGTACGACGCCCCAGCCAAAGGTATCGTCGGGTCGATTGCGCTCCATGACGACCACTTCGTGATCCGGATTGCGCAATTTCATGCTAATAGCAAAATAGAGACCGGCGGGCCCTCCACCTAAACAGGCAACTTTCATTTTTTATTCTCCCTGTGGATTCTTGTTTCAAGGTAAAGAGCCTTTATAGAAACTTCAAGCTTAAATTTTTTAGACTTAAAGTTTCTGTGAGTGTGTGGGTCAGTGAACAGTCAGTGTTGGAATTTGAAACGCATCGGCAGCGGCTGGCGTCGGTTGAAGCCGGGAGAGCTTTTTCTGGTGGGTTGGTTAGCAGCTTTCTAAAAGTGCCAAAAAGGTAGTGCTGGATTTTCACGTAAAACCACTCCTGGCGGGATTGACAGACGTATACCGAAAAGAGAGTCTAGAGTTCACGAAAAATGGCAAGGAGAACGCCATGCTGGAGAATTGTAAAAACGCTCAGGAGCGATGGGGCGGGGTGCATAGCCTAATCGATCGCTGGCTGGAGCAGCGCCGAACCTTTTTGATCAGTTTCATCGAGTTGAAAGAAGCGTGCGACTCGGAGCTCGAGGCGGTTAACAAGACGCGCATCGATACCTTCAGCGAACTGTTGATGGACTACATCAGCGCCGGGCATTTCGAGATCTACCCGGAACTCGCCCGCGAAGCCAAGGCCTTCGACGACGATAGCGCTCTTGAAATCGCCAGCAAGCTGCTTGAGCGCCTGGAAATGTCGACCGCCATGGTGCTGGAGTTCGACGAAGACTTCACCACCGTCGAACACTGCCAGACGAATCTTAACCGGCTACCGGCTTGGCTCGACCGCCTCGCCAAGGGGTTGGCCGAGCGCTTTGCGTTGGAAGATCAGCTCATCGCACGCATGCACGCCGCCCACAGCCCGCAGACTACCTCTTAAGCAACAGCTTACCAGTTAAGCGGGATACCTGGCCAAAGAGCCGCTATCACCCAAGGGCGGCTGTCGCCGCCATCGCCCAATGAATTGGGCTCCTACGATGAAATTGCACTCCCGATATTTTGCCCAACCTCATGTAGGAGCAGGCTTCAGCCAGCGACGCAGCGCAAAGCGCTGCCGGGGTCAGGCGGAGTAGTCACATAAAGTGCCTGTAATGCCAACGGTGGCTATCACCGACATCGCCCAATAAAATTAGGCGCCTACGATGAAGCCGTACCCCCGGTGTTATGTCTCTTTGAACCTATCACCAGCATGCATGGAGTCAACAGCAGGGTGAGCAGGGTGGCGAAGGTGAGGCCGCCGGCGATCGCACTCGACATCTGTGTCCACCACTGGGCCGAGGGCGCGTTGAACCCAAGTGTCGGGGCGAAAAGGTTGACGTTGATGCCCAGCACCATCGGTAAAAGCCCCAACACTGTGGTGATCGCCGTGAGCAGCACCGGGCGAAGGCGTAAGCAGCCCGCTTCCAGCGCCGCCTCACCGGGGGGCATGCCCTGGCCGCGCAGCTCATTGTAGGTATCGATCAATACGATATTGTTGTTCACCACGATGCCGGCGAGGGCGATCACGCCCATGCCGACCATGACGATGCCGAAGGCCTGGCCGGTGATCAGAAGACCCATCAGCACGCCCGCAGTGGAGAATACGATCGCGGAGAGCACCAGCGCGGCCTGGTAGTAGCTGTTGAACTGGGTAACCATGATCAGCGCCATTAGACCGAGGGCGATGAGAAACGCGCCGACGAGAAACTGCATCGACTCCTGCTGGTCTTCCTGCTCGCCGGCCACGTTGATCATCAAGCCTTCTGGCAGCTCATTCTGAGCCTCATTCATTAACGCGCCCAGGCGCTCATCGGCGAGATAGCCAGGCGCCAGATCCGCCTCCAGCGTGATCGCTCGGCGGCCGTCGATCCGGTTGAGCGTACCGACCTTTGGCGCTGGGGTGACCGTCACGAAGTTCGAAATGGGCACCTGACCGCGCTGGGTGTTGATACTCAGCCGTTCGAGCTGGTCCAGCGTACGATAGCGCTCTGGCATGCGAAGGCGAATGTCCACCTCGTCACTGACCGTCGGTGGGCGGTAGCTTGCGACCTGAAGGCCGGTCGTCAGCAGCTGTACGGCGCTGCCGATGGTGGTGATATCGGTGCCCATGCGCGCGGCGGCTTCGCGGTCCACGTCGATCTGCCACTCCACACCCGGTAGGCTGCGGTTATCCTGAATATCGGTGAAGCCGCCAAGGCGTTGCATCAGCTCGCGTAGCTGGTCCACCCCCGCATCGGCGATATCCGGGTCGGTGGCGCTGACCTCAAGCACGATGGGCTTGCCGCCGCCGGGGCCCTGCTCCTGCTCCTGAAACTCTAGCGTGATGCCGGGAAGATCCCGAGTTCGCTCGGCCATTTCGCTTAAAATGGTGCGCGCCGGGCGACGCGCGTACCAGTCGATGAACTGGAACTGCAGCACGCCGACGACGTCGTCACCGACCTGCTCGTCGGCGATGAACGAGCGCGCGTAGAGCGCTTCGACTTCGCTCATGGCGCCGAGGCGCGCTTCCACGCGCTTAAGGATCGCATCCGCCTCATGCACCGAGAAATCGCCTCGAGCGTGCACCAGCACCTGAGCGCTATCCGGCTCGACGTTGGGAAAGAAGTCGACGCCGTGATTGAAGCGGGCGTAGCCGGTGTACAGCAGCGCGATGACGACCAGCGCCAGCGCCAGTACCCAGCCCGGTCGCACGAGTAGCCGCGAAAGCACGCGCCGGTAGCCGCGGCCAAGCGCCGTGCTTTGCCCGAGCGCGGCGGCTTGGCTGGCCGGGTCGCTCACCTGGCGAGTAAACAGGCGGCCAAGCGTGGGCAGAAAGATGAGCGCCATGACAAGCGATGCCAGCAGGCAAAGAATCACCGTGGCGGGCAGGTATTTCATGAACTGGCCGACCACGCCGGGCCAGAACAGAAGCGGAAAAAACACCGCAAGTGTGGTGGCCGTCGAGGCGATGACCGGCCAGCTCATTCTCGAGGCGGCGTCTAGCCAAGCGTTAAAGGGGGATTTGCCCTCGCGCAGGTAGCGATCCGCCAGCTCGCTGACCACGATGGCGCCGTCCACCAGCATGCCCGCTACCAGAATCAGCGCAAACAGCACCACGATGTTGAGCGTGAACCCGAACGCCCAGACCAGCAAAATGCCGGTCAAAAATGCGCCGGGAATGGTCAGCCCCACCAGTAGGGCCATGCGCAGCCCCATGACCGCGACCACTACGATCAGCACCAGCACCACAGCGGTCAGCACGTTGTTTAAAAGCTCCGAGAGCATGTCCGCCACGGTAGCCGACTCGTCCAGAATGGTCGTGACGTGGAGCTGCTCGGGCAAAAACGCCTGCGCCTGGTCGAAGCGCTCGCGCACCGCATCGATGGTTTCGATGATGTTGGCGCCGGCGCGCTTGGAAATTTCCAGCACCACCGCGGGCTCGCCGTCGATGCGTGCAAAGCCCGTTGGATCCTTGAACGTGGGGTGAATCCAGGCCACGTCGCCAAAGGTCACGACCCGGTCGTCGTCGATCTTGACCGGCATGTTCATCACGTCTTCGAGCGAGGTGATGACGCCGGGTACCTTGAGCGCCAGCCGCCCGGCGCCGGTATCCAGACTGCCCGCCGCCACCAGCCGGTTATTGCGCGAGACCTGGTTGAACAGCGCGTCGAAATCGATGCCGTAGCTCTCCAGTACCAGCGGGTCGACCACGATCTCCAGTAGATCCTCCTGCTCGCCAGCGATCTCGACTTCGAGCACGTTGGCCACGCCTTCGATCTCTTCCTTGAGCCGCCTTGCAATGGCAATACGCTCACGGGTGTCGAGCTGGCCTGAAAGCCCGATGCTGAGCACCGGAAACTCGGAAACGTTGACCTCCATGACCCGCGGCTCGTCAGCCTCGTCCGGTATTTCCGCCCGGGCGATATCGACCCGCTCGCGCACATCCGATAGCGCCGTATCCGGGTCGAAGCCCGGGTCGAACTCCAGCGTGACCGACGCGTGGCCTTCGCTTGACTGCGCGGTGAACTTGCGAAGCCCTTCGATGCCTCGAAGCTCCTGCTCCATGGGGCGTACCAGCAGCCGCTCGCCGTCCTCGGGGCTGACGCCTTCAAGCGTCAGCGAGACATAGATGAGCGGAATGGTGACGTCCGGGTTCGCTTCCTTGGGGATCACCTGCCAGGCCGTGATGCCGGCGAGCAGCAGCCCCACCAGCAGAAGCAGCGTGGTGCGGGTATGGGTGAGCGCGGCGTGAATCAGCGTGCGCATTTAAGTCCCCGCCGCGACGGTGCCGGTGGCCGGCGCGCGTTGATCGGTATCCTCCGCGCGCACCGGCGTGACCGTCTCGCCCGGCTCGACCAGCCCGGCGCCAAGCGTGATCAGCTCCAGCGTCTCGGGCAGCCCTGCCACAAACGCGCTTTGGAGCGTGGCGCTGAGCAGCGTCACCGGTGTTTGCACAACGGTGTCGTTTTCACCCAAGTGCTTGACCGAAAGCTCGCCGTTATCGTCCAGGCTCAAAAGCGCCGGCGACAGAGCGTGGGCCGGGCGCGGCGGTAGCATCAGGGTGAACTCGGCGCTGCTGCCGGCCAGGCGCTTACGCTCCGGGTTGTCGAGCGTCACTTCCATGTAGAACGAGCGGGTCTGCTCCTCGGCACGACTGCTGATAAAGGAGACCTCGCCCTCGAGCGTCTCGCCGTTCAATAGCCGCGCGGTGACCGGTAGCCCCAGGGTGATCGCGTTGATCTGCTGCTGGGAGACCCAAGCCGTTCCGGTCAGCGTGCGGTCGTCGATTAGCTGGCCCCACTCTTCGCCGGGCTGGAGCAAATCGCCCAGTTCGACCTGTACGCGATCGAGCACACCGTCGAACGGCGCGGTGGGGCGGGTGTCGGCCAGCTCGCGTTCGAGCTGGGCTACTTGCGCTGCACTGGCGCTGACCCCACTTTGCAGGCGCAAAAGATCCGGCTGGGAGATGAAGTTGCGCTGGCGTAGATCCTGGGCGCCGGCGTACTCGGCCTCGGCCACGGCGAGCTCGGCGCGAGCCTGCTGCAAACGCTCCGGCAGGGCCTGGTTGTCCAGCACTAAAAGCGTCTGCCCCGACGTGACGGCATCCCCTTGGGCGACCGGCTTCTCCACCACGTAGCCCGCAGCATTGGCGCGCAGAAGCGTCTCCTGGCGTGCTTCGAGCTGGCCCTGGAAGACTTCCTGGGGCACGTAGGGCGTGCTTTGCTGGCGGGTGACTTCCACCCGCGGCGCCTGTACGTCTTGCTCGGCGGCGGCGTCTGGCGGGGCGCTTTGAAAGCGCTGAAAATCGCCAAACGCCAGCCAAACGGTCAGCGCAAGAACGAATAAAAGCGCTAGCGCGTAGGAGAAGGGAATTCGTCGCATGAGGAGGATCGATCTCGATATCAAACAGGCGTTGGAAGTGGCTTCACCATAGCGTACTCGACGCGCGGCGGCGAGTGCCGGCAGGCGGTGAAGCGGGCGAGCGGCGCATGTCTAATTGAGTTTTTTTCTCGCTGGGCATACCATCTTGGCGTCTTGAGTTCTGTCGACCCACCCCAAGGCGAATCAACCAAGGAGCAGTGATGAAAGATCCCGTACGTATTGCGATTACCGGCGGTGCCGGCCAGATCAGCTACTCACTCATTTTCCGTATTGCCGCCGGCGACATGCTGGGGCCGGATCAGCCCGTCATTCTCCAGCTTCTGGAAATTCCCCAAGCCATGGACGCGCTTAACGGCGTGGTGATGGAAGTCAACGACTGCGCTTTCCCGCTGGTGCAGGACATCGTCGCCTCTGACGATCCGAACGTGGCGTTCAAGGACGCGGACTTCGCTCTGCTCGTCGGCGCCCGCCCGCGCGGCCCGGGTATGGAGCGTAAGGATCTTTTGGAGGCCAACGCCGCGATCTTCTCGGTCCAGGGCAAGGCGCTGAACGACCACGCCAGCCGCGACGTGAAAGTGCTGGTCGTCGGTAACCCGGCCAACACCAACGCGCTGATCGCCTCCTGCAACGCGCCGGATCTCGACAAGGGCCAGTTCACCGCCATGACGCGCCTGGACCACAACCGCGCGCTGACGCAGCTGGCCCAGAAAACCGGCAAGCACGTCACCGATATCGAGAACATGGTCATTTGGGGTAACCACAGCGCGACCCAGTATCCGGATATCGCCCAGTGCACCGTCGACGGTAAAGCCGCAAGTGATCTGGTCGAGCGCGACTGGTACGAAAACGACTTCATCCCGACCGTTCAGCAGCGCGGTGCAGCGATCATCAAGGCGCGCGGTGCCTCTTCGGCGGCCTCTGCTGCGTCTTCCGCCATCGACCACATGCGCGACTGGGCGCTGGGCTCTGACGGCATCGTCAGCATGGCGATTCCGTCTGACGGCAGCTACGGCATCGAAGAAGGCATCATCTTCTCCTACCCGGTTCGCTGCAAAGGCGGCAACTATGAAATCGTTCAGGGCTACGAGCTCGACGAATTCAGCAAGGAGAAAGTCCAGGCTACCGAAAAAGAGCTGCGCGAAGAGCGCGCCGCCGTCGAGCACCTGCTCGGCTAATCGGCCCGCCCGGCTTTAAGCAAAACCCCGCACCTATGGTTGCGGGGTTTTTTATGAGGTTATTTCGGCGCAGAGAGACGTAAGCTTTTCCATGTGTGGTACCGCCAGCGATAGGTCGCTGGCTCACGCCTGCTCCTACCGTGGCAACATCACTCGTAGGAGCCCAATTCATTGGGCGAAGGAAGGCGCTAGCCTTCCCTGGTCTTAGCGATGAGTTCTCGAGATTTGAGGCGGGCGTTAGTCTCGCAGGCTCATGATGCGCCATTGGCGCTCTTCGGCGACTTGGCGAAGCGTTGCGTCCGGGTCGACGGCAACTGGGTTGTCAACGCGTTCGAGCAGCGGCAGATCGTTGTGGGAGTCGCTGTAGAACCAGGCGCCTTCCATGGTGTGGTCTTGCGTTTCGAGCCACTCTTCCAGACAGGTGATCTTGCCTTCGCGGTAGCTGGGCGTGCCGGTTACCTTGCCGGTGTAGCGGCCGTCAATCTTCTCCGGCTCGACGGCGATCAGCGCATCCACACCCAAGCGCTCGGCGATCGGGCCGGTAATGAAGCGGTTGGTGGCGGTGATGATCAACAGTGTATCGCCTTGGGTGCGGTGGCGGGCCAGAAGCTCCTCGCCCTTGGCCAGAATATGCGGTTCGATCTTGCTGGCCATGAACTGCTGATGCCAGGACGCTAGCTGCTCCGGGGAGTGTTCGGCTAAAGGCTTTAGCGCCACTTCCAGAAACGCCGCCATGTCCAGCGTGCCGGCTTCGTAATCGGCCATGAAGCGGTCGTTGGCCTCGCGGTAGGCAACCGGGTCCACGGCGCCCTGTTCCAGCAGGAACTCGCCCCAGGCATGATCGCTGTCAATCGACAGTAATGTGTTGTCCAAATCGAAAATGGCCAGGCTCACCGCGTTCCCCTTGTAATTGATGTATCGCTCATGATGGTTGCCAACTAAAGCGCGGCGAATTATGTCAGAGACCCTCTCCCTTGCCCACCGTAGTGGGGGAATACAGGCGTTATTGGCGGCGAGCGTTATATTGTATTGATACGCTTGTCTGCCTTGTGGAAAAATGGGGACAACTGAAAATTCAAGAAGGTGAAGTCCGTGATCGACGCTGACGGCTTTCGCCCCAATGTTGGCATCATTATCGTCAACAGCCAGGGGCAGCTGCTTTGGGCGCGTCGGGTAGGACAAAATGCGTGGCAGTTCCCCCAGGGAGGCATTAAAGCAAGCGAAACTCCACAACAAGCGCTCTATCGTGAACTGTTTGAGGAGATCGGCCTGACCGCCGACGATGTTGATATTGTCGCCTGCACCCGGGGGTGGCTGCGCTACCGCCTGCCACGACGCATGATTCGTACCCACTCGCGACCGGTTTGTATCGGTCAAAAGCAGAAGTGGTTTTTGCTCAGGATTCGGTGTCAGGAGAACCGGATCTGCATGACGGCAACGCCTAAACCCGAATTCGACGGCTGGCGCTGGGTCAGCTACTGGTACCCACTTGGTCAGGTGGTGCCATTCAAGCGCGAAGTCTACCGGCGAGCGCTGCGCGAGCTTTCCCCTCGCGTACAGCGCTTGGCCTTGGGTGACGAATAGCGTGATGTGGGGCGCCATTGACCGCGCCCTGCTTTGAATCCAAAGCCGCCGTGTCGCCCACTTCTCAGCGAGGATAACAACAGTGAAATCTAAAGCATCCATGCTGGAGGTATTGAGACGCGTCATTCAAGAGGTGAATGGTGCGCGAACGCTGGATGCGGCCCTGTCTACCATGGTGCGCCGTATTCGCAAGGCGATGCAGACCGATGTCTGCTCGTTCTATCTTTTCGATCGTGATCTTGACTCTCTCGTGCTGATGGAAACCATCGGCCTGCGCACTCAAGCGGTAGGGCGGGTCGTACTGCCGTTGGGCGAAGGGCTGGTGGGGCTGGTGGCCAAGCGCAGCGAACCGCTGAACCTGGAAGATGCCCGGGCCCACGCTCAGTTTCGCTATTTCGAGGCCACCGGCGAGGAGCGCTACTCAAGTTTTCTCGGTGTACCTATCATTCACCAGCGTTTGATGCTGGGCGTGCTGGTGGTACAGCAGGCGGAAAAGCGCCGCTACGACGACGAAGACGAAGCCTTTTTGGTCACCATGGCCGCCCAGTTGGCGGGCGTATTGGCGCACGCGTTGGCCACCGGCAACCTGACGCGCCCGGCGCTGCCCGGCGGGCAGGCGATGTTCAAGGGCGTGGCGGCATCGCCCGGTATTTCCATGGGTGAAGCGGTGGTCATTAGCCCACCGGCGGACTTGAACAGCGTGCCGGACCTGATTCCCAGCGACCAGGATTTCGAGGTAGCCAGGTTAAAGGAGGCGATCGCCCAAACCCGCCGCGAGATCCGCGCCGCTGCCGAGCGTTTGGCGAGCCGCATTTCCGCCCAGGAACTGGCGCTCTTTGACGTTTATCAGCAAATGCTGGGCGAAACGGCGCTTTCTGAAGAGGTCGAAAAACGCATACGCGAAGGCCAGTGGGCTCCCGGAGCACTGGCGGACGTCGTGCGCCGCCACGTGCAGTATCTCGAGCGCGTCGACGATGATTACCTGCGCGAGCGGGCCGCTGACATTCGCGATTTGGGGCGCCGGGTGCTTTCGCACTTACAGCAGGATACGCCCTCGACCCCGGAAAACTACCCGGACAACGCCATACTCGTTGGTGACGAAATCAGCGTAGCGATGCTCGGCGAGGTGCCTCGGGGCAAGCTCAAGGGGTTGGTCTCGGTGCGCGGCTCGAGCACGTCGCACGTGGCGATCGTGGCCCGTGCCATGGGAATTCCCACGGTGCTGGGCATGGTCGATTTGCCGTTACCACGGCTCAACGGCGCGCCGGTGGTGCTGGACGGCCACCGTGGGCGGATGTTCGTGCGCCCGTCTCCGGAGCTCAAAACGCGCTATGCGAATTTGATCGCCGAAGAGCAGGCGCTGAGCGAACTGCTCGAACACGAGCAGGATTTGCCCAGCGAAACGCCGGATGGCCATCACGTGCCGCTGATGGTGAATACGGGGTTGGCGGTGGACGCAAGCGCGCTGCTCAAAAGCCGGATCGGCGGGGTGGGGCTTTACCGCACCGAGGTGCCGTTCATGATCGCCGAGCGCTTTCCCGGCGAGAAAGAGCAGATGCGCATGTACCGCGAGCAGCTCGAAGGCTTCGCGCCGCTGCCGGTGGTCATGCGCACGTTGGACATCGGCGGCGACAAGGATCTGCCCTATTTTCCCATCGACGAAGCCAACCCGTTTCTGGGCTGGCGCGGCATGCGGGTGACACTGGATCACCCGGAAGTGCTGATGGTGCAGCTTCGCGCCATGCTCAAGGCTTCACAGGGTATCGATAACCTGTACGTGCTGTTTCCGATGATCACCAACGTCGAAGAGGTCGACGAGGCACTGAAGATTCTCGATCGCGCCATCATCGAGCTCGGCGAAGAGGATATCGCGGTGACCCGGCCCAAAGTGGGCGTGATGATCGAGGTACCCGCGACCATCTATCAGATGGACGCGCTGGCCAAGCGGGTGGATTTCTTCTCGGTGGGCAGTAACGACCTGACTCAGTACCTGTTGGCGGTAGATCGCAACAATCCGCGGGTGTCGAGCCTTTACGACGCGCTGCACCCGGCGCTGTTGGGGGCACTTCAGGAGATCTCTCAGGATGCGAAACGCTTGAACAAGCCGATTTCGCTGTGCGGGGAACTCGCCGGCGACCCGGCTGGGGCGCTTTTGCTCATGGCCATGGGGTTTTCGAGCCTATCGATGAATGCGCCCAGCCTGCCGAAAGTGCGCGCAGCGATTCGCCGGGTCCCGTTTAGCGATGCGCAAACGCTGCTCGGCGAGATCATGGCGCTGGACACGCCAGCGCAGGTGCGAAAGCACCTGAACCTGCGCATGGACGAGTGGCAACTGAGCCATCTGCTACCGCCCCGGGATTGATCGACACGTTAGGCTAGGGTCTGTCTGAAAAGTCGACGAGCGAAGGCAAGACAAGGCAAAAATTGGGGAAGAAGCGGAGTTTACGTTAAGTAAATGAGCATTCTGAGTCAATTTTTAACGCCGTATTGTCGAGCGCAGACACTTTTCAGACAGAGCCTAACGCGTGAGGCTGGGCGAGCGTCTTTTCGCCTTCAAAACGACCCATCGGGCCAAAGCGCTGCTCGGTGATCTGAGCGCGCCCGGACGCCTCCAAGCTTAGCCAGGTCGTGGCGCGCGTGCCGTACTCGTCGCCAACGATGAACGCCGCCGAAAGCCGGCGCTCCAGTTCAATCGCAATGCCGGTATCCGGCAGGGCGCTGTCCGGGGCAAGCGTAGGGTCGTGCAGCGCCCGTTTCGTGGCGCTCTGCCAATCGTCATTTGCCTCTTTTAGTGCCTTACGCGCCGCGCAAAGTTTGGTCCAGGGCGTATCGAGGCTTGCGTTGGAGAGCCCGTGCACGCCCGGGGCCACGCGCTCGAGATAAACCTTCGATGCGCTTCGGTGCAGATGCCAAAGCGAGCGGTTATGGGCGACCAGCAGGTTGAAGCCGGCAAAGCGTGTGGCCTCTTGCTTGACCAGGCGCTCGAGCCAGCCCTGAACATCATCCTCGCGTAACACGCGCGCGATAAGCTCGCCGCGGCTGGGTGCCGGAATGCTAGGCGGCGCTGCGGGTTCGCGCACGTTGGTAAGGGCGGCCACCACGCCTCGGTCGTTGGCCGCAAGCCAGGTGCCGCCGGCTTCCAGGTCGCGCCCGCCCAGAAGGCCGGGCATATCTTCCCAGTAATGAAGCGGTGCCGTGGGGCGGGCGTGGAACTCATCGCGGTTGCCGGCCAGTTTCAAGGGCGTGGCGCTGTCCGGAAACCAAGCGAAGGTGAGTAGGCACATGAAATCGATACCTTGTGTGAATAAGAAACGACGCGTTCGTCAACCGGCCCATGGCCTGACCGCGCCCGCGGAAAACGATCCTTGATGTTACCATTAGGCGACCGTGCGGCGATGCGCCGTAACACCTCAATGATGCCAGGCTCAAGCGTTTCAAGAGCCTCGACTTTCGCTCACGTACTTTTGCACGCCTAACAATCGCTGAGAACGCTTCACATGACTATTGCGATCACGCTACTGGGGTATCTTTCTCTCGGCGCCGCCGCCGGTACGATGGCCGGGCTCTTCGGCGTGGGTGGGGGCATCATCATCGTTCCGGTGCTGGTCTTCGCTTTCAACCTGAAAGGCGTCTCGCCGGAGATCGCCATGCACCTGGCCGTAGGGACGTCGCTTGCCACGATCGTCGTGACCGGTGCCTCCTCGGCGCTGGGCCACTACCGCAAGGGCAGCATTCATCGGCCCTGGTTCATGGCGCTGCTTCCGGGGCTGATGCTCGGCGCTATCGGCGGCGTGTTCATTGCCGGCAATCTTTCCGGTACCGTGCTGGGCACGCTGTTCGGGGTGTTCGTGCTGATGCTGGCCGCCAAGATGACATTCGGGCTCAAGCCCAAGCCTGGTACGGTGGCGCCCGGCAAGGGTGCCATGGTCGTCGCGGGCGGTGTGGTCGGTGGAATATCGGCGCTGTTCGGCATCGGCGGTGGGGCGATGACCGTGCCCTGGCTTTCACGCTGCGGTGCGACCATGACCCAGGCCGTGGGCACCTCGGCGGCCTGTGGGCTACCGATCGCGCTGGTGGGGGCGCTCACGTTCATCGTGGTGGGGTGGGGCAACCCCCTGCTGCCGGCCTGGTCCACCGGTTTCGTGCTGTGGCCGGCGTTTTTCGCGATTATCGTGACCAGCGTTCCTTTTGCCCGCGTAGGCGTTAAGCTGGCGCACGTATTGTCAGCGCGCGTATTGCGGTTATCCTTTGCGCTGCTGTTGGCCGTGGTGGGGCTTCGTTTCGTGTTGACGTAACGAACCAGGCAGCGCCGCGGTGATTCTGGTTTGCTTACTTAGAGACGTTTGATGATCAACTATCCCACGATTGACCCGGTAGCGATTTCACTTGGGCCCTTGCAGGTTCACTGGTACGGCTTGATGTACGTGGTGGGCTTTGTCGCCGCCTGGTGGCTAGGCTGCAAACGCGCCGCGCGTATTGGTTTGAACAACGATGACATCAGCGATCTGCTGTTTTACTGCGCCGTGGGTGTGGTGGCCGGCGGGCGCCTGGGGTACGCGCTTTTCTACGGCCTCGATCAGTGGCTTGCCGACCCTTTGTGGGTATTTCGCGTGTGGGATGGCGGTATGAGTTTCCACGGCGGGCTGATCGGCGTATTGCTGGCGGCATGGCTGTTCTCCCGGCGCAAGCAACTGGCTTTCTTCACGTTGACCGATTTTATCGCCCCGCTCGTGCCGATCGGGCTGGGTGCCGGGCGTATCGGTAATTTCATCAACCACGAGCTACCTGGGCGGCTGACCTCACTGCCTTGGGGCATGCCGTTTCCCGGTATGGGGCCCGAGCCACGCCACCCGTCGGCGCTTTACGAGGCGTTGCTGGAAGGGTTGGTGCTGTTCGTGATTCTCTGGTGGGTGTCGGCCAAGCCGCGCGCCCGCGGGTTCGTGTCGGGGCTATTTCTGCTGGGGTACGGGGTGTTCCGCTTTCTGGTCGAATTCGTACGCATGCCGGACGCCCACATCGGCTTCATCGCCTTCGGCTGGGTGACCATGGGCATGCTGCTGACGCTTCCGATGATCGCGCTGGGCCTGGCGTTCATGGCGTGGTCGCGTACCCAGCCGATTGATGCCAAAGCAACGTAGCTGTTGCAGCTAATAGAGCCGAGTGCAGCACACTCGCCCCTGCACACTTGTAGGAGCCCACTTCAGTGGACGGTGGGCGCCTGATAAAGCGCCCTGATAGGGTCACCCAAAGCGCGCTAGCTAGTGTTAGCTTTGTGCACGCATCGGCAGGTCGCTAGCTGGCGCTTGCTCCTACAGTCCGCATAATCAAGGGTGTTGCGTTGCCCCTCGAGGAGCCCACTTTAGTGGGCGATGCGCCTGACAAGGCGCCCTGGTTGGGGCACCGCAATTTCGCCCGGTGTCTTTCCCGACTGGTCGCTAGCTGGCGCTTGCTCCTACAGTCTACAGCCCACAATGAAGGGCGTTGCAGTGCCCCTCGTAGGAGCCCACTTCAGTGGGCGATGCGCCTGACAAGGCGCCCTGATTGGGGCACCGCAATTTCGCCCGGTGGCTTTTTCGGCAGGTCGCTAGCTAGCGCTTGCTCCTACAGCCCACAGCATAATGAAGGGTGTTGCAGGGCCCCTCGTAGGAGCCCACTTTAGTAGGCGAAAGCGCCTGACAAGGCGCTCGGGTTGGGCCGCCCCAGGCAAACTAAAGCACGTTGCAAAAGCAGCGGCGTTGCCTGATGCACGCCGCCGCCCTAGAATACAGCCTTTACTGAACTGCACTTCTAACCCGCAACTCTGGACGCGCCGTGACCGTTTCAACGCCTGCAACGACTGACCCGAAAGCCACTTCTAGCGCGCTGGAGCAGCCCTATCTGGAATTGATGCGTACCGTGCTGGAGCAGGGGGTCGATCGAAGCGATCGCACCGGTGTGGGCACCCGTTCACTGTTCGGCCACCAAATGCGCTTCGATCTGGCCCGCGGATTTCCGCTGCTGACTACCAAGAAGCTGCATTTACGCTCCATCGTCCATGAGCTTTTATGGTTTCTCAAGGGCGATACCAATATTGGCTATTTGAAAGAGCACGGTGTGCGCATCTGGGACGAGTGGGCCGACGAAAACGGTGACTTAGGCCCGGTCTATGGTTACCAGTGGCGCAGCTGGCCTGACCCCAAAGGCGGAGAAGGCGTCGATCAAATCACCAACTTACTCGAGCAGATTCGCCATAATCCGCAGTCGCGCCGACTCGTGGTGTCGGCTTGGAACCCGGCCCAGGTGGATGAGATGAAGCTTCCGCCTTGCCACTGCCTGTTTCAGTTCTACGTGGCCAATGGCCGGCTGTCGTGCCAGCTTTACCAGCGCAGCGCCGATATCTTTTTGGGCGTACCGTTCAATATCGCAAGCTACGCGCTGCTGACGTGCATGGTTGCTCAAGTGACGGGGCTAGCGCCGGGAGAATTCATTCACACCCTAGGCGATGCTCACCTTTACAGCAATCACTTCGAGCAGGCGCAAGAGCAGCTGGCGCGCGCGCCTTACGCGCCGCCCGCGCTTTGGTTGAATCCAAACGTCACCGACCTTTTTGACTTCACCTTCGACGATATTCGTATCGACGATTACACCAGCCATCCTCACATCAAGGCGAAGGTAGCCGTATGAGCCAGTCGACCATCGTTGAACCTTTGGTACCGGTCGCCATGATCGTCGCCATGGCCAAAAATCGCGTCATTGGCGTTGAAGGCAATTTGCCCTGGTACTTGCCTGAAGACCTGAAATTCTTTAAACGTAAGACGCAGGCAAAGCCGCTGGTGATGGGGCGCAAGACGTTCGCCTCGATTGGAAAGCCCTTGCCCAATCGGCTCAATATCGTGGTGACCCGGGACGAGAGTTTCGAGGCCGAAGGCGTACGCGTTTGCCATGACCTGGAAAGCGCGCTGGCGCTGGCCGACCAGCACGCCACGATCGAAGCGGCAGAGGAGATCATGGTGATGGGCGGCGGCGAAATCTACCGTCAGGCCATGGCTTACGCTCAAAGGCTTTATATTACCGAAGTGGATGTAGAGGTAGAAGGCGACACTCACTTTCCGGAGCTGCCGCCGAATACGTTCGAAGAGGTGCAGCGCGTCGCAGGTATGCCTGCTGAGGGGCAGCCCCACTACGATTTTGTCGTATTTGATCGCACCGCCGACTGACCAGCTCCAGGGAGGGCGCCATGGCCGCCAGCGTACAAGAACTCATCGAATCACTGGAAGCGCATCTGGCGCGTACCCAACACGAACTCCAGCAGCTCCGTCAGGAGAATACTCGGCTGAAGCAGACGGTTAGCGAGCAGCAACTGTCACTCGAAAGCTTTCAGGATGTGGCCCGAGTAGAAAACGCTGAAGTCCAGCCGGTCGACAAGCAGACAACGCTGGATCCTGCTGAATCGGTCGCTGCTCCAGGTGAAGAGGGAATGCACTCCTCGGTAACCGAAGGCCAGACGCAGGCGAGTCCGATCGACTCCACAGAGCTAAAGAGCGAAGAAGCTACCGCTGCGCCTACGCCTCCTTCTCCGCACGCACTCTTGAAGCAGTGGTACGAGCGCTACCCTCACGCTTTTTTCACCGGTCATACGAAGCCGCTCAAGGTGGGTATTCATCACGATCTGGCCGAGCGCGAGCCTTGGTCGGGCAAGTTGATTCGTCGCGCGCTGGCCAACTACGTCAACCTGCCGCGCTATGTGAAATCCATGCGCGAGGGCGCCGAGCGGGTCGATCTGGATGGCATGCCGGCCGGCCTGGTGGACAAGGAAGCCTCGCAACACGCAAATGAGCGGCGCAAAGACTCCGCTGGTGAAAAGCCATCTAAAAGAGGAGCCCGGGAGGAGCGCAATAAAGCCGTCCACAGGCCGAATCAGACACAGCGAAAGTCGGTAAAGCGTGCAGAGGATTCTCATGAGCAAGCGTCTTCTTCAAACAATACATCTCAAAAACATGAAGATAAGAAACCGCTTAGCATGGAAGAGAAGATAAAGGGGTTGCTCCAGAAGTTCGAAGGCCACTGAGACCCGCTTACGCTTCATGGGTTCCGCATAAAAGCGTAAATAGTAAAAGAACACTGTTTTTTTCTATTGCGTTCCCTCGGATCCCGGTATAGAGTTTGACTTGCGAGCATTGGACTATAACAAGGCCCAAGCGAGGACATGCCGCATACCATCGAATTACACGGTGGATGAAAAAAGAGCATGACCCATTGGCCAACCTGCAGGCTTATAAAAAGCCCGGCAGATACGATCGAAACAGTAAGCTAGTAAAGGAACCTACCTCATGAAAAAGACACTTTTAGCGACTGCTGTCATCGGTGCTCTGAGCGCCTCTGCTGCCGCTCAAGCCGCTACCGTTTATGACGAAGACGGCACCAAAGTTGACCTGTACGGCCGTATCGCGCTGGGTGTTGCTGGCGGCGGCCCCGAGTACAACGGTGCTGAGCAAGAAATCAACAACGATGCTGAATTCGTTGACGTTTACTCTCGCCTAGGCTTCCGTTTGAGCCAAGAAATCACCCGTGACCTGACCGCTTTCGGCCGTCTCGAGTGGCGTTTCCGTGCTGACGAGTCTGGCACTCGTAACGGCAACGACTTCGACGCGTTCTCTGAAACTCGTCAAGCCTACCTGGGTATGACTAGTAACCAGTACGGTACTGTTCAAGCTGGTAACTTCGATAGCTTCTATAACCAGTTCGTAAGCCTGCCGTTCGATGTTTACATTGACCGTGGTTTCGAATTCGGTGGTCACCCGACTCAGTCTCGCGGCGACTCTATCGGTTACTACACGCCGGATCTGGAAGGCTTCACTGTATTCCTGCAGGCAAAGAACTACAGCGAGCGCGGTCAGCTCGAGGCTACTACGTCTGAAGACGGTAACGTGACAGCCACCCAAGGTGGTGTTCGTTACGCTGAAGGTCCGGTCACTGTGGGTCTTGGTTGGGTTGACGACGTAGCACGTGGCGACGGCGGTAACGGCGAAATGCGTTACGGTTTGATCGGCTCTTACGACTTCACCGATAACGTTTCTGCACGTTTGGGCTACGAAGGTCGTGATAACAACGGCGACATCGTAGGTCCTGGCGGCGAAACTCGCGGCGGCGGCTTCGACAAAGTAGGTCTGGGTGGTACTTTCACCACTGGTCCTTGGGCATTCAACGTCGATTACTACAACATCGAGCGTGACGATGCCGACACCAGCCGTTCCTGGGCGACTGGCGCGTACTACAACCTCTCCAGCAACTTCGACGTGTTCCTGGAAGTGGCTGACGCTGATGCGCCGCGCATCAACCGTAACGACGACTTCGGTGACACCATCGACAGTCTGACTGACGACGTTTACTGGCTGACAGGCGCGCGTTACTTCTTCTAAGCTCGGGCCAATATCCGAGTTAGAAAGTAACCCTGCAGCAAATAGAACCGGCTCCTTATGGAGCCGGTTTTTTTGTGGCCGTATGAATTTGTCTGGTAAATTTTATTAGTAATGGTTATCATTATCTTGTTTACTTCTATTTTGTTATAGTGTAACATTATGCCCGGTTGCTATTTCACTTTTGAACTCAATCAATTAAAAAGGCAAGGGCGGGCAATGAGGGTGAATTCAGGATTTAAGTCGGCGCTCATGGGTGCAGGCATTTTGTTGGCAGGGTCAGCTCAGGCAACAACGCCTATTTACGACGAAGATGGTACTCAGCTGAGTGTCTATGGACGTATCTCCATTGGGATAGCAGGCGGCGGGCCGGACGAAGATAGCCTGGGCCGCTCTATTAATAACGATCCTGAGTTCGTGGATGTTTACTCCCGCCTTGGCTTTCGCATGCGCCAGCAGATCAACAGTGATTTGGCTGCATTTGGACGACTCGAGTGGCGCTTCGCCGGTGACGAGCGCATTAGCGGCCAATCCTTCAGGGAAACGCGCCAAAGCTTTATCGGCCTTGAAAGCGAGCGCTTCGGTACGGTGCTAGCCGGCAACTTCGATAGCCTCTACTACCAGTTCGTATCCGCTCCTTTCGACGTTTATCTGGATCGCGGCCTGCTGTTTAACTCGACCGCTCTCCAATCCCGTGGTGACTCGATTGGCTACTACACGCCGGAAGTCAACGGATTTACCAGTTTCTTGCAGGTGAAGCACTACAGTGAGCGCGGCCAAGTGCTTGAAGAGCAGCGCCCCGAAGGAAGCGTAACAGCAGCGCAGGGTGGCGTGCGTTACCGGCAGGGGCCGCTTAGCATTGGGCTGGGAGCGGTCGAAAACGTGGTGCGTGGTGGCGGTAACGGCGAAGTGCTTTATGGCTTGATTGGCTCTTATGATCTGCGCGATAACCTTACCGCGCGCCTTGGGTTCGAAACCCAAAGTGATAGCAGTGAGTATGGCGGCGGTTTCGATTCCTTTGGCTTGGGTGGCACCTACACCACCGGCCCTTGGGCGTTCAATGCCGATGCTTACCGGGTCGAGCGTGACGGGCAGGATGACAGCAACGCCTGGACGATCGGGTCGTACTATGCGATCACTAGCGATTTCGATGTATTCCTCGAAGTGGCCGAAGCGGATTCACCCGCCATAAGAAGCTCCTCTGATGACGTGTACTGGATTACCGGCGCACGCTATCTTTTCTAGCGATACTCAATCTGATCGTGCTTCAAGCCGGCCCCTTCGAGGGCCGGCTTTTTTGTTAAATCCAAGGTTTATTTAAAGAAATTGATCCATAGCATTTGTAGAGAGGCCGTTGAGGTAGAGCGCCAAAAGGGAATCACTTACAATAGCGGGCCAAGACGATGTGCTTGATGAGCGCATCAACCGTTTTTACCGTGTAAAGTGCAGGGCAAGGGAAAGCGCCCGGAACAATCCTCGGGCGGTAGCGTGCCTTTTTTCTGGGAATCACAATGCCACATACCTTACGTATTCACGCGGTGCCGGTTCGCCTGGTGCTCACCGCCTTAAGTCTGCTGCTGTTAAACGGCTGTAGTAGCTACCCCACCAGTAGCGCTACCCAGTCACCTCAATACGTACTCAGTAACGACGGCGCCAAAGCGATTAATGATCAAACGATAAATACGTTTTTGGATCGCTCGCCCACCGGCGGCATCATGAGCTCGGCTTCGAGTCCTTGGGGCCCCAACGTCGAAATCGTGGCCGACGAGCGTTATCTGGCGGCGAGTGGGCGTGAATGCCGCCGCTTGCAAATCGTTAGTTCGCAGGCGGCCACTCGCCGCGCATTGGTGTGCAAAACGCCAAACGGATGGGTCGAACAGCGCGTGGTCACGCAATCAGTAGAAGGGCGTTTTCAATGAACGTTTTGACAAAATACACCGCCCATCGCGCCATCAAAGCGCTGGCCATCGTCTCGCTAAGCGGCTGGGTGACGCTGGGCGCCACCGCGCATGCACAGGTACTGAGCCTGCCTGACGATACGCTTGCCGGCCAACGCAGCTCATCAACCGATAGCCAACAGCGCCAAGGCCAGCAGGGCCCAGCACAAGGTCAAATCGACGACTCTCCGCGCGCCGATTGGCGAAGCGGCACCTATGGGCCGGTACCCAACAGCCAGCCACGTAATCCGGACATGCTGCCGCCGTTTGGTTTCAACCTGTTTACCGGCGGTTTTCGCGGCGCGATCGGTGATGGCCTGAACGCTGATTACCGCATCAAACCCGGCGACCAGGTCACTGTACGCGCTTGGGGGGCGATAGAACTCGACCGTGTGCTGCCGGTAGATGCCCAAGGTAATATTTTCATTCCAGGTTCTGGCCCCATCAACGTGGAGGGCCAAAGTAGCCGGCAGGTAGACAACAGCGTACGACAGGCAATTACCTCGGTGTACCCGGAAAATGTCGAGGTCTATACCAACCTGCAGGGCGTACAGCCCGTGGCCGTTTACGTCACCGGCTACGTGGAAAACCCTGGCCGCTATGCGGGTACCCCGGACGACTCGCTGCTATATTTTCTGGATCAGGCCGGCGGCATCGACCAGGACCTGGGCAGCTACCGCCAGGTCCGCGTAATGCGCAACGGCAACCAGATCGCCACCGTCGATCTCTACGATTTTCTCATCAACGGC
Organism: Halomonas sp. S3-1-1; assembly: GCF_023757625.1. Lineage (GTDB taxonomy): Bacteria > Pseudomonadota > Gammaproteobacteria > Pseudomonadales > Halomonadaceae > Vreelandella. The sequence continues at coordinate 684,751 of NZ_JALGBZ010000002.1, forward strand.
ACCATTCCCCGTCCGCAGTTCCAGGATGGCGATACCATCGTCGTCGAGGAACGCGGCCCGGCCATCGCCGTGGTGGGCGACGTTCACCGCGAGCTGCGCTACGAGCTGACCAGCAACACCCTGAGCGGGGCAGAGCTGGTCAACCTGGCGCGACTGAGAAGCGGCGTTTCCCACGTGCTGCTGCGCGGTAGCCGCCCCAGTGGCCCCATTGCGCAGTATTACCCGCTGGACAGCTTCGCCGTTCAAACCATTCGTAGCGGTGACGAGGTTACCTTCAGCGCCGACCAGCGTAGCGAAACCATCGTGGTGGAAGTGGAGGGCAGCTACTACGGGCCTTCCCGCTACGCGCTACCGCGCAATGCGCGCCTGAGTGAGTTGCTGGACGCCATTGCCGTACCGGAGCGCATGACCGCGGTCGAGAGTATTTCTATTCAACGTGAAAGCGTGAAAGAGCAGCAGCGCCAGTCCATGGAAGACAGCCTGCGACGGCTGGAAACCACCTACCTGAGCGCGCCTTCAAGCACCAACGAGGAAGCACAGGTACGCGCTCAGGAAGCCGAGCTGATCCAGAACTTCGTTGAACGCGCCCGCGAGCTCGAGCCCAGCGGCCGAATGGTCGTTGCCCACGACGGCAATATTTCGGATATCCGCCTGCAGGACGGCGACGTGATCACCATTCCCGAAATCAGCGATTCGTTGCTGGTTAGCGGTGAAGTGCTCGTACCCCAGGCCGCTGTCTATAGCCCAGGCATGAACGTGATCGACTACATCGAAAGCGCTGGCGGCTTCACCAACCGCGCCGATGACGACCATATCCTGCTCGTACGCCAGAACGGCGCGGTGGAAAACGCCAAAAATTCACCGCTACGCCCGGGCGACGAGATTCTGGTCATGCCCGCCGCACCTACGCATAACCTGCAGCTGGCTGCCACTCTGACGCAGATTCTCTATCAGGTTGCCGTTGCCACGCGCGTGGCTGTGGATCTTTGAGTTTGGTGAAGGGTGAGGTGTGAATAGTGAGTAGTGATGGGTTAATGGTAAATGGCAATGATTGAGTGGGCGAACGGCAAGGAAAATGGTAATGGCCAATAACCCAACGGCGCGGCGTGGCGCTCGTACGCCGTGGCAGGTAACCCGTAGCGTGTGGTACGCCATGTTCATGCGCGAGGCGATCTCGCGCACGATGTCCGACCGCATGGGCTGGTTCTGGATGGTGTTCGAGCCTGTGGCTTTCGTAGGCATCATGGTGGCCATCCGTAGTTTTATTAGCGGCGATAAATTGATTGTCAACGCACCGTTCATTCCTTGGATGATTACCGGTCTCATGGGGTTTTTCCTGGTTCGTGAAGGCATGATGCGAGGTATGGGCGCGGTGGATTCCAGTAAAGCGCTATTTGCCTATCGTCAGGTTCAGCCCGTAGACCCAGTACTGGTGCGCAACTTTCTGGAAGGCACGCTACGCACCTTCGTTTTTCTCATCTTCATCGTCGGCGGACTAATGCTGGGGGTGGAGATGTATCCAGATAACGCCATTCGGGTGATGGCGGCTTGGCTCTCGCTTTGGTGCTTGGGGTTAGGGCTCGGGTTGATCGTTTCGGTAGCCGCAACTCTGGTGCCGGAAATTGGTCGGGTAGTTCGCATAATATCACTACCGTTGCTTATTATTTCCGGCGTTATTTTGCCACTCAATAGCTTGCCCCACTGGCTGCTCGAATACCTGATGCTGAACCCGATTCCACACGGGTTGGAAACACTGCGCGTGGGCTTTTTTGAAAATTACAAGGTCATTCACGGCACCAGCATGCTCTACTTTTGGCTATTCACGCTCTCGCTTATCACGGTAGGGCTTATCATGCACCTGCGTTTTGTTGACCGGTTAAAGGCAAGCTAATTCATGCAAGGCTTCTCTCGTTTCGTTAAAAGATCGCCACACTGGGCGCTGGCTATTTTGGCCATCATTCTGGTTACCTTTTACTGGTTTGTCTGGGCACAGGACCGTTTCGTTTCTCGCGCCACGGTGGTGCTGGACAGCCCCCAAGTGGCCACCCCGGAAATCAGCTTTGCCTCGCTCATGGGGGGCGGCGGAGGCGGCAATACGCACGATCTGCTGCTGCTACGCGAGCACCTGCTTTCCGTGGATATGCTTCGCCAACTGGACGATGCGCTGGATTTTCGCGAGCACTACAGCGAACACGGCGATATTTTCTCCACCTTGTGGAACGCCGACGCCCCCATCGAAGAGCTGCACAACTACTACCTGCGCCGGGTCAACGTCGAGCTCGATGAGTACGCCGGCGTACTCATCGTGGAAGTGCAGGGCTATACGCCCGAGTTCGCCCACGACATGACGCAAATGCTGCTGGAAGCCGGCGAAGAGCACATGAACCAAATGGGCCACCGCCTGGCCGATGAGCAGGTTCGCTTTTTGGAGCAGCAGATGGTCCGCTTGGAAGAGCGCTTTCGCGAAACGCGCTCCGAACTGCTGGATTTTCAAAACGAGTACGGTTTGATATCGCCCACCGCCACCGTGGAAAGCCTGAACCAGGTAGTGGCCACGCTGGAAGGGGATCTCGCGCGCTTGCAGGCCCAGCGCGATGCACTGGCCAGCTTCCAAAGCTCACAATCCGCCGAACTGCGCCAGGTCGAGCGTCAGATTACCGCGCTGCGCGACCAGATCAGCGAGCAGAGCGAGCGCTTGGCCCAGGCTGCCGGCGGCGCACTTAACCGCGTTTCCGCCGAGTATGAAACCCTCGAGCTACAAGCGCAGTTTGCCCAGGAAACCTATTCCAGCGCCTTGGCTGCGCTCGAAAACACACGCTTGGAAGCGGCGCGCCAGCTCAAACAGGTCAGCGTCCTACAAAGCCCGCTCTACCCCGAGTACCCCACCGAGCCCGATCGCCTCTACAACAGCAGTGTGTTCGCCATCATCACTATCTTCCTCGCCTTCATCCTTAGCATGATCATCATGATCGTGAAGGATCATCGTGATTGATAGTTTGTGAGTGGTGAGTGGTGAGTTGTTAATGATGAGGTGTGAGGTGTGAGGTGTGAGGTGTGAGGTGTGAATGGTTGGAGTGTAGAGTGCCCCCGCTTTGTAGGATCCGAATTCATTCGGCTAAGGCGGCGTCAGCCGCCTCGGGGGTAGCCATCAAGTTGAAATGATGGCGCAGCTTTCACTCACAGAGGTAACCTCTCACAAGACCAAGGCAACTTCACCAATACACTTGCCAAGCAATAACGGGGCATATAGCCCATGCTCGATATTCTCCTTCACGGCGGCGCCACTGGCGTCACCGGCAGCTGTCACCAGCTCATACTCAATAGCGAAAACTCGCTGCTGGTCGACTGTGGCCTGTTCCAGGGCGAGGATGCAGAAGCGGACACTTTCGAGCAGCTCAAAATCGAGTTCGATATCTCGACGATAAAGGCTCTGGTGATCACCCATGTGCATATCGACCACGTGGGGCGTCTTCCGTACCTGCTGGCAGCCGGCTTCAAAGGCCCTATAATCTGCTCGAAACCTTCTGCCAGACTGCTGCCGTTGGTGATCGAAGACGCGCTCAAGATAGGCTTCACCCGTAATGCGAATCTTATCGAGCGTTTTCAGCAGCAGCTCGAATTGCAAATCGTCAGCGTGGCGTACGACAAGTGGCACAGCGTGGTTGAAAATGACCACATCACAACCCGCATCAAGCTCAAGCGGGCAGGGCACATTCTGGGATCGAGCTACGTGGAAGTAAGCCATCAAAACCACGCTACCCTACAAAAAGAGCGCATAGTGTTTTCCGGCGACCTGGGCGCACCCCACACGCCGCTACTACCAGCGCCCAAGTCACCCCACGGTTGCCACCAATTGGTACTCGAAAGCACCTACGGCAACCGCACCCACCCTGACCGTGAAAACCGCCGCGCGGTGCTCAAAAATGCCATAGAACGGGCGCTGGAAAACGGCGGTACGGTCATGGTGCCAGCCTTCAGCATCGGCCGAACGCAAGAGCTTCTATATGAGTTCGAAGGCATTATTTTCGATGCCAAAAAATCACGCTGGAAAGCGCTCGAAATCATCGTCGATTCGCCACTGGCCGCGCGCTTCACAAGGGTTTATCGAGAGCTCAAACCCTGCTGGGATGCCGAGGCCCAAACGCGGATTCAAGCGGGCCGCCACCCGCTCGATTTTGCCAACCTCTACACGGTCGATTCCCACGAAGAGCATCTGCAAACCGTGGAGTACCTGGCCAACACCGGCCGGCCTGCGGTGGTCATTGCCGCCAGCGGCATGTGCGCCGGCGGGCGTATCATGAACTACCTGAAAGCCATGCTGGCAGACAAACGCCACCAGGTGCTGTTCGTCGGTTATCAGGGCGCCGGTACCCCCGGGCGCACGATTCAACAGTACGGCCCCAAAAGCGGCTGGGTCGAAATAGACGGCGAACGCATCGACATCAACGCCGGTATCACCAGCATCAGCGGCTATTCCGCCCACGCCGACCAACAAAACCTGCTCGACTTCGTCAAACGCATGCGCCACTGGCCGCAAACTATTTACTTGGTACACGGCGAGCAAACCGCCCGGTATGTGCTCAAGCAAAAGCTTGAAGCGATGTATGAGCGTAAGGGCAAAAAGGTGACCGTGAGGAACGGCGAAGCACAGACCCTGTAGGAGCCCAATTCATTGGGCGCAGGAAGGCGCCAGCCTTCCCGGAGTTGGCGTTGCTCTCGACAGATCGCTGGCTAGCGCCTGCTCCAGCAGCATGTTCTCGCTAGCTAAACGATCTTACTTTATTGTTGTTTCTTACCAAACTACCCATATAAGCACTCATGATCGAAGTAAAAAACCTCTTTAAGCGCTATCACAACCACCACGGCAGCGACTGGGTACTTAAAGACATTAACGTCACTATTCCTGCGGGAGTAAGCGTTGGGTTGATAGGTGCCAACGGTGCGGGTAAATCAACGCTTTTGCGTCTGATCGCCGGTATGGACAAACCCGAGCGCGGCGAGGTAATCCGCCATAGCCGTGTATCGTGGCCCGTGGGGCTTTCCGGCGGCATGCAGGCGAGTATGACCGGCCGCCAGAACGTCAAGTTCGTGGCCCGCGTACAGGGCAGCACGGATACGGAAGTCCAGCGTATTATCGATTTCGTCGAAGACTTCGCCGAAATCGGCAGCGCCTTCGACGAGCCCATTCGCACCTACTCTTCCGGCATGCGCTCGCGCATCTCCTTCGGCCTTTCCTTCGCGTTCGACTTCGATGTTTATATCTCCGATGAAGCCACCGCCGTAGGCGACCGCGCCTTCAAGGATAAAGCCAAGAAGCTGTTTCAATCCAAGGTGGGTGAAGCCTCACTGATCATGGTGTCTCACTCGGAAGGCATACTGAAAGACCTTTGCCAGGCCGGGCTCTACCTCAAAAGCGGCAGCGCTTATTGGTACGACGATATTGCCGAGGCCATTGCCGCCTACCATGTCGATGTCGATGCCAAGAAATCCGCAGGTGAAAGCGAATTACCCAAGGACATAATAGGGGCGCGCCACTACCTGGCCGAGCGCCATTTGATTTTGAAGGGCGCTCAGGAAACGCTGAATGAGCTGGAAGAGCAGGGTGCCGCACCCGAGCAAATCACCGCCGCCAAGCAGGAAGTGAACACGGCGGGCAAAGGCGCCCGCGAGGCACGCCTTCACTTGGAAGCGCTGGAAGAAAACGAACGCCAATCAAAAAAGAAAAAGCGCGCTTGATACCGCAGCCAGAGAACCTATGAAAACCAAAACTTTTTTGATTACGGGCGGCGCGGGCTTCATTGGTTCCGCCGTGGTGCGCGAACTCATTCAGCACACGCCACACCGCGTTATCAACGTGGACAAGCTGACCTACGCCGGTAACCTGGAATCGCTGGCAAGCGTGGAAGCCAACGAGCGCTACACCTTCGAGCGGGCGGATATTAATGATGCCGCCGCCATGCAGCGGCTGCTAGCCAATCACCAGCCCGATATCGTGATGCACTTGGCCGCCGAAAGCCACGTAGACCGCTCTATCGACGGCCCCGCCGAGTTTATTCAGACCAACATAGTCGGCACCGCCGTGCTGCTGGAAGCGGCTCGCTGCTACTGGAACGGCTTGGAGGGGGAGCGCAAGCAAGCCTTCCGCTTCCACCACATCAGCACCGATGAGGTATACGGCGACCTTGCTGAGAGTGAGGCGCTAGGCGCAAGAAGTGAGGAAACCGCCTCACCAGTGACCTCTCACCGTTCGTTATTCACCGAGCAAACGCCCTACGCCCCCAGCTCGCCCTATTCTGCCAGCAAGGCCAGTTCAGATCACCTGGTGCGCGCTTGGCAGCGCACCTATGGCTTGCCCACGTTGGTTACCAACTGCTCCAACAACTACGGCCCGTACCACTTTCCCGAGAAGCTCATACCGTTGATGATTCTCAATGCCTTGGCGGGAAAACCATTACCCGTTTATGGCGACGGTCAGCAAATTCGCGACTGGCTCTATGTGGAAGATCACGCCCGCGCGCTTATCAAGGTCGCCACGCAAGGCCAGGTAGGCGAAACCTACAACATCGGCGGGCACAACGAGCAGACGAACTTGCACGTAGTCGAAACCCTTTGCGACATACTGGATGAGTTGGTGCCAGGTAAGGAGTTAGGGGGGAGAAGTGAGGAGAATAGCGCTAACTCCCTACAAACGCAGCGCTCACCCCTCACGACTTACAGAGAACTGATCACCTTCGTCGCCGACCGACCCGGCCATGACATACGCTATGCCATCGACGCCAGCAAGATCGAGCGCGAATTGGGCTGGATTCCAGAAGAAACGTTCGAAACCGGCCTGCGCAAAACCGTAGAGTGGTACCTTGCTAACCCAATCTGGTGGCAACGCGTACAAGACGGCAGTTATCAAGGTGAACGCTTGGGTAGTTTGTAAGGGCTATTAGCCACGGACGCTCACTGAAAACACGGACAAACCCAAAGATTATTTGAAGCTTAGCCCCTGCATTCAGTCAGCGAAAGTAGTTAGTATGATGAGGTGCGTATGCTCAAAGAAGAAGCACTAACCTACCGGATTAGGGGCGCGATTTACGAGGTCAACAGGCAGTTAGGTCCGGGGTTTCTTGAGAGTGTTTACCAAAAATCTCTAGCTATTGAACTGCAAGGTTCGGGTCTTAATGTACAGATAGAGAAGCCCGTTAATATTTACTATAAACAACATCTTGTTGGTGAACATCGCCTCGATTTAATAGTTGAAAATAGCGTAATTCTTGAACTGAAAGCACAGCAACAGTTGCCACCATCAACTGAGCCTCAATTAATTAACTACCTAAAGGCTACCGGGATGCCTGTAGGATTACTCATCAATTTCATTTATCCCAAAGCATGGATAAAGCGAATTGCCGTCTAAGCAGTGAATTCGTGCTTTTTTACCTTGTGTTTTTTCCGTGTTTTCCGTGAGTGTCTGTGGCGAATAAAGGTTTTTATGAATATTTTGATCACTGGCGGTAACGGCCAAGTCGGCTTCGAGCTCCAGCGCCAGTTCGCTATTTCTGGCAACATTTTGGCGCCGTCTCGTGAGGAGCTCGATCTGGCCAATACGTCGGCCGTCGAGGCATATTTGGCCGAGCACCAGCCCGCCCTGATCCTCAACGCCGCCGCTTACACCGCCGTGGATAAAGCCGAAAGCGAACCCGAGAAGGCCTGGCGCTTGAACGCGGAGCTACCCGCTCAGCTTGCCCGCTACGCTGCCCAACATGGTATTACGTTGGTGCACTACTCGAGCGACTACGTGTACCCCGGTAATGGCGCTGCCCCGTGGCAAGAAGACAGCCCTACCGGCCCGTTAAGCATCTACGGCCAAACCAAGCTGGAAGGCGACAACGCCATTGTGGAAAGCGGCGCCAACCATCTGATTTTTAGAACCAGCTGGGTATACGCCGCCCGCGGCAACAACTTCATGAACACCATGTTACGGCTGGGCCTCGAACGCGAGGCGTTAAGCATAGTAAATGACCAAATAGGCGCGCCCACCCCGGCCCGCCTGATCGCCCAAGTCTCAGCGCTTGCTTTCACACCTCACACCTCACACCTCACACCTCACTTGACATCTGGCATCTACCACTTAGCCCCCCGGGGTGAAACCAGCTGGTACGGCTTTGCCTGCGAAATTTTCAATCAAGCTGCCAGAGCAGGGCAGGCACTGGCAATCACCGCCGAGCACACGGCCGGCATCCCCACGGCCGATTACCCAACGCCGGCAAAGCGCCCGCTCAATTCTCGCATGCGCCTGACTAAACTCGAGGCCGCTTTAGGTGTCACACTACCGCACTGGCAAAACCAGCTAGCGCTGACGCTTACAGAGTACATCGAGAATTAACCGACCATGAAATACAGCGGCACCCAAGCTTGAACAACAAACACAGGGTTTTGTCCCTTGTCCGTGTTTTCAGTGTGTGTCCGTGGCGAAAACTTAAGGAAGAGGCTTTTCATGAGCCAAAGCACACAACGTAAAGGCATTATCCTGGCCGGCGGTTCCGGTACACGCCTGCACCCCATCACCCGCGGCGTCTCCAAGCAGCTGCTTCCGGTATACGACAAACCGATGATCTACTACCCGATCTCGGTACTCATGCTGGCCGGCATTCGTGAAATTCTGATTATTTCGACCCCGGAAGACCTGCCGCAGTACGAAAATCTACTAGGCAGCGGTGATGACTTCGGTTTGGCATTCGAGTATGCCGAACAACCCAGCCCCAACGGCCTGGCGGAGGCCTTCATCATTGGCGAAGATTTCATTGGCGACAGCCCCGTTTGCCTGGTACTGGGCGACAATATCTTTCACGGTCAACACTTCTCCGAGCAGTTAAAGCGCGCCAGTGAACAGCCCAGTGGTGCTACCGTATTCGGGTACCTGGTCAAGGACCCGGAACGCTTCGGCGTAGTAGAGTTCGATGAAGCGGGAGCGGCCATCTCGATCGAGGAAAAGCCTAAAAAACCAAAGTCCGCCTATGCAGTGACCGGGCTCTATTTCTACGATAGCGATGTGGTCGACATTGCCAAAAACGTGCAGCCGTCTGAGCGCGGCGAGCTTGAAATTACCAGCATCAACAACGCGTACCTAAACCGCGGCGACCTACGTGTCGAGCGCTTGGGCCGTGGCTTTGCCTGGCTGGACACCGGCACTCACGACAGCCTGCTGGAAGCTAGCCAGTACGTGCAGACCATCGAACATCGCCAGGGCCTCAAGATCGCCTGCCTGGAAGAGATCGCTTGGCAAAACGGCTGGATCAGCGACGATCATTTGGAACGCCTGGCCAAGCCGCTGGCGAAAACTCAATACGGCCAGTACCTGCAGCGGTTGCTCAAGCAGAAAACGAAAAAGTAAGCAGGCAATGGAAATCAACTCGCCACGGAAAACACGGAAAGCACGGACAAAATTTTTTATGTTTTCGTTTCCGTGCCTTCAGTGAGCGTTCGTGGCAAAAAAGGAAGTCACTAAACATGCACTACCAGCCTCTTGCCATCCCGGATGTCGTGCTGCTCACCCCGAAGGTCTTCGGCGACGAGCGCGGCTTCTTCATGGAAACCTTCCGCCAGAACGAATTCGAAGAACACTGCGGCCACTACGCGTTCGTGCAGGATAATCACAGCAAATCCGCCAAAGGCACGTTGCGTGGGTTGCACTACCAATTGGATCAGCCCCAGGGCAAGCTGGTGCGCGTGACACAAGGCGAAGTGTTCGATGTGGCAGTGGATATGCGTAAAAGCTCACCTACGTTCGGGCAGTGGGTAGGGGCCACGCTAAGCGCTAAAAACCAGCAACTGCTATGGGTGCCACCAGGGTTCGCGCACGGTTTCTACGTGACAAGTGACGAGGCCGAATTTCAGTACAAATGCACCGATTACTACGCGCCGGGTGATGAAGTTTCCATTCAATGGGATGACCCCACACTAGCGATCGAATGGCCGACCATGAAAAATGGACCGCAGCTTTCCGCTAAAGATCAAAGCGGGCTTTATTTTACGGCCGCGCCTTATTTTTTGTGAGTTGTTATGAATTTATAAATTATAGCGAAGTAACTAAGGTAGGAGCGTTGCAGTGACGTCGAATGAAGCAGTTCAGCTTATCGAGGCATCATCGCTATTTGATGCCAGCTGGTATTTAGAGCATTACCCGGATGTAGAAGCGTCGAAGATGAATCCTGCCCATCACTTTTACAAGTATGGCTGGAAAATGATGCGTGACCCTTCGAACCAGTTTTCGACTGCCGGCTATTTAAAAGCTCATAAAGACGTTAGAAAAAAAAGTGTTAATCCTCTCTTGCACTATCTACAGCTAGGTAAAAACGAGGGTAGATCAATTGTAGCAAGTTATCAGCCTGAAAAATTCAATGCTCCAAAAATAACAAGAATTAGTTTAGAGCCTCAAAAAGTCGCACGCCAATTGGCAGAAACCCAAGCGTTATTAGAAAAATATTACAGGCGTTGCCAAGAGCTCGAGTGCCAAACGTTGGATCAAAAGATTAAACCGGAGTCCCCGTGAAAGTATTAACCGTATTCGGTACTCGCCCTGAAGCTATTAAAATGGCACCTCTGGCCCTTCAGCTGGCTGTGGATGAACGCTTTGACGCCAGAGTATGCGTAACGGCTCAGCATCGTGAAATGTTGGACCAAGTACTGGAGTTATTTGAATTAACGCCAGAGTACGACCTGAATATAATGAAACCGGGCCAAGACCTGAACGATGTAACGTGCGGTATATTGCAAGGTCTAAAACCCGTTTTGGAGGAGTTTAAGCCCGACATGGTGCTGGTGCATGGTGACACCGCCACCACGTTGGCTACCACGTTGGCATGCTACTATCAGCAAATTTCGGTAGGGCATGTAGAAGCAGGTCTTCGTACCGGTAATTTGTACTCGCCTTGGCCGGAAGAGGGTAATCGTAAATTAACAGGTGCGCTAGCAGCCGTTCATTTTGCCCCTACCAATACCTCGAAGCAGAACTTACTGGCCGAAGGTATCAATCCTGCAACGGTTCACGTAACGGGCAATACAGTAATCGATGCGCTATTGGATGTGGTCGAAAAGCTGCAAAACAATACCACTTTAACTGCACAGCTGGCTGAGCGCTTTCCCATGCTGGATAGCAGTAAAAGGCTGGTGCTGGTAACAGGCCACCGTCGGGAGAGTTTTGGTGGCGGGTTCGAGCGCATTTGTCAGGCATTGGCTGAAACAGCAAAAGCCCACCCTGATGTCCAGATTCTTTATCCTATGCACCTCAATCCCAATGTACGCGAGCCGGTGAATCGTTTGTTGGCTGATGTCAGCAACGTTCACTTGATAGAACCCCAGGATTACCTTCCTTTCGTTTATTTGATGAATCGCGCCGCCATTATCTTGACGGACTCCGGCGGTATCCAGGAAGAAGCACCTTCTCTGGGCAAACCCGTACTGGTAATGCGGGATACGACCGAGCGGCCAGAAGCGCTGGAAGCAGGCACGGTGAAGTTGGTAGGTACGGATGTAACCAGAATAACCGAAGCGCTGAACACGCTATTGACTGATGACCAGGCGTATAACGCCATGAGCTATGCCCACAACCCTTACGGCGACGGCAAAGCGTGCCGGCGCATTCGCGACGTTCTCGCTGCACTATAAACTGTAAGAGAGCAAGAGCGAGGAGAAATCCTTCACCAGCGCAAAGTGCGCTTACTCCTAACAGCGAAGCGCTCACTAATTACTATTTACGGATAAACTCATGAAATTCGATACTATCTCCATGATCGGTTTGGGCTACATTGGTTTACCCACTGCCGCCGTATTCGCCTCACGTAAGCAAAACGTCATTGGTGTAGATGTCAACCAGCACGCGGTAGACACCATTAATAATGGCGAGATCCATATTGTAGAACCTGAGCTGGACATCATCGTTCAAGCGGCGGTAACACAGGGCTTCTTACGCGCAACTACCACACCCGAGCCTGCTGATGCATTCATGGTGGCAGTACCCACGCCGTTTCACACCGATGAGCATGGCCAAAATCACAAAGCGGACCTTAGCTACATCGAAGCGGCGGCAAAGTCTCTTGCGACCGTGTTAACGCCTGGCAACCTCGTAGTGCTCGAATCCACCAGCCCCATTGGTGCTACTGAAAAAATGGCCGAATGGCTGGCCGAAGCGCGGCCCGACCTAACCTTCCCACAAACCCACGGCGAAGCCTCGGATATTCGCATTGCGCACTGCCCTGAGCGTGTACTGCCCGGCCACGTCATTCGCGAGCTGGTAGAAAACGACCGCGTGATCGGTGGTATGACCCCCAAATGTGCCGAGGTAGCCAGCAAGCTTTATAAGCTCGTTGTCGAGGGTGAATGTGTAACTACTACCGCCCGGACTGCGGAGATGGCCAAGCTGACCGAAAACAGCTTCCGTGATGTGAACATTGCATTCGCTAACGAGCTTTCGACCATTTGCCACGAGCTGGATATCAACGTATGGGAGTTGATTGCGCTGGCCAACCGCCACCCGCGAGTCAACATTCTTACCCCAGGTGCAGGCGTGGGCGGCCACTGCATAGCGGTAGACCCATGGTTCATCGTGGATTCTTGCCCGGAGCAAGCCAAGATCATTCGCGCTGCGCGTGAAGTGAACGATGCCAAACCGCAGTGGGTACTAGGCCGCGTAAAAGAAGGGCTTGAGTACTACCATCAGCAGCATCCGGACGCCAAACGCAGCGACCTAACGGTAGCGTGCCTTGGTATTGCCTTCAAGCCGGATATCGACGACCTGCGCGAAAGCCCCGCGTTAGGTATTACGAAGCAAATTGCTCAGTTGGGTTGCCGCCTACAGGTAGTAGAACCCAATGTTGAAGCATTGCCTGAAGACCTTCAGCAGCCCAACGTTGAACTGAAGACCCTGGAAGAAGCGCTGACGCAAGCGGATGTAGTGTGTGTACTGGTGAAACATAAATCCTTCATCGAGCATCTAGAAGTTGTGCGCGACAAAGAAACGGTGATCGATGCGGTTGGCCTGCTCGGCTAGCAGCATAAGTATCAAGTAGTGAGGGGGGACAGTACGTATATAGGCCTGCCATAAAAGCATCTAAATTTACCACTCGCCACTCGCCACTCGCCACTCGCCACTCGCCACTTAACTTCTACTTCCGGATTTTCATGGACGCACTGCTGACCTACGCCACAAAACTTGCAAGTCAAAAAGCTTCGGCAATTGAGATACCCCTTCCAGGCCGAGTAGCCTATTTGGTTAGCCATGGGCAAAGCTATGCAAGCAACGGCTATGCAATCAGAACGCAAGGAATTGCACACGCCTTGAACCAGCACGGCTTGGAAACGCTGTGTTTTGTAAGGCCTGGCAGGCCATGGGAACTTAAGGCAGGAAAAAAAGGTACCCAAGCGGAAGTCAATATTGATGGGGTTCGCTATATTCATCGGCGCTGGTTGGCGGGTGAAAAGCCTAAAAATGAAATCGAACATCTAGAACAAAGCGTTGAATACTTTACCGAGCTTTTCAGAATTTATCGGCCCAGCGTGGTGTTGGCGGCCTCGAACTATATCGTAGGGTTGCCCGCTTGGGTAGCCGCCAAACGGTTGGGCCTGCCTTTCTATAATGAAGTGCGCGGTTTCTGGGAGCTTTCTCAAGATGCCCGACAGCCAGGGTATAAAGATACCCAAGAATTTAGAGCTGAAGCTGAGCGCGATAGCTTTGTAGCCCAACAGGCTGAAAAAGTATTTACCTTGAACCAGCCCATGCTGGATGCGCTGATAAAGCGCGGCGTCAATGCAGAAAATATCGCTTTAGTACCTAACGGGGTAAGCAAGCTACCTGAAACCAAACTCGCTGATACTGCCCTGAAAGCAAAGCTGGGAATTGAGCAGGGCGATAAAGTGGTTGGTTACGTAGGCAGCTTCAATGCTTACGAAGGCCTGGATGTACTGTTGAAAGCCTGTGCCGAACTGGTGCAGCAGGGCGAAAAGATCAAACTGTTGCTGGTAGGTGATGACCAGCCAATCACACGAGCGCTCAGTAAATCCAGAACACCACTAGAGGTTGAAGAACATGCCTCGTGGCTGATTCAAGTAGGCCGTGTACCTCACGAGCAGGTGGCTGACTATTATGCGTTGGTAGATACCATCGTGATACCGCGTAAGCGGTTATCGGTTTGTGAACTGGTACCGCCCATGAAAGCTGCCGAAGCGTTGGCTTACGGTAAACGGTTGGTGTTATCAGATTTGCCTGCACTGCGTGCAGTGTGTCAGGAAGGAAACGCGGTTGTATTTGTGGCGCCTGATCAACCCACAGCGCTGGCTGATGGCATACTCCAGCAGCTAGCACAGGGCCAAAAGCCGGCTGCGATTGATTATGGCGCTGTGAAACTACTGAATTCGACACGGGTAATGAGTGATGTTTTTCAAAACCAAAAAGACGAGCCTTTAGACAGCAGTAATATCCCAAAAGAAACGGCTAGTGATGTCAGCCAAGTGGGCTATGCTACTATCAGCCAATGGTTTTATACGCACGGTAAGCTTACTGATACATTAAACGCCTTGGATAGCTTGCAAAAAAGCGGTAAGAAGTTCGATAAGACCAAGCGCGATTTCCAAGAGTTTGTGGGCGGGCTTGCCCGTCTCAAGGGCGGTTGGAAACTGCCACCCCGGCAGCCGAATCCGGGCCTCATGTCGCGTCGGTACCATCTTCTTTATTGCCTTCACCAGTCGGTACCCCATGCGACCAATGGATACTCCACCCGTTCCCATGGCGTAGCGGTAGGTTTAAAACAGGCGGGCTGGCAGGTGCGTGCCACCACTCGCCCAGGCTTTCCGTGGGATGCGAACGTTAAAGGGCTTAACAAGGGGTATCACGAAGCGGAAGTTGAAGGTATTACGTATGCCGCCTGCGCCGGTTGGAATCTGGCCAAGACGCCGCTGGACTTTTATTTAGCTGAAGCCGCCGACCATTACGTGCGCGAAGCACAAACAAGCGGCGCAGAAGTTATCGTTGCTGCTTCTAATCATATTACGGCGCTGCCTGCGCTCATGGCCGCCAGGCGCTTGGGGCTGCCGTTCGTATATGAAGTGCGCGGCCTTTGGGAAGTAACTCAAGCCTCGACACAGCCTGAATGGGCGGGCTCTGAGCGTTACGAGCTGATGCGCGAACTCGAGCAGCAGGCAGCTCGTGAGGCGGATCTGGTCATCACGTTAACCAATGAGCTTGCCGCTGAACTGGCATCCTGGGGGGTAGCGCATGAACGGATTGTAGTGGTACCCAACGCGGTAAATGCTGAACGTTTCAAGCCCATCGCCCCCGATGCCAAAGTAATAAAAGAACTGAAACTCAAGACAGGCGTGCCGGTTATTGGTTACGCAGGCAGTGCAGTTGCCTATGAAGGGCTGGAGCTATTGCTGGAAGCACTGGCCCAGCTTAAGACTATAGGCCAAGACTTCATTTTTGTACTGGTGGGCGATGGCAAGGTAATTGATACCGTAAAAATGAAAGCCAAAGCGCTGGGTATTGAAAAGCACTGCCGCTTCACTGGGCGTGTACCGTTTGATGCGGTGCCAAAGTATCTTTCCTGCATGGATATTATGCCGGTTCCGCGCTTATCTTCAGCGGTTACCGAAATGGTATCGCCGCTCAAACCCCTTGAAGCCATGGCCATGGGTAAGGCCGTGGTACTTTCAGATGTTTCCCCGCACAAGACCATGGCGGGGGATAACGAACGCGCGCGGCTATTCCAGAAAGACAGCGCGGAAGACCTTTGCCGCGTACTGAAATCACTGATTGATAGCCCCCAGGAGCGTCAGCGCTTCGGGCTTGCGGCTCGCGCCTGGATAGAGCAGGAGCGTACCTGGAACCACGTTACACGTCTTTATGCTGAAAGCCTGGAGCTTGTACGTTCAGCCGAACGTGTTTTACCGGAAGCAGAGCACCAGGCTTCTCCCAAGCGATTGGAACAGTTAACACTTGGCTTGATTGCTGATCAATTCACTACCGATACGCTAGCCAGTGCCGTCAAGGTAGTGCCGCTTTCACCTGAGAACTGGCGGGAAGAGTTAGCCAAGCAGCCGATAGACGCAATGTTTGTAGAGTCGGCCTGGAAAGGCAACGACTGGAAGTGGCATCGCAAGGTGGGTTATTACAGCGATGAAGAGTTTGCGCCTTTAAGCGAACTGTTAGCGCATTGCCGTGCCCAGGCTATACCATCGTTATTCTGGAACAAGGAAGACCCGGTTCATTTTAATCGCTTTCGTAAAGCGGCCTCATTGTGTGATCACGTATTTACTACCGATAGCCGCCGTATCATTCCCTACTTGTCCACGCCGGGGGCGCTAACCCAGACCGCCAGCAGCGCGCCGTTCTACGCTTCACCCAAGATCCATAATCTGCTGCCTTCCACGCGCGAATGGCAGCCTACCGCCGCCTATGGTGGAACCTATTACGGCAAGCGCTACCCCGAGCGTACCGAGTATATGGATAAGATCATGAGTGCCGCAGCACCGCTTGGCCTTACCATTTACGATCGCCAGCACGATGACCCGGAATCGCCGTACAAATACCCGGGCGGGTTGGGTAGCTATGTGGCCGGTAGCTTAACGTACGAAGAGATGATTCAGGCGTACAAAGCCCACCCGGTACAAATCAATGTGAACTCGGTGCTGGATTCACCCACCATGTTCTCGCGCCGGGTAGTAGAGACAGTTGCCTGTGGCTCACCGCTAATTTCTGGCCCTGCGCTCGGTATGAACCGCTACCTTGAAGGGGCAGGGCATGTGGTGCGTACAGAAAGCGAAGCGGCGCAAGCGCTGGAAAATTTGATGCATCACCCGGCTTACCGCTGGCGCAATGCACTCAAAGGTGCGCGAGCTATCATGCGTGCTCACACTACCGAGCTGCGCTTATCGCAAATGCTGCGTACTGCTGGCGTAGTGGTAGATGCTCCGCAACCGCCCGATATAGCGCTGGTGACGGACGAAATTACCGAAACCGCCGCCCAGCAGCTGATGTCACAAACCCTTCGCCCTCAGCGTGTTCTTGCGAGCCAGTGGCAGCATGGCACACAAGCACAGCTGGAAGCAGCGGGCATTGCATGTGGCAGCCCAGAAGGGCAGCGCGTGGAAACCAATTCCCTTTGGCTATTGGCTACCTCCCGGGCGTTGGAAGAGTTGGAATCAGAAGATCTGGAAGACTTAGCTTGGACTACTTACTATGCGCCCCAGACGCGTATTGGTTTCAGCCGAGATGCCGTGCTGGGTGAAGGCCAATGGCCTGGGGTTGCCCAAGAAGGCATAGCGGTAAATGATGGCCTACAGTTAGTGCGCGCTACTGAAAGCAGCCCGCTTGAATCTTTTGTGAAGGAAGCTGCAAACCAGCCGGCCTTAGCTCTACGCAAACCGCCGCAGATTCACGAACAGGCACCCAATGTAGAACCCAAAAAGACAGTTGTTATTGCCGGGCACGATCTCAAATTCATTAAACCCTTCTACCCTTACTTCACTGATGCGGGTATTCGGTTGTTGCTCGACTTCTGGACAGGCCACAACCAGCACAATGAAATAGCCAGTAAGCGGTTAGTACGCCAAGCAGATACTGTTTTCTGTGAATGGATGCTGGGCAATGCCATGTGGTACGGCAAGCATAAGCGAGAGGGGCAGAAGCTGGTAGGACGTTTACATGCCCAAGAGTTACGCAGCGCTTTATTTGATAAAGTACCATTTAAAGCTTTTAATACTGTGATTTTTGTTGGCCCTCATATGCTCCGTAATGCTCAAAAACGCAATCCAGCACTGAATAAAAATGGGATAGTGATATATAACGGGGTCGACGTTGAGGCTATGCAGGCTGTTCCTAGAAAAGTGACTAATGGTAAAGTTTTAGGCTTAGTCGGTATGGTGCCGCAAAGTAAGCGGTTTGATCTTGCACTGGATATACTTAAAGAACTACGTAAAGAAGACGAAGGCTATACGTTACGCATTAAAGGCAAGCGGCCAGAAGATTATCCGTGGATGGTAAATCGATCAGAAGAAATGGCGTGGTATGAAGAACAGTATTGTCGAATGGATGAGGATCCACTGTTAAAACATGCTGTTTTCTTTGATCCTCAGGGTAATGATATGCCCGAGTGGTACTCTGGCGTCGATTATATTCTATCAGTTAGTGATCATGAGAGTTTTCATTTAGCTGTTGCTGAAGGGGCTGCTGCTGGTTGTCAGCCAATAGTTTTACCTTGGGTGGGTTCGAATGAAATATATCCAAAGGAATGGGTATATTTGAATGCTAAAGCAGCTTCAAAAGGTATAAAACACGATAAAAATAAACAGGTCAATATAAAAAACTTTGCGAGTGAAAATTTTAGTATAGATGTGGTTGCTAAGGCAGTTATTGAAAAAAATTAATTTATTCAGGTGTTTTATGGAATTGCCAATAAAAGTTTTTGTATTAGGAAGCTGTGTATCGAGAGATCCTTTTGAAATTGCAGAAAAAAACAACTTTGAAATTATAGCATATCATGCTAGGTCAAGTTTTTCTTCATTGGGTGCTAAGCCGCACGTTGATCAAAAGATTTTATCGGAAATAAAGTCAAATTGGCAGCGTAAAATGGTACGTGCAGATATGGAGAAAAGTGTTTTAGAAGAAATAAAAAAAAATAATTTCGATATATTGCTTATAGATTTAATAGATGAAAGATTTAATATTTCAGTTAGGGGTGATTCTGTCCATACAGTATCTAATGAATATAAAAAAGCTTTATACCAGCCCAATAGTTATAGTTTTTTGAAAGCAAGTTCAAAGGAAAAATTAAAACTTTGGAAAAAAGGTTTGGAGGTGTTGAGTGATTTGCTTAAAGAGTCTATGCTTGAAAAAAAAGTAGTTATTAATAAAGTATACTGGACTCTAAAAGGAGATGGAGCTGATAAGCTATTAGATCGTTATACAGAAGAGGCTATTTATGAGACTAATGCTCAGCTTGAAGTTATGTATGATGAAATCGCAAACTCTATTCCTGATGCCAAGTTTATTAATTATAACTCAGGTGATTTGATTGTTGATAAAAATCATAAATGGGGGTTAGAACCCTTCCATTTTTCTAGAAATGTCTTTTTACAACAGCTTAAAACGCTTAATGAAATTTGTTCATCTTACACTTCAGGTGGTTCGGAAAAATCTAAGAAGTGTGCAGTAATACACACTTTTGACGCTATTAAAGAGATTGAATGGCTTGGTTCTAAAGTTAGAAGCGAAATTTTAACTTTAATTGAATTTTTATACTATCATGATCCTTTGGATTTTTATCGTCAAGCCAACATGAAAAATTGTATAAGTTTCAATTTTAATAATAAAAAACTAACTTGCGATAGCTCTTTTCTAATTAGCCAGTCAAATTATTTATGTTTCTTTAATGAAGAGCAAGAAATTGAAATCGTGCTAGAACAAAGACATTTAAATGTTTCAGCTATTTATTTCAGGAAGTTTTCATTAGTTTATAAATTTGATGCAGCAACATTTCCTTTAAAGTTGGTAGAGTCTTTCTGCCTTGATCTAAAAGCCAAAAGCGAAGTTAAGAATAATTCATATATAGGCGTGTTGGTGTCTTATTCTCGACCGTACCACTATTTCTACGACATGGTTCCAGCATTAAAGTTAAATCTTGAAAAAATGAGTATAAAAGAAAAATACTCTGTGACGCCAATTAGAATTAATGGCGCAGATTTTTTAAATTTAGATTTTCTTGGTTTTTTTAATGGTGTTCGGGGGAAGGACTTTGCATCTGAGGCTAGTGTAAATAAATACCTTATTAAAAATGGTTTTATTATTAAACTGGGTTATCCTAATTCTTTGTTATCTAAAATAGACGGCTATTTTAATTCTAGGTTAAAGTATATTTCAAAATTTGATGAAATGCTATTAAATATTGTTCAGAGAGACTCATTGTCGATTTTTCATGAACTGAATAAGTCGGAGTTTGTTTTTTGGGTTGGTATATGCGGAGAAAAACGGCGATGGAAAGAGCAGGAAAAAGGTATAGCACTTTGTGTTAGCGAGTTAAGGCGGCGTTTTTCTTCGGTTGTTGTATTGGTCGACGGTTTTACTTCTCCTATTTCAGGAGAAAATGTTAGCTTGAATGCCGATAAAGAAAATGACATTTTGCAAAGAATACAGTTGCCGTTTGAAACTGATAAAAGTATAAAATTTATTAGCTTAATTAATCAAACCTCGGTTGAAAAGATAAAATATTCGCAATTTGTAGATGCATTTTTGACAGGTTTTCTGACTGACTCAATGTATCCTGCTAGGTTTTCTAAAGCAGTTGGTATAGGACATGGTTCATATGCAGCTAAAGAAAAATATTTAGAACACATCCATCCCAAAACACACTTTATAAAAAGTGATCGAAGAAGAGATGCGTCAATTTTTAAAAAAACTAATGAAAACTGGGCTAGGCAAAGCTACTCGATAAGATCTGGTGATGTGCTAAAAGAGTTTAAGATGATTTTAGATAATGAGGTTACCAATGATTAAGCAGTTGGATTGCACGCTACGTGATGGCGGGTATTATAATTCATGGGATTTTTCTGAAGAGCTAATCCATGAATATTTAGAAGCCATGCACTCAGCCGGTGTCGATATTGTAGAGTTAGGCTTACGCTCGCTTAAAAACACAGGGTTTCAAGGCCCTTGTGCCTTTACCACTGATGAGTTTATTCGAGGACTAACCATTCCAGATGGGCTTACCGTGGGCGTGATGGTCAATGGCAGCGAGCTTGTGGGAGAAGTGCCCCAAATTGACGCGTTAGAACGCCTGTTTCCCAATGATGCTGCTCATTCCCCCGTGGAACTGGTACGCATAGCCTGCCACGTTCATGAGTTTGCTGGTTCGCTACCTGCCGTTACGTGGCTTAAAAAGCGTGGTTTTATGGTCGGCTTCAACCTTATGCAGGTTGCCGACCGGACCGAAGAAGAAGTAAAAGCCTTGGCACGTGAGGCAAAAGCCTATCCCCTGGATGCGCTTTACTTTGCTGACAGTATGGGCAGCATGAACCCAGACCAAGCAGCACAAATTATTCAGTGGATGCGGACTGAATGGGATGGCCCCATGGGCATTCATACCCACGATAACTTGGGCCTAGCGCTTTCAAATACCCTGCGCGCTATCGATGAAGGTGTTACCTGGGTAGATGCAACCGTGACAGGTATGGGACGAGGTCCTGGCAATGCCCGTACAGAAGAGCTTGCCATTGAAATTACCGAACGCCGTAATAAACAGGTAAGCATGGTTCCGCTAATGGCTTTGCTGCGTAAGCACTTTAAGCCAATGCAAGAACATTACGGCTGGGGTACTAACCCTTACTACTACTTAGCGGGTAAGTACGGCATTCACCCCACCTATATTCAAGAAATGCTCAGCGACTCCCGCTACGATGAAGAAGATGTGCTCGCCGTCATCGAACATCTGCGGGTTGAGGGCGGGAAAAAATTTAGTGTAAATACGTTAGATGCTGCACGGCGTTTTTATTGCGTAGATGCGCAAGGTAGTTGGTCACCTAAAACGGCTTTTTCAGGCTGTAACGTATTATTATTGGGCGCTGGGCCTGGAGTTGCGCGTCACCGAAAAGCTCTTGAACGTTATATTCGCACGGCAAAACCCGTCGTTATTGCATTAAATACCCAGAGTGCTTTAGATGCTGAACTGATTGATCTACGTGTTGCGTGCCATCCTGTCCGCCTTCTCGCAGATTGTGCAGAGCATACCCGACTTCCTCAACCACTGATCACTCCATTCTCTATGTTACCGAATGATGTTCGTAGTGCGCTTGCTGGTAAGGAAGTACTTGATTTTGGGCTCAACATCGTTCCAGAAAAGTTTGTATTTGGCTCGATGCATTGTGGCTTACCTAGTTCGCTAGTGGTCGCCTATGCACTTGCGGCAATCACAAGTGGTAACGCCAGTAAGGTATTTATGGCCGGCTTTGATGGTTACGGTGCAGACGATCCACGTAGTCAGGAAATGCGCCAGATTTTTGAACAGTATCAGGCCACTGAGCAAGCGGTAGACCTCGTTGCCATTACGCCTACCCGTTATGGCCTTCACACAGAATCCGTTTACGCCCTATAAGTCCAAAGAGAAGAAGTATTATGCGTAGTGTTGTAATGATACCTGCTCGGTACGGTTCTAGCCGTTACCCCGGTAAGCCGTTAGTAAACCTGATTAATAAACCTATGGTGCTTTGGGTAGCCGAGTTATCGGCTAAGGCGGTGGGTAAAGAGAATGTATACGTCGCCACTGAAAGCGAGCGGATTGCCAAGACAGTCGAAGACGCTGGTTTTAATGCGGTAATGACAACCGATGATGCCTTGACCGGTACAGACCGGCTTGCTCAAGCGGCTGAAAAAGTGGAAGCAGATATTTATATTAACGTACAGGGTGATGAAGCGCTTGTAGACCCCGCCGATATTTTAAAAGTACGTGATACAAAGCTTGAAAATATGGGAGATGTTATTAATGGTTTTAGCTGGGTATCCGGTGAGGAAGACCCGCATAGCGTAAATATCCCAAAGGTCATTACGACTGAAGATAACAAGCTTGTTTATATGTCTCGCGTTGCTCTGCCAGGTTTTAAAGATCCTAAATACGCTCCTTTGCGGTATAAAAAACAAGTATGCATATATGCGTTTACCCGTGAAGAGCTAGCATCATTCCGTGCGTTTGGGCGTAAAAGTGAATTGGAATACTACGAAGATATTGAGATTTTGCGCTTCCTCGAGATGGGTAAAACAGTTCGTTTAGTAGAAACTAAGCCCGGTAGCTTAGCGGTAGACGTACCAGAAGACGTAGCGAAAGTAGAGGCGGCGATGCGTAAGGCAGGGCTAGGATGAAGCTAACATTTAACGCTTATGAAACCCTTGTTTTTGATTGCGATGGTGTCGTTCTAAACTCCAATCAGGTTAAAAGCCAGGCCTTTTATCAAGCTGCGTTGCCTTATGGCAATGCAGCTGCCCAAGCGTTAGTCGATTACCATATACAGAATGGTGGTATCTCTCGCTACAAAAAGTTTGCTTATTTTCTCGAAAATCTTGTACCCGGCCAAAAGGGGCCCGCTTTAGATGAGCTGTTAGACCGCTATGCCGCAGAAGTGTATGAAGGCTTGATGGGTTGTGATATTGCTGAAAGGCTGCAAACGCTACGTGCAATTACCGCCAATGCGCGTTGGCTCATCGTTTCTGGCGGCGACCAAGCAGAGCTGCGGAAAGTATTTGCCGCTAGAGGTCTAGCTGAGCTGTTTGATGGCGGCATCTTTGGTAGCCCTGATACTAAGGATGAAATACTCACACGAGAGCTTAAAAAAGGAAATATTCAGCAGCCTGCACTATTTTTAGGCGATAGTAAATATGATTGGCAAGCAGCTTCGGCAGCAAAGCTAGATTTTGTTTTTTTATATAATTGGAGTGAGGTCACTGATTGGGAAAATTGGACAAAGCAAAATAAAATAAAATACGCTTTGTCACTTGCCCACATCAATTAAAGATTTCATGTGATGAGCGTAAGCTCAGGAACCATTTAATTAATCAGGCTACTATGATTTTAAAAAAATTAAGCTCTCCTGAGCTTATAAGTTGTGTGAAACTCAAGCTAGAGCAAGTTTCAAATAATTCATCTAACACGGCGTTAGGCAAAACACTTTTTGTTAATAAAAAGCTTGAATTAGCACCTTTCTCATCAATCGACTTCTTTAATTGGGGAGGGTGGGAGAAAAACCCACTTTCTAACCGCAGCTGGCAATGGCGGCTTAACTGGCTTTCTTTTCTTTCCTATCTGATAGCCTATCACTGTACTTCTAAAGATGATGATGTGTTGAGTTTTTCAAAGATAGCTATTCAGTCTTGGCTTGACAGCTACCTTAAAACTGACACTAGTTATCCCTTTGAGTTTATTTGGCACGATCATGCTACTGCGTTACGTGCTGAGCAGTTAGTGTTGTTTGTTTATTATTGTCGTGAAAATGCTTCTGAATGGGCTGAGCAACACGATGATTTTCTAAAATATGTTGAACATGCGCTAGTAGTACACGCCCAGTGGCTAGCTAAAGATAGCTTCTATTCCGAGCATACTAATCATGGCTTGGAGCAAGCGCGTGTGTTGTTACTTCTTGGAACTGTGTTTGAAGGGCAGAATGCGCATGAATGGCAGCAAATTGCTATCCGTAGGATCACTAGTGAACTGAATTTCGCATTCACTGAAGAAGGTGTTCATGTCGAAAACAGCCCCGCCTATCATGTTTTTGTATTCAAGGTTTTTATAGGAATTATTAAAGATTACCCAGCAGATATGCTGGGTGACTTAGCCGATAAGTTTGAGCAATTTTCTGCTAAGGCTTTGAGTTTTATTACCTATGTTTTGCGCCCAGATGGCAGCCTCCCCCCTATAGGCGATACCGAACAGTTACCGACCTCTGATGCTTATCGGCAAATGTTTGGTCATACGCTTGAATATAAGCATTTTCTCTATGCTTTAACACAAGGGAAAAAGGGTGGCACACCATCAGCTTTAAATAAAGTGTATGCAAATTCTGGCTATGCGGTCTTCCGTGATAGATGGCCGGAAACAGAATGCTTCGAGCAGGCTTTTCATATTATTATGAAATTGGGATGCTTGAGTCGTTATCATCATCAGCAAGATGAAGGGCATATATCTGTTTATGGTTGGGGCGAGGACTGGTTAATTGATTCTGGTTTATACAATTATATAAATACTGACCCAGTTCGGAAATATATGCGTGGACGGGTGGGCCATAATGTACCTTTAATAAATGGTGCCCGTTATTCAACGGAGTTTGAGCATCGTTTAAATAATTGGCAAGTGATGGAGTTTAGTGAATCCGATGTGAATCCTGGTGTTACTCTTAAGCTTCAAGTTCTAGAGCCCGTAATACAAATAAGAAAGTTTGATTTTTTAACGGAATCTAAGCGCTTAAATATTGCTGATTATTTTAAATTTACTGATGAGTGTGCACGCGATATAGTTTTACAATGGCATTTTCCTAGCGATAAAACTATTTCAGTTATAGATAAAAAAGTATGTATTTCCTCTGTTTCAGGAAATCAGTGTATACTTACTTTTAAAAATGAACAGCCTGATGAGATTCATCTGTTAAAAGGCCGTAAAGATGACAGGGTTTATAGCTGTATATCATATAAAGCTAATTCATTAGACGACTCTCAAGCGGTACGGGTCGTATTTAAAAGCCGATATTCTTTGGACGTTGAAAGTGCTTTCGAGTTTTTAGCTTTGGAGGATCCACTCGGCTTGAGTCCAGCTTCTACGATTCATGAAGTCTATACAAACGGTAAGGTTTTTAAGATTGATCTGCCTGACTTTAAAACTGACTATATCCAAAAGTCTATCGCTAAAAATTCGAAGCCCTACGAAGCTGAAATGCTTGAGGCGATGTCCATTGGGTTAAATCCGATGGATTTGGTTTTAGATGTAGGTGCAAATATTGGTAACCACACTCTTTATTTTGCCTGTGTTTTAGGTTGTCAAGTACGTGCCTACGAGCCTAATAAGCGTTTGCATCAGCCTTTAAGTAATAGTGTCAAATTAAATGGTATTGCTGAACTGGTTCAAGTATTCCCTTGTGGGGTTGGTAGAGGGCCATCTAAAGCTAAACTAAAAGAATTGAATGAAAGTAACTTGGGATCACAGTCACTGGAATTATTAGATGAAGGCAGTATAGGTATTGACGTTGTTCGTTTAGATGACCAAGTTTTTGAGTCACCAGTGGCTGCTATAAAGATAGATGTTGAAGGTATGGAGTTAGCGGTTCTTGAAGGCGCTGAGGATTTGATTCAAAAAGATCAGCCTTTGTTAGTGGTTGAGTCAGTCGATGTTGCTCATTATGATACTCTGCAAAATTTTATTAAAAGAAATAACTACATTTATTGCAGTTCTTTTAATGGTACGCCGACACATTTTTTTATTCACCAAGATAAAGTTGCTGGCTCCCCTTGGATAGACTTGTTTTTTGCTAAAGGACGAGAGTTTTACCAGATGCGTCATTACCATAAAAAGTTAAAAAAGACATTGCAACAACTCAATAAAATAAAATAATAAAAGAGATTATATTTTCGCTGGTCAATAATGAATTTCTAGGATAGAACCGTAACATGCTTACGTTCTACATATTTGAGATATCATTAGTCTATTTCTTGATTAGTAGTATTTTTATATCTACTAGTCACAAGGTTTTAATCATTTTCAGGACTATCTATGTGCGGGATTGTCGGCGCGATCAGCGCAAAGGAATGTACTAACTTTCTACTCTCTGGGTTATCCACCTTGGAGTATCGCGGCTATGATTCGTCAGGGCTTGCTCTGTTGTCAGATGAGGTAAACGGCAGCCTTAAGGGTGCTCATATCAAGGGGCGGGTAGCAGAACTTGCGGGCAAGGTAGAAGAGGAGAGTATTAACGGTAACGTGGGTATCGCATATACCCGATGAGCCACCCACGGAGTGCCCGCGGAGCGTAATGCGCATCCGCATATATCTGAAGGGTTGGCGGTAGTACATAACGGCATTATTGAAAACTATGAAGCCTTGCGTGAGCAGCTCCAGAGCTTGGGTTAAGAATTTACCTCCGATACTGATACCGATACCATCGTCCACCTGATTCAAGCCTGTTTCAAAGGCCAGATTGGCGAACCGACGGAAATCTGTTTTCTGCCGTGTAGTGCGCAGTGGCTTACTTGAAAGGCGCGTTTGCTCTTGCCGTGATCAGTGAAGAGGAGCCGGATTGTCTAGTGGTCGCGCGTGAAGGCTCGCCGTTGATGTTGGGCATTGCTGACGATGGCCATTACGCGGCCTCCGATGCATCCGACGTCACCCCCAGATTGAGTAGCGCTACACTTTAGAGTCCAATCCTATGCTAAGGAGATTGGACATGAAGAAGCGTTTCAGCGAAGAACAGATCATTGGCTTCTTGGGCGAAGCGGAGGCGGGACTGCCCATCAAGGAGCTATGTCGTCGGCATGGCTTCTCGGAAGCCAGTTATTACCTTTGGCGCAGCAAGTTTGGTGGCATGAGCGTCCCCGATTCCAAGCGACTGAAAGAGCTCGAAGCCGAAAATGGACGCCTGAAAAAGCTGCTCGCGGAGTCGCTATTGGAGATGGAGGTCACTCGCGAGGCGCTGAGAAAAAAGTGGTGAGCGCCCTGGCACGTCGAGACGTGGTGCATTTTATGGTGTCACGTGGCCTGAGTGAGCGTCGAGCGCTCCGTGTCATTCGTATGAGTGCCAGTGCATTGCGCTACCAACCGGCCCCAGACCGCAATGCGGCATTGCGTGAACGCATTATTGCCTTGGCACACCGGCATCGTCGTTACGGCGCGGGCATGATCTACCTGAAGCTGCGTCAAGCCGGTGAACAAGTCAATCACAAGCGCGTCGAGCGCCTCTACGCGGCGGCTCGGTTGCAGGTAAAGCGACGCAAGCGTAAGAAGATTCTTCTGTCTGAACGCAAGCCCCTGGGCCGCCCTGGTGCTGCCAATCAGGTCTGGTCAATGGATTTTGTGTTTGACCGCGCGGCGGAAGGGAGAGTGATCAAGAACCTCACCATTGTCGACGACGCCACCCATGAAGCCGTGGCTATCGTGCCTGACCGTGCCATTGACGGGCTGTCGTTAACACGGATTCTGGACCATCTAGCGCTACAACGTAGCCTTCCAAGTGCCCTTCGTACGGATAATGGAAAGGAGTTCTGCGGACGCGCCATGCTGACGTGGGCTCATCAACGTGGTGTTGCCCTGTTTTTAATCGAACCTGGAAAGCCCAATCAAAACGCCTACATCGAATCGTTCAACGGGCGTTTTAGAGACGAATGTCTAAATGAGCACTGGTTCACCAGCCTACATCACGCGAGGGTCATCATTGAGGCGTGGCGACGGGAGTATAACGAAGAAAGACCGAAGAAGAGTCTTGGCGGGCTAACGCCTTCCGCCTATGCCGAGCAACTGGTGTTAAAAAACGATAAAGTAACGTCAGACTCTAAATCCAGGTGCTACTGAAGATGGGGTGACGTCGGCAACATGCCAAATCGCTTGGGCATTGCCACACGCTGTCTATTTGAAACGTGCCGGAATCCGCCATCTTTCTCGAAACTACGCTGCGCTTCATTACCCGTGCCGGCCCTGAAATCGACGTAGCCTCTACCAAGGCGTTTACCACCCAACTGAGCGCGCTGTTTCTGCTAACGCTTCTGCTGACCAAGGCCCATCAGCGCTTGGGTAACGAGGACGAAAAAGCCTACCTGGACGAACTACGCCATCTGCCTATCGCGGTCGATAAGGTACTGGCGTTGGAACCTGGTATCGAAGCTTGGGCCAAGCAGTTTGCCGAAAAGCATCATGCGTTGTTTCTGGGCCGCGGTCGGCATTACCCCATTGCGCTGGAAGGTGCGCTGAAACTGAAAGAGATCTCCTGCATTCACGCAGAAGCCTACACGGCGGGGGAGCTCAAGCACGGCCCCTTGGCACTGGTCGATTCTGAAATGCCCGTAGTGGTCGTCGCCCCTAATGATGAAATGCTAGAGAAGCTCAAGACCAACATGCGGGAGGTCAGCGCCCGGGGTGGCCAGCTGTATGTATTTGCCGATGGTGACAGCGCCGTGCAGGCATCCGAAGGTATCAACGTTCTAATGATGCCGGAGCACTACGGCCTGCTTTCGCCGGTGTTGCACGTCGTGGCGCTCCAGCTGCTTTCCTACCATGTAGCGCTCGTAAAAGGCACGGATGTCGATAAGCCCCGTAATCTGGCCAAAAGCGTCACCGTCGAGTAGTGCAATGTGGCGTCTTTCCGACGCCCCCAAGCCACTTACTCTTGCCTGAAAACGTTCTTACACGCTAAAGACTATTCATCCATTGTTAGTGCACGCAGAGCAAAATTTATACTCTGCCGACTCACGACTCACGACTCACGACTCACGACTCACGACTCACGACTCACGACTCACGACTCACGACTCACGACTCACGACTCACGACTCACGACTCACGACTCACGACTAATCATTTAGGTACCCCAGCATGCGACAATACTTCGGCACTGATGGTGTACGCGGCCGTGTAGGCGAATTCCCAATGACGCCCAGCTTTGCCATGAAGCTTGGGTGGGCCGCAGGCCAGGTGCTGGGCGCGGAAGGTATTAAAGAGGTTTTGATTGGTAAGGACACGCGAGCCAGCGGCTATATGCTGGAGTCCGCATTGGAGGCGGGCTTTTCCGCCGCCGGGGTCAATGTGGCCCTGGTGGGCCCGCTGCCTACTCCGGGCGTGGCGTATTTGACCTCTACGTTTCGGGCCGACGCGGGCGTCGTCATCAGCGCCTCGCACAACCCGTTTTACGATAACGGCATCAAAATATTCGCTCAGGGCGGCAACAAGCTGACCGATGCCCAAGAGCAGGAGATCGAGCGCTGGCTACAGGTAGCGCTCGAAGGTGATATGACCTGCGTGGAGTCCAGCCAGTTGGGTAAGGCGCGGCGTATCGATGATGCCGCCTGCCGCTACACAGAATACTGCAAGGCAAACCTGCCCGGCGCGCTGAGTCTTAACGGCTTGAAGATCGTAGTGGACTGCGCTAACGGTGCCGCCTATAAGGTAGCGCCCGCCGTCTACCGCGAACTCGGCGCAGAGTTGATCAGCATTCACGACACGCCCAACGGAGTGAATATCAATGCCGGGTGCGGCGCTACCTCCATGCAGAGCCTGCGCGCTGCAGTGCTCGAACACAAAGCCGATGTGGGTATCGCCCTGGATGGCGATGCCGACCGCCTGATGATGGTCGACCACACCGGCACGGTGGTAGATGGTGACGAGCTTTTGTATCTATTGGCAAAAGATGCCCAAGCCGCGGGCTATACGGGCGGGGTCGTGGGTACTCAAATGAGCAACTTGGGCCTCGAGCACGCCTTGCATGCGTTAGGTGTACCCTTTCAACGTGCCAAAGTGGGCGACCGTTATGTGATGGCGCAGCTAAAAGCGACGGGGTGGCGGCTGGGCGGTGAAGGCTCCGGGCATCTTTTGAGCCTGGACCATGCCTCTACCGGCGATGCGGTGATCGCCTCGCTGCGAGTGCTTACTTGCCTTCTGCGGCAACAAATGAATCTGTTCGATGCCAAGCAGGGCATGCAGAAGCTTCCACAAACGCTCATTAACGTGCGCTTCAGGCCCGTTGGTGAAATAAGCCCCCTTGAAACGCCAGCGGTCAAACGAGTCGTGGCGGATGTCGAAGCCAAGCTGGGGGAGAGTGGCCGGGTGTTGCTGCGTAAATCTGGTACTGAGCCGATGATTCGCGTGATGGTGGAAGCCACGAACGCCCAAACCGCTGACGCCGCTGCCACGGATATCGCCGATGTGATTCGGGAGTCGGTAGGCTAGCCCGTTCTGTTCCGTTACTATTTAAATACTTGAAACGGATGGATGTAATGAGATGGCGCTTAATGGGGTGTCCAAATTGAAAATAGCGGTTGCCGGTACGGGCTATGTAGGTCTTTCCAACGCGGTGCTTCTGGCTCAGCATCAGGAAGTGGTGGCGGTGGATGTTGTGGCTGAAAAGGTAAAGCTGATCAACGCCCGGCAATCGCCCATCGAAGATGCCGAAATCGAAGCGTTCTTCCGGGATAAGGCATTGAACCTGACAGCGACGCTGGATAAGGAACTCGCCTACGCCAACGCCGACTACGTCATCATCGCCACGCCTACCAACTACGATGCCGTCACCAACTATTTTGATACCTCCAGCGTCGAGTCGGTAATCCAGGATGTCATGCGCATCAATCCAGAGGCGGTCATGGTCGTCAAGTCCACCGTGCCGGTGGGGTACACTAAAGAGGCAAGCGAGCGCTTCGGCACCCGCAACCTGATTTTCTCGCCGGAGTTTCTGCGTGAAGGCAAGGCGCTTTACGATAACCTGCACCCATCGCGTATCGTGGTAGGCGAGCGTTCCGAGCGTGCCGAGCGCTTCGCGGGGCTGTTGAAAGCCGGCGCCGTCAAGCAGGATATCCCCACACTATTCGTCGATAGTACCGAAGCCGAGGCGATCAAGCTGTTTGCCAACACCTACCTTGCCATGCGCGTGGCTTACTTCAACGAGCTGGATACCTACGCCGAAACCCATGGACTGGATGCCCGGCAAATCATCGAAGGGGTGGGGCTCGACCCGCGTATTGGTATGCACTACCACAACCCAAGCTTTGGCTACGGGGGGTACTGCCTACCCAAGGATACCAAGCAGCTATTGGCCAATTACGAAAATGTACCCAACAACCTGATTGGTGCCATCGTCGAAGCCAACCGTACGCGCAAGGATTTCATCGCCCAGTCGGTGCTTAAGCGCAACCCCAGAGTGGTGGGCGTTTACCGGCTCATCATGAAGTCTGGTTCGGATAACTTTCGTGCTAGCGCCATGCAGGGGGTGATGAAACGCATCAAGGCTAAGGGAGTCGAGGTTGTCGTTTACGAACCGGTACTGGAAGAGGCGTATTTCTACAACTCGGAAGTCATGAAGGATCTAGAGGCGTTCAAGCAGCGCTGCGATGTTATCATTGCCAACCGCATGGTCGATGACATCGTCGATGTGCGCGAGAAAGTCTATACGCGAGATCTGTTCGGGCAGGATTGAGGCCGTACCCGTTAGTAGCTCTGCGATAACGACGCAAGGGTGTACCGCAAGCGCACAGTGAACCTTTAGTGATATCAATGCTCGCATTTGCGAGCATTTTTCGATGTGTAGGTGGTCGTCGGCCTTCGTGATCGTGTTTTGTTGAATCGAGTGTTGTTGAACCGACTGTTTTGAACCGGTCGCCGTTGAACCGGTCATCGTCATACCCCTTGTTCTTGCATCATGATGAGTTCTAGATATCAGGGAAAGCTAATGTATTGGAAGCGTATCGAGTTTATTCGCCATTCCGGTTTCATGGACGAAAAGTGGTACATGAAGCGCTATCCGGACGTGGCGCGTTCGGGTCTGGATCCTGTCGTTCACTACGTCAAGTACGGCGAGGCTTGGGGGCGCATGCCGTCACGCTTCTTCGACCCCCGCTACTACGTGAGTACCTACCCGGATGTGGCGCAGTCTGGTGAGAGCCCGCTAATACATTATCTGATGCACGGCATCCATGAAGATCGCCTTCCGGCATCGAAAATAACGCTAAACGCGGCGGAATCCGCCCAGATGAAAAGCCGGCGTACAAAGAAGAAACAGCAGCAGCGCATCAAGGACCTGGTCGCGCGAGCCTATAACCTCGAGTTTTCCAATGTGGCCATCCCTGAGCTTGAAACCATTGCGCGGGATGAAAGCGGGCTGGCTCGCCAGTTTGCTCTTTGGGAGTTGGGGCTGTGGTACGCCGGCCAGCAAGCGCCCAGCGCCCAGGAAAACGCCGTGGCGTTCTTTCAGGCGTATATTGAATCCACTCAGGAAGAAGCGGCACAGGTAGCGGCAAAGAAGTTGCTTTCTCAGCTTCATGCCCGGCTTGGGCAGCTTGAAGAAGGCCGGCACGTGCTTGCCAGCGTACCGGCTTCACTGCGTGATGACGATTGGCTGCTTGGCCATTTGAACCTGGCCACTACCTCCCAAGCCCGCTTGGAGCTGCTGTCTAGTATGTACCAACAGCACGGCCTGGAAGGCGTACGCTTCAAACCCGAACACTCCCAGGTAGACGCGCCGGCAAGCTTTTATGAGCGTGTGACCGCCGATACTCAAGGCGTTAGCCCTTCCAATACGCTGGTGAGCGTGATCATTCCGGCGTACAACGCGGCCACCATGCTGCCTACCGCGCTTGAATCGCTGCTGGCACAGTCGCACCAGGCTTTGGAAATCCTGGTAAGCGACGATGCCAGTACCGATGATACCGTGGCGGTAGCCAAGCGTTTTGCCGCGCAGGATTCACGGGTGCGTGTTCTGACCACTGCTACTAATGAAGGCCCCTATGCCGCGCGAAACCGGGCGCTGGATGAGTGCCGCGGCGAGTTCGTGACCACCCACGATGCCGATGACTGGTCCCACCCGCGCAAGATCGAAATTCAGGTAGCGCACTTGAAGGCTCACTCGGATGTCATCGCCAACTGCTCGTCGCAGATTCGCCTGCGTGAAGATGGCGGTATCTATCTGCGGCCGAAGTCGACAACGTTTCTGCTGATGAACCTCTCATCGTTGATGTTCCGCCGCGGGCCGGTCGGTGAAGCGCTGGGGTACTGGGACAAGGTGCGGTTTGCGGCGGATTCGGAATTTTTGGCCCGGCTGCGCCAGGTATTTGGTGAGCAGGCCGTGGTGACGTTGGGCGGGGCGCCGCTCTGCTTTCAGCGCCAGGCAGCGGGCTCGCTCACCGCAGACAGCGATTTTGGCTACCTGGGGTACAAAACCGGGGCGCGTAAAGAGTACGACGAATCGGCGGCCTATTGGCGCAAGCGCGCCGGCGAAAGTACGGCACCGCTTCGCTATGGCAAAGAGGGCGCAGAGCGCCAGTTCGCACGGCCCAGCCCCATGCTGCCGGATAAAGGCGCAAGCCGTACCCATTTCGATGTCATCATCGCCTCGGATTTTCGCCTGCCCGGCGGCACCAGCCACTCGAACATCGAAGAGATCAAGGCGCAGCGCCACTTCGGCCTGCGTACCGGGTTGCTCAACCTGCTACGCTACGACCTGAATCCCGGCCGTACCATCAACGAAAGCGTGCGCGATTTGGTAGATGGTGAAAACGTGGCGTTCATCGTGGCCGGGGAGCGGGTCACCTGCGACCACCTGGTGATTCGCCACCCGCCGGTGGTACAGCACCTGCAAGATAGATTGCCTCAGGTAGAGGCGGCGCGTATTTCAGTGATCGTGAACCAGCCGCCTAAACGCGAATACAGCGAAACCGGTGCCACGCTTTATGATATTCCCACCTGCAACCGCCATATTCTTCAAGCCTTCGGTAAAGAGGCGCGCTGGTATCCTATCGGGCCGCTGGTACGGGCATCGCTTCACGATCACCACGCAAGCGAGCTTGCCGGGGTAGACCTCGCCGACGAGGATTGGGTCAATATCATCAACGTGGATGAGTGGCAGCGCCCAGCGCATACCGTGCACGGCGCGCCCATTCGTATTGGCCGCCACTCGCGTGATCAGTACGTCAAGTGGCCGGAATCCGCCCAAGTGCTTTCGACGCTTTACCCCGAAGATGAACGGTTCGCGATCCACGTATTGGGCGGTGCGCAGTCACCCACGCAAGTGCTGGGCCATTTACCCGGTAACTGGGTGGTTCACGAGTTTGGCTCGCTACACCCGGCGCAGTTTCTGCGCGAGCTGGATTTCTACGTCTACTACACCCACTCGGATTGGATAGAGGCGTTTGGGCGGGTCATGTTCGAAGCCATGGCCGTGGGCGTGCCGGTGATTATCGACCCAAAATACAAACCGTTATTCGGCGATGCCGCCGTCTATGCGCGCCCGGAAGAGGTCATCACCGTCATCGAAGCAATGGCCAATGATCCTGCGCGTTATCAACAGCAGGTAGAGCTAGCTCTTGGGGTGGTCAGAAACCTGTTTGGCTACCGCGTTCACTTGAAGCGCCTAGGGCTTATCGGTAAAACCGTCTCTGCCTAACTATAAAGCCATACGGCTTGGGTCATAATGACTTAGGGCTAATCGACATGGGCCATGCCAACATGGGCCATAACGACGTAAAAAGTTTTGCTGATCAAACGAGAAGGATAACAAGTCTTGCGTAAACATATTTTTTTCCTTATTCGATTCAGCGTTTTTACCAAAAGCAAAAGCGCTTGGGCCATTGGCAATAAAGTGGACATGGAGGTCTACAAGCAGAACCTGTTCGATCGAGACCGGCTGTTAACGCACCAGGCGATTTTTGAAAAGGTGACGTTGCCGGGGTTGGATAGCATGATGGACGCCGAACGCGCCACGGCGCTGGTGTTCATTTCCGAAGAGCTTCCGGAAGAATTCGAGTCACGACTGCGCGCGCTTTCCGAACAGCGTACGTGGCTTAAAATCGTCAAGGTTCGAAGCGAGAAAGCGCTGAATCGGCAAATCGACCTTAGGGTAGCCAAGGAGCTCGAGCGTTTCGAGTTCCCGATCTGCTGCGCGTCGGTACGTCTGGATGACGACGATGCCCTAGCCAGTGATTACTGCACTGTGCTCGAACGGCACATGTACCCTCACGATGAAGACTATTGCGTCACGTTCCCCGAGGGGATTTTGAGTGTCTATGCGCAGAACCGCTACACCGACCACTATCAGCACCGTCAGATAAACAATGCCCAAGGCCTGGCCATGGTCAAGACGCTTACCTCGCAAGAGAAAGTCGAAAGCCCCATTACGGTTTTTTCGGTGGGTAACCACACCAATGTGGATAAGCGTTACCCGGTGGTGATGGATTCCAGACAACGGATGTTCATTAGAACCGAGCACGCGCATAGTGATCTGGTGGCCCACGGGGGCCGCGAGCGTGATAAAGCCAAAATGGTACTGCTCGACCAGGACGATCATGACGATTTGAAAGCTAGATTCGCGTTTTTTTCAGTCGATGCATAAAGATATGCATAACAGAGATGTATAAAAGAGACAAAGTTAGATTCGAGCTTTTTTTATTAGGTATTTTTGATGATTGTCGATGATCGAATTGTATTTTGTATATCGCTCAAATCAGCCTCTAACGCGACGGACTGGCCGCGGGTATGTCAAATGCTCGAGACTACGGTCACGACCATTCAACGCTCGACCAGCAAGCTGTTTCATATCGTGATAGCCGGGCATGAAATGCCCGATATGAAAAATGTCGACTGGGACTCGATCACGTTTCTCCAAGCGCCTTTTGCGCCTCCAGGCAGCCGAGGCAAGGGGTGGGATAAACTCAAGAAACGCCGCTTGGCCGCTGCCTGGGTCAAGCAGCACTGCCTAAAACGGTGCCGTTTGGCGTTTGCCGATGCCGATGACCTGATTAGCGCTTCGTTGATCGATGATGTGTCGAAAATCGATCCGGCCGTCTCCGTGGTGATCGATGCGGGCTATCGGCTGGATGCGCGCAATGGCGATATGGAACTTATCGCTGACGAGTTTTCGCGCCACTGTGGCTCTTGCTTTCTACCCGTATTCGACAAGCAAGAGCTGCCGGATTCCTGGGAAGATGAAACTACGGTGTTTTCCTCGTTCGATAGTCATAAAGAGTTTTACACAACGTGTCAGGCGCTTGATCGCGCGGTGATGTTGTTGGAGGTACCCAGTATTATCTATCTCATGAATCACGAAGATAGCCTCGAGTATGCCAAAAAAGGCATGAAAGAGAACGCTGTGAAAAAAAGTCTCAAGCTGTCGCAGCGAGATACCATCCTGAGAAATACTTTTTCGTGCCGCTATTGGGATGGTGTCTTGTATCGGGTCTAGCAGCGCCTATCCGCTGACTGATATTGAGTCATGGGGTGAACCCCTCGGGTTTTGCGGCGATGACGTAGTGCTTAAATGCAATGGAACGATTTGATGAGAATTGAAAGAAAAACGACGGCAGCTTCCATGGCGCCGCTACAGTCGCTGGCTCAGGGCTCCATGTTTTGGCAGCCCGACCACGTAGAGGCGTCGCCCTGGCTCGATCATCTGCCTTGGGTCTTCTGGCTGATGGAAACCATGCGCCCGCGCCGCTGCGTCACTTTAGGCGCTCGGCCCGGTAGCCCTCATTTGGCACTCTGTCAGGCGGCGATGCGTATTGACCCGGATACCGAATGCTTGCTGGTCAGCGATGACAGCGAAACCAGAGACATCGCCGCCGCGGCCGAGCGGCGCTACGGCGGCTGCCACCGTTTGATCAGCGCCTCGCCGGCGCGTGCGGCCAAGCGTATGCAGTCAGGCATCGATATTTTGGCACTGGACCTGGCCGGCGATGACGAGAACATGGATCTCGTTCTTGAGCGGTGGCTTGAGTTGATGTCAGATCAAGGCGTCGTGTTGCTTTCCGGCATCAACGGTGGCGATGCCTCGCCCATTCACTACGAGCTGTTTGTTTCGTTGCAAGAGCGTTATCGCTCGCTATCTTTTCATCACGGTGATGGCTTGGGCGTGGTGGTGGTGGGATCCACCCCCCCAGAGCTGATTGAAACGCTGCTGGCACGCTGGAAGACGCCCAGCGCAGCCCGCGCCGTACGCGATGTGTTCGCACGGCTGGGGCGTGGCGTGGCCGACCAGGCCGTAAGCGACCAGCACAAGGCAAAGCTTAGCCACGTGCAGCAGCAGTTCGAGGACGTGGTTCAGGAACGCGATGCAACCAGCGAACGCGCCGAGAAGCTGCGCCAAACGTTGAATCTTAACGAGCAGGCGCTTGCCAAGCTAAGCGAAGAGAACCGCTTGCTGGATGAAAAACTCGCGGATGCCCACGGTGAGTTAAAAGCCAACAACGATGAGTTGGCGAGCGTGCGCAAAACGCTTGCCGAAACGCAGAGCACGCTGGAAGAGAGTAACGCTCGGAACGCGGCCCTGGAAGCCATGGTCGCCGAGAAAGACGCTAATATCAGTACCCGCTTTAATGAGCTGGCGATTCTGACCGACATGCTGGAAGAGGCGGACAAAAAACGCGACGCTTTAGAGCAGAAAGCTGCTCGGCTCTTCGAGCGCAACGAAGAGAAAAAGCGCGATGCCAAAGCGTTTCGCCGCCAGTTGGCTAAAGCCGAAACGCGCGACGCGCAGCGTAAAGACGAGATCCATGAGCTTCGCGAAAGCGTCAACGCCTCTGAGGCGGCCTACGGCGATGCGACCGCTCGTGAGCATGAGGCACTCATGCAAGTGAGTAAGCTGCAAGACAAATTGCAGGAACGCGATCAAGAGCTTGCTGACCGCTTCGAAGAGCTGGGGGATTTGACTGCGGCCATGGAAGCCAGAGAGGCAGAGCTCGAGGCGCTTACGCTCAAACTTGCTGAAGCCGCGCAGCCCAAGAGCGCCGAACCAAGCCAGCCCCGGCCTGTGGGGAAATCCTCCAAGCGCCTTGGTAAAAAGGCCGAACAGCGCAAGTTGCAAACAGCCATTGCCGAAGTCGAAGCCAGCCAGTGGTTCGACGCCCAATGGTACTTGCAGCAGTACCCGGACATCGCAAGCGATGATAACTTCAACCGCCGCCCGGCTTTTCATTACGTGAAGTTTGGCGGTTTCGAAGGGCGCAACCCCTCGCCACACTTCGATAGTGCAGCCTATTTGCAAACCTATCCCGATGTGGTGGCCACCGGCATCAACCCCTTGGTGCATTACTTAAGAGATGGCATCAGAGAAGAGCGCTTGGCCCGACCGCACGATGCCGGGTCCGACACCAAATTCGGTGCGGGTGAGTCAACCTAAGTAAACGTCTGAAGCAGTGATCGAGCGGGGCTCTGTATCGTGCAGGCCCCGCTTTTACGTTGATGCTTTTACGCTATAGTGTCGGCTGCCCTATCCTTTGGCCATACAGGCGAAAGGCGAGTATCGAGTAGGTGAGCATGTTTTTCAGTTGGCCCAAAGAAGTGCTTTCAAGGACGGCTGGCAGCGTTACGCGTCAACGCCCAGCTGACCAATGTGCGGATGCGTCAAGCGAAACGTTCGATGCCCAGTGGTATCTGGCCGCTTATCCGGATGTCGCTGCTGCAGGTGTCGACCCCTGGGAGCATTTTCAGCACCATGGCAAACGGGAAGGGCGCTTGGGGCAACGGAATATGGCGCTGGCGTGGGAGCTGGCTCTTTGGCGGGGCGCCCATGCGGTGGTTCGACCCAAGCTGGAGCGGCTGTTGACCGACCCGAGCTCGAATGTTCAGGAACGGCTTTGTGCCCGCTGGGCGTTGTCTCAGTGGGCCGGTTGGCAGGGAAAATGGCCAGCGGCGCTCGAGTTGCTGGCGCCCAAGGGAAGGTTTTTGGCCTACGAGCATCCGGGGCCGGCCTTGTGGGTGATCGATATCGTGTGTCGTCAGTTGCCCCTTAAGCGCTACGCCAAGCTGGCACGTCAGGCAATGAGTTTCCTGCATGCGCGCTTCCCCGATCACCCGGATACGCCGCTGGCCGAGGCCAACCTGGCTCTTTTTGTCCATGCCGGCGAAGGCTCGCGCCTAACGACCATCAACCGTTGCTTCAAAATCAACGGCCTTAGGTCGTTGACGCGTGCTGATTCAGTACAGCCCTTGGGGTTGGATAATCTGGCGACGGAAGACCGGGCCTCATCACGCAGCGCTTTTTCATGTTTGCGCTTGCCGCTTGCTCACGATACGACCTTCACGCCGCTAGGCACACCAAACGACAGCTGCACTCCACTTCTCGTTTCTCGTCGTGCTCCTCTCGTCAGCGTCATCGTGCCGCTATACAACGCACAGCATACCGTGGCCACAGCACTTGCCAGCTTATTTGCTCAGGTAGGGGTCAGGCTGGACATCATCGTAGTGGACGATGCCAGCAGTGACGAGAGTGCCCGCGTGGTTACCCGGTTCCAGCATCGTACCCCCGACCATATAACGTTGCGCTTGATTCGCCATACAGTGAATCAGGGGGCTTACGCGGCACGTAACACTGGGCTACTAGAAGCTCGGGGGGAACTCATCACCACGCATGATAGCGACGACTGGTCACATCCTCAGAAGCTATTGTTGCAAAGCCAAGCGTTGAGTTGCCACCCACGAGCCAAGGCATGTCTTTCTCATTGGGTACGGGTTACGCCGACACTTCTTTTTCACCGCTGGCGGCTGGACGAGTTCGGCTGGGTATATCCCAACATGTCGTCACTGATGTTTCGGCGCGACGTGTTCGAGACGCTGGGGTATTGGGATAACGTGAGCGTGAATGCGGATACCGAGTATCGGCAGCGTATAGAGGCTGCTTATGGGAAGTTGGCGCTTAAAGATGTGCTACCGGGCGTGCCGCTTTCCTTTGGCCGAGCAGATGAAGGCTCACTTAGTCAGCATCAGCGTTCTCATTTGGCGAGCCAGTTTACCGGTATCCGTTTCGATTACATGCAGGCTGCAAGGCACTGGCATGAAACCAATGATTCGCTCTATATGGCCATGGCGCCATCTCAGCGTTCTTTTCGCGCGCCCAGTGTGCTGTTGCGCTCTACATCACCGCCTAATCCGCCTCTCGATGGATACGAAGCGCTGCTCGAATCATCGATGTTCGATGCAGGTTGGTATCTGGAACGCTATATCGACCTGCAGCAAGTGACCATCGAGCCATTTCGCCACTTTTGGGAGGTTGGGGCATTCGAGGGCCGAGACCCGGGGCCACACTTTTCCACGACCGGGTATTTGCGCGGGTTGTCTTGTGCGTTGCCGGCAGGGTTAAACCCTTTACAACATTATCTTCAAGGCGCTGCCTGCGAGGAGCGTGCACTTCCCGTATGGCCGGGGGAGTGTACGTTTGATGCCCGGCCGACGGTGCTGCTTTGCGGTCATCAAGCGGGAAGCACTCTGTTCGGCGCCGAACGTAGCTTGCTCGACGTACTGGATGCCATGCGCACTCTGCGCTGGAATGTAGTAGTGACATTACCCCAGGCAAGCAACCTGGCTTACGAGCAGGCACTTTTGAAACGCTGTAAAGCGTTGGCTATTCTGCCTTACGGCTGGTGGCAGGTAGGGCGGTTAGCCGTCGAGGCCACCGTTGGCCATTTCCAAGCGCTGATTCGCCGCTTTGGCGTGAGCGCCGTTCACGGGAACACGGCTGTACTGCAAGAACCCTATGTAGCCGCTCGTCGCGAGGGTATAAGCGCACTCGTTCATGTGCGCGAGCTTCCCGTCCATGATCGCTCTCTGTGTGAGCAACTGGGCGCCCAACCAGCGGAGCTGGTCGCCCACGTTCATGAACACGCCGATATCATTGTCGCCAATTCACGCTTTACCGCTCGTGCATTCAAACCACGAGGTGGTCGGCGTCTTCAAGCGCCTGCGGTACGTGTCGTTCCCAATACCATTGATATGACCGCGTTGCTCGCGCTGCCGGAAAGCATCGTGGATGGCCCGCGTCGTTTCCGAGTGGGGATGCTGAGTAGCAACGTCGCTAAAAAGGGGCTCGAAGACGTTGAGGTCATGGCTTGGCGCCTTCAAACGCTAGCCCCCGACGTAGAGGTGGTGCTTTATGGCCCGGCGACGTCGTTGATCGA
This sequence comes from Halomonas sp. S3-1-1, assembly GCF_023757625.1. GTDB lineage: Bacteria > Pseudomonadota > Gammaproteobacteria > Pseudomonadales > Halomonadaceae > Vreelandella. The sequence goes on from NZ_JALGBZ010000002.1 coordinate 725,885, forward strand.
ATCGTTGCAAAAGCGCCAGAGCATTGGCCAAGCACCCGCCAATATTCGTTACGCAGGCTATGTCGAAACACCCGATGAGGCCCTGAGCCAATTGGATATCGTGATGAATCTTTCGCGCTTTCAAGAGTCTTTCGGACGCACGGTGCTCGAGGCCATGGCCGCTGGCAAGCCCGTCGTGGCTTATCGTTGGGGCGCTATTCCTGAGTTGGTCGTCAATCGTGAAACCGGTTTTCTGGTGCCGGTTGGGAATGCGCGTGCCGTTGCCCGTAAACTCGCTTTCTTGAGCCGCTCACCGGAGCGCTGCCTGCATATGGGTCGGGCTGGCCGGTCGCGGGCAGTCAAGCTCTATAGCGCCGAGCGCTTAAAAAGCGCGCTTTTTGATAGCTATGCACGTTCCACCCTAAGTGAGTTGCCGTTTTAGTTTTAAAAGGAAGTATCAGTTTGAGTGCATCAGATGAAGTTAAGCGGTGGTTGAAACGGCATTGGTTCGATAGCCTGGAAAGTAGTAACGCCTCGCCGATATATCGTTGGGAGCTTGATTATCCTTCCCCGGATCGCGAAGCGCAGTTTTCGCCGTCTGGCCGTTTGGTTCAGGGATGGGTGCTGTTGAGTGATGCGTATCTATCACGGTTACAAGAGCTTCGGATCGTGGCCCAGTGGGATGATACCTATGAGCTTCGCTACCCTCTGAAAGTGAAGCGGCCCGACGTCATCGAGCGTATTCTGGAAGAAGACGCCACGGCTCATCCGCAGCATGAATGCGGTTATCGTTTTTCCGTCCCTTTTCATTTGACGAATTTCAAGCTCTGGCTGGAGCTAGGCGATGAGCGGTGGCTTCTCAGGAGTATCGACGTGGATGCCGGTGACGTACCCGCACTCACGACGTTGAAAGTGCTGGAAGGCAAAGAAGGATGGCTTTTTCTGGACAACGATACCAACGGGAGCGTCGATCAATACCGTGGTCACATGCGTTTGACCGAGCAAGGTCTTCGGCAGTGGCAGGGCTATCTCCAAGGGTTCCAGGCACTTGTGAAAAAACATGGTGCAACGGCTGCGTTACTGATTGCTCCTTCCAAGGAGAGTGTCATGGGGCCGCGCTATCATCCGTTGCCGGAGGGCGAAGGTGGGCCTATTTACCAACTGTTGGCGCTGCCCGAGGCCAGTAAGGCTGTCTATCCCGTTGCTGATTTGACCGCGTTGGGAGACAGTGCATTCATTCGAACGGATACTCATTGGGCGCAGCAGGGAGCCATGGTGGCTACGAAAGCGTTGGCCAAAGCCTTGGGGCTCGAGCCTGACGCGGTCGATGCACTGTTTGAAAACGATGAGTATAAGACGCGACAGTTGGTGGGCGATCTTGGCAACAAATTCTCGCCAGAGCGTCAGTGCGATATTCAGGCGTTGACGTCGTTCAATTACGTCAAGTTTCGCCATTTCGATAACGGGCTACCTAACTTTGGCCGCTGGTTGATCATGGTCAACCCCGATGCGCTAGCCTCTGCGACATGCCTGATATTTGGTTCTTCGTCGAGCTACTCCATGTTGAATTACCTTTGCCGGCTATTTTCACACGTGGTATTCGTGCACACCGCCGGTAACCTGGACCCTGAGCTTACGGGGGCCCTCCAGCCGGATTATTTGATCGTGCAAACCAATGCGCGTTTTGTCGTGCAGGTGCCCAAGGCTAAACAATCGCTAGCGGCGTTGATCGAGGACAAGCGTGCACGCTTGTCCTCGGACGAGCAGGCACTCGTCGACAAGCGGAAGGTATTGGTCGATGAGCGCGACGAATTGGTCGATTCACTAGGGCTTTCCCCTTGGGTGGCGCTTTGATGCGTTCATTCGAGTGTAGTGGCCGCGCCAGGCTGTTAACATGCGGGTTTTCAATCGTGAGGGGGTGTGTCGGTTCAATGAACAAGCGCTGCAAAGAAGGATCTCATGGCATCACTTGATAAACGATACCCGCATCACCGCTCGCCTCTGCGTTTTATTCCTTTACAGCATCTGGCGCCTACCCAACGCCCGGGTGAGTGGCAGGCGAGTGACAGCGAGCCGCTGTTCAAGCTGGAAGGGCAGCTACCCTGGGCGGGCTGGAACATGCTGGAAATCGCCTGCGATCGTGATGTTAGCGGTATTGTGGCTACGCTGACCTTCGAATCCTCTCGTCGCAGCATTACGATCGATTTTCCCTTGCGTATGGGTAAAACCACCAAACGCTTGGTGTTCGTGCCTTGGGGAGTAAAAAAGGTCACCCTTAAGCCCTCCCATGTAGCCTGCAGGTTCTCCTACAGCCACTTTCGGTTCGTTTGGTTAACGCCTGCTTTCGCTTACAACCGATTGTTACAGCGTTTGGTCAGTACGCATCAGCATTACCGGGATATGACGCTGGACGAGGTGCAGGCTAGCCTCAAGCAGCAAGCTCGCAAGCAAAGCCGTAAATGGCAATCGCTGGCGCGTGAGGATTACGACAGTACCTTTATCAGTATGTCGACCCGGCGCCACTATCAACAATGGATTCAACAGATCGAGCAGCGCCGCGCGCCGGATGAACACGAGGTAGTACCCTACAAGAGCTTTGCCTGTAGCGTAGTGGTGGCGGGTGTCAACGACCAAAAGCAGTCGGCCAAGCAGCTCAAAAAGATGCTATACCCCACCCTTGCCAGTATTGCCGAACAGTCGCTTTCTCCCCACAAGGCGTTTTTGCTGCTTTCGCCGCGCCAACATCGGCGCTTGGCAGCCTGGTTGAGCGAGTGGCAGCACGAACTGGCGTTTGTCGAGATCATCGAAACGTCGTCGTTGTCGATCGCCCAGCAGCGCAGTGAGGCCTTGCAGCTCGTTGCAACTGACTGGGTGTACTTTCTTCGCCCCGGTGACCGCTTGGCGGATAATGCACTTTATCAAACCGCTCGCATTGCGGCGGATAACCCCGCCGCCCAGGTCTTGGTTGCCGATGAGGACGGCTTGGATGAGCATGGCGTTCGACACTCACCTCAGTTCAAGCCGGCATACAACGTCGATTTCTTGTACTCCACCCCTTACATGGGGCGCGCAGTATGCTATCGCTGTACGGTATTGAAATCGTCGCCCTTGGCGGCCGATGAGGAAAACGCGCAAAACCCGGATTGGCTCGATTATGCCCAGCTTTTAAGCATCACGCGTCAAACGGCTTTCCAACCGGCCTGGTTTGCTCACGTGCCGCATATTGCATACCACGGCGCGCATAGCGGTTTCGACACAAACTTTGTAGCGCTCATAAAGCACCATTTTGAAGCACTAGGGGTTTCTACCCGCGTGAGTGACGGGCTATTACCCGGAACCCAGCGCGTGCAGTGGCCCATGCCGACCCCCGAGCCGCTGGTCAGTCTACTGGTACCCACGCGCGATGGAGTACATATTCTGCGTCCCTGCGTGGATGCGCTGCTCGAACGTACTGATTACACTCATTTCGAGTTACTAATTCTCGATAACCAGAGCAGTTGTAAAGAGACGCTTGCTTATCTGAAGGCCGTTGAGGCGAGTGACTCGCGGGTGAGGGTGATTCATTATGACCACCCGTTCAATTACTCCTCGATCAACAATTTCGGCGCCGCTCAGGCAAAGGGCAGCATCATCGGGTTGATCAACAACGATGTAGAGCCCACCGAGGGCACCTGGTTGACCGAAATGGTCGAGCAGGTTTCGCGCCCTGAGATCGGCTGCGTAGGCGCCAAACTTTATTATCCCAATGATACCGTTCAGCACGGCGGCGTCATTTTGGGCTTGGGCGGTATGGCCGGCCACTCGCACCGGTTTTTCCAGCGCGATGATGACGGCTACATGGGCCGCCTTAAAATCACGCAGAACCTATCGGCCGTAACCGCTGCTTGCCTGCTGCTACGTAAATCCGTCTTCGATGAGGTGGGCGGGCTTAACGAAACGCATCTAGCCGTGGCTTACAACGATGTGGATCTGTGTATCAAGGTACGCGAAGCGGGCTATCGCAACCTGTGGACCCCTTACGCCGCGCTTTATCACCACGAGTCGATTTCCCGTGGGGCGGACAACACGCCCGAGAAACGCGCCCGCTGGCTCAGGGAGTTTGCCTACATGCGTAAGTCCTGGGGCGAACTTCTGGACAGCGACCCGGCCTATAACCCCAACTTGACGCTGGTGCATGAGGATTTTTCGCTGCGGTGATTGCCTGGTTAGTTGTGAGTTGTGAGTTGTGAATCGTGAATCGTGAATGGCGGGTCTTGTATGGTGAGCGGTAAGCGCTGGAGTGTGTTGAGCGATGGGGCAAAGCCAACCGAGGATGTTTACGTTCTTGCCTCGGCGGCGCCGCGACTCGATGCTCGTGTTCGGCGCGTTACCGCCTCACGTTCGAAGGCGTTGGCTTGGTGGCAGCGGTGGCGTTATCTGTCGCGATTGAACGGGCATCATTTGATTGTATGTCGTTCGCTGTCGGCAACATGGATAGAGTGGTTGGAGCGTTATCGTCACCGGTTGGGCTCGATCGTTTATCTCATCGATGATGATATACCCGCCGCTGCGGCGGACAGCCAGTTGCCCCCGGCCTATCGAGAGCGAATGGCGAGCATTGCGGCGCTTCAGCCGCGGTTGTTCGCCTTGGCAGACACGGTCGTTGCCTGTAGCCCTCAATTGAAGCGTTGCCTTGCAACTGCCCATACCAACGTTCAGGTACTCACGCCGCCCTTGCTGGCGCCGCTTCCTTCTCTCGCGCATTTCGAAAGCGCGCCGAGTCGAGAAACGCCGTGGCGGATAGGCTTTCATGGCACCCGCGCTCATTTGTCAGATCTCGAACATATCGCCCTCGCGCTTGTTGAGTTGCAAACCGGGCGACGCGATACCGAGCTCGAAATCATGTTAGGCAGCTATACCCCCAGCGCACTTGCCAAATTACCCCGAGTCGAAACGCCCAAGCCGTTGGGCTGGCCAGCCTTTCAAACCTACCAGCGTAGCCGGCGCCTTCATATTGGGCTGTCGCCGCTGTGGGGTTCGCCTTTCAATGCCGGTAAGTCCTTTATCAAGTTTCTCGATATTGCCGCTATGGGGGGCGTAGGGGTCTACTCCAATCGTTATCCCTACACCGAAGTGGTGCGTCACGGCGAAAACGGGCTATTGGTGGAGGATGATGCTAACCAATGGCACGCCGCTATAAGCTATCTGCTGGATAACCCCAGAGATGCCGCGCGAATGGCTCACCAGGCCTCAATCGATGCCAGTAATATTGGTGATCCTGCCCGTGCCGCTGACTTCTGGGCGAACTTTTAGGTTTACGCTATCTGCTAGGCGTTCGCGAGCTGAAGCTCTCCACATTTTTTCTTGAGGTGTAGTGTTTGAATTGGGTGGCACCCCAGGCAGGTCGCTGGCTAGCGCCTGCTCCTACGGTAAGGGTGTATGGGGCGCTGTTGTAGGAGCCCAATTCATTGGGCGAACGGCGCCGGCAGGCGCCTTGAGTGCGCCATCTTACTGGTTGAAGCCTGCTTCCAAGGGCGTGTCGGAATGGCAAAGGGTTTTAGGGTTTCATGTATCGTTCGTAGTAAACTCTTTCCCATTGGATTACCACACTTTATAGGCTAAGGAGACACGCGTGGACGCTATCGTCGAGGCATTTCATCGAGAAACTCCGAATGCGGCGGTGGCTGCTGAGCGGGTGGCTTTTGGTACGTCCGGGCACCGGGGGCGCGCTTTGGATCGCACCTTCAACGCCGCGCATATCTGGGCGATCACCCAAGCGGTGGTGGATTACCGTTCGGATGCCGGCTACAAAGGGCCGCTTTTTTTAGGTTTGGACACCCACGCGCTATCTCGGCCGGCTTGGGAGTGCGCGCTTCAGGTGCTGGCGGCCAACAATGTGGAGGTTAATGTCGAAAAAGACCGTGGCTATACCGCCACGCCACTCGTTAGCCACGCTATTTTGCAACACAACGCTAACGTTAACGCGCCCCGGGCCGACGGCCTGATCATTACGCCCTCGCACAATCCGCCGGAAGATGGCGGCATCAAGTATAACCCCTACCACGGCGGCCCGGCGGATACCGATGCCACTGACTGGATCGAAGCGCGCGCCAATGAGTACCTCACACGAATCGATGACGTTCCGCGCGTTTCGCTCGACGAGGCGCTGGCGCACGCCACCGAGTTCGACTTCACCGGGCTGTATGTCGCCAACCTGCCTCAGGTCATCGATATCGAGGCGATAGAGAAGGCTGGATTACTGCTGGGCGCAGACCCCATGGGTGGAACGGCGCTGCCGGTGTGGCAGGCCATTTTCATGCGCTACGCGATCAGCATTGAGGTGGTCAACACCACCGTGGATGAAAGCTTCTCCTTCATGCCGCCGGATCATGACGGTAAAACGCGCATGGACTGCTCGAGCCCGGCCGCCATGGCGAACCTGCTCGAGATCAAGGACCGCTTCGATATCGCCTTCGGTAACGACCCGGACGCCGACAGGCACGGCATCGTCGACGCTGGCGGCTTGATGAACCCCAATCACTTTCTGGCTGTGTGTGTCGATTATCTCTTGAGCTATCGTCCGCAGTGGCCCAGTCACGGGGAAGGCGCGCTCAAAATTGGTAAAACCCTGGTGTCGTCTTCGATGATCGATAGAGTCGTGTCTTCTCACGGGCGCGAGCTTTTTGAGGTGCCGGTGGGATTCAAATGGTTCGTCGACGGCCTTTATAAGGGCTACTTGGGTTTTGGTGGTGAAGAAAGCGCTGGCGCCAGCTTGCTCACTCGTGATGGAAGGCCCTGGTCGACGGATAAGGACGGCATCGCGCTTTGCCTGCTGGCCGCGGAAATCCTGGCAGTAACGGGTAAGACACCGAGCGCTTATTACTCGGAGCTCACTAAGCGTTTGGGCACTCCGCACTATAAACGGGTCGATACCGCCTGTTCGTTTGAAGAAAAAGCGGCCTTCAAAAAGTTGAGTGCCGAAAGCATCAAGGCTCAAATGTTGGCGGGCGATGCCATAACCAGGGTTTTGGTAACGGCACCGGGCAACGGTGCCAGTATTGGCGGGCTCAAGGTAATGACTGATAGTGGCTGGTTCGCTGCGCGCCCCAGCGGCACCGAGTCGCTTTATAAGGTGTATGCGGAAAGCTTCAAAAGCGAAGCGCATCTGGATGAGTTGATTCAAAGCGCCCAAGAGCTACTATCAAGCGTATTGAAAGGTTAAATCAGCACCCCGGGCGCTACGTCAGTTGGATCAACGTACATGATTTTTAAACGTGTCAAAAAATCGTATTAAAAAGGATGATTAGATGACTCAGGTCCGTAAGGCCGTTATTCCTGTTGCGGGATTTGGAACGCGTCTGCTGCCCATCAGCAAGGCAATCCCCAAGGAGATGGTGCCGGTGGTCGACCGCCCGCTGATTCAGCACGTCGTGGAAGAAGCGCTGGCGGCGGGAATCAACGAGATTATTCTGGTGACCCGCACGGGGAAATCAGCCATCGAGGACCACTTCGATGCCCACTTCGAGCTCGAGCACTCGCTGGCCGATAAGGGCAAGGATGCACTGCTTGAAACGCTTTCCGCCATCGCGCCTCCTAAGCTCAAGATCACCAGCGTACGCCAAGCCAACGCCAAGGGGCTGGGCCATGCCATTCACTGCGCAGCCCACCTGCTGGATGACGGTGAGCCCTTCGCGGTGATCTTGCCCGACGTTCTGGTGAAGCCTCAGGTAGGCAGCCAAGAGTGCGATTTGGGCAGCATGGTCGAGCGCTGGGACGCTCAAGGCGCTTCGCAGATCATGGTAGAAGCCGTGGCTCAGGAAGAGGTGTACCGCTACGGTATCGTCGACTGTGATGAACCCAAAGCGGGGGAGAGTGCCGACATGCGCGGTGTGGTTGAAAAACCCAAGCCTGAACAAGCGCCGTCGCGGCTGTCTGTCATTGGCCGCTACGTTTTGCCGTACCGCATCATGGAGCTATTGGCCGACCAGCCTCCCGGGGCCGGCAACGAAATCCAGCTCACTGACGCCATCGACCGGCTCATGCAGGAGGGGCAAACCGTTCAGGCATTTCGTATGCATGGGCGTACTTTCGACTGCGGTCATATCGAAGGGTGGCTGCAGGCCAATACGACGCTCGCCCGCGAAGCCGGCTTCGATATTTAAGCTGCCGTTGAGAGGTCGCTGGCTTGCGCCTGCTCCTACGGGGGTAGGGGGTTTTAGGGCCGGCAAGGCATTAGCCTTCCCGGGAGAAAAAAGGAAGTGGTGATGAAGGCGTTAGCGCGATACCTGGTATGGGGTGGGGAGGTTTTTACCGGGGCCAAGTCCTTTAAGGCGAATCCCGTTCTGGGTAGTCATCGGCTAAACCGCTACGGGCTTCATGCTGCTCGTGTTTGGTGCGGGTACTGGATGACGCGTCTGCGCATGGCGATGCTGGCTCCCGGCGTTCCGAAAGCCGATCGAAAGCAGTTTGTCGATAAAGGTTTCGTGCTCAAGGAGAACTATCTTTCTGAGGCGCAGTTTACCTCACTGGTCGATGCCATCGCCCGCTTCGAGGGTGAGATTCGTGAATGCTGTCAGGGCGATGCCCGCACTCACCGAATCTTGCTGACTCCTGAGGTGTTAAGCGCCGTACCCGAGGTTAGGGAGGTGCTGGAATACCCCACATTGAAGCGTCTTTTTCGCTACTGCAGCGGCCATGCACGCCTGCCGATTTGCCATATCGAGAACGTGCTCAACGACCCGGTCGAGCCTGGCGTGAGGCGCGATCCGCAAAAAAATCTGCATATCGACACTTTCCAACCGACCATGAAATTCTGGCTCTACCTTGAAGAGGTGAGCGCAAAAAACGGCCCGTTCGTTTTTGTGCCCGGCTCCAACCGCCCAGACCGCGATCGTTTGAAGTGGGAATATGAGATGAGCCTTCAGGCGAGCCGTCACGCGGATCATTACACCGCCAGCGGCTCTTTTCGCGTAGGGCCCAAAGATGCCGCGCGGTTGGGTAGCGAAGGGCCTCGTGCTTTTTGCGTCAAGGCCAATACGCTATTGATCGCCAACACGTTTGGTATCCACGCGCGGGGCGATGCCGAGCCCGGTAGTTCGCGGCTAGCACTGTGGGGCATGAGCCGCACCAATCCCTTTTTGCCATTGCCCGGCTTTGGGTTTGGGTATTTCAACCGCTTGCAGTATCGGGTGCTCACTCGCATGCGTCATCGAGACGATAAAAAGGCGGCCGCCCGCGGTACGCAGTCGTCCTGGCACCGTATCGAGCAGACGCGCATTATCGATACGCCGTCCACCGTGGACTTGGTAAAGGAGACCAGGTGATACAGGAAACAGGAGGCTTCGACTCGAGAAGCGTTTAATTCGACTTCTCGAGGCTATTCACATCGACCTCGATATGTTGCGGTCGTTGAAGCATATTAAGCAGCACGATCGCGCGCTCCTCGCCTTTGGCTTGCTCGAATACCGCTTCCAGGTTTTTGAACGGGCCGTCGCTGATGGTGACCTTTTCGCCGGCGCTGAAGTAGGTATGGCTGCCGTGTTGACGGTGCGGTTGGGCGTAGAGGCCTTGAACCAGGGCGTCCGGTACCGACACCGGCGTGTTGCCGAAGGTCAGTAGCCGCAGCACGCCCCGGGTGGATCGAATGGGTCGCCAGTTGCTGGCGATGTGATCCAGCTGTATGAACAGATAATAAGGAAACAGCGGCTCGGTAACGGTGACAAGCTTGCCCTGACGTTTGCGTTTGACGTCCAGCACGGGGTGAAATACGTCAAAGCCCTGGTTAGCCAAGTGCTCGGCGGCGCGAAATGACTCGCCGCCCTTGCACTGAATGACGTACCAGTAAGCGTGCGCTGACTCTGGGCTTGTGCCCACCACGGTCATGAGCCCTCGTCGAGCAGCGCGGCCAGGGCGTCGAGCGTTTGATCGATCTGCGCGTGGGTATGCTCGCAGGAGAGGAAAAAACGCATCCGCGCGCTCTTTTCCGGCACCGCCGGGTAGAGGATCGGTTGTACGTTGATTCCCTGCTCGAAAAGCCGGTGGGAGAGCATCGCTGCCTTGGGGGAACTTCCCACGATGATCGGTACCACCGCCGAGCCAACGCTGTGTCCGGTATCCATACCCAGCGATCGAGCTCGGGTTAGCAGATAAGAAGCGTTTTCCTGAAGTCGGGTTACCCGCTCGGGTTCTTGTTTCATCAGCGCCAGCACTTTAAGCGAGGGAGCGGCGACCTGGGCGGGCATGCCCACGCTGTACAGAAACCCCGGCGCGAAGTAGCGCAGCATTTCCACCAGTGCCTTGCTACCGGCGATATAGCCGCCGCAGCCCGAGAGCGTTTTGCTCATGGTGCCCATCCAGATATCGACCTCTGTCGGGTCGATCGCGAAGTGCTCGCGAAGCCCCAGGCCGGTTTTTCCCATCACGCCAAACGAGTGCGCCTCGTCTACCATCAGCCACACCTGGTGGCGCTTTTTGAGCTCGATGAAGCGCGGAAGGTCGGGGATATCGCCGTCCATGCTGTAGAGGCCTTCGATCACCACGACCACCCGCTCGAACTGACCACGATGGCGCTCCAAAAGCGCGTCGAGCGCCGCCGGGTCGTTATGGCTAAACCACATGCGTTTGGCGCCTGAGAGCTGGGCACCCACCAGCGAGCTGTTGTGGATGTACTCGTCGTGGAGCACCAGGTCCTTCGGACCCAGCAGATAGCCAAGCGTTGACACGTTGGTCGCATGGCCGCTGACGAACGCTACCGCGTCTTCGACCCCGTAGGTCTCGGCAATAGCTTTTTCGAGCTCGCCGTGAAGAGGGCGCTCACCAGAGACCACGCGACTGGCCGATACCGAAGTACCATAGTGGGCGGCCGCATCAGCGGCGGCTTTGACCACGCGCGCATCGCCGGAATAGCCCAGGTAGTTGTAGCTGGCAAAATTGATGCACTCGCGGCCATCAATGACGCTGGTCGCGCCGGCCAGGCCTTCGTGAACCTTGAAAAACGGATCCACCAGGCCGAGCTGCCGGGCGGCGTCGCGCATCATGGTCAGCTGCTGCGCGCCGGGATGCTCTTCGAAACGGGTGAAACGCTCGGGAATGTGTTGGGCACCTGCACCCCCCGCCCTTTCTGTCGCCGGCGCTGGGCGCTGAGTGCGGGCGCTGGGGCGCGTGCGTGCCTTTTCCAAAAGCTGTCGTTTCAAATCTGAACGCTTGGCGGTCATGGTGTCTCGCTGGCGGAAGTGGAAGCCGAAGCCTGATCGAGCTCGCTCGCTCCGTGACGAGCGGCCAGAGAGGCTAGCGCATCCTGGGGCGACTCTTCAACGTCCTCGTCCTGGCTGAGCTTTTTGATCAGCACATCAGCGAGTTTCGAAAGCGTCGAGGCTTCGCTGAGCACCATGACCGGCACCTGAACGCCCAAACGGTTTTCAATGGCGGTCATCAGCTCCACGCCCATCAACGAATCGAAGCCCATGTCGTATACCGAACGGTTGACGTCGATCTTCTCTTCGTCGATCAGCAGGATGCTGGCAAGCTCGGCGCGCAGGAGTTCGGTCACCGTTTGCTGAAGCTCTTCCGGTGAGAGCTCGGCGAGAAGCGCGCTGATGTCATCGTCGCCCTCAACACTGTGGTCATCGTCACTTTGGCGCGCCAGTTCGTCGAAGCGCGGCGCCGCCGCAGTGGGCAAAAAGCGTGCAAGCGCTCCCCATTCGAGCTCGAGAACGCCTAGGCTGGGGCCCGGGTTGACCAGCATCTGCTCGAGCACCTTCAGCGCGTCGTCGGAGCGCAGCGCCGAGCCGCCCAAGCGCTCCTGAAGCGCATCACGGGTACGGGTGTTGCGCGCCAAAAAGCCGACGTCTTCGATTGCGCCCCAGCGAACGCACGTCGCTGGTCGGCCACTTTGGCGGCGCTGCTCGGCGAACGCTTCGAGCCAGTGGTTGGCGGCCACGTAGTTGGCCTGACCGGGGTTGCCGAACAGCGTGGTGGCCGACGAGTAGAGCACGAAGAAGTCGAGCGGCATTTCGCGGGTCAGCGCGTCCAAATGGCGGGCGCCGTCGATTTTTGGCGCCAGCACTTTCTGGATACGATCAAAGTCGAGATTACGAATCAAACCGTCGTCGATCACCGTGGCGGCGTGAATGATCCCCTTGAGCGGGCCGAGCTCGATTGCTGCGCGCTCGATGACCGCTTCGAGGGCGGCGCGATCGGTGATGTCGCAGGCAGCGGCCAGTACCTTGACGCCTTGCGTTTCGAACGCCTCGACAGCCGCCTTAGCCTCGTCGGAAGCGGCGCCGCTACGACCAAGCAGGACGAGCTGCCGTGCGCCCTTGCTCACCAGCCACTGGGCGGTCTTGAGGCCGAAGCCGCCAAGCCCACCGGTGACCAGATAACTGGCATCACTGGAAAGCGTGAGCGTCTCGCTGCCAAGCGCGTCTGCGTTCGGCGCCGCGATAGGGGCGTCGTAGGTGACCACTACCTTGCCGATCTGGCGCGCCTGCTGCATATAGCGGAAGGCATCGATTACCTGACTGTGGCTGAACGCGGTAAAGGGCAACGGGCTCAGCGTGCCATCGTTGAACAGCGCCATCATCTCGCCGAACAGTCGCTGGGTCAGCGCCGGTTGAACCTTCATGAGCTGGTCGGAATCGATGCCGAAGTAGCTCAGGTTGTTGCGAAACGGGCGCAGCCCAATATGGGTGTTCTCGTAGAAGTCGCGTTTGCCGAGCTCGAGAAAACGTCCGAAGGGGCGCAGCGCGCGAAGATTCTGATTGATGGCCTCGCCAGCCAGCGAATTCAGCACGACATCCACGCCTTCGCCTTGGGTATCGTTAAGGATCTCTTCGGCGAAGGTGAGGGAGCGCGAATCGTACAAATGCTCGACGTTCATCAAGCGTAAAAAGTCGCGCTTCTCTTCGGAGCCGACGGTGGCGTAAATCTGTGCACCCATCCACTGCGCGATTTGCAGAGCGGCGATCCCCACGCCGCCGGCGGCTCCGTGAATCAGCACTTTCTCGCCGGGCTCGAGCCGCGCTAGGTGTTTGAGCGCGTAATACACGGTGAAGAAGGTGGTGGGGATCGTCGCCGCCGCGGCGAAGCCAACGCCCTCGGGCAGCGGCGCAACGGCGTGCTGGCTTGCGATCAGCTTATCGCTGAAGCTGGCGGGGCCAAAGCCGACCACCGCTTGGCCAGGGACCAGGTGCGTGACGCGTTCGCCCACTGCCACTACCTCGCCGGAGAACTCCAACCCCAGCGTGGGTCCGGCGAAGCCGTTCTCGATCGCTTCATCGGATAAAAGCCCCAGCGTGTACATGACGTCGCGGAAGTTGAGGCCGGTCGCTTTGACGCGCACCTCGACTTCGTCCGGGCCTGGCTGGGGAAGCGTGCGAGGGCGCCACTGAAGTTGGCGCAGTTGGCCCGGCAGGGCGAAGCCCAGCGTCATCGCCTGGCGCGGTGCGCTTTCAGCGTGGGCTTTGGGGTGAGGTGCGGCGAGCGTGCGCAGGCGCGTGGCCAAGCGCGCGCCATTTTCACGTAGTACCAGCTCGTTTTCGCTGTCAGGTGTCATGAGCGATTCAACGAGCGTGGCCAATGCCGCTTTGCTGACAGGGCTTGGCAGGTCTACCAGAGTGACGCCGTGACCCACCGCCTCGTTAGCCAGTGATCGGCCGAAGCCCCAAAGCGCTGCGTCAAACGAGCCCTCATCACCCAGCGTGTCGAATCCGTGGCTTATCAGCCAGAGCGTCGGTGGGTAGCCTTGGCTTTCCAGGCCGCTGGCCTCGAGCGCGAGCGACCACTGCTGTGCGCGAGTACAGCGCGCCGCTTGAGCCGCGGTGTTTGAGGCGCCGAGCCCGCGTAGATCGATAACGTTGATCGGAGTGGGTGCCTCGGTGACGCCAGCCCGCTCACTTGATAGCGCACTGTGCAACAAGCTTTCGAGCAGTTGATCCGGGGCCTGATCGCTTTGCCTATGCCATGCGGTGCCCACCATCGACAGCGCCTCGTGTAGGCGTGTACCGAGCGCTTGGGTCTCACTATCGCTGACGATGAAGTGGCGAGCACTACGTGGCGGCGCGGCTTCAGGCGATGTGCTCGCGACGCGTGCGTGTAGAAGGTAGGCGCCGCCCTCGGCTTCTTCCAGCGCGATCGACGGCGATACCTCAAAACCTTGCTCGGCAAGCCAGCCACTCAACTGCTCAGGCTCCACCGGCGAGGCATTGAGCCCCGGCGTTGCAAGCACATCGTCAAGCCAGCGGCTGGGGCTAACGCCGACCAGCAGCAGCTGAGCGCCGGGTGCCAGGCGTGCGGATAGCGTATCGATCAGTGCGCGGGTGCGTTCGGCGCTAGTGACATCGACGCTGACGAAGGCGAACTGTGCCCTTTGCGCCGGGGTAGCGGGCGCGGGCGCTTCGCCCTGTGCGTCGACATCGATCAGCGCAAAGCGCTCCTGAAGCTGCAGGGCGCGGTGTTTGGCGCTGTCCGTCGTGGTGAGCGCGCGGTAGTGATAGCGATCATTTGCGTGCGGTTGCTGTGCCAGCGCTTCGAGCAGGCGCTGCCCCAGTGCCGGCGCGCAGGGGCCGGCTTCGAGCAGCGTCAGGCGCTGGCCTTCCGGCAGCTGGCTCAGCGCATCCTCGAGCAGCGTCTCGACGCTGCCTGCCAGCGTATTCCAGCCGCTTTCGCTAATCAGCACGCGGTTGAGATCCATCAACTGTTCGGCGGTGATATCGAGCGCCGCTGCGCTCTGCTGGTCGCTGGCAAGCGCTTCGCGATGCAGCCCCAAGCGGCCTACCAGATGAATCGGGGCAAAGTAATCGGGGTAGTCCTGCACCAGCAACTGCCAGATAGCCTCCGGCGCGGGGCTCTCTTCGGAAGGCACAGGCTCGGCGAAGGCTTCGCTCAAGCTATCCAGCAGCGGGGCGACTTCGCTTGCGTAGCGCTCGCCGGTGGCATCGCGATAGCGCTGGCCGAGTTCGGTCAGCGTGATTAGCGCTCGCTCGGGTAGCGGCTGGGCGGCGGCCGTCAACGGCGCTGGAGTCAGCGCAACATCGATATAGCTCAGGTGATGGTGTCGGGCGCGATTCAAGCGAATCGCCTTGAAGCGCGTTTCGCTTAGCACGGCGATCGCACGACCTTGCGCGTCGAAGAGTTCGAAATCCGCAGTAAAGGAGTGGGGCGCTCGCTTTCGCATGACCGCCCGAGCGAGCGCAGGAGCGCCTGCTTCGAGATCGATCTGAATGCGGCCCACGCGAACCGGCACGAAGGCCAGCCCGTCGGCAAAGCCTTGGTGACGAGCAAGCAGCGGGATGAACATCTGAAAGGCGCTATCCAGAATGCCCGGGTGCAGGTGGAGCGACGCGCGCTGGGCATCCAGTGTCGCGTCGAGTTCGATCTCTCCAAGCACCATATCGTTCTCGAGCCAGCCGCGCTTGATGGCCTGAAACGCAGGGCCGTAATGTAGCCCGATGGCATTCGCAAGTGCCAGGTGGGTGTCGAGATCGAAATCCGGATCGCGCTCCGGGCGGGCGGGCGCTTTGCGCTCGAGCATGAAGCCGCGGCTTTCGCGCATGGTGCGTGCCACCGCGTTGAGTTGCCACTCACCTTCGCCGGTGGTTTCGCGAGAGTGAATGCTGATGTGGCCGCTTTCCGGGTCAAGGTGCGTGCGCGCGGTTCGTCCGTTGGGGCTGTCCAGCAAAAGCGGGGCGCGAATTTCGAGCTCTTCGATATCAAGCCGCTTTAAATCCTGTTGAGCAGCGCTGGCAGCCAGCGCCAACTCGACAAAGCCGGCGCCGGGGAATACCGCGCCTTCACCCACCACGTGGTCGGCAAGCCAGGGCTCGCGCTTGATGTCGAGCTGGCTCTCCCAGGTATTGGCTTGCTGCGCCATCCGATAACCCAGTAGCGGGTGCTGATAGTAGCGCGATAGCAGCCCTTGGCCATCGCTGGTACCGGGTACCCAGTAGGAGGTGCGCTGCCAGGCATAGCGAGGCAGTGCGACGCGCTGGCCCTCTACCGGGAAGAACGTGTGCGTATCCAGTACCAGGCCGCTCAAGAGAAGCTCGCTCAAACTCTTCTCGAGCATCTCATTACCAGGCTTGTGGCGCTCGACCGAGCCCATCACGAGCCCCTCGGCGTCACATTGGCGAAGCGTTTCGTTCAAATAGCGGCGTAGAATGGGATGCGCGCCGAGTTCAACGAACACATTGAAACCCTGCCCGATCACGCTCGATGCGGCACTCTCGAACAGCACCGGTTCGCGGATATTGAGCCACCAGTAGTGGGCGTCTAAACGAGTTCCTTCAAACAGCTCACCGGTCACTGTGGAGTAGTACGGAATCGACGTCGCTTGAGGGTTGATATCGCTTAGCGCATCGATGACGCCCGCTCTAATACTGTCCATGGCCGGGCTGTGAAAGGCGTAATCCAGCGGCAGTCGTTTAGCGAAGACACCCTGATCGGTGAGCCTTTGCTCGATGGCGTCAAGCTGCTCAGTATCGCCGGCCAGCGTAATACCTTTCGGGCTATTGATGCCAGCAAGGCTCACGCGGTCGAATTCGGGCTGCTCGAGCCAAGGGGCGATCTCCTCAGCGCTGATGGCCACGGCGCTCATCTCGCCAAGCCCACGGGTCTTGCCCTGGTAGAAGCTGCGGTAGTAGATGACCTTAACCGCATCTTCCAGGCTCAAGGCGCCGGCCGCCCAGGCTGCGGCGACTTCGCCTACGCTATGGCCGAACACCGCCGAAGGCGTTATGCCATGGGCCTTGAACCATTCGGTCAGCGCGACCTGTAGCGCAAAAAGCGCCGGCTGGGCGATTTCCGTGCGCTCCAGGCGGCTTTGGCCTTCGTCGATCTCTGGATTAAGACCGCTGAGCTCATTGCGCAGCGAAAAGCCGCCTAGCGGCTTGAACAGCGCATCGACCTCGTCGATGGCAGCGCTAAACGTGGCGTTCTCCAGCAAATCCTTGCCCATGCGCTCCCACTGGCAGCCGTTGCCGTCGAACACGAACACCGGGCCTTTAGCGCTTTCGAGCCGGTCGAGCTTGGCCATTCCCAGTGGGGCGCCTTCGGCCAGCGTTAGAAGCGTGCGCTCAGCCTCGGCCGCGCTGCTGGCAAAGAACAGTGCGCCTGCACGGTGATGCTCGCGGTGGTGAAAAAGCGTATGGGCAATATCGTAGAAGCTGGGTGCGTTAGCATCGCTTTCGCCGTTTTCAGCGTAGCCCTTCAAGTACTCGGCCAGGTAGGCGGCGTTCGCCGTCAGTGCCTCTTCGCTTTTGGCGCTGATACGAATGGGTAGCCTCGCCTCGTTTGGCGTGGCGGCCCGCGCCGATTTTTCGGGTGCGCTTTGCAGGATGACATGGGCATTGGCGCCGCCAAAGCCAAAGGAGTTCACACCGATCACCAGCGGGCCTTCAGGCTTCAGTTTCTGAGCCTTCTGTACGACGCTTAGGTTCCACTCGTCGAACTTGATGTTGGGGTTGAGCTTGCGAATGCCGATGGTAGCGGGCACTTCGCGGTGCTTGAGGCTATACAGCGCCTTGGCCAGGCCGGCCACCCCGGAGGCGGTTTCCAAATGGCCCAGATTGCTCTTGACCGAGCCGATCAAAAGCGGCGTGCGACGACGTTGGCCCAGCGCCTCCCCGATGGCACGGGTTTCGATGGGGTCACCCACCGAGGTGCCGGTACCGTGCGCCTCGAGGTAGTCGATGTCGTCCGGGGATATGGCAGCCTGTTCGTAGGCGCGGCGCATCAAAGCGACTTGCGCGCTGGGGTTAGGAACGGTAATACCCGATTTATAGCCATCGGTATTCACCGCCGAGCCCGCCACCACGGCCATGATGTCGTCGCCATCGGCCAGGGCTTGGTCGTAATCCTTCAAAAAGAACAGCCCGGCGCCTTCCGAGCGCACGTAGCCATTACCCGCCTCATCGAACACCTGACAGCGCCCAGTGGGCGAGAGCATGCTCGCTTTGGAGAAGATGATGAACCCGTACGGGTGCAGGTGCAGGCTGATGCCTCCGGCCAGCGCCATGCTGGTTTCGCCGCTTCTGATCGCCTGACAGGCCTGGTGAAAGGCCACCATGGAGGAGGAGCAAGCGGTATCCAACGACATGCTTGGACCGTGGAAGTCGAACACGTAGGAGAGCCGGTTCGAGGCGATACTCGACGTATTGCCGGTCGCGGTGGAGGCATCGATGGCCGCCATGTCGTCCGCCATGCGGTATGAGTAGTCAAGACTTGCCACGCCCAGAAACACGCCGCAGTCGCTGCCGCGAAGCGTCGAGGCTTTGATGCCAGCGCTTTCGATGGCCTCCCAGGCAAGTTCGAGCAGCATGCGCTGCTGCGGATCCATATTGGCCGCCTCGCGCGGGGAGATGCCGAAAAAGTCCGCATCAAAACCGCTGATATCGCCAAGGCTTCCCGCCGCGAAGCTCACGCTGGTACCGGGGTGGCGTTTATCCGGGTGCCAGTAAGTCTCCTGACTCCAGCGGTCGGGTGCCACGCGTGTTACCAGATCTTTTTCGGCCTGTAGATTTTGCCAGAACGTTTCAGGGGTGGTGCCGGGGAAACGATGGGCGGCGCCAATGATGGCAACGCGTTTAGTCATTCTTGCTCCTGCGGTTCTGGGGCTGCCTTGTTCCATTCGCTACTCATACCGCGCCCGACTGCTCGCTCGAACAAGGCAGAGCCCAGTTCGTGCGCCTTTAGATCGACCGGGGAGCCATGTACAGGGCTCTTTCGCTCGGTCGACCATATCATGTAGGGCGTTTCACCCCTAGGGTCGCCAAAATGAGCGTAGGCCTCGGGTAAAATGGGCACGTGGTCACCGTAAAAGGCCAACAGGCCCGCGCGTGGGGCGCGAGTAAGCGACGCCTTTAGCTGCTCGATCATCGTGTCCGCTTCGCTCAAGTGCTTCAAGTAGACCGCAAGGTCGCGCAAATGAGTGGCCAGCGGCCAGCGAGCGGCAGGCAGCAGTTTGGCGGCACTTGGCTCGTTGGGCGCTTCCAAGTGTAGCGGCCCGTGATTTTCCATGGTCATGACGAAGATAAATAGCGGCCTATTATCGTCATCTTCGAGCAGACGTCCAACCTTTCGTGCAACGGCCAGGTCGCCGGTGTACTGACCGAGCTTGTCCTCGGTGGTGAAGTCGCTGACGTCGATGAAGGTTTCGAAACCGAGATTGGGAAATACTCGGTCGCGCTTATAGAAGGTGGAATGGTAAGGGTGTACGCAAATCGTGCGATAGCCGCAGGCCTTGAACGCCGAGGCGAGACTGGGAAGACCCTGGCGGGCGAGCGTATGGTAGGGGTTGAACTGGCGTGCCCCCCAGGCGCTAGCGGGCAGGCCCGTTAGCACGGCGCATTCGGTGCGTACGGTGTTGGCGCCCCAAGCCGGTACGCGTAGCGCTCCTTGCTGCAACGCTTGGGCTTGGGTTTCGTCGAAGTGGCTCAGCACCTCTTGAGGGATCTCGCCGCACCAAGGCCTGGGATCGAAAAATGATTCAGACTGCACTAACACTACGTGAGGGCATTCTGGCTGAGCGCGGCGATTTATCGGCCGTTGATTGAACGGCGCCTGCGTCGAGGTAGGGGGCTGAGAGCGAAATAGCGCGACGCCGTATAGCCATAGGCTGGTAAAGAGCCCGAAGGCGTGCATGTCTGCTTCGGGTGCAAAGGTGGGAGGTGGGCACTGTTTCAATCCCCATACCACCAAAAACGCACCGGCTACCGTGAGAATTAGCAGTGGAGTCAGTACCGCCAGCGCGCTCGCACGGCTGACAAGCGGGAGCTCGAAATACCAAAACGCGGCGATGGCCAGCGCCCCGGCGGTGCTTGCGGCAATGGCAAGGCCGATGCCGAAAAAGGGCACATAGAGGCGCGGATGACGTATCGCATCCCAAAAGTACTCGAAATCATGGCAGATGAAAGGTTCCTTGAGCGTGCGCGACTTGGTGTTGCTGGACTGTACGACCACCAGCGTCAGCGACAGCGCAAGCACGACGGCAAACCAGGGGCGCTGGAGCGCCAGGCTGAAAATGCCGAAGAGCAGACACCAGCTACCCACATGAACGCCGTTGAACGCTAGCGAGCGCTTGAGAAAATAGGTGGGCCGCGGGCGCAGGCAGGCTTCCATGACGAAGCTTGCGACCAATCCCATCAAAAAGGGCGCCCATAGCGCCAGAACGACATCGTGTATCAAAGCGCTGATCACTGATCGAACCCCAAACGCTTGACCAACCACTGCGAGATTCCCGCCGGCAGCACTGCCAGCCACCAGCTACCGAAGTTGAGGGGAAAGGGAAAGCTCACCCTCGCGCGATTGGCGTCGATACCGCGCTTGATCACGCGAGCGGCGCGCTCTGGCGGCCACTCCCAAGGCTTCGGGCCGGGCATGGCGTTGCACATGCGCGAGGTCACGTAGCCTGGCATGATCACGGTCACTCCCACGTTGTAAGGAGCCAGCAAGCCCCGAAGGGCTTCGCCGTACGCCTTGATGCCCGCTTTACTGGCGCTATAGCTAGGCGTAGTGGGCAGCCCGTGCCAACCGGCGAGCGAGCTTATGAGAACCAACTGTCCCTTGCCGCACGCTTTCATGGCGGGCACCAAGTGACGTGTCATGTCGATGGGTGTTTTCAGGTTGATATCCAATAGCGCGCAAA
This sequence comes from Halomonas sp. S3-1-1, assembly GCF_023757625.1. Taxonomy (GTDB): domain Bacteria; phylum Pseudomonadota; class Gammaproteobacteria; order Pseudomonadales; family Halomonadaceae; genus Vreelandella. Next base: position 746,481 of record NZ_JALGBZ010000002.1, read on the forward strand.
CGTCTTCCCAGTCTTCGAGTTCGCCTGGGCCGGTTGGGTGGGTGTTTTTACCTGCACAGGCGATCATGACGTCTGGAACCTGCTGCTCGCAGATGTGCTGCAGCCACTCGCCCAAGGCATTTTCATTGGTCAGATCAATGCTTGAGCAGGTAACGTGCGCGCCTGATGCCCGGCACTTGTCGGCGACCAGAGAAAGCTCTGTTGCCTGGCGCCCATGAAGCACGAGGTGGCAACCCGGGGCGGCGTAGAGTTTTGCCAGCGCACCACCGATAGCGCCAGTGGCGCCGGTAATCAGCACGCAGCGGGTGGCGTTAACAGCGTGTTCATTATCTTTTGCGTTAGATGGCATAGGGTCGCTCAAAGCAGCTTCTCCAACGGCGACGGACAGGTTGTAAGCGTATTAGCGGAATTGTTCACCGCGAGCTCGATTCCGGGCTGGCAGTAGAAACCGCCGTTGACCTGAACGGTATGCATCACTGTCTTTCGGAAGTGGTCGAACAGCTCGCCGTTGGGTGGGGGTGGCGACTGCCAGAACTCATCCAACAGACCGTCGCAGGTGAGACCCGAAAGATTATAGATTGGGTCGCTCAGCGCAAAGGTCGGACAGGCGTTTTCAAGAGACACGATTCCCACGGTACTGTTCACCGTGACCGTGCCGGCGGCATGTCTAAGAAGCGCTTCGAGATCGCCGGATTCGAGATAGACGATGCGCTCCTGTAAACCGTAAAACCGAGCCAATCGTTGAACGGTATGCGTATGGCTAACCAGCAGCATGTCCAACGGGTGATTTTTGATGCATAAAAGCGCATCGCTCGGGGCATGTTCAGCAAACGAGCCCATGACGTGATCCATGACCTCGGCCATGTCGGCGTAGGGAGAATGATCGCGAATTTGGGCATCGGTGTTGAGCTGGAGCGGCAGCAAGAAAAAGGGTCGGCTGCCCTCTATAAGGCGATTGACACGCTTGGTGTCCAGTTTTTTCCAGCGCTTGAGCAACGTGAACCTCTTGATGTAGCCGGCGTACTCCTTGGGCGCGGTGATGCCGGCATGGTTACGATAGCGCGGGGCAACGATAGGATTGGCAAGCCCGGCCAAGTGATAGGCCACATCGTGACGAGCGCGGAGCTTGAAAGAGGATTTGAAGCGCACCGGTTTGGGCAGTTCGGGAAGCATTTTGCCGGTCTCGAAAAACCACGCCGGATCCTTGGGCAGCAGCGAATGACCGTTGACACCTTCGCGCTCTAGCGTGATCCAAAAAGGTCTAAAGTAGCCTTCTTCGAACACGTGGGTGCGAATACCTGTTGCCTGCGCATTTTCGATTGCCGGTAAGTGAACGGGGCGGCGATCACCAAAGAGTACCTGGTCAGTAATGGCGTAACGCTGCCAGAGCGTTCGAAGGTAGTCGGGCAGCTCGGCGAGGGGGCCGCGAAATACATGGCTTTTGCCGAGTGTGCCTTGCCAGTAGGCGATGTCCCCGGCGTTGAAGTGCACCTTGACGACACGGTGCCCGTCATCGATAAGCTTTTTTGCCAAGCGCTGATAAAAGGGCGAACAGACGCCTTGTAAAAATAAGAACGCGCGCTTTTGCATGGACTCAGTGGCTTCCAACCCAGAAATGACGGTAATAACGATAGAGTCGCTGCTTGATACCAAGTGCAGTCGATTTCCTGCGCGCCTGCTCTATGAGTGTGACTGCGGTTTCGGCGTTGCAGAGCTGACGAGTGTGAGGATCGACGTAAACGGGGTAGCGTATCAGCGTACCAGCGACCAGCTCGTTCAAAGCGAGTCGCCGTTTGCGTCTGGGACAGCGCATGGCGTCATTGGTCAACCCCCAGCCTGCATAGAAAGGCAGCCCGTAGGTCGTTACCTGACAGCCACGCAACAAAGCCTCAAAGCCGGTCAGCGAACTCATGGTATGAACCGCATCGACACATTCCAGTAAAGCTGAAATGTCCAGCTGACTGGCGTCGAGATCATACAGGCTTGATGCTTCTTTATCGAGTTTGCCTACCCGAGCGCCGGTGAGGACATCCGGATGCGCCTTGTAAATGATGAACGCATTGGGGCAGGCGGCGCGCGCCGCTTTTAGCAGCGCGCTGTTGGTCGATACCTGCGGCGAGCCCGTGGCGATCGAGGCGTCGCTCTCAACTTGGCCGGGCACTAAAATGGCGTGCGCTCCCTCGGGGAGCTCGAGCGAGGTGGTTCCCGGTACATTATATTTCGAGAGTTTGAGCGCGACCAGCCGTGCCCGGAGCGTAGCGGCGCGCTCGAGCTCGGCATCGGTGAATACGCTTTCGTTTAAAAGCGTTTCCAGATCGCTTGGCTGGCCTGGATCGTAGTAAATGCCCTGGCGGTCGATCACCAGCGACAGTGGCCGTGTCAGATCGACGCCGAGCCCTACTGAGCGTATGAACCCGTCCTCCATACGCCATAGCCGATCGAGGTGCGCGCGGTGACGCTGTTTGAACGCCTCATCGATACGACTCGACCATACCAGCAGGTGTGTCGCGCCTCGATTCGCCGTCGGATGTGCGGCATTGGGAAGTGTTTTTTGAAAATCGACTTCAGCACCCGGGCCCAGAAAATCGGCGACGAAACCGCGCTTCCAGAGTGAGAAGCCGCAAGCCTGCCACTGGCCTTGCAGCCGTTCCTTTTGGCGCTTCTGATCGGCGATCAGGGCGATCGTGGCCACCAGCGTACTGGGCTCGCCAGTGTAAGGGTTGGCGTAACGGCAATAACGCAGATAGGCCGCAGCGAATACCTCATCCAGTTGACGCTTGACGCGTCGCCGCGTGCACGTAAGCCGATCCTGCGTCAAACCCCAGCCAGCATAGAAGGGTAAACCGAAACAGTGCACCTTTTTGCCGGCCATGAGCGCTTCGAACCCCAATTGACTCGTCACTACGTAAACCGTGTGTACTCGATCAAAAAGCGCCCAAGGATTGAGGTTCTCACTGATCACACGACAGCGCGGGTGGTCGATGGCGCGTGTCAGGTGGCCTTCTTTGATACCCGCGATGACATCCGGATGAATCTTGACCCAGAGCGTGCTGTGAGGATGTTCTTCGAGCGCGCGTTCAAGCATCTCATTAAAGCTTTCCGCCGTCGCGCCGCCGTAGTTGATCGAGGCGTCGCCCTTGGTTTGATCCACCACCAGCACATTGGCCTTTGGTTCGCTTTCCAAAGGCGTATCCGGGGCATGGTTGTATTTCGATAGTCGCTCGCGCTTTAGCAGGGCCATGCAGTGCTTGGCCAGGGTCCGTTCGCTTTCATCGAAAATGGTATGGTTCAAGGCGTTTTCGAGATCGCTTGGACGCGAAGCGTCGTAATAGATACCGCTGTAATCCACGACCAGGCTATGGGGCTGATACCCGTGCGCGCCAAGACCGAGCGAACGCAGAAAGCCATCCTCGAGCGACAGGTAGGGCAGGGCATGGCGTCTTGCCAAGCGCCGGGCTTTTTGGCTGGTAGGCTTGAGCCCCCAGCCCATTACAGCGTTTGGCAAGGGCATAAAAGGGCGAAGGCGTACGGACTTATCGAATTCAGGCAAAAACGTATGAAGGGAGGTGATGTTGGCTATCCCTGATGAGGTGTATCCTGCTGTTTTTTTTGCCATGAAATGCCATGAGTTAAATATGAAAAGCGCTGGTTAATGTGTAATGTTACGCAATTTGGCCCTTTGAAAGCCAGAGAGTGTATGACAATGATGGACGAATCTTATGAACAATGGCTTGGTTAGTGACCTTCCTCATATAAGCGATTAAGGTATATACCACTCGTGAGTAAGTATAAAAGTAGAAGGTATGTGGTAGTTGCGGCACGTTTATCATGGTATCTCACCAATGGGATCTATTTGACAGTTGAAAAGTTGGCTGGGCCAACGAACGCTTGCCATGCGCCTTGCCACATCGTTTTATCGCGAGCGCCTATATCAGAGGGCGGTCAAACTCATCAATGAGCAGGAATTCCCGGTGCTGCCAGCCCCGTTACGAACAAGAATGACCCTCTTTCGCTCGCTAAAAGGCCGGCTGCTGATGGGGCTTTCCATCACCCTGCTAGTGCTGGCGGCCGTCATGTTGGGACTTGCCTGGCAAGTGGGTAAGAACATGCTTCAGGCGTCCAACGTTACCCACTTGCGCTACGAGGCCAATATTCTCGCCGATGAACTGACCCAGCAGGTCGAGAACCGCATCGATGCGCTGCAGCGGTTCAGCAGTGCCATTGGTGCCGCTGACGATCCCGCTTGGGTTCAGTACGAGTTGGCCAAAAACGACTCGCTGCTCTCCTGGTTCGAAGGTATCGTGATCAGTAATGAAGCCGGAACGATCATCGCTGATTGGCCAAGCGTGATCGGCCGGGTAGGTCTTGAAACACGCGACCAGGAATATTTTAGGATGCTTCAGGGGACGCGAAGCCCCTACGTCAGCGAGCCCTTCGTGGGGCGGGCTACCAATACGCCGGTGATATTGGTCAGCGTGCCGCGCCTGGACAGTGCCGGTAACTTTCGCGGTACGGTGGGCGGCGTTGTACGCCTCGATGCCGGCGGGCTTTTTAATCGGCTGGCCAAAATTCGCTTGGGAGAAAACGGTTTTTCGGCCATTTTTACCGCCTCAGGACACATTCTCTACCACCCGGATAACGCACGCGTGAACACACCCGTGAATTCCCTCGAGGATTTTCCCTGGCTCGATTTGGCGCTGGATGGCTGGGAGGGCGACGGTCTCGGTGATCTTCTCAATGGCCAGAGCGCCTACCAATCCTATTCTCAGGTATGGCCCGCTAACTGGATCGTGGGGCTCTATTTGCCGGTCGATCAGGCACAGGCGCCGCTGTCCGGTTTTATCTATCGGCTATGGTGGATCTGGGTGGCGCTGGCGCTTTTGCTAATGCCGCTGCTTTGGTGGTTGTTGGCGCGCATTCTGTCACCGCTGAATCGGCTGGAAGCGCAGATCGATGAAGTTGGGCGCGCCGAGCGCTCCCATGTGGAGCTCGCCACCAGCATGCACGAGTTGCAGGAAGTGGCGAATACCTTCAACCGCGTCGAAGACGAACGCCAGCAGCTGTTGAAAAACCTCCACGAGCGCGAGGCGTTTTTGGACTCGGTGCTCAACTCGAGCCCGGAAGGCATGTTCGTGGCCAACTTCGACGGCGCGATCACTTACATGAACCCGGCGCTCTTGACGATGCTGGACATTCCCAAAGAGACGCTCATGCAGGAGTGGCTCAAACAGATTCACCCGGACGATTATCAGGGCGCCATCGATCTTTGGCAGCATAGCCTTAAAAGCGGCCAGGATTACATCCGTCAGCTGCGATTCATTAAAAACGACAGCGAAACCCTTTGGCTCGATATTCATGCCCGGGTGGTCATGCTATCGCAAAGCGGCCACTCGCTGGGGCTGGTTGGCGTGGTCAAGGACATCACCGAGCGCCGCCAACAGGAGGCGCTCCAGCGCTGGGAAGCAGAGCACGACCCGCTAACAGGCCTCCTGAATCGGCGCGGGTTTTTGCGCCGCTTGGATGAAGCCTATGCCGATTTCCAAAAAACCAGCACGCCCTCTGTGTTGTTGTTGTTCGATCTCGATCACTTCAAGCCGATTAACGATGAGGGCGGCCATGCCTTGGGTGACGAGATGCTTCGTCGGGTTGCACAGGTCATTGCCTGGGAGGTTCGCCGCAGTGATCACGTAGCGCGCCAGGGTGGCGACGAGTTTGGCGTACTGCTACCAAGTTGTACGATCGTGCAGGCACAACGCATCGCCGAGTCGCTTCGCCAAGCGGTTAGCGAAGTATCGGTCACCCATGCCGGTAAGGTGTATAACGTAACGCTTAGCATGGGCGTCACTCGCTTCAACGATGACGACGACTCGATCGATGACGTCCTGAACCGCGCCGACGCCGCCAGTTATGAAGCCAAGAACCGTGGTCGTAACGATGTGGTTGTGAGCAACCCATGCGAGTTCGATCCCATAACGCTTTTTTGATGACTGGGAGTAGACCTCTTCCGGGTTGGATCGCGCGTACGGTTGACCATTCTATGTTATGGCCCGACGAGCAACGTTAAAAACATGCCGTCGGCGCGCCACTTGATGAGAGTGAATCCGTGAACCTGATAGAGCTATTTGCGCGTACGCTGGATATAACCTTGCCGGTTTTCGCCATGGTGTTTTTAGGCATCGTGCTGAAACGCCTCCGGCTGATCGATCGCACCTTCGTTTCCACCGCGTCGACTCTCGTGTTTCGCGCCACGCTCCCCACGCTGATTTTTTTAAGCTTGATCAAAGCGGACATGAGCGTGGCGCTGGATATACCGTTGCTGCTGTTCTTTGCCTTGGCCACGCTCGCCCAATTTTTCGCCAGCTGGCTGTGGGCGCGCTACCGCGTGCCCTATAAAGAGCGAGGCATCTATGTGCAAGGGGCATTTCGCGGCAACGGCGGGGTGGTAGGGCTGGCGTTGGCCGCCGGCATGTACGGTAACTATGGTCTCTCGGCGGGCAGTCTGTTGCTGGGGCTGGTTATCGTGCTCTATAACGTGCTGTCAGTATGGGTGCTCTCGGCCTATCAGCCCGGCAAAACCACGCGCTGGCCCAGCCTGCTCAAAAAAATTGCCACCAATCCCTTGATTATCGCCGTGCTGCTGGCCATACCGTTTGCGGCGCTGTCGGTCGAGCTTCCCCGCTGGGTCATGACGTCGGGCAACTACTTCGCTTCGCTGACGCTGCCGCTGGCACTGATCTGCATCGGCGCCACGCTATCGGCGGCCAGCCTGCGCGACGGCCGCGCCGTTGCGCTGAGCTCCAGCGTAATGAAAATGATCGCGCTGCCTGCGATATCGACGGTCGCGGCCTGGCTGTGCGGGTTTTCAAATGAGCAGCTGGGTCTTCTATTTCTATTCTTTGCAAGCCCTACCGCGGCTGCTAGCTTCGTTATGGCCAAGGCCATGGGCGGCAATGTGACGCTTGCCGCGAACATCATCGCGCTCACGACCATCATGGCGAGCCTGACCATTACACTGGGCATCTTCGCACTGCGTCTATTGGGCTGGATTTAAGCGGGCCGGTTGGCCTCACTCCCCCGGCGCGCTATACTACGCGCCGCTTTACCCGCCCACGTCCCTGTAGCTCAGTAGGATAGAGCAGCCGCCTCCTAAGCGGCAGGTCGCAGGTTCGACTCCTGCCAGGGACGCCATTAATATTATTTGCATCTCTTTCTGATGTTTGCCTTATACCCATGTCAATCAGCCGACGCTCTCGCTGTTCACCAAGCGATACCACGGAGAGCCCGCGTCATCCAACTGGATCTAATGCCGACCAGATAGTCCGTTTGTTATCGGCCTTGCTCTACTTCATCAATCATTTACGCTGATTGAGTGTGCAAATGATTAATGTAAAGAATTAATAAATGTCCAGGGCTAGGGTTTAATTCAATAAACAGGAGTTAGGCAATGGTGCGATTTAGTCTTTTCGCCATATTCCTTATGGCCCTTTCAGGGTGTTCATCGCTCGGTGATGGCAATGATCTGCAGGCGCAACAAATCGCTGTCAATTTTTGCGAGCGTGAAGGCGGCGAAGTGATTACGCGTCAGGAAGGGGCGGGCTCGCGTCAGTACTGTCATTTAATGGAAGGGCGGGTAGTGGAGGTAAATCGCTATTACCGTGACGAAGAATTGACCCCTTATTGATCGCTATGCTCCCGGTTTATGACGGCCTTTAAAACGAAAACGCCAGCGTTCGCTGGCGTTTTTGCATGCGGTGACGTTAGTGGCCGAACTTCTCGTTCTCGCCCATGTCCGGCGTTTCATCCTTTTTGATGTTGGCCTTGGCGATTTCGTAAAGCTGATACACCTTGCTTTCGTTGGCCTTCCAGTGCTCGCCCATGTGAATCTTGATTTGGAGTAGCGCTACGTCCGGGTCATCCTTGCCTTCCGGGAACCATGCCGCGATGAAGGGGCTCCAGTACTTCGCCATCAGGTCGCGGTCATCTGACAGAGTGGCCGTACCTGACAATGATACGTAGGTGCCGTGCTCCTGATCGGAAAAGCTCAAGCAGACGTCGTGGTCTTTTTCCGCCTCAAAAACCTTTTCGGCACTGCGGCGCGTGAAGAACCAGAGCGTGCCATCGTACTCTTCCTGTACCAGGTGCATAGGCCGTGCGCGCGGCATATCGTGATCGATGGTGACCAGCATACCCACCTTGATATCCTTGATCATTGACCAGATTTTTTGCTTGTGCTCGGGGCTCGACATCGCTTCATACTCCTTATGAATGGCTCTCGATACAGCGAAGGCCGTGTCACGCTTCGCTCCTCATGAGTGTAGAAGAGCCGTGCGGAATCGTCCTCTTAAAATATGTTATCAAGGTTACATTCATATACTTAAAGTTAGCTTAAGATATATTTAGAAAGCTTTTTAAACATAAATTTCTCTCTATTTGGCTTTTAATTTGACGCTATAAATCACCTTTATTAGCGTCATGGTGGTGCGGTTAAAAGTATTATTTTATTTGGCTTAAATAACTAGCTATTCCGCTAATTAATTTTTTTCTAATAAGTAGAACAGCAGTACTGCGTGACTAAACGCGTTTAAATACCAAGTTTTGTATACAAGGCAGGCTTGTTTGCTGCATCCCGGCCGGTGGTTAAGCACTACATGGATTCGTGGCTATCTTCTACAAGCAGTAGTGTTTGAGAAAATAAAAGGTTGGTTTAATGCTCTTTTTTGGCAAAAATTTCTCCATTAGATGACAGTGTGCAAGTTTCGCAAGCGTTCGAGTTTGCGAACGATGTGGTGTTGTCCGAGCCCAGCCACGTGCTTTTGGAGGTGGCACCGTAAGACGTTGCTTCCATGGTGCGAAGCGGCAACGATTTCATCATCGAGTTGACCAATGGAGAAACCCTGCGCATTGCCGATTTTTATTCGAGCATTGCCGAAGATGTGTCAAGCAGGCTCTACCTTACCGGCGAGGAAGATCAGTTTCTGCCGATCGATGAAACGGTGCTCTCCGGTGGCGAGGTGTCCTTCGCCCCGCAGTATCCGGTAGGGCAGGCAACGTGGGGGATTCAGCGGCGCTGGATGGGGTGGTTGTGGATACGGCGATTCCTTCCACCCCCACGCTCACACTCGTCGAAACCCCGAGCATTGAAGGCGTTGTCGTCGATGACACCGTTTTGGTGAGTAATCTCGCGCCCAACGCGCGCTGGGAAGTTAGCTTCGATGGCGGTGCTAGCTGGCAGCCCGGCGGTGGCGAATCCTTCGTGCTGGGATAGGGGGCTACACCGAAGGTCAGATACAGATGCGCCAGCTAAGCACGACCGGCACCCCGTGCCCGGCTGCGAGTCTGGGGCCGATCACGGTGGACTTAACGCTTGAACCTTCCCCTACTGACGCGCCCAAGGTGCCGACGCAGGCCCTGGTCGCCGATACTTGCGTGGTGGACGGTATTACCAGAAACGGCCGGTAAAGGTGCTCGGGCTCTTTGAAGGCGACACTTGGCAGTACAGCCTGAACGGCGGCGCGAGCTGGTTGCCGAGCAGTGACGACACCTTTACGCTGCCCGAAGGCGTCTACCCCGCGGGGCTGGTGCTGGGGCGCCAAAGTGATGCCAGCGGTCGGGCTAGTGCGGCCTCGACGCTTGGCACTGTCACCGTGGACACCACCGCCCCGGTCGCGACGGAGGTGGCGATGGTCAATGATACCGGCAAGCGCTCGGTTTTGAGCTATCTTTTGAAACCGCTGATCAAGGCGCGGCTTTACTAGCACCGACGCAAAAAGGGTGGGGCCTTGATCGAGAGGCGAGGGCCGGCGTTTTGCTCGCGTCTCTTCGCTGTGATCATCCAGCTATTTGCTGTAACACCTCACTACATCACACTTCAGGGAGCCCCAGTGCGCCTTCATTACTCCGGGCCGCTACCCGAGCGTATCGGCTTTCTATTGTTTCCGCGTTTTTCGATGATGGCGTTCTTTTCGGCGGTGGAGCCGCTGCGAATCGCCAACCGCATTAGTGGGGAGGCGCTGTTCGAGTGGCATCTACTCAGTCAGGATGGTCAGCCTGTCACCGCCAGCAACGACATGACGCTGCTGGTCGATGCGCCCATCGGCACGCTTGAGCTTTCATCGCTTGCGCTATGCAGTGGCTTCGAGCCGGACCGGAATCTCGACCGGGCGCTGACGGGCTGGCTCCACCGTCTGGACGCGGCGGGCTGCGCGCTGGGCGGGCTGGATACCGGTGGTTTCCTGCTGGCCGAGGCGGGGTTGATCAAAGGGGAGCGCGTGACGCTTCACTGGGAGAGTTTGCCGGTTTTTCGCGAACGCTTTCCCTGGATCGAAACCTCTGATGAACTTTTTGAGCTCGGCGAGCGGCGTTTTTTCTGCGCGGGCGGCGCGGCGTCCATGGACATGTCGCTGGAAATGATCGCTAGGCGCCACGGGGCGAGCTTGGCGGTAGCGGTCTCGGAGCAGCTCATTCACGAGCGGCTGCGAAGCCATCACGACCAGCAGCGCATGTCGCTGGCTAGGCGTCTGGGTAGCTACAACCGCCGTCTGATCGACGCCGTCGCGCTGATGGAGCGCCATCTCGAGGAGCCGCTACCGCTGATCGAGATCGCCAAGCGCAGCGATATTTCGACGCGTCAGCTACAGCGGCTGTTCGAGCGACAGCTCGGTGCTACCCCACGTCAGTGGTATCTAAATCTTCGCCTGGATCGGGCCGAACGGCTGTTAATCGACACCGACATGGGCGTGCTGGCCATTGGTGTTGCCTGCGGGTTCGGGTCGAGTTCGAGCTTTGCGCGCGCGTTTCGCGCCCGGTTCGGCTATTCACCCATCGAAGGGCGCCGACGTGGGCACCCTTAGCTAGTAACGTCGCTTGGTGTCGGTTATATGTCGCTTGGTGTCGATTAAAAGCGCGGGGTTGCGTCATACTCGAGGGTTCACCCTCAATCAGGAGACGCGTATGACCGGCAATCGTACCGCTTTACCTACCCTTTTTTCTCTTTCAAACGCTTTACCCAAGGCCATCACGGTCGGCGCTTTGAGTTTAGGCGGTCTGATATCCTCCGTACCAGCGCTCGCCGCGCTCGACGAGGTACGCTTCGGGGTCCCGCCCTGGCCGGGGGTAACGGTCAAATCCGAGGTCGCCGCCCTGCTCATCGAAGCGATGGGCTATGAAACCCGTCAGCGAGAACTCGCGGTCAGCGTGATTCTCGAAGGGCTGACGCGCGGCGATCTTGACGTCTATCTGGGCGGCTGGTATCCGGTCCAGATCGATATGGTCGAACCGTTGGTCGAGCAGGGCAAGGTCGAGAAGCTCGTTTCCAACATCGAAGGCGCCAACTCGGGGCTCGTCGTGCCGCGCTACGTTTATGAGGCAGGCGTGACCTCCGTGGCGGATCTGGAGCGCTATCGCGATCGTTTCGACGGCGAGATTCAGGGCATCGAAGCCGGCACCGGGATCAATAACGCGGTGCTCAACGCAATCGATAACGACTTGGCGGGCCTGGGCGACTGGCGCCTGCGCGAAAGCTCGACCTCGGCGATGCTGGCCCAGGCCGAACAGAAAATGGATGACGAGGAGTGGGTCACGTTCGTCGGCTGGGAGCCGCACTGGATGAACGTGAGTTTCGATCTGGCCTATCTGGCTGATGCAGATGACACGGGAATCGCGCAGATCGAAAGCACCGTATGGACGATCGTGCCGGCCACCCTTGCCGATGAGGACCCGGCGCTTCACCGCTTTTTTTCCCAGTTCACGGTGGACATCGAGGATCAAAACGAGTGGGTGCACGGCTATAGTTTCGACGATCGCCCGGCGGACGAGGTAGCCTCGGAGTGGATTGCCGCCCATCTGGATACGGTCGGCGTTTGGCTCGATGGCGTCGAGGCTAAAGATGGCACGTCCGCCATCGACGCCGTTCGCGCCGCCTACGAATGACGTAAGAGCAGCCGCTGCTCGAGCGCCTGGCAGAAATCCTGCCAAGCGCTTTGCATGTTGGGGAGCAGGGCGTGCGCATGAAGCGCGCCGTGGACCATCGTTGGCGCGCAACGATAGCCGATTGCAGCCCCTTGCTGGCGCCACCGCTCAATGTCGCGCTCGAGCGGGCCTGTGAGCGGGTCGTTCTCTACTGCCAATACTTCGATCGCACGGGCCGGCAGCGGCGTTGGCGCAGGGGAAAGAAGCGCCGGATACAGCAGTCCTAGCGAAAGCACGTCCTGACGACTCAGCAACGGCGCATCCGGGCCGAGCGTCTCTTCACTCAAGCCGTTCACCGGCGGGTAGATCAAGCCAAGCGGCCATTCACCATTCAGCCGTGTTGCCAGGTCCATCGCCAAGCGCGCGCCGGCGCTGTCGCCCACCAGCGCCGCCGGGTGGGCCGCCCCGACAACCAGCAAACAGCGCTGGGTCATCGTCTCAACGTTGGCCTCCGGGGCGAGCGGGTAGTCCACGCTGATCACTTCACGCGCTAGCCGTTGGGCCAAACTGGCGGCTACGCCGCGATGGCTTCGGCTCGAGCCCAGTGTGAAACTTCCGCCGTGCAGAAACACTATCGGCCCCGGTACCCGGCGGGCGGGGACGAAATGCGTCACGCCTACGCCGGCAAGCGTGCTCGCCTCGATCCGCATGCTTTTTGGGATTGGCGGCGTGAATTGCTGGCACAGCGCCTCATAGCTGCGGCGCGCCTCGGGCATCGGTTGTGACGACAGCGCTCTAAGCCCCGCCTCGAAGTGTCGAATGAAGGTTGCGATCTCCACGTTAGCCGAGGCCGATCTTGCGCCCGGCCAGCGAAGGCCAGGCGTCTGGCGCGCACCTCGGAAGTCGACCCAAGGCTTCCTCCACGGACCCGGGAAAAGGCGCCGGGCGCGAGCTCAGGCTGTCCATCCCCATCAGCATCTGTTCGCTGGCAGCCAGTAGGTTGCCTTCGTGAGAGTGCATTTCGAAATAAACGTGAAGGCGCTTGGCGTCGCGGTTCAGCAGTAACACGTTGACGCTCAACGGCTGGCCTTCGTGGGCCTCCTTGCGATAGCTAAGGTGCGTTTCCAGTGTGTAGAGGGTGTAGCCATGGCGCAACCGGCCCGCGGCGTCCAGACCGATATGCACCATTAGTTCATCGACGGCGAGAGAGAAGACCCGAGCGTACTCGGCGTCGTTCATGTGGCCGTTGTAGTCAACCCATTCCGGGACCACGCGCGATGAGAATATCTGCATCAGATGCGTCCTTCGAGGCCTTCGGCCTCGGGCCAATATTTTTGTACCAGACCCAACAGCTCGACCAGAAAGTCGTCCCGGCGGCGGTCCAGCGCTTCGACGCTGCGCCCGGCGGCCTGATGCTCGCAGCCTTCGACTACGCGCTCTATCAGCTCATCGGTTAGCTCCGGCGCTTCGAGTTTTGTCCAGGGAAGCTTCAGCGCCGGGCCGAACTGCTCGAGCATGTGGCGCATGCCCGATTCCCCGCCAGCCAAGTGAAAGGTGAGAAACGTCCCCATCAGCGACCAGCGTAGCCCACAGCCGTATACCACGGCGGCATCGATCTCCTCGGTGGTGGCCACGCCGTCGTTGACCAGGTGAAGCGCCTCGCGCCAGAGCGCCTCCATCAGGCGGTCGGCCAGGTGCCCCTCGATCTCCTTGCGCACCACCAATGGGCGCATGGCTAGCGTTTGATAGAGCGCTTGGCCGGTGTCGAGATGCTCGCTCGTGGTGGCGCTGCCGCCCACAAGCTCGACCAATGGCAGTAAATACACTGGGTTGAACGGGTGAGCGACGATCACGCGCCCCGGCGCGCGGGTGCATTCGGCCTGCAGCTCGCTGGGCTTGAAGCCGGAGGTCGACGAGCCGATCAGAACCGTTTCATCGGCGGCCTGGTCGAGCCGGGCGAGCACGTCGCGCTTGAGCGCCAAACGCTCGGGCACGTTTTCCTGAATCAGATCCGCCCCTTCGATCGCTTCTTCCAGGGTGTCGGCGAAGCGCACTCGGTCGGCGCTCGCACCTTGGGCGAGGCCCATCTGCGCAAGCGATGACCAGGCGTTGTCGACGAAAGCCCGGGTACGCTCGGCGGCCCCGGGGGCCGGATCGAAAGCGACGACGTCGAACCCTTGGGCCAGCGCCCGGGCGATCCAGCCGTTGCCGATCACGCCGGTGCCGATGACGCTGAGACGATGGCTCATTGAGTGCCTCCTTTAGCTTGGCTCACGTGCGGGGCATTGAGTGAAAGCGCAGTGCGCGTTTGGGCCGGGCTCATGACGCGAGCGCCAAGATTGTCGAGCAGGGCGGTGGCTTTCTCGACCAGCCCAGCGTTGCTCGCCATGACGCCTTTTTTCAAATAGAGGTTGTCCTCGAGCCCCACCCGGGCGTGCCCGCCGAGCAGCGCCGACTGCGCCACCATCGGCATCTGGGCGCGGCCGATCCCGAAGGCCGCCCACTGGGCGTTGTCCGGCAGCTTGTTACGCATGGCCAGCATGGTTTCCGTATCTGCCTCAGCGCCCCAGGGGATGCCCAGGCAGAGCTGGAAGAGCGGGTCGCCATCGATCAACCCTTCTTGCTGGAGCTGGCGAGCAAACCAAACGTGGCCCAGATCGAAGCACTCGAGTTCTGGTTTCACACCGGCGGCTTGCACCAGGCGGGCGTGTTCGCGCAACCAGTCGGCGGGGTTGACGTAGACCATATCGCCGAAGTTAAGGCTGCCGCAGTCCAACGTGCAAAGCTCAGGCAGCAGCTCGCCCACCGGCGCGTGGCGCTCGGCCGGCGTTTGAATGTCGGTGCCGGGCCCGCCGCGAGTGGGATCAGCGGCATCGGGAATCCAGTCGCCGCCGCCGCCGGCGGTGATATTCATTACGATATCCACGTCGGCCTCGCGCACCCGAGTCATCACCTCGCGAAAATGCGCAAGCTCGTGGCTTACGCCACCGGTATCCGGGTCGCGCACGTGAATATGGGCGATGCTCGCCCCGGCCTTGGCTGCGGCGATACAGTCATCGGCTATCTGTTTGGGAGTGACCGGCACGTTGGGATTTTTCCCCGGCGTGTCGCCGGCGCCGGTGACCGCGCAGGTGAGTATGACGTTCTGGTTCATCGTTTGCTCCTTTGCTGGCTTTGTCGAATAGGCCAACAGTATGGGGCGATGAACGATGATGAGTTGACGAAATGCGACGTTTTGTGTGCATTAATAGACTTTTATGAAGCGGTCTCGCACTATAAAAGTACCTACGCTCAAGGCGTTCGATCTCCTTTCATCTTTCATGGCTCATGCTTGAGCCCGGACCAAGCGCTACCAACCTCCGCCGGCACGCGGCGCTGATTTATGCATACTGTTTGAAACGCTGATTAAAAACGCGGCTTTTTCAGCCGCGTGGGCGTGGAGATTAACCATTAGGTACTATAAAACGCCACGAATCGCTGAGAGGCTGCGGCGGTAGCTTGCCTGCTCGGCGGCGCTGATGAACCCCTGTTCGAAAGCAAGCTCTTGCGCGCTTTGCTCGACGGCGTCGAGCTCCTCGAGGTAGGCGTGGCGCGTGTCCGGTGAAAGCGCTGGGTGTTCCTCGATGCGCGCACGCAGATCAGACGTTTGTTCGAGCACCCAGCGCTGCTGGCGTTTTGAAACCTCGAGCCCTTGGTCGGTGGTATAGCCCTCCCAGCCCGTGCCCTGCAAAAGCGCCCAGAGCGCTTCTTCGGGGCGGTAAGTGCCGCTAACCGACGAGGCGTGCAGCCGAGAAAAGCGCGCGCGATTGCCCTTGTATTCACCCACGACCGTACACCCCGTTTGCACGGCCAACTGCTCGAGCGCTCTACCGAGAGGCTGGGCGGATAGCTCGATTGGCTGTGGCTCGCGCTGGCACGCCGCGTGAGCGGGCAGAGCAATCATGGTACAGACAACGAAAAGCGTTGATAGTCGACGCATCATGGCGACGTGTATTCCTCGGGATAATAGACGCCGCCATTGTTATACGCGGTCGAGCGCATAACAATGGGATGCTAGATCGATTCTCTTCAAAGACCTCTCATCACCCTGTGTCACTCGTTAAAGGCTCGCTACCATGACCAAGATCCGCCTAACTTTGAACGCGCTTGCTATCGCTGTCTCGCTATCGCCGCTGGCAGTTCTGGCTCAGGATGCGCATATAGGCAGCGTGCGCACCGAGTTTCGTATGCTGGGGCCGAACAACACCATCGAGGTGGAGCGCTTCGACGACCCGGATGTGCAGGGCATCGCCTGCTATCTCTCTTATTCCAAGATTGGCGGAATTTCCGGCGCGGTAGGCTTGGCTGAAGAAGCCAGTGAAGCGAGCGTGGCGTGTCGCCAGGTTGGTGAGATAACCTTCGACCCGGATGAGGTCGACGAGCAGGAGGTCGTCTTTTCCCAGCGCCGTTCGGCGTTGTTCAAAAACATGCGCGTCGTACGCATGCACGACGCCGAGGCTCAAACCTTCGTGTATTTGACCTACAGTACCAGGCTGGTCGACGGCTCGCCTAAAAACGCCATTAGCGCCGTACATTACGGCGCGCTCACGCCGACCGAGTGATCCATTACGCGCCTGCTGGCCTCAGCGCGCGCTGCCAAAGGCCTGAGCCCAGTAGGTGAGATAGCGCGACTGGGTGTTGTCGACCTTGGCCATGCCCATTTCGGTAAATGCATCGAGCATGATGTTGCGACAGTGGCTGGGGCTTTCGAGCCAGGCAATCACCACGCTCGAAGAGGTAGGCTGGCCGGCGGCGATATTCTCGCCAAGCGCGCGCCAACGGTAGCCGGTCGCTTCGGCGCGGTTTTGAATCTTCGAGCCGTCAAGGCCTGTGTGGCTGAAGTATTCGTACTCGGCCATGGTTTTGGCGTGGCCTTCGGCGGCGACTTCCAACTGGCAGCTCCAGCTTAGCGAGGCGGCCGGGGGGTAGTACTCGGTACCGCACTGACGTGCCTGGCTTCGCGCTTCGTTGACCAGCCGCAGCATTTCCTGCTGCTGGTCGGTCAGCTCGCAGCGATTCTCCGCGCGGCTGTTCTGTAGAAAGTCTTCTGCGCTGGCGGCGCTGCCGGCAGTGAGGAGGGTGAGCGCGCAGGCGCCGGATAAAATCCAGTGGGAGAGGCCGAGCTTTTTGATCTTCACGTATCGACACCTTGAGTGAGTGGAAACAGGCAAGGTGTTCGTCCACGACCGGATGGCTATATCAATGTCTAATTCTTTTTAATTAGACGTTTTCGAGTCGATGGGTGGATAGAAAATAACTAACGAACGCCCTTGAATACCCGTTTAATCGGCGTTTAGAGGCGGAAGATTAATTTTTTGAAGCTCGATGCGTCAGTTGCCTTGTTGAAAGACTTTGTTTCGAACGGTAAGAGGGTAAGTCGAATTAATGAGTTTTTGGGCGATTGAAAGTCACCCAAAAGCTCGTAACGACAGGGCTTTTAGCAATTCGAAACAGTGAAGTGGGCATTGAGAACAGAGGCTGCAATTGAGAGGGTGCGCAGGTTCAGGCGTAAAAAAGAGCGGCTTCAAAGCCGCTTATTGGGGAATTGTCAGACCTCAACGAAGGGCGCCAGCACTCTTGCGATCAGCGCACCGGGTGGCGGGGTGGGTATTAAAAGTGACGCTGTCGCAGGCACGTGGCATCGAGCGCGTCCAGGCGCGTGTGGCCGAGAAGCCCGAGCGTCGATTCCATCTCCTTTTTGAGCAGCCCCAGAGCGTGTGTCACGCCCGCTTGACCGCCGGAGGCCAGCCCATACAGCGTGGCTCGGCCAAGCCAAACGGCGTCGGCGCCGAGCGCGCGGGCCTTGATAATATCGGTGCCGCGACGAAAGCCGCTGTCGACGAACAGCTGGCAGCGATCACCCACGCGTGCCTTCACCTCGGCCAGCGTATCCATGGGCGAAAGTGAGTGGTTGAGCTGGCGGCCGCCGTGATTGGAAAGCACAAGGGCGTCCACGCCGCGCTCAGCGGCTTCTTCGGCCTCATCCGGCGAGAGAATGCCCTTGAGCATGAGCTTGCCGGGCCAGAGCTCGCGAAGCCAAGCGATATCATCCCAGTTGAGCGTCGGGTCGAGCTGCGGGCCGATGATCTGCGAGGCGCCCTGGGCGTTGCGTTTGTCCGGCGGCAGCAGATCGTCCAGGTTCTTGAACGTGGGCAGGCCGTCGGGCCAAAGGACATCGCTCATCCAGCCGGGTTTGGTGAGCAGATGCAGCAGGTTGGGAAGCGAGGGTTTCATCGGCCGGCGGAAATTGCGCACGTCCCACTCGCGGTTGCCGTAGATGGCGCTGTCGGTGGTCACCACGATGGCGTCGAAGCCGGCATCCGCGCAGCGCCGGATCATAGATTTGACGAACTCGCGGTCGCGGTAGAAGTAGATCTGCATCCACGCCGTGAGCCCTTCGATGGCAGCGATCTCTTCAAGGCGGGTGGTGGAAACGCTGCTAAGCACGAAGGGAATGCCGGCGTCTCGCGCCGCCCGGGCGAGTTTTAAATCGCCGTCGCGGGTGAGCATACCGTTGAACCCGGTCGGGCCAATGGCCAGCGGCATGGTATGAGTGTGCCCGAAAAGGGTAGTATCGAGCTTTCGCGGGCCGACGTTCGTCATCGTTTTGGGTTCAAACAGGTACTGGTCGAATACCGAGCGGTTGTGTCTGAGCGTATGCTCATCGTCGCTTCCGCCGTAAACGTACTCGAAAACGAAATTGGGTAGTCGACGCTTCGCAATCCGCTCCAAATCCTCGATATTCAGCGCTTTTTTGTAGTTCCTGCCGGTGTAACGCGGGCGTTTCATGTGTGCTTACCTTAAACCAAAGTATAGGGTCCGGGGGCTTTTGTTTGTTTCGCCATACTACCATACTAGCGCCATTGGTTTTGGGTCGAGACCCTCTTTCAGGCGGTATCCATGGGCGACATCAATCTTACGCTACAAACGCTTTGGCAGGAGACTTCGGAAACCGAGTCTGTACGTCAACGCCTTTACCAGGTGCTCAGGCAGTCCATCATTCAGATGGTGCTGGCGCCGGGTAAAGCGCTGTCCGAAAAGGAAGTGGCGGATGCCTTCTCGGTGAGCCGCCAGCCAGTACGCGAGGCCTTCATTCGTCTGTCAGAGTCAGGGCTCGTCGAGGTTCGCCCGCAGCGCGGCACGTTCGTCGTCAAGATTTCCCAACGCGCGGTGCTCGAGGCTCGCTTCGTTCGCGAAGCCGTCGAGGTCGCCGTGGTTCGCCAGGCAAGCGCCAAGGGGCTTGCAGCCTCCGTGATCGACGAGCTCAACGAGCTGATCGCGCGTCAGCGCCGCTGCATTCAGCCCCACGACGCCACGCTTTTTTACCAGCTCGACGAGCGCTTTCATAAAACGCTGTCGCTGGCCGTCGGCCAGCACGCGGCCTGGAAGGTGATCGAGGAAGTGCGCGTACAGCTCGACCGCGTGCGCTATCTGAGCGTGCCCGACACCACGCCCATCGCACGGCTGGTCGACCAGCACGTTGATATCGTATCCGCCATCGAAGAGCGCGACGTCACGCTTGCCGAGCAGGCCATGCGGCGCCACCTGCGCGAAATACTCGTTTCTCTACCCGACCTGGTTCATCGCTTTCCCGAGATGTTTGATGCTCAGGAAACGCAATCCCTCATTGAAGAGGCAGCTCCATGAAGATCGAACACGCCTATACCATCGTTACCTCCCCGGGGCGTAACTTCGTTACCCTGAAGATCGTCACCGACGAGGGCACCTACGGCATCGGCGACGCCACCCTCAACGGGCGCGAAATGGCCGTGGTCGCGTATCTGGACGAGCACGTCATTCCCGCGCTGATCGGCCGTGACCCGCAGCGTATCGAGGATATCTGGCACTATCTGTATCGCGGCGCCTACTGGCGGCGCGGGCCGGTCACCATGAGCGCGATCGCCGCGGTGGACATGGCGCTTTGGGACATCAAGGCGAAACTCGCCAACATGCCGCTTTACCAGCTGCTGGGGGGCAAGAGCCGCGAGCGGGTGATGGTTTACGGCCACGCCACCGGCCGCGACATCGACGCTTGCCTAGAGGAGGTTGCCCGCCACGTCGAGCAGGGCTACAAGGCGGTGCGCGTTCAGGCTGGCGTGCCGGGCATCGCCAGCATCTACGGCGTTGCCAAAAAAGAGGGCGAGCCCTACGAGCCGGCGGATGCGGACCTGCCCGCCGAGCACGTCTGGAGCACCTCCAAATATCTGAACCACGTACCGAAACTCTTCGCCGCCGTGCGCGAGCGCTTTGGCGACGACCTGCACGTACTGCACGATGTTCATCACCGCCTGACGCCCATCGAAGCCGCGCGCCTTGGCAAGGCGGTGGAGCCCTATAACCTTTTCTGGCTGGAGGACTGCGTGCCGGCGGAAAACCAGGAAGGCTTCGGGCTGATTCGCCAGCACACCACCACGCCGCTGGCGGTCGGTGAGGTGTTCAACAGCCTGTTCGACGCCAAGGCGCTGATCGAGAATCAGTGGATCGACTACATTCGCGCCACGCTCACCCACGCCGGCGGCATCACCCACGTGCGCCGTCTGGCGGATTTGGCCGGTCTCTACCACGTGCGCACCGGTTTCCACGGACCGACGGATCTTTCGCCGGTCTGCATGGGCGCGGCCATCCATTTCGATACCTGGGTGCCCAATTTCGGTATTCAGGAGTACATGCCGCACACCAGCGCCACCAACGAGGTGTTCCCGCACGATTACCGCTTCGAGGATGGGCACTTCCTCGTCGGCGAGAACCCGGGGCACGGCGTCGATATCGACGAGGAACTGGCCAAGCAGTACCCCTACAAGCGTGCGAGCCTGCCGGTCAACCGGTTGGAAGACGGCACTCTCTGGCACTGGTAAGGAGTTTTTTACCCATGAAAGCATTTCAGGTAAGCGCGCCCCACGACTACCGCGTCGCCGATATCGACGCGCCGACACCCGGCGCTGGTGAAGTGCTGGTGCGCGTGGCGTTCGCCGGCATCTGCGGCTCCGACATGCACATCATCCACGGCGACAACGCCTTCGTGCGCTTTCCGCGCATCACCGGCCACGAGTTCGCCGGCGTGATCGAAGCCGTTGGCGAAGGCGTCGACGGCGTGAGTGCCGGCGAGCGCGTCTGCGTCGATCCGGTCATCAGCTGCGGCGAATGTTATCCGTGTCGCATTGGCCGCCCCAACGTGTGCAGCGCGCTGGAAGTGATCGGCGTACACCGTCACGGTGGCTTCGAGGAGTTCGTCGCCGTGCCGGCCGCGAACGTGCATAAGCTTCCCGAGCACATTGGCCTCGACGCCGCCGCGCTGGTCGAGCCCTACACCATCGCCGCCAACGTGCTGGATCGTATGCAGCCGCACCCGGGCGATCGCCTGCTGATTCTGGGCGCCGGCGTGATCGGCATGACCATCCTGCAGATGGCCAAAGCCCTGGGGCTCGAAGAGATCATCGTTACTGATGTGATCGACGAGCGACTGGAGGCAGCCAAGAGCCTTGGCGCCACCCACGTTTTCAACAGCCGCACCCAGGACGTCGAGCAGGAAATCACGGCGCTGACCAAAGGCGAGGGCGTGCCGTTGATCGCCGATGCCGCCTGCGTGCCGGCGCTTTTGCCGCAAATGCTGCGCCTGGCGTCGCCCGCTGGCCGCATCGGGCTTTTGGGCTTTAGCGTTCAGCCAAGCGATCTAGTGCAGCTCGAAGTGATCAAAAAGGAGCTGACCCTGGTCGGCTCGCGGCTCAACAACCGCAAGTTTCCGGAGGTGCTCGAGCTCATGGCAAGCGGTAAGCTGGACCCGCTGGCGCTGGTCAGCCACCGGCTGCCGCTCGATGAAATGCCCGACGCCATCGAGATGCTCGACCATCGCCCGGAAGAAGCCCGCAAGGTGCTGATTCAGATCGGCGCTTGAGGGATATGAGCACCCATCACGCTAACTCAACAACCCCACGCGCGATTAACAACCAACAACGCAAAAGTGCAGGAGTGACGAAAATGATCAAGAAATTACTCACCAGCGCGGTTATCGGCACAATGCTTTTCAGCGCGCAGTCGGCGCTGGCGGCGGACTATACGCTGCGCTTTGGCCATCTGGCCAACGAGCAGAACATCTGGCACAAGGCCGCCGAGAAGTTCAAGGAGGAGGTGGAAGCCAACTCCGACGGTCAGATCGAGGTTCGCCTTTACCCGAGCGAGCAGTTGGGTAACGAAATGGATGTGATCAACAGCATCCAGCTCGGCACTGCGGATATGACCATCACCGGCGAAAGCCTGCAGAACTGGGCGCCGAAGGCGGCCATGATGGCGGTGCCCTACGCCTTCCGCGACTCCGAGCATTTGCACGCGGCAGTCGATGGCGAAATCGGCAGCGAGATCGAAGAGCAGATCATCGAGCGTACCAACCTGGTGCCGCTGGCCTGGTTCGAGCGCGGCCCGCGTGAGCTGACCTCCAACCGCCCGATTCGCACGCCGGAAGACTTGGACGGCCTGCGTCTGCGCGTGCCTAACGTGCCGCTGTTCGTCGATGTCTGGCAGGCGCTCGGCGCCCGCCCGACCCCGATGGCGTTCAGCGAAGTGTTCACCGCGCTTCAGCAAAACACGCTGGAAGGTCAGGAGAATCCGCTGAGCCTGATCGAAAGCGCGAGCTTCAACGAAGTTCAGGACTACGTGAACATGACCGGCCACGTGCGTAGCTGGATCTACGTGGTGATCGGCCGCAATCAGCTCGAAAGCATGCCGGATGAGCTGCAAACCGTCGTACGCGACGCCGCGCAGACCATGCAGAGTTTCGAGGCCGACCTGTTCGTCGAAGACCAGGAGCGTCTGGAGCAGGCGCTTTCCGAGCGCGGTATGGAGTTCATCGAGGCTGACGTCGACGCCTTTGCCGAGCAGGCCCGCCCGGCGGTGCTCGAGGCCCTGACGCCGGAGCAGCGTGAGCTCTTCGAGGCCATTCAGGACCTGTAACGCCGGTAGGCAACCAAGGTGGGCTGGTCGCAAGGCCAGCCCACTTTTGTATAGGCCATCTCAAGAACTGCAATCGTCTGAATCGCAAGATAGCTAATTGCAACAACCGAATTGCAAGAGTTTCAACTTCTAGAGCGGCTAGCCCCTCGAGGATACGTTTATGAGCTCGGATCAACACGCGCTCGAGCACGAAGCGCTACAGAGTCTGGATTCGATGTCGACGGTACCCAAACTTCAGGGGCCGGTGGGTCGGCTGATCGGCTGGGTCGATACCTGCTTTTTGACCCTCGCCGTGCTGGCACTGGTCGCTATTGCCGGCACCGTCCTGCTGCAAATCTGTTCGCGGCTGTTTCTGCCGATCTCCATCTCCTGGACCGAAGAGCTTTCGCGCTATCTCTTCATTTACATGGTGTCGCTGTCTGCTGGCGTCGTGCTGCGCCAGAACCGCAACATCAGCGTGGAGCTGTTCCATCACATGCTGAGCCCGCGCCTGCGCGCACTGTTTCAGGCGCTGATCTGTTTGGGGATCGGCGCGTTCGCGTTCATGGTGCTGCCCTATGCCTGGCAGTACGCCCAGAACGGCACCTGGCAAACCTCGCCGACGCTCAAGCTGCCCATGCTGTATATCTTCTTCTCGACGGTCGTCACCTACGCGCTGTTGCTGGTTTACAGCGCCCTGGGTGCCCTCGAGGGGGTGTTGGCGATGTGTCGCCCCGCCGTGCGTGAACAGGAGTCCTGAGCATGGAAGTCATCATTTTATTTAGTGTGTTTCTGGTGCTGTTGGTGGTGGGCATGCCCATTGCCTTCGCACTCGGCATCTCATCGATGTCCTATCTGCTGATGGAGGGGATTTCGCTGACCATCGTGCCCCAGCGCATGTTCGCGGGTATCGATACCTTCGTGCTGCTATGCATTCCCGGCTTCGTACTGGCCGGCAATCTCATGAACGTGGGCAACATCACCGAGCACATCGTGCGCTTTTCCAACGCGCTGCTGGGCCACATTCGCGGCGGGTTGGGACTTGCCAACGTTGGCGGGTCGATGATCTTTGGCGGTATCTCCGGTACCGCGGTAGCGGATTCGGCGAGCATCGGTTCGGTGATGATTCCCGGCATGGCGCGCTCGGGCTACGACAAACCCTTCGCCGCCGCCGTCACCGCGGCGTCTTCCACGGTCGGGCCGATCATTCCGCCCAGCGTGCCGATGATCATCGCAGGGTCGCTTAGCGGTATCTCGGTGGGCCGCATGTTCCTGGCCGGCGCCGTGCCTGGGCTTTTGATGGGTGTGGCAATGATGGTCACGGTGTACATCCTCGCCGTTCGCCGCGGCTATCCAAAAGAGCAGCGCGTGCCGTTTTTGCAGCTGCTGCGCGAGGCCAAAACCGCGTTTTGGGCGCTGCTGATGACCGTGATCATTCTCTACGGCATCATCGGCGGCTTCTTCACGCCGACCGAAGCGTCGATCGTCGCCTGCGTCTACGCGCTGGCGGTGGGCATGTACGTCTATAAGGGGCTGACTTGGCGCAAGCTGCCGGGCATTCTGGTCGACACCGTGCTGACCTCGTCGTCGCTTCTTCTGATGGTTGGTCTTGCCAACCTGTTCGGCTGGATTCTGACCAGCGAGCAGATTCCGCAGATGATCGCCACGCTGATCCTGTCGATCAGCGAAAACCCGCTGATCGTGCTTCTGATCCTCAACCTGATTCTGCTGTTCGTCGGCGCGTTTATGGAAACCATCGCCGCGCTGATCATTCTGTTTCCCGCGCTGGTGGGCGTGGCGACCGGCGTTGGCGTTGACCCGGTGCACTTCGCCGTCATCGCGGTACTCAACCTGATGATCGGCCTGACCACGCCGCCGGTCGGGGTGTGTCTGTTCGTGGTCGCCGGGATCGGTAAGCTGCCGATGCTCTCGGTCGCCCGCGCCATCGTCCCGTTTCTGCTCTGCAACCTGGCGGTGCTGCTGCTGGTCACCTACGTACCGGCCATTTCGCTTTGGCTGCCGAATTTGTTGATGGGGAGTAACTAACCGTGACGACGCAACGCATCGACGCCGCTACTCAAAAAGGCCGCATCGGCATCGTCCACCTGGGCCTGGGCGCGTTTCACCGCGCTCACCAGGCGGTGTATCTCGAACGCTACCGGGGCCGTACCGGCGACGGTCAGTGGGGCGTGAGTTCGGCGAACCTGCGCCGCGGCGCCTCGCTGGTCGATTCTCTGGCCGAGGCGGGCTTTCGCTACCACGTGGCCGAGTACCGCGATAGCGACAACGTGACGGTTCGCGAAGTAGGCGCCATCGAGGAGACGCTGTTCACCGGCCAGAGCCCGGACGGGCAGTGGGGGCGCGACCTGGAGGCGCTGCTGGCACGCCTTTCGGATGTAAAAACGCGTATCGTCACGCTCACCGTCACCGAAAAAGGCTACTTTTTGAACCCGGCCAGCGGCGAGCTTTTGCGCGATGACCCGATGATTCAGGCGGATATCGCCGCGCCGCAAGCGCCGCGTACCGCGCCGGGCATTCTGGTCGAGGCGCTCAAACGGCGCCGGAACGCAGGGCAGGCGCCGTTCACCGTGCTCTGCTGCGACAACATGCCGGATAACGGCGAGCGCACCCGTCAGGCGGTGGCGCAGTTTGCTCGCGTTCACGACGCCGCGCTGGCCGACTGGATTCTCGAGCGCGTCGCGTTTCCCTGCAGCATGGTCGATCGCATCGTGCCAGCAATGACCGAGCAGGATTTCGCCGCGCTCCAGACACTTGGGGTCGATGACGCCAATGCCGTGGTGTGCGAGGCCTTCTCCCAGTGGGTCGTCGAGGATCACTTCCCCGAGGGCCGCCCGGCCTGGGAAGAGGAGGGCGTGACCATGGTCGCCGATGTGGCGCCGTTCGAGACCATGAAGCTTCGTATGCTCAACGGCAGCCACTCGCTGCTCGCCTATCTGGGGTCGCTGGCCGATATCGATACCGTGTTCGACGCCGTCTCGAACCCGGTCTACAAGGCGCTTCTGAGCGCCTACATGCGCCAGGAAGCCGCGCCGACGCTGGATATGCCCAAAGAGATCGACCTGGACGCCTATGCAGATTCGTTACTGGCGCGCTTTGCCAACGACAGCCTGCGCCACAAGCTTCAGCAGATCGCCATGGACGGCAGCCAGAAGCTGCCCCAGCGCTGGCTGCAGGTCGCCGAGGCCAATTTGGCTTGCGGGCGCGACACCGCCTGCGTCGCGCTGGGCCTGGCCGGCTGGATTCGCTACACCGAAGGCAGTACGCTGGCCGGTCGCGCGTTTCGCGTCGACGATCCTATGGCCGAACAGCTCGAAGCGCTTCATCAGCGTCACGGCGGCGACCCTCGCGCACTGGTTGACGCCTTCTTCGGTTTTGAGGCGGTCATGTCCCAGGCCCTGGCGCGCAGCGAGCGCTTCAAGCAGCAGGTGCTTGATGCTTATCTCACGCTAACCGAGCGCGGCGTCGAGCCGGCCATTGCCGAGCTTGCCGCTCAGGGCGTTTGCTAAAAGGAGATTTCATGGAACATACCTGGCGCTGGTTCGGGCCCAAGGACCCGATTCAACTCGATGAGATTCGCCAGACCGGCGCGACCGGCATCGTCACCGCGCTTCACGACGTGCCCAACGACCAGGTCTGGTCGGTGGAGGCGATTCGCGAGCGCAAGGCGATGATCGAGGCGGCGGGGCTCAGTTGGTCGGTGGTCGAAAGCGTGCCGGTGCCCGAGGCGGTCAAGAAGGGGCTACCCGAGCGTGACGCGCTGATCGACACCTACTGCCAGACGCTCAGAAATCTGGCCGCCTGCGGGATCGACATCGTTTGCTACAACTTCATGCCGATTCTCGACTGGACGCGCACCGATCTGACCTACCGCCTGAACGATGGCGCCCGGGCGCTGCGTTTCGATCAGACCGCCTTCGCCGCGTTCGATCTGTACCTGCTCGAGCGCCCCGGCGCGCTCGAGGAGTACTCCGAGGCCGACCAGCGGGATGCCAAGCGCTACCTCGAGACCCTGGATGAGGCCGTGCGCGCGAAGCTCGTCGACACGCTGATCGCCGGGCTGCCTGGCGCCGAGGAGCACTACACCCTGGCGCAGTTTCGCGAAGCGCTAAACGGCTACGCGAACATCGATGCCGAGGCGCTGCGCGAGCACCTGGCCTATTTCCTGCGCGCGGTGATTCCGGTTGCCGAGGAGGTCGGCATTCGCATGGCGATCCACCCGGACGACCCGCCCCGACCGCTTCTGGGCCTGCCGCGGGTGGTTTCGACTCGTGACGATGCCCAGTGGGTGATCGACTCCGCGCCGAGCCCGGCCAACGGCCTCACCTTCTGCACCGGCTCTTACGGGGTGCGCGAGGACAACGATCTGGTCGCCATGGCGCGCCACTTCGCGCCACATATTCATTTTGCTCACCTGCGCTCGACAAGGCGCGAGACTGATCCGCGCTCGTTTCATGAAGCGCCGCATCTGGCTGGCGACGTCGACATGGTCGGCGTCGTCCAGGCACTGGTCGAGGAGGAGCGCCGCCGCGACGTTGAAGGCGGGGCGCGCCTTCCGATCCGACCAGACCACGGCCACCACATGCTCGACGATCAGCAGCGCCAAACAGCGCCGGGCTACCCGCTCTACGGGCGGCTGAGGGGCCTGGCCGAGCTTCGGGGCATGGAGGTGGCGGTGAAAGCCCTCACGGCGAGATAGGCCTTTACTGCGTTAGGCCCTTGAACGCCATCGAAAAAGCCCCGCCGGAGCTCGCTACGGCGGGGCTTTTTTGTCGGCGCGCTCTTGAAACAGGGCGTGCTAAACCGCGATGTCCTCGCGCAGCCGGTGAACGGCGTCGGCAAGTTCGCTTGCATGGCGAATCTCGACCGCGCCTTTTGGGGTGCGCTCCTCATCAGGAAAGTGGTTGAGATGAATCACCCGCATGCCGGCGGCCAGCCCCGCCTCAACGCCCACCGCCGCGTCGTCGATCACGATGCAGTGCTGTGGGGCGAACCCCATGGCCGTAGCCGCCTGGCGGTAAAGCTCCGGGTCCGGCTTCCAGACGTTGAGGGTATAGGCGCTGAAAAGCCGGCCCGCGAAATGGTGTTCGAGGCCGGTACTCTCCAGCGCGCAGCGGATCTTGCGCTCCGGCCCGTTGGAAACCACCGCCTTGGGGTAGCTTGCAAGCAAATCGAGGGCGGCCGGCATGCCGGCCACGGGCGCAAGCTCGGCGCGCATGCGCGCTTCCATGCGCGAACGCATGTCAGCTTCGAGCGTCTCGAACCGGTCCGGTGTCAACGGCGTGAAGCGCGCCTCCAGCTCGTTGACGATGGTTTGAAAGCGCACGCCGCGAAACTCCTCCATGTACTGGTTTGCCGAGAAGGGCAAGCCGAACTCGGGCAGCAGCTCGCCCATGACCTCGGCCAGCAGAATCTCGCTATCCACCAGCGTGCCGTCGGAGTCGAACAGCAGGCACAGGCCCGCATCACTCATTTCAGCACCTCGTCGTTGACCGGGCTTAGCGGGCGCTCGCCGGTCAGCGCCAGGCGCATATTGTCCACGGCGCGCTGAGCCATGGCGGTGCGCGTCTCATGGGTAGCCGAGCCGATGTGGGGCAGGGCAACGACGTTGGCCATGCCGGGCAGCGGCGAGGTATCGCCAAGCGGCTCGTTCTCGAATACATCGAGCCCGGCGCCTTTAATGACTCCGCGCTCCAGCGCATCGATCAGTGCGCCTTCATCGACCACCTTGCCGCGAGCGATGTTGACCAGAATGGCCGACGACTTCATCTTCTCGAGCTCATTAGCGCCAATCAGCTTCTCGGTCTCTTCGGTCAGCGGCACGGTGAGACAGACGAAGTCGGCTTCGCTCAGAAGCTGATCGAGCTCGCGGCGCTCGGCGCCGAGCTCACGTTCGACTTCGGGCTTGGGCGAAGCATTGGAGTAGAGCACCTTCATGTTGAAGCCGAGCGCCCCACGCCGAGCCACGGCCTGGCCAATACGCCCAAAGCCCACCAGGCCGAGCGTTTTGCCGTGCACATCGCTGCCGTAAAGCTCGGTACCCACGCCGGCTTCCCAGGCACCGGCCTTGACCCAGGTCGCCAGCTCCACCATGCGCCGCGCGGTCGCCATGATCAGCGCGAAGCCGGTATCCGCGGTGGTTTCGGTCAGCACGTCCGGCGTGTTGCACAAGAGGATGCCGCGACGGGTCAGCTCGTCGACGGGAACGGTGTCGTAGCCCACCGACACCGTGGCGATGACCTCGAGATTGGGTGCGGCGTCTAGAAACTCAGGGGTGACCGGCAGGCTCGCACCGATGATGCCATGAACCTGTGAAAGGGTCTCACGTACCCCGGCATCCGACAGATCGAAAGAGCCAAGCGGCTCGAGCAGCTCGAAATGCTCACTAAGTTCTGCCAGCTGATCGTCGTTGAGTCGTCCCTGAACAATGATGCGTTTTTTCATGCTTTCTCCTGTCGCTTGGCTGTACGCGTTATCTGACTATTGATTTTATAAACCGTTTTCGTAAACGATTTTTTAAACGTCACCCTCGAGCGCTTGCAGTCGTTCGCGAGAGGGCAGCCCCTCCATGTCGCCGACGACCTGCACCGCTTGGGCGCCGACCAGGTTGCCGCGCGCCAGCGCCCGTGCCGGCGATAACCCCTCAAGCAGCGCGCTGATCAAACCCACGGCGAAGCCGTCCCCTGCGCCGACCGTGTCGACCACGTGGGCTACCGGCTGACCGGGCACGTCCAAACTTTCCAGCGTCCCGCCCAGGCGGCCACGATAGTAGCTGCCCTGCGGCCCGAGCTTGATGACGACCGCGCTGGCGCCGCGCTCGAGGTAGAAATCCGTGATGGCCTCCGGCGTCTTTTCGCCAGTCAGGCGCTCGCCTTCGGCCAGGCCTGGCAGTATCCAGTCGGCCAGGCCCGCCAACTCGTTGAGCGTATCACGCATCTGCTCCTCGCTTTGCCAAAGCGTCGGGCGCAGGTTCGGGTCGAACGAGATGGTGGCGCCGTTGGCGCGGGCGCGCTCCATCAGTCGGCGGGTGAGCGCGAGGGCGCTATCCGAGAGCGCCGGGGTAATGCCGGTCACGTGTAGATGGTCGAGACTCGCGAAATCCACCGCGTCGGCGTCGACGGTGCTTAGATGGCTCGCCGCGCTCCCCCGGCGGAAATACTCCACCCGCGGGTCGCCGCCGTGCTCGGCGCGCTCCTTGAACATCAACCCGGTGGGGTGCTCCGGGTCGGTGACGATATAGCGATCATCGATGCCCTCGGCGGTCAGCGTCTGGCGCACGAACTCGCCGAAGCTGTCGCGGCCGATCCGGCTTAACCAGCTGACCTGAAAGCCGAGCCGCGAAAGGCCGATGGCGACGTTGTTGTCGGCGCCGGCCAGCCGGCGGTGGAAGTGCTCGATGGTAGCCAGCGGCCCGGTTGAGTCGGCCACGAGCATGCCCATGGCCTCGCCAAAGGTGAGAACACAGAGCGCAGAGGATTGGGTCGACATGGGAGATTCTCCAAAGGGTCAGATAAGGGGGAAATCGGGATGGATCGTACTGCCTCGCGCTAGCAGATGCGGCGCGTGGCGATCGGTAATGCGTGTGCCAAGCGGGTCGAGCAGGCGCGCGATCGCCGCCTCGCCGATGGCGTCAAACGGCTGCGCCAGGGTCGTGATCCCCGGGCCGACCAGGGCGCACCAGTCGAGCTCGTCGATCCCCATCAGGCCCACGGCACCCAGGGTGAGCCCCAGCGCCTGAAAGCCCTGCACCGCGCTAAGCGTCGCGGTGCCGTTGGCGCAGAGCACCGCGGTGGGCGCTGGCGGCGTCTTGAGCGCCTTCAACGCCGGATAAAGGCGTGCAGGATCGAGACTCGACTGGACGTGCGCAGTCAGTTGTCGCTTGGCACTTTGGTCGATGAAACGCTCCAGGCGCTCCCGGCGGGCGCTAGCGGTGGCCGGGTCGTTGGTGACGTAGAGTACCTGGCGGTAGCCCCGCGCGACCAAATGATCCAGGGCGGTATCGATGGCAAGCGCGTTGTCCAGCCCGACCACGGCGCTGCTGACGCTGGGAATTTCTCGGTCCAGCAGCACTACCGGCACGCCGGTTTGAGTGAGCGAGTCGAGCACCTGGTTAGGGGCGCCCACGGCGTTGACCACCAAACCTTCCACCTGGTAGGCGCTCAAAAGCGCCAGGTGGCGCTGCTCCTGGGCCGGGTCATTTCCGGTATTGCAGACGATGAGCGAGTAGCCCCGAGTGCGTGCGGCCTGCTCGACGCCGTGCACGGCGGCGACGGAAAACGGATTTCGAATGTCGGCCACCAGCATGCCCAAAAGCCGGGTGCCGCCGCCTTTCAACCCGCGTGCCATCAGGTTGGGCTGATAGCCAAGCGCCCTCGCGGCGGTGTCGATACGCGCTTTGAGCGTTGGGGATAACTTGTCGCGCTCCGGCCCGAAAAAGCGCGAAACGCTGGTTTTCGAGGTATTCGCCGCTCGGGCGACTTCAATGAGCGTAGCGCGGGGAATCGTCATTCGTAAGGCCGTTAAAGGGGTGTGGGAACGTTCCCATTAATGGCGCTAACGTTATCGCGTTCGCCCACCCTGGGCAATATCGCCAATGGTGGTAGAGTAGCCTTTTTAAGTGAACGGGCCGGTCCGGGAGGCGTTCGGTGAGGGTAGAGGAGTACCAGGGTTTCGACGCCACGGGGCTTTCCGAGCTCGTTCGTCGCGGTGAGGTCAGCCGTGAAGAGCTTTGCGAGGTGGCCATCGAGGCGATCGAGCAGCGCAACCCGGCGCTGCGCGCGGTGGTGCGTACCCGCTTCGAGCAGGCGCGTCGCGAAAGCCGCGCCGTGGATCAAAACACTTGTTTTGCGGGCGTGCCCACTCTTGGCAAGGATCTGTTGATGGCGATCGCCGGTGAGCCGCTGGCGGCGGGAAGCGCTTCGCTTGCCGGGTGGCGCCCCCTTGAGGATTCGCCGCTCATTACACGGGCGCGGCAGGCGGGGCTCGTGGTGTTGGGTCAAACCGCCACGCCGGAGTTTGGCTTAATGGCCATTACCGAGCCGAAAGCGTTTCCCCACCCGCACAACCCTTGGCGCGCCGGCTATTCGCCGGGTGGCTCAAGTGGCGGCGCCGCCGCGGCGGTGGCCGGCGGCCTGGTGTCTCTGGCGCTGGCCGCCGACGGCGGTGGCTCGATCCGCATTCCGGCAAGCTACTGCGGTCTGTTTGGCTTCAAGCCGACCCGCGGGCGCACGCCGCTTCCACCCGCTCAGGCCGAGGTGTGGCAGGGCGCGGTGGTCGAGCACGCCATCACCAAAAGCGTGCGCGACAGCGCCGCGCTGTTGGAGCACA
Source organism: Halomonas sp. S3-1-1 (assembly GCF_023757625.1). Lineage (GTDB taxonomy): Bacteria > Pseudomonadota > Gammaproteobacteria > Pseudomonadales > Halomonadaceae > Vreelandella. The sequence continues at coordinate 778,695 of NZ_JALGBZ010000002.1, forward strand.
TCAACGGCTCAGGCCCCTGCGGCCCTTACCCGGTGGCTCGAGAAACCGGCTACCTGGCCGCGCTGTCATCACCCAGCCCGCGGCGGCGCATCGCGGTCTCCTTTGGCGACCCATTAAGCCAAAGCCTCGGCACACGGCTCGATCCAGAAACGCGAAAGGCCGTCGAACACGCCGCGAAAACGCTGGCCGATATGGGCCACGAGGTGAGCTGGTGCGACCCGCCGGTCGACGGCGCCCGTTTGGCCAGCAGCTACCTGACGCTTTATCTCGGCCAGGTCGCCGCGGATCTGGAGTGGGTAAGCCGGGAAACCGGAGTAGCGCTTGGCCGGCTCGATATCGAGCCGGCCACCCGGGCCATCGGCCGCCTTGGCGCCAAACTCTCGGCCAGAGAGTACGAGCTTGGACGGCGCGAGTGGTTCGTGGCGGCAGAGCAAATGAGCGCATTTCACCAGCGTTTTGACGCGCTGGTGATGCCGGTGACGGCGTCAAGCGCGCCGCGCCTGGGCGAGCTTTATCCTTCCGCTGCCAGAGAGCGGCTTTTGACGCTGCTGGCAGTACCCGGGCTCTCCCGACTGGCGCTGCGGGCCGGGGCGCTTACGCATTTGGCGACCGAAGCGCTCGCGCGCACGCCGTTTACTCAACTGGCGAATTTGACCGGCCAGCCCGCCATGTCGCTGCCGCTTCATCGCGATGCCGGGGGCCTGCCCATCGGCGTGCAAATCGTTGGCCGCTTTGGTGATGACAGGGCGCTTTTGCAGCTCGCTCATGACCTCGAAGAGTGCGAAAACTGGCAGCGCCACCTGCCATGCCAGGCGTTTTCAGCGCAGCAAGCGTAAACTACACCGCTTTGAATCGGCTCGTCGGAATTTATGCAGTCAAACTATGTACTTGGACTATGCACTCACATTATGAATTGACCGGGGCGGGCGATCGCTACTTCGACGGCATGACCGAGAAGTTCTCCCGCGCGCTCTATCACGCCCCGCGCGGCGAGCTGCGCCTGAAAATGCTCGATCACCTGCTGCCGGACATGCTGACCCTCGAGGCCCAGCCGGTGCTTGACGTTGGCGGCGGCCTTGGCCAGCAGGCGGCCTGGTTCGCCGAGCGCGGCCACCGGGTAACGCTGGCCGAGCCTTCAGGCGACATGCTCGACTACGCCCGGCGCTGGCACGCCGAGCGCGACGCGATTTTTGACGGCGCCATCCAGTACCTTCAGGCCCCGCTTCAGGCGCTGGCGCTCGAGGCGCCCGGCCCCTGGCCTTTAATCACTTGCCACGCGGTGCTCGAGTGGCTGGGCGAGCCGCAAGTCGCGATCAAAACGCTGGCCGGGCTGCTGGCCCCCGGCGGCCAACTGAGTCTCATGGTGTTCAACCGCGACGCGCTGCGCTTTTCCAACGCCGTGAAGGGGAACCTGGAAAAGGCGCTCAGCGACCGGCTCGAAGGCAAAGGTAAGCGCCAGCGGCTGACGCCGATCTCGCCGGTGACGCACGAACAAATCAGTGCCTGGGCCGAAGAGAACGGCCTTTCGCTCTCACAGGCGGCGGGTATCCGCATCTTTCAGGACTACCTGCGCAAGCCCCCGGTCAACGAGGCGGAGCAGGCCACGCTTTTGGCGCTTGAAAAAGCGTACTGCCGCGCCGAGCCGCACTGGCGGCTGGGGCGCTATTTGCTCTACACGTTGACCAAACCATTGACCTAATCAGTGATCAAGACAGTGACCAAGACATTGACCCAACCCGAGGCCGATTCATGAGTGCCCAACTTCCCGCTTGCCAGCTTCTACAGCGCTACTACGGCGATCAAACTGCGCTGTGCCCGGTCGCCCCAGGGAGCGACGAGTGGCTCGTTCAGCAAAGCGCCAGCATGGTCAGCGACAGCGTCGCCCTGCGCGATGTCTGGCAGGCCCACCAAAAGGCGGCGTTTAGCCCGTTCGCGCCAAATATCGAACTCGACGGCCAGGTGGCGCTGTTCTGGCCCAAGGCGCATCAGCTCGGACTTTGGTGGCTCGACTGGCTCTGCCAGGTGCTGCCCGAAGGCACCGCCGTCGATATCGTCGGCGAGCATCAGGGCGGCATCAAGCGCGTGCCCAAGTGGCTCGATGAGCGTGGCTTGACGTGGGACAAGCTCGATAACGCCCGGCGCTGCTCGCTTTACTCCACGCGCACCAAGATGCTCAATGATCCGGACGCCGCCTGGACGACCTTCGCTGCCGGTGAGCTGACGCTTGCTAGCCACCCAGGCGTGTTCGGCCACGGCAAGGTGGATGAGGGTACCACGCTGCTGCTCGAAGTCCTCGATGCGCGCGGGTTCAAAACGCCGCTGCGCGTACTCGACATGGGCTGCGGCGACGGCATCATCACCGCTTGGCTTGCCAAGCGCGGCTGTGAGGTGACAGCCGTCGACGTCAGCGCCTTCGCGGTTCAGGCGACCGAGCGGACGCTTGCGGCCAATACGCTCTCGGCGCGGGTGCTCGAAAGCGACGTCTACTCGGCCATCGACAGCGAGCGTTTTGATCTGATCGTCAGCAACCCGCCGTTTCACCAGGAGCGCGATATCAGTTACGGGCCGAGCGCCCGGCTGATCGAAAAGGCCCGCGAGCACCTTACCCCGCGCGGCGAGCTCGTGCTGGTGGCCAACGGCTTTTTGCCGTACCCAGAGCTTTTAAAGCGCGCGATGGGCGAGTTCGAGACGTTGGCGGATAACCGCCGCTTCAGGGTCTACCGTGCGGGAGCGTGATTTTTAGGCGCCTGCGCGGCGCTTTTGAGCCATTCGGCGGTCCAAGAGCGATCGGAACGTGTTAAACCCTGTAAGGAGTGACGCATGGCGTTGAAAACGCGCGGTATCGGAGCGCTGGCAAGCGCGGTGGCGCTGGGCGGGCTGGTCGCCCTGGGCCTTGGCTGGGGCGGTAGCTACCTGAAAAGCGCCGCCGAGGTCTGGCAGCACTCGTCGCGCAGCGTCACCGTACGCGGGCTCGCCGAGCGGGAGGTGCCCGCCGACCTGGTGCTCTGGCCGCTCAACTATACGGTTACCGCCAACACCCTGGCCGAGCTCGAGCGCCGGCTTTCCGAGGACGAGGCGCTGGCGCGCGATTTTTTGGCTGAGCGCGGCTTCGATTCTGGCGACATCAGCATGACGCCGGCGCGCATCACCGACCAGTACGCCAACACCTACGGCGGCGAGCGCCCGGACGAGCGCTTTAGCGCCGAGGCGACGCTTTTACTGCGCACCGAGCGAGTAGAGGAGGTCATCGAGGCGGTACCCGAGGCGACGCGACTGGTGCGCGACGGCGTGCTGCTCTCGCCGAGCTACGAGTACCGCACCGAGTTTCTGTTCACCGGGCTCGATGCGATCAAGCCGGAGATGATCGCCGCGGCCACGGCGGATGCCAGAAGCGCCGCTCAGCAGTTCGCCGAGGACTCCCAAAGCGCGGTGGGCGGTATCACCAGCGCCACCCAAGGCTACTTTTCGATCGAGGATCTCGACAGCTACACCCCGCAGATCAAGCGCGTGCGCGTGGTCACCACCGTCGACTACGCCCTTGAGTAGCTACTAGCGTCAGCCCGCCGGTAGCCTTGGTAACCACAGCGCCAGCGCCAAAAGCGTTGCCAACAGCACCGGCGGGGTGATCAAAAGCCCTACCTTCATGTACTGCCCCCAACCGATTCGATACCCCTTGCCCGCGAGCACGTGCAGCCAGAGCAGCGTCGCAAGGCTACCGATGGGCGTAAACTTCGGCCCCAAGTCGTTGCCGATGACGCTGGCGTAGATCATGAGTTCCTGGGTCAGTCCTGGAAGCTCGGCCTGGTCGATCGCCAGCGCCGCCACCAGCGTGGAGGGCATGTTGTTCATCACTGACGCCACGAGGGCGACCAAAAAGCCGGTGCCCACCGTGGCCACTAAATGGCCTTGCCGCGCCAGCCACTCCAGCGCCTTTACGCCGTGGTCAGTGAGACCCGCGTTACCCAGCCCGTACACCACCAGATACATGCCCAGCGAAAACAGCACGATTTGCCACGGCGCGCCGCGCAGCGCGTGAGTAACGGACACGCTGGCTCCCTGGCCGCCTCGCCACCAGCGCCCGGCCAACACCATCAACGAAAGCGCTGCCGCGCCGGTGACCAGCGCAATGGGCACGCCCAGCGGCGCAGTGACGAAATAGGCCGCCATGAGCAGCGCCAAAAGCGGAAACGCGGCCTTGAACACCAGCGGGTCCTTCACCGCCGCGTGCGGCGCTTCGAGCTTTTCCACTGAATACCTGGCCGGTATCCGGCGCCCGAACGCGATCCAGAGCACGCCCAGCGTGGCCGCAAGCGATACCAAATTGACCGGCACCATGACCTGGGCGTAGCGGTCGAAACCGATGCCGAAGTAGTTGGCGGTGACGATGTTGACCAAATTGGAGATCACCAGCGGTAAGCTCGTGGTGTCCGCGACGAACCCGGTGGCGATAATGAAGGCCAGCGCCGCGGGGGGCGAAAAATCAAGGCGCAGTAAAATCGCGATCACAATGGGGGTAAGCAGCAGCGCCGCGCCATCGTTGGCGAAAAAAGCTGCGATGAACGCGCCCAGCACGACCACCAGCGGAAACAGCAGATGCCCCCGGCCATTGCCCCAGCGCGCCACGTGAAGCGCCGCCCAGGCGAAGAAGCCGGCCTCGTCGAGCAAAAGCGAAATGATGATCAGCGCCACGAAAGTGAACGTCGCATCCCAAACGATGGCCCAGACGACACCCACGTCCGTTAGCCCAACCACACCGGTCGCCAGCGCCACCAGCGCCCCGCCCAGCGCGCTCCAGCCAATGCCAAGCCCCCGGGGCTGCCAGATGACCAGAATCAGCGTGGCGATAAAAATCGCAAGTGCCACCATATAGGCCTACTCGCTGGCTTTGAAAGAGGTGGTCACTCGCTCGCCGTCCTCTTTCGTGAAGGAAGCGACGGGGCGCGCGAGAAGCGCCAGAACGCGCTCGGAGGGGCGGCAAAGCTGCGCGCCCTTGTCGGTCACGACGATGGGGCGATTGATCAAAAGGGGGTGTTCGATCATGGCGTCGATCAGCGCCGCGTCATCGAGGGCGGGGTCGTCCAGGCCAAGCTCTTTACACAGTGTCTCCTTTGCACGCAGCAGTTCGCGCGCAGAAATGCCCATCTGAGCGATCAAATCACAAAGTCGTTCGCGGCTGGGCGGCGTTTTCAAATACTCGATCACCTCGGGGTGTTCGCCGCTGGCGTGCATGATGGCCAGCGTGTTGCGCGAGGTACCGCAAGCGGGGTTATGGTAGATCAGGGACGTCATGGTGTTGGCTCCTTCGTTGAGGGCGATGAACAGGTCGTTAGGGTATCGATGAGCGGCGCGCAGAGGGCGGGGTCGCCGTTGCAGCAGTCGCCGATCAGGAAAGCGACCACGCGTTGCATATGGCCAGGGCTTGCGCGATAGATGATCGAACGGCTTTCGCGGTGCGAACTGACCCAGCCCGCCCGACCGAGTATCGCAAGGTGGGCTGAGAGCGTGTTGTGGGGCACGTTCAGCCGCCGGGCGAGTTCTCCCGCCGCTAGGCCCTCGGGCTCGTGACGTAGCAGCAGACGCAGAGCCTCCAACCGAGTGGGCTGGGCGAGCGCGCTAAAACTTGAGGTGGCATCGTTTATTTCCATGTGTCCAGTATTATGGACATATTATGCGTTGGCAAGCATGTCATTGAATGTTCACGAACCGATGGCGCGGTTCGCGTTTGTAGTCAGGGGTTGGCGTAGCGAACGCCAGTCACGGTGTAGAACGCCTCGCCGGTGGGCGTCTGGACGGTGATCTCATCGTCTTCTTCCTTGCCCAGCAGCGCCTTGGCCATGGGCGAGTCGACGCTGATCCAGCGCTTTTGGGTGTCGATCTCGTCGTGGCCGACGATACGAATATCGAGCGCTTCGCCGTCGTCATCTTCGAGGCTGACGAAGGCGCCGAAGAAGACCTTGTCGGTGTTCGCCGGCAGGCGGTCGACCACCTGCAGCTCGTCGAGGCGCTTGGTCAGGTAGCGGATGCGCGCGATCACCCGGTTGAGCTCTTTCTTGTTATAGGTGTAGTCGGCGTTTTCCGAACGGTCGCCAAGCGCGGCGGCTTCGCCCACTTTGGTCGAAAGCGCCGGGCGCTTCACCCGCGAAAGGTGGTCGAGAATACCGCGCAGGCGCTCGGCGCCCTGAGCAGTGATCAGGTTGCTCTTGGGCTCCTGGCGCGGGTCCTTGGCCGGGTCGCGCCAGCGGGTCATGTTGCGGCCTTTCATCGCGATTCACTCCTTGCGTGTTGGTGCCCAAGCTTAATCGAAAGTGTTGATGCGCCCAATCGCATTATCCTGGGCAAAGCGCTGGCGAGTCATTCAAACGTTCGTTACATTATTCGACAGGGCGCCCGTTTGGGCCGCCCGATGGCTGCCTCGATCAGGCAATAAAAACAACCAAGGAGCTTTTCATGCGCACGCATACTTCTCGCTGGCTGCTGGCATTGACCCTTGGCGGGGCGCTCGCGCTTTCGCCGCTCACCGTTAGCGCCTACCAGGACGAACTCTTTTCGCTCAAAAACCGCTGGGAGCATACCGTGACGGAGCTTCCGGCGAACCAGCGCCAGAGCACGCTGGAGGCTTTGAGTGATGAAGCCGAGACGCTTGCCAGCCAAAACCCCAATGAGGCGGATGTGCTGGTGTGGCAGGGCATCATTTTGGCGTCCTACGCGCGCGAACGCGGTGGGCTCGGGGCGCTGGGCACCGCCAAGGAGGCGCGGGCCGTGCTCGAGCGTGCCATCGAGCTCGACCCCCAAGGGAGCAACGCCTCGGCCTACGTGACGTTGGGCGCGCTCTATGACCGCGCGCCGGGCAGGCCGCTGGGTTTCGGTAACAGCGACACCGCCGAGCGCATGTTCCAGCGCGCGCTCGAAATCCGCCCGGACGGGATCGACGTCAACTTCTACTACGCGGCGTTTCTAAAAGAAGAGGGCGACACCCAGGGCGCCCGCGAGTACGCCACCCGCGCGGTGGAGGGCACCGCCCGCGAAAACCGCCAGCTTTCCGATGAGGCGCTGCGCCGCGAAGCCCAGGCCTTTCTCCAGACGCTGTAAGCCCGCGCTAACGCGCCCAAATTGGCATTCCCGGCACCGAGCATTGATAATAGAGCGATTGTGCCAACCGGGAGTGCCTTATGGCGTCCAGCCTTACGTCGCCGCAGGCGAGCAAGCTTGCGGCCCCCGAACTCACACGTGCCGATGTCGAGCTCGAGACGCGGGAAACGCTCTATCAAGGGTTTTTCCGGCTCGAGGCGCTGACGCTGCGCCACCGTCTTTTCGAGGGCGGCTACAGCACCACCATGCGCCGCGAGATTCATAGCCGTTTCGACGCGGTGGGTGTACTGTTATATGACCCGCACCGCGACGCGCTGGTGCTCGTCGAGCAGTTTCGCGCCGGCGCCATCGATGACCCGCGCTCGCCCTGGAAACTCGAGCTGGTGGCGGGGCTGGTCGAAAAGAACGAGTCCCTCGAGGACGTCGCCCGGCGTGAATCCCAGGAAGAGGCGGGTTGCAAAGTGGGCGCGCTGACCAAACTTCACACCTACTATCCAAGCCCCGGCGCCTGCAACGAGCGAGTCACGCTGTTTTGCGGGCTGGTCGACACCGTCGGCATGGGCGGTATTCATGGCCTTGATGAAGAGCACGAGGATATCCGCGTTCACGTGGTCAGTTTTACCGATGCCTGGGCGCTTTTGGAGCAGGGCCGACTCGATAACGCCATGTGCCTGATCGGGCTTCACTGGCTGAATGGCCAGCGCGCCTCGCTGCGCGCCACTGCCAAGGCCCCCGCGACCCACGAATTCGAAAGGAGCGAAGATGGCTAGAGCCGCCTACGTCACCGACCTTAAATCTCTGCAAGGGGAGTGCAGCGCCAACTACGCGCGCCTGCTGCGGCTGGTGGGCGATATGGACGCCGGCCAGCAGCGCGATATCACCCTGCACAGCGACGGGCGGGAGCTTGGTGTGCTGCACCTGGCCGTGCTGGAGCAGGCCCCTTACACCACGATGGTCGAGGTAACCCAGAGCGGGCCGCTCGACGGCGTGCTGGACGGGCCCAAAATGCGCGTGCACCTCTATCACGACGTGCGCATGGCCGAGGTCACCGACTTTCAGCGCGAGCGCCACTTCAACGGGCGCTACCGCTACCCCAATGCCAAAATGCACCAGCCGGATGAGAAGCTGCAGCTCAACCGTTTTCTGGGCGAGTGGCTGGCCCACGGGCTGACCCACGGCCACGCCTACGATATCCCCGAGTATCCTTGATGCGCCTGATCCAGATCACCGACGCCCACCTTTACGCCGATAAACGCGCGCGCTCGCGCACCGGCGTCCCTTGGCGTCAGTTCGAGCGCGTGCTGGAGGCGGTCATCCGTGAGCGCCCGGACGTTGTGCTTTTAAGCGGTGACGTCAGTCAGGACGAAACGCTGGCCTCCTACCAGCACGCCTGCAACGCACTGGCGCGCCTGCCGTGCCCCTGGTTCTGGATTCCCGGCAACCACGATCAAGTCGAGTTCATGGCCGAGTGTCACCCGCTTTTGAGCGAGGTCGAGCTCGGCGAGTGGCGACTTCTGCTGCTCGATACCCAGGTTGAAGGTAAGCCTCATGGGGAGCTGGGTGCCGAGCAGCTCGAGGCGCTCGTCGAGCGGCTCGAATCGAGCGAGCAGCCCACGGTGATCGGCCTGCACCACCCGCCGGTCGACGTGGGCGCCGCGTGGATGGACGCCATCGGTCTATTCGACCGCGACGCCTTCTGGCAGGCGCTCGAGCGCTTTCCTCAAGTTCACCTCGTGCTGTTTGGCCACGCCCACCAGGCCTTCGCGCAAACACGTACGCTTGGCGATCACGTGGTCTCGGTGTATGGCTGCCCCGCGCTGGCGGATCAGTTCATGCCCGGCGCCCTCGAGTTCGCCGTCGACCAGGCCTCGAGACCCGGATACCGGGTAGTGGAGCTTCGCACCGCTGGCGAATGGCAGACCTGGATCGAGCGAGTCGGCATGTAGATCACACCGTTTCGCGCTCGTCTTCTCATGCGCCTATAGTGTTTTAAAGAATAAAAAGATAGTTATTAATTCTTTCAGGTTATTACTTTTCGGCGTTACCCTACCCGCAGTGACGATCATCAGGCAAACACCGTTTGCAGGCACCGTTAGCGAGCACCCCGGTGCTTAGAGAGGGAGTAGGCAATGACCCAGATTACCGCTGCGCCGGTCGATGAACGGCGCACGCCCACCGTGGCGATCGACAGTGCGCGCCAGACGCACCTCAAACAGCTCGAAGCCGAATCGATCCATATCATTCGCGAAGTCGCCGCCGAGTTCAGCAATCCGGTGATGATGTACTCCATCGGCAAAGACTCCTCGGTCATGCTGCACCTGGCGCGCAAGGCCTTCTACCCGGGCCCGCCGCCGTTCCCGCTTTTGCACGTGGATACCACCTGGAAGTTTCGCGAAATGATCGAGTTTCGCAACCGCATGGCCAGTGAAGCGGGCATGGAGCTTTTGGTGCACACCAATGAAGAGGGGCGGGCGGCGAACATCAACCCCTTCGATCACGGCAGCGCCAAGTACACCGACATCATGAAGACCCAGGCGCTCAAGCAAGCGCTGGACAAGTACGGCTTCGACGCCGCCTTCGGCGGGGCGCGCCGTGACGAAGAGGCCTCGCGGGCGAAAGAGCGGGTCTACTCGTTTCGTGACAAGTATCATCGCTGGGATCCCAAGAGCCAGCGCCCGGAGCTTTGGAACACCTATAACGCCAAGGTCAACAAGGGCGAGTCGATTCGCGTTTTCCCGCTTTCCAACTGGACCGAACTCGATATCTGGCAGTACATCTATTTGGAGTCGATCCCGATCGTACCGCTTTACTACTCCGCCCCACGCCCGATCGTCGAGCGCGACGGTATGCAGGTAATGGTCGATGACGAGCGCCTGCCGCTGGAACCGGGTGAAGTGCCGGAGCAGAAATCCGTGCGTTTTAGAACGCTGGGCTGCTACCCGCTGACGGGGGCGGTGGAGTCCACGGCAGCCACGCTTCCCGAGATCATCCAGGAGATGCTGCTGACGCGTACCAGCGAGCGCAGCGGCCGGGCGATCGACCGCGATCAGGTCGGGTCGATGGAGAAGAAAAAGCGCGAGGGGTACTTCTAACATGGCACACCAGTCGAATTTGATCGCCGACAACATCGAGCAGTACCTGCAGGAGCATGAAAACAAGGACCTTTTGCGCTTCATCACCTGCGGCAGCGTCGACGACGGCAAGTCCACGCTGATCGGGCGGATGCTTCACGACTCGCAGATGATTTTCGAGGACCAGCTCGCCGCGATCACCCAAGCGTCCAAAACCAGCGGCACTACCGGTGACACCGTGGACCTGGCGCTTTTGGTCGATGGGCTGCAGTCCGAGCGCGAGCAGGGCATCACCATCGATGTCGCGTACCGCTTTTTCTCCACCGACAAGCGCAAGTTCATCATCGCTGATACGCCGGGCCACGAACAGTACACCCGCAACATGGCCACCGGCGCCTCCACGGCGAGTCTGGCGGTGATTTTGATCGACGCCCGCTACGGCGTGCAGACCCAGACCAAGCGCCATAGCTTCATTGCCGACCTGCTCGGTATTCAGCACCTGGTGATCGCGGTCAACAAGATGGACCTGGTCGATTTCTCGGAAGAGCGCTTCAACGAGATCAAGCGCGAGTACCAGCAGTTTGCCACCAACCTGAACGCTCCGGACATCCGCTTCGTGCCGCTGTCGGCGCTGACCGGCGACAACGTGGTGAACAAAAGCGCGCAGACGCCCTGGTACTTCGGCCCCGGCTACGAGTCCCGCACGCTGATCGAGCTTCTGGAAAGCGTTGAGCTAACCCAGGACCAGAATCTGACCGATCTGCGCCTGCCGGTGCAGTACGTCAACCGGCCCAATCTCGACTTTCGCGGTTACTGCGGCACGCTCGCCGCAGGCATTTTGCGCCCGGGCCACCGCGTGAAGGTGCTGCCCTCGGGCAAGACATCGTCTGTCGAGCGCATCGTCACTTATGATGGCGATCTGAGCGCCGCCTACCCGGGCCAGGCGATCACCGTGACACTCGACGACGAGATCGATATTTCCCGCGGCGACTGGCTGGTGGATGCGCACGCCGATATCGCGCTTTCCAACGCGTTCAAGGCGGACATCGTGTGGATGCACGAAGACGCGCTCACGCCGGGCAAGCTTTATGACTTCAAGCTCGCCACCCGAGATCTCTCGGGCCAGGTGCGCGCGATCGACTATCAGGTCGATGTCAATACGCTGGCGCAGTATCCGGCCGAGCAGCTCGAACTCAATGCGATCGCCCGCTGCGAAGTCGAGCTCACTGCGAGCATTCCGCTCGATGACTACCGCTCAAGCCCGGGTACCGGCAGCTTCATCATCATCGACCGGCTGACCAACGTCACCGTCGGGGCTGGCATGATTCGCGGCGTGGCTGCCCAAAACGAGCAGGATCAGGGCACCGACTGGGCCGCCTTCGAGCGCGATTTGAACGCGCTGGTGCGTAAACACTTCCCGCACTGGGACGCCCGCGACGTCAGCAAGCTGTTTTAACGCAAGCAGGCGCTCGTTTCAGGCGCTAAAGCCGGCCCCGTTTTTGCACAGGGCCGGCTTTTTTTGTACAACTTATAACGAGGTGGTGGCGCGGTTTAAGTGGTTTGAGCGCTTGACGATTGTACAGGATGAGCCACACTTGATAGGCGTTGTAGGAGATGGCGCAACGCAGTGTCACCAAGGTACGTTCATCACGAAAAGGAGAGCACGATGAGTCAAGCACTGAATGGTAAACGCGTCGCGATTCTGGCCGCGGACGGTTTCGAAGAGTCCGAGCTCAGCGTGCCGCGCGCGTCGCTGCAAAAAAATGGCATCGAAGTTCACATCGTGACGCCGGACGGCAAAGGCATCCGTGCCTGGGCCGAAACCGAGTGGGGCGATACCTACGAGGCCGACAAGGCGTTATCGGACGTTTCCGAGTCCGACTACCATGCCCTGATGCTGCCGGGCGGTCTGTTCAACCCGGACGAGCTTCGCACCAACGACGACGCGTTGAGCTTCGTCAAGGCGTTCTTCCAGGCCGGTAAACCGGTCGGCGCGATCTGCCACGCACCCTGGATTTTGATCAACGCAGGCGTGGTCGACGGTCGCAAGATGACCTCGGTACCCAGCATCGCTCAGGATCTGAAAAACGCCGGCGTGAACTGGGTCGACGAAGCCGTCGTCTGCGACGAAGCGCTGGTCACCAGCCGTACGCCGAAAGACCTCGACGCCTTCTGCTCCAAGCTTCTCGAAGAAATTCAGGAAGGCAAGCACTCGGGCCAGCACGCCTGATGCCATGGTATAGCCCGTGGGCAAGCTTCGTTAAGCGGCTTGTCCACGTTGTCGCCAAGCCCATGAAGCGCGATAGTGGCCGCGGGGGGATGGTCGTTCATCCTTACCGCGGCTACGGTTCGCAAAAGGAAGTCTTCGTCATGGGCCGCGTCTTTCGACAGGCGGCACTCGGCCGCGCCATTCCCCGGCGCGGCATTTTACGTGATACCGCTGACGTGGCTCGACGCATTTTTCGCCGCGGCTTCAAGGAGGCGCAGGTCGAAATTTGTATCGGTGAAAACGCGCTGTCGCTGATCACCGATCGCGATGGCTATTTCGACGCTCATATTCCCATTGAACACGATCTTCCCATCGATGTGTCCTGGCATCGCGCCGATATTCTCGTGCGCGCCGAAGGGCACCCGCCCATGCGCACCAGTGCGGAAGTTTACGTCCCGCCGCCGGAAGCGGATCTGCTGGTGATCAGCGATATCGACGATACCGTCATGTTCACCGGCGTGGCGGAGAAGCTGAAGATGCTTTATCGGCTGTTCGTGCGCAAACCCCACCGTCGTACCGCGTTTCCCGGCGTCGCGTCGCTCTATCAGTCGCTCTATCGCGGCAAAAGCGACAAGGCCGAGCGGCCCATTTTGTACGTTTCCCGCGGGCCCTGGGCGATTTACGAAATGCTCGAAACCTTTTTCCAGCTCAACCGCATTCCGGTCGGGCCGATTCTGTTTTTACGTGAGTGGGGTATTTCTTGGCGCAAACCCTGGCCGCGTAAGGCCGAGGATCACAAGCGTGCCTTGATCGACCGCATGCTGACGCTTTACGACGACATGCCCTGCGTGCTGATCGGCGACAGCGGCCAGCACGATCCTGAAGTTTACACTGAGGTCGTCAAGGCCTATCCCGGGCGCATCAAGGCGGTCTATATTCGCCGGGTGGATAAGGATCCCAAGCGTCAGGAAGCGATTCAGCGCCTGCGCGACGAGCTCACAGGCAGCGACTGCGACCTGATCCTCGCCGCCGACAGCGTCCTGATGGCCGAGCACGCTTACGAGCAGGGCCGCATCTCCGCCCGCGGGCTCGAGGCGGTCAAGCGCGACGTGCGAGAGCATCGCAAGGAAGAGGCAGAGGAAGCGAGCCTGTAATCCCCGTCAGTAAAAGTCGCAGCAGCTTTGCACACTAACCACCGCCAGTGCACACCAGGCGCGGTCATGGTACAACGGTCAATCACCCAGCGGCTGACTTGGAAATCCGACCATGATCGTACTGTTGATCGCGCTGGCGCTGGCTATTTTTCTCCTGCCCAACCTCTGGGCGCAATGGGTATTAAAGCGCCACACCAAAGGGCGCAATGACTACCCCGGCACCGGCGCCGAACTTGCCAGCCATCTTTTGCGCCGCTTCGATTTGAACGGTGTCGGTGTGGAAGTGAGCGAACAGGGCGATCACTACGATCCGATCGACCGCGTGGTGCGGCTCTCGCCGGATCACTTCAACGGCCGCTCGCTTACCGCCGTAACGGTGGCCGCTCACGAGGTGGGCCACGCCCTACAACATGCCGAGGGCTATGCGCCGCTGATTGCCCGAAGCCGTATGGTCGGCGTGGCGCAAAAAGCCGAGAAACTCGGCGCGCTGTTGATGATGGCCGCGCCGTTTCTGTTTCTTCTCACGCGCCTTCCCGGCGGGCTCGCGGCCGTAATCGCCGTTGCGGTGATCAGCTTTGGCACCGCCGCCGTAGTGCACCTGGTCACGCTGCCGGTGGAGTTCGACGCCAGCTTCAACCGAGCCCTGCCGCTTTTGAAAGAGTATGTCCCGCCTTCTGACATGAACGGCGCCCGCCACGTGCTCACCGCCTGCGCGTTCACCTACGTGGCGGCATCGCTTGCCAGTATTCTGAATCTGGGCCGTTGGCTAATGATTCTACGCCGCTGAGTGTTAGCCTGACTTATTGGCAATGATCACCGCACGACGCGGGGCCGAGTAGCCTTCGATGGTGCGCGTTTGGTCCTCGGGGTCGAGAAAATCCGCCAACGACTGATAGGTCATCCACTCGGTGGAGCGCTGCTCATCGAGGCTCGTCGGCGATTCATCGACGACACGCACGTTGGTGAACCCGCAGCGTTCGAGCCAGTGGCATAACGCTTTCGAAGAGGGCAGAAAGTAGACGTTGGGCATCGCCGCGTAGCGCTCGCCGGGAACGAACACCGTCTGCTCGTCGCCTTCCACCACCAGGGTTTCCAGCACCAGCTCGCCGCCGGGAGCCAGCGCGGCTTTTAGCTGGTTGAGATGCTCGAAGGGCGAGGCGCGGTGGTACAGCACCCCCATGGAAAAGACGGTATCGAAAAACCCCAGGTTTTCCGGCACGTCCTCGATGCCCACCGGAAGGAAGTGGGTGCGGTTGCCATCGGCGTCGCCAACGAAGTGGCGCACCGCCTGAAACTGCCAGTAAAACCGCGGCGACGGGTCGATCACCAGCACGAAAGCCGCGCCCGCGCCGGCCATGCGCCAGGCGTGATAGCCGCTGCCACCGCCGACATCCAGCACCTTGCGATATTGAAGATCCGACAGGTGCGGCGCCACGCGCTGCCATTTCCAGTCCGAGCGCCACTCGGTGTCGATGTCGATGCCGCCCAGCGTGAACGGGCCCTTGCGCCAGGGGGCGAGCTTCTTTAAAAGGTTAAAGCACTGGCGGCGCTGGCTTTCGTCGAGCGCCACGTCCACGATGAGCGAATCGGCGTTGAGATCGACCGTTCGCGCTTGGGGCAGGGGCGGCAGCTTTTTGACCGCTTTTTCCCAGGCGGAAAGATCGCCATGGCGCTTTTTATCCAGGCCCTGGGCGAGCTGCTCGGGCAGGCGCGCAAGCCAAGGGAGTAGAGCGTCGTTTTGGGCGGCCTGGTCGAGAAATGCCCGGTAGAGCGCCTGGTGGTCGTCGGGTAGCGGGGTGGCCACGTTAGCCCTCCTTGAACGCGATCAAGGAGGCGAAGTTCAGGTACTGAAACCAGGTCACCGCGCGGGGGAAGCCCGCCTTGGAAAGCCGCTCGTGCAGGCCGTCGAGGCTGTCGGGAATCAGCACGTTCTCGAGCGCGGTGCGCTTTTGGCTGATTTCCAGATCCGAGTAGCCGTTGGCGCGCTTGAAGTCATGATAGCGCTCGACCCGCCAGGCGTTGTCGCGCTCGTCCGGGTCGATGGTTTTTTCGGACAATATGAGCACGCCGCCGGGTTCGAGCGCCGCATAGAGGCGCGCCAGCAGCGCGTCTCGATCCTGAGGCGGCAGGAACTGCAGCGTGAAGTTCAGGATGACCATGCCTGAGCCTGTATACTCGAGGGTTCGAATATCCTCTTCGAGCACCGTCATGGCGTGTTCGGGGCACTCGGCTTCGAACGTCTGGCGCGCTTTTTCCACCATCGCTGGCGACACGTCGACGCCGGTATAGCGAAACGCATCGGCGGGCAGGGCGCCGGCGAGCGCCAGGCCCGAGGCGCCCAGCGAGCAGCCCAGATCATACACGTGGGCGCCGTGGCGCAGGTGGCGCTTTGCGATCAGGCCAAGCATTCCCAGAATCTGGCCGTACCCCGGTACTGACCTTCGAATCATGTCGGGAAAACAGGCCACTACCTGTTCGTCGAAAGAGAAACGCGCCACGCGGTCAAGGGGTGTCGAAAAGATGGCGTCACGGTAAGATGCGGTACTCATGGGCAAGCCAGGATCAAAAGTGGAAGGGGACGTAGTTTACGCCCCCGCGCTTTGACGCGACAGTCCTGGGCTTTCGGATACCCGCCAAAAAGAGGGAAACGGCTTTGGCACAACACGACACACCCGATACGCTGCCCGCCTGGCAAACGCTCCAGCAGCACGCGCAAACGCTGAAAACGATGCACCTGAAGGATTTGTTCGGCGACCCAAACCGCTTCGAGTCGTTTAGCCACGAGGTGCACGGGCTCACGCTCGATCTCTCTAAGCAGCGCTTTGACGACGACACCCTGGTGCACCTGCTGGCGCTGGCCGATGAGGCGGGCGTACCCAGTGCCATCGAGGCGCTGCTGAGCGGCAAACGGGTCAATCTTAGCGAAAACCGCCCGGCGCTTCATACTGCGCTGCGCCTGCCAGTGGAGGCCACCCTCGACGTCGAGGGAGAAGACGTCGTGGCCTGTGTTCATGAAAGCCTGAATCAGATGGAGCGGCTGGTCCAGCGCCTCCACGCCGGCCAGTGGCGCGGGGCGACCGGCAAGCCGATTCGCCACGTGGTGAACTTGGGCGTTGGCGGCTCGGACCTTGGCCCCTTGATGGTCACCCATGCGCTGGCGGATTACCGGCCCGCGGACATCCACCCGGTGGACGTGCACTTCGCCTCGACCATGGACGGCTCGCAGCTCGCCGACTATCTGGCCCGCTTCAATCCGGAAACCACGCTGTTCATTTTGTCGTCGAAATCGTTCACTACCATCGATACGCTCTCCAACGCCAACACGGCGAAGGACTGGCTTTTAGGGCGGCTTTCCGAGCACGATGATATGGCCGGCGCCAAACCGGTGAGCGCGGAGCTCATCGTTCGTCAGCACTTCATCGGCGTCTCGGCGAGCCCGGAGAAAATGTGCGAATGGGGGATCGCTAAGGATCATCAGCTGATGTTTTGGGAGTGGGTGGGCGGGCGCTATTCGCTTTGGGGCACCATTGGTCTACCCATTGCGCTGATCGTCGGCATGCAGCACTTTCGCGCGCTGCTGTCAGGGGCGCACGCGATGGACAACCACTTTCGCGAGGCGCCGCTTGAACAGAACCTGCCGGTGCTGTTGGGCCTTGCCGGCATCTGGAACGTCAATTTTCTCGACATTCGCGCCCATTCAATTCTGCCCTACGACGGGCGCCTCGAGTACTTTGCGGCGTATCTCGAGCAGCTCGAGATGGAGTCCAACGGCAAGTCGGTCACGGGGCGGGGCGAGCGCGTGAACTACTCGACCTGCCCGGTGCTTTGGGGACAGCTCGGGCCCAACGCCCAGCACGCGTTTTATCAGCTGCTTCATCAGGGGACCCAGCCGGTGGTGTGCGACTTCATCGCCCCGCTCAAGCGCTACGACGACGTCGAGGACCCGGATACCCGGCGCCACTTGAAAGCGCAGCACCGGCTGTCGCTGGCCAACTGCTTTGCCCAGTCGCGGGTGCTGATGCTCGGCGACGACGCCGTCGACGAAGAGGGCGCACCGCCGGCGCACAAGCGCTATCGCGGCAACCAGCCTTCGACCACGGTGCTGATGGACGAGCTCACCCCGCATACCCTCGGCGCGCTGATCGCGCTCTATGAGCACAAGGTGTTCGTGCAGGCGGTGATCTGGGATATCAACCCGTTCGATCAGTGGGGGGTGGAGCTTGGCAAGGAGATCGCCAAGGAGACCCGCGCGCTGATGGAAGGCAAGGGCGACGTGAGCCGGCTGGACGCCTCGAGCCAGGGGCTGATTCGCGCCTTCTGGGCCGCCGAGCAAAGCGAACCCTGACCCATTCGATCGCGCATGTGGCCGGCGGCATCGTCGGTCATTCATGGCTGGATATACAGTAGTTTGCATTTACGCTATCCTGTGCCTTTTTCACCGCGCCGTTCACCCTTGCGCGGCCCAAGTACCGTTTCCCAGGAATTGATGCACCATGACCCAGTTTGACGGCTCTCAGTACGGCGCGAGTTCGATCGAGGTTCTCTCCGGGCTCGAGCCGGTACGTAAGCGCCCCGGTATGTACACCGACACCTCGCGGCCCAACCACCTGGCCCAGGAGGTCATCGACAACAGCGTCGACGAAGCGCTGGCGGGCCACGCCACGGCCATCGAGGTGGTGCTTTCAAGCGATGGCGCCATCGAGGTCAAGGATAACGGCCGCGGCATGCCCATCGACATCCACCCGGAGCACGGCGTCTCCGGGGTCGAGCTAATCCTCACCAAGCTCCACGCCGGCGGCAAATTCTCGGCGTCGAGCTACCGCTTCTCCGGCGGTTTGCACGGCGTCGGGGTTTCGGTGGTCAACGCGCTATCGCGGCGTCTGGAGGTCGAAGTCACCCGCGACGGTGCCCGCCACGCCATCGCCTTCGAGCACGGCGAAAAGGCCGAGGAGCTTCACGAGATCGGCAAGGCTGCCAAACGCGCCACCGGTACGCTGGTGCGCTTCTGGCCCGACGAAAGCTACTTCGATAGCCCCAAACTCGCGCTTGGCCGATTGAAACACCTGCTGCGCGCCAAGGCGGTGCTTTGCCCCGGGCTTGCGGTAACGCTGGTCGAGCCCGATGGCACCAAGACCGAGTGGGCCTACGCGGACGGGCTGCGTGATTATCTCGCCCAGGCCACCGATGGCTATGAGGTGCTGCCGGGTGAGCCCTTTGTGGGCCACTTCAGCGACGATGAGCACGGCGTCGACTGGGCGATCCAGTGGCTGCCGGAAGGCGGCGAGGCGCTGCTGGAAAGCTACGTCAACCTGATTCCCACGCCCCAGGGCGGCACCCACGTCAACGGCTTTCGCTCCGGGCTTTTGGACGCGCTGCGCGAGTTCTGCGAGTACCGAAGCCTGCTGCCGCGCGGCATCAAGCTCACCGCCGACGATCTGTGGGAGCGCGCCTCCTTCGTGCTCTCGGTCAAAATGCTCGACCCGCAGTTCGCCGGCCAAACCAAGGAGCGGCTCTCGTCGCGGACCATTTCCGCGTTCGTCTCCAACGTGGTCAAGGACGCCTTTTCGCTGTGGCTCAATCACCACGTCGACCAGGCCGAGCAGCTTGCCGAGCTCGTCATCAGCGCCGCCCAAAGCCGCCAGAAAAAGGCCAAGAAGGTCGCGCGCAAGAAAGTGACGTCAGGCCCGGCGCTGCCCGGCAAGCTCGCCGACTGCTCCGGTCAGGACCCATCGCTCAGCGAGCTGTTTTTGGTCGAGGGTGACTCCGCCGGCGGCAGCGCCAAACAGGCGCGCAACCGCGAAACCCAGGCGATTTTGCCGCTGCGCGGCAAGATCCTGAACACCTGGGAGGTCGAGACCCACGACATCTATGGCTCCCAGGAAGTGCACGACATCGCCGTGGCCATCGGCGCCGACCCGGGCAGCGCCGATCTCGAGAAGCTGCGCTACCACAAGATCTGCATTCTCGCCGACGCCGACTCCGACGGGCTGCATATCGCCACGCTTTTATGCGCGCTGTTCGTCAAGCACTTCCCATCGCTGGTGGACGCCGGCCACGTGTTCGTCGCGATGCCGCCGCTTTACCGTATCGACCTGGGCAAGGAGGTGCACTACGCCCTGGACGAGAGCGAAAAGGCCGCCATTCTCAAAAGCCTCGCCAAAAAGCGCGGTACGCCGAACGTTCAACGCTTCAAGGGCCTGGGCGAAATGAGCCCGCTGCAGCTTCGGGAAACTACCATGGCGGTGGAGACCAGACGGCTGGTGCAGCTCACCCTGACTGATGGCGACGGGACTCTGGAGATGATGGACATGCTGCTGGCCAAAAAGCGCGCCAGCGATCGCAAGAAGTGGCTGGAAGATTACGGCAATCTTGCCGAGATCGAGGTGTGATATCGCTCAAAATGGACGTATTAATGCTTGATCCTCTTGGGTAAGCGAGCCATCCGCCAATATAGAATACGGCTGGGTGCTCATACGAAAGTATGGGGGCGCATACCAACGATATTGGCGGGAAATAAGGGGAACAGCTTTGCTTAAGACGATTTCCAGGCAGCTAACGTTTGCCGCGGTGGTACTCACACTCCTGATGGCCGCGGGGATTTATGGCGTGATGGCGTGGCGGGGGCAGCCGCTGGCCATGCAGGCGAGTAATTCACTGATCGATCAAACCGGGGGCTCGATCGTCAACGCGCTTTCCGGAGAGCTTGCCCGTGTAGAGGGCAATACGGCGAGCCTCGCCGCCCTTGCCGAGTCGCTACCGCGGGACGAAAGCCTATACCAAGCGGCGCTTCCCAACGTGATCGACGATAACGGCAACGAGGCCATCGCCGGGGGCGGCGTGTGGCCCGAACCCAACGCCTTTTTACCCGGTATCGAGCGAGCCAGCTTTTTCTGGGCGCGCAATGCAAGCGGGGGGCTTGATTTTCTAAATGACTACAATGCGCCGAATGCTTCGCCCTACCAGCGTGAGCCCTGGTATGAAAGTGCACGCGGCGCGGCCCCGGGCCGCTGCGTATGGTCCGAGGCGTATCGTGACCCGGCCAGCGGCGTTGCGATGGTGACCTGTAGCATCCCTTACTATCTGGAAGGTGACTTTGCCGGCGTGGCGACTCTCGACATGGAGCTCGGCGGTATCGCTGCGCTTTTGTCAGAAACAGGCGGCGCCACCGGCGGCTACGCTTTCGTGCTGGATAAAGAGCGCAACATCATCGACCTGCCCGGTATGCAGCAGACCTCGCCTGAGATGCAAAATTTACGTGACGTCGCCTCCAGCATGCCGTGGTTGGCGCCGGTTTCGACCGCGCTCGATAGCGGCGAAACGCAAATCAGCGTCGAGCGTGCGGGCATGGTCGATGAGCCGGCCGATATTCATCTATTCGATATGCCCAACACCGGTTGGACGCTGGGCCTGGTGACGCCGAGCGAGCGCGTGACGGCGCTTTCGCGCACGCTAACGCGTGACTTGCTGCTGTTTATCATGCCGCTTTTGGCGCTGTTGCTGTTCGCCGGCTGGCTGGGCGGGCGCGCGCTGATCGCTCAGATCCGCAGTACCACCCGCCAGATCGACCAGTTGGGGCAAGAGGGGGCGAATCGCGCGCTGACGATTCATCGTGAAGACGAAATAGGTCAGCTTCGCCACGCGGTAAACCGCTACGCTGAGAAGCTTCAGCATCTGTTTAGCGATGTACGCACCGTCGCCGACGCCATTGCTAGCGAGTCCACTGAGATCGCCGCAGGCAACGTCGAGCTTTCCAGCCGCACCGAGCAGCAGGCGGCATCGTTGCAAGAAACCTCGTCCACCATGGAAGAGATGGCGGAAACCGTGAAGCGCAACGCAGACAACGCAGGCAAAGCCGAAGAGCGCGTGAAAGAGTCTGCCACCCGGGTCAAACGCGGCGGTGAACAGGTATCGCGGCTGGCGAACTCGATGCAGTCGATCAACGAAAGCTCCGGCGAAATTGCCTCAATTGTCGAGGTGATCGAAAACATCGCGTTTCAGACCAATATTTTAGCGCTGAATGCCTCGGTCGAGGCCGCGCGCGCCGGCGAGCACGGGCGAGGGTTTGCCGTGGTCGCAAGCGAGGTGCGCCAGCTGGCATCGCGCAGCGCCGCGTCAGCGAAAAGCATTAACTCGTTGATCAAGAATACCTCCGAGCAAATTGCCTCGGGCAGTGGCTACGCCCGCGAAGCGGAATCGGCGATGAATGAGATCATTATCGCCATCGACGAAGTGTCATCGCGGATTAGCGAAATCAGCCAGGCATCGAGCGAGCAGACCAGCGGGATCGACGAAATCAATCGAGCAGTAACGCAGATGGACAGCGTGACTCAGCAAAACGCGGGTCTCGTCAATCAGGCAGCCGGCGCGACCAACGAGCTTTCAGGCCAGGCGCAGCGGTTAAAAGCCCTGCTTGACGAGTTTCACGGCACCGCCACTCAGGCGTTCGGTCACGACGATGACGCCGCGGACGGCGCTGCTCGACATTATCAATTAACATGACGCGCCGGTTTACCCGGCGACGTCCACGCTCATTTGCCGCCCTGAGCAGGGCGGCCTTGTTGTCAGCCAGGGTATGAATCATATGGATATTCAGGTAGCGGAAGGCGACGTCGAGCGCCTCTCCCTTCGCGACTACACCGAAAAGGCGTACCTCGACTACTCGATGTACGTGATTCTCGACCGGGCGTTGCCGAATATCGGCGACGGCATGAAGCCCGTGCAGCGGCGTATCATCTACGCCATGCGCGAGCTTTCTCTCAACGCCAACGCCAAGTACAAGAAGTCTGCCCGCACCGTGGGCGACGTGCTCGGCAAGTTCCATCCCCATGGCGACAGCGCCTGTTACGAGGCCATGGTGCTCATGGCGCAGTCGTTCAGCTACCGCTACCCGCTGGTGGACGGCCAGGGCAACTGGGGTAGCCCCGACGACCCTAAATCCTTTGCCGCGATGCGCTACACCGAGGCGAAGCTCTCCAAATTCGCCGACGTGCTGCTCTCGGAGCTTGGCCAGGGCACCGTCGAGTGGGCGCCCAACTTCGATGGCACCATGCAGGAGCCGGTGGTGCTGCCGGCGCGCTTGCCTCATGTACTGCTCAACGGCGGCACCGGCATTGCCGTGGGCATGGCCACCGACATTCCGCCGCACAACGTTAGTGAAGTGGTCGAGGCGACCTGCCATCTGCTGCGCAATCCGAAAGCCACCACCGCGGACCTGATGGAATTCATCCCCGCGCCGGACTTTCCCACCGACGCTGAGATCATCACCCCGGCGGCGGATCTGCGTAAGCTCTACGAGGCCGGCCGCGGGTCGGTGAAGCTTCGCGCGCGCTACGTTCGCGAAGAGGCGAACATCGTCATCACTGCGGTGCCGTACCAGGTGAGCGGCGCCAAGGTGCTCGAGCAGATCGCCGCCCAAATGCAGGCCAAAAAGCTGCCCATGGTGGCGGATCTGCGCGACGAGTCGACCCACGAGGAGCCCACACGCTTGGTGATCGAGCCGCGCTCGAGCCGGGTAGATGTCGAATCCTTGATGGCGCACCTGTTCGCCACCACGGACCTCGAAAAAAATGTTCGGGTGAACATGAACGTGATTGGTCTCGACGGCCGCCCGCGGGTGATGCCGCTACCGGACATGCTTGGGGAGTGGTTGACCTTTCGCCGCGCCACCGTGAGACGGCGGCTCGAGCACCGCTTGGGTAAGGTGGAAGAGCGCCTGCATATTCTCGAAGGGCTTTTGACCGCGTACCTGAACCTGGACGAAGTGATTCGCATCATCCGCGAGGAGGACGAGCCCAAGGCCGCGCTGATCGAAGCGTTCGCGCTGACTGAGCGCCAGGCCGAGGCGATTCTCGAGCTTCGCTTGCGCCATCTGGCCAAGCTCGAGGAGATGAAGATTCGTGGCGAGCAGGACGCGCTCGAAAAAGAGCGTAAGACGCTCACCGGCGTGCTGGGCAGCGACGCCAAAATGACCACGCTGATCGAAAAGGAAATTCGCGCCGCTGGCAAGGAGCACGGCGATGCCCGTCGCTCGCCGCTGGTCGAGCGCGCCGAGGCGAAAGCGCTTTCTGAAGTAGAGCTTTTGGGCGCTGACCCGATCACCGTAGTGGTGTCCGAGAAGGGCTGGATTCGCGCCGCAAAGGGCCACGATATCGACCCCGCCGGGCTCTCGTTCAAAGCCGGCGACCGCTACCAACTGGCCAGCCGAGGCAAGACCAACCAGCCGCTGGTGCTACTCGATGATACCGGGCGCGCCTACACGCTCTCCGCCCACAATCTACCCAGCGCTCGTGGCCAGGGCGAGCCGATCACCGGGCGCGCCAACGTCGCCGCCGGCGCGCAGATGGCCGGCATGATGCTCGCCCCGCCGACCCAGCGCTACGTGCTGGCAAGTGACGGCGGCTACGGCTTCGTGGCAACGCTTAATGATCTCACCGGCAAGAACAAGGCCGGCAAGGCGGTGCTCAGCCTGCCCAAGGGCTGCGCCGTCATGCCCCCAGTGGCGGTGCCGGAAGGCGAGGCACTGTGGGTGGGGCTGGTCTCCAACGAAGGGCGGCTGCTGCTGTTCCCGTTGGAGCAGCTACCACAGATGAGCAAGGGCAAGGGCAATAAGCTGCTCGATATTCCCGGCGCCCGCGCCGCGCGGCGCGAAGAGTTCGTTCGCGACGTGGTGGTGCTGGCGGAAACCGCCGAGCTCATCATCCACGCCGGCAAGCGCAAGCTCACCTTGAAGAGCGCCGATCTGGCATACTATCGCGGCGAACGCGGGCGCCGGGGCAGCAAGCTCCCCCGCGGTTTTCAAAAAGTGGATCGGCTAGAGGCAGGGGAGTAGCCACATGGCACGTAGCGAAAAACGCCTGACCGTACTGGCGCCGGTACTGACACCGGCCATCGAATCGGAAGTGGCCGCGCTGATGGCGCGCTTTGAGCTCACGGAGCAAAGCGTCACCCGCCTGGCGAGTCAGAAGGATGGAGCCGCGCTGGACGCTCTCGAATACGTGGTAGAGGCTCCCGTGGCGCAGGATGACCCGCAGTGGCAGGCGCTCAGACACGCCGCACTCGCGGTCAGCGAAGCGCACCCGGTGGATATTGTGTTGTTTGAGGCCGGCGAGCGCTCGTTCAAGCTCGTCTGTTTCGACATGGACTCGACGCTGATCAAGGCCGAGGTGATCGACGAGCTGGCCAAGCGCCACGGCGTGGGCGAGCTGGTCGCCGAGGTGACCGAGCGCGCCATGCGCGGCGAGCTCGACTTCAAGGCGAGCTTTCGCGAGCGCATGGCCAAGCTCGAGGGTCTGTCCGAGACCGTGCTCGAAAGCATCGCTTTGGAACTTCCGCTCATGGACGGCGTCGAGCGGCTGATGAAGAACCTTAAGCGCCTGGGCTATCGTACCGCGATTCTCTCCGGCGGCTTTACGTACTTCGCCCGTCATCTTCAAACACGTCTGGGCTTTGACGAGATTCACGCCAACGAACTTGCAATACGTGAGGGGCTGGTCACTGGCGAGACGAGCGAGCCGATCGTCGATGCCGAGCGAAAGGCGGTGCTGCTGGAAGAGATCGCCAACCGCGAAGAGTTGTCGCTTGCCCAAACCGTGGCGGTGGGCGACGGTGCCAACGACCTGAAGATGCTCGCCAAGGCCGGCATGGGCGTGGCCTATCACGCCAAGCCCCTGGTGCGCGCCGAGGCGCGCCAAGCGGTATCGACGGTAGGGCTTGACGGGCTTTTATACCTTCTGGGCCACGCGGAAGACGCGCTGATGCGCTAACCAACGCTGAACGGCTCATGAAAAAAGCGGCGCCTCGAGCGCCGCTTTTTCGTTTTCGCGAAAGGGGGAAGGCTTTTCTAGCCGTGGCCTTTATCCGGATGCGGGACCGGCTTTTTGCCCACTTCCTCGTCGCGCAGCTCGAATGGCACGCCGCCAGTTTTTTTGGCGTGCTTCAAGCGCAGGTGCAGGCCGGTCTTGGCCAGCAGGTGGGCGCTGACCGGCGCGGTGATGAACAAAAACAGCGTAATCAGCATCTCCTGAATGTCGATATGGCCATCCACGCCCCAGAAGTAGCCCATCGAGGCGACCAGCATACAGCCGATGCCCAGCGTCGAGGCTTTAGTGGGGCCGTGCAGGCGCATGTAGAAGTCTCGCAGGTGCGCCATGCCCAGTGATCCGATGAACACGAACACGCCGCCGGTCACCAGCATGAGCGACACCAGCGCTTCGGCTATAAAGGCCATATCAGCGCTCCTTGTAACGTCGGAAGAAACCTCATTCGATGATATCCCCCCGCAGAATGTATTTACACACCGCGACGGTGCTGATGAAGCCGAGCATGGCGATCAATAGCGCCGACTCGAAGTAGGTCTTGCCGCCGAGCCAAAGCCCGAGCAGCACGATCAGCGCAATGGAGTTGACGTACATGGTGTCCAGCGCCAGCACGCGATCCGGCAGGTCCGGCCCTATCACCAAACGGTACAGATTCAAAATCAGGGCGATCACCACTAATGTTGAGGTGATAGTCAAGGCCACGCTCAGCATTCGTAAATCTCCTTGAGAGGGCGCTCGTAGCGCTCGCGGATCTGCTCGATCAGCGCCTGCTCATCTTCTATGTCCAGCACGTGAATCAACAGTGACTTGCCGTCCAGGCGCAGGTTGGCGGACACCGTGCCCGGGGTCAGGCTGATGGTGCTGGCCAACACCGTGATCGTGAAGCGCTCTTCCAGCATCAAGGGGTACTCGATGAAGTGAGGGTTGAGCCGCTTCCACGGATTGATCAAAAGCCTTGCCACCTCGAAGTTGGCGATCACGATGTCTTTCAGCACGCGCAGAATGAAGCGCACCAACAGCCGCGGCTTTTTGATCTGCATGTGGCCGTCCCAGAAGCGGTAGGTCACCAGCGGTATGAGGATGGCCAGTGTACCGCCAAGCAGTATTTGGCCCGGGGCGTAACTACGCGCCATCAAAAGCCACACGAACAGCAGCAAGAGCGACAGAACCGGTGTAGGCAGCCATTTACGCGGGGTAATCATAGGTGGCCTCGCGAAGGTGAAAGAAGCGCTTCGGTCAAGCGCTCGGGATTGGCGAGCTGCTCGGCGGTGGCCTGGGTATAGACGCTGACCGGATGGGCGAACACTACCAGTAGGGGGGCGGCGCTCAATAGCCAGATCACGCCGAACCACTGCAGCGCCGGCAGCCGGCTACCCGACGGGCTACCGTGGGCGCTGCGCCAGAAAAGCGTCGAGCCCGCCCGCGAAAGTGCGACCAGCGAGGCAAGGCTTGCAAACAGCAGCGTTGGCCAGAGCCACAGCCGCTGGGCGTCATCGGCGGCGGCCAGCACCAGCGCTTTGCCGATCGCCCCGGAAAGCGGCGGCACGCCGACCACGGCAATCGCGCCGATGAAGAACAAAAGTGACAGCGCCTTGCCCTGCACCAGCGGGCGCGCCTTGACCAGCCGCGTACCCGCCTTGCCGCGCTGCACGCCGATCATCTCGGCGAGCAAAAAGAGCCCGCCGGTGATCAGAGTGGTGTGAATCAAGTAGTAAAGCAGCGCCGAGGCGGACACCTCGCTTCGCATGCCGGCGCACACCAGCAGCGTACCCACCGATAAAAGCACCAGATAGGCAATGAGCAGGCGAAGATCGCGCGAGGAGAGAATGCCCACGGCGGAGGCTACAAGCGTGGCCAAGCCCAGCCACCACACCCAAGCCTGTTCGAGGGCGGCCAGCGGGCCGGCGGCGTCGCCAAAGATCAACAGGTACACGCGCAGGATGGCGTAGATGCCCACCTTGGTCATGATCGCGAACAGCGCCGCGACCGGAGCGGGGGCGGCGGCGTAGGCCCGGGGCAACCAGAAGTAGAGCGGCAGGATCGCGGATTTGAGCCCGAACACCACCAGCAAAATCAAACCGCCAGCGGTGACCAACCCCTGGCGGTCGGCGGGAAGCTCGGCCACCCGAATCGCCATATCGGCTAAATTCAGCGTGCCTAACGCGCCGTAAAGAATGCCGGCGGCGATCAGAAACAGCGACGAACCGGCCAGGTTCATCACTACGTAGTAGACGCCGGACTGAATGCGCGCCTTGCCGCCGCCGTGAAGCAGCAGGGCGTAGGAGGCGAGCAGCAGCACCTCGAAGAAGACGAACAGGTTGAATAGATCACCGGTCAAAAAGGCGCCGTTGATGCCTAAAAGCTGCCACTGGAAAAGCCCGTGGAAGTTGCTGCCCTTTTCGTCGTCGCCGGCGCAGGCGAACACCACCGCGCCCAGGGCAAGCACGGAGGTGAGCAGCAGCATCAGCGCGGAGAGCCGATCCAGTACTAGCACGATGCCAAATGGTGGCTGCCAGTCGCCTAGCGCGTAATAGAGGATCTCGCCGCTCGAGGCGCGCCCGACCAGCGCCATTGACACCGCCAAAAGCATGAGCGTGGCCACGACGCTGACCGCGCGCTTGAAGCGGATCAGGCCTTCGCGGCGGTAGAGCAGCAAAATACCGGCGACCAGCGGCACCACGATGGGAAAAACTACCAGGTGTTGCATCATTCGCGGTCTTCCTTCTTGCCGTCGACCTGGTCATTGCCCAGCTCGCTTCGCGCACGCATCGCGAGGATCACCACGAACGCCGTCATGGCAAAGCCGATGACGATGGCAGTCAGTACCAGCGCTTGGGGCAGCGGGTCGGCGTAGACGCCTTCGCCGTGCACCAGCGCCGGGCCGTCGGTGGTGAGCCCGCCCATCGAAAACAGAAACAGGTTCACCGCATAAGAGAGCAGCGTCAGCCCCACCACTACCGGAAAGGTGCGCCCTCTAAGCGTCAGATAGAGGCCACAGGCGCTCAGCACGCCGGTGGTCACCGCGTAAAGCGTTTCCATGTCAGAGACTCTCCTTGTTCGTGCCGGCGTCGTCGGATTTGGTCGCGTTGACCGCCGGACGGTGGGCGGTGGTGACCTTGCCCAGGTTCGCCAGAATCATTAGCGTGGCGCCGACCACGGCCAAATATACCCCGAGATCGAACAGCAGCGCCGTGGCCAGTTCGAACTTGCCCACCACCGGCAGGCTGAAATAACCAAACGCCGAGGTCAGGAACGGATGGCCGAAAAGCCAACTGCCGAGCCCGGTTAGCGTCGCCACCGCTACCCCCACGACGGCGACCGGCTGGAAGGGGAAGTCGAGACGCTGCTGGGTCCACTCCACACCGCGGGCCATGTAGAGAAGAATCAGGGCCACGGCAGTGATCAGCCCGGCAATGAAGCCGCCGCCGGGCTCGTTGTGCCCACGCAGGAAAATGAACGCCGACACCAGCAGCGCTAGTGGCAAAAGCGCCAAGGAGATCGAGGTGAGAATCGCCGGGTAGCGGTCCGGCGACCAGATCCGGCCTTCGCTATCGCTGTGGGGGATGAATAGCCGCAGACGGTTCAACAGCTTGAAGATGGCAAGCCCGGCCAGCGCCAGTACGGTGATCTCGCCCAGCGTATCGAAGCCGCGGAAGTCGACCAGAATGACGTTGACCACGTTATGGCCGCCGCCGCCGGGCACGCTGTTGTCCATGAAAAACTGCGAAATTGAAAACGACTCGCGAGTCATGACCGCGTAGTTGAGACTCGCCACCACGCCGCCGAGCCCGCCAGCCAGGACGATGTCGCGCAGATTACGCTTGGCGCTCGACTCCGGCGGGGTCTTTTGCGGCAGAAAAAACAGCGCCAGCATTAGAAGAATCATCGTCACGACCTCGACCGAGAGCTGGGTCAGGGCCAAATCCGGCGCCGAGAAGCGCGCAAAGGTCAGCGCCACGAAAAGACCCACCACCGACAGCATCAGAAGCGAAATCAGGCGGTAGCGGTGGGTGATCGCGGTGGCCAAACCGCCGAAAATCAGCATCACCGCGCCCAGCACCACGATGCCATCCACCGGCTGATTGCCAAGATCTCCTGTCAGCTCGGTGATTTGCGAAAGGCCGATGGCGCCCATGATGAACGTTGCAAGCAACAGCCAGCCCATGTAGCGCTGCAGCGACTGACCATCCCAGACGGCAATCAGCTGCTCACAGCGCTGCCCCAGACTCACCAGCGCGCGCTCAAAAACGCGGGCGGCATCGACCGGCGCGAAGGACTCCTTGAATTTGCGCAGGTGCGCGTGCTGCCAGTAAAGCGCGCCACCGATGACGAAGGCGACCACGCTCATTAGTAGCGGCAACTTGAAGCCGTGCCAGATCGAAAGATGGAAATCGAGCGGCTCCTGCAGTACCGCCTGGCTTGCCAGCGATAAAAGGCCGGTCGCCATGAACGCGGGCAAAATACCCACCAGCAGGCACAGGCCCACCAGAATCTCGACCGGCAAACGCATCATCCGCGGCGGCTCATGGGGCGCCTTGGGCGAGGGCTGGCGGGGCTTTTTAATACACACCGCGATGACCAGACGCACGGAGTAACCCACCGACAGGATGCTGGCAATGGTCGCCAGTACCGGCATCAACCAGCTCAGCCCGCCCAGCAGCGGTGATTCCAGCGTTTCGGTGAGAAACATCTCTTTTGAAAGGAAGCCGTTGAAAAGCGGCACCCCGGCCATGGACGCGGCGGCCAGAGTCAGCAGAAGGGCGGTGATCGGCATGGTTTTTCTAAGCCGGCCGAGCATCTTGAGCTCGCGGGTGCCCGCTTCGTGGTCGATGATGCCGGAAATCATGAACAGCGCCGCCTTGAAGGTGGCGTGGTTGAGAATATGGAAAAGCGCTGCCAGCACCGCCATGGGCGTGCCGATCCCTAAAAGCACCGTAATGAGCCCCAGATGACTGACCGTAGAGAACGCGAGAATGCCCTTGAGATCGGTTTTTAAAAACGCGAACCAGGCGCCGTAAAGCAGCGTGATCATGCCAACGATTGGCACCACGAGCTGCCAAAGCGCGCTATCGGAGAGCGCCGGGTGCAGGCGCGCCATCAAAAAAATACCCGCCTTGACCATGGTCGCCGAGTGCAGATACGCCGATACCGGCGTGGGGGCTGCCATGGCGTTAGGCAGCCAGAACTGAAACGGAAACTGCGCGGACTTGGTGAACGCGCCCAATAGCACCAGCGTGAGCATGACCGGATAGCGCGCATCCTCTACGATCAGCGCGCCGCTTGCCAGCACCTGGTCCATATCGAAGCTGCCGACGATATCGCCCAGCAACAAAATCCCCGCCAGTAGCGCAAGGCCGCCAGCGCCGGTCACGGTCAGCGCCATGCGCGCACCCTTGCGCGCATCGTTCTGGTGCGACCAAAAACCGATCAGCAGAAACGACGACAGACTCGTCAGCTCCCAGAATAGCCATAGCAGCAGCAGGTTGTTGGAAAGCGATATGCCGACCATGGAGGCCATGAACAGCATCAGGAAGCTGTAAAAGCGCCCCACCGGCTCTTCTTCGGAGAGGTAGAAGTGGGCGTAAAGCAGAATCAAAAGCCCGATGCCGAGAATTAAGAGGTTGAATAAAAGCGACAGCCCGTCGAGACGAAACGCCAGCGCAAGGCCCAGCTCCGGCAGCCAGTCGGCGAAAAAGCGAAGCGACTCCCCGGCGTTGAGCGAAGGGATCTGCCAGAGCGTCAGGCCTAGGGCGATCGCCGGCGCGACCATGGTGGCGAGCGAACACGTCAAGCGGGAGCGCCGTCCCGCCATGAGAGGCACCAACACTCCCAAAAGCGGAAGTAAAGCAATCCAGAGCAATGTCATTGGGGCATCCAGCACAAGATGTAAAACGTGGCGAGCGCCGTAGGCGCTTTCGAACGAACTCGGGCTTTTAAGCCAATTCAGTGTAAACAAACCGAAAGAGGATACCACTAACGGGAGAGCTTGCGGCTTTAGTCTGAGACGCACACTTAAAATGACCGCCTCCGTTGGTGTCAATTACGTCCATTCAACCGCGGCGGGCAAAATGCTTTAAAGCGTGCCGATGACTCTGAAGCTGTAGTCGCTGTCGTCGAGTTCGAGCACCTCGACGGAGTAGCCGCCGCAACCGTGAGCGCGGTCGACGGGGAAAAGGCCGGTGGGGATCGCGACGACGTCGCCCATGCTTATACGGGCGTTGACAAGAACCTCGAGCTCCTTGCGAGGTATTCGTTGCGTGGTATCGATCACGTCGCGGTGTCTGGTCACGGGGCTTTCCTTAGCCAAAGCATGATGTTAGATGAATGAATAAGCATCATTTAAACGATCGAGGCGGATTATAGTAATCGTACGCTCATTCGCCAACGCGTTTTTACGCCATTCGTTTGCGCATTTTCTTGCATTCTGTACATGGCTGGTATAACTTAAAGTCGTTCGCGGCAGGACGCCGCTTTGGATACGGATATCGCATTCACGGATGAGTGCACATTGCCATGATGGCAGCCCGTCGCCCCCGAAAGGGGGCTTTTTTTTGCCCTCGCCTAAGCTGCGTCAACGCCCACCACACGCCGTCATCGGTACGTCTTCCCTCCTTTTTCTCGCAAGCCTATTCTGGCGCCTTTTCGTTGCGTTTTTGCGACACGAAACGCCATGGATTCCAACGGCTCCTCGTTATCGTCTGCTCTATCGAACGCGCATTTTAAGGTAGAATGCCAGCGCTCGCGCCCGGCGCGTGCTCTTTCTCCCCCGGCTTAAAGGCGTATAGGTTTAGATGAGTGCTTCCCTGACTACCTGGCAGGCGCGTTTCGAGCAGCTGCGCAGTAACAAGATTTTCGAGACGTTCGTGATCGCGATCATCGTGGTGTCGGCGCTGGTGATCGGGGCGCGTACCTATGAAGAGGTCAGCCAGTTCGAGCGGTGGCTGGGCTATCTGGATGTGGCGGTCACGATCTTCTTTCTGGTCGAGGTGCTGATTCGCATGGCCGCCGAGCCGCGCCTTCGCGACTTCTTCAAGAAAGGCTGGAACGTCTTCGACTTTTTGATCGTCACAGCGAGCCTGATTCCGATGGACGAGTCGGAAATGGTGCTGCTGGCCAGGCTATTGCGCATTTTCCGCGTGCTGCGACTGGTGTCGATGATTCCCGAGCTTCAGATGCTGCTCTCGGCGCTGGTGAAGTCGATCCCGCGGATGGGCTACGTGGCGCTTTTGATGTTCATCATCTTTTACATCTACGCCGCGATCGGAAGCTTTCTGTTTCACACGGTCGATGAGCAGCTCTGGGGCAATATTGCACTCGCCATGCTCACGCTTTTCCAGGTGGCCACCTTCGAGAGCTGGGCCACGGCGGTACTTTACCCAACCATGGAGCAGTTTCCCTACGCCTGGATCTACTTTCTCACGTTCATTTTCCTGAACGCCTTCGTGTTTCTGAACATGATGATTGGCATCGTGCTGGACGTCATGCAAAAGGAGAGCGCGCAGATGGCGCTGGATAACGGCGAAGGCGAAGAGGCGGAGCTCTCCGCGCTCAGAGGCGACGTTAGAAACCTTCAGGCCCAGCTCGATCGAATGGAAGCCGCGCTGACAAAATCGAACGACGCGCCGGACCCGCCGACGCGAGCGTCCTGATGACCGCTTTAAAAGTTCTCGGGGCGGATCATTGCACCGAGAAGGCGTAGGTGAGCTTGCCGCGCTCAGATGTAAGTTTATCAAGGCTCGCCTGATCGAAGGTGTCGAGCCTTCCCATCTCCCGCGCGGTGAGCGGGCCGCTAGCCGTATTGGCGATGATGGTGTCCGCAGGTACTTCGACCATGAGCTCTGCCGCCGCCTTGACGGCCTCTGCATAGCCTTGAGCCGTCGTTAAATCGAAATCCGAAAGCGCAAGGCGTTCGGCCAGCCACTGGCCCCAGTAGAACTCCAGAAAGGGCGGCGGCGTCGCCGGCTTGTCATAGCCCACACCGCGGGTGAAGTAGACCAGCGAGCGGTAGGGATCATCCACCTGGTGCGCTCGACCCAAACGCTCGGGCAACGCTTCCACGCCGATCGGCCCGCTCGGGGCGTCGAGCCACACCTGTCGCTCGTTTTTCAGGGTGTCCCAAAACTCAGGCATACCGGAAAGGTCGCTGTAATCGTTGGTGATGCGCACCGGCATGGCAAACGCCTCGCCTTGAAGGGCGATGAAGTTGCTAAAGGTGTGATGGCCGTCGGTCAGGTAGAGCGCCCCGCCTGGCGCGCGTACCGCGGTTTTCATATCGCCGGGATGGGTGCCGACTTCGTCCTTGCACTCGAAGCTCGAAAGGTCGTCCAGCGTCGAGGCGTCATCGAAGCGAAGGATTTCGCCCTGGCCCGCGGTTTCGCAGTACTC
Source organism: Halomonas sp. S3-1-1 (assembly GCF_023757625.1). Taxonomy (GTDB): domain Bacteria; phylum Pseudomonadota; class Gammaproteobacteria; order Pseudomonadales; family Halomonadaceae; genus Vreelandella. The sequence goes on from NZ_JALGBZ010000002.1 coordinate 812,419, forward strand.
GTCGAAAAGCTTTTCCCGGTCCTGGGCGAAGCGCCCTTGCTTGTAATCCATCTGCCGGTAACCCAGTGCCGGCTGGGTTGGCTTGAGCTCGCCAAGGGTCAGGTTCTCGACGGTGCTTTGCGCGCCAGGCTGCGCCAGCGCCGATGCAGAGGTCATAAGGGCCAGTAGGCCCAGTGTTTTTTTCATCGTCTCACCCGATATTAAATGTCGTGGCCATTCTGGTGAGCGAAGATGACAGGGCGATGACGGCGCTTCCCGCGCCTTGCAAACAAAATGGGCGGCCTCGAGGGCCGCCCAAAGGGTGAGGTATGAATCACTGCGGCAGGGCGTAGACCACTACCTGATCGCCGACGTGATCCTTCAGGATGGTATTGCCGCCGGCAACGAACGCCACGTACTGGCGGCCTTCATACTCGTAGACGGCGGGGTTGGCGACCACCGGGGCCTGGGCCTGGTCCGACCAAAGCTGCTCGCCGGTGTCAAGCGAATAGGCGCGCACCTTGGCGTCCATCGAGGCACCGATGAAGATCAGCCCACCGGCGGTGATCGCCGGGCCGCCGATGGTCGGCGAGCCCCAGCTCTCCGGCATGAAAAAGCCGAACTGCTGGGAGGCGCCAACCGGGCCGCGCCACTTGACCTCGCCGGTGGTCATGTCGATGGCCACCAGCTCGCCAAAGGGCGGCTCCCAGCAGGGCATGCCCAGCCAGTTCAGCGCCACTTCCAGGCGCATGCCGTAGGGCGCGCCCTCTTGCGGGGAGAAGCCGCTTTCGTTACCGGAACCGCTGTCCGCTTCCTCATACGCCTCGCGCTCGAAGAGCTTGATGTATTGCACGATGTGCGAGGTGTTGACCACCGCGGTCTGGCTAACAGGATCGAAGGCCACGCCGCCCCACTGAACGCCGCCGGCGCTATCCGGGTAGGCAAGCGTGCCTTCGCCCTCGGTAGTGGGCGGGGTGTACATGCCTTCATACCAGAGATCGTCCCAGAGCGCCGAACACTCGCCGAAGCTTGCCATATCCGCCAGCGCCCAAACCTCGGGTTTTTGCGACTGGTCCAGAAGCGGCGCGGGAAGCGTCGGGAAGGGCTGAGTCGGCGAGTAGACCTCACCCTCGACGTTGCCGTCGCCACCGGGCACCTCTCGCTCCTCGATCGGCCAGACGTCCTCGCCGGTCTCGCGGTTGACCACGAACAGAAAGCCCATTTTGGTCGCCTGCATCAGCGCCGGGATCTCCTCGCCATCGACGGTGATGTCCATCAGCGTCGGCGCGGCGTTGATGTCGTAGTCCCAGATGTCGTGATGCACCCACTGGCGCGACCAGACCACCTCGCCGGTCTCGATGTCGAGCGCGGTGGTCGAGGTGGCAAGCGGCACCTCCTCGGTGCGGTTGCCGCCCCAGAAGTTGGGCGAAGGCGAGGCCACGGGCAGATACACGAGCCCCAGCTCCTCGTCGGCGCTCATATGGGTCCAGACGTTGGCGGTGCCGCTTCGCTCGCGCATCTCCGGGGTCAGCGCCTCGAAGGTCCATTCACGCTCGCCGGTTTGCGCATCGATGCCGAATACGGTGCCCGCCGGGGCGACGCTCTCTTCCCAGTCCTTGCCGGCCCAGCCGAGTATCAGCCGGTCACCGACCACCGTGGGCGGCTGCAAAAGCGACAGCGGCCAGTTTTCGGGCTTGTCGTTCCAGTCGTTGATGTTCAGGACACCGCCATTGGCAAAGCCTTCGCACAGTTCGCCGCTGTCGGCGTCCAGGGCAAACAGTTGGGCGTCCATGGTGCCGAAATAGACGATCTTCTGGCACGCTTGACCTTCGACCGGCTCATCCGCCTCCCAGTAGGCGACGCCGCGGCTCTTGAGCGCCGGCTGGGTTAGCGCCTCCTGAGAGGAGCTGGTATCGAATTGCCAGCGCTCCTCGCCGGTGGCTGGGTCCAGGGCGAACACCCGGTACATCGGCGTGCCGATATAGAGCGTGTCGTTGGCAAATACTGGCGTTGCCGACCACACCGTGGGCGCGGTGTCGCCGGAGCCATCGGAAACGTCGCCGGTATGAAACTCCCAGGCTTTCTCGAGATCGCCAACGTTGTCGGCGGTGATCTGATCCAGCGGGCTGTACTTCTGGGCGTTGAGCTGGCCTTGGAAGCCATCCCACACCGCGCCTTCCGGCACCAGCGGAATCGGCGGCGTGGCGGCTTCGCTCGCCTGCTCTTCGCCATCGGCGGGCGGTGCTGGCTGCGCCAGAAGCGGCAGCGGTGTCAGCAGCGCCATTGAGAGGGCCAACGGGCTCACCAGGCGCTGGCGGTGGGCGAAAAGGCGCGGGGCGGTCGTGTCTAAAAGCATGGGAGCTCTCATCAGCGAAGGGCGTGGGAAGGGGCGGGCGTGGCGATATCGATGATCCAGCCGATCAGGCCGACCACCATCGCCACACACAAGAGCCATTGATGAAGCAGAAGCGCGGCGAAGAAAGTGCCCGCTAGGCCCAGCAAAATCAGGCCGCGCAGCACGTTGAGCCCGGCCCCCGGCGAGAGCTTGAAAAGCCCAAGCGCCGCGGCGGTCAATATGACACACGCCAGAATGGCGACCAGCGCCCCGAGAGTACCGGTCACGCCGGTCAGCGGCGTGACGTACGCGTACAGTGCGATACCCATTCCCACGAGTGCCGATAAAAGCAGCACTCCTGCGCCGAGTCGGCGTCTTTTCAACGATGACATGGTGATTCTTGCTCCCCTCTCTTTACATCCGTTTAGTTGGCCCCCTAACGGTCTGTAAGCCTAGCAGAGGTGGCGCGCGGCGCTGGCTTTTCGTGCCTTCTGGTACTCGCTGGGGGCGGCGTTGAACTCGCGCTTGAAAGCGGTGGCGAAGTTGGTGGCGCTGGCGTAGCCGGCCAGGCTCGCCGCGCGCTCGATGCTGATCGAATCCCGCGTCAGCGCCTTTCGCGCAAGCTCCAGATGGTAGCGGCGTAGGTAGGGCCCCAGCGCTTCGCCGTAGGTGCGCTGAAAGCTTCGCTGCAGCGCGCTCAGGCTCACCCCCAAGCGCTTGGCAAGCATCCGTTGCGTGACGCCCCGCGCCTCGCCGCGGTCGATCAGCGCCATTAACTTTGCTAGCCGCGGCGAAACCGAAGGGGCCAGGGGCGCCCTTGGTGCCACGGCGAGCGCCTCGCCGGCCAGCAGCATCGCAAAGCCTTCCAGCGTTAGGCGCATGGGCGGTTGCTGGTCATCGCGCTCGAACAGTGCCTCGGCCAAGCTCAAAAGGCCTGTTGAAGGGCGCCAGTAGTGGAGCTGAACCTTGTATCGGTTGCTGCTCGCGAGCGCCTCGAACCCTTGGCGCTCGAGCCACCCCGGCGAAAGCGACAGCGTCAGCGTGCGCTCCCGGGTACCGGGCTGGCCCGTGCGGGTGAAGGGCGTTTTGTCCGGCAGCAGCGCGAGCAGCGCGCGGTGCGCCTCTTTAGGGCCCAACCGCGTGGTCGTGTCGCCGTAGCCGATCCGGGCGCAGCCTTTCATCACTAAAGCGATTTTGATTCCTTCGGGCAGTTCGGCTTGGCTTTTGAGCCCAAAGCAGTCCTCGATATCCGCAAGCCTTAACTGCATGCCCGGCGCGATGTCGCTTACCCACATGCGCCCGCTCAGCGGCGGGTAGCGCTTGTCCCACTTTGGCGCCTCGAAGCGCTGTTTCTCGACAAGCCTCGCCGACAGCCTTTGCAGTTCCGTGGCGCTGATCGCGCTGCCATCACACGGTTTTTTTAGAGTGTCAGTGGTGATCATGAGCCTGCTTATGGTGTTTACGCTGTTTGCTCTCTTTGCACAGTAACGCGCCGCGTTTGCAAAGGTCGACGAGCGCGTAGAGTGGCATAATCCGCTGCCTCGAATTTTATTGCAATGGATTCTCATTCGCAAAGTGGGCGCACGATAAGAGATCACAGGGGATTGAAACAATGTTAAGTAAGGCGCGTACATATCAAGGCGTGATCGCGGTGGGGAGCGCAGCGCTGATGGGGTTTGCACCCAACGTGCTGGCTCAGGCCACTGCCGAGGCGTCGCGTCTGGAAACCGTCACGGTCGAGGGCAATCGGCTTTACGAGATGCTGCCTTCTGAAGTCACCGGCGGCTATAGCGTCGATGCGGCGACCGTGGGGACCAAGACGCCGGCGTCACTGCGCGACATTCCGCAGTCGGTCAGCGTCGTCACGCGAGACGCCATCGAGGATCAGAACTTCACTACCCTCGATCAGTTGGGCCGGCGCACGCCGGGGCTTCGCGTGCTCTCCAACGACAACGGCCGCTCCTCGATCTATGCCCGCGGCTTCGAGTACGACGAGTACAACATCGACGGACTGCCCGCGCCGATGACCAGTATCACGGGTTCGGTGCCTTCGCTTGCGGCCTTTGACCGCGTCGAGATCATGCGCGGGCCCTCCGGGCTCTTCAACAGCACCAGCGAAATGGGCGGTATCGTCAATCTGGTGCGCAAGCGCCCAACATATGATCCGCAGGGGCGGATTAGCCTCGGCGCCGGCACCGACCAGCAGCGCTCCGCCCAGGTGGACGTCTCTGGCCCCATCGACGGCGACGACGGCCGCGTACGCGGGCGACTGATGATCGACCGCACCCACCACGGCGAGTTCGTCGATCGCAACACCAACCGCCAAAACGATATCTACGCGGCGATCGATGTCGATCTCGACGATTCGACGACCTTGGGGCTTGGCTACATTCACAACAGCAAGGACATCCGCGTCAACAACGGCCATCCGGTCGGGCCCAACAACGAGCTGCTCTACGGCTCCCGCTCGGATTTCTACGGCGCCGACTGGAACGATTTCGACAGCTACTCCAACGACTGGATCGCCGAGCTGACCCACCGCTTCGATACCGGCGGTTTCGGCCGAGTCGCGGCGCGCTACTCCAATCGTAACGCCAGCTATAACTACGCCTTCGGCGGCAGCGCTCTGGATGACAACGAGCGCCTGACGGTCGCCGGCATCGGCAGCCGCATCGACCAGCAGTCGGTCGCACTCGACGCCAGCTACAGCCAGCCCTTCGCCGCCTTCGATAGCGTCAGTGAGTTCGTGCTCGGCGCCGACTACAAGCGCTTCGATACCGACACCGAGTCCGGGCGCTCGCGCAGCCTGACCGGCAACCGCGTGACCCGCGACAAGCTCAACGAGCTAAGCTACGTCGACGTGTTAGGTGCGGCGCGCGCCACCGGCCGGGGCTACTCGCACACCGATACCCGGCTGGAAGAGAGCGGCCTCTACGGCAAGCTGACCCTGCGCCCGGTAGACCCACTCGCGCTGATCGCCGGCGCCCGGGTGAGCCACTACGATATCGATCTCGAGGATCGGGCCACTGACACCTATGAGAATCGCAGCGACAGCAAAGTAACGCCCTACGCCGGTGTAGTGTTCGATGTCGACGAGAACCACTCGCTCTACGCCAGCTACTCTCAGGTGTTCAAGCCGCAGACCGCCGAGGGCCCGGACGGCAATCTGATCGAGCCGCGCGAAGGCGACCAGTACGAGGTCGGTGTGAAGGGCAGCTATCTGAGCGGCGACCTCAATGCCCGACTCAGCGCCTTTCGCCTTTACGACGACAACCGCGCGGGCACCCCGCCGGACACCGGCGTAAGCTACGCGGTGCCGATCGGCAAGATGCGCATTCAGGGCGCCGAGTTCGAGGTCACCGGCAGCGTCACCGACCAGTGGGATGTGATCGCCGGCTACACCTATCTCGACACCGAGGTTCAGCAAAGCGGTGATGATCGCGACGACGCCATCTTCCTGCTGATGCCGCAAAACGTCGTTAATCTCTGGACCCAGTACGACTTCGCCGGCGAGACGCTTAATGGGCTGCGCGTGGGTGCCGGCATGACGGCGATGAGCGGTTTCAACTCGAGCGCCGGCGTCGATGCCCCGGGCTACGCCGTGTTCGACGCGATGATCGGCTACGACTTCAATGACAACGTCAGCGGCCAGCTGAACTTCAACAACGTTTTTGATCGCGAGTACTACAACCGCGTTGGCGGCGTTAACACCTTCAACATGCCCGGCGCGCCCGCCAACGTGATGGCGACCTTGAGCTACGATTTCTAAGCCCATCCTCAAGGCGGCTCGTGGTCGCGCGCCGCCTTTCATCTTGAGTTTTTACCGCGTTCGTCTTTAATGGGCTCTTTGTCACGCTGCAGGAGAGTCCATGCGCCCGGCACGAATCATTCTTGCACTGGCCGTGGGATTGGCCGGGTTGCTGACCGCGCTGGCCTCGACGGAAGCCTTCGAGCCGCGTTTGGTTCGGCTCGAAGCGCAGCGCGCGCTGCCCTCGATCGACGCCTCCTTGGCCCAGCAGAGCGCCGAGATCAACGCGGTGTTTCTGCACTACGCCGACACCCCCGCGCTCTGGATGAACGCGCACCTGGCCCTCGAACGTCATGGCCCCGCCGCCCGTGAGGCGCTACTCGCCTACGCCTATCTGCCCGCCTTTCAGAACGTGCTGGCTCGCTTTGGCGCGGAGGCCGTGCTGCCGATTGCCTACTACCGCGAGCACGACATCGCCACGCTTAGAGCCAGGCACTGGCTCGGCGAGCGCTATCAGGCGGCTAGCCGCTGGTGGAACGATGACGAGTCGCAACCGGAGAACGCCAGCGAATGGAACGCCGACCAGCGTGGGCTGATGGGTATTGCGTTACTCAGTGAGGAAGGTCACGCGCTGTTGAATCAGTTCGCGGTGGACGCGAGTGGCGACATCCACTGGCTGCAAGGCGAGCGTATCGTCACCGGGGTGGGGGATTTTTTCACCAGCGGCGTGCGCGGGCTGGAAGGGCAGTGGCGCCGCGACGAGGCGATCGGCGCGGCGGACATCGGCTGGGCCGGGGTCGATCTCCTCTTGATGGCAAGTACGGTCAAGGTGCTGCGCGCCGGTCGGCTTGCCCGCGGCACGCGGGTGACAAGCGTGGAAGCGCGCAGCGCCCAGGCAGGCGTACGCACGGGGCTACTGTCAAGCGGCACCCGCTTCGCCACGCTCTCACGCACCGCCAAATTCGCCGCGCTCACCGCCACCGCTTACGTGTTGATCCGACACCCATCGCTGGTCAGCGCGCTGGGCGCCAACGTCGCCCGCTGGCTTGGCCTGCCCGCTTGGGTGGGGCAGTTCGCACTCTGGCTGATCGTGCTGCTGCCGGTACTGATTGTGGGGCGGTTGTTCTGGCGCTTCGTGCTGGCGCCGGTTTTATGGAGCGCCACGCTCCTGCTGCGTCATTCGAAACGCCTGATCGAATAGATCGAGACCGCCCATCTGGCCACCTTTCATGATTTTTGATCATCGCTCAGGCAGCTTCTCAAAGCGGTGTCTTGCTCCCTTCCCCCGGAATTTCCCGCACCAGCCGCGGCATTAAAAAACCGGGCAGGTGGTTTCGCAGCTCACTCACGAGCGCGCGCGCCTCAATGTCCGGCACATCAAAATGCGCCGCGCCCTGGACCGGGTCGAGCACGTGCAGGTAGTAGGGCAGCACGCCGGCCTCGAATAGCCGCTCGGAGAGCGTAGCGAGCATGGCGACGTTATCGTTGACGCCGCGTAGCAGCACGCTCTGGTTCAACAGCGTCACTCCGGCCTTTTTGAGCCGCGCGCAGGCATCGACCACCGTTTGGTCGATTTCGTTGGCGTGGTTGATGTGCAGCACCATCACTTTTTGCAGGCGCGTGGTCGAGAGCCAAGCGAGTAGGGCGTCGTCGATGCGATCAGGGATCACCACCGGCAGGCGGGTGTGGATACGCAGACGCTTGATATGGGGGATCGCCTCGATCTCGCCGGTCAGCCAGGCAAGCTGGCGGTCGCTGGCCGCCAGCGGGTCGCCGCCGGAGAGAATCGCTTCATGGATGCTTGGGTCCTGGCGCAGGTAGTCGAGCGCCTCCTGCCACTGGGCTCGCGACGGCGCGTTGTCGGCGTAGGGGAAGTGGCGGCGAAAGCAGTAGCGGCAGTTGATCGCACAGGTAGGGCTTGCGATCAGGAGCACACGGCCTGCGTATTTGTGAATCAGCCCTTTGACCGGGCGGTGATCGGCTTCTTCGAGTGGGTCGTTGACGAAGCCTGACGGGGTAAGCGCTTCCTCTCCTAGTGGCAGCACCTGGCGTAGCAGCGGGTCGTTTGGGGTGTTTGGAGCAATGCGCGAAAGATAGGCCTCGGGCACCCGCACCTCGAATAAGACGTGGCCGGTGTTGGCCCCTGGAAGGTGCGTCGGCTCGAGCCCCAGGCGCTTTAAAAGCGTGGCGGGATTGCGAACGGCCCCGGATAGCTGGCGCTGCCAGGCTGGCGAGGCCTCGGCGGCCGGGATCCTCATGTTCTCCTGCAAAAAAGTCCTCCTTCGGGTTATCATGCGCGCACTTGTTCAAGGCATCGCTCAAAGAGTGCCTCATCGCAGCTTTGAAGTGCGTTATTCAGCAACCGATTAGTGAGAGAGATCATGGCGAACTATTCTACCAACGAATTCAAGGGCGGTTTGAAAGTAATGCTCGACGGCGACCCGTGTTCGATCGTCGACAACGAACTGGTCAAGCCGGGCAAGGGCCAGGCCTTCAACCGCGTGAAGCTGCGCAACCTGATGACCGGCCGCGTCTGGGAGCGGACCTTCAAGTCAGGCGAGTCCCTTGAAGGCGCCGACGTCATGGAGCTCGAGATGGAGTATCTCTACACCGACGGCGACATGTGGCACTTCATGAAAACCGACGGCTCCTTCGAGCAGTACGCGGTCGAGAAGAAAGCACTGGGCGATACCGGCAAGTGGCTAAAAGAGCAGGTGGCTTATACCGTTACCTTGTGGAACGACAAGGCGATTGCCGTATCGGCCCCGAACTTCATCGAGCTTGAAGTGGTCGAGACCGACCCGGGCCTGAAAGGCGACACCGCTCAGGGTGGCTCTAAGCCGGCCACGCTCTCTTCGGGTGCCGTGGTACGCGTGCCGCTGTTCATCAACCAGGGCGAAGTGCTGAAGATCGATACCCGCTCCGGCGAGTACGTCTCGCGCGCGTGATCTTGACCGGCTCGTCGTCCCTTCGCCGAGCCCCACCTTAAAGCCACGCCGATGCGTGGCTTTTATTGTTTGAGGATACGGCAATGGCCATCGAGTGGCGCCCCAGCGCGGAGATCGAAACGCTTAAGGCGCGCGCGCGCCTGCTGGCCCGAGTGCGCGAGTTCTTTGCCAAGCGAGACGTGCTGGAGGTGGAAACCCCAACGCTTGGCCAGGGCGGCAGTACCGACGTGCACCTGGCATCACTTTCTGCTCAGGCGCGTACCGACAGGGGCCTGCGCCGGCTTTGGCTTCAAACCTCGCCGGAATTTCACATGAAGCGCCTGCTGGCCGCCGGCAGCGGGCCGATTTTTCAGCTGGCCAGAAGCTTTCGCGATGGCGAGGTGGGTGGGCGTCACAATATCGAGTTCACCATGCTCGAGTGGTACCAGCCGGGAATGACGCTTCCTGCGCTGATCGACGAAACTGCCGCACTCGTGAACGCGCTGATGCCGGGCGCGCCTCAAGTGGTCAAGCGCTACCGCTACCGCGCGCTGTTCGAAATACATCTGGCGATTGATCCCTTCACCGCGCCGCTCGAGGCGCTCCGGCACCTGGCCGAGCAGCGCGGCCAGATGGCGCCGCAAAGTCTGGCCGATGAGCCCCGGGAAACCTGTCTGGATCTGTTGATGAGCGTGGTGATCGAGCCCACGCTCGGTCGCGGTGAAATCAGCGCCGTGGTGGATTATCCGGCAAGCCAAGCGGCGCTGGCCCGGCGCCACCAGGACGAGGATGGCGAGTGGGTTGCCTCGCGCTTCGAGCTTTATGTGGCAGGAATGGAGCTTGCCAACGGCTATGACGAGCTGACGGACGCCTTCGAGCAGCGCGCGCGCTTTGTTGAGGACAACGCCGAGCGCGCGCGCCAAGGGCTCGAGCCGGTGGACGTCGACGAGCGGCTTCTGGCTGCGCTCGAACACGGCATGCCCGATGGGTCCGGCGTGGCGCTGGGGATCGACCGACTGATTCAGCTTGCGCTTGGCAAGGCGCGCCTGGAAGAAGTACTGGCCTTCTCTACCCCACGCTGTTAATCCTTTTTAGGCGCGAATGCGCTTGAGCAGAAATACCAGCGGAACCGTGGCGATATAAACGAGCCCCAGCCAGGTAAAGATATCGTTGAAGGCGAGCACCTGGGCCTGCTGCGCGACGCGCTGAGCAATCAAACCCACCGCCGCTTGGTGGGCGTCGGCGACGGCGCCTGAGAGCAGCGCTTCGTATCGGGCGATCTCGGCCACTACCACCTCGCGGCTGGTATCGATGGCCGGAATCAGCTGGTTCCAGTGAAAGTCCTCGCGAATGTCGCGCACCGTATCCAGAAGTGCCAGCCCCACGGCGCCGCCGAGGTTGCGCATCACGTTAAAGAGCCCGCTGGCGTTGCCGACCTCATGGGCCGGCAGCGTGCCGAGCGCGATACGCGAGGCGGGGATGATGCATATGATCAGGCCCATGCCGCGTACGATCTGCGGCAGGCAGAATTGCCAAAAGCCGGACTCCACGGTGAGGTTCGAATTCATCATCGTACCGACGCCGACCAGTAAAAAGCCGAAGAACAGCAAAAGGCGCAAATCCAGATGGTTGGTCGCCTTGCCGACCAGCGGCGCGCAGAAGAACATCGTCATCCCGGTGACGAACATCACTTGGCCGATCTGCAAGCTCGAATAGCCTCGCACGTAGCCAAAGAACAGCGGCATGATATAGACGAGCCCGTATAGCGCGATGCCGATGATGAAGCCCATGCCGGCGCCGATCGCGAAGTTGCGGTTGGCGAAAGCGCGCAGATCGACGATCGGGTGAGAGCTTCTCAGCGTTCGAGTAAAAAACCAGACCCCCGTCACCAGACACATCAGGCTGAAAATGACGATCTCGTGGCTGGCGAACCAGTCATCCCCCGGGCCCTCTTCGAGCACGAACTCCAGCGAGCCGAGAAACAGCGCGATCAGCGTAAGGCCCAACACGTCGAGTCGGCGCGCGAGCGCGTGGTTGGGCTTGTCGATATCCAGAAACTTCCAGGCCGCCCAGCACACCAGAATGCCGGGAATCACGTTGGCCAGAAACAGCCAGTGCCAGCTATGGGTTTCGGTAATGTAGCCGCCCACCGTCGGCCCGATCGACGGCGCCATGGTGACCACCATGCCGATCACCGCCTGCACGCTGCCCATCACCCGCCGTGGGAAGATCGAGAAGCTGATCGCCTGGGTGATCGGAATCATCGCCCCGCCCATGAAGCCCTGGATGGCGCGCAGCACGATCAGCTGCTCGATGGAGCCCGCCAACGCGCAGCCCAAACTCGCCAGGGTGAACCCGGCGCAGGAGAGGGTAAAGGCGACCCGCGTGGAGAGAATGCGCATCAGCATGCCGGAGAGCGGAATCATCACGATCTCGGCGATCAGATACGAGGTCTGCACCCAAGAGATCTGATCCTGGCTTGCGGAGAGCCCGGACTGGATCTCGTTGAGCGAGCTGGCGACGATCTGGATATCCAGAATGGCCATGAACATGCCAAACACCGCGGCGATAAAGCCGATGCGCTGCGGCCAGGGCGGCATGTCGCTGACGCCCTGGTGGCCTGGTGGGGCGGTCGTGCTCATGGGGTCGCTTGGGTGTGGGGAGCGGCGTTTGCTAGCCGGTCGTTGCGCTCGGGATCAAGGTCGCGCGTGTCGATCTCGGGCACGGCGGAAAGGCCGGCGCGCAAAAGGCCGAGCGACTCTCGAGGGCCGGTCACGCGAATGCGCACCGGCACCCGCTGCACGATCTTGTTGAAGTTGCCGGTGGCGTTGTCCTGGGGCAGCAGACTGAACTCGGTACCGGTGGCCGGCGACAGGCTCTCGACCACGCCATCAAAGGCGATGTCCGGGTAGGCGTCCAGATGAACGGTGGCGGGCTGGCCCAAACGAATGCGTTCGAGCTGGGTCTCCTTGTAGTTGGCGCTCACATAAGCCGACTCGATGGGCACGAGCTGCATCAGCGTCAGCGACGGCTGGGCAAGCATGCCGGCCTTCACCCGAAGGTTGCCGATGACGCCGTCGCGCGGGGCAGTGAGGCGCGTCTTGTCGAGCTGGTGCTGGGCGTAGGCCAGATCCGCGGCGGCGGCCTCCTGGCTTGCCTCGGCGCGGGTGACGTCGCTTTCGGCCACCGCCAGCTGGCGCTCGGCAGAAACCACGCTGGCGCGGCGGCTGGCCAGATTGGCCTCGGCCACGCGTAGCGCGCTCTGGTCGTCCTCACGCTGCTGGCGTGAGCCATAGTTGTTGGCGGCCAGCGACGACGAGCGCTCAAGATGCGCGCGCGCACGATCGACGTCGGCCTGGGCGGCGTCCACCTGGGTGCGCGCCTGATCGATGGCGGCCTGCTGCAGTGCAACCTGGCGCTGGGTTTGGGCAAACGACGCTGCGGCCACGGCTTGCTGTGCTCGGGCCTGGTTCAACTGATCGCGGTAGCCGGCATCGTCGAGCTGCACGAGTAGATCGCCTTGTTGAACGGCCTGGTTCTCGATCACCGCTACATCGACTACCCGCGCCGAGAGCTCTGCGCTTAGCGCCACGCTGTCGGTGCGCACGTAGGCGTTGTCGGTGTCGATCATGAACCGCCCCACCTGCCACCAGCCGACGAGCCACCAGCCAAGCGCGGCCAGCGCGATCAGGCCGATCACCAACAGAAGCCACTTGCGCCCGCGCTTTTTAGGCTTGGCCTGCGCTGTAGGCGCATCGGGGGTAAGGTTGGCGGTATCGCCTTGAGCGTCGCCCTGAGCCATGGCTACTCCTGTAAGGAAACGTTTCGGCCCGGGCCGAAAGAGAAGGGATCAATAGTGTAATGAATGCTACACTACATATCCAGCGCCGAAGATCCAACGTGAGATTTTTATCGGTGGCGTAGGGACACGTTGAGGTGCCGACCAGATATAAAAAAGGGCCAATCGATGGGAGCGGAAAGGGCAGTGGAAGGACAGGAAAAGTGTGATATGAGGACGCCCCGGGGTGTGGCAAGGCGCGAGCGGCTGCTGGACGCCGCGCGGGACGTGTTTTTGGAGCAGGGCTACGCCGGGGCCAGCGTCAACGACGTGGTTGCTCGCGCCGGCGGGTCGCTGGCCACGCTTTACAAGCAGTTTGGCAGCAAGGAGGGGCTTTTTACCGCGGCGATGGAGCGCCATATTGAAACCGCTTGGGCGGTGATCGAGGAGGGGCGACGCGACCGCCAAGCGCCAGAGCAGGTGCTTTTCGAGCTCGGCCGGCGCATGCTGATGCTGGTCTTCGACCCCGCCGTCATTCGGCTGGTAAGGGGGCTTGCCTTCGAGGCCGAGCGTGCTCCGGCGCTTGGCGAGCTGTTTCTCGTGCGCGGCCCGGACCGTACCCGCGAGGCGTTGGCGGACTATCTAAGCGACCAGGTCGACCAGGGGAGGCTGGCGTTCGAAGCGCCTCGAGAGGCCGCGGGCATTTTCATGGGCATGCTGATGGGCGAGTGGCACATCAATGCGCTACTCGGCCGGGACTTAAACATCGACGAGGCGCGCTGCAACGCCCGGGCCCGGCGCTGCGCGGCGATCTTTCTGGAGGGCGTCAAGCGCTAACCGGCGCTCTCACAGGTGTATCGCCCAGGCGCTGGCCCATCTGTACCGGTGTTTCTGGGGCCAGGTCGTCGAAGTCGACCGGGTTCTCGAAGCACATCACCACCGTCGAGCCCAGCTTGAAACGCCCCATCTCTTCGCCGCGCGTAAGCGTAATCGGCTGCTCGAAGCGGGTGCGCTGAGGCGTGCCCGCCAGCGGCGTGATCTGGCCTGCCCACACGGTTTCGATGGCGGCCACCACCATGGCACCGACCAGCACCATGGCGAACGCGCCCTGAGGGCTGTCGAAAATACACACTAGCCGCTCGTTACGCGCAAACAGGTTCGGCACATAGCGCGCCGTGGCCTGGTTGACCGAGAAGATGCGCCCGGGCACGTAGATCATCTCGCGAAGCGTACCGGTCATGGGCATGTGGACGCGGTGGTAGTCGCTTGGCGACAGATACACCGTGGCGAAGCTACCGTTGTCGAACTCGCTGGCAAGCGCGGCGTCGCCGCCCAATAAAGCCTGAGCTGAATAGTGGTGACCCTTGGCCTGGATCAACCGACCCTGCTCGAGACGACCGTGGCGTGAAAGCGCGCCGTCGGCGGGGCTCAAAAGACCTTCCCCGAGCGGGCGCGCGTCATCCTTGAGCGCGCGAGTAAAGAACGCGTTGAAGTGTGGGTAGGCCGTCGGGTCGGGTTCGAGCGCCTGGCTCATGTCGACGTTGAAGCGCTTGATGAACGCCTTGATCAGCGCGTTCTTGAGCCAGGGCGTCTCGCTGCGGGCGAAGGCGCCCGTCAGCCGCGAGATCGCGTGGTGCGGCAAGGGGTACTGAATCAGCGAAAAAGCTTTTTGAGATAGCGTCACGTGGCGTTCTTTTCGTCAGAGGCTCTTGAATCCCGGTACAAGGCGGGGCGCTACTTTTCGATCGGCGTGTCGTCGCGGTTGCCCCATTCGCCCCAGGAACCGGCGTAGCCGCGAATGTTGAACCCGAGCGCCTTGCCGACCAGCCAGGTAAAGCTGCTGCGGTGGTGGCTTTGGCAATGGGTGGCGATCTCCATGTCCGGGGTCAGCCCCATCGCCTCGAGCTCGGTGATCAGCTCCGCGTAGTCGCGAATGCGAAGCGCGCGGTGTCGGTCCATGGCGTCGCCCCAGTCCATGTTCACAGCGCCCGGGATGTGGCCCAGGTGCTTGTTGTTGCCTTTCTCGCCGTCGTACTCGCCTTTGGAGCGCGCATCCCACACCGCGAAATTGCGATCCTCGAGCTTGCCCTTGATCTCCTCGCAGGTGATCAGTACCTGGGGGTTGAGAATCTCGGCGTGGTACTCGGAAGGCTCGGGACGGGTCTGCTCGCTGCTTTCATCCAGACCTTCGTCGCGCCAAGCGTGGATGCCGCCGTTCAGGTACGAGTAGCGGGTGTGGCCGATCAACTCCAGCGTCCAGAGTAGCCTCGCTGCCCAGCCGCCGCCTTCGTCGTCGTAGGCCACCACGTGGGTATCGCGAGTCAGGCCCAGGGCGCTGAAAAGCTGCGAGAGAAAGCCCACGTCCGGTACGTCGTTGGGCACCGGGCCCTCACCGCGCAGCAGGTAGCGAAAGTCGAGATACACCGCGCCGGGCACGTGGCCGGCACGGTAGCTGTCCGGGTTGGCCGGCACGTCGATGATCAAAAGCTCGGGGGCGTCCAGTTTGGCCGCAAGCTCCCCGGGCTCGACGATCAAGGGCAACACGTTGGCTTCGCTGGATGGGTGTTCAGCACTCATGAACCGCTCCTGTCATTGGGCGCCTGGCGCGCTTAGGCTGTCGAGTATGCGCCGGTAGCTTGAAAAACGTTCAGGGTGAATCTTGCCTGCCTCGACGGCGCCAAGTAAAGCGCAGCCCGGCTCCTGACGGTGGCGGCAGTCGCGAAAGCGGCAGTGGCCGATGAAGGGGTGAAACTCGATGAAACCCTCGGTCACTTCCTGTTCGGTCAGGTGAACGAGCCCGAACTCGCGAATGCCGGGGGAGTCGATCAACTCGCCGTTCTCCACCTCGTCGACATTCATGGTGTAGAGCCTGGCGGTGGTGGTGGTGTGCGTGCCCTTGCGCGAATCCTCGGAGAGCGCGCCGATACGCAGCGACTCCTTGGGCAGCAGTAAATCGATCAATGACGATTTGCCCACGCCGCTTTGGCCGACGAACACCGAGGTGCGGCCATTGAGCTGCTCGCGAAGCGCGGTCAGGCCCGCGTCATTGGCCGTGGTGGTGCGTACCACCGGATAGCCAAGGCCCGCGTAGCGCTCCAGCAGCGCGCCGAGCTCGCCGCCGTCGTCGGGTAACAGGTCGGTCTTGTTGAGCACCAGCACCGGGGCGATACCGGTTGCCTCGGCGGCGACCAGGTAGCGGTCGATCAGATTGGGGTGCGGGGCGGGCTCGACGGCGAAGACGATCAAAATCTGGTCGATATTGGCCGCGACTGGCTTTAAGAGCCCGCGAGCGTCCGGGCGTTTGAGCACGCTGTCAGGCTCTTCGCGGGCGACCACCACGCCGGAGCCCTCCTGGCCCGCGCGCCAGATCACCCGGTCGCCGGTGACCAGGCCCTCGAGGTTGGCGCGCAGGTGGCAGCGCACCGGGGCGCCATTGCTATCGCGTACCTCGAGCGTGCGGCCGAAGTGCGCCATCACGCGCCCGGGCTGCTCAGCGCCGTATTCGCCAGCGGCGAGCTTTTCGCTGTCGTCGGTTTCGCGCTTTTGCGCGCGGTTGGCGCGCTCGGCCTGGATCTTCTCGACCCGCCAGCGCTGCTGGCGGCTTAATTTACGTTTGCTCATGACCACCCGATGATCGGTACAATGGCGTTAGTGTACCTGTTAACGTGGCGCGGGTAACGACCCCGCCGCCCTGATGCCCACTTTGGAGAACACCATGCCTGACACGACTGTCCCGCGCCGCGACCTGCTCGTCTGGATCGACCTGGAAATGACCGGGCTGGACCCGAATAAGGAGCGCATCATCGAAGTGGCCACACTCGTCACCGACACCGACCTAAACGTGGTTGCCGAAGGCCCGGTGATCGCGGTGAATCAGAGTGAGCGCCTGCTCGCCGGCATGGACGACTGGAACCAGAAGACCCACGGCGAGTCCGGTCTCGTCGCCCGTGTGAAAGAGAGCCAAGTGGATACCGCCCAGGCAGAGCGCGAGACGCTGGCGTTTTTAAGCCGCTATGTCGAGCCTGGCACCTCGCCGATGTGCGGTAACAGCATCCACCAGGACCGGCGCTTTCTGGAGCGCGAGATGCCCTCGCTCTGGGCGTTTTTCCACTACCGCAACCTGGACGTGTCCACCGTGAAGGAGCTGGCCAAGCGGTGGAATCCGAAGGCGCTCGAAGGGTTCGGCAAGAAAAACGTGCACCTGGCGATGGACGATATCAAGGAGTCTATCGCCGAGCTTGCCCACTACCGCAAGACGTTTTTGAAAGCCGATGGCGACCAGTGATCCTTGAATATTAGGCAATGCGCGCGCCGCGCTTTTGGCGCTGCTCATCGAGTGCCCAAGCGACGTGCTCTCGCACAAGCGCGCTTGGGTAGGCGCGCCGGGCCTTGAGCGCGGCTTCCACCTGGGCGCTCCAGGGCGCGTTACCCAGCCCTACCGCCAGGTTTCTCAGCCAGCGCTCGAAGCCGATGCGGCGAATGGCGCTGCCAGCGGTCTTGTCGAGAAACTCCTCTTCGCTCCAGGCGAACAGCGAGATCAGCGAGGCGCGGTCCAGGTCGTGGCGCGGGGCGAAATCCTCCTCCGCGCTCGCCTTCGTAAAGCGGGTAAAGGGGCAGACCAACTGGCAGTCGTCGCAGCCGTAAACCCGGTTACCCATCGCGCGGCGATACTCTATCGGAATCGCGCCGTGAAGCTCGATGGTCAGATAAGAGATGCACTTGTTGGAGTCGATGATCTTGTCATCGACGATGGCGCCGGTGGGGCAGGCCGTTTGACAGGCGTTGCAGCGACCGCAGTGCTCGGTATCGAAAGGCGCATCGACGGGTAGCGGCAGATCCGTATAGAGCTCGCCGAGAAAGAACAGCGAGCCGGCTTTCGGGTTCAACAGCATGGCGTTCTTGCCGAACCAGCCAAGCCCCGCCTTCTGCGCCAGCGCGCGCTCCATCACCGGCGCCGAGTCGACAAACGCCCGGTAGTCAAACGCGCCCACCTCCTGCTCGATCTTTTTGGCAAGCGTCGCCAGGCGCTTTCGGATCAGCTTGTGATAATCCCGCCCCAGGGCGTAGCGCGAGACGTAGGCGAGCTGGCGTTGGCCGAGCACTTTGGTGGTTTCGACCTCCGGCGGCAGGTAGTCCATGCGCGCGCTGATGACCCGCCGGGTACCGGGTTCGAGCTCGGCGGGGCGGGTGCGCTTAGTGCCGTGTTTGGCCATGTAGGCCATTTCGCCCTGGTAGCCGTTATCGAGCCAGGCGTTCAGGTGCGTTTCGTGCTCGCCAAGGTCGGTGTCGGTAATGCCGATCTGCTGAAAGCCGAGCTCGCGCCCCCAGGTCTTGATCATCGACGCCAAGCGCTCGAGCTCATCGGTAGATAGTGAAGCGGTAGATGTCGCCATGGTGGATCAACGCAGATAAGTGAAGCCGGTGAGTGAAACGCCAACGTGCGGGCGCGCTATGCTACCGCATAAGACGTTTTGACGACACGGCGGGGCATTTCGATCCATACTGTGGGCCAGGCACCGTCCACCGACCCTTTACCGATAGCACAAGGAGCTTTCGTGTCGATTTCAGGCCAAACGCTCAATCCCACGCTTACCGTCGAGGCCCTGCGCCCGCTTTACAAGGCCGCCCAGGTGCGCGAGCTCGACCGGCGCACCATCGCCGCCGGCATCGAAAGCTTTGCGCTGATGCAGCGCGCCGCCTCCAGCGCCTGGCACAGTTTCCGTTCGCGCTGGCCCCAGGCAAAAAGCGTCACCGTGGTGTGCGGCAGCGGTAACAACGGGGGCGACGGCCACGTGCTGGCGGCACTCGCCATGCAGGCCGGGCTCAAGGTGCAGCGGGTATCGACCCGCGCGCTCGAGTCGCTTGAAAACGACGTTTACCGCGCCGCCGAGCTTGCCAGCGCCGCCGGCGTGGACTGCGAGCGCTATCGCAAGGGTATGACGCTTGTGGGCGAGGTGATCGTCGATGCGCTGTTTGGCACCGGGCTTTCGCGTCCGGTCGAAGGCGAGGCGCGCGCGGTGATCGACGACATCAACCGCGCCGAACAGCCGGTGCTGTCGCTGGACGTGCCCTCGGGCATCGCCGCGGACACCGGCGCGGTGCAGGGTACTGCGGTGCACGCCCACTGCACGGTAACGTTCATCGGCGATAAGGTCGGCCTGCACACCGGCGACGCGCCGGGCTACACCGGCGAAATCGACTTTCGCCCGCTCGGGGTCAAGGCTCAGGCGTTTTTCGATATCGTCCCCGCCGCCTGGCGCTTGGACGAGAGCTGGCTGGCGCCGGCCTTTACGCCCCGGCCGCGGGCCGGACACAAGGGGGCTTTCGGACACGTTTTGGTGATGGGCGGCGCACCGGGCTTTGGCGGCGCCGCGCTTTTGGCCTCCCACGCGGCCGCGCGCCTGGGCGCCGGCAAGGTGAGCCTGGCCACCGCCGCCGAGCACGTTAGCGCAAGCCTGACGCGCTGCCCGGAGGTCATGGCCCGGAGCGTGACCGGCGGCGCCGATGCCCTCGAGTTTGCGGGCAGCGCGGATGTCATCGTGGTCGGCCCCGGCATGGGCGAGGGCGCTTGGGGGCAGGCGGTGCTGCAGGCCGCGCTCAAGACGGATGCGCCGCTGGTCGTCGATGCCGACGCGCTCAACGTGCTGGCCGCGCGCTGGCCGGGGCTTTCCCGCGACAACTGGGTACTCACACCGCACCCGGGCGAGGCGGCAAGGCTTTTGGGCTGCTCTACCGCCGAGGTGCAGGCCAACCGGCCAGAGGCCGCCCGCGCGCTTCAGCGAAGCCGGGGTGGAGTCGTTGTGCTCAAGGGCGCGGGTAGCCTGATCGCGGGGCCGGGGGGCCTGGTCGTCTGCCCGTTCGGCAACCCCGGTATGGCCTGTGGCGGCATGGGCGATGTGCTCAGCGGCATGCTCGGCACGCTCGTCGCCCAGTTCGACGATCTCGAGCTTGCGACGCGCCTTGGCGTCATGGTGCACGCCCTGGCCGGCGACGCGGCGGCAAAAGAGCACGGCGAGCGTGGCTTGCTGGCAAGCGATCTGGCATCCTATGCACGCATTTTGATCAACCCGTGAAGGCCTTCCATGCAGGTGCAGTTGAATGACGAAAACGCCCACGTCGCCTTTGGCGAGGCGCTCGGCCGTGCGCTCGAAGGGCGCGGGCGGGTGTATCTCGAAGGCGAGCTGGGCGCGGGGAAAACTACACTCACCCGTGGCATCCTGCGCGCCTACGGCCATCAGGGCGCGGTGAAAAGCCCAACCTACACGCTGGTCGAACCCTACGAGTTCGACGACCGGCGCGTGTATCATCTCGATTTGTACCGTCTTGGCGACCCCGAAGAGCTCGAGTTCATCGGCGGGCGCGACATTTTAAGTGACGATGCGCTCTGTTTGATCGAGTGGCCCAGCCGCGGTGCCGGCTGGCTGCCAGACGCCGACGTGCGCATCGAATTAAGCGTGGCCGTTCAGGGACGCACGGCCACGCTAACGGCAAAGAGCCCTTGGGGCGAGCAGGTGCTCGCCAACCTGAAGGCTTTTACGTGATAAACCGCAAAAGTGGTGTGAGTCAATGGAAATGAGTGGCCCATTCAAACGTCTGCTCAAGGCGGCCGCGCTCGGCGTATTGGCGCTGTCGGCGTCAATTCAGGCCGCGACGGTCGAAAGCATGCGCCTTTGGGCGGCGCCGGATCACGCGCGGCTGGTGTTCGATCTGTCCGGCGCCGCCACCGCCGACGTTTTTCCGCTGGATAACCCGTCACGGCTGGTCATCGATATCGACGACACCCAGCTCGATACCGATGCCTCGACGCTGCCACTGAATGACAGCGCCATCGATGCGGTGCGCACGGGAAGGCTGGATGGCGGCGGCCTGCGGGTCGTGCTCGAGCTCAACCGCGCGATCACCCCGCGCCACTTCATGCTGGCGCCGAACGACCAGTACGGCCACCGGCTGGTGGTGGATCTGGAGTACCCCGGCGAAAGCGCGGTCGAAAACCCGATCGACCCGATCGAGGCGATGATCCGCGAGCAGGAGATCCAGGCCCAGCGCGCCACCGCTCAGGCCGAGGTCATCGCGCCGCCGGATGCGCCGGTGGCCGAGCGTGCCCCGGTGGCGGTTCAGCCCGCCCAGCCCCACCCGCGTCGCGACATCATCATCGCCGTCGATGCCGGTCACGGCGGCGAAGACCCGGGGGCGATCGGCCCCAGCGGCACCCGGGAAAAGGACGTCGTGCTCGATATAGCCAGGCGCCTGGCTGCAGACATCAACGCAACCCAAGGCTTCAAGGCGGTGCTGACCCGCGACAGCGACTACTACATCGGCCTGCGCCAGCGCACCCAGCTCGCCCGCGAGCAGAAGGCGGATTTCTTCGTCTCGATTCACGCCGACGCCTTTTCGAGCCCGCGCCCCCAGGGAAGCTCGGTATTCGCGCTCTCCCAGCGCGGCGCCACCTCGGAAACCGCGCAGTGGCTCGCCGACAGCGAAAACCGCTCGGATCTGATCGGCGGGGTGGATGGGTCGCTGTCGCTGCGCGACAAGGATCAGGTGCTGCGAGGAGTGCTGCTGGATCTGACCATGACCGCGACGCTCAACGACTCGCTCGCCATCGGCGGCGAGGTGCTCGACCGGCTCGGGCGGATCAACCGGCTGCACAAGTCGCGCGTCGAGCAGGCGGGCTTTATGGTACTGAAGTCGCCGGACATCCCGTCGCTTCTGATCGAGACCGGCTTCATCTCCAACCCGGACGAGGAGCGAAAGCTGCGCGACCCGACCTACCAAAGCACGCTCTCCCAGGCGATTTTCGGCGGCCTGCGCGCGCACTTCGAGCGTAACCCGCCGCCGGCGAGTCTGCTTGCCTGGCAGCGCGACAACCAGCGCGCGCCGACCGGGAACGAGTACCGCATTCAGTCCGGCGATACGCTTTCGACGATTGCCCTTCGCCATGGCGTGCCGGTGAGTCAGCTTAGACAGGTCAACGACCTGAATGGTGACGTCATCCGCGTAGGGCAGGTGCTGCGCATTCCCGGCTCCTGAGAGCCTGGCTTGAAAAACGACGTTAGAACCCAAGTTGAGGGCATGGCTTGAGAGCGTGAGGTGATGAGTGTCTGAACAAGGTCCAACCCCGCGGATCCACGTGCTCGACCCGCGGCTTGCCAACCAGATCGCCGCGGGCGAGGTGGTCGAGCGGCCGTCGTCGGTGACCAAGGAGCTGATGGAAAACGCCATCGATGCGGGCAGCCGGCGTATCGAAATCGAGATCGAGCAGGGCGGCACGCGGCTGGTGCGCGTGCGTGACGACGGCATCGGCATCGGCGAGGACGATCTGCCGTTGGCGCTCGCCCGACACGCGACCAGCAAGATCGAAAGCCTCGAGGATCTGGAAGGCGTGAGTTCGCTCGGCTTTCGCGGCGAGGCGCTCGCCTCGATCAGTTCGGTGTCACGTTTGGAGCTCGTCTCCAACGCCAGCGACGACCCGACCCGCGGCTTTCGCGTGGTGGCCGAAGGGCGCGGTATGGAAGCGCGGGTCGCCCCGGCGCCGCACCCCAAAGGCACCAGCGTGGCGGTCCGCGATCTGTTCTTCAACACGCCCGCCCGGCGCAAGTTTCTGCGCACCGAAAAAACCGAGTTCGCCCACGTCGAGGAGGCGTTTCGCCGCCAGGCGCTGTCGCGCTACGACGTCACCTGGGTGCTGCGGCACAATCAAAAAACCGTGCATCAGCTGCCCGCCGGCGACTCCGCCGCTGCCCGGGAGCGGCGCATCGCCTCGCTTCTTGGCAAAAACTTCATCGAGCACGCCCGCTATATCGAGCGCGAAGCGGGCGGGCTAAAGATGAGCGGCTGGGTAGGGCTGCCCACGCATTCGCGCGCCCAGGCGGATCAGCAGTACTTTTTCGTCAACGGGCGCGTGGTGCGCGACCGGCTGGTGGCCCACGCGGTGCGCCAGGCCTACCGAGACGTGCTCTACAACGGCCGCCACCCGGTGTTCGTGCTTTATCTCGAGCTCGACCCGGACGTGGTCGACGTCAACGTTCATCCGACCAAGTACGAAGTGCGCTTTCGCGACTCGCGCATGGTGCACGACTTCCTCTACTCGAGCCTGCACCACTGTTTGGCGGCCTCCAGGCCTGCTGACGCTAGCGCCGATGACGATGCGTTGCCGGCGGTCGAAGCGCCCACTGCCGGCGCTGACGTCGCGCCGGATGAGCCGACGCCGCGCTGGCAGCAGCAGGGCATGGCGCTGGGCGAAGGGCCGGCGCGCCACCCCGGCGCCGAGCGCGTGCGCCGCTTCATGCAGGGGTATCAGGCGCTACACCCGGACCACGAAGAGAGCCTGCTAACGCCGCAGCCGCCCGCCGAGCAGAGCCCACAGCCTCACCAGGTGCGCGAAGCGCCGGTAGCGATGCCCGAAAGTGACCCGACCAGCGCGCCGCCGCTCGGTTTTGCGCTGGGCCAGCTTCACGGCATCTACATTCTGGCCCAAAACGCTCACGGGCTGGTGCTGGTGGACATGCACGCCGCCCATGAGCGAATCGTCTACGAGCGCATGAAAAACCAGATGGCACGCCAGGGCGTGGATACCCAACCGCTGCTGGTGCCGGTGTCGCTTGCCGCAAGTGGCCAGGAGGTGGCCACCGTGGAGAGCGAGCACGAGGCGATTGCCTCGCTGGGTCTTGAGCTCGATGTCGCCGGCCCGGAGACGCTTTTGGTGCGCAGCCTGCCGGCACTTTTGAGCGGCGCCGACCCGGAAGGGCTGATTCGCGAGGTGCTCGAAGAGCTTGCAAGCTTTGGCCAGAGTCACCAGGTCGAGGCGCGGCTTCACGCGCTTCTATCCACCATGGCCTGCCACGGCAGCGTGCGCGCCAATCGCCGGCTGACCCTCGATGAAATGAACGCGCTGCTGCGCGACATGGAGCGCACCGAGCGCAGCGATCAGTGCAACCACGGCCGACCTACCTGGACGCAAATGAGCATGAAGGCGCTGGACAAGCTCTTCTTGCGCGGACAGTAATCTTTACTCAGCCAGCTGCCCTCGATACGGAGTCTTTCGGCCATGGTCGACACACGCCCCTTGGCGATTTTTTTGATGGGTCCGACCGCGGCGGGCAAGACGGACACCGCGATCGCCTTGCACGAACGCCTAGGCTGCGAGCTCATCAGCGTCGACTCGGCCATGGTGTACCGCGGCATGGATATCGGCAGTGCCAAGCCCAGTGAGCAGGAGCTTGCCCGCGCGCCGCACCGCCTGATCGATATCCGCGAGCCGGAAACGCCCTATTCGGCGGGGAATTTTCGCGACGATGCCCTTCGTGAGATGCGACAAATCACCGCGGCAGGGCGCGTGCCGCTGCTGGTCGGCGGCACCATGCTTTACTACAAGCGCCTTTTCGAGGGCGTCGCGGACCTGCCCGCCGCCGATGAAAACGTGCGCCGCGAGCTTGCCGAGCAGCATGAGGCGCTCGGCCCCGGCGGGCTTCATGCGCTACTCGAAAAGGTCGACCCGGTCTCCGCGGCACGCATTCACCCCAACGACCCCCAGCGGCTTTTGCGCGCGCTGGAGGTGCACCGCATTACCGGCCGGCCGATGAGCGCGCTTTGGGCCGAGCAGCGCGTCGAAAACTTTCCGTATCGGGTAGTGTCGATAGCACTCGCGCCCGCCGAGCGCCACGTGTTGCACGAGCGAATCGCGCGGCGTTTTGAAACAATGTTGTCCGAGGGCTTGATAGACGAGGTGGCCGCCCTCAGAAAGCGGGGTACCTTACACAAGGATCTGCCGGCGATGAAAAGCGTCGGTTATCGGCAGGCCTGGGAGCACCTGGACGGTGAGTACGACCGGCACACGCTTTGCGAGCGCGGCATCATTGCCACTCGCCAGCTCGCCAAACGTCAGCTAACCTGGTTGAGAAGCTGGCCGTCGCTTCACTGGATCGATTCAAGTGCTTCGAGCCTTGACGATAAGGTGCTGAAAATCGTGCGCGAAAGCGGTGCTTAGCGTAAGATAGTGTTTTCGTGGGCGAGTTTTTAAGCGGCCCCGGCGACATTCGTAACGCCTGGTTGTCATGCCCGGTTGTAGCAGTTAGCGGTAGCACTTGGTGGTAACATTTAGTTGTAACATCCAGCCTTTCGGGCAATAAGATTGCGGTAGCGCCTTGGCGCGCCATTTAATAACCCACTCCAGACAGTTTAGGGAGAAGCAGCATGTCCAAAGGGCAGTCACTCCAGGATCCGTACCTGAATATCCTTCGCAAGGAACGTATTCCGGTTTCCATTTTTTTGGTCAACGGTATCAAGCTTCAGGGTCAGATCGAATCCTTCGATCAGTTCGTGATCCTTCTGCGCAATACCGTCAGCCAAATGGTTTATAAACACGCTATTTCCACCGTGGTGCCGTCGCGCAACGTACGTTTGCCGGCACAAGACCCGGCCGCCCCTGAAGGCGACCTCTAAGCGGTGGATAGCCTGAAAGACATGAGGTATTGATTGTTTTTTGAACGCCCAGACGCCGGTGAAACGGCGGTGCTTGTTCACGTTGACTTCTACGATGAACAGGCCAGAGAAGACCCGGGTGAGTTCCTCGAGCTTGTACGCTCTGCCGGGGCCGAACCCGCGACACTGCTGACGGCCAGCCGGCAGCGCCCCGACCCGCGCACGTTCATCGGGTCGGGCAAGCTCGACGAACTAAGAGCCATGCTCGCCGCCCACGAGGCGGAGCTTGTGATCTTCAACCACAGCTTGGGCCCCTCGCAAGAGCGTAACCTCGAGCATGAGCTAAAATGCCGCGTGCTTGACCGCACCGGTTTGATTCTCGATATCTTCGCTCAACGAGCCCGTACTCACGAAGGTAAGCTGCAGGTCGAGCTTGCCCAGCTTGAATACATGTCCACCCGCTTGGTGCGCGGCTGGACCCACCTCGAGCGCCAAAAGGGTGGTATCGGTCTTCGCGGCCCGGGTGAAACCCAGCTCGAAACCGACCGCCGCCTGCTGCGGGGTCGCATCAAGGCGATTCACAAGCGTCTTGATAAGGTGCGTAGCCAGCGCGAGCAGAATCGCCGCGCGCGCTCTCGCGCCGAAATTCACAGCGTTTCACTGGTCGGCTACACCAACGCCGGCAAGTCAACGCTTTTCAACGTGCTCACCGATGCTAAGGTGTACGCCGCCGATCAGCTTTTCGCCACGCTCGATCCTACCCTGCGCCGTTTGGAAATCGACGACGTCGGGCCGATTGTGATGGCCGATACCGTAGGCTTCATTCGTCATTTGCCGCACAAGCTGGTCGAGGCGTTTCAGGCAACGCTCCAGGAGGCCGCCGAGGCGTCGCTGTTGATTCACGTGATCGACGCGGCGGACCCGGATCGCGAGCTCAACGTCGAGCAGGTGGACCGCGTGCTCAAGGAGATCGGTGCCGACGATGTGCCGGTACTCAAGGTGATGAACAAGATCGACCGCTTCGACAGCGCCCCGCGCATCGAGCGCGACGACAGTGGCCGCCCGGAAGTGGTCTGGCTCTCCGCGCAAAACGGCCAAGGGCTCGATCTTTTGCACGAAGCGCTCTCGGAGCGTTTGGCTGATGATGTCATCGGGTTTTCGCTGACGCTTTCGCCAGAGCAGGGTAAGCTCAGAGCGGGCCTTCACGAACTCAACGCCGTACGCGAAGAGGCGTTTGATGAAAGCGGGCGCTCGGTATTGGATGTTCGCCTGCCCAGGCGCGATTTCAATCAGTTGATGGCGCAGCTTGGTGAGCGTGCCAATACCTACTTGCCTGAGTCGCTACAAGAGACCGATGAGTGGTAGCGTATCGATAGACGCCACGCACGGCACAAGGATTTTTAAAGCAATAATATTATAAGCACGGCGGCCTCGCTCTCACGCGGGGCCGCGTGCAGGTGAACACCTTAGTGGAGACGAAGTATGGCCTGGAATGAGCCTGGTGGTGGCAACCAGCATGACCCTTGGAGCGGCGGTGGCCGACGCGGTGGCAAGGATGACCGTGGCCCGAACGGGGGAGGCAACGGTGGCAATAATGGGGGCAACAACGGCGGCAACAATAATGGCGGAAACAACCAGGGACCGCCGGATTTGGACGAAGCGCTAAAGAAGTTCCAGCAAAAGCTCAACGGCATGCTGGGCGGAAGTGGCAAGAAAAGCGGCAACGGCGGTAATAGCGGCGGCGGCAAGCCGCGCAACTCCTTAGCGCTGCCGGGGCTTTTGATTGTGCTGGCGCTGGCGATCTGGGCGGCCATGGGCTTTTATCTCGTGGATCAGTCCGAGCGCGGCGTTGTGCTGCGCTTTGGCGAGTATCAGGGCATCGTCGAGCCGGGCCTGCAGTGGAATCCGCCCTTGATCGACGACGTGCGTATGGTCAACGTGACCCGCGTGCGGTCGGTATCGCAAACCCAGTCGATGTTGACTCGCGACGAGAACATCGTTGAGGTCGAGATCTCAGCGCAGTACCAGGTCTCCAATCCGCGCGATTTCGTGCTCAACGTGCGTAACCCGTCGCTTTCGATCGAAAACGCGCTGGATTCGTCGCTGCGTCACGTCGTCGGCGGCACCGATATGATCGATATCCTGACCTCGGGCCGTGAGATTCTCGGCAGTTCCGTGGCCAGCCGCCTGCAAACCTACCTGGACGCCTACGGCGCCGGTATTCGTCTGCAGACCATCAACATTGAATCGACCACCGCGCCGGGTCCGGTCATCGATGCCTTTGACGACGTCATTCGTGCCCGCGAGGATCGCCAGCGTACGATCAACGAAGGCATGGCCTACGCCAATGCCATCATTCCGGCGGCTCAGGGCCAGGCGCAGCGTATCGTCGAGCAGGGTCAGGGGTATCGCGAATCCGTGGTCGCCGAAGCCCAGGGTCAGGCGAACCGCTTCACCGCGCTGGTGGGCGAGTACCTGAATGCCCCCGAGATTATGCGTGAGCGTATGTATCTGGACACTCTCGAAGAAGTCTACGGCAACACGCCCAAGGTACTGCTGGATGTCAGCGACAATGCGCCCTTGATGTATTTGCCGCTGGATCAGCTGCGAGGCGGTAGCGGCAGCTCGGGCGACCGAAGCGCCAACGCCTCGAACCAGAACGACGAGCAGATCGATCCGTCGGTGCTCGAAACCCTGCGCAACACGCAAGGTAGCAGCAATAGTTCGTCGTCGAACAATGGCACTATTCGCAGGGAGGGCCGCTAAATGATTAACAACCGATCCCTGCTGATCGTTGGCGGCTTGGCCGCCATCGCCTGGCTTGCCAGTAACACGCTCTACGTGGTGGACGAGACCGAACGCGCAGTGAAGCTGCGCTTTGGTGAGGTCATCGAAGAGAACATTCAGCCTGGCCTGCACGCGAAAATGCCGATCGCCCAGACGATTCGCAAGTTCGATACGCGCCTTTTGACTCTGGACACTGACACCAGCCGTTACCTGACTCTCGAGCAGAAAGCGGTGATCGTCGACTCTTACGTCAAGTGGCAGGTGGTCAATCCGACCCGCTACTATGAGGCGACCGCCGGCGACGAGATGATGGCGATTCGTCTCATTCAGCCCCGCGTGGACGAAAGCCTGCGTAACGAGTTCGGCCGGCTGAACCTTCAGGAAATTATCGCCGAGCGGCGCGACGACCTGATGATCGGCCCGACCGAGGAGCTCGACAACCTCATGCGTGAAGAGCTGGGCGTGGCGATACGCGACATTCGCATCAAGCGAATCGATCTGCCCGACGACGTTTCCGCAGCGGTTTTCCAGCGCATGCGCTCCGAGCGCGAGCGCGAGGCCCGCGAGTGGCGCGCCCAGGGGCAGGAAGAGGCCGAGCGTATTCGCGCCAACGCCGATCGTCGCCGCCAGGTACTGCTGGCACAGGCCAACGAGCGCGCCGAAACCCTGCGCGGTGAAGGCGACGCGGAAGCTGCGGCGATCTTCTCACAAGCGTACGGTCAGAATCAGGAGTTCTTCTCCTTCTGGCGCAGCCTGAACGCTTACCGCGAAAGCTTTGCCGGCGATGGCAACATGATGGTACTGGAGCCGGATAGCGACTTCTTCCGCTACCTGCGAAGCCCGGATCAAGGCAATGGCGCGAGCCAAAACGCCGGTGCGGGCGACGAATAAGCGTTAGCGGTCGTGCCTTGCCGGCGGATAGCCGGCGGGGTTCACCTGACCGCCAAACGTGGTAGACTTAATTGAACCGGGCGTTCGCCCGGTTTTTTTGTGGCCCTCATTTGGCGCGGGTGCGTTTTTGGCCAGGGTGCCAACGACGATTTCATCGAGTCCCGGGGCCTTCATCGTCTTGCAGGATTGTTCACATGACCATCGCTGACCGCTGGCTGCTGCCCGACGGCATGGATGAGGTGCTACCGCCTCAGGCAAGCCGTATGGAAGAGCTGCGCCGTACGCTGCTGGATCTCTATTACGTCTGGGGCTACGACCAGGTGATGCCACCGCCCGTCGAGTTTCTGGACTCGCTGTTGACCGGCACCGGCACCGAGCTCGATCTGCAAACCTTCAAACTGACCGACCAGCTTACCGGGCGCATGATGGGCGCCTCCGCCGACGTGACCCCGCAGGTCGCGCGCATGGACGCCCATTCGCTCAAGCGCCAGGGCCCGGTGCGCCTTTGCTACTGTACCAACGTGCTGCGCGCCAAGGCCGACCAGCATCAGGGCGGGCGCAGCCCGGTTCAGGTCGGCGTCGAACTCTTTGGCCACGCCGGGCTCGAGGCGGACAGCGAGATCATCCGGCTGGCGCTGGCGAGTCTTTCCGCCGCCGGGGCGAGCGAAATTCATCTGGCGCTGGGCCACATCGGCATTTTCCGTGCGCTTGTCGAGGCCGCTGCCCTCGACCGTGACCAGGAGAGCGCAATTTTTGATGCCCTGGCGCTCAAGTCCCCGGGCGAGCTTTCCCGCCAGGTGAGCGCGCACGTGAGTGACCCGGTACTTTCCGAAATGTTTCTGGCACTCGGCGAGCTTCACGGCGACGCCGCGATTCTGGCCGAGGCCCGCGAGCGCTTCGCCGGCGCGCCGGCGTCGGTCACTGCCGCGCTCGATCAGCTCGAAGCGCTCAACAAAACGGTGCTCGCCCACTTCGACGTGGCGCTCTATTTCGATCTGGCGGAACTCAGAGGCTACCAGTACCATACCGGCATGATGTTTGCCGCCTACGTGCCCGGCTACGGCCACGCCTTGGCCAAGGGCGGGCGCTACGACGACACCGGCCGCGCCTTTGGGCGGGCTCGCCCGGCGACCGGCTTCTCGATGGATTTAAAGCAGCTGGCAACGCTTGCAGCGGCGGCGAAGGAGCCGGGGTTGATCTGGGCACCGTCAACGGACGACGAGGCGCTTCAAGCGGCGATCGAGTCGCTTCGCCAGCAAGGCGAGCGGGTGATCCAGGCGCTGCCCGGACAGCGCAGTGAACCGGCGGAGCACGATTGTGATCGCCGCCTCGAGTTTATCGACGGTCGTTGGCAGACAACGGCCCTGACACAAGAGACGAGTGCATAATGGGTAAGAATGTCGTAGTCCTGGGCACCCAGTGGGGTGACGAAGGCAAAGGTAAGATCGTGGACCTGCTGACCGAGTCGGCAGCGGCGGTCGTGCGCTTTCAGGGCGGCCATAACGCCGGCCATACGCTGGTCATCGACGGTGAAAAAACCGTCCTGCACCTGATTCCCTCCGGCGTGCTGCGCCCGGGCAAGACCTGCGTCATCGGTAACGGCGTGGTGCTCTCGCCGGAAGCGCTGATCAAGGAAATCCGCGAGCTCGAAGACAAGGGCGTGCCGGTGCGTGAGCGCCTGCGCCTGTCACCGGCGTGCCCCTTAATTTTGCCTTACCACGTGCGCCTGGATCAGGCCCGTGAAAAGGCCCGGGGCGTGGCCAAGATCGGCACCACCGGTCGCGGTATCGGCCCGGCGTATGAGGACAAGGTCGCACGTCGCGGCCTGCGTTTGGGCGACATGCTCCACCGCGAACGTTTTGCCTCCAAGCTCGGCGAAGTGCTCGATTATCATAACTTCGTGCTGGTGAACTACCACGGTGAAGCACCGGTCGACTTCCAGGAAGTGCTCGACAGCGCCATGCAGATGGCCGACGAGCTACGCCCGATGGTCGGCGATACCGTCAGCCAGGTCCACGATCTGCGCAAGGCCGGCGAGAACATCCTGTTCGAAGGCGCCCAGGGCTCGCTTCTGGACATCGATCACGGCACCTATCCGTACGTGACCAGCTCCAATACCACCGCTGGCGGCACCGCCACCGGCTCCGGCGTCGGCCCGCTGTATCTCGACTACGTGCTGGGCATCACCAAGGCCTACACCACCCGCGTCGGCTCCGGCCCGTTCCCCACCGAGCTCTTCGACGACCACGGCCGTCACCTGGCCGAGCGCGGTCACGAGTTCGGCGCCACCACCGGCCGGGCGCGCCGCTGCGGCTGGTTCGACGCCGTCGCGCTTCGCCACGCGGTGCAGATCAACTCCGTCACCGGCATCTGCCTGACCAAACTCGACGTGCTCGACGGGCTCGAGAACATCCGCGTCTGTGTGGGCTATCGCAGCAAGGATGGCGACGTGCTGGAGAACCCGGTCGATTCCGAAGGCTACGAAGCCGTCGAGCCGGTTTACTTCGATCTGCCGGGCTGGAAAGAGTCGACGCTCGGCGCGAAGAAGGTCGAGGATCTGCCGGCCAACGCCCGCGCCTATATCAGCTACCTGGAAGAGCAGGTGGGCACCAGCATCGACATCATCTCGACAGGTCCGGATCGTAACGAGACCATCGTACTGCGTAATCCGTTCGATGAGCAGTAACGTCTAAAGCGACGCGCAGAGAAAAGCGGGCCCGCAGGGCCCGCTTGATAACGCCGCCGGTTCTCCGGCGGCGTTTTGCGTTTAGCCGATGAGTCCGACTCAAGGACTCAAAAATCGATGCCGCGGCGCGCTTTCAGGCCGTTGTTGAAGGCGTGGCGGGTCTCCTGCATCTCGGTGACGGTATCCGCCATGGCGACCAGTTCCCGGTGGGCGTTGCGCCCGGTGATGATCACGGTCTGCTCGCGAGGTCGGTTTTCGAGCGCCGCCTTGACTCGTTCGATCTCCAGATAGCCGAATTTGAGCATGTAGGTGATCTCGTCGAGCACGACGAGATAGGTTTCGGAGTCGGTCAGCATTCGCTCGGCTTCTTCCCACACCTCGAGGCACGCCTGGGTGTCGGTGTCGCGGTTCTGGGTATCCCAGGTGAAGCCGGTCGCCATGATGGCGACACTCAGGTTGGGGTCGTCCTCCAGCCGGTTGCGTTCGCCGCACTCCCAGAGCCCCTTGATGAACTGCACCACGCCCACCTTGTAGCCGTAGCCCAGCGCTCGGGTCACCGTGCCCCAGGCCGCGGTGGTCTTACCCTTGCCGTTGCCGGTGTTGACCAGGATCAGGCCGCGCTCCTCATCGGCGCTGGCCACTTTCTCATCCACATGGGCCTTGAGTTTCTCCATCGACGCCTTGTGGCGGCTTTCGCGATCGCTCATGTTCGTTTCCTTCGATAGTCATGCCCGGTCAGGGTAATGGATCGCGGCGGCGTTGGGTATGGCGGTCGCTGCCTCAAAGCGAGTGTGTCGTGGGCAATGGATCGTGACCGGCGTATCGCAACCGGCGTCTGGCTGCTCTAGAATGGCGGGCAACCTCTTGTTAAGGAACGCACCATGCCTTCATTTGATATCGTCTCCGAATTCGATCGCCACGAAGCCGCCAACGCGGTGGATCAGGGCAACCGCGAAGTGGGCTCGCGCTTCGACTTCAAGGGCGTCGATGCAAGCTTTGCCTTGGAAGGCGACAACGTGGCGCTGGAAGCCGAAGTGGATTTCCAGCTCAAGCAGATGCTCGACGTACTGCGCGCCCGCCTGATCGCCCGCGGCATCGACGCCCGCTGCATGGAAGAGAAAGACCCGGTACTCTCCGGCGTCAAGGCGCGCCAGGAAGTAGCGCTCAAGCAGGGTTTGGACGCGGCGCAAACCAAGGATATCGTCAAGCGTATCAAGGCGAGCAAGCTCAAGGTGCAGGCGCAAATACAGGGCGAGAAAGTGCGCGTCACCGGTAAAAAGCGCGACGACCTGCAGGCCGTCATGGCGCTGTTGCGTGGCGAAGAGGGCCCGGACCTGCCGCTTCAGTTCGACAACTTCCGCGACTAACATCCAAGAGAGAGGGTTTGTAAGTCCCGACCCGTGCGATCGATTCGCGTCCGGGTCGACCGGGCCGCGCCAACACAAAAGCGCGTCTCGTCTATACTGGATGTTCCAAAAACAGCGATATGACCAAGCAAGGAGCTATGCAACATGTCCGATCCGCAGCCGGTTTATCTAAGCGACTACCAGCCGCCCGATTACAGCGTGACCCACACCGAGCTGACGTTCGATCTTGACCCTGCTGCTACCCGTGTCAAAGCCCGCCTTTTCATTGAGCGAAGCGCCACCGCCGCTGAAAGCGCGCCGCTGGTGCTTGATGGTGAACACCTCAAACTGATATCGCTGTCGCTCGACGACCGCGCCCTTGCGCCTGACGATTACGCGCTGACTGAGAAGGCGCTCACAATCCCCCAGGTGCCGGCGCGGTTTTGTCTTCAAAGCGAGGTCGAGATCGACCCGCAAAGCAATACCGCCCTGGAAGGGCTCTACCAGTCCAGCGGCATGTACTGCACCCAGTGTGAAGCCCAGGGCTTTCGCCGAATTACCTTCTACCCGGACCGCCCTGACGTCATGGCCACGTTCAAGGTCACCGTAATCGGCGATGAAACCCGCGAGCCGGTGCTGCTCGCCAACGGCAATCCGGTCGAGAAAGGCCAGCGTGAAGGGGGGCGCCACTTCGCGGTCTGGGAAGACCCGCACCCGAAGCCCTGCTATCTGTTCGCGCTGGTTGCCGGCGACCTGCACAAGGTGAGCGATACCTTCACCACTCTGAGTGGTCGTGAAGTCGCCCTTGAGATCTGGGTGGAAGAGGAGAACCTGAACAAGACCGAGCACGCCATGGCCTCCCTGAAGCGCGCCATGGCCTGGGACGAGCAGGCTTACGGGCGCGAGTACGATCTGGATCTGTTCATGATCGTGGCGGTGAACGATTTCAACATGGGCGCGATGGAGAACAAGGGCCTCAATATCTTCAACTCGGCGGCGGTGTTGACCCACCCGGATACCGCTACCGACGCGACCTTTCAAACCGTCGAAAGCATCGTCGCCCACGAGTACTTTCACAACTGGTCCGGCAACCGGGTCACCTGCCGCGACTGGTTTCAGCTCTCGCTCAAAGAGGGTTTCACCGTCTTTCGCGACCAGTGCTTCTCCGCGGACACCAACTCCGCGCCGGTCAAGCGCATTCAGGACGTATCGTTTTTCCGCACCGCCCAGTTCGCTGAGGACGCCGGCCCCACCGCCCACCCGGTGCGCCCGGACCACTATATCGAGATCACCAATTTCTACACCCTGACGATCTACGAGAAGGGCGCGGAAGTGGTGCGCATGCTGTGTAACCTGATCGGCGAAGAGGCGTTTCGCCAAGGCTCGGATCTTTACTTCGAGCGCTTCGACGGCCAGGCCGCCACCATCGAAGACTTCGTTGGCTGCATGGCCGAGGTCTCCGGCCAGGATCTTTCGCAGTTCATGCGCTGGTACGGCCAGGCGGGCACGCCGGAGATCGACGCGTTCGGCGAGTACGACTACGTTCACGGCGAGTACCACCTCACGCTTCGCCAGCGCACCCCGGCCACTCCCGGCCAAACCGATAAACAGCCGCTGCACATTCCGGTGCTGATGGGCTTGGTCGGCACCAAATCCGGCCAGGATCTGACGCTGACCCTTGACGGCGAGTCGCTTGGCAAGCAGGGCGTGGTGCATCTGACCGAAGACGAGCAGACGTTCGTGTTTGAACACGTGGCCGAGGCGCCGGTGCCGTCGCTTTTACGCAACTTCTCCGCACCGGTCACGCTGCACTACCCGTACTCCCGCGAGGATCTGGCGTTCTTACTGACCCACGACAGCGACGGCTTCAACCGCTGGGATGCCGGCCAGCGCCTGTCGATGTTGGCGCTGGACGACCTGATCGCCGCGCACCGAAACGGTGTCGAAAAGGTCATGGATACGCGGGTGGTCGAGGCGTTTCGCGCGCTGTTGACCGAGGAGCAGAACGACAAGGCGGTACTGGCCGAGATGCTCACGCTGCCTACCGAAGCCTATATCGCCGAGCAGCAGCGCATCGTCGATGTCGACGCCATCCATAACGCCCGCGAATTCATGCGCCAGTCGCTGGCGCTGGCGCTTCGTGACGAGTTCATCGCCACCTATGAAGCGAACACCCAGGACGAGCCCTACGCGCCGACGCCGGAGCAGATTGCCACGCGCAGTCTGAAAAACGTAGCGCTTGCCTACCTGATGTCGATCGAGGATGAGAAGGGCGTGAAGCTCTGCCAGGCGCAGTTCGAGGCGGGGCTTAACATGACCGACGTGCGCCAAGCGCTGACGCTTTTGGTACACAGCGACCGCGACGATTTGACGACACCGGCGCTCAAGACATTCGGCGAGCAGTGGGCGCACGATTCGCTGGTAATGGATCAGTGGTTCACGGTGCAGGTCACGCGCCCGCAGCCCGATGTGCTCGATCGCGTACGTTATTTGATGGACCACCCGGCGTTTTCGATCAAAAATCCCAACAAGGTGCGCGCGCTGATCGGCGCGTTTACCCAGAACCGGATCAACTTCCACCGTCTCGACGGCCAGGGGTACCGGCTTTTGGCCGACGTGGTCATCGAGCTCAACCGCCTGAATCCGGAAATCGCCGCGCGTTTGATCACACCGCTGACGCGCTGGCAGCGTTTCGACGAGCCGCGCAAGGTGCTAATGCGCGATGAGCTCAAACGAATCAGCAGGGAGCCGCTCTCCTCCAACGTGTTCGAAGTGGTGGAGAAGGCACTGGCCTAAAAGGGCGAACCAACCATGGAAAGGAAACCGCCGGTGACAGACTCGCAAAAGCGTTACTTACTGATCGTGAACGGTAAATCCTCGGGTGATCCGTTGCTTCGCGAGGCGGTCGTAGCCGAGCGGAAGGCGGGAAAAGAGATCACGGTGCGCGCGACCTGGGAAGGCGGTGACGCCGCCGAGTTCGCCGAAAAAGCAGTAGAAGACGGTATGACCCACGTGATCGCCGCTGGCGGCGACGGTACGGTCAACGAGGTGGTCAACGGGCTGATGCGCGTGGCTCACGACCGCCGCCCGGCGCTGGGCATTGTGCCGATGGGCAGCGCCAACGACTTCGCCACCTCCGTGGGGTTGCCGCTGGAGCCGGGCCCGGCGCTGTCGGCAGCGCTCGCTTTTGACGCCTCACCGATCGACGTGGTGCGTATGACCGCCGGCCAGGGCAGCGAGGCGGAGGTCAGCTACTATATCAATATGACCACCGGCGGCTTCGGCGCCGAAATCACCTCGACCACGCCCAAGATGCTCAAGCGTATGCTCGGCGGCGGCGCCTACTCGCTGATGGGAGCGCTCAAGGCCTGGCGCCACCAGAGCTATCGCGGCACGCTCCACTGGCAGGAGCACGAGCAGAGCGAGTCGCTTCTACTGTTGGCGCTGGGCAACGGCCGACAGTCCGGCGGTGGCCAGGTGTTGGCTCCACGCGCCAGGCTCGACGACGGCCGCCTCGACGTGCTGCTGGTTAAGGATTTTTCGTCGGTATGGGAGCTGCCCACGCTAATCGGTGAGCTGCAGAACTTTCCTGCCGAAGGGCGCTACGTGCGCTACTTCACCGCGACGAAACTCTCGGTCACGACCAAAGCCGACGATGCGCCTTGGCCGCTGACGCTGGACGGCGAGGCCCGTCACCACGAGCGCTTTAGTGTCGAGGTCGTGCCGTTGGCGCTAAGCGTTTTGTTACCCGAGGGCTGCACATTGCTGGCCGCCAACGATCACCCCTGATAACCCATATTGAGCCTATCAATAGCGCCATCACGCATGGCCACCAAAGGAGAGTAGCCCGATGGTAAATCGCTTGTGGATTCCGCTGCTGGCAAGTTTGGCGCTCGTGCTGAGCGCCTGCGGTGATAGCCAGGAAGAGCCGACCGTCGAGCCGGAATCGACGGATAGCGCCGTCTCCGATGACGAGGTCATCGACAACGAAGAGGCACCCCAGGCCGCCGAGAACGCCGCCAACATGCCCGACCCCGGCGAAATGGAGGACGACGTCGAGGCGCGCCAGGCCGCCGAGGAGCTCGAACAGGCCGAGGCGCTCGACGCCGAAGGCGCCGAGCCAACGGTTGGCGAAGAGGTGCAGGCCGGCGAGGATACCCTGGCCGCTGACCCGGAAGAGGCGCTCAACGAAGAGAGCGCCATGCCCGGTGAAACTACCCGCTCCGATGTCGACGAGGTGATCGCCGAAACCGAGCGCCGCTTCGAGGAGGCTCAGCGCCAGCTCGAGCAGCAGTTCCAGGAAGTGGAAAACCAAACGCCGGAACTCGAGCCCATGGAGAGCGAAAGCTTCTCCAGCGACTGGGAAATCGACAGCAGCCTGTCCGAAAGCGAGCGCCAGGGCGAAAACCTGGATGCGACCGATGTCGATGCCATGATCGAAGATACCGAGCGGCGTTTCGAAGAGGCGCAGCAGCGCCTGAACGAGCAGTTTCAGGAGATGGAGCGCGAGCGCAGCGCCGGCGCAACGAGCGCCCCAACGTTGGGCAGTAGCGCCCGCCAGCCGGGTAGCGGCAACTCGATGCTCAGCACCGCAGCGATCGCCGGCGCCGCGGCGGTAGCTACCGCGCTCATCACCAACCGCGGCGGCGACGATAACGATGACGACGACCGACCCGCCGCGCAGCAAAGCGCGACTCAAGGCGAGGCTTCCGATCCGGATGTCGATTCGTCATCCAATGCCCCGATGAGCGACGGGGCAGAGAGCACCAACGCCGATGCCGCGTCTTCGAGCGAGTCGGCAAGCGATGCCGCCCAGCCCGAGCAGGCCGCGACTACTCAGCAATTGGCGGCCCCGGGCGGCGATGACGCTGCCAGCGCCGAAGCGTCAAGCGACGCCGCCCCGTCAAGCGAACGCGAGGCGAACGCGCCGGCACCTACTGAGCTGCCAGGCGCGGGTGAAACCAATACTGAGGCCAGTGCTGATACCCCCGCGGCGCAAACCGAACAAGCCGCGGCGGCCCCGGGTGGCACTACGGTTCAGGACGCCGCCGGTGAAGAGCAGGGTGACTCGAACGCGTCAAGCGACGACACGGCGCAAGCGCCTGCCAGTGACGAAGGCGCCGAGGCGACGCAAACTGCGGCCGAGAACGAAGAAGCCGCCGCCGCGCCGGGTGGCGAAAGCGTCGAGGAGGCTGACGCCGCCAGCGACGGAGCGTCGAACGACGAGCCCGCTAGTGAAGAGGGCGACAATGGCTCGAGTGCGGCGACAGAACAGCCCGGCGCGCTGGAATCAAATGAAGCCGACGAAATGGACGATGGAGAAACAAACGACGCCGAGGCGGAAGGTGACGAGCGCGAAAGCGAGCTTGAAGAGCCAAGCGCCGCGCAGTGATGCGGCGGCTCATGAACCGATGTTTAGGCAATAAAAAGGCCCGCAAGAGCGGGCCTTTCTCTTCGCGCGCCGATCAGGAAACGCGAATGTTGGAAGCCTGAAGGCCTTTTTTACCTTGCGTGACTTCAAAAGTGACTTTTTGACCGTCCTGCAGGGTCTTGAAGCCTTCAGCCTGAATTTCTGAGAAGTGTGCGAAAAGGTCGTCACCGCCGTCATCCGGGGAGATGAAGCCATAACCTTTCGTGTCGTTGAACCACTTGACGGTACCAGTTGCCATCTTTCGTTTCCTTAACGAGCTTTTAATAATTAGATAGGCTTCTTTAGAGCCTACAAAAATTACTGTAGAAGTAAAAAAACGGGTCGTCCAGTGACGACGCAAGGATTCTTTTAACGCAAAGAGCGCCGCTTTATGAGCCCTGTTACGCTGGTGGATACCCAGTTCATTCCCTTTCTGATCGCGATCACGCTGCTCTCGATCACCCCCGGCGTGGACACGCTGCTGGTGATTCGCAATACCGCCCGCGGCGGCGTGCGCGACGGCGTCGTCACCAGCCTTGCGATCTGCTGCGGGCTTTTTGTGCACGCCACGATTTCCGCGCTCGGTATCTCGCTGATCCTGCTGCAGTCCGCAATGGCGTTCAACCTGCTCAAGCTCGCCGGCGCCGGTTATCTGGTGTGGCTGGGTATCAGCAGCCTGCTGGCGGCAAAACGCGGCGTGGCGCTGCCCGTCGGGGCGTTTGATCAGCCGCGCTCGCCACCGCACTCGCAGGTAGGGCTGTGGAAGCCGATTCGCGAAGGGCTCTTGTCCAACGTGCTCAACCCCAAAACGGTGGTGTTCTATATGGCGTTTTTGCCGCAGTTCATCGCCCCCACCGAGCCCGCGCTTTTAAAGTCGCTGTGGCTCGCCGGCGTGCATTTCGTGATTGCGAACGTCTGGCAAATTGGCGTGGTGCTGCTGGTGGGAAGTGCTGGGCGGCTATTGGCCAGCGCCCGTTTTGCGCGGGTGCTCAATGCCACGACCGGGGCAGTGCTGGTGGTTTTCGGCCTGCGCCTGGCGCTCGAGCAGCGCCCGGTCTAACCGGGCGCTGAAGAACGGGGAAAGGTGCGGTTAGCGAAGCGTTAGCAAGGCGCGGTCGTAGCGCATCTGTTGCTCGTTATCGCTCAAGAGCGTCACGCCCTGGCTGTCGCCGCCCCGGGCCAGGCTTTCGAAAATCACCCGGTAGCTCAGCACCGCCTGAACGTAGTCGCGGGTTTCGCGAAACGGAATGCTCTCAACGAACAGGTCGAATGACTCCACGCCGCTGCCCAGCCACTGATCGACCCGGCCGGGGCCTGCATTGTAGGCCGCCGTCGCTGCCAAGCGGTTACCGCGGTAGCGGTCGAGCTTCTCGCGAATATAGGTGCTTCCCAGGCGAATATTGAGCTCCGGGTCGAGCACGCCATAAGGCCCCGGGTCGGCAAGGCCGAGCTGGCGGGCTACCTGGGCGGCGGTGCCCGGCATCAGCTGCATCAAGCCGCGAGCGCCGGCGGGCGAGAGCGCCACCGGGTTGTAGGCGCTTTCCCGGCGGGTGATCGCCATCAGCAGGTAAGGGTCGACCCCGTTCTGGTTGCCCCAGCGCATGAAACTTTCGCGGTAAGCCGGCGGGAAGCGCCAGTCCAGCGCGTCCCACATTTCCCCGGCGATGGTGGTTTGCACCAGCCGCGCGTACCACTGACGCTGGGCGGCGTAGTCCGCCAGCGCCCGGGCCTCCAGCGGCGTCGATGTGCGCGCCGCGTAAAGCCACTCGCTGTTGGCCAGCCCGTCTTCGCCGATGCGCAGCAGCGCCTCGGTGCGCTGTACCACCGGAAGGTTTGCGGTGCGCTCGCGCGAAACCTCGTCGAAGTAGCTGATCTCGTTGTTCAGCCGGTAGGGAATGCCGAGCTTTTCCGCGGCGGCGAAGCCGTAAAAGCTGCGATCCAGGGCTGCCTCGCGATAGCGCGCCTCGGCGGCATCACGATTACCCAGCTGCTCGTTGGCCCGGGCCAGCCAGTACTGCCAGCGGCTGCTCTCCTGCTGGGTCGGTGGCATCTGGGCGATCCAGCGCATGACGTCCTGCCACTGGCGATCCTCGAGCGCGCGGCGCACGCGAAGCTCGAGCACCCGCTCGCTGCCAAGCGACGGCAACACGCTGTCCACCCAGCCAAGCGCGCCGGGCACGCTTCGAACCAACGCGTAAAAGGCGAGCTCCTCTTCGATGACGCGCTGCGCCTCGCTATCGAGCGCCAGCCGGGGCGATAAATTCTGCCAGGCGCTCAGCGCGGCGGGCGTGTTTTCCTGAACATAGCGCTGCATGCCGGCCTGATAGAACGCCGCGCTCCCGGCGCACTGCGGCCCCAGGCACGCCGGCGCCTGAGCGATCATCGAGGCGCTGCGGTTGGTAGCCTCCACGGTGTCGATAGCGCTTTGCCACTGCCCGCCGAGCAGGCCGTTGAGATAGTTCGAGAGCCCGATATCGCCAGCCTGCCACGCCAGCATCTTGCGCTCCCATACCGCCTGGTCATCGATGGTGCCATCGGCGCGCAGGCGATTGAAGAGCGTGTCGCAGGCGTCGGGCTGGGAACTGCCGGTGCGCCAGAGATCGAGCCCCGCGGCGCGCGCTTCCATCGGCGCCCGGTCCAGCAGCGCCGTGTAGTAATAGCACTGGCGGGCGGTGCCGTCGGGCACGCCATCGGCGATAGCCAGCAGGTCGTTGTAGCGCCCGGCGTAGCCGTAGTTGGCGATCGCCTGGCCGCGCATCCACTCGGACAGCGGCGAATCGCTGTAGCGCTGGAGAAAAGCCTGCACCTCGCCGGAGGAGACGTTGGGAAGGCGCCCGCGCAGGCGGTGATACTCGACGTAGCCTTCGAGCACGTGGCCGGCGATGGCGCGTTCGTCGACGCGCTGCCACTGCTGCTCGCGGGCGGCGTTGAGTGCCGCGCTCATTTGGGCGTCCGTTGCCGCCAGACTCGGCGTGGCAACTCCCTGGGCGGCTAAACCGACGAGCGCGGCGACGCCCAGCGCTTTAAGGCGAAAACGTAATCGCAAAACCGGCATGGCTTCCTCTCTTTGAACGGGTGGCGCTGACTGCTAGGGCATTGAGCGTCTATAGTGGACCATAACGGCGCCGCTTGCCCCTACAATCAAAGGACGTGACGCGTTGATCTGCATTTTTAACAGGGATGGATACACATGGCACGATGGATGAAAGGGTGGTGGCTCGCACGCTTGAAAGGCCGCGTGGGGGCGTTTAAGCGTATCGCGCGGGCGTTGAAACTGTTCTTCCCCATGACCCGCGATGTTCTAAGCGGCCGGTACCGCCCGGTGCCCTGGTCGGCGTTTGGCATGATGGCGCTGGCGATTGGCTATCTGATCATGCCCTTCGATTTGATTCCGGATTTTCTCTTTCTCATCGGCGTCGTCGATGACGCGCTGATCATCGGCTGGCTTCTGGATCGCATCGACCGACGCCTGATCGGCTACCGGGCGTGGAAGTACGGCGACCCGGAGCCCGTGGACGCCTAGCCCTTGTTCGGTATCGGCGGGTTCTTGAAATCATCCGGCCTGGCCCCATATTGACCTTCACATAAACGTTCGCGCTGAGCAGAGCGCATTGGTAACGCAGCAACAGGCAATAGAGGGCTACGCATGAGCACGGCAACCCACGAAGAAACGCTTGGTTTTCAAACGGAAGTCAAACAGCTTCTAAACCTGATGATCAACTCCCTGTACTCCAACCGGGAGATCTTTCTCCGCGAGCTGATCTCCAACGCCGCGGATGCCTGCGACAAGCTTCGCTACGCCGCGCTCGACAGCGACGCGCTATACGAAGGCGACAGCGACCTGCGTATCGAAATCGAGCACGACGCCGCCGCCAACACCGTGACGCTGCGCGACAACGGCATCGGCATGAACCGCGACGACGTGATCTCGAATCTGGGTACCATCGCTCGCTCCGGCACCGCCGAGTTCATGCAGCAGCTCACCGGCGAGCAGCAAAAGGACGCCAAGCTGATCGGCCAGTTCGGCGTTGGCTTCTACTCCGGTTTCATCGTCGCCGATGAAGTGGTCGTGCGCACCCGCAAGGCGGGCAGCGAGAAAGGCGAAGGCGTCGAGTGGCGCTCCAAAGGCGAGGGCGAGTTCAGCGTTGCCGATCTCGAGCTCGACTTCCACGGCACCGAAATTACCCTGCACCTCAAGGAGGATGCCAAGGAGTACGCCGACGACTACCGCCTGAAAGGGCTGGTGCGCAAGTACTCGGACCATATCGAAGTGCCGGTGCGCATGCCCAAGGTCGAAACCGCCAAGGACGACGAAGGCAACGAGATCGAAGGCAGCGAAGTCACGACTTGGGAGACCATCAACGAAGCCACGGCGCTTTGGGTACGTCCGAAATCCGAGGTGAGTGAGGACGAGTACAAGGCGTTCTACAAGCACGTTGCCCACGATTTCAGCGACCCCTTGACCTGGAGCCACAACAAGGTCGAAGGCAAGCTCGAGTACACGAGCCTTCTATACGTGCCCGGCCGTGCGCCTTTCGACATGTTCGAGCGCGACGGTGCCCGCGGCGTGAAGCTATACGTGCAGCGCGTGTTCATCATGGACGACGCCGAGCAGTTTTTGCCGCTCTACCTGCGCTTCATCAAGGGCGTGCTGGATACCCGCGATCTGTCGCTCAACGTGTCGCGTGAAATTCTTCAGCAGGACCCGAAGGTCGAGAAGATCAAGGGCGCACTCACCAAGCGCGCGCTGGACATGCTCAAGAAGCTCTCCAAGGACAGCGAGCAGTACCAGACGTTCTGGAACACCTTCGGCAGCGTGTTGAAGGAAGGCCCGGGCGAAGATCCCTCCAACCGTGAAAACATCGCGGCACTGCTGCGCTTCGCCTCGACCCATACCGATACCGCCGCTCAGGATCAGTCGCTGGCTGGCTACATCGAGCGCATGAAGGAAGGCCAGCAGAAGATTTACTACGTGGTCGCCGATAGCTTCAACGCGGCGAAGAACAGCCCGCACCTCGAAATCTTCCGTAAGAAGGGCATCGAAGTGCTGCTGCTATCCGATCGCATCGACGAGTGGCTGATGAGCCATTTGACCGAGTTCGACGGCAAGTCGTTTGCCGACGTGGCCAAGGGCGAGCTCGATCTTGGCGATGTGGAAGACGAAGAGGAGAAGAAGGCTCAGGAAGAGACCGCCAAGTCGAAGGAGGAGCTGGTCAAGCGGGTGAAAGAAGCGCTGAGCGACGGCGTTCAGGAAGTGAAGATCACCCACCGCCTGACCGACTCCCCGGCCTGCGTGGTGCTGCCGGAGCACGAAATGGGCTACCAGATGCGCCGCATCATGGAAGCCGCCGGTCAGCCGATGCCCGAGGTGAAGCCGATTCTCGAGCTCAACCCGGATCACGCCCTGGTGGCGCGCCTGGAAGGTGCCGACGGCGAGCAGTTCACTCAGCTGGCGCACATTCTACTCGACCAGGCGATCATCGCCGAAGGCGGCCATCTTGATGACCCGGCAGCCTACGTCAAGCGGTTGAACAGCGTTCTTACCGCCTGATCGGCTTTCGCGTAACGCGGCCCGCCTTTTGGCGGGCCGTTTTTTTTAGCGGTTGAAAACAGGCCGTTATCCAACGTCCCGGTCAAAGTGATAAGTGATAAAGTAGCCGGATCGCCCGAAAGAGTAGGACAACGTCATGGCTTTGGAGCAGATCAAGGTTGCGGTGCTCGGCGGCGGAAGCTTCGGCACCGCGCTTGCCAGTATCGCCGCCGACAACGGTGCCCGCGTGTGTCAGTGGATGCGCGACGCGGCGCTGGTCGAGCAGATCAACACCGAGCACCGAAACGGGCGCTACCTGCCCGACTACGCGATCAACGAGGCGGTCACCGCCTCGACCAACATTCGTGAAACGGTCGAAGGCGCGGCGCTGGTGCTGGTCGCCATTCCCTCCAGCGCCTTTCGCCAGGTCGTTCGCCAGGCCAAACCGTGGCTCAAAAAAGAGCAAATCCTCGTCAGCACCACCAAGGGCATCGAGCAGGAAAGCTTTCTGCTAATGAGCCAAGTGCTGGAGGAGGAGACCGGCTCCGGTCATGTCGGCGTGATCGCCGGCCCCAATCTTGCCTCGGAAATTGCCGACAAGCAGCTGACCGCCACCGTGGTGGCAAGCCAGGACCCGCAGACCCGCACCCGCGTTCAGCAATTGCTGGGCTGCAGCTACTTTCGCGTTTACGCCAGCAACGACCGCCACGGTGTGGAGCTTGGCGGGGCGCTGAAAAACATTTACGCCATTTCTGCCGGGATGGCGGCTGCGCTTGGCATGGGCGAGAATACCCGCAGCATGCTGATGACACGGGCGCTGGCGGAAATGGGCCGCTTCGCCGTCGCCCAGGGGGCGAACCCGATGACCTTTCTGGGCCTGGCCGGCGTTGGTGATCTGATCGTGACCTGCTCGTCGA
This sequence comes from Halomonas sp. S3-1-1, assembly GCF_023757625.1. Classification (GTDB taxonomy): domain Bacteria; phylum Pseudomonadota; class Gammaproteobacteria; order Pseudomonadales; family Halomonadaceae; genus Vreelandella. Next base: position 857,173 of record NZ_JALGBZ010000002.1, read on the forward strand.
AGCTTTCGCGCAACTACCGCGTGGGCTTTGCCATGGGCGAAGGGCGCACGCTACAGGAGGCGATCGACGCGCTGGGCCAGGTAGCGGAAGGCGTCAACACGGTCAGGCTCGTGCGCGACAAGGCGCGGGAGATGAACGTCTACATGCCGCTTGCCGAAGGGCTCAACCGGGTGCTGTTCGAAGGCGTGGCGCCCAAGGAGATGGCCGGCATGCTGATGATGAACGAACACAGCAGCGACGTGGAGTTCGTGCTGCCCCGCGAGGCCGTCCATCAGGCCCATAGCGAAACCGGAGGCGACCATGGCCGGTGATAGCCGCCTTCTGATCATGCGCCACGGCGAAGCGGGGGTTGGGCGGGTCGATCACGCGCGCACGCTGACCGCGCGCGGCGAGCAGGAGGCGGCGCGCATGGCCGGCTGGCTCGCCGCTCAGAACGATTTGGGCACGGTCAGGCTCTGCGCGAGCCCCTACCGGCGCGCCCAGCAAACCGCGGCCGCGGTGAGCGACGCGCTCGGCGTGCCGGTCGAAACATTATCAAACATCACGCCCGACGATGCGCCGCGGGCGGTAAGCGACTGGCTGCTGGCGCAACCGGAAGGCGAGACGATCATGCTCGTGAGCCACATGCCGCTGGTCGGTGCGCTGTGCGGCTATCTAATCGAGGGGCGCGAAACCCGCGGCCCCGGCTTTGCCACCGGCGCACTCGCCGAGCTCGAGGCGCCGGTATGGGCGGCGGGGCTTGCAAGGCTTATTCGCTTGATTGAGCCTGCCCAGCTTTAGCGCGGCAGCGCCAGAGACCAAAACGGCGGCCCGAGGGCCGCCGTTTTAGCGTTACGCATTTGCCGCGCAAAAAGGATCAACGCAGCGCGTCGAGCTTCTCTTTTAGCAGACCGTTGACCTGCTGCGGGTTGGCGGTACCGCGCGAAGCCTTCATCACCTGACCGACGAAGTAGCCGATCATCTTGCCGCGCTTATCCGGCTCCGCGTCGCGGTATTGGGCGACCTGGGCCGGGTTCTCAGCGATCACTTCGTCGATCATCGCCTCGATGGCGCCGGTATCGGTCACCTGCTTCAGGCCCTTGGCTTCGATCACCTCGTCGGCGTCGCGCCCTTGGCCGTTCCACAGCGCCTGGAAGACCTCCTTGGCGGCCTTGCCGTTGATCGTGCCGTCGACCACGCGTTTGATGAGCTGACCCAGCTGCTGCGCCGACACCGGGCTTTGCACAACGCCCAGGTTTTCCCGATTGAGAGCCCCGGAGAGTTCGCCCTGAACCCAGTTGGCCGCCTGCTTGGCATCACCGCAGACCTGATGGGCTTCTTCGAAAAACTCCGCCATTTCGCGGCTCGCCGAGAGCACGTTGGCGTCGTACGCGGAAAGCCCCAGCTCGTTTTGAAAACGCGCGCGCTTGTCCGCGGGCAGTTCCGGCAGCTGGCCTTTCAGGTGGTCGAGATACGCTTGGTCGAGCACCACCGGTAATAGATCCGGGCAGGGGAAGTAGCGGTAGTCGTTGGCTTCCTCTTTGGTCCGCATGCTGCGCGTCTCGTCACGCTCCGGGTCGAACAGGCGCGTCTCCTGCACGACCTCGCCGCCGTCCTCGATCAGCTCGATCTGGCGCTCGACCTCGAAGGCGATGGCGCGCTCGACGAAGCGGAACGAGTTGACGTTCTTGATCTCGGCGCGGGTGCCAAACGCCTCCTGACCCTTGGGCCGTACGGAGACGTTGACGTCGCAGCGCATCGAGCCTTCCGCCATGTTGCCATCGGAAATGCCGAGATACGTGACGATCGAATGGATCGCCTTGAGATAGGCCGCGGCTTCCCTGGCGCTGCGCATGTCCGGCTCGGAGACGATCTCCAAAAGCGGAGTACCGGCGCGGTTCAGGTCGATGCCGGTCATGCCCTGGAAATCTTCGTGCAGCGACTTGCCCGCGTCCTCTTCCAGGTGCGCGTGGTGGATGCGGATGCGCTTGGTCACCTCGTCATCCAGGGTGATCTCGACCTCGCCCGGGCCCACGATGGGGTGATACATCTGGCTGGTCTGGTAACCCTTGGGCAGGTCCGGGTAGAAGTAGTTCTTGCGATCGAACACCGACACTTCGGGAATGCCGGCGTGCACGGCCAGGCCGAACTGAACGGCCATCGCCACGGCCTGCTCGTTGAGCACGGGAAGCGAGCCGGGCAGGCCCAAATCCACCGCGCTTGCCTGGGTGTTGGGTTCACTGCCGAACGCGGTCGACGCCCCGGAGAAGATCTTGGAGCGGGTGGCGAGCTGAACGTGAACCTCCAGCCCGATGACGGTTTCCCATTGCATTAGGCGTTCTCCTCGGCGAGTGCGGGACGTTGAAGGTGCCAGTCGGTGGCCTGCTGGAACTGGTGGGCCACGTTCAAAAGCTGCGCCTCGGCGAAGTGGGTACCAAGAATCTGAAGCCCGACCGGGCGGCCGTCGACGAAGCCTGCCGGCACGCTCATGCCGGGAATGCCGGCCAGGTTGACGGCGATGGTGTAGATGTCCTGCAGATACATCGACACCGGGTCCTTTTTCGCGCCCAGGTCAAACGCGGTGGTCGGCGCGGCCGGGCCCATCAACACGTCGACGTCTTCAAACGCATCGAGGAAATCCTGACGGATCAGGCGGCGAACTTTCTGCGCCTTGATGTAGTAGGCGTCGAAAAAGCCTTCCGAGAGCGTATGGGTGCCGATCAGAATGCGCCGCTTCACCTCTTCACCGAAGCCTTCGGCGCGGGTGCGGGTATAGAGATCGATCAGATCCTTCGGATCCTCGCAGCGGTGGCCAAAGCGCACGCCGTCATAGCGCGACAGATTCGACGAGGCTTCTGCCGGGGCGATGACGTAGTAGGCGGGAATGGCGTAGTGGGTGTGCGGCAGGCTCACCTCGCGCACGGTAGCACCCAGTGACTCGTACACCTTCACCGCCTCGCGCACCGCGCGCTCGACGTCGGCGTTCAGGCCCTCGCCAAAATACTCCTTCGGCAAGCCGATCTTGAGCCCGGAAAGCGGCGCATTGAGCTGCTCGGTGTAGTCCGGCACGCCGCGGGTGGCGCAGGTGGAGTCGCGCACGTCGTGGCCGGCGATGACGTTTAAAAGATGCGCGCAGTCGGAGGCCGAGCGCGCCATGGGGCCGGCCTGATCGAGGCTCGAGGCGTAAGCGATCATGCCAAAGCGCGAAACGCGCCCGTAGGTGGGCTTGAGGCCGGTAATGCCGCAAAACGCTGCGGGCTGGCGAATCGAGCCGCCGGTGTCGGTGCCGAGCGCGGCCGGTACCAGCCCTGCCGCGACCGCCGCCGCGCTGCCGCCGGAGCTTCCGCCGGGCACGGCCGTTAAATCCCAGGGGTTCTTCACCGGGCCGTAATGGCTGTTCTCGTTGGAAGAGCCCATGGCGAACTCATCCATATTGGTCTTGCCGAGGCTTACGGTGTGCGCGGCGCTGAGTTTCTCGACCACGGTCGCATCGTAAGGCGCTTCGAAGTTATCCAGCATTTTCGAGCCGCAGCTGGTTTTCACGCCTTTCGTGCAGAAGATGTCCTTGAGCGCCAGCGGAATACCGGCAAGCGCGTGGGTGTCGCCCGCGGCGCGCGCCTTGTCCGCAGCCTCGGCGCCGTTTAGCGCCTGCTCGGCGGTCACGCTGATAAAGCTGTTGAGCTTGCCGTCGAGCCGCTCGATCCGCTGTAGATAGTGGGCGGTGATCTCTCGGCTCGAGAGCTCGCCGCTTTTCAAGGCGGCCGCCAGCTGGGTTACGGTTTGATTATGCATGACCCAAAAGCTCCGTTCGGGGCGAATATGAAAAGTCGAAAGGGCGGGAGTGGTGGCCTCATTCCACCACGCGGGGCACCAGGTACAGGCCGTCTTCCACCGCCGGCGCGCAGCGCTGATACTCGTCGCGCTGATTGGTATCGGTGACCTCGTCGGCGCGCAGGCGCTGGGTGGCGTCGAGCGGATGCGCGAGTGGGGCGACGCCGTCGGTATTCACCTGCTGAAGCTGGTCGACCATGTCCAGAATTTGGCTGAGATCGTCCACAAAACGGCCGGCCTGGTCGTCGCTGATCGCCAGCCGCGCCAAGTGCGCGGCCCGGCGCACGTGAGATTCTTCAAGTGCCATGATCGCGGTTTCCTCACAAACGTAATGGAACGTATTTCGCGTTGGGCGGTATACGTACGGTCAACAGGACGTCGTCGGTCAGCAAAGCGCGATCGACGACGCCTATAAAATAGCCGCAAAAGGTACCACACAATCCGCACAACGGGCAGGGGAGCGACTCGTGCTTGCTGCCAAGGGGTTGCGGTGATACCGTTTGCATCCGCACAGGGTTCCCGGTCTGCACTAGGTAACAACATCCATGTTCAAACGCTTGAGGGGGCTGTTTTCCAGCGATCTGTCGATCGATCTGGGTACGGCCAACACACTGATTTATGTACGCGGTCGTGGCATCGTCCTGGACGAGCCTTCCGTTGTCGCCATTCGCCAATCGGGCAATATGCGAAGCGTCGCCTCCGTCGGCGCCGATGCCAAACGAATGCTGGGCCGCACGCCGGGCAACATCACTGCGATCCGTCCGATGAAGGACGGCGTCATCGCCGACTTCACCGTGACCGAGCAGATGCTCCAGCACTTCATTCGTAAAGTGCATCAAAGCACCTTTTTGACTCCCAGCCCCCGCGTTCTCGTGTGCGTGCCGTGCATGTCGACCCAGGTCGAGCGCCGCGCCATTCGTGAATCCGCCGAAGGCGCGGGCGCCCGCGAAGTATTTCTGATCGAAGAGCCGATGGCCGCCGCGATCGGCGCCGGGCTTCCCGTCGAGGAAGCGCAAGGCTCGATGGTCGTCGATATCGGCGGTGGTACCACTGAAATCGCGATCATCTCGCTCAACGGCGTGGTGTATTCGGAGTCCATCCGCGTGGGCGGTGACCGTTTCGACGAGGCGATCACCGCGTACGTGCGCCGCCACTACGGCAGCCTAATCGGTGAAGCCACCGCCGAGCGTATCAAGGAAGAGATCGGCTGCGCCTACCCCGGCGGTGAGCTGCGCGAGATCGACGTTCGCGGGCGCAACCTGGCCGAGGGTATTCCGCGAAGCTTCACGCTCAACTCCCACGAGATTCTCGAGGCGCTGCAGGAGACGCTGGGCTCGATCGTTGCCGCGGTCAAAAGCGCGCTCGAGCAGTCGCCGCCGGAGCTTGCCTCGGACATCGCCGAGCGCGGTCTGGTGTTGACCGGCGGTGGGGCACTCTTGCGCGATCTGGACAAGCTGATCGCCGAAGAGACGGGCCTTCCCGTCATCGTCGCTGAAGACCCGCTGACTTGCGTGGCGCGCGGCGGTGGTAAAGCGCTGGAAATGATCGATCAGCATACTTTTGAGCTGCTCTCGAGCGACTGATTCCAGCGGTTTACTGCGAGGGGTTGCCTATTAAACCGCTATTTTCGCACGGCCCCATTCCGGGCTACCGGTTCTTCTTTTGCGTGCTGGCGGCAAGTGCTTTGATGTTTGTCGACCAGCGCTTTACACGCATGGAAGACGTGCGCGCTCAGCTCACCATGGTCGTGGCGCCGGTTCAGTGGGTCGTTAGCCTTCCAAGCGACCTGCTGAACTGGGGTTCCCTGGTGCTTTCCGACCAGCAGGCGCTGGTGGATGAAAACCGCCTTCTTCGCGAGCAGATTCTGACGCTTTCCCACCGCGGCCAGCGCTTGGCCAACCTGACCTCCGAAAACGCCGAGCTGCGCGAGCTTTTGAGCGCCGCCGAACGTACCGACATTCCCTACATGTCGGCGGAGCTCTTGTCGCTCGATAACGACCCGTTCAGCCACCAAATGGTCATCGACCGCGGCCACCGCAACGGCGCCTACGTCGGCCAGCCGGTGATCGATGCCTTCGGCCTGGTCGGCCAGGTCACGGCGGTCTCGGCTTATTCCAGCCGGGTGCTGCTGCTGGCCGATGCCAGCCACGCCTTGCCGGTGCAGGTGAATCGTAACGGGCTGCGCTTCATCGTGCAGGGTACCGGGCGCTACGACAGTGTCAGCGTGCTTCACGTGCCGGATACCGCCGATATCCGTGAAGGCGATCTCTTGACCACCTCCGGGCTTGCCGGGCGCTTTCCGCCGGGCTACCCGGTGGCGCGAGTTACCGAGGTCTATCACGACCCGGGCCAGCCTTTTGCCCAGGTGAGCGCGGTACCGTCGGCGCAGCTGACCCGCTCGCGCCACTTCTTGCTGCTGTTCCCGCCGCCGCTGGAGCAGGAGGACGAGTCACTGTTGTGGGACGCCTCGATGACGATTTCGCCGGCGGCGATCCACGCCTCAGAGCGCCTTATTGAGGCAGCTTCTTCGGAGGTGCCCAATGGCTAGAGCGCCGGTGATTCCGCTGGTGGTGGTATGGCTAAGTCTGCTGCTTTCGCTTTGCCTGCAGGTCATGCCGCTGGCCGACGGCTGGCAGGCGTTTCGCCCGGACTGGATCGGTTTGATGCTGGTCTACTGGTGCATGCGCGTGCCGGACCGCGTGGGCGTGCTGCACGGCTTCGTGATCGGGCTGATGCTGGACCTGATCGAGGGTAGCGTGCTGGGTCAGCACGCGCTGGTGTACACCACGCTCGCGTTTCTGGCCGCTCTCGTGTATCCGCGCTTTCGCGCCTACTCGCTGGTTCAGCAGGCGGTGCTGGTGCTGGTGCTGCTGGGACTCGTGCAGCTCATCGAGCAGTGGCTTCGCGTGCTCAACGGCAACTTTACTATCCACCTTACGTTTTTGATCTCGGCGTTGATCAGCGGCGTGCTGTGGCCTTGGCTTGCCACCATGCTCGTCGCGCTCGAGCGCCGAGCGGATGGAGGCACGTCGTGAGCGTTGGCAGTGCTCACAACATCCCAGCGCTGTGCCTGGCCTCTGCCTCGCCCCGGCGCAAGGCGCTTTTGGAATCCATTGGCGTGGCGGTCGAGGTACGCGCCAGCCACATCGACGAAACGCCTTTGAAAAACGAGTCGGCCCACGACTACGTCGAGCGGCTGGCCATCGCCAAGGCCCGGGTATACGCTGGTGCGACTTCGCTTGCCGTGCTCGGCTCCGACACCGCCGTGGTGCTGGATGGCCGAGTGCTGGGTAAGCCTGAAAGCGCTGCTCACGGTCGCGAGATGCTCGCCGCACTTTCCTGCCGCACCCATCAGGTCATGACCGGGGTCGCCGTGATCGGCCCCGCGGGTACGCTCACAGAGGTAGTCACCACCGAGGTGCGCATGAGAGCGATCAGTGATGCTGAAATCGCGCGCTATTGGGAGACCGGTGAGCCCCAGGACAAGGCGGGGGGCTATGCGATTCAAGGTTTGGCCGCCGTATTTGTCGAGGAAATTCGGGGCAGCCACTCCGCGGTGGTCGGGCTTCCGCTTTTTGAGACGGCGGCGTTACTTTCGCGTCAGGGTGTGTCCGTTTGGTCGGCTCGCCTGTAAAGTGGTTGGGACATGGAACCCCCTTGAGGCCAGCGAGCCCATAAGGAAGAGCGCATGAGCGGTGAAGTCCTGATCAATTTGACCCCCATGGAAACCCGCGTGGCGCTGGTCGAAAACGGCGTGCTGCAGGAGGCGCTGATCGAGCGCTCGCGTCGGCGCGGGATCGTAGGCAATATCTACAAAGGCAAGGTGGTGCGTGTTCTGCCTGGAATGCAGGCTGCCTTTGTCGATATTGGCCTCGAGCGCGCCGCCTTCATTCACGCCCACGAAGTCATGGCCGAGGCGAGCGCCGGCGAACCTCACCCGCCGATCGGCGCGCTTTTGCACGAGGGCCAAGCGCTGGTGGTGCAGGTCACCAAGGACCCGATCGGCACCAAGGGCGCGCGGTTGACCACGCATCTCTCCATTCCGTCGCGCTATCTGGTCTATATGCCGGACTCGCCCCACCACGGCGTCTCCCAGCGCATCGAGGACGAAGGCGAGCGTGAGCGGCTCAAGGCCCTGCTCGACAAAAGCATCGAAGCGCAAAGTCTCGAGATCACCGGCGGCTTCATCGTACGCACCGCCGCCGAAGGCGTGGGTGATGATGAGCTCGAAAGCGACATGTACTTTCTGCTGCGCATCTGGCGCAAGGTGAGCGAGCGCAAGGTGAGTGCCGCGCCGCCAAGCGTCATTTACGACGACCTGCCGCTATTCATGCGTATTCTGCGCGACGTGATGCGCGACGACATCGAGAAGGTGCGCATCGACTCGCGAGAGAACTTCGTCAAGCTGGTCGAGTTCGCCGAAGAGTTCATGCCCTACGCGGTGGATCGCATCGAGTACTACCCAGGCGAGCGGCCGATTTTTGATCTTTACAGCGTCGAGGACGAGATTCAAAAAGCGCTGGCGCGCAAGGTGCAGCTCAAGTCCGGCGGGTATCTCGTAATCGACCCGACCGAGGCGATGACCACCATCGACGTCAACACCGGCGGCTACGTGGGCCATCGTAACCTCGAAGAGACCATCTTCAAGACCAACCTCGAGGCGGCCACGGCCATCGCCCGCCAGCTGCGCCTTCGAAATCTGGGCGGCATCATCATCATCGATTTCATCGACATGATGGACGTCGAGCACCAGCGCCAGGTCCTCAGGGTGCTAGAGAAGGCGCTGGAGCGCGATAACGCCAAGACCAAGTGCACCGGCGTGACCGAGCTTGGGCTGGTGCAGCTGACTCGCAAGCGCACCCGTGAAAGTCTCGAGCAGACGCTTTGTGAGGCGTGTTCGACCTGCGGCGGGCGCGGCACGCTGAAAACGCCGGAAACCGTCTGCTACGAAATCTTTCGCGAGATTCTGCGCGAAGAGCGCGCCTATAGCGCCGATACCTACCGTGTGCTGGCCTCCCAGCCGGTGGTCGATAGGCTGCTCGACGAAGAGTCCGCGGCGGTCGCGGACCTGGAGGCGTTCATCGACAAGACCATCCGCTTTCAGGTCGAGCAGCACTACTCCCAGGAACAGTACGATATCGTGCTGATGTAATGACGCCAGTGGCTTATCTACTACGCGGGCTGCTGATGCTTGTAGCCGCGCTCCTTGCCCTGATCGCCGTAGCCCTTTTGGTGCTGCGGCTTTTGTTCAGCCAGGCCGACAGCCTGATTCCTTCGATCGAATCCCTGCTCGAGGCAAAGATCGGCGCGCCGGTGACCATCGAGCATCTGGCGCTGTCGCTCGAGCGAAACGATCCGGTGCTGCGCCTTGAAGGACTTACGGCCAGCACCGATCAGGCGCCGCTTTTGACGCTGCCGAGTGCCTATCTGCGCCTTGACACCTGGGCCTCGCTCAAGGCGTTGGCGCCGATTTTCAGCGACGTGCGGGTAAGCGAACTCGACGCTCATCTCTATCAGCTCGATGATGGCAGCTGGGGATGGCCCGACCCGGCAACGCTTCCGCTGTTGTTCGCTCAGGAACCCAACGTTGATCTCAACCGGATCGATCGCTGGACTGCGCTGGTGCTCAAGCAGCGGCTTTGGTTGCGCGATAGCCAGCTTACCCTGCACGGGCGCGATGACAACTTGACACTGGCCGCGCCGCGTTTGCTGCTCGGCGGTAGCGAGGAACTCGCCCGCTTCGAGGGCACGGTCAATATTCTCGATGCGAAGACGCCGTCTGACCAGAGCGCCCGGCCCGCGCTGATCGTGCAGGCGGAAATGCAGCCAGGCCCCGGCGGGCCGAGCGACTTCTCCGCCGCGGTACAGCTGGAGCTTCAGCTCGATCATCTGGTGGCGCTCGGCGACGTGTTTCGTGCCGATCACATGCCCTACATCGAGCAGGCCGGCGGGTCCGTGCGGCTCTGGGGCGAGTGGTTCGGGGGACGTCTCGATCGGGTGCGCGCCGGCGTCGGTATTCCCCAACTGACGCTCAGACAGCAGGAGCAGTTCGCCGTGCTCCGCGACATTCAGGCCAGCGGCGAGTGGGAGCGCGACGGCAACGGCGGCGAGGCTTGGCTTAGCGGCGACGCTAAAAGCGTCGAGTGGGCGCAGCCGGACAACGTCAGCGAAGGTCCGGCGCTGCCGCGCCACTGGTATTTCACCCACCAGCCCGGCCGCTGGGCTATGCGCACCAGCGCTTTTGAACTGGCCTCGCTGACCGCCTGGCGCGAGTACGCCTTTTTGCCCGAGTCGCTGACCCGGGTGTTGCAAACGCTATCGCCCAGCGGCCAGGTGAAGGGGATTGCCCTCGGTCAGCGTGACGGCCACTGGGGCGTAGACGTCGCGCTCAACGACGTCAGCGTCGAGCCCTGGCAGCAGGCGCCGGGGGGTGGACCGCTCGATGCCTGGGTACAGGCGCGGGACCGGCGCGGCCGGGTGACGTTCTCAAGCGACGGCGAAAGCCAGCTCAATTTTCCCGAGGTGTTCGCCGAACCCATGGCGCTTCGCCACGCCCGGGGCGTGGTGGAGTGGGTCTACGATGGCCCCAACACCATGGTCAGCGGCCGCGAGCTCGATATCGACTGGAACGGCGCCGAGATCACCGGAGGCTTTGGCTTGATTAACGGCCAGGGCCGCGGGCAGTTCGGCCTCAACATCGATTTCGCCAACGTCGACGCCATCGCCACGCCGCTGCCCCAGTGGCTGCCGGTCAAAACGCTGGACGAGGGCCTTCTGGAGTGGCTTTCAAACGACGTGGGCGGGTTCGTGCCCAGCGGCTCCCTGCGCCTAGGGCTTCCCATCGGCGAAAACCGCGCGGGCAACCCACCTACCGTGGCGCTGGCATTTGATATCGAGCAGGGTTTCTTGCCGATCGGTGAGGGCTGGCCGATGATCGAGGACGCCGCCGGCCGGCTGAGCTTTAAAGGCCAGACGCTCAGCGCTCGCGTCGACCGCGCCCAGAGCCTGGGGGTTCAGGCACGCGATGGCGAGGTGACGCTCAAAGATGACCGGTTGGCGGTCGATGGCAAGCTCGCCAGCAGCGCGGCCTCGATGATCGATTTCATTCAGGCCATTCCGGACGTCGACACGTCTTTTCTAAGCGACGTGCGCGCCAGCGGCGAAATCGATGGCGACCTGCAGCTTACCCTCGAGCTCGACGAACCCGACACGCTCGCGCTCGACATCGATGCACGTCCATCGCTTTCGCGGCTAAGCCACGCCGCTTTTGAACAGGCCCCGCTGACCGACATCGGCGGCGAGCTTAACTGGCAGCAGCGCGGCGAGCGCTTTGCGCTGCTGGGCAGCGCCCAAGGGCGGCTGCTCGACGGGCCCGTTCGCGCCGATTTCGACGTGCCGGAAAGCGGTATTTCGCTTGGCGGCGCGGTCGATACCGCCGCGCTTTTCACCTTGGCCGGGGTGGATGGCGAGCGCGCCGGAGCGCTTTTGAATGGCCGCGCCGACTGGAACGGCCGCATCCGTCTGGAGCCCAGCGTGTGGCTAGGGTTTCAAAGCGATCTGATCGGCGTCGAAAGCCGCTTGCCCTCACCGTTTAACAAATCCCGCGCTACGCCCTGGCCGCTCCAGGTCGAAGGCGATGTCGAGAATGGCGCGCTCCACGCTCGGCTGGGCGAGGTGCTCGAGGCCCGACTGCTGTTGAACGACGCCGTCGAAGGGGCGGTGGCCATTGGCCGCACGGCGACGCTGCCCGAGGTGCGTCCCGGCGACGGGCTTACGCTCGAGGCGGATCTTGCGCGGCTCGACGTGCTCGACTGGCAGCGTGCGCTCGCCCCGCTGACCGAGGGCAGTGGGCAAAGCGATGGACCGCCGGAGATTCCCCGCTTCGATACCCCGGTGAGTATGATGTTCGATACCCCGTGTCTGAGTGTCGATCAGCGCTGCGTGGGGGCGCTGAGCCTCTCGGCGCGGCTGGCCGATCGAGCGCTCGACGCTCGCGTTGGCGGCGATATCGTCTCCGGCCGGGTGGCGTACCAGCCCGAGCTGGAGCGGCCTTTGGAGATTACCGTGGCCTCGCTCGACGCCGATCGGCTGATGGGGCTTTCGCTCGAGGATGATGAACCAGTCTCGGCGCCGGACTCTTGGTTTGCGGCGGTCGAGACCTCGCAGCCCGAGGCGTTCAGCGCGCCGGCTTGGCTTTCCGAAGTGCCCAACGGGCGCCTGAGGCTTGCCGGCATCAGCCTGAACGATCACCGCATCGGCCCTCTCACCGCCTACTGGCAAACCGGAGCGCGGCGCTTTGCGCTGTCGCCGGTGGGGCTCACGCTTGGCGAGCTGTCGCTGACCGGCGAGCTTTTCTGGCAGGAACATCAGACCCAAGCGGACATCGCCGTGCGCGGCGGGGACCTTGGCACCGCGCTCGAGGAACTCGATCAGCCGGTGCCGATGACTAGTCGCGTGACCCGCGCCAACGCGTCGCTCGAGTGGCCCGGCGCTCCCTGGCAGGTCGATCTGGCCCGCGCGACCGGCGAGCTCGATACCGATATTCGCGATGGCCGCTTCGTGTCGATGAACTCGCCCTCGGCCAAACTCGTCGGGCTTTTGAATTTCGACAACCTGCTGCGGCGGCTACGGCTCGATTTTACCGACGTGACCGGCGAAGGCATGGCGTTTGATCAGATTAGCGGCAGCGCCACGGTGGCAGGCGGGCGTTTGACGCTTCGCGAGCCCTTGCAAATCGAGGCGCCGGCCGCCACGTTAAGATTCAATGGACATGTTAACCTGCTCCAACGTGAACTCGACCAGCAGCTTGGCGTCACACTGCCCGTTAGCCAGACGCTTCCCATCGCTGCGCTCGCGGTGGGCGCGCCGGTGGCGGGCGCGGCGCTGTTCGTTGCCGACCAGCTGTTTGGCGAGACGCTGAACCGAGCGACCACTTTACATTTTCGCGTGCAGGGTCCCTGGACCTCGCCGCGGGTTACGCTAAAAGGCCCCTAATGACCGCACACACGAGTGATTTGGATTTTGCCGCCTCTATCCTGTTGACGCCCGGGGGGCTGGATTTACAGTCGCTGGACACCGGACTCGACGTCGCGCTCGGCGCAGGCATCGACTACGCGGATCTCTACTTTCAGCGCACCTGGCAGGAGGGCTGGGTGCTGGAAGATGGCCGCGTAAAAGAGGCCAGCTACAACATCGACGGCGGCGTGGGCGTACGGTCTTTGGCCGGCGAGAAGACCGGCTTCGCCTACTCCAACCAGATTAACGAAAGCGCCTTGCTGGATACCGGGCGTACCGCGGCGGGCATCGTGCGCAGCGGTCAAAAGCGCGCCGGCCAGCCGGTAGCAATCACTCACGCCGAGCATTTTTACGCCGGGATCGATCCGCTGGCAGGTCTTAGCGCCGAAGAGAAGGTCGCCATGCTGATGGAGGCCGACCGCGTGGCGCGGGCGGCGGACCCGAGTGTCAGCCAGGTCAGCGCCTCGCTTTCCGGCACCTATGAAGTCGTGCTGGTGCGCGCAAGCGACGGCACGCTCGCCGCGGACATTCGCCCGCTGGTGCGCTTCAACGTCAGCGTGATCGCCGCCAAAAACGGGCGCCGCGAGCGCGGAGGTGCCGGCGGCGGAGGGCGCTACTCCATGGCTACGTTAAAAGAGCAGGGCGCGCCGGCGATTTACGCCAAAGAAGCGGTGCGCCAGGCGCTGGTCAACCTGGAGGCAATCGACGCGCCGGCGGGCCAAATGCCGGTGGTGCTCGGCGCGGGCTGGCCGGGCATTTTGCTCCACGAAGCCGTCGGCCACGGCCTGGAAGGTGACTTCAACCGAAAGGGGAGCTCGGCGTTTTCCGGGCGCATGGGCGAGCGCGTGGCGGCCAAGGGCGTGACCGTGGTGGATGATGCGACGATCATGGACGGGCGCGGCTCGCTGAGCGTCGACGACGAAGGCACGCCCGGCCAGAACACGCCGCTGATCGAGGACGGTATTCTCACCGGCTACATGCAGGACAAGCTCAACGCGCGGCTGATGGGCATGGCGCCGACCGGCAACGCCCGGCGCGAGTCGTTTGCGCATCTGCCCATGCCGCGCATGACCAATACGGTGATGCTGGCAGGCCAGGACGACCCGGAAGAGATCATCAAAAGCGTCAATCGCGGCATCTACGCGGTGAGCTTTGGCGGCGGCCAGGTAGATATCACCTCAGGCAAGTTCGTGTTCTCGGCAAGCGAGGCCTACATGATCGAGGACGGCAAGGTGACCGCGCCGGTCAAGGGTGCGACGCTGATCGGTAACGGCCCCGAGGCGATGGGCCGGGTGTCGATGATCGGCCACGACATGGCGATGGATACCGGCGTCGGCGTATGCGGCAAGGAAGGCCAGGGCGTGCCGGTGGGCGTGGGCCAGCCCACGCTCAAGCTCGACGAGCTGACCGTGGGCGGCACCCAGTCCTGACGCGCCCGGTGGTGAGATAGAATTAGAGAACGAGCGTTTCGCGAAGGTGTTTGAAGAGCTTGCGGGCGCTGACCGGCGGCTTTTCCTGCTCACGCTCCTTGCGGGCGTTGCGAACGAGCTGGCGAATGATCTGACGATCCGCGGCGGGGTGCTCTGCCATGAAAGCATCGACCGCCGGGTCGCCTTCGTCGATCAGCCGGTCGCGCCACTTCTCGAGGCGGTGAAAGGCGTGATCGCGCTGATTTTTTTCCGCGTCGATGGCGTCGAATACCGCCTGAATCGCCTCGAGGTCTTCCTTGCGCACCAGCTTGCCCACGTACTGCATGTGGCGTCGGCGACCTTCGTGGGAGCGAATGCGCGAGGTTTCATCGATGGCGGCGAGCATGTCATCAGAAAGCGGAAAGCGCGCACGCTCGGCGGGCCGCATCGCGATCAGCGTTTCGCCCAGCGCCTGCAGCTCGTGCATTTCGCGCTTGAGCTGGGATTTGCTGGGCCGCTCCGGGGCGTCGTCGAGCTCCTCGAAAGGCTCGACCGCAGGGCGTTTTTTAGGCATACGTCACTCACTTGATAGATTTGTCGCCGGCTAGTATACCAGCTGCGACCCTTACATTGATCCGCCCGCGACAGCGGCGATAAGGAGAACGTTATGGCACAGGCATTCGACGCGGCCGCGCAGCAGCAGGAGCTCGTCGCGCGGGCCGAAGAGGCTTTGACGCTGGCCAAAAAGCTGGGCGCCGACCAGGCCGAGGTTGGCGCCAGCGTCGACCAGGGGCTGTCGGTGAGCGTGCGCCAAGGCGAGGTCGAAACCGTCGAGCTTTCTCGCGATCAGGGCATCGCGGTGACGCTTTACGTCGGCAGCCGCAAGGGCAGCGCGTCGTCCAGTGACGCGAGTTCCGCCTCGATCAAGGCGGCGGTCGAGAAGGCGCTGTCGATTGCGCGCTATACCGGCGAGGACCCGGCGGCGGGGCTCGCCGAGGCCTCGCTGATGGCCACCCACCTGCCGGATCTCGACGTGCACCACCCCTGGGCGCTGGATACCGAGCGCGCCACCGAGCTTGCGCTTGCCTGCGAGCGCGCCGGAAGCGAGGTGGCCGGTATTCATCAGTCCGAAGGCGCTTCGCTTTCAAGCGGCGAGGGCGTGCGGGTTTACGCCAACAGCCACGGCTTCGTGGGCACGCAAAAGGGCAGCAGCCACTCGCTCTCCTGCATGCTGATCGCCCAGGATGAGCACGGCATGCAGCGCGACTATGACTACACCAGTGCCCGCGACCCGCGCGCGCTGAGAGACCCGCAAAGCGTGGGGCGCGAAGCGGCCCGGCGTACCCTGCGCCGGCTTGGCGCCAAACGCCCGCCCACCGGCACGTTCCCGGTGCTGTTCGATCCTTCCCTGGCATCCGGGCTGGTGGGCCACTTGATGGGGGCGCTGGCCGGAGGCGCGCTCTACCGCGAAGCCTCCTTTTTGTGCGACAAGCTCGGTGAGCCGCTGTTTCCCGAGTGGTTCAGCCTCGAGGAGCGCCCGCTGGAAGTCGGCGCCATGGCAAGCTCGCCTTTTGATGGTGAAGGCGTGCAAACCCGCCACAACCGCTTTATCGAAGACGGGCGCATCGCAAGCTATATGCTCTCGTCCTACAGCGCGCGGCGTCTGGGTATGACCACCACCGGCAACGCTGGCGGGGCGCGCAATATTCGCCTCGAGGCACCGCAGGAGAGCCTGGAGGCGCTGCTTTCGCGCATGGGGCGCGGCGTGCTGGTGACCGAGCTGATGGGCCAGGGCGTGAACAGCGTGACCGGCGACTATTCGCGCGGCGCCGCGGGTTTTTGGGTCGAGAACGGTCAGATTCAGTATCCGGTCGAGGAGTTCACCATCGCCGGTAACCTGATGACGATGTTCAAGGGCCTCCAGGCGCTGGGCGACGACATCGACACCCGAGGTAGCATTTACACCGGCAGCTGGCTGGTCGATGCCATGACCGTCGCCGGCGACTAGACACCCGGCAATGATAGCCCGCGACCGCCCGAGCGGTGTCGCGGGTTTTTTTATGGGCGTCCTTTCAAATCAGCTTTTGGGGCGATACTGTGCGTCGAGGTTCAGGCGCTCGAGCAGGCGCTCGAACAAAAAGTACTCGGGCCCGGCGAGCGAGCGGCTCAGGCAGTCCAGATACTCCCGCCGGGGGTAGCGCCGCCAGCGCGGCAGCTTATAGGCGTCGAGGTCGATGGCCACCATGCGCCCCTCATGGACCAAAAAATTCTCGGTATGCAGGCCGCGACAGTGAATACCCTCGCGATCGAAGGCGACCAGCGCGTCAAGATACTGTTCCTGGAGATTCGGGGAGTCGAGAATGTGGGCCCTGAGCGGCTCGCCGTGAACGTTATCGGTGACCAGCCGGTAGGAGCGGGCTTCGACAATACGCGGCGTGGCGATACCGAGCGCCTCAAGACGCGCGGCTACCAGGGCGAAGTTGTGGCCGGGGTAGGGGCGAACCCGCGTTAAATAGCGCAGCCGGTCGAAGGCTTTGGGGTGAAAGGTTTTGATGAAGTGATCGCGGGCCGGGTCGAAATAAACCCGGGAGTACTTGCCGGTTTGAATGAGCTGCATAATCGGGCCCGATAGATGAGCATCGGCCGCTGCGAACCGATCGATGAAAAGGCGTAGCGCCCAGGGAAGGATCAGGCGTCTTCGTCGAAGCGCGCCTCGAACAGCGCCTGGAGGGCGTCCAGCGCCGCCTCGGCGTCGTCACCGGTGGCTTCGACAACGAGCTCGGTGCCGCAGGGCGCGGCCAGCATCAAAAGCGACATGATATTGGCGGCGTCGGCTTTCTGAGTCTGCCGGTAGACGTACACCTTCGACTCGAAACGCTGCGCGCAGGTCACGAGTTTGGTGGCGGCGCGGGCGTGCAGGCCACGCTGGTTGGTCAGTGTCAAACGTCTTTCTGGCACCTGTGTCCCTATTTGTTGCTTGTTCTCGCCCTGGCGTCCGGCCCTGGCGCGATGTTGGTGAGGTGGTCTCAATTGGCTGCGGGCGAATCCATCGTGTCGTCCAGGCTAAAGTGAAGCCCCAGCTCGCGGTGGCGAACCTGAACGCCCCCGCGCGAGGCGGCCAGATCCTGGGCCAGCCGGTCGACCATATAGACCGAGCGGTGCTGGCCGCCGGTGCAGCCGACCGCGACGGTCATGTAACTGCGCTGGCTATTCTGGTAGGCGGGCAGCCACTTCTCGAGCCAGTCGAGAATGTCCTGGCGCATGTCGCCGACCACTGGGTAGGTCTCCAGAAAACCGATGATTTCGCTATCGCGACCCGTGTGGGGGCGCAGCGTTGGATCCCAGTAGGGGTTGGGCAGGCAGCGAATGTCGAAGACGATATCGGCGTCCAGCGGCACCCCGCGTTTGTAGCCAAAGGACTCAAGTGTCAGCGTAAGCTGGCTTTGGCGCTGGTGCCCCAGCTGGTCGGTGATGCGTCGGCGCAGATCGTGCACCGTGAGCCGCGACGTGTCGATCATCAGATCCGCCAGCTCGCGAATGCCGAACAGCGTCTGCTCCTCTTGGGAGATCGCCTCTTCCAGGGTCATATCGCTGTCGCGGGTGAGCGGGTGGCGCCGCCGGGTAGCGGAGTAGCGCTCGAGCAGCGTGCGCGCATCGGTGGTCAGATAAATGACCTGAACGCGGGTGCTGCCGCTTTTGATGTCCTGAAGCAGCGCCGGAAAGCGCTCGAGCGCGGTGGGCAGATTGCGCGCATCGATGCTCACCGCCAGGTGCGTGCGCTCACCCTGCTGGCCAAGCTCCTCGACCAGCGAGCCCAAAAGCATCGCCGGCAGGTTGTCGATGGCGTAGTAGCCCAAATCTTCCAGCGCCTGCAGCGCAATGGACTTCCCCGACCCGGAGCGGCCGCTGATGATCACAAGTTGCATCATGTCTCTCTTCGGTCAGTGAGCGCTCTAATCGGCACGCCGGGCGTAAGCTCGATTGAAAGGCCGGGAAAACGAGGGCGCAGTTACCGCTATGCGTGCTCGCGAATGCGGGCGGTGACCAGCTCTAAAAGCTCGCGCTGGCTTTCACACTTACGAAACTGCGCACGGGTCGTGGCGTCGTTCATGATGGTGGCGACCTGGCCCAAAAGCGCCAGATGCGTATCGTCCGCCTCTTCCGGTACCAGCAGCACGAACACCAGATCGACCGGGTCGCCGTCGATGGCGTCGAAATCCACCGGCTCGGCGAGCTTTAAAAAGCCGGCAATCGGCGCGCTACAGTGTGGGCTTCGGGCGTGGGGAATCGCGACCCCGTTGCCGATGCCGGTGCTGCCAAGGCGCTCGCGGCCAATCAGCCGGCTAAAGACTTCCTGGCTATCCAGGCTCGGTGTGTTTTGGGCGATGAACGTGCTGAAGAACTCCAGCACACGCTTTTTGCTGCCCCCGGGGACGCCGAACAGCACGCGCTCCGGGGGGAGTATGGTTTCCAGGGTCATTGAATTAACGCACGCCAGCGCCCTGGGCGCGGGCCTGTGCTTTTTCCTTGTGTTTTACCAGTTGGCGGTCGAGCTTGTCGGCCAGGGCGTCGATGGCGGCATACATGTCGCTGTCCTCGGCTTCGGCGTGTACGTCGGCGCCGGAAGCGTGCAGCGTACAGGCGGCTTGCTGGCGCTCCTTTTCGATCGACAGCGTCACCTGCACGGTGGTGATGTTGCCGTAATGGCGTTCTATACGCTCGAGTTTCTCGTTGACGTAGTCACGCAGGGCGTCTGTCAGTTCCAGGTGATGACCGGTAATGTTCACTTGCATCGACGTGCTCCTAATCCAGGACTGTTCTTCGATTGTAACCCTTTTTCCGTCATTGCAAAGCCCTGCCGGCAAGTTTCCCGTTTAACGTAAACGGCGCCGCTCGCTGGAGGAGGGAATGCCCATCGCTTCGCGGTATTTGGCCACGGTACGTCTGGCCACGTTGATGCCGTTGGCCTCAAGCAGAGTGACCAAGTGGCTGTCCGACAGTGGTTTGCCCGGCGTTTCCTCTTGAATCAGCTTTTTGAGCCGGGCGCGGATCGCGGTGCTGGAATGGCTGTCGCCGCCATCCTGTCCGCTGACCTGGCTCGAGAA
Organism: Halomonas sp. S3-1-1; assembly: GCF_023757625.1. GTDB lineage: Bacteria > Pseudomonadota > Gammaproteobacteria > Pseudomonadales > Halomonadaceae > Vreelandella. Next base: position 876,512 of record NZ_JALGBZ010000002.1, read on the forward strand.
AAAGTACTTGAGTTCGAACACACCGCGGGGCGTGTGAATATATTTTTGCGTCGTTACCCGCGAGATCGTCGATTCGTGCATCTCCACCGCTTCGGCGATATCGGCGAGAATCAGCGGCTTCATCGCCTCTTCACCGTGCTCGAGAAAGCCGATCTGACGAGTGATGATTTCGCGGCCAACGCGAAGCAAGGTGTCGTTTCGACTTGACAGACTCTTGATCAGCCAGCGCGCCTCCTGCAGGTGCTCCTTCAAAAACTGGTTGTCCTGACTCTTGTCGGCGCGTTTGATGAGGCTGGCGTAGTCCGGCTGCACACGCAGTTTGGGCAGCGCCTCCGGGTTGAGCTCGAGATGCCAGCCTTCCTGGTCGTGGCGAACCACCAGATCCGGGGTGATGTAGCTTTGGTTGGTGGCGCCGAAGGCGCTGCCCGGGCGCGGGTCGAGGCTTCGAATCAGCCGGACGACGTCGTCGAGCTGCTCGTCGTCGAGGCTCAGGCGGCGTTTCAATAGGCGCAGATCGTTTTTGCCCAGTGCCTCTAGAAACTGACGCACCAGGCGCCGCGCTTGCATCAAAAGCGGGGTGTCGTCAGCCAGTGCCGCCAGCTGCAGCAACAGGCACTCGCGCAAATCGCGGGCGAACACACCGGTGGGCTCGAACTGCTGCACGCGTAGCAGGACGTTTTCCACCTCCCGCTGGCTCAGGCCATCGAGCCCCTGGGCCTTGAGGCCTTCGCGAATGTCGTTGAGCGGCTGGGTCAGATAGCCGTTGGCGTCCAGCGCGTCGATCAGGCTTTCGGCAATGGCGTAGTCCCGGGGGCTGGTATCCGTCATCGCCAGCTGCCACAGAAGGTGCCCCTGGAGGCTTTGCCCTGCGGCCTGGCGCTCGAAATCCGGGCCTTCGCCGCTGCCGCCTGCGGCCATGTCCTGGTAGGTGTCGGACCATTCGCTGTCGGTGGCAAGCTCCTGAGGGATGCTCTCTTCCCACTCGGTTTCCGGCGTTTCCAGGGTTTTCTCTTCGCCGAACTCGTCTTCCTGCTCCAAAAGCGGGTTGGCGTCGAGCGCCTGCTGGATCTCCTGGCGCAGGTCCAACGTCGAGAGTTGCAGCAGGGCGATGGCCTGCTGCAACTGCGGTGTCATGGTCAGCTGCGTACCGACGCGCAGCTGTAGAGAAGCTTTCATGACCATCGAAGAACCACTCGTTACTCGTAAAGCTCCACACTAGAGCGAGACGGGGTTCGACGCAAGTGCAATAAATATGCCACTAGCCGGAACTTTATGGTTGTCACTGGGTTAGAGACGAAAATCCGCCCCCAGATAAACCTCGCGCACCTTCTGGTTGTTTAGAATGGCCTCGGCGTTACCGCTTGCGATGATGTGGCCGTCGCCGACGATATAGGCGATGTCGCAAATATCCAGCGTCTCGCGGACATTGTGGTCGGTGATCAGCACGCCGATATGGCGCGCCTTGAGTGCGAGGATGATCGACTTGATCTCGCCGACCGAAATCGGGTCCACCCCGGCGAAGGGCTCGTCGAGCAGGATGAAGGCCGGGTCGGTGGCCAGCGACCGGGCGATTTCTACTCGGCGCCGCTCGCCGCCGGAAAGGCTCATACCCAAATTGTCGCGAATGTGGGTGATGTGAAAATCTTCCAGCAGTTGCTCCAGGCGCGCCTGGCGGTCGGCTCGGTCCAGCTCCTTGCGCGTCTCCAGAATGGCCATGATGTTGTCGGCCACCGAGAGCTTTCTAAAGATCGACGCTTCCTGGGGCAGGTAGCCGATACCGGCGATGGCGCGCTCGTGCATCGGTGCTCGGGTCAAATCCAGCTCGTTGATACCTACGCTTCCAGCATCCGCCTTGACCAGCCCGACGATCATGTAAAACGAGGTGGTCTTGCCCGCCCCGTTTGGGCCGAGCAGGCCCACGACGCTGCCCTGAGTGATCTCCAGGTTGATATCCTTGACCACCCGGCGGCGCTTATAGCTCTTGGCCAAGTGGCGGGCGTGAAGCGTTTTGACCGCTTCAGGTTGGGTGCTCGACACGGTGAATCTCCTATTGCGCCGGCTGCAGCGTCATGCGGATGCGCTGGTTCTCACCGCCGCTGACGTCGGAGCGCGCCTGAACCACTTCGCGGTCGATGAAATACTCGAGCCGCCCGCCCTGAAAGCGGTCGCTGCGCTGGGTGAGCTCGGCCTGGTCGATCAGCTCGACCCGGCGCTCGCTGACGTGATAAACGATGCGCCGCGCCCAGCCTTCCATTGGCGCCGGCTCGCCTTCGAGCTGGTTGCGAAGGTAGGCGCGCTCGCCGGTAGCGGTGGCCTGGGAGAGCTCGCCGGCGTCGTTTCGCGTGATCTCCACGCGGTCGCCGCGAATCTGCATCTCGCCCTGGCGAATATTGACGTTGCCGGAATAGACCGCGGTGCCTGCACGCTGGTCGAGGTCGAGCCGGTCGGCTTCCACTTCAACGGGCGCCTGGCTGGTTTGCGCCTGGGCGGTCAGTGGCAGGGCCAGGCTCAGCAGTGCGATTCGTAAATAAGCGTGCATAACTACTCCTGCAAGGTGGAATCCGAAACGGTAGGGTCCTGAGGTGTCGAGTCGGCGGCTTGTCGCGCTTGAACCGGCGGATGTGTGCCGCGCACGTTGTCGCTCATGCGTACCTGACTTTCATCGAGCCAAACATCCATGCGTTCGGCGCTCATGCGCTGGGGCGGCTGCTGCAAAAGCGCCGGCGCCTCGGTATAGGCGTGGCGCTCGAGACCCTCGTAGTGTAGGCGTTCGGTATCGAGCTGCCAGCCCTCGTCCGGGGCGAGTAGCCGGGCGTTGCCTTCCATGATCAGCGTCTGGCGCTCGTTTTGCAGCGTGCCGCGATCGGCGCTGGCAAGCCACTGGCGCTGCTCGCTGTCATAAAGCGTTGCCCGCGGCGCCTCGATCTCGGTCAGCGCGCGCTGGGGCGTGTGCACCAGGCGCGGCGTGTCCAGGCGTTGGGAAACGCCGCCGGTGTCGTCGAAAAGCGTTAGGCTTGCGTTTTCTAGCACATGGCCAGGCTCTTCGCGCTGCACGTCCGGGTCGACCTCGACGGTTGCCGGGCCGCCGGGGTCCAGCCAAACAAGCCAGGCGCCCAGGGCGATGACCAGGGCGGGAAGCCAAAGGCGCTTTTTGATTCGTCTTGCCGTCGAGCCCGGCATCGCGTCACCTCAGGGTCGTTTCAAGGGCGGCCTCCGTCGAGGAAAGCCGGTGAATGGCGCGTGCGATAGTCGCTGCCGAAGGATTATAAATAGGTATCCATCACCGCGTCCCAATGGCCCTGAGCCATCAACAGCGTGTCGCAGATTTCGCGTACCGCGCCGTGGCCGCCGAGCGAATCGGTGATCCAGTCGGCGTGCGTGTGCATGTAGTCCGGCGCGTTGGGAACGGTGATGCCGACGCCTGAGCGCTTGATGCACTTGAGATCCGGCAGGTCGTCGCCGCAGTAGGCCACCTGATCGATATCCAGCGATAGCCGCGAGCAGAGCGCTTTGAGCGTGGCGAGCTTGTCTTCGACCCCCTGATGGACGTGGGTAATGCCGAGCGCGGCGGCGCGCTGGCTAACCATGGGAGAGTCGCGGCCGGTAATCAGCGCAACGTGGAAGCCGGCGCGTTTTAAGAGCTTGAGTCCGTGCCCATCCTGGGTGTGAAACGCCTTGATCTCGATACCGTCGGCCTGGAAATAGAGGCGTCCATCGGTCAGTACGCCATCCACGTCGATGGCGAGCAGGCGAACGTTGCGAAGGCGGTCGTTGAGAGCGTCGGGTACGGCCATGGGGACTCCGTTATCATCAGTAGAGAAAACGTTGATCAAATCACGCCGCTGGAAAGCAGGTCGTGCATGTGTAAGGCACCGATTGGGCGCTCGTGTTCATCCACGACCGCCAGCGCCGTGATACGGCTATCTTCCATCAGGCGCACCGCTTCGGCGGCGAGCATGTTGGGTCCTACGCGCTTGCCTGGCCGGGTCATCACCTCATCGACGCTGACGTCGCGAAGATCATGATGTTCGTCGAGGGTGCGGCGCAGATCGCCGTCGGTATAAACACCGGCAAGGCGCCCCTGGTCGTCGACCACGCAGGTAAAGCCAAGCCCCTGGCGGGTGATCTCCAGCAGCGCATCGCGCAGCGGGCTGCCGAGCGGCACCGTCGGCAGGCGATCGCCGCTGTGCATCAAATCCTTTACGCGCAGAAGCAGGCGCTTGCCGAGACTGCCGCCGGGGTGGGACAGCGCGAAATCCTCGGCGGTGAAGCCGCGCGCTTCCAAAAGCGCCACCGCCAACGCATCGCCCAGCGCAAGGGCGGCGGTGGTCGAGCTGGTCGGAGCGAGGTCCAGCGGGCACGCCTCGCGGGCAACGCCGCTGTTTAGATGGGCGTCGGCGTGGGTGCCAAGCGTAGAATTCGGCCGGCCGGTCATGCTGATCAAGGGCACTCCCAAGCGCTTTAAAAGCGGCAGCAATGCCGTGACCTCGGCGGTTTCACCAGAGTTGGACAGCGCGATGACCACGTCGGCGCGGGTGATCATGCCCAAATCGCCGTGGCTTGCCTCGCCCGGGTGGACGAAGAACGCCGGCGTGCCGGTGCTGGCAAGCGTGGCGGCTAGCTTGCCGGCGATATGGCCGGATTTACCCATGCCAGTCACCACGACGCGCCCCTGGCAGGCGAGAATCAGGGCACAGGCCCGGTCGAAATGTTCGTCCAGTTTCTCCTGAAGCTCGCCAATGGCGGTCTGCTCGATTTGAAGCGTGCGCAGGGCGCTTTCGCGTAAAGCGCCGGGGGTGCCGTGAAACGCGGGCATGAGGGCCTCTTGAAAAAAGATGTCGGGGGCAGCGCTCTAGAATAGCATTTTGCGCTGGCGCACTGGTACGGCCATTTTTAACAAGGCGTTAGCGCCTTTGGCGTCAAGGATTTGCGCATTGGCTAACGCGGCGACAGGTGGCGTAAAGGTACAATGTTCGCTACTATTCGAAAACACTGTTTTTTTTAGCAAGCCGGTCCTGATGAGCCCGCGTTCCTGCGTTTGCGGTTAGTTGGTCAGCTATCCGCCCCAAGAGGAGGGTTTATCCACCCATGACTCCCGCGCCCTTCATCGAAATCGACAATCTGCACTTCTCTCGCGGTGACCACGACATCTTTCGCGGCGTGAACCTTCGTATTCCGCACGGTCAGGTCACCGCCATCATGGGGCCGAGCGGTACGGGCAAGACAACGCTTTTGAAGCTTATTGGCGGGCAGCTCACGCCGGATCGTGGGCGGGTTTTGATCGACGGTCAGGACGTGCACCGGCTTTCGCGCAAGGCGCTGTTCACGCTGCGAAAGCGCATGGGCATGCTGTTTCAAAGCGGAGCGCTGTTTTCGGACTTGAACGTGTTCGAAAACGTCGCGTTTCCGCTAAGAGTCCACACGGACCTCCCTGATGCCATGATTCGCGATCTGGTGCTCATGAAGCTGCAGGCCGTCGGGCTTCGCGGCGCCCGGAACCTGACTCCTGCCGAGCTTTCCGGCGGCATGGCTCGGCGCGTGGCGCTGGCGCGCGCCATTGCGCTCGACCCGGAGCTGGTGCTCTATGATGAACCTTTCGTTGGCCAGGACCCGATCTCGATGGGCGTGCTGGTGCAGCTCATCAAGCGGCTCAATGAAGCGCTCGCGCTGACGTCGGTGGTGGTATCCCACGACATTAAGGAGACGCTGAGCATTGCCGACTACCTCTATCTGATCGCCGACGGCCAGGTCGTGTCCGAGGGCACGCCGGACACCTTCGATAACAGCGAAGACCCGCGGGTGAGTCAGTTCGTTCACGGCCAGCCGGACGGCCCGGTGCCGTTTCACTACCCGGCACCGGGATTTTATAGCGACATGCTGGGCCAGTCGCACGCCAAAAGGACAGGATGATGCGGTCACTACTAACGCAAGCCAGCCGCCGCATCACGCGCTTCGGCCGCAAGGGGTGCGAAACCGTCGAGGCATTGGGCCGGGCCGGCACGTTTCTCGCCCAGGCGGGCATCGGCGTCCCTTCCAGTGAAGGGTTTTCGCTGTGGCTTCGCCAGATGCACTTCGTGGGCGTGCTGTCGCTTGCCATCGTGCTCGTCTCCGGGCTCTTTATCGGCATGGTGCTGGCGCTACAGGGCTATACTATTCTGGTCGACTTCGGCGCCGAGCAGGCGCTGGGGCAGATGGTGGCGCTGTCACTGCTGCGCGAGCTGGCCCCGGTCGTGGCCGCCTTGCTCTTTGCCGGGCGCGCGGGCTCGGCGTTGACTGCCGAAATCGGCCTGATGAAGGCGACCGAGCAGCTCACCAGCATGGAGATGATCGGCGTCGACCCGCTCAAGCGCGTGGTCGCGCCCAGACTCTGGGCCGGGTTCGTCGCACTGCCCATTTTGACCGTCGGCTTTAGCGTCGTGGGCATTTATGGCGGCTACCTCGTCGGCGTCGAGTGGCTGGGCGTGTTCGAGGGCTCCTACTGGAGCAACATGCAGGCCAGCGTCTCCTTCATCGTCGATGTGGGCAACGGCATGATCAAAAGCCTGGTGTTCGCGCTGGTGGTGACCTGGATCGCGGTGTTCCAGGGGTATGACCTGGTGCCCACTTCTGAAGGGATTTCCCGCGCCACTACCCGCACCGTCGTGTACTCGTCTCTAGCGGTGTTGGGGCTCGATTTTGTACTTACCGCCGTGATGTTCGGCGGCCTTTGATAGCGGAGCACGTTGATGAAACGCAGTAAAACCATGGAATTCGGCGTGGGGCTTTTTATGCTTGCGGGCATTATCGGGCTCGTGTTCCTGGGCCTTCGGGTCAGCGGGCTGTCGCTGTCGGCGCCAACGCAAACCTTTCAGCTTCAGGCCAACTTTTCCAATATCGGCGGTCTAAAGCCCCGTGCCCGCGTGACCATGGCCGGCGTGACCGTCGGCCGGGTCGAATCCATCGATCTCGACACCGACTGGTACGATGCCCGCGTCGTGCTCAGTTTGGATAGCGAGCTGGAAGGCCAGCTCTCCCAGGACTCGACCGCGGCGATCCTGACCGCGGGGCTTTTGGGCGAGCAGTACATCGGACTTAGCGTCGGCGGCTCGCCAGAGATGCTCGAGGACGGCGGCGTGATTCGCGATACCCAGTCGGCGCTGGTGCTCGAGGAGCTCATCCAGCAGTTCGTGTCCAACATGGCGGGCAGCTAACGGCTGATCCGTGCAGTTAGATCCATACTCGCAACCGGTAAATCATTACTCACAAAGAGGTAAGTGCCATGCAAGCGATCCAACACCCGCTCCGTTACTGGCTGACCGCGCTACTGGCGGCGGTAGTCTTTGCGCTTCCGCTGACTGCCAGCGCTCAAAGCCAAACGCCAGAGGCGATGATTCGTGACAACGTCACAAGCTTTATGTCGCGCCTGGAAGGGCGCAAGGACTACTACGCCAATAACATCGACGAGCTTAAGGATGTCGTCGACGACACCCTCGACGAAGTAGCGGATTTTCGCTACATCGGCGCCAGCGTCATGGGTAGCTACTTCCAGAACGCCACGCCGGATCAGCGCAGCCGCTTCGCCCAGGTGTTTCGTCAAACGCTGATCGACACCTACGCCAAGGGCCTGGTCACCTACGACTATGAAGACCTGCGCGTACTCGATAACCAGCGCGGCCAGCGCTACGAAGACCAGGCCAGCGTCGATATGGAAGTCATCGCCACCAACGGCCAGGTCTATCCGGTCAGCTACAGCCTGCGCCTTGCCAACGGCGAATGGAAGGTCGTCAACGTCATCGTCAACGGCATCAACCTGGGGCTGACGTTCCGCAACCAGTTCGACCAGGCAATGCGCCAGCAAAACCGCGATTACGACGCGGTCATTCAAAACTGGGCGCCGGAAGTGGGTGTCGACGAGCTCGAGCGCGGAGGCGATGCGTGAGCCAGCTGTTACAGCACGATGGCGTCACCCTCAGCCAGTCAGGCGAGGGACTCGTCGTTGAAGGCGATTTGACCATGAACGTGGCGGCCAACGTGGCCGCCGCGGGCACGCAGTGGCTCGAAAACGAGGCGACCTCCCGGGTCGCCTTCGATTTTACCGGCGTACAGATGGCGTCGAGTGTCGCCATCAGCGTGCTGCTCGAGTGGCTTCGCACCTGCCGCGAGCGCGAGCTCGAGGTGGAGCGGATCACGCTTTCTGCCCCTTTGATGCGGCTCGCCGTTCTGGCCGAGCTCGATGAATTGATTGCTCACCCCCATCACGCGCTGACCGCCTGACCCCGCCCATCGCCAAGCGCGGCGCTTTTCTTTATGATGTCGGCTCCGTTTTTCCACGACCGATTTTCAATTCACCGACATCCCCAGAGGAGTTTTCTGTCTCATGCAACCCAACGAGGTAAAAGCGCTGCTTGAATCCCGCATCGACGGATGTGATTTCCATATTCAGGGGGAAGGTTGCAACTTTCAGGTGGTTGCCGTGGGGGAGGCCTTCGAAGGGCTTTCACCGGTTAAGCGCCAGCAGCTGGTGTATCAGGCGCTGAGCGACGAAATCGCCTCCGGCGCGCTGCACGCGATCAGTATCAAAACCTATACTCCGGCGCAGTGGCAAACCGCGTCGGAAAACGCCCGATAAGGGGCGGCGCATGGATAAACTCCTGATTACCGGCAACGGCCGCGCTGACGGCGAAGTGTGGGCGAGCGGGGCGAAAAACGCCGCACTCCCCATTCTTTGCGCCAGTCTTCTATCGAAAGGGCCGGTCGTGATCGGCAACCTGCCGCACTTGCAGGATATCACCACCACCCTCGAGCTTTTGGGCCGCATGGGCGTCGAGCCGGTGATGGGCGAGCGTCTGAGCATCCAGCTCGACGGCTCCCAGGTTACCGAGTGTCACGCGCCTTATGAGTTGGTCAAGAAGATGCGCGCCTCGATTCTGGTGCTCGGCCCGCTGCTTGCCCACTTCGGTCAGGCCGACGTGTCGCTCCCCGGTGGCTGTGCGATCGGCTCGCGCCCGGTGGATCTGCACATTCGCGGGCTGGAGGCGATGGGTGCGAACATCCGCGTCGAAGCCGGCTACATTCGTGCAAGCGTCGATGGCCGTCTTAAAGGCGCGACGATCTACTTCGATACCGTCACCGTCACCGGCACTGAAAACCTGCTCATGGCGGCCACGCTCGCCGAGGGCAAAACGGTGCTGGAAAACGCCGCCCGCGAGCCGGAAGTCGTGGATCTGGCTGAGTGTCTGATCAAGATGGGCGCGAACATCCAGGGCCACGGCACCGATACCATCGTAATCGAAGGGGTCGAGTCGCTTCACGGCTGCGAGCACGACGTCATGCCGGACCGCATCGAAACCGGCACCTTTTTGGTCGCGGCGGCGATGACCGGCGGCCGAGTGAAAGTGACGCGTACGCGGGCCGATATTCTGGAAGCGGTGCTCGCCAAGCTCGAAGAGGCGGGGGCTGATATCACCTGCGGCGAGGACTGGATCGAGCTCGACATGCACGGCAAGCGCCCGAAAGCGGTCAATATTCGCACCGCGCCGTATCCGGCGTTTCCCACCGACATGCAGGCGCAGTTCGTGGCCATGAACGCCGTGGCCGAGGGTCACTCGCGGGTGGTGGAAACCATCTTCGAGAACCGCTTCATGCACGTTCAGGAGCTCAACCGCATGGGTGCAAGCATCGCGCTCGAAGGCAACGCGGCGCTGATCACCGGGGTTGACCGGCTCTCCGGCGCGCCGGTGATGGCCACCGACCTTCGCGCGTCGGCCTCTCTCGTGATTGCGGCGATGATGGCCGAAGGTGAGACGCTGGTGGACCGTATCTACCATATCGACCGCGGCTACGAGTGCATCGAAGAAAAAATGCAGTTGCTGGGGGCGAAGATTCGCCGCATTCCCGGCTAGCCACGCGACCAACCACTGGCCTAAACCATGAGTAAGCAACTGATTCTGGCGCTCTCCAAGGGGCGCATTCTGGAAGAGACGCTGCCGCTTCTGGCCGACGCCGGCATTACGCCGGCGGAGGATCTCGGCAAAAGCCGCAAGCTGTTATTCGATACCAACTTGAGCGATGTCAAGCTGGTCGTCATTCGCGCCACCGACGTGCCTACCTACGTGCAGCTGGGCGCCGCGGATTTGGGTATCGCCGGCAAGGACGTGCTGCTCGAACACGGCGCCGAAGGGCTCTACGAGCCCGTCGATCTCGACATTGCCCGCTGCAAACTGATGACCGCCGGCGTCACCGGGCAGGCGCCCTTGAAAGCGCGCCGCCGGGTCGCTACCAAGTTCGTCAACGTGGCCAGACGCTACTACGCCGAGCAGGGCATTCAGGCCGAGGTGATCAAGCTTTATGGCGCCATGGAGCTTGCGCCGCTGATGAACCTGGCGGACGAGATCGTCGATATCGTCGATACCGGCAATACGCTGCGCGCCAACGGCATGGAACCGCGGGAGCTGATCGCCGAGATCAGCACGCGGCTGGTGGTCAACAAGGCCGCCATGACGATGAAGCACGATCGTATCAAGCCCTTGCTTTCACGGCTGCAGGACGCGGTTTCAAAGCGCCAGGCAGCGTCTGCCCAATCCTGAGAGGTGTTCGATGAGTGACAAAGCGGCCTTGATCAATCGGCTCTCTACCGCCGACGGCGCTTTTGATGCAGCGCTTAACGCGTTGCTCGACTGGGAAGGGGTCTCCAACGAAGAGGTTCAGGCGCGGGTGAGCGCCATTCTCGCCGATGTCAAAACCCGCGGCGACCAGGCGGTGATCGAGGCGACCAACCGCTTCGATCGCCTCAGTGTTTCGAGCATGTCCGAGCTTTGCCTAACGCCTGAGCGGCTCAAGGCCGCTTTCGACGGCCTGCCATCGGATCAGCGCGAGGCGCTCAACGTCGCCGCCGAGCGCATTCGATGCTACCACGAGCACCAAAAGCCCAGCGGCTGGCAGTATGAAGAGCCGGACGGCACGGTACTGGGCCAAAAGGTGACGCCGCTCGACCGCGCCGGCATCTATGTGCCCGGTGGCAAGGCGGCGTATCCGTCATCGGTACTGATGAACGCTATACCCGCCCACGTAGCGGGTGTTGGCGAGATCGTGATGGTCGTGCCGACGCCGGACGGCGTGCTCAACGAACTGGTGCTGGCGGCGGCGCACCTGGCAGGCGTGGACTACGTCTTCACCATCGGCGGCGCCCAAGCGGTCGCGGCGCTTGCGTTTGGTACCGAAAGCGTGCCGCGGGTCGACAAGATCGTCGGGCCGGGCAACATTTACGTGGCCACCGCCAAGCGCGCGGTGTTTGGTCAGGTTGGGATCGATATGATCGCCGGGCCCTCCGAGATTCTCGTGGTCTCGGACGGGCAGACCGACCCGGAGTGGCTGGCGATGGATTTGTTCTCCCAGGCCGAGCACGACGAGGACGCCCAGGCGATTCTCGTCAGCTGGGACGCCGAGCATCTCGATGCGGTTCAAGATGCGATCGAGCGGCTGTTGCCAACGCTCGAGCGCGAAGCGATTGTGCGCGAGTCGCTCTCCCGGCGTGGCGCGCTGATTCTGTGTCAAAACGAGCAGGAGGCGCTGACGCTGGTCAACCGCGTTGCCCCCGAGCATCTGGAGCTCTCAATAGCCGAGCCCGAGCGGCTCGTCGAGCACGTGCGCCACGCTGGCGCGATTTTCATGGGCCGCTACACCGCCGAGGCGCTGGGAGACTACTGCGCCGGGCCGAATCACGTGCTGCCCACCTCCGGCACCGCGCGGTTCTCATCGCCTTTGGGCGTGTTCGATTTTCAAAAGCGCTCATCGATCATCCACTGCTCCGCCGAAGGCGCCTCGACGCTGGGCAAAACGGCGTCCGTGCTTGCCCGGGGCGAGTCGCTCACCGCGCACGCCCGCTCGGCGGAATACCGGATTCGTGATTGATCAGCGGTCAGGCTTACCCCGGGAGTTTTGGGCAGCGCTTGGCGCTGCCCTTTGCTAGGATTCTCCGCGCCGGTCGAGGGTCATTTCGGTAGGCATGGGGCGCTCGCCCACTTCCAGCGTTAATTCGATGCTCTCGCCGTTGCGTACCACGGTCAGTGGCAGCGAGGTGCCCGGCGCGATCGAGGCGATGTCGCTCATGGTTGCGCGGGCATCCAAAATGGCCTGGTTATCGATGGAGAGCAGCACGTCGCCGGGCTGAAGGCCTGCCTGGGCCGCCGGTCCGCCGCTTACCACGCCCGCCACGATGACGCCCTGCGGGGTGCTCAGCCCAAATGATGCTGCCAGTTCGCGTGACAGTGCCTGCGCCTCGATTCCCAGCCAGCCCCGGATGACCCGACCGCGCGTCACCAGCTCGTTCAAGATGCTGTGGGCCAGATTCGCCGGAATGGCGAAGCCGATACCCTGGGAGCCCCCCGAGCGCGAAAAAATCGCCGTGTTGATGCCCACCAACGCGCCTTCGGCGTTGACCAGCGCGCCGCCGGAGTTGCCCGGGTTGATCGCCGCGTCGGTTTGAATGAAATCCTCGTAGGCGTTGAGCCCCAAGTGACTTCGCCCAGTCGCGCTGATGATGCCCATGGTGACCGTTTGGCCGACGCCGAAGGGATTGCCGATGGCCAGCGCCACGTCGCCTACGGCGACCTCCTGAGAGTCGCTTAGCTCGATCACCGGCAGATCGTCCAGGTCGATGCGCAGTACCGCCAGATCGCTTTCCGGGTCGGTGCCAACGACATCGGCCAGGGTTTCGCGCCCGTCGCGCAGCGCCACCTGAATCTGGTCGGCGTCGTTGATGACGTGGTGATTGGTCAGCACATAGCCATCCTGGCTAATGATTACCCCGGAGCCCAGGCTCGACAGCATGCGCTGGTGCGCGGTCGGGTCATCGCCGCGGAAAAACTGCTGAAAGAAGGGGTCGGACATCAGCGGGTGCTGGTCGCGCTCGACGATGCGAGACGAGTAGATGTTGACCACCGCGGGGGCGGCCTGGTCCACCGCGTCAGCGTAGCTTGCCGGGCCCTGGTTGCGATCGAGCGGGCCGGCCTGGCGAATTTCCGGGCGCGGGCGCTCTGGCGCCTCATTACTGGTCTGCGAGGTCGGCACCATTCCCTGCGGCGGCGCGGGCTCGGGTGTCGATCGAAACGGGTTGGGCAGGTGGTCCGGAAAAACGAAAAGTAAAAACGCCGCCAAAAGGACGCCGGTCACGATAGGCCATATATAGGGCAGCACGTAGCGGTGCATGCGGTACATCCTCAGCCGTTGGCGGTCTCAAGTCTCGAGGGCAGCCGCGTGCCGGTTCGCGGTAACGCGGCGCGGGCTTTACACTATAAGGTTCTGCAACAACATAAAGCTCTGCAATAACCGTAGGGTAACACTTTTGCCCACCTTCCTCAGTAGCTTAGCTCTAAAAGGAGACGACGTGGTTAACCGCGACCAGCTAGCCAGCGCCCTCGACCATCAGCTTCGCGCCTCGCGCTTCAAGGATTACACCGTCAACGGCCTTCAGGTTCAGGGGCGAGAGTCCATCACCCGTCTCATGACCGGCGTCACCGCAAGCCAGGCGCTGCTAGACGAGGCCGTGGCCTGGCAGGCGGACGCGGTACTGGTGCATCACGGCTACTTCTGGAAAAACGAGCCGGTGGCGCTGACCGGCATGAAGTACCGGCGCATCAAAACGCTGCTCGATCACGACATCAACCTGCTGGCCTACCACTTACCGCTGGACGCTCACGCGGAGCTTGGTAATAACGCCGAGCTCGCCCGGCGGCTAGGGTGGAAGGTGGAAGGGTGTCTCGACGGCGAGCTGGGCGAGGGGCTTCTTTGGTCCGGCCGGCTGCCCGAGGCGCAGTCGATTCAAACGCTTGCGGCCAGCGTCGAAGCGGTACTCGCGCGCGCGCCTACGGTGATCGAGGCGCGGGGCTTGGCGAGTATCGAGCGCATCGCCTGGTGCACCGGCGGCGCCCAGGACATGATCACTCAGGCGTTCGATGCGGGCGCCCAGGCGTTCGTCTCCGGCGAGATTTCCGAGCGTACTACGCATCTGGCTCGGGAAATGGGTATTCACTACCTTGCTGCCGGCCACCACGCCACCGAGCGCTACGGCGTCCAAGCGCTCGGCGAGTGGCTGGCTGACGAGTACGGCTTGACTCACCGCTTCGTGGATATCGATAACCCGGCGTGATCCCTGCTTGAAACGAAAAAAGCGAGGGCTCGACGCCCTCGCTTTTTTTGCTTTCCTGCGATAAACCGTTAATAGCGTGGCGGCTGATCCACGGCAGGTTCCTTGGGCTTGGCATCTTTCAGGCCATACTCCTCGGAGAGCGTGCCGCCCTTGCCATCGGCGTAGTCGCGTGGCGTTGTTGGGGTCTCTGACGCTTGCGGGTTCTTTGGCGTCGCGTCAGCCGGCGTCGGCGCGGCGGGTTTTAAGGGTTTGGCCGGGGCGGCGGGCTTTGTCACCTGGGTGGTCTCATCGAAGGGGGCGGCCGTGGTGTGGGCCAGCTCCCACTGCTCGGCGCCGGCGTCGAGTTTGTCCTCGAGCTCGTCGGTTTGGCTGCGAATCGCTTCGAGGCACTGGCGAACTTCGCTGACGTGACGCCCCTGGGCCTTTTTCAGCTCGGCAATCTGGTGTTCACGCTCCAAAAGCGTTTGTTTCAGTGATGCCCGATGGCGTTCTCCTTTGCTCATGAGGCGATAGCACAAAAGGCCGATCAAAAAACCAATGACCAGGCCGATAAGTACGAATAACAAGGGTGAGGTTGCTTCCACAGTTTTCTCCCTAAAACCAGGTTGGATCAGTTCAAGCGCAGTGCTCACGCAAACTTCATTATAGGCGTCTGTAGGCCTTATGGGTCAATGCGCCGATGCGCCAACGGGGCATCGTGGGTATAATAGGTCGCATTTACAGCGCGTTGCATCGCGAGCTAATCCAATGAGCCGCCTTGCGGCAGTTACGTGACTGCCCGCGCTTCCAATCGGGAGAGTGTTTGAATGTCATCGAAAGCCGCCTCGGCAAAGGTTTCCGCCACGCATCCGCCCACGCCCCTGGCGCGCTACAAAAGCGATCTCGAGCGCGATGATTTTCAGTACGACGCCGCCCAGCAGAACGCGGTCGAGCACCTGCAGCGCCTCTACGACGACCTACTGGCCACACCCTCGACCACGCCCAAGACCGTGGTTGCCAACAAGGGGTTCAAGGCGCGCATGGCCGGGTTCGTCGGCAAGAAGAAAATCCCGAATGAGGCCCCAATGCCGCGGGTCAGCGGGCTCTACTTCTGGGGCGGGGTGGGGCGTGGCAAAACCTATCTGGTCGACACCTTCTATGAGGCGCTGCCGTTTTCCGAGAAGATGCGCACCCACTTTCACCGCTTCATGCAGCGGGTACACAACGAGCTCAATCACTATAAGGGCGAGAAGAACCCGCTGGAGCTGATCGCCGGCAAATTTGCGTCTGAAGCGCGCGTGATCTGCTTTGACGAGTTCTTCGTCAAGGACATCACCGATGCGATGATTCTGGCCAACCTGCTGGAGGCGCTGTTCAAGCGCGGCGTCGTACTGGTGGCGACCTCCAACATCGTGCCGGACGATCTCTACAAGGATGGCCTGCAGCGCGCGCGCTTTCTCCCCGCCATCGATCTGCTCAACCGCCACTGCGAAGTGGTCAACGTCGACTCTGGCGTCGATTACCGCTTGCGCGCGCTACAGCGCGCCGAAATCTTCCATACCCCCTGCGACGAGGCCGCCGAAAAGGAGCTTACGCGAAGCTTCAAGGAGATTGCCGGTCAAGGCGGGGAGGAGGGCGCGCCGCTGGAGGTCAACCATCGCGTGCTCAAAACGCGTCGGCTTTATGAAGGGACGGCTTGGTTCGAGTTCCGTGAGCTTTGCGACGGCCCGCGCAGCCAGAACGACTACATCGAGCTTGCCCGGGAGTTTCATACCGTGCTGGTGTCGAACGTGCCCCAGATGAGCGCTAAAACCGAAGACCAGGCGCGGCGTTTCATCAATATGGTCGACGAGTTCTATGATCGAGGGGTGAAGCTTTTGATGTCGGCGGAGGTGTCGGTGGAGTCGCTTTACACGGATGGCAAGCTCGCGTTCGAGTTCGAACGCACGCTGTCAAGGCTTCAGGAGATGCAGTCTCAGGAGTACCTGGCGCTGGCGCACAAACCTTGATTCACACGTTCTGACGCAAAAACCATGATTCATAAGCTCTGCGCGTCCAAGTTGCTGCTCGGATAAAAATTCGCCCGGACGCTTAACTTGTCGGCACTGCTCGTGTAGAATGCCGCCTCGCTAACCGTTACTGACCGTGTTTGTCGGGTCGTAACCAAAAAAAATAGGGATGGTGCACGGCCTTTGCGGTCGCGTTACCCAATACACTTTATCTGGTGAATTTCATCCATGAAGACGTTCAGTGCTAAGCCGCAGTCCGTCCAGCGCGACTGGTATGTTGTCGATGCCACGGACAAAACGCTCGGTCGTCTGGCTACCGAAATCGCTCGCCGCCTGCGTGGCAAGCATAAGCCCGAATTCACACCTCACGTTGATACCGGTGACTACATCGTCGTCATCAACGCCGAGAAGATTCAGGTCACTGGCAAGAAAGCCACTGACAAGAACTACTACCGTCACACCGGTTACCCGGGCGGTCTGCGTTCCATGACCTTCAACCAGCTCAAGGATCATGCGCCGGAGCGCATCATCGAGTTTGCCGTCAAGGGCATGCTGCCGAAAGGTCCGCTGGGTCGTGCCATGCACTCCAAGCTCAAAGTGTACGCGGGAACCGAGCATCCCCACGCCGCCCAACAGCCGCTTGAACTGAACATTTAAGGAAATCTTCGCCATGTCACAGCAATACTACGGTACCGGGCGCCGCAAGACTTCCACCGCTCGTGTGTTCCTCAAGCCGGGTTCCGGCAACATCACCGTTAACAACCGTGCGCTTGACGAGTTCTTTGGTCGCGTTACCGGTCGTATGGTGGTTCGCCAGCCGCTCGAGCTGACCGAAACTCTGAATCAGTTCGACGTCTACGTGACCGTCGAAGGCGGCGGTGGTTCGGCCCAGGCCGGCGCCATTCGTCACGGCATCACCCGCGCGCTGATGGAGTACAACGAAGACTTCCGTCCTGCGCTGCGTGCCGCCGGCTACGTGACTCGCGACGCGCGTCAGGTCGAGCGTAAGAAAGTCGGTCTGCGTAAAGCACGTCGTCGTCCGCAGTTCTCCAAGCGTTAATTTTCTACGCGCTGCGAATAAAACGCCCAGGCCCTTGGCCTGGGCGTTTTTTGTGTCAGGTCGTTGCGTTGACGCCGTCCGGGCCCAAGTCGCGCTGAAAATGTTAAGGTGCCCTGGGCGCTTGGGGATGGCGCGGGTCCGTCTCCCCCAGGCGAGCGCTGGCATGTTATTATTGTCTATTGTTTTGATGCGAGGATGCTTTCATGGGTGTTGTGGCCAAGCGGTCTTCTATGATCTTTTACTCCGGTAATGACGATCATTTTAGCCATCGAGTGCGCATTGTTTTGGCTGAAAAAGGGGTCGCCGTCGATATCGTAGACGTTAGCGACGATCAGCCGGTGCAGGAATTAGCCGATCTCAACCCCTACAACAGCGTACCCACGCTTTTGGATCGCGATCTGGTGCTGTACGAGTCCAAGGTGATGATGGAGTACCTGGACGAGCGTTTCCCGCATCCGCCGCTGCTACCCGTTTACCCGGTTGCTCGCGCCCAGAGTCGTCTCTGGATGCACCGCATCGAGCGTGAGTGGTGCCCGATGCTCGACCAGATTCGCACCGGCGGTAAAAAAGAGGCCGAGAAGGCGCGCAAGGAGCTTCGTGAAAGCCTGATCGGTATCTCCCCGATCTTCGAGGACATGCCTTTTTTCATGAGCGAAGAGTTTACCCTCGTGGACTGCTGCCTCGCGCCGATCCTTTGGCGTTTGCCGGAGCTCAACATCGAGCTTCCCGAAAAGCAGGTCAAGCCGCTGATGGATTACATGGAGCGGGTATTCGAGCGCGATGCGTTCAAGGCCGCCCTGAACGAGCGCGAAAAAGAGATGCGCGCGTAAAAGCTTTGGGCCCCGCTCGCGGGGCGTTATGGATACAAGGGGAGTCTTATGAAATCGAGCCGTCCCTATATTGCCCGGGCCCTGTATCAGTGGCTTCTGGACAACGAACTGACCCCGCACCTGGTGGTCGATGCGACCCAGCCAGGCGTCGAGGTGCCGCGTCAGTTCGTGCAAAACGGCCAGATTGTGTTGAACGTCGCCCCAACGGCGGTGCGCGATCTGTTCATGGAGAACGAGGCCATCGGCTTCAGCGCGCGCTTTGGCGGCCAGCCGATGCAGGTCATGGTGCCGATCAACGCGCTGATCGCCATTTATGCCCGTGAAAACGGCGCGGGCATGGTATTTGGCCAGGAGCCGGAGCTCGATAGCGACGATGAGGAGCTCGAAACCTCGGACATCGACGAAAGCGCTGGCCCGCAGCTAAGCGTTACCGGCCCCGCCGACGAAAGTCAGGTCGATGCGCCGGATAAGGAAAAGAAGAAGGAAGAGGGCAAGGCCAAAAAGAAGCCAACGCTTCGCGTCGTCAAATAGCCGCTCTCTTCGCAACGAAAAAGCCCCGCACACGATTCGTGTGCGGGGCTTTTTTGTGTGCCATGTCAGCGTGCCGGCGATGTTGGCCGGCAAAGCGCCGATCAATCGATGTAGTCGAATACCTTGACGATGCGCTGGATGCCGCTGACGGCAGAGGCCTCGTTGACGATGCGATCCGCTTCCTGGCGGGTCACCATGCCCATCAGGTAGACGCTGGCGTTCTCGGTGGTCACCTTGAGCTTCGATGAATCGATGTGCTCGTTGGTGGCCAAATGGCTCACCACGTTGGTGGTCAGCCAGGTATCGGTCAAACGCTGGCTCGCGGGCAGGTTGGCGGCGATCGCCAGCTGATTGTGTACCTGGTTGACGCCGCGCAGGTCGCCGGTCACTTCACCTGCCATGGTGCGCAGCTCTTCGCTCGGCACCTGGCCGACCAGCAGTACCGTGCCGTTATAGCTGTGGGCGCGAATGCGCGCATCGCCCAGGCGAGCATCTGCCTGATCCAGGGCTCGCTCGACCTGGCGCTCGATGGTGGCGTCGACCGCCTCGACATCGTTGCTGCGCTGGGCGTAGTTGGACGGGTTCGACGCCGAGTTGTTGGCACAGCCGGCCAGCAGTACCGCACTGCAGGCGGTGATCAAGCAAAAGGAACGAAACGCGTTACAAAGGGCCATCGCCAACTCCTGAAAGTATAAAAAAGTATCGTGTATACGGTGCGCCTAAGCGCCGCCGCCGAATAGCTGCTCATCGATGAGATCGCACAGGCAGTGGATCGCCAGAAGATGTACTTCCTGGATGCGTGCGGTGGAAGTGGCCGGCACGCGGATTTCGCAATCGTCCTGGCCCAAGAGCGAGGCCATGTCGCCACCGTCGCGCCCGGTCAGTGCAACCACCGCCATATCGCGATCATGAGCCGCCTGAATCGCCTGAACGATATTGGCGGAGTTACCGCTGGTTGAAATCGCCAGCAGTATATCGCCAGGCTGGCCCAGCGCCCTAATCTGCTTGGAGAAGACCTCGTTGTAGCTATAGTCGTTGGCGATCGAGGTGAGTGTGGAGGTATCGGTGGTTAGCGCCAGCGCTGGCAGGCTCGGGCGTTCGCGCTCGAAGCGGTTTAAAAGCTCCGCCGAGAAGTGCTGGCTATCGCCGGCGCTACCGCCGTTGCCACAGGCAAGAATTTTGCCCTCGTTGACCAGGCACTGCACCATCATTTGGCTGGCGACTTCGATGAACGGAGGCAGCACTTCGCTGGCGTAGGTTTTGGTATCAATGCTTGAATTGAAGTGGCTTAAAATGCGGGATTGAAAGTCCATGAGGGCTTCCTGGTGTAAGTCAGTATGCGTCAAACGCCGCCTTCTCCCAGTGAAACTCGAGAGCAGGTGGGTGACCGGTGATCGCTAGAATATCAAAACGACAGGGTGTCGAGACAGCCATGCGCGCTAAATAGAGCGACGCCGCCCGAATCAGGCGGTGCTGCTTTTGTGGTGTGATGGTTTCGAGCGGATGGCCGCCTCGCGTCGTAGCGCGGTACTTGACCTCGACGAATACCAGCGTATCGCCATCTCTCATGATCAAATCGAGCTCACCACCCTTGACCTGATAGTTGGCGCTGACGAGTGTTAAGCCCCGCTCTTCGAGCCACCGAGCCGCAAGCTGCTCGGTGGCGGCGCCGCGACGGCGCGCAGTTTGCGGCTTATTCGTCACCCAAAAGTCCTGGCGACAGAATCGGCGCGGGGCGGCCGTTCTGGAAGCGCGCCCAGGGCAGTTCGCGGTGAATACGGCCGTCGCCGGACATCGACAGCGTGCCGGTGCTGCCGTTGAAGCCTTGAATGGAGGAAAGGTCCGACAGGTGCGTGGCAAGCTCGTAAGCATCGACGCCCATCGCCTGCAGGCGGAAAAGCGAGGCGTCGGCTTCGCCGTGAAGCGCATGGTAGCTCGAGTAGAAGGGCAGCGCTTCGGCACCGCCTACCGCGGCGTCCGGAATCTGCCACGGGATATCGACGAACATTACGTCATCGAGGTCCTGGTTCAGGCGCCGTTCTTGGGTGCCTTCGTGCAGGTGCGAGGTCGCGTAGATCGGCAGCTTCTGGGCGTAATAGAAGTCCATCATCGGCGGCACCTGGCGCGCGTACTCGGGCAGCGCGAGCAGGAATAGGCCATCGATATTACCCAGCTGAGCGCGACCGCCGCTGACGTTCAGCGCCGTTTCCACCGCGCTCGAGACGTCGTTACTCGGGTTATAGCGAACGGCATTGGGGACTTCACCGCCGAGTTGGTGAAACTCGTTCCAGAACGCCTCGCCCACGCGGCGGCCCCAGTCGTTGTCCGGCACCATAACCGCTACCTGGCGGCGGCCGTCCTGGTAGGCGCGCCGCGCCGCCTGGCGGGCTTCGTCTTCAGCGGAGAGGCCGTACTGGAAAAGGCCGGCGGCCTGGTTTTGCGCGCCGCTGCCGTAGTTCAGCGCCAGCGTCGGAAGCGGAACGCTTTGGCGCTGCTCGAGCCGGGTAACGTCTTCTTTGTCCAGCGGGCCGACGATCAGCTGGGCGTTCATTTGCTGGGCGCGGCTATAGAGTTCGTCCGCGGAGTACTGCGAGGAGTCGACGAAAGTAAGCTCGACGCCCTGGCCGCGGATCTTGCTGTGCTCGCGCATGGCGTTACTGATGGTATCGGCAACGCTACTGAGCGGCCCGGACTGCGGCAGTGCCACCATGATCCGGCGAATGTCTTCCCCCTCCAGTGCCGGCAGGGTAGCCTGGATACGGCCCGGCTCGCCCATTGCCTGACGGGCCCACTGGGCACGCTCGCGCAGGGTTTGCTGCTCGTTACCCTGCATCGGCAGCTCGTCGTCCAGCACCTGAGTGGCGCGCAGCACGGCGCGCGGGTCGTCGAGCGCCCGGCCGAGCTCGGAAAACAGCAGCGCCCAGCGTACCCGGTCACGCTCGGACAGGCTTGCCTCGTCCACCGCGGCGGCGGCATCGAACGCCGCTTCGCGATCGCCCTGGCCTGCCAAAATGGTGGCGGCTTCGAGCCGGCTCAACGAGGCCTGCTCGGGGCCTTGCTGTTCGGCCTGGCTCAGCAGTCGCCCGGCGTCTTCGTCGGATATGCGGTCGACGCCGCCGGGCTGTTGGATGGCACAGCCGCTGATCAATAGAGCCGTAAAGGCAGTGGCGAGCAGGCCACGGAGTGAACGTTTCATGTATGCTTCCTTGGTTTTTTCGTTGGCGCTGTTTAAAGCCGAGGACGAGTCCCTTAATCCTTGCACAAGCATAGCGCACCATCAGCGAGAGCTACGAGTCAATCCAGAATAGTCAATCAGGAGCCAATATGAGCTACCAGCCTCCGGGCACATTGTACGTGGTTGCCACGCCAATTGGGAATTTGGAGGACCTGACGCCGCGTGCCGCCCGGATTCTTGAAAGCGTATCGCGCATCGCCGCCGAGGACACCCGGCACAGCGCACGGCTTTTAAGTCACTTGGGGATCAATAAGCCTCTACTGTCGCTTCATGAGCACAACGAAGCGCACCGGGTGGAGTCGCTGGACGCCTACCTCGAGGCCGGCGAAAGTATCGCCTTGATCAGCGATGCCGGCACGCCCTTGATCAGTGACCCGGGCTTCATTCTGGTAAGAGCGCTGCGTTCGCGCAACCGCCATATCGTCCCCATTCCGGGGGTGTGTGCGCTGACCGCCGCGCTGAGCGGGGCGGGTCTACCCACCGACCGCTTTACCTTCGCCGGTTTTCTGCCCGCCAAGGCCGGCGCCCGGCGCCAAGCGTTGGAAAGCTACCAAAAGCGCGAAGAGACGCTGGTGTTCTACGAATCTCCCCACCGGATCGTGGCGACCCTCGAGGCGCTCGCCGAGCAGATGCCAGAGCGGCCCATCGTGCTGGCCCGTGAGCTGACCAAAACCTTCGAGACCTTCTTGCAGGGCGTGGCGTCAAAGCTTCTGGATATTCTGGCCGCGGACCCCAATCAGGCGCGCGGCGAGTTCGTGGTCATGATCGGCGGCGCGCCGGCGGTTCAAAAAGCGAGCGAGCAGAGTATCGACGACGAAACGCTGTTGAAAACGCTGCTCGATGAAGGCGTGGGCGTAAAGCAAGGCGCGGCGATTGCGGCGAACCTTCTGGGCGGGCGCAAGAAAGAGTGGTACGCACGGCTCCAAATGATGAAACCCGACTCATAAGGCAGGTTAGGGCCTTGAAACGCGTAATGAAAACCGGGCATTGAGGCGCGGGCAGGGCGCTGGTATGCTTGCCGCCGGAGTTGGCCAGACAGTCGCCGCTGCGCGTGCGCAGGGGAGGAAAGTCCGGGCTCCATAGGGCAGAGTGCCAGGTAACGCCTGGGCGGCGCGAGCCGACGGAAAGTGCAGCAGAGAGTAGACCGCCGGTTCCTTGTGGACCGGTAAGGGTGAAAGGGTGCGGTAAGAGCGCACCGCGCGCCTGGTAACAGTGCGTGGCAAGGTAAACCCCACTCGGAGCAAGACCAAATAGGGACCCATTGGCGTGGCCCGCGCTGGGTCCGGGTAGGTTGCTTGAGCGCTTTGGCGACAAAGCGCCTAGAGGAATGACTGTCCACGACAGAACCCGGCTTACCGGCCGACTCCCCATTTCCATAAAAGACCCGCCAGGGTCTTTCAACACAGCGTGCGTAACATGTCCTCTGCAAGCCAGACCGCTTCCGACTTTCGCCACACCAGCGTGTTGCTGGACGGCGCGGTCGATACCCTCGTTCATCAAACCGACGGTGTCTATCTGGACGGTACCTTTGGCCGCGGCGGCCATTCGCGCCTGATTCTTTCGCGCCTTGACGAAAACGGCCGGCTGCTGGCCATGGACCGCGACCCTCAGGCGATCGCCGCCGCCGATGACATCGACGACGCACGTTTTGCGATCACCCGGCGCGAGTTCGCGCGCTTGGGCGAGTACACCAAAGAGCTCGGCCTTCACGGCAAACTCGCCGGTATTCTGTTGGACGTTGGCGTGTCGTCGCCCCAGCTCGACGACCCGGAGCGCGGTTTCAGCTTCATGCGCAACGGCCCGCTCGATATGCGCATGGACCCAACCCAGGGCGAGAGCGCGGCGGATTTTCTGGCGCGCGCAAGCGAAGCCGATATCGCCCACGTGTTCAAGACCCTTGGCGAGGAGCGCTTTGGCAAGCGGCTGGCGCGCGCGGTCGTAACCCGCCGCACGGAAAAACCCTTCACTCATACGCTGGATCTGGCAGAAGTCCTCAAGGCCGCCCATCCTGCCTGGGAGAAGGGGCGCCACCCGGCTACCAAGGCCTTCCAGGGGCTGCGGATTCATTTGAACGGCGAGCTCGATCAGCTCGACGCCGCCCTCGAGGCGGCGCTCGAGGCGCTGGCGCCGGGCGGTCATCTGGTGGTGATCAGCTTTCACTCGCTCGAGGATCGCCGGGTCAAGCGCTTCATTCGCCACCACGTGCGCGGCGATACCGACCTGCCCCGCGGCGTGCCGATTCGTGACGACCAGATCAATCGCCGGCTCGAGGCGCTCAACAAGGGCGTGCGGCCAAGCGAGAACGAAGTGGCGCAAAACCCGCGCGCGCGAAGCGCCGTGATGCGGGCAGCCAAAAAGCGAGGCTAGCCATGCTGGATCGAATCGATTACTGGTGGTCTGTCATGCGCAGCGAGTGGCCGTTCAAGCTACGCCTGCGCGTGTGGCCACTGATCATCACCGCGCTGTTTTTGGCCTGTCTGCTGACCGCTCTAGCCGTGGTGGTGACCACCCACATGACGCGAACCCAGTTCGCCCAGCTCCAGCGCCTCGAGCAGGAGAAGAACCAACTGCAAACCGAGTGGGGTCAGCTGCTGCTCGAAGAGGGCGCCTGGTCGACGCCGGCCCGAGTCGAGCAGATCGCCACCGAGCGTCTTGAAATGCGCATTCCCGATGTAGACGATGTCGAGGTGATTCGGCCATGAATCAACGCCGCCGGGGAGGCTCGTCCCGACAGCACCCCATAGCGCCGCCGCTGGCGGGCGGGCGCTTTCTCTTCATTCTGATTCTGGTGGCAGTGGCAGCCTGTGTACTGGTCGGGCGCATTACGCTTTTGCAGGTCATCGACCGGCCCTTTTTGCAAAGCCAGGGCGACGCGCGCACGCTGCGCCACGAAGTCATTCCTTCCCACCGCGGCATGATCACCGACCGAAACGGCGAGCCGCTGGCGATCTCGACGCCCGTAGTGACGCTTTGGGCCAACCCCCAGGAGCTGCCTACGGATGGCATCCAGCGCGTCATGCTCGCCCAAGCGCTAGGGGTGAGCCTCGACGATTTCGAGGCGCGCGTCGAGCGCTACGAAAGCCGCGAATTCATGTATCTGCGCCGCCAGATGACGCCAGAGGCGGCCCAGCGCATTCTCGATCTGCGCACGCCCGGCGTGTATCAGCAGCGCGAGTACAAGCGCTACTACCCGGCCGGTGAAGTCGCCGCCCAGCTTCTGGGCGTGACCAACGTCGACGACGTGGGCCAGGAAGGCCTCGAGCTTGCCTACCAACCGTTTTTGGCCGGTCACCCGGGCCAGCGCCGCGTGCTCAACGACCGGCGCGGGCGGCTGGTGCGCGAGCTTGGCGTGATCAGCGACGCCCAGCCCGGCGGCGAACTGACGCTCTCTATCGACCAGCGTATCCAGTATATGGCTTATCGCGAATTGCGTGCGGCGGTGGCGGAGAACGAAGCCGACGGCGGCGTGCTGGTGACCATGGATGTGCGCACCGGCGAAGTGCTGGCAATGGCTAACCTGCCGTCCTACAACCCCAACAACCGCGCCGGCCTCGACCCCCGGGGGCTTCGCAACCAGGCGCTGGTCGACGTGTTCGAGCCCGGCTCTGTGATGAAGCCGCTGGCGATGGCGGCGGTGCTGGAGAGCGGCGTAGTCGATCGTGACGTGGTCATCGATACCTCGCCTGGCTGGATGCGCATCGACCGCTTCACCATTCGCGACGTCAGCAACCACGGCAAGCTCGATTTGGCCGGTATTCTGGAGAAGTCCTCCAACATCGGCATGTCGAAGCTCGCGCTCCAGCTCGACGACACTGCGATCTGGGAAAAATACAACCAGCTCGGCTTTGGCCAGAGCCCGGGCACCGGCTTTCCCGGCGAGTCCACGGGCAGCCTGCCGGCGCCGGTACGCTGGTCGCGCAGCGAGCGTGCCGCGCTCTCCTACGGCTACGGGCTTTCGGCCTCGGCGGTGCAGCTCGCCAGCGCTTATACCGCACTTGCCAACGACGGTGTGCGCATGCCGCCGTCGATTCTGCGCCTTTCCGAGCCGCCCCAGGGCATCCCGGCGATCCAGCCAAGCGTTGCCAACGACCTGCTCGACATTCTGGAAAGCTCCGTTGGGCCCAACTCCGGCGGGCGCCGCGCCCGGGTTGAAGGGTATCGTGTCGGCGGCAAGACCGGCACGGTGCGCAAGACCGGTCAGCAGGGTTACGCCGAAAACGCTTATCGCAGCGTGTTCGCCGGTATCGCGCCGATTTCTGATCCGCGTATCGTCACGGTGGTGATGATCGATCATCCGCGGGCCGGGCAGTTCTACGGCGGCGCGGTCGCCGCGCCGGTTTTCTCCAGCGTCACCGGTAACGCCTTGCGTCTGCTCGACGTGCCGCCCGATTACGAAGTGCCATAGCGTGAAGGAGACAAGATGACGTCCAGCCCCGCCCGCCTTTGGGAGGCGTTGACCCGAGGGTGGCCGCCCCAGCAGCTGCCGCCTAAGCTGCCGGTACTTACCGACGAGTTTTGCATCACCAGCGACTCCCGCGCGATTAAAAGCGGCGACGTGTTCGTCGCAGTGCCCGGCAGCGCCCGGGATGGCCGTGAGTTTATCGAGGCGGCGCTCAGCCAGGGCGCGGCGCTGGTGCTCGCCCACGCCGATAGCCCGAGCGTGCAGTTGGAAGGGCAGGTGCTGCATCTTCCGCATCTGGCGCGTCGGCTGGGTGAGTTCGGCCGCACTCTCTTCGCCGTGCCCGGTGGGCTCGACCTCATTGGCGTGACCGGCACCAACGGCAAAAGCTCGGTAACCCACTACATTGCCGCGCTCAGCGAGCAACTGGATACCCCCGCGGGGGTGATCGGCACACTCGGCACCGGCCGGCTCGACCGTCTAAACGATAGCGGCCTCACCACGCCGGGGCCGCTGGCACTTCAGCACGCGCTGTCAGGGCTTGCCCAAAGCGGCGCCCACCGAGTGGCGCTGGAGGCCTCGTCCCACGCGCTCGACCAGGGTCGCCTCGACGGCTGTCCGATCAGCGTTGGCGTGTTTACCAACTTGAGCCGCGATCATCTGGATTACCACGGCAGCATGGCCGCCTACGCGGCGTCCAAGGCCAGGCTCTTTCGCCGCTCCGAAATCACCCTCGCCGTGGTCAACGCCGCGGACCCGCTGACCCGGCTTATGCTGGCCGGGCTCGAAAAAGGCGTGCGCGTGCTGGCAGTCGGTGAAGACCAGGCGTGCACGCTGCGCGTCGTTGGCTGGCATCCCCACGCGTTGGGCCAGAACGCGCTGATCGCCACGCCGAAAGGCGAAAAGACGCTCGAACTCGGCCTAATGGGGCGGTTCAACCTCGACAATGTGCTGCTCGCCATCGCCACGCTTTACGGTCTAGGCGAGCCGCTGGCAGCACTCTTCGACGCCGCCGCCAAACTTTCGCCGGTGCCCGGTCGTATGGCACTGCTCAAGGAGGAGGGCGCCCCGAGCGTGGTCATCGACTACGCCCATACCCCGGATGCCCTCGGCGCCGCCTTGGGCGCGCTTGGCGAGCATCTGGGCGATGCCGGCAAGCTCTGGTGCGTCTTTGGCTGCGGCGGCGAGCGCGATACCGGCAAGCGTGCGGAAATGGCGCGCGTCGCGGAGTCTCTCGCCGATCACTGCGTCATTACCGATGACAATCCGCGCGGCGAGCCCGCCGACGCAATCCGCCGTATGATCATCGAAGGCTTTAGTGAGAACGCCTCGTTTCGCGAGGTCGGGGATCGCCGAGCCGCCATCGCTGAGGTGGTCGCAACGGCCGGTCCCCAGGACGTGGTGCTGATCGCCGGTAAAGGGCACGAGCCCTACCAGGAGATCGACGGCGTCCGTCACGCCTACCGCGACGATCTTGAGGTGCAAAAGGCGCTGGCCGCTCGGAGCGTGCGCTGATGCAGTGGAGCTCACAGCGAGTCGCACAGGCGCTCAACGTCACGCTCGCCGATGACTTTCCGGATTGCCGCTTTTCGAGCGTCACCACTGATACGCGCCAGATCGCTCCCGGAGCGCTTTTCGTAGCGCTTAGAGGCGAGCGCTTTGACGGCCATGCCTTTTTGGCCCAGGCGCTCGAGCAGGGCGCCGCGGCGGCGCTGGTCGAAACGCCTATTGAGAGCGCTCTGCCCCAAGTCGTCTGCGCTGACACCCGCTTGGCTTTAGGGCTTTTGGGTCGCGCGCAGCGCCAGCGGTTCGTTCATCCGCTGGTGGCCGTGACGGGCAACAGTGGCAAGACCACGGTCAAGGAGATGATCGCGGCGCTGCTCGCCCCACTCGGCCAGGTGCTGGCAACGCAAGGCAATCTGAACAACGACTTCGGCGCGCCGCTGACGCTTCTACGCTTGGCTCCCGAGCATCGGGCGGCGGTGGTGGAGCTTGGCGCCAACCACTTGGGCGAGATCGCCTGGACCAGCCGGCTCGCCGCGCCGGACGTTGCCATTATCACCAACGTGACCGGCGCCCACGTCGGCGAATTTGGTGGTATGGGGCAGATCGCCCAGGCCAAGAGCGAAATTTTGCTCGGGCTTACGCCTGCAGGCGTTGCCGTGCTCAACGCGGAGGATCGTTACTTCGCCACTTGGGCGGCGCTCGCTCCTGGGCCGGTGGTGAGCTACGCCGTCGAAGCCGAGGCGGATGTCTGCGCCCGGGCTCTTTCCTGCGACTCGCAAGGGCGGTATGCTTTCACGCTTGTTCAAAACGGCGCGTCGCTAGGCGAGGTGCGGCTCAAGCTTGCCGGCAAGCACAACGTCAGCAACGCCCTGGCCGCCGCCGCCGCTGCGCTTGCCGTGGGCGTGGCGCCAAGGCGCGTTGTTGAGGCGCTGTGCGCTTTCGCGCCGCTGAAAGGGCGGCTCAGCGTGATCGAAGGCCCCAACGGCACGACGCTTCTGGACGACACCTACAACGCCAACCCGGGGGCGATGAAGGTCGCGCTCGAGACGCTCACGCGCTTTCCCGGTCCGCACTGGTTCGCCATGGGGGCAATGGGCGAGCTTGGCGATGAGAGCGAGGCGCTTCACGCCGAGGTCGGCCGCTTCGCACAAGCGCTGGGGGTTGATACGCTGCTGACCTGCGGCGACGCCACGCGAGCAGCGAGCGATGCCTTTGGTCGCGGGCACCACTTCGACGACCACGAGACGCTTGCGCGTCATCTTATTAATACGCTGCCGCCCAACGCCACGCTGCTGGTCAAAGGGTCACGCAGTGCGGGCATGGAACGCGTCATTGCCGCGCTGCTCGGTTGAAACAGGGTAAACGCCGTTCATGTTACTTCACCTGGCGAACTTTCTAGCTCAATATCAAAGCGCCTTTCAGGTTTTTAATTACCTCACGCTTCGCATCATTCTTGCCGCCATCACCGCGCTGATGATCTGCCTGTGGCTAGGCCCTTGGGTCATTCGCCGGCTCGTCGAGGGTCAGATCGGCCAATCGGTGCGCGACGATGGCCCGCAGTCGCACCTTTCCAAGGCCGGTACGCCGACCATGGGCGGGGTCATGATTTTGATGTCGATCGCGATCAGCACGCTGGTGTGGGGCGATCTGGCCAACTACTACGTCTGGGTGGTGCTGGCGGTGACGCTGGGTTTCGGCGCGATCGGCTGGGTCGATGACTATCGCAAGGTGGTCGAGAAAAATCCTCGGGGCTTGCCCGCGCGCTGGAAATATTTCTGGCAGTCGGTGGTGGGGCTGGGCGCTGCCCTGATTCTCTATCTCAATGCCACTAGCGCCGCCGAGACCAGTCTGCTGCTGCCGCTGGTCAAGGATTTCGCGCTGCCGCTGGGTCTTTTCTATATCGTGCTGACCTATTTCGTCATCGTCGGCAGCTCCAACGCGGTCAACCTGACTGACGGTCTGGATGGTTTGGCGATCATGCCGACGGTGCTCGTCGCCATGGGTCTGGCGGTGTTTGCCTACGCCAGCGGCAATGCGGTGTTCGCCAACTATCTGCATATTCCCTTCATTCTCGGCACCGGCGAAATCGCGGTGTTCTGTGCGACCATCGCCGGCGCGGGTCTGGGCTTTTTGTGGTTCAACACCTATCCCGCTCAGGTCTTCATGGGCGACGTGGGCGCGCTTGCGCTGGGGGCGGCGCTGGGCGTGGTCGCGGTGATCGTGCGTCAGGAGATCGTGCTGTTCATCATGGGCGGTATCTTCGTGGTCGAGACCCTCTCGGTCATCCTGCAGGTGGGCTCGTTCAAGCTCACCGGCCGGCGCATTTTCCGCATGGCGCCGCTTCATCACCACTACGAGCTAAAGGGCTGGCCTGAGCCGCGCGTGATC
Source organism: Halomonas sp. S3-1-1 (assembly GCF_023757625.1). Lineage (GTDB taxonomy): Bacteria > Pseudomonadota > Gammaproteobacteria > Pseudomonadales > Halomonadaceae > Vreelandella. The sequence continues at coordinate 906,574 of NZ_JALGBZ010000002.1, forward strand.
GTGCGCTTCTGGATCATCACCGTGGTACTGGTGCTGCTGGGGCTTGCCACCCTCAAGGTGCGCTAGCCTTCACGCGGGTCGTAACGCAAGGAGCCAACCCATGCACATACCCGAGGGAGTGACCGCCGTGATCGGCCTGGGCGTTTCGGGGCGGGCGATTTGCCGCCACCTGACGCGCCTGGGCCGACCCTTTGCGCTGCTCGATACCCGCGCCACGCCGCCCGGGCTGGACGCCTTCAAGGTCGAGTACCCGGGCGTTGCCACCTACTGCGGCCCGCTCGACGCGGTCGATTTCAGCCGTGCTTTCGAAGTGGTGATAAGCCCGGGCGTCGATCCGCTCACACCGGGCCTGGAAGGGCTTTTGGACGAGCACAACCCGGCGACCAACGAGCCCAGGCTTGTCGGCGAAATCGCGCTGTTCAAGCGAGCGGTGAGCGCGCCTGTCGCCGCTATCACCGGCGCCAACGCCAAATCTACCGTCACGACGCTACTGGGCGAGATGGCCAGGGCCTCGGGCGTCAAAGCCGCGGTGGGTGGTAACCTGGGGACCGCGGCACTCGATCTGCTGGAAGCCCATCCTGACGGCGAGCTTTACATTCTCGAGCTTTCGAGTTTTCAGCTCGAAACCACGCCGCGCTTGGGCGCGGCGGCGGCGGCATTTTTGAACCTGAGCGAAGATCATCTCGACCGCCACGCCACCCTCGAGCGCTACCGCCAGGCGAAGGCGCGTATCTTCATCGATGCAGGGCTTGCCGTCGTTAATGCCGACGACCCGCTCACTTGGGCTGATGACACCGTTCCGGTCGTGCGCTTTACCGGCGATGCCCCGGGTGAAGGCGAGTGGGGGCTAGTCACCTTCGAGGGCCACCAGTGGCTTGCCAAGGGAACTGATCGCGTGATGCGCGTTGACGCGCTTGGCATGGCCGGGCGGCACAACTACATGAACGCCCTAGCGGCGCTGGCACTTGGCGAGGCGCTTGGGTTCTCCCGTGCGCCGATGTGCGCGGTGCTCGAAATGTTCAAGGGCTTACCCCATCGTAGCGAAGTGATCGACACCCTGAACGGGGTGCGCTTCGTCAACGACTCCAAGGGTACCAACGTCGGCGCCACACTTGCCGCCATCGAAGGCATCGGCGCTACGCTAGAAGGCCGGCTGGTGCTGCTGGCCGGCGGCGTCGGTAAGGGGGCGGATTTTACGCCGCTGGCCGCTCCCCTGGCGCGCTATGCCCGCCAGGTGCTGGTGTTCGGCGCCGACGCCCAGCGTCTCAAGGCCGCCCTGGCGCCGACGGTGGCGGTTCGTGAGGTCGAGACGCTGGAGCAGGCGTTGGAAGCCGCGCTCGAAGTGGCAAAGTCTGGTGACTGCGTGCTGCTATCGCCGGCCTGCGCGAGTCTGGATCAGTTTGCCAACTACGAGGCGCGCGGTGAGGCGTTTCGCCAGTGGGTGTCACGACAACGTAGTGAGGTGAACGCATGAGCCGGCGCCAGCGCTTCTTGAATGCAATAAGTACGAAAAATCTGCCCTGCGACCTATGGCTGATCGTGGCCGTGGTTACCCTCGCCGGGCTTGGCTGGGTGATGGTGAGCTCCGCCTCCGTCGGGCTTTTGGAGAACAGCTACTACTACTCACGCCAGCACGCCCTGTTTTTGCTGGTTTCCGGGGCGGCGTGTCTGTTCATGCTGTGCGTACCGCTGGAGGCCTGGCGCCAAAATGCCTCGCTAATTCTGGTGGCCAGTATTTTCATGCTCGTCATGGTGTTGCTGGTAGGCCAGGAGGTCAACGGCAGCAAGCGTTGGATTTCGCTGCCCGGTCCCTTGCCGAGCCTGCAGATCTCCGAGCTTGGCAAGGTGGGGCTGATTTTCTACATGGCGGCGTTCATGTCGCGCTTCACTTACGAGCTTCGCACCCGTGCGTTCAGCATGTGGCGGCCGATCGCGGTGCTTGCCGTGCCTGCTGGGCTGCTCTTTTTTGCGCCGGACTTCGGCGGCATGGTGGTTTATACCGTTTGCGTGATCGGCATGCTGATGATGAGCGGCGCCTCGATGGTGCTGTTGATCGGCAGCGGCGGCGTGCTAGCCTTCGGCGCGGTGATGATGGTCGTGATGGAACCCTACCGCTTGGCGCGCTGGACGAGCTTTCTCGACCCCTGGGCGGATCAGTTCGCCACCGGCTATCAGCTGACTCAGGCGCTGATCGCCTTTGGCCGCGGCCACATTTCCGGCACCGGCCTTGGCAACAGCGTACAAAAACTTCATTACCTGCCCGAGGCGCACACCGACTTCATTTTCGCGGTCATCGCCGAGGAGCTGGGTATGATCGGCGCGGTTTGCGTGGTGGCGCTGTTCACGCTGTTCGTTACCCGCGCGATGCTCATTGGCCGAAAGGCGGAGCTCGCCGGCCACCTTTTTGGCGCCTATGTGAGCTACGGCATCGGCTTCATAATCGCCGCCCAGGCCTTTATCAACATGGCGGTGAGCTCCGGGCTTTTACCCACCAAGGGGCTGACGCTTCCCTTGATTAGCTACGGCGGCTCGAGCCTTCTGGTCACCGGCATGATGATCGGCCTGCTGCTGCGCGTGGACGCGGAAACCCGCCACCGCCCGCGGCGCGCCTCTACCCCCTATAAATCACGCTTCGAGCCGCGTTTATCTTGAGTAAGGAGTCGTTTGTGACGACGAACGCACGTCGACGCATGTTAATCATGGCCGGCGGGACCGGCGGCCACGTCATCCCCGCGCTGTCACTCGCCCAAGCACTCATGGCCCAAAACGTGGAAGTACAGTGGCTGGGTAGTCCCCGCGGTATCGAGAACCGTCTGGTGCCGGAAACCGGCATACCGCTCAATACCGTGGCGATCAGCGGGCTTCGCGGGAAGGGGGTGGCGGGCTGGCTCAAGGCGCCGCTGAATTTGAGCCGCGCCGTGCTGGATGCCCGCCGCGTCATCAAGCGCTTCAAGCCGGACGTCGTTGTGGGTCTGGGCGGCTTCGCCAGTGGCCCCGGCGGGCTTGCGGCCAAACTCTGCGGCGTACCGCTGGTGATCCACGAGCAAAACGCCGTGGCGGGGTTAACCAATCGGGTACTGTCGCGGCTGGCCAGCAAAACCTACGCCGCCTTCGACAATGCCTTTGGCCCCCGAGCCGAGGTGATCGGCAACCCCGTGCGCGGCCAAATCGCCGCGCTTGGCGAGACCCCGCGCACCGCTGTGGAGTTCAGCACGCGCCCGCTTAGAATGCTGGTGGTGGGCGGCTCGCTCGGGGCGGTCGCCCTCAACGAGCGCCTGCCGGTAGCGCTGGCAGCACTCGGCGAGGGTAATCGCCCCGAGGTATGGCACCAGGCGGGGCGGGAGCGCGACGCGGCGACACTCGAGAGCTATCAAGCGCTTGGCGTAAAGGCACGGGTCGAGCCATTCATCAATGATATGGCGGCGGCCTACAACTGGGCGGACTTGGTCGTTTGCCGCGCCGGCGCCCTGACCGTGGCGGAGCTTGCCGCGGCGGCCAAACCGGCGCTGTTGGTGCCGTTTCCCTTCGCCGTGGACGATCATCAGCGTGTCAACGCCGAGGTGCTGGTCGAGGCCGGGGCGGCGCGCTGCGTGGTGCAAAGTGAGCTGACCCCGGAGCGGCTGACCGCGCTTTTGGACGAGCTACTGACCCGTGACACCCTGGTCGAGATGGCCGCTTGCGCGCGCCAGGCGGCGCACCTGGACGCTTTGGAGCGTTTGACGGCAGGATGCCTTTCGTTAGTGAAGCAAGGAGATTCGGCGTGACCGATATGATTACCGACAAGCCATCGCACAGCGTACGCCCCAGCGGCCCCGGCATGCGGCGCATCAAGCGCCTGCACTTCGTGGGCATTGGCGGGGCGGGCATGTGCGGTATCGCCGAAGTGCTCGCCAATCAGGGCTACGCGGTCAGCGGTAGCGACATGCGCGTGTCGACCGTTATCGAGCGCCTGCGCGGCTGCGGCGTCGAGGTCTTCATCGGCCACGCCGAGCAGAACGTTCAAGGCGCCGACGTCGTGGTGGTGTCGAGTGCGATCGACGAGACCAACCCGGAAATCCGCTGGGCCCACGAGCACCGGGTGCCGGTAGTGCGCCGCGCCGAAATGCTTGCCGAGCTGATGCGCTTTCGCCACGGCATCGCAGTGGCCGGCACCCACGGCAAAACGACCACCACGAGCCTCACCGCAACGCTTTTGGCCGAAGGCGGGCTCGACCCGACCTTCGTGATCGGCGGCAAGCTCACCAGCGCCGGCGCCAACGCGCGCTTGGGTGAAGGTGATTACCTGGTGGCAGAGGCGGACGAGTCCGATGCGTCGTTTTTGCACCTGCAGCCGATGGTCTCGATCGTCACCAACATCGACGCCGACCACATGGCGACCTACGGCAACGACTTCGAGCGGCTCAAGACCACCTTCATCGAGTTTCTGCACAACCTGCCGTTCTACGGCCTTGCGGTACTCTGCACTGACGACCCGCACGTTCAGGGCCTGTGTGAGCAGGTCAAGCGCCAGTTCGTGACCTACGGCTTTAACGAGGAGGCGGACTACCGCATTACCGATTTCAGCCAGCGCGAAGGCGAGGTGAGCTTCACCGCGCAACGGCCCGACGGCGCCGCCCCGCTTGACGTGCGCTTGGCGATGCCTGGCCGCCACAACGCGCAGAACGCCATGGCGGCGATCGTAGTAGCCACCGACGCCGGCGTCAGCGACGAGGCGATTCTCGCGGGCCTGGCGAGTTTTGCCGGGGTTGGACGCCGCTTTCAGGTACACGGCCACTTTCCCGCGCCGAATCAAGGCGGCGAGGTCATGCTGGTGGACGACTACGGCCACCACCCGCGGGAAGTCGACATGGTGATTCAGGCAGTGCGCGCGGGCTGGCCCAAACGGCGGCTGGTGATGTTGTACCAGCCGCACCGCTATAGCCGCACACGCGACTTGTTCGAGGACTTCGTGCGCGTACTCTCCCAGGTCGATACGCTGGTGCTATTGGACGTCTACAGCGCTGGCGAGGCGGTGATTCCAGGCGCGGAAGGGCGAACGCTTGCCGGCTCCATTCGCCAGCGCGGTGAGGTCGATCCGCTGTTCGTCGAGCACAAACAGGAACTGGCGGCGCTTTTGAAACGGGTGCTGCGCCCGGACGACATTTTGATTACTCAGGGCGCCGGGGACGTCGGCGGTATTTCGCTGGCGCTGGCGAAGGCCGGGCTTGCGTTGGATGAGGTTGAACTATGAGCGTAACGGCAGTGGGCAGCGCGACAGATAACGTGGTGGTGGTGGTGGTGCTGGGCGGCACGTCCGGCGAGCGCGAGGTGTCACTCAAAAGTGGTGCGGCGGTCCTGGAGGCGCTCAAGCGTCAGGGCGTCAACGCCCAGGGGTACGACCCGCGCGAGGGCGGGCTTGCCGGGCTGGAAGCGCTGGCACCCTCAAAAGTGTTCATCGCGCTTCACGGGCGCGGCGGCGAGGACGGTACCCTGCAAGGGGCGCTGGAGCTTTTGAATATCCCTTACACCGGCAGCGGCGTACTCGCCTCGGCGCTCGGTATGGACAAGGAGCGCACCAAGCAGGTGTGGCGCGCCCAGGGTCTGCCGACGCCGGAGAGCATCACGCTAAGTGACGACGCCGACTGGTCGGCGGTGGTCGATGCGCTGAGTCTGCCGATGATCGTCAAGCCGGTACACGAGGGCTCGACGCTGGGCATCAGCATCGTCAAAAGCCAGGCCGAGCTCAAAGCCGCCTACACGGAGGCGGCCCGCTTCGACGCCCAGGTGATGGCCGAGCGCTTCATCGAAGGCGAGGAGTACACCGTCGCGATTCTGGGCGAACAAACGCTGCCCGCCATTCGCGTGGAGGTACCCGGCGGGTTTTATGACTACGAAGCCAAGTACCACTCGAACACCACGCTTTACCATTTGCCCTGCGGGCTTTCTGATGCCGACGAGCAGGCGCTGGCGGCGCTGTGCCTAAAGGCGTTTCGCGCCATGGGCGGCCGCGGTTGGGGCCGTATCGACGTGATGCGCGACAAGGACGGCGCGTTCTGGCTCATCGAGGTCAACACCGTGCCCGGCATGACCGATCACAGCCTCGTACCCCAGGCGGCGGCTCACGCCGGCATCGGCTTCGACGAGCTGGTCCTCGACATTCTCCAGACCGCCGCAGCCCGGTGAGACGTTCCGGTGAAGAAACCATATGAAAAAGCGTAACGCCTGGCTTGGGATCGTACTGCTCGCGCTGCTGCTCGGCGGCGGGGGCAGGGCGCTGTGGCTCTGGCTCGACCGGCCCATCGAGCGCGTCTCGATTCGCGGCGAGTGGGAGTATGTCAGCGCCGACTATCTGCGCACCCAGCTGGCGCCGCTGGTACAAAACGCCACTTGGCTATCGGCGGATCTTGGCGAGCTTCGTGAGCGCGCACTCACCATCGGCTGGCTTTTCGAGGTGCGTATCTCGCGTGAGTGGCCCAACGCGCTGGTGTTCGAACTCGTCGAGCAGCAGCCGATCGCGCGCTGGAACGACGATTTCCTGCTCAACCCGGAAGGCGAGCCCTTCGCGTTTGCCCCTCTCGAGGTGCCGCCGAACCTCCCCGACCTGGCGGGTCCCGTGGGCAGCAGTGAAGAGGTGCTCGACTACTACCAGCGCCTGACGAACCACTTCGCGACATTGTCACTTTCGCTTTCTCAGCTGCGTCTCGAGCCGCGCGGTGCCTGGCGGCTCCAGCTCGATAACGGTGCTTGGGTGATGCTTGGGCGGCGCGAACACGGCACGCGTTTGGCGCGGCTCACCGCCTCATGGCAGCGCGAGCTTTCGCGTCAGGGCGACCAGATTCGCTATATCGATTTGCGCTATCCCAACGGTGTGGCGGTCGCTTGGCACGGCGAAACCGAATTCGACGGCGGCGAAGAGTAGCGACACCTTCATTATTAAACGTTGCCGACGTTTACTTAAAAGTGAGCGTTTGCCAACAAGGAAAAGCCATTACTGGGGTTTAAATTCTTCGCCAAGCCCATTATCGTGGGCGGGACCAGTCGTATATTGGTGGACGTTTCTATATGATGGCTTTCGAGCGTCTCTTATAACGCGTTTTGGCCAGTCAAGCGGTTCAAGACGAGAGATGATCGAGTTGGGGCGGCTTTAACGGGGGATGCGTTCAAGCTCGCTTTTTATAAAAGCATGTATAAATAAACATGTGTTGGCGTCGATGTACAGTGTGTTTTAGAGAAAAGTCGTGATAGTGGTGATGATTTGTTTTTAACAAGGCGTTTATAAACGCGGCGCTTTTTGGATTTAACGGGTCAGGCAGACGCCCCTGATCGTTTCATCCGATCCATATTGATGTTCATTGGTAGATAAACGGTTGCCGACCATCGATCGTTTATCGGTTAAAAGATTACTATAAGGAGATAACCCGACTCATGGCAGGCTCACCCAACGCATCCAATATGGTTGTCGGGCTGGACATTGGAACGTCCAAGGTCGTCGCGATTGTCGGTCAACCCACCGACGATGGCGGCATCGAAATTGCGGGTATAGGTTCTCACCCATCAAGGGGAATGAAGCGCGGCGTCGTGATCAATATCGAATCGACGGTTCAATCGATTCAGCGGGCGGTCGAAGAAGCCGAGCTCATGGCCGGCTGCGATATTCATTCGGTCTACGTCGGCGTTGCCGGTAGTCATATTAGCTCGATGAATTCAGATGGCGTCGTTGCGATCAAGGAACGCGAAGTCACTCCTTCTGACATTGATCGTGTTATCGACTCGGCCCGCGCCCGTGCGATTTCCGAAGGTCAGCGGGTGCTTCACGTGCTGCCCCAGGAGTTCTCAATCGATGCCCAGGGCGGTATTCGCGAGCCGCTGGGTATGTCCGGCGTGCGCCTGGAGGCGCAGGTGCACCTGGTCACCGCGGCTTTGAACGCGGTGCAAAATATCGAGAAGTGCGTGCGCCGTTGTGGGCTGGAAGTCGACGCCATCATTTTGGAGCAGTTGGCCTCCAGCATGGCGGTACTGACCGAAGACGAGCGCGAGCTGGGCGTTTGCATGGTGGATATCGGTGGGGGAACGACCGATATGGCCATTTTCAGCGAAGGGGCGATTCGCCATACGGCGGTCATTCCCATCGCCGGTGACCAGGTCACCAACGATATTGCGATGGCGCTTCGAACGCCGACGCAGCACGCCGAGGAGATCAAGGTCAAGTACGCTTGCGCGCTGACCCAGCTGGCCGCAAGCGATGAAATGATCAAGGTACCAAGCGTTGGCGATCGAGCGTCGCGCGACCTTTCGCGCCAGGCATTGGCGGAAGTGGTCGAGCCGCGCTACGAAGAGCTCTTTACGCTGGTACGCGATGAATTACGCCGTAGTGGCTACGAAGACATGGTGGCCGCCGGGGTCGTGTTGACCGGCGGCACATCGCGCATGGAAGGGGTGAGTGAGCTGGCGGAGGAGATCTTCCATATGCCGGTGCGTATCGCCTGCCCGCAGAACGTGCGGGGATTGGCGGACGTGGTTCGCAATCCCATCTATGCGACAGGCGTTGGGCTTTTGCACTATGCACTGCAGGAGTCCCGCCACGGACAGGGTCTTGAGAGCCATGGACGGGCAAGCGCACCCCACAAGGGGCGCGGCGAGCACGTCCAGCGTGATAGCAGGGACGATCATTCGGCGCTAGCGAAAATCAAAGGCTGGTTCAAAGGAAATTTCTGATAGGGCCGCAAGCGCGGTTCAGGAGACGGGGCTTATGTTCGAATTGGTAGATAACGCACCCTCGAGCAGTGCGGTCATCAAAGTAGTGGGTGTGGGCGGCGGTGGCGGTAACGCCGTCAACCACATGGTGGAAAGCAACATCGAAGGCGTCGAGTTCATCTGCGCCAATACCGATGCCCAGGCGCTCAAGCGCGTTTCCGCCAAAACGGTTTTGCAGCTGGGCGGCGAAATCACCAAGGGTCTTGGGGCCGGGGCGAACCCGGAAGTCGGGCGCCAGGCCGCGATGGAAGATCGCGAGCGTATAGCCGAGCTTCTCGACGGTGCAGACATGGTGTTCATCACCGCCGGCATGGGTGGCGGTACCGGTACCGGCGGCGCGCCGGTGGTGGCGCAGGTTGCCAAGGAGTTGGGGATTCTAACGGTGGCGGTGGTCACGCGTCCGTTCCCTTTCGAGGGGCCCAAGCGTATGCGCGCTGCTGAAGAGGGCATGAAAGAGCTCTCCGAACACGTCGACTCGCTGATCACCATTCCCAACGAGAAGCTGCTGTCGGTGTTGGGTAAGAACGCCACGCTCTTGACCGCCTTCAGCGCGGCCAACGACGTGCTGCTTGGCGCCGTTCAAGGCATTGCCGAGCTGATCACCAGCCCCGGTATCATCAACGTCGACTTCGCCGACGTGCGCACGGTCATGTCCGAGATGGGCATGGCGATGATGGGTACTGGCGGGGCTACCGGCGAGAACCGCGCTCGCGAAGCCGCCGAAAAGGCGATTCGAAGCCCCCTGCTCGAGGATATCGACCTGCACGGTGCTCGCGGTATTCTGGTCAACATCACCGCTGGCCCGGATCTGTCGATCGGCGAGTTCAACGATGTCGGCGCAACGGTTCAGGAGTTCGCCTCTCAGGAAGCGACCATCGTGGTGGGCACCTCCATTGATATGGAAATGTCCGACGAGCTGCGCGTGACCGTAGTCGCCGCGGGCCTCGACGGCACCAAGCCCAAGCAGGCTGCCCGCGAGCCGGCTCGCCGCGCTGCTTCCGAGCCTGCCGATTACCGCAAAATGCAGCAGCCGACCGTCACGCGTCAGCAGTCCGCGGCCCGCGCCGAAGCTCAGGAGTCTGCGCCTAAACCGCGTGCCGAGAAGCGCCGGTCCGCCGAGTCCGACGACTATCTGGACATCCCCGCGTTTTTGCGCCGTCAGGCGGACTGATTCAAACGGCAGTCGGCTTTACATGACAGTGCTTTAAACGGCTGGCGAGCGTTTTAACCGAGAAAACTTGGTTAAAACGCTCGTTTGCTGTTAAAGTAAACACTGTTCGATAACTTCCCTTTTCTACGGTCGGCGTCGGTTCCTTGCCGAAGGCCCCGTTATAAGAGTTCTACCACGCCCATGATCAGACAACGTACATTACAAAACGTGATTCGCGCTACCGGAGTGGGTCTGCACTCGGGTAAAAAAGTCCACTTGGCGCTGCGCCCGGCACCTGCGAACACCGGCATCGTATTCGTTCGAACCGATCTGGACCCCGTGGTACACGTTCCTGCCCGCGCCGAGTTAGTCGAAGACACACGCCTTTGCACTGCGCTTTCGCAAAACGGCGTCAAGGTCGCGACCGTCGAGCATTTGATGTCGGCGTTTGCCGGGCTCGGTATCGATAACGCCTACATCGACGTGAGCGCCGCCGAAATTCCAATCATGGATGGCAGCGCCAGTCCTTTCGTATTTTTGATCCAGTCCGCGGGCATTCTCGAGCAGGACGCCGCCAAGAAGTTCATCCGCATCAAGGAGCGGATCGCGGTTCGTGACGGCGACAAGGAAGCGGTTTTCTTGCCCCATCAGGGCTTCAAGGTATCGTTCTCCATCGATTTCGATCACCCGGTGTTCGAACAGCAGCACCAAAACGCGCTGATCGACTTCTCTACGACCTCCTTCGTCAAGGAGGTATCGCGGGCGCGTACCTTCGGCTTCATGCGCGATCTGGAGTTTTTACGCTCCAATAACCTCGCACTCGGCGGAAGCCTTGATAACGCCATCGTCGTCGACGACTACCGCATCGTGAACGAGGGCGGTTTGCGCTACGAGGACGAGTTCGTCAAGCACAAGGTTCTGGATGCGATCGGCGATCTCTACCAGCTGGGTTTCAGCCTGATCGGCGAGTTCCGCGGGGTTAAATCCGGTCACGCGCTGAACAATCAGCTCTGTCGCGAGCTGCTCGCCCGCCCCGAAGCCTATGAAGTCGTAACGTTCGAAGACGAGAAGGACGTGGCGCCGATTTCTTACGCCGCCCCGGCCATGGCCTGATTCATCAGGCCAAACGCTGAGCCCTGAAGCAGAAGGGAGGGCTAGCGTTTTAAAGCAGGGAGCACGGTTGAAAACGCCGCCCGCTCCCCCATTTATAAAGCACCGCTTGCGGTGCTTTATGCGTTCAGGAGGACGTGTTTTTGTTCGCGGCGTGAGAGGCCAAGCGCTCAAGCGCCCCTTTAAGGCGGCTGTCCTGGGTATCCTCGGCGCACTGAGTAAGCGTTTCGCTCGCTTTTTGTGAAAGCGCTCGGGTATTGCGCGGCGGTGCAACGACCGGGCGAACCGGGCGCACCTTGAAATGAAAGCCGGTAACGGCTTCGAACCCGGGAAGCTGGTGCAGCAGTTGCAATAGCCTCGTTTGCTCGAATCTAAGCCAGGAAAGCCAGCTCGCCTGGCCGCTGATCAAGGTCAGACGGGCATTGCTAAAGCCGCCGACAAAGATGTGTTCACGCATCTCTTCGGGCAGGTGCCCGCGCAGGTGGCGCTGGGCCTGATCGATTAGCCGCGACTGGCGCATCAGGTTACTGATGTCGGAAGAGCTTTTAAGCACCTGGCCGATGGGCTGTGCGCGGGAACGCTTAACCTTTATACTCATACGCTTAATTCCAGAAAACCGGATTCGTGCGCTTTCAGGCCGCCAGTTGCGAGCGGCCGGGGCGTCATCGAAAGAGCCTAACACGCCAGGGAGTCGACACCCAGCATGTCATCCACGTCCGCGCCAAGCCCTCAGATAGTCCTGCGGCGCGCTCGCCGCAGCGGGCTTGCGCGCTGGTGGCTGGCAGGGCTTTTGGTCAGTTGCCTGCTGCCGGTGTCGCTGTCGCCGCTATCCGCCGTCAAAGCCAGCGAGCGGGCGGCGACGATCTGTCTTTGGGTGCCGGCCATCCTGCGTGTTCAGTCGCAGCGTTTGGCCCGTCGGCGTCGGGTTCGCTCCCTGCTGCGTCGTGTCAAAAAAATCACCGCGTGCCTGAAAAAGCGCCCTTCGATCGCCCCACGCCTTGCCTTGACCCGGGTCGCCGCCCGCGACGTGCTAACCCAGCGCGGACCGCCCACCGTCCAGCCCCACTTTCGTTTTTACCATCTTGCTTGAAACAGCTTTTTTAAGGGTGCTCCGCTGGTGCGCTTGAAATGATTTGGAAACTTCATGATTAACACATTATTGCGCAAGGCCATTGGCTCCAAGAACGACCGCGACGTTAAACGCATGACGAAAAGCGTGCAGGACGTCAACAAGCTCGAAACCGAAATCGAGGCGCTGGACGACGCCGCGCTACAGGCACAAACCGGTGAACTACGTACGCGCCTGGAGTCCGGCGAGTCGCTGGAAAAGCTGCTGCCCCACGCCTTTGCGGTAGTGCGAGAGGCGAGCAAGCGCGTCATGGGTATGCGTCACTTCGATGTTCAGATGGTCGGCGGTATGACGCTTCACCGCGGGCGCATCGCGGAAATGAAAACCGGCGAGGGTAAAACGCTGGTGGCGACTCTGGCGGTCTATCTCAACGCGCTACCCGCCAAGGGCGTGCACGTGGTCACGGTCAACGACTACCTGGCGCGGCGTGACGCCGAGTGGATGCGTCCGCTCTACGAATTTCTCGGGCTGACGGTGGGCGTTATCTTCTCGGGCCAAACCGGTGAAGAGAAACGTCACGCTTACAAGTGCGACATCACCTACGGCACCAACAACGAGTTCGGCTTCGACTACCTGCGCGACAACATGGCGTTCTCGCTCGAGGAGAAGGTGCAGCGCGACCTGCACTTCGCCATCGTCGATGAGGTCGACTCGATTTTGATCGATGAGGCGCGCACACCGCTGATCATTTCCGGCGCGGTGGACGAGAACACCGAACTCTACAACGTGGTCAACGGCCTAGCGCAGCACCTGGAGCGCGGCGAAGTGAGCGAGGACGATGAAACGCCGGTCAGCGGCGATTTCGTGCTCGACGAAAAGCAGAAGCAGGTCGAGCTTACCGAGCAGGGCCACAACAAGGTCGAGGAGATGATGCGCTCCCAAGGCCTTCTAGGCGAGCACGACTCGCTCTACGCCGCCCAGAACCTGAACCTTCTACAGCACATGCACTCGGCGCTGCGTGCGCGCAATCTCTACCAGCGCGACGTGGACTACATCGTCGTCGAAGGCCAGGTGGTGATCGTCGACGAGCACACCGGGCGCAGCATGCCGGGCCGTCGCTGGTCCGAAGGCCTGCACCAGGCAGTGGAAGCCAAAGAAGGCGTAACCGTGCAGCGCGAGAGCCAGACGCTCGCCTCCACGACCTTCCAGAACTACTTCCGCCTTTACGAAAAGCTGGCCGGCATGACCGGTACTGCCGACACCGAAGCTTTTGAGTTCCGCCAGATCTACGGCCTCGACGTGGTGGTCATTCCGACCAACCGGCCGCTGGCGCGTAAGGACTTGAACGATTTGGTCTATCTCAGCGGCGAAGAGAAGTTCGAAGCGATCATCAAGGACGTTCAGGCGGTGACCGAGGCCGGCCGCCCGGTGCTGGTGGGTACCGCCTCGATCGAGACCTCCGAGTACCTCGCCCAGCTGATGCGCAACGCCGGCATGCAGTTCAACGTACTCAATGCCAAGCAGCACCAGAGCGAGGCCGAAATCATCGCCCAGGCCGGTCGCCCCGGGGCGGTCACCATCGCCACCAACATGGCCGGACGCGGTACCGACATCATGCTCGGCGGCAACTGGGAAGCGGACGTTGCCAAGCTCGACAATCCGGACGAGGCGCAGATCGCCGCGCTCAAGGCCGACTGGCAGCAGCGCCACGACGCCGTACTTGAAGCGGGCGGGCTGCACGTGATTGGCTCCGAGCGCCACGAGTCGCGGCGCATCGACAACCAGCTTCGCGGCCGCGCCGGTCGCCAGGGCGACCCGGGTTCGACGCGCTTCTTCCTGTCGCTGGAAGACAGCCTGATGCGCTTGTTCGGCTCCGATCGGGTCAAGCGTCTGATGCAGGCGCTGGGCCTGGAGCGCGGCGAGGCGATCGAGCACAAGATGGTCTCCAACGCCGTCGAGCGGGCGCAGAAGAAGGTCGAAGGACGCAACTTCGACATCCGTAAGCAGCTTCTGGAGTACGACGACGTCGCCAACGACCAGCGCCGGGTGATCTACGAGCAGCGTAACGACGTACTGGCCGCCGATGAGGTCTCCGAAGCGGTGATCGGTATTCGCGAAGAGGTGATGGAGAGCACCATTAGCGACTACGTGCCGCCCCAGAGCCTGGCCGAGCAATGGGATCTTCCCGGGCTCGAAGCGCATCTGAAAACCGAGTTCAACCTCGACGCGCCGGTCACCCAGTGGGCCGCCGAGGACGACCGCTTCAGCGAAGAGAAGCTTCGCGAGCGCCTGCAGGCCATGCACCGCGAGGCCTACGACGCCAAGATCGCCGCCGCCGGCAAGGCGCTGATCCAGCGCTTCGAGAAGCAGGTCATGCTCCAGGTACTCGATACCCGCTGGAAAGAACACCTTCAATCAATGGATCACCTGCGCCGGGGCATTCACCTGCGCGGCTACGCGCAGAAAAACCCCAAGCAGGAGTACAAGCGCGAAGCCTTCGAGCTCTTCCAGCATCTTCTGATCAACATCAAGGAAGACGTGACGCGCATCCTGAGCCATGTACAGGTACGCCAGCCCGAAGAGGTCGATGCGCTCGAGCAGAAGCGCCGCGAAGACGCCGCGCGCGAAAAAGCCGCTGCCTCCGAGGCCCAGCGTGGCCCGGATGCCGAGAGCGGAGAAGCCCCGTCATCAAGCGTAGGCGGCAATGGCGAGGCCGCCCCGCAGCGCCGCGAAGCGCCGAAGGTCGGACGTAACGACCCGTGCATCTGCGGCTCTGGCAAGAAGTACAAGCAGTGCTGCGGCAAGCTTCAATAACGCGCGCCCTAGCGCACCGATAGACGTTACAGGAGAAGAGCATGGCGGTGGGTCACTGTCCGTTTCCAACGATGTCACCCCTTGACGGGGTGCGCCTGGGCTCCGCCATGGCGGGCATCAAAAAGCCTCAGCGCCGCGATCTGGTGGTTATCGAGCTTCCAGACACTGCCGTCACGGCGGCTGTATTTACCCAAAACGCGTTTTGCGCCGCGCCGGTCATCACCGCCAAATCGCATTTGGTGGCAACGACGTCCTCGCGCTACTGGGTCATCAATACCGGCAACGCCAACGCCGGTACCGGCGAGCAGGGGCTGACAGATGCCAAACGCACCTGTCAGGCAGCGGCCGAGCAGGCTGGCGTTGCCAGCGAGCAGGTGCTGCCGTTCTCCACCGGTGTGATCGGCGAGCCGCTGCCCATGGAGCGGCTGCTGGCGGGGCTTCCTGACGCGTTCAAAGCGTTATCCAGCGATAGCGAGGCTTGGGAGCTTGCCGGTGAAGGGATACTGACCACCGATACCCGCGCCAAGGGCGCCACGGTCACCGCCGAGATCGACGGTGAGCGCTTTAGTATCAACGGCATCACCAAGGGCTCGGGCATGATCAAGCCCAACATGGCCACGATGCTTGGGTTCGTGGTGACCGACGTCAGCATCGAGCAGTCGCTTATACAGCGTCTTCTGCGCGAAACCGTGGATCGCTCTTTCAATGCGATCACGGTGGATAGCGATACCTCGACCAACGACGCCTGCATGCTCGCCGCGACCAACATCGGCCCACGTGTGGAAACCGATGAGCAGATCGCGGTGTTTCGCCAAGCGCTACAGGCCGTGATGACCGAGCTTGCTCAGATGATCATTCGCGACGGCGAAGGGGCGACCAAGTTCATCACTTTGAACGTCGAAGGCGCTGCGAGCCGCCAGGAAGCGCTGGACGTCGGCTTTACCGTGGCGCACTCGCCGCTGGTGAAGACCGCGCTCTATGCCAGTGACGCCAATTGGGGGCGGATTTTGGCCGCCGTCGGGCGCGCGCCGGTCGATGAATTCGACGTCAGCCGCGTGGTGATCGATCTGGGCGACGTGCGCCTGGTCGAAAATGGCGGACGGGCGGCGAGCTACAGTGAAGAGGCGGGCAGCCGGGTGATGAAAGGCGAGGAGATCACCATTCGTATCGATCTGGGCCGGGGCGATGCGCACGCGACCGTCTGGACTTCGGATCTATCGCACGACTACGTCTCCATCAACGCCGACTATCGAAGCTAGGCGCGCCGCCTTTTTAAAGTCGATGCTGGACAAGCGTGTTAGAACGCGATTTAGCTCTTTGTAGTCAAGTGCTCGGCTAGCCGGGCGCTCCAATGTGGAAAAGAACGTCATGAATGTAATGGTAAAACGACGGGTTCACGTCGCCGCGGCCGCCATCGTCAGCGCCGATAAAAAGCACGTACTGATCGCACGCCGACCCTCCAACGTCGATCACGGTGGCTTGTGGGAGTTTCCCGGCGGCAAGCTTGCGCCCTACGAAACCGGGCTCGAGGGCTTGAAGCGCGAGCTTCACGAGGAACTCGGTGTCGAGATCCGCCGCGCCCAGCCGCTCATTCGCGTTCACCACGAGTACAGCGACAAGCACATCCTGCTCGACGTTTGGCAGGTGCACGAGTTCGCCGGCGAGCCCTTCGGGCGTGAAGGTCAGGCGGTTCGCTGGGTCGCGATGGAGGATTTGGTCGGCTACCCCTTCCCGGCGGCCAATCTGCCCATTCTGCGCGCGGTAATGCTGCCCAAGGAGTACCTGATCACCGGCGAAGAGCCGGACGATACGCGCTTTGAAAGCCTTCTTCGCCGCGCGCTCGACGAGGACGGCGTTCGCCTCGTTCAGCTGCGTGCCAAGGGCCTTGAGCGCGACGCCTACGTGCAGCGCGCCCAAACGGCGCTGGCGCTGTGCCGCGAGTTCGGCGCAAGGCTTCTGCTCAACGGCGAGCCGGAGCTGCTCGAGCAGGTCGATGCCGACGGTATTCACCTCACCAGCCAGCGCCTGATGGAGCTGGAGCGCCGTCCGATCGGCGAGGGCAAGTGGCTCTCCGCCTCGACCCACGATCAGACCCAGCTCGATAAAGCCGCCACGCTTGGCTGCGACTTCGTGACGCTGTCGCCGCTTCGCACCACGCCGTCGCATCCGGATGTAGCCCCGATGGGCTGGCACGACTTTCAGCAGCTCGTCGAGCGTGCCGGCATGCCGGTCTTCGCGCTTGGCGGCATGACCCGTTTCGATGCCAACCACGCCCGCGCCGTCGGCGCCCAGGGCATCGCCTCGATTCGCGATTTCTGGAAGTAGCCCGCCAGGCGGCTCTGGCAGAACCCAGGCTTGAGCAAAAACGCCGGCGCATTCAGCGCCGGCGTTTTCGTATGGAGTGAGGAGGGCGTTTCAGTCGCGATAGCGCCGCGTCAGATCGCCGTAGCCGTCCACGCGGCGGTCGCGCAGGTAAGGCCAGATGCGCCGGGTGCGCTCGCTTTTTTCCATATCGAGAGTGACCACCAGCTGCTCGGTCTCGGTGCCTGCGTGGGCCAGAAGCTCGCCCTGGGGGCCGCAGACGAAGCTGCCGCCCCAGAAGTCGATGCCCGAGCCGACGCCAGAGTGGTCCGGCTCGAAGCCGACGCGATTGGCCACCAGCACCGGCAAGCCGTTGGCCACGCCGTGGGCGCGCTGAATCAGCGTCCAGGCCTCCTTCTGGCGGGCCTGCTCCTGCTCATCGTCGGTTTTGTCCCAGCCGATCGCGGTGGGGTAGAGCAGAAGCTCCGCACCCGAGAGTGCCATGAGCCGCGCCGCCTCCGGATACCACTGATCCCAGCACACCAGCACGCCGAGCCGACCAACGGAGGTATCGATGGGCGTGAAGCCCTCGCCCCGACGCTCGTCGACGTCGCCTGGGGTGAAGTAGAACTTCTCATAAAAGCCCGGATCGTCGGGAATGTGCATCTTGCGATACTGACCGACGCGCCCGCGCGCGCCATCGAAAACCACCGCCGTGTTGTGGTAGAGCCCCGCGGCGCGCTTTTCGAAAATCGAGCCGACCAGCACGATATCGAGCTCGCGGGCAAGCGCTTCCAGGCGCTGACTCGTCGGCCCGTCCAGCGGCTCGGCCAGGTCAAACAGCGCCGGGTCCTCGTACTGACAGAAGTAGTGGGTGGCGTGAAGCTCCTGGAGCAGCACGAGCTTCGCCCCGCGCCCGGCGGCGGCGCGCACGCCCTCGTCCGAGGCCGCAAGGCTCTTCTCCTTGTCCGGCCAGGCGTTTTGCTGAATGACGGCGACGGTCAGTTCTCGGCTCATGAGGCCTCCTTGAAACGTGCGGCGTTGAGCGTGCCTTGGGGTAGCTGCATGGTCAAACAGTGCAGGCTGCCGTGCTGGCGAATTACGCTTTGGCACTCGATGGGAACGATCTGGCGCTCCGGGAAGGCCTGGGCCAGGGCGTTGAGCGCCTCCAGATCCGCCGGGTCGGCGTAGGTCGGCACGAGCACGGCGCCGTTGATGATGGTGAAGTTGGCGTAAGTCGCGGGCAGGCGATGGCCGTCGTCTTGATCGAACGCCGCCGCCGGCCACGGCAGGGCGACCAAACGGTAGGGTTCGCCGTTTGTCTGGCGAAACCCCTGGAGCTCGGCCTCCATCGCTTTTAGCGCCGCGTAGTGCGGGTCCGTTTCATCGTCGCAGCGCACGTAGGCGATGGTGTCAGTGCTGCAAAAGCGCGCCAGCGTATCGATGTGGCTGTCGGTGTCGTCGCCCTCGAGATAGCCGTTTTCGAGCCATAGAACGCGCTCGACGCCAAAGTCCGCCTTGAGCGCTTGCTCGACCTCTGCCTGGGAAAGCGTTGGATTACGGTTCGGGTTCAAAAGGCACGCTTTGGTGGTCAAGAGCGTGACCTGACCGTCGGTTTCGACACCGCCGCCCTCGAGCACCATTGTGCGCGGCAGTACCGGGCAGGCCCAGACGTTTTGCGCACCGAGCGCTTGGGTCAGGGCGTTGTCGCGGCTGGCGGGAAACTTGCCGCCCCAGCCGGTGAAGGTGTAATCGAGCAGCGCCATGTCGCCGTTTTGCGTCATAACGCCGAGTGGGCCGTGATCCCGCGCCCAGGTATCGTCGGTATCGGCCTCGACCAGCAGCAGCCGCTCGCCGGGGACGCCAAGGGTCGCAAAGCGGGATTCGAGGCGCGCACGTGTGGCGGCATCCGGCACGCTTAGGATAACGCGCTGAAAGCGCGCAGCGGCCAGCACGATGCGCTCCATCGTTGCCTCGATACGCTCTAAAAGCGGCTGCCAGTCACCGTCGGCGCGCGGCCAGGTGAGCTGCAGGCCGTCCTGAGGGTGCCATTCCGGCAGCAAACGGTAGGGAAAAGTTGCCAAGGATGAGTGCTCTCGTTGCCAAGGAAAACGCCGGCGTCGATACCGGCCAAAAGGCGCAATGTAGGGGGTCGCTGGGCAAGTTGCAAGCAAGCCAGGACCTGCCGGGCGGGTGCGAAGGATTGCGCTTACCCGGCGCGTTTACCCATGCAGGGCGGGCAAAAAAACCGTACCATGGGCGCCAGTTAACCAAGGAATGACGCCATGCTTGATCGTTTGCCTTTTCTGGTGGGGCTGCGCTACGTGCGCGCTAAACGCCGGAACCACTTTATATCGTTTATTTCGCTGATTTCCATGCTGGGGCTCACGCTCGGCGTGACCGTGCTGATTCTAGTATTGTCAGTGATGAACGGCTTCGATTACGAACTTCGCACTCGCATTCTGGGCATGGTGCCCCACACCAAGATCGAATACCGCCCGGGGCTCGTGGAATGGGAGGCGTTGGCCGACCGTCTGATCGAGCGCGACCGGGTGATCGGTGTCGCCCCCTACGTCGAGCAGCAGGGCATGTTCTCGGCCAGCGGGCGCAATCAGGGTGCGATGGTGACCGGCATCGACCCGGCCTGGGAAGACCAAGTGTCGATCATCGGCGATCACATGCGCGAAGGCGAGCTAAGTGATCTGGCGCCGGACTCCTGGAACGTGGTGCTCGGCTCGATGCTCGCCAACCGGCTGGGCGTCGGGGTCGGCGACCGTGTCACGCTGTTGGTGCCCGAGGCCTCGATCACCCCCGCGGGTGTTTTCCCACGGCTAAAACGCTTCACCGTCAGCGGTATCTTCAGCGTCGGGGCGGATCTCGACGGAAGCCTTGCCTACGCCAATATCTCGGATATGCAGACGCTGGCGCGGCTGGGCGACGCCATTGGCGGGCTGCGTTTGGAGCTCGACGATCTGTTCGCCGCCGGTAGCGAAACTCAAGCGATCGTCAACGATCTCGGCCCAGGCTACATCGGCCGCGACTGGACCTTCACCCAAGGAAGTCTCTTTCAGGCGATCCAGATGGAGAAGCGCATGATCGGGCTGCTGCTGACCGTGATCGTCGCGGTGGCCGCGTTCAATATCGTCTCCACACTGGTCATGGTGGTCACGGACAAGCGCGCCGACATCGCTATTTTGCGCACCATCGGCGCCACGCCGCGCTCGATCATGGGCATCTTCATCGTGCAGGGTTTGACCATCGGCATCATTGGTATCGCGCTTGGCGTGTTGGCCGGCGTCGTGCTGGCGCTGACGATTTCGGACGTGATCGGCTGGTTCGAATCCGTTACCGGCATTCAGTTTCTCGATTCCGGCGTCTACTTCGTCAGCCACCTGCCCTCGAAACTGATTTTCAGCGACATTCGCAATATCGTACTCGCCGCCTTCGGCCTAACCTTCCTGTCGACGCTCTATCCTGCCTGGCGGGCCGCGCGCGTGCAGCCGGCGGACGTACTGCGCTATGAATAAGGACGCGCCCATGACCACAGCCACTTCCCACGCCCCGGTGATGCTCTCCTGTCAGTCGCTCACCCGCGTCTACAGCGAAGGACCCCAGGACCTCACGGTGCTCGACGGGCTCACCCTCGAGGTGCGCGCCGGCGAGCGCGTGGCCATCGTCGGAAGCTCTGGCTCCGGCAAGACTACGCTTTTGAACCTGCTCGGCGGGCTCGACCGCCCAAGCAAGGGCAGCATCACCATCGCCGACGAGTCGCTGGCCGGGCTCAACGAAACCCAGCTTGGCCACTTTCGCAACCGCTACATCGGCTTCGTCTATCAGTTTCACCACCTGCTGGCGGAGTTCAGCGCGCTGGAGAACGCAGCGCTGCCGCTGATCATTCGCGGTCAGCGCAAAAAGGTCGCTGAAGAGCGCGCCATGCAGATTCTCGAGCGGGTAGGAATGAAGGCGCGGGCGGATCACAAGCCCGGCGAGCTCTCCGGCGGCGAGCGCCAGCGCGTGGCGATCGCACGCGCGTTGGTCACCGACCCGAGCTTGGTGCTGATGGATGAGCCGACCGGCAACCTGGACCAAACCACCGCCGGCACCATCCTGAGCTTGATGGACGAACTCGCCCGCGAAAGCGCCTGCGCTTTCGTGATCGTGACCCACGATGTAGGCCTTGCCGCCCATCAGGATCGCGTCATGCGCCTGAACGGCGGGCGCCTGGAGAACGACACGCCCGGCACTTCATTCGAGTAGCGCTACTTGTCGAACTCGGATTCGATTTTGGCCCGACGCCGCCGACGCTTTTGTCGGCGGCGTTTCCAGTTGTAGGAGACGTGCCAGCGCCACAGCAGGCGAATGGTCACGTTAGCGAGTACGGCGAGCACGACCGCCGTGACGATCGAGCCTAGAAACAGCGGCGGCAAGATGTCGTGCATCTGCTCGGCCAGCCAGCGCGTCGAAATGCGCGACGGCGCCTCGCGCACCGGCGCCCCCATCAAGAACGTTCCCACCCGATAGTTGAAGTAGAAGATCACCGGCATGGTCAGCGGATTGGTGATCCAGACCAGACTTACCGACAGCGCCAGATTGCAGCGCCCGATCCGCGCGCCGAGCGCGGCCAACATCATCTGCAGCGGAATCGGCAGCAGGGCGCAAAAAATACCGACGCTAAAGGCGTTGGCCACGCTTTTACGCGTCAACAGCCAAAGCCCGGGGTCGGCGATCAAGGGCGCCATGAAGCGAAGCGATCGCTGGCGTCTCAGGGTGTCGGGCTTGGGCATGTAGCGCTGCAGGAAACGGCGCGGCATGTCGGTTACTCTTTGAAGTAGTGCGCTCCATTATCCACATCGCGCGCCGCGAAGGCTACGCCGGTCGTCACGCGCCGGCTTGGGGGTGAACATGCGAATAGGGGCGGTCGCACCGGCGGCCATGGCAGCGCTCGGTGCGGCAGTGATCGCCGAGTACAGCGGCGCCGAAGGGCGTCTTCTACCCGCCTTCAGCGCAGCGCTGGTGGTCGCGCTGTTGCTCGTCAATCGCGCCCCTCGAGCGCTGCCCGCACTGCTGGCAGGGGGCTGGGTGCTGCTCGGCGTTCACCTCGAGTGGCAGCGAACGCTGCCGGCGGGGCTCGGCGGTGAGGATCTCAGCGTCATCGCGCGCATTGATGAGGCGCAGCGCGATGAAGGCTTAAGCCGGCTAAACCTTCGCGTGCTCGAGTGCGAAAGCCCGGCGCAGCGTCTGGACTGCGCCGGGCTTGATCGCGTGCGCGTCAGTGCCTATGGCGATACCGCCTTTGAAGCGGGCCAGACTTGGCGGCTTACGCTTCGCCTGCGACCGCCCGGCGGGTTCAAAAACCCACACCGCTTCGATTATGCCCGCTGGCTCTGGCGCGAGGGCATCCACGCCACCGGCTACGTGCGCCCGGACCCGGCGACGCATTTGATCACTCCAAAGCGTTCGACGTTGAGGTCGCTGGCGCTTGCGCACATCGACGCCACGTCCCTGGAGGCGCGCACCAGGCGCTGGCTCGCTGCGCTTAGCTTGGGCTCGAGCCAGCGGCTGACCCAGGACGATTGGACACTTTTGAACGCCACCGGCACCACGCACCTGGTGGTCATCTCCGGCTTGCACGTGGGGCTGGTGGCCTCACTGGTGCTCTGGGTCAGCCGCCTTCTGGCCCGGCTGATGACCCCGCAAAACTGGCGGCTGCGTGCCTGGCCTTGGTTAGCGGCGGGGGGCGCCTGCGTGGGTTACGCCGTACTTGCGGGGTTGGGGCCGCCGGCGATGCGCGCCATGGTGATGACGCTGCTCGGGCTCTGGGTGCTCAGCGGGCGCCACGCGCCGGGAGCCTGGCAGGCCTGGTGGCTGGCGCTTTTACTGGTCGTGCTGGTCGACCCGCTCGCGCCCTGGCGCCCGGGGCTGTGGCTATCGTTTGTGGCCGTGGGCTGGCTGATCGTCATCTGGCAGGGGCGAGCCCGGCCCCAGGGCGTCAGGGGCTGGGTGTGGGCGCTGGTACGAACACAGCTTTTATTGTCGCCACTCATGGCGGCGGCGGTGCTGATCGGCTTTGGCCGCGTTGCCCCGGGAGCGCCGCTGGTGAATCTGATCGCCGTGCCCTGGGTGAGTGCGGTCATGGTGCCGCTGGCGCTGCTGGGCTGGCTGCTGGCGCCGCTGTTCGGCGCCGGCGAGCTCGTTTGGCGCGGCTTCGAAGCCGCCCTTAGAGTTTTTCATGCGCTTTTACGCATCGCGCTCGAGGCGCTGCCGCTATGGGAGCCCGCCATCGAGCTTCGTTTTGCCCTGGCCGCGGCGCTTTTACTGCTGGCGCTCTGTTTTGGACTCGCCTTCGTGCCGCGCTGGCTGCGCGCAACCTCCTGCGCGGTGGCCGCTGCGCTGCTGTTTTTCTACCAGCCCAAATCACTCGCGCCTGGGGTTTTGCGCGTCACTGTGTTCGATGTCGGCCAGGGCCAGCTTATCGAGCTTCAAAGCGCCACCCGGCGGCTTTTGTACGATACCGGCCCGCGCTTTCGAAGCGGCTTCATGCCGATCGAGTCACTCTGGCCGCCTGGACAGCGCTTTGATCGCGTAATCGTTAGCCACGGCGACAGCGATCACGCCGGCGGCGTCAAGGCGCTTTTGAGCGACCACGCAGTGGCGGCCTGGCAGGCACCCTGGGGTGAGGTGGTGGCGGCGCCGTTTACGCCCTGCGCCCGGGGCCAGCGCTGGGCACACGACGAAATCGCGTACCGCGTGCTCTGGCCGCCGGCCGGGGAGAACGCGCTCACGCCCAACGAGCGCTCCTGCGTGCTCGAGGTTAGCGTTGGCGAGCACCGTGTATTGATCACTGGTGACGTTGGGCGCCAAACCGAGCGGCGCCTGATCAATGATCTCGAAGCCACAGTCAGCGTGCTGGTGGCGGGCCACCACGGGAGCCGTTCGAGCTCCGGCGTACAGTTCGTGCGTGAAAGCGCGCCGCGGCACGTGGTATTCAGCGCCGGGCGTGACAACGCCTTTGGCCATCCGGCGGATGAGGTGGTGCGCCGGTTTCGAGGCGTATCGAGCTGCCTTTGGAGCACCGCCGAGGATGGGGCGCTGAGCTTTCATGTCGAGGCGGGTAAGGAAATACGCGTCGAGACGGCGCGTGCGTCGGTGAAAAGGCGCAAGCGGTGTTGATACGTCGCGCCTTAGGGTAGAATTCGGCGCACTGCACATTAGGGCTGGAGCGCGTGTGACCGATTCGAGCTGGGCGTTGTACAAACGCTTGTTGGAGTACGTAAAACCCCATTGGAAAATGTTTGCGTTGGCGATCATCGGTTTCGTGATCTACGCCGCGTCCAGCACGGCGCTGGCCGAGATGATGAAGCGCCTGATCGACGGGATACAGAACCCGGACGCCGCCTTTCGTTTCTTTTTGCCGCTGTTCGTGGTGCTGATGTTCGCCGCCCGCGGGATAGGAACGTTTTTGAGCACCTACTACATGGCCTACGTGGGCCGCTATGTGATTCATACGCTGCGCTGCGACGTGTTCGATCACATGCTGCATCTGCCCGGGCGCTTTTTCGATCAGCACTCGAGCGGCCATCTCGTCTCGCGCGTCACCTACCACGTCGAGCAGGTCGCGAGTGCGGCGACCAACGCGGTCACGGTGATTCTGCGCGAAGGGCTTTTCGTCGTCGGGCTGGTGCTTTACCTGCTCTGGACCAACTGGATGCTGACGCTGCTCTTTTTGGCGGTGACGCCGGTGATCGCCGTGGTCGTGAGCTTCGTCAGCAAGCGCTTTCGCAAAATCTCCAAGCGAATACAGAACTCCGTGGGCGACGTGACCCACGTTGCGTCAGAGGCGCTCACGGGCTATCGGGTGGTGCGCACCCACGGCGCCGAGGCCTTCGAGAAAAAACGCTTCGAGCGCGCCAGCGAAGAGAACCGCCGCCAGAGCATGAAACAGGCGATGACCAAGGCGATCAGCTCGCCGGTGATTTTGATGCTGGTAGCGATTTCGATGGCGCTGCTGGTGTGGCTTGCCATGGCGCCGGCCTTTTTAGCCGACATGACGCCGGGGGAATTCGTGGCCTTCATCACCGCCGCGGCGCTGATGATCAAGCCGGTGCGCCAGCTCACCGAAATCAACGGCGACATTCAAAAGGGGCTGGCCGCCGCCGCCGAGCTGTTTGGCGTGGTGGATCTGTCCACCGAGCCGGATAACGGCACGCTGGTCCCCGAAACGCTCAAGGGTGACGTGCGCTTTGAAAACGTGAGCTTTCGTTACGGTGAGGAGCAGCCCAACGTGCTCCACGGCATCGACCTGCACATTGCGCCGGGTGAAATGGTCGCCATCGTTGGGCGCTCCGGCGGCGGCAAGTCAACGCTGGTCGGGCTGTTGCCACGCTTCTATCGGCCGTCTGAAGGGCGCCTGCTGATCGACGATGCCGATATCGACGACTACGCGCTCGGCGCACTTCGTCAGCACATCGCGATCGTCTCGCAGCAGGTGACGCTGTTCAACACCACCATCGCCGCCAATATCGCCTACGGCGAGAACGAGCCTGATCGGGCGCGAATCGAGGAGGCCGCCAAGGCGGCCTACGCCAGCGAGTTCATCGACCAACTGCCGCAGGGCCTTGATACGGTGGTCGGCGAAAACGGCCTCACGCTTTCCGGCGGCCAGCGCCAGCGCCTGGCCATTGCCCGGGCGATCTACCGAAAGGCGCCCATTCTGGTGTTCGACGAGGCGACGTCGGCGCTCGATTCCGAATCCGAGCGCTATATTCAAAAGGCGCTCGAATACGTCTGTCATGGCCGCACGACCCTAGTGATCGCCCACCGGCTCTCTACCATCGAGCGCGCCGATCGTATCGTCGTGATGGATCAGGGGCGGATCGTCGAGCAGGGCACCCACGAGGCGCTGCTCGAGCGTCAAGGCGCTTACGCCGCGCTTCATCAGATGCAGTTTCAGGAGTACGCGTGAGCCTTGCCGGCCGCTGGCTCGACGGGGTCTACCGGGAGCGTCTCACCCAAGCACCCTGGCTTCTACCGCTGCTGCCTTTGAGCGCGCTTTATGGCGCAGTGGCCAGGCGTCGCGCCCGCGCCTACCGCACGGGCAAAAAAAGCGTCTGGCGCGCGCCGGTGCCGGTCATCGTGGTGGGTAACATCACCCTCGGAGGTACCGGCAAGTCGCCGCTGGTGGCTTGGCTTGCCGCGTTCTTGGCGCGCCATGGCTATACGCCCGGTATCGTTACGCGCGGCTACGGTGGCCGCGCACCGGCGTACCCGCTGATCGTGGATGAGACGACCCCAGTCGAGCACAGCGGCGATGAGCCGCTGATGCTCTTTCGCCAAACCGGCGCGCGCGTGGCGGTGGACCCGAACCGCCCGCGCGGCGCCCGGGCGCTGATCGAGCGCGGCTGCGACATCCTCATCAGCGACGATGGCCTGCAGCATCTGGCGCTGGGCCGCGATATCGAGCTTCTGGTGATCGACGGCGCGCGGGGCCTTGGCAACCGGCGCTGCCTGCCCGCGGGGCCGCTGCGAGAGCCAGCAGGAAGGCTCGAAAGCGTGGATGCGGTGATCGTCAACGGCGCTCTCACTCGGCCGCTGTCCGTCGAGCCGGTCACGATGACGCTCGCCCCGGCGCGCTGGCAGCGGGTAGGCAGCGGCGAGCACGCCGCGCTCACACCGTTACCTTTCGAGCCCCCGGTGCACGCGGTGGCGGGTATCGGCAACCCCGCGCGCTTTTTCAAGACGCTTGACGCTCTCGGCGTCGAGGGCGAGCGCCACGCGTTTGCTGATCATCACGCCTTCGATGCCAAAGCGCTTGCGTTTACCCCGCCCAGGCCGCTCGTGATGACGGCCAAGGACGCGGTAAAGTGTCGTACGCTTGCACCCAACGAGAGCTGGGCGCTGGAGGTCGAGGCCGAACTCCCCGAGTCGTTTGGTGCCTGGCTGATCGACGCGCTGGCAACGCGTGCCCCGAATGAATCACTATCGACAAACACATACGAGGAAGGCGCTCATGGATAAGGAACTCTTGGCAATGCTGGTTTGCCCGCTTTGTAACGGCAAACTCGAATACGATCGCGACGCGCAGGAGCTCATCTGCTACTACGATGGGCTGGCCTACCCGATTCGTGAGGGCATCCCGGTAATGCTGCCGGAAGAGGCGCGCGTACTCAGCGCCGACGAGAAGCTCAACACCTCACCAGGACGCACGGGGCAGGCGTAGATGGCAGGCTCAACGGATTTCATCGTTGTCATCCCGGCGCGCTTTGGCTCCTCGCGCCTGCCCGGTAAACCGCTTCTGGATATCGCCGGTGAGCCGATGGTAGCCCACGTCTGGCGCCGCGCCAATCAAAGCCAGGCCAGGCGCGTGGTCGTGGCCACCGACGACGAGCGCATTTGCGAGGCGCTTTTGCCGCTAGGGGCCGAGGTCGTCATGACCCGCTCGGATCACCCCTCCGGCACCGACCGCTTGGCGGAGGTAGCCGAGCGGCTGGGCCTTGACGACGATACGCTGGTCGTCAACGTTCAGGGCGACGAGCCCTTGATTCCGCCGGCGCTGATCGACCAGGTGGCCGAACGGCTCGCCGACGACCCCGAGGCGTCGATTGCAACATTGGCCGAGCCGATCCTG
Organism: Halomonas sp. S3-1-1; assembly: GCF_023757625.1. Lineage (GTDB taxonomy): Bacteria > Pseudomonadota > Gammaproteobacteria > Pseudomonadales > Halomonadaceae > Vreelandella. Next base: position 934,375 of record NZ_JALGBZ010000002.1, read on the forward strand.
GAGGTCGAAACGCTATTCAACCCGAACGTGGTCAAGGTCACCCGTAGCCACGCTGGGCGCGCGCTCTACTTCTCGCGGGCGCCCATGCCCTGGGATCGCGAGCAGTTCGCGCAGAAGCCGAGTCTTCTGAGTACCGATGCCTGGCTCAGGCACATCGGTATCTATGCCTATCGGGCGAGCTTTCTAAGCGACTACCAGCACATGGCGCCTTCCCAGCTCGAGCAGCTCGAGCAGCTCGAACAGCTCAGAGCGCTTCAGCACGGTCACATCATTCAGGTGGCGCTGGCCTGCGCGCAAAATCCCACCGGCGTGGATACGTTTGAAGATCTGGCGCGGGTGCGTTTACTCATCGAACAAACGGAGGCCCAATGACGCGAGTGCTGTTCGTCTGTCTGGGCAATATTTGCCGCTCACCGAGCGCCGAAGGCGTGTTTCGCAAGGCCCTCGTTGATGCCGGGCTCGCTTGTGAGGTCGAGGTCGATTCCTGCGGCATCGGCGACTGGCACGTAGGCAAGGCGCCGGACGAGCGCGCTCAAAAAGCGGCGCTGTGCCGCGGGGTGGATATTAGCGAGCTCAAGGCGCGCACGCTTCGCCCCGAGGATTTCGACGCCTTCGACTACGTGCTCGGCATGGACCGCGATAATCTCGACGCCATTCGGGCAATGGCGCCTGACGGCTGCCGCGCGCGTATCGGCCTCTTTCTCGAGTATGCCGAGGTGAGTGAAACCGAGGTGCCAGACCCGTACTTCGGCGGCGAGCAGGGTTTTGAGCACGTGCTGGATTTAATCGAGGCGGCCTCACAAGGCTTGATCGAAGCCCTGAGAAAGCGCTGATGGGTGCAGTGCTTGAAGAGAAGGTGGATCTCACCTTCGCCAATACGTTGAGGCTTCCCTGCACGGCGGATATTGCCGCTCGCCCTAAAACACTGACGGAGCTTCGCCGGGTGCTCGAGGCGTGCCGCTCAAAAAATCTGCCTGTCACATTACTCGGCGGCGGCAGCAACGTGCTGCTGCCAGAGCGCCTTACAGGCGCGGCCATTACGCTGGATTTTGACCAGTGGTGGATCGAGCGAAAAGGGGATGAGGGTATCGCTTACGTGGGTGCCGGCGCTCACTGGCATACGCTGGTGATGACGCTTGCCGAGCGCGGCTGGTGGGGGCTCGAGAACCTAGCGCTCATCCCTGGACGCTGTGGTGCGGCGCCAGTGCAGAACATCGGCGCTTACGGGGTCGAGCTCGGCGACTGCCTCGAAGGCGTGCAGGTCATGACCCTCGATACCAGGCGCGTTTACTGGCTTTCCCAAGAGCAGTGCAAGCTTTCTTACCGCGACAGCGTCTTCAAGCGCGAACTGGCGGGAAAGGTCGCGATTCTGCGCCTGGCGCTGCGGCTCTCCCGAAACGGGGCGCCAAAGCTTGGCTACGGCGATCTGGCTCAGCGCGTCACCAGAGAGGCAACGCCATTGCAAGTTGCCCAGGCCGTATGCCAAACGCGCCAAGAGAAGCTGCCGGACCCGGACGTGCTCGCCAACGCCGGCAGCTTTTTCAAAAATCCGGTGGTAAGCGAGGCCACGGCCCAGGCGTTACTGGGTCGCCATCCGGACATGCCCTGTTTCTCGCAGCCTGACGGGCGCTGTAAGCTCGCGGCGGGCTGGCTGATCGACCGGTGTGAGTTGAAGGGCCAACGCTTCGGCGCCTTTGGCATTCACGAGCGCCAGGCGCTGGTGCTGGTGCACTTTGGCGGCGGCAGCCGCGAAGAGCTTTTCGACGTGGCTAACACCATCGTCGAGACGGTCGAGTCCCGCTTTGGCGTACGCCTTGAGCCGGAGCCGCGAACGCTCTAGGCGTTTGTACGGACGCTTTCTTTTCGCACCTTATTTAATTCACTGTATTTATCTCACTCTTTTACAGGCATAAAAAAAACCCCGCCGAGGCGGGGTTTTTCACGTGCGCGGTTTACTCCTGGCCGGCACTGCCTTGCTTGCGCTTTTCGCGCGGGTCGTTGTGCGCCCGGCGGCGGCGCTTCGGCGCCGGTTTGGCGGAAGCGCTGTCGTCCTGCGGGGCAGGCTCGGCATTTGCCTGGTCAGCGCTCTGCTCATCGGAAGGCTGCGCCACTGCGCGCTCTGTAGGGGCAGTAGGCGCGGCTTCCGGTTCAGCGTCGGTCGCTGCTACCGTGGAAGCGCCATCGGCGTTCGAATCTGCCTGGTCGTCGGCGCTGGCATCCACCTTCGCGGCAGTGTCGGCTTTCGACGCTGACTCGGCGCTTTCGAGCTGCTCCGTCGGGTTCGACGCCTCGCGACTCACGTTGAGTGAGGCTTGCTCGTCGGCGTGGGTCTCGTCCTGAACCTGGGGTGAGGCGAGGGCTTCTTCCTTCGGCGCCTGAACGTCGTTTTCAGCCGGTGTCGGTGCGTCAGCAGGCTCAACGCTCTGCTCGGGCTGCGCCTTTTGGGCATCCTCGGCAATCGCCGTCTCGGGGGGTTTCGGCTCGGTGGCGACGGGCGACTCAGCGGCCGGGGTTTCCTCCGGCTGGGGTGACGCTACGCTTTCCGGCGCAGCGACCTTGTCGCTTGCCAGCGCGTCGTCGGCGCTTGAAGCCGTATCGCCATCGGAGGCGTCGCTGCTCATCGGCGCTTTGCGCTCCTGAGCTGCAGGCTCGCTGTCGACTGGCGCTGGCGCACTTGTCGCATCAACCGTCTCCGGCTCGGCGCTTTCGGCCTGGGGCGCTTTTTGCTCAGCGACAGGCTCTTGCGGCGCCTGCACTTCGCGTTCCTGCGTCAGGGACTCCGCGGCGAGGGCGTCATCGGTGCCCGGCGCCGACGCAGCGGCCGGGGTTTTCTCGGCATCAGGCGCTTGCTCGCTCTTCGCGCCGCTTGCCGGTGCCTGCTCGCGCTGGAGGGGCTCGGCGCTGGCGGGCTCGCTTGCCGTGCTCTTCACGTCGCTGACGCTTTCAGCGGGCGCCGGGGCGTTGGCGGCGTCGCGCTGCAGAGCGAGCTGCTCGGCTTCGGCTTTCGGGTTGATCGCCTGCTTGCGCGAGCGGTTGCGCGGGTTGTTGCGCGTACGCTTGGGCTTGCCGTCGTCTTTCGGAGCGTCCTGCTTCGGCTCGGCCTTGGCGTCGGTTTTCTGCTCGCCTTTTGGCTCGGGCTTCTGCTCGCTTTTGGGCTCCGCCTTGGCGTCGGCTTCTTTGGGTGCGCGGCTCTCGTTCTTGGGCTTGGCGTCGCGCGGCTTGTCGCGGCGGCCGTCACTTCGCTTATTGGACGGGGTCTGGTTCGCCTCGCTCTCGCCGCTGCGCTCGCTTTGGCGCGCGGGCTTGGCGCTATCGCTGGCTTTTGTCTCGCTGGATTGGGCGTTGCCCGCCTGAGCGCTATTGGTCTGGCCGTTGCGACGGCGATTGCGCGTGCGGTTCGGGCCGCCGCGCTTGTCGCTCGACTCGTCGTCGCCCTTGGCGCTTTGGCCATTGCGGACTTCGGTTTGGCTGGACTCGCTGCGCGCCGTAGCGTTATCCGGGCGCTTCTCGCGCGCCGGCTTACCGCGCTCGCCGCCCTGGCTGCGCTCGCCAGTGGCGCTTTTGTCGCTTGTCTGCGACCTGCGTGAGGCGGGCTCGGCGGCGGGCTTTTGCTCGTTGGTGGGGGCGTCGTCGCTACCCAACAGTTTGGCGAAGCCGCGAATCAAACGGCCTAGTACGCCGGATTCAGCGTTGGCCGGTGCCTCGGATTTGGCGGCGGGAGCGGGGGCGCTGTCGGTTTGCAGCGACGCCGGCGCCGGGGCGTTGTGAGCAACGGTCTTGACCGCGGCTTCGGCGCGCTGGGCCGGCGGGGCGAAGCTTGGATCCGGCTCCTTGCCGATCTCGGTCTCCATGGAGAGCTCGTAGCTCGAGAGGGTATGGCTTTCGTCCTCGTCGAGGTGATCCGAGCGCAGGCGCTGCACGTCGTAGTGCGGCGTGTGCATTTCCGGGTTGGGCAGGAGCACTACGCGAACGTCCTGACGCGCTTCGATATCGGCGAGCACGCTGCGCTTTTCGTTGAGGAGGTACGTGGCGACCGGCACCGGCAAAATGGCGCGAATCTGGGCGCTACGCTCCTTCATCGCCTCCTCTTCGATCAGACGCATGATCGACAGCGACAGTGAGCGCACGTCACGAATGCTGCCCTGGCCGTCACAGCGCGGGCACACCCCACCGCTGGTTTCGCCCAGCGACGGCCGCAGGCGCTGGCGCGACATTTCCATTAGGCCAAAGCGGGAAATCCGGCCGATCTGGACGCGCGCGCGGTCGAGCTTGAGCGCGTCGCGCATGCGGTTTTCGACTTCGCGCTGGTTGCGCGCCGGGCCCATATCGATGAAATCGATGACCACCAGGCCACCGATATCGCGCAGGCGCAGTTGGCGGGCGATCTCGTCGGCGGCTTCCGAGTTGGTCTGAAGGGCGGTTTCCTCGATGTCGCTGCCGCGGGTGGCGCGCGCCGAGTTGATGTCGATGGAAACCAGCGCTTCGGTGTGGTCGATGACGATCGAGCCGCCGGAGGGCAGCTTCACTTCGCGCTGATAGGCGGTTTCGATCTGGGATTCGATCTGAAAGCGCGAGAACAGCGGCACTTCGTCGGTGTAGAGCTTGATCTTTTGCTGGTACGAGGGCATTACCTGGCGGATGAAACTCAGCGCCTCGGCGTGAATCTCGGGGCTATCGATCAGCACCTCGCCGATGTCCTGGCGCAGGTAGTCGCGCATGGCGCGAATGATAACGTTGGATTCGCGGTAGACCAAAAACGGCGCCGGGCGCTTGGAGGCTTCGGCGGTAATCGACTCCCACACTTGGGCGAGGTAGTCCAGATCCCACTGAAGCTCTTCGGCGCTGCGCCCGATGCCGGCGGTACGCACGATCAGGCCCATCTTGTCCGGCACGGTCATCTGCGACATCGCGTCCTTGAGCTGGCTGCGATCGTCGCCTTCGATACGCCGCGAGATGCCGCCGGCGCGCGGATTGTTGGGCATCAAAACCAGAAAACGCCCGGCCAGGCTGATGAAGGTGGTCAGCGCCGCACCCTTGTTTCCGCGCTCCTCTTTATCGACCTGAACGATGACTTCCTGACCTTCCTTTAGCACCTCTTTGATGCTGGGGCGGCCGGAAACGTCCTTTAGAAAGTACTCGCGCGAGATCTCCTTGAGCGGCAAAAATCCGTGGCGCTCAGCGCCGAAGTCGACGAACGCCGCTTCCAGGGAGGGCTCGACCCGGGTGATCTTGCCACGGTAGATATTGGCTTTTTTCTGTTCGCGGGCGCCGGATTCGATATCCAGATCGTACAGGCGTTGACCGTCGACGAGCGCAACCCGCAGCTCTTCGGGCTGGGTTGCGTTGATGAGCATTCTTTTCATGGTGTCTCGCAATGCGTATGCACCGATGCGCCGTCAAGGCGTTGGCGTCGACGAATCGCTTTTGCTGCGTGCTTGTGCTCGGCGCATGGCTATGCTGACGCATTGAGCCGGGGGCAGTGTGGCCCGCTCGGCTAGGAGGCGTTGAGTACGTGGCGGAGGCAGGACGTGTTTCGGTGGCGTTGACGTCCATCCGGCCCTGCTGACACCGCCTACACCTGGCATTCATCGATTCGTCAACGCCGGTATCGGCACAGCGTTGATCCTGACGCCTCGGGTCGGATTTTCGATGGCACTTTCGATTAATCGAGCAGTGACATTTGAACTCCGAACCGGGGCGTAACGTATATTCCAATTTTTCGCGGCGGCCAACCAGGCATCGCCGCGAACACTACCGCCTGTCGGGCGGCAGGGTTACTTCGTTTTTTACATCCGGTAATGGGTAATGCGTACACTAATCCATTGGACCTTCGCTCGGGCCTGCGTGTTGGACGGGCAGGCGCTTGGGCAGAGCGCTTGGGCAGGAAAACAACGGTGTCTGTTGGGCGTACCCAACCTGCATCACGCCCTGCCAATGAGCCACTTGGAATATAACAGGTAAGCCTGGCGCCAGCAATTGACGCAATGGCGCAAGCACTGCGTTAGAATGGGCCGCTTTGACACTGACGGTTTTACAACCGACAAGGATAGTGTCACAACCGACCAGGAGCATGCGGCCATGGCCGAAGGGCGCGAAGTGCAGTGGGTGGAGATCGCCCCGGAACAGGCGGGTCAGCGAATCGATAATTTTTTGATGACCCGTTTAAAGGGGGCGCCCCGCGCCTTGATCTATCGCATCGTGCGAAAGGGCGAAGTGCGCGTCAATAAAAAGCGCGTCAAGGTGGACTACCGGCTCAACGCCCATGATCTGGTGCGCGTGCCGCCGCTTCGCCTGACCCCGCGTGAGGCGCAAAAGGAGGTAAGCGATAGCCTGCGCGATCTGTTGATCGGCAGCGTCATCATGGAAGGTCCGGACTGGATGGTCATGAACAAGCCCTCAGGCCTTGCGGTGCACGGCGGAAGCGGCGTGAAGATCGGGCTGATCGAGGCGCTTAGACAGGTGCGTGACGATCTGAGCTTTTTGGAGCTCGTTCACCGCCTTGACCGCGACACCTCCGGGTGTTTGCTGCTTGCCAAGTCCCGCGAGGCGCTGGTGACGCTCAACGAGTCGCTCAAAAAGCATGCCATGGACAAGCGCTATGTGGCGCTGGTCAGCGGGCGCTGGCCGGCGCGCAAGACCTACGTTAGCGCGCGCCTTGATCGGTATGACGCCGGCAACGGCGAGCGCCGTGTGCGAGTCGACCCGAACGGCAAGGTCTCGCGCACCCATTTTCAGGTGCTGGAAACCTTCGAGAAAGTGACGCTAATCGAGGCGGAGCCGGTGACCGGGCGCACCCACCAAATTCGCGTGCACGCCGCCCACGCCGGCCACGCACTTTTGGGCGACGACAAGTACGCCACTAAAGAGAGCGGCTACATGTCACGCCAGCTCGGCGTCGAGCGCCTGTTTCTGCACGCCCGCGCACTGACCTTTCCCGAGCCGGGTAACGGCCGCCCGGTCACGGTGAAAGCGCCGCTGCCCGAGGCGCTCGAATCCGCCCTTGCCCGCGCGCGCCGTTAAAGGATTGACCATGCGTTATGAGCTGATCATTTTCGACTGGGACGGCACGCTGATGAATTCGGTGCCGAAAATCGTCGCCTGCATGCAGGCCGCCGCCCGGGAGGCCGAGTGGGGCGAGCTCGAGGTGAGCGCGATCGAGAACATCATCGGCCTGGGGCTGCCCGAGGCGATTGCCACGCTCTGCCCGGGCATCGACGGTGGGCGCGCCGAAACGCTCAGGCAGCGCTACTCGCACCACTTCGTGGTCGAAAACACCACGCCCATGCCGTTTTTCGACGGCGCCCTGGAGGGACTTTCGCGTCTGAAGTCCCGTTCGGGGCAGCGTTTGGCGGTGGCCACCGGTAAAAGCCGCCGCGGGCTCGAACGGATCTTTCGCGAAACCGACAGCGGCGCGCTGTTTGACGCCAGCCGCACGGCGGACGAAACCCGCTCGAAGCCGCATCCGCAGATGCTCGAGGAGCTTCTTGGCGAGCTCGATATCGACGTCTCCCGCGCTGTGATGGTAGGCGATACCGAGTATGATCTTGAGATGGCGCGCGCACTCGGTATGGACCGTGTCGGCGTCACCTACGGCGTACACACCCCGGCCAGGCTTCGTCAAAGCGAGCCTCGCTGGATAGCACACAGCGTTTCCGATCTTTTCAACTGGCTCGAAGGCGAGTAGCTCGCCTGGCCGCCCATCCCGCTGACAGGAACATGCCATGAACAACGACGAGGGACGTCTCGACCCGCCGCCGCGCCGCCGCCTGGACGAGCAGGGCGATACGGCGTCAGGCCGTGAGGACCGCTGGACCCAGGGGCCGGAAGTAACCAAAAGCGAGCGCGGCGAGACGCTTGCGGGCGCGCTGGGCGACAGCAGCGAGACGCTGCGTGAGCGCCAGCGGTTGGCGCAGATCGAAATGATGGATCGCTGGATCGGCGGCGTGCTCACCGAGCAGCGCCGCAGCCGGCGCTGGAAGCTCTTTTTCCGCCTTTTACTGCTGACGCTGGTGCTCGCGCTGCTCTTTTTTGCGCTCTACCGCATGTTCTTTCCGGCCTCTGGCGGCGCCGCGCCGGCGCAAAAGCACTTGGCGCTGGTCGAGGTTCACGGCGTGATCGCCGCTGATGCGCCGGCCAACGCGGAGCGCATCATCAAAGGGCTCGACCGGGCCTGGGAGGCGGACAGCGCCGCCGCCATCGTGCTGCATATCGACAGCCCCGGCGGGAGCCCGGTGCAGTCCCAGCGTGTTTACGCCGAAATCATGCGGCTAAGAGAGCAGGGCGACAAGCCGATCATCGCCGTGATCGAGGATATCGGCGCGAGCGGTGCCTACTACATCGCCTCGGCGGCGGACACCATCGTCGCCTCGCCTGCGAGCCTGGTGGGCTCCATCGGGGTAATCTACGCGGGCTTTGGGTTTCAGGAAGCGATCGATGAGCTCGGCGTCGAGCGCCGGGTGATGACCGCCGGCGAGAACAAGGCGTTTCTGGACCCGTTCCAGCCGCTGGACGAAGAGATCGCCGCTTTCTGGCAGGGCGTGCTCGAGCAGACGCATCAACAGTTCATCGATGACGTCATCGCCGGGCGCGGCGACCGGCTGGTACAAAGCGACGAGCTCTTCTCTGGTTTGATCTGGAGCGGTGAGCAGGCAATCGAGCTTGGGCTCATCGATGAGCTGGGTAGCCTTGAGCAGGTCGCCCGCGCGCAGGTCGATGAGGCTGCCTGGGAAAATTACACCCCGCGCCTCGACCCCTTCGAGCGCTTCACGCGGGGCTTCACCGGCGCGGCGGCAGAGCTCTTGGGCGTCGAGACTACGCGCTCGCCGCTTCGTTTCGAGGCGCGTTAGGCGGTTGCCACGCGCTCGCCGAGCGGGTCCATGCCCGCCTGGCGCAAAAGCGTACACAGCGCCATTAACGGCAGGCCGATGAGCGCGTTGGGGTCACGCCCATCGAAGGCGTCGAACAGCGTGATCCCGAGCCCTTCCATGCGAAAGCTGCCGGCGCTATCCAGCGGCTGCTCGGTCGCCACGTAGCGCTCGATCTCGGTGTGAGTCAGGCTTCGAAAGACGGCCTCGAAGGGCTCGACGATGACGTCGTGCTGGCCGCGGCGAGTATCGAGCAGCGCCAGGCCGGTCAAAAAGCGCACTCGATGGCCGGAGAAGCGCGCAAGGTTGGCGCAGGCGCGCTCGGCGGTGTGCGGTTTACCGAGTATCTCGCCGTCGAACAGCGCGATCTGATCCGAGCCGATAATCAGGTGATCGGGAAACTCATCGGCAACGGCGCTCGCCTTGCTTAGTGCCAGCCGATGCACCAGCGCCTCCGGCGACTCATTCGGCTGCGGGGTTTCGTCGATATCCGGCGAGCGGCACTGATAAGGAAGCTGGAGGCGGTCGAGCAGCGCTTTGCGAAAGCGGGAGCTCGAGGCGAGTACGAGCGGGGCGTTGGCGACTTCGGGCACGGCATTCTCCTTGGGACTTTAAAGGGCGTTTTATAACTTAATATGTGTAAGGTGGTAAAAGCGCCCGACCTGGCTGATTTAAACTGCGGCCTGGCACGAGTTTGAAAATGCAGTTCAAGGCGGTTCATAAAAAGACGTTGAAAACCTGATCTAAAACAGTAGTTAAAAACCGTCTGTCTGGGTAGTGTCGGGCGGCTAAAAGCGGCGTTAGGCAGGTGGATGCTTAATGAGAGAAGCGCGTTTTATGACGTTTTAATACCCTTTGATAACGCTTTTTATACCGCCTTTGGTAAAACTTGTGAGATTAACGCCTAAAAGGGCAAAGAAATGGCGGTACGGCTTTGACAGGGCCGCGGCGAGTGCCTATCATTGCGCGCCTATGTTGACCTCACAACTCCCCAGTCGGGTCGAGCCTTATAAGCTCGCCGCCCGCGACGAACGACTCGAAGGCCAAGTGGCGCTAGACAGAATGCGCCGTTTGGCCGAAGAGGCTGGTGAACAAACCGGCGAATGCTTTGCATCGCTTGCGTTTGGTATCGATGCCCAGGGTCGTCGTGAAATTCGTGGCCATTTGCGTGCAACGCTCTCGCTTGCGTGTCGCCGCTGTCTGGTGCCGCTAAGCCAGGACGTGTCGAGCGACTTCCTGCTGGGAATGATTGCCGACGAGGCGCTGGCGTCCGAGCTTCCTGCCAGTCACGAGCCGGTACTGGTGAAAAACGAACAGCTGGACTTGCTGACGGTGCTCGAGGACGAACTCATCCTCAGTTTGCCGCAAGTGGTCTATCACGACGAGGCCGAGTGTCATGTCTCGTCAGATCAGCTGGTCAGCAAGACGGACGGCGCAGACGATGCGCCTGCCCCCGCATCGAATCCTTTCGCGGTGCTAGGCGCCTTGAAAGGAAAGGACTCATCCGACGGTAAGAAGTAAGCAGTACTTACCTACTTAATCCAGGAGTAACATCCCATGGCAGTTCAAAAAAGTCGTAAAACTCGTTCCAAGCGCGGCATGCGTCGTAGCCACGACGCCCTGACCGGCCCGACCTTGTCCCAGGACAAGGAAACCGGTACTACCCATCTGCGCCACCACGTTGCGCCGGACGGCTTCTACCGCGGTCGCAAGGTCGTCGAGGTATAAGCCTCACGCCTTATTTAAACGGCAAAACGGAGCCAGTCTCGCGTGCGCCTGGCGATTGATGCAATGGGGGGCGATGAAGGTCCCCGCTGTATCGTCGAAGGGTCTGCCAGGGCGGTAGTCGAACGCCCCGAGCTTGAACTGGTTCTGTTTGGCCCTGCTCAGCGCTTGGCGACTGAGCTTAAGCGCTTGCCGCGGCCCTTGGCTGCGGCAGCGTCGCGTTTGGTGGTTCGTGATACGTCGGATCATGTGCGCCCGGATGCCACCGCGGCCTGGGCGCTACGCTACGGTCACGCCACCAGCATGGCTGCCATGCTGTCGATGGTCGCCAGTGGCGAGGCGAGTGCGGGCGTCAGCGCGGGCAATACCGCCGCCCTCGTTGCGCTCGCCCGGCGCGACGTCGGGCTTAGCGGCGGGCTTTCGCGCCCGGCGATCAGTACGTCGATTCCGTCCGGACAAAGCGGGCGCTGCTATTTGCTGGATCTTGGCGCCAACGTTGACTCGCCGCCGGAGCGGCTGGTGGATTTCGCCCTCATGGGGGCGGCGATGGTGCAGTGTCTGGACGGCGTCGAGAGGCCAAGCGTTGCGCTATTGAACGTAGGGGTCGAGGCGGTCAAGGGTAGTGCCAGCGTGCGCCAGGCCGATGCGTTTCTTCGCGAGCGCGCCACGTTGCTGGGGCTCGATTATCGCGGCTATGCCGAGGGAGGCGATATCTACCGGGGAGGGCTCGACGTGGTGGTCTGTGACGGCTTCGTCGGCAACGTCACGCTCAAGGCGAGTGAAGGCCTGACCCGGATGCTTATGGAGCGTCTGCAAACGGCGCTTGGCTCGCGCCCAAGCGGGCGACTGGCGAGTTGGTTGGCAAGGCCCTTGTTGCGTCAGCTCAAGCGTGAACTGAGCCCGGCGCGCTATAACGGAGCCTCACTTTTGGGTCTTAAAGCGAGCGTAGTGAAAAGCCACGGCAGCACCGACGCCGAAGGCTTTTACTACGCGATCGAACGCGCGCTACACGAAGTAGCGCACAGTCTGCCCGCCCGTGTGGAGCGCCTGCTTTTAGAGCGTGGCCCGCACGGGGCGAGCAATAAAACAACGCATTGAAAGTTGATTGGACGGCCGGTCGCCAGCGGCGCCGTCTCGTCCATGTGCTCGAATGAGCAAATGCCTACTAGAGCAAAGGTGAACGATATGTCACAACCCCTTGCCTTCGTGTTTCCCGGTCAGGGTTCGCAGCAGCCAGGCATGCTGCGCGAGCTGGCCGAGCGCTACAGCGTGGTGGGAACGACATTCGAGGAAGCGTCGGATGCCCTGGGCTTCGATCTGTGGAAAATCGTCCAGGATGGCCCTGAAGAGGCGCTCAACAAAACGGCGTGTACTCAGCCGGCGCTTCTGACGTCGAGCGTTGCGATCTGGCGCGTTTGGCAGGAGCTCGAAGGCCCGCGGCCAGGCATCATGGCCGGCCACAGCCTGGGCGAGTACAGCGCCATGGTGTGCGCTGGGGTGATGGGATTCGCCGAAGGCGTGCGCATGGTGCGCCTGCGCGGCGAGGCGATGCAGGACGCCGTACCCGACGGCGAGGGTGCGATGGCCGCGATCCTGGGCCTCGGTGACGAAGCCGTGGAAGCGGCGTGCGCAAGCGCTGCCCAAAACGAGGTGGTCGCTGCCGTCAACTACAACTCTCCAGGCCAAGTCGTGATTGCCGGTAACAAGGGCGCGGTGGAGCGGGCGATCCATGCCTGCCAGGAAGCCGGTGCCAAGCGCGCGATGGCGCTGCCGGTATCGGTGCCGTCCCACTGCGCGCTGATGCGCCCGGCCGCCGAACGGCTCAGCACCCATATGAAAGAGGTCGAATTTCGCGCGCCGCGCTACAATGTCGTGCAAAACGTCGACGCCAAGGCTCACGCCGATATCGACACGCTGCGCACGCGGCTGATCGAGCAGCTCTACCAGCCGGTGCGCTGGTCGGACTGCGTCGAAACGATGGCCGATCAGGGCGCGAGCGTTTTCATCGAGTGCGGGCCTGGCAAGGTATTGACCGGGCTTAACAAACGCATCGTTCGCTCGAGCAAGGGGCTGGCGGTAAACGACCCGGACAGTCTCGAGCAGGCTCTCGAGCTTGCCCGCGAAGCGTTGGCCGACCAGCGCGCGTAGGCGCTACGCTGGTCAGATTCTCAAACGGTTAAAGGCAAAGCGCTATGACCATTGAACGTAAAGTTGCGCTGATAACCGGCGCCAGTCGCGGCATCGGTCGCGCCATCTCACACGAGCTTGGCCGCCAGGGGCGTATCGTGATCGGTACGGCCACCAGCGAATCCGGTGCGCAAAAAATCGATGCCGACCTTAAAGAGCAGGGTATCGAAGGTGCGGGTATCTGTTTGAACGTGACCGATCAAGCGAGCATCGATGCCGTGCTCAAGGAGATCGGCGAGCGTTTCGGCGCCCCGACCATTCTGGTCAACAATGCCGGCATCACGCGCGATAACCTGTTGATGCGTATGAAAGAGGGCGAGTGGGATTCGGTTATGGATACCAATCTCAAATCCGTTTATCGTGTAAGTAAAGCTTGCCTTCGTGGTATGACAAAGGCACGCTTTGGGCGTATCGTATCGATCAGCTCGGTGGTGGCCACCATGGGTAACCTGGGCCAAACCAACTATGCGGCCGCCAAGGCCGGCATGGAAGGCTTTAGCCGGGCGCTGGCGCGAGAGGTTGCGTCTCGTGCGATCACCGTCAACACCGTGGCGCCAGGGTTTATCGCAACCGACATGACCGAGGCGCTGCCCGAAGCGCAGCACGAAGCGCTGTTGAAACAGATTCCTCTGGCGCGCCTGGGCGGGCCGGAAGAGATCGCCGCGGCGGTGGGCTTTTTGACCAGCGACGCGGCAGGCTATATTACCGGCGAGACGCTTCACGTGAACGGCGGTATGAATATGCGTTGATGGCCCGGATTCGACGGTTGCGTCGACCCTGGGGCGTCTATAAACTACCCGCAGCTTTTGGCTAGCGGTTCCCGATATAGCTGGTTATCAATAACGGCTAACTGTGAATGACTGGAGTACGTTGATGAGTACCATTGAAGAGCGCGTTAAAAAAGTCGTGGCCGAGCGCCTGAACGTCAAGGAAGAGGATATCCAGAATAGCTCTTCGTTCACCGAAGACCTGGGCGCTGATTCGCTTGACACCGTAGAGCTCGTTATGGCGCTGGAAGAGGAATTCGACACCGAAATTCCTGACGAAGAAGCCGAAAAGATCACTACGGTTCAGGAAGCGATCGACTACGTCAACGCCCATCAGTAAGGGCTGATCGACGCGATCGTCCAGACAAGCAGTCGATGTCTGGAGAAAAAAGAGCCGCCCCGCCCGGGGCGGCTTTTTTTGTGTCTGCACTTGAGTGAATTCGTTGGCCAATCTCCGGTATACTAGGCGAAATTTTGACAGCAGGCCGTTTGGGTCTTGTACCAAGGATGCCGGGAGGAAAGCTGATGGCGCGTAGAAGGGTAGTGGTAACCGGGCTTGGCCTGGTCACGCCAGTGGGCAATACGGTCGAGCAGTCGTGGGCCAATATCGTGGCGGGCAAAAGCGGCATTGCGCCGATCGAGCATTTCGATGCCAGCAGTTTCAACACCCGCTTTGGCGGGTCGGTGAAGGATTTCGATATCGGCGAGTATCTCAATCCCAAAGACGCTCGCAAGATGGATCTGTTCATCCAGTACGGCATGGCCGCGGGTGGGCAGGCGATCAGCGATGCCGGGATCGAGTGCACCGAAGAGAACGCGGCACGTATTGGCGTAGCGATCGGCTCGGGCATCGGCGGGCTGCCGATGATTGAGCATAACCATAACGCGCTCAACAAAGGCGGTGCGCGGCGCGTGTCGCCGTTTTTCGTGCCCGGCTCGATCATCAACATGATCTCCGGCAACATGGCGATCCAGCACGGCTTCAAGGGCCCGAACATCGCGATCACCACGGCCTGCACCAGCGGCACGCACAACATCGGCTACAGCGCGCGCACCATCGCCTACGGTGATGCCGACGTAATGATTTGTGGCGGCGCCGAAATGGCGACTACGCCGCTGGGACTTGGCGGCTTTTCCGCGGCGCGTGCGCTCTCCACGCGTAACGATGACCCGCAGGCGGCCAGCCGCCCCTGGGATGCCGACCGCGACGGTTTCGTGCTCTCCGACGGTGCCGGCGTGCTGGTGCTCGAAGAGTACGAGCACGCTAAAGCGCGCGGGGCGAACATCTACGCCGAGCTTTCCGGCTTTGGCATGAGCGACGACGCCTTTCACATGACCGCGCCGCCGGAAGATGGCCGCGGGGCGGCGCTCGCCATGAGCAACGCCATCAAGGATGCCGGTATCGACCCGGAAAAGGTCGACTACATCAACGCCCACGGCACCTCGACCGCGGCGGGCGATCTCGCCGAAAGCCGGGCTATCGAGCGCGTCATTGGCGAGGGTGCCAAAAACGTTGCGGTGAGCTCGACCAAGTCGATGATCGGTCACCTGCTCGGCGCGGCGGGCGCGGTCGAGGCGGTCTTCAGTATTTTGGCGATTCGCGATCAAATCGCGCCGCCGACTATCAACCTGGACAACCCGCAGCCGGGCTGTAATCTCGACTACGTGCCGCATACGGCGCGCGAGATGCGAATCGACACCACGCTTTCCAACTCCTTTGGATTTGGCGGCACCAATGGCTCGCTGTTGTTTACGCGGGTGTAAACGCCGATGCCCGATGCCTGCCACGTACCCGGCGACGACCGCGGGCTCGCGTTTGGCGACGGGCTATTCGAGACGGTGCTGATGCGCGCGGGTCAGCCGCTTTTATGGTCCTGCCACGTCAAGCGCCTGGCCCGCGGCTGCCAAACGCTCGACATTCCCATGCCTTCGTTCGACGCGCTGGAGGCGAGCTTTACACCAGACCCGGCGCGCGGGCTCGAGGTGCTCAAGCTGATCGTAACCCGGGGCAGCGGCGGCCAGGGCTACCGGGCGCCCGAGGTGCCCGAGCCGCGGCTGCTAGTGAGCTACCGCCCCTTTACCGCGCCGGTCGAGCGCTGGCGCCAGGGCGCCTGCGTGCGTCTTTGCGAACTGCGCCTTGGCCACCAGCCCAAACTTTCGGGTATCAAGCACCTAAGCCGGCTCGAGAACGTGCTGGCGCGCCAGGAGTGGCGTGATCCAAACGTTCACGAAGGGCTGTTGCTCGATACCCAGGGGTTGGTGGTCGAGGCGGTCAGCATGAACGTGTTCTGGCGCGACCGGGGGCGGGTTTTTACACCGGCGCTCGAGCAGTGCGGCGTGGCCGGAACGCTTCGCGATGCGCTGATCGAGCAGGGCCATGTCGACATTGCCGAGATCGACGCTCGTGCGCTTTTGGGCGTCGAGGCGCTATGGGTCGGCAACTCCGTCCAGGGGCTCTGGCCGGTTCATACTCTGGTCGACGCCGATGGTGGCGCGCTTGCGCGCTGGCCGCTAACGACGGCAGGCCTTCAACGTGAGGCGCATCGCCTGTTGGGCTACCCGGATTCATTTTGACAAGAGGCAGCGAGTGAGATGGTGAAACGACTGCTGGGGGCGCTGTTGGTACTGGCGCTGCTCGTTGGTGCGGCCCTAGTCGGCGGCTATGTGTACTGGCAAAGCCGGCTCGACGCGCCGGTGGCGCTGGATGAGCCAACGCTCTACTACGTGGCCCCCGGCACCGGGTTCAACCAGGCGATCGCCGATCTCGACGCCCAGGGTGTGGTCGACGATAGCTGGGCGTTTCGCCTGCTGGCGCGCATCGCGCCCGACGAGGTGCCAAGGCTTCGGGTTGGCGAGTACCGCATCACCCCGGACATGAGCGCGCGCGAGGTCATGGCGCTGCTGGGCAGTAACGACGTGGTGACCTACGCGCTAACCGTGCCCGAAGGGTGGACGTTTCGCCAGATGCGCGAACGTCTGGACCGCGCCGAAAAGCTCGATAACCGGACCACCGGCATGAGCGATGATGAGGTGATGGCGCTGCTGGGCCGCGAAGGTACCTACCCGGAAGGCTGGTTCTTCCCGGATACCTACCGCTATCACTTGGGGATGAGCGACGTGGACATTCTTCGCCAGGCGCTCGAGCGGATGGAGCAGATGCTCAGTGAGGCCTGGGAAAACCGCGCCGACGATCTCACCATCGAGTCGCCCTACGAGGCGCTGATCATGGCCTCGCTCATCGAGCGTGAAACCGGGGCGCCGGAAGAGCGTCGTGAAATCGCGGGCGTGTTCAAGCGGCGCATGGAGCAGGGCATGCGCCTGCAAACCGACCCCACGGTGATCTACGGCATGGGCGAGCGCTACGATGGGCGCATCACCTACGCGGACTTGCGCGAAGCCACGCCCTATAATACTTACGTGATCGACGGCATGCCGCCTACGCCCATCGCGATGCCCGGCTGGGCGTCGCTCGAGGCCGCGGTCGACCCGCTGCCCGGCGAGACGCTCTATTTCGTTTCCAAAGGCGACGGCACACACCACTTTTCGCGCACGCTGCGCGAGCATAACAACGCCGTCAATCGCTACATACGCAATCAGTAAAGCGGTGCCGGCGGATGCCGGCGCCGCTCACGGTTTTACGAGGTGTCAATGACCCAGCGCGGTCGCTTTATTACCCTGGAAGGGGGCGAAGGGGTGGGCAAGTCCACCAACGTCGCCTTCGTGGCGCAGTGGCTTCGAGCGCAAGGGCTGGAGGTCATCACGACCCGCGAACCCGGCGGCACCCCGCGGGCGGAGTCGATCCGCGAGCTGCTGCTGGCCACCACGTTTGATGAGCCGCTCGACAGCGACGCAGAGCTTTTGCTGATGTTCGCCGCTCGCGCCCAGCATTTGGCCGAGAAGATCGAGCCGGCATTGGCTCGTGGGGCTTGGGTGGTGTGCGACCGCTTTACCGACGCCACCTTCGCCTATCAGGGCGGTGGGCGCGGCATCGATCCCGCGCGCATCGAAACTCTCGAGCGCTTCGTGCAAAAGGGGCTCGCGCCGGATCTAACCCTGCTGCTTGATATGCCGCCGGAGGCGGCGAAGGCGCGCCTGGAAGGCCGGCGACAGGCCAGCAATACCGAGCCGGATCGCTTCGAGCGCGAGCAGGGGGCCTTTTTCAGCGCCGTGCGCGATGCTTATCAGGCGCGCGCCGCAGCCGACCCAGAGCGCTTTGCCCTGATCGATGCGCAGAAGCCGCTCGATGAGGTGCAAGCCGCCCTGACGCAGGCGCTCGAAGGGCGGGTGGCGGCATGGCCTTAGCGGATCTTCTGCCTTGGCACCGCGGGATTTGGCAACAGTTTCTGCGGCTCTCACGCGAGGGGCGCATGCCCCACGCGCTGCTGCTCAGCGGCGCCCGCGGGCTTGGCAAACAGCAGCTTGCCGATGCGCTGGTGGCGCGTACGCTGTGTCTGAATCCCGGTGAGCAGGCCTGCGGCCACTGCCACAGCTGCAGCATGCTCGCTTCGGGCTATCATCCGGATTTGATGCGTATTAGCCTCGAAGAGGGCAAGCGTCAGATTCGGATCGACCCGATTCGTGAGGTCAATCGCTTCGTTCACCAGACCGCCCAGCAGGGCGGCTACCGGGTGATCGTGATCAGCCCGGCGGAGGCGATGAACAGCGCCGCCGCTAACGCGCTGCTCAAAAGCCTTGAGGAGCCCGGCGAGCAGACGCTCTTTATCCTGCTGTCAGACGTGCCCTCGCGCATGCTGCCCACCATACGCTCGCGCTGCCAGCAGTGGTCGCTGCCGAGCGTTCCCTTCGAGCAGTGTCAGGGCTTTCTAACCGAGCACCTGGGCAGCGACGAGGCGCTTTTCTGGTGGCAGGTTTCCGGGGGGCTGCCGCTGTTGGCCATCGAGCTTGCCGCCCCGGACGAGCGTGCGCTGCGCCACCAGATTCACGATAGCTTCGAGCAGCTGGTGCGCGGCGCGGAGCCGGTCTCCGAGGCGGCGCGGCTGGACCGCCAGATGATCGACGCCATATTATGGTACGGTATCGCCTGGCTCGAGGATCTCATCCGACTCGGCCTGACCGGCCAGACCACGGCGCTACACAATCCAGATCTGGAGCCGCTTTACCGCCAGGCGGTCAAGAATGCCCGCGTTCAGGACTGGTTTCGCCTGCTGGATTACGCGCGCGAGCAGCGCCGGCTGCTGTCGATGGGCACCAACCCCAACCCTCAGCTGGTGCTCGAGGCGTGGCTGGTGCGCTGGTCGGCGCTTTTGCGCTCCTGACCGCTGCCAAGCCGATCACCCGATTAATGCCACTGCACGAGGTGTCGATGACCGCTCAAAAAGCTCTTTCGCTAACGGTGCCGGATATTCCTACGCTGCTCTCGGCCTACATGCCGTATCTTGAGCGCGGCGGTATGTTCGTCCCCGTCGAAACCTTCTATCGCCTCGGGCAGGTGGTACACCTGCTGATCACGCTGCCCGGTGAAAGCGAGCGGTTGAGCGTGACCGGCACGGTGGTATGGGTCTCGCCGGCCGGTATCAGCGGGCGGCGCATGGCGGGTATCGGCGTGCATTTTGGCCTTCAGGACTACGCGGTGCGCGACAAGATCGAAACCCTGCTCGCCGGCCAGCTCGATAACGCGCCGGCCTCCTTTACGCTCTAGCTAACAAGCCACACCTTCGCACCCAATGTGCCGTTTTACCCGAGGCTTTAATGTTTGTTGACTCGCACTGCCATCTGGATCGTCTTTCCGAACACACCCACGACGGCGATGTCGATGCTGCCCTGGCGGCGGCGCGCGCCGCCCGCGTGAGCCAGTTTCTGGCGATCGCGGTCACGCTCGACGATATGCCCGGTCTTGCCGCGCTTGCGCGCCGCCATCAGGACGTGGCGATCTCCGCGGGGCTTCATCCGCTGGCCAGCATTGAGCACGAACCCGGAGTCCAGACGATCAACGAGGCCGCGGAGCAGTTCGGGGCGGTGGCGATCGGTGAAACCGGGCTCGATTATCACTACCGCGATCGCGTAAGCGTCGAGGTACAGCACGAGCGCTTCAAGCGCCACCTGATCGCCGCCACCGAGCTCGAGCTTCCGGTGGTCGTGCATACCCGCGAGGCCAAAGAGGATACCCTGGCGCTTCTGCGCGAGCATACCGACCCCAACGTCGCCGGGGTGCTGCACTGCTTCACCGAAGATATCGAGATGGCGCGCGAGGCAATCCGCCTTGGCTTCTACATCTCGCTTTCCGGTATCGTCACCTTTGCAAGCGCGAAGTCGCTTCGCGAGCTTGCCAGGGTGCTGCCGCTGGACCGGCTTTTGATCGAAACCGATAGCCCGTATCTCGCCCCGGTGCCTCACCGCGGTAAACCCAACGAGCCCGCTTGGGTGGTGGAGGTCGCGGAGTGCATCGCCGCCGAGCGGGGTATCAGCGTCGACGAAGTCGCCATGCAGACCACGGCCAACTTCTACCGTCTCTTTCGCGGCGCCGTTCCCGATGCGCCGCCCCGCGTCCAGCAGGCGCTGGCCCAGGCCGGGCTCGTGTGAGCCCTGACTGCGCTGGCCCCGTCGGGAGACCCTTATGAACATCGATCGACTGCTCACCCACCGCCCGGACTCGGCCACTATCCCGCCGGTGGATCAGTGGCATCCGGCGCTCAGCGGCGATATCGATATCGTCATCGACGCCGACGGGCGCTGGCGACACGAAGGCGAGCCCTTTGGTCGCCCGGAAATTCCGCACCTTCTGGCCTCGCTTTTGCGCCGCTTCGACGAGGGTATTTGCCTGGTCACGCCGGCCGAACGCTGGCGGGTCACGGTCAAGGATCTACCGTTCGTGATCGTCGAGGCGGATTTCAACGAGGGCGCCTGGTGGTTTACCACCCAGTTCGACGACGTCGTGCGCCTCGATGAAACCCACCCGATGACGCTCACCGAAGCCCCTGATGGCGAGCTCATGCCGGAAATACCGGTGCGCTTTGGCTTGGCAGCCAGGCTTCATCGCAACGTTTTCTACCGGCTGATCGACGAGGCAGTACTCGAAGAGCACCCTGGTGGGGCGCGGCTGTGTCTTGAGAGCGCCGGCACGCGCTACCCGCTTGGCGAGCTTGGCGGCGACGACCGCGCCCGCGAGACGCCGTGAAGCTGACGCCGGAACAGCGCGCGGTCATCGAACACGCAGACGGCCATGCCCGGGTAGCAGCGGTGGCCGGGGCGGGCAAGACCACCACGATGGCCGCCCGCGTGCTGCGCCTGCTGGAGCGCGGCGTGTCCCCCAAGCGTATTCTGGTGCTGATGTTCAACCGCTCCGCGCGAGAGGATTTTCAGCGCCGCCTGGCGAGCATGGCGCCCGCCGGCCAGCCTCTTCCCGACGTTCGCACGTTTCACTCGCTGGGGCACCGGCTCACTCAGAGTCTGTGCCGCTGGGGGGCGCTGGAGCCACGTCAGCTTCTATCGGCGGAGTGGCAGCTCGAACGGCTGCTGCGTCAGGCAAGCCTCAACGTCCTGGCGGATCAGCCCGAGCGGCGCGAAACCGCGCTCGACGCCGACCGTCTCGAAACGCTGGCGCACTTTTGCGGGCTGGTGAAGGCGGATCTCTGCACCCCACAAATACTTTTCGAGCGGCTGGGGCTCGAGCAGGAGAGCGACTACTTCCCCGACGCGTTTGTCGAGGCCGAGCGGCTGTTAAAGGATCACGCGCTAACGACCTACGCGGATTTGCTCTATCGCCCGCTGAAGGCGCTGGAGGGAGACGCAGCTATTCGCGCCCGCGTCGAGGGCTTTCTCGATCACGTTATCATCGACGAGTATCAGGACATCAATACCGCTCAGCAGCGGCTTTTGAAGTTGCTGGCAGGTAACACGGCGAGCGTGATGGCGGTGGGTGATGCCAACCAGTGTATCTACGAGTGGCGCGGCGCCCGGCCGGACACCATGCTCGACGACTTCACCGCGACCTTTGGCGCGGCCACCGACTATCCGCTCTCGACTACCTTTCGTCACGGCCACGCGCTGGCGCTGACGGCCAATCACGCGATCTCGCAAAACGCTCGCCGCCCGGACCAGCTCTGCTTGGCCGCACCGGGGAACGTCGATACCCGCATCGAGGCCGGCCAGGGCAATCGGCTGCTGCTTGAGGCGCTCGGTCAGTGGCAGGCGTCGAACAGAGCGCTGGACGAGGTGAGCCTTTTGGTACGCAGCTGGGCGCTGTCAGTGCCGTTTCAGTTGGCGCTGTTGCAGGCGGGCATCCCGTTCCGCCTGGCCCGCGAGGACCGTTTCGTGTTCCGTCTACCGTTGGTGCAGGCGCTGGCCGGGTATCTCAAGCTTTCGCGGCGCCCGGCGCTGTTAAAGGATCCCAATCATCTCATGCTGCTGCTCGCTCAGCCCACGCCCTTCGTGGCGCGAGAGCGCCTGAGCCGCCTGGCGCACCGGCTGGCCGAGACCCAGGTCTTTCCCGAGCGCAGCGACCCGCTTCTGGCCTCGCTCAAGCCGATCCAGCAGCGCACGTTGAAAAAGCGCTGGGCGCTGCTGTGCGATTTGCCGACGCTCAGTGCCTGGCCGCCGGCGAAGCTTTTACAGCACGTGGTGACGACCATCGAGGCGGAAAAAACGCTTAAGCGCGCCGCCGCGCGCCGCGACAAGGGCGAGGAGGACGTGCGCCTTCTGGACGTGCTGATCGAGCAGGCACAAAGCGTGCAAGATCCGGACGCCTTCATCGAGCTTCTGGAGCGCCCGGTGGAAAACCAGGCCGGCGGCTTGCTGATCAGTACCGTGCACGGGGCGAAGGGGCTGGAGTGGCCGCTGGTCGTGGTCGCCGGCATCAATGAAGAGGATTTCCCTCACTACAGCCGCGATAACCCGCTTTCCGATGCGCGACTGGAAGAAGAGCGCCGGCTTTTTTACGTGGCGATCACCCGGGCTCAGGAGCGGCTTTTGCTTCTCAATGACGCAGGCGCCCATCGCCCCAGCCGCTTCATTGCCGAAAGCCGCTGGCACGACGGCGTGCAGGTGGCAAAGGCGCTTTTGGCACCGTCCCCGCCGTCGGCGGCGCTAAGTGTCGAGTCGACGACCCTGATCGAGCGCTATCTCACGCGTCTGGGTCGTGAGGACATCCCCTTGACCACGGCGCCTGCAAGCGTCGCGCCGGCACAAGTAGATGGCGAGTTCTATCCCGGGCAGCGGCTGATGCACGAGGTGTTTGGCGAAGGGGAAGTCGCCGCGGTAGAGGGTAACCCTCAGGATCCGGTGATCGACGTGCGCTTTGCGCAGGCCGGGCGGCGACGGCTGATTGCCCGGCGCGCGCCGATTACGCTGCTGGAAACCGCAAGGCCCGCCTGATCGGCGGGCCTTGCGGTTTGAGAATGCGGTTTGAGAAGGCTCGGCCTCGAGAGGCCGAGCTCATTCATGCAAAGGGGCTGCATGTTGGGGTAGTAGGGGCTACATGTTGGGATAGTTCGGCCCGCCGCCGCCCTCCGGGGCCACCCAGGTAATGTTCTGGGCCGGATCCTTGATGTCGCAGGTCTTGCAGTGCACGCAGTTCTGGAAGTTGATCTGAAAGCGCGGTTTACCCTGATCGTCTTCCACCACTTCGTACACCCCGGCCGGGCAGTAGCGCTGGGCAGGCTCGGCGTATTTGGGCAGGTTGTGCTCGATGGGAATCGATGGGTCGGTCAGCTTCAGGTGGCAGGGCTGGTCCTCTTCATGGTTGGTGTTGGACAGAAACACCGATGAGGGCTTATCGAACGAGAGCTTGCCGTCGGGTTTGGGGTAGTCGATCTTCTCGAACTCATCGGCGGGCTTTAACGCGCCGTGGTCGGTGGTGGTATCGTGTAGCGTTGGCAGCTTGTTGCCAACGAGCTGATTGACGAAGTTGAACGCGCCGCCCCCGACGTTGCCGTACTTGTGCATTGCCGGGCCAAAGCTCGCGTTCTCCTTGAGCTCTTCAAAAGCCCAGCTCGACTCCCACTTCTCGGTGAAGCTTGAAAGCTCCGCGCCGCCTTCGTCACCTGACTTGATCGCCTCGAACACGCTCTCGGCGGCCACCAGTCCGGACTTCATCGCGGTATGGATGCCCTTGATCTTGGCAAAGTTCAGCGTGCCGGCGTCGCAGCCGATCAAAAGTCCGCCGGGAAAGGTCATTTTCGGCAGGCAGTTGTAGCCGCCCTTGGTGATGGCGCGCGCACCGTAAGCGACGCGCTTGCCGCCTTCGAGATACTGGCGCAGCACCGGGTGGTGCTTCATGCGCTGGAATTCATCGAAGGGCGAGAGCCACGGATTCTTGTAGCCCAAATCCATGATCAGGCCGACCACGACCTGCTGGTTTTCTGCGTGGTAAAGAAACCAGCCGCCGTGGGTATCGTTTTGAAGCGGCCAGCCGGAGCCGTGAACCACCAGCCCCGGCTCGTGCTGCTCGGCGGGTACGTCCC
The DNA here is from genome assembly GCF_023757625.1 of Halomonas sp. S3-1-1. Taxonomy (GTDB): domain Bacteria; phylum Pseudomonadota; class Gammaproteobacteria; order Pseudomonadales; family Halomonadaceae; genus Vreelandella. The sequence goes on from NZ_JALGBZ010000002.1 coordinate 958,336, forward strand.
AAAGCTCCTTCAAGCCGATACCATAGTGCTGGGGGTCGCGGCCTTCGTCGAGGGAGAACTCGCGGATCAGGCGCTTGCCCAGGTGCCCGCGCGAGCCCTCGGCGAAGAGGGTATATTTGGCCCGCAGCTCCATGCCCGGCATGTGGCCATCCTTGGGCGTGCCGTCGGCGGCAACGCCCATGTCGCCGATGAGAATGCCGCGCACCGCGCCATCCTCGATAATCACTTCCTGAGCGGCAAAGCCTGGGAAGATTTCGACGCCGAGTGCCTCGGCCTGCTCGGCGAGCCACCGGCAAAGATTGCCCGCGCTAATCACGTAGCGCGTCTGGTCGCCGCCAGTGTTGTGCATGCTTTTGGGCACCAGCGCGTGGGGCAGCTTGCGGGCGTTCTCACTATCCTTCAACAGGTAAAGATCGTCGCGGGTGGCCGGCGTGTTGAGCGGGGCACCGCGCTCTTGCCAGTCCGGGAATAGCTCATTTAGGGCGCGCGGCTCCAGCACCGCACCGGATAGAATATGGGCGCCGACTTCGGAGCCCTTCTCTACGACGCACACGCTCAGTTCCTGCTCGGCTTCGTTGGCTTGCTGCATCAGGCGACACGCCGCCGCCAGGCCAGAGGGCCCCGCACCAACGATGACAACGTCCATTTCCATGACATCGCGCTCTGCGTTTTCCACTGGTCTCTCCTTATTCTCGTTAGTACCGTGGCTTATAAAAACACGGACTTAATACTAAACGGTCGTTTGCTTCTGGTTATACCCCATGATAGGCATAATACCGGTCTCGGGTCATCACGACGATGGTCTGCCGATCATTTGTGGCGCCTCGACAGACGTTTTAGCCTTGCCTGGGCGCCGGATTTATTGTTTCAAAAGCGCTATATTAGCTCTAGACGGCATTTTAGCGGCTCGACGTTGTAGGGCGTAGACAAGCTGTGGCACATTGATGCAAATACCCGTCTGTCAAACGCTTGAATGAATGTCGTATCGAGCAGGCCTTTTTTTCATTTTTAGAGCCAGGCGGCATTAGCCATCGCCACAATGCACTGGCCGCCGAGTTAATTAAGCCAGAGTTTGGGCTTCTTATCAGCCGAGCGAGGAAACCATGAAAGTATTAGTCGCGGTCAAACGCGTCATCGATTACAACGTGAAAATTCGCGTCAAGGCGGACCATTCGGACGTGGATCTCACCAACGTCAAGATGGCCATGAACCCCTTCTGCGAGATCGCCGTGGAAGAGGCGGTGCGCCTGAAGGAGCAGGGCGTGGCCACGGAAGTGGTCGCCGTGA